>CAVPBK010000001.1:0-210578 GCA_963701855.1 Nitrospirota bacterium
CTCCAAGAGAGTGGCGAACCAACACTACGATTTGGACAACGACTTTTACGAAAAGATGCTGGACCCGCACATGCAATATACCTGCGCCTATTGGAAGGGGGCGCATACTCTGGCAGAGGCGCAAGAACAGAAGCTGGACTTGATCTGTCAGAAGCTGCAGCTTCACAAGGGCGACCGTATCCTCGAACTCGGGTGCGGGTGGGGAGGCTTTGCGCAATATGCGGCCAGCAAGTACGGTTGTTCGGTGGTAGCCCATAATATTTCCTCGGAGCAAGTCGCCTACGCGCGTCGATGGTGTGCAGGTCTTCCCGTTGAAGTGATTCAGGGGGATTACCGGGAGGCGACCGGCGAATTCGATAAAGTCGCTGCCATCGGTCTGTGCGAGCATGTGGGATATAAGAATTACCGGACGTTGATGGAAACGGCCCATCGCAGATTGAAACCGCACGGCCTCTTCTTGCTCCACAGCATCGGAAACAATGCCTCAGTCACCACCTCCGATCCATGGTTTGATAAGTATATTTTCCCGGGCGGCATGCTTCCTTCTGTGGCCCAGCTCAGCGCCGCGATGGATGGACTGCTTGTGATGGAGGATTGGCATAATTTCGGACCCGACTATGACAAAACGCTCGTGGCCTGGCAGAACAATGTAGATAAGCACCGGGGGGAATTTAAGGCAAAGTTCGACGAGCGCTTCCATCGAATGTGGCGCTACTATCTGTTATCCCTCGCAGGGTCGTTCCGCGCCAGGAAGATTCACCTCTGGCAAATTGTGATGTCCAAGCAGGGTGTACTGGGCGGATATGAATCGGTGCGATAACCGGCATGATCTCACAGCAGGAATACGCCGGCAAACGAGCGCGTGTGGTGACAGCCATTCGTGCGACGAACGCGGCCGACCCTCTCGCACTTGAAAAATCCACGTCCAATCTATTTCGGCAGCGTGTGCAGGAGCACGTGCACCGACTTGATCTGCGCGATTTCAATCATGTGATCCGGGTGGATGAACACGAGCAGCTTGCAGAAGTCGAAGGCCTGACGACCTATGAAGAGCTCGTCAGAGAAACACTCCCATTCCAGCTCATGCCCACCGTGGTGCCCCAGCTCAAATCGATCACCATTGGGGGGGCCATCGCAGGCATCGGTATTGAGTCGTCTTCGTTCAAGTGCGGCTTTGTGCACGAAACGGTGCAGGAACTCGAAATCCTCCTTCCCGATGGAAGAGTCGTTGTGGCGACGAAAGCGAATGAATACAGCGACCTGTTTTTTGGCTTTCCGAACTCCTATGGCACGCTCGGGTATGTGCTGAAGTTGAAAGTGAAGCTCATCCCCATCAAGCCATTTGTCAAACTGACACACCACCGTTATTCAGACTGGGAACAGTACTTTCATGCGATTGCACGATTGTGCAAAGAACGGTCTGTGGATTTCGTCGACGGGACGATGTTCAACGACAAGGATCTGTATATCACCACGGGTGAATTCATCGACCACGCCGCATGGCTCAGCGACTACACGTATTTACAGATCTACTATCGATCGATCCGGCAAAAAAAGACCGACTATCTCACGGCCCATGACTATATCTGGCGTTGGGATACCGATTGGTTCTGGTGTTCCAAACATTTCTTCCTGCAGTATCCCGTGATGCGATGGCTTTGGGGGAAAAAACGTCTTTGTTCCTCGATGTATTGGAAGCTATTGAAATGGTCTCGTCGATCACCCGTGGCACAATGGGTTGCCAGGGTGATTGAGGACCGGCAAGAAGCCGTCATTCAGGATGTCGAAATTCCGATCGAGCATGCGCCTGAATTTGCACAGTTCCTCCATGAGGAGATCGGGATCAAGCCGGTCTGGATTTGTCCTGTGACGGCCTATGATCCGTCGGTCTCGTATTCGTTGTATTCCATGAAGCCCCACAAGCTGTATGTCAATTTTGGATTCTGGGACGTGGTGAAGACCGATCACGAAGAGGGATACTTCAATAAAGCCATAGAAGCTAAGGTACGGAAGCTCGATGGCCAAAAATCCCTCTATTCGACCTCGTATTACTCCAGAGAAGAATTTGGAGAATTGTACAATGCGCGAGGCTACCAACAACTCAAGACTCGATACGATCCCACGAGCAAGCTCATTAGTCTTTATGAAAAGTGCATATTGAAAAAGTAGTACACTTTAGCAGTGTGTACAGGGTCTGATTTTATAGATTGACCCGATAAGTTGATTCGAGGCGGGCACTGCAAGAACTGCCGCACCACTCGACAAATCATTAAAATCGACGGCTCCGTTTGAACTTTATACAGGTCTATCCCCGCTTGAACCCTGGTCGACGAGAATGTATGGCGAAGATCGTGGAGATGGAGATCTTGGATCTTCGTGATGTCGAGTGCGGGGGCAAGCTCATGGATGTTGCTCCCATCAAGAGGCCTGTCGGTTTGGTTGTGAGACAGGCAAATGTATGATCACAAGCGAGAAACCACCGGTCCAGATTTAAGGAATGGACAGAATAGAGCCCATTACGCTTTCATCCTGCGCTGTAGAAACAGGATGAGTGCCATCAGCGTAGGTAAGGGGGCAAGAAGGAAGGGTAAGAGCCACACCCACACGTTCTTTCCCCGCATCCGCGTCTGGTCGATCATCCATACAAAAATCCACAGCACCAGGCCGACATAGTTCAAGCTGATCCAGCCTGTCATAAGCATTTTCAACGCACCGTCCTCACCCAGCTGACCTTGGGTCAGAAACACGACAAGCCCCAGCACAAAGGCAGCCAGCAGACCAATGATGAGCCGCTTACTCCAAACATACATGTCAACCTCCCTTATTGATTACACTGACTTTGCGGATTGCAAGGAGTCCCATGCGCAAACTGGAACGTGCTGCTTAGGAGGGCCCACGCCAGTGTGTGCCAAACCGCCGACTGATGACGACCATCATCAGTCCTATGATGGCGCCGAAGAGCCAGTTCAGGAGTCTTACGGGGAACCACAAAAACGCAATCACCGCTTCGCGTGCCGGGAATTGGAGCGCTATCAATACTTGATGGACGCCGTTCTCCTGCAAAATCGGATGCAGAAGAAATGCGATCGCACCGGCAACATACCCTGCCACTCCCCCAAAAATGATCATTGAGATGCCAGGGAGATGCCCAGTCTGATAACGACGTAACCGTAATAGAAACAAGACCAGCAACAGGGTCAGGAAGATCGCTTGGTAGGAGAGATAGCATGAGCCACGCAACCAGAAATTGATCCACTGGCTCATGAACGTCAGGAACGCAAGGAGATACGCGAACGAGAGACTTATCCCACCGGGATGACCTGTTGCAGCCTCGACTCAATCGAGCATCGAATCTTCGGAGTCACACCGTGAAAGATGAACTCAATTGAGACGAGAGTTGCACGCTACTTGTTTGTTCGCTGGACAAGCGTACCCGAACATAACGCGGGCATGGATTATCTCCGCCCCTGCAGCTGCTCAGCCGGCCTGCTTCATGGCTCTCACGACACTCCCCTAATCGGTTCGCCCTTCAAGACCTGGTCATGATATGTCATAACACATCTAGGTATCAGCATATGTCTTTATGCTAATGTACAAGAGGCCGCATGGCATCGGAGCTTTGGAACCACATCGGGGTATCTCACCAATGTCCACCACTGCGGCCCCACTGTACGAAGTATGACGGAGAGTTTCAATGCTCCCTGAAGAAAGCGCCATCACGGCAGACACATCGGCAACGTCCTCGATCACAGGAAAGATCGTTGTGGCGCTGCTCTTTCTGTCGGCAATAGGTGCATTCTTTTTCTTTGATCTCAAAACCTATCTATCGTTGGACACACTCAAAGCGAATCGAGACAGCCTACTGGATTTTACCCAGGACCATTATGTGCCGGCCGTTGCCTTGTTCATTCTGATATACATCCTTCAAACATCCTTCTCCCTGCCTGGTGCAACGATCATGACCCTTGCCGGCGGCTTCCTCTTCGGAAGTCTGTGGGGCACCCTTTACGTCAATATTGGAGCCACGACCGGCGCGACCTTGGCCTTTCTCGCCGCTCGTTATCTGTTTCATCAATGGGTGGAGCGGAAATTTGGTGATCGGCTCGGCCCGATTCAGGATGGCTTTGCGAAGAATGCCTTCAGTTATCTTCTGACGTTGCGGCTCATCCCATTCTTCCCCTTCTTTCTGGTGAATCTTCTCTCAGGGCTGACGCGAGTGAAGGTGAGCACGTATGTCTTGGCGACCGCTGTAGGAATTATTCCCGGCAGTGTTGTGTATGCCTTCGCCGGACGTCAACTGGGCACCATCAATGCCCTTTCAGAACTGGTCTCACCGCGACTCCTTCTGGCTTTCAGCTTACTGGGGTTGCTCATGCTGATCCCCGTTGTCTATCGAAAGTTTACCGAAACCCCAACGCCTCCGTCATAGAAAGAGAACGACATGGGCTCCTACTTTCATCCACACAATCTCGGCAAGTTCATGAGATATTAATCCTTCTGCCATGCGATTGTTTGCAAAAATCCTGATCGGCCTTCTGATCTTTGCAGGCCTCATCTATGTCTACTACACCGAGGTGAAGCCAACCGTTATCTTCGGTTTGCGTTCAGACTATGCGCATGCAATTCCATATCAAAAAATCCCGGAAGGCCTCACGAGTTTACGAGCGGAATCCTGTGGGTCTTGTCACAAGGAGATCTATGCAGAATGGAAAACCAGCATCCATTCGCAGGCCTATCGCGATCCATTCTTCCAAGCCTATTGGACGAAGGATAAGCACTCGTGGGTTTGCCTAAACTGCCACACCCCGTTAGAAAACCAGCAGCCCACATTAATCAAAGAGATCCCGCGCGAGCGCGTAGAAAGAGCCATTCAGGAGCCGAATCCTCAGTACGATCCCGACTACCAGAACGAAGGAGTGACCTGCGCGGCCTGCCACGTCCGGGATGGGATAATTCTAGGACCCATTGACGATGCGGTCGCGCCTCATCCCACGAAATTCGACCCCAGCTTTCGCACCACTCAGCTCTGTTATCGATGCCATAGCGTCGTGGGGGGGCCGGCGCAATTCTATAACGGAGGGCCTTGCGGCACATATCCCGAATACGAGAGCGGGTACTGGATGAAGGAGCGCGGTTTTATCTGTCAAAGCTGCCACATGCCTGAGATCGAACGCCCGGTAGCCACAGGAGGCCCCATTCGACAGGGCCGTCAACATCTCTGGCGCGGCGGACACGATCCAGAAATGATCAAGCGGGCGGTCGGCATCAAGGTTGTCGCCGAACCGGCTGAGCCAAAGCCAGGAAATAAGGTTCAAGTGACATTAACCCTCATCAATGCGGGAGCAGGGCATAAACTCCCAACGGGAGACCCCGATCGGCACTTTACGGTGGAGTTTATTGTCGAGGATCAGAAACAACAGGTATTAGAAAGCCAGTCAGACACGATGGGTCGATGGATCATGTGGCAGCCGGCGATTATTGAGCTCCACGACAATCGCTTAATGCCTCTCGCAAGTCGGGATTACACATTTTCCTATCGGCTACCGAAAGACAGTTCGGGGCTCAAACTGACAGCTAAGGTGCGCTATCACATCCAGTCCGAACGGCAGCATCAAATGCTGATCAACAAATATGGACTAACGGCTCCAGATCCCTACTTCTTTACGATCTATGAGCAAACAGTGCCCTTGACCGGCAACCTCGCTGCACACTTCGAACAAACCCCAGCTGATGTACCCATGGCCTGTGCGGCGCCCAATCCACAGCTGAAAAAAACCTCCTGAGCCTGGGTTGAGTAGCGCATCGAAGTGATACATAGGCTCGATTCCGACGATGTAGGATTGGGCTTCCCCATAAATATTAATATTATATTGGAGCCTTGTAAGTGGTCATGCTCCCCTCCCTACGCGTGACGGAGACCTGGGGAAAAACGGAGTTGACGAACCTCCGTCCAAGTTGATACATGGAAAGGACTGTATGTTTTCACTCGACTATGAGGCGGTTATGCCACTGGATGAGATTACACAAAAGGTCAGTGATCGCTATACTCGGGCTGCGTCAACGGGCGAACAGATGTGTTGCCCGACCAGCTATGACATGGCCGATCTCCAATCCTTTATCCCGGAAGAAGTCCTCAAGGTTTCGTATGGTTGCGGAACGCCGGCCGGGCTAAAGACTGTCTCCCAGGGGGAAACCGTGCTGGATATCGGTTCAGGTGGCGGGATCGATTGCTTCGCGGCCGCTCGGCTTGTTGGCCCGACAGGTCACGTCATCGGGATCGACATGACTGACACGATGCTGGCTATCGCTCAAAAGAATGCTCCCATCGTCGCAGCCAATCTTGGCTATCCGACTTCCAATGTCGAGTTTCGCAAGGGGATGGCAAACGCAATACCTGTTATTGACGGCTCCGTCGATTTGATCATCTCCAATTGTGTGATCAACCTGGCGCCGGATAAACGAAAGGTCTTCAGAGAAATGTTTCGCGTCGCCAAACCTGGTGGACGATTTACGATCTCCGACATCGTGGCCGATCAGCCCGTTCCGCAGTATTTGGTGCACGACGCTGAAAAGTGGGGTGACTGCCTCTCCGGAGCGCTGACGCTCGCCGACTATATCGCGGGAATAGCGGGAAGCGGCTTTCTTGGCATTCATCTGATCAACTCCTCACCCTGGCAGGTGATCGACGGCATTCACTTCTTCTCCGTCACCTTGACAGGATATAAACTTCCCGCGAGCGCGCCTGTGTCGGCTGTTCGTTATGCCACGCTCCGAGGGCCGTTCAGCCGAGTGGTCGATGAACTCGGCACGACCTATCTCCGAGGCATTCCCCAGTCTATCACGCCTGACACAGTGTGCCTCTTGAGTCAGGCTCCGTTAGCTTCTCATTTTGTCCTGTCCGCCAACCCGCTATGGCTGGATCGAGCCGATGACCGATGGACCGCAGTCTACCCGACGGACGCTCCCTGCCACTGGCGAGGACATTTCGCCATGTTCGCTGGTCCCTTCATCGAAGCCGACGACGACGATCACCACGTCTATCGCCGAGGAGAACCGGTGGAGATCTGTTCCAAGACGCTGACAGTATTACAAGCCGACGGCTACGGTCCGCATTTCGCGATCATCAGCCGCGCAAGCCAGAACGTCAGCGGTGACGCCGTCACCTGCTCGTCCGACAAGGAACCCTGCTGCTGATGAAGTCCCCTTCGAGCAGCAAGATACTGACTTCGCGCCAATGCGCCACGGTCCTCAAGGCCTTGGGCGACGAAACCCGGCTCCGCATTTTGAAATCCCTTCTCATCGGTGAAAAATGTGTGACGGATCTTGTGCAGGAATTGAAGTGCTCTCAACCCCATGCCTCCCACCATCTCCGTATTCTGCGAGACGCAGATCTGGTCGAGGGACATCGAGACGGTAAACAGGTTTGTTACAGAGTCTCTCCCGCGATCCAACGAGCACTGGCAAACAGGCAGGGACAGGCCCTGGATTTTGGCTACTGTGAGTTGCGGTTTCCGTAAACGGCTTTGATGACGACCGGTCATGTGCGCTGAGAGTAATCGGTTCCTGAGAATATTTCTTCGTTTCTGACGGGCATAGATATGGCGCTGACGCTGCTGGGCCAACATAATCCCCTTGCCTCCTCCACGGAGCAGTTGAAGATGCTCGGGAGGACCTTGAGCTGCCCCCCATTCGAGACGCAGCTCGATCACATCGGCCTGCTCCCGCTTCGCGCTACCGGAATCACCGTCTTTCAGATCAATGTCGGCAAGCTCTGCAATCAGACCTGTCGGCACTGTCATGTCGATGCGGGGCCTGACCGGACCGAACAGATGTCCTATGAAACGGCAAAGCAATGCATCCGCGCTCTCGCTCAGACCGATATTCCGACGGTCGATATCACGGGTGGCGCACCGGAACTCAACCCCCATTTTCGTTGGCTGGTTGAACAGAGCCGGGCATTGGGTCGCCATGTGATGGATCGATGTAACTTGTCTGTCTTGCTCCTTCCATCTCAAGCCGACTTGGCAGAGTTCCTCGCCTGGCATCGGGTGGAAATCGTCGCGTCGCTGCCCTATTACCGCGCCAGCCAGACCAATGCGCAGCGAGGTGAGGGCGTGTTTGAGAAATCGATCCAAGCGCTTCACCTCCTTAATCGACTCGGCTACGGCCAGCCTGGCAGCGGGCTGTCGTTGAATCTCGTCTGTAATCCCGTAGGAGCCTTTCTCCCTCCCAAGCAAGAGGCGATCGAAGCGCAGTTTCGAAAGGAACTCCGGGCTCGCCATGGCGTCGAGTTCAACCATCTCTACACGATCACCAACATGCCGATCAGCCGGTTTCTTGAGTTTCTCTTGGAGAGCGGCAACTACGAGCAGTATATGGAGCGGTTGGCTGGCGCCTTCAATCCCGCTGCCGCAGCCGGCGTCATGTGCCGCTACACGATCTCAGTGGGCTGGGATGGCACCCTCTACGACTGTGACTTCAACCAGATGCTCGATCTGCCTGTGGGTTACGGCGGCCCCGCTCATATCCGCGACTTTGATCCGACGCAACTCAATCAGCGCCAGATCACAATCCGCAACCATTGCTACGGCTGTACCGCCGGAGCCGGTTCGTCTTGCGGAGGGACAGTCGCCTGAATCATGATCCACGGCCAAGATATCCAGGTATCTAGATGATTAGATGTTCCACCGTCTTCATGTTGAAGTAACGCAGCGCTGGTTGCTCTATCGGTAGCGGGTCTCATCTGTGTCCCCGCCAGGGTCTCGCCGTGGGCTCGTTCGAGCACAAAGATCCGTCTGCCGTCTCTCTCATCAAACAAGGAGTGAAACCTCCCAAAAGCTGTGTGCGTCTTGCGCAACTGTCGGCCAAAGGAGATCCTTATACGACAAGGGAAACGCTCGAGAATAGTTTGAAGTCCGAAGGGGCTAAAGTCGGAGCTGACTTCGTTCTCGTTACTGGGCACGAGGAGATTGAGGACAACAGCACCCCTCACTTTGTGGAGTGCGGCGCTGGAATTCCCATCGCAGAAGATGTTAAGAATCCATAGTTGCTTGGCCTGGTCTGTCGCGCAGCCAAAGCGGGGTTGGGAGTCGAGCTTTCGAAAAATTGGAGTGTGAAGACTGTGCTTCCTGGACCCGCAGCGGAACAAATAGGCCTTCAACCGGGTGACCGGTTTTGGCTCAGTTTCCCCCCACAACGGAGACTTCCTCTTTTGCGCATCAAGATTCCATGATGGATCAACTGGAGATTATGGTGATTGCGTCGCTTCTAGGCAGTCTGCTAAGGTGGCGGGATAGAGATTCTCGCAATTATCTTCGGTGGAATATTTCGCATGGTCTGGGACCCCAAAGATCCTTGGAGTAAGAAAAGCGACCCGCTTGAGGATGCCCTCAGGCAGGCCCAATCGCAATTCAAGAATCTGCTGCCCTCATTCAATAATCTGATGCCTTCAAGTGGCTTCAGAAACATCGCCTTGGCAGGGCTCATCGTCTTTCTAGCCTGGAATAGTGCCTTTATCGTCTCCCCGGATGAGGAGGGCGTCGTCAAGCGATTCGGCGTCCCTGTGCGAACTGTGGGACCTGGCCCCCATGCGAAAATCCCCTTCGTCGAAACCGTCCTGCAGCCGAAAGTCCAAAAGCTCCATCGTATTGAGGTAGGCTTCCGCACAGACCGGCAGGGTCGCCAGCAGATGCTGGCACAAGAAGCCTTGATGCTCACCGGCGACATGAACATCCTGGCCATCCAATTCATCGTGCAATACAAGATTAAAGAGTCTGCGAACTATCTCTTTAACGTCGCAGAAATTCATGAGACGATCGGCAAGGCTGCCGAAGCCTCCATGCGGGAAGTGGTCGGCAAGGGCAAGATCGACGAGGCATTGACGACCGGCAAAGCCCAGATCCAGCAGGACACCCAGGTACTCCTGCAATCCCTTCTCGACCAGTATCAGGGCGGCGTCCAGGTTGCAGCCGTCCAACTCCAGGACGTCAGTCCTCCCGAGGCCGTGGCGGCTGCGTTCAAGGATGTGACGAATGCGAAGGAAGATCGAGAAAAACTGATCAACCAGTCTCAGAGCTATCGCAACGACATTCTCCCCAAAGCCCAAGGAGAAGCCGCTCAGGTGGTGAACCAGTCCAAGGGCTACGCCCAGGCGCGGCTGAATCGCGCCCAAGGTGAGGCCAACCGTTTTGTGGCGACCCTGAAAGAATACAATCAGGCTAAAGATATCATCAGCAAGCGGATCTATATCGAAACCATGGAAGAAATCCTGCCGAACGTCGAGAAAATCATCATCGATGGCAAGGCAGCCGATCGTGTGCTTCCGTACCTTCCGCTCGATCGTCATAAACCCATGACCAGCACCGCCACTGAGGACCGTAAGCCATGACCAAGCAGGGCTTTATCATTGCACTGCTGGTGGTCGTCATCGGGTTGTTTTTCCTGGGGGCATCACCGCTCTTTGTCGTGGACATCACCCAGAATGCGATCGTGGTCCAGCTCGGAAAGCCTGTCCGCAATATCACGGAGCCGGGGCTCTATGTGAAAGTCCCGTTCTTTGAAGAAGTCACCTACTTCGATAAGCGCCTGCTGGACTACGACACACAGGCGCAAGATGTGATTACACAGGACAAGAAAACCCTCCTTCTCGACAACTACGCCAAATGGCGGATTATCGACCCACTCAAGGTTTATCAGAACTTTCAAACCCAACGGGGAGCGCTGCAACGGCTCAACGACATTATCTATTCTGAGCTCCGAGTCGAACTCGGGCGCCATGACCTTCTTGAAATCGTCGCGGATCACCGCGCCGAACTCATGAAAATCGTGACCCAGCGGTCGCATGAGAAAGCGTCTGCGTATGGGATTGAGATTCAGGACGTGAGAATTAAGCGCGCCGACCTCCCTGAGCAGAACGAGAAGGCCGTATTCTCCCGGATGCAAGCTGAGCGGGAGCGGCAGGCAAAGCAATACCGCGCGGAAGGTGCTGAGGAAGCACAGAAAATCCGTTCAGAGGCGGAAAAGGATCGCGAGATTATTCTAGCTCAGGCGTACAAGGAATCTGAGGAACTTCGTGGTGCGGGCGATGCGAAGGCTTTTAAGGTCTATGCCGACGCTTACCGGCAGGATACACACTTTTTCGAGTTTACTCGCTCGATGGAAGCCTACAAGAAAACCTTCAAAGACAAGTCCACCCTAGTGATGAGTCCAGACTCAGAGTTCTTGCATTACCTTAAGCAGCGCTAGCCTTCAAGACAGTCCCACAATCTCGCCCGTGCCTGGATCAATCCCAATGCGTTCCCCTGCCGGTTTCTTGGGCAACCCCGGCATGAGTTGAATGCCTGAACAGACCGCCGTGAGAAATCCAGCCCCTGCGAGCATTCGCACCTCCTTGATCGGCAGCGTAAACCCGGATGGGCGCCCTTTCAACGCCGGATCGTGTGATAGCGATAACGGCGTCTTAGCCATGCAGATAGGCAGCCGATCAAGTCCGAGCTGCTGCGCTACCTCGATGTCTTGTTCAGCTTGTGCGTCGAACGATACGGCCGAAGCCCCGTACATTTGCGTGGCAATAGTCTGGATTTTCTTTTTGATCGGCCAGACAACGTCATATAAATGATTGAACGCGGACGTCTTCTCTGTGGCTCTCACCACGGCCCTCGCCAACTCTTCAGCCCCTGCACCGCCATTGGCCCAATGGGCTGAGACCGCGGCATCCACCGCACCAACCTCTCGGGACCGTTCTCTCACCCATTCCAGTTCAGCTACTGGATCATCAATGAACGCATTAACCGCCACCACCACGGGTACTCCATGAGCTTTCACGTTCGCGATATGCTGCTCCAAGTTCGCAAAGCCTTGTACCAATGCCTCTTGATTGGGCCTGGTAAGCCCTGCCGGAAGCGGAGTTCCAACTTTGACCGCTCCTCCACCACCATGAAGCTTGAGTGCGCGAAGCGTCACGACAACCACGGCCGCCGCCGGCTTGAATCCTGAGAGACGGCACTTGATATTGAAAAATTTCTCCGCCCCGAGATCACTCCCAAATCCAGCCTCCGTGACGACATAGTCTGCACAACGCAATGCAATGGCATCGGAGAGGATCGAACAATTCCCATGGGCAATATTGCCAAACGGACCCGTATGCACAAACGCCGCAGTGCCTTCCAGCGTCTGAACCAAGTTCGGCAATAGTGCTTCTCTCAGCAAGACTGCCATGGACCCGGCACACCCAAGCTCTTCTGCCCGTACAGGCTTACCATCCGTTGTAAACCCAACGATGATCTGCCCAAGCCTTTGTCGCAGGTCGGCTTGACTCGATGCCAATGCAAGCATCGCCATAACTTCGGAAGCTTCGGTAATTACAAACTGACCCCTGTGGCCCGCAGTCCCTTCTCCCAGCGAGATCTGCCTTAATGCCCGATCGCTGACTCCCAATGTCCGTGGCCAGATGATCCGACTTGGATCTACTTGAAGCGCATTCCCATGAAACATGTGATTATCAACAAATGCCGATAAGAGATTGTGACTCGCAGATACAGCATGAGCGTCGCCGGTCAAGTGGAGGTTGATTTCTTCCATCGGAAGGACTTGCGCCCTTCCTCCTCCTGTTCCTCCCCCTTTGATCCCAAACACCGGCCCCAACGAAGGTTGCCGAAGCGTGACTGCCGTTCGATGGCCAATGCGGGAAAGGCCCATGGCAAGCCCGATGGATGTTGTCGTCTTGCCTTCTCCGAGTGGGGTCGGATTGATGGCGGTCACGAGTATGTACTTACCGAGCGGTGCGGCCTGAAGCCGCTCAAGTACGTCAAGCGAAACCTTCGCCTTTAGCTTTCCGTACGGAAGTAGTTCACTGGCCTGGATGCCAAGTTGATCAGCAACATCCTGAATTGGATGCGCCTTCACTGATCGGTTGATCTCGATATCGGTCATAAGTTGAGAGACGGCATGATCTCTATAACCGTAATGGCACGGCAGTATAGCATAGGAGTTAAGCCGATTCGGTTGGGATCGTCGGGTGGGAAGATTGAGTACAGTGTGCCCTCGCCATAACCCAAGTCAGTTGATGACGAGCCTGCCGGTGAAACAGGAGGTTAACCAGCTATTCGAGGATGTACTTTACTGGGTCTAGCGCTTGGCCATTAACCTTAACCATGTAGTGCAAATGAGGCCCCGTGGCTAGTCCACTGCTGCCGACTAAAGCAATGACATCCCCACGCTTCACTCGTTGCCCTTCTTTGACTAGGGACTTGGCTAGGTGGCCATAGAGAGTTTCGATACCGAATCCATGGTCGACCTTCACGAGAGTTCCCAGTTTAGGATCGAAGCCGACTGCTGTGACCCGTCCTTGAGCTGGAGCCTGAACTGGCGCATTGGCAGCAGCTCCAATATCCAACCCGTCATGCCAAGCGGGCTTTTCTGTAAACGGGGAAACTCTTGGTCCAAACCCGGAGGTCACCCACCCCTTCACCGGCCAAATGGACGGGGTTGCTGCCCATCGAGAAGATTTCTTTTCGGCAGCCAAGGACAATTCTTGAAGCGATTGTTCCTGGACCGCGGCTTCTTTCGTCAGCCAGTCTATACCATCCTTGATTGAGGCGATCCTCTCCTCCTCGGTGAAACTGCTTGAACCGGCAGATAAACTCGGTTGGCCATTCAGACCACTTTGACTGGGCTCCACTGAACCTGAGTGCTGAGTCACAATATCATTCTTGAGACTCTTCTCAGAGGCAGGAAGAGTATTACCATCGGGAAGGGGAGAATCCTCCCCACCTCGACCGTTAGCCACATCCCCTGGCTTCGGGTTCTCGATTCCCAACATAACCCGGAGTCGCAGATTGACCTCCTTCATGCTCGTTAGGCGCTTTTTCAAATCGTCGACAGCAGTAGAAAAGGCCTCCGTCTGCTCCCGTGCACTCATGACTTCTGTCCGGAATGCTGAGAGCTCCCAGACTTCGCCAGTTCTAATCACATAGTGCGAGATGACGAAAATGTCGACTAAGGCAAAAATAGCTCCGACAATCAATAACTTGCTGACAAGTTTGCGAGGAAAACTAAATCGCAGTGGCTTGGCTGTTGAGCCACGAAAAATCACGACGGTATAGGCATCGCTGTCTTCGGCACCGTTCATTTGTCCCATGATCCTCACCCCTTGCTGGATGGGCTGTTCCGCTTCCTACAATAAATAATTAGCCTTGGCGAGTGTATCGATCTAAATCACTTCAGTCAACCCCTCACTTTGGCGATGAAGAACTCCTTTACTAGCCAATTAGCAGTGGGTCTCACTACGCACCCACCCCATATATCGATCAAGGCCTTTCTTCACCGGCAATGCGATAATCTCAGGAGTCTCATACGTGTGCATCGCCTTGATTGCTTTTTCGAGTGCACGATACCGAGGCTGCGTGGACTTTAATATGAGGAGAGTTTCTTGTGCCTTGACAACTTTTCCCTTCCAACGATAAATCGATTGGACTCCCGGGATAATGTTCGCACAGGCAGCCAGCTTCGTATTCACCATTTCTATACCAATCCTTACCGCCTCCTCTTGATTTGCCGTCGTGACCAAGATAACAAAGACCTGTTCTGCTGATTTCTTCATAAGAGGCGCGACCACTGTATGACATCCTTTCTGCCTGCAATGATCCCTGCCATTCTCTCTTAATAGAATGGCAGAGCAATTTCTGGGCCTACTACGTAGACAAATGCGTGATTATCACAACTTATCAATATCTTATGATTTTATACTTACCAACCCTGTGCTAGCTCTCTTCCGTAGCTAAAATAAGTTGCAAAAAGGCTTCACAAAGACAGGAGTTGACATAAATGTACATTTTTTGCCCCCTCTTCTCTCAAGGAATGAGTAGTATGTGATCTTACCATTTGTTACTCTCCATCTCAGAAAAGGTGCGACAGAGGACCCCATCGGGCTCATTGACAAGCTTTTCGCCCCTCGCATATTATGACAATCTCAATCAAGGAGGATGCTTGATGGGCTTTGTCATTTCCCCAAAAGAACTGAAAGCACGTCTTGATAAAGGCGACAAATTAGTACTGGTTGATGTGAGAGAGGAATGGGAATATTCCCTTGCGAAACTGGACGGCTCAATTCTTATTCCCCTTGGAACGCTCCCTCAATCACTTGCTCGGTTGACCCGCGACTCGGAAATTATTGCCATCTGCCACCATGGCATGAGAAGCGCCGACGCGACGACCTTCTTGCTTCAACAAGGATTCCCTAATGTGAAGAATTTGGTGGGGGGAATCGACGCCTGGTCAACTCAGGTGGATGGAACCGTTCCTCGCTATCAAGGATAGCCCAGCTCCACCAAGGCCCTTGGCACAGAGACACTTCCCCCCCTACTACAGTCGACGCTAGCTCAATCGCTCGCGGAAATAGTCGACGGTGCGCTTGAGTCCTTCACTCAGTTCGGTTCTTGGCTCCCAGGACAATTCTTGACGGAGCTTGCCCGAATCAATCACACTCCGTACCTGTTCGCCAGTCTTGGCTGGTCCATGAACTTCCTTGCATGTTGAACTCGTACGGCTGACTAAAATCCTGAACAAATCGTTGATTGAGGTTTCTTCTCCCGTTCCAACATTATAGGTTCCTTGTGTTTCCTGACCCATCACCGCAAGGTTAGCCTCAACGACATCTTCGACATAGACGAAGTCTCGTGTTTGCCGTCCATTCCCATAGACTATCGCTTGCTCGTTATTCAGGAGCTTCTGAATAAAAATCGCAACCACGCCGGCCTCTCCATCAGGATCCTGACGTGGACCATACACATTGGCATAGCGGAGGCTCACTATTTGAAGTCCGCTCACTCGTTGATAGTAGGAAAGATACTGCTCCCCGCACAGCTTACTAATACCGTACGGCGACAAAGGCCGCGTGATATGGGACTCGGGAGCAGGATAGATCTCTTGCTCGCCATAGATGGCGCCACCGGAAGAAGAAAATACCACCTTTCGCACGCCATGCCTGATCGCTTGCTGCAGCACGTTCAACGTCCCAAGGACATTCACCTGGGCATCGAAGAGCGGATCTTCCACAGATTTACGGACGTCCATCTGTGCAGCAAGATGCATGACAATATTGGGTCGCTCGTTGCGAAACACCCGTTCGAGTCGCCAACTTTGAATATCCAGTTTGCAGAAACGAGCGGCGCGATTGAGGTTTCGCCGTTTCCCCGTGGACAAATTGTCCACCACAACAACCTCATGCCCTTCTTGGACAAGACGATCGACCAAGTGCGACCCAATAAAACCGGCACCTCCGGTTACGAGTACTTTCATGCGTGCCCCCATCCCCAATGAATCCGTGACATCATCTATCCACCGCCCATCCAATCAGGCTGTGGGCTCACGTTCAAAACCTACAAGAATTTCCCGATTCCCTTTCCGTCCTATCACGGGAGAATCGAGCACGCCTTTCAGCTGAAGCCCCAAATGAGCGGCACAGGCAATGACCTTCTCAGTCACCGCCTCACGCTGCGTATCGTCTCGCACAATCCCCCCTCGCCCCACCTGCCCCTTACCAACTTCAAACTGTGGCTTCACCAACACCACGACCACTGCGGAGCTGTTGAGCAGATGGACGACCGAAGGCAACACCAGCGTCAGAGAAATAAAAGATACGTCGATCACCGCCATGTCGATCAGCTCAGGAACCGTTGCACGGTCAACATACCGAATATTGGTCCGTTCGAGCAAGACAACACGCGGATCTTTGCGGAGCCTCCAATCAAACTGTCCATACCCTACATCGATGGCATAGATGCGGGTAGCTCCTCGCTGCAACAAACAGTCGGTGAACCCACCGGTCGAACACCCGACATCCAAACCGATTGTCCCTCTCGGGTCAATATGAAAGACATCAAGAGCTGCAGCCAGCTTGTCACCCGATCGGCTGACGAACAACGCAGGCTGCAGGATCTCAATCCGCGCATCCAGAGGCACCAGCTTCGCAGGCTTATCCACCATAATTCCATCCACCGATACTCCACCTGCCAGGACAATTCTGGCCGCAGCCTCACGACTAGGCATCAAACCCTGAGCTGCAAGCACACGATCCAACCGTTCTTTGTGAACACGTGGAAGGGAAGCCATGTCGACTAAGGAAACCACTCATCGGGGCATGGATGGAAATAGAAGCCTGAACTAGGAACGCTAGGAGGACGGTTCATCAGCTGCGTTGTCTAGAGAGTACGCGTGGATGCGTTTCTTGCCATTCTTATCTTGCACGAGCACTTCTACTTTATGCTCAGCCTCTTCTAAAATCTTGAGACAATTTTTCGAGAGGCGAATTCCCTCTTCAAAGATCTTGAGAGACTCGTCGAGAGGGAGGTCGCTTTTTTCCAACTCACCAACAATGGCTTCCAACCGCGCCATTGCCTGTTCAAATTTCACCGCTGCCACAGTACGCCTCGCTATAAATAATTAATCAGTAGCAGCCCATTATACTCGGCCACACCGCGATTTCAAACTGAGGAATCGTTAAACACATGCGTGACTGTACAACTCAACCGACCGCTTGCCAATTGAGCCTCCAACTCCTGTCCAACCTCCACATCGCTTGCTCGATGGAGAATCTGACCAGCTGGAATCGTTTGTAGAATACTGTACCCACGTTCAAGAATCGCCAAAGGACTCAGGGTATTAAGCTGCGCCAACATGGCGTGAATCCGGTGATGATGTTGCGTCAGTATGACTCCCATCTGCCCCTCAAGGCGCTTCGAGAACTGCGGGACTGTCGCCAGACCTTGTTTGATCGCAAGAATAGGGTTGAGACCGGATAGATCACGCTGCGCCTCATGAACCTGTTCACGCCTGGACATAAGCAGTTGTTGGACCATTGTGCGCAATCGATCAACCATATCATCGGTCCGTTGAGCCGCTTCCTGGAGACGGAAGCGTACATCCGTCAACCCTCGAATGCCGGCATCAAGCCGCTGCCGCTCAAAAGCACAATGCCGGAGCATCACCTGTCCCGTACGAACCGTTAGCTCCCGCAATCGTTCCACGATCTCGGCCAACACCGGGACCACAGCTTCGGCAGCCACAGATGGCGTCGGCGCTCGGAGATCGGCAGCGAAATCGGCGAGCGTCACATCGATTTCATGCCCAACCGCCGACACCACTGGTACATGGGATGCGGCAATAGCGCGCACCACGATCTCCTCGTTGAAACTCCAGAGATCTTCTAATGATCCTCCACCTCGCCCGACAATGATGACATCCACGAAGCTCAGCTCATTCAAGGCATTTAGTGCCTCGGCAATTTGTCTCCCGGCACTCTCCCCCTGGACTTGAACCGGAGCGATAACAATACGGAGTGTCGGCCAGCGTCGTCGAAGAACGACAAGGATATCTCGAATGGCTGCACCAGTCAGTGACGTGACCACACCCACAGTTCGAGGATAGGCCGGGATCGATTTCTTTCTGTCCTGATCGAACAGTCCCTCCTCCGTCAATCGTTCCTTTAACTGCTCAAATGCGATCTGTAATGCACCGATTCCTTTCGGCTCCACCGTATCGAGCACAATCTGATATTCTCCGCGCGGTTCGTAGACCGTGAGCCGTCCCCGCACGATCACCTGCATCCCTTCTTGCAAGGCAAAGCGAAGCCGGATGGCGCTGGACCGGAACAGCACCGCACGGATTTGGCTCGTCTTGTCCTTGAGGGTACAATAGACGTGTCCCGATCCTGGGGTGCGGAGATTGGAGAGTTCACCCTCCAAGTAAACGTCGGAGAATTGTTCTTCGATTGAGGTGCGAAGCAGCCCCGTCAACTCCGAAACCGTTAACATCCGTTTCGGAAGAACCACGGGAGAGAAGAGATCGGGACAATCGGAAGGGCTCGTGGTGAGTCTCCTTTAATCGATGATGCGAATTCGTTCGATCGACAGCGCCTTCCCAAGGCGCGCATCAAGTTCGAGCAGGACCGCACAAAAGACAGCAGGCCCAGAAGCCACTTCAAAACGCCGCGGCATCCCAGTCAGAAACTTTTCGATCGCCAACTCTTTCTTCACTCCGATGACGGAATGGAGCGGACCGGTCATCCCAATATCCGTCAGATACGCGGTCCCTTTCGGAAGAATTTGCTCATCGGCCGTTTGCACATGTGTATGGGTTCCGACTACGGCAACAACCTCTCCGTCCAAATAATGTCCCATCGCCATTTTCTCCGATGTGGCCTCCGCATGCATATCGACAATCACGGCAACCGTTCGCTTTTTCAGGGCAGCTAATTCTTTTTTGGCCACCTGGAACGGACAGTCCAACGTCGGCATGTACGCCCGCCCCATCAGCTGGAGAACACCGAGCTGCTCCCCCCCAGCCGACTCAACCACCACACTTCCGTAACCTGGCACACCATTCGGATAATTAGCCGGACGAAGGAGTCGTGGCTCTCGGGGAAAGTAGTCGAGAATCTCCTTCTTATCCCAGGCATGATTCCCAGTCGTAATCACCGCGAGGCCAAGATCGAATAACTCCTCTGCCAACTCTGGCGTAATGCCAAACCCGCCGGCCGCATTCTCTCCATTCCCGATAACGATATCGATCTGTCGCTGAGCCACCAATTTAGGAACAGCCCTGGCCAACGCACGGCGCCCAGGCTCTCCAAAGATATCGCCGATGAAGAGAACTTTCACTTGGCGTACTCCACATACCGACTCTCGCGAATCACGGTCACTCTAATCGTGCCGGGATAGGTCAGTTCTTGCTCAATTTTCTTCGCCAAATCCCGAGACAGTTGGAACGACTCGGCATCGGTAATGTCTTCCTGTCGGACGATGACGCGGATTTCTCGGCCTGCTTGAATGGCATAGGCCTTCTGCACCCCCTTGATCGTCGTAGCAAGCGACTCCAGTTTCTCCAGCCGTTTTACATAGGTCTCCAAGGCCTCCCGTCTAGCCCCAGGCCTGGCTGCAGATAACGCTTCAGCTGCAGCAACCAACACTGATTCCGGACAGATCGGCTCCACTTGTTCGTGGTGCCCTGCAATGGCATTTACAATTTTCTCGCTCTCGCCGTACTTCTTAGCAATCTCAGCGCCCAGCATGGCATGCGGGCCTTCTTCTTCGTGGCTAACGGCTTTCCCGATATCGTGCAGGAGTGCGCCCCGCCTTGCTAACTTCACGTCGAGACCAAGCTCCGAAGCCATGATGCCGCAGATGTACGCGGCTTCACGCGAATGATAGAGATTGTTTTGCCCATAGCTGGTCCGATACTTGAGCCGACCGAGCACCTTGATCAACTCCGGGTGAAAATCCGAAAGCCCCAGCTCGAAGATGATTTTTTCGGCTTCGTCATACATAAGTTTATCGATATCAACTTTGACTTTCTCAACAATTTCCTCGATCCGCGTCGGATGGATACGGCCGTCATGCATCAACCGTTCAAGCGAAACCTTGGCGATCTCGCGACGCAGCGGATCGAAACCCGACACAATGACAGCTTCAGGCGTCTCATCGATAATCAGATCGATCCCGGTTGCGGCTTCGATCGCACGAATATTGCGCCCTTCCCGTCCAATGATCCGTCCCTTCATCGCATCGTTCGGAATCGGCACGACAGAAATCGTGGATTCAGAAACATAATCACGCACCACCCGTTGAATTGAGTTGGTAATGATCTCGCGTGCTTCCCTCTCTGCATTCTCACGCGCCTCTTCTAACGTCCGCTTAGCATGTCCCACAGCCTCAAGCCGTGCCTGACTTTCCATCTCTTGAATAAGCTGCTTCTTTGCCTCCTCAGCCGTGATCCCCGCGATACGCTCTAATGCCTCACGATGCTCCTTCTCCACTCGAGCACACGCTGCTTCTTTAGCCAACAACTTCTCTTCTCGCTTCATGATGTCTTGATCTCGCTTCTGCGCCTCGCTATCCCGCTTATCTATCACACTGATTCGTTTCTCGATGGTTTCATCTCGCTGAATCAAACGTTTTTCGACAGTTGCGAACTCAGCCATCTTGACCTTCTGGTCCTTCTCCAGCTCCTCTTTCGATCGAAGCAGAAGATCTTTTGCCTCCAACTTCGCTTCCTTGACAATGTTTTCTGCCTCCCGCTGAGCGTTCTGAACAGCCTGTCGAGCTTGCTCTTCTTCCTGTGCCTTCTTTGTGGCGCTCGATGAGCGGCGGATCAGCTCAAAGAGACCGATTCCGAGCAGGCCTCCTATGAGTCCTGTCAACAGATAGGCAATAATTGAGGTTGACATGCAGACTCCCCCCTTACAGTCGCGAGACGAGAAGAATTCTGCTTCCCAGTCTCATTTGATACGAGATTATCCGACGGTCTTGAGCACGAAGGGGGCGCAGTAGAAAGATGAGAGACTAGAAGAGAACAGCCTGAAACGCGGTCTAGGAGTTACTCCGAGTACGAACTCGACAGGAATGGATGCCTTGCTGGATTGAGATGACGGGTCTGTCCTGTGTGGGATAGATCCCACGAAGTCCATCGACGTCGGTACGGCCTCATTTGAATGAGAGAATTCAGTGTGCGAACCGGAAGCAGCTCCTGGCTATTTCCGTAGACCGCACTCCCCGACAGCAGGATAAACTTCATGACCTTGTCCAACGTCTCTAATATGAGGTGGACGAACCCTTGTGCACATTCTAACTGTCTCAATTTCACCAGCATCAAGAACCTACATCCATTCCCCTGTGACTGCATCGTATCTCCGGATCACTAAATCGGTTCAAGCATGACCTATTCATATCCCTGTAGTATTATCCACTACGTCCCAGCACACAAGACTACGATAACAAAGGGGGCCACCCTTTGCAAGTTGTATCTAGCGAAAGAGCGAGGTCGGAACCTGCTCCTCGATCGATTCCATGAGTGAGTTCATCCGCCGCTCGACATCCGCCTCACCTTGCGCACGCTTCCGTTCAAGTTCAAACAACTGATGGGCCAAATTGAGGGCAGTCAGCACGGCGAGCTTGGACTGGGTCGTCGTATTCATCCCTTCCGCGAGACGACGCATTTGACTATCTACAAAACTCGCAAGGCGCCGAACATCGCCCTCATCCGCCTCGCCACGAATCGAGTATCGTTGGCCATAGATTTCCACGTCAATGGTCTTAGTCAAGTGCCACCTCCTTGCGTTCTTCAAGACACTCCAATAACTCAATGTCACCGAGAACTCTTTCTATGCGAGACTTGATATCGACACGCTCTTGCTCCCACCGTCGATTCGCATCATCTTTCTCCGCAAGTCGTTGCCGAACGACCTTTAATTCCTCTTCAGTCGATGCATTCTTTTTTTTTAGCTCTTGAACGAGCTTCACCAAATCCCTAATACGACTTTCGAGTGCATCCAAACGGTCGAGTGCCATTCTCTCACTCTCTTCCTTAAGAAGCCCCTACAGGTTGTGGCGCACTATAGAAACTTGTCTAGATCTTGTCAAGAAATAGCCATCAAGAAGCCTTGTCTAGCCGTATGTATTCCCGGTAGCTTCGCAGTACGCGCTTCACATACTGCCGCGTCTCCGAATATGGGATTAATTCGATGAACTCATCTTGGCTTCGTCCAAGGTGCAGCGCAACCCAACTTCCAACAACCACTGGCCCTGCATTGTATGAAGCAATGGTGAGCGCAACATTTCCGGAAAATTGTTCGAGTAACTGCTCGACGTAGTGGACGCCGATTTGAATATTGGTCTCTTGATCGAAGAGGTCATCCCGTCCGACCGCAGGAAGCCCGAGTCGCTGAGCCACATTCTTTGCGGTTCCCGGCATCACCTGCATCAAGCCAATCGCACCGACCCGAGACACAGCCTGCCGATCGTACTGACTCTCCTCTCGAATGATCGCCGCCACCAAATAAGGATCGACACCGGTTACACCTTGGCCCTTGATCGTGGAAAGAAGACCTGTCGGATAGGCCACCTTCCACAGCGAAGGGTCGACGATGCCGCCGGTTCGCTCCAACTTATCGCGGAACCTGGCCCTCGCGAGTCGGAGTGCATGATGGTAGGCGCCCACCTCGTTCAACATCGTCGCAAGGGCCATGAGGACGTCGGGATCTCGGCTATAGCGATCGGTCAACCCCGCCAACTCTCGCGCAGCATCCGAGTCCAACCCCAGCGTTTTGAGCTCAATGGCTCGACGGTATGCCGACTGCTGCCCGATTTCATCCCTGGCAATCGACAAGCGATTAGCCTCACCATTCGCAGGCGAGCCACCGTTCAGCGGGGCGGTCGCCGAAATCGATTCTGATGCAGGGGGCTCCGACAACGTGATATCAATTCGTTCCCGAGCCAGCTGGCAGTAATAGGTATAGACGTATCGTTGGCAAAGTTGCACATACACATCACGAGCATTCGGCTGCTGGCTCAATTCAGCCGCGCGCCCCATCCAATAGAGAGCCTGTGGCTCAAAATCGTAGTCGTGCTGATCGGCGAGCAGACGAAGCTCGTCTACCACCTCATGATAGCGCGCCATACGGTAGTACACCCAACCCACACGCCAGCGTGCCTCGGCGCGCTGGGACACCGGCTCTCCAACCTTTGCCACCTGCCGATACCGCGCAATCGCGTCGTCAAAGCGTCCCTGATCTTCCAACCACATCCCAGCAAACAAGGTAATCTGACCCTTCTGCTCCGCAGAGAGCGGAGATGTCGGCACCGTGCGGGCGAGATCTAGCAACTTGTCCCCCTGCCCTTGTCGAAGATAGACGCGAGCCAGCCAGACCGATGCTTCGTGGGATTCCGTCCCCCCATCTTTTACCAATGTACGGAACGTCTCTCGGGCTTCGTCATACTGTTTCAGTCGTACCTGCGCAATCCCGAGCTTCAACTTTGCCTCAGCACGCCGTGGCGACTTCTGGTCAGCCGCAAGGAATTTTCGAAGTTCCTCGATCGCCTCGGCATGGAAAGATTGTCCAAGAAACGCCTGAGCCCTGGCAAGCCGCTCATTCGGCTGAACCACCCAAGGCTCGCCGCCAAGATTCGAGGCCAGTAGCACTTCCGCTTCTTTCGCTTCTGCACTGTATGCAAACCGAACCCAGAGCTGCATCAATGTCTCGCGGCCTTCCCGTATATTGTTGTCTCGCAGCTGGCAGGCACTTTTTCGAAGAAATGCCAAGGGAGTCTCAGGCTCCTTATCATTCAGTTCCAACGCTTTTGCAAACCATGCCGTTGCTTCCGGACAACTCGACGCTTGATACCACGCTTCCCCTGCTCGATAGGCAACCTTGGTCAATAGAAAGGAGTCAGGCACCGCCTGCCGAATGCTCTCGAACATGTCTGCCGCTTGCTTGGCATCTCCAAAATTCAACAGCGCTTCCCCCATCCATAGCCGGATATAGTCATCCAAGACCGGAAAGTCTCGCTGTGCTGCGCGAAGAAATTGAATCGCCGCGGCAGGATTCCGGTCGAGGGACAACACTCCGGACAGCAATCCTGCGCGTTTGGCCCAGGCTGTTGCGGGGAATCGTTCTATCACACGTTGCAGCCGATCGAGCTTGAGCAACAAGACTTGCTCTTTATTGAGAGCCTTGCCGAGCCGTTCCTTCGGCAGTGCTGCGGCCTGAAAGCAATCTTCCTCCCTCTCACATACATCGCTTCCGTTCAACATCGACGGAGAGGAAGAATCTGCGGACGCCTGGCTGGATGGCAGAGCAATCCAACAGAGGCCAATAGCCGTGGCAAGAAGCAGGTTTCGTATGGCCCATTGATCTAGAGAGTTGCGCACCCGTCGTCTCCTTCTCGATCTGTAACATATATAGCAGTGTACCTCCTCTGTTGCCAGCAGAGCCGCGTGACTCCTGCACCTTGTTCCACTTTTTGAGGCTATGCTAGGCTATCCGCATGCGGCACGAAAAAGACGCCCTCCCATCACGCACAACTCCCACGAACCTCCTGGCCCTTGATGAAGAAGAACTGGGCCAACTCGTGCAGCAGTTCGGATGGCCCCGATACCGGACCGGTCAGATTTTGCGCTGGCTCTATCAACGTCGAGTCAAAGACATCAACCAGATGACGGACCTAGGCCAATCGGAGCGAATAGCGCTGGCTTCACAAGCCACGATTCAGCGCACCGCGGGCTGCACGGCATTCCGTTCGGTCGATCACACGAGAAAACTCATACTCACGCTCAGCGATGGACTCACCGTTGAAACGGTATTGATTCCCGATGAAGACCGCTTAACCCTCTGTGTGTCAACACAGGTCGGCTGTACCTTGGATTGCAGATTCTGCCTGACCGGCACGATGGGATTGAAACGCAACTTGAAGCCACATGAAATCATAGAGCAGGTGCTGACTGCCCAGGATCGTCTCGACCCTAGTGAGCGAATTACCAACCTCGTCTTTATGGGGATGGGCGAACCCTTGGCCAACATGGAGGCCTTGTCAGAGGCCATCCATCGACTCACCAACAAGCCATGGGGGCTCGGATGGTCGCCGAGACGCATTACAGTCTCGACCGCCGGCCTGGCAACACGACTGAAAGATATTGCGCCACTCGGCGTCAACCTGGCCATCTCGCTGAATGCCACAACAGACGACCAGCGCGCCAACCTGATGCCGGCTGTCAATGGAATCGCCTCGCTCAAAACGTTGTTTGCCGCCTGCCGCCGCTACCCCTTGCCACCGACTCAACGTCTCACATTCGAGTACGTGCTGCTAGCCGGGGTAAACGATCACGCCGACGATGCACGCCGCCTCGCCAAGCTCGTCCACGGAATCGCATGCAAAATCAATTTGATTCCGTTCAATGAATTTCCCGGGAACCCCTTCCGCCGCCCTACGGAACGCAACGTTTCCGCCTTTCAAGCCATCGTGCGACAGGCGGGTCTCGATGTGTTCGTCCGTAAGAGCCGTGGGCGCGATGTCCTCGGTGCCTGCGGCCAATTAGGCAACCTCTCACCTGAATACGCAGAACGAGCCTTGACACAAATCGAATCCCGTTGCTAGCATGCATTGTGCGCACCGCCCAAATATGACCTGGCTGTACTCTCAATACATCATGCGAATATCATGGTTGGTTGTGGCGAGCAGCCTCGTCTTCACTTTCGCATCGCCCGCCTGCGCAACGGAACTTCGTGAGTTCATCCTCTCCAATGGGATGAAAGTCCTGTTAGTAGAAGTTCCCAAAGCTCCGGTTGCGACCGTCCAAGTCTGGTATAAAGTAGGCTCACGCAACGAAGTCATGGGCCGCGCGGGCCTCTCCCATATGCTAGAGCATATGATGTTCAAGGGTACAGCCAAATACCCTAAGGGCACTTTTTCCCGTCTCATTCGCAAGAACGGCGGAATGGACAATGCCTTCACAAGCCAAGACTTTACCGCCTACTTCGAAAATCTTGCAGCCGACCGCGTCGAGCTGGCGCTGGAGCTCGAAGCCGATCGCATGCAAGGGCTCTTGCTCGATCGGCAGGAATTGACGACGGAGCGAGAGGTTGTGAAAGAAGAACGCCGCCTGCGCACGGAAGACGATCCACAAGGCGCGCTCGTGGAGGCGCTCTTCGCGCAGGCCTATTTGAGCCACCCGTACCATTGGCCGGTGATCGGCTGGTTCGGCGACTTGGATGCCATGACTCTCGATGACTTGCAGCGGCATTACGATACCTATTACTCGCCCAACAACGCCACTCTCGTCGTGGTGGGCGACATCAAAGCCGACAGCCTACTCCCCACGATCACACAACTCTTCGAACCGATCCCGCGAGGACCGGAGCCCAAGTCGATCGTCACCATGGAACCGGAGCAAAAAGGTGAACGCCGCTTCCTCCTCAAGCGGGATGCGCAAGTCCCGTTCGTCATGATGGGCTATCGCGTGCCGAATTTTACGAGCGAAGATTCGTATGCGCTTGACATTCTGAATTCGATTCTGTCGCATGGGAAAAGTTCGCGCCTGTACCAAAGTCTCGTATACGAACAAAAGTCGGCACTGGCAGTCGGAGCAGAATATAGCTTGCTACAGGCCGACCCGGGTCTTTTCTACTTCTATGCCCTCGTGAGCCCAGGCCAAAAACCGGAATCGGTTGAGGACGCCCTCCATCAAGAGATCAAACGCCTCCAGGCCGATCCGCCGACTGAGCAAGAACTCCAACGGGCAAAGAATCAGGTCGAAGCCACCCATATCTTCGAACAGGACTCCAACTTCAGACATGCCATGTTGTTCGGGCAGGCTGAATCCGTCGGGGCCGGATGGCGGAAAATCGACCAGTTTGTCGAACGGATCCGGGCGGTGACAACCAAAGATATTCAGCGTGTCGCCCGTCTATATTTAACGGAAGACAGTCGAACCGTCGGCACACTGATTCCCGTACCCCCCAAACAGCCAGAGGCACCCTCCACAGCCACACAACAGGGAAAGCCTTAATCATGCCAACGACGAGACAGCCGGTCGCGCCTCGACGACAGACAACTCTGACCCTCGTGATGGTACTCTGCGCCTTGCTCTTGGCAAGCGGTTCGGGTACGGCGGCAGAGATCTCGCCGACGAAATTCGTGACCGCAAACGGCATCACAGTGCTCGTCCTTGAACAACATTTCCTTCCCATCGTTGAAATCCACG
Organism: Nitrospirota bacterium; assembly: GCA_963701855.1. Taxonomy (GTDB): domain Bacteria; phylum Nitrospirota; class Nitrospiria; order Nitrospirales; family Nitrospiraceae; genus Palsa-1315. Next base: position 27,529 of record CAVPBK010000001.1, read on the forward strand.
CGCTGATCAAAACAGGCTCGGCGCAAGACCCTCCCGATAAAGCCGGACTTACGAACCTTGTCGCCAGTCTCCTCGATGAGGGAACGACCACACGCACATCAAAGCAGCAGGCAGAGCAAATCGATTTCGTCGGCGGAGCCTTGGAAGCTAAAGCCTCAGAGGATTTCACCACAGCCTCCGCCCGTGTACTCAAAAAAGATGTCGACCTCGGCTTTACTCTGCTCGCGGACATGCTGCAACGTCCCGCGTTTCACAAGCAGGAATTCGAACGGATTCGCACCCAACTCCTGGGCGAAATGGCGAGCGACAACGACGACCCAGGCCATATCGCCATGAAGGCATTCAATCAGCTCGTCTTTCACGGACACCCCTACCGTTGGCCCGTCAATGGAACGGAGGAGACACTTAACAAAATCACCCTGGCTGACATACAGGCCTTCTACGGACGTGAATATTCCCCCTCCCAAACCATCCTAGCCATCGTCGGCGATATCACCCTTGAGCAAGCCACTGCACTCATACAGACCCATTTTGGAGCCTGGAAAAAAGGAGCCGTGACAGCGCGGAATACAAAAAAGCCCTCGCCTGTGGAACGGAAAACGGTCCAACTCATCGAGAAAGATCTCACCCAATCCACCATTGTGCTTGGGCATGGAGGCCTTCCGCGCACTCACCCGGATTACTATTCCGTTACAGTGATGAATTACATACTAGGAGCCGGTGGGTTTTCCTCCCGCTTGATGGATTCAATCCGAGACAAGCAGGGGTTGGCCTATGGGATCATGAGCCACTTCGACGCCCGACTGATGCCCGGTTCGTTCTGGGTCAACCTCCAAACCAAGACAGAGACCACGAATCAAGCCATCACCGGCGTTCTGTCAGAAATCAAATCCATTCGTGACACCCCGGTGTCCGACCAGGAACTGGCTGAGGCCAAATCATTCTTGATAGGCAGCTTCCCACTACGATTCGATTCCACCGCGAAACTCGCGCATGTACTTGCCCAAGTGGAATTCTATGGCCTGGGATTCGAATACTTTTCCGACTACCCCAAATGGATAGACCGGGTCACAAAGGAAGACGTCCAGCGCGTGGCTAAACAACACCTGGACCCTAAACGATACGCCTTAGTGGTGGTAGGCAACCTCGCCAAAGCGAAAGTCAAGCACTAGCAGCTATGTAGCTACTCTAAAGGCAGGAATCCATGATGACTGAATCCCTCCACAGCAAGCTCAATATACTCCGCCGAGTAATCTCGGACATGCAATCGGTCTTGGTCGCCTTCTCCGGCGGAATTGACAGCTCCGTCGTTCTGAAAATCGCCCATGAACAACTCGGTGAACGGGCACTTGCCGTCACCGCTGTCTCACCAACGTTTCCCACGGTCGAACTCGATGGCGCAATACAGGTAGCATCAGAAATCAGCGCGCGGCATGAACTGGTCCACACCGATCAACTCGAGATTCCGGCCTTCGTACAAAACGATGCTGCCCGCTGCTTTCATTGCAAGACCGACCTCTATCAATTGCTGGACGGGTTGCGTGAACCGCGCGCAAGCCGGTGGATTGCGGACGGGACAAACCTCGACGATCTCGGAGACGATCGGCCAGGAATCAAAGCTGCACGCGAGTGGGGCATTCGAAGCCCGCTGGTCGAAGCCTCCCTCTCGAAGTCCGATGTGCGGGCACTTGCCCAAGCTTTAGGGCTCTCAAATTGGGATAAACCGGCAGCCGCATGCCTCTCTTCAAGAATTCCTCGCGGCATTCCAATCACAATCGAGAGTCTCCGTCGCGTAGAGCAGGCTGAAGAAATTCTACAGGCTGAGGGATTTCGCCATGTACGTGTGCGGGAGCACGGAGAGGTGGCGAGAATCGAGGTCGGGGCAGAGGAGTTCTGTCGGCTAAACCAACCGGATCTACGTGTGCGCATCAGCGCCCGCCTCCGCAAGGCTGGGTTCCGCTTCGTCTGTGTGGACTTAGAAGGATACAGACCGGGCGGGGTCAGCCTAGGCTGACCCCGCCCGAACCAAGAATTACCGCTGATAGGATTTTGACAGAGCCTCGAGCGCCTCGTCTGCAAATTTTCGGTGGTCCGCCTCGTTCAGACTTCGCTGTACGACTTTCTCCGCAACCATCAGGGCTAAATCGGTAGTTTGCGCACGAATATCCTGAATCGCCTTGCGACGCGCATGATCAATTTCACGCGTCGCATCGCCTTTGACCCGTTCGGCCTCGGCCTGCATCCGTTGTTCATTTTCCTCCATGAGCCGCTGCGCCCGTTCCTTTGCGGCAGCCAAAATTCCTTCCGCCTCTTTCGCTGCCATGTTCAGCTTGGCCTCGTACTCCTTGAGTTTCCGTTCAGCCTCAGACCGGTGACGCTCAGCTTGATCGAGACTATCCTTAATTTTCTTTTCCCGTTCTTCCAACATGCCCAAGATACCTGGAAAGGCAAACTTGTAGAGCACAAAGAAGAGAATCGCAAACGACAGGACTTCCCAGAAAATCAGGGAAGAAAAAAAAGTCAGATTCAAACTGCGGCATAGTTCACACCAGAAAGGTCGAGATTACACCGAGGATGCTATGCCTCCCTCGGCCATAATCCAGACCTAAGCCTGCTCCTATTTGCGGAGACCCATAATGATGAAGGCAATGACCAGGCCATACAGCGCGATGGCTTCCACCAACGCAAACCCGATCCACATATACTTTCCGACGCGAGCTTCCGCTTCCGGCTGACGCGCCACAGCTTCAATCATCTTCCCGAAAATGTAGCCGATCCCTACACCGGCTCCGGCAAATCCTGCTGCTGCTAACCCCATGCCTAACAATGCTGCTGCGGCTGAATCCATTATGTCCTACTCCTCCCTTGTCTGAACTTGCACGCGCTAGTGCGCGTGCTCATCATGGCCGTGTAAATGGAATGCGTCTCCCAAATAGACGCAGGTCAACACCGTAAAAATATAGGCTTGAATAAATGCGATGCCGACTTCCAATCCGTTCATCGCGATCGTGAACGCAAAGGGCAACCACCCGATCAACAAACCACCGCTAATGGATAAGCCGAACAGAACCCCGAGAATCACGTGGCCGGCCGTCATATTCGCAAACAACCGAACAGCCAGCGAAATAGGCCTCGCCAATTGGCTGATCAATTCGATCGGCACCATCAAGGGCAGCAGCCACCCGGGCGTACCGGGAGGAATGAGAATGCCCAGAAACTTGATTCCATGCAGAAAAAATCCCATGACCAGGCTCAGTCCATACACTAGACAGGCGAACACAGCCGTCACGACAATCTGGCTCGTCACGGTGTAGCTACCGGGGATCAGCCCAATAAGATTACAGAAGAGAATAAAGAGAAACAGGGTGGCGATGAGAGGGAAAAATCGCATCCCATCTTTACCCATCGTATCCATGATGATGCCGCGAATGAAATCCACCATGATCTCCGCCAGGCTCTGCAACTTGCCTGGCACGAGCTTGCGTGCCGATCCAGCCATTACCATGAGCACCGCTACCAGGGAAACGACAACCCACATGATCACAACGGCTTTATTGATCGAAATATCCAATCCGCCTAGCGAAATTGGTATCCAGTTATGAAGCTCGAACGGATGAAGCGGACTTTCTTCCATGACGTTGTTTTACTTCCTGTTGAATCGCGTTATGTCTTCGGCCACCGCTGCGCCGACCGGTATGCATTCCTGACTCCGGTCACGACGCCCAACATCAACCCCACAGCCATCCCCCAGGGAGTGGAGTCGAAGAGGTATGTGTCACATGCCCAGCCCAACCCACCTCCGACAATCAGCGCAGCGAGCAGATCAGTTGCGATCCGGACCGCTTGGCCAAGCCCGGCGTACAATGGATCTTGTGGAGGGGGCATGTCATACCCACGGAGGAGAGTGCGATGCAGCCCATAACGCAAAGACTCTGCCGATGGCGGGCGCGCAATTCAAGCAGAATCATCCTAAATTTGTCAAGCCGGCGATACGCTGTGACGCAGCCAATGCAGTAGGGTATAGTGAGTGGCTCGTATGTATGGAGTGATCCACATTCACCTGTTATGACTCATTTTTCCCAACCATCGTTCCTCGGTGGGCCACCACAGCCCCTGATCCTCACAGTGGAGGGCCAAGGGAAGACGCCCTTTGAGCTGTATCGCCTGATTGCCTCCCCCTCTCAGCCATCGTTCCTTCTTGATAGCGGGAAGCGGACAGACCGCGGAAGCCGGTATTCTTTTCTGGGGAGTAACCCCTTCTCGGTGCTGACGGGGCGACAAGGACAGGCCTCCCTGCGCGCCCATGATGGGCGCGAATACTCCTCGAAAGATCCCTTTGAAAGCCTCTGCCGCCTATTCGCCTGCCCCCAGATCGAGCCTTCTCCAGACCTACCCCCTTTTTGGGGCGGAGCCATCGGCTACCTCAGCTATGACCTCGCACGCGAGTTCGAATCGCTCCCATCCATAGCCCAAGACGATCTGCAGCTGCCTGATCTGCAATTCGGTCTGTACGACATCGTCACCGCCGTCGATCATCAAACTGGTCGTCTACAGATAATCTTTTGTCCAACGATGGAACGGTTTTTAGGAGAGCCCCGGGAGAAGCTCTATCGTGAAGGCTTAGATCGAGTGGCTGAGTGCGAAGCCAGATTAAACGGAAGGCCCACTCCCCTCAAGAATCTCCTCCCTCTCGATCAGATGGCCTTTCACCCCAATCAAACACGGGATGCTTACCTCAAACAAGTCCGGCGCTGCCAGGAGTATATTGAGGCAGGAGACATCTACCAAGCCAACCTGTCGCATCGATTCACCCTGCAACCTCCCAGCGCATACAGCGATGGCCTAGACCGACAGCCCTATGAGCAAGAACTCTATCGACGTCTCCAAGCCGTGAACCCCTCGCCTTTCTCAGGGCTCATCCGCTTCGACGACGTCACATTGATCAGCTCATCACCCGAACGGCTTGTCCGTTCGCACAACAGGCAGGTGGATACACGCCCTATTGCCGGAACCAGACCGCGTGGGCTCGACGCTCGTGATGACCAACGCCTCATCGGGGAATTGCTCTCGAATGAAAAGGAGCAGGCGGAGCACCTCATGCTCGTTGATCTCGAACGAAACGACCTAGGCCGCGTCTGCCGATTCGGCAGCATACAGGTCGATGAATTCATGGCAATTGAACAATACTCCCACGTCAGCCACATCGTATCCAATATACGCGGCACCTTGAAACCTGACGCCACGCCCTTTGATCTAATTCGAGCACTGTTCCCAGGGGGTACCATCACGGGTGTGCCAAAGATCCGCTGTATGGAGATTATCGAAGAGCTGGAGCCGGTACGTCGTGGCCCCTACACAGGATCATTTGGATACATCGGCTGGAATGGCGACCTCGATCTCAATATCGTGATTCGAACTTTGGTATGGTGTGGGGGGAATGGCTACTTACAAGTCGGTGCCGGGATTGTCGCCGACTCCGATCCGGCCAAGGAATACGAAGAAACGATCCAGAAGGCCCAGGCATTTTTTAGCGCATTGCAACAGACGTAACCATGTGGGTTTACCTCAATGATAGGTTTGTGAAAGAAGAGGAGGCCGTCGTCTCCGTCTTCGATCATGGGTTTCTCTATGGCGATGGCGTCTATGAAACCATTCGCTCCTACGGGAGCCGAATCTTCATGCGAAACCAACATCTTGCCCGGCTTCGCCGGTCTGCAGACGCGATCGGCCTGACTATCCCCATCCCCGAACACAGATGGCCGGCACTCCTCCACGAAGCAATGGTACGAAATGACGTCGGACACGAACGCACCGATGCGTACCTTCGCATCACCATCTCCCGAGGGGCTGGTGACATCGGTCTTGATCCAGCCCTGTGCCCAACCCCCACCGTGGTGATCATGACTAAACCGCTTCACCCTCCCTTACCTGAACAATATCGCATAGGCGTGAACGTGATCGTCGCCCAAACGAGAAGGAACCTACCTAGCGCCCTCTCACCCCAAATCAAAGCCACAAATTTTTTGAACAATATCCTGGCCAAACGTGAAGCGATCGTGGCCGGTGCCTTCGACAGCATCCTGCTCAATTGGGAATCGCATCTGACGGAATGCACTGTCAGTAATCTCTTTTTCTTCCGAGCTGGCCGGCTCTGCACCCCGGCACTTGCATGCGGCCTGCTGGACGGAATCACACGTGACATCGTGCTTAGCCTCGCGCAAGAAGCACAGATCCCGGTTGATGAAGGACATTTCGGAATCGAGGCGATTCATAAGGCAGACGAGTGTTTTCTCACCAACACAAGTATGGAAGTGATGCCGGTCACCATGATAGACGGACTTCCGGTGGGGAATGGGACACCGGGGCTTCTCACCCGGAAACTACACGGACTATTTATTGCCAACCGAACGCGTTTTCTCGAACCCTAGCCGGCTCACATCCCCACAGACTCCATTGTTTTTCCGCACTAATTTCAGCTGACATCCAGGCACAAGATCTGCATTTTGTTGACACCCAGTGGCAGACTGGTATCGTTGCAACCATGCACAACACCTTTTCTCTAATAATGACATCTCTCCGGCGGCACGCGGCCATTGGGCTCACCTTAACGGTAATAGCGGGAATCGGCTCACTGGCCTTCTCCGTGCCAACAACCACGGCGGAAATTTATCAGTTTGTCGGGCGCGACGGCTCAATTTCCCTCACCAACGTCCCATCAGATTCTCGCTATCGAAAAATCGAGGTTGAATCCAGCCGATTCCACACCACCTTGTCCGAGCGGGAACTCGAACCAGTCATTCGTCGGCACTCTTCACAACACCGGCTCCATCCTGCGTTGATCCGAGCCGTCATCAAGGCTGAATCGGACTTCGACCCACGGGCAGTTTCTCGCGCCGGTGCTATTGGCCTGATGCAACTGATGCCGCAGACCGCCGTGCGCCTGGATGTGCGGGATATGTATGACCCGGATGATAATGTGGGAGGTGGGACCAAATACTTACGCCAACTGCTCGACCGCTTCCATGGGAACTTACCACTAGCCCTGGCAGCCTATAATGCCGGAGAGAATGTGGTCGACCGCTATCAGGCACTTCCCCCATACGATGAAACCAGGCAATATGTCCGGAAGGTTCTCCGATACTACCGCACATTCCTGGTCCGGGACGGCGTCATCATAGAACGTCCGGTCAGCCAATACGGCCCGGCAGAGTCAACAGCAACCCCCGTGATTTCTGAGATGTCTTCCCGCTAACAACTTCCCCGCTCGCTAGGCGACTGTGTTGTTGCCACCCAGCCCGCTTGGCCTCAGGAAAATCAGACCGGTAATGGGCCCCGACGCTGTTCTCTCGCCACAGCGCCGCTTCCGCCACGCATTGGGCTACCTGCACCATGTTTTTCACTTCCAGCGCTGCTCGGCTTGCAAACGGCTGGGTCACGAGTTGGGCCCACCGTGACAATTGCGCACAGGCCCGGATAAGCGACTCCCCCGAACGTATGACACCGACCTGTCCCCACATCGTTCGTCTGATTGAGCTTCGCAACTTTTCCGCATCTTCCAGTGTGCCGAATTGGCCCGCTCGGAGCGTGGCCTCCTGAGACGAGGGTGTCGGAGGCTCCTGTCTGTCGGCAAACGCCACGGCTGCCGATGCCGCGCGCGCACCAAACACCAATCCTTCGAGCAATGAATTGCTCGCCAAACGATTCGCTCCGTGCACACCACTACAGGCCACCTCCCCAGCGGCAAAAAGCCCTGGAACCGTTGTCGCACCGTTCAGATCAGTCCAGACCCCGCCCATCATATAATGCGCGCTGGGAGACACAGGGATCCATTCTTCCGTGATATCGATGTCATAGCGAAGGCACGTCGCATAAATGGTTGGGAAACGCTGCTTAACAAACTCTGCCCCCAAGTGGGTGACATCAAGATAGACATGACGCGCTTTCGTCGCCGCCATCTCCGCCAAAATTGCCCGCGACACGATATCTCTCGGCGCTAACGCGCCCATGGGGTGGTATTGCTGCATGAACGGCACCCCTTTATTATTGCGTAGCTGCGCACCCTCGCCTCGCATCGCTTCCGACAACAAGAACGGCGGGCTCGACGGCAAATACAATGCTGTGGGATGGAATTGAACGAACTCCATATCTTGAAGCACCGCGCCAGCGCGCAGTGCCATGGCCATTCCATCACCGGTGGCATTCGGGGGATTGGTCGTCCGTGCATAGATCTGCCCGGCCCCGCCTGTAGTCAGCACAACCGCGCGAGTCGGCAGCACGAACTGGCGACCGGATCCTTCATCTAAAACAACGGCCCCGCAGCAACGTCCATCATCAACGACGAGATCCACGGTAAAGTGATGATCCATTCGCTGAATGCGCTCCTGCCGATTCACTTCGGCAATCAATACTCGCACCATTTCGTTCCCCGTCGCATCTCCCCGCGCACGCAGGATACGGCTTCGGCTGTGGGCAGCCTCCCGAGCAAACGCGAACTTGCCGCCGACTTTGTCGAACTTGGCCCCCCATTCGATCAATTCTTGAATCCGATCAGGCCCTTCTTCCACGAGAACACGCACGGCTTCTTTTCGACAGAGCCCATGTCCCGCTTTGAGTGTATCGGTCAAATGGATAGCCACATCGTCTTCTTCACTCATTGCCACCGCCACCCCGCCCTGTGCATGGATCGAACTACTCTGAAGTGGGTGCCCTTTTGTCAGCACTATGACACGGCCGGCACGGCTCAACTCCAACGCCGCGCGAAGACCGGCTACACCGCTTCCGATGACCAGGAAATCGGCCTGTGCCTGAGTACGAGATTGCCGAGATGTCATGGACTACTTCTTTATAGGGGAACGTATGGGGTCAATGGTGGCCTGCCGAGCTTTCATACCGAAGGGGGCATCGCCCTGAACCCCGCGTAACAGAATCGATTGTGTGCCGACCCATTGCAATCGCGTATGGCCTCGCTGACGGAGACCCGGATCGTCCGTATTTTTTCTCCATAGTCCCTGCCAATGTACGAACACATCGACGTCGTCTCCTTCGATCATAATGCGCTCAACCGTAAAGTCCAACGTGATGGCACTAAAAGTCTGGAAATCGCCCTGAGCCTCTTCCCGCAATCTGTCAAGCTGTTCAGACGGCATCATAAGCGCGGCCAGATCCGACAAATCTTTCCTCACATACGCTTGGCGAAGTGATTCCACCGCCCGATCGATACGAAGATACCGTTCGTGATCTTCTGGATATTGAATCGTCTTGCCCCCACAGCCGACACCGATCAAAGATATCGAGCCGAGCAAGAGTAAGACGGGAATAAGTGAAAATTTGTATGGAAGCATGCTGACGGCAGTATATAGGAGCGAGTATCAGACAGGTCAAGCAGCGTGTGAGCTGGCCCTCATCACTCGCAGGCCCGCAAGGCATTCAGTCGCGCCTAAATCATGACCAACTTAATACACCGATGAGCTTGCAATTTACAGCGAAAACTTCTACACTCCCGCACTTGCAGGAGAGATAACGCATGTCTAGTGTGCTAAAAAAACGCCGGAAAAAGATGCGCAAGCACAAGTACAAGAAGCTGCGCCGGCGTCAAAAGTTCGAACGTCGCAAAAGCTAGGCTTCGCCCAAGAAGGGGGAGGAGGGGGACGTGCCCGAAGGCAAGAAGGTTCGCATCCGCGTTCGGACTGTGAACTGTGTCTACGTTGGCGACTTTCTCATTCCTCCCATGAGAAATCGTGTGTCCGATGCGATCAACGAAGAACAACGTCTCTTTATTAGCCTTACCGACGTGGTGATCGGTGAGAAGGATCGCTCGGATTTCGTGGCCATCAACAAGAATCTGATCGAGTCGATCGCACAGCTATAACTGTCGACAACACCTCCGGTGTGCCTTCCCCCTTCGCTGTTCTCCCTTGGTTTTCCTTAGCCACCTCCTCTAAGATCACCGCTTCATCATGTCCACTTTCTCACGATTTCTCCCATTCCTGAAACCCTATCTGTCCCGCATGGTGCTGGCAGGCTTGTTGGTCATGGGTGTCGCCGCCATCAATCTGGCCCTACTGCGGTTGGCCGGTACCCTGTGGGACATCATTACCGTGCAGCACGACCAATCCAGAATGACGGACATGATTACCATCTTTCTTGGACTCGTCATCCTGCAGGGGCTCTGTTCGATGGGCCATAGCTATCTGACCGCGTGGATTTCGCAGCGCATCATCGCCGACTTTCGCCGGCATCTCTTTGCGCATCTACATACCCTATCGGTGAGCTTCTTTGCCCGCAGGCGTACCGGCGAACTCCTCTCACGGCTCATGAACGATGTAACCGTCATCCAATCGGTCGTCACCGAAACACCGATTGACGGTGCGAAACAACTCGTGACCTTTGTCGGGGGAATCACGTTCTTGCTGATGATGAATTGGCGGCTCTGCCTCTTGATCCTGGTTCTGCTTCCATTGCTCGTCCTCGTGGCCAAATTTTTTGGACGAAGGCTGAAATCCCTCTCGACCTCGATTCAAGATCACACCGCTGCAATGAGTACGCTGATCGAGGAAGTAATCTCCGGCATCCGGATCGTGAAATCCTTCGTCCAAACACAGCGGGAAGAGGCCAGATTTTCCGCACAAGTCGAACAGACCTTGGCGTTGACAATGCGAAAGGCCGGTGTCATGGCGGTGTTTATTCCCGTCATCAGCCTCCTCACCTTCTCTGCGGCGGCGGCGGTGTTGTGGTATGGAGGACGCCAGGTTATCGACGGAAGTGTGTCGCCGGGCGATCTCTTTGCCTTTGTCCTTTTTGCCGGAATATTGATCGGTCCCTTCAGTTCCGCTGCCCGCGTGTTCGCGCAGATCAGGGAAGCGCAGGGCGCTACCCAACGTGTGTTCGAAATTCTCGACACTGGCTCCGAAGTAAGCGACTCCCCCACGGCCACGGCATTATCCCCCGTCTCAGGACACATCCGAGCGGAACGTGTCGGCTTTGCCTATGATCCACGCCAGCCGGTTTTGATGGATATATCGTTCGAAGCGAGGCCTGGCGAACTGGTTGCCATCGTCGGTCCCACGGGGGCTGGAAAAACAACCGTGATGAACTTGCTCCACCGTTTCTACGATCCAACCGAGGGGCGCATCACCATCGACGGGCACGATCTCCGCCAAGTCACCATGGACAGTTGGTATCGGCAGATCGCGCTGGTTCCGCAAGAGACAATCTTGTTCGGCGGAACGATTCTCGACAATATCCGCTACGGAGACGAGAAGGCCACTCAGGAAGAGGTGGTGGCAGCGAGCCGTGCGGCCCATGCCCACGACTTCATCATGAGCTTTCCGGACCAGTATCAGACCATTGTGGGGGAAAAGGGAATTAACGTGTCCGGTGGACAGCGACAGCGCATCGCCATAGCCAGAGCCATCGTGAAAAATCCACGGATCTTATTGTTGGATGAAGCCACCTCTGCCCTCGACAGTGAGTCGGAACGACTCGTCCAAGAGGCACTGGAACAACTCATGAAAGGCCGAACGACCTTTGTCATCGCCCATCGTTTGACGACCATCCAGCGAGCTGACCGCATCCTCGTCCTCAACAAAGGGCGCCTCGTCGAAACCGGCACACATGTTGAGCTGATGGATCATAAAGGGCTCTACCAGTACCTCTACACCCTTCGGCTCATCGAACTCCCCTCCTAGCAGAATGCTGAAAAAGTCCGTCAGCTTCGTTCTCGCATCGTTCAGGCCCTCAACGTACCCCAGAGGGTCGGCTATGAGGGTGCTTACATCCCGATCGTTTCGATTGCCTGCATGTCTTCAGCGGTGAGAGTGAGCTGTTCAGCCTGAAGATCGTCCTTCATATGCTGTGGGTTCGTGGTGCCGGTCAAGGGCAGCATCCCGACCTGCATCGCAAACCGAAACACGACTTGCGCGAGACCTGTCCCTAAACGCTGAGCAATGACCCTCATGCCTGGATCGGCAAAGATCTCTCGATTGGCAGTCAACAGCGAAAAGCCTTGATAGATAATGCCATGGGTTCGGCAAATTTCCCGCACCTCTTTGTCCCATCCGAACGCAGCATAACAGCGGTTTTGCACCATCATGGGTTTCACCGCCGCCCGGGTACACAGTTGGGTGAGCTGCTCAGCCGTCACATTGCTGATGCCGATCATTTTCGTTTTCCCCGACCGATAGAGCCCTTCGATGGCGGCCCACACTTCCCAGTCCGCAGTGCCCAATCCCTGTCGCTGATAGGGCCCGTGCAAGACATAGGAGTCAAGATAGTCGGTGTGCAGGTGGGCCAACGAGCTGTCAAAGGACTGAGTCACTTGGGTGGTGAGATTGGCTGAAACATCGTAGGGGGTGCGATGGTCCTGGCCATTCGTCGGCGTAAACTTGGTCTGGAGAAACAGACGATCTCGCGTGACCCCTTGCTGCACGAGAGTCAGTAAGGCCTCCCCCACCAACGCTTCCTGATAATGGATCAGTTGGTTGGCCGTATCGATAGCTGTAAAACCCGCCGCCACGGCTAGCTGCACCAGTTGCGTCGTGGCTTCCTTTTTCCAAGCTGTGCCATACATGAACGAAGGAACCGGCACATTGTTATAGGCGGTCAAGGCCATGATGTATTCTCCAAGGCGAACAGACTGCTGATACTTGAGGGAGGTCTACGCTGTGATCCTTTACGAAGAGGCGGAACGCTGGGCTCGAATGAGGTCCGACACCGGATAACCCAACTGCTGAGCTCGCTCGACCAGACGCCCGTACGTAGGCTCGCCAGCTGAGGGGTCCGAGACAGGATTCAGAGGAATCGACGATCCGGAGTCTCCACCTTCGCGATCCGATACTCTGGATCGAGATCGAGATTCCAATAATTCCCGTCGCGAGATGAGCCAAACAGCCTCGCGAACCAGTTGCCGAAGACCACCGTGAGTCGCGCGTTCGTCTTGGCATTGACCACCGTCGCCACTCCTTCTGCCTGCTCAACCCCGCCGGATTTAGTCACACTCTCATTGTGCACACCAACCGCACCGCCAGGACGGCTGAATTATATCGCCTTGGAGTCCACGCAGTGACGCTGAAACCACATCGGGAGCCGTGCAATTTCATGCCAGGTACCGGCATAGTGGGAGAGATCCATCGATGTGACCGTCAGCAGATCACCTCTCGAATCTACTCCTGCACAGACCCCCAACATGAGGCACAAGAACGCCGGCACAAAACCGGCGCTCACAGAACCTGAACGGTTAGCTCCGCGTCGTATCGGCGACGTCCCCATCAAAAACAGCATCTCATCCGGCCTCGCGCTGTTTCCCAAGAGCGATGTTATTTCCGGACGGCAATCCCGTGGGGATCCGCCGTTTCGTTTCCGTCTTTCATATTCATAACGGTCGCCTGCCCCTTATAGTGACCGACTTTCCCTCCGCCATCCACATGAATGACACCGACGCCTGGAATAGTTCCTTTGGCATTGTGCGCCATCTTGTCATTCCCTGTAAGCGGGGTAGGACCGCGCAGGCTGACGAACACATACTGATTATCCGGTGCGTTGTCCAAGAGATCAGGAGCTGGATCCTTGTTCCCATCTGTCACTAAATCGATCGAGCCCACGCTCAAGTTTGAGACTGTATCGATGACTTCGATATTGTTTCCTGCTCGGTCAGCACTCCAGACATAACGTCCGACCGCGGCCATCCCATGGGAGTCGGCAAATTGATCATCCCGTTGAGACACCAACTTGGCGGAAACAGATTTTGGAAGGGTGGATAGGTTGAGGGCATATACATCATAAGAAAGAGGCGCCACCGGCCAGCCGCCACCGGAATTAATATACATCGTCTCGCCGACCTGAATGCCGCCACAGCCGGCAGGATGGATCTCATTATTATTGAGTGTGGCCACAAGGCTCATCGGCGTGGTGGTGACATCAAATACGAATAGCCCACCTCCCCGCAGCGTGACAAAAGCATAGCGACTGGATGACTCCGTGATGGGGCATATCGGGGAGGTATCCGGGCGTTCCCCACCCTCCAACAAGGCAAGATTCACCACATCTTTCTCGGGATCAAAGCTGAATGTATGAGCCGCATAGTCGGTCCAAATACGGACAAATTTCTTTTCGATGATATTCGCCGCAATCGCCATCTTCTGGTTAGGCGTCGGCCAGGCCGCATGGGCATTCTTCCCCATCGATAAACAGGCCTCCGGCTTACGCGTCTTGGCATCCATGAAAAGCACGTGGCCGCTCAGGAATGAGAGGATCACATGACTCTGGTCCTTATTGAAGAACAACATATGCGGACGCCGGACTGGTTTCTTAGTCGCCGCTTCGCAAAAGGTGTTGACCTCGCCCGAAAGATCGATGGTAATGGCCGGTTTTGCAGCGGCAGGATTCGCCGCGAGCGCCGCACCATCATAGATATAGAGAAAGCCGCCGCTTTCTTTCGCCGTATCAGATTGATCCGTCAGCCACACTTCATAAGCGGAAGCCTGAGCCATACCTCCGATTCCTGCCCCTGCCCCAACTAGGGTGGTCGCCACGAGAGCGAGAGTAAGACGAGACAGACCGCTGCTCGACAAACCGTGAATTGTCATAATCGGTCTCCTTCAATCAGACGTGATAGGCGTGAATTCAGTCGCTTGCTAACAGACAATGACCATCGCACAAGTAGAATCGACTATAGGGTAAGAGAATTCTCGTGGGAGATCAATGGTCTATCTGACTCGCAGGATGCTAAAATATCTGTCCAGCGACCCATGAGACATGATCGGCGCTCTGTAAATCTATTTCGAGCAGAACCACACTGCCGGGCTCCTTGGAATCGAGTCGGATCGGCATCCGATCGACAGCCAGTTTGGCCAAGGGCACCGCAACGATATGTGGGACCTTGATCGAGGGGTTGGAATAGAGCCTGATCCGGACATTCTTTTGGCGCTCACTCGCCGTCAACTGAGACTTGAGGGTTGCCTCCACGAATCCCACCAGCATCCCACTACCGTCGGCAAATTTATGAATCTCAAAGGCATTGGAGACGGGCGGCATCTGTTCCAACGAGAGATCCGGACTCCGTGTAATCAAGGCCATTCCCAGGACCTTCGGAGCAATAAACCCAAAGCTCCCCATTGGCGCAACCGAGAAACGGATCACCGAGGTGTCGGAACTGAATTCAGATACCCTGTTTTTAGCACGTAATTGACGCCGCAACTCCACTTCACTTCGAGTCGTCTTGATAAAAACTGCCTGGGGTGCATTTTTTCCTACAGGAAACACCTCCATTTTGCCTGCTGGTGCCCCAAGCGACGCAGGGACGAGGCTCATGAAGGTTAAACCCAGCAGCGTGCCGATGATGGGGTAATGAACAGACGTGGGTCGAGTTCTTCGTGGATCTGTCTCAGACATGGGAATGATTCTCTTTGTGAGACGGTCACATTGATGCAAGATTGCAAGAAGGCGGTTGGCTAAAATCAAACCGATTTGTGAAGGGTGTCGCGCTGCGAAACGAGGTCGGATATATTACTTCACTGCATGATGTCGGGGTGCAGGGTCTGTCTCTCAGTCTTTCCGGACCGACTCATTCCTTCGAATCAGATCCCGCAGAGCGTGACAGCGACGTTCTCTCTGCTTTGCCGGATTGACGCTGTCCCGTAAAGATGATTCTCGCGCTCGGCTTGAATGTGAGGTAGTACCAGATCCATTCCGACATCACCCGCACGCGATTGCGGAACCAGATCAGTGAGTAGATATGCACCAGGCACCAGAGTAGCCAGGCAACCAACCCAGATAAGTGCAATTGGCCTATCTGAGCCACGGCTTGTGCGCGCCCAATCGTAGCCAGCATGCCTCGATCCGCGTAGACAAACGGCCGACGCTGGCCCGGAGCGGTCTCCTCACGAATGAGCATCGCGACATAGCGGCCTTGCTGCATAGCGACGGGAGCCAGTCCCGGCAGGGGATCCCCGCCCGCATCGTCACAATGCGCGGCATCGCCGATGACAAAGATCCAGGAATCGCCTGGAATCGTCAGATCCGGTTGAACTTTGATCCGGCCGGACCCGTCTTGAGGAACTGCGAGCGAACTCAAAAGCGGCGACGCCATATTGCCGGCCGCCCAGACGACATTCGTGGATCGAACGAGTTTACCTCCAATCACAACGCCATCGGCGCGAATCTCACTCACCGGACTATTGAGCTTGATCGTGACGCCCTTGTGTTCGAGCGCAGCCGTCGCTTTCGCTGACAAGTCGGGGTTGAACCCTGGCAGAATGCGAGAGCCGCCTTCCACGAGCAGAATAGCGAGATCATCGAGACGCAAGTTCGGAAAGTCCGGCCCCATGGCCTTCCGCCCGAGTTCCGCCAATGCACCGGCCAACTCCACGCCGGTGGGACCTCCCCCCACGATCACGAAGTTGAGCTGATCCCCCGTTCCGGCGACGACTCGTCGTCGTTCGGCCTCCTCAAATGCCAGCAGCATCCTCTCGCGAAGGTAGACCGCGTCGGCGAGGGTCTTGATCCCTGGCGCGTACTGTTCCCACGCGTCGTGCCCGAAATAGGAGTGCCGTGATCCGGGCGCGACAATGAGGGCATCGAACGCAATCGGCGTACTTTCCCGCAATCGTACGAGACGCGCTGCTCGATCGATGGACAGGACTTCGTCCATAACCACGCGAACATGCGGGTGCCGTCGAAAGATCGTCCGTAACGGCCAGGCGATATCGCCCGGAGACAGCGCGGCAGTGGCCACTTGATAGAGCAACGGTTGAAAGAGGTGATGATTGGTACGGTCGATAAGCCACACGTCGGCATCACGCAACGATTGCGCGGCCGTCAGGCCTCCGAAACCACCTCCGATGATGACGACCTGCTTGTAAGGCATGAAAGGGAATCAGATCCAGGCTACGTTCCGGGGACGCAGGTGTCAACTTTTGAAGGGATCGATGCCGCGCCCCGCGAAACGGGGAACACACTGTTTGAGCTAGTTTAGGTTCGCTCCAGAGCAAGCAGTTGCTTTTTACGCTCAAGCCCCCAGCGATAGCCCGCAAGGCGCCCATTGCCACGAACGACTCGATGACAAGGGATGGCGATCGCGACGAGATTGCCGGCACAGGCTCTAGCCACGGCACGAGCTGCCGCCGGTTGCCTGATCACTCGCGCAATCTCTTGATAGGACCTGGTCTGTCCGCGAGGAATCTGTTGCAGCGCCTGCCACACCTTTCGTTGAAAGGCCGTCGTCTTCACGTCTAGCGGGAGGCGATCCCTATCCACGCTCCCGTTGAGGCACTGGAGAAGATGATACACATGCTTCTCCAATTCCTTCCTGTCTCGACGAAGCACCGCCTTCGGATAGTCGCTGCGAAGCGACGCGACCAGCGCCGCTTCGGTATCTCCAAGACTCACAGCCGCAATACCCCGCTCCGTGACTGCCATAAGCATGCGACCGACAGCCGTTGATACGGTGGTATAACGAAGCGTGACTCCTCTCCCACCGGAGCGAAACGCGGAGGGCGTCATGCCAAAGTCTTCATGCATTCGTGCGTACAAACGGCTGCTGGAACCGAACCCGGCTTCGTAGGTCGCGTTCGTCACGGTCTCACCTCGTTTCAAAGATGCAGTAAACCGCTCCATTCTCTTGGCATCTTGGTATGCCTTCGGAGAGATCCCGACCGATTTCGCGAAGGTCCGTTGCAGATGAAACGGACTGAGTCCGACGTGAGCGGCCAGCCGTCGAAGTGTGATTGGCTCGTCCGCATGCCCATCCAGATAGCACCGCGCTCGTTCAATCCGCTCTTCTACCTCTGCGCCGGCAACCGACCGAGGCCGGCAGCGCAAGCAGGCGCGAAATCCTGCCGACTCTGCCAGTTGCGGCGAATCGAAAAACGTCACATGGTTGCGACTCGCGCGGCGAGAGGGACAAGAAGGATGGCAATACACTCCCGTTGAAGACACCGCGTAGACGAAGCGGCCATTAGCACGACGATCACGATTCAGCACGGCCTCCCACGCATAGTCTGCACTGACTGACGGCATGAACCCTCTCCCCTCGTTGGGCCATAATACCGCCGGAACGGGTCGAGGCACTATCCGATTGTTGCGCTCAAAATCCGACAGTAGAGCTCTGCGGTGTGGCGAAGACGCCTGACAACACTTCGCAGTTAGTCGTACAGAGGAGCCGCGCGAAGAAGCTTCCGCATCTCCCAGAACGATGGATGAGGCTCGTTCAATTGAGGATCCTTCAAGTCGATTTGAACATTGTAGAGAGGAGTTTCCACGGTTCCCACTTGGGTAACCTGATACCAGCAATCGTACTTTTGCCCCCAGCGATCCAGATACCGTAGCCGGATATAGCCATTGTTAATAGGCTTTGCGCGAACCGGTGCCTCCGGACCCAAGACGATAGAGGCCACGTGCTTCTGATACCGTGGACCGCGAGGATAGACTTTCTTCACGGCAAAATTACCTTCCCACCCACCCATGTGCAGAAGACAATCATACGCCATACCCCCACCCACATTCTCGATTTCCGGGTAAACGGTGAGGACGTTCCCTGAACTCATCACAGACAGGTTTGTAATCCGAAGATCAGGTTGCTCCGCGCGGAACTCCTCCTTTGTTCGGGTCACAAACGCATACAAATAGAACGCGGCAATAGCCCCGACAACGAGGAGAGCAACCAAGCCAAGCAGCCACAACCAATCCATGACCACTGAAAACTTCCAGTGAGTTTTTTTCGCAGAAGCTGAAATGGAGAGAGGCTACGTTCTAACACGACAAGTGTCAACCAGAAGAAGCAGGAAATGTCGGCACATCAAGAGGAAGAATGTCGCGCGTTGCGCGAGTACAGAAGATCATCAGGCTCCATCCCCTCCTCTGTCTTTCTGATCGTGCGGCCTCGGCGAGCAAGAAGGATGGTCTGGCAACTCCCTCCCCCTATTTGCAAAAGCTTGGAATCGGCGTGTGAAATCCGGCGTACCAGGGCCTCTTTTACTAGAGGCCCTGGTGGCCGTGAAGATGGCTGATAGCAGCGCTATTCCACTTCGACGATAATGGTGTGGGTAGCCGTGACAAGATCGTGGTCCTTCGTGGCGCCAGTCACGGTGATCTTGTGATCTCCCTTGCTCAGGCCCTTGAACGTCCCGGAAAAGCCTTTCTGATACTGACCGTCCAGGTACACATGGACATGCGTCGCTTGAGAGCCCTTGGTCAACTCATATTTCAACTCAAAGCTGTCGTCGACCTCATCCCCGTCCTTGGGAGATGTAATGACAACCTTCGATCCGTCTTCGACTGGTGGCTTAACTGGTTTATCCGCTGCAAAGACTGGTGCCCCGCTGAAGCAGCTCGCTAACACGATCCCTAGTCCCATGAGCCCGATACGTCCCATCATCTGCATCGCGACCTCCTTAGTTGAATCAACTGAATGGACATTGCAACTTACCATCGCCTGTGGGCTATCTGCTTGTCTGATTTCCCATCGCTCTCCGGTGGAGAATATCCGGCAATCTACTTCTCAGAATTGCCCCCGTCAACCCGAACATGCGCGCATCGAAGTGCTTTTCTATCTTCTCCCTTCAGGGCAGGCTAGAAGGTCTCCCTCTGCGCGTGTTCAACGAGGGTCTTCCGAGACCGCGCGTTGCACGAGCACAGGAGATCCTCTAGCCTGCCCTCACATGCTCATTCCAAGCTCGCTTACCTATCTCACCCTTATTGAACAGACTGCCAAGAAATTAAAAAAGGGGGGAGGTACAGTCTCCAGTTGATATCGTTGAGCAATTTGTTAGATGATAATGGGTTAGACAGCGATATCAGACAATGGGGGTGGATATCATGACAAAAGCGCAAGCTGCTGCGTTACGCGAGAAGTGGGAAGAGGGAGAAAATCTTCCATGTAAGCATCTGCACCTGGAATTGGAACACAACAACAACGATTATTTGACGGACAACTATCACTGTACTGCCTGCGGTGAATTGGTTGCCGCCAACACCCGTGATCCCTTTCAAGTCATCTGACCCCGACCAAGCCATCATCCCCACGTCTTCAGGATCCGAAATCGGGGTTCACTGAGCGAAAACGTCACCTGCGCGCGAAGCATCTCTGAAAGTGTCTGAAAATGTCGGACAGGCTCCTGGCCATGCACAGAACCATTCTGTGAACATCTCGTGGCAGTGGATACTCCTATCTCCGCAAGAAGCCGATCCACCGCCACAGGTTCAACAGACTCGCCAGGGAGGCCGCCACATAGGTCAGCGCGGCCGCGGTGAGGATGCGGCGGGCCCCCTGCTCGTCTTCAGGCGATAGATAGTTTCTTTGCTGGAGTATCGGCAGTGCACGCCTGAAACTGGCGTCCCACTCGACTGGAAGCGTGACAAGGTGCACAAGCGTGGAGATCCCCATCGTGGCCATCCCGGCAACCAGAACAAATACACCCGCCACAGGGGTCTGAGCTAACGCCACCGCAATCGGAATGCCCATCATCACTACCCCTCCGAGCTTTTCAGCCCCGTGCGCGACCCGCACAAGTCGCGTACGCTCCGTGAACGGCCGATAGCCTGCATGGTCTTGGATGGCATGCCCGACCTCGTGAGCGGCAACGGTGATAGCGGTGAGGGATTTCCCATTGAATTTATCGGGTGTCAGGCGGACGGCTTTAGTCTCAGGGTCGTAATGGTCACCCAGTTCGGTCGTTTCCACCTTGATGTGCGTCATGTCTAACCGATCGAGCAGGTGCCGCGCTAACTCCGCTCCAGTTCCCGGATAGTCGGGACGGGGCATACTATGCTGGGCAAACACCCGCCTGGTCCATAGTTGTGGACCGAATATGACGATACCGACAATGATCAACAGCAGGGCTATACGCACCCTATACCCCCTACCCTCCTATCGGGCGAGGCACTCGGCCAAGGCCATCGGCAAACACATGTGTGGGAGTGCCCCCTTTTTCACTCACGTTAACACAATGGACGGATGAAAAAGACGGGTAACAAACTTCCAGGAAATTAAGTGGGACAGTACACTGCGCGTGTCCGACGAGGGTCTTCCGAGACCGAGCGTTGCACGAGCACAGGAGATCATCAGGCTCCATCCCTTCCTCTGCTCCAAACATCTACAAAGGGGAGTGGCCAAGGTTGCCCTTGACTGCGCGCATCGAGCGACCGCTGCTTTATCGCGGGGCTCTGCGAGCGAGAAGGGCACCTTGCCGCTCCCCTCCCCCCTTCCAAACTCCCTCGCACTTTTCCCTCAAAGGATAGCCCGGATCTATCCTTGCTGCGCCTATCAACTGAACACCGCCTATCCTCTCCCTGCCTCTCTATTTGACCAGCTAACAGCCCTTTCTCTCATCTTGTGACTAGCCTGATCTGTTCGTCTGTGCTATAGACCGCGCATCGGGTCGCACCGAACAACCTCGAAAGACACAAGCACGATGCCGACTTCCATTGCTGTAATCTTCATCGTGTTCTCCACCCTCGTCATTCTGAGCATTTACACGATCAAACTTTCGAATCGGTTCGGCATCCCCTCACTGGTCTTGTTCCTCGCCATCGGCATGTTGGCGGGATCCGACGGTCTCGGCGGCATCACGTTCGACAATCCGGCTCTGGTGCGATCGCTGGGTATTACTGCGCTCGTCTTGATTCTATTTTCTGGTGGATTAGACACAGAGTGGTCGGCAATACGCCCCATCGTGTGGCAGGGAGTCTCGCTCTCGACGATCGGGGTTCTGATCACTGCGCTGCTCATCGGGATGTTTGTCGCCTGGGTCCAAGGGTTCTCATTTCTGGAGGGCCTCTTGCTCGGCGCCATTGTATCGTCCACCGACGCTGCGGCCGTCTTCATGGTGCTACGAGCCCGGAGAACCAAAATCCCCCGGCGATTGATCCAATTGCTCGAATTTGAATCCGGCAGCAACGATCCAATGGCCGTCGTGCTGACGATCGCGCTGATTCGACTGTTGACGGAACCCTCGACCTCTTTTGGGGAGCTGGTCCTATTCTTTGTGATGCAAATGGGCGTGGGAACAGTGATTGGCATTGCGATGGGCGAAATCATGCGGCGATCGTTCAATGCGCTCGACTTGGAATTGGAAGGCATTTATCCGGTGCTGTCGGTGGCGCTGGCGCTGCTGACCTACGGCATGACCGATTACCTGGACGGGAGTGGCTTTCTTGCCGTGTACCTGGCAGGGCTCGTCATGCAGCGAAAACCGTTTACTCACCAGCAAAGTGTCTTGCGTTTTCACGACGGGCTGGCCTGGCTGATGCAGGTCACCATGTTCTTGGCACTGGGGCTACAAGTATTTCCGGCAAGGCTCGTGCCAATCGCTGGGGTGGGCCTCCTGGTTTCTCTTTTCCTGATCTTCATCGCCCGCCCTGCGAGCGTCCACGTGGCGTTGGCTTTTTCGCCAATGTCCCTTCGAGAACAGACGCTTGTGGCCTGGGCGGGGCTCCGTGGGGCCGTGCCGATCATCTTGGCCACATTTCCCTTAGTGGCCGGGATCGAAAAGGCAGACATGATCTTCCATATGGTGTTTTTTATTGCACTCACGTCCGTCGTCATACAGGGGACGGCGATTCCGTTCCTCACGCGAATGTTGAAAATCGGAAGTCCACCATCGAATGAAACTCGATCCGGCCCACAGCTCAATCCGCAGCCACCCTCAAAACCGATGCCGTAACTCTCTCCTAATCTGCCCACTCATTTTACTTGGTGCAGGGGCCAGATGCCCATTTCCCAGGACGAGCATCGCCATTGTCGAAGCTTCGTTTCTCTCTTCCATCTTTCATGTGTTGTCCTCCGCTTAAAACTCTGACAGGGGAAATTAGCCATGGGAAATGCGGAAAGCTGGGGAATTTGTTCGTAACGATCGTGATGGGAGACAACCGACCTCCGAACATAGGAACAGGCTGTCCAGAAATTACGGAAGGCCGTATATGTGAAGGGGCGGAAACGGTTTATGAAACCCGACACACCAGAGCCTCTTTCACAGAGGCCCTGGTGGCCCTGAGGGTGGTTAGTTGTAGCCCTACTGTACCTCGACGGTGATGCTATGACTGGCTGTGACAGGATCGTGGTCCTTTGTCGCGCCGGTCACAGTGATCTTGTGCGTCCCCTTGCTCAGACCCTTAATCTCCCCCTTAAAACCCTTCTGATACTGATCGTCTACATATGCATGGACATGCGTACCTGCGGAGCCCTTGGCCAACTCATACTTCACCTCAAAAGTGTCACTGACCTTGTCCCCGTCCTTGGGAGACGTAATCGTCACCTTTGACCCGTCCTCTACTGGCGCAGCCGCTGGTTTATCCCCTGCGAAGACTGGCGCCCCACTAAGACATCCCGCCAACGCGATCCCTAATCCCATGAATCCTATACGTCCCATCATCTGCATCGTGACCTCCTTGTTTGAACCAACTGAATGAACACTACCACCTACCATCCTCTCCAGGATATCCTCTTCTCTGACTACCAGTCGTTCCCTGGCAGAGATCATCCGAACATTCTACTTTTCAAGATTGCCTCAGTCAATCCGCACCTGCGCGCATCGAGCAACCGCGAACACAAATAATCCCTCCAAGCTTGCTCGCTATCTCTTCAGGGACGGGGACTGATTGATCTTCTCCTGCGCGCAGCTTTCTCACCCGCCTACCCACTGGCAAATATTTCTCACCCATCCTACCCTCCGATTGCTTCGCAATCGATTTCCCTGGACGTGCCACTAGCCCAGGCGAAGGCCTCCCGATTCTCCATACCTTTCTCAGGGGAGTGGCCAAGGCTGCCCTTTATTGCGCGCTCTGCGAGCAAGAAGGGCACATGGACATTCCTCTCCCCCTCCCTCCTCACTCCACAATATAATATGGTACGGTAGAGCAACGACGGAGCCCGGCGATGACCATTCAGGCACAGTTTCCAGACGAGCAGAACATCGAGGGCGCCTTTATCAGGCAGCCGGATGCCTTTCAGGGCTGGGTGACCGCGAATGGCAACTCCGGCTACCAGGCAGCGAGCGGCCGCTACCATCTCTATGTCTCATGGGCCTGCCCCTGGGCGCATCGGACGATTATTGTGCGGAAACTCAAGAAACTCGAACATGTGATCGGCATGACGATTGTGGACCCGATCCGCGACGAGCGGGGCTGGACCTTCCGAGAAGGACCAGGGCATTCACTCGATCCCATCAACGGATTCCAGTTCCTCAGTCAGGCCTACAAGGCCACCGATCCGAACTATCGAGGACGGTTCACCGTACCTGTGTTATGGGATACGATGACGAAACGCATCGTCACCAATTCCGACGATGATCTCATGCGCATGTTCAACGGCGAATTCGATCGCTTCACCGAGAGCATGATCGACCTCTATCAAGAAGGAATCAGGAATGAGATCGAGAGCCTCAATACCTTCATCTACGAGAACGTGAACGACGGGGTCTATCGCGCGGGATTCGCCACATCACAGCAGGCCTATGAACGAGCCGTGTTGCGCCTCTTCGACGCCCTCGATCAACTTGAGGCCAGGCTGGCGCGCCAACGCTACCTCTTCGGCTCACAATTCGTCGAAACCGATTGGCGCTTGTTCGTCACCCTCGTGCGCTTCGACGCCGTCTACCATGGCCATTTCAAATGCAACATCCGGCGGATCATCGACTACCCGAACCTCTTCAACTACCTCAAAGACCTCTATCAGACCGACGGCATCGCCGACACGGTGAACTTCGACCACATCAAGCGGCATTACTACATCACCCACGACGACATCAATCCAACCCGCATCGTCCCCCTCGGTCCCGATCAAGATCTCACCACCCCCCACGGCCGCGAACATCTGAGATAACGAGCAGGCCGGTCTTTCTGGTTTTTTTGGTTCATCTGGTTTATCTGGTTAGTTTGGTTCAACCAAATAAACGAGACAAACCAAACAAACCAGAACAACCGCTTTCGCGGCAACCCTTGCGCGACTGATACGTCCGTGGTAAGGTGCAACGTGATCGCGTAAGACCTTCCGTGCTCGGAGGCTGCAGTCCTCCAGCAGACACGAAGTCTGACGCGATATTTTTTTGCCCGCACGCAGCCGTCCTGCATCTGCTGAGCATTCCGCCGAAGGCATAACCATCCCTCGCGCTCATTGCTAGCCCGACATCGCCGTGGGGTCATCCGTTACAATTCAAAGAGGTGAATCGTTGTTTCAAGAATTATGGTCAACAGTCCGGGCCTTCCTCCGCAATACCGCGGGGAGTCTCTATCACATTGTCGTCGTCGCCCTAAGTGCTGGCATTGCGCTCTCGCTCCCGGCAGGCGCCAAACAGTTTTTATCGTTCTGGTCTCAAGTCGAGCATGACCTGATCTCGCTCATTGCCGTGGAAATGACGGTGGCGATCCTCCTGATCGTCTGCCTCAACTACTTCCATCGCAGCATACGGGACCGGGCCCTTGCCACCGTGGCGACCGGCGCCGGCCTCGTCTCGTTCTTCCCGCGCCGCACGCGGGGAGCACAACGGCACATCAAGCGACTCAAGGAAGAGCAGGGCACAGGCCGAACTATCTCGGTCATCGGGTCAAGCGGCCACAGTACCTTTGTGGATCAAGTGGGAGGTCTGTCCTCGGTCCTCGACAAATGCCTGGGAGCCAGGATTATGCTGGTGAATCCCTACAGCCAGGAAGCGAGCGCGCGCATACAGGCGATCAACCATCCCGAGTTCACGCTGGAAACATTCCGGGAAGAAGTTCGACAAAGTATCCGGCTCCTCAAGCGGCTGAAGGCCATGGGGAAAGCCGTCAAACTCAAGCTCTACTCAGATTCCCCGTTGATGAAATTGGTGATCCTCGGAGATTATCTTTGGCTCCAGCATTACCATGCCGATCTGGACGTCCAGACCATGCCGGAGTATGTCCTGCGGCACAATCGCAAGGACCACGGCCTTTATACCCTCTATGCCCACTACTTCGTGCAGCGATGGGAGAGCGCCGAAATTCCGGAGTACGATCTCGACACGGACGAGCTGGTGTACCGAAGCAAAGCCGGCAACGAAATCCGGAGAGAGCGGTTTGAGATTGGGGCGGCGTCCGAAGAAATCGGAGCCCAGCTGGAGACGCTCGAACTCACCGCCGAACCGGCCCAAGTCGGCTGAGCCAATCGGGCCAACACAAGATCAGCACGTCTGGAGCAAGCCAGGTCTGTCTGGTCTGTTCGGTCTGTCTGGTTTGTTTGGTTGAACGAAACTAACCAGATGGACCAGAAAGACTGGACAGACCAAATGAACAAGACAGTCTGGCAGCCTTTTCAGCATCTTGGTAGAGTACAATTCATTTTTTCAGAAAGTCTGTCCCCTCATGTCCATCCAGTGGTTTCCCGGTCACATGAATACGGCGCGCAAAGAAGCGGCCAAGACGATGGAGGTGATCGATGTCATCGTCGAAGTACTAGATGCGCGAATACCAAACGCTAGCTGCAATCCACTGATCGAAGAACTGCGCCTCACCCGCCAGCGCCCTAGCCTGAAAGTTCTCAACAAAGCCGATCTCGCCGACCCCGCCGTCACTCAGGCTTGGCTCGATCTCTATAATCGGCAATCGGGCGTCAGCGCTGTAGCTCTTTCTTGTAGTCATGCGGGCGATGCCGCGAAGCTGCCCCAGTTTTGTCAGCCGCTCGCGCCCCATCGCAACAGCAGCGCGAAGCCGCTGCGCATGCTTATTATGGGGGTTCCCAACGTCGGAAAATCGACCCTGATGAACATGCTCCTCAAACGCCGCGTCGCTCGCGTGGGCGACGAACCAGCCGTGACCAAAGTTCAACAACGTCACAAACTCAACGACCGCATGGCCATCATCGACTCACCCGGACTGTTGTGGGGAACCATCAAAGACCCTCATGTGGGCCTCCTGCTCGCCACGGTCAACGCCATAAGCCACAAGGTCGTGGATGACGAAGAGGTCGCAGAGTTTCTCGCTGGAATCTTGCTCGCGCGCTATCCTGCCCGGCTCACGACCCGCTACGGCTTTGCTGTGGACGGGCTGACTAGTGCTGGCGTGATCGACGCCGTAGGCAAAAAGCGTGGCTGCCTATTGACCAGAAGCGGCGGCGGAATAGATCGAAACAAAGCGGCAAGGATACTCTTGTTGGACTACCGCAACGGCGCGCTCGGCCGCACCAGCTTGGAGACACCGGAGTAGGTGGGCAGAAGAACAGCCCGGTATGGGCAGTTTATCTGGTGGATAGGTTTGTCTGGTCTATATCATCCCCCGAACAAGACAAACCAAATAAACCTCTGTAACCAGACAAACTAGAGAACCGCAACTCGCTCACAATCCAACTCTGACGAAGTCGATATACCCTCGTTCGACATCCGTACTTATAAGCTCTACTTGCACCTTGTCTCCGACATCAAGGCCACGTTCGCCCGTCACCAGTCTCCCTTCGACCGGCGGCTCAAGGAGCCGGACCCACGTACCTCTGTCCGATGCGCCCGTCACGATGGCGTCGAAGCGTTGCCCAATCCTCGATTCGAGCAATAAGGCGGCGGCGGACTTGCGGAGCCGCCGCTCGACTTTCTCCGCATCGTCTTCTTTCTCGGTGCAGTGACCGGCCAGATACTTCAGCTCTTCCGGATGGTAGGGAGTTGGTGCGCCGGCCAGCGCCGCTTTGATCAGCCTCTGGGTGATGAGATCGGGAAAGCGCCGGTTGGGAGCCGTAGAATGGGTGTACCCCTTCACCGCAAGTCCGAAATGTTCGGGAGCGCCATCCTTCGACTGGTCCAGCACATATTCTCCTCTGCCGATGAGCTTCACAATGGCCAGGGACAGATCCGGAAATCTGAGGGGGTCGGCTTTCCGACGTGCGACGAGGAACGATTCGAGCGCCATCGCGTCCGGCTCCGGAGGTAAGGACTCACCCCAGCGTGCGGCCACCTCAACAATTCGCTGCCAACGTTCGGGAGAACGCAGGATACGGCGGAAGGAAGGCATGCCCTTTCCATTCAAATAGGACGCGGTCGCCTGATTGGCCGCGACCATAAAATCTTCGATCAGTTCCTTCGCGCGATTCTTCTGCTCGACCTTGAGATCGGTCAGCACCTCACCCTCAAACACGGCTCTTGGCTCAATCGTTTCGAGACTCAACGCTCCCTGCTGGTGTCGTCGTGCCTTGAGCCGCTGCGCGACCTGGTCTTGGAGGCGAAGTTGCGCATCGAGGCCGGAGACGGCCTTGACCCCCTCAGGCGCTGGCGCCACCCCTGCAAGCCAGGCTGCGACGCTGTTATAGGCCAGCTTCGCGTGGTTGCGGACAAGGGCCCGAAAGAGGGTCGAACTGAGAACCACCCCGTCCTCCGCAATCACCATCTCTACGATAATCGCGAGGCGGTCTTGCCCTTCGCCGAGCGACGTCAGATCGGTCGACAGCTTTTCCGGCAACATAGGAAATATGCCGCCGGACGTATAGACCGACGTTGTATTGTGCTTGGCATGAGCATCCAGGGCAGATTCCTTTGCGACCAGCGCGTCCACGTCGGCAATCGCGACCAGGATTGTGACAGACCGATCAGGATGTGGTTCAGCCACGGTGAGTTGGTCAAGATCTCGTGAGTCGTCGTTGTCGATCGACGCCCAGAGTAACCCCGTTAAGTCACGCATGCCTGCCTGCTGGGCAGTGGCAGCAACCTCTATGCGGGCAAGCTCGGCCATCGCCGCGGAAGAAAAGTCCGGCAAGAGGCCTCGTTCGATCATGGCGCGACGAGCGATATTCTTGAGATCTGTGCGATGACTTTTCATGTGTTCCCTTCAATCTGGGATGAGACCCGGTTAGTTCTTGGTAGGGAAGGAGCAGGGGACACTCCGGCGAGAAAAGGCTCCCGACCAACTTTGTGGACCCTATGCAGAAGCTACCGCTTTATCAATAACAGAAAAGTCCCCGTCGGTTGGCATCCCAAATAGGCACCGTCCGCCGCTTCGGGACGCCCAGACTTGACCAACTGCCCGCTTTTCTTCAGCGTCCACAGCGTCGTACAGATGTTTCCCTTTGTATTCGACCGCAAGCACTCGCCCATCAGCAAGTTGGCAAAGGAAGTCTGGATAAAACCAGTCTGTTGAGGTTTGCAGCCGGAATGATGTGGGCTTGCGAGGGAGGTTCCGAACCCAGAACTGCACTTGCGGCAAACCATCGAGGAACTGCGCGCACCGAAACTCCTCCGTGGTCTGACCATCGGCCGTCTTTTCGGACAGTTCTCCAGGCTTTGGCCCGAAATAGTGCTTTTGAAACTGAAAGCCCCCTTCATAGACACGGCTCGGCTCATAGCCCATCGTCTTGAAGTTGATCGTGCGCCCTTCGTCTACGGTCAGCGGCGAATCCGGGAGAAGCAACAACTGAAACGACGCCTTCCGCTCGCTCTCTCGATGACCCTGGATACGTGCCGCAATCTCATCGCGGAGCCGAAAACGATCGAGCGCCAGAGTACTGACATCCGTCATACCCAACTTCGCCATGAGTCCTCTGATAACTTTTCTCAGAAACTCCGCCGACTCACCGGCTGGAATGTCCGGATGGTCAATTTCCCGGTCCAACCACGCGACCAGGCTTTCGAGCGACCATTCGTTCGCACCACCGAGTTGGAGCACTTGCTGATGCAACGTGCCGACAAAGTCCGCCTCCGGAGTTTCTCGGATCACGCTGATCTGCACCTCGCCTTTGACTCCGATGTCCACCAGCCCGGCTTTGCCGTAGGGACGCACAAGAGGACTATAGCCTGCTGGCAGCGAGGCATCTTTTTCGCTAAGCCTCCACGGGTGTTCGATCAGAAACGTACTCTCGAACTCGTAGGGAGTCCCGTTTTCGAGGACACAGAGCAGCGGCACGAGAAAGTCCAGTTGCCGCTCGTAAGGCGAGGGAACGCGTGTGGCCCCGGTGCCGCCGAACGCCTTCTCTGCCTCTCGCACAAGCGCGACCGCTTCCTCCACCTGAGTCTTGGCTTCGGGAGTCTTGACGCAGCTCTTCAGCCTTTCAATGTCGTCTCGATCGAGCGGGACCACGATGGTGATCTCGCCTGTGGCGGCATCGATTCGCACTTTCCCGGCAAGGGCCAATACCTGGATGGGTGCCGCCTTCGCATCAATGGCACTCGGCGCCACCCGCACGGTTTGTGGCTGCACACCGAGCGGGAGAGTGCCTTGCGGAACCGGAATGATGATACGCTCGGTCTCTGCTGCCGTGAAACCGTTGTGCTCCAGCGCCTCGCGCAATTCCGCGAGCACATCCGTAATCGAATCCGATACTGAGAAGGCGTAGGCGCAATTGAGATCGGGATGCCGCTTCATCTGCGCGAGTGGCAGCCGGAGAATGCGTCCGACGATCTGCTCAATGGCGGTGGGCGACCGCGTCTCCTTGAGGCTGCACAACACATAGGCAAAGGGGCAATCCCATCCCTCTCGCAGCTTTTCGACCGTGATAATCACGCGTACCGGGCACTTCGGCGACGAAATATCCTTCACATCTTTCAACTCATCGAGCCTGCCGACTGAGATTTTCACCTCGTCCTTCGATAGGTTGAACTCGCGCACCAGCCGGTCGCGTAGCGGCTCACAGGCATCGACACGTTCAGCCTGGATCAAGAGAATAGGCCGGATATACTCGCTCGTCTGTTGTCCTTCGGCCACAGCCAGCCTTTCGAGATCGGCACGGAGCGTGACCGCCTCCGCCAGCAGTTGATCGCGCTGGCTCGGATGCCGCGTGATAACCCGTAGCGGCAGCTTCACCATCTGCGCGGTTTTTAATTCAGCCGCCGAGATGCGATGCAGCACGTTCGATGGAGTCTTTTCCCGTGCCGGCGTCGCCGTAAATTCAACGATGCACGATGGCAACACATCGCCGAGTGTAGAAAAGGATAAGTCGGTACGAGCGTTGTGCGCTTCGTCCACAATGACGATGGGCCGGCGCAGCCGCAGCATGTTCACGAGCGACGGCTTGGGTTTGCCGTCTGCTCCAGGCAACAGATCGGCCAGGCGTTCCAATGATATGTTGAGCAAATGTTCTGCAAATGCGCCGTTCTGGTCATAGACCTTGCGCCCTGTCGTATCCTCGACACGGAACGATTGAATCGTCGCCACGATCACAACCGTCTGCCCCTCCACGGTTGCGCGCGACAGACGCAACGCCTCCGCAATAGTCACCACTTCCACCGCGCCACATGCCAGTTCCAACGCGCGGCGATAGGGATGGCGCGGATCGCGCAACGCATCGGCAGTCTGATCGAGAATGGTGTTACTAGGCACGAGCCACAATACGACGGCATGGTCGGCCCGCATGAAGTCGTGCAGGGCAAGACCTGCTGCATAACAGGCCAGCAGCGTCTTGCCGCCGCCTGTGGGCACTCGCAGACACACATACGGCATGCGCGACTCCAGTCCTGCAACTGACACAGGAAAATAGGGCATCGCTTCCCCATACACTCGCCTCGTCACGTCCCGAAACGCCGAATCTGGATCGTAGGTGCGGGCAGCCACGCGAAAGAACTCACGCAACGATTCGAGCACGCGCTCTTGATAGTCTTTCAGCGCAATCACGGCTTGCCTTTCGACTGGAAGCCGATACGCCGCTTGGGATGATCCGGGAGAGGCTGAAGAAGCGGGAGCAACTTCTCATACAGATCCAACAGGGCCGAATCATGCTGAAGCAATGTACGGTCGATTTCGGCTAGACGCTTGAGAATAGCCTGGTTGGCGACAATGTGCTCGCGCAGGCGCACGAACGCGCGGATGACAAACACACTCATGTGTACCGCTCGGTCGCTGCGCAGAATGTTCGCTGCCATGAGCGCGCCATGCTCAGTGAAGGCCCAGGGGCGAAATCGAGGGTCACGGTGCTTCTGGGAACCGGTCACAATTTGTGACCGGTTATCCGTATCCTCGTAATCTACAAGGGTTTCCCGGTTTGAGGTCACAGTTTGTGACCTCAAGTTTGTGACCTCTGCAGTCGTCAATTGAAATGCAAAATCCTTGGGGAAGCGGCTGACATTTCGTTTAACGGCTTGGTTGAAGACTTTCGTCGTCACCCCGTACAGCCGGGCCAAATCCGCGTCGAGAATGACGCGCTGATTCCTGACGACAAAAATCAGCGGCTCCAGTGATTCATGGACAAGGGCGGGCTTGCGTGACGACATAGATCAGCTCACCTTAATCTCGTAGGGTGTCTGCCGAACAAGAGTACGCTCCGCCTGGAGTCGATCCTTCCCCAGCAAGCACCCGGCACAATAGATCACTTTCTGACCATCGAACTTTGGCAGTTTCGCCAGCACCGAACGCGTCAGCACGTTGCCCCCGCCCGAGCTTTTGTCGCCGAGAATGCCATTGAACAACAAATAGATTCCCACGCCCCGGCACTCGCCGATGAACGGCGACTTCGTCACGCGCTCGCGCGGGAGCGGCTCGCCCGTTTCAGTGAAATAGACGTGGCGCGCAAGGTCGGCAAAACTCACAGTCTCGCGAATCTTCCCGCTCTCGCCGAACAAAGGCTCTCCCAACTCACAATAGCGGAAGCTGCCCCCAAGCCCTTCAACCTTCTCACCCTTCGCATTCTTGTAGCCTTCGGCGACACGACGCACACGTTCGGCCGTAATCTTACGAGCGATCGACTCCTTCATTTCAACGAGAATGAACCGGCGATCTTGCCGATCAACATGATTCAACTTCAGTACAGCATGACCCGTTGTTCCCGATCCAGCGAAGGAGTCCAAAATCAAGTCATCATCGGACGTTGTAAAGCTGAGGAGTTCCTCTATCAACTCCGTAGGCTTTGGGAAATCAAACGGTCGCTTATCATCAGGGAATATGTCTTTTATCTCATATGTTCCAATTCGCCCATCCAACTCGAAAAGACTTGCCAGCTTTGCACGGTAATCTTTCACGTATACTTTCAGTTCGATGATTTTGGATTCGTCATCACCGAACAGAACACGGTTTTGAGCGAGCAATCCATCGAGCGTTTCTTTTGGAAAACGGTAGCCCATAAGAGGCTGCACGCACGGACTACCTGTAACGGGGTGAAGCACATCGTAACGGTAACCTTCTTTACCGGGGTTATGAACACTCTGGCTCCCGGTATAAATACCGCCATCATCAATGTATTTGTAGCGGTCGAACGGCCAAAGGTAATCTTTATTCTCCCTGAACCATTTGGTGTACTCCTTCTGCCGCTTGTCGGGGTCCGAATATTTCCTCACGAACTCGTCCCCGACTAGTCAGTAGCTTATCCTTCACAGCCAAATTGACTGACTTCCACTCGCGAGGGAGCTTTTCCTTGTTCCTTGCATAGCAGAGAACATACTCATGCTCGGTGGCAATGTTCGTTGGATTGTTATCGGTTGCGTTCTTCCAAACCAATGTTCCAATTCGATTCGTGGCGCCAAAGATTTCGTCGAACAAAAGGCGCAGGGTTGGCACCTCTATCTCGTCAATACTTGCAAAGATCACCCCATCTTGTCGCAAGAACTTCTGCAGTAAGGCGATACGTGGATACATCATGCAGAGCCATTTATCGTGTCGTGACAGGTCTTCCGCTTCTTCTCCGACGACTTTGCCTAACCACTCACGAATTTCCGGGCTATTAACATTGTCGTTGTAAATCCACCCTGAGCGTTTTCCTTCGTCGTTCCTTTCGTCCACACCAGTGTTGTATGGAGGATCGATATAGATGCACTTCACCTGCCCGGCGTAATACGGAAGCAGCGCCTTGAGCGCAACGAGGTTATCCCCCTGTACGATGAGATTCCCGTCGCCCGGCTCACCGCAGGCGAGATCCGGCACGTCTTTGAGCAGGTGAAACGGCACCTGGTGGTGATGATTCACCACCGCCTCTTTCCCGATCCAATTCAGTGTAGGCATAGAGAGAAGCCCGCCAAAATTAACCGCCGAAGAATACCCCTTTACCCGCAAGAAATCACGCGGCCATTTGTGAGGGAGAGAGAAAAGACCCTGTACTGGGAAGACATGAGATGTGAAAAATAACACGCGAGAAGCGAGGCGGCTGATATCGTCTCCACTGGTGTGCATCAAGCAAGGCTACAGACGATCCCTCCAAGCTGCTTACCTCCTTCACAGGGCAGCCTGGTTGATCCTCGATTGCGCGCGTCGAACGAGCACCTTCTGAGCGTGCGCGTTCCGCGAGCAGGAGGATGACCAGGCTGCCCATCCCATCCTTCCGAGGCCGCGCGTTGCGCGAGCACAGGAGATCAACAGGCCGCCCTCCCGCTCTCTATTCTGCGAACAAGAAGAGCAGCGGGGCCATTCCACACCCCTTCCAAGCTTGGTTGGCTCTCTTTCAAAGAGTTCATCACGAGATGTATGGTTCTGATTGCGTTCTCGGTTTGTACCAGCTATATGATAGGAGCTTAACTAGAATCGCCTCCGTGCGGAGAACCAATAAATAATTCCGATGTCCGCTTCAACGTATGCGCAACAATCCGGCAATTAATATACTTCGATGGGCCATCGCGGTTCCAGCAGGTATCATGCTGTGGTTCGCCGCGAACCATTCTATTGGAATGGCATTCGGCATTATCCATGGAGTTGAACGTGTCGAGGCCTTTTGGGAAGCGCCGGATATGGATGGGGTGCCGATTATCGGCACATACATTATATTTATCACAAGGACTATTGCCGCTGCTTCTCTTGTGAGTGCGATTATCTACATCGTACCGCGCTATCACAAGCAGGTCGCAATCATTGCCGCCTCTCTTGTATCCGCCGCCGCCGCAGGTTTCTTGGTTTTCGTATCGGTTCAAGTTGCGAATGAGGATCTCAGCATCGGTCCGGATGGCTGGTACAAACAGATTCTGGACACGCTGAGCATTATTTTTGGCGCAATAGCCGGTGCATGGCTGGCAAATCAGAATCAGAGAAAAGAACGCAGGCGTAGTTAGCCCCCACAACAGCATCCAGCAAGATACTGGAAACGTCCGCCAGCCTGAGAAGACGGTTGTTTGGTTTCTTCTGGTTTGTCTGGTTATTTTGTTGAACGAAAACTAACAGATGAACTAGATAAACGAGAAAGACCAGATGAATCAGAGCAACCTGTCCCGTCAGTTTCGGTCACCCCGTTATCGTGCCGGCCCCCACACTTACTTGTTCCTCATCCGCCCAGTTCCCGTTGTCCCCACCATGACGACCACCTTTGTCTGGGGAGAAAAAGCTTGCTCGACGCGTTGCTTTCCGTTGGTCGTGAGGATAACAATTCCGCTGTGACTCTCAATGCGCTGAAGAAAATGGGCCGTCTCCGCACTTGCGAATCGGTCATGGGCATCGGTGACTGTACCGCGCGCCCTAAACAGCGCGTCTACTTCATCGAAGAAGAGGATCGCGCCACTGGTTTCTGCTTTATCAAATACGTCGTTCAGATTCTTCTCCGTCTCGCCGATGTATTGACTTACCACCGCCGACAAATCCACTCTGAACAAATCTGTTTGTAGGGATTCGGCCAACGTCTCGGCGGACTTCCTTCGGCGGAGCGCCGTGGAGCCTGACAGAACCAGGACCGCGACAGATGTCGCCTTGGACTTCTTTGCCCGGCGTACCGACCTTGCCTTCTTCTTCGCTGCTGCCTTCTTCACCGCGGTCTTCGGTCTCTTCCCTTTGATTACCTTAGCTGCCATTCTTTTCCACGCTTCTCTTAATACGTTGAACTCCCGCCCCCTCCAATGTCCTGCCGCCGCATTCACTCCCGAATATGCAGGCGACGGCTTGCGGATCTTATCTGCAATTGATCACAATGACCAGCGACTTACCCTGCACATAGGAAAGACTTCTCCTGATGATGCCAACGGCGCTGATCGAACAGGAGCTCGCGGCAGCCGAGGCCGCACGGCATGACAACAACGACGGAAAGGCGCGAGTCTGTGCCAGACGCGCCGTGGCCCTCGCTACCGAAGCGTGGTTGGCACAGTTCTCTATTCCACGATGGCGGGGGGATGCAATGGCCCATCTCAGGCAAATTCAGCAGGACGAGTCGTTCCCTCTTCTCATCCGCCAGGCGGCCGAGCGATTGAGCACCCCGGTAACCCGTCAGCACGCAGCCCCCTTCACGATAAACCCCATCGCCGACGCAAGACTCATCATTGCCTATCTCAGCAGCACCAAGGGTGGCGCGTGAAACGCGAGGATCGACTGATCTCTCTTGTTTATTTGGTCTGTGTTGTTTGTTTGGTTGCACGAGACTAACCAGATGAACAAAACAAACCAGATGAACCAGATCAACCCGCCCCGCCCGCCTTGCGTGCTACAACAGCTTTTTTGCAGCCTGCACCCCTCTCTAAAGGGGAGTGGCTGAGGCTGCCCTTCACCATTTTTCTCGACCGGTGGAGACTTCTAAGATCCCTTCTGTAGGAACGTCCACCTTATCTGCTTCAAAAACCTCTCCCTGAAATCGTAAGGAATGAGGTCGATTTCCCGAATGATTTGAACTATCCTTGGGCCGGTTCAAAAAGGAATCATTCTGGCCCTCGGACTGTTGGCCGGACGTGATGGCAGCGTAAGCCAATGGGCAGCAGCGAAATGAGAGGAGCACAGCGGGTTAGAAGGATTGAAGAAATCCTGGACGGTTGTGATGTCCTCACGAAGAATGAACAAGCAAGCCGCCATAGGGAAGGAGTTCACACCATGAAGGTGGCACAGATTTGGCGGTACCCGATAAAATCGATGGGTGGTGAACGGCTGAATCACGCGCACATCGGTTCTCTTGGCATCGATGGGGATCGCGTCGTGCATGTGGAGGACGCGCACGGTCATGTGATCACGGCCAGAACACACCATCGGCTTCTCGGTCACCATGCCACGCTCAACGCGTCCGGCGAGCCTGTGGTTGGCGGCTTGCTGTGGAGCGATCCCAAGGTCCGCACAGATGTTGTGGACATCGTTGGGCCTGGCGCCCGGCTGGTTCGCGACGAGTCGAGCGATCGTTTCGACGTGCTCCCCTTGTTGGTCGCGACGGATGGAGCTATCACGGCCTTTGAACATGATGGTCGGCGACTCAGACCTAACCTTGTGATCGGCGGGGTCGAGAGCCTGACCGAGCGCTCGTGGCCTGGACAATGCCTGCATATCGGAGACGTCATCATCGGAATCCAGGATCTTCGTGGGCGCTGCATCATGACGACGTTTGATCCTGACAGCCTGAAACAAGATCGTCAGGTGCTCACAGACATCGTGCGGAAATTCGGGGGCACGCTCGCCTTGAATTGTTACGTGATCCGGGGCGGCAAGATTCGAGTCGGCGACACCGTGGAGCTGGCCCGACACCATGAATGCGAGACCGCCCGCGCGTAGAGAGACCAACTCATGAGCGAGATGTCCCAAAAAGTCTCCTGTCAGATTTCTGTTGGTCCCGAAACTGACACTCACCTGCAAAACAGCGAGGAAGGTCATCTTCCAAAAAAACTGAACGGTGCTGGCTGCATGAGCGGACTCACTGCCAATCGGACAGCAAAATTAAAAAAGAAAAACTATCAATGAGCAACGAATCAAAGACCGTTGTTTTTGAAGCCTTAGATCGTGAGTGGAAACCATGTGATATTTCCGGGATTCCAGTAGCAGATCCGCAATGCTTTTTGAGCCACACGCTAGGGAATCCGTTCTTTTCCGCCCATGCTAATTGATAGTCCGTCCATTTCAGGTGCCACCTTTCAACGCTGTCGCTGGGTCAAACGCCATGACAGGGCGGACACCGGGGAGGTGTTGGCACTTGTGAGCGATATCCTAAGCGTCGTGGAGCAACAAGGAAAGTTTCTAATAGATGTGCCTGAAGGCTGGGTTCCTGAAAAGTGGGTCAAGGCTGTTAGGGGTGGTACACAACGATACGTTGATTACATGAATACCATGAAGCTTTCGGACTCTGATGTGCTCTCGCCTGAGCAGCGGCGCGAGATTGCTCTGCTTCGACTGCTAGTGCGCGAGCTTCAACGATTATTGGGGATTGGTGCGGACCAGACGGTTCAACGTCTTGGACATGCGTTCCATAACGTCGATCGAGAGTTGCGAACGCTAGTTTCTGACACAGAGTATTCAATGTACATGTTCCGAGTCATCAGTGCTGACTGGGACATGCTGTCGATGGAAATGCGAGAAGGCTGTTGCCGAGTTGTGGGTCTTGAACTACAAGAGGCGGAGGAGTTGATTAACACACAGGGGTTCTCCATCAATTGTTCGGGCTCCCGTCGATTCAGAATCAACACTCTGATCTCTAGAAACACTGCGCTCCATCTCCATGGTGTAACCGTTGAGGGCACTGTAAGAGAAGTTACAGTTCATCCGCCCATACCTGTGGGTGAAGAGAGCACAATGCATAATGCGTACTCTTTAGTGCTAGAAGATGAAACGGGCTCTATAGTTGCGGAAGTCATTGACACTGGCGAGCCAGTTCTGTCTTTCCCAGTTCCGCCTTTTCAAGGTAGGAGAGTCGTCATTGATGGAACCGTTGAGGTACTAAGCCAAGGATTGACGAACAGGCCACTTGTCAGGCTCAAAGCACAAGCGGGAAGAGTCCGTTTAGTGGACGACTGAGCCGTCACTTGATGGCCTCCGATAGCTACCCGGAAGGATGTCTCGATGTGCTCATTTTGTGCTCAACGCCATCTCACTCCAGCTCACTCAGGCCTACTCCAGCCAAAGTCGATTTTTTCGCAACTCCTGGCTAGAATTGGCCTGAATGAGCCTGAGTGGGCTGGAGTAGGGTGGTGACAACGCTTTCCTAACCCGCTGGTCGGGTATCTAGGCTGCCAGAACAACTCCTTGAATTTCAAAGCGGAGAAGAGGGCCCAACGACGGTTGGATCGCTTGCTCTTTACTGCGCGCATCGAACGACCGTCTTCAATCAAAATGATCCCTCCAAGCTCGCTTGTTATCTCTTCAGGGATGGGGGCTGATTGATCTTCCACTGCGCGCGTCCAACGAGGGCCTTCGGAGGCCGCGCGTTGCGCGAGCACAGAAGAGCATCAGGCTCCATCCCTTCCTCTGCTCCAAACATCTGCTAAGGGGAGTGGCCAAGGCTGCCCTCTACTGCGCGCATCGAACGAGCACATTCTTATCGTGCGCGTTCTGCGAGCAAGGAGGGCACCTGGCCACTCCCCTCCCATCCTTCCAAGCTTGCTCGTTTTTCCCCTAAGAGGGTGGCCTGATTGGTCTCCCACTGCGCGCGTCCAACGAGGGCCTTCTGAGGCCGCGCGTTGCGCGAGCACAGGAGACTAATAGGCTACCCTCCTCTCACCAACCCAACACCCATCGGTGCCCATTCTTCTCCAGCAGCGCATCTGCTTCGCTTGGCCCCCAGCTCCCAGCCGTGTAGAAGTGACTGGATTTCTCGCCAGTCAACAGCGGGTCATAGAGGCGCCAGGCCGTTTCGGTGAAATCCGCGCTGACGAAGAGGGTCTGATCGCCAATCATGACGTCGCGGAGAAGAGTCTCGTAGGCTTCAGGGAGCGCGCCAAAGGCTCGTTCATAGTCGAACTCCAGCGCATGGTCGCTCAGTTGAAACGGCCTCCCCGGACTCTTCACGGAAAAACAGAGCGAGAACCCTTCACTGGGCTGGAGCATGATCAGTAACATGTTGGGGGAAATACTACCGGGAGCAAGGGACCGAAACACTTGGGTGGGAGCCTCACGAAAGACCACCGCAATCTGGGTCAGTTTACGCGGCAGGCGTTTGCCCGTCCGGAGATAGAAGGGTACGCCCCTCCATCTCCAATTGTGAATCTCCGCTTTCAGCGCGACATACGTCTCCGTGGTCGAATCCTTCGGGATACCCTGTTCCTCGCGATAACCTGGAATCGTCTGGCCGGCGAACTGCCAGGACGCGTACTGGCCAAAGACAGTATCTTGAGGCGTGATCGGCGCAATGGAATGGAGCACTTTGAGCTTTTCGTCCTGGATCGCAGAGGCATCGAAGGACCCCGGCACTTCCATCGCGATGACAGTCATGAGTTGGGTCAGATGGTTCTGAACCATGTCGCGGAACGCCCCGGCGTGTTGATAGTAGGCCCCGCGATGCTCGACGCCGAGATCTTCGGCAACGGTAATCTGAATATTCTCGATTGAGTCGCGATTCCAGAGCGATTCGAAAATCGGGTTCGCGAAGCGGAAGGCCAGGAGATTCTGCACCGTCTCTTTGCCGAGGAAATGATCGATGCGGTAGATCTGGGGTTCCTCGATATAGCGATGCAGGGTCGTGTTCAAGTTCCGGGCTGAGTGAAAATCTCGGCCAAATGGTTTTTCAAACACGACGCGGACCCATCCATGGCTCTTGAGCAGTCCCGTCTGGTCCAGTCCCTCCATGGCAATGGGCACAGTGTCCGGTGGCACGGCCAGATAGAACACCCGGTTCTCCGGCATCTTGTGCGTACGTTCCAACTGCCGGATGTGCAGGGCTAGGGCCTCATAATCATGCAGCCCTCCTTCATGCAGAGGCTGGTAGTGAAGACACTCCTCGCACCAGGCGCGCAACTCCGTTTCATTGCGCCCGCCGGCTTGCCGCAGACCTTCGAAGACCCAGAGCCGAAACCCCTCTTCACCCATTTCTTGTAAGGCAGCACCGACGATCAGCGTGTTGCGAGTTTCCAGGACTCCCTGGTCTCGCAAATGATACAGCGCGGGCAGGAGCTTCCGACGCGTCAGATCGCCGGTCGCACCAATGATCACAAAAACGTGAGGCTCAACCTGATGTTCCGACATCGGCAGGATACTCAGTGTGAACGGTCAACTGTCTCTTCGCAGGATGCTGAAACAGTCGCTCTTCTCACCCACCCGACCCCGGCGCGCCGAGACGCGCCTTTTCCCGTGCGGCGTTCTCGCATCGTTCAGACCCTCAACCTTGATGAGAAGTTCCTCGGAGATCGGAAGCACTGTAGGTGCTTTCCCGTTCGCCAAGATCTATTCTAGGGGCGAACGGCCCACACAAAGTGCGGTTTGTACCTCCTCGGCTCTTCACTCGCTACAGCCTTGCCCGCGGAACGGCGCGTCTTGGCGCGCCGGGGTCGGGCGGGTGAGAAAGGTGGCCCGTTTGAGCATCCTGCGGGAATGTTCTTCTGTTGTGCCAAATTTGCAGGCCATCGAAGTTCCACTAAGCCTACATAGTTGTTCAGAAGTTTGCTAGCAGCGTCATCGGCTTCATCTCTCGGCGACCGGACCCTTCGCGCCGTTCCGTCCCGTTGATCAATGACCGTGGGGGGTGACGCTCGCTGACGGGCTTGGGACGGCGGAACGCTCTTCAATCCACTTGTAGAGCACCGGCAGCACAATCAGCGTCAAGAATGTCGAACTGACCAGTCCGCCGATTACCACGACGGCCAGGGGCCGCTGAACTTCCGATCCAATTCCATGGGCAAAGGCAAGCGGCACCAATCCAAGCAACGCGACCAGCGCCGTCATTAACACGGGCCGCAAGCGCATCACGCAGCCGGACATTACTGCCTGTTCAATACCCATTCCCTCCTGCCGGCGAAGGAAATTCATATAGGACACCAGCACGATGCCGTTCAGCACGGCCACGCCGAAGAGATTGATGAACCCGACTGAGGCCGGCACGCTCAGGTATTCCCCCGTCACCCATAAGGCAACAATTCCGCCGATGAGGGCAAACGGGAGATTGAGAATGATCAGTGCCGCCTGTTTGAGCGAGGAAAACGACGAGAGCAGGAGCAAGAAGATTACGCCAATGGTGATCGGAACAATGATCTTGATGCGGGCCATCGCCCGCTCCATATTTTCGAACGATCCGCCCCAGACGACATGGTACCCTTCCGGGAGCCGGACCTCCCGGGCCATCCGCTGCTGCGCCTCGGCCACAATGCTCCCGATGTCTCGTCCGTGGGTATTGAAGCTGACCGGCAGATAGCGCTGGAGTTGATCGCGGTTGATGCGCCCCGGTCCCTCGTGCATCCGGATGGTGCCAAGATCGCTGAGGGGAATGAAGGCCCCACTGCCATCCGTCAGTCGAATATTCCCGATGGTTTCGATGCTGTTCCGATACTGTACCGGAAACCGCACGATCAAATTGAATCGTCGATTCTCTTCATACACCCGGGTCGCGACTTCTCCTCCGATCGCGGTTGCAATGACTTCGCGCACATCCGAAACATTGATGCCGTGCCGGGCGATCTTGCCCCGATCAATATCGATCGTGATGTACGGTTGGCCGAAGAGTTGCTCTACTTTTAAATCTTTGACACCCCGAATCGTGCCGAGGACGCTGGCGATCTCGTTCCCCATTTTCCGCAGCTCCTCCAGGTCATGCCCGAACAGTTTGACTGTCACCTCTGCGCGCACCCCAGAAATCAATTCGTCCACTCGTTGCTGAATCGGCTGGCTGAGCAGAAAGTTGGCGCCTGGCACCAGGGCCAGCCGCTCGCGGACTTGCTCTTTCAACCCCTCCATGGTGGAGGCCGTCGTCCAGGTCTCGATCGGACGCAGCCTCGCAACGGAATCGCTTTCATTCGGTTCTTGCGGGTCGTTCGCCAATTCCGTACGCCCGATTTTTGACACCATCATCTCTACTTCAGGGAACTCCAGCACCGCTTTCTGCACCTCCCGTTCGATCTTGATCGATTGATCCAAAGAAATGCTCGGCAAACGGATCGTGAGGGGCGCCATCGTGCCTTCATTCAGAATGGGAACAAACTCCGACCCTAGAAATGGAAAGAGCGCAATACTTCCTGCTAACGCCAGTCCGGTGGCTGTCAGCACCGCGTTTCGATGTCCTAACGCCCAGCGCAGCATGGGGAGATAGAGACGCTTGGCCCATCGGAGCACCCAGGGCTCGGCATCGGCGTGCCCTGCCTTCAAAGTCAGTAAACACAACACCGGCGACAGGGTAACTGACAGAATGAGCGACACTATCAGAGCAATCATGATGGTATAGGCCATCGGCTTGAACATTTTGCCTTCCATGCCTTGAAACGAGAGGATGGGCATAAAGACGATGATGATGATGATAATGCCGAAGACCACGGGACGGGCGACCTCCCGAGCGGCATTGAGGATGAGGGCCTGTCGAGGCATACCCTGGTGACGAGGATCCGACAGATGCCGGTGTATGTTCTCCACCAGCACCACAGACGCATCGACCATCATGCCGATGGCGATGGCCAGACCGCCCAAGGACATCAGATTGGCCGTGAGATCGAATCGATCCATCACGAAGAACGTTATGAGCGGCGTCAGAATGAGCGTCGCCGCCACGATCAAGGCGCTCCTGGTATCTCCCAGGAACAGGAACAGCACAACCACCACCAGGAGAACACCTTCCCCCAACGCCTTATAAACAGTCTTCAAGGCGGCGGAGATCAATTCGATACGATCGTAAAAGGGAACGATCCGCCAGCCTGTCGGCAGTAGACCCTTGTCCTGTATCTCGGCGATCTTGACCTTGATGCCTTCTACGACGTCGCGGGCGTTTCCTCCGCGCAGCATAAGCACGATCCCTGCCACCACCTCACGCTCACCGTTCAAGACGACTGCGCCATGACGAATGGCATGGCCGATCTGAACCTGGGCAACGTCGTGGATGTGCACGGGAGTGCCGCCCACCTCCTTGACGACGATGTCCTCGATGTCACTCAGTTTCCGGATCAGTCCCACGCCTCGGACGATGTATTTTTCAGCATGTGTCTCCAGGATGTTGCCCGAAGCATTCGCATTGTTGTTCGCCACGGCGGCAAATACTTCCTGCAGTGAGAGAGCGTATTTACGCAAGAGCTCCGGCTCGACGAGCACCTGGTACTGTTTGACATATCCACCTTGTGAGTTGACTTCGATGACTCCAGGGACCCCCTTGATCAAGGGCCGGATGACCCAGTCCACC
This sequence comes from Nitrospirota bacterium, assembly GCA_963701855.1. Lineage (GTDB taxonomy): Bacteria > Nitrospirota > Nitrospiria > Nitrospirales > Nitrospiraceae > Palsa-1315. The sequence goes on from CAVPBK010000001.1 coordinate 71,327, forward strand.
ACCGTTCGCTGTTCGATCAATTCGCGCTCCACCGCGGCAGCGTCCAGGCCGGCATGAGAAGGGCCTTCCAGATAGTACTGATAGATCTCTCCCAGTCCGGTGCTGTTCGGCGACATCATCGGTTCAGACCCAGGCGGTAGATGCTCCTGCACTTCGATCAGCCGTTCGAGCACGAGTTGCCGGGCAAGGTTGATGTCCATCTGATCGTCGAACACCACCGTAATCAACGACAATCCTACTTTGGTGAGCGAGCGGAGTTCCGTCAGATGCGGAACCCCGGTAACTTGTTGTTCGATGGGAAAGGTCACCAGCCGTTCGACCTCTTCGGGGGACAAGCCGGGCGCTTTCGTGACGATTTGCACGAGCACGCTCGTCACATCGGGAAACGCGTCGATCGAAATCGTGCGGAAGGCATAGCCCCCCAGAAGGGTCAGCAGGCCGGCGAATGTGAGGATCAGTAAGGGGCGGCGAAGAGAAAACTCAAGAAGTTTGTCGACCATGCTAGTCTTTGGGCTTCAACAGCTCGGATTTCAAGGTAAAGGCGCCTTCCTTGACGACCGATTCCCCTTCCTGCATCCCTTCGAGGATTTCGGCGAAGGTTCCATTTTTCCCGCCCACCTTGATCGTTCGCGCTTCAAAGACGCCGGGTTCCTTTTGCACAAACACGAAGCTGCGATCCCGATCGTGCTGAACAGCTGCTTCGGGAACGACCAGGACATCCGATGCCGGTTCGGACGAAACGCGGATCGTGGCAAACATTTCCGGCTTCAGGTGACCCTTGGAATTTTCCAAGACGAGGCGCACCTGCATGGTCCGCGTCGCGGTATCGAGAACGTCACCAACATACGCAACGGTGCCCTGGAACACGTCATCGGGATAGGCAGTCACAAAGACTTCGACCGGCTGATTCGGAACGGTGGTCGCACGCTGCACATAGGAAACATCTTTTTCCGATACATTAGCCACCACCCAGACCGTCGAAAGATCGGCCACCACAAACAGTTTTTGAGTGGTTTCGACCAGCTCGCCTTTCGTGAGATCCCGCGCGATCACCCGTCCGGCAAAGGGCGCAACAATGGAAATCTGCGAGCGGATCGTTTGGGTCCGTTCCAGCGAGCGGATCTGTTTGTCGTCCATGCCTAACAGCCGGAGCCCCTCGAGTGCTTCCTGAGCCTCGGCGCGGATACTGATCATTTCTCCTTCGCGGCGCTGCGCCTCTGCCTGGCCGATGACTTTCTCTTGGTAAAGGAACTGCGCCCGCTGATAGGCCTGCTCCGCCACATGTCTTCGCGCGCGAGCCTTGAGATAGGCAGACTGGGCGAGCCCGAGATCGCCGCTATGGAGCACCGCCAACAGCTGATTGGCTTTGACCATCTGACCCAAGTCGGCATGCACCTCGGCCACCCGCCCACGCACGAGGGTCGTAATATTCGCCAACGCGTTCTCGTTCGGCCGTACGACGCCGGGAAATGTACGGTAGGTGCGAAATGCCGTTCGTCCGACCGGCTCCACCGTCACACCGGACCGGATGACTTCGTCCGGCGGGAGACGAACAAGACCTGCCTCGCTCGACGACTGTTTCGATCCTCTCTCCTCAGCCGGAGCCGGCGCACGGTCACAACCCATGAAGGAGGCCAGCAGCAGCATGCCGAAGAAGACCTTGCACGCAGCACTCAAACGGCTTCGTGGGCGCGCATGACACTCGTATCGATTTGTACATCGGCCGGAAGAAATGACCATGCCTCTCATCTGTCCTTTTTACTATTAGAGTGGACCGCCCAGTGCCCGCTCAAACCGCGTGAGCGCTATTGAGAGTTCGAAGCGTGCCTGATTGTAATCCACGGTGATCTGGCGCTGGACCCGTTGGGCATCGAGAACATCCAGGAGACTGGAGGCGCCCTGGCGGAAGCTCAATTGGGCGATGCGAAGCGCTTCTTGCGCTTGCTTTAAGAGCCCTTCCTCATAGACGAGAATCTGATCTTGCGCCGTTTCCGCCTCGCGAGCATGTTGGTTGATGGCACGGGCGAGGTCGTTCCTGGCGCGAATCAACTCTGCCTCTTCTTTTCGTTGAGTACCGAGCGCCGTCGCAATGTGCCCTTGCTGCCGATACCATAGGGGCGTCGGCAGACTCACACCCGCCATCACCGCCTCGCGGCCTATCTCTCTGGCATACCCGCCAAACAGGGTCACGTTCGGCACACGGGCTTGACGCTCTTTGGTGACGGTCAATTCAGCCTGTTCCACTACTTTTCCCTGGCGTTTGAGAATGGGATGCTGCGACATGTCCCTCGCCGCCATCTGCTCCGGGTCCAGATGCTCCCGGAAGGACCGGAAATCTCCTTCCACCTTGTACCGAGGCCCCAAGGCTCCCGCCGTCAAGGTGTCCAGCCCGACAAGTTTCACTCGCACAACATTCTTGGCTTTCGTCATCTCTTGCTTGGCTTTGAGCACCTCCACATCCGCCTTCACCGCTTCGAATTGAGGGCCTTCGCCGGATCGGACGCGGGCTCTGACAATGCGCGCCACCTCCTGAACGATCTCTAAGTTCTGCTGAAGCAGGTCTACCGTCCGTTCCGCCAGCAGCAGTTCGTAGAATAGCCCCTTCACCTCCGCAATGAGATTGAGCTTGGCTTCTTCGAGGCCGACCGTCGCCCCAACCAGACCGGCGGCTGCCGCGTCCTTACGAGCCTCCCGCATGCCAGGCCATTCCACCGTCTGATGCACCGTCACGCCGCGCTCGGTTATGCGATCCCCGTTGCGGGGGTCTTGAATCGTGGCATCCGCCGTCTGGGCGGTGATTGTGGGGTTAGGATAGGCGCCGGCTTCGATCCGCCTGCCCTCATTCTGCTCGATTACGCTTCGGGCACCTGCGATTGCCGGGTTCCGCTCCATCGCCAAGTCGATGATGCGTCCGAGATCGAACGTGGGCATCAGTTCCTTCGCCTGGGCGAAGGATGGCATCAGTGCCCCACTCGTCGCCACGGCCACCATCACGGTTATCACTACGGCAAAATTCCAAGGACGAGCCGGCATGTGCTGCCTCCTTCGGAGTCACGATGAGCATGTCTGATCGAGATCGAAAACGAAACAGGCTGTCGACGTTGTGCTAACTCTGTGAGGTCGGGGGATGAAACAGTTGGAAGATCAGAAGGGTGGATGGAGGAAGCTCGTTCATTGAGGCAAGGAAACGGCTTGACTCACAATCGGATACACTCAATCGAGAAGTGACGCAATCTTCCGGCATCTCTTGCGGCGAATCGTCCTCGAAATCGGTCGCCTCCGCGGTGTTACTGAAGTCGCAGGTTTGCCCACTTCCAGTATCGCCGGTCAAACCGCACAAACTATTGAAAGACCACCCGATCTGCGCGGCCGGAAATACGGTGCAGAATAGCAGCATAAACACGAAAAATGAGACAAATGAACGGATCGTTACCACAACACCTTATAAATACGAGGATGACGAGGTTGTCAATAAGTTAGTTGAAATATTAAAGCGGCTTCCCCGGCAGTTACGGCCAGCTAAGACACTCGACGCTATAGTACCCTGCTCTCAGCCTCGGTTACAAGAAGAACTGTTAACCCGCATAATTCATGACGGTTCGTCACGACACCGCCCAAACGCACGTTCCTCATGAAGCTTATTTCGTTATTCGCGCGCGACTTGCGAGAAAAGCAGGACTGGCCTGATGTATCATCTTCGCCAGTCGCGCAGGTCATGCCCTTCTCGCTCATCATCCACGAGCGACACTTCACACGCAAGAGCAGCGGGTCGGCGATTACAGTAGACATGTTTCAGAGATTCTTTCTCAGCAGGACGCCCTCTTGTCCTGTTTCATCAACAAAGGTCTTCAGACTTTCGGCCAAGAGCAAGGAGGTATCTGGCCTACCGTCTGTCGGCAAAGAGTGGTGCCGGAGTTGAAAGGTCGCGATCCAACTCTTCGGCCCGTCGATCGCGCTGCTACTATTGATCATTCGCGGCTTCACTCGTGACGATTGTCTGTCGATCACCCTGATCGGCGGATTCCGGTGTCCCGTCGATTCGATGGACGAGAAGCCGTATGACCTCTTCTATTTCTCCTTGATGGTTGAGATAATACTGCGCCCGAGATCGTGCATGCCGCCCGACACGCACCCCCATGGCCAGCCCTTTGGTCAGTTCAAAGACATCCTCGTCCGTTTCATCGTCACCGATAAAGAATATGCTGGTTTGCCGGAGGTGAACCATCAGAGCCAACACCGCCGGCCCTTTCCCGCTCTCCCCAGGAGGGAGTACATTGACAGACAATTTACCAAAAATGAGTCGAGGCGCTGGCGACAATTGCTGGAGCAGAAGCAGCACGGCCAAGTGCACCTGATTCGGTTCTGTCACGCCTCGGTAGTGCAGGGTAAGTGAATAGCGCTTGTCTTCGACTTCGACGCCAAGATCCGTTAATGACTGGGCGAAGCGAATGGAAAGGTCCCGCTTCCAACCCTGACAGATCTCTTCAGCCCAGAGGAGTGTGGAGACGGGGGTCAGGGAACTCTCGATCCCGTGATTCCCGATCAGGTACGGGACGGTTCCATTGATGCGTGACGCGAGATCAGCGAGTGCCCGGCCTGAGACAATGGCGCAGGAGGCACGTTTCGCCAGTTCCTTGATCCACTCGTTGATGGAAGCTGGGATCTGGACGGTGTCACGATCGGGCGAGATCGGCGCAAGCGTGCCGTCAAAATCGAAGGCATACAGAATGGAGCGGGTCGTGAGGGCGCACAGGGCCCGACGCCCCTCCTCAGATAATAAATACATCATGCGGGATCTCCCGTGGTGGTTCGTACATCTCGCGCACCCACTTGCCGGGCGAGGCGGGCTCGTTGCCGCATGCTGGCCGCATCCATGAGCATGCGCCCGGCCCAGCGGTACACGTTAAATTCTTGCACGATGCCGCGCATGCTGCGCATCCTGGCTCGCTGCTCGGTCGGCGGCATCGTCAGAGCCAGGTGCATGGCCGCCGCACACTGATCGATGTTGTATGGATTGATGATCAGCGCCTCGGGTAACTCAGTGGCCGCGCCGGTAAATTGGCTGAGGATCAGCACGCCTTGCTCGTCGTCCCGCGCTGCAACAAATTCTTTGGCTACGAGATTCATGCCGTCATGCAGGCTGCTGACGACGCAGAAGTCGGCCCCTCGGTAATAGGTGGTGACGTCCTGCGGTTTGTGATGTTCGATCCGTAGATAGATGGGCTGGTACCCCTCTCGGCCGAATCGTTGATTGATGCGTTCGGCCAAGGCCGTCACTTGCTGCGTGAGCTGCTTATACTGATCGATTTTAGAGCGGCTGGGAGCGGCAATTTGGATGAAGGAGAACGCGCCGACCCATTCCGGCTGCAACTCCAGAAGTCGTTCAACAGCGAGGAACCGCTCGAGAATGCCCTTCGTATAATCCAGCCGTTCGACGCCGACACCGACGCGATGGGTGAGGGGGATGCCGTTAATTACCCGGATGTGGGCCCTGCACTCGGATTCGGACGGCACTGGTGACTGCTCTTGCTTGGGCCACGCGATCGAAATCGGGTAATGATTCACCGCGGTGAGTTTGCCTTGATAGGAAATCATGGAGCTGTCCCAGTTGATTCTCGTTTCGAGAGAGCGGTCCACGGTATTGATGAAGTTGCTGCAATGGAATCGGGTGTGAAATCCGAGAATACTGCTCCCCAAGAGCCCTTCGAGGATCTCTCGATACCAGGGACAGATGGCATAGCGTTCCGGATCACTCCACGGGATGTGCCAAAACGTCACGATTGTCGCGTGCGGCAGATGGTCGCGCACGATCTTGGGCACCAGGGACAGATGGAAATCCTGCACGAGTACGACGGGGTTGTCGGTTTTGGCTTCCTCGATAATGGCCATCGCAAACCGCTCATTGATCTTTTTGTACTGTTCCCAGTCCGAGGAACGAAAGATGGGGCGGACGTGGGCCAGATGACAGAGCGGCCAGAGCCCTTCGTTGGCAAATCCATAGTAGTAGCCGTCTTCTTCCTCAGACGACATCCAAATCCTCCTGATCTCGTAGGCAGGGTTGTCCGGCGGGACGCGGACATGGTCGTGCGCATCGACAACCTCGCGATCAGCCGTGCCACTGCCATGCGCAATCCAGACACCCGAACAGGCACGCATAATCGGTTCGAGGGCGGTGACGACCCCGCTGGCCGGCACTTGGACTTCGATCTGCTGCCCGTTCCGATTGTGGAGATACGGCTCACGGTTGGAAGCGATCAGCACTTCATCTCCAGCGAGGTGATCGTGCAGGATCTTCTTGAGGGTGGCCGGCGTCCAGCTCATCTGGCTCTCATCGCGCATACGCTTGTCCGATTCAAGTTCCCGAATCATCGCACGCAGATCTTGCGCGACCGGCTGCAGCTCTGAATCCTGCAGCGTATCGCCGCGCAATGCGGCAAGCCCCTCGCCGCGGAGCATTCCTCGTACGCCCGCCACCCATCCTCGCCAACTCAGGTGCGCGACCAGCACCGTCACAAGGGAAATTACCACGCCGATGATTGCAAACAGATAGTAGAGGTACCACTTTGTATCGCTGCTTCGACGCTCCACCCAACTCATGTCGTGGATGAGCATGAGGCGTCCCAGAGGACGGCCGTTGGCTGCTATGTCGACCGCAGAGACATGAACGGGCCCTTGCTTGAGCCGAACGAGGGTCGTCTGGCCCGCGTTGACGACCGTGGGGCCTGCACAGGGAATCGACTCAGGGTAGGCATGTGTTTTATACGTGAGCTGATTGTGCGGATCGCAGAACCCGATGGCAAAGAGCCGTTCGTCTGTGGTGATCCGCTGAAAGTAACCCGATAATTTCGCCTTGGACTCGGAAGCAAGCAGCTCGGTGAGCGGAGCTTCCATCATCCCGGCGATGAGTTGCGAGCGAAGCTCCAAGTCCCGCATGAACCATTTCAGCGTCAGCGTATCAACGAGGGGAATAACGGCATAGGCCAGGCCGGCGAGCACCAGGGCCAACGGCAGTAAGAATCGAAGCGATAAGCGCATAGGTCACCTCTCGTTTACTTCGGGCGAAAAATCGCCTATGGTAACGGCATGTATCCTTACGCCCTGATCGGCAATTGTCAAACTTCGGCTCTCATCGGATTGACCGGCGCTGTCGAGTGGATGTGCGCCCCGCGGCCCGACAGTCCGCCCGTCTTTGGCCGGATGCTCGATCCCGACGGAGGGCATTTCTCTATTTCGAGCCTGATCCCTTCCACCGAACTCATGACCGAGCAACGCTATCTTCCGAATACGAATATCCTGCTCACCACCGTCACATTGCCGAACGGCGATGCCTTCCAGATCACCGACTTCTGCCCGCGGTTCGAGCAGTACGGACGCATCTACAGGCCGGCGGCGCTGTTCAGGTTGATCGAACCGTTGCAGGGCACTCCGGCCATCCGTGTCAGTTGCCGTCCAGTGTCAGGCTGGGAAAAGACTCCTGTCAATCCTGTGCGGGGCAGCAATCATCTGCGCTACGACATCCGAGGCGAATCGCTCCGCCTTCTGACCAACATGCCGTTGACCTATCTCTGCGAAGAGACTCCGGTTGCCCTGACACAGAATTTCAATTTCGGTCTAACGTGGGGCCTCGGCATCGAAGATGACCTCATCAAAGTCACGCACGACTTTCTGGAACAAACCACGCGCTATTGGCATACCTGGGTGAAAAACTGTTCGGTGCCGCTGCTGCATCAACAGGAGGTCATCCGCTCCGCTCTGGCCTTGAAGCTCCATTGCTTCGAAGACACGGGCGCCATTCTGGCGGCCCTGACGACGAGCCTCCCCGAGCAGCCAGGCGGAGGTCGTAACTGGGACTATCGGTACTGCTGGCTGCGCGACGCCTATTTTGCGCTCACGGCATTTCATAACCTGGGCCACTTCGAGGAAATGGAGGCCTTTCTCAAGTTTCTGCTGAACATTGCCCACACACATGAACATTCCCGTGACCGCCTACGACCGGTCTATACGCTGAGCCAAGGTCTGCCGCTCCCGGAAACCGTGCAAGCGAATTGGGCTGGTTATCGAGGCAGCGTCCCGGTTCGCAGCCACAACCAAGCAGCGGAGCACGTGCAGAACGACGCCTATGGAGAAATGATTCTGACCTTCACCCCGATCTTCTTCGACGAACGGTTTATCGATCTAAGAACCAAAACCCTCGACACGCTCCTGGCCCATTTGGCGAAGTTGTGTGCGCGCAGCATCGGCCAACCGGACGCCGGTCTCTGGGAGATCCGCAATGGCTGGCAGGAGCACTCCTTTACAAACTTGATGTCCTGGGCCGGCATCGAACGATTGGAGCGCATCAAACAAGCCGGGCACCTCGGTTCGATCTCCTTGGACTTGACCGGCGCACGGGTCCACGCGGCAGATGCCCTCCTCCGAGGCGTACATGGCGGAGCGCTTCGAAACGGCCCGACCGACTCCAGTAATGATGCCGCCCTCGCCCACCTTCCGATCCTGGGCTACCCAAACCGGGAGCTCTGTGAGTCTACGGTGCTTCACATCACCCACGAACTGTCGCTTCGGCGCGGAAGCGAGGACACCGGCTTCTTTTACCGCTACGTGCGAAACGACGACTTCGGAAAGCCTGAAGGAGCCTTTGTCATCTGCTCCTTTTGGATTGCCCAAGCGCTCGCCCGGCTGGGACGGATCCCCGAGGCCAGGACTATTCTTGATCGAGTATTAGTTGCGGCTAATCACGTCGGATTGTTTTCCGAGCATTTCATCCCCGACACGAATATTCAGTGCGGCAATTTCCCTCAAGCCTATTCCCATGTCGGTCTTATCAACGCAGCCTTTTCCGTCAGTCCTCCCTGGAGCGACGTGCTCTGAACATCATGCCACACGCACGGGACGTTAGCGCCCCTTCTTCACTTGAACAACCGCCGTCGAGCTATCGCTTCTTTGAGATTCTCGGCACTGAACCACACGTTGCATCGGAGCGCCCGGTCACAAACGAAACAGAGTTGCCTCAGCGCCAGCGTTCCTTCAAATACCAATGGAGACGTGAATGCACGCCCTTTTTCGTAGAAAACGTGCCACTGCGCTGTGGAGCCAGGAAACGGACCTAGAGAATAGGAGCATGACACAGCGCAGAGACGAGAACCAGCACATCGACAGATGGGTGCGTGTCAGCCACTGAAACCGCTTCGAATGAAGACATTAGTTGGAGAAGGGAAGGAGGAACTGCGAACCCTTCAAAAACCGATGTAAACAAGGTGTCAGCGGCCTCAAGGGGATTCAGAAGTGTGACTGGCACGCCGAGCATTTCCATCATGATACAGACCAGAGCAACATGACCATCGCCATACATACCCTCCTGCCAAGGCAGTGTTCCTTGAAGCAATTGTGGCGCAGTTTCGACATTCAACGCCTTTACACGCCTCTCTCAGCCTCGATTACAAGAACAGGGCCTCCTCGGTTAGTTATAATAACGTATACATATTACGGTACTCTCTCCGGAGTCTTACCCGCTGAGCTATATTGATCAGATCGTAGGAGTTTCCTTTGTTTTTGGCGAAGAGTCGCATGGGTACACGGATCTGAGACATCGTTTTGAGGTTTTGCCAAGATCCAGTACATTGGTATTCGATGACAGGACCTCCTCGACCCCCATCCGAAGCTCTCCGGCGGTTCTCACTCTGTCACCGAACGACGAGCACGGCACAGTTCGCGTGCTGCACCACCCGCGTCGACACGCTGCCGATGAGAAATCTGGCGATGGCGCCGAGCCCTTTGGCCCCCACCACGATCAGATCGGCCTGCTGTTGGGAGGCTGCCTTCATGATCTCTTCAGCAGGATTCCCAAGGTAACACAGAGGCTCGGCTATGAATCCCGCTTTCGTCAGCTTATGCACGCTCTGTTCGAGTAATTTCTTGCTTCCCTCCTTCAACCCAGGATACATGACCAACGGCAGCACATGGAGCACGCTCACGTGAATCGGTACGCGCCCGCCCTTGCCGGTTGAACGATCCGGCTGAAACTTGCTCAGCACAAACCTCAGAGCTTTGGCCGATGCGTCCGATCCATCGGTCGCCAAGGTAATCCGCCGCAACGGCGATGCCTCGCCCTTGACGACCAGCACGGGGCAGGTCGCGTGATGGATCAGATTCGTCGATACGCTGCCGAGCATGAAACGGTCGAGGGCATCAAGACCCTGACTGCCCACTACCAAAAGTCCGTCTCGTTTCGGCGCCCGTTTCAAAATCGTCGGCGCGACCGCTCCCTGCTCCTTGCGGACCATGCCCTTAATTTTCAGCGAGGCCAACTGATGTCTAGCCTCCTGAAGGGTTTTGACCGAGCGCGCTTCCATGCGCTTGATTTCCTCTTGAATGTACCGCTCGGTGCCGGCCATCACCGGCTGCGCCAGAAACGGCGCGCGAAGCGAAGCGACATCCAGCACATGCAGCGCGGTTACCTTGGGCGGCTCAATGAGCGGCAGCTTGGCCGCCCAGTTCAATGCCCATCCTCCGTACTTCGATCCATCCGTCGCCACAAGCACATTCATGGTGCCCATCCTTTCGATTGAGTGTCCACCGCGTTCAAATCGACAGACTGAAACCGGCTGTGAACTGCTTCCGGCGACAACCCCTCCAGAGCCAGTCAACAGCCAGTGCCACTGGACACTTGAGACGTCCCTGTCGTTCTCCCTCTGTCATCGAACGACGAGCACGGCGCAGTCAGCGTGCTGCACCACCCGCGTTGACACGCTCCCGAGGAGAAACCGGTCAATGGCGGCCAGCCCCTTGGCTCCCATCACAATCAGATCGGCATGCTGTTGAGAGGCCACTTTCATAATCTTTTCAGCGGGATTACCAAGCCGACATAGAGGTTCAGCCGTAAATCCTGCCTCGATCAGTTTCTGCGCGCTCTGTTCAACCAACCTATGGCCTACCTCCTTTACCTTCAGTCCCCGATACTTGGTCCAGGGTATTGTCGTTCCGATATCGATGGGGGCCAAAGGGTGAGGTGCTATGACATGGATCACGCTTACATGAATCGGCACGTGCCTGCCCTTGCCGGTCGAGCGATCCGGCTGAAGCTTGGTCAGCACAAACGCCAGGGCTTTGGTCGAGGCGGGCGACCCATCGGTCGCCAAGGCAATTCGCCGCAATGGGACCGCCTCGCCCTTGACGACGAGCACAGGACAGGTTGCGTGCTGGATGAGTTTCGTCGATACGCTGCCGAGCGTAAAGCGGTCTAGGGCGTCGAGGCCCTGACTGCCCACCACCAGAAGCCCGCTCCGTTTCGGCGTGCGTTTCAAGATCGTCGGCGCAATCGCCCCTTGCTCCTTGCGGGCCGTGCCCGTGAGTTTCAGCGACCTCAACTGCTTGGTGACTTTCTTAAGAGTTCTTGCCGCGCTCGCTTTCACGCGCTGAGTCTCTAACTTCGTCCAAAACGGCAAACGTAGCTTGGTGTTATCGAGCACGTGCAGCGCCGTCACATTCGGCAGCTCGACGAGCGGCAGCTTGGCCACCCAGTTTAGTGCCCATCGTCCATACTTCGATCCATCCGTCGCCACAAGCACATTCATGATGCGCCTCTTTTCGATTGAGTATCCAACAGGCCCGAGACAACAGGCTGAAACCGAGCCTGAAATGCCTCAGGCGACAGCCCCGCTATTGTCGCGTAGCGGCCGAGTGCCACCGGATCCTTGAGATCCTCGTCGGACAGCCGAATCATGTACTGACGCGCAATCTGGTACGACTGCGCCGTGATATCCACCATCCGCACCTTCGCCCGGCCGCTGACGGGGTCCACCATCTGCTTGAAAGAAATCGGTGTAAACCGTCCATTTTGGATCGATACCATGGCCGCCGTACCTTCATCGAGAAGAAACTGCGCCGCACAATAGCCAAGATCGCGAGTGTATTCCATATCGAACGGAATCGGGTCCGCACAGCGTAATTCATAACCCACATTCTTACTGACGATTGACGCAGCAAGTCCCAAGGCTTTCATGCCTTTCGTGACTTCACGCCGGAGCACATCGCCGATATCCACGTCTGCTAAACGCAGATGGCCATGCTCATCCCGCTCGACGTGGTCCAATCCACCCAGATCTCGCGGGTCAAGAATCTCGATCAGTCCTTCCGCCAACACCACCACCCCGTCGGAACGTTCTCCGCTGAGCCGCTTGATCATCGTCCCAATCACGAGATCTACCACGCGCTGAAGTCTCACGGGCCGCTCCCGAAATTCCTCAGGAATGACGGTGAGGGTGGCGCCGGCGGCTTTGCCGACTCCGAGCGCCAAATGGCCGGCTTTGCGTCCCATAGTGACGACGAAGTACCAGCGCGCCGTGGTGTGGGCGTCCACCATGAGATTCTTGACGATCTCGACGGCGACATGCCGGGCCGTTTGAAAACCGAACGTTGGAATACCGTGCGGAAGATCCAGATCGTTATCGATCGTCTTCGGCACATGCACGACTTGAATGCGCCCGGCCGCCTGTTCTTCCAGTTTGAGCGATGAGAAGGCCGTATCGTCTCCGCCGATGGTTACCAGGCGCGTGATGCCCAGACTCATCAAGGAGGAGAGGACGATGGAAAGAGACTCAGGCTTCTTCGTCGGATTCGCCCGCGAGGTACCAAGGCACGATCCGCCTCGGTAGTGAATGCGACTGACTTCTTCAATGGAAAGAGGACGGACATGACTCGTACTCCCTTCCATCAGCCATTTAAATCCGTCGATGATACCAGTGACGTCGTAGCCGCCGAGGATACTGCGGATCGTGACCGCGCTGATGACACTATTGATCCCCGGCGCTGGCCCGCCCCCGACTAGAATACCGACGGTTGTGCGCGAAGAATTCATGATGCGAGAACTCCTTTTGATGCTAATCCGAGTTTCTCAAATACACTGACCAATAGACCAGGGCCACTAGGATTGTCCCGCCAAGAACGTTACCCATCGTCACCAGCGCGAGATTGCTCAAGGCGCCGAGTACTGAAAGCGGGGCTGATCCACCGGCTGCCAGCGCAATGCCGACCGGAAGAAAATACATGTTGGCGACGGAATGTTCAAACCCGCAGGCGATGAACGCGGTGATCGGAAATACGATGGCGAGAATCTTATCGGTCACGCTCCGCGCTCCCATGCACAACCAGACTGCCAAACAGACCAGCACGTTGCAGAGGATGCCACGGGCCACCGCCGAGACCGGATCGAGCGCGATCTTGCTGCGCGCGATCTGGACCATCGTCTCCCCGACTGCGCCATGGCCCATGCTTTGTATGCCGGCCAGCCATACTAAAGCCGCTGTTCCAACCGCTCCAACCAAGTTGCCGAGATAGACCCATCCCCAGTTCCTCATGATTTGTTGTGTCGTCACCCGGCCGGAGGCCCAAGCCATGGCAATCAGGTTATTGCCGGTAAAGAGTTCCGCTCCGCCCACCACCACCAGAATGAGCCCTAAACTAAATGTGACGCCCCCTGCGAGGCGGAGGAGCCCGAAGGGGACCGTAGCCTCATTCCCAGTGGTCACGGTGACCGTGTAAAACAACGCGCCCAGCGCAATAAAGGCCCCAGCCAAGACGGCCAGGGCGAACATAGTCAGGACCGGCAGCGCAGCTTTTGTGACGCCGACTTCACGCACCCGCATGGCGATCTGCGCAGGAGCGTAGGCATCGAGCAGACTGTTGGTTGCGCTCTGTTCCATATCTCGCTAGGAACCTGTCTGACATTGCCTTCGTTCGGACAGGCTCCTATAGAATCAGCTGGCGTCGCATGTGCCGCAGTTCCGCTTCATCTTCCGGATCAAGTTCATCCCGTTCGATCGGTTCCACGCGCACAGTAGATACCTTGTACTCCGGGCACTTTGAACTTTCATCCGCACTCGACGAGAGCAATGCGTTCACCGTTGAAGCAGGGAAATGAAAGCTGGTGAAAAGATGCCCTGGCAGGACTCGTTCACTCCCCACGACAGGAAGCAAGGCCTCGCCGCGAGCACTCACCACACGAACGATCTCACCGTCACGGAGATACAGCCCTTCCATATCGGCCGGATGCATTTCCAGCACATCTGTATCGACCAACTCGAGAATGTCTGTCCGGCGTGTTTGGGCTCCGCAGTTGTAATGTTGGAGAATGCGTCCAGTAGTCAGCACGAACGGATACTCCTTGCTCGCAGCTTCTCCCGGCGGCAAGTACTCGACGCCGACAAAGTGCGCCTTCCCCTTTGGAAATGTCTCCTGATGCATCAGCGACGTGCCTTCATGCACGGCAGTCGGCACTGGCCACTGTAACCCGGCATGTTGGTCGAGCCGGTCGTAGGACACACCGGCAAACATCGGCGTGAGCCTCGCAATCTCGTCCATGATCTCCGAGGGATGCTGATAGGGCATGGGATAGCCCATCCGATTTGAGACTTCGCAAACCACACGCCAATCCGGAAGAATCCCGTGAGGCGGCTCCACCGCCTTCCTGATCCGCTGAATACGACGCTCAAGATTGGTAAAGGTGCCGTCCTTTTCTAGAAACGATGCGCCAGGCAATATCAAATGTGCGAACTTGGCGGTCTCGCTGAGAAACAGGTCTTGCACCACCAGAAATTCCACCCGCCTCAACGCCTCGTGCACTTTCTTCAAATTCGGGTCGGTCTGCGCCACGTCATACCCGATGATCCAGAGGCCCTTGAGCCGGCCCGCAATCGCCGCGTCCCACATATCGGGGGTTTTCATGCCGCGCTTCGTGGGCAACGGACGGCCGGTGACGGTCTGATGCAGCAATGCCAGTTTCGGATCGTCCAAATTCTGGTAGCCGGCGAAGTAGGTCGGGAGGCAACCCATATCAGAAGCCCCCTGCACATTGTTTTGTCCACGCAAGGGATTGATGCCGGTACCAGGCTTTCCGATGTTGCCGGTGGCCAGGGCGAGGTTACAGAGCGCGATGACCCCATGGCTGCCCCAGCGATGTTCCGTCACGCCGAGACCATGTACGCAGAGCGACGCTCTGCTGCTCCCATAGCGCCGAGCCGCTTGATAGATGAGATGGGCCGGCACACCGGTGATGGCTTCAGCAGCTTCCGGCGTACAGTCCGAGACGGTCTTGAGCCAGTCCTCGACGCCCTCGGTTCTGGCCTCGATGAAAGCCTGATCGAAGAGCCTTTCCTTGGCAAGGACGTAGCCCATCGCATTCAGCAACGCGACATTGGTGCCGGGCCGCAGTTGCAGATGCAGATCGGCCAGCCGCGCCAGTTCCGTGCGCCTGGGATCGATGACGATCAAGGGCACCCCTCGCCGATGTGCCTGCTTGATCCTAGCCCCGACCACGGGATGGGACTCCGTCGGGTTCGCTCCCACCACCATAATCAGATGGGCCAGATTGAGATCCTGAATGGAATTAGTTGCAGCAGATGCTCCCAATGTTTCCATCATGCCAGTGACGGTCGCGCTGTGGCAGACACGGGCGCAGTTGTCGATGTGGTTCGTCCCGATCACGCAACGCATGAATTTGCCGAATAGATAATTTTCTTCGTTCGTGCCCCGGCTGGATGAAATAGTCGCGAGGGCATCCGGACCATGCGCGTTCTTGATGCGCATGAACTCCTGCGCGACCCTGTCCAATGCCGATTCCCAGGAAATCTCTTCCCAGTCGTTGCCGCGTCGAAGCAGCGGGGCACGCAGCCGATCAGGTGCATCGTTATAAGTCCAGCCGAACCGTCCCTTCATGCAGGCATGGCCCTGATTCGAAGGCCCATCATCTGCCGGAAGCATCTGAACCACTCGTCCATCCCGCACACCCGCATCGAACGCACAGCCCACGCCACAATAGGCGCAGGTCGTGCGCACAGTTCTGGTCGGTGCGCCCTGTACCAGCACTGTTTTCTCCGTGAGCGCGCCGGTCGGACATTCCTTCACGCAAGCGCCGCACGAGACACAGTTGGATGAGGCAAACGCCGCAGCATCACCCATTAAGAAGGTCCCGCCTCCTGCTGCCGGCCTGGCTTCAAATCCCCGTCCAAACATCGTCAGGGCATGCGTGCCCTGGATTTCATCGCAGGCCCGCACACAGCGCGCGCAGGAAATGCAGGCGGCGTTATCGAAGGTGAAGAATGGATTCGAGTCGTCGCGCACAGCGGCGCGTTTCATGTGCGCCCCATCGGAATACCGAACTCTATTGACGCCGCATGCGAGCGCCAGTTCGCGCAATGGCCCCAAGCTCTCCCTGCCTTCAGGTTGTTCAGACATATACAGTTCGACGATATTGTGGCGATGCCGCCTAAGCCGATCGCTCTCGGTGCGGACGACCATATCGGGTCTGACCGGAGTCGTACAGGAGGCAGGAGTCCCAGACTGCCCTTCAATTTCACAGACACAGAGACGGCACGAGCCAAAGGGGGCAAGTTGATGCGAGATGCAGAGGCTGGGTATCGAAATCCTGGCCTTCTTCGCCGCCTGGTAAATCGTATCGCCTGGTTCCGCTGCCACAGTCTTGCCATTGATATTGAGTTGCATCGTTTTCTCTCTACGGTCTTTCAGGCTGAAAGTCGTCAAGTCTTCAAGTCGTAAGACCTTACCGCTTTTGAGACCTGATGACATTCAGACTTTTAGACTTTCTGACGCCCCTTGAATTCATTCGGGAAATGTTCAATCGCCGTCAGCACCGGATATGGAGCACGCCCCCCTAACGCGCAGAGGCTGGTCGCTTTCATGGTCTCTCCAAGATCAGACAAGAGAAGGAGATCCTCCGCTGATCCCTGACCGCTCTGAATCCGTTCAAGAATTTCGCGCCCGCGCACTGATCCAATCCGGCAGGGTGTACATTTTCCACAAGACTCATCCGCGGTGAAGGCCATGAAGTGCCGCGCCAACTCGACCATGTTCGTCTCATCATCGTAGACGACGATGCCCCCATGCCCGAGAATGGCTCCTGCCTCGGCAAATGCGTCATAGCAGATAGGGATATCGAGTTTCGATTCAGGAAACAGGCTCCCCAATGGCCCCCCAACCTGGACGGCTTTGAACCGCGAACCAGGCACCATGCCACCGCCGAATTGATCCAGCACCCGGCGCAACGTAAAACCAAAAGCGATTTCCACCAGACCAGGCTGCTTCACCCGACCACCAAGCTGCAGCGCCATCGTACCGCGCGATCCTTCAGTGCCGAGTGAGGCATGCCAGGCGCCGCCGTTTGCCAGAATGTTGGGAATCGTCGCGAACGTCAGGACGTTGCTGACGATTGTCGGTTTGCCATACAGTCCTGATTCTGCCGGGTAGGGCGGCTTCGCCAGCACGACACCACGGCGACCCTCCAGCGATTCCAGCAAGGCTGTTTCTTCACCACAGACGTAGGAGCCGGCGCCGACCACCACCTCAAGATCGAACGGATAGTCGTCGCAGTCCAACAGGTCCGCCTCGCGCGCCTTCTGAATCGCGAACCGCATGGCCCGCACCGCCGCTGGATATTCGTACCGGCAATAGATATATCCGCGCGTCGCCCCGATCGCCCGCGCACAGATCATCATCCCTTCGATTAATCGGAAGGGATCGCCCTCCATGATCATCCGATCACAATAGGTGCCGGCGTCCCCTTCGTCGGCATTCGCCACGACATACTTATGCTCCGACCCGGTCTGCTGCGCGACCTGCCACTTTTTCCACACAGGAAACGCCGCACCCCCACGACCTCGTAATCGCGAGATGCGCACCTCTTCGACGATCGCCTCCGGCGACAGACTCTGGGCCGCTGCCAATCCCTTCAGTCCGCCACGCGTTTGATATTCATCGAGCGCAAGCGGCTCGGTGATGCCGAAGTTGGCGAAAGTGAAGCGGGTCTGTTGTTGCAGAAACGGTATCCCGGCAACCGGCGTTCCACCCACGCCGGCCACGATGCGCGGCAAGTCATTCGGCGCTACGTTGAACCAAGCCTCACGCCCGTTGTGCGTATCGCGCTCTACCATCGGTTCCAGAAAAAAAGCTCCACGCGAGGACGTGCGAATCAGTTGAATCTCAGTACGCTCGCTCCAGGCATCGGCAAGCCCTCCTGCGCCAGCCGCACAGGAGGAGGTATCGTTGGCGAGATAGCAGCGCATCGTCTTCATCTATCGTAACTACTCAGGTACATAGGCTGAAGGCTTTTAGGGGTTGGGTTTCTTGCGCAACGAGAATTCATCTCTGCTTGAACCCAAGGTCATAGAAACCGAGAATGTGTTGAATGGCGTGACTCATGCTTTGCGAGATCATTTATAGATTTCACACTTCAGCCTTCAGCCTGAACACCTGAGAAGTTACCCTCTATCTATAGGGTTCCAGCAGAGACGGAACGTCGGAAGGCGTCACTCGCCCACGGAGATCCTCATCGATCATCACAGTCGGCGACACCGCGCAGTTTCCCGCGCAGGACATCTGTTCCACAGTGAAACGATCTGCCTGTGCACGATCACCGACAGCTACGCGCACGTGATCTTGGATTGCACGGAGGACGCGGACGCCGTGGTTGGCCGTACAGGACTCGCCCATGCAGACTCGAATAAGGTGCCGACCAGGCGACTGAGTCCGGAGGTCCGAATAATAGGACAGGACCCCGGCAACCTGGGCATCCGTCACGCCTAACATCTGCGCAATCTGAGGAATGCCACTCGTCGGCACATGGCCCAGAGCAGACTGAACAGCCAGAAGCGTCTTGAGAATGTTCGGTTTGTCCGGCGGCACAGGGCAACAGCTTTCAAGCGTCTCAGCGAGCTTGGGCTTGTGCCGAGTTGTCATCGAATCACCTAGTCGAGTCCCACATGGGCTCTGAGCTTGTTATAGTCGAATGAAGCCTGGCCCACGCGCCTGATTCCAGGGTCGTGGCGCTCCATATCGGCAATCAAGGCAGCGACCTGCTCGCGACCGGCTGCTGAGGTTGCGACGTGACGCGGCATGTGATTCTCCAGCGACGGGCAGGCCCGTTCCGCCCACTCTAAATACAGGGTCTCTAAGAATCCTTTCAAGAGGGTTCGATCTTCCTCTGCCGAAAGCACCAACGTCAGAGGCTCTTCGACCGCCAACTCCGACTCCTTGAGTTGCCGAGGCGGTGGCGCACAGGTCTCGCCGCGGAAATGAAGAGAGAATCCGAACGTCGACGCCAGCTTGTGTTTGACGGCATCGAGCCGTTCTTGCGAGTCACACTCTACCCACAACTGGGTCGCAGTGAGGATCAGTCTTGCAACCACCGCTGATACAAGAGGGCCGGATGCCCCTCGCTGCACGAAGTGCTGCGCATCCTTCGAGGTTGAGGCTCCACCGGGTGGAGGGACCACCGTTTCACGCTCGAATCCTTCAAGGCCTGCGATCATTTCATTCACGTAACCGTACTCGCAATGATCGTATAGGGCCAAGGCATACAAATAGGGCTGCCCGCTTTCTGCCACATAGCGAATACTCCCCACGGCATCGAGGAGCGCGGCAAACCGCATGCGCGCGAAGGTCCACAGCAACACATGTCCATAGCGCTTGGCGAACTCCGGCCAATCTCCGAGTTCGAAGGACCCCGCGGAAATTTCCACCTGCCGCCGATAGTCGAGTGTGGCGTTCAGCAGGCCCTTCCCGTCCTCATTGGATAACAAAATCGCGGCGCCGGCGATCACCGCCCGCTCCCACTCCACATCGCCAGGCTCGCGGATCAGCCTCGTGAGAAGCACCTGTCCCGGTTGCAGTCCCTTGCGGAACGCTCCGTCCGGCACACGATAGACCCGCGCATTTCCTACCGAGCGGAAGACCAGGCGCTGGTCCTGTTCGTCGATCGACAGGAATTCGGCCAGATCGAGATAGGAATGTTTCAGCGGATCCAACCACTCTCGCTCTTCTTGTGGAATATGTTCCGTGATGACATCGCGCAACTGCTCGATCAACGTCAGTTGCCCGTTCTGCGGGTAGAAGTCGGCGTAAAGTAAAAGGTTGGCTAATTCCGTTTCCTGCGGCATCGGGAACAACAGCGCCCCTCCCCCGCCCTCAAAATAGGGCTGGAGGGCAAGCTGCCGTGCGATCTGCCGCTGGACAGCCACCCCCGGCTCCAACGAAAGGGATTCCAATCGAGCGAGCAACGCGTCGAGCGAAGGGACAAGAGGCACCCAGAGGCCGGCTGTCGTTTCACTCGCGAGCTTCATGAATTTCTTCCATCACGATGGCTTCAGCATCGAGCCAGTCCTCGAAATCGTGTCCGTCTCGATATCCTCGATCTTGCCATAATTCGAACGCCTTCTTCGAAATCCGTTCCCGCATGCCATTCGGCAGCTTGATAGATTGCGGCGATGCCGCCAAGGGCGAACGCATCGAGGGTTTCTTCTTCACTGTGAGTTTTGTTGCACTCATGATCACCCACTCCTTGGTTAAATATGCGTCACGGGAGACATTTCTGTCGGAATCACCTGACGATGGCCTGGTCCAAACTTTTGGCTACGCACCGTGACCACAGGACAGCGGGCTTTTCGCAAGATGGCCTCCGCCACGCTGCCGGAGATGGTGTGCGAAACCCCACGGCGTCCGTGCGTGCCCATCACGATGAGATCGCAGGGTAAGGTCTGGGCAGCATCTAAGATTGAATCGGCCGGAAAGCCTCCCCGCAAGCGATATTCTATCGGCATATTGGGATGCTGGTGGGTAGCAACCAGCTCCTCCAGTCGTTTCGTCCAGCTCTCGCGCACATCTTCGCGGCTCCTGAAATGGCCGAGGTCAAAGTCCAAACCATACGACACCGGCTCCAGCACATGCAGTAGCATCACAGACGCCTTCGCCTGCTGCGCCATCACGGCTGCATACTCCAAGGCATCGAGGGAACAATCGGAAAAATCGACCGGCACGAGGATGCGATCCAGCGTGACAGGCATCGAGGGGGCACCCTCTCCCTGTTCGGCGTCTGCTTGCTCCATTCGCACCGTCAGCACCGGGCAGGGGGCTCCGCGAATGACCCGTTCGGCAGTACTGCCTAACAAAACGTGCGCAAGGCCGGTCTTGCCCCTGGTCCCTACAACGATCAAGTCCGAATCCTCCGCCTTCGCCGCGGCAATTACCTCTTCACTCGGAATGCCTGTAGCCACCCTGGTCGTGACCACAATGCCTCGCCGCTCCGCACGGCCTTTGAGGTCGGCTAACTGCGACGATGCGGTCTTGAGCAAATCAGCCAAATATTGCTGATTGACGGGGTAATCGGGATTGAGTCCCGGTGGAAACTCTGCAACGCTGAGCACCGTCAAGGAAGCCCTCCACGAACAAGCGAGAGAGCAGGCATAATCTTCCGCCCGCCGGGCCCACCGTGAAAAATCCGTCGCAAATAAAATCCGCTTAATCAAGGGTGTTGTCTCCTCATATTCTCCAGCCTCTAGCAGGCTACTGAAAGACTACTGCAGCACGGCAAAACTTCGATAGCCCGCAGGCTGCTCAAAAAGGCCGTCCAGCAAGGCCGCAGCGAGTGAAGGCCCGAGGCGTGCCCTCTGGAGTACGTTGAAGGTCTGAACGATGCGAGAACGACGCTGGCGGACTTTTTCAGCAGCCTGCAAATTTTTACACCGCCTCCGCGCTCAGCAACAGCAACTCGCCGGTCATGTTCGGATGGATCGAGCACCGGAACTCATGCCGGCCAGGCCGCGACATGTTGAACCGAATAACCGCATCCCGTTTGGGATCGAGAAACACTCCACCCAGGCCTCGGCCATAGACGATCACCCCGTCCTTCTCGACTTGAGTCGGAAGGCCCTCAAACATGGTCGAGCCAAAGTCGTGCCGTTCAGCATCCTCGTTCCTGACCTTAATCACTGAAGGGAATCCAAGGCGGAGCACCCCCTGCTTGGTCACGAACTTGAAATCCTTGATCGTGACCTCGATGACTTGCTCCGACTGCGAGAACACCGGCTCTGCCGCCTCCCACCAGAACCCGAACGTGACGGCAAGCACAAGAACCCATCCCCACTGCTGCGCTTTCTGACTTTTCATAGATTTCTCCCTTTTCAACACATCCTCGAGTTATCGTTTCGGCGTCGGTGGCAGCGGAACGGTCAACACCGGACAACCCGCGGTCCGCACCACCCGTTCCGCAGTACTGCCGAAAAATATTTTGTCGACACTTTCCGATCGCCCCCCATAACTGCCCAACACCACCAGGTTGACTTTTTCAATCCGGACTATCTTTGCAATCTCCACAAAGGGCACTCCTTCCGCCAGCACCCGTGTGATCTTCACGCCCTTGACCGTCTCCGAATCGAGCAACCGCCGCGTATTCAAACGGGCGTGGTGCCGCAGGCGCCGCTTCTGAGCTTGTGCATCGGACGGCACAGCCAACAACCCAAGGCGGTTGAAGGCCGCAAGGGCACTTGTGTCGATCACATGCAATAACAGCAGTTCGGCCTGAAAGGTCCGGGCAAGGGTTAGGGCGACGCGGAAGGCTTCTTCTGAACAGACAGAAAAATCCACCGGCACAAGCATCCTGGTACAGAACGGTTCAGCCATGCGACCTCCTTTACCCGGACTATTCATAAATGCCTGCTACGTCGTCCGATCCTCTCGCCCGGCGGGGCTTTTTTCGTGCGGCCTCCTCGACGGACCACAAGTACGCCTCCCTCGGCCTTACTTGCGAGAAGCCCCGGCGGGCTTCGGTCTCGAACGCCTCGCGACGGCATTCATGAATAGTCCGGGCTACGGATTGACTCATTCCCGTTATCAGCAAGGCCGGTGCCACTGAGTCAGGAGTCGAGAGCCATGGCTAAGAGCACAGTGGAAACAAAGACTTTGTCTTTCTTGTCAGACCATACACCATCTGCCATCGGCTCTTTGCATTGTGAGCAGGGGTGTCCTGCTACAGCTCGACTTTCTCTGCTGTAGCAGAAGGCGACAGCAGACGTGAACCCGTGAAGCGCAAGGCGTAATAAAAATGAAACCAACCGCCTTTCGCTCTTCACCTTACGAGTCACCCCTCACACCTCACATAGCTGTTAGGGCAACGGCATTGGATTTGCTGAGTTTCTGTGTAGTACGAAACTGGAAACGAATCTATGACAAGAACGCGGTGGCTGCTCGTAGGTGCCGTTCTCCTCGGGCTCGCGGTGGGAATCTACTTTCTGTTTTTCTGCCCCGTGGAGTGTCAATGATCTCTGAATGACCAAAACAGCGACGAAAATGACGTTTCTACCGTGACCTCTGCGATAGCGTTGGTGAGAGGCGAAGCGCATTGAGGTTCGACCAGTCGGACGGTGGCGACACCCGTTCGGCCCTTCGTCCGTGATCGGAAGATGAAAATAAGGAAGGATGCAACCGGATGGCCGGCAATGAATGAAAAAGCAGTAAGACTCACATGGGGGGATCTCACCCTTGAAGGAGTCCTCGGACTTCCGGCACAGACGCTGGGAATGGTGGTCTTCGCCCACGGAAGTGGCAGCGGGCGGTTCAGCCCACGCAATAATTTCGTCGCCCGCTATCTCCAGCACGGAGAGGTGGCTACGCTCCTGATCGACTTACTGACACCGGATGAAGCTGAAGACCGCCGCAAGGTCTTTAACATCGACCTGCTGACAGATCGCGTGCTGTTGGCCAAAGCCTGGCTCGAACAGGATGCCAGGACGAAGGGCCTGGGCATCGGCTATTTCGGCGCCAGCACCGGAGCAGGCGCGGCCCTGCAGGCGGCAGCCCGCGATCCTTCGTCGATTCAGGCCCTTGTATCACGGGGCGGCAGACCGGATCTGGCCGAAGCCTATCTGCCCTCAGTCACCGCGCCGACTTTACTGATTGTCGGGGGAGACGACGAGCCGGTCATCGAAATGAATCGAGCTGCCTATCGGCTCCTCACCTGCCCGAAACGGATTGTGATCGTGCCGGGCGCCTCACATCTATTCGAAGAGCCTGGCACACTTGAACAAGTTGCGGAACATGCTCTCGCCTGGTTTCAGCAACACTTTCATCCCGCCAAGCACGATAGTACAACTGCGCAAACAAAGGAGCGTCTTCGATGAAAACATTACTCGCGGTTGACGGATCGGATAATTCCTATGAGGCCGTTCATGTCCTGAAATACCTGGCTCGGGCAGAGCAACTGACCCTGCTTCACGCGTTGAAAGTCCCGCGGCCGGCGTACCCCATGATGGTGTCTGAAACGGCGGAGGAGATTTATAAGACCCTTGAGCAGAGCATGAAGGAAGACGGGGAACGGTTGCTCAATCGGACCCAGTCCCTTCTCCCGCTGCACGCAGGCCCCACAACGAAGCACCTTCAAATGGGATCTCCCGCAGAAGTGATCGTGTCGATGGCCGAGGAGCAGAAAGCCGATCTCATCGTGATGGGAGCACGGGGTCTTGGCCCCATCAAGGAGCGGCTGCTCGGCAGCGTATCGCACCGCATCCTCACCCTGGCCCCCTGCGCCACATTGATCGTGAACGGCCCGGTTAAGACGATGAAACAGATCCTGCTGCCGCTCGAAGGTCCAACCGACGCGGAAGCCGCGGTTCGTTTTCTCCAGCTTAAGCCGTTTCACGATACGGTTGAGTTGACGCTGATGACGGTCTTGCCTTGGACGGAGCCTCCATGGCCGAGCGGTGCAGCCGCCGAGGCCGCCGCCACCGAGATGCTGGAGAAGCAAACCGATTACATCGAGAGTCTGGCAGAACGTCTACGCGTCATAGGTTATCACGCACATGGAGTTGTCCTAGTCGGAACACCGTCTACCATGATCCTGCAAGAAGCCGCCACGCTGCGATCGGATTTGATTCTGATGGGCACAAGGGGCCGGCAGGGAATCACCCGCCTCGTGCTCGGCAGCGTGTCTCATGCCGTATTACACAAGACGCCCTGCCCAGTCCTCGTGTTTCACTGAGGAAACAGCGGGAAAGGCGAGAAACGCCGGACGGGCTAGAAGTGCGGGTTCCAGGTTTTCGGACCTTCGACCCCTGACCTTTGCATTGTGCCTTTTCGCACCTCACGCACTACGGTCTGTGGTGCTAGCCGCTTGTTCAGCATCCGCGGCCAGAGGCCCTTCCGCCATTGCCTCGAAATCCGGCTGGGGGAGGTACTCCTGAGCCCGTGATCAAGGGCACACAACTGCTGTCTCAGCGGAATCAGTCGTTCGACCTGCCTAACGATGCTCTGGATGGCAGCTTGTGCTTTTTCGTCCCCTGTCCCCTTCAAGAGAAACTCGGCCTGTCCGAGGATCACATTGAGCGGGGTTCCCATCTCTTGTACCAACCCTGATGTCTTCGCAAGCCATGCCGTAAGGAGACTCACAACCGTTCGCTGCTCGGCCTGGCGCTGCCTCTCCTCGACCGCCTGCTTGCTCAGCGCAAGGTTCAACGCTCTCTTCATCTCGCTCATATCCCGCCCGGCTGCCTCCAGCAAATTATCACGCTGTGTGAGAGATTCGCTCATCGCCAGTTCAAGGTCGTGGAAAATCACTTTCAGCAAAGCATTCCACACCGTGTGGTACAGGTGAGGCCTGTTCCCAAAGGCTTCGAACACCAGCGGCTGAATGGAGATCAGAAAGTGGACGAAGGTACCGAGGTGCCAGCCTACACCGAGCCCGAAAGGATCACGATAGTCTGCCGCCTGCGCACCATTTCTTCTGGCAATCTCCCCGTTATTCCCGTTCGGCAGGGAAAACAGATACTCCTGCTGCGATCGCTTCAAGCGCGCGACTTCAAGGACGTCCGACAGCAACGAGGCCCGGTCGTGGCCGTTCCCGAGGTGAGGGGCCAAGGTTTCAAGAATACGGTCGCGGTGGCGGGTGAAGAGTGGTTCCAGCAGACGGAGCGAGGTTTCCTCTTCCTGCGTAAGCAGCGTCCCGTTCTCATGTCGGCCATTATGCTCTTCCATCATGATCTCATCATTTCTTCTCCATCGTTCAACCCCTCAGCTCCTACTTCAACAAATCATCTGCCCTCCCACGATGGTGGAACGCATACCGCCGGCACCTATGATGGCACTGATCTCCACGTCTGTACCTCGGTTCATCGACAGATGCATTCTCCTCTCTCACCCCCAACCCGATATAGCGATTGCCTGCGAGTACGTGCAGAAGGGCTTGAGGCAGTTCTGACGCAAGGGTCGATCTCTTGAGGAGGAAACCGCGGGCTCCCGCATTGAACGCCAAGGTCATGTAGGCCGGTTCCTGATACGTCGTCACAATGATCACCCTGCTCTGCGGAGCACAGTTTTGCAGGGCACGAGTAGCGTCAAGACCATTCAGCTTTGGCATCGAGATACCGGAGAATATAACGTCCGGCTCCAGCCTTTGTGCCGCTTTCACGAGCGCCTGACCGTCCGTCACTGTCCCCACCACGTCACCATGTTCCTCCAAGAGGTCCCGTAAGGCGGTTAACACCATTGGATGGTCGTCGGCAATAAGGATCCGCGGCTTCTTCATATCTTCTTCCCCTTTCGGCCGTGAATGGCACCGCATGGTAGGCTTCTTGGAGAGTGGGTGAACCTAGGAAAAACCCTGGCGTTGAGGCGCAATCTTACTAGAGGCCGGCAGGGGTGTGAGACGTAAGACGTGAAACGTAAAACGTGAAACGCCGCTCGTTTCCGGACCAGAACGTTTCACGTCTCACGTTTAACGCTCTGCGACGCTTTACGATCGACGTCAGCGGTTGCAGTGGAAGTCGTCAGGAAGAATGCCGGTTTGCAGGCTGTGAAAAACTATTATGGTACGCCTGGCAGTCAATGGCCCCTGCGCCTGGAGCAATGAGGATTGGACAAGCAGGATGCTCAAAAAGGCCGGACATCTCACCCGCCCAACCCCGGCGCGCCAAGACGCGCCTTTACCCAAACAAGGCCGCAGCGATCTATCCCTTAACTAAGGGGTGGCTGGGATGATCCCAACTGCGCGCGTCCAACGAGGGCCTTCGGAGGCCGCGCGTTGCGCGAGCAAAGGGATCGTCCCAGCTACCCCGCTCCCTTTTTCAGCATCCTGCCCACTAAAGGCCGGTGATGCCATGGGTGATCGCATACTTCGTCAAGTCGGCAGTGGTGTGAAGATCCAGCTGCTGCATGATGCGGGACTTATGGAACTCCACCGTTTTCACGGACACGTTAAGGATCGTGGCGACCTCTTTCGTGCCGCGGCCCTCCGCGACGAGCTGCAAGACTTCCCGCTGCCGCGCAGTGAGCACTGCGGACGAAACCTTCTTGCCTCGCTCCCCGGTGGGGGGCTTGAGAACCGAGTCCAGCACATCTTTCGTGAGCAGGGGCGTGAGATAGTGTTGGCCTTGGAGGACGGACTTGATTGCCAGACTGAGTTCTGAAGCCGCGGAGCGCTTGAGGAGATACCCGGAGGCCCCGGCCTGGAAGGCTTCGGCCGCATAGGTGGGACTGGCATGCATGGTAAGAAAGATCAGCTTGCTTCCCGGCACCAGGCTGCAGAGTTGCCTGGCCGCTTCGAGACCGTTCAACAGCGGCATCGAGATGTCCAGGAGAATCAGATCCGGGCGCAGCTTCTGCGCCGCCTCAACCAGCGCCCGCCCGTCCTCCACCGTACCCACCACGTCGCACTCAACTTCCACCAGCTTCCGCAAGCCGGCAAGAATCAGCAAGTGGTCATCTGCCATGAGCACGCGCGGTTTCTTCATGCGCCCTTTTGAAAACGGGGAATCCAGGCACAGACCTTCGTGCCGACCCTTGGCAAGGAATGGATCCGGAGAAACCCGCCCAGCCCACGCGCACGCTCCGCCATGCTTACCAGGCCGAGTCCTCTCGTGCGATTGTTCTTGCTCTCATGATCGAACCCCTTGCCGTTATCGCGCACCGACAAGCCGATCCCCTTTGACGAGCCGCTCAACCTCACCATAACCTCGGTCGCCTGGGCATGCTTGGACACATTCTGCAGACTCTCCTGCATCACGCGAAACAGATTAGTGGCCACCTCCAGCGAGAGAATCTCAGGCACCTCACGAGCGGTAAACGTCACGGGCAGCCCGGTCCGCTTCGTGAACTCGGCGACGTGGTCTCCTACAGCGGCCGCCAAGCCAACGTGCTCGAGCAAGGACGGGTGCAGCCTGTACGCCAGATCGTGCAGGTCGTCGGAAAGCTGCCCGATCTGAGCTCGGACATCAGCGAGTTGTCGAGCCAGCGGCCCGGGTGGGATGAGGGAGGTTCTTTCCATGGTCTCCAGTTCAACCGATAGAGCCGCCAATCGTTGATTGAAGTCGTCGTGCAATTCTCGCGCGATCCGCTTGCGCTCCTCTTCTTGGGCCTCGATCAACTTCTCTGCCAGGGATTCCAACTCTTTCTGCTTTTCGCTGAGCAGGAGCACGTGCTTCTCCAAAGCCAGCCCCATCCGGACCCTGCTTGAGATATCCGTATGAGTCATGACAACGCCCTTCGCATCTTTCAACGGAGCCACGCGCATCAGAAACCAACGCTCTTCTTCCGAAAAATGGGAGACATATTCCATACTAAAACTTTTTTGACTGCCCCCCAATACGACTTCAATGCCGCTGAGAATCGCCTGTGCTGTCGAGTCTCCGGCGTCGATCGCTCGCCGGCAGACATCCAGATAATTCTGTCCGACATCGACACTGGAACCCACGCGACCAGAATTGCAATAGCTGAACTCTTTCCAGGCGTCGTTCGTCTTTATGATGATCCCGCCCTTATCCAGCACGCAGACATGCGCAGTAAGTGAGTCCAGGATCGCGCGGGTGAAAGCGTCGCTGGCCTGCAGCGCTTCCTCCGCAACCTTCCGCCAGGTGATGTCAGTAGTAATACCGCACAGGGCATAGGGTTTTCCGTCTCCGCCGTACAACAGAAATTTGGAGACAATACTCGTGTGAGGACCATCGTCGTGCATGGCGACTTCTTCAAATTCGAGCGGAACTCCAGCCTGCAGTACCTCGAGATCGTTGGCACGAAACGCGGCGGCCATCTCGGGACAGAAAATGGCCTCATCCGTTTTGCCCACGACTTGCTCGTGAGTCATATGGGACACTCTTTCAAACTGGCGATTGACATGGAGATAGCGGCCCTCGGTATCCTTCAGAAACACCATCCCCGGGCTGTTATCAAGAATGGCCTGGAGTCGCGCTTCGCTTTCGAGGAGCTCCTTTTCCACCCGCTTACGCTCGGTGACATCGCGCAGAATGACAGTCAATAGCTTCTTGCCGCTGACCAGGACATGAGAGATGGAGGCATCGACGGGAAATTCCTCTCCATTGGCTCGCAGGCCGGACAGCCCGCCGGGTTGTCCCATCGAACGGGAAGTCGATTGTCTCAGTGCGAAGAGGCTCATATGATCATGGTGCGCCTGTCTGAACCGTTCAGGAATGAACCGGTCGAATGGTTGTCCTATCGCGTCGGCGCGTTGGCAGAGAAACATAGATTCTGCAGCTCGGTTGAAGACCACCACGCGCTCCCTCTCATCCACGGTGATGATGGCATCCATCGCCGATGAGATGATCGCGTCAAGCTGCGCCCGCTGAGCACCCACCACCGCCTCAGCCAGCCTGCGAGCGCTCACATCCAGAAACGCTGCCCGCCACTGGATGATGTGCCCGGTCTCATCGTGAAGAGCAATACTCTCGAAATAAACGCAACAGGCGCCGGCGGTTCCGCCCAGGAGATGCACCTCACATTCTTGTCGCGTGCCTGTCTTCATGACATCCTGACAATGCCGATGAAAGATATCCTGATCATCCGATGCTATGAAGCGCGCGAGTGGTTGCCCGATCAGCTTCTTCCGGTCGATGCCAAGTATTGCCCCGGCTCTCAGATTGGCCTCCACAACCTTGCCGTGGATATTCAGCGTGAGATGGCCGGCCGGGGAAAAATCGTAGAGCTCTACATAACGGTCACGGCCCGCTTCTAGCTCCAGCTGGGTCCGACGCAATTCGTCGTTCTGCATCTCCAGCTCGATCTGATGAACTTGTAGTTCGTGCACCAGCTGTTGCACATCCTTGACCGGCATGGCCGCGACGTCATGGTTCGTGGCGCGCAGCAGTTTCTCCGCCTTTCGGCGAAGCCCGGTGGGTTTCATTGTCCCGCCTGGTTTCTTAGCCATCACCTGTTCCTCTCA
Organism: Nitrospirota bacterium; assembly: GCA_963701855.1. Lineage (GTDB taxonomy): Bacteria > Nitrospirota > Nitrospiria > Nitrospirales > Nitrospiraceae > Palsa-1315. Next base: position 101,328 of record CAVPBK010000001.1, read on the forward strand.
ACGCAGGCTGAGGTCAAGGTCAAGGTTGAGCAAAAATCACACTCTTTCATTCTCAACCTTAGCCTCAGCCTCGACCTTCTCTTCCTGCCCCTTCACCTCTTCCATGGCCAACAGAATTCGGCCTGGTAGTGCCAGGTCCTGTTCGAGTCGGCGACCGTTGAGCGCCAATACCCTGCGTCCGATGTGAGGAAACGTCTGGTCCACAACGAAGTCCCGGAAGGAGCGATTCTTCGGCAGAATCTCCTCCAGCAGATGGCGTAAGCCTGGCAGGTTCCAGGCCCCGGCACAGAGGTGGTAGAGGAGCTGCTGCTCGACTTCTCGTGGCGTCACCTGAAAGGTCCGGTAGAAGGACTGGTTGGCCGAGACCACGCGGACCTGGTCGTCCAGCATGAGCAGGGGTTCGCGAATCGTCTCGACGATGCTGACGGCCACGCCGCCCGCAGCCCGGACAACCTGCTCCGCGTTCCTCAACTTGGTGATGTCCTGAAACGTCAGCACGAGCCCGTCGATGGTGTTCTTGCCGGTCCGATAGGGCAGGATCCGCATGAAGAACCAGCTCCCGTCGGAGGCCTGAACTTCCCGCTCCTTGACGACGAGCGTCTGGAGCACGTCTTGCGCATCCTCCGACAGCCGGTCATAGGTCAGCTTCGAGACGATGTCCGACAGGGGGCGCCCGACATCGACGGCGATCAGGCAACTCACCCGCTTCGCCTCCAACGTGAACCGCTTGATGTGCAGCTCGTTGTCCAGAAAGATGGTGGCGATCTCTGTACTGTTCAAGAGATTCTGTAGATCGTCGTTCGCGTCCGCGAGCGCATCGAGCTTGCCCTGGAGTTCAGAGTTGACGGTCAGCAGTTCTTCATTGAGGGATTGCATCTCTTCCTTCGTCGTCTCCAATTCCTCATTGGTGCTTTGCAGCTCTTCGTTGGTGGACTGCAACTCCTCGTTGGTGGACTTCAGTTCCTCATTGGAGGTTTGCTGTTCCTCGATCGTTTGTTGCAACCGCTGTTTCGTGAACTCCAGTTCCCGCAGAAGCCTGGACTCCCCTTTCTTCATCGGTGCGGCCTCTCGCGCCGGTGTTCCCTTCCGTGCAGCGGAGTTGTCCGCCTGCATCGTTTCAAACGTCACCATGAACAACCCCTGGAGGGCCTCCGGATCGACAATTCTCTTGACGGTCAGGTTGACCAGGATGACGCTGCCGTTAGCCCTTACTCGTAGGCCGCGGCGCACGACTTCCTCCTCCTTGCTTGCCGCCTGATGGAGCGCGGTCGCCAGATCATGTTGCAATCCTTCCCGCGCCATCTCCACCAGACTGTGTGTCGGCGGGCCGGGCGCCGGTTCAAGATAGGCACCGGTGTGGCCATGGGTGTAGACGACCTCGCCCCGACCATTCACGAGGACCGCCACCGGCGCGTAGCGCGAGACCAACAGCTGCTGGATGAGATCGGAAATCTTGGCGAGGCGCGCGGTGGGAAGGGGCACCCCGTCCTCCGCGTGAGTCCCGGTTGTCGCCCTCATCAATCCGCCCGGAAACCGCTCCAGGTGAGGAAACGTGCCTGTCTCTGCCGTCCGCCTGAACAGCTTCCATTTCCGGTCGATGACGGTAAAGAGTTGTTCGAACTCCCCGACCGTTTCGGACGTACCGAGAAATAGGATGCCATTCGGCTTCAAGGCGTAGTGGAACAGCGGTAGGATTTTGTGTTGCGCCTGAGCGTCCAGATAGATCAGGAGATTGCGGCAGGACAAGAGATCCAGCTTCGTAAAGGGGGCATCGGTCAGGATGTTATGCGTGGCAAACACGACCAGATCACGAATCTCCTTCTTGACCCGATAACTGCTGTCTTCCTTGGTAAAGAACCGCTGCAGGCGCGCCGGGGTGAGGTCCTCGGCGATGCCGACCGGGTAGAGGCCGGTGCGTGCCGCTTCAATGGCCCGGCTATCCAGGTCCGAGGCGAAAATCTGCACGGTGAAGCGGAGCTTCTTCTTCGTAAGGTATTCACGGATGAGGATTGCGAGCGAATAGGCCTCCTCTCCGGTCGAGCAACCGGCAACCCACAGGCGCAGGGTCGCGTCCTCGGACTTGCCCTCCACGAGCGCGGGTAACACTATCTGTTCGAGGACCTCGAAGGCCTGCGGGTCGCGAAAGAAGCTGGTGACCCCGATGAGCAGTTCCTGAAACAGGGCATCGAGTTCGTGCGGATTCGCCAGCACAAACCGGAGATACTGTCTCAGGTTCTCGATCTGGTGCACGTTCATGCGGCGTTCGATGCGCCGCTGAATCGTATTCTCTTTGTAGAGGGAAAAATCGTTCCCGGTCCGATCGCGCAAGAGGATAAAGATCTTGCGCAGCGTCTGGGAGGCGTCGCGCTCAGGGAGAAGTTGCGCCGGTTTCGTCAGACTGCGCGCATAGGCGTACAACGGTTCCGCCATCCGGCTCGCCGGCTGGACTACATCGACCACCCCAGCGGTTATGGCACTACGCGGCATGCTCTGATACTTGGCCGATTGCGGATCCTGCGCGATCGTCATGCCGGACTCGGCCTTGATCGCTCTCAACCCCACGGTACCGTCGCTGCCGGTCCCGGACAGGATGATCCCGACGGCTCGTTGCTTCTGATCCTCCGCCAACGAACGGAAGAAGTAATCGATGGGCAGCGGCACGCGATCCTGCGAGGGGGGCTCCATGAGGTGCAGGGTGCCGTGCAAGATCGCCAGATTGGTGCCGCCCGACGCTATATAGACGCCATTGGCCTCCACCTCCATCCCGTCCTTGGCCTCCACCACCGGCATCACGGTGCATTTACTGAGTAGGCTCGGCAGGAGACTGACATGGCCCGCGTGCTGGTGCGAGACCACCACGAAGGCCATCCCGCTGATGGGAGGCATGTGGCGGAAGAACTCTTCCATGGCTTCCAACCCGCCGGCGGAAGCGCCGATTCCGACGATCAGAAAACCGGGCAATGTGACGGGTAGAGCCAGGGATGGAACAGGTGTTGTCGGAGAAACCGTTGCTTTCACAGGTTGCCGCTTAGCGCTCTTGGGCTTGACGAGGGTCTTGGCAGCAGCTGTTCTTTTGGAAGTCTTTCGTGCCGCGGCCACAGAATCTTCTCCTCGGCATGACAAAATCCGCGGCATCGGGAAGTCGCGGTTCGCGCGCCCGCAGATGAGATGAACGGATGATTGGGAGCCAGAGTCTAGGCCTTTTTTCAATATCAGGCAAGCAAGGCGATCGCCGCTAGTAATGTCTCCCTCCAGGACTAGGGGTCCTCCTAGTTTCCATGAACTGGTCCTGCCCTATACGTTACGCACTATCCATTTTGATCCATAGCCATTGCGCGTGACAGGTGGACATGACTCATCACCCATTTTCTTCTTGTCAGGGGGAGGACGATATGGCACAGGCCTATTTGATAGAATCTTCCATCCACCAACAACTCGATCGGGCCGGCACCTGTTCGCTGGATGAACTCGCAGCCCTGCTGCCCGGTTATTCCTGGGCCCAAGTCTTTGCCGCCGTGGACCGGCTGACCCGGGAAGGCACCGTCGCCCTCAAACATCCGGCTCCGTTCCGCTACCTTCTCTCGCTCGCACCTCGTCGATCCGCCGAGGGAGGCGACGTGACGCCGGTCTGAATTCCATGCGAGCACATGACACCCAGCGTTCGAGCTGCTTGTGAGGCGTCCATGTCATTTGTTTCATCATCGTCATCCCTTCCCGCACCATCGAATCTTTCTTATGGGCCATGTCATCGTAACGAAGGAATCATCGCAGTGAATCAGGAACAGGAAGCGACCGATCCCGGCATCGTTGTGCTATCCCTTTCTTTGCAAGTCTTGCACATGAACCAGCGGGCGATGGTTTTGCTCAATCAGTTGGAACATACCGGACAGAGCGTCGGAGCGGAGCGGGTCTTCGCCGCTCCGCTGCGCCAGCATTGTCAGGCTATCATTGACACATTGCGGGCACGCATGGGATCGAACAACTGGAAACAATTCCAGCAATCCCGCACGATCGGCGATTCAACCTACTCGATCTTCGCGAATGGCTTCGGTCTTCCTGACCGAAGAAGTCTGTCCTCTTCCAGAATCGTAATGCTGCTCACTCCGCACAACCAATTGCCGATGGCCGTGAATCAGCAGAATGGAATCCTCGGAGGAGATCTCCGAGGGCAGCCACGGGGGCGCAGAGTCACGGTATGCAATCGGCCTGTAACAGGATGCTGAACAGTCCGCCAGTGCCGCAGCCTCCCATGAAGGACCTACCCATTCCATCGAATGAGGCAAGAACGCCTTCTCGCTCTCCGGCAGATTCCTACGCAACCTCCCACCTGTAAAATTTGATGCTAGTAAATTGTTCGAGCGGAACTGGGGCGTTTCCTAGTTCCGCAAACGGCTGCATGTTCTTATAACTATGCCTTCTAAGGATCGGCACATCGTTGCATCACTGTTCCTTGTCTGACGGACGAACGAAAGAAGTGGCATATGTCTCTTGAAGCATTGTTCCCTCAGAACACTCGTGAGGCGACTTTTGCACCGATGAGAAAGACGTTCATCGCACCGACATTGCTCCCCATCTGTTGCGTCTGCGGACTCATTCGAGACGATAATAGCTTTCCCTCTAGCCTTGACTGTTGGCTGACGCAGCGGACGTATCGCGAGGCCCATGGCATCGATCCGGCCGAGATCGCGCTCACACACACCTACTGTCCTGAGTGTTTCAGGAAGGCCCGAACTACAGCGCAACAGCACTTCAGGGAGATCAGATCATCGCCATGACCCTGCTCGCCGGCTCTTCGTACATCGGCTCCTCTCCCCCCGTCATGCCTGACACATCCTGTCAGACAGCAGACCGGAATAGGGAGTCGCACAACAAGGCATCGGCTCCACCTGGTAAATTCTGCCTGCGCTGCGGCGGATTGCTGGTCCTCTGTTATACGGCAAACTGGGAACGGGACGTCACAGGCAAACCCATGACGCTCTGGCGTTGTGTCAACTGCGGCGACTGCGTGGATCACGACATCCTGGCCAACCGAATGAAGGGCTCTGGTTCGGCACGGGTGCGGGCACGACCACCAGCAGGGCCTCAATACATCGGATGGCTGCCCGGAACGAGAACAGGTATGACTCGGTGAGTGGTTCCTATGCAAGGATACAGGCTGAAGACTTAGGACCGAAGACTAAAAGCCTTCAGTCTATCTACCTAGGCCGTTACCTTGACTATGATAATCATGGAGGTTGAAGATCGTGAGTCCACATCACACAGCGGATCAGCTTTGCTCGATCATCCTGGCAGGCGGTGAAGGCACGCGGCTACGCGCGCTGGTGCATCGGTGGTTGGGCCGGCCCACGCCGAAACAATACTGCACATTCGTCGGCACCCGCTCCATGTTCCAGCACACGCTGGACCGGGCGAGTCGACTCACGCCGCCGGATCACACAGTCACGGTGGTCGCGCACAGCCACCGCCGCGACGCGCTGGCACAACTGGATGGCAGAGGCAGCAGCATGATTCTCTTTCAGCCGGCCAATCGCGACACGGCGGCCGGTGTCTTCTTGCCGCTAACCTATATCCGCGCCAGGGCCCCGCAGGCCACGGTGGTGCTCTACCCGTCGGATCATTTCGTCTATCCCGAAGACCGGTTCCTCGAGGCGGTCCGACGTGCGGTCCAGTTCACCAAATCGCAGCCTGATCGGGTGGTGATGCTGGGCGTCGCCCCTGATCGTCTCGAACTGGACTATGGGTGGATCCAGCCCGGCCAATCCCTCGCCGATCTGCCGGGCGAACCGGTGCAGGCAGTCCGCTCGTTCCTGGAAAAGCCCGACACAGCGCAGGCCGATTCCGCCTTACGGGCAGGCGCTCTCTGGAACACGCTGGTGTTCGCCGCCAAGGTGGATCTGCTCTGGACACTGGGCTGGCACTGCCTGCCGGATATGATGCCGCTCTTTGAACGGCTGAGCCAGGTCATCGGAGGGCCCGAGGAGGGGCGCGTCCTCAAGGCGATTTATCGGGACATGCCGGCGAAGAATTTCTCCTCCGACCTGCTGCAGCGCGTCCCGGAGACACTGGCGGTCGTCGAACTGACCGGCGTGCTCTGGAGCGACTGGGGCAAGCCGGAACGTATTACCGAAACTCTTCGGCGGATCGATCGGCGACCGGCCTTTCCCTTGACCTGTCTCGATCGTCCGTTTGTCCCCCTCTCCGTGACTGCCACGGAGGGTGTGCTGCCCCTGAGTGTGTAATCCAAGGAAGGAGCTAGACATGAAGTCAGTCAGCATTCGTTCGACAAAACCGGACCGGAAAACACCGGAACCCCAGCAACAGACCACAGGGCCGCCGGCCCAGAAACCTTACGTGCTACCGCTGTCGCCCTGCGATGACCTGCATGTGCTGATCGCCAAACGGGCTTATGAGCTCCATGGTGAGCGGGGCTGGCGGCATGGGTCTGCGCTCGACGATTGGCTCGAGGCGGAGCGGGAGATTCTCAGCCAGATTTCGTCGACCTCTCAAGCAGGCAATGGGCACGCCTAGCGCGACTCACGAAGATGAACCCCCCACGCAACGAACTGTTCAAAATTAGATGGGGCAGTGCTGCAATTCCTGCAGGAAATCCACAATCCGATTCTCAGCCCAGTAGGGATCTTCTCCATTGCGTGCCAATTGGAAAAACCCACAATGGCCTCCATGTCGAGGTGCGATCATCCGAATCTTCTGGTGGCGCTGAATCAGCGGCCCCGTGAACATGGAGTAGGGAATGAATGGATCATCTTGTGCCGTGATGATGAGGGTGGGGACGGTGATGGAATCGAGCACACGGTATGCGCCTGAGCGATCGTAGTAGTCGGCTCCACTGGCGTACCCACCATCCGGGGCTGTGTAGCGGTCGTCGAATTCGCTGAGAATGCGAATGCGATCAAGTCCGGTCAGATCCCACTTGCCAGGAAAGAGCACCGCTTTCCGCCGCATGCGCCGTTTGAGTTGAGTCAAAAAGTGGTAGTGATAGACTCGGTTCCGAGGTGCTTCCAAGGCTTTGGCGCATTGCATCGGATCGATGGTCGGGCAGACCGCGATCGCGCCGGCCAACGCGGCTTCTGACGAGCCGGCTTCTCCGGCTGCTTTCAGGACGAGATTCCCTCCCAATGAATAACCGACAAGCCAGATGCGATTGAGTCCATCCATGCGAGCCAACTCATGGACGATGGTTCGATAATCCTGACTCAAGCCACTGTTGTACAGCGTCGGCGTGAGGTGTTCGGTCCCGCCACAGGTCCGCTGGTTCATCCGGATGACGTTGAATCCTGCACGATAGGCTTTTGCGGCGATACCGCGCATATAGTGAGACTCGCTGGAGCCTTCAAGGCCGTGCACGAGTACCACGGTCTGGCATGCGATGCGGTGCGGCTGCCAGTGGCAGAAGCCGAGCAATTGGGTGTGAGACTCGGTGGTGAAGAGCCGAGACTCGGTCGGGACTCCGGCAAGAAGCGCTCGGCGAGGCCAACGGCCTGGGAGCACTGTCATGAAATGTGGATTGCGGAGCAAGGCTCCTGGTGTAAATTCTCGCCGGTCAAGTGACAGAGAGGTCATCATGCCCAAAAGTTCCGTGGACTAGATATCCGTTCGCAGAGTAAATTCATAAGGCCCTCCGAGTCAACAGGGGCGAGACATTCAGCTTCATGGATTACACCAAGCAGGGCGAGAAACGCAGGACCGGCGAGGGTTGATCTGGTTTGTCTGGGTGATTTGGTTCATAGGTTAGTTTCGTTCAACCAAAAACCAGACAGACCAAATGAACAAGACAAGCTGCCGGACTTTTCCAGCATTCTGCTAGAGAAATTTCGCTTTGACCAAGCTCAATATCCGGCCTGCAGCATCGCCTGAGGAAGTGGTGGTGCTGTCGATTCGGAGATCCGGGTTGATCGGCGCTTCGTAGGGAGATTGGAGCCCAGGGACTGTAAGAGATTCTCCCTGCTGGCCTTTTCGATAAGTTCCTTTCCGGTCTCGTCCCATACAGATCGCGAGGGGACATTCCACGGACACCTCGATAAAACGAGGGATCACGGACTTCGCAAAATCCCGGTAGACCCGGCGGCTTGCCGTCGCATCGAAGACCACGGTCACACCATGTGCCACAAGTTTCTGTCCGGTGAATGCCAACGAACGGTAGAAAAGATCCCGCTCCGTTTCTGAGTAGGTCGGCGTCGGCGTGATGATCCGTCGGACCTCATCGGATTCCAACACCTCGACCGTCAACCCGAGCCCTTCGAGCTGCGGCTTCAAGGTAGAGACAATCGTGCTCTTGCCCGAGGCCGGCAGGCCGGTGATCCAGATGGCGAAGGCCAAACCGTGATAAGTGATGGGGGACGGGTGATCAGAAATGGATGGCTCTTTCATCGTATTCACTCATCATGGATCACAGATCACTCACTGCTTTCACTCCCGGCAATACTCGTTTACCCGCGACGGGTCGAAGCGCGGCTCATCCAGCACATGTTCGACAAATCGGAAGATGCTCCGGCGCACCTCGATTGGCAGCTTGGGGTACCACACAGGGCTCGCGATGACCAACCCTCGAAACGCAAAGAAGGGGGCAGCCGACTCTGTAACCGCATGATCGTGGCTTGCCTCCATATAGGTGTCCCAAAAGAGTCTAAACAGTACTTCCAACGGCCCCTTCAAGGTGCCCCAGCGACAGAGTGAGAAAAACAGATAGTTGACCGTCATCGAGGTCACGTCGTCCGCCGGTTCCCCCCACTCCCCTCGTGACCGGTCGAGCACTGAAAAATTTGTTCCTTTCCGGAACAAGACATTCCAAGGATGGAAATCTCCATGCACTTGCGACAGACGCTGGGTCTCCCCGTGCAGCCTCCAGCGCCACCGGTTGCAGGCATCCTCGATCCCGCGCAAGAGATCCGCCGATATAAACCCGTAGCGGTCTGGGTAACTGTCGGTCAGCCCCATAATACACTCGCCGTGGCCGATCAATTCCCGAAGCCGACGCCGATAGAGGGCGGGATCGCGCCGCTTTCTGGCATGGATCTCCGCCAGGTAGCGTGCCAAGGCTATCGTTCGCTTTCGATCCTGTTTTCGAAGCCTTCCGCCTTTGGCCAATCGTTCCAGATCGAGATGATAACTGTTCCCCTCCATCCATTGGGTCAGAACAAAAAATTCGCGCGCCCGGGCCACCGAGATCAGCTGCCGATCGTCGGTAAAAGCCCCGACATCGAGAGCCTTCACATGGCGCGGTAGCCGGCCATAGGAGTCATAATCCCAGAGGATCGCCTGGGCCCGGTCCGCCGGATGCTCATGACCGAACGGCCCGGGTTTCATGGTTTCGAGCACGGCCGACTGCGAGCGGCGTCCCACGCGGAACGTCAACTTGACCGGGGTGCCATAGCCATACTGTTTCTGTGCCCCCTTCGAACTGGCCTTGCCGATCGCCTCGTAGGACACTAGCGTGATACCGGGGCCAAAACGAGCCCGGAGATACTGTTCAAGAGAATCCTTCCTCAGCATCGACATACATGCTGAGTCTCGCAAGTCACGTTCCAAGCAAATATCAGGTAAGGGGCACGAGGCCTGGGGCGAAAAGGAAAACAAAGAACTTGAAATCTCAGACCACCGGCCTCACATTCCGCCTGCCACTGGTGCATTGAGCTTCACTGCCAAGGCGGCCACTGAGGAGAAATGCACCACTCAAAACCAAGAGGAGTATTAGATGACCAGCGCCAGAGGTAAGAATTATCAGTCCTATAGCCTCAAATCTCTAGCCTCTCGCGCCCTCTCAAAAGGCGGCACATCGCTTGCTGATATCAACCACTAGAGCAGGCTGAGGTCGATGTCAAGATTGAGCACTGATCTTGACATTATCATCATAGGTTCAGCCTTAGCCTGAACCTCAACCTTCTCCATAGTGGCGGATTTTTCAGCATTCTGCTCGAGGGAGGTACTGCATGCCCATGTATGACTATAATTGTCTGGACTGCGGGAAGGAATCGTTGGTGGTCTTGACGCTCATGCAACATGAAACGAACCGCGTGACATGCCCCAAATGCGGCAGCACCAAGATGCAGCAACTCTATTCGTCGTTTGTTGCCCACACGACCAAGAAGAGCTAGGAGACCGTGATGCGCGTCATCTCTCGGAACACAATGTCAGTACTCAGCGTCACCTTGGGCATGGGATTCGCCTGCCTCTTACTCGTCCCACTCCTCCAAGCGCAAGAGTATCCGTCCGATGTCACACGCGGCAAAGCCGTGTATGAGCGCCATTGCCAGAGCTGCCACGGTGTCGCAGGCTGGGGGGATGGGCCGGACGCGCAAGCCCTCAAGGTGGCACCAGCCAACTTCCACCGTTTTTCGTCCTTTCTGAAATCTGACGAAGAATTGCTGCGGACCATTGAACATGGGGTCGTCTTCAGCCCCATGCATTCATGGCGTGGCCAGTTGACGGACGGGGAAATGCGGGACGTGGTGGCCTATATTCGTCTGTTATCCCAAAAGGGGCGTTAGCAAGGAGAGGGATAGCCCGGGGAGCCCCCTGTGCTCGCGCAACGCGCGGTCTGAGAAGACCCTCGTTGGACATGTGCAGTGGGAGACCATCCGAGCCATTCTGGGAAAACGTCAACGAGCAAGTTTGGAAAAGCTATCGTTAGTTGCTCACTCCGGCCTTGCTGAACTGCCTTTTGAGCATCCTGCCGAAAAATATTCCCACGGAGACACCACATGAACAGAACGTTTACCGGAATCTGTGCCGTCCATACAGTATTGATCGTGGTGCTGATCCTCAGCATACCGACCATCACCCATGCAGCAAAACTGAGTCAAGCAAACAGTCACCCCACCCGCTGCGAGAGCCCCTACAAAAAGAAACCCGTGCCACCCAAACAACTGCAGGCAATCCTGGAATCGCATGGACAGTGGCTCGAACAACGTGAGAAGCCGGGATATCAGCGCGCGGATCTGTGCCAGGCGGACTTGCGCCACGCGAAACTCGCGGGGGCCGATCTGGAACGGGCACGACTGGAAGGGACCCTCCTCAGCCAGGCGAATCTCCGCGAAAGTGATTTGTCGCAAGCGAGTCTCGCGGGGGCCGATCTCACGAGAGCCGTCTTGCAAGACAGCAACCTGACGGGAGCCGATCTCCGGCATGCACGATTGTCCAATGCCAATTTGTCCCGTGCGACAGGCGATGAAGCGGCGCTCTACAACGCCGTCCTGACCGGTGCACAACTGCAAGAATCCACCTTCGAGCGGGCCCATTTTGAGGGGGCAGACCTCGCATCAGCCGATCTGACGAACGCCTCTTTCGTCGACACCTACTTCTATGGCGCCAATCTCCATCGGGCCACGTTGGCCGGAACAGATCTAATGGGGGCGGACCTCCGCCGAACCGTCATGACTAACGCAAACCTTCATCAGGCTAATCTGCAAGGAGCACTTCTCGACGGCGCCAGTCTAGCGGGGGCCAACCTGCGTGAGGCCATCCTTCGCGGGGCGGACCTGCGATACGCGAACTTCCATTCGGCCGGCTTGCAGCAGGCTAATCTGGAAGAGGCCAATCTGGAAGGAGCGCAGTTGACCAAGGCGAAGGTGCCATCAGGCAAACTTCGGATGGCGATTTTGTATACGGCCATCCTGGACCAGGCGGATTTCCGAAGCGCCCAATTCTACCGAGCCGTGCTGATCGGCGCCAGGGGAACCGGTACCATCTTTACGAAGGCGGACCTCAGCGAGATCTATGCACCCAAAGCCCAATTCCATCGCGCACAATTCAATGAAGCGGCCATGGAATCGGCCAATCTCGTCGCAGCGGACTTGAAGGACTCGAACTTCACCCGAACCAATCTCGCCCATGCCAACCTCCAAGAGGCGAACCTCCGAGGCGCCATGTTATCAGGAGCCGATCTCACCGGCGCACAACTCGACAAGGCAGATCTCCACCGCGCGACGCTGCATGGAGCCAACCTGGCTTCAGTCTCAGGCTTGACGCAGGCCCAACTCGATACAGCCTGCGTAGACGAGCAGACGAAATTACCAGCGGAACTCAACCGCCCCGCTCCATGCGTGGCGGCAACTATGAAGAGAGACCGGTGACCAAGGTAAGGCTTCAATTGACAAGGGCCTAGGAAAAAATAGTAAAAACCTAAAGAACCGACTTTTGCTGCTGTCCCTTCTTGATCGCAGCCCCGCTCGTTTCTGCTTGAGACTTATCGACGATCCCTTTGGCAGCGTCCAACGCACGTATGGTCGCCTCAAGCCCCGTCATGTGAGTGGTGTAATTCTTGATCCGCGTCCCGGGCCCACTATAGTTAAAACCCTCGAACCCCAACGCCACCTCGAGAAAGATGGCACCACATCTGGCCGCCGACTGCTTAAACTCCTGAATCATCAGGGGAGACCCCTGGGGCTGGAATTCGACGACGCCCGGTCTCAGTCTGGGGCAGCCGCCGAAACTATTTGCGGGGGCGGGTTTACGCAGTGTTCCGTTGTTGTCGTAGCGCCATCGATATATACCAGGGGAACCCGGCAACAACTCGGTGGGAGGCCCGTATTTCTCCACCAGTGTCTTCGCGAATGCGTCAACAGTCGGGTTCTTACTGGCCGGAATATACTCGGTCAGATTGAGCGACACAATTCCCTCCTGTCCAGGAACAGGCCCAAAGAATGCGGTAAGCATAACAACGGCGTTCTCAGTTGCAGGGGTTTTTATGTCACTAATAGCACCGGATATTCTGGCCACATAATTCGTGTTTGGCACAGGCTGCGGAGCCTGTCCGGAAAGCCTGATCGCCAGCGTGTTCATGCCCTCAACATAATTTTCAACGGGTCTATTCGGGGATTTGGCCGATGATCGGAAACCATGCGACTTGAATATCTCGCGGGCCTGATCAGGCGCCATGCCGATGCGCAAACCGAGCACGTCCGGACCAGACCCGCCGCTCCCGACAGATTTCGAGCCGCTTTTGATTGTCGCGGCATCACCCGACGGAGGATCGTTTATATTCGACTTTTGATCGAGCGAACGACTCGCATTGGGCGCGGCTGGCTTCTGGCTATTCGGCTGCCCGTTGCCCGACGCCCCTACGGCTGCCCCAGGTGCGGACGACTTCGACGAAGCCGATGACTTGGGCGTCGCAGGACTAGTGCGACGAGGAGACAATTGGGCAAGCTTGATGTCGTTGTTCTGCTCCGTAGCGCCAGTAGACTGAGGTGGCTGGGACTGGACGCGAATCCCCGAGAGGTTGATCTCGCGTTTTATTGCAATCTGACCTGGAACCGCTTGACCGTGAGCGTCCATCTTCATAATCCAAATTTCTCCACGCAGCGAAAAAGTCAGGCCTACGGGAGCCTGTCCATTTTGGTAAAACGAGATTGCGCCCTGCGTTTCTCGGTCTGGCTCTAACGGTACTGGATTATTGAGACTGCCAAGACCTTTGCTATCCCCCGTATTCCAGCTTCTTCCGCTGCTGTCCGTCAGAGAAGTGAGCCCCGTCAAAGTGATGAAGAGTCTGCGCCCAGTTCGGTTCACGAGCGACAGGCCGACATCAGCTTTTGTGTCATGGCTGAACAGCTGTATCTCCGTCACATTCACACAAAACTCCGGCGTTGCGCTGGAGGATACTCCTGCCGGTGGGCAGGGGCTTAAAGACTGACTGAACGGCGCTGGCTGGGGTCTAACCTGATCTTTCTGCTCTATTGTGCACGACGCGAGCCCCACTCCGCCTGCCAATACGATGCATGCTTGCATCAACCACCCTATATTCATGATCAAGCATCTTTGTAGAAGACCGTTGAACTGTATGTCCATGTGACGCCTCTCCTCTCAGGCAGGTGAACGCTTTCACTCCTGGCCCTCAACAAGTGTACTGCTCCACTTAGTTTCTGGCCAGTTTGTTGAACATTGTTAACCATCCTTTCTGCAACGCATTCAGCCCACTTCGAGTCTCCACTTCTAAAGGAATATCCAGGCACACTCGCTCGTGACTCTGGTGAGAGACCTTCGGCTGTCATCGCAGCGATGGGTCTTGAATAAATTCAGTGGGATTCCTGCATCCAACTGACTTAGTTACCTGTCCACAATTTAAAGTGGGGCACAACAGGCGAAGAAATGGCCATTTGAATGTCCTTCAAACAGATGATTGGTGGACATCCAGCAATCAGAGTTGGGCCTCAGAGCAGCGCTTTAGAAAACCGTTCTCGCAATCCTACTCCAGCCAAGGTTTGCCAAAAATCCGAACTTTGGCTCGGGTAGGCTGAAATGAGGTGGGGTTGAACACAAAATAAGTACAATCGGCTCCCCAGCAGTGATGTGCAGTATTCAAAGACATTACTTAGCTGTACGTATTTACCACGGCTTACAACCCGGCGAGATATGCTGTACTCTTCCGCTCGTTTTTCTTGCCTCATACAACGGAGGTTACGCATGTTGAAACTTCGCGCGGGTATACTAAGTGCGCTCTTGCTGGGTACCGTAACTGTCGTGGCAGCCGAGACTGGCCCTCCTACGTTTCTCCCGAACCTCTTTCCCTTTCCCAACTCCCATGGAATCCTGAAAACCTTCAATGAAAGCGGGAAGCTCGATCTCACCGGTCCGTTTTTCCAGAGTCTTGGTACCAACGGCCGCAGCTGTGCCAGCTGCCATCAAGCCAGTGACGCCTGGTCCGTCTCAGCCGCGCACGTCGCCAAGCGGTTTGAAGAGACGCATGGCCTCGACCCGATCTTTCGTACCAATGACGGCTCCAACTGTGATCACAGTATCGACACCTCAACGGTGGAAGGGCGCCGACATGCCTATAGCCTGCTGACCAGCCGCGGCTTGATCCGTATTGCCATGGCAGTCCCTGCCGGAGCCGAATTTGACGTGGTGAGCGTCAGCAACCCTTACGGGTGCAATGAAACCTCGACCCTATCCATGTACCGCCGCCCGCTTCCTTCAACCAACCTCCGGTTTCTGACCACCGTAATGTGGGATGGGCGTGAATCCTCCACACAGACCGGCACGATACCGATTACACCGCTCGGCTCGAACCCCGGTGATTTGCAGACTGACCTGCTCCATCAATCGGTCGATGCCACCATGGGACATGCCCAAGCCACCACGCCACCCACGCCGCAACAGCAGCGGCAAATCGTGATGTTTGAACTGGGACTGTCGACCGCACAGGCCGTCGAGTTTGGCGCTGGATCGCTCGAGTCCCACGGTGCGCACGGCGGGCCAGTGGCATTGCTTAACCAAGACTTCTTTGTCGGCATCAATGATCCGCTGGGCCTGAACCCCAGGGGTACCCCGTTCAATCCGGTGATCTTTACCTTGTTTACGCCCACCTGGGCGCATGAACAGTCCCATAACCACCACCGCGCCAGTATTCTGCGCGGGCAGACGCTGTTCAACTCGCGCCCGATCGCCATCAAGGGCGTCAACGGACTCAACGACGCGCTTGGAGTCGACACCCTTCCGGGGACGTGTGGCACGTGCCACGACTCGCCCAATGTCGGCAACCATTCCGTCATAGCACCGTTAAACATCGGGATCGCCGACGTCGGAAATCCGCTGAATCCACTGGGGGTGAGTTATTTGCCGGTCATCAAGCTGCGCCAGAAAGCGGATCCGACGAAGGAGATTTCCACCACCGATCCCGGACGAGCGTTAGTGACGGGTAAATGGGCGGATATCGGCAAGTTCAAAGGACCGATTCTTCGAGGACTTTCAGCCCGGGCACCCTACTTCCACAATGGCTCGGCGGAGAGCCTGAAGGACGTCGTCGAATTCTACGAACGTCCGTTTTGACATGGGATTGACTGAAAGAGAAAAAGCCGACCTGGCCGCGTTCTTAAGTACCTTGTAACAACCGGCGATCGTGAACATGCTGCGGCGCTCAGCAAAATCCTGCTGGGCGCCCAGCGCTCCGCTCCGATGGTCAAACCTGAACCGCAGGGGCGACACACCTCTTCGGCGCGGAAGCATCCCCTAGCCCCTGGTCCAGAATCCTCCACATCAATCAATCCAGTACCGGTTGTCATGTTTCACGAATTTCTGTTGTCTGAGATAGAGTCACAAACAAACGATTTTGGATTTTGGACATCGGAGATCTTACTCGCCTTAGGTTCCTCAGACCTTTTGCTCGACCTTAGTCCGTCCTGTCACTTCATGCACACCTCCAGCCACCAGATGCTGGACCAAGTTGTAAAAAATGATTGGAACCATGACTCGCGGGTAGGAGGCCAGCACAAGCGAGGCTAGGACCAGCCCAGTCCCGTTGTTATTCATCCCCAATCCGTACATGAGCGAGATACGGTCAGCCTGGTCTACCTTGAACAGATTGCTCAGCCCATACCCGGAGGCAAAGGCCGTGACGCAGAGGCCCGTGGTGATTCCCAACGTCACCGCCAAGAAGTCGAAATCGCGGTCCGCCACTGCTTGGGGAAGCGAGACCGATCCATTCGAGTAGTTCAATAGCAATAAGACGATGGAATTGATGAGCTTGATGAAGGGCATGACAGCCGTGAGCCGGGTTTCAGGAACGGCGAATCGCACAGCAAGGCCCAGCACGGATGGCAGTACGATCCAGAGGCCCAAGAACGCTCCTGATCCGTAGGCGGCAAGGTCCTGCAGCACCGTCTCATACTCCTCCGACGCCATCTCCCCGAATACCTGCAGCGCCACCGGCGTGATGATAGGGCTCAGAACGGTTGAGGCGAGGACCAATCCTAAGCTCAGCGCCAGATTTCCATTAGAGTTCTGCGCCCAGGCAGTAGACGCGCCGGCAATCGGCATGGCGGCGACCAACGCGAGGCCGACGAGGATATGCTGCGCTTCATCCGGCTCATACCACAGCCGCATGACCAGGGTGACGCCAAAAATATAGATCATGGGGATGACCAAATTGGCCGCGAGTCCGGCCAACATCACTCTGCTTTTTTGCATGAGGGATTTTAAGTGCGACGTCTTCACGCCCAATCCGGCGTTAAACATGAGCGTGGCGAGGAGAAGCAGGAGCAAAGAGACATGGATTTTTGTCTGGAAAGCTGGAACGTCGCCCACATTAACGTTCCTGATCCATAAGCCGGCCGTTGGAAAAACGGCGGCGATGGCATAGGCACTAATCAAGAACCAGAGCAAATGATGGTGGATGAATCGTGACAGAGCGAGGAGCGTGAATCTGCGATTATCCATAGCTAGAACATGCTGAGTTGGCTCAAAATCAAATCCCGCCTTTGGCACCACAATAATTTAGGGTGGTGGCGCCTGACCGATGATGTGGACCCTGGGGCCCCGGGGGAGTGGAATCACACGGTCGTCGTCCGGCTTATTCCCTAAGACCCACACGAACAATTTCTCCGCGTCGAACAGTTCAGGATTCTTCGGCAGCCCATACTGTTCCTTCTGCATCCGCTCATCGTAGAGGCCTATGCAGCCGTGCGAGGCCGGATAGCCCGGCATGTCCCGTCCATGGATCCAATAGGACAAGCCTTCCCTATTTACATAGAATCGGAGCGCGTAATTCATCGGGTACGGCTGGTCCGTCCCTTCGATCGTATAGAGACCGGATTGATGTTGCAGATGGGCAGCGGTCAGACGGAACTTCCCTGTGGGCGTTTCGTTGAGTTCATTCCCGGAAGCGATGGGAGTCGAGAAGCGAAGGGCTCCAAATTCATAGGCGCCGAGAAACTGCTCCGTCAGATCGATCAGAATGAATTTCTCCTTCAGCTCTCCTGGCGGATAGACCAGCGGTAATGGAGTAAATTGCGTCAGATCCTCGAGCCGTCTCGGGACCTTAATCGAGACACCGGAGTGCGCGTGACGCCGATCGATCCGATTGAATCGTGCAACGTCCACCCAGTACTCGCCAAATATCTTCTCCAGCGATTCGCCGGGCTGGATGATACGGCAGTCCCACTCCACCGTGGCATCGCTAGGGTAATGAATCTCGCAGGGACCGCGCTGCTTCTTGGGGGAATCGGCTTGCGCGGAAACGGAAAGAAACGCGACCATCATTAGTGAGATGATAATCCGTGAACTCCGAAACGACCAGGGCATAGCGGTGGACATGATCGATACACTTGTGGGCGGCATCGCGGTGAATCATATAATGGGGTCCTCCAGGCTGTTCAAAAAGACCGTCCAGCAAGGCCGCAGCGAGCAACTAAAAATAGTTTCTCCGAGCTTGCTCGTTGACGTTTCCCCAGGATGGCCCGGATGAGTCCCCACTGCGCGCGTCCAACGAGGGCTTTCTCAAGCCGCGCGTTGTGCGAGCACAGGGGAGTCACCGGGCCATCCCTCTTCTGCTGGCGGTTTTTTTCAACAGCCTGTTAAGACCAATACTGCGATGCCTTGGCATACCCAAACAACCGATCCCGCCGTGCCAGGATACCGACGAGCTTGCCGTTCCGAACCACAGGCACCCGCGTAATATAGCGATCCTGGAACAGATTCGCGACCTCTTCCAACTTCATATTCTCAGTGGCAGTTACCGGATGGGTGCTCATCATTTCAACAGCCATCACCTTCCGCAGATCCCGCCCCTCGATCATCGCCTGAAGCAGATCATACTCGCTTATCAGACCAACCAAGGTCCGGTCCTCTTCCACCATCGGCAGGCTGCCAAAATTTCGCTGGGTCATCATCCGGCTGATGGTCAGAGCATCGGTCCTGGAGCCACAGGTAAAGACCGCATCCTGCATCAATTGTCCCACAGTCAAAGTCTTCGGGTCGCAGGCCGTCGCAAGAAACTCCGTTTGTCGCATAACCCCTCCTTCTTATCCTCTATAATAGGAACGTGCAAATAGCAGGAACGCATTCCCGCGGGATGCTCAAAATGACCAGCCTTCTCACCCGCCCAACCCCGGCGCGCCAAGACGCACCGTTCCACGGGCAAGGCCGCAGGGAGCAGCTAAAATGGTTCCTCCGAGCTTGCTCGTTGACGTTTCCCCAGGATGGCCCGGATGAGTCCCCCACTGTGCGCGTCCAACGAGGGCTTTCTCAAGCCGCGCGTTGCGCGAGCACAGGGGACTCACTGGGCCATCCCTCTCCTGCTGGCGGCCTTTTTCAGCGTCATGCGCGCCCAGCCGCCAGGTAGGCACGAAGCACATCCCGCCTGGCAATGATGCCCACGAGCTTGTCTTTGGCATCCACCACCGGTACACGAATCAAATCGCTGGCTCTGAATACATGAACCAGCGTCAGGAGCATTGCTTCCGGGTGGATCGAATAGGGGTTAAACGTCATGATCTCACTCGCGGCAACGGCACCAAGCTTGCGTCCATCATCCAATGCACCCAATAGATCATGTTCGCTGACGATACCCAGGAGCTTATCTTTGGCGTCTACGATCGGCACAGCCCCGAATCCTTCGATCATGAGCGACGCGATGACGTCGCCTTTGGTCTTGAGATGAGCGGACTGCACATGTTTCTGCATAACCTGCTTGACCATCATCAGGCCAAACTCTTTCTTCCTACCTGTCCTGGCCTTCTTCGTCTTCTTCTTTGTCGGCATGTATCCCTCCTCACAATTTATTTCGCAGGATAGTCTAGCGGCACTGGCGGAACGGGTTGATCTGGTTCATCTGGTTTATTTTGTTCATCTGGTTAGTCTCGTGCAACCAAACAAACCAACCAAATAAACAAGAGAAACCAGCCGGTTCTCGCGCTTCACGCGCCATGGTCTGTGGCTCTGGCGGACTTTTTCCGCAGCCTGCTCATGGCTCATTGACCGATCGCTTCCCCGGACGGCGCAGCGCTCCCCCGATCTTCCGGCCAGCGGAGATGCACAGTCTTCATCTCTCCCGCTTCCACCGTTACCCCCTTGAAACCCTGCGTCCGATCCGCGTAGATCGCCGTGAGGTGATAGGTACCGGACGGAAGTTCGACGAACAACCAAGGTCCGTTAACATGGTCACGGGGAATGCTGATCGGAGGTCCCCCTTTTGCCGACCGAATGGTGACCGCGACTCCAGCCAGAAAGGGTTTCCCTCCCGCAGTGAACACGAGCTTCAGCGAGAAAGGGGGATACTCGGCGGTACGTTCATCGATCCCAACCCCGGCGCTGAAATAGCGTGCACCTTCGGCCCGATAGAGCGGGAGCGAGTCTTTGAACACCTGACCGTTCACTTGATATTCCAATTCGAGAAACTCCCCGGACTCCCCGATTCGGGCGACCGGCCCCCCTTCGGCTAAACTCATTCCCCCACATAGGCTACTCCACAACGCAAGTATCGGAATCAGAATCTGTCTCATAGTCACCTCCTGGCAACTCTAGCCGTCTGGGAAAAACTACATTGGCACGCAAGACCGGCGGGACGCGAGGGTTGATCTAGTTTGTTTTGTTTATCTGGTTAGTTTCGTTCAACCCAAAAACCAAATAGACCAAATGAACAAGAGAGACTGACGCCAATCACCACAGTGATGCTTTCCTTTCTGCTGCAAAACGCCGCACCATCAATAGGAGCCGGAGTGCCGTTTCTCTTCGCAACCCCTCGAAACAGGGCTGATTCTCCTTCCTCACTCCCATACGTCACAGGCACATACAATGCAGAACTGATACCCGGAATGGCCCGTGCGTTATTGGCGTCATCAACCCGTATTATTCATGACGGTTCGTGGAAAAATCGCGCAGTCGCCACGCGAGACAGGCGCGCGGAGCCGTGAGGGAGGGAGGCATACTTGAAACAGTATGTTGACCGACAGAACGGTGAGCCTGCCTGAACGCTGGGCTGACCGCGTCCAGGCTTGTCGTAGCGGCAAATCTGCGATTGCAGCAGAAACGTTCATGAAAAATGCGGATCAAGGAAGGGAGCCTGTCATGCGAATTCTTTGTGCTGTGGATGGGTCTGAATGTTCACGGTGGGGGGTGCAAGCACTCAAAGCGCTCGCCGACCTGGAGCCGGAGACTGTGACGCTTCTTCATGTAGTCGATCCTTCGGCCCTCCGAGCGGGCAAAGGCAGGAATCCCGTGGCAGAGAAGCGCGCCCTGGCCGCCATGGAGAAGGCCGGTGAAATCCTTCTCCACGAGGCAGAGCGATTGGCTCGTGTCGCCCTCGGACAGGCCACGACCGGCCCCCACACCAAATTTCACACTACCTTAGTCCATGGCCCCCTCACCCGTACGATCGTGCGACAGGCGGTGCGGGTGAAGGCCGATCTCATCCTCATCGGGTCCCGCGGGTTGAGCGACATTCGTGGATTCTTGATGGGAAGCATCTCCCGGCAGATCGCGTCGATTGCTCCCTGTTCAATCCTCGTTGTGAAACAGCCACTCCCGCGACTGACGCGTGTGGTCCTTGCGGTTGATGACTCAAAGCACTCCCGAGCAGCCGCTCGATTTCTTCGATCCTTCATTCTTCCGGAATCCGCCACGACCACCATCCTCTCCTCGGCCGAGAGACCGGTGACCGACTTGGCCGTTCGGTACTTATCCAAAACCCAAGTAGCAGAGTTGGAACGACCGGTCCTCGAACGAGCCACGCGACTGGTCACGGCATTGCGGGATGAATTTCTCAAAGAAGGCTACGCCGTCGTCACAGACGTGCAGATGGACCACGTCATCGACACCATCGTCAAACAGGTGGAGACGGATCATGCTGACCTCCTGGTGATCGGGTCTCGCGACTTGACTAAGAGCGAGCGGCTCTATCTCGGCAGCGTCTCGGAAAGTCTCCTGAGACACGTCCCTTGTTCCATCCTGATCGTGCGAGGCCGGCGTGCCTAACCTCGACGAGCTACCGCTCCACCAACTCACGGTTGCTGAGATCTTCAAACACCTGGAAACCAGTGAAGGCGGCTTGTCACCCGAAGAGGCACAGCAGCGGCTCAGTCGGTATGGCCCCAATGTTCTGGAGGAGCCGGGTCACTATTCATTGATTCGAGGGTTCCTCCACCAGTTCACCCACTTTCTGGCAATTTTGCTCTGGATCGCCACCGCTCTGGCTTTCACCGCAGAATTCATGAAGCCCGGCGAAGGTATGGCCACGCTCGGCTGGGCAATCCTCGGTGTGATCGTCATCAACGCCGTCTTTGCCTTCTTTCAGGAATATAAAGCGGAGCGCGCGGTGCATGCCCTTCATCGACTCCTTCCTGCCAGAGCCTGGGTGCTACGAGGCAATCAACCGCATGACGTGTCGCGGAGTGAGATCGTGCCGGGTGACGTGCTCTTGATCGAGGAGGGAGAGCAGGTCCCTGCCGACGCCCGGCTCATCGAAGCATCCGACATGCGTGTCGACCTCTCCTCTCTCACAGGCAAATCCCAACCGAAGCGGCGGACGGCGGAGCCGGTCATCGATGGACATCTCCAGGACATTCCCAATCTCGTATTCGCCGGTACCCCCGTGCTCTCCGGCAGAGGTCGGGCGGTCGTGTTCGCCACCGGCATGCAGACGGAATTCGGCAAGATCGCCCGCCTCTCCACGAGCGTGGAGACAGGTCTCAGCCCGCTGCAGAAAGAGATCGCGAAGGTCACCCATGTGGTCGCAATGCTGTCGGTCGCCATGGGCGGAGTCTTTTTCGTCATCGGCGTCTCCATGGGCTTGGGCTTCTGGATCAGCGCGATCTTCGGGATCGGTATCATCGTGGCGAACGTGCCGGAAGGACTGCTCCCCACTGTGACGCTGGCCTTGGCGTTGGGCAGCCAGCGCATGGCCGCATTCCGACTGGGCATCTTCACCAATCAGCTGATACTTTGGGGTCTTGTCACTGAACTCACCCTCCTCGCGTTGATCGTCTACACCCCATTAGGAAATGCCATCTTTGGAACAAGCCCCTTGCCTGCCTGGATCTTCGGGCCACTCGCGCTGGGCGCCCTTGTGCTGTTATTCGCAGAGGAAAGTCGCAAGTTCATCGTCAACCGATTCACAAACAATCGCGCAGGCGGAGTCACGCAACAAGCGGGCACATCATGACCAGTAAACCCCAAGACCCGATTCGTGAGGTCCCTGTCACGGAGATCCTCCCCCCCGGATCTTCTTCAACTCCGGCTCGCCATTCGTCAAGTCCATTATCCGACCATGAACACCGGCTCCCCGCCTCCATGCCCGTTCTCCCTCCACCACAGACCGGGCTCCGTGTTCGCTGGCTCATCGGCATCGTGACCCTGCTCGCGATCATCGGGGCAGGTGCCTGGTATTGGTGGATGGCCGGGACTCCACCGGTTTACTACAACACCGCGCTGGTCGATAGAGGCCCCATCACCGCGATTGTCACAGCCACAGGCACAGTCAATCCGGTCGTGTCGGTGCAGGTGGGCAGCCAAGTCTCCGGCAAAATTACTCAGCTGATGGTGGACTTCAATTCCGTGGTCACGAAGGGTCAGGTCCTGGCCACGATCGACCCGCAACCGTTCCAAGCGAGGGTGAGTCAGGCCCGCGCATCGCTCAAGAGCGGGCGTGGCAATCTGGCGAAAGCAAAAAACATGGCGAACCAGCGAAGACTCGAACTCGATCGCATGACGACCCTGCTCCGGCAGCAATTCGTCTCTCAGGCGGATCTCGACCTTGCCGCCACAAACTTCCGTGACGCCCAGGCCCAAGTCGAGGTCGAGCAGGCGCAGGTGGATCAAGCGGTGGCCACATTGGCCTCGGCTGAGCTCGATCTCGGCTATACCACGATCTATTCCCCGGTCAACGGCATCGTGGTGTCCCGCAATGTCGATGTCGGCCAAACCGTCGCCGCCAGTTTCCAAACGCCGACCCTCTTCGTGATCGCCCAGAACCTGACTCAGATGCAGGTGGACACCAACGTCAGCGAATCCGACATCGGAGGTGTGGCAGAAGGAAAACCCGCCAACTTCCGCGTGGACGCCTATCCCAAACAGTTCTTCGAGGGCACCGTGACACAGGTGCGCAACGCGCCGATCAGCATCCAGAACGTGGTGACCTACGACGTGGTGATCACGGTGGACAATCGGGAACTCAAGCTTAAGCCCGGGATGACGGCGAACGTGACGATCGTGACGGCCAAGAAAGAAAATCCTCTACGCGTACCGAATGGGGCATTGCGCTTCCGGATGCCGGCGGTCCCGGTGGACCGCAAGGTCACGCAGGTATGGGTAATGGATCAGGCGAAGCAGGTGCGGCAGACGGCGATCACCACTGGCATCGCCGACTCCCTCTTCACAGAAATCGCCGAGGGAACGCTGAAGGAAGGAGACCAGGTGATCCTGGGGATTGAGACGCCAGAAGAACAAGCCCAGAAGAAGTTGCCGCCGGGCTTCGAAGGCGGCCCGAGGATAAGATGAAAAGCTGGTCTGTTGGGTCTGTTCCGTCTATCTGGTCTGTCTGGTTGTTAACCAGAAGAACGAGACAGACCACATAGACCAAATACACCATGTCTTTTCTCTGGCTCACCATTCTTTCCGCCCTCCGCATCCTCCGCCGCAATCCGCTGCGCGCGGGGCTGACCATGCTCGGCATCATCATCGGCATCGGCGCCGTCGTGGCGATGGTCAGCTTGGGTCAGGGCGCTACCGCCTCCGTCCAGACTGAAATCACCAGCCTAGGCACCAATGTGATGATCATCGTCCCCGGAGCGACCACTGTCGGGGGCGTGCGCGGCGGACTCGGCTCGATTTCCACGCTCACGGTCGACGATGCGGAGGACATCCGAACCAAAGTCGGGAGTGTCACGACGGTGATATACGGCTCGCGATCCGTCTTGCAGGTCATACACGAGAACAAGAATTGGAGCACCGTCGTCGTCGGCACGACGCCCGAATTCCCCGACATCCGCAGTTGGCCGATTGCCCAAGGCAACTTCTTCACGCAGTCTGATATGGATTCCGCCGCAAAAGTAGTCGTGCTGGGAAAAACCGCGGCCCAGAATCTGTTCGAGCCTGGCGAAGAGATGGTGGGAGCCGAGATTCGCATCAGAAACACCCCGCTCCGTGTGATTGGGATCCTGGCGCCAAAGGGTCAATCGATCAGTGGTCAGGACCAAGACGACCTGGTGGTGCTTCCCTTCTCGACGGCTGAACGGAAAGTCCTGGGCACAAAGTTTCTCGGAACCGTCGGGATCATGCTGGTCGCCACACAGACGCGCTATGAGATCCCTGCCGTCGTCGCGGACATCAAAGAGCTCTTGCGTGCACGTCATCACCTCCCCGCATCGGAGGAGGATGACTTCACCATCCGCACAATGGAAGATATCGCCAAGACCATCGCCGGCACGAGCCGGACGATGATGCTCATGCTGATGGGCATTGCGTCGATCTCGCTGATCGTCGGCGGGATCGGCATCATGAATATTCTTTTGGTGTCAGTCACGGAACGGACGAAAGAAATCGGGCTTCGCATGGCCGTCGGCGCGAAACGCGCGCATATTCTGCTTCAATTTCTGATCGAAGCAATCATCATGACCGCGATTGGCGGAGCGCTCGGCGTCGGTGCCGGAATCGGAATCGCGCGCCTGCTGACCACCATGATCGGATGGCCGACCATTATCTCTCCAGAGGCCGTCGTCAGTTCGTTTCTATTTTCTCTGATCGTGGGCGTCTTCTTCGGCCTGTATCCCGCAAACAAAGCGTCGAAAATGAACCCCATCGAGGCGCTGCGCTACGAGTGAGGTCTGGTACACGCATCGCGCGAGCACATTCTGATTGTGCGGCCTCGGCGAGTAAGAAGGATGGTTTGGCTGTTCCTTCCCTCCAAGCTCGCTCGTTTCCTCTCCCAACCTCTGCGCCCGAACGTGACACAGAAAGGGCGGCCTGGGCCATCCCGTGCTCGCGGAACCCCCACTTCAGAAAGCGGTCGTTCGACGCGCGCAGTTTGGGATTCACCCAGGCCGCCCTTTCACTTCCTATAGTTCGTCCCAGCCCTATTCCTTTGCCTGAACCCCAGGATGATAGGTGCCATACACATACACGGGGATGGACAGGTGGCCGAGATGTTTTTCCAGCAGCGGCTTCACGTCTTTCCAGTCGAGCCCGCCCACGCCGGTGGCCAGACGCGGAAGCGCAACGCTCTTGAACTTTTCTGCTTCGATCACCTTGCCCAACTCTTTGAGACAGTGATTCACGTTCTCAATCGTGGCCCGGCCTGGCTTGTCCCCATAACTGGCAGCAGCCTCCTGAGTATACAGATTCACTATCCGAACAGCTCCGACGCCGGACCAAGTCCATAACCCGCCGCTCTTGGGGGTAAACGTCTGAGAGTAATGCCTGAAGTCCTTATACATTGCCGGCCACCGCTCTCTGAGCGCCAAGGCTAACCCGTTTGTAAAGTTGTCGTTCGGTGCGACGCCATGCGCCAGGACCTCCGCCTTAGTCAGCAAAATATCTCCTGCCACTTCCTTCAACATGTCACGTCCTCCTCCATGCAAGTTAGAAATGGGTCGCAAATTTTATCACAAAGGGCGAGATGAGTCTCCGCTGCACTCACACCACGAAATAGTTCACAGACACTCGTTTTCTTTTCCGATTGATTGAAGGGTTAGCCCACATTATTCATGAGGACTTCTGCTGCAATCGCCGATCTGCTGCTACGACGAGCCTCCGGCTGGCGAGCTCGCCCCCCGGCCCCCCCACATACTGCACGAGTACGCATCGGATCCTTACGGCTCCGCCCGCCGGTCTCGCGACGCGGCTCAGCG
This sequence comes from Nitrospirota bacterium, assembly GCA_963701855.1. Lineage (GTDB taxonomy): Bacteria > Nitrospirota > Nitrospiria > Nitrospirales > Nitrospiraceae > Palsa-1315. The sequence goes on from CAVPBK010000001.1 coordinate 127,898, forward strand.
ATTTCGCAACGAACCGTCATGAATAATGCGGGCTAGGAGCGAAACGGTTTAACATCACCTGACTTGCGCAACATCTTGTTCACCTCGTCAAGGTGCAGTTCTTCGCCGACGATCATCTCTCGTGCATATTCTTCCAACAGAACGGACTTTCCCTCGGAGATTTTTAGAAGTTCGTAATAGGAGGCGGCGGCGGCCTTCTCGTGCTCCAAGCTTTCCTGCAGGATATCTCCCACATCATGCTTCTCGGTTTCCAAGAGTGTCCCGATTTTCAGTGACGGGTGGCCGCCGAGTAAGGTGACCAGTTCCCCTGCTTTATACGCATGGGCAAGGCTTTCGTCAGCATTACTCTTCAGCCAAGACACGATAGGAATGCGGTTATAGCCATAGATCATAAGGGAGTAATGCGTATAGCGTACGACTCCCGCCAACTCATGCTCCATTATTTTATTGAGAATACTAACTGCGCGTTTCGTGTCTTGATCGTTCATCTGATGCCTCCTGTTAGCAACACTATCCCGACTGAAGAAGCTGCGAATGGCATAGCGCCTGGCACGTCTGCTACATCTGGCCTTTGCAGCCCGGCACACCACTGTCAGCGATTCGTTGGGAGACAAGTCTACTGGAAAGCCCAATGCGTATCTACCTCGTTCTGTTCTTGGTAGTACCCAAGGCATTGGTTACGACCGAGCGGCTGTCCAGCTCCCATGCAGATCATACGAACGTGTAATGGAATAGCTCTTGTCATTATTTCGTCTCTCCCCTATAGAGAATAGGCAGAGTTGCAAGTTAAACAATCGCCGGCTTCCGTAACGCCCCCTCACGCGGTTGCATAGGAGTGTCTGCTATGAAAATGCTACTGATCGTCTTCGTCAGTCGATGGTAGAGCACATCCATGCCCTGCTGAAAGAATATGAAGTCAACGCGTTTACTGAACTGCACAAAGTAGCCGGAAGAGGGGAGACCGGACCCACCGTTCAGTTCTTACTGTCACCCGGTGCCAACTGTATGATTCTCACCGCGGTATCGGAACCGCTTGCCTACCGCCTCATCGATGGGTTCACGCGTTTGAAAGCGGAACAGGGAATGTCTCAGCATGACAATATCTTCCCACTTCACGTATTCGTCCTCCCCTGTGAGCAAGTAGTCTAGCCCGCATGATTCATGAGCGTTTTTGCTGCAATCGCCGATCCGCTGCTACGACGAGCCTGCGGCCTGCGGGCTCGCCCCTCAGATCGTCACTGTACTGCACGAGTACGCATTGGATCCTTGCGGCTCCGCGCGCCGGTCTCGCGACGTGGCTCAACGATTTCGCGACGAACCGTCATGAATAATGCGGGCTAGCCACGGGCAGTCGTGTCCGCCGCCGTTCTGTATTGCCAGCACACAACAAGGTGAACAAGACGACCATCCCGCGCGCGGATGAGGGCCAGATCTGCTAGATCTCTGCCACCTGCTGATTGGCCATCATGCGCTCCCGGAGAGTCCCATTCACATTGCGCCCGGCAGAAAAGCTTACGTCTGCAACGCCTAAGACGACATGAAATCTCTTCATGGCTCTCCCCCTCAAGCACACGCACGGACAAGGCCGTCAAAAAGCAGCAAGTCCTTGTTTTTTGCATATTTCCGTCTCTACCTCGGAGCCATCAAGATCCGTACCATCTGCTAAGCTTGTCTTAGTAAAGGTGACAAAACCTTGGCGCAAGCAAGAAGAGGAATTGCGATGTGGCTTCGCTTTAGTTCCGGGCTCTTGATGATGGCGCTGCTATGGGGATGTGCGATGGTGAATGGCACACCACCGCCTATTACTGCGCCAGTATTTCAAGCCGATGCGACCGACACAGCAATCTTGCAAACCATACATAGAGAGCAAGAAGCGTTGCTGAACACCTGCACACAAGACCGATCCTGCGATCAGGTGCATTTTACACGTGCAATGATCGCGTTATTCCAGAATGGAGATGCCGCAACGGCGTCTTTTCAACAGGCGATTGCCGTTGCGCCGGAAGGTCCTTTCGCGGATTCAAGTGCGCGCTGGATTCGGTTTCTTGCCAACCGGGCTTCCCATCCCGACTCCATCGACAAGCCCAACGGGGCGTTAGCGGTGATGAAAGAGCTGGTACGCGCATGGCTGGAACAACAGCATGTGGCAAATGCGTCTGTCACATTGCGGGCTAGGGAAACAGCCGGAAACGCGGACCTATCAGTACACAGTCTTCAGCGGCGGATTCGTAGTCGCGATAAGAAGATTGCGGAATTGACGGATCAGCTCAGCGCCCTGAAGCAGATCGATTCGGACACACATAGGAACAGCAAGCTGAGTTTGTCGAGGACGCTATCCAAATAATCACTGTCAGCCCCTCACTCCTCGAGGCTTGGACGAAGAAGGAAGGGTGCATAGACCATGGCAAACAACAGATAGGCCCCACTCCAGCTACCTGCCGCTGCACCCAATACAAGACTGGTCGGGAGATCCGTCATCGGACCGAATACCCTCACTACAGCACCCAGGTTGACCAGCATATAGATGAGGACCGTCAGAAGACCCGCGTGCCGGGGACGCCCCGTATGGCCCAGACTGGCACGGGTCATCACTGCCAGAGTCATCGCACCCACCGCGCCGCTGGTAAACGCGTGCACCGCATCCTCTTTCGGCAGACCAATCCCGAGGGTCGAGCCACCTAGTATTAGCAGCGACAATGCAAACCAGCCATATCCAACGTGCAGGATCAGTACCAACGGCTCACGCCATGTGAGCCAGCCGTACCAGCGTACCAGACGGCCCAGATTGGCCAACCCGGCCGCCACGAACATCCACCCAGTTGCCATAGAGTGCGGTTGAACAATCCAGGATAGGACTGCGAATCCCACGAGCGCGATCGACAGGCCATCGTAACGGGAAAATGGTGCAGGCCGTTCCGCCCTGCCGGATTCAACCAGTAATTCGTCGGTAAAGTTGGGAGTCAGGCGCCCGCCGATCAGTGTCAGCAGCAGCATGACCATCGCGAGCGCCATGCGCTCGGGACGATCCGTCTCCACCCCGCTCAGGTTGAGCACATGGAACAGGATGTTGGCGCCGGCCAGCAGACTCACCAGCGCCCCCATCGGCGTACGATCCCAGCTTTTCGACGCGGCAATTTCTCGCCAGACCAGCCCCGCCACCGCGACAAGAAACCCCACATCGACAACTGCGGACACGAGGGGCGAGAACCATGGCATGGCAATCAGCAGACGTCCGGCCAGCCACAGGGTAACGAGCAGCATCAACTCATGCCCTCGAATCGGCGGACGATCGGTCCAGTTGGGAATGGCCGTGAGCATAAACCCTGTGATCACTGCGGGGAGAAAGCCGAAGACCATCTCATGCACATGCCAATTCCGAGCGGGAGAGAGTATGTCCGAGCCGCCGACCCCAGCAAGGACCAGAATCCAGACAGGGATCGCCACACCGGCAAACAGCGCAGCACCAAGAAAAAATGGTCTGAACCCATACGAAAAGATCGCAGGCCCCTGATAGCTAGAACTCTCGCTCGCCTGATCAATCATAGATAGATACTCAATACTCAACCTGTGCGAAAGGTGACAATGACCGATGTGTCCTGTCTCAACAAAGCGGCGCTTAATCTCGGAGGCGATGCCGAACGCGTCAGAGGACTCACCAGAGGAAATTCGAGCCAAGCTACGTGCTGCTAGCGACGCTGTCAACAGATGGTTGGTCATACACTGTATGCTGACCGACCGAGCAGCCAATCCGCCTGACCTTCGGTCTCTAAACTCCACCCTCTCTCCATCATCACCCTATTCCTGTTCATGTATTATAATGGGGTGTCTCTTCCCTCGGCTCTACGCATCTGACATAGCCGCACTATATATTCAGAGAGGAGGAACAGTATGAGCACGGCAACGGTGGAAACTCCGATTCACCAAAACGTATTAAGCTTTGTCGGCACGCCCCGGAAGATGCTGATCGGCGGCAAGTGGCTCGACGCCGCGTCGGGAAAAACCTTCCCGACCTATAACCCGGCCACAGGCGAAGTCCTGGCCCAGGTGGCCGAAGGCAACAATATCGACGTTGACAGGGCGGTCACCGCTGCACGGAAAGCCTTCGAGAGCGGCCCGTGGCGCATGCTCACAGCCTCGGAGCGCGGACAGCTGATTTGGAAGCTCGCCGATCTTCTCGATTCTCACCTGGAAGAATTCGCCCAACTGGAGTCGCTCGACAACGGAAAGCCGGTCGGCGTCGCCCGCGCGGCAGATGCGCCGCTAGCTGTAGACCACTTTCGATACATGGCTGGTTGGGCGACTAAAATCGAAGGCAATACGATCCCCATTTCGGTACCCTACACACCCGGTGCCCAGTATCTCGCCTACACGCTGCGCGAGCCGGTCGGCGTGGTAGCCCAGATCATCCCCTGGAACTTTCCGCTGCTCATGGCGGCTTGGAAACTAGGCCCAGCGTTGGCCGCTGGCTGCACCATCGTCCTAAAACCGGCCGAGCAAACACCGCTGTCCGCCCTGCGACTCGGCGAGCTGATCTGTGAAGCGGGGTTCCCGGACGGAGTGGTCAACATCGTGCCAGGGTACGGGGAGACCGCTGGCGCGGCTCTGGCAGCGCACCCGGACGTGGATAAGGTGGCCTTCACTGGCTCCACCGAAGTGGGAAAACTCATCCTGAGGGCGGCGGCAGGGAATCTCAAGAAGGTGTCGCTGGAACTCGGAGGGAAATCCCCCAACATCGTGTGTAGCGACGCCGATGTGGAGGCGAGTGTTCCCGGGGTTGCGAGCGCGATCTTTTTCAACCAAGGCCAGTGCTGTTGCGCAGGCTCACGGCTCTTCGTCGAGAAGGGTATCTTCGACAAGGTGGTGGCGGGCGTGGTTGAGGACGCAAAGAAGATCAAGGTCGGACCGGGCATGGATCTCGCCACCCAAATGGGCCCACTGGTGTCGGACGAGCAGCAACGGCGTGTGCTCGGCTATCTGGAGTCGGGCTTCTCCGAGGGCGCCAAAGCGGTAGTTGGCGGACGCAAGCTGGGCAACAAGGGCTATTTTGTGGAACCAACCGTGCTGGTCGATACCACGCAGAAGATGAAGATCATGCAGGAGGAAATATTCGGGCCGGTTGTATGCGCAATGCCGTTTACGGACTTGAGCGAAGTGCTCCGGGCGGCGAACGATTCCATCTACGGCCTGGCGGCAGCGGTGTGGACCCGCGATGTCGGCAAGGCCCATCGCATCGCGGCCGAACTGCGCGCAGGATCAGTGTGGATCAACTGCTACAACATCTTCGACGCTGCGCTGCCCTTCGGCGGCTACAAGCAATCAGGGTGGGGCCGCGAAATGGGCCACAATGCGCTTGAACTCTATACGGAGGTAAAAGCCGTCACCGTGCGGCTGTGAACGATCACTGGGTACGAAAGGGTCGGCGAAAAGAGTACAGGCTAGTGTGCATGCACAGGCTCAGAAATATTGGACGGCAAGACCCGAAGCCCTATCTGCTATATTTACTGGAAAATCGCTGAGAGCTATAGTTGTGGATTTGCTGGATGAGATGCTGAGACAAGTACTAACCTGCATTATTCATGAAGCTTCTGCTGCAAGCGTGAATACGCGGCTGCACACTTTCGCGGCCAACCTTCATGAATAATGCAGGCTAAGTTCATTGTGGGTTGCCGAGTTGGCATAACGCGATTTCTGAAGAGTCGCTTCCCCATTGTAGGGAAAAGCTCCCGCGTTATATGCTGCCGGAGAAGATAGCTGATCCAACGTTATGTCGGCGTGAAAAGCTATGAGCCCCCACCTTCGCACGGAAGCGGTCTCTCAGGTACCCGCGCTGCGTATTTTAGTCCTTTCAGAGATTGACGACTGGGATCTTGGCCTGCAGTTGAAAGCGAGCGGGCATACTATTGTCGCCTGGGCTCGCCCTAGGTGGAAGCGAAGCCCAAAGGGTGACGGCCTTGGTTATACGATCAGGACCATCCTCAGAGCTATGTTGTGCCGATCCAAACCGATACGGACGATTCGACCCCGGTTTGATGCCTGGAGATGGCTCGATAAGGAAAAGATCCCGCGCATTGCCTCCCCCAAGGTAAACTCTCCAAACTTTAATGAATATGTGAAGGGCTTGAACATTGACCTTATTGTGGTCTATTTCTTCTCTCAGATTTTAAAGGGGGATATTTTCAAAACTCCCCGGTTGGGAATCTTAAATTGTCACCCCTCACTGCTCCCTCGTTACGGAGGACCACATCCGGCATTTTGGATGATCAAGAATGGGGAGTCGGTGGCAGGGGTCACCGTTCATGTGATGACGGAAAAAATTGATGCAGGGGATATTGTCGCCCAACAAGAACTGGTTATCGGAGAGAGCGAGAATAATGGGCAATTGACGCAGCGACAACACCATGCAGCTGCTGCGCTCCTGACGGAATCCGTCAATGCCATGGCTCAAGGAAGAATCGACCCCAAGCCACAAAATATCGCGGAACGCAGCTATTTTGGAAAGTTTAAGGCGGCCGACACCATTCTTGATTGGAGCGGGTCTGCAAAACAAATTGCCGATCTATGGCGCGCGCTACAACCCTATGAACCTCTCGCAGCCCGTCTCAATGGGACAACCATCAAGATTTACGACGCGCAACCTCACGAGGGACCTCCGTCAGGGAGAGCTCCCGGAGAAATCATGTCAAAGCGATCGGGGAGACTCCTCGTACAAACCGGCAACGGGTATTTCGAGATACGGTCCTATGAAATCGTACCGTTTCACGGTTGGATCAATCGTATTTTACAAGAGTTCCTGCTACCTGTCGGTGGCCGTTTTGATCTTGCTTCGTCACCAATGGGGCTAAACTCTAAAGCCGTCTCATGAACAGTGCGTGCAAACCTGACGGACTCATTTATCCCCATCGTCGCGTCTCTGCGCAAAGTCTCACTTCTGCTCAGCGCATGACACTGACAGTAATTGCTTCATCCGTCTGCTTGGTGTTCAGCTCGTTGCTGGTCAACGCTGCCGAACCGCTCACGTCCCTCGATAGAAAGTCATTCAAAACAATCCCGTTCGATCCGGCGCCCTCAGAGGCACAACGGCGTGAACTCGATCGTGTGGTTGGTCTTTGCATGAAGACAGTTGAAACAGAAGTGCCGGGTGGCCATTTCGAAGCCTATGCGGACGGCGGCATCGTCAATAGTGTCGGCATAGATAGAGAGAGATTTAAGTTTTGGAAGTGTATGTTGGAGAACGGACACCCGCTTGCTCCCATCAACAAATAAGGCAACGAGCGGTTGAGCGCGGCCCATGAACAACGACCGCTCCAGGCATGAAATTATGACCATCACGGTTCTCTTTGAACGTAGGAAGCAAAAGGTTTTGATTGTCCTTCTTTTGGCAATCACGATGAATATGATACCGGCGATATCGGTGTTGCGCGCTGAAGATACTTCACGTATCCCGATGCAATTGACGCAGATGAGTCAGCCGCCACGGAAAGGGCCGTTCCTTGAAGGCTCGCAAATTGTGCGCCCTTCGCTAAAGGAGCGAGAGGCCATCCACCAATTGCTTGCTCTCAAACCGGGCCCAAAGACTCTGAAAGATGCTGATATGAAATACTTGCAGAATCTGCGGGACAAGGGAACATGGTATGGTTACGAGCAACGAATGGTGCATGAAATATGGGCAGACGTGAACGGCAAGGAGTGGCGTGAGACTGAGGGGCCCTAGCAGGATGCTCAAAAAGTCCGCCGGCATACGAAGATCGTTATTTGGTCTGTCTCGATTATTTGGCTTATTTTGTTTCTCTGGGTTAAGCAACAAAACAAACCAGATAGACCAGAGGAACCAGACAAACGGCGGACGAAGAAGACGGCCTTTTTGAGCATCCTGCGCAGTTGGCCATGCGAGAAGAAAGTTGAGGTTCAGGCTAAGGTGGAGGCTAAGATGAGAACATCTGATTTTCACTCAACCTTGACCTCAACTTGCATACTCGCTGCGGCCACTAGAAGCCAATATTGGGACAAAGTGGAGTCATTCGAATGAAATGGATCGTCTACATCCTGGAGTGTTCGGACAACAGCCTATACACCGGCATCACCAATGATCTGGAGCGGCGACTGGAAGAGCACAGGACAGGCCGAGGTGCAAAGTACACGAAACACCGAAGTCCATTGAGGGTACGGTATGCCGAATATCGACGCACCAAAAGCGCGGCACTCACACGTGAAGCCGCGATCAAATCCCTAGCCCGGCCAGAAAAACTGGCCCTCATCGCCGCACAGCCCACAACCAAACTCCACAGCTAACCCTTCCATTTTCTCTACAGCGTGGGCAGCAAGATGCAAAACCATTGCTCTCGCACCACCAATCAGGTCAGAGCTGAACAACGATGAGTAATGGCGGGACATACATGAAACTTCCCGCGCAGACGAGCCGATCAGAAAAGTGGAATGTACCGATTTTCCGGCTCCTGCGCTGCAGGAAGATGAGTCGGTCGAGCGCTGAAACCGTACTATTCCCGCTGTTCACTTTACCATCGCCACCCGATACAATCACTATCGATGTGGTCCCTCGTCTGCTACAACGCCACCCATTTTCATGGTTACATTGCCGGATCGGGTGATCAGAAACAAGAACCGCTGCGAGTGGGCTTTCTTAACTGCCTGCTAGGAGGATGACATGTTCGGCCCAATCACGCTCCCCTTCGGAGCCAAAATGCTGTTCAATACCGTTATGCTCAAGCCCGGAGTCACGTTCGAGGATGTTGAATTGGCCGTGGGTGAACTCTGCAGCGTCGTTAAAGGAGCCTATGGAGGTGACAAAGGCGGATTCCTCGCTGGGCAAGTGTTCAAGTTCTCCGGCTTCGTATCAAACGAGGGCTCTCTCTCTGCATCCAGAACCGCCGACGACCATTATGTCATTGTTACATATTGGCGCACTTTCGAAGAGCACGAACGATCCCATGCGGATGAAGTCTTCAACGACAAATTTACCGCGTTGGCGGCCATGTGTTCCGACACCAAAGAACTAGGGTACGACATGCTTTGGCAAGGCGAAGCAGGAGGCTGATTACGAAGGCGACCACCACCCCGAAGACTATATAAATGGGTGCATCATACGATTCCCGCAACCTGGCTTTCTAGGCCAATCGAGGAACGGTTGACCGAGCCCCTCCATCGGCGTAGCATGCTCTCCTGACGTTCCAGTGACGGTGGCTGCTGAATCTTCCGCACGCTACTACTCGTCATCCCACGCGCCGGATCTCGCACAGCCCCCTTCACTCCTACGCCGGGCTTTTTCTCGTAGCGCATCGCCGCCAGGGTAGAAATCCTTTTGAACGAGGGTTCTCATGGTGACGGTCAGCCGCCCAATCCTCCATCCCTTCTTGGCACCGATCTTTACGCCAAGTATCTGCTCCGTGCTTGCACCGATTCCCGTTCAGGCCGCTGAAACCCCATCCTTTCTGCCGGCTACTGCGCCTACCGAACGTCTCACCTCGTCGATCACCTGGCTGGATAACCTTGGGCACAGGCTGATGACGAACTTCACGCGGCAGCCTCACTGGCCGTTCTCTGGCAACGAATCATGCCGAACGAGGAGTCCAGTTTTGTATATCCCAGGTTGGAAACTACGCTATCAACCGAAGGAGCCCGCACCGAAAATTGCAGTGAACGTTCGAACATCAGGAGGAGGATCTGATCATGATTTCTCATACACCCGTCACTGATCGCATTCTCGGAGCAGTCCAACGCACGCATGGGTGCGATCTGGATACGTTGACAAACAGTCTCTCTGACCTATCATGGGGCCAGGTCTTTCTTGAAGTCGATCGGCTAAGCCGGGAGGGTGAGGTCCTGGTGACGCTCGACACCGGAGGTCGCTACATGATCCGGATGCCGGAGCACAAGAAAGGGCGCGCGACCCACTACGTCCGGTCCTGATCAACGAAGGGGTCGGAGGGGATCGCGAGCGAGGAGGGACATCCTCACTGATCCTCAACTGGGCGATTATCCCTAACTTGACTTAAGGATACTGAGCAAGGCTTGACCTGGCGTTTCACTGCGCGCATCCAACGAAATCTTTTGATTCCACCTCTCTCTCCAGGGGAGTGGCCGAGGCTGCCCTTTACTGCGCGCATCGAGCGATATACATGTTCCCTCCAAGCTTGCTCGTTCTCTCTCTAGGGATGGGGGCTGATGGATCTTCCACTGCGCGCGTTCAACGAGGGCCTTCCGAGGCCGCGCGTTGCGCGAGCACAGAAGATCACCAGGCTCCATCCTCTCCTCTGTTCTGCGAGCAAGAAGGGCACCTGGCCGCGCCCTATCCTCTCCTCCCGGCTCTCCCCTTTCTCTCATCGGAGGGCGGCCTGTTTGGTCTCCCACTGCGCGCGTCCAACGAGGGCCTTCTCAGGCCGCGCGTTGCGCGAGCACAGGAGACCAACAGGCTGCCCTCCTTCCCCTCTATTCGAAGAACTTCCTCACCCCCGCCTTAATCTGGTCCAGCCCCTGGCGCAAGTCGGTTTCAAGCACATCGGCCTTGGCCTGCACCCCCACGCGCTTGGCCTTGAGCTCGTCCTTGAACGACACCAGCTTAGTGAGTAGCTCCTGCTTCTTTGACTCCAGCGTAACTTGCTGTTTGGCTTTCTCGCTCTCAAAGCGGCCCTTGAGTGCCTCAAACTCGGCTTCGAGGGTGCTCGTCCGGCCCACGAGATCCTCCCAAACCTTGCCTGATTCGAACGAAGCCCCTTTCACTTTCTGCTCCGCAACAGATTCGAACTCATTCAGAGCCTTGAGAATCTTTGTCCTCTGCTCCTCGAACGTGTCGCGGGCGTCCGCCTTGCCGAGGGCCAACTGGACTTGCAAGTGTTCGAGCTTGGCCTGCACGTCAGTCTTTGCCTGCTCTGCCATCTCCTTCGACTTCTGCACGTCGGACTGGACCTGCTTGAGCAGATCTCGTAGCTGTTGCTTGCGCTGTTCCAGCCGCTGCTGCGCTTGATCTTTCGTCTGGGTCAGTTGCGCTTCAAACGCCAGCGCCTGATGCTCCAACGCATCCAACTTCTTGTCGAACGATGCTCTGAGTTCCTTGATTCGCGACATGGGGACCTCCTCTGGGTGAAATGGAACATATAAACCAGCTGCCTTCTTCTGCCGAGCGTGGCATGATATCGTCGCCAAAAGCAGGGAAGAGAGAGTCATCGCTTGACCTTGCACTGGACTGCCAGCACGCCATGACAATCCACCTATTCCATCCCTGCATAGCGCAGTATCGCGTCAAGCAATGGTCCCTTTTGCGGCATGAACCCAAGAGCCAGGGCTAGGGAGTCTTTGCACAACGAAACCCATAGCCGAAGTGCCGATTCGTCGGCTGGGCAGCGAACCGGTGCGCGGAACGCAGGAACTCAGGGACATAGAGCCAGGACCCACCCCGCACCACTTTAGCCTCACCAGTTGTCGGCCCTATTGGGTTCCGCCGCGGGCTGTTCTTATAATAGTCATAGTCATACCAGTCGCTGACCCATTCCCAGGCATTTCCGGCCATGTCATAGATGCCATAGGGACTCCGGCCTTCTTCGAAAGATCCTACCGGGACCAAGGCCAAATGGTTGTTCCATTCCTTTCTTCCGTAATTCGCGTGAAGCCGCGTAGGTGCTTCATTACCCCAGGGATAGATGCGTCCATCCGTCCCCCGCGCCGCCTTCTCCCACTCGGCCTCCGTCGGCAGCCTCTTGCCGGCCCATTTGCAGTACATGACAGCATCCTCCCAATCCACGTTTACAACCGGGCGTTTCTGATGTTGGGATTGATTCATAATATACCAGTCCGGCGGCTCCTCCATGTCAGTCGCCTCCAGATATTTGGCGTACTGTCCTACCGTCACCTCGTACTTGTCCATATAGAAGGCATTGAGGTAGACGTGATGTGCGGGACTTTCGTCATCTGCCAGATTACTCCCCATCGTGAATTCCCCTGCCGGCACCAGCGCCATCGGCACCCCTTGCATACCGACCTGCCCTTCCCCTCCCGTCAATCCGTCTAGTCTCAGCATGCTCGGCGAGGCAGTCGATCGCCGCTGTGAGAGTTTCGCTAGCAATTGTTGGTAGACAACCTGTTGCTCTTCGTTGAGACCCATCTCGTCGGCAGCGTCCAGAGTGTCCTTCGCCTGCTTCATCCTGTCGGGCGACGCCTTTCCGCCTGTGATCAGATCCTTCGCTTCGTCCAGCAATCGCCATACCTTCACTTCGTCCAGTAACTGCCACACCTTCGCTTTGCGTAATCGTGGTTTAGCCGATCCGACCACTGCAGATTTGGCATCCAGTTCCAGCGCGGTCTCGTAATGTTCTTCCGCGCATGCCCAGGCTTTCAAGCCCCGACAGGCCTCAGCCAAGTAGAAATGCGCCTGTGAATTCGACGGATCTTTCTTCACGCCGGCTTCCAGCTCCATGCGCGCCTCTGTATACTGTTTTTTCTTCAGTAGTTCCACCCATTTGGCAAATTCCTTATCGCCGGTATGGGCGGCCTGAGCGGTCACAGAGTTAGCGATCATCCCCGACCACATGAAGAGACACAACACGGTAAGTATTCTCACCATCTGCCTCATGGAAGCTCCTCTCCCAATTGTGATTCCTTCGTGGATTCGACCTCGCCTGCTGGCACAGATCACGAGTCACGACAAGCCCGGCGAGCTTACCAGAAAACGAAAACGGTGGTCATGAGCTCAACGGTTCCCCCTCTTGCGCCCGTCGAGCTACCACTACGATGCTCCCCTCAAGCTTGCTCGTTATCTCTCTCGGGATGGGGGCTGATTGATCTTCCACTGCGCACAGCTTTCTCACCCGCCCACCCACTGGCACGCCGAGACGTGCCATTAGCCCGGGCGAGGGCCCTCCAATCCTCTTTACCTCTCTTGAAGGGAGTGGCAAAGGCTGCCCTTTACAGCGTGCATCGAACGAGCACCGTTTCACTGTGCGCGTTCTGCGAGCAAGAAGGGCACCTGGCCGCTCCATCCCCATCCTTCCGAGGCCGCGCGTTGCGCGAGCACAAAAGATCATCAGGCTCCATCCCGTATTCTGCTCCGCAAGCAAGGGATCAGCACAGATGTCATTCCACCCATTTTTTTCTCCAGCTAGCCCTGCCGACATCGAGGCCGATCGCATCGCTTCACTTGGCGAGGGTCCGCACATAGGTCAGCACGTCTCTGCTCTCTTTCTCCGAGAGGCGGACATCCCAAGGCGGCATGTTCGGTTTGCCGTCATGGATAGTCTTGATCAGGTCGGCATCGGATTTCTTTCTGGTCGATGGTGATGTGAGGTTAGCCGGATCCGGTCCACGAAGAAACTTGTACCCATCCCCTCCACCCTCCGGCCCGTGGCAACCGGTGCAGTATCTGACAAACAGGATCTTTCCACGCGCCACATCGCCGCTCCGAGCCCTGGGCTCAGCTTGTCCTAACGCCACAGTCCCGAATAAAAGGCCGCTCACAAGCCCGACTGTTGCCATCTTAAGCATCCAGCTCCGCTTCATAACATTTCCTTCCGTTCGGTGTGCCCTACCGGCTGCATGCAATCGAAGCCCTGCCTTCGATGTAGCAGATCGAGCCTCCAGACCACTAGTCCGGTTGTCGATCGATCCCCGCTTTGATGGTCACGAATCGCCAAACCCCGACCCCCAGGAACAACATGCCCGTGACCAGCGAGACCACACCCAGCGCTTGAAATCCGCCCCCCTCCAGCCACCACACGGCCGGAATTCCAACGGCAAAAAACCCCAGCGCAGTTCTGATGTACGACAGCAACGTGCGCTCGTTGGCCAACTCGGTCCGTTGCCGGGCCAGCCGATCCCGCACAAGGGTATCCGATTGCTCAGGCATAGGAGACTCCGATTTCTCGCCGAAACGATACTCCATCGAATCGTGAAGCTCAACAGATGTGCAGCAAAATCAGACGTCCGCCGTTTCAGCCTCTCCAAGATTACTTATACTTTCCTCACGGGAGGGTGATCTGTTTGATCTCCCACTGCGCGCGTCGAACAACCGCTATGATGGTCCATCCAAGCTTGCTCGCTTTCCCATTGTGGAATGGCACTCGTGGTGGTCCTACTGCGGCCGTCGAGCGAGCACATTCTGATCGTGCGCGCTCCGGGAGCACAGGACCATCACGGGTGTCATTCCACTCCTACACCCACTCCGGCGCATACTCCTTCCCTGCTTCTTTTTCTGCGAACCATCGATACAGGGCCGGCAAGACCACCAACGTGAGTGCCGTCGAGGTAAAGAGGCCGCCGATGACGACGGTTGCGAGCGGCCGCTGGACTTCGGCACCGATCCCCTGCGCGAGCGCCAATGGCAGCAGACCCAGCAGCGTCGTCATCATCGTCATGACGACGGGGCGAAGCCGGAGGACGCAACCGCTGACGATAGCCTGGTCCATCTGCGCGCCTTCGCTGCGCAACTGATTGATATAGGAGACCAGCACGATCCCGTTCCCCACCGCAAGGCCGAATAGTTCGATAAAGCCGATGGAAGCCGGCAGACTCAGATATTGTCCGCTCAGCCACAGAGACACAACGCCCCCGATCAAGGCGAAGGGGAGATTGATCATGATCAACGTCGCGTAACGGAGCGAGTGAAACGCCCAGAAGAGCAGAAAAAACACGAGCCCCAGCGTAATAGGCACCACGATTACCAGCCGCTCGTTGGCCCGCTCCATGTTCTCGAACGCTCCGCCCCACGTCATCTGGTACCCTTCAGGCAGGTGTACCAATGATTCCAGTTTCTGCCGCCCTTCATCCACGACGCTGCCGATGTCGCGCCCGACGACATTGAAGCCGATGTAGATGCGGCGCTTCACTTGCTCCCGGCTGATGCTGAACGGCCCTTCGCGCATCTCGATCGTGGCGAGTTCGCTCATCGGGATCAGCGCGCCGGACGCCGACTTCACCCGAATCTCTCCGATGGTGCCGATGCTGTTGCGTTGCAGTTCCGGGAACCGAAGCGTCAATTGAAACCGCCGCTCGCCTTCGTAGACATGGGTCACCGCCTTGCCGCCGATCGCGGTGGTCACGATCTCCTGCACGTCGGCCACGTTAATGCCAAAACGGGCGATCTTCTGCCGGTCAATGTCGAGCGTCAGATAGGGCTGGCCGGCAATCTGCTCGACTTTGATGTCTTTGACGCCGTTGATCAGCTGCATCAAGGCGGCAATCTTCTCCGCCTTGTCGTGCAGCACATCAAGATCCTCCCCGTACAGCTTAATCGCGCATTCCGCCCTGACGCCGGAGATGAGCTCGTCCACCCGGTGTTGAATCGGCTGGCTCATGAGCACGGAGATGCCTGGAATCTCCGCCAGTTTTTTCCGGATGGCGTCGGTCAATTGCGGCTGAGTGGTCGCCGTCTTCCATGTGCTCCGATCACTCAGAGACACGATTGGCTCGCTCTCGTTCAGTTCCTCCGGCCCTACAGCAATCTCCGGCCTGCCGATCTTGCTCACGGCCATCCGGACTTCTGGAAACTCCAGCATGACCTTATGGGCTTGTTTCTCCATCTCTATGGACTCCGGCAGCGAGACGCTCGGCAGCCGAACAATCTTGGGCGTCAGAGTGCCTTCTTCTAGTAGTGGGATGAACTCCCGTCCCACAAATGGAACAAGGGCAAGGCTGCAAAGCACGATCGCTGTCGAGCTGCCGAGCACGAGACTGCGATGCCGGAAGGTCCAGGTTAGCACCGGCACATAGCGCTGTTTCATCCAACCAGCGAGGCGCGTTTCTTCCGGATGGTCTCCACGCAAGATCAATGATGCGAGCACCGGCGACAGGGTCAACGTGACTACGACCGAAGCCAAGAGAGCGATCACCAACGTGTAGGCCAGCGGTGCGAACATCTTCCCTTCCATGCCGTGGAGCGTCATCAGCGGCAAAAACACGACACTGATGATCAGAATGCTAAACAGGATCGGCCGGCCCACTTCTTTCGTGGCCTGAAGAATCACCTCCGACGTACTCTTCTTCGTTGCGCCATGGTTCTGCGCCAGGTGCCGATAGACGTTTTCCACCACGACCAGCGATCCGTCCGCAATCTCGCCGATGGCGATGGCGAGTCCGCCGAGCGTCATCAAGTTGGCCGAGAGCCCCAGCCGCTGCATCACGATGAATGTGATCAGGGGAGTGACGATGAGCGAGACCGTCACCACGACGGCGCTGCGGACGTGGCCCAGAAAGAAAAAGAAGACGAAGATCACCAGCACGATCCCTTCAATCAAAGCATCCCGCACCGTATTGATCGCCGCCGTGACCAACTCGGTGCGATCGTAAAAAGGCAGGAGCTTCGTGCCCGAAGGAAGGATATTGTTCTGCTGGAGATCTTCCACCTTGGTCTTCACCGCTTCGACTACCTGACGAGCATTGCCCCCGCGAATCATGAGCACGGTGCCAGCCACGACCTCCCGCTCGCCGTTGAGCACCACTGACCCAAGGCGGACGGCGTGGCCGATGCGGACTTCCGCGACATCACGAACGAAGACCGGGGTGCCGCCGGCCTCTTTCACGATGATGGACTCGATATCGCTCATTGTCTTGATGAGGCCCAGGCTGCGGACGATCGCCCGTTCTGCATGGCGCTCCAGCACATTGCCACCGGCATTGGCATTGTTCTTTGCCACCGCGCTGTAAATGTCGTGGAGCGTCAGGTCGAACTTGCGGAGCTTGGCCGGATCGACCAGGACTTGATACTGTTTGACGAACCCGCCCATGCCGTTCACATCGATCACGCCGGGCACGCTCTTGAGCAAGGGGCGCAAAACCCAGTCCTGGAGCGTGCGCTGATCCATCAACTCCGTCTCGATGATCTTGGGGTCGGTCTCCGCCGCATTCGGCCCTTCCACATAATATTGATAGACCTCGCCCAGCCCGGTACTCACAGGGGCCATGACAGGCTCCAGCCCATCGGGCAATCGCTCCTTCGCCGCCATGATCCGTTCGAGAACCAACTGGCGGGCGAAGTAGATATCGACGTCGTCGTTGAACACGACCGTGATCTGGGAGAGGGCGAATTTTGAAAGGGATCGGATCTCCGCTAAACCTGGCAGGCCGGTCATCTGGAGTTCGAGCGGATAGGTGATGAATCGTTCGACTTCGACCGGTGAGAGACCGGGCGCGTCGGTCAGCACCTGCACCTGGATGTTCGTTACGTCGGGATACGCATCGATCGGGATAGACTGAAAGGCGAAGACACCGGCGACGGACAACAGGCAGGCCAGGCCCAGAACCAGTATCCGCTGTCGCAGCGAAAATTCCAGAAGAGAGGCGATCATAGCGTCGGCTCGATCTTGTGGCGTTCCATCTCAGACTTGAGGACGAACGATCCCTTGGTCACAACCTGCTCGCCGGCGCTCACCCCCTCCAACACCGTTACTACCTCTCCCTGCTCGCTTCCCACCTTGACCATTCGCGCTTCGAAGTCATTCGTTCCCCGTTGAACAAATACCATCGTACCGGTTGGCCCGCTTTGGACTGCCTCGAGCGGCACAGTCAGGGCGTCCGGAGTCGGCGACGCATAGACGAGGACGGTGGCAAACATTTCCGGTTTCAGCAGCCGATCGGGATTCAGCACCGTCACCCGCAGGCGCATCGTACGGGTGGCCGGATCGAGCACATCCCCGATGTAGGTGATCGTTCCCGGAACGATGGCATGGGGATAGGCGAACACAATCACATTGACCTTCAGGTCCTTCCGGATGAACTCCACGTCCTTCTCCGGCACGTTGCCGACGACCCACACATCCGAAAGATCCGCGACGGTGAAGAGCTTCTGCTGCGTCTCGACCACCTCGCCCCTCGTGATTTTGCGCGTGATGACCCGGCCGTCGAAAGGCGCCCGTAGGGACACATCCGCCTTGATCGTATCCTCGCGATCCAGCCGTTCGACTTCCTGCCGGGGGACGCCGAGCAGTTCCAGACGGTTCCGCGCCTCGCGGGCTTCGGCTTGTGCCGTTTTCATCGTGGCCTCGCGGCGTTGCAACTCGGCCAGACTCACAACCTTTTGTTCATACAGGTCCCTGGCACGCTCGTACGCCAGTTTCGCTTCGTGCAATTTTGCAGCAGATTTCAGATATGCCCCCTCCGCCACACCGAGGTCCGTACTGTGGAGCAACGCCAGCAAGGCGTCTTTCTTTACGTCTTGGCCGACATCCACATAGACCTTCACCACTCGGCCCCTGATGAGCGTGGTCACCTCAGCCAGTTCATTTTCGTTGGCTTGAACTGTGGCGGGAAATTCCCGAGGTACCAGCAACTGGCCTCGGACAACCGGCGCGACCTCGATCACCGTCCGCGCGAGTTCTTCGGCTGTGAGATGGACAACTCCTGGCTTGTCGGCCACAACAGTCTTCTTAGCCTCACGCGCTTGATCGGGAGTTCTCTCGCAGGCAATAAGCCCGGCGAACGCTAAGGCAACGAGGATAACGACTCTACGTCGATCGTGAAACGTGAAACGCTTCATGGTCATACCTTTCCGTTTTTGGAATCAGCATGAGGTGTGCCACGAAAAGCTCTCGATTTTACGGAAGAAATGGTCGGTCTAGATGCCTTTTGCCACGTTTCCGATGGAGGACCGTGGTGAAATGCGACAGTAGGGATTGCGGAGGCGAAGAACCGACAGGAGCGGTTACCACGTGAATGGAATGACCTTCGTGCTAGTTGTGATTTTTCACGAATGATCCCGACAAGGGAACCGGGACAACGTGAATAAGACACCATCGTCCTTTAAGGGGACTGCCCGGCGTTGTTGTTCGTAGCGAGGCGAAGGAAGTGCGGCCAAACATGACCCCACTGGCATTCCAACCCTATTGTCTTCTGGAGATCTCTAATCAAAACCCGTCGAGGGGCACTTTCTTCTTCGCTGCGTATTCGTCGTCGGTGATCAACCCGTCATTGTGAATCTGCTTGAGTCGTTTCAGTTTTCCTTCGAGAGAAGAATCTGGATAAGCGGAAGGAGGCGATCCTTTTTCCTGTCCACCGTCTATCCGAGGAGCGTTCGATAAGAGCTGTTGATAGGCAAGGGCTAACTGTGGCGCCTCAGGGATCAGGAAAGTCCCAAGCCCGTTGTCCTCGTGAGGCAGGCGCTGATATGGCTCATAGAGAGCTCCGGCGATCATGCGCGGCGGATCCTGCCACATCAGCTCGCGGATGCTCGACATCGCATTGTGAGTGTTACTTGCCAAGACTCCGTATGTAGGCGAGCACGTTCTGTATATCCTGCCCGTTGAGCCGGCTTTTCCACGCAGGCATTGTGCCGTGACCTTCACGAATCACTGTCCGCAGATCCGTATCCGATTTGCCCCTCACTTGTGGACCAGTCAAATCTGCCGGTGGCGGCCTGAGTGCTTCGCCCATGACTCCGTCTCCCTTTCCACCCTCTCCATGACACACCACACAATTGATCGCATACAGTATTTTTCCTTTTGTGGAATCTCCGCTCTCGGCCGATGTCACTTGGGCGCCCACTCCTCCCGTAAATAAGCAGGATGCGGAAAACAGAACGAGAAGTTTCAAGCCATTCACCTAGTCACCTCTTTCTTTGTTTAAACCGTGGCCGAAATCGTGATCATCAGTTATTTTAAAGGGCCGTGGTGACGCAAGCCGCGTTCCATTCGCTTCCGTTGCGTCAGTATGAGTGACAGAGGGGAGCTTCATTTGGATGCGCCGGATTTGTCCAGTGGGCATTTAGAGGCGCTCCAACAGCTGGTTTCTTTTATTGCGATACTCTTCCTCTGTGATCAAGCCCTGATCACGGAGTCGTTTCAAGACTTTCAACCGTTCTTCCATTGAGGGCTGATTGGTTTGCGCTTGAGGAAGACGTGAAGCACTGAAGCCATCTGGTAGTGCGGCCTTGGAGAGGGGCTCAGCCAGTAGAAGCGGTTGATAGGAGATCGAGATTTCATTGACTGGGGCACTCAGCACCCCGACTTCCTTATGTTGGATCACCGTCTGATGGTCACCGGGGACCAACTCATACAAATTGACCTGGCTCGAGAGCGGATTCTCCCAAACCAGCTCACGGATGTTCGGCGCAGTCACGGCATATCGATAGTTGGCCAGGAGCAGATGGAGGTGCGACCCTTCCATAAACCACCCGCCGGAGGTGATCTCGGAGACGTCCGGTGCGCCAGGCCGGCTCAGTCCAAAGACCACCCACTCTGTTGGTTGTGCCTGGGCGAAGGCGAGGCTTAAGGTCCGGCTCAGGTAGTCGACTTCATCCTGCGTTAATGCATCATTGATTAGCCCCTTGGGCAATGAAAACAAGACGACCGGCTCACCCTGTCTTTGAACACGAAGACTGCTCAGGATGATTTTCCATTCCTCGGGACTGAGCGTGAACGGATGAGAAAAGTTCGGTACGCGGTCTCGGCGTAATCCCGGGGACGGTCCTTGTAGCCGGACGAACCGATCCTCTCCCTCACACTCTCCGCAGACCATGCGACAATTTTCACAGGCCAAGCGAGGCGGGTGTGCCGGCCCAGCACAACCCTGAAGCAGGCCGGCGATTAGACCTCCGGTGAGCATTGCCACGACCACGCAGGCGCTTGTCGCACGTCGAACTCGCGCATAGCCGTGCGACGCGCTGACCTGATGATCTTCCTGGAATTCTCGTTTGTGGGCTGTCACGTGATTCGTTCAGACTCCTGATTTACGCGATGATGTCTTGCCGCTCTTGCTCTGTCAACCGGTGCCTGACAGAGGGACGGTGGTGAGAGGAAGAGAGGAGGTAACACCCACACCGGTGAGTCGGCTGAGCCGTCTAGTCACGAAGCGGCTCATCGAGATCTCCGACCGTCAGACGATCTGGAGGCCATCGGTAGGCGCCCCTTACAGCGGAGGCAACCATCGCATAGCCAGGTGGTTCTTTTCTGACAAATTGACCGAGGAGGTCTGGTGTCGGGTTTCCATCGATCAGATAGACCACGCCCTTTTCATAACCCGTGGTCGGTGACGGGGCTGGAATGCCGACCGTGGCCAGCGCATGACTGGCCCGGGCCTTCTTCAACGCAGACAGGTAGGTGCGCACCTGCTCGGGAGTCCATCCTCCGTGATTGGTGACCACGACTGAGGCGTCTCCGATGACCATCACATCAATCATTGGCATGGGGGCATGCGTCGCCGCGCTGAACGCAGGCGGTGGTGCAGGCTCCGGCCTTCCCCACTCCATGAAGACTCGGATCATGGCGAAGACAATGAGCACGACGGCACCTCCGAGCAGTACCTGCCGACCGGACAGACGGTGGACCGGAACGGACTGCTCGGGTCGGGATGGCATGGGACCCTTTCCTGGCACAGATGAGCGCGCGAATCTTAGCACAGAGCTCAGCGAATTTCCTCGCTGGGCTCCCCTCCCTCAAGATATATCGACACCGGAGGAGGGAGCTGTGTGCCTGTCGAAACTAGTACGCGAAGTCCAAGCCAACCAACATGGTCTGACCGAGCAGATCCCCGCCTCCTGTGCCGACCCCTTTGGTCCTGTAGGTGTTGTACTCAGCGTGTAGGGCCAGATCCGTCCGCGTGGATTGGTGAAGGAAGTACCGAACCAGAAACGTTTGGGAGTCAACATTGTTATAGTTGTGGTTAAAGGTGGGATCCCCCTGCCGATCGTTGCGGATGATGTCGTACCGATAGGCGAAGAACCAATCGGGCACGTTCAGGAACGGAAGGAGCGTGGGATAGTAATCCAGCTCGACAAAGCCGCCGTTCCACGAAGCGTTCTGGGCACCGGCGATGCCTTGAGAGACGAAGAGGTTCTTGCTGCTGTTGCCATGCACGAAGGCACCAAAGAGATTCCATTCTCCATTAAACGTGGTACTCAGATCCACGCCAATGTTGCTAAAGGGCTGGCCGCTTCCGCCCACAGCTTGACACGTGGGGCAAGTCGCGTTCACCGTGGTCGGGGCGTCCCCATAGACCCCGAAGAGGCCAATTCGATGGCCGGTCACGATGCCATATCCCCCGAAGGATTGCGTGACATGGCCGTAGAAATTGACCCCACGTCCACCCGTACACGACTGGCCGGCCGGACAACCGCTCAACGGACCAGAAAACGTATTGGTTGACATTGCCGTGAAGCTGTAGCGGAAAAATCCACTGGTGGGCGCGGTTTTCATCAGGCCCGCGAGTTCCGCTCCCGGTTGATTATCCCCGAGCCCAAACGAGTTGGGATTGGCGTAGGTGCTGGTGGATGTCCCGCTGATCGTGGCTGTATACGGTGTCCCCGGCGTGTAGTGGTACATGACAAATGGGGTGTTGAGCGTCGGACTGCGTTTTTCGCTGAACGGCAAATCCAATTCGAATTTGCCTATACGGAAGTTCATGAGATAGTCGCCGGGCTTGCTCGTGATGCCCAGATATTTTTCCAGCCTCATGAGCCGAACGAAGGAGCTTTCCAAATCGCTGTCGCTGGCGCCGGTCCCAAATCCCGCGCTACCCAAGCCTGGCGTATACACGATGCCGAACGCCACATCGCGAGTCAATGTGCCGAAACTTAAAATATCGAGGCCGGTGAAGCCGAACCCACCCGTGCTGATCCCGCTGCCATCGGTACGGACACTAGCCGCCTGATAGCCGATGGTGGTCCGGAACGACACGGGCCAAAAGCCCATGGTGATCCCTTCGTACGTGGGCATGTCCGCATCGGAGCCCATTTGATAGCCCCGATCCCGGAAGAGGTTGCCGAAGTCGTTCAACTTTGGAAATCCAGGGACGTGGCAGACGTTGCACTTCATGTCGTATTTCCTCGCGAAGGCCGGAATGGCTTCCGCCTCAGGCGCACGATAGGTGAATTCATGCAAGACGAGGACAATCAATACCAGCACGAGAAACGGAGCCCCTACGACGAATATCTCCCTATAGCGCATAATCAACCTCCACGGTCGGATTGAAAGGTGCGATACGGTGACAACGTGACGTGGCACCAGGGGGCGAGCCTCGACCTCCAGCCTCCCCAATGCGGGATCGGTTCACCTCATCCTTCTCTTGTCCGGCTCGCCGTTGATGCGTGGTATCCATGTATCTCCTCAGGACAGGCCCTACTCCATCGTGACAGGACGGACGGGAAATTCAAATCGTGTGTCCACCGTTTCTTTCGGTTTGACGTCCACTTTCTGTCGAACAATATGCGGGTCGTCGTAGACCGCTCGGGAGGAGTCTATTTTCTTGATCTTGTATCCCTCATGCCAGGCCACGAGGGTATAGGTGCCTGGCGGTACGCCATGAATCTCAAACTTTCCAGCGGCATCGGTGATCGCAAAATATGGATGATCAAATCCGGCGATATAGCCAGACATGTGGGTATGGACGTCGCACTGATAAGGCAACCCGACCCCAAGACCTCGAAGGAGAGTGTGATCAACCTCCCGGTTCGGAGTGGGCATAGCCACATTAAAAATGCTGCCGCGGTTGGCAGTGAAGAAATGCGGATTGTGGAGAATTGGGTCGAAATTAATTATTGCGACGAGCTGTGTCCGGACAAACGCAAGGATATGTTCCTTGAATTGGCATAGCTGCGTGTCTGGTTCTTTGCCGGTCTGGTCCTGTCCCATATGGAGCCAATATTTCTCTTCAAGCGCTTTCCCCTTTTCGACCTGCTCCAGATACACCAGAACGTGCTGGAGCCCTTTGCTCTTTGGATCCACCTTCAACACCGGGGATGGTGCCGTTTCACCGCATGTATCCAGATCCGCCTTGACCGGGAGCGGGGGAATCGTCGGAATCTCGCCTTCCCAGGTCGCCACGCCTTTGATCGTCCCGCCGTTCGAGACGTTAATAACCTCATACTCGGCAAAGGCGGCCTCCGAACCACCTGCCAACACGAGCAGACTGATCGCTAGTATACATGACCAATCCGTAATTCGAGTTTTGATCCGTGTCATCGCGCCTCCTTTTGCGTGAGGTTGTAACCACACTCGATTCGTCCACGAATCTCTTCCGCCAGAGACCCTTCTGGTGTCGGGCTCTCTTCATCTCTTCAGTTTGGAGTGTGAGCACCATACTCAAATCTGCTCATCATGTTGGAGCGCAGAGACCCTAGCGGCAGTAAAGAAGTTCTGCAACTAGGGAATCCTCTAGTCTTAATCGTAGAAATTACTAGTGAACCTCTCCGCATTTCATAGACACCTTCTCCCGGGCTTGAACGCTGCCCACTTGTTTTTCAAATACTCCAACTAAAGAAGTTCGTCAATTCAAACCTAAGTAGCAGTACGTGCATTTTACATTCCTGATAATCGCCAGATTTCATGGGAGACGACCTCTCAGGCAGCCCACGTAATTCTTGGATTAGGAAAGTACACTTCGCCTTCGGTAATCCCTCAGAGATGGAGCTTTTGCCACAAATGCAATTTTCATTTTTCCCAAAGAAGCGACAGCTATATTCTGAACTACTCAGGCAGATAGGCTGAAGGCTTTTAGGGTCGGGCTTCTTGCCCAACAAGGACTCATCTCTGCTTGAACCAAAGGTCGTAGGAAACCGAGAAGGTTTTGAATGGCTTGGTTCGCTGCCTTGGGAGATTATGTATAGCCTTCCGCCTGAATACCTGAGCAGGTACGCCTGCTTGTCGATTTCCCTAATGCCTGTTAAACGTTGTATCTTCTCGCATGCCTACAGTGTGAGAGTCTTGCGATCATACACAATGCTTACGATGACTCTCTCTTATCTGACAGACCCCACGCAGAAATCTCCTCCCTCCTGGCGCGGCAAGTTCCCAATCAAACCCGCATTGTTCATGACAGTCCCTGGCGAAAGCGACTAAGAGTGCGTTCCTCATTATTATTTATTATTCGCGCGTGACTTGCGCGAAAAGCGCGGCGGGGGAGGTGGTCTGAAGGCTGAAGTGTTCGGAACTCCGACCTTCAGCCTTTGCACCACACCTGTCTCGTGGCATAACGGGGCATCGGGTGCGGAGACATTGCCCCATAATGCCACGAGGAATGATCCGGGCTTTACGATTCTCTACCACGCTGCGCGCTAACCCCTCTGTTCCTCACAGGTTTGCATGATCACCCCAAAAGGCATTCATGGCATTTCCCTTGCTAACTTACTCTTCATAAGAATTATGCATATTTTCTTCTCCATTCAGTAAGGGAGGTTGCCATGCCGGTGTTGAAACGACTCCAGAGTTATCTCGACGCGAACAAGATTCCCCATGAAGTGGTAAACCACCCAAAGGCCTATACCGCCCACGACGTGGCCCATACACTTGATGTGCCGGGAAAACTTGTCGCTAAAGTCGTCGTGGTGAAGGCCGATCAGTACTTCGTGATGACGGTGCTCCCCTCAACCTGGCGCGTAGATTTGAAACGATTGCGGGATGTACTGGAGGCCCGTGACATCCGATTAGCAACAGAAGCCGAGTGCGCGAATCTGTTCCCCGATTGCCAAGTGGGAACAATGCCACCGTTCGGAAATCTCTACGGCGTGGAGGTGTACGTCGATCAACTGCTGACAGAAGACGAGTCCATCGTGTTTGAAGCAGGGACCTATGTCGGCGCGATCAAGCTACGGTACAAGGACTTTGCCGATCTCGTTCGCCCGAAAGTCGCCGCGTTTCATCACGAGCCGTCGAAGATCGAGAGCTAGCAGGGAGAGGGATGGCTTGATGAGTCCCCTGTGCTCGCAAAACGCGCACGATACAACAGTGCTCGTTCGATGCGCGCAGTGAGGGACTCATCCAGCCATCCTGGATAAAATCAACGAGCAAGCTTGGAAGACCTATTTTGATTGCTCGATGCGGCCATGCTGAACGGCTATTTTGAGCATCCTGCTAGAAAAGAGGATGATGGGGAGCGCTTGCTGGTGGAGTTGAATGGAATGTTCCTCCTGCATTGCCGAGGAATCGCCAGGCCCCTTCTTCTTTGACGAGGTAGTGCACCTCGCGCGCCCAGCTGTCAATGGTGATGGACTTCCCCGTCTGTTTCTCCGTCCCATAGAGCCCTCCGGTGCAGGTCACATAGGCTTTTCTGATGCCGTCGGCCTGGACTAATTTCAGCTCGGTGAAGACATGGGATGAACTGATGTCCCGGTAGTGCAGGAAGACCTCCTCCCATACTCGACGCACATCCGATCTTTTTAACCCGTGATAGTTATAGGTCGTGGCGTAGAACTTCATGAGCGCATAGAGATCAACCTTCTTGACCGCTGCTTCGGCCTCATTGAACGCTGTCACCAGCTCCCTGATGACCGGCTGATCGGCATCCGCTCCCACGTCCGGTGCAAATTCCACAGCTGCGGCGACGGGAGTCGACGGCCGGCATTGGGTCAGGATCAAGGTTCCTGCCAGGATCAGTATGATCTTGAGTACGCCTCGTCGCTTCATGATTGTAGCGTGACGCAATGCTGATGCCATCGCTGTAAGAATGGCAAGCCCTCGATAATTCAAGCCGCAACTCTCTTCCTCTATTTTCCACTGGGACCAGGGTCAACAGGATGACGCCTAACTCCCCACGTGACACTGCTTCCCTGCTGCAAAACGCTACGCTTCATAGCGCCATCTGACCCAAGATCAACAAGGAAGCACAGGCACATCTGATGCATTCCGAACTATTCGTGCTCAAGGAACAACTGGAAACCTGTAAGCCATCGAGCGATCAACTTGTCAGCAACCGCGCTCACGCGCCCAACAAAGGAGGAGTCCCATGTCCGTCGCCAAGATTATCGAGATTAGTGCCGAATCACCGAAGAGTTTCGAAGATGCCATTCAAAACGGGATCACCCGGGCATCCAAAACCATACACAGCATCAAATCGGCTTGGGTGAAGGAGCAACACGTGGTGGTCGACAACAGCAAGGTCGCCCTGTATCGCGTGGACCTGAAAGTAACATTCGTGCTGGATTGACGAGATATGAGGATGGGCGAGCGAAACTGGTGGGAGAGGGTTGCCAAGAGCACGGCCTACGCCCTTTCTCTGTTTCTTATCGCCCTTACTTACTCCCTCGCGTTCGGCTCATCGGGCCAGATCTTGGAGCCCCCCACTGACGTGGTTCGCTCGACGCTCACTGAAGTCTTCCGCATCCTTGAAGACGAGACACTCAAAGATCCGGCCAAGCTCATCCCGCGCCGGCATATGCTGGAAGATGTCATCGCTTCCCACTTCGACTATACGGAAATGTCGAAGCGATCGCTCGCAGCTCACTAGGCTCCACTTACGGCCGGCGAGCGGGCCGAATTCGTCGAACTCTTCAAGAACTTTCTCTCCGACCGCTATGCTGAAAAAATCGAAAGCTATTCAGGCGAACAGGTAGCCTATCTCTCCGAACGGATCGAGGGGAACTATGCGGAGGTGCGGACCGAGCTGCGGTCGAGCAAAGTCGCAATCCCGATGGACTACCGGCTACAAGGGAAAGACGGAACATGGCACGCTTACGACCTCATTGTGGACGGGGTCAGTTTGGTGAAGAATTACCGCAGTCAATTCGAGAAGATCATCCGCTCATCGTCCTACCAGGAGTTAGTCCGGCAGTTGCGCGAACGCACCGTCGGCGAGGACAAGAAAAAGAAGGCTTAGCTCACGAGAATGCCCTGCAGCCTCACCGCCTGAGATCCGCCCCTGCCCTATTACGCCGCTACGCCACAGTAACTCGATGACAGATCCTGGACCGACGAAGCATCTCTAACGATTGATAGCGCGTCCCTCGAACCGTCACCCCGCCACTGAAGCAGTAGCGGCACCCTTTGCACGCTGACTGCACAAGGGCGAGTCAAACTAGCACCA
Organism: Nitrospirota bacterium; assembly: GCA_963701855.1. Taxonomy (GTDB): domain Bacteria; phylum Nitrospirota; class Nitrospiria; order Nitrospirales; family Nitrospiraceae; genus Palsa-1315. Next base: position 155,621 of record CAVPBK010000001.1, read on the forward strand.
GGCTGCTGCCCTTTCTAAGCTCTCTCCACCTCCTTCGGTTATAAGTTAATCTTGATTCTGTCAGAATCAACGAGGGCAAGATGCCTCACCGAACTGCAGACTGTGGCATTACAGGATCTGACGAGATTGTAGGGGCCTAATTGAGGCGGGCTTTGCCTTTACCAGCAAAGAGTCTCTCGGCTTCGACTCGCGCGAGGTCTTTCTGGCGATGGGCGAGAATGACCGGATCAATCCGCTCACCGCAGCTCACGCAACGCCAGTTGATCGATCCGATTTCGAAAACCCGTTCTTCCAGCATCAGTCCGCCGCAGCGATGGCACTGGTCGGTCTGAGTGTTTTTAGCGGCAACAACCTTGGGCATGAACAGATTCCTCCCTCTTGTTGAATGTACTGGATAGCTGTGTGAGCCAAAAGGACAGAAAAGGATTCATCCACGAAATAAGAAAACCAGCCTCCCTACGGATATCGAGCCGTAGGCAAGCGTGGCTATCCGAACAACCCGGCAGGCAATCCACTGTTGCTTGTTCCTCGCCCCTAGTCTTCGGGCTCTCTTGAGTGCCGTACCTCCTACTGGCACCGAGATGGAAGCCTGTCCCTTCGGATCTGATCCCACCACTGAAATAGGGACGATACCCTCAGGCGCGCTGCACAGAGGAGGGCACCTGCTTGCCCCGGCACATTGCCCCTTCTCGATTGGAGTGGTGCCGAACATCTGGCCACGGCCATTGACTCGCACAGCATAACATCATGTAATCACTTCAATTGGCCTCACGTTCAGTATCAGCAGGTGGGCCGCCCACCTTGGCATATTCTGTATCTTGTATTTTTGCTATCAGAGGACTACGCTACGACACATCCGCTAGCAATACTTACTTGCGCCTCGAAGGTACACCGTGGGATTCAAAGAATCAGAACAAGCCCCACAGCCACTCCTAATGAGCCAGCCCTGCACCTGTACCCACAGTCGCCTGATCTCCGATTGCGTCTCGGAGGAGGAACACGAGGCCGGCAAGGTACGCTGTGTTGAATGTGGAGCCATCGTGCCGGATCCCTACCTCAAACGGGACGGCAAGGAGACGTAGCGCCGGTCTCGCTCTCCCTTTCAGGCTAGCCACTCTTAAAGTTTAGGTCTGCATCGTCTGCCCGCTCACACGATCCCTCTTCGCTGAGGTATTTGGCAACAGCTTCCTGTCTGTCACTGGCCCAAAACTCCTCAACCTGCCGATTGGCGCAGCTCTCTCTCTCATACTCTAAGCCTGTAAGTCCCTGTGCTACCGAACTTCTCCTTCTACATTCACACGAGATTATCCACTGGCACCGACAATGCAATGCTCTCCTCCCAGCAACTCATTCCGTTCTTCGAGGATGGCGCATGGCACAATCTACAACCGTGGAAGTTCAAGTAATCGACATCGTGCGCGGAGCCGATGCCTGTGACCTTGAAGAGATCACGCGTCGATGCACCAATCTTACGTGGAACCAGGTATTTCTCGCTGTCGACCGCTTGAGCCGAAGTGGCAAGATCATGCTCGTGCCCAAGGGCCGGGGCCTTTATTCCGTAACTTTCCCGCATCGGCAGGAAGGACGGACTGATCAACGCTTTCTCCCATCTTAATCACAAGGAGGTTTCTCATGTCTGATCTAACCCGTTGGCAACCGACGATGACGCGCTGGAATCCATTCAAAGATCTGGAGGATATGGAGAAGCGCCTCTCGACCTATTTGGGCCGTCCCGCTGTTCGGACCGAGGCCGGGAAGGAAGCCATGACCGTCGCCGAATGGTCGCCACTCGTTGACATTACAGAGGACGAGAAGGAATATCTCATCAAGGCGGATCTGCCGGAAGTGAAGAAAGAAGACGTCAAACTGACAGTCCAGGACGACGTGATGAGCATATCCGGCGAGCGAAAGTATGAGAAAGAGGAAAAAGGGAAGAAGTACCATCGTGTCGAGAGGGCCTACGGAAGCTTTATGCGGAGTTTCACCTTGCCGGAAGATGCCGATGGCAGCAAGATCAGTGCGGAGTACAAAGACGGTGTCTTGAAAGTACACCTGCCCAAGTCAGAAAAGGCGAAACCGAAATCGATCGAGGTGAAGGTCTCCTGAGGACGACCGAAGAAACGAAGGAAAAACTATGTTGTCCCGTGAGAATTTCCATGATTCACACGCGTGGCACAACAGCAAAATGCTCTTGCAGGATACTCAAACAGGCCGTCCTCTTCGTCCGCCGTTTGTCTGGTTCATCTGGTCTATCTGGTTTGTTTAGTTGCTTAACCCAGAGAAACCAAACAAACCAAATAACGATCTTCGTATGCTGGCGGACTGTTTCAGCATCCTGCAAAAGGAGGGATATAATGTTCCGCCATCCTCACTATCTGGAATTTCCGTGGGGCATTCATGGGCAGCGCGCGACCACAGAACCCCATCGTCATCTGTGGTGGTTGATCGCGCTGCTGGTCCTGCTGGCCATGTTTCTGATCGGCGTGGGCGTCACGCACGGAATCTTGTAGAAGGCTAAGGTCGAGGTCAAGGCTAAGCGAAGATAAAACTTTCCTTACCTCAGCCTTAGCCTAAACCTCAACCTTCCGCGTACTGGCGGACTTTTTGAGCATCCTGTTAAGGACACGGGATCAGCGCTCCAGATTTAAGGAGTCAGACGAATCATGTTCCGCAATCGCGAAGAAGCGGGCCGGATGCTGGCCGATAAGCTGAGTCAATACCGCAACGATTCGACGGCGTTGATTCTGGCCCTTCCCCGAGGCGGAGTGGCAGTGGGCTATCAACTCAGCCTCGCCCTCCATCTCCCGCTCGACGTGTTTATTACGCGCAAGATCGGTGCGCCGGGAAATCTCGAATATGCGATCGGGGCCGTGGCCGAGACGGGATCGCGCTATCTGAATCAAGAGGCGGTCAGCGCCTTTGGCTTATCCCAGCATGAGCTGGACCGGTTGATTCATGTCCAAGAGAAAGAGATTGCCAGGCGCAAGAACCTGTACAGGCAGGGACGACCGCTCCCGCGGCTCACAGGCCACACTGTGCTCTTGGTTGACGACGGCATCGCCACAGGCTCGACATTCCTGGCCTCGGCACTTGCCATTCGCAGTTTACAACCTCACCGTTTGGTGGGCGTGATTCCAGTCGGACCCCCGTCGACAATCCGTGAAGTCCGAGCACATGTGGACGAGTTGGTGGTGCTCATGACACCGGACCCGTTCGAGGCCGTGGGAAATTTCTTCGTGGACTTCACGCAAGTCGAAGATCGCGACGTAGTGGAATACTTAAATCTGGCCGAGGAGGCGATGCTCGAACGCACGCCCCCTTCACCAGCCTCGTAAAACGTTTTGTTAGCCACGGAGGTACACCGTAACATGTCCACACATTCCAAGATCCCGTCAGGGTTGGGATCTCGCAGAGACCAAACATATCAAGAATACGAACACGACACCTATAAACTTCAGGGAAAACTCAAGGAGCCCACTGCCTGTCCAACATGCGGGGCAGTCTTTCTCAAAGGGCGGTGGACCTGGGAAGCGAAACCGGCAGGCGCGCACGAGACTCTCTGTCCGGCTTGTCACCGGATCCACGATACATACCCCAAGGGCCTCGTCACGATCAAAGGGCCGTTCAAAGATACCCAGCACGAACAGCTGATCGGTGTCGTCAAGAACACGGAGGAGAAGGAGAAAAAGGAACACCCGCTCTCCCGGATCATGGCGATTGAATCACGGCCTGAGGGCCTGGTCATTTCGACGACCGATACCCATCTGCCCCGGCGAATCGGCGAGGCGCTGGAACATGCCTACCACGGGCAGCTGGAGTTGCATTACGACCAGGACGAAGACTTCGTACGGGTCACATGGACCCGCTGAACCCTGGTTTCAACTTTTGAGGAGAAAAATAATGTGGTCCTGCCCCAACCGATGGATACTTGTCGCAGTAGCAACATTCAGCCTGGTGACCGGAACGACGGGACAGGCGGCGACGTCCATTCCACAAGGCTCGATCGTGGAGGTGGATCAGGCTACCGTCAATCAGATATTAGATGTGTTTCACAAGGCTGAAGCAGCCATCGCGGCAGGAAATCTTGACGGCGTCATGGCACTCTATGCAACCCAGTACAACTATCATGGGTTGAAACAGGCGGATGTTCGTAAGATCTGGTCCAATCTGTTCGAGGAATACCGTGATATCAGCGAGGTTCATTTCTTTTCGAAGATCGCCAAGGTGGGATCGGGCTCCACCGCCATCATCGAAGTGACCTGCACGGGGAGCTTGTCGGGCCTTTCGAAGACCAGCGGCCTCCGAGTTCCCATTGACAGCTGGTATGAAGAAGTGCATTTTCTGATGCTCGAGGGCGGCGTCTGGCGCATTCGCGGAAATGCCGGCGACCAGTCACGGGTTCTGCCGTTCGGCACGGCGCCGCACCCGCTATTCTGAATGGGAGGCAGCAATGAGAATCGTGGTCGGTGTGGATTGGTCGGAAGAGTCTTTTGCTGCCGTGGAACAGGTCGGGTTACTCTACCGGCCGGACGATGTCGTGCTCGTACATGGCGTGGATCTTGGCATGCTCCAGTCTCCCATCGTGGCCGGGGCAGTCAATCTGCAAGGGTATGACGAATTCCGCCAGGCCTTGATCGATGCCGGTCGCCAGGCCGTTGAGCGCTGCCGCAGCCTGCTGCCGGCTGAGACTCCCTCCATCCGAACGATGTGCGAAGTCCAGCACCCAACCGCCTTCATTCTCGACAGCGCCGCCGCAGTAAAGGCCGACCTCATCGCAATGGGCACGCACGATCACAGCCGGTTGTCAGAAATGTTTGCCGGCAGCATTTCGCACCGCGTCCTGCTCCATGCCACGGTGCCGACCTTAATCGTAAAAGGAAAGGCTCGACCCGTCGCGCGCGTCCTCATGGCGGTGGAAAGCCGAGAAGACACGATCCGCCTGCACAGGTGGCTGACATCGCACCCCTTCAAGAACCCGGTCGCGGTCACCATCCTCTCGGTCGTTCCCTCGCTCGAGATGGTCAATGAGCAATTGATGGTGAAACTCAAAAACTGGTCCGAGCAAAATACGCAGCATGCTGAGCAGGTCGTACACGACACGTCCCAGACGTTGGCCGGCCCACACTTCACAGTGTCCACCATGGTTCGTACGGGCGATCCCGCGACTGTTGTGTGCGAAGTGGGAAATAGCCACGATCTCATCGTGATCGGCTCCCATGGGCGGAAGGGGTTCGATCGTTTCCTGCTGGGCAGCGTGTCGCACGGAATCGTGCATCGGGCCAATACTTCCGTCCTTGTTGTCCGTTGAGAACAGATGACTGGATGCCCACACCACCAACCAAGGAGAAGTTGACAGCATGAAAATCCTTAGCGTGATCATTGCGGTGTACTTGGTCCTGCTGGGAAGTACCTGGGCCGCCGGACAGACTGCCCGCGGGAATCCCAAGGAAGGGCAAGCGGTGTATGAAAAGAACTGCCTCCGTTGCCATGGGAACAAATTGGATGGGAAAGGCCCGGATAGCCAGGATTTGATCGTACGACCGGCCAGTCTTCGGTCTCTCATCACTCAATCCAAGAGCGATTGGGAATTACTCGTGGCGATCTCGAATGGCGTGTTGTTCAGCCCGATGCACAGCTTTCGCGGCAAGCTGACGGATCAGCAAATGTTGGATGTGCTGTCGTACATCAGGGCTGTGTCACCCCCGGACGTTGTCAGTTAACCCGCATTATTCATGACGGCTCGTCGCGAAATCGCACTGTCGCATTGCGAGACGGGCGCGCGGAGCCGCGAGGCTCCGAGGCGTACTTGAACAGCACATTGAGGGAGCTTCGACGAGCCTGCCCGCCGAAGGCTCGTCATAGCCGCGAATCCGCGATTGCAGGAGAAACGCTCATGAATTATGTGGGTCAATACGAGGTTGGTGTTCTTCCAACGCACAGGCCTGCAGAGGTATACTCAACAACTCGGCCTGTCTGTTTTTCTTCTCCTGTTCTTCTGCGAGACACCTGTCCGGGCTGGAGAACCGACTCCAGAGATAGCGGTATTCGTTAGCGCCGGCTGCCCCCATTGCGAGGCTGCGAGAGCCTTCCTACTGATAAAACCGTTCCGTCTCTGCAAAGAGAAGGAGTGCTCCATGCTGGACGATCCAACACGATTACAGCTCGCCAGACTTGCCTCAACAGGAAGCCAAGAGTATTCTCCTGGATCCTTGGGATGTTGCGGATCTGGCAAAAGACGAAGTGAACGGAATGAGCGATGGCCCCACGACATTGATTGCAGCAAGTCGAGTGGGTGACCGAGCATGAAGCAGATCCGTCCATTGTTTCAACCGCCTCCGGCATCCGAGAGTCTGGAAACTGGACTGGTAATCCTGCGCGATGGCACAACCGCATCCCTCCGCCCGACCCGTTGGGAGGATCAGGCGATGATGCAAGAGTTCATCGATCGGTTGTCACCGGCATCCAGGCGTCATCGGTTTTTTTCTGAAACCGCGCCCCCTGCCGACATCACCGCGTCGCTCTGTGATTCCATCAACCCCTCCAAGCAACTCACCGTCGTGGTCTTGAGAACCATCGCTGGAGATCCCCGGATCATCGCCGCCGGCTCATATTGGGCGCGTACCTCCGATCAGGCCGAGGTGGCCATGGCAGTCGACGACGACTTTCATGGGAAAGGTCTGGGAACGATCCTGCTTGAACGGTTGGCAATGCTGGCCATACATCGAGGCTTCACCAGACTATGGGCGGTCACACACACTGACAATCCTGCCATGCGCGAAGTCTTCCGGGAATCCGGGTACCCGACCCATGAAACCTATGAAGGCGGCGACATGCAAGTCGAGCTCTCGCTGCACCCGACCGAGAGCACGACGACCCGCTTAGAGTTGCGCGAGCGTATTGCCACGACCGCCTCGCTTCGCCCATTCTTCTATCCTCGTTCCGTAGCCGTGATCGGAGCATCCCGCGATCCCAAGAGCATCGGCTACCGGATCGTCGAAGCCCTCGCCGGCAACCGGTTTCTCGGCAGCATCTACCCTGTGAACCTCAAGGCGGCGACTATTGCCGGTTTCACCGCCTTCTCGTCCGTGACTGCAATCCCCGGCGCCGTCGATCTGGCGGTGATTGTCGTACCGCGTGATGCGGTGCTGCCGGTCCTCACCGATTGTGCCGGCAAAGGCATCAGCTCCGTGATCGTGATCTCCTCAGGCTTTGCGGAATCAGGCCCTGAAGGAAAGCAGGCCCAGGACCGTCTCGTGGAGACTATCCGTCAACAGGGCATGCGCATGATCGGACCGAACTGCTTTGGGCTCCTGAATACCGATCCTGCCATCCATCTCAACGCCACGTTCACATCGGCCTTTCCCCCCTCCGGCCGCATGGCCATGGCCACGCAGAGCGGCGCACTGGGGCTCGCAATCCTCGCCGCTGCCCACCGATTACAGCTGGGCGTGTCCTCATTCGTCAGCGTGGGAAATAAAGCCGACATCTCCACGAACGATCTTCTGCAATATTGGGAAGACGACCCTTCCACCGACATCATTCTCCTCTACCTGGAGTCCTTCGGGAATCCTCGACGCTTTGCGAGAATTGCGCGTCGCGTCGCCCGCCGCAAACCGATCGTGGCGATCAAATCCGGCCGGAGCTTTGCCGGACGGCGCGCGGCCAGCTCGCACACCGCCGCCCTCGCGTCGAGCGAGGTAGCCGTGGACACACTCTTTCAACAGTCCGGAGTAATCCGCGCAGATACCTTGGATGAGCTCTTCGCCCTGGCTCGAGGGCTTTCCGATCAGCCTTTGCCGAAAGGAAAGCGCGTCGGCATCATCACCAATGCCGGCGGTCCCGCCATCCTCTGCACCGATGCCTGCGAAGTGGGAGGATTGTCTGTCCCCGAGTTGTCCAAGGCGGCCACCACCGCCTTGTCGGCCTTCTTACCTCCCGCCGCCTCGTTGAAGAACCCGGTCGATCTCATCGCATCCGCCGCTCCGGACCACTATACCAACGCGATCACCACCCTCCTCGCCTCCAAAGAAGTCGATGCCCTGATTGTCCTCTACATGTCCGTAACTGTCGGCGACGCAGCCGGCATTGCGAACGGGATCTTGCGCGGGATCTCCACTGGCAGACAAGCCGGTGACGCCGACATTCCGATCTACATCTGTTGGATGGCGGAAGGGGATCTCGAACGGACCTTTCAGACAGCAAGCGAGAAAATCCCCACATTTCCATTACCCGAACATCCAGCAGTCGTGCTCAGCAAAGCTTGCCGGTATGAGGAATGGCGCACCAAGCCCCTCGGTATGATTCCGGAATTCACCGATATGGACTTCGGTACTGCTCGAGCCATCTGTGCCAGAACCCTGTCTCAAGAAGGGCCTGGATGGCTGACCGTCGAGGACACCAGATCCCTCCTCGCCTCCGCGAAACTCCCTGTGGCGAAGGGCGGAATCGCAAAGACTGCGGACCAGGCGATGACTCTGGCCTGTGATGTGGGATTTCCCGTCGCCGTCAAGCTCGCATCACACCAGATCTTGCACAAAACCGAGATGGGAGGCGTCCATCTGAATCTGGCTGATGAGCACGCCGTTTGCGACGCGTTCGAGGCAATCGGTCTCGTCTCGCGCAGGATCACAAGTTGGATGCGATGGAAGGCGTGCTCGTCCAGCCGATGCTGTCAGGCGGCACGGAAGTGATGGTCGGCGTCACCCACGACCCGCTCTTCGGCCCCTTAATCGCGTTCGGCTTAGGAGGCATTCACGTGGAAATCCTCGGCGACGTACAGTTCAGGATTACTCCCCTCACCGACCGCGATGCAGCTGAGATGGTGCGTGATATCAAGGGCTATCGATTGCTACAAGGCTACCGAGGCCACCCTGCAGCTGATGTGGAGGCGATCGAAGACGTGCTGCTGCGTCTCTCCCGCCTCGTCGAAGAAATTCCGGAGATCAGAGAGCTGGATTTGAATCCGATCTTTGCGCTGCCACCAGGGCAAGGCTGCCGGATTGTGGACGCCAGAATCCGTGTCGAACTGAGATAGCCTCGCCGTGTGCCATTCTGTAACCTGAATAGACAACAGCCTCCGAATGCAGATTACTTCGATCTGTTTCACGCTATTTGCATTCAGGGAATGCCCACTCCCTCCAGGCCTTGGTGAAAATACTTTGAGGGCCATGGCAGCGAATCATTCTTCGACCACCATAGATTTTTGTCTGTCCGAACTCGACACCGCGAAAGTGTCGATTTCCATCCCAACAGAGTTTCCCTGACTCCCCCATCGATAGTCCAACCTCCCAAATCCCCCCACCACTAATCCCATAAAAGTTGGATGGAACGTCAGGGAGATCCATCTTTGCACTGAGATCAAGAAAGTCATACCCATTCCGATGATAACTCTCTTGCACCATAGAAAAGAACGCTCTCCCGTGCACAGAAGCCTTTACGGAGTAGTTCTTGAGCTGACTGCAAACTTCATCCAATACGTCTTGCGGAATATCTTTGATTGGGAAGTCCACTTCAGATGACCCTCTACATCCGCCAATGAGAATATCCGCTACGGTATCCCAGTGAGATTCGAATGGTTGACAGTGCTATCACGTAGAGGGCGAGTCCATTCTGAATCCAATACTTATTCAAATGCTCTGGCTAAGGGAGGCCTGCGTGATTCCCCAACTCCGCAAGGCAGAACTTAAGGGGTCAGCCCCCTTTCCCATTCCATACAGCTCGCCAAGAATCAAGGCAATGTCTTCAACCAGGCCTGGATATCGGCAATCTGTTGCTCCGTCAAGGCGTCTTTTAACGGCGGCATCACGTGCCGCCCTTCTAACACAATCTTCCAGAACGCCTGCTCGTTCGACAGCACGGGATTGCCCGCCAATCGAGGGCCGATGCCTCCTGTCGCTCGGGGACCATGACAGACGACGCAACTGGCGTTGTAGAGTCCCTCGCCGCGTGTGGTGTCCCCCGCGGGATGCATTAAAGCCATGCCGCTCGAACTATTTCTATCGACGCCCTGTGGCCCACCATCGCTCGCCCGAGCGAGATGGTCGTCCACGTTGATGGTGGCTCCTAGGAGGAACACAGAGAGCGCAAAGCGGATCAACAACTTTTGCATGGGCGTGGCTCTATTTCTCTTCCCTTCATCACGGAAGCACTGCGTCATTTGCGTTTTTCGGAGTCTTCACTCCTGAGGAGAGCCAGATAAGCCAGCGTGTCGGTAAGCTCCTGATCCGTCATTCTCGTGTCCGGAAACATGCCTGTGCCTGGGTGTCCTTGCCGGATTGCACGCGCGCGCTGCTTGTCGGTTTTCAGATATAGCGCCTTCGGATTTTTCAGATCGACCGGTGGCGGATTGAGCTGCACGATGAGCGCAGTTGTATCGGCTGCGAGTTTTGGCCGTTGGTCCTTGTTCCCATCAACGCCATGGCAGTAGTAGCACACGCCCTTCCCGTTGAAGACCGCTCTGCCCCGCTCGGCATCGCCTGCCACCTTTGTGCCCTTGGGTGACGGAGGAGAATTGGCCCAGGCATTCATCTCAGCCATATAGGTAAACTGGATCGCCAGTACGCCCACTAGCAGGAGGCTGAAACCGTTTAACCAGCCTGTCTTGTTCATTTGGCCTACTATCTGGTCTGTCTCGTTTGTTTGGTTTGTCTTGTTTATTTGGTTGAACGAAACTAGCCGGATGAACCAAATTCAACCAGAGAAACAAAACAAACCAGATCAACCAGCTAATCAGTGTTGTCCGCAACAGAGCTTGTATCGCTCCTCCGGAATATTCTTCATATTTTGAAAGACGGCTTCACGCACCTTCGCACTGGTCACCCGGTCAATGCCGGGGTAGAGCACCCGTTCTTCTTTCATATTGTGAGAACCGAGCAGATTCAACAACGCCTGTTCTTCTTGATCGCTGTCTGGATTCTGATCGGCCACCTTCTGGTGAATGGCTTCAAGTTGCTGCCCAATCTGGCGATGCTCCGTCCGCATCACGGAAGTCGCCCCGCCTTCGGATATGCCGGTTTCCTTTTCCCACAACGGAAACAGAACGTCTTCTTCCCACACGATGTGGCGTTGCAAGCCGAACTTGAATTCCTTGAATGCCTCCTTGGCCTTGGCGAAGTCGGACTGTTTCAACCTTTGAAAGGTCTTGAACAATTCATCCAATCGGTCATGGTCCTGCTCATAAAACTCGGTGATGGTACTCTGCCCACTCATGATGCCTGCCTCCAATACATTATGAATGCCCTCCGACTTTGAACTCCAAATGGCAGGCCACGCAGGCCTTCAGCACGTTGTTGAACTGCGGCAAGATCTGCTTCAAGTCTTTCGTGGGGATGATGCGCGCCAACTCTTCCGCCGCCGCATGATGCGCCATAGCCAAGTCGTGATAGGCAGGTGGAAAATTGTCAGGCTGCTGCTGCGCCATGGCCTGCCGATGCATAAAGAATCCCAGATGCGATTCAGTCAGGCCTTTTGCCAACTCGTAGTCCTCCTCGACCAGCGCGTTCACGATCACCTGGATCGTTTCCAGGTGCTGTAACATTACCGCGCGATGTTCTTTCCCTGCCGATGACGACAGTGGAATCGGATGCCTAGTATCGGGCGTCATATAAGGAATGGACTGCGGCTCATTGTGGCGGCGATCGACCTCAGTGCAACCAGCTGACAATACAACACAAAGAACACCCAGAGTGATCCTTCCAAGGAGGATCTGCCGCCCTCTATATAATGGTGGCATGTAAGTTGGCCTTTAAGGGCTTGGACAAGAATCGCACTTCTGAGCGTAACCCCTGCACGAAGACGACCAGATCATTCAGTTCAATGGTGCTGATGCTGAAGGTCATGATCATGACCTTCAGCCGATTTCTTTCCCGCCTTGATAGTCTTTGGCTTCAGCGGGGTAAATCGGGCACCATAGGCATCCTGTTCCGGCAACTTGACGAATACCACAATCACTGTCTCCGGTGTGATGTGAAATTCACCGTTCCCCGTAAATATATTCTGTTGTGATGGCCCCAGCTTGACCGCTGTTTTGCCTCCGGCCTTACCCTGTTGGATAGTGGCCTTCCCCTCTCCCCCATCGGTATGAATCTCTTGCCATGCATGATCGGTCACATGCAGTACCAGCTCTCCGTCCTTGGCAACGAGCTCCAGGTGATAGGGACCTGCCGCACGGACTTGCCCGCCATGTGGGGACGCCATCGCATCCAGCGATTCATCGGTATGTGCCCAAACGGGTTGTAATATCATCAGGGAAACAGCGAGCACGACAGTAACCATCGATACATTCATTTTTTCTCCTCAGGATACAAATGGGAACGGCAAGAGAATCCTCCAAGACACCTTGGCATCCCTCCATCAGATCACGAGGTTAACACCAGCGCCTCAAATTTTCACCCGTTCTTATGCCCATCACTGACTGATACGGCATACCCTCAGCTGCAACATTTTTCGATATTTTCCTTCATGGCCTCTCGTCCGGTCTTGACCGCCGCCTCGGCATCAGCCGTTTTCTCTGCGATGAAATGTTTGCCGCGCTCTATGACCTCATCAAGAGCGGCTCGCGCCTCCTTCGCCTTCTCCAGGACTTCTTCCTCGGCCTTCCTGGCATACCCCCTCACAGCCCGGCGCGTTTCTTCCCCGGACTTCGGGGCGAGAAGAAGACCTGCCACCACCCCAGCCATGGCCCCCCCTAAGAATGCGAGTACAACAGCCGGCCCGGAACATTGTGTCTCTCGATTGTCCATAATAATTCCTCCTTAGATATAAAGGGTTCACTTAAGTTGAAAAGCGAAGGCCGTGCCAGAAAAGCAGAGCCAGGAAACCACTCGTTACCGCGATTTGACGAGGCCTTAAGGGAACGCACGAAGAGGAACGATAGATTCCTGGGGCATTTCAGGTCTTAGGGGAAAAGCGGACTGTCGCAAAAAGCAACAATCCTCCGGGCGAGTGAGTCAGGCATATCACTTATTTTCTTTCGCGAATGACCGCACATATCGCAGCACCTGCCAGGCTTCTTCTTCCGTCAGTACGAGCGGAATAAAAGAGGCCATCGCCGTGCCCTTGCTGCCGTTCTTCAAGATCCAGAACAGTTCCCCATCGGTTCGAGCGGCTTGCCACTTCTTGTCGGTAAAATTTCTCGGTAAGGGGCCTTTCAGCGTCCCCGGCGCAATATCTGCCCCAAGCCCTTTCCCATCCGGCCCATGACAGACCTTGCAAAAGGCTTTCCCTTCATACAACGCTTTGCCTTTCGCAATCATTTCCTCGCCCTCAGGGAGCGGATTCGTCACAGCACGGGCTGCTTCGATCTGATCGCCTGGTACCCGTGGGCGCATGACAGACTTGTCAGCCGCCCACGTCAGGCCCTCGACAATCAGGAGAGTTCCAACCACCAATAACATAATTGACGTAATCCTGACTCGATTGGTCATGGCACACGATCCTTCTTCAGGTGAGGTGAAGACAGGCGGGGAGACCGCGTGACCACGCTCTCCCCGCCACATCTATACCTTTGAGCTACTTGGTTCGATGCTTGTGGCCGACCGATTGTGGGTGGCCAACCACTCCTGTGGGCGCCTTAGCTCCATCCGGCCAGAGATGGAAGATGATCCCGTCTGTCTGGGCTGCAACTGCGGCAACTTCCTTGGCTTGCGCCTCCGGCATATCGAGAATCTGGACACGACCGGTGGCAATCTCTACCTCGTGGTCATGGTAGTACTTGTTCCAGGCTTTCAGCGGTACATCCTTCCGCGAAACGGACTTGGCAACGAAATACTCGACATCCGTGAGCCTCGCATTGGGATCGGTCGATTCAAACAGCAGACATTGCAGGATTTCTGGAGAAATTCCCTTGCAGTAATGGTGATAGGGGCCGTGCACGGTACCGTCTTCAAATTTGTGCGGGGCCATGACATGAAGGGTAAAGCCATCGGCCGGACCCGGCTTCTTCTCCGCCGCCGGAGCGGCTGGAACAGGGGCATGTTCCTGGGCCACCGCCGCTCCCATAGAGAACACAGCAAAACTCAGTACCGACGCGAGACTCAATGCTCGAATCATAATGACCTCCTAGGGGTTTGATGGGTCTTCGCCCAGTTCATCTAGGCCGAGAAAGACTCTGCACATTCGACTGACTGTGTGAGACAAGTAGCCTCAAATGGATTCAACATATTTGCGGAAAGCTAGAAATCTGAATTGAACATTCAACATAAAAGTTGAGCCTTACTGTTACCGGCCGCAGGCATCGCCCTCACAACCGCCCGTCTACTGGCCGCCCATGCCTTCCATCCCACCTCTCCGTCCGCCGTGTCCCATGCCGCCCATGCCGCCACCCGGCCCCATCATTGGTCCCATGCCTTCTCCACGCCCCATCATACCAGGCTCATGCTCACCACCGAAGTTACGTATGTACTGGATGAGAGTCCATATCTCTTCGTCCGTCAGTTGCCCCCCAAATCCAACCATGGCAGTACCGGACGATCCGTGCTTGATCACCCAGAAGACTTCGCCTTCCGTACGATGGCGCCAGAATCCGTGGTGCCGGAAATTGCGAGGCGATGGATTCAGTTGGGCAGCCAATGGCCCATTGCCGTCCCCGTCTTTCCCATGGCAGTTGAAGCAGGCGCCCTTGCCATCGTAGATTGCCTTGCCCTGCGCAACAGTCTCAGGGGATTTCGGCAAAGGGCTCGTGAGTGCGCGCGCTTCAGCCAACTTGTCGGCCGGCACCAGCTGACTGCATCATGTGCCGTTCGGCGGCCCCAGCGGGAATGGCAAGAGAAGCCACGAAGACCAGCAACAAAAACACCCTCGACTTCATCACCTTCCTCCTTTGGCTGGCTGATGTGGAGCGTCGACCACCACCGCGCACAGACATACCTTATTGGGCAACATTCGATTCGATGTCGACGCCAAGGCCGATCCAGGCCCGCAACAGATCGTGGCGCGTGATCGTGTAGACCACCTTGCCGTTTCTCTCAATCGGCAGATTGATGAGCCGTTTGTCCTCCATCAGCTTCACGGCATCCTCGATGTTGGTGTCATCGGTCACGGAAATGCGGTCTTTCACCATAATGTCCTCTGCGGCCAGCCGGTTCAGATCCTTCCCCGCTTCCAACGCCCGAAGAATGTCGAACTCGCTGATGAATCCGGCGAACCTCCCCTCTCCGTCGACCACTGGCGCTCCCGGCGTATGGGTCGCAAGCAACTCAACGGCGATCCCCATTGCATTCTGTTTTCGAGTAAACACAAGATCGTTCGTGGCACGCACTTGTCCAATCGTCTTGAACCCTCCGGCAGGAACACCCGGTCTACCTAACGTTGTCATGACAACCTCCTCTTCGTGTGATTCTGATCATTGTGACCGATGACCCCGCACCGGCCCTCTTCGCTCCGCATCTGTTTATGTCCATCCTCTGCCACGATGCAACAAATGCGTCGTGCGCCAAGCTTTTCTTAGACATCCCGTACACTCTTCGTTTCACTCGTCCCTCTTGATGTGAGTCACGTGCATGAAATTGGATTCAAGGATTTCATGCCAACTCTCACGTACGCACGCAATGGAGGCAGGACTCAACTTTAGGATGGTGCAAGGCATCTCATCTGCCGGACTGATGCCCTAATGTTGATGCGCAGCTGCCCCCTCTTTCCCAGGTCCTCCACTTGTCCCATGCCCTCCGCCTTGCATCTCGCTCATTCCACTCATCCCACCGGTATGCTGGCCCTCTCCCCCCATCATCATCTCCATCATCTTGTCCCGCATTGCGTGAGATTTCTCACGCTGTTCGGGAGTCAATAACGCCATCGCGTCGCGCCTCGACTTGATCGCCATGAACAAAAGACCGCCTTCCGCCTTCTTGAGTTGGTCCACCTTGGCCTGGATCGATGCCGAGTCGGCCTTCTCGTCCTCGACCAACGCATGCAACTCGAGTGTTGCCACCTTGATGTCGGCTTCCGCTCTGGCCTGCGCGCGACCCAGGTCAAGCTGCATGGTTGTCAGCTTGCTGATTTGCTCCGATGTGAGGCCGATCTCCTTCCCATGCTTGAGAAAATGCTTCAGGCCATAGCTGCTGTGTTCGTCCTGTTTACTTTGATCGTAGCCTTCACACATGTGGCCACACATCATTCCTCCATGGCCTCCATCCGCTCGAACAGTTTGGACATTAGGACCGAGGAGTACCACTGATCCCCATACCAGGATAGCTGCATATCGAAAGGCATTCATCATGACTGATTCCTCCTTCATTCGTTAGGAACACTGGAGCGTTGGGGCGAAACGCTACTGCGGCAAAACGCGTAAAAAGGGAGCCAGGCTGGCCATTTGAGCATGTCGCGTTCGTCCATTCGTTACAAATCTAACTCCACCATCTTGCGGTGGAATCGGGCGATCACGTTGGGGTCCGGTGTCAGGCGGATCGGGGATTCCTCTTTGCCTTTGTACGGCAGCACGTTCAGCACGTACCGGAGACTTTCCAATCGCGCCGCCTGCTTGTCGTTGGCCTTGACGATAATCCAGGGGCTGAACGTCGCGTGTGTCTTGCTGAACATCTCCTCTTTGTAGCGGGTGTAGGAGTCCCACAACTCTTGCGCCTTCTCATCGACCGGGCTCAGCTTCCATTGCTTGAGCGGATCCTGCCGGCGCTCTTCGAATCGCTGCGCCTGCTCGTTCTTGGAGATGGAGAACCAAAACTTGATGATGGTCACGCCATCCTCATAGAGCATGTGCTCGAATTCCGGAACCTGCTGCAGAAACCGCTGGTGTTCCTTCTTGTTGCAGAATCCCATCACTGGTTCGACCACCGCCCGGTTGTACCAACTGCGGTCGAAGAACACGATCTCGCCCTTGTTGGGCAGCTGGCGGATATAGCGTTGAAAGTACCACTGCCCCCGTTCTTCATCCGACGGTTTGGGCAGCGCGACCACCCTCATGGCGCGAGGATTCAAGTGTTCGGTGAACCGGCGGATCGTGCCGCCCTTCCCGGCCGCATCCCGCCCTTCAATCAGGATCGCAATCCGCTCTCCGTTGCCCTGCACCCACCGCTGGAGCTTGACCAGTTCGACCTGTAACTGACGCAGCTCTTGCTCGTATAGCAACGTCTTGCGCACCTCCTCGATATCGACGGCCTTGTACTCGAGCAGCTGAATGAAACCCTTTCTCGTATTGATCCGCCGAAGATCATCCTCGGTCAAGTCGCAGCCCGGTTCGCCGATACGCCCTAACCCCTGCCCGACAGATCCACGGCGCAGCATTCGATAGCCGTCCCCTTGCCGTGGCACCATCGTTGGAATGGTCTCCAGCTCATTGACATCGAGACGCCCCTGTTCCACGCGCTCATCGATGTCCACCTCATCCCGCCGACCCGCTCGGCTCTTTGACTTTCCAGTCGATTCGCCATCAGCTGCCATATTGAGATTCCCTTCTTCGTCGCAAAATCAGAATGCCACGTTCCGATCTCGTTCGGCGACGGCCTTGATATAGTCTGCCATGCCCTTGATCGTTGCGCCCGCGACCAGATCCCCGGCACCGATCTGCCGCGCCACGGCGCAGGCCCCGCAGACCCAGATGGGAATATTCGCCACTTGCACGGCTGCCAGCAAATCTTTGAGCGGCGTCAGATTCACCCCTGTCACATGATCCGCAGTTCCTTTGCGCCCGATTGTCACGGCTTCATTCCAGAGCCAGAGCACGACCTCATGCCCCTGCTCCTTCGCGACCTTCGCTGCCATGAACGGCAACGTCGCCATCGTGGGATCGTCCGTGCCCCGGCTACCTGAAATAATAAATGTCGCCATGTTTTCCTCCTTCGTCGCTCGTCGATCACGGACGCGAAATGCGAGACGTGCGGGACGGACACAACTCTAAGGCTGAAGGTCGGGGTTCTACCTTCCGATCGCTTCAGCCTTCAGCCTTCTGACCACCTCACCCCTTACGCCCTATTTGGCTAGCGATCGGACGTAGTGAATCAGCTGCCACACCTGCTCATCAGGCAACCCGGGAAACGGCATCATCCCTGTTCCAGGCGAACCGTTCTTGATGATCCAGAACAGTTGACCATCGGGAATGTCCTTCATCATCGCGCCACAAGTAAAATTTCGCGGCGGCGGGACCAAGGCTGCCCCCATAATTCCCTTCCCGTCACCCTGTTCTCCATGGCACATCGCACAGGCCACTGGTTGGGCTGTCTTCAAGTAGAGCGTCTTCCCTGCCTGAATTGCTCCGGCAGATGCAGGAAGCATATTCGTCTTGGCCAAGAACTCGTCCGGCGCCATTGCCGTCTTGCGCAGCTGCACACAGGCTCCACTCTGCCCTCCGCTCGGAGCGGCCGCCATGTCCGGCACCCCCTTAAACGTCACTTTCAAGTAGGCCATCACATCGGCCACGCCCTGTTGCCCTATGGTCAAATTCCAATAGGGCATATTCGGGGATTTGCCTATCGCCACCCCGCCATGATTGATGACGTTGTAGAGATACTCCATCGGAAGTTTCTCAAATGGAATGTTGGCATGAATCGCCGGCTTGGGCTCCAGACCGGAAGCCGCCGGGCCATCCCCCTTGCCTGTCGCGCCGTGACACTGCGAGCAATATTCTTTATAAATCACCTTCCCGCGATCCACGCTGGCCATTCCAAACTCCGGGCTCGTCCAGGGCTCGTAATATTTAAAGTCCTTCACTCCCTGCACCATGAGAAAGCCGATCACCGCGCGGAGCTGTGGCTCCGTCGCATCAGCGAGGAACTCGCCACTGTGCGGCACGAAGTCTTGTGGATTCAGCCCGAAACGAAAGAGCCAATCCTGGTCGTACCTCTGTCCGGCCGCCACGAGTGATGCGCTCTGCGGGCCGCCGATGAACTTGCCGTTCTCTTCGATCACGTGACAGCCAAGGCAGGCATGCGCCTTGTAGGCCATCCCGCCGAACGCGGCCTCGAACTTCGTCACCTTCGAGAGATCGAACGCGCCGACTTTGACTCGCGAATCCTTGTTGTGCTCAGCAAAGTAGTCGGCAATGGCATTGGCCTCCAACTCAGTAACCATTGGATGCTTCGACGGAGCCTCGCTCAGATCCCATCGATAGCCCTTGGCATACAATGGCGCTTCTTTGCCCGTCAGCCACCGGATCAACCAGGACCGTTGATACTTGCTGCCGGCCCAGATGAGGTCGGGCGCCTTGAGATTGAAACGAGAGTCGGCCTGGCCTTCCAGCCGGTGGCATTGCACGCAAGTCTGCTGGATAATTTCTTTCGCTCGCGGACTGATCGCTCGCGAACGACAGATGAGGGGATGACATCAGCCCCACGAACGCGAGTAGCGCACCTCCGATAACAACCCCTCTTCTCAACTTCATATCGCGCCCCCTTTTATCTTGAGTGCCCTCGTCTGATCCCTTACCTCGTCACTAGCCACGCATGAATATCGGCAATGTCCTGAGGACTCAGCACTGAACCCCACGCAGGCATCGCCCCTCGTCCATGCAGGACCGTCTCCGTAAACAGATCCTCATGTTTAAGAATTGGAATCTTCACCAGCTTCGGGCCCATACCGCCTATCGCCATGGCGCCATGACAGGCCTGGCAATTGTGTTCAAAAATACCGGCTCCTCTGGCCGGGTCCCCCTTGAGCTGATCTTCAGCCACCATCTCCTGCGTGAGCGGCTCCGCCTTCCTCAATTCACTGTCGAGCGGCGGCAGTCGATCCGGCGCGCCCGGGTGATACCGCGCCGACAGATACCGCACGAGCAGGTCTGTCTCGTCCTTGGAAATCTCCGCACCCCAATGTTCCATTTTCCCGACCGTGGCCTCCCATCGCGCGCGAGGCAACCGCTGTTGTACGATGAGATCAGCGCTGTGACAGACGGAACAGCGCGCGATAATCAGTCCCTCTGCACGTAGCGCCAACGAGGCGCTGACCGTTGCCATATCTTCCTCTTGCGCTGCCGTCACAACGGCCAGGCCCGCAAGTCCGATCACCAATGAGAACATAATGCTTCCGCTAACCTTCGTCATAGAGCCACCGTCACCGAGACGTGATCCCACCCATTCCACAAAAACCCGCTTGGGTTCCAAGGAGTCGTTGCCGGTTGCGTCGCTCCCCGCACATCGGTCGCGCGGCAGAGAATGGTGAACGTGCCGGCGGTCTCGGCCTTCCAGACGAATTGCCATCGTCGCCATGCGTAGGGATGATCTTCCCCCACCAGCCGCGCTGTGTCCCACGTTTTCCCTTCATCGAACGACACTTCGACTTTCGCAACCTTGACTTCTCCGCCCCACGCCACGCCTTGAATAATAACGAGACCGGACTTCACGGTCTCGCCCTCTTGCGGCGCCGCGACGAGTGACTTCACCACCATCGCTTCCACCGGGATCGACTGTCCGCTCGCTGCTGCGCCCTGTTCCACAGGCGTCGTCGGCATACGATAGGCCGTCTGCATGTAAAACCCCTTCGCCTCCTCGGCCTGCACTGTGATATCCGTCAGCCACTTGGTGCACGAATCCGCCATCCAGCCCGGCGTAATCACTCGTAATGGCGCTCCATGCAACAAAGGGAGCGGACGCCCGTTCATCTCATAGGCGAGAATCGTGTCCGGATGAAGGGCTTTCTTCAGTGGAATACTTCTGGTAAACAGCGGCACAGAGGCCACGACCGGTCGATCCGCTCCTTTGAACTGCACATGATGCGCTCCGGCTTGAACCCCGGCCTTGGCTAACACGTCCCTCAGCCGCACCCCCGTCCATTGCGCATTTCCGACCGCCCCACGCTCCCATTGAACGCCAGGGACCTTGGGCCGATGAAATGCGCGACCATTGCCGCTGCATTGCACGACAGCCGTGACGGCGATTTCTTCGCTCTGCTTCAACTCTTTGAGCGTGAAGGTCCGTGGTCGGTCCACCATACCGCTCACGCTCAGTCTCCAGTTCGGATCGGAAATCAGTTCTGCAGGAGGCGGGCCGAAGTGGCTGCGGACAAAGAAGCGGGAATTCGGCGTGAGGTAGGAAGCGAACTCTTGCACCGGGGTTTCGGCATCCAACGGTCGCGCCACGCGCACAGTAAGGCGGTCGGTCTCATTCTTCAAGACATCGCGCTCCTCAGCCTGCGCGCGTGGGATCACGTGGCCCAGCGCGAGTGTAACGCCCAGCCCCTGGACGGCCCTTTTCAGCAAGGTCCGCCGCGACAGAGACCGGGAGGCCGATTCTTCTTTCATGACGGTTTGTCTCCACGGTGATGGGGATTGAGTTCGATCGCCACGCCGGCAGGCACCGCGATGGATTGATGCACGGTGCAGCCATGCGCCACCTTGAGGAGCCGCTCGCTGTGTTCGGCCGTGACGCGGTGCGGCAAGTGAATCGCCAGTGTGACCTGGCCCACCCGATGCGGCTGTTCCGCCATGGTCCATTCCGCCTCGACGCTTAACCCTTTGGTCGAGATCTGATGGCGGTCACAGTAGCGACCCACGAAATAACCGACACAACCGGCGAGTGAACCGACAAAGAGTTCGACAGGACTCATGCCGGCATCCTGCCCGCCATCTTCGACCGGCTGATCGGTCACGACCCGGTGCTTGCCGCTCGTGATGTCATGGCGAGTCCCGCCATGGTAGGCCACGGTAAGTTTCATTGTGACCGCTCCTGACGCTTCACGTTTAACCTTTTATGCCTCACTCACTAATACGGTGCATCCGCTGGCTTGCCGCCCTTCGGCCAATCGTTCGATTTGCCTGGAAAATCCGGCCGCGGTTGAGCGTTGATATAGGCGGCGACATCGTATGCATCGTCATCCGACAGGCTCCAGCCCCAGCTACGCGGCATGTTCGATTTGATAAAAGCGGCAGCAACGCTCACCTGCACCATGCCTGAGCCAATCGTGTAGGACTGCGGCCCCCACACCGGCGGCGCCGTCATCGTTCCCAGGCCGTCGGAGCCATGACAGAAGACACATTTGCTCGCAAACACTTTCTTACCGTTGTCTGAATCGAGTGGTCGCTGTGAGGCAATGCGCTGGAGGCCCCGCCAAGGCAACGTCGCACCGCTCGGCACTCCGCGTGAGAGCCAGGTGATATAGGCCACGACGGCCTGGAGCTTGGAACTGTCCGGCGGAAGCGCTCGCCCATTCAGGTTCCGTTCGAAACACTCGTTGACACGATCAGCGAGCGTATTCACCCGCCCGCTGCGGGGACGGTACTCGGGATAGACCGCGGCAAGACCGACGAATGAGGCGGCGTTCGGGTTGAGCCCGCCGTCGAGATGACAGTTGGTGCAGTTGAGGCGATTGCCGGCATAAGGCTGGCCATACTCCTGTGTATTGACAACAATCAGATAACCAAGCCGAATCTGTTCACCAAGTTGACTCCCTGGAATAGTTTCCGGAGAGGGCGGAGAAAATTCTATCGGCGTACTGCCGGTTTGACCGGCCCCACGAGGCTCCTCGGTCATGACCCGAGCACTCTCGCCTGAACAGCTCAAGAGCACAGCCACCCCAAGAATAGCTGACAACAGCCGTATCATGCTTCTCTCTTGTGCCAAGACTGTGCCACTAACAGAGGTAACTAGCCTATTATTTATCCCGTCAAATCAGCCGATTAGCCGTCAACGTCCGATCGCCCTGGAGCTAAAAGCCACAGTGCTGACCCAGTGATTGTTGCGGGATGCCACAGGAGACTAGCGAGGGGCTCACCGACCGGCCATCGTAGCCGAAATGGCTACGATGGCCGTGAACGACAGACTATCCGGCAAAGGAGAATAATGAAGATTTGATCAAGCGTAGGCGAGCGTTCACTCCTTCACAATCACACCGCACGCGATGCGAGGCCCGCCTGGCGCATCCTTTGTCACAGGATCAGGCAGATACTTATCGTCAAACTCATGGATAATGAAGGCGCTCCCATCCTTATCGAAGAGGGTGTTCAACCCCTCGGACAAAGTCACCCTGCTCGTGATTGTATACAGCGACCCGTTCCGATCATCGTTCACGGAGAGGTTCTGGAGATCGCCGAGATGGTAGGGATGGTTCCCTAATCCTGGTGTGACGTTCGCCTCCGGATTTATTGCCGCATCCACATTCCCATCATAATGCCCCTTAGCCGCTGCGAAGGGTTCACAGTTGCCGACCTCGTGAATGTGGATCGCATGGCGTCCTGGCTTCAACTTGCTTTCCGGCGTGCCGGTGAGCTTCAGCTTGATCGTGACGCGCCCTTCATACTTCTCATAGAGATGCGCCTCGCCCGTAATACCGGGACCGGCGATGACGGCCTTCGCATGCAAGGGGGTCTCGAGCTTGCCCTTATAATACGAGCAGCCGGCAAACGGCACGAGTGCCGACACCACAATCGCAGTTCCCACAAGTATCCGATTCATGCATCCTCCTTGGTTATTCGATTCTCAGACGACACGACCGGCCTTAATTCGGTCGATCGGGTATCCTAGCAGAATGTTGAAAAAGTTCGCCAACAGCTTTTGTTCATTTGGTCTGTTCGGTCTATTTGGTTTATCTGATTGATCTGGTTTGTTTTGTTTATCTGGTTGATTTCGTTCATCCGGTTAGTTTCGTTCAACCAACAACCAAACAAACCAAATGAACCAGATTAACTAGTTTCGCCTCACGCCATGTATAGAGGCTCAGTTCATCCCAGTTGGTTCTCCGAGGCGCAGGCTTTGCTGTACAATTCAACTCGGTTCCGCCCTCTGTGCTTGGCGTAATACATGGCCTGATCCGCGCGAGTCACGAGTGTCTCGACCTGATCGATTTCCGGAGATAACATCACGACCCCGATACTGACCGTTACCACGGTGGAATGATGCTCCCACGTAAACTGCTCCTGTGCGATTTTTAACCTAATGCGCTCGGCAATCTGCAGGGCGCCGGATTGATAGCACTCCACCAATCCAATCACAAACTCCTCACCCCCGTAGCGGCCCATGATATCGGGCGGACGGATGATTCCCCTGGCCAACTGCACTATATGGAGCAACACGTGATCGCCGAACAGATGCCCATGCCGGTCATTGATCTCTTTGAAGTGATCCACATCGAGAAACAACAGCGCGAACGGGCGCTCATAACGGCGGCTCCTGTGAAACTCCATGGCCAGCGCCTCCATCAGTGCGCGCCGGTTGTCCACCGGCGTAAGAGCGTCCCGTCGGGAGAAGTCTTCAAGCTGCCGATGGGCGTCCTTCAGTCGATGCAGGCTGTCTTCCAAACGCTGCATCGTCGCATAGTAATAGGTCTCCACGACAAAGATCTCATCGAGGGTGAGGATCTTGTTCAGCGTGAGGACCAATGAGGACAGCCTGCTCGCGTCTCCCGAATAACGAACCGCGAGCCGTTGCAGGATGAACCCGAAGAGCTTGTGGTACGCGCCCAAATACCACTTCTGCTTGAGTCCGACTCGTTCGTGAGTGAGTCCAATCTGAAGCCGTGCCTCCGCATACGCGACGCCATCGCCGAGTTCCCCAAGGCTGAGTAAATACTGGCGCTGTGTCCCCTTGAGTCGCTCCACGAGTTTCGCATCGGACAAGATCCCGCGTAATTCCTCGAATTGCAGCAAGTGATCGTAGAAGTCCCGGATGATCTCGTCCACATGTGACACGATCACATCGCGGATCTCGACAAGGTTCCGCCCGTCTTGTTCACCAAAGGAAAGAAATGCCAGCCTGGTCTGCAGCTCCTCCCCTGTGATCTGCAGTTGATCGCACAGACTGCTCGCCGCCTGCTCGCCCTGTTGTTCAGCCATATGGACTTTCACTCGCACGACGCGCAAGCCCTAATTCCATGTGTCTCGTGTTTCCCGTTTAACGCTCCGCCGAGAATCGATATAAATCATGGCATCCTGTGCAGCGGGCCGTCATGCTGGAGAGGCGCTGGAGAATCTGTTGGGGGGTCTCTTTCTGGACAATCGCATCTGCGAGGGCATCCATGTCCTTGTGGATCGACATACCCATTTGCTTGAACGGCAGCGGCAGCTTCGCCATGAGCGCCGGGTTTACGTCAGCAGCCATGTGCATTCCAGCCGAACGGGCCGCCTGTTCAATCTGCGCTCGATTTGCCTCCTGATCCTGGCCGGCCAAGCCTGTGACCACGCCATGAACCGCCTTCAGGAGCATCCGCATCTCGCCCAAGATCAAGTCTCGCTCTGCCGGCGCCAATACGACTTGCATCCGTCCATCTGTGCCTTCCGTCGTCCACCCTTGCACGAAGAACCAGCCGGCTAGCGCAATCGTCACGATCCACAGCCCCAACACGACTCGGCAGAGCGTCGATCTCATCGAAGCCCGCTGCCCATGCCGCCGGTTTGTTCAGGAGCCAGAGTTCTCACATAGGCGAGCACATCCCAAATCTCATCGTCTGTGAGTGCTTCCCTCCAGGCTCCCATCGCAGTATTCTGCCTGCCGTCATGCACGCTCTTAAATAGCCTCGCGTCCAGCTTTTCTTGAACCGCCAGGGAGGTGAGGTCAGCGACTGGAGGTGTGAATTTCATCTGCCCATCTCCCTTCCCGTCGACCCCATGACAACGGATACAGATCGTCGAATAGATGACTCTGCCGCTGAGCACATCACGCTCCGGCTGAGACACATTCAATTCTTTCATGCTTGCGCCTCCGGCTAACGCCAAAAGCGCAACTCCGACAAGTACAGCTTTCATCGTGTCGCCTCCCACCCTTCTTATCCGATGACTATCCTTGCGAGTGAGATGCCAGCCAGGCGTGGAAATGGGCGAGGCTAAACCTCCGCACAAACAATGCGTTAGAAGCGGGAACTCGGAGGCGACACCGACAGATCCGTCGCAAGTGGCGAGAAAGACCCCGATCGAGTATCTGGTCACTGTCGCAAGACGCCACAGAAGAAAGGCACTGCCACGCTGCGGAAAACCAATTTAGACAGGGCAGAACATCGATGGCTTGCACGTCTGGGACAAGCCCGGTCTGTCTGGTTCAACCAAATAAACGAGACAAACCAGAGAAACCAGATGAACCGGGTTAAGCTTTCAGTGACAACTCAAAAGGGGTTGGCTATACTGCTAAAGCGATTGCAGCCCCCGAACTGAGAGGTGACAGATCCATGGCGAACAACAGCTATACGGCAATTGTTGAAAAAGAAGGCGACCTATATGTGGCGCTCTGCCCAGAATTAGACGTGGCCAGCCAGGGAGCGACAATTGAAGGGGCAACATCCAATCTCAAGGAAGCGGTCGAATTGTTCCTTGAAACCGCTGACGCGGCGGAAATAAAACATCGGCTTCATACCGAAGTGTTCATCACACGCTTCGAAGCGGCGCATGGGTAAACTGCGCGTTCTTTCCGGTCGAGATGCCTGCCGGATTCTTGAAAAACACGGCTTTCGCGAGGTCAGGCGACGCGGTAGTCATGTGGTGATGCAGCAGAGAACCGACGCGGGGACCGTCACAGTCCCGATTCCTGATCACCCGGAACTCGCCATCGGCACACTCCTTTCGATCATCCGGCAGAGCGGCATCACCCGCACAGAATTCGAGCTCTGACACCCGACCGATCCCCTCCCCGCCATATCGGCTTCCGCACGTAAACGAGATCTGGCCCCGATTCCGAGCGGTGCCTGTCCCCCTTCTTGTTCCACGGCTGTTAAGCCAGCTTCGGAAGATGGCCGCTAAGCAAGGGAAGCCCTATCAGTCACTGATTCATGAACTCTCAGAAAAGGCCGCCTCCAAAGCCGCGTGAGAGCATCTTGCCCGCAGTCATTCATTGTTCTCGTTCATCTGGTTCATTTGGTTTCTTTGGTTCGCCTAGTGGGCTTGCCGGTCCGGCCAACAAGATAGACCAGAACCCACCAACCACGTCTCGCATCGAAGCCCTGGTCGCTCTCGCGTGAACGTAAAGATGCGAGGTCAAGCAAAGACCCCAGTGCTTGCCTTCGATGGGAAGGATAAGCCGTATATCAATCCGTGCAAATACTTGGATTTCACCATTCTGCTGAGTTGACACCCGCAAGTAGCAGGTCGTAGCCTGCTTTTGTTTCACTCCTCATTTATTACTTCTTGCAGATTCAGTCAAAGATGCGAAAGTTATGCTAATTAGAAAAATGCATAAGCGATGTTGGTTAGCAGGGGGACGGGGACAATGATATGTGGGACGTAGGCTGGGTCAGACTGTTTCAACCTCTTATCTCTGTGGTGCGGGCAGCCGCGCAATACAAAACACGCCTGTCTAGGGAGCGACAAGCGGGACGTAGGTTGTTTGAATCGCATGAAGACAAGCTGATTGACGCTGAGTTCGATAAGACGATCGCTCGTCTGAGAGGAGAGGAAGTAGAAGATCGTTGGCTGAGTCAGATTCGGACATTCATTGAGCACCCACTCGTTACCCCTCAATTCCTTCGTGAACAAGATATAAGAGATTGGCTCGCTGAAGATCGTGTTCGTTGCGATTTGAAGGCATTGGCGTCTGCTCGCCTCTTAGGTGTTGTTGAAGATGATAACAATGTGAAACAGCGGCTTATCCAAGCCCATTCAAGTATTTCAGGTAAGCCCAAGGCATTCGCCGTTGAAGCAATCGACAGCGTAGTGGCGATCCTTGTCGCTGGCTACAGGGCTAGCCTCAAGGGACCGTTGGCTCCCGTAGCAGGGCTGATCCAGGCAGGTGTCACAGAGCAGAGAGAGGGATTCGGAAGAGTGAGTCAGGAAATCTCTGGTGTTGGCGAGAGGCTCGATAAGCTTGGCCCAGACAACATAGTAGTAACAGCCCATACGAATCAAGCCACAAGAGAGCTAGACCGTATTATCAAGAGGCGTGGGCTTTTCGGTGATCGCGCACGTGAAGAAATTCGCGTGCTAGTTCAGCAAATCGTGAAGGACGACCTCCGTTACGCGGATCAAGGATCAAACAAAACCTCTCCTGGGCGGCACGGCTTCACACTGCTGATGTTCAACATATCCCATCTGCAAGAAGCTACCTCGGTCAACTCCGCAAGCTTGATCCTGGATATGACACTCGAATTGTCAACGCATACATCATGGAAAGGGAAGGCGATATTAATGGGGCGCTGCATCTGTTGCGAGATATCAATGATCCTGATGGGCATTCTGCTCTTTGGTCAGTCCTAAGTCGGACACGCGGTAAAGAGGCTGCGCTGCTTTCGTTTGAGGAGCAACCAGGGCATGAAGATGCTGGATTCCTAACTGGCTTAGGATGGTCAAACTTGGCATTTTCACTGGCCGAGATGGATGAGTGGGAGAAAGCATGTGATTTACTCGCAGGTGTTCAGGGGCATTTAGTTGAATGGCCAGACCTCGCATTTGTCGAAGGGGTTATCAACGCGGCCATGCTACTTCCGCTCGAGGTGCGGGATATGGCTCTTCGAATGAATATCTTTCACCCACAAATACATACGATCAAAGGGCCTGACGTAGACCAGCGACGGGTTCGTGCCCATAGTTGTTTTGAGCAAGCCGAAAAACTCATGACCGAGATCGGCGAGGATAAACGGGCAGAGGTAGCGAAAGTCTGGTTGTTGTGGCTCAGACTCACGGACGAGAAAGAAGAGATTGCAGAGGCAGCGCGGGGGGAGTGCGAGAGGCCATGAAAGATCCTGCACGGGCTGTTGATTTTCTGCCTTTCGCCCTTGCATTCGGAGTTGATTTTGATAGGGGCCCACTCCAGCGTTACCTTATACAGCGGACGAAGATGGGTGGTTTGGAGGGACAGGAGGTTGTTGCCGAATTCCTTTTGGCCGAAACCACTATGACTGCCCGCGAGCACGCGAATTTTCTAGAGCGAGAAGAGGGTCGCCTGGCCATGGAAGTTCCAATAGCGACTCTTGCGGGGAAAAGAATTGAGGCGCTGCTAGCAGATGGGCAGATTGCCCGATCAAAGCATGTGTTGGAAGAGCACAAGAGTGACTTCGCTGAAAATGACTACGATCGTCTTCGTGCCATGATCCATAAGAAAGAGGGGGGAGATCTCAGAACCACATTTGAAGAGATTTATTCACGGACTGGACTATTGTTCGACTTGCAGAATCTCATTCAAGAAATTGGACAGGGTCGGGATTGGGTAACATTATGTCCGTTGTTAGAAAAGCTGTTCCAGCTTGAACGAACCAGGGACAACGCGAGTCGGCTTGTCGATTGCATGCAGCGTGATCCAAAGTCCGGATATGCTTCTATCGTTACATTCTTCCAAGAAAACCCGGGTGTGTCCGATTGGGGTGACGATCTCAAGTCCGCCAACGCATGGGCACTTTTCTATATGGGTCGGTCAATAGAAGCTCGGGTAATAAATGACCAGCTTCTCAATACCCGAAACAATCCAGCTGATCTTCAGCTCGATATGAATCTTGCCATTCAGTCGGGAGACTGGGAGCGATTCCCAGCGATCGTCGATCGTGAATGGGACAAGCGAGATACATATGATGCCAATCTACTACTTCGCCTAGCGTTGTTAGCTGCTGAAGCTGATCCAATCACTAGTAGCCAGCAATCGAGCTTGCCAAGCTCGCGGCAAGCAAGGCACCGAATGATCCAAGCGTGCTCATGAATGCCTATTCGCTCACTGTTTCAATGGGGCGAGACCATGACGCAGATCCATCATGGATGGCTCGAGCGGTAGAGTTGTCCTCGGACAGTGGTCCGGTCCATCGAGTGGACATGCGTACTCTTGTTCAGGAGATGATGCCTGCCCACCGTGAGCGTGAACGATTAATCGAGCGCAACTTACTCCAAGGGGAGGTGCCTCTGCATATGGCGGCAGCCGTGCTCCATATGCCACTGTCGCGGATACTCATTGACCTACCACGGCGGAATGCGGAACAGGGTGATGGCCGCCGCCGTGTGATTATTCCGATAGTTTCAGGGGCGCGACAGATCATCGGACTTCAACCGTCCTGGGTAGTGGGGCTAGATGTCACCTCCCTAATGGTGCTGGGATTTTTGGGCCTCCTCCGAAACATCCTGAAAGCTTTCAACTGTATTATTCTTGCCCCTGAGACCATGGTTGTTCTTCTCAACGAACGGCGACGTGTGCGCTTTCATCAACCATCGCGCATCAACAGCGCTGAAGAGATTCGTGATCTCATTGAAAAAGGTCAGCTAAGGCCTGTGACGTCATCTATGGAACCACCACCGTGGCTTGTCGAGGAGGTGGGGCCGCACCTTGCTGAAATGCTTGAAGCTCGCCCATATCAATAATGGCCGCGTAGTTCGTCCTCGTCCTATATACCAATTGCGCACATTTCTTGAGAAAGAAGCTGACCTGAAGGATTATGACAAACTAATTTTGTCGACCACGGACTGTAGGACGCCTTCTTGTTGAGGACAGGGAAAATTAGTCGTGAGATATATGTGAAGGCTGAGGAAGTATCTGGTTGCACACGAGCAAAGGCCAGGAAGTCAACACGCTTCACAGCTTGCTTCCATTTTCGGCGCTCCTCCTAATATCTCGATGACCTCGCCGCTACATACCTACAGCAAGCTGGGCTCCTCGCAGTCGGTGTGTCGTTGCGGTGTTAGATCTTTGGGTCCATCCATCCATGAGAGAAGAGCAGTCTGCTCTTGTGGTCGCGAACAGAGAGGGTGAGCGTCTTAATGAAAAAATAGACGACATTCGGTCTGTACTACGAGAAGCCCTAGACAATAGTAAGGCCGTTTTTCTGCCGCGACATGATGTCGATGATGAGATGATCGGATCTCTGTCAGGATTTCTTGCCGACACTGGACCGTGCGATATTGTCTGCATCGATGACCGATACCTGAATCGCCATGGTCTCCTCACAGACAAAAAGGGACGCAATGTGCCGATCACATGCACTCTGGATCTAATTAGTTACCTGGAAGCTCAGGGATTAATAGATGTCGAGAAGAAACGTGCGACCTTGCATCGACTCCGGGAGGCGGGCTTCGCTCTGGTACCGGTAGACCCTGATGAGCTTGAGCAATTGTTGCGGGCAGCACTATTTGATCAGGACAACCAATTGATCGAAAGTTCCGAGCTAAGGGCTATCCGACAGCTCCTTATGCGCATTCGCAGCTCGGATATGGTCCAGTGCCCACTTGAGACACCCTATCTCACCAGGCTACATCTTGCTTGTATCCTCACAATTCGCTCCCTATGGCAAGACGATAATATGCCTGTAGATCGGACAGTGGCTCTTACCAACTGGGTTTGGGTAAACGTGGTACCTTCACCAATTGACTGGGAGCGAACAGTTCACGACGGCATTCCAGTTCGAGAACAATATGTCAGGCACCTGACCCCCCTGTTCAGTCCCATGGGACGCCTAAAACCAACGCGCTATAAGGCATTCTTAAAATGGATTGAGCAAGCTGTGTTGGAGCCATTGTTGCCAGCCAATGATAGCTTGATTGACGATCTGGCCAAGCAACTAAAGATTGAAATCGGCCAGTTAGTCGAGAGGTTGAGTGATGGGAGTAGATAGAGCCCTGATCGCTAGACATTTGTGTGATCTTTTGCCGTCGCAACTCCAAGCGCGAGTATTAGGAGATCATGCTTTCATATCTCAGTATGGTCCGCTCTCGCGGACGATTGTGACCATCGGCGCTGGTATTTCCATTGATCAACTTGAGCTACTTGCTGCTGTGCGTCGTGTGCTTGCTGGCAAGGGCAATCAAAGTGTGAACGATGTCTCTGCTCGTCAGCTCCTCGTTACGGCTGATCGTCACACTGTCACTCTAAAGGGGGTGGAGCAGAAAGAGCTGAACCAGATAGCTGATCTTCCCGACCTTATGGTTCTTTCGCCCAACCGTGATCACCGGATGTTCGCACTAAATCGTGTGATCGACAATCTTGGCCCAACAACTCCTGACTTTTCCGCATTGCAGATGGCAGCTGAGGAGCGTGAACTCACTGACGCGGAAATTGCAGATCTATTAGAAGAGATCAGTACTGGACTCGAAGCTCACCGAGCAAGAATCGCGTTGGCGCACACCTCAGACCAAATCCAGCTCGACGATATCGTGCCAGATTCCCTTGCTTATTTTGAACGTTTCTGTGGACCGAACCCACGTAACGCTATACCAGAGGAGTACCTGACTGGGATATTGCCTGCATACAGGCGACAATTGCTAGGCAGAAATATTGCGCGAGGGCTGGAGATCTGCCTGCTTGGTGCTCTGCGGGACGATCTTATGCCAGCTGCTTGGACTGGCGAGATAAATGATGACGACATATGGAAGGCACTAGAGACAATCGATACGCGGGCTAACCCATTTATGCTTCTTGGTGTACTAGATATCGCGATCACTCGTCAGCATGACGAGCGATACAAGACATTGGCAGCCGAGACGATGAGAAAACTTGTGCAGGAGCAATTGCCCCGTCCAGATGGTGTTGACTGCTATGAGATCCTCCCTCTGTTTGCACAGCTTGTCTTGGACCGCATTAACGTACTTGAAGACGGAGCCTTGTGTGAACCATTTTGGAAACGGATGTGTGCATGGATGCATGCTGGCTTACTAATGCAGTCAACTCTGCATATACAGATCAAATTGGAAGCGTTGCGCGGATGGGTTCACTCTAATCGAGATATGGCTGGAACCTATGCTCAGATGATTGATCTGCATCGTGAGCCGATGTATCGAGCAGGGGAAATCTCACATTCCCTACTTCGAGAAGAAATCATAGGTAGGCTCGTGATACTCAGGGTTAGACACCAGGCCGCTGGTCGCTCGGTACCACACTCTGAGGATGTTGACGCGGCTATGACACGCCTTGCCAGCAAGGGCTCCCCGCTAGGCTGGGCAATGCCAGGACCTCTAGATGGGCATCGTAGGCCAGCTGATCAGAAGGGGCGTGCCCTGTCAGAAACCGATGTTAGCCATGTTATGAAAGAGCTTTCAAAGGATCCTTATGGTGCAATCTGGTCCAAGTTGGCATACTTTTCTCAATGTTTTGACCTCGGTGAGAAGATCCTGGAACGGGCATGTGAGGCAAGTGCAAGTACAGCCTTGGATGTTGAGCAGTCGGAGAGAGAGAACAAACTCGGTCGGCTTTTCGATATCTGTCTTATAGCTGCAGCCCACCGGAATAAAGATTTGGCGCGCTCAATCTCCGCCGCGGCCCTAGCGAGAGCACCGCGGGCAGTAGATGGAAGTTCGGCAATGTCGATCCTTCATATCCTTTTACTCGCCAGCGCAGCATTTGAGCATGAGGACGAGTGGTCCTCATGGATTGGAGAACAACTCGTAGGTCTTGCTTACAATCTACCGTCAGGTGAAGCAACTAGAGTCCTTCGGGAACATTTGAACGAAATCAAGAGAGTCCTACCGATTAGCTCACCAGTCTGTTCACGCGCAGACGCAGTGGCATCAGCAGCAAATTGAGAGAAAGAAGCGCTGTCAGGAAATGTTTTCGACTCATTCAAACGGCGTCCACCAAATATATGAAGAAGATCTCACGAAATTTCCCTATTCTTAATGGTCCTTCAAAAACTGTATTAGTGGACATTGCACAGCAAGGATCAGACGGGGCAGGTGTAAATGCTACCTACTACCGTGCTCAGCATGATGAATACTTAGATCTCTTGGATAAACTTGAAAGGGTGGGGTTCTTACGGAAAGAGCTGGATAGATATTGGGTGACTTTTCAGGGGCTAATCCTACTCAAGGATGAGAAGTCCTATGCTCTCATTAGGAACTGCGAAAACATATTTGCGGTGCTCCAACAGCACTACAAATCTAAGCCAAAAACTAAGATACTGGTTGCGGACCTCGCGGGCATAGCCAAGCTATCTTTTGGTCAAACTGCTGAATGTTTGGGGTATATGTGTGAATTCCATTTTACGGGTAGCCATACTACTTTTTTTGACGATCCCGCCACCTCGTTTAATGAAGCTCCCCGCAGCAAGCTGCGGGGTATCACAGAACTAAAACATCCGGAGCTGACGAAGATCTTCCTGCGGCTGCCCTTGCCGCTGCACGTACCGTTCGACAGTCTGCCAGTTTGCCCGTTCCCCTACCGTGGCCACGTAGTACCCATCGGTCCCAAACTCCCCGCCCCACAGTACCCGCTTCACCGCGGGCTTTCGGCGAAAGATCTCCCGCGCCGTGATGCTCTTGAATATCTGCACAATCCGGCCTGGAGCCACTTTCGGATGTGCACTGCAGAGCAGATGGATATGATTCTTGTCCGTCCCGATCGCCTCCATCTCGATCGGAAACCGTTCCGCGATCTCGGCCGCCGTCTCCTGGATAATCGTCGTCACCACCTCATCCAACAGCGATTTCCGGTATTTCACGGGAAAAACAATATGGTAGTGGATTTGCCACGCACAGTGCGCTCCCTTTCTGACTGCCTCGCTCCTCTGGTCCGCCATACTCCAGAGGGTACCAGAAAAGATTGTCCCCGTAGCAAGCTACGGGGAATCACAAGTTGAACCAGCTGAAACAATTCTAAGGTACAGCAGCTTCAAAGAGATTGTTGACGAAAGGATCTTGCTGAAGCAGAAACAAGAGCAAAAGACTTCGAGTCGCAACTATAAATTCTTGCCGAGTCCGCTTCATAGTGAGGGGCAGGAAGATTTGCTTCAAGCGGCTGGTCTTGTTGGCTCCTTTAATGCTAATGACGCATGGAAGGCGATAAAGAGTGCTTACGATACAGACAAGAAAGCATTTGGGAGAAGAATTCGGTTTGTTTCGGATGCATTCAAAAGAGAAATCATCTTCCGTGACGTTGCACAAGCATTTCTCTTGGCAGAAGCCGGATTCTCTAAGCCTGCGGTCATACTTGCTGGCAGTGTACTTGAGGAACTTCTGAGACTCTTCTTGGAATTCAAGAAGGTCACGCCAATAAAGGAGACATTCGATGGCTACATTAGGACATGTGTAGATAAGAGACTCCTCAAGTCCCCTGTCCATCAGTTGACTGATTCTGTCCGTCAATTTCGAAATCTAGTGCATTTGGAGGTGGAGAGCTCTTCAAAGCACACAATTTCGAAAGCAACTGCCAAAGGCGCTGTTTGACCCTCCCCTGATTTCATAGACACCTCCATAAGTGGGAGAATGATGAAATCGGAGGTCAGCATGCCAAAAATAACGCGACGTCAGTTTACTGACGCATTCAAGTCCGAGGCAGTCCGGCTCACGCGGGAATCGGGCCGGCCGGTGGCCCAGGTGGCTCGGGAACTTGGGATTTCTGACAATGTGCTGTATCGCTGGAGGAGCGAACAGCAACAGGTCGAATCCCAGGGCCGCACGCGCCAGGCGGTGCGGGTCGAGCAGGACGAGCTGACACGGCTCAAACGAGAAAACGAGACGCTGCGGAAGGAACGGGATTTTTTAAAACGTGCGGCGGCGTTCTTCGCGAGGGAATCCCAATGAGATACCGCGCGATCCAGGAGCATGACCGTCGCTATCCGATCCGGTTGATGTGCCGCGCCCTCGCTGTATCGGCTGCGGGCTATTACGCGTGGCGCATACGGCCCGAGAGTACCCGTTCGGTGTCCGCCCGGACCGTGCTCTCGGCCATCCGGGTGATCCATCGAGAGTCCCGCGAGACCTACGGCAGTCCCAGCATCTGGGACGCCTTGATCAAGCAGGGACACCGCATCGGTGAACATCGCGTGGCCCGGTTGATGCGCCAGGACGGCATCCGTGCCAAGACCGTGAAGAAGTGGCGAGCCACGACGCAGTCCCATCATCGGTTCCCCGTGGCGGCGAACACCCTCAATCGCCAGTTCACGGTCGAGGCTCCAAATCGGGTATGGGCCGGGGACCTCACCTACGTGTGGACTACCGAGGGCTGGCTCTACCTCGCCGTCATCCTCGACCTCTACTCGCGCACCGTGATTGGCTGGGCCATGGGCACCAGGCTCATCGGAGATCTGGCCGAACGTGCCCTCATCATGGCGCTGGCGAACCGGATACCCGCGACTGGGCTCCTGCACCATTCGGATCGCGGCAGTCAGTACGCCGCCACGAGCTACCAGCGTCTGCTCGGCGAGTATGGCATCATCACCAGCATGAGCCGCACCGGCAACTGCTGGGACAACGCCTGTGTCGAGAGCTTCTTCGGGACACTCAAGCGCGAGCTCGTCTACCATCGGCATTACGCAACCCGTGAAGACGCGAAGCAAGACATCTTCGAGTACATTGAGGTGTTCTATAATCGGAAGCGCCGTCACTCGACCCTTGGCTATGTCTCCCCGGCCGAGTACGAAGCGAGGACGGCTGTGGCTTAACCCGGTGTCCACGGAATCGGGGGAAGGTCAGTTTCTGCTATCTTTACGATCGTGAATGACTTTGATCAGGACTGATGGTTGGTCTGGTCTATCTTGTTTGTCAATCTTCCCCCTAGTCAAAAAAAGAAAAGGCACCGGGAGTCTTTTTTCGCTACACAGCCCACCGTTTCTCTATCTTCTCCTTTGGGAGCGGGCTAGAGCGTTTTTGGTTTATGTCTTTACATAGCCTGAGGATGCAAAGTAGCGCGTGCATTCGTCGGGTGTGAAGCGGTCAAGCAGCCTCCCGATTTCATTCCAGAGCGCGTCCACGATGCGCGTGGCGGCTTTGCGGAGCAGCGCTTTGAGTTTGGCGAACAGTTTTTCGATGGGATTCAGATCGGGGGAATACGGCGGGAGATAGCGGATGTGTGCCCCCACCGCCTCATGCGCCTCTTTGACGCCCGCCACTTTGTGACTCCGTAAGTTGTCGGCGATGACGATGTCGCCCGAGTGCAGCGTCGGGCATAAGCACTCCTGGACATATTTTAGAAAGAGGGCTCCCGTCATGGCGCCATCCGCCACCATCGGCGCGGAGATGTCATCATGACGCAGCCCAGCAACGAAGGTGGTGGTGTGCCAATG
Source organism: Nitrospirota bacterium (assembly GCA_963701855.1). Classification (GTDB taxonomy): domain Bacteria; phylum Nitrospirota; class Nitrospiria; order Nitrospirales; family Nitrospiraceae; genus Palsa-1315. Next base: position 192,377 of record CAVPBK010000001.1, read on the forward strand.
TCCGTGCGGTACAGAGGCAACGCACCGTTCGCCGCATGGGGCGCGTCCGTAGCGCCGCGCCATGTTCGTCGATGCCCCCGTTTCATCTAGAAAGACCAGTTTCGTGATGTCCAGAGCGGGTTGGGATGCCTGCCACTCACGCCGTGCGGCTTGCACGTCGGCGCGATCTCGCTCGCTGGCGTGTAGGGTTTTTTTTAAGCGTGAGCTTCCATTTGTCGAGTTGATGCCACAAGGCGGGTACCTTAATCGCAATCCCGTGTGCTGCCAATCGGGCACACATCTCCGCGAGTGTCAGATCTCCTGTTTCCTTCAGCCAAGCCCGCAGGGTCGGCTCCATCCCAGCCAACCGGGACTGCCGATGGCCTCCAATTGGTCGACTGCCACGCTGTCCCGTCTGCGTGAGTCGGTTCCGCACCTGATACACCCAGACCCGGCTGACTTCAAATCGCTCTGCAATGGCCGTCGGACGATCCCCACGCTCCAGTGCTCGCAACACCCGGTCCCGTAGATCCTGCGAATAGGCATCCATCCTGTTACCTCCATCAAGAACACAATGGAGGGTATCCTACAGAATGTATACACTTAAATCAAAACTGCTCTAGAGAGTCGCCCACTGCGCGTGACATTCTCACCCGCCCACCCACTGGCACGCCGAGACGTGCCATTAGCCCGAGCGAGGGTCTTCCCATGTTTCCTATTTTGCCCTCAGGGGAGTCGCCAGACTATCCTTCACTGCGCGCATCGGACGAGCACCATTCCATCGTGCGCGTTCTGCGAGCACAAAGGATGGTCTGGCGACCCCCCGCTCCCCCTTCTGAGCCCGCGCGTCCGTGGCGAATTACGATTCGCTCGCAAGCCGAGAGCTCTTGCTCTATTGAAAGAGCAACGAGACTGAGCCATCCTTTGCGACCTTGGCGATAAACGGTTTCGTGTGGTTCTTCAGAAACCGGGTGATGCGGGGGAGTGCCTTCACGAAGATCTCTGCCATTTCTTCGCCTTGTAGATCACCTGATGTGAGGATAAATGCCGCTACGCCTGCCTTCATGAGCGCCAGCCGTTCAACGTGTCGATACCGGATGCGATGGTCTTTGGTCAGGACAATCCAGCCGCGCTGCCCGGCCTCGACGAGCCAGTCTTCATCCTTGGCATCGGGAGAAAAGTGATCGTCGTGGATGTGGAGCGTGGCGCCAGCCTGGCGGAGCGCTGTGGCGACACGGTTCTTCCCCAGAGAACGATCAAGGAAGAAGACGGGCGCGTCAGGCGGCTTCGACGGAGAGTTCGCACCTGATGGCTTCTTCGATTTCGAGCCGCCGCCGTCCATAATCGTCTGCCAAGTCGTCCACGGATTCGCCGGCCTTGTAGCGTTCCGCGATCACAGCCGTTGGAATACCGGTGCCTGCCAGCACAGGCCGGCCAAAGGATACTTGTGGATCAATGACGACGGCCCTGGGCTCTTCTTGGAGGTCGCGTTTCCGCGTGAACGGATACAGTCTGACTGGGATGCCCTTGAGATCTCGTTCGATTCGATGGAGGTGTGCCTGGAGGACTTCTTGGATGGCCAATTGTCCTTCTTGAGAGATGTTGATCAATTGACTGAATTTCTTGATGAAGAGGTTCAATCCATCGGTGTCGAATTCCTGGTCGGCCAAGGGATGTCTCGAAGGAAATTGTTTCGAGAGGTAGTTCATCGCAGTTTTGACTTTTTCCAATGGGATCTCATGCTTGCGGCGAATGGCATCGAGAACGTGGATCTCTACGAGATTCATGAAGGAGAGCAACTTCACGGCTGGATCGGGCACCTGGATGATTGGTCTGGAGAAGCGCATGCCGGTGGTGCTGCGGTAATGCCGGCCTGAAACCCAGTCTCGGATGGTCGTGCGTGGAATGCGCAGATAATGTGCGGCTTCCATGACGCCATAGGAAGCTACTTCTCGCACATCAAAGTGTTTGTCGAACGCTATCGCCTTCTGTTTCATACGATTGGTAGGCACTGTATCGCTCTCTTCATGACCGGTCAAGTAGCGGGAAGCTGAATGCAAGGGATCGGGAGTCTTTTCTCGCCGCAACGACCAGACTGTCCTTCACTGCGCACGTCAAACGAGCACGCTTTACAATGCTCCCTCCAAGCTCGCTCGTCACCTCTCAGGGATGGGGGCTGACTGATCTTCCACTGCGCGCGTCCAACGAGGGCCTTCTCAGGCCGCGCGTTGCGCGAGCACAGAAGATCATCAGGCTCCATCCCTCTTCTTCTTGCTACCGGATGGTCGGTTCCAAGCTGACTCTCGCCTTCATGGAGTTGGAAATCAGACAGTTCGCCTCGGCTTTCTCGATCAACTCCTTGGCTTTGGCCGCATCAGTGCTCGCCGGAAGCGTGATGGTTGGCTTCAACGTAATGGCAGTGAACTGGAATTTTCCATCGACCAATTCCAGCCGCCCTTCGGCCACACTCTCGTACGAGGTAAAGGCCAGACCTGCCCGCTCCGCCACCGCCAAGAACGTCGTCATCAGACAGATATTGGCGGACGCGACGAATAGATCCTCCGGTGACCAGATGCCTTCGTGCCCCTTGAACTCCGGCGGAGTTGCAACCTGGATATCCGGTTTACCGGCACAGGAGATAACTCCCTTGCGTTGCTCCGTCCATTTGATTGCGGTGTGATAGGTGTAGACCTTGCTGCGAACTTCCATCCTGTGCCTCCTCTATTCATCCCCTGATACGTCTCCTCATGCAGTTCCAAGCGCTTTCAGGTGCTCCGAAAGACGAAGATTCTCGCTGTAATCCACCTGGCAGTCGATCACGGCCGGTTTTCCGCACGAGAGCGCGGCGTTCAGTACCGGCTCCAATTCAGACGGTCCCTCGACGCGGTAACCGATCGCTCCAAAACTCTGTGCCAAGGCAACGAAGTCCGGGTTGCCGAACTCAACACCGGAGGTCCTCCCGAACTTCATCTGCTGCTTCCATCGAATGACCCCGTAGCCGTTGTCACGCCAGATCAGCACAACGAGTGGAAGGTGCAGTCGTACAGCGGTCTCCAGTTCCTGGACATTCATCAGGAACCCGCCGTCCCCTGTCACAGCCACGACGCGCCTCGCGGGACAGAGGAGCTTGGCCGCAATGGCCCCAGGCAGCGCCATACCCATCGCCGCAAATCCGTTGGAAATGATGCACGTGTTCGGGACCTCGCAGGGAAACATCCGGGCCATCCATAACTTATGCGCCCCCACGTCGCAGATGACCAGATCCTCCGGCGCCAGCGCCTGTCGCAGATCGCGAACGATATGCTGAGGTCGCAGGGGCCATCCAGATGGCTGCGCCCACTCCCTTTCGTAGGCGGTCTGCACGCGCCGGCGACTCTCTTCGGCCCAGGCAAGATCGAACGAAGCAAGCTGCTTGCCGATCTGATCGAGGGATAAGGCGATATCTCCCAATACGCCGACATCCACAATATAGTGCGCATCCACCTCGGCCGGCGACACATCCACATGCACGATATGCTTGTCGCGGTTCGGATTCCACAAGCAGGGAGCGTACTCCACAAAATCATACCCCACCGCCACAACGGCATCGCTCTGCTCGATCACCACAGCCGGATGATCCCGCATCTGTAATCCAATTGTATGGAGAGACAACGGATCACTGTCTGGAACGACACCCTTGCTCATGAACGTATGGACCACCGGCACGTTCGCCTGTCGGGCGAACCGGCGGACCGCCTCATGCGCCTGACCCCGGATCACCCCGTTGCCGACCAAGAGGATTGGCCGACGTGCCTGAGCCAAGACCTCGACAGCCCGGTTCACTTGGCGCGCCAGCGGCTCCGGCAAGGACGGCGCCTGCACACGCAACGGCCCGTCCAGCTCACCATCACTCACCGTGTCCGCCGCGACGTCCTCCGGCAGTTCCAGATGGGTCGAGCCGGGCTTTTCGGTCTGCGCGACCTTGAACGCTTTGCGCACCGTCTCGGCCATGGTCCGGGGATGAAAGATCTCGGCGTTCCATTTCGTGACCGGCTTGAACATGGACAAGACGTCGATGAACTGATGCGATTCTTTGTGCTTCCGATCCAGCGAGGCTTGTCCCGTGATCGCAACCAGCGGGGCGCGATCCAGATACGCGTCTGCCACACCGGTGAGCAAATTGGTTGCACCGGGCCCCAGAGTAGAGAAACAGACCCCGGCCTTTCCTGTCAGCCGCCCATGGACATCGGCCATGAAGGCCGCGCCTTGCTCGTGTCGGACGGCAATAAACCGGATCTGCGAATCCACGAGCGAGTTCAAGACGTCCAGCGTCTCTTCTCCGGGCACGCCGAAGATCCACTGGACTCCTTCATTTTCCAAACAACGCAGCAGTAGCTCCGACCCTTTCATGATTATCCCTTCTTCTGGTCTCTCTGGTTTATCCGGTTAGTCTGGTTCAACCAACAAACGAGACAATGCATATAAACCAGATCATCCCTCGCCCGTCCCGTGCCCCTGCCCACAACGTGTCGGCCATTCCACCTTCTGCTGTGCCGAAATGGTTTTCCCACAGTCTGCGGGACTAGCAGGCTGCGAAGAAGGCAACCACATTTTCGATATCCTGATCGGATAGGACGCTTTCCCATCTTTCCATTGTACTGTTGACCCGTCCCTTATGCGCCGTGCGAATAAGCTGGGGCGCGAGTTGCGTATACACCTTCGCCGACGTGAGATCCGCAACCGGCGGATTGAACGTCGTATAGCCATCGCCCTTTCGGTCGGCCCATAGCAACCGGCACAGTCTTGTTTGAAAGCCACCTGCCCCGAGTTGGGAGCGTGAGCCGCGCTTGGGACGTCGGCCACTTTGTGAGGTTGAGCTCTTTCCTCGCCGGCACAAGAAAATCATTGGAATTGATTTTCATCTTCATGATTTGACCCTGCTCAATCCCTCGCGCTCCGAGGCGCCTTCCCTTTTGAAAGCGCCTCGAAGCCTGAAATGACGTCGAACAGTTCCTCGTCGATGCCGCTCTGGCGCAAACGATGGAATGTCCCGTTGAGGTGCTCCAGCAATTCGTCGATGTTTTTGTCGGCGCGTTGCATCGCCGCCAGGCGGCTCGCATTCTCGCTTGCGAGGGATTCGGCGCAGGCCCTGAAGAGGGAGACGAAAAGGTATTCGTGGATGAGCCCCCGCAAGGTCGCGATGCCGCTACCCATGACCTCGGGCAAGTTTCCCGTCGGCCAGGGAAGTTCAGCCAGTCTGCGTCGCCAGGTCTCGTCCAGCGGTAGCAGTCGTTGACTGACGGGCGCATACAGCGCCCCGGCGGTAGGGCGGTTATAGAAGAGGTGGAGTTCGGCAACCTCACCACGGCTGTGGCGGGTCTCGCTTTCGACGAGAATCTGCCCGACGAGTGGAGTGATGGCCTTGACGGAGTTCGGCACAGCGAAGAGTCCAGTCAGCGGCAACCCCGAGTCCAACAGACGGCCGTGCACGCGGTCACCGACCGCCCAAATCTGATGTTTGCCGGGAAGAGCGGCCAGGGCTTTCACCGCAAAATCAGCCACCACATCATTGAACTGGCCCACCAGCCCTTGATCGGAACCGAATACGACTGCACCGACGGAGGCCTTATCGGTGCGGCCGTTACCTTCTGGAAACAGCGCTGTTGGCTCGCTTTCCCGGAGACAAATGCTCAACCCCAGTTCTACAGTTCGGTAGTAGTCGGCCAATGCGCGCACTGATTGCTCATATTGGACGATACTCGAAGCGGCCAAGGCTTTCATTGTGCGAACGACGGACTGGAGATCGCCGGCACTGCTGATCTTTTTCCGTAGACTCGTCGTCGTATCGCTCATGACTTTTCCTCGGCCTCTGCCTTTGAGTTCGGTGTAGCCGCGGGATCGGGCTTCGGTTTGATGTCCGCATCAGGCGTAGGTCCGCCTTTGGATCCGGGGGTTGATCCTGCCTTAGGCTGGAAACGGACGAGCGAGCGGCGGGCGATTTCGATGATTGTTGTGCGATCCTGATCGCTCAACTTATCGGCGGTTTCGAATCGCACACACACCTCCGCCGGGATGTTCGCCGCCGCCTGGCGCAAAACGCGTTCAGCGGCCGCCATCTGGTCAAGCGGTACGCGGTCGAAGAGTTTCTCGGTCAACGCCAGCAACACAGCGATTTGTGCGGCCACAGACACCGGCGCGAATTCCGGCTGCTTGAGGCAGGCACGAATTCGCCGCCCATGGTCGATGATCTTGCGTGTGTTTTCATCCAGCCTGGCGCCGAACCTGGCAAAGGTTTCGAGCTCTTCGAACTGCGCGTAGGCGAGCTTGAGATCGCCCGCCACGGCACGGTAAGCCGCGCGTTGCGCCTTGCCGCCGACGCGCGAGACAGATTTGCCCACATCGACCGCGGGCAGCACGCCTAATTCAAATAACGACGGCGAGAGGTAAATCTGCCCGTCCGTGATGGAAATGAGGTTGGTCGGAATGTAGGCGGAAATGTCCTGCGCTTCAGTTTCGATAATAGGCAGCGCGGTCAGCGATCCACCACCGAGTTCCTGGTGCAGGTGCGTTGCGCGTTCCAGCAGCCGCGCGTGAAGGTAGAAGATGTCGCCGGGAAACGCTTCGCGGCCGGGCGGGCGACGCAGCAGCAAAGACAATTCGCGATAGGCGCGCGCATGATGCGTAAGGTCGTCGTATACAACCAGCACGTCGCGGCCTTGCGCCATGAAATGCTCCGCGATGCTGGTCGCGGCGTATGGAGCGACATAGGCGAGGCCGGGTGGATCGTTGCCTTCGGTTACGACCACAATGGTGTAATCCATCGCGCCCTTTTCCCGCAGAGCAGCGATCACTTTGGCCACGCCGGACGCGCGCTGGCCAATGGCGCAATACACGCAGAGCACATTCTGGTCGCGTTGATTGAGAATCGTATCGAGCGCGATCGTGGTCTTGCCGGTCTGTCGGTCGCCAACGATCAGTTCACGCTGGCCGCGCCCGATGGGGATGAGCGCATCGATGACCTTGATACCGGTTTGCAACGGTATGGTAACGGGAGCGCGGTCCATGATGTGCGGTGCCGTTCGTTCGATAGGTAAACGCCCGCTGGTAACCACCGGGCCATTGCCGTCCAGAGGCCGGCCCAATGGATTGATAATGCGTCCGATCAATGCGTTTCCTACCGGCACATCCATCACGTGCCCCCTGCGTTCGACTTCATCGCCCGCATGCAACTGCCAGTAGTCGCCCAGCAGAACCACGCCGATTTCGTCTTCATCGACGTTGAATGCGATGCCATACACATCTCCGGCAAACCTCAGCACCTCCTCAAAACCCACGCCGGGGAGACCGGAGACTTTTGCGATGCCTGTGGCGATGCTGGTGATCGTGCCCACCTCCCGCGGCTCAAGTTGTGGCGTAAACGCTTCCCGTGCGTGGCGCAATCCCGCGAATGTACTGTCGAACACCTGCTGCAGGCTTTTAGGATCCGTGTTCATTGGCTCTTTGTTTCGCCCTTAGGCTCCTCCGGTTTGGGCGTGGCTTTAGCTTCAGGATTGTCCTTCCCTTTCAGCAGTTCGTCGACGCCCTTTTCGAGGGACGCGAGGTAATCCGCGATGCTCCAAGCCAGCTTTTCTCCATTCGTGGTGAGTTCGATTCCACTGATCAAGTCCGGCGCGGTCTCGAATCGGACGTGGATTTCGGCCGAGAATGTTTCGTTGAGCGCCCGTTGTATCACCGCTTGTTGCTCCGCAGGCAGGTCAAACGCGCTGCGCACGAGCGCGGGATTAGGGGCTGTCTTGAGCGCCGCGGCGAGACCTGCTTTCGCCCTGTCGTCCATCTCCCGCAACCGGCGAGTGAACACGTCACCCAACCGTTCTTCCAGACTCGTCGTGGCAAGATCCGTCAGCGTCTTTCGCGCGACGGCAAACACTTCTTGCTGGGTCCGTCGACTGATGGCGTGATTGAGGTTATGGGCCTCGATTCTCAGCGTTTCCTGTCGTTTGGCACTCATCGCATCGGCCGCCTGCCGCGCTTCGTCGAGGAGCCGCTGACGTTCGGCTTTCGCCTCGTCCGTCGCCTGGCTGAAGAGTGCAGCACGCTGCCGGTCGAACTCCTCGTTCTTATGCTGGAACTCGTTGCGCTCCTTTATGGCTTCGGCCTTTTTCGCGTCCGCGTCCGCGAGTTCCGCGGCGATCCGCTTCTCCCGCGCGTCGATAGCGTTGAGAATGGGCCGATACAGGAAGCGCTTCAACAACCACACCAGAATGAGGAAGTTGACGACTTGCGCACTGACGGTAAACCAGTCGATCAGCACGTTTTACTTTCCTGCCGCAATGGCAATCACGTGGTTCCAAAACGGGTTGGCAAACAGGAGAATCATCGAGACCACGAAGCAATAAATCGCAATGGACTCGATCATTGCCAGGCCGACGAACAAGGTGCGTGTGATCGTCGTTGCGGCATCGGGTTGCTGCGCCAGCGAACTTAATGCCGTGGCGACGGCACGCCCTTCGCCGAGCGCAGGCCCGATACTCCCCAGGGCGATCGTGATGCCGGCGGTGACGATTGAGGCGATTGCGATGAGCGTCATGCTATCCATAGTGTGTCCTTTCATGGTTGGCGTAGTGGTTTCAGCCCTCAGGTTCGAGCCCTGGTTCCGGCTTGCGCGCACGCGTGGCGGCCGCGATATACACCGTGGCCAAGATGCTAAAAATATAAGCTTGCACCATACCGGTCAGCAGTCCGAGCGCACTCATGGCGATTGGAAAGATGAAGGGCGTGATGGTCACCAGAATGGCGAGGATCATCGTCCCGCTCATCATATTACCGAACAGACGGACAGCCAGGGCCAAGGTGCGCGAGAGTTCGCTGATGATGTTGAACGGCAACATGATAAACGTCGGTTTCAAGTATTCTCTGAGATATCCGCCCAGCCCGCGATCACCGATGCCGAATAGCGGCACAGCCACAAACACACAAATCGCCAGTGCTGCGGTGGTGGAGAGTGAACCGGTCGGCGGCTCATAGCCGGGAACGATGGTGAAGAGGCTCGCGATTGCGACAAACAGGAACAAGGTGCCCAGAAATCCTAGATATTTCTCCGGCTGCCGCAGGCCGACCTCTGCGATTTGCTCTTTGATGGCGGTGACGACCATTTCCAGGAGATTCTGCCAGCGAGAACGTTGCAGACCCGTGGAAAGTTTGCGCGTCACGAGTATTGATCCGGCCACCAGCACGAACATCAGGCCCCACGTGAATGCGATGGTGCCGTTGATCTTGAGAAACCCCTGTTGCCAGAAAATGATGTCGTCTGGGCTAAGGTGCATGACTCCCCTCCAGCGCCCGGGGAGGGTGGTTTTCTCCCGTCGGCTGCATCAGCCACGTCCCGACGAGACGGGCCATGACAAATCCAAGGAGACACAGCAGCAGCTGCTCCCAATGACCGCCCGAGACAAAATAAAATCCAGCCAGGGCAACGCCCATTCGGAGCAGCAGGCTGCCGAGAAACCAACGCGCCACCCGGTCGGACGAAAGGCCCTGACGCACCGTCCACCAAAGACCGCCGAGAAACATCGCTCCGAGCAACACGCCCATGACCAAGGCGGATGCCAGACTCAACGGTTCATTCATGGCTATTCTCCTCTTGCTCGCGTATTTCCCTCTGTTCCTTGGCCACCCAATGCCACGCAGTCACGCAACCGAGGCCCAAGCCGATTGCCAATAGCATAAGTGTCCAGGAATGGCTCCACGGGTGATGCTTGTCTAGCCAAATTCCGAGTGCCGCGCCGAGCAGCGTCGGCACCGCCACCGACCAGCCCACCATGCCCATCATGCCCAAGCCGGACCAGACGACTTTCGTGGCATGACGTTGCGCCTTGAGCTTGCGCGCTGCCTTCACACCGACCTGATGGCTGAATTCCGTCGCGCCCGCCCCAGATTTTTCTTCAGGCTCTTCACTCATGGTGAAACGCCGCGAAACGACGAATAAACCCGCTCTCCAATTTCGCCAACACCGAACGCACACTCTTCTCCTGCTCGCCCAGGTTCAGAAAATCCCGCTTTACCGCCTCGTGCAGTTTATCGATGTCCATTCCTCCGATCGCGTTGCGCACGGAGACCAGCACGTCGGCGCCGATTTTGACTAGAACACCTTCATCAACAGCCATGCACACTTCACCTTCGGCTTCGGTCTCGAAAACCAGAATCCCCGGCGCAAGTGTTGCCGCGCAGTCGAGCCGGTGGGGCAAGAGTCCAAACGAGCCTTCGCGAGTCCCTGCGACGATGCGCAATACGCCGGTCTTCTCGGCGAAGATTTTAAAGGGCAGGAGAATCTTAAGATTCATGCGTGCTGGCTGCATGTCCCACTTCCGGCTGAGGTTCGGGTTTGGCTTTTGCCTTTGCTTCGTCAATGGCCCCGATCATGTACAGCGCACTCTCCGGGATATCTTTGAACTCGTCACGCAAAATGCGGTCACAGCCGTCCAGCGCATCCTTGAGGCTGACGAGCTTTCCTTTGATACCGCTAAACTGCTCGGTGGCGAAAAACGGCTGGGTAAGAAACCGCTCCAGACGTCGGGCTCGCGCGACCACGTTGCGGTCCTCCTGGGACAATTGTTCCAAGCCCAGCATCGCGATGATGTCCTTGAGTTCCGCATATTGCGCGAGTGTCCGCCGGATGTTCTGCGCAAGGGCATAATGCCGCTCGCCGATGATGCCAGGTGTGGCCATTTTAGAACTGGACTGCAACGGGTCGATGGCCGGGTAAAGCCCCTCACTAGCCCGTTTGCGCGACAGCACGATGGAAGCAGAAAGATGCGAGAACGTATGCACCGCTGCCGGATCGGTAAAATCGTCCGCTGGGACATACACCGCCTGGATCGAGGTAATTGCGCCGGTATCGGTATTGGCGATACGCTCTTCCAATTGCGACAACTCGGTGCCCATGGTCGGCTGATAACCCAAGCGCGAGGGCATCTGCCCCATCATCCCGGATATCTCCATGCCTGCCTGGAGGAAACGAAAAATATTATCGATGAGCAGCAGCACATCGCGATGCTCATCGTCGCGAAAATACTCGGCCATCGTCAACGCTGCATGGCCGACACGAAAACGGGCGCCAGGCGGCTCGTTCATTTGGCCGAACACCATCACCATATTCTGCAGCACGCCCGCCGCATTCATGTCGCGGTAGAGCTCCTCCCCTTCGCGACAGCGCTCGCCGATACCGCAAAAAATACTCACGCCTTCGTGTTGTCCGACCATGTTGTGAATCATCTCGGTGAGCAACACCGTCTTGCCCACGCCAGCTCCGCCAAACAAGCCTGCTTTACCGCCGCGTTCCAGCGGCATGAGCACATCGATGACCTTAATGCCGGTCTCGAAGAGTTCGGACTTGGTAGAACGCCGCGCCAAGGATGGTGGAGCGCGATGGACTGCGCGCCATTGGACATTCGGCGGCGGCGGCAGACGATCGATGGCATTTCCGAACACGTCGAACATGCGCGAAAGAACTTCCTTGCCGACCGGTGCCTGCAACGGTCCGCCGCTGTCTTCCACCACCATGCCACGCGCGAGGCCCTCGGTAGGGGTCAGCGCAATCCCGCGCACGCGATGTGCGTCGAGTTGAGCTAACACTTCGATGGCAATCTCCCCCTCCTTCGCGTGCAACAACGAGTAGATGGACGGCAATTGTGCATCGAACCGTACATCTACGACGCTACCGCGCACCGAGACCACCGCGCCGAGGTTCAAATGACTGGTTTTGTACTTCATGTTTGCTCTCGCTGAGACATCGTCAGTGTAATTTAGACACACGCCTTTCCCGCCATCACCTTTTCGTTCTACGTCCCGGCCCGGCCCCACTTCCAGTTCCGGATTTCCGGCAGGTCTTGACCGTGCTTGTCGATGCACTGTTTGTGCTCGATCAGCTTGTCCTTGAGTTGCTGCTTCAGGTAGAGCCCCTTGCCGCCGGTTTGCGGCAGACGGTCGATGGTGGCCATCACGCCCTCGCGCCTACTGCCCTCTGCACCTGTCCCATGCCTATCGAGACAGGCGGAACTCACCAATCCGACGAAAACCATGGCGGCCTGCTAGCCCGCATTATTCATGAAGCGTCTGCTGAAAGCGCAGATACGCGGCTGTGACGGGCAGCCTCGCCGCAAATCCGATTTCTTCTACGAACCCTTCATAACGATTGCTCATGGTGAAGCATGCGGCGGTCTTCGGAGATTCGTCGAACTCAAGGATCTTGACCTTCAGGGAGAAGCTTCCGCTATTGACCGCCAATACCTTCATCATCGTCGTAGCACCTTTATCAGTTCCATCAGGAGAAATGGAAGAAGGCCCGTGGCTCCCATCAATACCCAATCTTCGATCGGCAACGGGGCGATCTTGAAGATCGGCGCGGCGGCTGGGACGGTGAGCACGGCAACCTGAATCCCGAGAGAGATCGAGAAGGCCAAGAGAAGCGGACGATTGGTCCACAGCCCAACTTGAAACAGAGACAAGCGTTCACTTCGGCAGTTGAACGCTTGCACCAATTGCGCGATGACCATCACGGTAAATGCGACGGTTCTCGCTTGCTCAACCTCTTGATGGAGACCGTACAGGCTATAGGCGAATACTCCCAACGCGATCGCGCCCAGCATGACCCCCTGCGCCCCGATAGCCAGGAGTGTGCCGCCGTCCAACAACCTGGCCTCCGGCCGTCTGGGCGGCTGCTTCATCAGATCAGGCGACTTGGGATCCACTGCCAGCGCCAAGGCCGGAAATCCGTCCGTCACCAGATTCATCCACAGAATTTGAATCGGCAACAGGGGCAACGGAAGCCCGATCAACGTCGCAAACAACATGACCAGCACCTCGCTGACATTGCACGACAGGAGAAAATAGATGGTCTTGCGGATGTTGTCGAAAATGCCGCGACCTTCTTCCACGGCCGCGGCGATTGAGGCGAAATTGTCGTCCGTCACCACCATGTCGGCGGCCTCTTTCGTTACATCGGTTCCGGTTATCCCCATAGCCACCCCGATGTCCGCCGCTTTGACTGCGGGCGCGTCGTTCACGCCGTCGCCCGTCATGGCCACGATGGCTCCCCGCGACTTCCAGGCTTTGACGATACGCAGCTTGTGCTCCGCCGAGACTCTCGCATAGACGGCCACGCTGTCCACGATCCGGACCAGTTCATCGTCTGACAGTCGATCGAGTTCCACCCCCGACAACGCCTGGATCGGGCCCTTCACCCCGTTCAGTTCTTCTGCAATCGCCACGGCCGTATCCTTGTGATCTCCCGTAATCATAACCGTCTGAATGCCGGCATCGTGACAGGCCTGAACGGCGGCTTTTGCCTCAGGCCGCAGCGGGTCTTTCATGGCCGCAAGCCCGAGAAAGGCCAGTTGGTCCTCCAACTCTTGCGCCCGATAGGCGTCAGGCTCGCGATCCAATCGCCGACGGGCCATTGCCAGCACGCGCAATGCCTGATGGGCGAATGATGCATTCGCGTCGAGGATGGCAGCGCGAATCGATTCCGTGATCGGTTCGATCGTGCCGTCCATGGCTAGCCGATGCGTACAGTGCTGTAACAACACATCCGGCGCGCCTTTGACGTATGCGACCGGTCCGTCCGGTGTCCGACGTACGATCGTCATCATCTTGCGCTCCGGATCGAACGGCACCTCTCCGAGAAAGTGATAGGCCAAATCGAGTTTCTCGATCGTGAGAGCTGCCTTCGCCGCCACCACGAGCAAGGCGCCTTCCGTCGGATCGCCTAGAATGCGCCACGTTCCCTCGTCCCTCCGCAGTATGGCACCGTTGCAGAGCACTGCCGCCGTCAGCAGATCGCGCAAGGCCCCGCGCGAACCAGGCTCAGGTTGAGGTCGAGGGTGAGTCAGAACGGGTGACTCTTGGACGTCCTTAGCCTTAGCCTCAACCTCAACCGCCTCTACAATCTCCCCCACCGGCTCATACCCTTCTCCTGTAACGTCGAATACCGCGGCGCCGACGAACAATTTCGTGACCGTCATTTCGTTCTTGGTGAGGGTACCGGTCTTATCGGAGCAGATGACCGTGGCGGACCCGAGCGTTTCGACCGCGGGCAGTTTGCGGATCAGCGCATGCCGCTTCACCATGCGGGTCACGCCCAACGCCAGCGTGATGGTCACCACAGCGGGCAATCCTTCCGGAACGGCGGCCACCGCGAGACTCACCGCCGTCAACAGCATCAAAATTGCCGGCTCGCCGCGCAGATAACCCAAGGCGAACACGACGGTCACGACCGCCAGCGCCAGCCACAACAGTGTGTAACCGAATTGTTCGAGCCGCCGTTGCAAGGGAGTCTCCGCCCGTTCTGCCTCTGAAGCTTTTTGGATCATCGCAGCGATCAGGCCCAACTCAGTACGTAAGGCAGTCGCCACGACAAGTGCCCGTGCTTTGCCTGATACCGCAACGGTGCCCATAAAGATCATGTTCATCCGATCGGCAAGCGGCACGTCGGTTGGGCCGAGCACATCGATACCCTTCTCCACCGGTGTCGATTCGCCGGTCAGAGAGGCCTCCTGCGTTTGAAAGTTCGTCGTGTAGATCAGCCTGGCATCGGCGGGAATGCGGTCGCCCGCTTCGAGGAGGATCAGGTCGCCGAGGACTAACTCCCGCGCGGGAATGGACCGGAGGATGCCGTCACGGAACACCCGAGCCGTCGCCATCGACATTTTCCGCAGCGCCGCCAAAGACCGCTCTGCCCGGAACTCCTGGACAAATCCAAGAACTCCGTTGAGCAACACAATGGCCAGGATGGCCGCCGCATCGAGCCAGTCTTCCAAGAGACCCGAGATGACCGCCGCCCCGATCAGCACCCAGACAATGACGCTCGTGAACTGGGAGAGAAACAGCCTCAGGAGTGACGGTAGCGGAGCTTCGGGAAGTTCATTGGGGCCTTCCCGCTGAAGCCGTTGCCGGGCTTCGTGATCGGACAGGCCCCCATCGAAGCTCGTTTGGAGTTCCTTCGCCAGGGCATCCGGCGAACGTGAATACCACGTTCCAATGAAGGGCAATGCAGACTCACTCTTTCCGTCCTGCACTTCACGAACGACGCTCCACGCGCAAGAGCGCTCATGAATCATGCGGGTTAGGGATTATGTGCTTACTTACGTTCCTGCTTCCGTTTATGTTTCATGTCATTCTCCGGCTTCTCTTCCTCCACGTCGATCACGGCTCCCGACTCCGCATCAATGTGAACCTCCATCACCTTGTTCTCTGCCGTGACGACTTCGACTTCCCACACGAGTGTGTCGTGTTTCTTCTCCAGTTCGGCCTCGACAACCTTGCCCGGCACCTTCTCCGAAGCTGTCTTGATCGCCTCGTCGATCGTCACCTTGGCCTTAGCGGCCATTTCAACTGTCTCTTTCGATTCATCTTTCTTCCCCTTACCTTTCTGATCGCTCCACGCAGGACCGTTCAACACCAACACGGCGCCGATCGCCACGGCCATTATCCCTACTAGCTGCTTCATACGAACCTCCTTATATAGTGTGGTTGCGTACGACGCTTGCTCGTGATGACCACGGGCTCGCATGCGTCACATGCTTCGATTGTGCAAGACGTAGGCCTCTTGAAATCCTTCTATAAGCAGCGCAAAAGACCCCTCCTGACCCGTTTTGCAACAGAGCAGGCGGCTTCGGTGTGGAGTTTCGCATCAGATGGCGGCTGGTTTTTCGCTGCGCTTTAACCGACTCAACTTCACGCCTGACCCAATCGGTAGGCATCATGGAGGTACTGGGAGACCATGCGTTGCGTATTGAAAAACGCTCCGTTCAATGCAATTACGTGCCGCATGATCTCGGCAAAACGTTCATGCTCCCGATAAAAACAAGGCACAACCTTCTCTTCCAATTTTCTATAGAGTTCCACTGCGTGACAGCCATCCATCCCAGTCTGAGGTTCCAGACAAGCCTCCACCCGGTCGCCGATCGACCAGCCGGTCACACCTTCGAGGTGGCCCTCGATCCACCAGCCGTCGAGCACGCTCAGGCTAGGGATCCCGTTCATCGCAGCCTTCATCCCACTCGTCCCCGATGCCTCCATCGGCGGCAACGGTGTATTGAGCCACACATCGACGCCGGCACAGAGCATCTTGGCTACCTCCATGTCGTAATTGGTCAGATACGACACCTGAATCACCCCTCGCAGCGCATCACGCATCTGATGGATATGCGTGATCAGGTCTTTACCATCGTGGTCGCGCGGGTGCGCCTTGCCGGAGAAGACGATCTGGATCGGCCCTGCCTCACGAGCAATATTTTTGAGCCGGTCGAGATCCTGAAAGATCAGACCGGCACGTTTGTAGGCCGCAAATCGACGGGCGAATCCGATCGTCAACACATCGCGATCGAATCCCGCGTTCGATTCCCGATTCACATGCTCGACCAACGTGCGCTTGGCTTCCACATGGGCTGCCCAGATGTCCGAAGTGGGAATGCTCACGGCATAGCGCAGCGAAAGTTGATCGCGTCGCCAATCCGGCAGATGGGCATCGAAGAGCTTCTGAAAGGACGGAGCGGTCCACGTGACCGCGTGGACTCCGTTGGTAATGGAATGGATTGGGTAGCCGGGGAACATGCTGTGAGAGACCTCCCCATGCTTCATCGCAACCCCGTTCACATACCGGGAGCCCCGCAGAGCAAGTTGCGTAAGATTGAGCGTCTCCTCAACACCGCAAGCCTTCAGTATTGCCCACCAGCGATCACCTAGCACCTGACACGCGAGCTTTTCGGGAAATTTATCGTGCCCTGCCGGCACGGGAGTATGGGTCGTAAACACGCACTGTTCGCGAATGGTTTCGATAAGCTCGTTTGAAATCGAATCCGACTGGTTTTGCGAGGCCAGCTTCTCCTCTCCAAGGGCAAGGACAAGCAAGGCGGCGTGACCCTCATTCATGTGGAACCGACGGATGTCTGCATATCCGAGGGCCCTTAATAGTCGAAATCCTCCAACTCCCAGCACCATTTCCTGACACAAACGATACCGATCGTCTCCCCCGTAGAGCACATCCGTAAGCGTCCGGTCCCAAGGCTGGTTTTCACTTACATCGGTATCGAGCAGATACACCGGAACGACATGCCCGGACTCACCAGTTACTCGATAGCGCCAGGCCCTGACATGGACCGTGCGTCCTTCGATATCGACCGTGGTGCGCTCGTCGATCAATTCCGCGAAATCATTGAGCGGCCACGCGACGGGCTCCTCGCTTTGCTGACCGTGCGCATCCAGCCGTTGAAAAAAGTACCCTCGACGGTGCAGCAAGGACACCGCCACCATCGGCACATCGAGATCCGCAGCTGAGCGAATCGTGTCGCCGGCGAGTACACCAAGCCCTCCCGCATAGGTCGGCATCCCGGACTCAAGACCGATCTCCATGGAAAAGTACGCGACGAGCGGCAGTTGCACCATTGATGGCCCTCTCAATGACCTCACTTCCGCAGGATAACCGCGTGAGATAGGCTGAGGTCGAGGTTGGGCGAAGGCCTGACCTTCTTCATCTTAGCCTCAATCTGAGCCTGAGCCTTAACCTTTTCCGCGCTGGCGGACTTGTTCAACATTCTGCTAACTCAACGTTGCATGAATCCAACCGCCCACATAATGCGTGATCGCGATCACGCTGATGCCAATGACTAAATGCTCCGCAATGACTTTCCAAGCCGGGATCTGCTGGACCCGCGCCAAGAGATAACTTAGCACCGTGAGCAGAGAGAGACCCCATCCCACGCTCACCGTCATGGCCGCCTCTAACGGCAACAGCAGCACCGGCACGACAAAGGTCAGAGCGATCAGGAACTTAGCCACAAAGGTAGCGATGGTCGATTCCCAGATTTCCGACACGACCCCGTTATTCTTCGACTCCTCCGCAATGTGCATGCCTAAGGCATCCGACATGGCATCAGCAATCGCAATCGTCAGAATGCCGCCAATGACGACGGCTCGTGAGTGAGTACCTGAATGGAGTCCCACCATCAACCCCAATGTCGTAATCACGCCGGACGTGAGACCAAAACTCAGACCACTTTTTAACGATGCCTTCATCAACCTTTCATCGCTAATCCGCCACGCTTGCGCGTGAAGTGTCTGTCTGGTTCATCTGGTCTATCTCGTTGATCTGGTTTGTTTTGTTTATTTGGTTCATCTGGTTAGTTTCGTTCAACCAAAAACCAGAGAGACCAGAGAGACAAAACAGACTAGCGACCAGTTTCAGTATCCT
>CAVPBK010000002.1:0-65873 GCA_963701855.1 Nitrospirota bacterium
CTTTCATGGTCGAGAGCGGACAAGTCGATTTTTCTAGGGCATTGACGTATTCTTCTGCCAGTCCAAAAAATAAATGTTAATGCGCTACCGCAAAACAAATCGCTGAACGGGCAACCATCAGAGGTCAGCCATGGGGAAAATGCGAGCCAACGTGTTCCACGGTGTCAATGATATACGCGTCGAAGAGGTCCAACGTCCGCACGCCGGTGTGGGCGAGGCTGTCATCCGGATCACGTTGACAACAATCTGTGGCACTGATCTCCATATCGTTCGGGTGAATACCCCGTGAAGCCGGGCCTTATCATTGGCCACGAACCTGTGGGCGTCATTGAGGAACTTGGCCCCGGCGTCACAGGGTATGAAATTGGTGAGCGGGTCTTGGTCGGGGCGATCACACCGTGCGGCCAATGCCGTGCGTGCCTATCCGGACACCATTCACAATGCGGCCATGGCACGGGCTTTGAGGCCATCGGCGGTTGGCGCTTCGGCAATACTCTCAACGGAGCGCAAGCTGAATACTTGCTTGTGCCGTACGCGCAGGCGAATCTGGCGAAGATTCCCGATGACCTGTCAGACGATCAAGTTGTGTTGCTGGCCGACATCGCCTCAACTGGCTTCAGCGGTGCAGAGTCCGGGGGGGTACGCATCGGGGATTCGGTAGCCGTGTTCGCTCAGGGTCCTATTGGCCTTTGCGCGACCGCGGGTGCAAAGTTAATGGGTGCCTCGCTTGTGATCGGGATCGACGGCGACGAGACGAGGCTTGGATGGCAAAACGCATGGGAGCAGATGTGGTGCTTGACTATCGGGGTGTAGACATCGTGGCTGAAATAAAACGCTTAACAGATGGAGGTGTCGATGTAGCGATTGAGGCCCTGGGAACCCAGCAGACCTTTGAGAACGCCCTGCGCTGTTTAAGGCCCGGCGGTACGCTCTCTAGCCTCGGTGTGTATTCGGGCAAGCTCCAGATGCCTTACGACGCGTTCGCGGCAGGGATCGGTGATCACCGCATTGTGACGACTCTTTGTCCAGGCGGAAAAGAGCGAATGCGGCGACTTATGGAAACGGTGAGACGAGGGCGTGTTGATCTTCGGCCACTCCTCACTGATACCTTTACGCTTGATCAAATTGCGGAAGGGTATGGGATTTTTGGTGATCGGCGCGATGGGGTGTTGAAAGTGGCTATTAGGCCATAAAGTATTCCAGTGGAAGGCAGGTAGAGTCGTGCCCCCACGGTTCCAATCTTCATCCTCAAGGAACTCAGAAAGCTACCTGCTAAGAGCTTTTGGACAGGCGACATCTCCTCACATTCCAGGCCCTAACCTCTCGCCTCGTGCCTATGTCTCCACGCTGAGCAAGAGCAGTTCACCGGCCATGTTTGGATGGATTGAGCAGCGAAACTCAAGCCGTCCGGGTCGCGTCATGTTGAACCGAATGGAGGCATCCCGTTTGGGATCGAGAAATATCCCCGCCCACGCCTCGTCCATAGACGATCACCCCGTCCTTCTCGATCTGAGTGGGAATGCCCTCAAACATGGTCGTACCAAAGTCATGCCGTTCGGCATCCTCATTCTTGACCTTAATTACCGCAGAAGACCCGAGGCGGAGCAGCCCCTGCTTGGTCACAAACTTGAAATCCTTGATCGTGACCTCGACGACTTGATCCGATTGCGAGAACACCGGCCCCGCCGTCTCCCACCAGAAGCCGCATGTGATGGCAAGAACAAGAACCCATCCCCACTGCTGCACCTTCAGAGGTCTCATGCACACCTCCCTTTCAACCATTCACGAGTTATCGATTCGCCGTGGATGACAACAGAAGGGTGAGAGTCGGGCACCCCGCCGAAAAAGATCTTGTCCACGTTACCTGAGCGCCCGCCGTAACTTCCCATCATTACCAGATCCACCCGCCCTTTCGACACGATACGCGGCACGGTCTCGCCCTTGAGTCGACTCGGATTAGGGTAAACCCGGACGACCTACTCGCCCCAGCTCGAACGCCTTACTTCTTGCCGTGATGTTCGAGATGGGATTTGGTCGCCTCCGCAGAATGATGGGCGACATGCAGATGGTGGGCATGCGCGAGGTGGGCATAATGCGCAGCTTTCTCGTGATTGCCGGCTTCAAGGTACTTTGCCGCTTCTTTATGATTCTGCGCGGCGTGCTCGTGATGTTCGGCTGCTTTCTTGTGATGGGCTGCTGCTTGTTTTGACATGGGACTCCTCCTGCGAATTGCCACTTGGAGTGTGCCTAGAAGACAACGTGCGGTCTGGTCATAATTGCTCACCTTTGAAATATTAGAAAGTAAGCAATTTTGACAACATCATTCCAAGTAGGTTCAAAATTAGTTCTTTTTGACCCCCTGTGACTTTCAATTCTTAGTCCTCAAAAAACAGATAGATACCCGCTACGAAGTTACAAACTTTTTGGTACCCTCAGGTGCCTCTCAAACTCTCCTCCATTATTTGAGAAAATCGTCCTGTACTATCTTCCCTTGACGTCTCTCGCTTGAATTTCCGTTTCCTTTGACGGATAACCTCCTTGCGGCTACGTTTAGTTTCTGATGGCTACCTCTGATGGAATCAGCACCGCAGATTGGGAAGTTGTTCATAATTTGGCGTTGAAGATCGCCAATGCTGAGGCCGAGTCCGACGCTAACGTCTATACGAAACAACTCATGCTGTATCTCGATGAGTTGGAAGCTAAGTATGGTGTATTGCCAAGCATTCTAGCCACTCGCGCTGACTACGTCGAAGATCGAGCCGAAGCAGGAGCACTGTTAAGGCAGGCATACACTGTCGCAGCGGCTGCGCGTGACACCTTCAACATGAAGGAGATTGCAGAGTCACTGAAAGAACTGCAGCTGGAAGATATGGATGGTGAACAGAAGTGGCTCTATTCGTTTGAACAACTCGCCCGAGTATTTTAAGTGGAATCTCTGCTGATTCTCACGCTGCCAGTTTAACCGTCGGCAGCATCACGGCATAAGCCTCATCGGGCGTTTTCCTGCCCAGACTTGAATGGGGTCTGGATCGGTTGTACCAGTCCATGTATTGCATGATTGATGCTCTGGCTTGCGTGACTGAGTCATAGGCATGCAAATACGCCCGCTCGTATTTCACTGATTTCCACAGACGCTCGACGAACACATTGTCCCTCCAGGCTCCGCGCCCGTCCATGCTGAGGTGGCAACCCCGTTCCTTGACGGCCTGCACGAACTCATGCGCGGTGAACTGGCTGCCCTGGTCGGTATTCACAATCTCCGGTCCTGCCATAGCGGGTGAATGCCTCTTGCAGCACATCGACGGCATGGCAGGCCTCCAGCGTGATGGCGACCTTTGCGGCCAATACCCTGCGCCAGGCCCAGTCCACGACGGCGGTAAGGTAGACAAAGCCTTTGGCCATCGGAATGTAGGTCGTGTCCAGCGCCCAAACCTGGTTGGCCCGGTTGATGTTCAGACCGCGCAGCAGATAGGGGTGAATTTCATGGCCGGGGTGCTTCTTGCTGGTGCCCGGCTTTCTGTATAGCGCCTCCATGCCCATGCGCTTCATCAACGTGCCAACGTGTTTACGACCCACCTTGAAACCCTTACGATTAAGCTGGTCACGCAGCATCCGTGCACCCATGAAGGGATGCTCCAGATGCAATTCGTCAATACGGCGCATGAGCGCCAGATCAGCAGGGCTGACAGGTCTGGGCAGATAGTACACGCTGCCCCGGCTGATGCCGGCCAACTGGGCCTGACGGCTGATCGAAAGTGCGTGGTGGCGTCTATCATCGCTTTGCGCTCAGCAATCCCACCTTGGTGAGCGCACTTTCTAAAAAATCATTCTCCAGCGTCAGTTGCCCAATCTTGGCATGCAGTACCTTCAGATCAACCGGCGGCTCAGCCACAGCGGTTCCACCAAATACGTCGGCCGCTCGCTCGCTGAGTTGCCGTTTCCACTCCGTAATCTGGTTGGGATGCACTTCAAACCGCTGTGCCAGTTCGGCCAGCGTCTTGTCTCCCCCCAAGGCCGCTAACGCCACTTTTGCTTTGAACGCCGCTGAGTGCGTCCGTCTCGTTCTTTTTGTCATCCTCTGCTCCATATCCAAGCCCTTCAAGGGCCATCAAAAGGTAGCAGATTCTCCACTTAGTGGCTTGTTCAAATTTCTGGGGCCACTTCTGGTTGCCGAAGAAGCTCTGCGTATAGCCCTTCAGTAGCAAGAAACATGATTCCGAAGTCGGTAGTGCTGGGTGGGTTTATGTACTTGTCGTGGATGTCCTTTGCTGCGGTCCGAACTGTCCTGGATAAGGATTCAGTTGCCGCTTGAACGGCTTCAAGGTCGGCTTTCTCCGCAGCCTCTTGAAGGCGAAGATAGTCTTCCTGAGGAAATTTCGAGTCAATAGGGAGCCAAATGCAGGTGACGAGTTCATTCTTTGGTCCCGGCAATCGAATCGGCATACTCGACTCTCTCTGGCGAATCTGACCTCACCTGGACGTTCTTCTCATACTGTTCAGGTGTGAGGATTTGCTCCAAGATCGCTCCGAGTTGTACTTCAGCCCATGTGCCGCGGGCCTTAACGTTAGTTAGAACACGTTTGAGATCTCCTACGCCCGTGGCAAGGATCTGCATTTCCCCTAGACCCTTGTGCACGGCGTCTAATCTATCACTTACGAGCTTAAACGATTCTCCAAGTCGTTTTTCAAGTGTATCGTGAAGCTTCTCGTCTACCGTCTTGCGCATTTCTTCAAGCTTCTTCTCATTACCTTCCTGAAGTTCCTTGACGCGTGAATCAAAAGTGGTGCGGATGCGCTCCAGTGCTTCCTGGTTGAACTCGGTGAGTTCCTTAAGTTGCTTCGTCATTGCCTCGAGTTGGGCCTGCTGGACCTTCCCCATGCTTTCCAGAATCCTGGAAAGCGTCTCGTTGGTTGCCTTAAGACCGGCAGACACTTCTTCTCGAAGTTCCTTCCCTGAACTTCTGGCTTCTTCTCGTCCCGTTCGAAGTTCGTCGCGGACCTCTTTCCCGGTAGCCTCAAGTCCCTTTGACCCACGAAATAGCAATACAACAGCTGAGACGGCTGTTAGTGCGGTTCCGAACAAGATTAGCCAGAGGAGGAGGTCATTCATTGTTTACTCAAAACCATACCAAGCACAAGGAGAGATGCCCCTCTTGGAGGACAGGGGACTACACGAAAATAGCTCCGATAATATCTTTCACTTCTTGGGTAATCTTCGCCGAGTCTGAGAAGAAGACTTGTGCGGCGTATTGGTCGGGGAAATGAGCCGACAGGCCGAGTGAATGTTCTAGTTTGATTGGATACTTGTGTACTGGGGCTCCCCGAGCAATCGATGCTATGGTTTCGTTTTCCTTTTGGTGCTTAGTTTTTTTGTCCTCTGCCATTCCCGCAATGACGTCTGTATCGTGAAGAACCGCATATGGGATCGCAAAGGCATTTAGTACGCGCTGAAAAAACGGGATCGATTGCTTCCCACCGCAGGCGATTATCGACCATTCCAACTCCTCAGGACGTATAGTGATCCGACCGATTGCTTTCAAAACTGCCGTGACGGCTATGCTGTCCTCAGACCCTTCCACCAGCAATACACGTTTGGCAAAGAACAATTCGTTCATTGATGGATTCAACTTTGTGAACCCCTGGAACAGCTGCCGGTCATCCAGCCTGTCGAAGGCTGTTGTGTCACAACTCCGGATAACTGTTCCTGTTGTGGGATCAGGCTTGCTTACGATTGCGACGCGCTCTGCCTCATACGCGTCGATGAACAATGGAGAGTGTGTCGTGTATATAACCTGGTCTGTGTCGGCGAAAGACGCTAATACATCAAAGAACAGCTTTGACAGCTGAGGATGAATGTAAAGATCCGGCTCCTCAACCAACAGGATAATAGGGACGGAGGACAGATGTGCTGCCTCGGCGGCGGCAATTAGCTGGTTACGTTCATTCAGGATGAGCGTCTGCAAGAGCGTGAAAACTATGCATCGCTGCAGACCATGGCCTTTTGCTAAAACATCGGTGTCGACGCCATCGTTCACCGATAACGATACACCAGTGGAAAAGAGATCTTTGACCTCTTCGATTTGAACGGCAAGTGAAACACTTTTCACGGAGGGCATGACCTTTCGAAGGAGGTCCGTGATCTTACTCTCAACGGTGGCGAGGGATTCGATTCTTGGAGGGGCTCCCTCTACCGGAGTCGGATTGAGCAGTCCTCTGATGGTCCCTAGTGCTTTTTGAAGCTCAAGGAATCGTGGGTCTTTCTCCAGGATTCTTTCGGACAGAGCAGACATTAGGCGACGAAAAGTTGAAGAGGATGAACGCCGATCAATCTCATCTGAGTAGTCAGTAATTGCGGAGAGTAGGTAAACGCGAGGAAGTGAAGCAACGACATTACTCTGAAGGCCTAGAGCTTGGGTGGTACTGAGATCCGGCGGATCAAAGGCAACGTCATTCTCTAGCATGTATCTCGCGAGAGCTTTGACGTATATGGTCTTGGATGACTTCCCATCTTCGAGAAAGTAGTCGGGGAGCTTGTTATCCTTCGCGATATCGCTCCATTTAGGACGTTCGCTGAATTTCGCTTGGATCTTTGCAAGTGACAAGTACCAACTTGTCGGTTCTGCCTGATAACCATGAAACTCCGCTTCTAGCTTTTCTTTTTCAGTCCGCTCATCTAGTACCAGAGAGATATGCTTCTCAAGGGAGAGGGTGTCGCCAACAAGATACGGCCTCCATCGTTTCTTTTCCAGGTGTGACAGATCACCAAATACGCCCTTGATGATTATCGGCGCGCTCGCCTCATTGAAGTCATCTCGACCAAGCTTGCCTGAGCCTGCCGACAGTAAGACATCGACTGCGCGTAGGACATTCGACTTCCCAGTGTTGTTTTCACCAACCAATGCGAATAAGGGCTTGACCGGAAATTCCTTGGAGTCCCGAATAGAACGGAAATTTTTGACCCACAACTGGGTAAGTCGCATGACTGTTGATGTATCCGTGCTATAAACTTGCTATAGCTATGAACTTTCTCGGGGCTGACACACTCGTCGCCGCATCAGCCATCCTTGCAGCGCGAGTGTATGTCCTCGCCCTAATCGAGTGAATTAATGTCTATGCTCTGCTGTGTTTTCATCGGTTAGGAGTGGGCGTATACCCACAATAGATCACCTTCTCGGAGGTCTTCCTGCCACCACGGCAAGACCGCTACTTCTCTCCCCATTGACTCCTATCGATAGTGACTGTGTTAATGAAATGGCCTAGGTGAATATATCCGAGCAGTTTTGATCAGATTTCCTCCGTCAAGTTGGGCATAGTTACTGCCCTATCTTGCGCGATGTGTATGGAGAGGTCTGACTGAACGGATCGTTGCGCCCTCCGTCCATGTCCCTAACACCAACTTGGCCCAGCGCCCTTAAGGGGAGCAGGCCGTGGGAGTCACACCGATGGCGACGTTTAACCCTCAGACCCTCCTCAATCAAATCGGCAATGGTAAAACCACGCTGAAGATCCCTAGGAAGCAGGTTCTCTTCTCGCAAGGAGATACGGCAGATGCCGTATTCTATATCCAGGCGGGGAAAGTCATGTTGAGCGTGGTCTCGCCACAGGGTAAAGAAGCTGTCATCGTAATACTGGAGCCCGGCAGTTTTTTCGGGGAAGGGTGTCTCGCCGGACAGCTGGTGCATTTGGCCACGGCGACTGCCGTCGATGACGCCCGTATCGTTCGCATCGACAAACAGTCGATGCTCCGATTGCTCCAAGACGACCGCACCTTCTCCGCGCTGTTCCTTACCTATATGCTGGCTCGGAACGTTCGCATCCAAGAGGACTTGGTGGATCAACTCTTCAATTCCAGCGAGAAGCGCTTGGCGCGAGCGTTATTGATCATGGCCCATTTCGGGAAAGAAGGTAAACAAGAACAGGTCATTCCGAAGATCAGTCAGGAAACTCTCGCCGAGATGGTCGGGACCACGCGCTCCCGCGTCAGTTTCTTCATGAATCGGTTCAAAAAAATGGGCTTGATTCACTACAATAGCGGGCTACACGTCCACAGCTCCCTCCTCAATGTTGTCCTGCACGATTAGGTGCCCTTCTTCCTGCTGAATCTTCGCGCAGGAATGTTTAGACATTTGATCGCTCATCATAAACCATCTGATTTAAGGACAGTGAAGAGTTCGTTTTGGCAGGCTGATATTTCGAGAGTATGGAGGCTGACATTCGCGCAGGTTTTGTGGACAGCCGGCCAGCGGTTTAGGAAAGCGCTGTCACCACCCTACTCCAGCCCACTCAGGCTCATTCAGGCCCAGTCTAGCCAAGAGTTACGAAAAAATCGACTTTGGCTGGAGTAGGCCTGAGTGAGCTGGAATGAGTTGGAGCTGAGCACAAAATGAGCACAAGCAAAGGGCCGTCGGACTCGACTTCTTCACTTCTCGGAAACCGTGGACTCAGATCCCCATCGGCGTGGGCCAGACTGACCATCCGGGGGAAGTTCAACGAACTCGTCGAAAATACCACGGGTGACATCGCGATTATCATAGGATAGGACCATCCGGCCCCTGATGCCATAGATATTAGGCAATGGGCGGCCGAGGCCGTCCATAATCTCCGGCATACCAAGGGTTAGAAGATCCAGAAAGACTATGGCCACAGCATCCGATGGACGCGGCGGAGTCCCCGCGTAGTACTCATAGGTCGCGTAACGGATGCCAGCCGATGCCCAACTGCGCACCGGATGCCCCAAGATGGTTTCTGCTTTCGCTCGTGTCACGCCAGGCTGAAGGATGGTGACGTTAATCCCTTTTTCACCCTTCGCCAATTTCATGGCATAGCAACCGCTCAGGGAACAGACCAGTAGAAGAATAAGCAGGGGCCGAAAAAGATTGCGCAACAGGAGAGGCATACGAGTTTCCCTTACGGATGTGACGACTCGGACTTCTCGGCCATCCATTCCTCTAGTTTGGAATATTGATCAAAGAAAGCGAACGAGGGACCGAGCGCCTTGACTCGCTTCACCCGGCCATCAGGCGTGAACTCCAGCCCCAGGTAATGAGGGCGAGGGATATAAGTATTCGGCTGCGGAAACATCGAAATGACATACCCGTGTATTCGCTCCCACTGATACACAAAAATACGGTCCTCCTCTAGCCGTTTGGCAGGGTCTCCCAATCTCAGCAAGACGTCGGCGCGTGTCGTCTTGCCCGGCTCAAACGATTCAACGGTATCTTTCGTGATCACGCCCACCCCTCCGTGCGAAGGGGTGGGGATGATAATGCACCCACTGAGTCCGAGGCCCGTGAGGGCCAGCAGGGCCATCCCACAGTGCAGGATTATCCCGTTCAATCGCATAGACTTCGTTCGGATCATTCCACAACCACCAGGCTATGTCGCTCAACGAGATTGTCCGGCCCGAAAACAAGAATCAGGGTATTCGGGCTTGTCGGCCAACAGCGATCCGCTGCGCGACGCGCTTCGCTCTCCGTGTCCATTGGGCGCGCATCGCTGAAACCCTGCCAGCCTTTCTGATCGGTGTCCCCGCACATCTGGTAGGTGAGGATTCGCCCCCCTTCATAGGCGTGATACGGCTTGCCCAGACGACGGAGTACCTCCTCTTTGGCTGTCTTACCATCTTGAAGGAACGGAAACCGCTTGCTGACGAGTTGAGGCTCCAACTGCATGACTGTCGAGCAGCCGGTAAAAAAGAGAACGCACGCGAGGACTAATTGGATATTCAAACCGACGGTTCGCATCGTGGTCCTCCCGTATATAGAGCCGCTGACCATTAAGGCTGCGATCAAACCAAAAGAACCGCAACCTCTGTGCCAGAACAGGTGCTACTCGCCAGGACGTTGGTTATCCCGAGGATATTCAGTAGGAAAGCAGCGGGCACATCGGGAAGGAGGCTGGGGACACGAGGAGCGCAAGGGGCCTAACTATGAACGGGAATTCATGGGATCGGAATGGCTGTTCAGGGCAAGGAAAATTCTCTTACCCTAAGGCCCGGTGGCAAAAACCTTGTGAAATCTCTAGCAGACATCCTTGCGAATTCCCTCAGGATCAAGACCGGAAATCGTAGGGGCCAAAATCAACTGATTCTGGATTATGCTGGCTTCCTTCTCCTTGGACTTTTCCTTTTTGTACTCTTCTGACCTGATCCGCCATAGAGATCTAGGGAGAGGCTAATCTGCAACCTTGCTAAGTGTGCGAGTACTTCGGGAGAACACACTATCCCATGATTGCGATCTCCGTAGAGTCCGTTCCCAGTCACTTCTATCAGAATCAAAAAGAATGGGAGTACCGTTACGAGAGTTTTGATGGCTCAGAATTTCCCGCAAGTCAGCACATTTGAATTCACTGGATTCAAGGGGTTAGGAATCCTGCTGGCGGCCCCGACGTGGTCATTAGTGGTATGATGATGCCCAGGCACCGTGGGAGTATCGGAAAGCGAAGAAGCAACGGCATTACTATGAAGACGAACGGTGACGATTCACGGTGGGGTGCTAAGGTTGTAGGGTTCGATGATGTTTAAATTCATTGTTTTTTTCGGCGTTGCTGTGGCCCTCGCCGCTGTCCTGTGGTGGTACTATCCCACCTTTCGAGGCCTTTCGGATGCCAGCCCTCAAGAAACCAAATGTACAGCCGTGAGGGAGCGTGCCGACATCCAAGAAGGACTATCGATGTTGCATGATATCGACAACTCATTGGCGAAGGTGAACGCTGAATATGCCAGGGTTAAAAAATTAAATGCGGACACTCCGAAGGATCTAGGGGGTCTGGCAAGAGGGGTTGAGGAACGACAACGCGATCTTTCCAACAAGAAGACCCAGCTCCTCGGTGGCGTCCCATGCTTGGCCGATGTATATAATGCAGAACAGCACTGAGCAGCACCCTTGGGAGACGGTGAGCCTGGTTATGCAAGCAGTAGCAGAGAATCGGCGGGCGTATGTCCGTGTGAACCACCACGCCGAAGGCAAAGCTCCTCTCACCGTCGAAGCCTTGGTGGATCAGCTACAAGCCTAGTTTTCGGTGCATCTGTTTGCACCTGCGATCAAATTGATGGAAATATCTGTGCGAGTGTCCAACCAATCAGACTACGTGGGTGAGGTTCTGGTCCGTGGCGGGGAGGGCCATCATGGCACTGAGTTACAACCATAATGACTCGCCTCGAACAATAGGATATGTGCCCGCCAGGTCAAGTCCTAGCTATGAAGCTGCCTTGCTTGAGACCGTAATCATTTGTTTTTGGGACAGGCAAAAGGATACGTCAAAGTCATTGAAAAATCGACTTCTCGGGTCATGGGTTGGAGAGAGGTTTTTGAACCTGTGTCGGAACGACTAGGCAGGCGGAATAAGCCTGAACGTTATTTTGAAGGTTCTGTCTATAGTCCTAAATGGTGAGCCGGCTGGGACTCGAACCCAGGACCCTCGCCTTAAAAGGGCGATGCTCTACCAACTGAGCTACCGGCTCACCGAGCGGAGAGCGCGGATTCTACCACCGACGCTCGGCCTGTGCCTAGCCCGCACAGTTTGGATATGCCCGGTCTGTCTGGTCGCTCTGGTTCATCTGGTTTATTTAGTTCATCGAGTTGGTCTGGTTCAACCAAATAAACAAGACAAATCAAAAAACCAATTAAACGAGATAGGCCGGACAGACCGAACAGACCAAATGAACAAGAATGGCTAGCGAATCGTAGAGCATCTTGCCAAAAAGAAATTCATCGCTTGCCGCGCCCGCGGGTGATCTTGAGCGGGTTGCGAAGAATAATGGTTTCACTGCGCTTCGAGCCGGTTGAGATCATATCAATGGGACACTCGGAGAGATCCTCAAGATACTGGAGATAGCGCTTGGCTTCTACGGGAAGATGTTTGTAGGTAGTCGCCCCGGTGGTCGCCCCGGACCATCCCTTGAATCTCTTGTACACCGGCTCACAGTCGGTCAGCGTTTGGAGATCGGCAGGCATGTCCCGATAGAGTTTCCCCTGATATCGATAGCCGGTGCAGACGTTGAGTTCCTTGCAGCCGTCGAGTACGTCCAGTTTCGTAACGGCCAGTGACGTGAGGCCGTTCACTTTGGTGGCATAGCGCACGAGGACGCCATCGAACCAGCCGCAGCGGCGTGCGCGTCCCGTCGTCGACCCGAATTCTTTCCCTCGAACTTGGAGCCCGTTTCCCACCGCATCGGTCAATTCCGTGGGGAACGGCCCGCTACCGACACGCGTGGTGTAGGCTTTGGCGACCCCGAGCACCGCATCGATCTTCGTTGGTCCCACACCCGTTCCCGTTGAGGCGCCGCCGGCCGTTGAACTGGAGGAGGTGACGTAGGGATAGGTGCCAAAATCCACATCCAGATGTGTCCCCTGCGCCCCTTCAAACAACACAGTCTTCCCTCCATCGATCATCTTATTGACGAGCATGGCGGTATCAACGATATGGCTCTTCAGCCGGTCGGCATATCCCATATACTGCCGGAACACTTTGTCGACATCGAAGCGTTCCAGCTTATACAGTTGCTCGAGAAACCAATTGATCTCGACCACATTCTCTTCAAGTTTGGTTCGAAACGCCTTCGGATTGAGCAGATCCCCCATTCGGATACCGACCCGCGACATCTT
Source organism: Nitrospirota bacterium (assembly GCA_963701855.1). GTDB lineage: Bacteria > Nitrospirota > Nitrospiria > Nitrospirales > Nitrospiraceae > Palsa-1315. The sequence goes on from CAVPBK010000002.1 coordinate 12,606, forward strand.
ATCGGCATAGGACGGGCCAATCCCTCGCCCCGTCGTGCCAATCCGGCGAGAACCCTTAGACTGCTCAGATGCTTTGTCGATGGCCTTGTGATAGGGCAGTATGAGATGGGCGCGCTGACTCACGACAAAATTCTTTCCGATCTGCACGCCTTGAATCTGGAGATGGTCCAGCTCCTCGATCAACGAGGCCGGGTCCACGACGACCCCATTCCCGATCACACAGAGCGTCCCGCGATAGAGGATGCCAGAGGGGATGAGGTGAAACACGAAGGTGCCCCGCTCATTGATCACGGTGTGCCCCGCGTTGGACCCTCCCTGATAGCGAACCACCGCGTCAACGTCGCGGGCCAAGATATCCACGATCTTGCCCTTGCCTTCGTCGCCCCATTGCGCCCCGATCACAACGAGATTTCCCATCGTCTGACATGCTCCCAAAAAAAGAGCCCTGGCTGGACTCATGGCCAAGGCCGGAGCGGTATGGTAGGGACGCCTCTAGTGATTGTCAAGAACCGTGATGGCCGGTTTATTCTTAGATCTTTTCTCTCCCTCTCATCTTCACGGACAGGCCCAACCGTCTTTTATTGCGCGCGTCAAACGAGGGAAATCTTCGACCGCGCGTTCCGGGAGCACATGAGACAGTTGGGGTCTGCCCGTTCCCATTTTCTTGACTGCCACGGGAGGGCCGTGTTAGCATGACCGCTGTTTCACAAGGATTTTCGCGTATTTCTGAATCAACCGACATGGGGCTGTAGCGCAGTTGGGAGCGCGCGTGAATGGCATTCACGAGGTCGCCGGTTCAATCCCGGCCAGCTCCACCAACTTCATCGTGCAGGTTATGCAAACCTCAACACCCACATCTAATCACCGAGTGACTATCGGCTCCTCCCGATAAGAACGATCCGCCTGGTTCACGAAACTTCTCATGCTCCAAATCGAGTCGGTCTATAAACAATATTCCACGCGGGTTCTGCTTGAAGGCACGACGGCGCATCTTCGCCCAGGCTCACGGGTCGGCCTGGTAGGGCCCAACGGCGCCGGCAAGACCACACTCTTCCGGATGATCCTCGGTGAGGAATCGCCGGACAAGGGATCCATCCGCAAGCGTCCTCGTCTTCGCATCGGCTACCTCCCGCAGGAACTCGAAACAATCACAGGCAAGACCGTGTTGGACGCCACCCATCGCGATCTGTACCCCGAACATGAAGCTGAGCGTATTCTCATGGGGTTGGGTTTCTCTGAGATCGACTTCAGCCGTCAGATCGAAAAGCTGTCCGGAGGCTATCGGATGCGTGTCGCCTTGGCACATCTGCTGCTGACCAATCCTGATGTGCTCCTGCTCGACGAGCCGACCAACCATTTAGACAAACCGACGCAACGCTGGTTCGAGCAATTCCTGTTGAACTCGGAGATGACCTTGTTGATCATCAGCCACGACACGGCGTTTCTCGATCGTGTTGTCACCCATATCTGGGATCTCCGGCATCATAAGATCGAAGAATATCGTGGCAACTATACCTCGTTCAAAAAGATCCGCGCAGAGCGGGATGCTCAGCGTGAGGCCGCCGCGGGGCGCCAGGCGAAAGAGGTTGCGCGGGTTCAAACCTTCGTAGATCGGTTCCGCTACCAGGCGAACAAAGCCAGCCAGGTCCAATCGCGCATCAAACAGCTTGAGAAGGTCAAGATGATTGAGATTAAGCGCGATCCCAAGCGGGTGAAGTTCAAGTTCCCCCTCCCTGCAGCGAGCGGCCGGCAGGTTCTTGAAATCCAGGGCGGGGCAAAACGCTATGGGGAAAAAGTGGTGTACGAGCGAGTCGATTGCTCGATCGAACGGGGCCAGCGAGTAGCGTTAGTAGGGGAAAACGGCGCAGGGAAAAGTACGCTGCTCAAGATGCTGGCCGGAATGTTGGAGCCAGACAAAGGCACCAGAACGGTCGGCCATGGTGTCACCCTGCACTACTTCGCCCAACACCAGGCAGAGACACTGAACCCCGAACATACCATTCTCGAATCCCTCTCCGAGGTGTCCAGCCAAGCGGAAACAAACTTCCTTCGTGGCATTGCCGGCGCCTTCCTCTTCACTGGCGACGATCAAAAGAAACCGATCAAGGCGCTCAGCGGAGGGGAACGCAATCGCGTTGCGCTCGCACGGATGCTGGTCGAACCGGCCAACACCCTGTTGCTCGACGAGCCGACCAACCATCTCGACCCGGCTTCGGTCGATATGCTCACCGATGCGCTCTCGGACTTCCCCGGCACGATCATCTTTATTTCCCACGACCCCACCTTTCTTACCAGAGTCTGCACGCGCGTCGTTGAAATCGAAGAAGGTAATGCCCGAAGCTTCTCCGGCGATTATGAGTATTATTTGTGGAAGAAAGCGCAGGAGGTTGAATCTATCAAGGAAACGAGCGACGACTTGAAAGGAATGGATCGCGGGAAAGATGCCGGGCCTACCAGGGCTATGGCTTCGCAAGCCCCGTCCAAACCCTCAGCCGGAGATCGCCGCGATTTGAACAAGACCCAGGCCCGACTGGAGAAACAGGTCGCGCGGGTCGAGGCCGAGATCGCTGACTGTGAGACCAAGATCAAAGCTCGGGATCTCGAACTGGCAGACCCCGCACTCTACAAGGATGAATCCACCAAGTGGAGCGTTCTCCAAACGGAATACGACGGGTGGAAGAAGGATCTTGTGCGGCTCACTGCCAGATGGGAAACGCTCTCAGCCGAACTGGAAGAGGTGAAACAGAAACTTACGGCATTTGCGTAGCAGATTGCGGAAAAACTTATTGTGGTACGACAGGAGAACACTCCAACGGACAGCTCAAAACGATCATCCAACAAGGCCGCAGGAGAGAAATAACCGGTGGCGTACCCTCTCGGGTACATTGAGGATTATTTCGATTCGAGAACGAAGTTGGGGATCGTTTTCAGCCGTCCGCTAGATGGAGGACTTGACCGTTTCTTCAAGATAGTAATACAGCCAGCGGTTCTTCTCTTTCGTCACCAGCTCGTCCCAGACCACGCCGATCAGAAACCCCTTCTCCCATGATTTCACCCAGGCGACTTTCCCGTCGAGCTTTTCCATCTGTTCCGCGCGATCCGAATCGAGAAACGCCAACGACACGGTCACCGGCAGGGCCATCGCCAACTTCTCTTTCGTGTGCAACCCTGCGCCGACTCTATTGACATTGTCCAACACCGCCGTAATCGCCTTGGCTCCGCTCTTTGGTGAAATCAGCGCGGAACCGACCAAGGTCGCCCGAACAAACTTGCGCCGTTCGTTCGTGGCAGCTATCGACTCAGTTGACTTCGAACTCTGCCGTTTCATAAGCCTAAGTATAACCGATTAGAAATCTTTGTCCACCACTCTGTGGGACCCCCCGATTAGGTGTCTTTAGGCCGGTAGTAGCGACGCCCCTTGAGCGACTCCGGAAGGTGCTCCTGCTGCGCCTTGGCCTGGGGATCGTCGTGGACATAGCGATACCCCTTCCCATATCCAAGCCCCTTCATCATTGAAGTCACGGCATTCCGTAAATGGAGTGGAACACCGAGATTCCCATGGGCTCTTGTGTCTTCCATTGCCTCAAGAAGTCCAACATAAGAAGCATTATCTTTCTGCCTGGTCGCAAGATAGGTCGTCCCTTGGGCCAAATTGATCTGCGCCTCGGGAAGTCCTACAAACTGCACGGCCTGAGCGACTGCAGCTGCGACCACCAACCCCATCGGATCGGCATTCCCCACATCCTCGGAGGCAAAAATAACCAGGCGCCGGGCGATAAACTTCGGATCCTCCCCCCCTTCCAACATCCGGGCAAGCCAGTAGAGAGCGCCATCTGGATCGGAGTCTCGCAGACTCTTAATATAAGCAGAAATGACATTGTAATGTTCTTCGCCGGACTTGTCATAGCGGATCGATTTCTTCATCAGCGCGGTTTCCAGCGCCGTTCCATCGATCAGGCGCACCCCGTCAGGCCCAGCCGGTTGCTGTGTGACCACAAAATCCAGTGCCGTCAGGAGCGCCCTCGCATCGCCGTTTCCATAGGCAATCAGTCGTTGCCTGGCATCTGGTAACAGGCTGGCATTCAACTTCCCCAACCCGATCGCAGGATCAACGAGCGCCCGATCAAGAATATGCCCCAAAGCCTTGTCCGAAAGAGGCTTGAGCACAATGACCAAGGAGCGAGACAAGAGCGGTGAAATCACTTCAAATGAGGGATTTTCCGTCGTCGCCCCAACCAAGATGACCGTCCCCCGCTCGACATGAGGCAAAAAGGCATCCTGCTGCGCCTTGTTGAACCGATGGATCTCATCGACAAAGAGAATGGTCCGTTGACCGTTGATCAACTGGCGTTGCTCGGCTGTCTTGACGAGGGCACGCAGTTCTGAGACACCCCCTGTAACCGCCGAGAAGGGCACGAACTGCGCCTTGGTGTGGCGCGCAATGAGATGCGCCAATGTGGTCTTGCCCGATCCGGGCGGCCCCCAGAAGATGACGGAGGAGAGCTGGTCTGCCTCAATGGCCCGCCGCAAGGGCCGATCCGGCGCTGTGATTTCATCTTGCCCGACAAAGTCCGCAAACTCTCGCGGACGCAGACGCTCAGCCAACGGAGCCTCAACGGATGTCTCTCCCTCGGGAGTACCAAATAAATCGGGAGCCTGATCGCGTGAAGTAGTCATCCCAATCCTCAACAACGGCGTGAATTGTATACGCCGGTCGGCACGATCGCAAACGGACCCTTGTCCTGAGAAGCCTATCCGCCATTGACCGTTCTGCTACGGCAAACGCAGGTAATGGGGTCATTGCTTGGAGAATGGCGAAAAAGCCCTTCCGGCAAAGTCGTAGCGAGCGAATATCCGAGGCTAAGTTTTCCGGATAATTGAGGACTAGAATGGCAGAGCTGCAGAAGTAGTAGGGTGTTCAAAACGGTTGTCCAGCGCGGCCGCAGCGAGTGAAGGTCCGAGGCGTACTCTCTGGAGTACGTTGAGGATCTGAACGACGCGAGAACAAAGCTGGAAACCGTTTTCAACACCCTGCCTAGTCGGAGTCGCCTACGCTGCCTCGTCGTATGAGCTTCAAAAACTCCAGCCTGGTTTGCGGCTGACTGCGGAAGGCACCTAACATAGAGCTGCTGACCGCAACGGTATTCTGCTTTTCGACGCCCCGCATCATCATGCAAAGATGTCGCGCTTCGACGACCACGCCCACTCCACGCGCGTTGAGCTTGGATTTCAGGGTTTCGGCGATCTGGACGGTCAGCCGTTCCTGGACTTGAAGCCGTCGCGCATAGGTATCCACAATGCGCGGAATCTTGCTGAGCCCCACCACTTTCTTATTGGGCAAGTACCCGACATGAACTCTACCGTAGAACGGCAGCAGGTGATGTTCGCACATACTGAAAAAATCGATGTCCTTCACGATGACCATCTCGTCGTATTCGATCGGGAAGAGGGCGCCGTTCAAAAGCTGATCGATGTTACGGTGATAGCCCTGAGTCATAAAGGCAAGGGCCTTGGCCACTCGCTCGGGAGTCTTGAGGAGCCCGTTCCGGCCTGGTTTTTCACCAAGGGCCAGCAGCATCTCTGTGACCAGGGATTGCAGGACGTTCACATCCGCAGCTCTCCTGCCCCTACTGACGTCTTCAACCTCCTGCCTGCCCCGCCGTTTGACTCCTTGCTTAGCCATGCCGCCCCCCTGTAAGCGCCGGAACCTGACTCATCGACCCCGCATACTCGAAGTAGTTATCGCGCGTTTCAATTAGTCCGACCTTTTCCAATTGTCCGGCAGGGAGGCACTTCACTAACAAATCCCAGATTAGCAGCACCAGATTTTCTCCTGTCGTGGTGCGATCGGCAAACTCAGGGTCTAGATTGAGATCGTGATGATCGAATCGCGTGATTACTTGTTGTCCCACGGTCCGGTCAAGCCAACCAAGGTCCACGCTTCCACCGGTCTCTGCCGACACCGTGCTCTTTACGGTCACCAACACCACATAGTTATGGCCGTGTCCATTGGGATTATTGCACTTCCCAAATACAGCCAGGTTTTCATCGGGTGACAGATGATCCGTGTGCAGTCGATGTGCTGCACAGAACCGATACCGTCTTGTGACGCTCACCTGTACCATCGTGAATTCAGCTTATATTCCGAGAAAAACAGAGAAGCCAGGACCGGCCGCTGTACTCGGACAATCCTGGCTCTCTCTGCATTCGTTCGACTGATCAACTTGCGCCACGCAGCGCCAATGTCTTAGGCGCTGAAGGAGCTGCCGCAACCACAGGTGGTCTTCGCTTGCGGGTTCTTGATCGAGAACCCAGACCCTTGGAGGCTGTCCACGTAATCGACTTCGGCTCCCTGCAAGAGAGGAGCGCTCTGCGAATCCATAATGACCTTGACGATACCCTTTTCGACCACGGTGTCGTCATCGCCCATCTTCGACTCGAAGGCCATCCCGTATTGATACCCGTGGCATCCGCCGCCCTTGACATAGACCCGCAGGCCAACGATGTCCTTCTCTTCCACCATCAATTCCTTGATCTTCTGTTCTGCAATCGCTGTAATCGTCAACATTGTGTTCCTCCTCGTGTGACCGGGCCGTCCTTCGAAGACTTGCCTGGAATGATTTAGTGTAACATCTCTTTGCTAGATTTCAATACCCTGCGACTCTGACTGCGGCATTGTGGATGCAACCCACTTGCCCTCCGGGACCCGAACAACCACGTCTCCAAGCACTTTGGCCTGGCATCCAAGACGATGCCACGGTTCACTGAGGGCTTCCCGATCGAGGAGATCTTGCTCATCGAAGTCGATCTCCGACAGGTTCTCGGCGCCCATCTGCACTTCGATCCGACAGGTGGTGCAGGAGGCGTTCCCACCACAATCGTGGTTCAACCTGCACCCGAGCAGCTTCGACGCTTCCAACAGCGACGTATTGACCTCAACCTCGCCACTCCTGCTCTCAGGAAGAAGAAACGTCACACGCGGCATTGCAAATCTCTCCTCAATGCACCATGGCGCCGACTACCATCGGCTGATAGGGACAGCGCTGCAATCGGACATGTTCTTCAAACTCGTGACGGAACAATTTCATACTGCTCTGAACCAACACAGCAGCCCCGGTCACCAGCGTGCAATAGCCCGTCCCCTTCACAAATCCACAGAGCTGGAGGAGACTCTCCATATCTTTCTCCGTCCCCTCTCCCTGTTCGACCTTGGTCATCAGCGCGGCAAGATTGATGGTCCCCATTCGACAAGGTGGGCACTGCCCGCAACTCTCGGCTTTGAAGAAATTGGAAAACTTGAGTGTCAGCGCCACCATGCACGTCGCATCGTCGACCACGATCACGCCGGCCGACCCAAGCCCCGTGCCGGCTTTCTTCAACGAATCGAAATCCATCATCAGGTCGAGCTGATCGGCAGTGACCATCGAAAATGCCGGTCCACCAGGAAATACCGCCTTGATCTTGCGCCCACCTGGTACTCCCCCTCCGCACTTGTCCACAAGATCCCGGATTGTCGTACCCATCGGCATCTCGTACACGCCGGGCCGATTCACGGCGCCGCTCAGGGAGAACATCATCGTGCCCGGACACTTTTCTGTACCGACCTGCGTGAACCAGGTTCCGCCTTTCAAAAGGATCCGAGGAATGTTACACAACGTTTCGACATTGTTGACCAACGTCGGCTTTCCGTAGAGGCCGAAGTCCGTCGGATAGAAAGGCGGCTTCTGTCTCGGCATCGCAGGACGCCCTTGCATGGATTCGAGCATCGCAGTTTCTTCACCTGCCACGTAACTCCCGTGGCCTTCAAAGATTTGCAGATCGAGATCCACGCCACTCCCCAGAATATTGTTGCCCAAGAAGCCTTGAGCCTTCGCCTGTGCCAATGCCTTTTTTAGATTCTCGCGTTCTTCGTGATACTCATGATTCACATAGATAAACGCCGCCTTCGCTTGCACCGTGTAGGCTCCAATGAGGCAACCTTCGATGAGCTGGTGGGGCGCATGCTTGAGCAAATACCGGTCCTTAAATGTCCCTGGCTCATGTTCCCCGGCGTTACAGACAAAATAGTGTTCCTTCACCCGATGATTGAGAACCTTCTCCCACTTAATGCCGGTAGGAAAGCCCGCGCCTCCTCGCCCGCGAAGCCCGGCTTTCTTCAATTCATTGACAATATCGTTCGCGCTCAGCTCTTTGATGCACTTCTTCCAGGCCTCGTAGCCTCCGATTTTCCGATAGGCCTGGATATCCCAGGGAGCCCCATCGAGCGTTTGGAGAACTCGTGGTTCAGTCGCAGCTGTCATGCACCCTTCCTGACTCGTTTGGCTCAATAAAATGAATAGAGTGATACTATAAGGTGCCGGGTCGGTATACGTCAAGGCAATGCCGCGATAATAGGCCTGAATCTCAACGACTTAGGGCCACTGCCCTATAGGGGACTGGGCATATTGGCCATCGAACAGGATGCTGAAAAAGTCTATCGGCATAAAAAGACCGGCTTTTGTTTATTTTGGTTGTCTCGTTTGTTTGGTGATTTGGTTCATCTGGTTAGTTTCGATCAACCCGAAAAACCAGATAGAGCAGATAAACCAGGCTCTTCTCAGATGTGAGGGCTAAGCCTGTTGGGAAAATTCAGGAGGATAACAGCACCAGTGGGCGATGGGCTGACTACCGGCGGGCTTTCCCGCTGGTAGTCGTACATCATGATCCTACCTGAGGTGGCTGCCAGCTCCCATGAATAGCAACATGGGAATCGACAACATAAAGTTGACGCGAGAAGCGAGGAGCGCGGTCCGACCCCACTGAGCCATTTCCGGCGGCGCAGGAGTCCCCTGGGCTGCCGCCGTCACCGCCGCAATAATCCTCCGTTGGTTCGGCCAAATAACTGCGTGGACGTTAGCCATCATGATGATGCCCAATAACCCGCCGATTCCCAACGCAATCGCGCCGGTTCCACCTCTTTGATACATGTAGAGGTACAACACAATCCCGGCAAGCACCGTGACCGTCGCGCCATGACGGAACCAATTCAGCGCGGCGGGCATCAACTTGGGAATCACGATATTCTTGGTGGGTCCATCCAGGCTCTTCAAGAACGCCGCGTTGATCAGGTTGAAAAAGTACAACAATCCGATCCAGACGATTCCAGCCAAGAAATGGGTCCAGCGTAACAGCAAACCAAACCAATCGGCATCGCCGACCGCCACGCCGGTCATAGCGAGATACCCCATGATCAACACCACCGTAAGCGCAAATCCTACGCCCATCGTCTGCATCGGACTCTCAAGAAATTTCATCGCATCTCCTCGTTCAATGTATTACTACGTCGCTCTCTGTACTGTAGCCCTGCGCAGAATGTCAAGCAACCAAGGGCCGCCGCTCGTCAATGGTCATCCGTCAACAGAGATACACTTTCCCCATTCAGGTCGATTAACGTATGACGCTTGACGGTTTGCTTACATCATGAGGCGATCGACTGACTCGCAAAGCTCTCGCACCGCGCCGGCCGAAGTCACCAATGCCGCCCGCTCCTCCGCTGTCAGCTCATATTCGACCACCTCTTCCGCCCCGCCTCGGCCCAACTTGACCGGCACACCAACAATAACATCCTGCAATCCATATTCGCCCTCACAGAGCACCGCACAGGGCAACACCCGCTTCTGGTCCTTCACAATCGCCTCGATCATATCGACCACCGAGGCCGACGGGGCATAGAATGCGCTGCCCGTTTTCAACAGATCCACGATTTCGGCGCCCCCCTCGCGTGTCCGCCTCACAATCGCTTCCAGCCGGTCCTTCGACATCATCTCCAAGACCGGCTTCCCCTTCACCGTCGTATATCGTAACAGCGGCACCATCGTATCTCCATGCCCGCCCAACACCATCGCAGCCACGTCGGGACCTGGCACACTCAATTCAGCGGCAATAAAGGCCCGCATGCGAGCAGAATCGAGCACGCCCGCCATACCCATGACCCGCGACTTCGGCAGCCCGCTCACACGACGCGCCACATGGACCATGGCATCCAGCGGGTTGGTGACAAGAACCAGAATGACGTTCGGCGATCGCGACACCAACTCGGAGACGACCGATTTCACGATCTTCGCGTTCGTGGTCAACAACTCGTCACGGCTCATCCCCGGCTTGCGAGGAATTCCTGACGTGATCACCGCCACCGACGAACCGGCCGTTTCATCATAGCCGTTGGTGCCCACCACGCGAGTGCTATAGCCGCAGACCGGCCCTGCCTGTGTGATATCGAGGGCCTTGCCTTGCGGTACACCCTTGACTATATCGACCAGCACCACCTCGTACTCATCCTTCTCGGCCAGCCGCTGCGCGGTCGTGCCTCCGACATTCCCCGCGCCCACCACCGTTATTTTCGGTCTGCCCATCATCGGCTCCTCATGAAGCGTGAAACGTGAAACGTAAAGCGCAAATCCCCTTACGCCTCACGCCTTACCTTTCACGTATGTTCGTGTTCCGTCCAGCCCGCGACTTTAAAATTGATCGTGCAAACGAAATTGTCCCCGTCATAGAAGTTGACCTTAATCTTCTTCTTGCCATAGGTCTTGGCCAGAAAGGCGTCCGGATCATCGACCAATTCCTGATACCCTCCTGCCGGATACTCGCCGAGGTCATGAAATACCACGATCATCCCCACTTTAACTTCTTGAAGAATCTTGGCCCAACAACGGGGATAGACCTCCCAAAACTTGGCCTCGATCAGATCCTTCGTCGGCTCCTGGCGATCCTCTCCCGGCTTCATGGGCTGCGCAAACTTCGCCAACCGCCGGACATAGGGATACTGATGTCCAGTAAACAGCTTGTGCAGCCAAGGCGGCACTGTCGGTCTCTCTGCTGAATTCGTCATCAATTCTCCGTACCCTTTACGCCGTCCCCATCACGCCTCACATCTTCTAGGCGGTCAAATGTTGATAGATCCGTGGCAATCGCATCGGCAATGCTTCGAGATGATCGATCACCGCGAACTGCACGTCGCCGTACATTCTCCGGACATAGCCATCGGCCTCCCGATCGATCGTGATACAAAACGGATGCAACCCTCGTTGACGCGCCTCTCGTAACGCAGCCTTGGTGTCCTCCAGCGAATACTCGTCTTTATAGCCGTCGTCGAGCGGACGCCCATCGCTGATGAGGACGAGCAGCCGTGTCCTCGCCTCCCGCGCCAGCAATTTGACAGTAGCATGGCGAATGGCCGCCCCATCACGGTTTTGTTGCATAGGAGTCAGCCCGCCTAAACGCTGCGCCGCTTTCCCACCCAACTGATCGTCAAAGTCCTTAATCACAAGAAAGTCTACTTGTCCGCGGCCCTGGCCCGAATAGCCGTAGAGCGCGTATTGGTCTCCGACCGCTTCTAGCGCTTCGCACAAGAGCACCAGTCCCTCTTTCTCCAGATCGATCACGCGGCGGCCGCTATCCAATTGGCGACTGGTTGAGCCGCTCACGTTGACCAGAAACAGGGCTGCGACATCCCGCTCTTTTCTTTCCCGCCTCACGTAGATCCGGTCCGATAGGTCTGCTCCCGCTGCCCGCTCAGCGCACATACGAACCGCCGCATCCACATCGAGATCGTCGCCCTCAGCTTGGCCCGATACACGCCGCAACCCTGGGGGTCGCAGACTCTCGAAAAATCGTCGAAGGGCCGAGACCTCGCTCCCGTGCGCGCTCAATGTGGCGCCCACGATGTCACCGCTCCCCTCCTCCGCAGCACGCTCGACGACGCGACACCAGCTGAGGCGATAGTCATTGATCTCCTGATCCCATTCCGGATAGCGCACCACATGATCGCCCGGCCCGGCATGATCAAGCGGTGCCGGCTGTTCGACATTCAAGGTCAAGAGTTCTTCCACATGGGAGGGCAACTGCCTTCCTCCGGCAAGCCTGTCACTCTCAGTTTCCGTACGCATGCCTTCTCGATTCCGTTGCCCCTGCGCTGACGACTCCTGCGCTCCGCCGGCGGCGCCCGCCATTCGCTCGATATCCTTTGACTGTTTTTGATCGTCCGATGCTTGTCCGTCCTGATCATGCTGACGAATGAATTCAGGATTCATCGCCCCACGATAGACCCAGTTGGTAACAGGGCGATAGTCTTCTCCCGTCTGTTCGGATGCGGAGGGACCAACCCCTAGCTCTCCTGACACATCGTCAGCCTGATGGGCCTGTATCATCGTCCCCTTCGGAGCCAACAGTTCTTCGAGCCGCACATAGAGCGCATGGGCTACGCGCACGGCCTCTTCTGCCGTCGCCGTTGGAGCAAGAATTGTCTGGCACATCGGCCAGAGTATGGCGATCTCGTCCTTGATGGCCTCGTGAATGGCGACAGACTGCGATGCAGCGGTCGACAGTTGGAGCAGTTGATCGACAACGAGTTCTTTGACGGTCAGCCCGTGCGTCAGCGACCGCGTTGTGACTGCCTCCCGCGCGAATTCTTGCAGATCGCGCTGGAGCCCCGGGTACTCCCGCTGCAGTAGAAACTCTACCCGCGCATCCTCCGCAAGCATCCATAAGTCCTGGATCAGTCCTGGATGGGGATACAGACGAAATAGCGCCGCCAAGGTATCCGGCACAGCCTGTTTCATACGACCATATTTCTGGCGCACAGACATGACTAAGTCCGCAAGCGACTCCAGGGTCAACCGGTACGTTCCAAACTCCACGTGCCCCGCTTCGTGAGCCGCCATCACCAGATACAAACGCGTGTTCTCTTCGGCAGTGGGATAGCGACGAAGGAGCGCCGGCAGTGAGATAGTGCGCCCGTCCTGACTCACCATGGCCCGCGCAGATGTCTCCTGGCTCAGCGAATCGGGAAGCGCCTTAATCGTCAGATCCGTTCCACAGAGCCCTTGCACGAAGAGCTTCACGGTACGGGCTACCTGCCGAAGCGGCACACCGCTTAGGGCCGCTTCCACCGAAGTCAGCGCCTTCTGCGACTCCAGCGCAAAATAGGCCCTGGCTCCTTCGACACTGTAGGCCAGGACTTCCATCCCCGCTGTGAACCAAACCTCAAAGCGAGCAATAGCCTCAGCAGGCTCACCAATTACGCTCACCAATTCAGGCGCGCGCCGCAAATAGGCCAGCGCCGTGTTCGCGTCACGCTCTGCCACCAAAGCTCCATACTGCAATATTCTTAACCGCCATCCCTCATTCGGCACGGCACGCAACAGGCGCGGCGATTCCGATAACCAGGCAATGCCAGACCCTGGGTCACGTTCGGCCAGCAATGACCCAACCGTGATAACCTTGGCCCGCACTGACGGGTCTTCGTGATCGCCGAGAATGAGCGGACTGGTACGGAGGAATTCAATGGTTCCGAAATAGTCTGTCTTCCCTAAACTATTCTGGGAAATGAGTTTCAGCCCAAACGTCGCCCAGGCCCTGGCATCGTGGATAGGCAACACACGGACGACTGCGGGAATTTGACGGATGTACTCCAGCGCAACGACAAAATCGACCTGTGTCAGTTCGAGCCCGATCTCCAACCAGGCCCCCAGCTGATCCGGCGAGATGACCGTCACCACTTCCGGTGATACACGGAGAAATTCCAGCGCAATATTCGCATCCCGCTCGGCCAGCTCCAACGCGGTTTTCAGCACCAACGACCGGAGCGATGGTGGCTCGATCAAACCCAAAACCAGCGGGCTCTCCTTAAAGTACTTCAGCCCAATCGCACCGGAAGATTCGGCCAATGTAATCCCCAGATCCAACCAGGCCACCGCATCGCTGAGCCGACCCCGCTGTTGCAAATTAGGGAACGACTCGATTGCGGCGCAAGAAACCTTCGGCGAGACCCCGTGCAACTCGTCGAGCAACAGCAAGACACCTTCCACTTGATTCGGTATTGCAACAGCCTCGACGAGGAGGGAAACCAGATGCTGAGCTGTAGCCGGCCCCAGCTCCTCCGCCAATTTGGCAATCAATAATTTATGGGTATCCGACATCTCCATTCTCGATCAAAGTCTTACAGAATTTGCAGGAAGTGTTGGGAAGTGTTGGATTGTAAAGGACGCCCTAGCGCTTGTAAACTATGCCCCTGCGGCGCAGGTCCCTCTTCTAACCCTCGCCCAGCACCTTTTGCCAAAGGAGTTGCGATGGCTGAGCCCAAGCAAGAGAGTCTCGAAAAAATGTGGAAGTATGTGAAGGGATTCGCGGAGAAGAGCGGAACTGCTATGCATCCCATGCCCGCGGTCACCGAAGCCGTGGTCAAAGGCCTCGCGATGCACATGGACGAGCTTGGCAAACCCCTCTGCCCCTGTAACTTCTACAAGGATAAAGCAGCAGAGGCCAAGCTCCGCCGCTGGATGTGCGCCTGCGATGAGATGCAGATCTACAAATACTGCCACTGCCTGTTATTTGTGCGGGAAGACGGCCTGCCGATCACTGAATATCTCCCGGAAGGCCACGAAGGCAGGGAAGTTTATGGGATCGTCACCGATCCAACACCCGACAAGGGCCGGGCGCTCAAGCACAAAGCCGCTACAACACCGATACCCTTAAACGACACACCGGAACCATCCTCACCCGCCTCGTAACGACCATGCCACGGCGCAACCGACTTCTGTGTGCCGCAGTCATCCTATTCATAGTAGGAAGCCTATGCTCCAACCAGGCACGAGCCATCGAACCTGGCAACACGTCTCCTGCCAAGACAGCACAGCCTCCAATCCTGAACGAAAAAGACCTCTTCCCCTACAAGCAAAAGGGACGAAGCACTCTGGCCGGACAAGCATTTCTTGTCTCCCCGTCCGGGAAAGCCATCACCCAAGCCGGCGCTCCAGTCCATCTCATCCCCGTCACTCCCTACACACGTTATTGGTTTGATCACAGCGTCAGAAACACTTCCTGTTCAGCGACAGAAACCCTTGCCTCCCCTGAAAGCACCACAACTCCACGCACTCAGACCGACTGCCCGCATGAAGCACTGACCAGGCTCCAGACAGAAAAACGCCTAGCTCCCTATCTCCGCACAACCAGGGCCAACCCCACCGGACATTTCTGGTTCACAAAAGTTCCCGCCGGGCGCTACTACCTCGTCAGCCTCATCGAAGAAGGATCGGGACCCCACAAAGAAGACCAGATATCTGGGCTAGCCTGGCTGACCATCGAACTCGACGCGAGCGAAAAACTCACAAATCTCGTAGTGACCGACTGCAAAGCCAGCCTCTGCTGAGCGTCTCAAGCAGCGAGCATGTCTACGTTCTCTTTCCCGTACCTCTCGAACATCGTATGCGCAGGTCCATAAACTACTCTTTGAACTCGAAGGGGGTGCGGCTCGATTTCCTAGGTGATTTGAATTATCCTATCGCCTGTTCAAAAACAAACCTTTTTGCGCCTGGGTTCCTCCTGGCTCTGACGTTCACTTTGCGGTTTCATAATCTGAGGCACTGAATGATAGACAGCCCAAGATTACATGACGGTTACTTTGAAGGGCTTCGAGTCAAGGATAATAAGTCCGCTAGACTGTTCTTTCGTGATCTAAACGATAAGCAATATGAATTAGATCTTGGTTCGGTGGAATATCTTCTCGCAAACGAGTTTAGGGAAGGAAATATTATTCTCGACCTGACGATAGATCAGGGGAAAGATTGTGACGTAACACGTCTGGAGAGATTGTTTGATGCTGAGTATCTTAAAAAGAATCCTGATTTCTTAACCAAGTTGCAGCGTAGAATTGAGACTGAAGGGCTAACACTCGTGTCCATCGATCCTTCATATGGGTGTTCCTTTGTCGCACTTTGCAAGACTGCCACTTGGCGCAGAGCTATGTCAGTCTGAATGTTTCACAATCAGTTGATTTTGAACCTTACAGATGGCCATAGATATCCCGTTAGTTTCAAGGCCGAGCTTGCTTTCGTTGACCAAGGTTTTTGACCTGAGACTCAGGGATCGTAGGAACAGGTATGATGATGGAACATGGGGAAGAGAGCCGGGATTCTGACGGCTTTCGGCGCGGGATTTCCTTCCTTGCAACCGTATGGGCAAACCGCCTATGTCCCCTCTCCAAAAAGCGAGGAAATATGTGTTGGAGGACAACAGTGGTGGCAATCAGTGTAGTCATCGGGCTCACGATCGAGCTCCAAGGATGCCGTTTGGGCATTCAACCCTCCATGCCAGATATCGGTGCAACCACAATCGCACATACGGCGGAGATCCAAGCAGACGATCAGACCATAAAGGACATCATGTCCACATTTAAACGCGCCGACGAAGCTCTCAGACGAATGGATCTGAACGCACTTATGGACCTGTATTCGGAGGACTACACGCACAATGGCTACACGAAAGAGCTCATAAGAAGAAATTGGGAGGTCCTATTTCAGAGCTATTACGATTTCTCCAGTACCCATGTCTTCTCAAAAATCAAAGTGGAAGTTCGACAAAGTTTCCAAGACTGAAATCACCTGCACAGGAAGTCTCTGGGCAACCTCCACCCGCACTGGCGAGCGAGTCAATATTGACAGTTAGTTTGGTGCCGTTCATCTTCTAGCGTACGAAGATGGGGCATGGCGGATACGAGGCCATGCAGGGGAGATCCCCCGCATGGAGACACGCTATACGCTTCCACCTCACCCATTGTTCTGAGCCTGCGTTGTGCATTTTGTGCTCAACTCCACCTCACTCCAGCCTACTCCAGCCAAAGTTCACTATCTAAGCTAAACCTTGGTTGGAGTGGGCCTGAGTGAGTCTGAATAGGCTGGAGTAGGGTCGTGAAAGCGCTTTCCTAAACCGTTTGTCGGGCATTTAGACCGCCAGAGCAACCCCTTGAACTTCAGAGCGAAGGAGGGGGCTCAATGACGGTTGGATCGCTTGCGCACGTCCACCAAGCACTCTGAGCATTTTCGATTCTTATCCTTTCACTCTCTCAGGTCTCACAGCCAGGGGAATCCCGACTGCGGCCGTCGAACGAGCACTGATTCATCGTGCGCGTTCCGGGAGCAAAGGGATGCCCTGGCTGCGAGACCCTCCCTTCACTGCCACCCCGACAAAATCTTTTCAGTCTCCTTCTCCCTTTCCCAACTCGTGGCGAGGTGGCGGGATGGGCGGATCAGCTTCTACTGCGCGCATCGACCGAGCACATTCTGATCGTGCGCGGTCTGCGAGCAAAGAAGCTGGCCGCCTGACTCACGCGCTTGCATCGCACGACCATCTTTCAGCTTTTGCCTCTTTCACCCTCCCAGGCCGGCAGGGAGGAGCAGCCCTCAAGTGCGCGCGTCGGACGAGCGCCTTCTGAGCGTGCGCGTTCCGCGAGCAAGGAGGTCCCCCTCTCCCTCACTGCCACCCCGTCACCTCATATCCCTTCTCAATCAAACATCGCACCACCGCATCGGCGTATGGAGGATCTGGCTCAAGCGGCCTGTAGGCGCCGCCAACTGAACCGATGATGACTCCGAGTGCGCCACCGACTGCCGCCCCAATCGTCACGCCCGCCACTCCACCGATGAGTCCGCTCGATGCCCCTACTGCGGCGCCACTAATCAGACCCAGCCCGGCTCCAGCCGCCACGTTACCACTTCGGCTTTCGACGTCAGGCTTCAACCCGGCCGCTTCGGCCTTCTGCTGACACATGATCACTTCAAGTTTCGCCGCCTCCCGCCCCTGCAGTTGAAACTTCGCATTCGACCGCAACATCGGTTCCGGCCCCGCACAGGCCACAAGACTGAAAACTAAACCAGCCGTAACGATGGCCTGAAACTATCCTCAGATCTCTCCACTCCCATCTAGTCAGCAGGAGCGGCTACTCCGCTTCAATCGCAAGGATAGTGGGGTTGGGCTCCACTGCGTGCCCCATTCTCACTTACCCACTCCTTCTCCCACCTCATGACGGTGGCGGGAAGGGCGGAGACTTCTACTGCGCGCGTCGAACGAGCACATTCTGATCGTGCGCGTTCCGCGAGCAAGGAAGCTGGCCGCCCGTCTCGCCTTCATTGCCAGCCCGTCACCTCATACCCCTTTTCTTGCAAGCATCGATTCACGAAGTTCGTGTAGGCCTGATTCGGTTGCGACGGACCAGCGACGGCGTGGTACAACCCGATCAGCAATCCCCATACCGCCCCAGTCGCTGCCCCGATCATGGAACCGCGGCCTACTGAGCCTGAGATGGCTCCACCGACCGCCCCAGCTGCCGCGCCGATTCCGCCACCCACTACGGTGCCAGTCGCAACACGACCGGCCTTTCCACTGCCTTCTTCAGCCCCTGCCGATTCTGCCAACTTTTTACAGTCTTCGATATCCTGCCCCGCTGCCTCTTTCCCCACCGACTGCATATGCGCATTGGGATACAGAATAGGATGTGCCGTCGAACAGGCGGTGAGCAAGAGCAATCCCCCGACGATGGAAAGACCCCTGTGCCTCATGATTTCGCCGATCTCTTTTCATCTCCAAGGTTCAAGCGAGTCATGACCAGCTGCGCGGTGGCCCCTTTTACGAGCACACGTTTATGTCGTCCGCCTGCACCGGAATGAATCTGCACCGATGAAGAAGGAATTGATAATCGGCGGGCTAGAAATCGGATCAATTCGTCGTTGGCCGCGCCATCAACCGGTGGAGCGGCCACTCTGATTTTGATCGCATCGCCGTGAAGGCCCACGCACTCTGTGGAGGAGGCTTTCGGTTGGACGTGAACGGTCAGGATCGCTCCGTCTTCGGTATCCTGCACGATCAGCGCATTCATCCGCGACAGGGGACTCCCAGCCATAGGATCAAAAAATGGCCTTCACCAATTCCAGAATGCTGCGCTGCATATCGGGGTCGTCGGTGATCGGGCGGGCAATCGCAACATCACAGGCCCGGTCGGTCGCCACGCCTTGCCGAATAAGTGTCCCGGCATAGATCAGCAATCTGGTGCTGACGCCTTCTTCCAAACCATGATTCTTGAGGTTCCGCACCTTTCCACCGAGCTTCACCAAGCTGGCAGCAAGATCACGGCTGACCCCTGCTTCCCGCTCGACTACGGTGGTTTCGACGTCAGGTGCCGGATAGTTAAACTCAATCGCCATGAAGCGTTGCTTCGTGCTTTGCTTCAAATCCTTGAGTACGCTCTGGTACCCGGGGTTATAGGAAATCACCAGAAGGAAGTCGTCGGCCGCTTCGAGAATCTGGCCTTTCTTTTCAATCGGCAGGAAGCGGCGATCATCGCTCAGGGGATGGATGATGACCGTCGTGTCCTTCCGCGCCTCAACGATTTCGTCCAAATAGACGATCGCGCCATGCTTCACGCCGAGTGTCAGCGGCCCATCGACCCAGACCGTCTCTTGCCCTTTGAGCAGATACCGCCCCACAAGATCGGATGCAGTGAGATCTTCGTGGCAGGCCACCGTGATCAAAGGACGACCAAGCCGGTAGGCCATATGCTGAACAAATCGGGTCTTGCCGCAACCGGTCGGCCCCTTGAGCATAACCGGCATCTTGCTATTCGCGGCGATCGTGAACAAACCGATCTCGCCACGGACCTCCGCATAAAACGGCTCTCGCTCGATCCGATACTGTCCAACGTCAACTTCGCGTCCTTGCTGCATCGCTGTGTCTCTCTGGTCTATTTCGTCTAATTAGTTTAGTTGGTTCAGTGCGGCCACGATAAACGGAACCGAGGTTGAAGATCAAGCGATGCGGCCTGGATATCAAAACACTGACAAGCAGGCGGCCTTCCGATTTCTCATGCCTGTCTTGGAGGGAGTGGCCAAGGCTGCCCTTTACTGTGCACATCGAACGAGCACCTTTTGAGTATTTACTCTTTTCTCCTGTCACCCTCTCAGGTCTCGCAGCCAGGGCAATCCCGACTGCGGCCGTCGAACGAGCACTACTTCATCGTGCGCGTTCCGGGAGCAAAGGGATGCCCTGGCTGTGAGACCGCCCCCCCTGTTAGGCGGCGGCCTTCACACTGTCCAGCACTTCGCGCACCTTTTGCGCCAGCGCGGGTGGTGAAAAGGGCTTCGGCAGAAACCCGATCTGACGATTTATACCACCTTGGTCGAACACCGGATGATCCGGGTACCCCGACATGTAGAGCACTTTAATCTCTGGCCGGACGGTCAGGATCTTCTCCGCGACCTCAGGCCCGCTCATCTGTGGCATAACGACATCCGTCAACAACAGATGGATGGGCCCCATGTATTTTGCGCTGGCGAGGAGGGCTTCGATGCCATGACGCGCCTCCAGCACCGTATAGCCTTGAAGCCGCAACGTCTCGTGCACGAGACCGCGAACCGCCGGCTCATCCTCGACCAAAAGAATCGTTTCTCTGCCATGTGCCGGATCAATCGCTTCGACCGCCCCGGTCGGCCCCAGTACCTCTTGTTCGACCCGTGGAAAGTAGATCCGGAACGTCGTGCCTCGATCGGGAGCACTTTCCACAAAGATGCTCCCTCCGCTCTGCTTGACGATGCCATAGACGGTCGAGAGTCCCAGTCCCGTCCCTTTTCCTTTTTCCTTCGTCGTGAAGAACGGCTCGAACAGATGCGACCGGGTCTCAGCATCCATCCCATGACCGTTATCACGAACCGCCAATAACACATACGACCCCGGCGCCAGCCCCACAGCGTCCAGGCTTGCATCATTCTCAATCGTCACATTCGTGGTTTCAATCGTCAGGCGCCCGCCCTTGGGCATCGCATCACGCGCATTGACCACCAGGTTCATAATGACCTGCTCGATCTGTCCAGGATCCGCCTTGATGGCGCCAGCCGACGCATCAAGTTCGGCGCTGAGTTCGACGATATCTTCACCGATGAGGCGCCGCAACATGCCGTCCATATTGGTCACAAGGGCATTGAGATCGAGAACTTTCGCCGCGATGAACTGACGTTGGCTGAACGCCAATAATTGACGGGTTAGCCCGGAGGCCCGATCCGCAGCTTTCTTCACCTCCTCCATGTCCTTCCGCATGGCGTCGGTGGGGCCCAAACGACCCAAGAGCAACTCGCTGTACCCTCGAATCACCGTGAGGAGATTATTGAAATCGTGCGCCATGCCGCCGGCCAATCGCCCCACCGCCTCCATCTTCTGCGCCTGTCGCAATTGCGCCTCGGTTTCCCGTAACACCCCTTCCGTTCTAGCCCGCTCGCAAAATTGGCCGATCTTGAGACCGATGTCTTCCACCATCCTCAACAACTCGTCATCGGGCTGCCTTACCGAATGACTGAAGAGTTCGATGACTCCCTCAATCTCATGCCCTACTAGAACAGGAAATCCAACGGCCCCGTGAAGCCCGACTTGTCGAGCCAGCGCTCCGCGAGTGAAATGAGCATCCATCGTGACGTCCGTCACCCAAGCCGACTTGCCGCTGCTCCAAATACGTCCGGGCAAATCTTCGCCGCGTGTAAACCCACGTTGCAAGGTGTCCAGGGTAAATGGATCGGCCTGCACTGACGGCGCCTTCCACTGATCGAAGCAACGCAGTACCCCGGTCGCCTTATCCACCCGCCAGAACACGCCCAGGTCCCACTCCAGGCTCTCCCCGATGGCCTGAATGATTTTCGGGACAGCTTCTTCCAGGGTCGTCGCCTCGGCGAGAACTCGGGTCACTGCATACTGAGAGGCGAGACGCCGTTCAGCCCGGCGGCGGTCGGTGATGTCCCGGATAAAGGCGCTGAAGATGTACGCATCCCCTATTTTTGCCGGTGACACCGCAAGTTCAGCGGGAAGCTCCCGTCCGTTTCTATGTTGGGCAACAATTTCAATCCGGCGGTTCAAAATTGTTCCATCTCCCGTACGAAGGAATTCACGGATGCCATGTTCAAACGCCTGACGATCCCGCTCAGGAATAATAGTTTTAGTAAGGGCCCGCCCCAGCGCTTCCTCGCGGGACCATCCAAAGATCGCCGTGGCCTGTGCATTCCAATCGGTCACCATCCCCGTCGAATCGATAGTGATCACCCCGTCAAGCGCGGTATCGACGATGGCCCGATTTCGTTCCTGGCTCTGGAGCAACGCGGCTTCAGCGGCTTTTGCCCAGGCACTTTCCTGTTGTGCCTGTCGATGCTCTGCGCGCAATCGTGTCGTGGCCCAGAACAACAGCCCCAGCATGGGAATCAAGACCACCCCGCCGGCAATCCCAACTTTCCATAAAAAGGCATGAATAGGCGCCAGGATGTCCTGTCGATCCATTCGCACCAAGACCGACCAGCCCAGCCCAGCAAATTCTCCAAAGCCCCTGGTCTGCGCGTAGCCAGTCACCACCTGAACGTGCCGTTGCAGGTGCTCTTCCTCGATAAACCCCGGCACACCGGTCTCGCTCAGCAGCACCGAAGGGAGTCTAAGCTCTTTGAGACTGATGGCACCTTTGTGGAGCAGATCTGAGTCGACAAACACCCTGCCCTGCTTCGTCAACATTTGGTACTCGATTCGTTCCCCCGCTTCTGCTCCTGGTCGAGACTCAAGTGAGCGAATAGTTCTGGTAGTAACTTCCTCCAAAAATGGGACTCCCACTTGCAAATTCACTACACCCAGGAACGTGTCATGCGAGTCGAGAATCGGCGCCGTAAACGCGATGATGTCTACACTACTCTCCCCGGTATCCTGTACCGCAACATCGGCAATGTCGAGTCGTCGCGTCGCACGCGCAGCGATAAACGATGTGGCACGGCTATAGTCACGCCCTACCAGCGCGGGCTCCGTCGACGCCACGACCGTACCTTGAACGTCCATAACCGCTAACGACAGGTAACCCGGGGCATATGTCGTCTTCATCCATTTCAGATATTCGGAAAGATATGTCGGATCGGAAGTGCGCAACGAAACGGCTCGAGCCAGCATGAGAGCGTCACCCTGGCGTTCGAATAGCATCCGGTCGAGTTTCTCGGCCACTTCCGCCGCGGCCAGTGTGAGTTCTCCTCCTGTCGTCTCCACGAGGCGAGATTCGACAAACCGAATCAGCCCGATACCGACGAGGACCGCGAATAGGGTCATGGCGATCAGGAGATGAGGCAACCACCGATAGCGGCGACGGTCGAGAAATGATACGGCCATTGCGGTCTTCATGATTCACGCATCGGGAAGGCCACGAAGTTGGAAATCAGCATGGTGGGATGATAGGCCTGTTTCGATGCACGCAACCCGGGAAGACCTGCATCGTCCATTGCATTGATGTATTCGGCCCCTTCCGTCATGGCAGTCCGACAGGTCTCCCGAAATAAATACTGCGCCAGACCCGGAAGAGCCCGATCCGTCACCTCTAAGAGGACACAGAATGTTGTGCTCGTCAACCAATAGCCGAATGTATAGGCACACAGCCGGCCCTGAATCCGGATGATCCTCGCCGTGACACGAAGGTCCGACGCCTGCGACCAGAGAACTTCATGGGCCGACGACGCATCGGCCAACAGCATGCCCCCAAACAATTCGAGCCCTTTCGCTTGCTTCTGCCGCGACCAATCCCCTAGGAGGGCACGACAGTCCTGACGATCACCAATCTGATAGGAGTTCATCTCAAAGGACTGCTCTCGTTCGAATCGATTGCATAGGGCGCGTTGAGACTTATATCGATCGCCTGCCAAGGCTGCGAGGTCCGTCACACGATACAAGTAGTCCGGCTCCTTGGGCATCACACGATACCCCAGCCGCTCCAACTCCGGTACCAACTGGGAAGACACGTTCTCAACTCGGCTGACTGCCGAGTCACCATTCCATCGCCGCAGCAGTCCCATCGCGTCAAACAGGGGTGCGTCGATCGAGTGGGCTCCGATCGGAGGCAGGGGCATGAACCAGCCGTCCGGCGATTGCGCGAAGAGGCAAAAAGCTCCATGAAGCTCCATCCACCAATAGGCCAATAATCCATTCCACATGTAGTGATAGGCTGGCGAATAGGCCGCGAGCGACTGAGGGCCGCATAACTCAGACCGATCCAATGCCGTCGTCATGCGTGGGATATCGTCCAGTGTAAGCCGACGCAGCGGCGCAGGCCCCCACTGACCAGCCACGGCTTCGGTGAGGCGCGGAAGAAGGGTGAGCACCACCACGTCCTCTTGAAACCGCCCGATAAGACGAGGATGCGCGACAACATGGTCCCGGATGTCCGGTCGATCAAGCAAGGCCCTCACCCGATCGGCATGACGCTGAATCTCCGATGGAATCTCCTCTCGCATGAACGGACATTTCGTATCCCACCCCAGCAACACCTGCTCCTGCGGCTCATCCCACATCAGCGCCAAAGGATAGAGCTGACAATCAAACGGACGCTGCTCATATATACGACAGGTTGAGGTCGCTGTTTCGAATGCCGGACAGAGATACCCGCCTCCGTGAGGCTCGGGAGCCAGGATTACCTGTGCCCCCCGCCGATTGGGAAAGGCCGTTTCCTCAACGCCCCCGGCCAGGGCCCAGGCGATTTCGTTCTCGGTAAAATACGGACGAAGGGCGCTGTCGGGGTCCGGAAATCGGCAACAGACATCGCACTGGAGACAGGTGCGGCTCGGCACGAGTTGTGGCAGTACAATCGGTGATGTCACGGAATCGCCTACCCGCTCATCAGTATGTGATATGCAGACATAAAAAGGAATCCAATTGGTGTGCGCCCATACTAGCATCCTTCCATAAGAAGTGCCCAAGGCATGTCACTTTTTACACCGCTCCTCTCGCCCCTTGTACGGTCCTAAAGCCCGTGTTACAGTTCTCAGTCCGCATTATTCATGACGCTTCGTCGCAAAATCATGCAGCCGCACGGGACAAGCGCGAAGAGCAAAACTCGCGTGACGTATCAGCCCCTGTCCATGCAGTCGCGCTTTTCTCCCAACGCTCGCCCGTCTCGCTTAAGTCAGGGATCGGCGATTGCGGCAGAAGCGTTCACGAATAATGCGGGTTAGGCCTCGAATGAGGGGCTCTCTTTGACACGGATACCGCCTCTGTCTGACTTGGCTACTTCCGACCTCTTATATCGTTGCGCAGTCATCCGTGACCAGCTGAGCCAAGCTGGGCTCTTTCCATCTCTGCCCGGACAGGCTTCAGCCCCGGAAATGGCCACAACCACGACGACCTGGCGCATTGCCACCGCACCCTTTCCTCTCACGAAAGGCCAGTTAGACTTTTTCCACCGACTTGGACCGCAGCTTTTTTCTTTTTATCGAGCCCTGAACCGCCTTTATAACGACAGTGTACGCGGCCTCCAGCCAACCTGGGTCGCAGGATACCTTGACCAAGGAAAGCCGGAAGGTCTGCTGACGTACAGCCGGATGAAACGGTTTCGCGACCGGCTTCCTGCGGTCATCCGACCGGATATCATCCCCACCCAAGACGGCATGCTGATCACCGAGCTCGACTCAGTCCCCGGAGGAATCGGTATGACCGCATGCCTCTCGTCGCTCTATGCCGATGGAGAGGTTGGCGGCCTCTCACTCGTGGGAGGCCCCGAGGGGATGGTGCGTGGATTTGCAGCCATGCTGAGAGCCCAGCTTGCCCAGCATACCGGATGCGTCGCGATTCTGATTTCGGAGGAAGCCAAAGACTATCGGCCTGAGATGACGTGGCTCGCGGCCCGGCTTCGAGCGATCGGCCTCGACGCCTACTGCGCGGAACCTCGTCACATTCGATTCACCGAAGAGGGCCTCAGGATAATACGCGATGGCATGGATCAGCCAATCGCCTTGATTTACCGTTTCTATGAGTTATTCGACCTCTTAAACATTCCAAAGTCCGAACTCGTCCAATATGCGATCAAGAAAGACCGGGTCGCCGTCACGCCACCGTACAAGCCGGCGCTGGAAGAAAAGCTCGCCTTTGCCCTCCTCCATCACCCGACTTTGCAACCCTTCTGGGAACAGGCATTGGGCCGGGAGGTCTTCCTGCGCCTAACCACCATCATGCCGCATACCTGGATTCTGGATCCTGCGCCGATTCCTCCGTCCGCCACAATTCCTGGTTTGGCGATCGGCGAACGAGCCGTAATGGACTGGCGCGAACTGGCTACGGCAACCCAGAAAGAACGGCATTTTGTGATCAAGCCATCGGGGTTTTCCGAACTCGCCTGGGGCAGTCGCGGTGTATCGGTCGGACACGATATGCCGCAAAGCGAGTGGGCCGGCGCCATCGACAAGGCTCTGGCCTCCTTTCCCCAAACGCCCTATATCCTTCAGGAGTTTCACAAGGGCCGCCTGTATGAACTCGACTACTTCGATCCGGTGACTGGTGAGATGAACCGAATGTCCGGCCGGGCCAGGCTCTCGCCCTATTATTTCGTGAGTGGCGAAAAGACCGAACTGGCTGGTATCCTGGCCACCGTCTGCCCGGCGGATAAGAAAGTAATCCACGGGATGAAAGATGCTGTCATGGTGCCGTGCGCAGTTATAGGGAACGCGAGTGCTGAGTGCTGAGTGCTATGTCTCGAATCTCAGACTCGGAAGGCGTACTTCAGAATTCAACACTCAGCACTCAGAACGTAGCACTATGTCATTAACGCTCTATCACGTTGCCTGGTGTCCCGACTGTGAGGTGGTGCGCCGGAAACTGGCTGACCTCCATCTCGCATACGAGCATGTGGTCGTACCCGACTTTCGCCCGATGCGCAAAGTGGTCCAAGAAGTCTCAGGCCAATATTATGTTCCAGTCCTCACGGATGGAGACATCGTGCTGACGGAAACCAGCGACATCCTCGATCATCTGGATAAGACATACGGTCAAGAACGGATCACGAACGACTAACAGGCTGCGGGGAAACCACTGCAGGATGGTTGACCCACTCGACTGCAAAGGAGACCGGCATGGAAGCATGGAGACGCATACTCGCCGACAGTATTGTGAAGCCAAAAGACTTGGCGAACCGGCTCGGTATCGATGCGAAAGAAATCGAAGCCATCGTGGGCGACTATCCGATGCGCATTACCCCCACGGTAATGGCGACGATCAAAGAAAAGGGCGACGCCATTTGGAAACAGGTAGTCCCGGACATCGCCGAGATGGACGACTTCGAGGCAGAAGACGATCCGCTCGAAGAAGACCTCATGAGTCCGGTCCCGCATCTAGTCCATCGCTATCCAGATCGTGTCCTATTGATGGTGACAAATCAGTGCCCGATCTATTGCCGATTCTGCACAAGAAAACGGCTGGTCGGGAAACCGGGATTCCTCAAGAAGGGTGAACTCGACCAAGCCATCGCCTACCTGCGCGAGCATACGGAAGTGCGCGACGTCATTCTCTCCGGCGGCGACCCCCTGCTCCTGCCGGATCATTTATTGGACAGGATCCTCAAGGCCCTGCGCACGATCCCGCATCTCGAACTCATTCGCCTCGGGTCCCGGGTGCCCGGCACATTACCGGAACGGATCACCCCGGAACTCTGCGCGATCGTGAAGAAGTACCATCCGATCTATATGAACCTGCACTTCAATCACCCGGACGAGCTGACCCCGGAAGTCAAAGAGGCCTGCGGGATGTTGGCCGACGCCGGCGTGCCGCTCGGCGCGCAAACCGTGCTGCTCAAAGGCGTCAACGACGATCCTGAGACTATGAAACAATTGATGCATCAGCTGCTGCTCGCTCGCATCAAACCCTACTATCTCTACCAGGCGGATCTGACCAAAGGCACGAATCACTTCCGCACTACGGTCGAAACGGGGCTGAATATCATTAAGTCGTTGCAGGGCCACACCAGCGGGATGGCGGTCCCGCACTTTGTGATCGATGCCCCTGGCGGAGGTGGCAAGATTCCCTTGCTCCCCGGCGACTATATGGTGCACATGGATGCCACGGGGGTTCTCTTGAAGAACTATGAGAACAAGGCATTCCACTATCCGCAACCACAACAAGGGTCTGCGCGGGAGCTGCCGATGGTCAGCGCAGCGCCTGCGCTGGGGTCGTGCGGGCCTGGAACGCACGACGACCTATGAGCACCGGGGCCACCCAGGGCATTTTGCCCTATCAACAGATTAAGCGGTTAATCGAGAGCCGTGCCATCCATGCTGACGTGCCGATCGAAGACCGGCAGATCCAGCCTGCCAGCCTCGATCTACGGCTAGGACGTAAGGCCTACCGATTGATCAGCAGCTTTCTGCCAGAGCTGTCCGAGATCACGAGCCGGCTCAATGTCCTGGACTTCTACCAGTCCGACCTCGTGATGTACGAGATGGACCTGACCGAGGGGGCCATTCTCGAAAAAGGCCACGTCTATCTCGTGCCGCTGTTGGAACGTGTGGCGCTACCCAAGACCCTCCGGGCGCGGACCAATCCCAAGAGTACGACTGGACGGCTGGACGTTTTTACCCGCGTTGTGACAGATCTCAATACCGGATTCGATGAAATCCGAGCCGGCTATTCCGGGCCTCTCTATCTGGAAATCGTCCCGCGCTCATTTGCGATCAAGGTGAAGACCGGATACTCCCTCAATCAAATTCGCTTCGTCCGTGGCAACGTTACCGTGTCGGACCGGTCGCTTCAAACACTCCACAAGCGAGAACCCTTGCTCTATCATAACCTCCCCTCGAAGCACTCACTGGGCGCCCGCGATCTCAGGACAGATCGTGGCCTGTTTCTCCGCATCGACCTGAAGGGGGACGACCAAAACGGCTCGCCCATTATCGGCTATCGGGCGAAGAAAAATAGCCACGTCATCGATCTGTCGAAGGTTGGCCACTACGCAGCGCTCGATTTTTGGGAACCTCTATACCGCCACCGCCAGGACAGTCTTCTCTTGGAACCGGAAGAGTTTTACATTCTTGCATCGAAAGAACGGATACGCGTACCCGCCGGCTACGCGGCCGAGATGGTCGCCTTCGAAGCAGCTTGTGGCGAGTTACGGACCCACTATGCCGGGTTTTTCGATCCGGGATTTGGGTACGGCCGCGGCGAGCTGCACGGCACCCAAGTGGTCCTGGAAGTCCGCCCTCACGACGTGCCTTTCCTGATCCACGATGGACAAACATTTTTTAAGGTTGTGTACGACAGGATGTCCGCACTCCCCAGTCAGCTCTATGGCACGGCCCTCGGATCCTCATATCAACGCCAAGGCCTGACCCTGAGCAAACATTTCAAGGTCTAGCCCGATGCTGACACAAACCTCCAGCACGGAAAAGGCCGAGTTTCAGGCTAAGGGCGAGGCGAAGATAAAGAACGTCGAGTCCTCGCTCAACCTTGACCTCGACCTCAGCCTACCTCGTTCGCTCAGGATTCGAACGTTTCACGAACAGTTAGGAACCAGCTGACCATGCCGCCAGAACCAACCAACGAGCCGGAGCGACGCGAGCCGGAGGAAGACTCCGGGGGTGACAACCAGTTGCGTGTCGCCGGAATGATCGTGGGCATTGCCCTCATTTTTCTCGGGTTCCTCGACATATTTCTCTCGATCAGCGGAGGATTCGAGATCGACGTCATTCCTTTCATGATTTATTTCGCGGGCGTCGCCGTGTGGGCAAACTCGGTCGTCGAAAATGTGACTTTCCGCTACAGCCTTATCGGCGGGGCCCTCCTACTTGCAGCCCTCTTCTACCACTTTGGGGAAGTCCTCTTCTGGCACAAGCAAGTGTTGTTTTGGTCCACCGTGGTGGTCGTGATGTATTTCATGTTCAACGAACCGAAAAAACACAGCTGATTGAAGCCCGGTCTGTCTGGTTCATTTGGTCTATCTGGTTTGTCTGATTCATCTGGCTAGGTTCGTTTAACCAAACACACGAGACAGACCGAATAGACGAGAGAGACCGAACAGACCAATTACGGCTAATGAGTCATGGCGATGCCGATCTCGGTCATCATCCCCACACTGAACGAAGAACGGACAATCATTGCGACACTTGCGCACACCGCCACGCTCGGCTTCGATGAACTCATCGTCATAGATGGAGGAAGCACCGATGAAACTCCCTCACTCGTCGAATCATACCGACACAGGTCTCAGTCCTCAGCACTCAGTCCTATACAATGGGTGACCGCTCCACCCGGACGCGCCCAGCAAATGAACGAAGGCGCAAAGAACAGTCGCGGAGAAATTTTATTATTTCTCCATGCCGACACACAACTTCCAAGCGATGCGAAAACGATAATCGAGACGACATTAGCCGATCAACAGACGGTTGGCGGGCGGTTCGATGTCCGATTCGATTCCCCATCGATGTGGGGAGCCATCATCAGCAGGATGATGAACTGGCGATCGAGGCTGAGCGGCCTCGCCACCGGCGATCAGGCCCTGTTCGTGCGCCGTCTCATCTTCGAACAGATGGGAGGCTTCGCCGATATGCCGTTGATGGAGGATATCGAGTTTTCCCGCAGACTCAAACGGAAGGGAGCGACTGCTACCCTCACCGCAACCGTCACTACCTCTTTTCGTCGATGGGAACAGCACGGTCCCGTGCGGACGATCCTCTTGATGTGGGCCTTACGGTTCCTGTATTGGGTCGGCATGAGCCCTCATACACTGAATCGGTGGTATGGATTGGTGCGATAACCCATGAAGCAGCCTTCCTCTCCATCATCTGAAACCTCGCGCCTGGCGCCTCACACGGCTCTCGTGATCTTCGCTAAGGCTCCGATCCCTGGCGAGGTGAAGACGCGGCTCTGCCCGCCGCTGACGCCTGACGAGGCAGCCACCCTGCACGGTAGCTTCGTCCTCGACATGTTGGAACGGACCAAACTCGCTGTTGCAAAACTTCAACTCCCCTTTCATCGGTACCTGGCCTGTGCGCCTTCTTCCGAGCTGGTGTTTTTCAAAATTATGGAAGAACGACAGGGCGTCCGCCTGTTGGATCAAGTAGGAGAGAATCTGGGCCAGCGGATGCACCGCACTTTTGTCGACTTATTCGCCAAAGGCTATACGCAAGTGATCATCGTGGGGACCGATGTCCCAACCTTGCCCATGACGGTCTATCAAGAGGCGTTCGCGATATTGGGCCGCTCAGGTGTGGTCTTGGGGCCAGCCCTTGATGGAGGGTACTACCTGATTGGCCTCACGCAGCCAGCAGAACAACTCTTTACCGGGGTACCCTGGTCCACCGATCAAGTCCTCGCCGTCACACAACAACAGGCCAAGATGCTGGGTTTGTCTATCGAACTCACCACCGCATGGCGCGACGTGGATACGATCGCAGACTTGCAGGCGCTCATCACAGAGTGCCGAGAAGACGACAAGAAGCCCAGGCAAGACCGGACCTTCTCCATGCGAACAGCCGGCACATTGCAGCTGCTCGAGACTAGACTCAAAACTCGATAAGATAGACAATCAATTACACCAACCACGGAAGGGATCATCTATGGCAGAGCGAGTGGCCCTCATTACTGGTGGGGCCAGAGGTATCGGACGTGGGATCGCACTCGACCTGGCGGCACAACAGTGGTCGGTCGCCATCTGCTACCGAACGAGCGAAGCAGAAGCAAGAGCCACAGCCGACGCCATCACCAGCCATGGAGGTCGTGCGCTCTCGATTCGCTGTGACGTGTCGGACCCCCTAGCGGCCAAAGGCCTCGTGGCCCAAGTCGAACAGCAGTGGGGACGGATCGATGCGCTGATCAACGGCGCAGGACCATACCATCGCGTGAACCTGTTCGACGAAACGGTCGAGGGCTGGAACGAGATGTTCAACGGCAACCTCCATCCCATTTTCTATCTCGCCAAAGCAGTGGCACCGGGAATGAAAGCTCGCAAATCCGGGCGCATCATCAGCTTCAGCATGGCCAACGCCGATCAAATGGTATCTCAGCCGGACGTCACGGCCCATTACATCGCCAAGGCCGGCGTCTTGATTTTGACTCGCACGCTGGCCAAACTCCTGGCGCCTCATGGCATTACCGTCAATGCGATCTCGCCCGGCTTCATCGATTCAGGCAGCGCGCCGCCGGGAGAATTAGCCGGCATGACTAAGCGCATCCCCGCCGGGTACATCGGAACCGTAGACGATACCGTAGCTGCCGTACGCTATCTTCTCAGCGACGAAGCCCGATACGTAAATGGAGCAAACATCCAAGTCAGCGGTGGCTGGGGAATATGAAGGGTAGCCTGAGGTGCCCTTCTTGCTCGCAGAACGCGCACATTCAGAAAGTGCTCGTTCGATGCGCGCAGTCAAAGGGCACTTCAGGCCACTCTCTGGATGGAGTAAGGAGAAGCGACAAAGAGAAAGACTTGAAGGAGGCATCATGAAAACAGAACAGGAACGGACTGCACACGCTCGGTTTGTCCAGGCCTTACAGCACGAACATCTGACGTGTGCCAAGCCTGGATGCGGCGGAGCGATGGACATCACCGACCACACCCCCCACCTCGCCCATATCAAGACTTACGAAGCGGAATGCAAACAATGTCATACGAAGGAGCAGATTACCGGCAAAGAACAGCCGACCCCACCATGGGACAGCGCCTCGATCACGATGATGGCTGAAGTCCATCTCCTCCACGATCAACCCACATGCCCATTCGACGACACCCCCATCACCTTCACCTCCATGCCGAATCCCCGACGCAAAGCCCGTTACCGCCTCTCCTGCTTCTACTGCGGCCGCCACGCTGAACTGAATTGGCCGCCGGCGGAAGCAAAGAGGTGAGGGGAGGCGGGGCAAGCATGTTGATTCTTTGCTCCAGGAACGCGCGCCCTGAGAAGGGCCGCGTTCGACGGCCGCAGTAGAACCAATCATGGGTGTCGTTCCGAGAGAGAAAACACAAGCGAGCTTGGAGGGAGCACTAACATTTTCTCGACACCCGATTTTTGCAAACTACCGGACATTGGTGATCACAGCCCGATCATTGCGTCGTTCGAGATCGATAGTCAGGCCCGTCCCAGCCGGCTTTTCCACTATGAATGTTTGAGGAGTCTCGACAAAGCGCGCATGGTACGACGTGCTGTGGCTGGATACGGTATTGCCGGTAGCATTGTCACACCAGATAATCAGCGCTCCCACCTTATCAAGCTGTACTTTATATGGTCCAATACATTCGCCAGATTTCGACGGCTGGTTATGCTGAACACTGTACGTGGCACCGGCCTCACGACCCAAGCGCTCCGTGCCTGCCTCAAGATCGTAGGCTAACCGCGTCGCAGGATCGGTAGCAACATCACAGCCTGTCAAAGTAATGAATGAAATGAAAAGCAGCAGCCAATGTGAACTAAGTCTATTCATGTGCTATTCCGGGTCTGCTATGAGGGATTAATGTAGATGTCTGTGACGAATGCGGCCGTCTAATCTGATCCGGGCCGTCGATGGTTTCTAGCAATTAAATGGAAGTGTCACGTCAAGCAACGACCCCGTCTCACAATCGTTCCTCCATAATAGTGTGCTGCACTCAGCTCAGATATTGGTTCCTGACATATTTTTCCTCGGTTTGTGCAAGCCTTGCAACATGAACATCTAACCTGTGCCCAGCCCGGATGTGGCGGGGCACAGGACGTCACCGACCACACCCCCCATCTCGCTCGTATCAAGACTTACGAAGCGGAGTGCAAACAATGTCATACGAAGGAGCAAATTACCGGCAAAGAACAGCCGACCCCGCCATGGGACAGCGCCTCGATCACGATGATGGCCGAAGTCCATCTCCTCCACGATCAACCCACTTGCCCCTTCGCTGACACCACCCATCGCCTTTACCTCCATGCCAAACCCCAGACACAAGGCCCGCTATCGCCTCTCCTGCTTCTACTGCGGCCGTCACCCTGAACTGAATTGGCCGCCGGCGGAAGCAAAAAGTAGAGGGGATGGAGCCTGATGATCTCCTGTGCTCGCGCAACGCGCGGCCTCAGAAGGCCCTCGTTGGACGCGCGCAGTGAGAGAATGACCAGACCGGCCCTGAGAAAAAGTAGAATGTCCTTGTGTTTTCACCCAAGTGCGGAATACCTCCGTGCAGTAAGTTCTGCTGAGAAGTATCTACTTCTTGCAAGAATCCCCAAATCCCATACACTCGGGTCTGTGCCCTCCTCAGGAATCTTCACTTTACGCGTAAAATACAGATTGGAGCGTTCATCATGAGCACCCAGTTTTCTGTAGTGCCGAACACCATCAAGGGCCTCACGCAAGCAATCACAGAGGAGTGGCAGCGTCTTCTGGTTATAACCATACTGGCGCTTGTAGTTACCGGTTGTGCGACTGGTCACGTAACTCAAGTATCTGACGCAAAGGTTAGTGGTCCCAAAGTCATCGCCCTTGATGCCCCAAGTGCACCCTGGGTAATAGAAATTCAGAATCGGCTTAAGCAGTCTGGGTTCAAAGTATTACGATGGAGTTCGCGGGTACGCGTAACAGAACAGACTGAGAAAGATCGTCTTGAGCAGTACAACAAGGCTGAGGCTAGATATGTTTTGGTAATAAATGGGTTTGCCCCATATGACTGGGCTAATCGGTGTTTTGGTGGAGGCTACAGGTTCAGCACCATCAGTGTTGACTTGGTTGATGTTCAGACCAACGAAACAATACTCAATATAAATGGCTCTGGGTACTCTGAGCATTGCCCGCCATTGAGTGGGTCTATATTTCAAGATATCACTGATGCTGTACAACGTGCATGGCAGTAACTGCTGCCTGAGTTAGAACTCAAGCAGCAGTACAGAAGCCATTTCCAGCGTTTGGGCTCAATAATCGCGCCTACTGCACCACATCCACCTGAAGGCTCGACGTGTCTGTCGTACTCACGCATGATCATTTTAGGAGAAAACACACTCATGGGAATTAAAGAAGACCGAGAAGATTTTAACCAATCGGGACTCCGGGGCCTATTGAGACGACTCATGCGGCAGGAAACGGGGACATTCTGAATTTTTTCTCGTAGCAGCTCACGTCACATGTCAAGAAAACCAGAATGTCCCCTTAATTTATCCCGCGCAACCTGGGCCATGCCCTTAGCGCGGGCAATATCGCCCAGTGCTTTAGCGATAAAAGCGGCATCGCCATTGGCTTCCTCCAGGCACGCCTCCTAACCAAAATTATTCATGAGCGAGGACCTAGCCCCGCTCACTGAGTCTCTGTAGGATGTCTTCGTACACTGTTTTGCGGTGCCGAATTCCTAGAATCCACACCGCATTCTCTTCGATCTTGTACACGACCCGATAGTCCCTTACGCGAAGCTTCCAGTAGCCTCTCAGGGTTTTTCGGAGCGGGGCCCCGTACTGGTGGGGAGCGTGAGTCAGTCGCGACTCGATTGCACCAGCTATTCTCCGATGGAGATTTTTTGGAATGCGAGGAATGTCTTCATCGGCAATGGCGGGATGGTATCGAAGCTCGAAGGGCACTTAACCCTCATTGTTCATGAAAGTTTCTGCTGCAATCGCCGATCCGCTGCTACAACGAACCTCCGGCCGGCGGGCTCGCCCCTCGGATTCTCACCGTACTGCACAAGTACGCATCGGATCCTCACGGCTCCGCGCGCCGGTCTCGCGACGCGGCTCAGCGATTTCGCGACGAACCGTCATGAATAATGCGGGTTAACGTCTCGATCGCTTGAGATGCGCCCATGTTTGCGAATGCGTCATGGCCTTGCTACGGTCGAGCGTCTGCTCTCGATCTTTTGCCAAATCGGCAAGCGACCGGTCCTCTTCTGCTTCCAGCGCATCTTTGACGAGATCCCTCACTTTGAGCGACAGCGAGACGCCATCTCGCTTAGCCCAGCGGCGGAGCCCTTCGTAGACCGGCTCTTCCAGGACGACATTGACGCGAGGATTGGTGGTAGGCATGGTGTTCTCACCTCGGGTTTTACGTGCCGGAAGAAGTGTACCACATGTGATGGACCTCGCCAAGACAGAAGTGTGGGACAAGCTTGCCAGATTTCTCGCCTTGGAAGGGCACCTATGTTGGTCTACATGCGGCCGTCGAACAAGCACATTCTTATCGTGCGCGTCGGGAGCACAGGACCAACGTGGGTGCCTTCCCTTCCCTCCCCTCTCCCAAGCCGCTGAGTGATAAAATAACGAGGGCGTCTGTCGAGCTCTCGATTGCGCGCGTCCAACGAGGGCCTTCGGAGGCCGCGCGTTGCGCGAGCAGGAGAGTTTGGCAGACGCCCTTCTTACTCTTTCTTTTCGACTGCTCTATTTCCCGAATGCTTTTTTCAGCAGCGGCTCTATCTCCCCTTTGGCCGCCATTGGATCGAGGATGTCGGTATCGCCGTAGAACTGTCCGTCGATGAACACCTTGGGGAGGGTCGGCCAGTTAGTCATTTTTGCGAGCGCCTCTCGCTTGGTGGGTTGAGACAGGACGTCAATAAGTTCATACGGGTACCCATACTTGTCGAAAAACTGCATCGTCTCTCTCGTGAACCCACACATCGGCATCAGTTTGGTGCCCTTGCCGTAGATCAAAATCTTGTGCGCGGCGACTTCCTTGTTAATTTCTTCTTGAATGGGATCTGCCATGGGTTGGCCTCCTAGGTTTCATCTGTGGTTTTAGCTGTAATTTCAAGCGCGTGAATCCGCCCATCTTTTAATGGGCCATCCAACGCCTGATAGACCAGGCGATGCCGATCCAGCAGATTCTTCCCTACGAAGGCTGCCGAGATCACCACCACTTTGAGATGATTCATCGTACCGGTCCGATCCGAGACCGTGACTGCGGCATCCGGCATCATCTGGCGCACATATTCTGTCAGTACATCCGGCGTAATCATACCCCCTCCGATCTCATTTCATTATCAGAATACTCCAGCCTCAGACCCAAAGGCAATTCGCAGTTTGTCTGGTCTATCTGGTCTGTTTGGTCTGACTGGTCAATCTGGTTGGACGAGATTAACCAGATAAACCAGACAAACGAGATAGCCCAGATAGACCGCCGGTTCTGCGCATCACCCACACGGCCTCCGTCGCTGGTGGTGGATTTCAGCCCAGGCTGGTGGATAGCCACCACGCCTGCCTTCATCGCGTCACGTCAAAACACCGGTTTGCTGGGAAACTTCAGCCATTATCTTATTAGCCATGCTGGCACAAGCATTGCGCTTAGTTAGGACAAGAAAAGGGGAGCCGATCATGATGCAACTATATCTACCTATCAACCAAGGAGGGTGCCATGGATGAGTTCAAGTCTGGGTTTTTTGTCGGGGGAGAGGCCTGCGAAGGACGGGTGCTCGTGGTAGACGACGAGCCCGATATTCGGAAAGTCGTGAAGATGACTCTGCAGAAGGCCGGCTATGAAGTCCTTGAAGCGGAAAACGGTGAGAAGGCGATTGAGGTTATCAATTCTGGCGAAAACCGGCTCCTGCTCGACGTCGTTATCTGCGATATTCGTATGCCAAAAATCAATGGAGCCGAAGCCGTCGCCTACTTCCGAAGTAATTACCCTCGCGTCCCGCTCATCGTGCTGACCGGCTTCCCGGATACCGATATGGCGACCTCCTTCCTCCGGCAGGGCGTGGTGGATTATCTCGTTAAGCCGGTCGAAGGAGAGAAGTTGAGAGCAGCCGTCTCGCGAGCGATAGAGCAGCGGGAGCTGGCACGGCTGTGACTACGGACCTCAACCCTCTCTGTGCCGGGGAGAGGCAGGTTCCCCCCTGCCCTCATCGGCACAGAGAGCCACAACCCTGCAACACTGAGGTCGTCTGAATGGAACGTTCCGACCATACCAAGGTCGCCATTCTGGGAGCAGGTCGCGGCGGCTGCGCGCTGTTAGATCTGCTGCACCACATCCCGTCGATTAAGATCGTCGGCATTGCAGACCGTAATCCTGCTGCCCCAGGACTGCAACGCGCGCGTGAGCTTCAGATTCCCGTCACCACTGATATGCCGGACCTGATCGGCAACCATGGCGCGAGCCTGATTATGGATGTCACGGGCGATCCGGAGATGGAGACGTATCTGCATGCCAATAAACCTCCTACCGCAAACATCCTCAGCGGATCAGCCTCCCGGCTGATGTGGAACCTGATTCAGCATGAGTCAAAGCTCGAAGCCGAGCTCCTCCAGTCGGAAAAGCTTGCGGGAATCGGCTCATTTGCTGCGGGAATCGCGCATGATATCAACAACCCCCTGCAACTCATTTTGGGCCTGGCAGAAAACCTGGCGGAGGAATGCGACTTAGCCGTTGTCCACGAACAAGCCCGGGACATTATTGAAGCCGTCAAACGGACCAGTGCCATCTGTCGGGATCTCACCCGCTACTCACGGCGCGCATCCCCTCACGAGGATGTGCTCGTGTCTATCAACGAAAAGCTGGACGAGGCGCTGAAAATCGCACGTTACGCGGTAAGTTTCCATGATATTGAGATGATCAAACAGTACCAGCCGGGCGCCGCTGTCAAAGGCAACCCGGATGAGTTACTGCACGTTCTCGTCAACCTCATCACCAATGCGGTCCATGCCATGGAGCTCGTTGGCGGCACACTGACGCTTGAGACCGCACTTCGTGACGGACATGTCGACATCCGAATCTCCGATACGGGATCCGGTATCCCCCCGGACAAAATCCAGGAGATTTTCGACCCATTCTTCACGACGAAGGCTCCAGGAAAAGGTACCGGGCTGGGACTCTATAACGTCAAAACCATCGTCAACAATATGCACGGCACGATTGCTGTCGACAGTCAGGTCGATAAGGGAACGACCTTTACCTTGACGTTTTCGAACGCCGAGCCCGCCGGGCAAGGATGTCTGTCATGAATCCCGCGCGCCCCTCATCCCGCGCTGAAACGAGGTGGGGGCTCCAACCCAAACTGATTCTATCCATGTTGCTCGTGGGGGTGGTGCCCCTCATGGTGGGACTCGGTCTCGCCTTTTGGCAAGGCTCTCGCGAAATCCAGGTCGTGAACGGCGGAAGCTTCAAGGCCCTTGCCGAGGAGACCGCACGAAAAATCGATCTCTTGATGTCTGATGAAATCGCCCGAACTTCACGGATCGCGGCAGACCCTTCGATTGTCCGTGAGCTTGAGCAGCGGCGCGATGCCTTCCTGGACATGACGGAAGATGAGCGCCGCCGGACAACGGACAAGCTCAAGAGCGGCTGGGAGGCGAAAGACCCCTCGACAGTCCAGTCCATCACGGGAAGCAAAATGGCCGGCGTGATTCAGGAATATCTCTCGGGAGCCAAGAGCGAAGCCGATCAACTGGTACCACAAGTGGTCCGGTCTGCCACCAAGATGCTGTACATCACCGACAGTGAGGGCAACTTGGTTGCCACGTTGACCACGCTGCCTCCCTTTGCCAATAAAGAGACGGCCTGGTGGAAAGGCGCCACCCATCGCGGAGTCGGCCAGATCTTCATCGAAAATGTGCATTTCGACGAACGTACCCAGACCTATGTCATCAGCATCTCGCTTCCCATTATGGATCGCATTCAGTATGGAACAGTCGGCATGCTCCATCGCGTGATCGACGCCAAAGAGTTGATCTCGCCCTCGATCTCTCCCATTCGCTTCGGCAAAACCGGGCATGTGATGCTGATCGACCATCGAGGGATCGTCATGAGCTGCCCCATTCTGCCGACTGGCGTCCCGCTCTCCGATGCACAGCTCATTCCCCTCGTCACGCCTCTTCAGCCAGGCTGGGTCAGTGCGCCGAGCGATGGCCATGGTGGACAATCGACTTCCATTATCGGATTCGCCCCGGTGCCGGAAACCAGCAGAGCCACGAATAGCGACCTAGGCAATGGCTCCTGGCACACCTTCGTGTGGCAATCCTCCGATGAACTCTTTGCCCCGATTCGTCACTTCCTCACCTGGATGGCCATATTCAGTCTCATCGCCGTGGGTTTGATGACGTCTCTCGGTTACCTTGCGGCCAATCGTATTGTCAAGCCAGTGCGCCGATTACAGGCAGCGGCACAATTGATCGGGCGCGGTGAGCTTCGACAGCCCATCGACATTCAGACCGGCGATGAGCTCCAGGATTTGGCCGACGAATTCAATCGTATGAATCGCCAATTAGAGGCAGCCTTTGCAGGCTTGACTGATCAAGTGACCATCAAAACGCAACAAGTGGAGTCCCTGCTTCACTCGACGGACCAGATTCTGGATGCAGTCCCAACCCCGATCATCATGGTCAATCACGACGAACAAGTACAATACATCAACCGGGTTGGACGCGAGTCCTTTCAGCCCATACTCGATTCGACCCAATCAATCCCCTTGTTTGATATACTCCCCGTCGATGCTGCTGTTCGAGAGCACCTGCGAAAAGAATTCAGACGTGCGGGGAACGGAGAACATGTCGCGCCGGCATCCGAGGCAGAGGATGCCGCTGTCGTCAACCGCGCCCGTGACCCGTTGGCCCCTGCAATAGGAACGGCAGAACCAAGCATTCGACAGGAGATCCAGATTGGTCCCCGGCGGTATCACTATCAGTGGTTCCACATGGCGGGAAGAAACCAGGGAGAGGATCGGATCGGCCTTGTCTTCAGGGACACGACTGACGACAGCCTCCTCCAAGACCAGCTCATCCAGGCCGAGAAATCAGGCAGCCTTGGAACCCTCACCGCCGGAATCGGACATGAGTTGAACAATCCGCTCTTCGGAATTCTCGGACTGGGAGAAGCCATCGAAGAAGAAGCCAACCTCGACCGCGTCAGATCCTATGCCCGTGACATCGTCCAGCACGGTCGTCGAATGGCCGCCATTATTCGAGACTTCACCGGCGTCACGGCTCGCGAGACATCGAACCAACGGCAACCGGTCCACCTTGAGCGAGAGCTCGATCAGGCCATCGAAACACTCACGAGCAGCATGGACTCCTCAGGACTCGCAATCCAGAGAGCCTATGCGGGAGACACCTGTGTGCTGGCTCTCCCCGACCAACTCAGACAGGCGTTCACAAATTTGTTGATCAACGCCATTCAAGCAATAAAGGGCCGAGGCACCTTGCGTCTCTCGACCTCCCTGGTCGATACATCCGTCGTGACCACGATCGCGGATTCAGGCCCCGGCATTCCGAAACAACATCTGTCAAAGATTTTCGATCCATTCTTTACCACAAGGGGACAGGGCGAAGGATCCGGACTCGGCCTGACCGTTGCGCGCCGCATCATCAAGAAATTTGGAGGGGACATCAGAATTGAGAGCCAGGAGGGGAGCGGCACCTCGTGCATCGTCACCCTCCCGGTAATTTCTATTTCGCCGCCCACACAGGAGGCTTCATGCATCGAGTCAGCGTCTCGCTCTACGCCGCGGCCCTCACCATCCTGATCTCCGGACTCTGGTGGGGGCCCTACGCCCTATCCGCCAAGGAACGATCTGGATCGTCCGGCATCCCGCCGGAAAAAGCGGCGGCCTATGTCTATGCCGTCATCAAGGCCGATCGCACGCTGTACACGACGGAAATCGTCAATCGACTCCAAGCGAAAGGCGTCACCACGGCGTCTGAGCATTGGGAGCAGGAAAACACCCTCATGTTGCCGGCTCAATTTCTCCAGCACTCGGGGAAGCTGGCGGCCGAGAACGGAGGCGGAGTCCGGTATCGTCTGATCGGTCTCTGGCCTATTTATCGACGCAACGCGCCGGCGAGCGACCTGGAGCGCAACGCGTTGGAGTCTCTTCGGAAGAATCCCGACCTGCCGTTCACCGGAATCGTGACCAGTGGGCGCCAACAATACTTTCAGGCGATCTATCCAGACCTCGCCGTGTCACAGGTCTGTGTCGACTGTCACAACGGTCACCTGCTCAGCCCAAAACGGGACTTTAAGCTCAACGATGTGATGGGCGGGATCGCCATCACCATCCCGCTGGAATAGAGATGGCAATGGCCGCGCAAAACAGGGGGAGCAAAACGAGGAAAGAAAAAACACGGCGTGATGCGCTACCGCTTCGTCATGGATTTGGATACCCACAGGGAAGAAGCGGAGGACCTGTGACTGCGCTTAGTCGAGAGATTCTTTCTCGACGGCCACAATCTGCTTGGCCCGGTGTGCGGAAAGATCACTGATGCTGCCCGGCAACTTCGGAAGCTCGTCGGACCAAGGGGTCACTCCCATGTCCGTCGCACCTTGGAGTTTGGCGCCTTCTTCCATGATGAGTATCGGCGTCAGGATTTCTCCAATGAGCGTCGCCGTCTTCAGCAACTGGACTCGCTCGTTTGCGGTCACCTTCGCCTTGATGCGACCGCTGCTGACCACCGTGCCGGCCGTAATCATTCCCTGCACCAATCCATCCTCGCCGATGATGACATGTCCCTTGGTCTGAATTTCTCCATCGAGGCGGCCATCGATCCGCACCGTTCCCTCAACATGGATCTGGCCTTTCAATACCACCCCTTTGGCCAAAAGGGTAATGTTGTCATCTCCTGCAAAGCTATTACTTTTCATGCGTCGTCCCCCCTTCACACCCGATCGTTGACGCCAGCTTACACCATTCCCTGTAGCGAGGCCTAGGAGAATCCAAAAGTATGCCTGAGCCGTTCCCATATTCCCTCTCCATGCACCTCACAGTAGACACTGGGCTCCGTACCCTCGATGAACACTTCCGACACCTGTTCGGGACACTGTGACGTGGCCAACTGCCCGGTCTTCGGATCGATGTCGCGGGCGACGACACCAGGCGGCATTACGAATGCGGGAGCAGTGGGTGGAATGATCCGGCGCGCGAGATCCATCCAGATCGGCAAGGCTGCCTGCGATCCTGTGAGACGCAGCGGCCGTTCGTCATCGAATCCCACCCAGACTCCGATCACCACGTCGGACGTATAGCCTACAAACCAGGCGTCGCGATAGCCGTCGGTTGTACCGGTTTTCCCGGCGACCGAGCCTTGGAGTCCGATCGCTCTGGCTTTGCTCGCAGTACCCCGCTGGATAACGCCTTCGAGAAGAGACGTCAACACATAGGCCCCTTGCGGCGAGACCGCCTGTTGCCGATCCGGCAGGTTATTCCACACGATATCCCCCTGTCGGTCCCTGGTCGATCGCACCGCCGTAGGCTTGACGGCGATTCCTCCGTTGGCGACCGCTCCATACGCCGATGTGATCTCCATCAACGACACCGATGAACTGCCCAAGGCCACCGACGACAAGTCATCACCGATAGCGCTCGTCACACCAAGACGATGCAGCAGCTGCACGATCGGCTTAGCTCCCAAGGTCTTGGCTGCCCGCACCGCCGGCACATTGAACGACTGTTCCAACGCACTCCGCACGGTGACAAGCCCATGGAATTGTTTGTCGTAGTTCTGCGGAGACCAGGGACCGGTCTCCGATTCAAAAGTTACCGGCTCGTCCTCCAGCAAGCTCGCTGCGGTCAACTGACCGGCCTGACCCTCACGGGCCGCTTCCAGCGCCGCAAGATAGACGAAGGGTTTGAAGAGTGAGCCCGGTTGCCTCCGTGCCTGAATTGCACGATTGAATTGACTCCGCCGATAATCCCGCCCCCCGACCAACGCCAGTACCGACCCGGTCTTGGGATCGAGCACCACTACCGCCCCTTGCACCGGTTCTAACGTACTCTTGAGATGGGGATGTGCAGTCTCTATCTTGGCCAGTCCCTTCTCCAACGATTCGGTGGCCGCCTGCTGGATCATGGGATCGAGCGTGCTATCGATCCGTAAGCCCTCCGGCAAGGGAACCACGCCGACTTCCTCTACCTGACGAAGCACCGAATCGACGAAATAGGGCGCATCGGTCAAGCCGTCCTCTGACGGAGTCACGCGCAACGGTGCATCCATAGCACGTTGCCAAACCTCTTCCGTCAGAAGACCCGTCTCCCGCAGCCGCCGCAACACGACAGCACGCCGTTGCTTTGCCGACTCAGGATGTTTTGTCGGCGCGTAACTATTAGGCCCCTTGATCAGACCGGCGATCATCGCGACCTCTTCGACCGTCAATTCCTGAAGAGTCTTGCCGAAATAGCGGTAGGCTGCCTCGCGCACCCCAAATATCGAGACGAATCCAGCCTGACCAAGATAGATTTCATTCAGATAGCTTTCGAGGATGTCCTGTTTCGTATACTTCACTTCCAATACCAGCGCCGCCAGAGCTTCTTTGAGTTTTCGTCCCATCGTCCGCTGCGGTGAGTAAAACAAATTCTTCGCTAATTGCTGCGTGATCGTGCTGCCGCCCTGCACCACCCCACCCTTCGTGACATTGGTCCAGAGCGCCCGTCCTACGGCAATGGGATCGATGCCGAAATGGGAATAGAACCGGCGATCTTCGATGGTCAAGACCGCCTCAATAATCCGCGGAGGAATCTGTGCCAGTGGAACCCATTCGCGCACCTGGCGCGACTCACCCCGCACACCACTCAGGAGTTCCGGTTCCAGAAAGATGGGGAAGAGCGGCATCCCATCAAGCGGAGAGACGACATCCACTACTCGCCCCTGATCCAACGACAACGTCACCACGATTGCGCCGACATGGCCCTCCGGCTGCGGATGGAGATAGACCGTCAAGGCCTCTCCGGTCAGCTGATAATCGCCAGGAGACTGCACCGGCACAGACACTCGTCGATAACCCAACCGTTGCAGCCGCTCAAGCAGGTGACTGTGTGCAAGCGAAAGATCGGGTTGCAGCAGGAAGGGCCCACTGTACAAACGCAGCGGAGGATGCTCGTCGCTCTTGGGCAGGGCCAGAAAGGTTGCCAAGTACGCGCCATAGGCCACAACGGCGAGGCCAAGCACGACAATGAAGCCTGCCAGGGCCATGCTCGCATATGTCACCCATCGCGCAGGTCTATTCACGGTTCTTAACCCTCACCACAGCATAACCGAAAAACAGACAGGTTCATCTGATTTATCTGGTTAGTCGGTCCAACCAAATAAACGAGACAAACCAAACAAACCAGAAGAGCCAATTGGATTTTACGCCTTACTCGTTCCGATCTTCTTCTGAGGCAGAAGCGAGCCAGCAATCATCCCTATCGCCGCCATGAGAAAACCGACCAGTTGTGGAGGCCACATTGAACCGGAGGGACCGAACAGTTCCAGCCCCAACCAGGTTATCAGCCCAGCGGCAAAGGCGCACAAGGCTCCTTGTGTCGTCGCTCGGGACCAAAAGAGCCCGGCACAGAGTGGAACAAAGGCCGACACCAGCGTCACCTTGTAGGTGTTCACGACCAGCTGGTAGATGCTAGAGCTGGAGATGAGTGCGACGGTCAGGACCAGGGCGGCAAAGATCACCACTACCAGCCGCATGACCCGAAGAAACTCTCGGTCAGTGAGGTGCGGCAGCGCTCCCTTGATCACGTTCTCGCTCAGTATCACCG
This sequence comes from Nitrospirota bacterium, assembly GCA_963701855.1. Taxonomy (GTDB): domain Bacteria; phylum Nitrospirota; class Nitrospiria; order Nitrospirales; family Nitrospiraceae; genus Palsa-1315. The sequence goes on from CAVPBK010000002.1 coordinate 57,604, forward strand.
ACGGGGCCAACAGCGTCGCGCTTGCACAGCTCATCACCGCTGAGAGGACGGCCCCGAAAAACAGGATCTGCGCGAAAACCGGTGTGTGATGCAGGATCAAGGTCGGCAACACCAGCTGAGAATCCTGATCGAGAAGGGCAGTGAACAGAGCCGGATCGATCAGCGTCGCCGCATAGGCTAGAAACATCGGCACAAAACAGAAACAGAAATAGAGCGTGCCCCCCAGCAGCGATCCGCGCACAGCCGTGCGTTCGTCCTTCGCCGAGGTGATGCGTTGAAACACGTCTTGCTGGGGAATTGACCCCAACATCATCGTCATCCAGGCCCCGACAAAGGGAATCCAAGCCGCGAACGTAGCCGGAGGAAACAGTTCCAGCTTGCCGGCTTGGGCTGCATGGCTGATGACCACGTCCACGCCTCCGGCCAACCCACTCACCACGGAGGCGATATAGAGCAGCCCTCCCATAATCACGGAGATTTGGACAAAGTCCAGAATGGCGACGGAAAACATGCCGCCGAATGTCGTATAGGCCAGGACAATCACTGCGCCAATGATCATCCCGACTGGCTGACTCACTGCGCCTCCCGTGACTGAGTTCAGCACTAATCCAAACACTTTGAACTGCGCAGCCACCCATCCGAGGTAGGACGCTGCAATACATACGGCACAGAGGACTTCGACGACGCGATTGTACCGTAGACGATAGAAGTCGCCGATGGTCAAGAGATTCAGCCGATAGAAACGGGGAGCAAAGAATAATCCGACCAGGATCAAGCAGAGGCTCGACCCAAAGGGATCGGCGATGACGCCTCGCAACCCTTCCTTCACGAACGTGGCCGAGATCCCGAGTACGGCCTCTGCTCCGAACCAGGTCGCAAAAACTGTGGCGATCACGATCGGCAGCGGCAAGCTCCGACCGGCCACCGCAAAATCTTTGGTGGTATGGACTCGCCTGGCAGCAGCCAGTCCAATCCCAACCGACACAAGTAAATAGAGGGTAACGAATCCAAGAATCATGAAGGCAGTTTAGGCCCAGGTGTGAACGGATTCTAGCAGGATGCTGAAAAAGTCCGCCAGCATTCTGCAAGCATAATTGTCTTGAGCCCCACCGCGACATCGCATACCCTATGCAAGTCTAGGACTTGCGATATCAGGTCCGACGCAGTCACACATAAAAGAAAGGACAGCTCATGCGCGTCATTGTCTCTTGTTTGGTAACCCTGCTCTGCCTTGGGACCACCTCGGCATTCGCTGCGGCGTCAGAGCCCACGACCGATGACCAAAAAACTCTCTATGCCTTGGGATTGGCCATCAGCCAATCGCTCGGGACCTTCAACCTGAACGAGTCCGAGCTCGATCTCGTAAAATCCGGCATCGCCGATGGGGTCTTCAAAAAGACTCCCAAGGTAGACCTCCAGACGTTCGGCCCCAAGATTCAGCAACTGCAACAGGCCCGTGCCTTGGTCGTTGCAGAAGCGGAGAAAAAAGCGGGGGCCGCGTTCCTCGCGAAAGCCGCAGCAGAATCCGGCGCCAAGAAAACTGAGTCCGGCGCAATCATCACGACGATCAAGGAAGGGACAGGCCCAACCCCGAAAGTCACGGACACGGTGAAGGTGCACTATCACGGAACTCTGACCGATGGAACCGTGTTCGATAGTTCCGTCAAGCGGGGCGAGCCGGCCACGTTCGGATTGAATCAAGTGATCAAGTGTTGGACGGAAGGGGTCCAGCAGATGAAGGTCGGCAGCAAAAGCAAGTTGGTCTGCCCGTCCGCTATCGCCTATGGCGACAAAGGCGCGCCCCCCCAGATCAAGCCCGGCGCGACGTTAGTGTTCGAGGTCGAACTCCTCGAAATTGTCGCGGCTGCTAAGTAAGTCCACACTGTCGTTCTCATGAGGTCGAGCGGGAGCATGTCCCGCTCGACCTCACGTACTCACCCATTCCACGAAAAGCTGGGCCGTTAGCGCAATGAAGGAAACTTTCCTGTGAGATGAACTCAGGCAGGCAAATTTGTCTTGATCCCCATCGCGACATCGCATAGTTTACAGAGTTTCGAGCCTTGTGATATCGATATCAAGTCCGCCGCAGCCACACATAAAGAAAGGGCAGCTCATGCGTTTCGTTGTCTCCTGCTTGGTGACCGTACTCAGCCTTGGAACCACTGCATCATTCGCAGCGACCCCAGAGCCCACAACCGATGAACAAAAAACCCTCTATGCCATGGGATTAACCATCAGTCAATCGATCGGCACCTTCAGCCTGAGCGAGGCCGAACTCGAGCTCGTGAAAGCCGGCATCACCGATGGAGTATTCAAACGCCCCTCTAAAGTGGACCTCCAGACGTTCGGCCCGAAGATTCAACAACTGCAACAGGCCCGCGCCTCGGTCATCGCAGAACCCGAGAAGAAAGCAGGCGCCGCGTTCCTTGCAAAAGTCGCAGCAGAACCCGGCGCCAAGAAAACCGAGTCCGGCGCGATCCTCAAGACCATCAAGGAAGGGAACGGTGCCACCCCGAAAATCACGGATATGGTGAAGGTGCACTATCAAGGAACCTTGATCGACGGGACAGTATTCGATAGTTCCACCAAGCTGGGTGAGCCGGCCATGATGAGAGTGAATGAAATGAGCAAGTGTTGGGTGGAAGGGATGCAGCAGATAAATGTCGGCAGCAAGAGCAAGTTGGTCTGCCCGTCGAGTCTCGCCTATCGAGACAAGGGCCGACCCCCCCTTATCAAGCCTGGTGCGACATTAGTGTTCGAGATCGAACTCCTCGAGATCGTAGCCAAGTAACCCCTCACCGAATCCTCAGTACGGTCGAGCGGGATATTCCCCCGCTCGACTTCGCATCCTTTTCTTCGCGCATCGAACGATCGATTCCCCCACTCTTTACCTGTATCCAGTGAGGCGGCTGGTGTGGTCTCCATTGCGCACATTGAGCGGCCACTACTCTTTCATCTCTCCCTTGAGGACGGGCTAGATTGGTCTCCCACTGCGCGTGTCCAACGAGGGTCTTCCGAGACCGCGCGTTGCACGAGCACAGGAGACCATCTAGCCTGCCCTCTCATACTCCCTCCAAGCTCGCTCGTTCTCTCTTTAGGAATGGGGGCCGATTGAGCATCTACTGCGCGCTACTTTCTCACCCGCCCTGCCCTCCGATTACTTCGCAATCGATTTCCCAGGACGTGCCTTAGCCCGGGCGAGGGCCTTCAAATCCTCTTCATCTCTCGTTAAGGGAGTGGCCTAGGCTGCCCTTTACTACGCGCCACATTCTCACCCGCCCAACCACGAGTGCGCCGAGACGCGCTCTTCTCCCTGCCGAGCACAGTTTCACCGTGCGCGTTCTGCGAGCAAGAAGGGCACCTAACCGCTCTTTCCCGCTTTCTTTTGATCTCACGCATTACACAAATACAACTATCTATCCTCCTGCCAAGCTCACTCGTATCCTCTCAGGGATGAGGGCTGATTGATCTTCTACTGCGCGCGTTCAACGAGGGCTTTCTTAAGCCGCGCGTTGCGCGAGCACGGAAGATCATCAGCCCCCATCCCCTCCCCTCCCTCTTGCAGTTCTCCCCTCCAACCCGTACACTAGTACCCTTGCGATCCAGCCTGGCCTGAACAGTCCTGCCCGATCGTTTATCAGCTGATCAATCATTGCGTCATCCATGCAGTAGAGCTATGCCACCGACAATTCTCTTGAGCTGCGAGTCCATCAGCAAAAGCTACGGCGTGAAACCGCTGTTTGCCGATTTGTCGATTTGGTTGGCCGAGGGCGACCATGTCGGATTGGTCGGACCTAACGGCTCCGGTAAATCAACCTTGCTGAAGATCATGGCAGGGATCGAAGAACCGGATGAGGGTACCAGATCGATGCGCCGACAACTCCGCATCGGCTATGTACCGCAAGACCCGTCATTTCACGGAACGCATACGATCGAAGAAGTCCTCGCACAGGTCCTGATCGATGAAGGTCATGACCCCCACGACCATAGCAGTCGCACCTCCGCGGCGCTCAGCCTGGGAGAGTTTCCCACAACCGATCAATCCACGGCCACGCTCTCCGGAGGATGGAAAAAGCGCCTGGCCATCGTCCGGTCGCTGATGCTGGAGCCGGATGTCCTGTTGATGGACGAGCCGACCAACCATTTGGATGTTGAAGGCATCCTGTGGCTGGAGCGATTGTTACGGGCTGAAGCACGCGCCTTTCTCGTCGTGAGCCACGATCGGCGTTTTCTAGAAGCGGTGACGTCGCGGATGATCGAACTGAATCGCAGTTACCCCACCGGGGTATTCGAGGCCAAAGGAAACTACAGCGATTTCCTGGAGCAGCGAGATGCCGCGTTGCATGCGCAAGCCAACTATGAAGCGTCATTAGCCAACCGTGTCCGCCGCGAAGTAGAGTGGCTCCGGCGCGGGCCCAAAGCCCGCACGACGAAAGCCAAATCGCGAATCGATTCGGCCGGCCGCTTGATCGAGGAACTGAATAGCGCCGACGCTCGAAAAGACCAAGGCACGGCGGGCATCAATTTCACCTCATCAGGGCGCAGGTCGAAACAGTTGATCGAGGCCACTCAACTCTGTAAATCGCTCGGCGGCCAGCCGATCATAAAGGATCTTGACCTCCTGCTCGGACCGGGACAGCGGCTTGGATTACTGGGTCCGAATGGAAGCGGGAAGAGCACACTTCTAAAATTGGTGGCGGGCATACTCAAGCCAGATGCAGGCACCATCATCCGTGCAGACAAGCTGCGCGTGGTCACGTTCGAACAACACCGTGAATCGCTGGACCAATCTTCTTCGCTCCGTCGATCCCTCACCCCGCACGGCGATTCGGTCGTCTATCAAGATCGTTCAATACATCTCGTTTCCTGGGCAAAACGGTTCCTTTTCAGACCTGAGCAGTTGGATCTCCCGGTCTCCCGCCTCTCCGGAGGCGAACAGGCGCGCCTCCTCATCGCACGGCTCATGCTGCAACCAGCCGACCTCTTGATCCTGGACGAACCGACGAACGACTTGGACATTCCGACGCTCGATGTATTGGAAGATAGTCTGCTGGAATTCCCCGGTGCGTTGATGCTGGTTACACACGACCGGTGGCTCTTAGACCGCGTATCTACCATGCTGCTCGCGCTGGACGGCACAGGCAAGACCGAATGGTTCGCCGACTATGCACAATGGGAGTCCGCACAAGAACGAAAGACAGCAGAACAGACTCGTGCCTCGACGTCGCGCCCCTCCAAGGCATCCCGGTCGGAATCGGCTCCGAAGGCCAAGCGAACAGGCCTGTCCTACCGTGAGCAAAAGGAGTGGGCAAAGATGGAGCAGCGAATACTCCAGGCCGAGGAGACCATCGCCGCCTGTCAAGCCGCAGTGGAAGATCCTGCCATAGCCTCCAACGCGACAGCGTTGCAAGAAAGATCCGAAGCGCTGGACGCAGCCCGCACGGCCGCGGAGAGGCTCTATAACCGCTGGACCGAACTCGAGGGAAAACAGACAGAGTCTGCCGGCCAGCCCTAGCATCTCTGGTTCATACGGTTTGTCTTATTTATTTGGTTTGCTTGGTTGAACGAGACGGACTAGAGCGTTTTTGGTTTACGTCTTTACATAGCCTGAGGATGCAAAGTAGCGCGTGCATTCGTCGGGTGTGAAGCGGTCAAGCAGCCTCCCGATTTCATTCCAGAGCGCGTCCACGGTGCGCATGGCGGCTTTGCGGAGCAGCGCTTTGAGTTTGGCGAACAGTTTTTCGATGGGATTCAGATCGGGGGAATACGGCGGGAGATAGCGGATGTGTGCCCCCACCGCCTCAAGCGCCTCTTTGACGCCCGCCACTTTGTGACTCCGTAAGTTGTCGGCGATGACGATGTCGCCCGAGTGCAGCGTCGGGCATAAGCACTCCTGGACATATTTTAGAAAGAGGGCTCCCGTCATGGCGCCATCCGCCACCATCGGCGCGGAGATGTCATCATGACGCAGCCCAGCAACGAAGGTGGTGGTGTGCCAATGTCCGTGCGGTACAGAGGCAACGCACCGTTCGCCGCGTGGGGCGCGTCCGTAGCGCCGCGCCATGTTCGTCGATGCCCCCGTTTCATCTAGAAAGACCAGTTTCGTGATGTCCAGAGCGGGTTGGGATGCCTGCCACTCACGCCGTGCGGCTTGCACGTCGGCGCGATCTCGCTCGCTGGCGTGTAGGGTTTTTTTTAAGCGTGAGCTTCCATTTGTCGAGTTGATGCCACAAGGCGGGTACCTTAATCGCAATCCCGTGTGCTGCCAATCGGGCACACATCTCCGCGAGTGTCAGATCTCCTGTTTCCTTCAGCCAAGCCCGCAGGGTCGGCTCCATCCCAGCCAACCGGGACTGCCGATGGCCTCCAATTGGTCGCTTGCCGTCAGCGAGACATTCGACCGTCTGCCAGCCCGCCGGATGCGCCTATACCGCGCCCGGTTCAGAATCCGGTGCAACCGCGGTGCAACAACTCGCCGCACCGGCAATCAGCGATGAGCAAGAAACAACACAAGCCCCTGATGAGTCAGGGGCTTGTGCGAATTCTGACGACTGCTCATGGGAGCATGCGGGAAGTCAAAGCGGAGGGCACGGGATTCGAACCCGCAACCGGTTTCCCGGCATCTGATTTCGAGTCAGACCGCTAGCCATTCGCTTACCCTCCGAGGACAAGTTTAGACAATTCTCGGCTGGACGAAAAGAACGGCTGGCCGATTCCACTGGCCTCGCCGCGGCCGATTTGCTTGACATCTGGCCGTCTGCGACGAAAGAATCGTAATCGCGGCGGCGGGTTCAAACATCGAGTTTTTACGTTCCAATTCTTATGCTGCGATACTTCCGCTATTTCTGATTGCCGGCTTGCCTTTGCTCGTTGCGTTTTGCTCCGGTTGCGGGGGCGATGCGTATGAACAGCAATTCGACCGCAGCCTGAAACACTTGAAGGACACCGGCCAGCCGATTCCGCGCGGGAATTCCACCCGCCGGCGCCCGATGGTCAGGCTCCTGCCGGCCAGCCGGCGGCGAATCCGATGTGATTCTGGCCTGCGGCGAAAGCGATAAAATCAGGCCGAATCTCGTCGGCCACCGGCAGGAACTGCGCGTACGGTCGGCGGAAAACGCCGGCTCGCCGCCGAAGTGCCGCTGCTGGCAATCTGAAAATTCGCCGCGTGTGAAATATGCCAAGTCGCAAGTCAAACACAACTTGCGCGATTCTTCGACCGCTGCCGCGAGATCGCCCGGACGATTGGCACGCGCGTTGCATTTCCGCGGACCGTCGTCAGATTTCCTTTTCGCAGGGGGGCGTGTCCGCAATCGGTCAGCGGTCATGCCATACGGGCTGTATCTCTCCGCCGAAGGCGGGGTACGTGCAGAGCCGGCGGCTCGACGTGTTGGCCAATAACATGGCCAACGTTTCGACGCCGGGCTTCAAGCGCAACGTGTCGTTGTTTCAATCGCGCTGGCCCAGGCCGTTCAAGAAGGCCAGGCTCAAAACGGCACCCGCGGCGTCGACGATATCGGCGGCGGCGTAAAAGTGCTGGCCACTCAGACCGACTTTTCGCGGACCGTTGGCCCAATCGAAGCTCGACACCGATCTGTCGATCAACGGCGACGCATTTTTCTGGTGCCGCCACGGCAACAAAGACATGCTACGCCCGGCAATTTCCAACTCACCGCCGCTGGCCGGTTGGTAACGCAAGACGGCGACCCGGTGATCAGCGACGACGGCAACCCCGTGGAAATCGATCCCGATAGCGGTCCGTGGCAGATCACGCCGGAAGGCCAGGTAAGCCAAGGGGGAGAGAGCACGCGACTGGCGTTGGTCAGGCCGCGGTCGCTGGGCGATTTGACGAAAGTCGGGGGCGATTTATTCGCTCCGCTGGCCCCGCCGCGGCCCAATTCCGACGAAGAGCGGCAAGTGGCTTGGCACTCGGTCGAACAAAGCACCGTCAAACCGGCCTCGGAAATGATGGAACTTATCGAAACATCGCGAGCGTTCGAGGCCAATGTGAACTTGATTCATACCCAGGATGAGATGCTCAGCACGCTGATTAGCCGTGGATTAGGGCAGGTGATTGTGGTCGGCATGTATGTAGGCGGTAGGCGGAGCGCGATACGAAAAGAAATCACCCAGACACCAGACACCAGACACCGACACCAGACACCAGACCACTAAGTCACCAAACTACGGACCGTCGATCATGGGCTTGCAAACTTTATATACCGCAGCGACCGCATCGATGCGCTGCAGACGAAGCTCGACACCATCGCCAA
>CAVPBK010000003.1:0-228044 GCA_963701855.1 Nitrospirota bacterium
GTCCACCGATAAGCCTTCCCACAGGTAACAGTTGCCGCCAGATCGCGCCCAACGATACTCGGAGCTGCCTGTGCCTTCTCAACGGCCCGCCGTGGATCCTCGTCGACATGAGTGATAAGGCCCTGCTGCGAACCATGTTCGCGCAAGTGGCGGGTCAGAGCCCTCGTATCCAAGCCTTCGATGCCGACGATCTTCGCCTCATGCATATAATCGTGTAACTGCTGCCGACTGCGCCAGTTACTGGCGAGTCGGCTTGCCTCTTTCACAATGAATCCTTCAGCCCAAACCCGCCGTGACTCGGCATCCTCCGTTGTCATCCCATAGTTTCCGATATGGGGAGAGGTCATCGTGATGATTTGCCCCTTATATGAAGGATCGGTCAAGACCTCCTGATAGCCGGTCATGGCCGTATTAAACACGACTTCTCCCACCGTCTCCCCTTCGTATCCAAGGGCACGACCCTCGAAAATTGTGCCATCTGCCAGTGCCAACAATGCCGTTTTCACGAAAAGACTCCGTCCCTTAAGGGACCGTTTCGCCTTGATACCGACCAAGAGAATGCCCAGTACAAGGTCAACCATGTAGATCCAGCGGATTGGCTTCAGCATACGAAACAAGGCTTCGAAGGCCGCCTTCTTCGCCGCCTCCTCTTGCACTGCGAAGGCCTGAGTTTGAAGCGCCGCAGCAGAGGGATGCAGCCACACAATAATGATGCCTGTGATCACTAGCATCCCGGCCAACACCATCATCTCGCCCCGACCGACGCCGACCACCGGATTTCCACTCCACCAGCGATACCACAATGCGGCACCCATGATCGCCAGCGCTCCGACCATAAAGCGATGATAGCCCTCAAACGCCTTCGTCAGAAACAGTCCGCCTGAGTCCTGCCCGCCGAACGTATTGAAGACCGCAGGAATGACCGCTCCAATGAGCACCAGTCCGCCGCCAACCCAAACTCCCAGTGCCAGCCATTCAAGCGTGAGGCAACCGATCATCCCCCAACGGGACAGACGTAGCACAGTGCTATGACTCTTCCCGACCGGCCTCGAATACGACCCGGCCACCCACGATCGTCATCGTAACCCGGCCCTTCACCTTCCATCCGGCAAACGGGGTATTCCGGCTCTTTGAGCGAAACTTGGCTGGATCGACCTCCCACTGTTCCTGCTGATCGACGATCGCCACATCGGCATCGGCACCGACCGCCAGCGTGCCTTTGGCTAATCCAAATGCCTTCGCCGGAGCCGTGCTCAACTTATCGACAGCCGACTCCAACGATATGACCCCTTCATCGACCAGCGCAAGGGTTAATGGCAGCGCAGTCTCCAGTCCGACGATCCCGAACGGCGCTTCGGTAAATCCCAGCTGTTTTTCCTGGGAAGCATGCGGAGCATGATCCGTCGCAATGACATCGATCGTGCCGTCGCGAAGACCTTCCTTGATCGCTTGCACATCCTTCCATGTCCGAAGCGGAGGATTCATTTTGGCATAGGTATTATAGCCTCGGACGGTTTCTTCCGTAATCGTAAAGTGATGGGGACAAGCTTCGGCTGTGACTTTCAGCCCGCGTGACTTGGCCTCCCGCACCATCCGAACCGATCCCTCGGTGCTGATATGGGCCAGGTGCAGCCGAGCCCCGGTCAGTTCCGCCAAGGCAACATTACGCGCCACCATCACATCTTCCGCTGCTGCCGGCATCCCGGGGAGCCCCAACTCGGTCGAGACGGCCCCTTCGTTCATACAGCCCCCCTCGGCAAGATGCAGATCTTCGCAATGATCAACTACCGGCACGTCGAAGGCCAAGGCATACTCCATCGCTCGGCGCATGACCAGGCTATTCATCACCGGCTTTCCGTCATCCGAAATCGCCACACAGCCTGCACGCCGCAAATCGCCAATCTCCGCCAGCTCTTTCCCTTCCGAACCTTTCGTAATCGCACCGATCGGAAACACATTCGCCAGCCCAGCAGCCCTTGCGCGATCGAGCATAAACTCCGTAATCGCTTGGTTGTCATTGACAGGATTCGTATTGGGCATACAACAGACCGAGGTGAAGCCGCCGGCCACCGCCGCCGCCGCTCCGCTCTGGATCGACTCTTTGTATTCAAAGCCCGGTTCACGAAAATGAACGTGGAGATCGACAAAACCGGGAAGAACTAATCGTCCCCTGGCATCGATTTTCGTGGCTCCTGCGGGAACCTTGAGGTGAGGCCCCACCGCGACCACTCGACCTTCATCGATCAGCACGTCGGCCACGCCGTTGAACCGCCCAGGATTGATCACGTGCCCGCCTGCAATAAGAATAGGCTGATTGGACGATGGCTTCATAGGTTCGCTGCTTCCTTCAATGATTCAATGCGTGTCACGACTCAGGGGTTCAGGCTGAAGGCTATACATTATCTCGCAGAGCACGAATCAAGCCATTCAAAACCTTCTCAGTTTCTACGACCTTGGGTTCAAGTAACGATACGTCTTCGTTGCGCAGGAAACCCGACCCCTAAACACCTTCAGCCTATCGACCTGCCTCATGATCATTCAATTGCTGCCCGACATGAGATAGAGAATCCCCATGCGAACCGCCACACCGTTCGCGACCTGCTCTAGAATTACCGACGACAAACTATCGGCCACCTCCGGAGCGATCTCGACCCCGCGGTTGATCGGACCCGGATGCATCACAATCGCCCCAGGATCGGCCAGTTCGACCCGCTCGGTCGTCAACCCATACAGCCGCGCATATTCTCGAATGGTCGGAAATAGCGCAATCCCCTGCCGTTCGAGCTGCAATCGCAACATCATGATGACCTGCACGCCGCGCAACGCCTCGTCGAAATCATAGTAGACGCGCACGCCCAATTTCTCTACGCCACAGGGCATCATCGTCGGCGGCCCTACCAGTCGAACCTCTGCTCCCAACTTCACGAGCGCGTGAATGTTCGAACGCGCGACACGGCTATGGGCGACATCCCCGACGATCGCCACCCGCAGCCCCTCGAACGACAACCCACGCTCGCGAATCGTATACAGATCCAAGAGTGCTTGCGTCGGATGCTCATGCCACCCATCTCCAGCATTGATCACGGAAGACTTCACACCGCGGGCCAGGGACTCTGCGGCACCGGCAGAGGGGTGACGCAAGACGATAATATCCGCCTGCATCGCCTCGATATTACGCGCAGTGTCGAGTAACGTTTCCCCTTTCACGATGCTGCTCGACGACGGTGAGAAATTGATCACATCAGCACTCAGCCGTTTCGCCGCCAACTCAAACGAGGTACGAGTCCTGGTACTGGGCTCAAAGAACAGATTCACCACGGTACGACCACGGAGAGCCGGAACTTTCTTGATTTCCCGGCCGGTCACTTCCTTGAACGAATCGGCCGTTTCTAAAATCAATCGGATCTCATCCACCGACAGAGGGGCGAGGCTTAAGAGGTCTTTGCGTTTGAGACTCATCGTTCCCTCCTCCTCAGGCCTTGAGGATCACCACCCGATCGTCTTCGCCTTCTTCTTCCAACAACACCTGGATCTTTTCTTCTCGAGACGTCGGAATATTTTTCCCGATAAACGTCGCCTTGATCGGCAACTGGCGATGGCCCCGATCGACCAAGACGGCCAATTGAATTTCTTCCGGTCGTCCCAGATCGATCAACCCATCCATCGCCGCGCGAATGGTCCGCCCCGTAAACAGCACGTCATCGACCAATACGATGATCTTGTCGGAAATATCGAACGGGACCGATGTCTTGCGGAGAATCGGTTGTTCCTTCCGCAAGGAGAGGTCGTCCCGATAGAGCGTAATATCCAACTCGCCGATCGGCACCGCCGCCGCTTCAATCTCTTGGATCCGCCGCACTAGTCGATGGGCCAGATGCACCCCTCCGGTACGAATCCCAACCAGCGCCAAATCTTTTACGCCCTTGTTGCGTTCGAGAATCTCATGGGCAATGCGGGTGACCGCCCGCGCGATATCTCCCCCATCCATCACCAATCGCTCGATTTGTCGTTCACTACTTGGCATTATCCCTCATCCGCAACGCACCACATTGCAAACGTTTCACATTAAGCAGGATGCTCAAAAAGGCTGTCCGGCAAGGCCACAGGCGAATCGAAACCGGCGGCGTACCCTCAGGGGTACGTTGAGGATTTCGATGAACCGAAACCGCCGCTGGCGGACTTTTTCAGCATCCTGGGGGCTGGCATAAAAAAACCCTCCCATCGATATCCGACGAGAAGGTTGAGGTATGCCTGCAGACACAAACCTGATTGAAACTCATGGCCACTCCTTGCTCACCTCGCAGGATGAGCATTAAAGGCTTCTGCATCTTACGGAAGCAGGAGGAATGCTGTCAAGCTACAAGACAGCCTACTCAGGTGTTCAGGCTGAAGGCTGAAGTGTTCGGAACTTCGAACCTATAACTTCCCTGCCCGTTTCGCTTGAGTGTGGACGATCGGAGTGACGCCATCCCCTGCGAAGGACTCACCCGCGCGGTGTGAGTTCTTCTAATGTGAACTGCTTGGGCAGCATCACCGGCACCACAATGCCGATGGGATCACCACGTTTGATCGTCGTCGGCTTGGTAAGGTGCAATAGAAAGTTGGCGGTGAACGCGTCGTAGTCCGGAAGCCAGTCGTACATATTTGGCGTGCGTTTATACTCTTGGGTCTTCATCCCCTCCCACACAAAAAAAGTCCGATCGGGGTAATGGTAAAAGTGGTTCGGCACGTCCTTCATTATCAACCCCACCTGCTTGGGATAGTAGAAGCGAATACCACAGCAGAGCTTGGGGTACCCGCTGTTTAAGATCAAATCGACATAGGTCCCTGAAAACGACTTGTAGCCAAGAATCCGCTCTTCCGGCAGGATCGGCGGGGCTTGCCATTTGATCCCATCGGCCGTTCGTCGAATTTTGCAGTCCGCCGGAGACCGAATGAGCCAGCCGTACTGGCCCACTGTTCGCACCGGTCCACAGTCGTCGGGGATCACTTTGTAGCCCTCGACCGCCACCGTCCGTTGCTCATCCAGCGACATCCCGGACAATAACGGCCGATGCGGTGTGAAGTCGAGCTTCAACCGCTCCGGCGCAATGGCCGTCGAATACTCCCGTTCCCAATAGACGATGACCTTGTCGTCAGGCTCCTCGCCGGCAATCTGTTCTGGAGTCGCGTCACTCATCTCGCCAACCGTAGTTCATCTGGAATACCCGGTGCAAGCACGTTAGATCCTTTTGAAATAAAATAGTGTCAGCCCTGCCCTCAGCTTCGCTTTCGGCAGAATGGTGCGATGCATTCGAAATGTGGGAAGCTGTTCGACCGGTTCTTCCCAGCAGATGCGGAGTCCGTGGGATGTGCCACACTGACCCAACTGGGCTGGGCCGATGACGAACGCAGTGCCTCCTCCCCGAAGCATCAGGCTGATCCCCTTCATGCGTTCGGCTAGGCTCGCCGGTAGATCTCTGCTGTCATAAGGCGCCCAGTGATAGACCACGTCATAGGAGTGCGGCGCTTCCTGATCGGACAGCCCTTCGTCCGGCACGAATCGAATTCGCGAGAGCCAATCCCACCGCTGAATCTCGGCACAGATGTTCCAGAGTCGTTGCGCCTGTTTTTGTGCAACGGCTGGACACCGTACCAGCACGGTATAGTCTCTCGGCCGATCGAACGTGATGCAGGTCGCCACCACGGCATCGCCATTGTCAATGAGCACGCGCTGGGCCCGCGAAAGGACCGAACCGATTTCTCGGTCCTGCTCGCCAAGATCCTCCAGATAATCGGCCACGAACGGTTGCGCCGAACACTCACCGATTTCAGATTCGTCTTCCGGATAGAGCAACGTCGCTCCGTAGGCCTCGGCTGGAGGGATCGCCGGAACGCCCTGGACAAAAACCGACCGCCAGTCAACTGGGCTCATGGCCACCAACTCACCAGACTGTTCCAGGCTCCCTGGCGGCAGGGTCACAGCCAACGTCATCTCACGATCACGATCCTTCAGAATGACATGCGCTCCGACTATCTTTGCACTGCGATCGTAGGGGACAAATCGACGGCCTTTCTGGCTCAGATAGGACAGCCCGGATGAGTCTGACGCCACCGTCACCTTGTGCAACAAGCCACCGTGGAAGGTCAGGCAAGCCTCCGAGTGTTGATCGAAGTATCGAATCGGCGGCGTTGCAATCGGTAGCCAAATTACTTGATTGGACCGTTCCGGACTCATGAAGACCGTGAAGGGATCATTTCCCTCAGGCGCTTGCGGGGTAAAGAAGCTACTAAACAAACGGAAGGCGGCTTCGGATGGATAGGTGGGAATACCTCGGTATCGCAAAGGTTGCGGAGTCGGTTTTCCCTCATTCTGATCGTCGTAGAGTCCGCGAATCAATTCAAAGACCGCAGACCCGGTTCCCGGTAACAGCGACTGAAAAAGTTCGACCACCGGCAGGAAATCGATAGAAGACCAATTCATCGCCCCCATGCAGGACATGAAGCAGGCCCGCTCGAAGTTCCCGTCCTCCAGCACATAGAAGGCGTCTTTCCTCTGGCGGATTGTCGCGTTGCCGGCCGACTCGATCAGGAGATCCTCATCCCGATAAAACCATCGCACTTCCTCGAGCGGAACCCGAAGCGCCTGAGCCGCTATCATCCGTAAATCGTCGGCCTTGAGCCGTTGCCAACCAGGTTTCCTGGCGAGATTGAGGCTGGTTTCATTCACCAAACCAGCCGGCTTCAACCCGACCCATTGCCCCCAATCCAATCGTATCCGCGCACGGAGGAGGGCCACATTGCCTGTGGCATCAGTCCCCCACTCGCATTCGTGCAACGGGTTTCCTGCTGGATCGGTTGCAAGAAACCGGCGACCGTCCGCGCGATAGAAGACGAGATGCCCTGTTGACTGTTCGACGCAACGGCCGCCAGCTGCGGCAAGATCGCGAGCAAATACATGATTTCCGGAGAAGCTAATGTTACCGGGGTTGGCGAGCGCTGAGGGATTCACAAGAAATGATCTCAATTATGCTGCGGGCTGCTCAAACAAGCCGGCCAACGAGGCCACAAGGAGAGAGAACCCCGAAGAGGTACATACCAAGCTTCGCTTGACCCGCTCGCTTCGATCAAATGCGGGCGGATAGTCACTTTGCCTCAAGTATCCTTACATCGGTACGTTGAGGGGTTCGAACGACTGAGAACGAAGTTGGGAGCCTGTTTCAGCAGCCTGATTACTCGCGGACTTGCCCGCTCCCCATGACGATAAACTTGAAGCAGGTCAATTCTTCCAGCCCCATCGGACCGCGGGCATGGATGCGGGACGTGCTGATCCCGATTTCTGCCCCAAGCCCGAACTGATAGCCATCGTTCAACCTGGTCGAGGCGTTTACCAATACCGCGCCGGCATCGACCTCCCGCAGAAACCGCATGGCTTTCGGATAGTCGGAGGTCACGATGGCTTCCGTGTGGCGTGATCCATACTTGGCAATATGCTCCATCGCCTCATCGACGTGCTTGACTACTTTCACTGCTACGGTGAGATCGAGGAATTCTTTTCCGAAATCCTCGTCGCTCGCGGGCTTGGCCGAGGATGACAGCTGACAGGTTTTCTGGCAGCCGCGGACCTCGACCCCGGCCGCCGCCAATTTCTCAATGAATGGGGCAAGCCAATGACGCGCAATGCCTTGATGCACTAGGAGCGTCTCCATCGCATTACAAGTCGACGGCCGCTGCACCTTGGCATTGAAACAGATTCGCTCCGCCATAACTGGATCGGCATCGACATCGACATAGATGTGACAGACGCCGGCATCGTGCCTGACGACGGGGATCGTGGCATGTTCGGTGACGACGCGCATCAGCGATTCTCCGCCGCGCGGGATAATCAGGTCGATGTAACGATCTTGCTTCAGCAGTAGAGGAACCAGCTCACGATCTGGCCTGGCGACAAAACTGATCGCTCCGGCTGGGACACCGGCTTTCTCTGCCGCCTCCGACAGAACCGTCGCAATCGCTGTATTCGAATGGATCGCCTCGCTTCCTCCCCGCAGTACGCAGGCGTTTCCGGATTTCAAACAAAGCGCGGCGGAATCCGCCGTAACGTTCGGGCGGGATTCATACACAATGCCAATAACACCGATTGGAACCCGCACGCGTCCCACCTGCATCCCGTTCGGCCTGGTCCACATCTTCGGCATCTCCCCAAGTGGATCGGGGAGGGCAGCCACCTCACGCAGGCCTGCCGCCATTTCGACGATCCTCTTGGCCGTCAGACGCAGCCGATCTGCCATCGCCTTCTTTTCCGGCGCAGTCCCGAAGGCTTCCAGATCCAGTTCGTTCGCAACCAACAGCGCATCCTTCTGCGCTTCCAGCGCCTCCGCCATCGCGAGAAGGGCCCGGTTCTTGATCGCGCTCGAAAGCGTAGCCAGTCGGCCTGCGGCCCCTTTGGCTCGCATGACCAATTCAGCGACATATTCTGGAAGCGGTATGGGCGCAACCACTTCCACGCCAACCGATTCGATGGGCTCGACTGACGCTTCCGCCTGGTTATTTCGGTCAGATAGCATACAAACTCTTACCCCATGATGTTTGAACAGGATACAGCGGGAGTTTCAACGCGGTCAAGGCGGCTATTCGCAGGATTGCTACGCGAGACAGGCGGGACAGGTCTATCTGGTTCATGTGGTTTGTCAGGTTCATCTGGTAAGTTTCGTTCAACCAAACACACGAGACAGACCACCAGATAGACCAAATGAACAAGACAGGCTGCAGAAAAAGCATTTCGGTACAGCAAAACATCAATGGCCTAGATGTCCTGGACAAGAAGAGAAGACCATGCAGGATGCTCAAAAATGCAGTCCAGCAAGGCCGCAGCGAGCGAAGAGGCTCAGCGTACGCTTCGGTACGTTGAGCCTTTGAGCGCTACGAGAACACCGCTGGCGGCCTTTTTCAGCATCCTGCTAGATGACTTTTCTAAAGTATTCGATTGTGCGAAGAAGGGCATCTTCGAGCTGTACTTGAGGTTCCCATTTCAGGAGAGTACGCGCCCGACTGATGTCGGGCCGTCTGACTTTTGGATCATCGGCTGGCAGCGGGTGGTGGGTGATTTGGCTCGATGAATGAGTGAGTTCCAATACCAATTTCGCGATCTCCAAGACAGTCAGCTCACGCGGATTCCCAATATTCACGGGGTCATGCATGCTGTATCCATCGGTATCTTTATTTTGCGTGACGAGGAACTTGCGATCTGTCCGTTGTTCGACATTCTTGTCCGAGTCCAGCAGAAGCAATCCGGTAATACCGCTGACTAGGTCGTCAACATAGCAAAAACTCCTGGTTTGAGATCCCTCGCCAAACACACTCAACGGTTTTCCCTGGAGCGCCTGGACGATGAACGTCGACACGACACGTCCGTCATTTGGCCGCATGCGTGGCCCGAATGTGTTGAAGATGCGCACAATCCTGGTATCGACCGCATGGTAGCGGTGGTAGGCCATCGTGAGGGCTTCTGCAAAACGCTTGGCCTCGTCGTATACGCCACGGGGGCTGAGAGGGTTGACGTTGCCCCAGTAAGATTCAGGCTGAGGGTTCACCAGTGGATCTCCATAGACCTCCGATGTGCTGGCCAAAAGGAACCTTGCGCCCTTGGCCTTGGCAAGTCCAAGGACTTTGTGCGTACCTAACGCACCGACCTTCAGCGTGGCAATAGGAAATTCAAGGTAGTCTTGCGGGCTCGCGGGTGATGCGAAATGCATGACCGCATCCAGTGGACCATCGACGTGCACATAGTCGCACACATTGTATTTGACAAAGGAAAATTGCTCGTGCCCGAGCAGATGGGCAATATTCTCAACGCGTCCGGTGAGGAGGTTGTCCATGCAGATTACTGAATGCCCGGCCTGCAGCAGTACCTCGGAGAGATGACTCCCGAGAAACCCGGCTCCACCTGTAATAAGAATACGCATACGATGATTCTTCTTTTACGCCCCTCTCATCGGGAATGCCATGAAATATAGCGCCTAGTCAGGTGTTCAGGCTGAAGACTAAAAGCCTTCAGCCTATCTACCTGAGAGTTACGAAATATAACAGAATCGATGGGAAAGATGTCTAGGATTAAGGATTCAGGGGCGGCTGCCCCTGAGTTGGCTGGATAACTGGAGCACTTCCACCAGGAGTGATCGTCGATCCCGGCACCGGGGATACCCCGGAACTGGGCACAGTCCCTTGCGGCAAGATCGTACCCGATGAGGGACTTGGATGTTGGAAGACCCAATCACGATAGGTAGCGCGTCCCTCGAAATGCCGGACAGCTAAGAGGAAAATCTTTCTGTCGAAATGGCCTTGCGCGGCTCTTGCTCCGGACCCCCATGATGCCGCCTGTCGGCGCCTGAAGATATTCCCATTCATCAGACCCCATTGGGTCAAGATAGACCTTGCGCAAGAAGGGTTTGGGTAATCTCGTGAGTTCAGCCAATGTCTGGGGGTAGACCTCTCCAGGCATCACGCGACCTGCCTTGATCGTCTCGGAATACAATGCGAGGGCATTCTGGATCTCGATCCCTTTGGCCAAAAGGTCCGCTTCACGCTCCCGTTGCACGATAACCTTCCATTGTTTCGCCGCAGCAGTCGTGGCAATACCGATGAGGACGATCACGAACATGAGCATGAGGTAGGTCACCCCTCGCTCATTGATGACACGTTGCTGGCGGCTGATGACCATTGAGCCGTTGGCAGACTGTAAAGAACTATGTTGGTTTGTCTGGTTCATCTGTGCATCTGGTTTGTTTTGTTGCTTGACCCAGAGAAACCAAATAAACGAGACAGACGAGATAGACCAAATGAACAAGACAGTGCTCGCGGACTTTTTCAGCCTCCTGCCTTCCCCCCCTTTATCTATGGCTGTACGGGAGCGTCGTCAGAGAGCAATACAGTATGTTCCACTCGTGCCTGGCGGTCTTGCAACGTCACACTCTCTTGCGTAATCGCTTTCACCACGACGTGGTCTTCTAAGGCTTCTCCGGTCCTGACGACATGGACATCATCCCTCTTCGTGAGCACAGCCAGTTCGCCCTTCTTTCGCCACCCCTCCTCCATACGCACAAACCCGAGATAGTGGAATTGTGCCAATCCGTCAAGAGCCACCTGTTGGCGCAGTGCCTGCTCCAACCCAGGATCGGACTCTGGCCCATGTGCACCTGCCACCTCCAAGTCATCCGAGCGAGCCAGGGCAAAAATATTACGTGGCAGGGTAAAGATCATCTCCCGTTGAGTCCTCGCGGTCGCGAGGAGATCGAGCTGAACATGCAACCCATCGACTACTCCACGGGTTGCCCGAGGCGTCGCAGCAGGACCGCTCACATTGGTCAGCGGCACATGCACGGGCTCTTCCATGATCGGCCATTCGCTGGCAACAATCCCACCCCAGAGCAGGCCAAGCGCAGCCAATGCCGCCATTTTCTTTTGATTGGTCGTCATCATATCTCGGCGCTACAGTTTATCAGGCTCGCCTCGAAGGTACGTGGCAATCTTAATATTAAAAGTCAACGTCTGGTCCTGCTGAGCGTCAGAGCGCACAAGTTCTAAGTCCTCGATATAGACCAATTCCTCTGCCGTCTCCACGTTATAGAGAAACCGTCGCAGATCCTCGTAACGACCGGTCATCGTACCTTGAAGCACCCCCTTACTTATATTGGCCACCATTGCAGGCTCAGTCTTATAGGAAAGCGCGGGGAGGATCACACGATCCCGCTTCGCCTCCTCAGTAATACCCAGTGCCAAGGGAGCAAAATCCCGTTCAACCGGCAAGACCGACCACACCTGAGCAAGATCCTTCCGCGCTTTCTGAGCCTCCTTATGGTGTGTAAATTCTTGACGAACTTGACTCCATTCCAACTCCAATTTCGCCCGACTCTGCTCGGCCCCATCAACCCCAACGGTGCGGACCACCCACAAGACTCCGGCCAACAGCAACAGCAGCACAAGCCATGGGATCAAGACCCCATAGGGTTTTCGCAACTGTTGGAGGATGAAATCCATCATGTTGTTCTATCAAATTGCCCAATACGACTATTTTGACACGCGAAACTGGTTCGATCTGGTTCATCTGGTTGGGCTTGTTCAACCAAATAAACAAGACAAACCAGACAGAACAAACAACGGCCTGCTTATGCTGGTGGCCTTTTTCAGCATCCTGCTACATGCCTGGTTGCCGATAGCGCAGCGTAAGGTCAAACTCAATCAAGTCATTTGGCCCCACCCGATACTGGCCCAGCACAGGATCGCGAAAGACGGCATGATCTTGCAATGTGACC
This sequence comes from Nitrospirota bacterium, assembly GCA_963701855.1. Taxonomy (GTDB): domain Bacteria; phylum Nitrospirota; class Nitrospiria; order Nitrospirales; family Nitrospiraceae; genus Palsa-1315. Next base: position 12,291 of record CAVPBK010000003.1, read on the forward strand.
GTCAATGCCGTCACATCTTCGACCGTCACTGCCAACCCTGTCATGTATACGAGCGCGCTCCCCGGATCCAGGCGTATACTCTTAATCGACACATGCTGGGGAATGGCCGTTTCAAGAGTAGATAGAAACTGTGTCCAGGAAAAATGCCGTTTTGTGAGCAGCTCGTTCGCTAAACTGACTTCAGCCGGTAACTGCTGCAATGAAGGTCCGGAGAGATCAATACCTTCCTGTTGGGCCTGGGAAAGGAGCTGATGATCTTGCATGCGAACATGGTCGAGACGGGCTTGTATGTCGTCCCGGTCGCGCATGGTCATCACGGTCTGGGTCACACTCCAGAGGATTGGCCCCGATGATCCCGCTGAGCGCAACCAGCATCAGACGAACAGGCGCAACATACCATCGGTATCGGCTACTCAGTTCGATGTGAAAATATCGCGCCCCCCCTGGCGTCAAGAGAAATCCGTTCGTCCTGCGGGCAAGCGTACCAAGAGATGTCCATCCAGGCGCCATCGTCACATCACTCCTGCCACAACAGGGAGCGTGGCCCATGACGTACTCCCTCCGTCATGAGTCCACCCGCCCGTTCAACAGCTTCCCAGTCCAGTCGCTCAGTCGATAGGCCGAGTTCCCTATTCAGCGCCTGTTCAATCGTCGGGAATGGGCTATCTCCGGCAAAGACCATTTCAGTCACGTTCAGGCCAGGATAATGCTCACGACACACACGAAGAGACGCCGCACATTCCTCGACAATATTATCGGCCACGCCTCTCCCCAAGTCCTCTTCATCTTGAAGTCCTACTGACCTCAACAGCTTGGTCCGAACAAAAACCAACCGGTCTTCCTGCATGACGAAGCACGTCAACCCGCCGTCCGATACACTGGCCCAGAGCAAATCGCGGCCCAACCGTTTCCGGCCACCTGCCGCTTTCAGCCAGAGATTAAACAGACGAAAGCTGGTTACCCCGATTTCTTGTGGAAGCAACCCGATCGATTCCAGAGGGACTCGTATTGCTTCAAGATGGATTCTTGAATTGCCACGGCGAGAACAACATGGGCACGCTCGTCTCTTGCCCCATGTGAGGGAAACCCCTGCCAGACAATCTTGGCCCCGGCCAGGGGCAACAGCTGTTCCTGCCCTAGGCGCCAACGAATCAACGACTCTTGTTCCTCCGCCTGCGCCGGGAGCTGTTCCAGCTGCAACACAGTCGCGCGCACCGACAGATCCGGTAACAACAACACAATCGGGCGTGGAACATGAGACAGCCATACACGCCCTGCGAATCGGATATCTCGACGTGGTCCTCCCAGCGACCGAAGACAACGTTCAACCGCAGGCATATCTGTCAGATTCAGATCCATAGGGGACAGCTTGATCGCCCCGGTCGGCGCCGGCGAGAGAACGCACCGGTAGCGATACCGCCCCCGCCAGGTGCGGACGGCCTCTCCCCACACGAGAGTCTGCCCTCCGATTTTCAAGCAGTGCCGCGGACGGCTGATCGCCACTCCCCACATCGCTTATCCTTCCTCGCTAAACGTCACTCGATTGATTTCGTGCAAGGTGGTGGAACCTTCCAGCACCTTTCTGAGTGCGGACTGTCGCAACGTGATCATCCCGCTGGTCACTGCGCGATAACGGATCTCGGACAAGGGACGCTCGGCAAGAATCATTTCTTTGATTTCATCGTTCAGATCCAGAAACTCCGTGATGCATTTTCGGCCACGATACCCGGTTCCATGGCATTCCTGGCATCCTTTGCCTTCATAAAATGGCGTATCCTTATAACCCTCGAAATCGAGGCCGGATTCTTCAGCCAGCGATTTGTCGAGCGTGACCGCAGTCCGACAGGCGAGACACAGCATTCGAACAAGCCGCTGCGCCAACACACAGTTTAACGCGGCCAAGAAGTTGTAGGCATCGATTCCCATTGAGGCAAATCGCCCGATCACATCGAATACGTTGTTGGCGTGTACCGTCGTCAAGACCAAGTGGCCGGTAAGGGACGATTGGATAGCGATTTGTGCGGTCTCGGCATCGCGGATCTCGCCGACCATGATCTTGTCAGGGTCATGACGCAGGATGGATCGGAGCCCTCGCGCGAAGGTCAGGCCTTTCTTCTCATTCACGGGAATTTGCACGACCCCTGACAGCTGATACTCGACAGGATCTTCGATCGTGATCAGTTTATCTTCCTTGATATTCATCTCCGTAATCGCCGCATACAGTGTCGTCGTCTTTCCACTTCCGGTCGGACCGGTCACCAGCACCATGCCGTAGGGTCGTGTGATCGCGCGCCTAAAACACTTGAGATCTTCCACATTGAACCCGAGTCGTTCCAGCCGCAACGTCGACACACCAGTGGTGATCGCCTCGCGGTCAAGAATACGAACGACGACCGATTCACCGAACACGCTGGGAAGGATCGAGACGCGGAAATCGACGGTCTTTCGCTCCAGCCGCATCCGAAAGCTTCCATCTTGCGGGACCCGCCGCTCGGCGATGTCCAGGTCCGACATGACTTTCAGCCGTGAGACCAACGGCGCATGGAGACGGATATCGAGCGGCTCCATCGCCGGAACGAGAATCCCATCGACCCGCAATTTTACCTTGGTGGCGCGATCGGCGGCTTCAATGTGAATATCGCTGGCCCGACGCTGCAGCGCGCTCAGGAGGATCGAATCCAACAGTTTGACGGCGGGGCTTTGATCCTCTCCCGCTTGATCGATCGTGAGGACTTCCTCTCCACGCTCATCCTCCTTCACCAACACGGATCGATACTCCGCCTCGAGTTCCCGAAGGGCTTGGCTGGAGCCTTCACTGCGTTCTAAGGCCGCCAGAATTGCGCTTCTCGGACTGACCACCAGATCCAACGGATGCCCCAAGAGCAATTCCAACTCATCCAGTGCCAGGAGATTCTGCGGATCGGGGATGGCAATGGTCAGGCGACCTTGACGCTCTGCAATCGGGATGAAGGGATGCCGCTGCATGAGTTTCACCGACATGGAGTCATAAAACGACTGGTCGACCCGAAACTCCGTCAGAAAATCACAGGGCAAGTCAAACTGGACCGCCAACGCACGGGCCAGCTGATCCTCAGAGAGAATCCCCTCGCTCACCAAGGTCTGGCCGAAGGCTGCCGTCACACCGCCCAGCCGACTGAGGACTTGGTCGAGCGTCTGTTTCGGCAAAATCCCCTGCTGTATGAGAACATCCGCCAGAGTTGGTCGTGTCACAGTCCGTGCCATAGCTTCCTATTCACTCCTCGACACAGGAGGCCAAGCCAAACCACAGCGAGAATGGCATTCAGCGCTACACCGCCCCAGCCATTTGAAACACCGGCAGATACATGATAATGACGATCGCACCCACTAAGACCCCCATGATCAGAAGTAGCACCGGTTCAATCCACGTCGTCAGTTGCGTGAGCCGGAGATCCAGGTCTCCTTCATAGAATTCAGCCACGTCATGCAACATCGTGGGCAACGATCCGGTTTCCTCCCCGACCGACAGCATCTCCACCGCCAATTTGGGAAATACTTTGGGGCGATCCAGTGCGGCGGCCAGGGTCGTCCCTTCGCGAATTTCCGCGACCGCAGCCGCGACTCCGACCGACGACATACCGATTGGAGATGGCGCCACGTGCAAGAGACAACGCGTCCACAAGCGGGGTGCCTCCGGCAAGAATCGTCGCAAGGGTGCGCGTGAGTTGGACCGTATAATGCTTCACGAAAATCGGTCCCAAGAGGGGCACGCTCAATAACAGCCGATCCACGGCGAGTCGCCCGGCCGGCGTCGCATAGTACGCACGACCTGCGAGCCCAAGAGCGGCAAGCCCCACGCATCCAGGCACAACGTACGCTTTGCCTCCCGTCACCAAATCGAGCAACAGTTGCGTGGCAACCGGTAAGGATTTCGACGTCTCCGCATAGACCGACACGAACGTCGGCACGACGTAACTCAACAGAAACCCGATGACGGCAATCCCGACAAGCACGAGGAAACCAGGATACGCAAGCGCTTTCGAGACCTTCTGACGCAGCCCGATCATCAATTTTAAATACGCAATGAACCGCTGCAGCACCTCGGCCAAATTTCCTGATTGTTCTCCGGCTTTGATCGTCGCAATATACAATTCTGAAAAATGGATCGGGTGTTTTGCCAGCGCTTCCGAAGCCGACGCCCCTCCACGAATATCTTGTCGGACCGTCCGCAAGGCCTGCTGAAATCCTGAATGGCTGGCTCGCTCGATCAAGAGATCCCACACCCTCAACACGGGAAGCCCTGCTTTCACGAGGGCGAGCAGCTCTTGATTGAACACCAAGAATTCTTGAAGCGGGAGCTTTCCAAACGCGTGCCACCCCAGACCCAAACCGGTTGTGGCCGCGCCCCGTCGCTGCAACCGAAAGATGAGGAAGCCCTGGCCCTCCAGTTTGGCCCGGACGAGGTGTTCTTCCTCTCCCTCAATCTGTCCATCGAGGGTTGAGCCATCAGGACGGGCCACTCTGTAAGCAAATACAGGCATGATACGGCGTGACGTCGGGGCGATAACGGGATCTAGAGGATGCTGAAAAATCGCTCTTCTCCTCGCCAACCCCTGCGCCGACCTTCATCTAGAGCTCTTTCCGAATAGCCTTCTCTCGTTCTCTATGACCTTCTGGACGTTTTTGAGCATTCTGAGATATATCCTGGCATCAGCACGTCTATAAGATTCCAACGGCATATTGTGCATACACCGAAGTTTCGCAGCCTCGCTAGCCCGCATGGTTCATGAAGCGTCTGCCACAAGCGCGGATTGTGAGACGTCATAATCAGGAAGCTTACGGCGTCGATGCGTCCTTGTCGTCGCCTGCCCCGGACATGAGTCCGATCATCCGGTAACCATAGGGCCTGGCCAATGACAATCCTGTTGTCGGTCAATTGATTGAGCGTCCGCAGATGCTCCAGATGGACACGATACTTCTGCGCAATCCTCCAGAGCGTATCACCGGGTTTCACCGAAACATGTTTAGTTGGAGCCATCGGCTCCTCAACCTCTGACGAGGGCTCACGGTTGGCCCGCACCGGCATCACAGCAACCGAGGTCGCCACCATCTGAGGCGGCTCAGGAGATTCTGATGGCTGATTTCGTTGTGCGGGAACCTGCATGGCCTTCTGGTCCTTCTGTATTGCATCGCTGGATGGTAGTGGGATCACCTCCTGCCCGTCATGAGAAGGGCTCGATTTCCCCGTTTTTGAAAGCTGCTTCTGGAGCTGCCTCATCTGGCCCTGTAATTGAAGACTGCTTCGGGACACATGCGTCCTCTCCTTCCGAGCTGCGGCCAGTTCTTCCCGTTGCAACTCGATCACCTGCCGTGCTTCGATGACCCGCCGTTCCGCTTCCCTCACCCGTCCTTCAAGCTGCGCCCGAGCGACCTGAGCTTCTGCCAATTCCCTGCGCCGTGCCTCAAGGTCAGCCCGCAACTCAGCCACCATCCGTTGCGCATCTCGCACCGACACTTTTAACGTGTCTGTGGTCAGCTCAAGATCGACCACCTCCGGCTCACGCATCGGCTCGAGTTCGCCGCATCCCGCAAACAAGGCTGAGGCGAAGCCGACTGCACAGAGGACTCCGACTCGCACCGTCGGATAACAGGCGCGTGTTGCTTCAACTGAAGTCTGAAACAATCTGCGATGGCGATTGCGCATGGACATCCTTACCAACGATTATACGGGGTGCCATTCGTTCCCACAAACTCGGCCCCTGAAAAGATGTCGACCACGCCCCCCTCGACAGGATCAGAAATCTCTTGCCATGTGGTCGTCGCACCGGTGAAGGGATCTTTGGGGATCCCCCGCAGATACCCGGTGCCCACCAATGCCGACAGAGACGGAGGATACTTTCCCTGGTCTGCCTTGTGCTGATCCAGCACATCGCGGAGTGTCGAGAGATCCTGACGCAAGGCAGCCTCTTTGGCCTTCACAACCGACGATTGGTACGAGGGCACCGCCAGGGTGGCAAGAATGCCGATGATCGATACGACGATCATCAGCTCAAGCAGGGTGAAACCATTTGCGCCCCGTGCTCCACTCTTACCAATCTCGATACTTCGTGCCATCTAATGCCATGTCCTGACTTTGAGTCATCACGTCATACACGTCATCCCCACACCAACTCGATGCGTTCGGCGCATCTTTATAGCATCGGAACAACCAATCAGCCTTGCCGGTCAAGGGATCGAGGGGAAGACTCCTCAGATAGCGCTTCGTCGTCGTGCCCCTGACCGTCGCCTCTTGACTCGTGAGCTTGATCCCCAACAGCTTATCCAGCGACTTCGGATATCCGTACACACTCGTCACGTCTTTGCACGTGAGCTTATTCTTCATACACGCCGCCCCCAATAAGACGTCCCCATCGCGATTCCACTCCAGCTTAAAGGTGTCAATGGCAGCCCGCATGATCCTCAACTGCTGCCGCAGTTCTACTTCGTGAGTCCGTTTCGCCGACAGGCGGCTGAGCGGCATCGCGATAGAGGCGAGAACCATCACAATCGTCATCGTGATCAGGAGTTCCAAAAGAGTCACGCCTGACTCTTTCACCGCACCCTCACGATACCTTTTCCTTCTTGGGACGTGGCCGTGGATGATCCCGGGGCAGAATCCACCAACGCCACACGCACTGGAGACACACCAGGCGCCTTGGCGTAGAAGGTGACCGTGACGGTCCGCCCTCCTGCCTGTCTCGCGGATGGTGCGACTTTGAACGCAACCGTTCCCACTTGCGTCTCTGATCTCTTCGAGGCCTGCTCGCCTGTGCCCTCTGACTGGACGACCTTACCATTGAGGAGTGTTCTGAATTCCAGTACCTGTGGATCATACTGAAGCTGAAACACGCCTTCCGCCGTTGGACGAAGACGTTCGTCATTGATGGCAAGCTTCAATTCTTTTCCCATTTGGATCACTGGATCGTCGGGCCTAATCGAGGCGACCGCCCCTCCCAAAACCATTGGGGTGAGTGTGGCTACAGAGGCCTTCCCCGCCATTCCCTCTTTTTCCGACCCTCTCGACGATGAGAACTTTGCACCCGAAACCCCGCCACCCAGCATGGAAATTTTCTTCCCCTTTGGGGTAAACATCGGGTTCGTGGAATAACTTGAATCCGTCCCGGACCAAAATACTTGCGTACTGAGCCCAGGAGGAGTGACCCCCTGAATGATGTGCGGTGTAATCGTCAGAATCACCTCGGTGGTGACCCGTTGAGTCATAAAAGAACTCAAGAGATTGCCGATGAACGGAAGATCGCCGATCCAGGGAATCGTGGTGCGGGTCTTGCGGTCCTCTTCTTGGATCAGCCCTCCCAACACAATAGTTTCACCATCTCTGACATTGAGCATGGTTTCCGCCGAGCGATTCCCAAATTTAAACTGGGTAATGGGGGGACTGGCTTGGAGCAGAACTTGATCACCAAGACGAACGACTTCAATCTTCATCTTCAGGGAAAGTTCATTCCCCAGATGGATGGAAGGCTCAACGGTCAATTTGACTCCGGTGTCGCGGAATTCGATCGAGGTCACCGTCGAGGTCGTCGGAACTGCCCCTGTTGCCGCTTGACCTGGCAAGACATTCGTTGTGGAAAGCAGGATCGGCTGCTTATCACCAATGTTAATCTCCGCCTTCTTGTTGTTGACCACACGGATTTTCGGAGCGGCAAGGGTCTTGGCATCGGTGATCTGTTTAAAGAAATCCAGCTGGACGTTGGTCGGAAGCTTAAAGAGATAGCTGTTCCTGCCAAGGCCGGTGAGTTGGTTGAAGCGTGAACTGCTGTGCGAGAGTTCCGGCGATCAGTCCCGTAGACCCCGGAGGTACCATGGCAGCTGCGATTTGTTTCGGATAGGTCAGCCCATAGGTCTGATCGACTGTGCGATCGACCTCCAGAACCTCAACATCAAACAGCACTTCGGAGTCCAGGCGGTCGTTGGCCAAGATGATTTTTTCAGCCATCTCCAGCTTTTCCGGTTGGTCCCGGATGACAATCGTGTTCAATTGTTCATTGGCATGCATCCGTTTAGAATCGAGCATGCTCTTCAGCAACACCAGCATATCTTTCGCTTTGGCGTTGGACAAATAGAATGTCCGAATCATCAGATCTTGATACTGTTCCTGCTTCTGCTTGGTATTGGGGCTGACAATCATGACGCCCGGAGATACGGTTTGGGCGAACAGGCTATTGCTGTTGAGAAGGAGATTGAAGGCCTCTTCGAACGGCGTATCCTGAATGCTAATGGTCACAGGGTCATTTCTGACATCCTTGTCGAAAATGAGGTTGATCCCTCCGGCCTTTCCAATTCCTTCCAAGACTTCTTTAAGCCCGGCATTGCGAAACCGAAGTGTCACAGGTTGTTTCCGCCGATCGTCACGGTTCAGCGCCTGCTGCTCCTCGGTGAGCTTGGAGATGCTTTCAAGGGGTTCCTTGAACGAGGGATCCAGCTCAGCCGCTCTGGCATACGCCTCCATGGCCTCGTCGGTCCGACCGAGCTGGGCGAGGCGATCTGCCTCTCGATTCTGGCCGCGCGCATCTTTCAAGCGAAGCGCTTCAAGCAACCCCGATTGATGTTCGAGACTGGACGGTTCGATGGTGAGTGCACGCTTAAATTGTTCCGCTGCGAGGTCAGGCTGGTGTTCTTTGAGATACGCCCGTCCTCGCTCCTCATACGACGCCGCAGCTCGTTCTCGAGCCATGGTGTATTTGCCCTGTAATGTGGGATTGAAGGGATCATCTTTCAGCGCTTGCTTATAGGCGAGACTGGCTTCCTCCCAATTACTCGCTGCGAGATGTTGATCCCCTCGTTTGACGTCAGGTGAACTGAAATAGGCGCAGCCGGCGAGAAGGGCCAATGCCCCAATGGCACACCACAACCCCGATGCCGTGCGTCTTACGATGCTCTGCCCAGACTATTCATCGGTCACCGAACCAGGCCGACCCCAAAAAAGGAACCAGGGAAACTACCTGGAATTTTCATGCCACCAGCAGTCTATAGCAGCCTCTCAGAGTGCGGCAATAAGAATCAAAAACTCTGCTGAAAGTGAAAGATGAGTGTTCTGTCTGTTACGTACTACCGGGAAGTTCCCGGTGTGAGCATGCCGTCTTCCCGCCACTCCATACGTATTAGACTACGTGGAAAGGTGCTGGTGCAGAATGAAGAACACCGCGGCTTGCTGCCTCTTATAAACGCCAGTACTTGAGCGTCTTAGGCAGTTTCGCCTGATCAAGCAGACATTTCACATCAATAACCACACCCTCTCGCTGACTGCGAAGAGGCTTGAGCAATTTCTGCAGGCCCATATCCGCATACTTGCGGTGCGCCACCGCAATAACCAATCCATCGATTCTTCAGATCGTTCCACTGCTCAAATGAATTCCGTATTCAGCGACCGCCTCTTCCGGTTCTGCGATCGGATCATGCACCAACACTTGAACCCCATACTCTCGCAACTCCTGAATGATATCGAGCACCTTGCTGTTGCGCAGATCCGGCACATTTTCTTTAAACGTGAGGCCTAAGACTGCCACCTTGAGATCGTTGACTGGCCGGGGAAGCTGACCGAGCAGCTTCATCGTTTGCTCCGCAACGAACTTTCCCATCCCGTTATTGATGCGCCGACCAGCCAGAATCATTTGCGGATGATAGCCGACCGATTCAGCCTTAGCGGTCAGATAATACGGATCTACGCCAATACAATGTCCGCCGACTAATCCCGGGAAAAACTTCAGAAAGTTCCACTTCGTACCGGCAGCGTCGAGGACCGACTTGGTATCGATTCCGAGACGATGGAAGATGAGAGCCAGCTCATTCATCAATGCAATGTTCAGATCGCGCTGTGTGTTCTCGATCACCTTGGCTGCTTCCGCAACCTTAATGCTTGAAGCCCGATGGATCCCGGCCTTCACGACGAGCGCATAGGTATTCGCAACGACTTCAAGCGAATCCGCATCCTGAGCCGAAACGACTTTGACGATCTTCTCGAGAGTATGCTCCTTGTCCCCTGGATTGATGCGCTCTGGTGAATATCCAACCTTGAAGTCAATGCCTGATTTGAGGCCGGAAGTCTTCTCCAGAATGGGGAGACAAATGTCCTCTGTCACTCCCGGGTAAACCGTAGACTCATAGACAACGATCGTACCAGGCGACATATTTTTGCCGATCAATTCCGAGACCATTCGTAGCGCCTTGAGATCCGGCTGGAGCGCTTCATTGATCGGAGTTGGAACGGCCACAATGATGAAGTCGGCGGCCTTGAGGTCGGTAGGCTCCGAAGTATACTGCACATCGGAGGCTTTGAGGTCGGCCGTCGACACTTCCCCCGTTCGGTCAAAGCCCCTCTGCAGTTCTGCGATCTTTGCTTTGTTGATATCGAACCCGATGACCTTACCCCGCCTGCCGAAGGCAACGGCGATAGGAAGCCCCACATAACCAAGTCCAACAAGCGCAACCTTTCGTTCGTTCTCTTTCTTTTGAGCCATGAATCCTCTCCGTCGGTTTTTATTAGAATGGCAGAACGTCGCATTTCCGTCAACGAAGTCGAGTGAGTTCGAGACATACCTCCATTTGCCTATGGATGATCGTCGGTTCTTGAAAACTCAACTGCGTGTAGATTTTTCCCATGCAGCATTTTCTCCCATAAATGTTACACATGGTTTGTGAATGCGCCGCTATTCACAAGACCTCGACTACTGATAATGCTGGGCTTGGGTGAGGAAAAGCGTAGCGTGAGCCCCTGCCGTAGCATCAACTCATCATGGGTTCCCCGTTCCACAATTTGGCCGTGATCGAGGACAAAAATACAGTCGGCCATTTTGACAGTAGCCAGTCGATGACTGATCAAAATCGCCATACGCCCTTGAGTGAGTTCGTGAAACCGCTCGAACAATTCCGCTTCGGCCTTGGCATCCATCGCGCTGGTAGGCTCGTCGAGAATCAGGATCTGAGAATCGCGAAGGATGGCCCTGGCGAGCGCTACTTTTTGCCATTCCCCGATGCTCAGTTCATGCCCGCCGTCGAACAGCTTGCCGAGCAATGACTCGTACCCCTTCGGCAAACGCTCGATGGCCTCATGGATCCCAGCCTGTTGGCCGCCTGCGTGACGGCGGAAAGGTCGATGTCGGGGGATCTCAGGCCCAACGAGATGTTGTCCTTGGCCGAAAACTGGAACTTCACAAAGTCCTGAAAAATTCCGCTGACGGCGCCACGGACATCGGCAAGGGGATAGTTCCGAAGATCTTCACCATCGACCGTGATGCGCCCCCCCGACGGATCGTACAGACGGCATAGGAGCTTCACCAGCGTCGTCTTCCCCGCCCCATTGGCTCCGACAAACGCGACATGTTCGCCGGGTCTGATCGTAAAGGTGAACTCCTGGATCGCCACACGTTCTTCATGCGGGTATTGGAAGGACACATGATCGAATGTAATCCCCTGCGCGATCGGTTGGGGAAACAACTTCGGATGTGCCGACTTCGGCAAACGAGACTGAATACCCAGAAACTCATCCAACGTGGTTAGGAACAAATTGCTCTCATAGAGGCTGGACACACTCTGTCCCAAACTCTCCAGGAATCCGGAGGCCCGCTGCACCGCCTGGAAAAACATGACGAGGTCGCCCACGGTGAGCAGCCCCTGAAACGTTCGGAACGCCACAAAACTGTAGACCCCGAACACACCGGCCACGCCGATGATCTGCGCGGCAAAACCCGCGAGCGCCCATCGGCGCTCTAACGCGATCCGTTCTCGACGCAGCACTGATCGCGCGTCTTGGAACCATTGCCGCAACCGAGGGCCGAGGTCGAACAGCCGGATTTCTTTCGCTGCAATCGCTTGGGTCAGCAGCATATTGACGTACCAGGCTTTCCGCTCAAGCGGCGTCCGCTCGCGCTCCCAGGCAAACAGCCGATTGGATTGCTGCAGACGGACGAAAAAGTACGGGATGGCCGTCAGCATCAAGATCGGGATCACCCCCCAATGCAACCACCAGAGTATGGCTGCCATCGCAAACAGTGAAATGGCATCCTGGCCAAATTGGAGCAAGGCGTTGAGAATCGCCGTCGGACGATAAGGCGCTTCTTCTTGTGCGCGATGGAGCGTATCTTGATAGCGCGCATTCTCGTAGTACTCAAGATCGACCTCGACGGACTTTGCCTGAAGGAGTGCGTGCATATGATCCGTGACGACTTGAGCATGAATCCTTGAAATCAGAGAGGCCACGCCGGTGAGCATGGCACTGGCCACCGCGACACCTGCCAACCCAGCAAGAATCATGGCCATCCCGCTCAAGGAGCCTTCGGCTGATGGAGCCTTGAGCCCTTCGGCCACGGCATCGATCAACAACTTCGTCAGATACAGCGCCACCAGCGGAAGAAGGCCTTGGATCACGCGCACCACGATACTGCCGATTGCCAGACTCGGGCTGCTCTGCCACACAAACAAGAGAGCGTGGCGAAGCGTCAGGAGGAAGGGGCGGATGCGATTCAGAATGATGTTCATCGGTGACGGGAACACGTGATGAATGCCTCGTCAGGACATCGTCGTCCTGTTGTTCTGACGCCGAAGGGCAGAGGCCTGCGTCCCAACTGTCGGATCCGGAGGATGCGAAAAGGTAACGGTGAACCGTTGCCAATGCTGGCCCGTCTCGTGAAAAGGCTGGCCATCCAATGTGAGCCACGCATGGCCATCGAGATTCGAGACTTCTTTTCTTACACCACAATGAAAGAGAACCGGATACCCCAATCGCCGGGCGAACCAATAGAGAGCCAGCGACCGTGGGAAGCAATTCCCTTTTTTGTTATAGGGAAACAGTTGAAGCCAGCGATCTACATAGCAGACCAGATCCCCCATCACTGCCTCGTCGGGTCTTCCCGTTGTCGAGCGAGGGTTTAATCGGTCCAGCACCAGTGGCAAACTCTTGACCCGCAACAAGAGACGAATCCACGACACTACCAGGCCTGCGCGCAGCAGGGTCCAATACTTTTTTACGAATCGGATCATAGTGCGTTCAGTGTAGCAAGCCTCAATGAGAATTCCAGCATCCGCCGTTTCCAAATCCAAGACCACGCGCTCTGATAATCCTGGTGCCCCATGGGAGGCGCTCAACCTCCCGTCGCAACCCACGAGGCATGGCTGTGGGCCGTGATGTATTTCCAATTTCTTCGGCAGAGCAATTAAAGACAATACAGACCATAGCGAGTGACGCAGCAGGCCAACCATTTCCTGTGTGGGACTAGACAGATGGGCTTCCCAGAAGGTTCAAACCAGAAGATGACTACCCACCGTGCTCAATCCAACGATTGATAGCGCCACGAATCGTGGAGGGAAACAGACTCCTCATGGTCCGGTGAAGGGGGAGAACGAGCCGAGCAAGACGCGGAAGGGAGGTGCGCCAGCGAAACCAGGCTGGAGGGGTTATGACCATAGGATTCTGGTCATGACACAACTGCAGGCCAAACCACCAGCGCTCCCACCACGAATCTTTCAATGAGAAATAGAGCGCAACTGCCTGTGCCTCATTCACACCGGCACGATGATCTGCCAGGAGAGTGGATGGCATACGGTGGGACAGCATCTGCACATCTGAATCGGCGGAGAGCCGCGCGAGAACCGTCTTGGGCAGTGGGGCATCCAACACCAGATGCGCGAGCGACAACCCCATAGACAGCAGGCGTCGGCAGCGCCACCTCGATGCGCTCGAGAAGATCCGATCCCAGTCCAGTTGGTCCTGTGCGCGAAGCAGCTCGGCGACATCGCACACCCATTTGAGCGAGTCCCATGCATGCTTCGACCCATGGACACACAGGACGATCAATAGATCTTCCGGGGTCAGTCCTTGTACCGTCTTGTTCGCAAGCGGAACAGCCGTTCGGCGCTGCCAGAACTCGGGACGATCCAACTGAAACGCAAAGTGCTCACCTGCCATCACCCACTGAAGATCGACGCGAAAGAGCGTGCGCTTCTTGATAAACACATGGTAAGGCCCATCCTCATGGTCCCTCTCACCAGGATCAGAAGAAGGGTCTTTCCTCTCATAGCCCCGCTCCAACAAGATGGCGTGCGCTTCCGCAATGGAGCCTTTGGGAACAAGCAGGTCCATGTCGCTAAAGTCGCGAAGCGTCAGATCGCCATAGACCGAGGACGCCAGGGTCGCCCCTTTGATGGGTATGACCGGCACTCCATTCGCGGCAAACGCGTCGCACAAGACGACGAGTTCCTGGACGAGCAACCGGTTGAGCAAGGCACCGGCTTGCGTCCTCTGGCGTAACTGAGTCAACGATTCGGCAGGCACAAGGTCGGAACAAAGCGTGGACAGATTCCGATACAACAGGGGGCCCACACCATGATATCGAGCCAGGTCGAGGACAAATTCCCAGTCAAGCGGCCCTTGCACTCTCTGCCGGATACGGGCCTTGAGCTCATCAGTCACAACCGTACGGGCACACCAGACCAAGAGCTCCGATTCCGGTCGCAATGAGAACTGCCTGGTCGTCATCATCTTCGTTGCTCAAGCAGCGGCGTGATCAACTTCGGCAAGTCGAGGATATCGTGGCCGAAATGCAAGCGGTAACAGTCCACCTGCTGCACCAGGCTCGCTAAGACTTGAAATTCTCGTCTGGCCACCTCTGGATCGTAGACCAATAACGCCTGTGGGAGGAGGACTTCCAGGGCCCGGCTCTTGGGGAGGAGCTCAAGGTGACTGTGAGGGGCATCGACGACATGAGGGAACAGCATGATGGCCGGCTGACAGCGGTCGCCCACCGAGGTCGGATACAGATCCTCGGCATGAAAAGACCGCTTGGGTGAACCGGGATGAAGCACGTGATCAGGCGCATCCAGGAGTTCCGGGAAAAAGGCGATCGTCGCTTCGGTGACGTTAATCTTGGTGGGAAAGGGGAGCACCTCCACATGCGTCCCGGCATCTCGAATCAACGGATGATCATCCGAGAGATACCGATAGCCCGAGCGGAGCAGCGAGATAAAGGACGTCGTCTTGCCGCGGCCGCTATTCCCTGGGATCAAGACTCCACGGCCATGTTTCTCCAGCGCAGTCGCATGGATCGTATAGAGCCCACGGCGTCGTAAGAGTTCGATCAAGGCGAGGTGAAAGAAATATTCGATCAAGTTCGCGTGCATGGTCTCCGGCTTGATCAGATAGCCGTCAGCCTTGCCCTGCTCGCCATCAATCACCAGGACTCCGGCATCGAAAAAGTCCGCAATCAACCGCCCGCCATCCTGAATCACCTCGTAGGGCAACCCGGTCTCCCGCCGATCCCCGACCGCTGCACCCGTTCCGGAAGATAATTGACGCGCCGATGAAGATATCGTCAGCGGAATGTCCGCTCGTTCCTGCACAGCCTGGAAGCACAAGGTGAGAGAGGCTGACTCCTCAAGGGAGTCCCGCCGAAAATGCCTCAGAAACTCATTCACCGGTGCGGCCAACAGGGGCGACGCCGTGGCATATCTCACCGCCGTGCCGTAGAGGGAAAATAGAGACTCGGCCATAGGCTTTTCGACCACGGTCATCGTCATACTGTTCCCCCACTGATGATTGTCACCTACGCCGTCACGCCTCGTGAGAAAAACGGCTGGCCGATTCTTATGAATCGACCAGCCCATGGTGACTTATCTAGCGATGGCCATGGAAAAAACCAAACAAACGGCCAAACGAGAAGTTCCCATGATGACCGCCAGAAGCCTTCGCAGTGATGTCCCGCAGCAACTCGTGCGTTACGAGCACTGGCTGGACATACACCTCTTTCTTTTCATTCACTCTTTCTCACCTCCTTTCCTGTTGAAGTAGCCCCTCCTTGACCAATTGGTTGATCAGGGCAACGAGATCGTCCAGGGCCCGATCAGGAGAGACCTCAAAGCGGTCGCACAGGACCGCATGAATGTCACTGACGGTGTTGTGGCCGGTACAGTGGTCCCATATGACGCTCCCCAACCGGTTCAGGGTGTAGTACCGCCCGGTACTGAGATCCAACAGCACCGTCTCGCCCTCCATGCTCGTGCCCTGCACATCAGGGCTGGGCCATAGGATGGTCCGATCCAGCATCGTGATGTCGACGACAGGCTCGGAGGCAATCGGGGGTGGAGCTACCTGCAGTGGGTCCGACATGGGTCTGTCCTCCTCGGTCCAACGTTCGACTGCTTGTGCAACTCTGTCACTCATGCGTATGCCAGTCCAATACTCTTAATGAGAGCTATGTACGATCGGACGAACCAGGAATTCTCATACAACCAGACACATTCACGAAAGGCTTCCGCACATTCGTCCCTTGCGCCACCGGAGGAGCAGCAAAAGTGTTGACTAAGGATTCGAGAATATGGTTGACGCTCCTTAATAATACGAGAAGGTTCGGTTCGGAGAGCACATCCTGGGCCTTTCCAGGATCACATGTCACTAGAGTACCCTTCATCGGTTCCATCGACCAGCCCCTCTTTAGAGGGAGTGTACCAGGCTTAGGAGGCTTAAGTTCTAACTCCACCCGCAATACTGCAGGGCTTAGTAGGCTCAGGTGTTGCCATGCCAAAGAATACGACATGCACTTGAACGTCGAAGCACGCAAGACCCTGAGCCTGGAGCTGGCCCACGGTGATGCGTTCTGAACGATAGCCGCGGTATCGGGACGAGCCCTCAGCATTGTGACCGCGAGGCTGCCCGGAATACGACGCAGGGCAGACACAGCTATCGGCGGAGACCATCAGTTGCATGCGGCACTTGAAACTGCCCTAGGAGCCTGTCCTACATTGCCATCGTGACGAGGAAAAGGAGGTGCGGCCATATGAGCGGTGCAAGGCCAGGAAAAACAGGAAGTGTATTCGCTGGAATACCTGAATACGATGCGTTGAGGATTTTTTAGGGCGAGAACGACGCAGATGGTCACAGATCATTTGCCACAGTAGAACGGTCACTGTCGGACAGGCTCCTAGTTCTTCCAACGGCCCCCTCTGATGCACCAAGAATAAATAATATGATAGATATCCCATGCACTTATGAGATACCACTCCCCCTGTATGAGGTATCCGTCCTGCTTATGCGGGGTTGTTTTGCTAGAGCACAATAGGGCATCATCGCCGTCAAAATCGCATGAGGAAACGGGCGCAGGCCTCAGAGTGTCGGCTCGCCGCGAACCAGATAGAACCTCACTCATAGCCTATGAAGATATCGACCAACTTGTTCAGTAAGCTCGTGACCTGCGCCACACTCTTGCTTGCTCTGAGTTCATGCAGCGGCGGCGGGTCTGGTGGAGGAAGTACCCCCACTCCCCTTGCGCCAGCTACTGGTTCCACAACCGTCACCGGGACGGTCTCCGGGACCGTCATCAAGGTGTTGCGTGCCGACACGAAGGCCCTCATTTCTCAATTTGACACCGCGCCTCTACCCGGCCCTCCTCCGTTCCCATTTGCTCTCTCAAATATTCCGGTCGGCCTTCCGGTCGAAATTGTCTTCTTTAGCGCAGGCCAGACGTTCCCTCTCTATGGCGGGAATCCACCGACAAATGTGTTTACTATGCAGACGGCGGGATCTCTTGATTTGGGAGCCGTCACGATGAGTAGCGGGAGAGCGACGCCCCAGAACCCGCTTATTAATGTGATCTTGGGCGTTGAAGATCTTTTAGTTTCGCTTTTAGGAAGCGAGCCGCCGCCGGCAACCCTCACGGTCACGACTCCCCCCGATCCGGACTTCGGATCGTTTTGTTATCGTAGAGTTCGCTGTTCAGCACTTCGTCATCGGAGGACAGGGGCAGCAGCACCTCCACATCACGGTGGATGAGGGAGCAACTCGCCATTTCTTCAACGGACAATGCAACAACGGACAATCCAACAAGGTGGTAGACGGCAACGGACAACCCACCCCCGATGTTCAATGGCAAAGTGCCACTTCGTTTCGACTGAACGGATTGTCTCCTGGCCCACATCAAGTCACTGTGAGGTTAGCCACGGCCTCAGATAACGAATTTGTTAACTTGGAGGCCAAACCTGACCCGGTGAGCATCACGATCGCTGCCTCCCGGTTTCCCCTTCCGCCGTTGACCATCACGAGCCCATCACAGGGAGCTTCATTGCCGTTGGACCCTGTCGACGTGTCGTTTACAGCCCAGAATTTGACGATCGGAGTCAGGGGGCTCCTCATCTCCATATCTATCTGGATGGCGGAACCACCAAGAACCACTTCTACAACGGAACCACCAATAAGGTGCTTGATAACAGCGGACAGCCTGTTGCCAACATCACCTGGCTGAGCACCAATTCGTTTGAGATTACCGACCTCCCAAGCGGTTGCCATTCGATTCGACTTGTTCTTGCCAATTCTAGTCACATTGACCTGCAGAACGCGGAAGCCAACCCGCCCATCCTGAACATCAGCATTCAGGCTCCACCTGCTCCTCCAACATTGACCATCAATAGTCCTGCCCAAGGGGCATCCTTGCCTCCAGGGCCGGTGCTGGTCTCGTTCAATATTCAGAATTCTCCAGTTACCGCACTCGGCCACTCAGCCGCGAATGCATTTCTACGTCGACGATGATCCCGCCATATTCAAATTCTACGATGGACCAGTGATCACTGAAAATGGCAATACAAGCGGGGTTCGTTATCCGGACCCCAATACCCAGCAGTATGGTCATACCCACTCCATCCATTGGAAGTCCGGCAGTTCAATTCAAATCAATGCCTTGGCATCCGGTCCTCATCAGGTCCAATTCGTGCTGGTGGATCAAACGGAAACAAGCTGCCAAGTACGGAGAAAACTCTTAATTTTACCATCGTGGCGGGGACGAGCGGAAATTTTTCCCTCCTAGAAGTTGCGAGCGGCTTGAATTTCCCGGCCGCGATGGCCACGGCTCCGGACGGACGGATCTTTGTGACTGAACTAATTACCGGGAATATCCGGGTGGTCACGCCGACCGCCACGCCTCCGTGGAAGTTGCAAACTGCACCGTTTTACACTTTCACCTCCACTAAGGATGATTTTGTGACCGGGGTTGAAAAGGGGTTGCTTGGCATCGCGGTCGATCCCGAATTTCAGCGATAACAACTATGTGTATGTGTACTACACCACCGCATCCGGTCCGAAGAACCGAGTGGTGCGATTTACGGCCACGACTGATTCGAATGGGTATACTGTGGCCACAAGCGATCCGCCCACAGTGATTGTTGACAATATTCCTGCCGGCGACCCGCACAACGGAGGCACATCCATTTCGGCCAGGACGGAATGCTCTATATTTTTGTGGGGGACAACGAAGTAAGGGATGCACAGAGCTTGAGTACGCTTCGAGGAAAAATGTTGCGGATCAATCCGAATGGAGGAATTCCGTCCGACAATCCCTTCATTAATCCTCCGAATAATCTCCGTAGCCTTTCTCCGCGATCTACAGTTATGGCCATCGCAATAGCTTCGGGTTCACGTTCCATCCCCATACGAATGACTTGTGGGAGACCGAGAACGGTGAGACCACTGATGATCAGATTAATAGGATCATTGCCGGCGGGAATTATGGATGGCCTCTTTGTCTAGGAATTTGCAATGATCCACGGTGGATTGATCCGATCATCACCTTCGGCACTCCACCACCCCCACCATTGCGCCAACCGGGATCGTCACAATCAGAGAAGATTCCCCCTATCCGGCGCAATATTACAACAACTTACTGTTCGCCGATTACAACTTCGGCCAACTTCATCGAATCGTGCTTGGTGGAGCAGAGTTGACAGACCTCTCCAGTCATACGATCGCCTACCCCGGTGGAAATGGTGCGTTGATCGCGGTCATGCACGGATTGAATGTGCCGGGGCAGGATGGGTATATCTATGTGGCAAATGGCAACTATGGCGAATCTAACCACCGCATCTTCAGAGTCATCCTCAATCCTAGTCCCTAACGTCGTTCCCCGTCTTTTTCGGTTTTTTCTTCAGAGTACCCCTCCGATCGTAAGCTCCCCCGTCAAGCCCGCGGAGTTTGTCCGCTACTGAATCGCCACCGGTATGCGGTCATCATGATGAATACCTTGAACTGGCATCGGAAGTACTGATTGCCCTTCTACTTCCGCGTAATACAATTTCCCTTTGCACCATTGCCTAATTGGTTCCAGGATTGGTATAGAATTTTGGCTGACTACAATTGCATTGATGGCCTTTATTTCCCAGCCACTTGAAGTACGTATTAATGATGCATTGACGAAATTGGTTAATGCATTACGCAATGCATTAAAAGGTAACGTAACTAACTCCCTTTGACTTTGCTTTTCCGAGATATTCTTAACAGCTTCAATAAATTCCGGAATCAGTGATAGCTTATTGCCATCGTTAACAAAACAGTTCATTGTCCCATATCTATTTCTTTGATGACCAAAGTAACAATGGGCCACTAACAAGCCATTCTGCTGGCATAGTAAATCAATATTCGCAGGCCTCAGTTGAAACGCTAAATGATTGAGCAGGACTGTATCAAAAACCTATATGCTCTGATCGCTCATGAGACTAGATTGTCCGCTTAAATCATAAAGAACCATTGGATTTTCATGATAATACTTTAGGCGGCGATTATGCTCAGCAACAAGTTTCCATGCACCCATTCTCCACGGCTCTTTTATATGATGTAAATGGTTAGGGCTTAACAAGTTCTTATATACAGAACTGCCATAGTAAGCCATCAGCGGGGCGCTCACGCGCTCTGTGTCCCACAAGAACGACAAGAAATTTGAGAAGGCGCTGAATACTTTTCTATGCTCCCAAACATCTAAATGCCGTACCGGATTTTCCCAAACATCGGTATAGGACCAGTAGTTTTCAATTCCGGCTTTACTTAATATGTCCAACAAGCCGTCCCCTTCTTTAAAAACAGCATCTCTTGAAAATAGGTACGCTCCACACCCGTGATCAATCCATGTTTTTGGAGAATATATGCTCATCATTTGAATTCTACGCAAACACTCCGAGAGTGAGGGAAGATTTTTCCGTGGACTTAGACCATGGTAGGCTATTTCAGAGCCGCTTTCATACATCTTGTCAATGTAGTTTTTATATTCAGGGACATCTAAACCAGGCTCCATTTTACCTGACCCATAATCACTGCTAGGGAATACCCCCTTTGTAATACGAAGACTGTTTTCAGAAAAAAGCTCGTGTTGTAGGCGAAGTTTTGGAACGGTATCAAAATCTGGGTGGTCAGTTAAACAAATAACGGAACGCGCACCGTTCGGATATGGTTCAAGCCAAGCAGCTTCCTGAAGTGATCTGAGCCTGTTTGCCCTAATGTGGATTTGTTTCTTAATAATAGGAGGTTTTCTAATCTTAGAGTCGCCCCAGAGAATAAGCCCTGAACCCAATCTATCTTGAATTACAAACGTAGCAGTGACCTGGTTTCCTTGTTTGCACAGCCTCAAATGTGGATATTTAGGCAAATCAATTTGGCACAGCATATCCCCTTCCTGTAACCAAAGAATACAACCTACAGGAAAAGGAGGTGATGCCTTAGAAGATAAAGGAAGTATTTGCCGATCATGGCTAAGGAAGTATGCTTCTTCAGCACAGAACAAGCAGGTGACCTGAATACGATTCGTGTCTTCATTAGGCGTTGGGATACTAAGATGAAATTGTGTGGACCAGACACTCTCTTGAACTATTGAAATTAGAACTTCTTTTTTGGTTACTTTGAAGTCCGATGTGCTCTCGGAGTAGGCTTTTACCGTAACGATTGCCATGCCAAAATTTCTCCTTGCACATTACACATATTCATAAGTGGAACCTTGCGATGGTCTGTAGCGGTGGCCTCGTAAGTCCCCGTCAAGGAGACATTTTGAAAGTGTCTCCTTGACGGGGGGAGCTTGCAAAGGGAGGATGTCAGGGTAACAATGTTCCTCAACACACAGTCAAGCAATACCCCGTTGGGGGGGCCGCCACTCCAGCCTCACCTATTCTGTCACCCCTTCCCTGCTTCCCAGGCCAATAGGGCAAAGAACACATTGCGTGCTCTATTAAAACAAGATATTCTCACCAAATTCTCGATACGTACGTGTATGTATCGAGAATTTGGTGAGAATATCTTGTTTTAAGAGAGCACGCAATGTGTTCTTTGCCCTATTGGCCTGGGAAGCAGGGAAGGGGTGACAGAATAGGTGAGGCTGGAGTGGCGGCCCCCCAACGGGGCATTGCTTGACTGTGTGTTGAGGAAAAGTGTTACCCTGACATCCTCCCTTTGCAAGCTCCCCCGTCAAGGAGACACTTTCAAAATGTCTCCTTGACGGGGGAACTTACCAGGCCACCCCTACAGACCATCGCAGGGTTCCACTTATGAATAAGTGTAATGTGCAAGGAGAAATTTTGGCATGGCAATCGTTACAGTAAAAGCCTACTCCGAGAACACATCAGACTTCAAAATAACCAGAAATGAAATCCTGATTTCCATAGTTCAAGAGAATGTTTGGTCCACACAATTTGATCTTCGTATCCCAACGCCTAATGAAGACACGAATCGTATTCAGGTCACCTGCTTGTTTTGTGCTGAAGAAGCATACTTCCTTAGCCATGATCGCCAAATACTTCCTTTATCTTCTAAGGCATCACCTCCCTTTCCTGTAGGTTGTATTCTTTGGTTACAAGAAGGGGATATGCTGTGCCAAATTGATTTGCCTAAATATCCATATTTGAGGCTGTGCAAACAAGGAAACCAGGTCACTGCTACGTTTGTAATTCAAGATAGATTGGGTTCAGGGCTTATTCTCTGGGGCGACTCTAAGATTAGAAAACCTCCTATTATTAAGAAACAAATCCACATTAGGGCAAACAGACTCAGATCACTTCAGGAAGCTGCTTGGCTTGAACCATATCCGAACGGTGCGCGTTCTGTTATTTGTTTAACTGACCACCCAGATTTTGATACCGTTCCAAAACTTCGCCTACAACACGAGCTTTTTTCTGAAAACAGTTTTCGTATTACAAAGGGGGTATTCCCTAGCAGTGATTATGGGTCAGGTAAAATGGAGCCTGGTTTAGATGTCCCTGAATATAAAAACTACATTGACAAGATGTATGAAAGCGGCTCTGAAATAGCCTACCATGGTCTAAGTCCACGGAAAAATCTTCCCTCACTCTCGGAGTGTTTGCGTAGAATTCAAATGATGAGCATGTATTCTCCAAAAACATGGATTGATCACGGGTGTGGAGCGTACCTATTTTCAAGAGATGCTGTTTTTAAAGAAGGGGACGGCTTGTTGGACATATTAAGTAAAGCCGGAATTGAAAACTACTGGTCCTATACCGATGTTTGGGAAAATCCGGTACGGCATTTAGATGTTTGGGAGCATAGAAAAGTATTCAGCGCCTTCTCAAATTTCTTGTCGTTCTTGTGGGACACAGAGCGCGTGAGCGCCCCGCTGATGGCTTACTATGGCAGTTCTGTATATAAGAACTTGTTAAGCCCTAACCATTTACATCATATAAAAGAGCCGTGGAGAATGGGTGCATGGAAACTTGTTGCTGAGCATAATCGCCGCCTAAAGTATTATCATGAAAATCCAATGGTTCTTTATGATTTAAGCGGACAATCTAGTCTCATGAGCGATCAGAGCATATGGGTTTTTGATACAGTGCTGCTCAATCATTTAGCGTTTCAACTGAGGCCTGCGAATATTGATTTACTATGCCAGCAGAATGGCTTGTTAGTGGCCCATTGTTACTTTGGTCATCAAAGAAATAGATATGGGACAATGAACTGTTTTGTTAACGATGGCAATCAGCTATCACTGATTCCGGAATTTATTGAAGCTGTTAAGAATATCTCGGAAAAGCAAAGTCAAAGGGAGTTAGTTACGTTACCTTTTAATGCATTGCGTAATGCATTAACCAATTTCGTCAATGCATCATTAATACGTACTTCAAGTGGCTGGGAAATAAAGGCCATCAATGCAATTGTAGTCAGCCAAAATTCTATACCAATCCTGGAACCAATTAGGCAATGGTGCAAAGGGAAATTGTATTACGCGGAAGTAGAAGGGCAATCAGTACTTCCGATGCCAGTTCAAGGTATTCATCATGATGACCGCATACCGGTGGCGATTCAGTAGCGGACAAACTCCGCGGGCTTGACGGGGGAGCTTACGATCGGAGGGGTACTCTGAAGAAAAAACCGAAAAAGACGGGGAACGACGTTAGGGACTAGGATTGAGGATGACTCTGAAGATGCGGTGGTTAGATTCGCCATAGTTGCCATTTGCCACATAGATATACCCATCCTGCCCCAGCACATTCAATCCGTGCATGACCGCGATCAACGCACCATTTCCACCGGGGTAGGCGATCGTATGACTGGAGAGGGCTGTCAACTCTGCTCCACCAAGCACGATTCGATGAAGTTGGCCGAAGTTGTAATCGGCGAACAGTAAGTTGTTGTAATATTGCGCCGGATAGGCGGAATCTTCTCTGATTGTGACGATCCCGGTTGGCGCAATGGTGGGGGTGGTGGAGGTGCCGAAGGTGATGATAGGATCAATCCACCGTGGATCATTGCAAATTCCTAGACAAAGAGGGTATCCATAATTCCCGCCGGCAATGATCCTATTAATCTGATCATCAGTGGTATCACCGTTCTCGGTCTGCCACAAGTCATTCGTATGGGGATGGAACGTGAACCCGAAGCTATTGCGATGGCCATAACTGTAGATCGCGGAGAAAGGATACAGAAGATTATTCGGAGGATTAATGAAGGGATTGTCGGACGGAATTCCTCCATTCGGATTGATCCGCAACATTTTTCCTCTAAGCGTACTCAAGCTCTGTGAATCCCTTACTTCGTTGTCCCCTACAAAAATATAAAGCATTCTGTCCTGGCCGAACTGGAGAATGCCTCCGTTGTGAGGGTTGCCGGCAGGAATGTTGCCAAGAATCACTGTGGGCGGATCGCTTGTGGCCACAGTATATCCATTCGAATCAGTTGTGGCAGTTAACCGAACCACTCGGTTCTTCGGACCGGATGCGGTGGTGTAGTACACATACACATAGTGGTTATCGCTGAAACCGGGATCGACTGCGATGCCGAGCAACCCCTTTTCAACCCCGGTCACAAAATCATCCTTAGTGGAGGTGAAAGTGTAAAACGGTACAGATTGCAACTTCCACGGAGGCGTGGCGGTCGGCGTGACCACCTGGATATTACCGGTAATTAGTTCAGTCACAAAGATCCGTCCGTCCGGAGCCGTGGCCATCGCGACCGGGAAATTCAAGCCGCTCGCAACTTCTAGGAGGGAAAAATTTCCGCTCGTCTCAGTCGCGATGGTAAAATTAAGAGTTTTCTGCGTTGTTGGCAACTCTATATCCGATTGATCCACCAGCACGAATTTGACCTGATGAGAACCGGATGCTAAGGCATTGAGTTGAATTGAACTGCCGGACTTCCAATGCACGGCGTGGGTATGACCGTACTGCTGGGTATTGGGGTCCGGATAACGAACCCCGCTCGTATCGCCAATTTCGGTGATCACTGGTCCATCGTAGAATTTGTAGATGGCGCGGTCATCGTCGACGTAGAAATGCATCCGTGGCTGAGTGGCCGAGTGCGGTACTGGAGAATTCTGAATATTGAACGAGACCGGCACAGGCCCGGGCGGCAAGGGAGCCCCTTGGGCAGGACTATTGATGGTCAATGTTGGAGGAGCAGGTTGAGCCTGAATGCTGATGTTCAGGATGGGCGGGTTGGCCTCCGCGTTCTGCAGGTCAATGTGACTAGAAGTGGCAAGAACAAGTCGAATCGAATGGCAACCGCTTGGGAGGTCGGTAATCTCGAACGAACTGTTGCTCAGCCAGGTGATGTTGGTAACAGGCTGTCCGCTGTTATCAAGTACCTTTTTGGTGTCTCCGTTGAAGAAGTGGTTCGTGGTGGTTCCGCCGTCCAGATAGATATGGAGATGAGGGGCCCCCTGACCTCCGATCGTAGAATCCTGGGCTGTAAACGACACGTCGACAGGGTCCAATGGCAATGAAGCTCCCTGTGATGGGCTCGTGATGGTCAACGGCGGAAAGGGAAACGAGGAGGCGAGGATCGTGATCGGCACCGAGTCGGGCGTGGCCTCCTTGTTAACAAATTCGTTATCTGAGGCAGTGGCTAACCTCACAGTGACTTGATGTGTGCCAGGAGACAATCCGTTCAGTCGAAACGAAGTGGGACTTTGCCATTGAACATCGGGGGTGGGTTGTCTGTTGTCGTCTACCACCTTGTTGGATTGTCCGTTGTTGCATTGTCCGTTGAAGAAATGGCGAGTTGCTCCCCCATCCACCGTGATGTGGAGGTGCTGCTGCCCCTGTCCTCCGACGACGAAGTGCTGAACAGCGAACTCTACGATAACCGAAAACGATCCGAGATCCGGATCGGTGGGAGTCGTGACCGTGAGGGTGGCCGGCGGCGGCTCGCTTCCTAAAAGCGAAACTAAAAGATCTTCAACGCCCAAGATCACATTAAGAAGCGGGTTCTGGGGCGTCGCTCTCCCGCTACTCATCGTGACGGCTCCCAAATCAAGAGATCCCGCCGTCTGCATAGTGAACACGTTTGTCGGTGGATTCCCACCATAGAGAGGGAACGTCTGGCCTGCGCTAAAGAAGACAATCTCGACCGGAAGCCCGACCGGAATATTTGAGAGAGCAAATGGGAACGGAGGAGGGCCGGGTAGAGGCGCGGTATCAAATTGAGAAATGAGGGCCTTCGTGTCGGCCCGTAACACCTTGATGACGGTCCCGGAGACCGTCCCGGTGACGGTTGTGGAACCAGTAGCTGGCGCAAGGGGAGTGGGGGTACTTCCTCCACTAGACCCGCCGCCGCTGCATGAACTCAGAGCAAGCAGGAGTGTGGCGCAGGTCAAGAGCTTACTGAACAAGTTGGTCAATACCTTCATAGGCTATGAGTGAGGTTCTTTCTGGTTCGCGGCGAGCCGACACTCTGAGGCCTCCGCCCCTTTCCTCATGCGATTTTGACGGCGATGATGCCCTATTGTGCTCTAGCAAAACAACCCCGCATAAGCGGGACGGATACCTCATACAGGGGGAGTGGTATCTCATAAGTGCATGGGATATCTATCATATTATTTATTCTTGGTGCATCAGAGGGGGCTGTTGGAGGGAACTAGGAGCCTGTCCGACAGTGACCGTTCTACTGTGGCAAATGATCTGTGACCATCTGCGTCGTTCTCGCCAGAAAAAATCCTCAACGCATCGTATTCCAGCGAATACACTTCCTGTTTTTCCTGGCCTTGCACCGCTCATATGGCCGCACCTCCTTTTCCTCGTCACGATGGCAATGTAGGACAGGCTCCTAGGGCAGTTTCAAGTGCCGCATGCAACTGATGGTCTCCGCCGATAGCTGTGTCTGCCCTGCGTCGTATTCCGGGCAGCCTCGCGGCCACAATGCTGAGGGCTCGTCCCGATACCGCGGCTATCGTTCAGAACGCATCGCCGTGGGCCAGCTCCAGGCTCAGGGTCTTGCGTGCTTCGACGTTCAAGTGCCTGTCGTATTTTTTGGCATGGCAACACCAGAGCTTACTAAGCCCTGCAGTATTGCGCGTGGAGTTAGAGCTTAAGCCTCCTAAGCCTCGTACACTCCCTCTAAAGAGGGGCTGGTCGATGGAACCGATGAAGGGTACTCTAGTGACATGTGATCCTGGAAAGGCCCGGGATGTGCTCTCCGAACCGAACCTTCTCGTATTATTATTAAGGAGCGTCAACCATATTCTCGAATCCTTAGTCAACACTTTTGCTGCTCCTCCGGTGGCGCCAGGGAGGAATGTGCGAAAACCTTTCGTGAATGTGTCTGGTTGTATGAGAATTCCTGGTTCGTCCGATCGTACATAGCTCTCATTAAGAGTATTGGACTGGCATACGCATGAGTGACAGAGTTGCACAAGCAGTCGAACGTTGGACCGAGGAGGACAGACCCATGTCGGACCCACTGCAGGTAGCTCCACCCCCGATTGCCTCCGAGCCTGTCGTCGACATCACGATGCTGGATCGGACCATCCTATGGCCCAGCCCTGATGTGCAGGGCACAAGCATGGAGGGCGAGACGGTGCTGTTGGATCTCAGTACCGGG
Source organism: Nitrospirota bacterium (assembly GCA_963701855.1). GTDB lineage: Bacteria > Nitrospirota > Nitrospiria > Nitrospirales > Nitrospiraceae > Palsa-1315. The sequence goes on from CAVPBK010000003.1 coordinate 40,384, forward strand.
CGGTACTACACCCTGAACCGGTTGGGGAGCGTCATATGGGACCACTGTACCGGCCACAACACCGTCAGTGACATTCATGCGGTCCTGTGCGACCGCTTTGAGGTCTCTCCTGATCGGGCCCTGGACGATCTCATTGCCCTGATCAACCAATTGGTCAAGGAGGGGCTACTTCAACAGGAAAGGAGGTGAGAAAGAGTGAATGAAAAGAAAGAGGTGTATGTCCAGCCAGTGCTCGTAACGCATGAGTTGCTGCGGGACATCACTGCGAAGGCTTCTGGCGGTCATCATGGGAACTTCTCGTTTGGCCGTTTGTTTGGTTTTTTCCATGGCCATCGCTAGATAAGTCAGCATGGGCTGGTCGATTCATAAGAATCGGCCAGCCGTTTTTCTCACGAGACGTGACGGCGTAGGTGACAATCATCAGTGGGGGAACAGTATGACGATGACCGTGGTCGAAAAGCCTATGGCCGAGTCTCTATTTTCCCTCTACGGCACGGCGGTGAGATATGCCACGGCGTCGCCCTTGTTGGCCGCACCGGTGAATGAGTTTCTGAGGCATTTTCGGCGGGACTCCCTTGAGGAGTCAGCCTCTTTCACCTTGTGCTTCCAGGCTGTGCAGGAACGAGCGGACATTCCGCTGACGATATCTTCATCGGCGCGTCAATTATCTTCCGGAACGGGTGCAGCGGTCGGGGATCGGCGGGAGACCGGGTTGCCCTACGAGGTGATTCAAGATGGTGGGCGGTTGATTGCGGACTTTTTCGATGCCGGAGTCCTGGTGATGGATGGCGAGCAGGGCAAGGCTGACGGCTATCTGATCAAGCCGGAGACCATGCACGCGAGCTTGATCGAATATTTCTTTCACCTCGCCTTGATCGAACTCTTACGACGCCGTGGGCTCTATACGATTCATGCGACTGCGCTGGAGAAACATGGCCGTGGAGTCTTGATTCCAGGGAATAGCGGCCGCGGCAAGACGACGTCCTTTATCTCGCTACTCCGCTCGGGCTATCGATATCTCTCGGATGATCTTCCGTTGATTCGAGATGCCGGGAGGCATGTGGAGGTGCTCCCCTTTCCCACCAAGATTAACGTCACCGAAGCGACGATCGCCTTTTTCCCGGAACTCCTGGATGCGCCTGATCACGTGCTTCATCCCGGTTCGCCCAAGCGGTCTTTTCATGCCGAGGATCTGTATCCGACCTCGGTGGGCGACCGCTGTCAGCCGGCCATCATGCTGTTCCCCCATGTCGTCGATGCCCCTCACAGTCACCTTGAGCTCCTCCCCAAGAGCCGGGCCCTGGAAGTCCTCCTCCCACAGGCATTGCTGGTCTATGATCCAGAGGTGGCTAGACGAGAATTTCAAGTCTTAGCGAGCCTGGTGCAGCAGGTGGACTGTTACCGCTTGCATTTTGGCCACGATATCCTCGACTTGCCGAAGTTGATCACGCCGCTGCTAGAGCAACGAAGATGATAGCGACCAGGCAGTTCTCATTGCGACCGGAATCGGAGCTCTTGGTCTGGTGTGCCCGTACGGTCGTGACCGATGAGCTCAAGGTCCGTATCCAGCAGAGAGTGCAAGAGCCGCTTGACTGGGAATATGTCCTCAACCTGGCTCAATATCATGGTGTGGGCCCCCTGTTGTATCGGAATCTGTCCACACTTTGTTCCGATCTCGTGCCTGCCGAATCGTTGACTCAGTTACGCCAGAGGACACAAGCCGGTGCCTTGCTCAACCGGTTGCTCGTCCAGGAACTCGTCGTCTTATGCGACGCGTTTGTCGCGCAGGGAGTGCCGGTCATGCCCATTAAAGGGGCGACCCTGGCGTCCTCAGTCTATGGCGATCTGACGCTTCGCGACTTTAGCGACATGGACCTGCTCATTCCCAAAGGCTCCATTGCAGAAGCGCACGCCATCTTGTTGGCGCGGGGCTATGAGAGGAAAGACCCTTCTTCTGATCCTGGTGAGAGGGACCATGAGGATGGGCCTTACCATGTGTTTATCAAGAAGCGCACGCTCTTTCGTGTCGATCTCCAGTGGGTGATGGCAGGTGAGCACTTTGCGTTTCAGTTGGATCGTCCCGAGTTCTGGCAGCGCCGAACGGCTGTTCCGCTTGCGAACAAGACGGTACAAGGACTGACCCCGGAAGATCTATTGATCGTCCTGTGTGTCCATGGGTCGAAGCATGCATGGGACTCGCTCAAATGGGTATGCGATGTCGCCGAGCTGCTTCGTGCACACAACCAACTGGACTGGGATCGGATCTCCTCGAGCGCATCGAGGTGGCGCTGCCGACGCCTGCTGTCTATGGGGTTGTCGCTCGCACATCTGGTGTTGGATGCCCCACTACCCAAGACGGTTCGCGCGCGGCTCTCCGCCGACTCAGATGTGCAGATGCTGTCCCACCGTATGCCATTCACTCTCCTGGCAGATCGTCGTGCCGGCGTGAATGAGGCACAGGCAGTTGCGCTCTATTTCACGTTGAAAGATTCGTGGTGGGAGCGTTGGCGGTTTGGCCTGATGCTGTGTCGTGACCAGAGTCCTATGGTCACAACCCCTCCAGCCTGGTTTCGCTGGCGCATCTCCCTTCCGCGTCTTGCTCGGCTCGTTCTCCCCCTTCACCGGACCATGAGGAGTCTGTTTCCCTCCACGATTCGGGGCGCTATCAATCGTTGGGTCGAGCACGGTGGTTAGTCATCTTCTGGTTTGAACCTTCTGGGAAGCCCATCTGTCGAGTCCCACACAGAAAATGGTTCGGATCTGCTGCGTCACTCGCTATGGTCTGCATTGTCTTTAATTGCTCTGCCGAAGAAATTGGAAATACATCACGGCCGACAGCCATGCCTCGTGGGTCGCGACGGGAGGTTGGGCGCCTCCCATGGCGCACCAGGATTATCAGAGCGCGTGGTCTTGGATTTGGAAACGGCGGATGCTGGAATTCTCATTGAGGCTTGCTACACTGAACGCACTATGATCCGATTCGTAAAAAAGTATTGGACCCTGCTGCGCGCAGGCCTGGTAGTGTCGTGGATTCGTCTCTTGTTGCGGGTCAAGAGTTTGCCACTGGTGCTGGACCGATTAAATCCTCGCTCGACAATGGAAAGACCCGACGAGGCAGTGATGGGGGATCTGGTCTGCTATGTAGATCGCTGGCTTCAACTGTTTCCCTATAACAAAAAGGGGAATTGCTTCCCACGGTCGCTGGCTCTCTATTGGTTCGCCAGGCGATTGGGGTATCCGGTTCTCTTTCATTGTGGTGTAAGAAAAGAAGCCTCGAATCTCGATGGCCATGCGTGGCTCACATTGGATGGCCAGCCTTTTCACGAGACGGGCCAGCATTGGCAACGGTTCACCGTTACCTTTTCGCATCCTCAGGATCCGACAGTTGGGACGCAGGCCTCTGCCCTCCGGCGTCAGAACAACAGGACGACGATGTCCTGACGAGGCATTCATCACGTGTTCCCGTCACCGATGAACATCATTCTGAATCGCATCCGCCCCTTCCTCCTGACGCTTCGCCACGCTCTCTTGTTTGTGTGGCAGAGCAGCCCGAGTCTGGCAATCGGCAGTATCGTGGTGCGCGTGATCCAAGGCCTTCTTCCGCTGGTGGCGCTGTATCTGACGAAGTTGTTGATCGATGCCGTTGCCGAAGGGCTCAAGGCTCCATCAGCCGAAGGCTCCTTGAGCGGGATGGCCATGATTCTTGCTGGGTTGGCAGGTGTCGCGGTGGCCAGTGCCATGCTCACCGGCGTGGCCTCTCTGATTTCAAGGATTCATGCTCAAGTCGTCACGGATCATATGCACGCACTCCTTCAGGCAAAGTCCGTCGAGGTCGATCTTGAGTACTACGAGAATGCGCGCTATCAAGATACGCTCCATCGCGCACAAGAAGAAGCGCCTTATCGTCCGACGGCGATTCTCAACGCCTTGCTCCAATTTGGCCAGGATGCCATTTCACTGTTTGCGATGGCAGCCATACTCTGGTGGTTGCATTGGGGGGTGATCCCGATCTTGATGCTGACGGCCATCCCGTACTTTTTCGTCCGTCTGCAGCAATCCAATCGACTGTTTGCCTGGGAGCGCGAGCGGACGCCGCTTGAGCGGAAAGCCTGGTACGTCAATATGCTGCTGACCCAAGCGATTGCAGCGAAAGAAATCCGGCTGTTCGACCTCGGCCCTCGGTTGCGGCAATGGTTCCAAGACGCGCGATCAGTGCTGCGTCGAGAACGGATCGCGTTAGAGCGCCGATGGGCGCTCGCGGGTTTTGCCGCGCAGATCATCGGCGTGGCCGGTGTGTTCGGGGTCTACAGTTTTGTGGCGTTCCGAACGTTTCAGGGGCTGCTCACCGTGGGCGACCTCGTCATGTTTTTCCAGGCGGTGCAGCGGGCCTCCGGATTCCTGGAGAGTTTGGGACAGAGTGTGTCCAGCCTCTATGAGAGCAATTTGTTCCTAACCACGTTGGATGAGTTTCTGGGTATTCAGTCTCGTTTGCCGAAGTCGGCACATCCGAAGTTGTTTCCCCAACCGATCGCGCAGGGGATTACATTCGATCATGTGTCCTTCCAATACCCGCATGAAGAACGTGTGGCGATCCAGGAGTTCACCTTTACGATCAGACCCGGCGAACATGTCGCGTTTGTCGGAGCCAATGGGGCGGGGAAGACGACGCTGGTGAAGCTCCTATGCCGTCTGTACGATCCGTCGGGGGGGCGCATCACGGTCGATGGTGAAGATCTTCGGAACTATCCCCTTGCCGATGTCCGTGGCGCCGTCAGCGGAATTTTTCAGGACTTTGTGAAGTTCCAGTTTTCGGCCAAGGACAACATCTCGTTGGGCCTGAGATCCCCCGACATCGACCTTTCCGCCGTCACGCAGGCGGCCAAACAGGCTGGGATCCATGAGGCCATCGAGCGTTTGCCGAAGGGGTACGAGTCATTGCTCGGCAAGCTGTTCGACGGCGGGCATGAACTGAGCATCGGGGAATGGCAAAAAGTGGCGCTCGCCAGGGCCATCCTTCGCGATTCTCAGATCCTGATTCTCGACGAGCCTACCAGCGCGATGGATGCCAAGGCCGAAGCGGAATTGTTCGAGCGGTTTCACGAACTCACTCAAGGGCGTATGGCGATTTTGATCAGTCATCGACTGGCTACTGTCAAAATGGCCGACTGTATTTTTGTCCTCGATCACGGCCAAATTGTGGAACGGGGAACCCATGATGAGTTGATGCGACGGCAGGGGCTCTACGCCACGCTTTTCCTCACCCAAGCCCAGCATTATCAGTAGTCGAGGTCTTGTGAATAGCTGGGCGCATTCACAAACCATGTGTAACATTTATGGGAGAAAATGCTGCATGGGAAAAATCTACACACAGTTGAGTTTTCAAGAACCGACGATCATCCATAGGCAAATGGAGGTATGCCTCGAATTCACTCAACTCCGTTGACGGAAACGCGACATTCTGCCATTCTAATCGAAACTTAACGGAGAGGCTTTATGGCTCAAAAGAAAGAGACCGGACGAAAGGTTGCGCTTGTTGGACTTGGTTATGTGGGGCTTCCTATCGCCGTTGCCTTCGGCAAGCGGGGAAAGGTCATCGGGTTCGATATCAACAAAGCAAAGATTGCAGAACTGCAGAGGGGCGTTGACCGAACGGGGGAAGTGTCGGCGGCCGACCTCAAAGTCGCTGATGTACAGTATACTTCGGAGCCTACCGACCTCAAGGCCGCCGACTTTATCATTGTGGCTGTTCCAACTCCGATCAATGAAGCGCTCCAGCCGGATCTCAAGGCGCTACGAATTGTCTCGGAATTGATCGGTAAAAACATGTCCCCTGGTACGATCGTTGTCTATGAGTCTACGGTGTACCCTGGAGTGACAGAGGATGTTTGTCTCCCTATTCTGGAAAAGACTTCCGGCCTCAAATCAGGCATTGACTTCAAGGTTGGATATTCACCGGAGCGCATCAATCCAGGGGACAAGGAGCATACTCTCGAGAAGATCGTCAAAGTCGTTTCGGCTCAAGATGCAGAGTCGCTTGAAGTCGTCGCGAATACCTATTCACTCGTCGTGAAGGCCGGGGTCCATCGGGCTTCAAGCATTAAGGTTGCGGAAGCAGCCAAGGTGATTGAGAACACGCAGCGCGATCTGAACATTGCATTGATGAACGAGCTGGCTCTCATTTTCCATCGTCTCGGAATCGATACCAAGTCGGTCTTAGACGCTGCCGGGACGAAGTGGAACTTTCTGAAGTTTTTCCCAGGATTAGTCGGCGGACATTGTATTGGTGTGGACCCATATTATCTGACCGCTAAGGCTGAATCGGTCGGCTATCACCCGCAAGTGATTCTGGCTGGTCGGCGCATCAATAACGGGATGGGAAAGTTCGTTGCAGAGCAAACGATAAAGCTGCTCGGTCAACTTCCCCGGCCAGCCAACGAACTCAAGGTGGCAGTCTTAGGACTCACGTTTAAGGAAAATGTGCCGGATCTGCGCAACAGCAAAGTGCTCGATATTATCCAGGAGTTGCGTGAGTATGGGGTTCAAGTGTTGGTGCATGATCCGATCGCAGAACCGGAAGAGGCGGTCGCTGAATACGGAATTCATCTGCAGCAGTGGAACGATCTGAAGAACGTCGATGGGATGGTTATTGCGGTGGCCCACCGCTCGTATGCGGAGATGGGCCTGCAGGAATTGCTCAAACCTCTCCGCAGTCAGCGGGAGGGCGTGGTTATTGATGTGAAATGTCTGCTTGATCAGGCGAAACTGCCCAAGACGCTCAAGTACTGGCGTTTATAAGAGGCAGCAAGCCGCTGTGTTCTTCATTCTGCACCAGCACCTTTCCACGTAGTCTAATACGTATGGAGTGGCGGGAAGCCGGCATGCTCACACCGGGAACTTCCCTGTAGTACGTAGCAGACAGATCACCCATCTTTCACTGTCAGCAGAGTTTTTGATTCTCATTGCCCCACTCTAAAGAGGCTGCTATAGATTGCTTGTGGCACGGAAATTCCAGGTAGTTTCCCTGGTTTCCTTTTTTGGCGTTGGCCTTCTTATTGTGTGACCAATGAATAGTCCGGGCAATAGCATCGTAAGACATACCGCAGCGGGGGCGTGCTGTGCCATTGTGGCAATGGCATTTCTCGCCGGCTGCGCGTATTTCAATTCACCTGACATCAAGCGTGGGGATCAACATCTCGCAGCGGGTAATTGGGAGGAGGCGAGTCTCGCCTATAAGAACGCACTGAAGGATGATCCCTTCAGCCCAACATTACAGAGCAAATACACCATGGCTCGAGAACGAGCTGCGGCGTCGTATGAGGAGCGAGGACGGGCGTATCTCAAAGAACGTCAGCCGGACCTCGCAGCGGAACAGTTTAAGCGGGCACTCACCATCGAACCGTCCAGTCTCGATCATCAATCGGGGTTGCTTGAAGCGCTTCGCTTGACTGATGCGCGCGGCCGGAATCGAGAGGCAGCCCGCCTCGCCCAGCTCGGTCGGATCGACGAGGCCATGGAAGCCTATGCCAGAGCGGCTGAGCTGGATCCTTCATTCAAAGAACCCCTTGAGAGTATCTCCAAACTCACTGAGGAGCAGCAGGCGTTCAACCGTGACGATCGGCGGAAGCAGCCGGTGACACTTAAGTTCCGTAATGCCGGACTCAAAGAAGTCTTGGAAGGGATTGGAAAGGCCGGAGGGATCAACCTCATATTCGACAAGGACGTCAGAAATGACCCCGTGACCATCAGCGTTCAGGACACGCCATTCCAAGAAGCCTTCAATCTCATTCTCAACAGCAATAGCCTGTTCGCCCAAACCGTATCTCCGGACGTCATGATCGTCAGCCCTAATACCAAGCAGAAGCAGGAGCAATATCAAGATCTGATGATTCGGACGTTCTACTTGTCCAATGCCAAAGCGAAGGACATGCTGGTATTGCTGAAGAGCATGCTCGATTCAAAGCGGATGCATGCCAATGAACAACTGAACACGATTATCATCCGGGACCAACCGGAAAAACTGGAGATGGCTGAAAAGATCATCTTGGCCAATGACCGCCTGGACTCCGAAGTTCTTTTTGATGTTGAGGTTCTCGAAGTCGATCGCACGACCAACCAGACCTATGGTCTGACCTATCCTAAGCAAATCGCAGCCGCCATGGTACCTCCGGGGTTTACGGCACCAATCAGCGGAGATTTCTCACCGACGTTCACGCTTCGTCAGCTCACCAGCCTCGGTCAGGACAGTTATCTCTTTAAACTTCCAACCAACATCCAGCTGGATTTCTTTAAAACGATCACCGATGCCAAGACCCTTGCCAACCCGAAAGTTCGCGTGGTGAACAACAAGAAAGCGGAGATTAACGTCGGGGACAAGCAGCCGATCCTGCTTTCCACAACGAATGTCTTGCCAGGTCAAGCGGCAACAGGGGCAGTTCCGACGACCTCGACGGTAACCTCGATCGAATTCCGCGACACCGGAGTCAAATTAACCGTTGAGCCTTCCATCCATCTGGGGAATGAACTGTCTCTGAAGATGAAGATTGAAGTCATTAGTCTTGGCGATCGAGTTGTGCTCCAAGCCAGTCCCCTCATTTCCCAGTTTAAGTTCGGCAATCGGTCGGCGGAAACCCAGCTCAATGTTAGAGATGGTGAAACCATTGTGTTGGGAGGGCTGATCCAGGAAGAGGATCGCAAAACCCGCACCACCATCCCCTGGATCGGTGATCTTCCTTTTATTGGCAATCTATTAAGTTCCTTTATAACCAGCAGGGTCACTACTGAGGTGATCCTGACGATCACGCCACACATCATTCCAGATAGGACTCCTCCCGGGCTCAGTAAGCAGGTGTTCTGGTCCGGGACGGATTCAACCTATGCCACGAGCCCGCTGTTTACGCCACAGGGGAAGAAGGCTTCCTTGATGGGAAGTGGACCCGTTTCAGGGTTCTCATTGTTGGGCGAAACGGCAAAAGGGGGACTGGCAGGGAAGCCAGCTGCAGCGTCACTCACTCCCTTGAATTCGGTAGGCGCGGTCGCCTCGATCAGGCCAAACGAGTCGGTGATCCAAATGGGAAAAGAATTTAAGCTTGCCATCAATGACGAACGTCTTCGTCCCACGGCGGAAGGCGTATTTCAACTTCAGTATGATCCACAGGTGCTGGAACTCAGAACACTCCTGAATGGTGAGGTTATCCAAGACGGCACAGGCGATCAGACGTCTCGCAGTCCAGAGACGCAAGCGGGGACGGTTGCTTTTAAAGTCGCACCATCAGCAAGACAGGCAGGCGGGCGGACCGTCACGGCCACCTTCTATGCCAAGGCGTCCGGTGTGTCTCCTGTGCGTGTGGCGTTGGTGGATTCCGCCGCGGGATCATCCACGGCACTGTCCCAAGAAGGAAAAGGTATCGTGAGGGTCCGGTGAAAGAATCGGGCGTGACTCTTTTGGAACTCCTGATCACGCTGACCATTGTGATGGTGCTCGCCTCTGTGGCTATGCCGCTCAGCCGTCTGTCAGTGAAACGGACTCACGAAATAGAACTGCGGCAGCATTTGAGGATCATGAGGGCTGCCATCGACACCTTTAAGCTGGAGTGGAACCGTGATGGCGACGTCTTATTGGGGGCGGCATGTGTAAAAAATAAGCTCACGTGCAAAGACGTGACGAGTGTGTACGGATATCCGAAGTCGCTGGATAGACTGTTGGGGATCAAGCTCACCAGTGAAGAGGCGACGATTAGGGGCACGACGACGAAGCGCTATTTAAGAAATCTTCCCCTCGATCCCTTGACCGGCAAGGCCGATTGGTTGTTCCGATGTTATAAAGATGCGCCGAACGCATCGAGTTGGTGTGGGGACGACGTGTACGACGTGATGACTCAAAGTCAGGACATAGCACTAGATGGCACAAAGTATCGAGATTGGTAAGAGTGGAGTACGGGGCACAAATGGTTTCACCTTGCTGGAACTGATGATCGTCGTGTCGATCATCGGTATTCTCGCCACCCTGGCGGTGCCCTCGTACCAATCATCGGTTGTGAAGGCCAAAGAGGCTGCCTTGCGTCAGGATCTCTCCACACTGCGCGATGTGCTGGATCAGCACAAGGCAGACCAGGGAAAGTATCCTCCGTCTCTATCGGCATTGGTGGGCACCGGGTATCTGCGGGGGATCCCAAAAGATCCCTTCACCGGTACAACGACCACGTGGCAAGAGATTACTGATCCTGTTGAGAAAGGCGTGGTCGACGTCTTTTCAGGGGCCGAGTTTGTTGGGACGGATGGCACTCCGTATAATCGTTGGTAAGAATGCCCATGCTCAATCGTCATTGCAGATTGCTCCAGGCTTCAGTTGAAACAATACGTGCCTGTTATCCGACTGTGCGAGTTGGAGTTCTCTGTGCGGTCGGCTTCGCCTCAGCCTTGTTTGCGGGATGTGGCGAACTTGAGCCGATGCGTGAGCCGGAGGTCGTGGATCTTGAGTTGACTACAGACACGTTAAAAGCGTCAGTGCGCGATGCTCAGCGGACAGTGGTGGAGTTGCGGGCTGATCTTGAGACGCGGCGCATGGAATTGGGAGAAGCTCAGGTCGCTCGGGCGCAGCTTGAAGGACGGGTTAGAGAGGCGGAACGGCGGGTTATCGAAGCACGGCAGGTGATCGAACTGCAACGGGAAGAATTGGCCGCGGCTCGGACAGAACGGGAGCGTGTGTCCCGAAGTAGTCTTCAATTGCAGGGCCAGATGAAGCGGCTCCAGAAGCAGCTTGCAAAAGCGGGGATATCGGTCCCTGCTCATGACGGGCAGGAGGCGGCTCCACTATCTTCCAGCGGAGCGATGCACAAGGGCCAGAAGGCGATGCCGGTTTCCACACAGCGAAATGAGCCCTCAGAGCTTCCGGAGCCGTCTCAGACGGTGGCGACCCAGGCAGCTAAGAAGCCGGTGCCGGCCAACAGCGAGCCCTCGCCAGAGGTTGAGCAGCAGAGGACTCCAACAAAATATGTTTCCGTGAAACCCGGTGATACGCTCTGGAGGATTGCGCAGAAATATCGCGTCGATGTGGAAGATCTTCGGACACTCAATCTATTGACCGACAACAGGATTGTCATTGGCCAGGCCCTGTGGTTACCAGATGATCGGACCGTGTCCAGAGTCGGTGCCGACAAGGGCGCGTCGATTCCGTAAGATTCCTGTTATCCGTCTGAAATTCCGTGCACGTCTGTAACTACTCAGGTGGATAGGCTGAAGACTGAAGGCTTTTAGTATTCAGCCTTCAGCCTGCTATTGAAGGATTCATCTCTGCTTGAACCCAAGGTCGTAGAAACCGAGAAGGCTTTGAATGGCTTGATTCGTGCCTTGCGAGATAATTTATAGCCTTCAGCCTGAACACCTGAGTAGTTATCATGCCTGTATTTGCGTACAGAGTGGCCCGTCCTGATGGGTCGACCCTTGATGGACAGATTGAGGGAGAGGAAGAACACCTAGTCCGGGCCAAACTTGAGGGCCAGGGCTTTCTCGTCTTTCGGTTGCAGCGACGGGGTGCGGCCACAACCGGTTTGAGTCTGGGGTGGCACGCGTTTGGAAAGCTTCCACTTCAGGAATTCTTGGTGTTCAATCAAGAGCTGCTCGCCCTCGTGAAAGCCGGCCTTCCCGTGTTGCGGGTGTGGGATCTCTTGATCGAACGAGCCAACCATTCAGGGTTTCAGCAAGTCTTGAGGACCATTCGGCAAGATATTCGAGGAGGGGCGTCGGCTTCGGAAGCGCTGGCAAAACATCCGATCCATTTTTCAGAATTGTATATTGCGACAATCAAAGCCGGAGAACAATCAGGAAATTTGGCCGAGGTGTTGCAGCGTTTCATTGCGTATTTAAAGTTGATGATCGGGCTGCGCCAGAAGGTCTCGAAAGCGCTTGCGTATCCCGGCTTTCTTGTGCTCGTCGGGATTGCCGTCATTGGGTTTCTGTTGAGTTACGTCGTGCCGACATTCGTGTCGGTCTATGCGGAGACGTCAAAATCGTTACCGGTTGCCACGCAGCTGTTGCTTGACTTGGTGACGGGGGGCCAAACGTACGTTGTGCCTGGACTCATAGGGCTGGCCGCTTTGGGACTCGCAGGTCGTGCGTACTATACGACGCCGGCTGGGCGGCTTGTGGTGGATCGGCTGTCATTGAGCCTGCCCATCATGGGGTCGATTTTCGTAAAACATTATACGGTTCAACTTACGCGTACCCTTGCGACGATCCTTGCCGGGGGCACTCCGCTGGTGGACGCATTGTCTATCGCACGGGGCGCCATCTCCAATCGGTATGTAGCGGTCGGAATCGCCGGTGCGGTCGAGGAAATTCGTGAAGGGATAACCCTGGCTGCCGCACTGGATCGCCCAAAAGTATTTCCCAAATTGGCGGTGGAGATGCTGTCGGTCGGGGAGGAAACCGGATCGTTGCCCGCGATGTTGCATGATGTGGCTGAATTCTATGAAGGAGACCTGGATCTCCGTCTCACGCAATTGACGACGTGGATTGAACCGGTACTACTTCTGGTCATGGGGGTTTTAGTGGGTGCGATCGTCATTATCATGTATCTGCCGGTGTTTCAAATGGCAGGGGCTGTGTAGCGATGGATGCTGTGATCATGTGGTTCGGCTTGCGTTCATGTGTTGAAGAATGAGTAGAAATCTATGGCACGGACTGTGACACGGCCAACATTGACGGATATTCTCGTGCGGCAGGGGACTCTGCCGCAACAGACTCTCGACCAAGTGCTCAGCCGACTGGGTGGCGTGATGGCAGCTCTCGGCCAGACCTTGGTGAGCGAGGGAATTCTCTCTGAGGAGCAGCTAGCGCGTGCGTTGGCAGCCCAGTTTGATTTGCCATTTGATGCTCTGACGGAGTTCCGGGTCGACCAGTCGTTCTATGACTCTATGTCGGTGAAACTTATGCAACGGCATCCATTTATACCGATTGTAGAGCAACAAGGCCGCCTGTCCATTGCCATCCCTGATCCGCAGAATCTCCTAGCATTGGATGAGCTGGAGCTGCTTTTGGGGCGTCCGTTGGACCTGGTGGTGAGCCCGCGAAGTGCGATTCTGGCGGCCTTGGAACACAGTGAAGGCTCCAGCCAGGCTCTTCGTGAACTCGAGGCTGAGTATCGATCCGTGTTGGTGAAGGAGGATGAGCGGGGAGAGGAAGTCCTCACGATCAATCAAGCGGGAGAGGATCAAAGTCCTGCCGTCAAACTCTTAGACTCGATACTCCTGAGCGCGATGCAGCGCCGGGCCAGCGATATTCACATTGAAGCTGCTGACCGTGCCACCAAGGTGAAATTGAGGGTTGATGGGATTCTGGTTCCGGCAATGGAGCCGCTCGATATCCGTCTCCATGCGCCGTTGGTCTCGCGGCTGAAAGTCATGTCGGATCTGGACATCGCCGAGCGGCGGGTTCCGCAAGATGGAAGCTTTCGGATGCGACTGGAACGAAAGACCGTCGATTTCCGTGTCTCAATCCTTCCAAGTGTGTTCGGTGAATCGGTCGTTATTCGTATTCTCGACCGCGAGGCCATCACCACAGGTGTGTCGACGTTGCGGTTGGAACGACTTGGATTCAATGAGGAAGATCTCAAGCGATTTCGGCGCGCGATCACGCGGCCCTACGGCATGGTGCTGGTGACCGGTCCGACCGGAAGTGGAAAGACAACGACGCTGTACGCGGCGATTACGGAGATGAATATCAAGGAAGACAAGCTGATTACGATCGAAGATCCGGTCGAATATCAGCTGTCGGGCGTCGTCCAAATTCCCGTGAATGAGAAGAAAGGCTTAACCTTTGCGCGAGGGCTTCGATCCATCTTGCGGCATGATCCTGACAAGATCATGGTCGGAGAAATCCGCGATGCAGAGACCGCACAAATTGCCATCCAATCGTCGCTCACCGGCCACCTGGTTTTGACGACGGTGCACGCCAACAACGTGTTCGATGTCATCGGACGATTTGCCTCAATGGGAATCGATGCCTACAACTTCTTGGCTGCGTTGAACTGTGTGCTGGCTCAGCGGCTTGTTCGAATGGTGTGTCTTGCCTGTCGTGCGGCGGTCAAGCTCGACAACGTGCTGGCGGAAGAGTCCGGTCTCGACTTCGAGGAATACAAGGATAGGACATTTTATGAAGGCAAGGGATGCCAGGAGTGTCATGGGACTGGGTATCGCGGGCGAAAATGCATCACGGAATTTCTGGATCTCAACGATGAAATCAAAGAAATGATTCTTGCCGAGCGTCCCCTGTCAGAGGTTCGCTATCGCGCGGTGACCAGCGGGATGATCACGTTGCGGCAGTCCGCGCTCAGAAAGGTGCTGGAAGGTTCCACCACTTTGCATGAGATCAATCGAGTGACGTTTAGCGAGGAAGGATAAGCGATGTGGGGGTTGACCACTAGTCGTCCACGGCACTGTTTGAAAATTGGAGCGCAGAGCTTCACCTGGGGAGAAGCCGTTCGTACCTGGCGGGGGCGGTATCGCTATCGGTGTGCCGTCTCGCCGGCGCCGGCCGGGACTATCAAGCTGTCCCCTGTGGACCTGAATCTGACAGGCATGCCTGCGGTAGAAAGTTGCCTTCGGTCGCTGGCGGGCCCAAGTCGAGATATTCGGTTCGCAGGGGGTGTATGGCTGTCTGATATCCCATGCCCGATTGTATTGTTGTTGTCGGATCTGTCGGTGCGCGCGACTGTTTTGCAGATGGAACAGCTCCCGGCACAGGTGGAGGAACAAGAAGCGCTGATTCGCTGGCGCCTGGGGCAGGAACAGCTGTTGCCCCTAACCGGGGCCAAGATTGTCTGGCAAGGGTTCCCCTCACATGGGGCAAGAGACGAGCGTTCCCATGTCATTCTTGCCGTGGCGATTCAAGAAGCCATCTTGAAGCAATACGAGTCCCTCTGTGAATCGGTCGGGTTGCTTCCGCAGGAAGTCGGTGTGACCAGCTTTCGTCTATTTAATCTCTGGCTGAAAGCGGCAGGTAGCCGGAAACGGTTGGGCCGTGATTTGCTCTGGATCAGTGTATCGGACGGCGGGTTGACTTGCTTCGTTCTGCAGGGAGGCCGATTGGTTTTTGTTCGGACCAAACGGTTAAACGCCGAAGGCCCACAGGATGAAAAAGATACTGATGGGGACCTGGTCGACAATATTGTCGAGGAATGTGCCGCATCCCTTCGTGCGTGCAGCGAGCAGCATCCCAGCCTGAACGTTACCGAGATTATTCTCGCAAGCGATAGTCCGTTCACGACGCTTGAACAGGCGCTGAACAGCGAACTCGGCCTCTCGACTGATCGGCTGGATTGGAAAGCAGTTGAACGGATGGGATGGACCCATAATGGTGGAAGCAGGTCATGGGCGACGCTCCCTGTCGTGGCGGGGGTGATGTAGACGATGGCACCTGGACGGACATTGCTTCGTGTGCTTGCCGACAGGGCGAACAGTTTTCTATCGACGCCTGGAGGGACGCGGTATTTCCACATCGAGCTGAGTAGCCGATACCGATGGTATGTTGCACCCACTCGCCTGGTGCTGGTTGCACTAAGCGGGATCATTGGGGTCTCAATCCTCTGGAGTGTGACTCAGACCGTGGTGACTATGCGTGACCGGCACGACATACAAGCACGCCTCGATCATGTTCGCATGCAAGATCAGCAACTCCTTGCCGAAGCCCAACAGGAAGGCATTGATCTTTCCGGGCCTTCATTGCAACAGCTACCGGGCGAAGTGAGTTTGGCGAACCAGTTGATGACGAAGCGGCACTTTTCCTGGACGCAGTTTTTGTCCGCTCTTGAATCGGCCATCCCTCGGTATGTGTCGATAAAGAGTATACGCCTGGATCCGGGCAGTGCGGTCGTGCACATGACAGGGTTGGCTGTGACGGTCGAAGATGTGACGGCATTGACGGTCACATTGCAAGATCATGCCGTCTTTCGCGATCCTGTGCTGGGCCAGTATCGGGTGGGGCCAAATGACTTGATTGAGTTTGACCTTACGCTGCGCTATCGGCAACCAGGCATGTAGCAGGATGCTGAAAAAGGCCACCAGCATAAGCAGGCCGTTGTTTGTTCTGTCTGGTTTGTCTTGTTTATTTGGTTGAACAAGCCCAACCAGATGAACCAGATCAACCAGTTTCGCGTGTCAAAATAGTCGTATTGGGCAGATTTGATAGAACAACATGATGGATTTCATCCTCCAACAGTTGCGAAAACCCTATGGGGTCTTGATCCCATGGCTTGTGCTGCTGTTGCTGTTGGCCGGAGTCTTGTGGGTGGTCCGCACCGTTGGGGTTGATGGGGCCGAGCAGAGTCGGGCGAAATTGGAGTTGGAATGGAGTCAAGTTCGTCAAGAATTTACACACCATAAGGAGGCTCAGAAAGCGCGGAAGGATCTTGCTCAGGTGTGGTCGGTCTTGCCGGTTGAACGGGATTTTGCTCCCTTGGCACTGGGTATTACTGAGGAGGCGAAGCGGGATCGTGTGATCCTCCCCGCGCTTTCCTATAAGACTGAGCCTGCAATGGTGGCCAATATAAGTAAGGGGGTGCTTCAAGGTACGATGACCGGTCGTTACGAGGATCTGCGACGGTTTCTCTATAACGTGGAGACGGCCGAGGAATTGGTCTATATCGAGGACTTAGAACTTGTGCGCTCTGACGCTCAGCAGGACCAGACGTTGACTTTTAATATTAAGATTGCCACGTACCTTCGAGGCGAGCCTGATAAACTGTAGCGCCGAGATATGATGACGACCAATCAAAAGAAAATGGCGGCATTGGCTGCGCTTGGCCTGCTCTGGGGTGGGATTGTTGCCAGCGAATGGCCGATCATGGAAGAGCCCGTGCATGTGCCGCTGACCAATGTGAGCGGTCCTGCTGCGACGCCTCGGGCAACCCGTGGAGTAGTCGATGGGTTGCATGTTCAGCTCGATCTCCTCGCGACCGCGAGGACTCAACGGGAGATGACCTTTACCCTTCCGCGTAATATCTTTGCCCCACCCCACTCTGATGACACGGAGGTTGCTCGTGCAAACAGGTCAGTGTCCGATCCTGGGTTAGAGCAGGCACAGCACCAACAGGTGGCCCTTGACGGTTTGGCACAATTCCACTATCTCGGGTTTGTGCGCATGGAGGAGGGGTGGCGGAAGAAGGGCGAACTGGCTGTGCTCACGAAGAACGACGACGTCCATGTCGTCAGGACCGGAGAAGCGTTAGAAGACCACGTCGTCGTGAAAGCGATCACGCAGGAGAGCGTGACATTGCAAGACCGCCAGGCACGAGTAGAACACACTGTATTGCTGTCCGAAGAAGCTCCCGTACAGCCATAGCAAAAGGCTGAAAATGTCCGCCAGCCTGTCTTGTTCATTTGGTCTATCTCGTCTGTCTCGTTTATTTGGTTTCTCTGGGTCAAGCAACAAAACAAACCAGATAGACCAGATGAACCAGACAAACCAACATAGTTCTTTACAGTCTGCCAACAGCTCAATGGTCATCAGCCGCCAGCAACGTGTCATCAATGAGCGAGGGGTGACCTACCTCATGCTTATGTTCGTGATCGTCCTCATCGGTATTGCCACGACTGCTGCGGCGAAACAATGGAAGGTTATCGTGCAACGGGAGCGTGAAGCGGACCTTTTGGCCAAAGGGATCGAGATCCAAAATGCCCTCGCATTGTATTCCGAGACGATCAAGGCAGGTCGCGTGATGCCTGGAGAGGTCTACCCCAAGACATTGGCTGAACTCACGAGATTACCCAAACCCTTCTTGCGCAAGGTCTATCTTGACCCAATGGGGTCTGATGAATGGGAATATCTTCAGGCGCCGACAGGCGGCATCATGGGGGTCCGGAGCAAGAGCCGCGCAAGGCCATTTCGACAGAAAGATTTTCCTCTTATCGTCCGGCATTTCGAGGGACGCGCTACCTATCGTGATTGGGTCTTCCAACATCCAAATCCCTCATCGGGTACGATCTTGCCGCAAGGGACTGTGCCCAGTTCCGGGGTATCCCCGGTGCCGGGATCGACGATCACTCCTGGTGGAAGTGCTCCAGTTATCCAGCCAACTCAGGGGCAGCCGCCCCTGAATCCTTAATCCTAGACATCTTTCCCATCGATTCTGTTATATTTCGTAACTCTCAGGTAGATAGGCTGAAGGCTTTTAGTCTTCAGCCTGAACACCTGACTAGGCGCTATATTTCATGGCATTCCCGATGAGAGGGGCGTAAAAGAAGAATCATCGTATGCGTATTCTTATTACAGGTGGAGCCGGGTTTCTCGGGAGTCATCTCTCCGAGGTACTGCTGCAGGCCGGGCATTCAGTAATCTGCATGGACAACCTCCTCACCGGACGCGTTGAGAATATTGCCCATCTGCTCGGGCACGAGCAATTTTCCTTTGTCAAATACAATGTGTGCGACTATGTGCACGTCGATGGTCCACTGGATGCGGTCATGCATTTCGCATCACCCGCGAGCCCGCAAGACTACCTTGAATTTCCTATTGCCACGCTGAAGGTCGGTGCGTTAGGTACGCACAAAGTCCTTGGACTTGCCAAGGCCAAGGGCGCAAGGTTCCTTTTGGCCAGCACATCGGAGGTCTATGGAGATCCACTGGTGAACCCTCAGCCTGAATCTTACTGGGGCAACGTCAACCCTCTCAGCCCCCGTGGCGTATACGACGAGGCCAAGCGTTTTGCAGAAGCCCTCACGATGGCCTACCACCGTTACCATGCGGTCGATACCAGGATTGTGCGCATCTTCAACACATTCGGGCCACGCATGCGGCCAAATGACGGACGTGTCGTGTCGACGTTCATCGTCCAGGCGCTCCAGGGAAAACCGTTGAGTGTGTTTGGCGAGGGATCTCAAACCAGGAGTTTTTGCTACGTTGACGACCTAGTCAGCGGTATTACCGGATTGCTTCTGCTGGACTCGGACAAGAATGTCGAACAACGGACAGATCGCAAGTTCCTCGTCACGCAAAATAAAGATACCGATGGATACAGCATGCATGACCCCGTGAATATTGGGAATCCGCGTGAGCTGACTGTCTTGGAGATCGCGAAATTGGTATTGGAACTCACTCATTCATCGAGCCAAATCACCCACCACCCGCTGCCAGCCGATGATCCAAAAGTCAGACGGCCCGACATCAGTCGGGCGCGTACTCTCCTGAAATGGGAACCTCAAGTACAGCTCGAAGATGCCCTTCTTCGCACAATCGAATACTTTAGAAAAGTCATCTAGCAGGATGCTGAAAAAGGCCGCCAGACGAAGAATATTGAGGCTCAGGCTAAGGTTGAGAGAACGAGAGTCTGATCTTCGCTCGCTGCGGCCTGAGCATCTTTGATATGGCTCTTCTTGTCCACCTTTTCTGGTGGTTCTCTCCTGCGAATAGCCGCCTTGACCGCGTTGAAACTCCCGCTGTATCCTGTTCAAACATCATGGGGTAAGAGTTTGTATGCTATCTGACCGAAATAACCAGGCGGAAGCGTCAGTCGAGCCCATCGAATCGGTTGGCGTGGAAGTGGTTGCGCCCATACCGCTTCCAGAATATGTCGCTGAATTGGTCATGCGAGCCAAAGGGGCCGCAGGCCGACTGGCTACGCTTTCGAGCGCGATCAAGAACCGGGCCCTTCTCGCGATGGCGGAGGCGCTGGAAGCGCAGAAGGATGCGCTGTTGGTTGCGAACGAACTGGATCTGGAAGCCTTCGGGACTGCGCCGGAAAAGAAGGCGATGGCAGATCGGCTGCGTCTGACGGCCAAGAGGATCGTCGAAATGGCGGCAGGCCTGCGTGAGGTGGCTGCCCTCCCCGATCCACTTGGGGAGATGCCGAAGATGTGGACCAGGCCGAACGGGATGCAGGTGGGACGCGTGCGGGTTCCAATCGGTGTTATTGGCATTGTGTATGAATCCCGCCCGAACGTTACGGCGGATTCCGCCGCGCTTTGTTTGAAATCCGGAAACGCCTGCGTACTGCGGGGAGGAAGCGAGGCGATCCATTCGAATACAGCGATTGCGACGGTTCTGTCGGAGGCGGCAGAGAAAGCCGGTGTCCCAGCCGGAGCGATCAGTTTTGTCGCCAGGCCAGATCGTGAGCTGGTTCCTCTACTGCTGAAGCAAGATCGTTACATCGACCTGATTATCCCGCGCGGCGGAGAATCGCTGATGCGCGTCGTCACCGAACATGCCACGATCCCCGTCGTCAGGCACGATGCCGGCGTCTGTCACATCTATGTCGATGTCGATGCCGATCCAGTTATGGCGGAGCGAATCTGTTTCAATGCCAAGGTGCAGCGGCCGTCGACTTGTAATGCGATGGAGACGCTCCTAGTGCATCAAGGCATTGCGCGTCATTGGCTTGCCCCATTCATTGAGAAATTGGCGGCGGCCGGGGTCGAGGTCCGCGGCTGCCAGAAAACCTGTCAGCTGTCATCCTCGGCCAAGCCCGCGAGCGACGAGGATTTCGGAAAAGAATTCCTCGATCTCACCGTAGCAGTGAAAGTAGTCAAGCACGTCGATGAGGCGATGGAGCATATTGCCAAGTATGGATCACGCCACACGGAAGCCATCGTGACCTCCGACTATCCGAAAGCCATGCGGTTTCTGCGGGAGGTCGATGCCGGCGCGGTATTGGTAAACGCCTCGACCAGGTTGAACGATGGCTATCAGTTCGGGCTTGGAGCAGAAATCGGGATCAGCACGTCCCGCATCCATGCCCGCGGTCCGATGGGGCTGGAAGAATTGACCTGCTTCAAGTTTATCGTCATGGGGAGCGGGCAAGTCCGCGAGTAATCAGGCTGCTGAAACAGGCTCCCAACTTCGTTCTCAGTCGTTCGAACCCCTCAACGTACCGATGTAAGGATACTTGAGGCAAAGTGACTATCCGCCCGCATTTGATCGAAGCGAGCGGGTCAAGCGAAGCTTGGTATGTACCTCTTCGGGGTTCTCTCTCCTTGTGGCCTCGTTGGCCGGCTTGTTTGAGCAGCCCGCAGCATAATTGAGATCATTTCTTGTGAATCCCTCAGCGCTCGCCAACCCCGGTAACATTAGCTTCTCCGGAAATCATGTATTTGCTCGCGATCTTGCCGCAGCTGGCGGCCGTTGCGTCGAACAGTCAACAGGGCATCTCGTCTTCTATCGCGCGGACGGTCGCCGGTTTCTTGCAACCGATCCAGCAGGAAACCCGTTGCACGAATGCGAGTGGGGGACTGATGCCACAGGCAATGTGGCCCTCCTCCGTGCGCGGATACGATTGGATTGGGGGCAATGGGTCGGGTTGAAGCCGGCTGGTTTGGTGAATGAAACCAGCCTCAATCTCGCCAGGAAACCTGGTTGGCAACGGCTCAAGGCCGACGATTTACGGATGATAGCGGCTCAGGCGCTTCGGGTTCCGCTCGAGGAAGTGCGATGGTTTTATCGGGATGAGGATCTCCTGATCGAGTCGGCCGGCAACGCGACAATCCGCCAGAGGAAAGACGCCTTCTATGTGCTGGAGGACGGGAACTTCGAGCGGGCCTGCTTCATGTCCTGCATGGGGGCGATGAATTGGTCTTCTATCGATTTCCTGCCGGTGGTCGAACTTTTTCAGTCGCTGTTACCGGGAACCGGGTCTGCGGTCTTTGAATTGATTCGCGGACTCTACGACGATCAGAATGAGGGAAAACCGACTCCGCAACCTTTGCGATACCGAGGTATTCCCACCTATCCATCCGAAGCCGCCTTCCGTTTGTTTAGTAGCTTCTTTACCCCGCAAGCGCCTGAGGGAAATGATCCCTTCACGGTCTTCATGAGTCCGGAACGGTCCAATCAAGTAATTTGGCTACCGATTGCAACGCCGCCGATTCGATACTTCGATCAACACTCGGAGGCTTGCCTGACCTTCCACGGTGGCTTGTTGCACAAGGTGACGGTGGCGTCAGACTCATCCGGGCTGTCCTATCTGAGCCAGAAAGGCCGTCGATTTGTCCCCTACGATCGCAGTGCAAAGATAGTCGGAGCGCATGTCATTCTGAAGGATCGTGATCGTGAGATGACGTTGGCTGTGACCCTGCCGCCAGGGAGCCTGGAACAGTCTGGTGAGTTGGTGGCCATGAGCCCAGTTGACTGGCGGTCGGTTTTTGTCCAGGGCGTTCCGGCGATCCTTCCTGCCGAGGCCTACGGAGCGACGTTGCTCTATCCGGAAGACGAATCTGAAATCGGTGAGTGTTCGGCGCAACCGTTCGTGGCCGATTATCTGGAGGATCTTGGCGAGCAGGACCGAGAAATCGGTGCGGTCCTTTCGCGGGCCCAGCGCGTGCTCATTGACAATGGCGATGCCGTGGTGGCGACCTGCATCACGTTCGATCGGCCGAGAGACTATACCGTGCTGGTACGGTGTCCAGCCGTTGCACAAAAACAGGCGCAACGACTCTGGAACATCTGTGCCGAGATTCAGCGGTGGGATTGGCTCTCGCGAATTCGATTCGTGCCGGACGAAGGGCTGTCCGATCAGGAAGCGCCGCACTCCTATGACGTGGTCTATCACTGGGCGCCTTATGACAGCAGAGATCTACCGGCGAGCCTAGCCGAACGCATGAAGGGGATCAGCCTGATGCTTCGGGGAGGAGGCACTGCGTTCGTCATCGGCCCAGCCCAGTTGGGTCAGTGTGGCACATCCCACGGACTCCGCATCTGCTGGGAAGAACCGGTCGAACAGCTTCCCACATTTCGAATGCATCGCACCATTCTGCCGAAAGCGAAGCTGAGGGCAGGGCTGACACTATTTTATTTCAAAAGGATCTAACGTGCTTGCACCGGGTATTCCAGATGAACTACGGTTGGCGAGATGAGTGACGCGACTCCAGAACAGATTGCCGGCGAGGAGCCTGACGACAAGGTCATCGTCTATTGGGAACGGGAGTATTCGACGGCCATTGCGCCGGAGCGGTTGAAGCTCGACTTCACACCGCATCGGCCGTTATTGTCCGGGATGTCGCTGGATGAGCAACGGACGGTGGCGGTCGAGGGCTACAAAGTGATCCCCGACGACTGTGGACCGGTGCGAACAGTGGGCCAGTACGGCTGGCTCATTCGGTCTCCGGCGGACTGCAAAATTCGACGAACGGCCGATGGGATCAAATGGCAAGCCCCGCCGATCCTGCCGGAAGAGCGGATTCTTGGCTACAAGTCGTTTTCAGGGACCTATGTCGATTTGATCTTAAACAGCGGGTACCCCAAGCTCTGCTGTGGTATTCGCTTCTACTATCCCAAGCAGGTGGGGTTGATAATGAAGGACGTGCCGAACCACTTTTACCATTACCCCGATCGGACTTTTTTTGTGTGGGAGGGGATGAAGACCCAAGAGTATAAACGCACGCCAAATATGTACGACTGGCTTCCGGACTACGACGCGTTCACCGCCAACTTTCTATTGCACCTTACCAAGCCGACGACGATCAAACGTGGTGATCCCATCGGCATTGTGGTGCCGGTGATGCTGCCCAAGCAGTTCACATTAGAAGAACTCACACCGCGCGGGTGAGTCCTTCGCAGGGGATGGCGTCACTCCGATCGTCCACACTCAAGCGAAACGGGCAGGGAAGTTATAGGTTCGAAGTTCCGAACACTTCAGCCTTCAGCCTGAACACCTGAGTAGGCTGTCTTGTAGCTTGACAGCATTCCTCCTGCTTCCGTAAGATGCAGAAGCCTTTAATGCTCATCCTGCGAGGTGAGCAAGGAGTGGCCATGAGTTTCAATCAGGTTTGTGTCTGCAGGCATACCTCAACCTTCTCGTCGGATATCGATGGGAGGGTTTTTTTATGCCAGCCCCCAGGATGCTGAAAAAGTCCGCCAGCGGCGGTTTCGGTTCATCGAAATCCTCAACGTACCCCTGAGGGTACGCCGCCGGTTTCGATTCGCCTGTGGCCTTGCCGGACAGCCTTTTTGAGCATCCTGCTTAATGTGAAACGTTTGCAATGTGGTGCGTTGCGGATGAGGGATAATGCCAAGTAGTGAACGACAAATCGAGCGATTGGTGATGGATGGGGGAGATATCGCGCGGGCGGTCACCCGCATTGCCCATGAGATTCTCGAACGCAACAAGGGCGTAAAAGATTTGGCGCTGGTTGGGATTCGTACCGGAGGGGTGCATCTGGCCCATCGACTAGTGCGGCGGATCCAAGAGATTGAAGCGGCGGCGGTGCCGATCGGCGAGTTGGATATTACGCTCTATCGGGACGACCTCTCCTTGCGGAAGGAACAACCGATTCTCCGCAAGACATCGGTCCCGTTCGATATTTCCGACAAGATCATCGTATTGGTCGATGACGTGCTGTTTACGGGGCGGACCATTCGCGCGGCGATGGATGGGTTGATCGATCTGGGACGACCGGAAGAAATTCAATTGGCCGTCTTGGTCGATCGGGGCCATCGCCAGTTGCCGATCAAGGCGACGTTTATCGGGAAAAATATTCCGACGTCTCGAGAAGAAAAGATCCAGGTGTTGTTGGAAGAAGAAGGCGAAGACGATCGGGTGGTGATCCTCAAGGCCTGAGGAGGAGGGAACGATGAGTCTCAAACGCAAAGACCTCTTAAGCCTCGCCCCTCTGTCGGTGGATGAGATCCGATTGATTTTAGAAACGGCCGATTCGTTCAAGGAAGTGACCGGCCGGGAAATCAAGAAAGTTCCGGCTCTCCGTGGTCGTACCGTGGTGAATCTGTTCTTTGAGCCCAGTACCAGGACTCGTACCTCGTTTGAGTTGGCGGCGAAACGGCTGAGTGCTGATGTGATCAATTTCTCACCGTCGTCGAGCAGCATCGTGAAAGGGGAAACGTTACTCGACACTGCGCGTAATATCGAGGCGATGCAGGCGGATATTATCGTCTTGCGTCACCCCTCTGCCGGTGCCGCAGAGTCCCTGGCCCGCGGTGTGAAGTCTTCCGTGATCAATGCTGGAGATGGGTGGCATGAGCATCCGACGCAAGCACTCTTGGATCTGTATACGATTCGCGAGCGTGGGTTGTCGTTCGAGGGGCTGCGGGTGGCGATCGTCGGGGATGTCGCCCATAGCCGTGTCGCGCGTTCGAACATTCACGCGCTCGTGAAGTTGGGAGCAGAGGTTCGACTGGTAGGGCCGCCGACAATGATGCCCTGTGGCGTAGAGAAATTGGGCGTGCGCGTCTACTATGATTTCGACGAGGCGTTGCGCGGCGTGCAGGTCATCATGATGTTGCGATTGCAGCTCGAACGGCAGGGGATTGCGCTATTTCCGACCATTCGAGAATATGCGCGGCTGTATGGGTTGACGACCGAGCGGGTCGAACTGGCCGATCCTGGGGCGATTGTGATGCATCCGGGTCCGATCAACCGCGGGGTCGAGATCGCTCCGGAGGTGGCCGATAGTTTGTCGTCGGTAATTCTAGAGCAGGTCGCGAACGGTGTGGCGGTTCGCATGGGGATTCTCTATCTCATGTCGGGCAGCAATTGAATGATCATGAGGCAGGTCGATAGGCTGAAGGTGTTTAGGGGTCGGGTTTCCTGCGCAACGAAGACGTATCGTTACTTGAACCCAAGGTCGTAGAAACTGAGAAGGTTTTGAATGGCTTGATTCGTGCTCTGCGAGATAATGTATAGCCTTCAGCCTGAACCCCTGAGTCGTGACACGCATTGAATCATTGAAGGAAGCAGCGAACCTATGAAGCCATCGTCCAATCAGCCTATTCTTATTGCAGGCGGGCACGTGATCAATCCTGGGCGGTTCAACGGCGTGGCCGACGTGCTGATCGATGAAGGTCGAGTGGTCGCGGTGGGGCCTCACCTCAAGGTTCCCGCAGGAGCCACGAAAATCGATGCCAGGGGACGATTAGTTCTTCCCGGTTTTGTCGATCTCCACGTTCATTTTCGTGAACCGGGCTTTGAATACAAAGAGTCGATCCAGAGCGGAGCGGCGGCGGCGGTGGCCGGCGGCTTCACCTCGGTCTGTTGTATGCCCAATACGAATCCTGTCAATGACAACCAAGCGATTACGGAGTTTATGCTCGATCGCGCAAGGGCTGCTGGGCTGGCGAATGTGTTTCCGATCGGTGCGATTACGAAAGGTTCGGAAGGGAAAGAGCTGGCGGAGATTGGCGATTTGCGGCGTGCAGGCTGTGTGGCGATTTCGGATGACGGAAAGCCGGTGATGAATAGCCTGGTCATGCGCCGAGCGATGGAGTATGCCTTGGCCTTCGACGTGCCGGTAGTTGATCATTGCGAAGATCTGCATCTTGCCGAGGGGGGCTGTATGAACGAAGGGGCCGTCTCGACCGAGTTGGGGCTCCCCGGGATGCCGGCAGCAGCGGAAGATGTGATGGTGGCGCGTAATGTTGCCTTGGCGGAACTGACCGGGGCTCGGCTGCACCTGGCCCATATCAGCACCGAGGGATCGGTTCGGATGGTGCGGGAGGCCAAGTCACGCGGGCTGAAAGTCACAGCCGAAGCTTGTCCCCATCACTTTACGATTACGGAAGAAACCGTCCGAGGCTATAATACCTATGCCAAAATGAATCCTCCGCTTCGGACATGGAAGGATGTGCAAGCGATCAAGGAAGGTCTTCGCGACGGCACGATCGATGTCATTGCGACGGATCATGCTCCGCATGCTTCCCAGGAAAAACAGCTGGGATTTACCGAAGCGCCGTTCGGGATCGTCGGACTGGAGACTGCGCTGCCATTAACCCTTGCGCTGGTCGATGAAGGGGTCATATCGTTGGAGTCGGCTGTCGATAAGTTGAGCACGGCTCCGGCGAAGGCATTTGGATTAGCCAAAGGCACGCTGGCGGTCGGTGCCGATGCCGATGTGGCGATCGTCGATCAGCAGGAACAGTGGGAGGTCGATCCAGCCAAGTTTCGCTCAAAGAGCCGGAATACCCCGTTTGCCGGATGGAAGGTGAAGGGCCGGGTTACGATGACGATCGTGGGTGGCCGGGTCGTATTCGAGGCCGGTCGGGAAGAGTCATAGCACTGTGCTACGTCTGTCCCGTTGGGGGATGATCGGTTGCCTCACGCTTGAATGGCTGGCACTGGGAGTTTGGGTTGGCGGCGGACTGGTGCTCATTGGAGCGGTCATTCCTGCGGTCTTCAATACGTTCGGCGGGCAGGACTCAGGCGGACTGTTTCTGACGAAGGCGTTTGAGGGCTATCATCGCTTTATGGTCGGAGCGCTGGCGATCATGGGTGCCGCATTGTGGTATCGCTGGTGGAGTGGAAATCCGGTGGTCGGCGTCGGTCGGGGCGAGATGATGGTGTTGGCCGGGATGCTAGTGATCACAGGCATCATTATTGTGTGGCTGCATCCCTCTGCTGCGGCGCTTCAAGCTCAGGCCTTCGCAGTGCAAGAGGAGGCGGCGAAGAAGGCGGCCTTCGAAGCCTTGTTTCGTATGCTGAAGCCAATCCGCTGGATCTACATGGTTGACCTTGTACTGGGCATTCTCTTGGTCGGTATCAAGGCGAAACGGTCCCTCTGTCGGGACGGAGTGTTCTCGTGAAAACGGCATTGTTGGCACTGGCAGATGGCACAATTTTCGAGGGCCGTGCCCTTGGATACGAAGGGGAGACGGTGGGAGAAGTCGTGTTTAATACGGCCATGACCGGCTATCAGGAGGTTTTGACCGATCCTTCATATAAGGGGCAAATCATCACGATGACCTCTCCCCATATCGGAAACTATGGGATGACAACGGAGGATGCCGAGTCACGGCGGGTTTGGGCTGAAGGATTCATTGTGAAAGAGGCAAGCCGACTCGCCAGTAACTGGCGCAGTCGGCAGCAGTTACACGATTATATGCATGAGGCGAAGATCGTCGGCATCGAAGGCTTGGATACGAGGGCTCTGACCCGCCACTTGCGCGAACATGGTTCGCAGCAGGGCCTTATCACTCATGTCGACGAGGATCCACGGCGGGCCGTTGAGAAGGCACAGGCAGCTCCGAGTATCGTTGGGCGCGATCTGGCGGCAACTGTTACCTGTGGGAAGGCTTATCGGTGGACTGAAGGATCAGGCGAGTGGCTACCTTCGCTCGGCGACAAGCCACGGGCTAATGCGACCAGGCGGTGGCATGTCGTCGCCTACGATTTCGGCGTGAAACGGAACATTCTTCGCCGGCTTGTGGATGTGGGATGTGACGTAACCGTCGTTCCGGCTTCGGCCACCGCAACGCAGGTTGAAGCCCTCAAGCCTGACGGGATCTTTCTGTCGAACGGTCCGGGGGATCCGGAGGGAGTGCCTTACGCGGTTGAGGCGGTGCGGCAATTGATCGGACGCCATCCGGTCTTCGGCATTTGCTTGGGGCATCAGATTCTTGGTCTCGCGCTGGGGCTCAGCACCTATAAATTGAAGTTCGGCCATCATGGGGCGAATCATCCGGTCATGGATCTCCGCACAAGACGAGTCGAGATCACGTCGCAAAACCACAATTTCGCGGTAGAGGTGGCCAGCCCGATCAGCGTGATGCCGGAACGACCGCCAGTGGTGGAGACATCGTTCGGTCAAGTTCTGGTCACACATCTGAGCCTAAACGATCACTCGGTTGAAGGATTGGCCTGTGTTGATCGCCCGGTGTTTTCGGTACAGTATCATCCAGAGGCGTCTCCTGGTCCCCATGACTCCGCCTACTTATTCACCGAGTTTACACAATTGTTGGAGAATCAGCATGAATAGAGTGTACCCAATGCTTGGTCGGTTCTGCCTCCTCGCAGCTATCTCTCTGCAAGCCGGTTGCATCACGGTCAATCTTATCGAGCCATCGGGGCCAGTGAAGGAAGTGCAGCTTAGCGGTACGGGCGATGGAAAAGTGCTGCTGCTCGATTTGTCAGGGGTCATCAGCTCACAAGATAAAGAGGGCCTCGTTCCACAGCCCAACATGTTGGCTACGTTCAAGGAAGAGCTGACGAGAGCCTCGAAAGACGACAAGGTCAAGGCTGTGGTTGTCCGCATCAACAGTCCGGGCGGAACCGTAACCGCGTCGGATATCCTGTATCACGAGTTGCGGGAGTTCAAAACTAAAAGGAAGATTCCTGTGATTGCCTCGATGATGGACGTGGCGGCATCAGGGGGCTACTACCTGGCCATGGCAGCGGACAGCATTTTAGTCCATCCCTCGACGGTGACAGGCAGTATCGGCGTCATTATGTTGACCGTCAACGCCAGGGGATTGCTCGAAAAAGTGGGTGTCGAGGCCAACGCTATTACGTCTGGCCCCCGTAAAGATATGGGCTCGCCCTTTCGAGTCATGACGGCTGAGGAGCGGGGGATCTTTCAAAGCGTGATCGATTCGTTCTATCAGCGGTTTCTGGGAGTTGTGCAGGAGGGGCGCCCTAATCTGTCGGCTGAGCAAATCAAGAAACTGGCCGATGGACGGATCTATTCCGGAGATCAGGCCAAGGCGGCAGGCTTGATCGACGAGATCGGGTATCTCGATGACGCGGTCGAAATGGCTAAAAAGAAAGCGGGTCTCACAGAAGCCCGGGTCGTGACTTATGGGAGGCGTGGCGAATATCAGAATAATATCTACTCGCGCCTGTTCGGGACGAGTTCAGGCATCACTGGGTTGGCCAATCTAGATTTGTTGTCGATGGTGCGGGGTGGAACGCCCCAGTTTATGTATCTCTGGATGCCGTAATCCAGGAGTTGATGAGAGCACCATTGAATCATTGCATTGAGGAGTGAAACCTCCAATGGCTCAGCCCTCACATGACACGATGCGTCAATTCCTCAACGCGCCGATCGGACGCCGGGGAATGCTGGCTCTGGGCGCTCATGGGGTGATGGGCCTTTGCACAGCCCTTGGGGCTGGAGCGGCCGTGAGTCTGTTCGGCAGCCTGAGCGGTTGTTATCGGGCGCCGGGCACGGCTCGCGACCAGGTGATCTTTTTCTCCGAAGAGAAGGAGTTGCAACTCGGAGTGAGCGCGTTCCGCGAGGTGTTGCGATCCGCGCCGCTCAGTGACGATCCGGAAGTGAATGAGTTGGTGCACCGCGTGGGACGAAAAATCGCTGCAGCCGCCAACAAGCCGGAGTATCAGTGGGAATTTGCGGTCATTCAAGACGACAAGATGGTCAATGCCTTCGCGCTGCCAGGTGGGAAGGTCGCCATCTTCACCGGGATTCTCAAACATACAAAAGACGATGCTGGATTGGCGACAGTGATGGGGCATGAGGTCGCGCATGCGTTGCAGCGCCACGGGGTAGAGCGGATGAGCCGGAGTATCCTGGACCAAATTGCGCAATTGGGCGCATTGGGTGCTGCGGCAACTGGACGTGTCAACTCCGGTGCGATCCAGGGCTTGTTGGGGGCCTATGGGGTCAATGTGTCGTTGCCCTTCAATCGGACACAAGAGTCGGAAGCCGACCACATCGGGCTTCGATTGATGGCGCAGGCGGGGTATAATCCGCGGGAAGCCGTGCCGTTTTGGGAGCGCATGAGCGGTTGTCCGAGGCTGATGATCGGGAAGCTCTGTTTTCGGTCGCAGCAAGCGGTACCTGAATTTCTTTCCACCCATCCGTCCGATTTGACACGCATCAATCAGATCGAGGCCTGGTTGCCCGAGGCGCTCCAGTATTATCATGGGCCTGGGGGGGGTATAGCGCCACCATCGCTGGCGCCATACAAGCCGACGATCGGGCCGATGCCAGAAGCTAGCTGACTCTGAAACGAGGTCTCTGTGCCAAGACGAACAGACATCACGTCCATATTACTGATTGGATCCGGGCCGATTGTGATCGGTCAGGCCTGTGAGTTTGACTATTCCGGTACGCAGGCCTGCAAAGCCCTTAAAGAAGAGGGCTATCGGGTCATTCTCATCAACAGCAACCCGGCGACGATCATGACCGATCCTGAATTGGCGGATCGGACTTATGTGGAACCGATTACGATCGAGGTCGTGGAGAAAGTGATCGAGCGCGAACGACCCGACGCCCTGCTCCCGACCATGGGGGGACAGACCGCTTTAAATACGACGATGGGGCTGGTCAAGCGGGGGACACTCGAAAAATACGGGGTCACATTGATTGGCGCGTCTGCCGAGGCGATTCATAAGGCCGAGGATCGCGAAGCGTTCAAGCATGCAATGCAGCGGATTGGGTTGCGAGTGCCTGCCAGCGGCACGGCGCATACCCGTGAAGAAGCCATCAAGATTCTTGAACAGGTCGGATTTCCGGCGATTATCCGGCCATCGTTCACCATGGGCGGGACCGGTGGGAACATTGCGTACAACCGGGAAGAGTTTGAGAAGCTGATCGATTGGGCGTTGGCCATGAGTCCTGTCAGTCAAGTACTGATTGAAGAGTCTCTGATCGGGTGGAAAGAATATGAATTGGAAGTGATGCGGGACCTCAAAGATAATGTCGTCATTGTTTGTCCGATCGAAAATCTAGACCCGATGGGGGTGCATACTGGGGACAGCATTACGGTTGCGCCTGCGATGACTCTCTCGGACAAAGAGTATCAGCGCATGCGGGATGCCGCGGTTCAGATTATGCGCGAGATCGGCGTCGATACCGGCGGATCAAACGTCCAATTCGGTCTGGATTCTCAAAACGGCGACATGGTGGTTATTGAAATGAATCCGCGGGTGTCGAGGAGTTCCGCGCTCGCGTCGAAAGCGACGGGATTTCCCATCGCTAAGATTGCCGCGAAGCTTGCCGTGGGCTACACATTGGATGAAATCACCAATGATATCACCGGTGTGACGAAAGCCTCATTCGAACCCACGATCGACTATGTGGTGGTGAAGATCCCTCGCTTTGCTTTCCAGAAGTTTCGAGGGGCCGATCCCACCCTCACGACGCAGATGAAATCGGTGGGTGAAGTCATGGCGATTGGCCGCACCTTTAAAGAATCCTTGCAGAAGGCGATTCGTTCACTCGAGTTGAACATGAACGGGCTTTCTTCGCGGGAGGGATTGGATCGCGGCATTCCCGAGGGGTTCGACCGGCAACCAGCGCTGGAGCGGGTACGCCAACATCTGCGGACCCCGATTGCCGAGCGACTGTGGCATGTGGCGGATGGTATGCGACTCGGTCTGTCCAATGACGATCTGTTTGCCCTTACGAAGATCGACCCCTGGTTTCTGGAGCAGATCCGTGAGCTGATGCAATTTGAAGCGCTGCTGGCCGGCCAGACAAGAAAGAAACCGGCAGTACTTGAGGAGCCGATTCTATGGGAGGCCAAGGAGCTTGGTTTTTCAGACGATCGTATCGCACAACTCGTCGGCGTGACCTCAGCCTCGGTCAGAAAACAGCGAGCCAAGGCCGGTCAGAACAGAAGAGGGGTGACCTATAAACGAGTCGATACCTGCGCTGCAGAGTTCGAAGCCCATACCCCCTATCTCTATTCGACCTATGGAAGCGAATGTGAGGCTCGCCCGACGGATCGGAAGAAAGTGATCATCCTCGGTGGAGGGCCAAACCGTATCGGGCAGGGAATTGAATTCGACTACTGTTGTGTCCATGCGGTCATGGCGCTTCGTGAAGAAGGTATTGAGTCGATTATGGTGAATTGCAATCCCGAAACCGTGAGCACTGACTATGATACGTCGGATCGACTGTACTTTGAGCCGTTAACTGAGGAAGACGTCCTCAACATTGTAGAGTGCGAGCAACCGCTGGGAGTCGTGTTACAGTTCGGGGGGCAGACGCCCCTCAAGCTCGCGCTGCCTTTGTCCAAGGCCGGGGTGCGAATTCTTGGCACGAGTCCTGAGGCGATCGATCGTGCTGAAGATCGGGAACGATTCCGCGACCTCTTGAATAAGCTTGGGCTCCGACAAGCGGAGAGCGGCATGGCCCGATCCGTCGATGAGGCTATTCGAATTGCCGCGCAGATCAGCTATCCGGTCATGGTACGTCCTTCGTATGTGTTGGGGGGGCGATCCATGCAGATCGTCTACGACGAATCGGGGTTGCTGGAGTATATGGGATCGGCGGTCAAAGCCTCGCCGAAACATCCCGTGCTGATCGACAAGTATCTGTCGGATGCGATTGAAGTCGATGCCGACGCCATTTCAGATGGGACGAACGTCGTGGTGGCCGGGATCATGGAACATATCGAAGAAGCCGGAGTCCATTCGGGGGATTCGGCCTGCTCGTTGCCTCCCTACTCGCTCGATCAGAAAGTGGTCGAAGAGATTCGCCGGCAAATGAAGGCGTTGGCTCTGGAGCTTGGCGTGATCGGCCTGATGAATGCCCAATTTGCCATCAAAGACCACACGATCTATGTGCTGGAGGTCAATCCTCGAGGCTCGCGCACCGTGCCGTTCGTCAGTAAAGCCATCGGCGTGCCGCTTGCCAAGCTGGCGATGAAGGCCATGGTAGGCAAGAGCCTTCCGGAGTTGGGGTTAATCGAGGCCCCTATTCCCGTTCATTTGTCTGTGAAGGAATCTGTCTTTCCCTTTAATAAGTTCCCAGGGGTGGATGTGCTGCTGGGTCCTGAGATGAAGTCCACCGGAGAAGTGATGGGTATCGATCAAGATTTTGGATGGGCCTTTGCAAAGTCTCAAGAAGGAGCGGGAGCGCCGTTGCCGAAGGGAGGCACGGCCTTCATCAGTGTGAAGGAGAGTGACCGACCTGCGGCGTTGGAGGTCGTGCGACAGCTCCAGCGGTTGGGGTTTAACATTCAAGCGACGAGTGGAACAGCGGCGTATTTGCGGAACTATGGGGTTTATGCGGAAACAGTGAACAAGGTCATGGAAGGTCGGCCCCATATCGTAGACCACATCAAGAACGGGCAGGTGGCCTTGGTTGTGAACACGGTAAGTACCGCGTCATCCCATGCTGATTCCTTGTCGATCCGCCGGGAGGCGCTGAACAAAGGGCTGGCCTACTATACGACCATACGGGGGGCACGAGCAGCAGTCATGGGCATTGAAGCGATTCTCAAGAAAGAACTCACCATTCGGTCGCTGCAGGAGTATCACCACCATTTATAGAGGACGTCGTTGATTATGCCGACACCGATTACGAGAAAGGGGCACGAGGCGCTCCAAGCAGAGCTTGATCGTCTTCGCAAAGTCGAGCGTGCTAAAAACATCGAAGCCATTGCTGAAGCGCGTGCCCATGGGGATTTGAGCGAGAATGCGGAGTACGATGCTGCAAAAGAACGCCAGGGATTCATTGAATCGCGGATCGTGGAACTGCAGTCGAAGCTGGCCGATGCCCGCATCATCGAAACGTCAGGGCGAGTCTCCGACACCATTGTGTTCGGTGCCACGGTACTTGTGATTGAGCAGGAGTCGCAGTCAAAGCGGGAGTATACGCTGGTGGGACAGGATGAAGCCGACATGAAAGTGAACCGCATCTCGATTCAGTCTCCGGTCGGCAAGGCGCTGATCGGAAAGCGTGTCGGCGATTTTGTGGAAGTGAAGACTCCGGTGAAAATAGTCGAGTACGAGGTGCTGGAGATCCGTTTCGAGGAGTTGTAAGGTGCCGCCGACACGTCTCCTGATTACCCTCCTGACGGATTTCGGCGACCGTGATTGGTTCGTGGCAAGCATGAAAGGGGCGATCCTCACCATCAATCCCCACGCCACCATCGTCGATCTCTCACATCATGTGCCGCCCCATTCGATTGAAGACGCCGCCTATTTCCTGAAATCCTGCTATCGATATTTTCCGGAGGGCACGGTGCATGTGGCCGTCGTCGATCCTGGCGTCGGAACCAGGCGACGACCGCTGGTTGTCAAAGCGGCCCGGCACTATTTTCTCGGTCCTGACAACGGATTGTTCTCGTATATTTTTAGCGAAAAACATGAAGTGGAAGTCAGGGAGATCGAGAATCAACAATATCGTATCGAGTCTATCGGGCACACTTTCGACGGTCGAGATATTTTTGCGCCTGCTGCTGCCTGGCTGACGACTAATCAGCCCTTTGAATCATTTGGTCGAAGGATCGAGGAGCGGGTGGCATTTCCGATCGTCGAACCGAAAGGGGGAGCGAATGGCTTTGTCGGGGAGGTTGTCTATGTCGACCATTTTGGGAACCTGATTACCAATCTTATGCTCAAACACGTTAATATAGTACGAAGTATGGCCCCAAACGAGGGCCTAGCATTGCAGATTGCCGGGCATAGGGCTGGACTTGTCGCCAACTATGCTGAAGGGTCAAAGGTCAAGCCGTCTGCGTTGATCAACAGCAATGGGGCAATAGAAGTGTTCATCAAGGAAGGCAATGCCGCACAACGGCTCAAGGCGGGGCGTGGAGTGGAAATAACTCTTTCATAGATCCTGAAAAATAATTTGGAACTGCGTCACAGTTCTAGCGGCGTAATGAGCAGCGGGAGTCGCGCCGGTGGGCTAATGGTCGTGCCACGATGAAGGCAACTATGGTGTCGACTCTCGATCGGACTTGCCGATAGTTGTCTCTACTCCCGTAGTCGTGGCGCGAATCTTGACGGACGATGTGTCGAGGGCAGTGATCACATACCTGCCGTCTACAGAGTCGCCGTTCGCTACGACATAGAGTTCATTCCCCCGCGCAAGAAAGGCTTGCGCGACCCCGTTCTGATCAAGAAATCCCAAGAATCGAAACGCCCCCAATTCACGCATCGTCTCCAGTCGGGCCATCTCTGTCTGCTGGGCGGCTCTTTGGGCGGCGATTTCTTGTTCCGATGGTGATGCGGGCGGTTCTGCAACGATCGGCGCAGGACTGGGTGATTGAGAAGGTTTCGCCTGACCTGAAACCGTGTGTATATTCATCTGACGGATGGTGGCTTCCGGCGAGGGAGTATCAATGGGCGCAAATATATTGTGCGACGGTAAGTGAGGCAACTCATGTGTTTTGGCTCTGGCGAGTCGCACGGTGAAGGGATTATCGGATTCATGCGCGTGCTTTTCGGCGATGTCTTGAACCGGGCCGGACTTGAACTTCAGCGGCACACGCTCTGGAGAGGGTTGACTCATGACTTCGAAGATCACCAGCGCCGACCATGTCGCGCAGAGGAAAACGGCAAGCCATCCCTTGGTTCTCTTCGTCATGATTCCCTCTGTGTTGTGGGGTCTGGCCGTAAGAAGGTGACTATACGAACATTGAGTTCGACCAAAGACTTGCCCGCGGCGGTACGTCCTCTGGAACTGGTCACGTCGAGGCTTTCGATGACCAGATACGACTGTGCCGTCTCAAGCCGATGAATGAATCGATAAATGTCGGCATACTCACCGATCGCGCTAAACCGAAGCGAACCTTCAACAGCAAGCCCGGTTTTTGAAGGTTGGATTGAGTATGTCATCCCAGGAATGGAGACTCGTAGCTGTTTGCCAAACTCTGAAATTGCGACAGCAAGTGCAGGGAATTGACGCTGGGTCGGTAACGTCTGCCATAATTTTTCGAGGTCGCGCTGACTGTCTCGAACCAGTCCCTGGACCCGTTTGGCCGCGACGCGTTTCCCCTGGGCCTGTTTGGCCTCCTCATAGGCCGCTTGCAATGTTTCGACGCGCGATCGGGATGGTTCGAGGAGCAGCCAATAACTGCCGAGAACGCAACCGATTCCTACGGCAACAAAGGCCATGAGCGGGACGAGCCCATAGAGTGCGGGATATGGAATCTGCGAGAGTGGTGATTTGACGAGCGCCATGCTGCAGACACCTACAATGTTTGGTGGTATGTCACGGTGAGCGTAAAGTCGATGACATCGGTCGATCGCTGATTCGGCCGGTCCTCTGCAACCGCTTCAGTCGATCTGCGGGCTGGCCCGACATTCGTATGGATGTTGTGCTCAGTCAGGCCCACTCTCGAGAATGTTCCTGCCTCGTTGAGCTTCGTTACCAACGCGTCCAGGTCTTGTATCGTTTTCACCGTGCCTTGCAACCGTATCGTCGAATCCTGAAAATTGAGACGGACTGAATTGATCGATACGCGGGGAGGCATTCCCTCCTCAAGGTTGTGGAGCATTTCGGTCCAAGAGAAGTCGCGCTTTTCCGTTAATTGGTTCGCGAACGCGATTTCTTTGCGCACCGCATTGATCTGTTCGTCCGTCAGCGTGAGCCCCGCACGTGCCATATCTTCTGCAAACAGCTGCGTGACTCGGTGCTGGCGGGTCAATGCGTGTTCGTAATAATCTGACTGCTCGTCGAGGAACCGGCTTTCCTGCATGAACGAAACGGCGAATCCAAGACTCGTTAGGACAATGAGGGAGAGGGTCCACTGTATCCGTCTTACAACGGCGATGGCAGGAGACCGGAAGGACAGATGCATGGTCGGGACCCATTGCTGCCGGCTGAATATGGGGTAATCTTTCATGATTCTCATCACAGAGCGTCTATTCGTTACTGCATGGTAAGAGATGCCAGTGCCGATAATCCTGAAGTCCAGTGAATGTCCGAAGCAGGCCAGGCAATCGGCAATAAATCTTTCTTGAGTGAGCACATGTTGATGCGTAAGGAATCAGTCATGGTCATTTCCAGAGCGGCAGGGGAGGCGTCTCCAATCGTGGCGTCCAGGCGTTCTGATGGATGGACAGAGTCGTTTCCCAAGATATAGAGAGACC
The DNA here is from genome assembly GCA_963701855.1 of Nitrospirota bacterium. Taxonomy (GTDB): domain Bacteria; phylum Nitrospirota; class Nitrospiria; order Nitrospirales; family Nitrospiraceae; genus Palsa-1315. Next base: position 77,879 of record CAVPBK010000003.1, read on the forward strand.
TTGGTGAGGATTGAGGCTTGGCGCCCATTGAGGCACAAAGTTCATCGTAGTATTGAATCGAAGCCATCAATTCAAGTTGTCGATGGGCTGGAGCCTTTGGCAAGGGCTTACTTCGCAGCAGGAACGGACAGGCATGGCGGATTGCCACAAAGAAAAATTGATCGTCCAGAAAACTTGCAAAGAACCACTCGTCATCTTGACGAATCATCGCTCGACTGAGGTCGAAAAGCTGAAGCCCCTGAATCCCCACCGCCACAGGCAGCAGACCAGCCTGTTCGCATGCCTGTTCGTATTGAGTGAGCACGTTGTTCCGAATGGCGGCCGCAAGGATGCGATGTTTCGAGCAGTCTAAAAGTTTGTCTCCAGCAGGCAGTCCAAATGCACGGTAGGCAACCCGGCAATCGGCGGCGGGGATCTGCAGATCCTTTTCGAGCTTCCAACGGACAAGGGATGCGCACTCAGTTGGGTTCTCTGGAAGCACGTCGAAGTCCAACAAGGCTATGTGGGCACATTGATTCGGGAGGCTCAGGGCTACGGACGCACAACGGCGTGATCCAATCAACGTGGTGAGATCCCTGGCGAAGGCGGCGACCTCGGAGATATTGTTTTCTTCTGTGGATAGGCGGACGAGTTGGGTTGCGAGATGATGCCGCTTCAGTGCCCGGATGCGACGGCGTCGCAACGGCCAGAGTGAAGGGGAAAGCTCTACAGAGGTGACTGTCTGGGCGGTCAGACTTAAGCCGATGGAGGGTTTTTGCGCAGGGAATAATTGCATCATGTTACCCAACAAATGTGATTCGATTCATCTCTCGCAAGGTCGTCTGACCTTTCAGGACTTTCTCCAGACCCGCCTCACGAAGTGTGGTCATGCCGTCTGCAAGAGCGGCTTTGCGAATCTCGGCGGTCGGTTTCCGATCCAGGATCAGAGCTTTGATGGGATCACTCAGAGCAAGAAACTCCGTAATGGCCTGCCGTCCCAGATACCCGAGACCATGGCATTCCACGCATCCCTTTCCCTCATAAATCGGCTGATCCTTGAGGCCGTCGTAATCCAGATCGAACTCCTCGCATTGAAGACGAGTCACTGATACCAGCGTCTTGCAGGAAGGGCAGATCGTTCGAATCAGTCGCTGGGCCATAATACAGTTGAGTGACGACACAAAGTTATACGGCTCGATCCCCATATTAACGAATCGGCCGATGACATCGAAGGCATTGTTGGCGTGAACGGTTGTAAAGACCAGATGACCGGTCAAGGCTGAAGCGATCGCGATCTGGGCCGTTTCTGCATCTCGAATTTCCCCCACCATAATCTTGTCCGGATCGTGGCGCAGGATGGAACGAAGTCCCCGCGCAAATGTGAGGCCTTTTTTCTCGTTCACCGGAATTTGTATGACCCCCTTGAGAAGATACTCGACCGGATCCTCGATGGTGATAAACTTATCTTCCTTGGTGTTGACCTCGCTGATGGCGGCGTACAACGTCGTCGTCTTCCCGCTCCCTGTCGGGCCTGTCACCAGGATCATGCCGTAGGAGGCAGTGATCGCCCGCCTGAATCGGCGAAGGTTCTCCGGTTTCATACCGAGTGAGTCGAGGTGCAGGCCTTTCGGACTCGTGGTGAACTCTTCCTTGGCCAGAATGCGAATCACTGCAGATTCTCCGAACGCACTCGGCAGGATTGAGACCCGGAAGTCCACGAGGCGTTTATCCAGCCGCAACTTGAATCGCCCGTCCTGCGGCACGCGGCGCTCGGCGATGTCTAATTCCGACATGACCTTGAGGCGAGAGATGAGCGAGTTGTGGAACTTGCTGTCGAGAGGTTCCATGGCCAGGTAGAGAATTCCGTCGATCCGATATTTCACCTCGGTCAAGCCGTCGGTCGGCTCAATGTGAATATCGCTCGCCCGTTTCCGCAGGGCATTGAGGATGATGGTGTCCAGCAGACGGACGACGGGGCTTTGATCATTGTTGATCCGCTCGATGGAAAGAACTTCGTCGCCTTCTTCGCTCTCCTGCACGAGGACTGGGCGAAACTCATCCTGGACCCGCGCGACCATCTTGCTGTTCCGCTCGTTTTTCTTGATTGCCTCGAGAATCGCCGAACGAGGCGCCACGACAAGGGACAACTCCTTCTTGAGCAGATGTTCGAGATGGTCGAAGGTTGCCAGGTCGTGGGGGGTCGGCACGGCGATGGTCAGAACCTCTTCATGGAGATGAAGGGGAGCGAAGCAGTAGCGTGTCATCCATTCCGGCAAGATGTCTGAATAGGCCTCAAAATCCACTTGGAAATCCTGAAGCGCAGTATATTCAAGACCATATTGCTCCGCGAGTGCTGCAGCTAAGTCCGACTCGGAGAGCAGGCCTTCGGCCATCAACATGTCCGCAAGGAGACGTTCCGAGCGGTTGGCCGATTGAAAACGATCCTCGAACTGGTCGCGGTCGATCAGGTTCCTGCGGATCAGGATGTCGGCGAGCCGTGAGTGTTTGACGGTGCTTGGCATTGTGTCTATACCTAAATTAATACATCTGTACACGTCGGTGATGGGAGGATCAGCCTCCGTCCAGCCTGTATATATCGGTGGTCAGCCCATTGATCCGTTTCAGCTCTTTTATATTTATGGCGTGTTCGTGAGCCAGCTTCCAGAGAGTCGTCGGCTTGGATTGAATGAGGCACTGTTGGGGCGATCGGTCCGATGTGTGGCCTGGTCGGGGCGTCGGCTTTGGCGAGGCCAAGAGCACCGCACGCGGGACAATCTGTGATTGCGTGGTTTCGTTTTGGGCCACAAGCACTGGACAAGCCTCCGTAGCGTGTCCAGACGATTCGTGACTAGGTCTCACAAAAGTTGCCCGGACTTTGTTCGAGATCTCCTTTTTCATTTTCGCCACTTCCATCTTATGGACCGTGAACGACTGCTACAGCAAGCATTCAGCGAGAGGCGGACCAAGAAGACCATGCTGAATCCGATGGTCCTGTTTATCGATGTGCTGCTCATGAGACTCCCGTTCAATTGTCGGCGTGCGTTTCTGATCCTCATGTTCCGATCGGCGTTGCCATGTCAGCCTGAATCTCGGCTACGGACAAGGCGCGGTTGTAAATCCGCACCTCGTCGATGATCCCTTGGAAATAATAGCCGGCGGGGCGGCGCCCGATATTCACGTTTTGGGGGGAATTCACCAGGGCAGCCGGCACGGTGCCACTTAAGACCCCGTTGTCTAAGACGCCGTTCACATAGATGTCCAGTGTTTGGGCCGTGGCGTTGTACACCCCCGCCACGTGATACCAGGTATTGAGGGCCCGGGTGGTGGTGCTGTAGCGCTGGACGTTGGTGGACCCGTTGGGAGAGACCGCCACGGCAAACCTGTGGGGCCCCGTATCGGGGCTCGTCTTCAATTGCCAGCCGTCGGGGCCGGCCGACTTGGCGATAATCTGTCCGTCATTGGGCGGATTGCCGGTGGCGAAGACCCAGGCGCTCCAGGTCATGCTGCCGGTGAGTTGGAGTGGGATCGGATTGCCGAGATCCACATAACTGGTCATCCCGTCGAAGGCGAGGGCATTTCCGTATTTGCCCGCCGGGGTCCAGGTCGCGCCAGCCAGCGTGCCGGTGAGACCATTGCCGGAGGCATCCGCGGTGGTCGTGCCGGTCCCCGCGTCGAAGGCATAGGCGGCCACCCGGCCGGTGGCGGCCGTGGTGGCGCTGGCAATATTGGAGTACCCGCTGAAGTTGCCTGCCGCATCGGTGGCGCGCACCTGATAGCGGTACGTGCTGGCAGGCAGCAGGCCGGTGTCACTGTAAGTTGTGCCGGTGGGGGTCGCGATCTGCACAAAGGTGGTGCAGGTCGTGCCTTGACACCGTTCGACCGCATAGCCGGTGACGCCGATGTTGTCCGTGGCGGCGGTCCAACCCAGAGTGATTTGGCTGGTGCCAGCCGCGGTCGCGGTGACGCCGCTCGGGGCCGTGGGCGGAGTGGTATCCGACGCTTGAGTTGTGGCCCCGGCAATTGCGGAATAAGGCCCCAGATTGCCCACCGCATCGGTGGCGCGCACCTGATAGCGGTAGGTGGAGGAGGAGGTGAGGCCCGTATCGCCAAAGCTGGTGCCGGTCGGCTGTCCCACTTCGACGAAGTTGACACAGGCGACGCCTTGGCAGCGCTCCACGCGATAGCCCGTGACACCCACATTATCCGTAGCCGCGGTCCAGGTGAGATTGATCTGCGTCGCGCTCGCCACCGTCGCGGTGACGCCAGCCGGGGCGGTGGGCGGGGTCATATCTGAGCCCTGCGAGCCCACCGGCGTATTCATATCCGTCGCAACTTCGGCTGCGGACAAGGCGCGGTTGTAAATCCGCACCTCGTCGATGATCCCTTGGAAATAATAGCCGGCGGGGCGGCGCCCGATATTCACGTTTTGGGGGGAATTCACCAGGGCAGCCGGCACGGTGCCACTTAAGACCCCGTTGTCTAAGACGCCGTTCACATAGATGTCCAGTGTTTGGGCCGTAGCGTTGTACACCCCCGCCACGTGATACCAGGTATTGAGGACCCGGGTGGTGGTGCTGTAGCGCTGGACGATGGTGGACCCGTTGGGAGAGACCGCCACGCCAAACGTGTGGGGCCCCGTATCGGGGTTGTTTTCAATTGCCAGCCGTCGGGGCCGGCCGACTTGGCGATAATCTGTCCGTCATTGGGCGGATTGCCGGTGGCGAAGACCCAGGCGCTCCAGGTCATGCTGCCGGTGAGTTGGAGTGGGATCGGATTGCCGAGATCCACATAACTGGTCATCCCGTCGAAGGCGAGGGCATTTCCGTATTTGCCCGCCGGGGTCCAGGTCGCGCCAGCCAGCGTGCCGGTGAGACCATTGCCGGAGGCATCCGCGGTGGTCGTGCCGGTCCCCGCGTCGAAGGCATAGGCGGCCACCCGGCCGGTGGCGGCCGTGGTGGCGCTGGCAATATTGGAGTACCCGCTGAAGTTGCCCGCCGCATCGGTGGCGCGCACCTGATAGCGGTACGTGCTGGCAGGCAGCAGGCCGGTGTCACTGTAAGTTGTGCCGGTGGGGGTCGCGATCTGCACAAAGGTGGTGCAGGTCGTGCCTTGACACCGTTCGACCGCATAGCCGGTGACGCCGATGTTGTCCGTGGCGGCGGTCCAGCCCAGAGTGATTTGGCTGGTGCCAGCCGCGGTCGCGGTGACGCCGCTCGGGGCCGTGGGCGGAGTGGTATCCGACGCTTGAGTTGTGGCCCCGGCAATTGCGGAATAAGGCCCCAGATTGCCCACCGCATCGGTGGCGCGCACCTGATAGCGGTAGGTGGAGGAGGAGGTGAGGCCCGTATCGCCAAAGCTGGTGCCGGTCGGCTGTCCCACTTCGACGAAGTTGACACAGGCGACGCCTTGGCAGCGCTCCACGCGATAGCCCGTGACACCCACATTATCCGTAGCCGCGGTCCAGGTGAGATTGATCTGCGTCGCGCTCGCCACCGTCGCGGTGACGCCAGCCGGGGCGGTGGGCGGGGTCATATCTGAGCCCTGCGAGCCCACCGGCGTATTCATATCCGTCGCAACTTCGGCTGCGGACAAGGCGCGGTTGTAAATCCGCACCTCGTCGATCAAGCCCTGAAAGAACTCGGTGGGATAGGTGTTCCCGCCGATACGCAGTGAGGTCGTGGTCGTCTGGATCAGTCCCGTGGCCGGCATGCTGCTCACCAGCCCGCCGTTGATGTAGAGCTGAATCAGCGTGCCGTTATAAGTGGCGGCGACGTGGGTCCAGGTATTGGGCACCAGGGCCGCGGTAGCATAGACGTTCGTACAGCAGGTGGTGCCAAAGGTGGCGCCGCTGGCCGGCCGATTCTGCTGACTCGAGCTGGCGGTTAGGAAGTAGGCGTCCGCTTCTTTTTGGAGAATGGCCTTCCAGCCCGAGAGGGTCGCCGTGGGGTTTACCCAGGCTTCCAAGGTCATGGCCGTGCTGAGATTCAACGAGGCACTGGCGGGGACGAGAATAAGGTCATTGACCCCATCGAAACTGACTGCGGCACCGAATTTTCCTGTGGCATTCCAGGTGGGGCCGTTGGTCAAGGTGCCGGTGTTGGCGTTGCCTGAAGTATCGCCGGTGGTGGTGCCGGCCCCTTCATTGAAGGCGTAGGCGGCAACCAAGTCCGTGGTGGGGGCGGCGGTCGTGGTACTGGCCACATTGGAGTAATTTACACTTAGATTCCCGGAGACGTCGAGGGCTCGGACGCGGTAGCTATAGCTGGTCCTGGCTGTCAGGCCTGGATCGCTATAACTGTTCGTGGTCGGGGTCGCGATCTGCACAAAGGTGCTGCAGCCGGCCCCTTGGCAGCGCTCCACCTGATAGGTCACGCCCCCGCCTCCCGGATCGGTGGAGGCGGTCCAGTTGAGGTTGACCTGAACAGGACCAGCAGCGGTGGAGACCAGTACAACTGGATCGGTTGGTGGAGTCGTGTCGGTATGACTGGCAGGTTAACGCTCGTTGTATGGGTTAAGCCGCTCGAATCCGTCGCGGTCAATCGAATCTCATAGGAGTAGGTGCCGATGATGCCATGATTTTGAATGGTGACTGATCCCGTTGGCCCGATGGTGAACAGTTGCGTATGGGTGTGGTCGTTATGGTGCAAGAGAATGATCCAACTGAGGCCCGTCGACGGATGGCGCCGTCCTCTGGGTCGATTGCGGAGCCTTGATAGGTGATGATCTGTCCGGGTGTGACGTTAGTCCCGTTGAGAGGGGCCTGGATGGTGGCGGTCGGAGGCAGGCTGCCGACCGTGACCTTGACGGTCGCAGAGGCGCGCTGACTTGTATTATTGGTGACGGTCAAAGTGGCGGCAAAGGTTTGGACCGTGGTCGATGCATAGGCATGAATTGGATTTGCCGCGGTTGAGGTCTGCCCGTCCCTGAAATCCCAGAGGTAGGTCAAGGGACTAGCGTTCGGATCGCTCGACCCGGCACTGGAGAAATTCACTGAGAGCGGAGAATAACCGGAGGAGGGGGTGGCAGTGGCCACAGCCGAGGGGCCGTTATAGCGAATCCTTTTGACCTCTCCTGTGAGGATCGAAACATAGTACAGCATGCCGTCCGGTCCTAATTCCATATGGACCGGGCCGGAGAGTCCAGTGGCAAAGGGCACGGTGCTTGTGAGGTTGCCGGCCCCGTCGAAGACCATCCGCATGATCCAACCCTGGCTATAGTCCATAATGAACCAATTGCCTCGATACACTTCCGGGTATAGGGTTGCGGTATAAAAGGGCCCCCCAATGATGCACACGCCGACAATCGGTGCGCCTTGCGCTGGGGAATTCCAGTGTGGGGGTACGAGAGGAGTGGTGCCGTCACCACACTGGGTGTCAGGGGGGCGCATTGAGCAGGGAAGGTGGCTTGGTAGGATGGTTGAGGATCGACCCCTTCATAGCAAGGCCAGCCGAAGTTCTTGCCACGTCCGCGGCCGAGTTCTTCCCAGGTATTCCACCCCACGTCTGCAAAATAGGGTTCTCCGGAGATCGGGTGGAGGGTGAATCGATAGGGATTGCGGAGTCCATAGGAGTAGACTTTCGACTTGATCGAATTGGTGCCATCGTCGAAGGGATTGTCTCCAGGGGCGGTGCCGTCCTCATTGAGACGCAGGATTTTTCCACGCAGATCATTGAGGTCTTGCGCGACAAATGAGTGGACATCGACAAAGCCTGCATTGGAGTCATCTCCGTACCCCATAAAGAGTTTGCCGTCGGGCCAACAGCAGGGTGCCGACCGAATGATTATGAGCGTCATTGGGAATGCTCAACAGAATCGTTTCGCTGTTGGCCAGGGCGACATCGGGGGTTTGGGGATTAACCGTAAATCGGGAGAGCCGGGCAACTTTTGGGCTTGAGTCGTTGGGATTGCCGCCATCTTCGCGGATATAGCTGACATACACATACCCGTTCGCAAGGAAGTTGGGGTGAACGCGAAGCCCAACATGCCACGATCGTCAAACCCGTTGACGTAAGCGCTGATGTCCAAGAACGGGGTGGCGAGCAGTTGGCCGTTCTTATAAATTCGAATCACGCCATTGCGCTGCCAGATGAACATACGTCCGTCGCTCGCCCACGTGACTCCGACCGGCAAGAATGGAGGGAGGGTCGTGACGACTTCCGAAGTAAAGCCCGGGTCGCTAAACGTTTGGGCCTGTGCTAGAGGAGGGAATGATTGTCCGACTGCACCACAGACGATCGTGAGAATGAGGGCAGCCATCAGCGCCGAGAACTTTCTCAGAGAACCCCGAAATCTGTTGTTATTCACGATGGTCATTTTCCCTAGAGAACGCACTTTCTTTCTTCAGATCCTGTCCGCCCCCACAGGGGACAGGTTGTTCAGTTGACAGAATCGTTGCACGACGAAGCGAGAGAGCACTGACGATCGCCGGGCCCGCCACTTGATGGCAGGATCAGCCGTTGTCCAACCTGAACCACGTCGGTGGTCAGCCCATTGACCCGTTTCAACTCGTTTATGGTTGTAGCGTGATCGTTGGCCAGCTTCCAGAGAGAGTCGCCGGGGCGGACTCGAATGAGCCTCTGCTGGGGAGATAGATCCGATGTGTGGTCTGGAGAGGGCGTCTGTTCTGTTGGGGCTAGGAACAACGCACTCGGGACGATCCGTGGTTGCGCAGGTTTGTCTCGAACCACACGCTCACGAGAAGCCTCCGCATTATGTCCAGACGATTCGCGACTAGTTCTCACAGCAGTCTCTCGGACTGTGTTCGCGAAACGCTGTTTTATCTGCGCCAGCTCATCGGTCAATATCACCATGCGAGCATTGAGTTCCTTCATGTCCGTTTGAACGTCGGCCCCATCGAGCTTCGTCGAGGCGCTCGAATCCTGGCGTCCGAGGCTCAGGGTCTGAGTCTGCGCCAGAGCCTGTTTCAGTTCATCCCGTTCGATTTGTAGCGCGTTCACGGCGGAGTGGGCCTGCTCCAGCATTTTCCGAAGTTCCCCCCGATCAGCTTCTAGGACAGTGGCTTTACGACTCAACTCCGCGGCTTCTCCTTCCTGTTTGGATGTCGCAATGCGAGCTGCTGCAAGGTCTCGACGGAGTGCAGCAACCTCTGCTTGGGCGTTGTGAACCAATGCGTCCGCCTGAGCGCGGCCGGTCGTGGTCTCGAGAAGCCCGGAAGCCGATCGTTCACTGCTACAGCCGACAGTCAATGGGAGACAGGCCAAGAAGACTATGCTGAATCCGATGGCCCTGTTCATTGATGTGCTGCTCATTAGACTCCCGGGCAACTGGTGGCGTCCGTTTCTGATCCTCATGGGCCCACCGGGGTATTCATATCCGTCACGACCTCGGCGGCCGACAAGACGCGCGTGTAGATCCGCACGTCGTCGAGCGTGCCTGAGAAGGTGTTGTTTTTAGCCGCGACTCGAGCGTGCCGAACTTGACGAGATGATCGGCGCCGTCTGCTGTGAGACTGAGCGTCGCCGTCGTCGTCAGCACGCCGTCGATGTAGATCTTGAGCGCGTTCGTCGTGGCGCGTGCGTGACCGCGTAGTGATGCCAGTTGAGATCCGTGATCGTGCTCGACAGGACGTCGGTGTTGTTCGCGCCGAAGGCCAGCACGTTGTTGGCCTTGAAGTAGAACTCTTTGTAGCCCGCCGTTGAGGTGGCATTGTTGAACTTGCTGAAGAGGTGCTGCTGATGCCCGTCCAGGACGTTGCGTTGCGCCCAGAGCTTGAGCGTAAAGTCTTGCGTGCCGAAGTTGAAGGTGCTCGGATTGGTGACCGCCAGCTCGTCGTCAACGCCGTCGAACGACAGCGCGGTGCCGTGGGAGGCCTGGCCCGCGACCCAGGCCGGGCCGTTAATCAGCGTGCCGGCGTGGCCGTTGCCGGACAGATCCGCGGTGGTGATGCTGGTCCCTTCAGTAAAGGCGTAGGCGTCCACCAGGCCGGTGGCGGCGGCGGTGGTGGCGCTGGCAATATTGGAGTACCCGCTGAAGTTACCCGCCGCATCGGTGGCGCGCACCTGATACTGGTACGTGGTTGAGGGCAGCAGACCAGTGTCGTTGTAGGTCGTGCCGCTCGGGGTCGCGATCTGCGCAAAGGTGGTGCAGGTCGTCCCCTGACACCGTTCGAGCCCATAGCCCGTCACCCCGACGTTGTCGGTGGCGGCGGTCCAGTTCAGCGTGATTTGGCTGCTGCCGGAGGCGGTGGCCCCTAGCCCCGTTGGGGCCGTGGGCGGGGTCGTATCGAGCGCTGGCGTGGTGGCACTGGCAATCGTGGAATAAGGTCCCAGATTGCTCGCCGCATCGATGGCTCGTACCTGATAGCGGTAGGTGGTCAAGGGGGTGAGGCCCGTGTCGCCGAAGCTGGTGCCGATCGGTTGCCCCACTTCGAGAAAGTTGACACAGCCGGCGTCGGCGCACCGTTCGACGCGATAGCCGGTGACGCCGACGTTATCGGTCGCGGTCGTCCAGGTGAGATTGATCTGCGTCGCATTCACCGCCGTCGCGGTCGGCGTTCCCGGCGCGGTGGGCGGCGTCGTGTCCGGGCCCGGCGGACTCACCGGGGTATTCATATCCGTCACGACCTCGGCGGCCGACAAGATGCGCGTGTAGATTCGCATGTCGTCGAGCGTGCCTGAGAAAGTGTTGTTTTGAGCCCCGGACTTGAGCGTGCCGAACTTGACGAGATGATCGGCGCCGTCTGCTGTGAGACTGAGCGTCGCCGTCGTCGTCAGCACGCCGTCGATGTAGATCTTGAGCGCGTTCGTCGTGGCGCTGTGCGTGACCGCGTAGTGATGCCAGTTGAGATCCGTGATCGTGCTCGACAGGAACGTCGGTGTTGTTCGCGCCGAAGGCCAGCACGTTGTTGGCCTTGAAGTAGAACTCTTTGTAGCCCGCCGTTGAGGTGGCATTGTTGAACTTGCTGAAGAGGTGCTGCTGATGCCCGTCCAGGACGTTGCGTTGCGCCCAGAGCTCGAGCGTAAAGTCTTGCGTGCCGAAGTTGAAGGTGCTCGGATTGGTGACCGCCAGCTCGTCGTCAACGCCGTCGAACGACAGCGCGGTGCCGTGGGAGGCCTGGCCCGCGACCCAGGCCGGGCCGTTAATCAGCGTGCCGGCGTGGCCGTTGCCGGACAGATCCGCGGTGGTGATGCTGGTCCCTTCAGTAAAGGCGTAGGCGTCCACCAGGCCGGTGGCGGCGGCGGTGGTGGCGCTGGCAATATTGGAGTACCCGCTGAAGTTACCCGCCGCATCGGTGGCGCGCACCTGATACTGGTACGTGGTTGAGGGCAGCAGACCAGTGTCGTTGTAGGTCGTGCCGCTCGGGGTCGCGATCTGCGCAAAGGTGGTGCAGGTCGTCCCCTGACACCGTTCGAGCCCATAGCCCGTCACCCCGACGTTGTCGGTGGCGGCGGTCCAGTTCAGCGTGATTTGGCTGCTGCCGGAGGCGGTGGCCCCTAGCCCCGTTGGGGCCGTGGGCGGGGTCGTATCGAGCGCTGGCGTGGTGGCACTGGCAATCGTGGAATAAGGTCCCAGATTGCTCGCCGCATCGATGGCTCGTACCTGATAGCGGTAGGTGGTCAAGGGGGTGAGGCCCGTGTCGCCGAAGCTGGTGCCGATCGGTTGCCCCACTTCGAGAAAGTTGACACAGCCGGCGTCGGCGCACCGTTCGACGCGATAGCCGGTGACGCCGACGTTATCGGTCGCGGTCGTCCAGGTGAGATTGATCTGCGTCGCATTCACCGCCGTCGCGGTCGGCGTTCCCGGCGCGGTGGGCGGCGTCGTGTCCGGGCCCGGCGGACTCACCGGGGTATTCATATCCGTCACGACCTCGGCGGCCGACAAGATGCGCGTGTAGATTCGCACGTCGTCGAGCGTGCCTGAGAAAGTGTTGTTTTGAGCCCCGGACTTGAGCGTGCCGAACTTGACGAGATGATCGGCGCCGTCTGCTGTGAGACTGAGTGTCGCCGTCGTCGTCAGCACGCCGTCGATGTAGATCTTGAGCGCGTTCGTCGTGGCGCTATGCGTGACCGCGTAGTGATGCCAGTTGAGATCCGTGATCGTGCTCGACAGGACGTCGGTGTTGTTCGCGCCGAAGGCCAGCACGTTGTTGGCCTTGAAGTAGAACTCTTTGTAGCCCGCCGTTGAGGTGGCATTGTTGAACTTGCTGAAGAGGTGCTGCTGATGCCCGTCCAGGACGTTGCGTTGCGCCCAGAGCTCGAGCGTAAAGTCTTGCGTGCCGAAGTTGAAGGTGCTCGGATTGGTGACCGCCAGCTCGTCGTCAACGCCGTCGAACGACAGCGCGGTGCCGTGGGAGGCCTGGCCCGCGACCCAGGCCGGGCCGTTAATCAGCGTGCCGGCGTGGCCGTTGCCGGACAGATCCGCGGTGGTGATGCTGGTCCCTTCAGTAAAAGCGTAGGCGTCCACCAGGCCGGTGGCGGCGGCGGTGGTGGCGCTGGCAATATTGGAGTACCCGCTGAAGTTACCCGCCGCATCGGTGGCGCGCACCTGATACTGGTACGTGGTTGAGGGCAGCAGACCAGTGTCGTTGTAGGTCGTGCCGCTCGGGGTCGCGATCTGCGCAAAGGTGGTGCAGGTCGTCCCCTGACACCGTTCGAGCCCATAGCCCGTCACCCCGACGTTGTCGGTGGCGGCGGTCCAGTTCAGCGTGATTTGGCTGCTGCCGGAGGCGGTGGCCCCTAGCCCCGTTGGGGCCGTGGGCGGGGTCGTATCGAGCGCTGGCGTGGTGGCACTGGCAATCGTGGAATAAGGTCCCAGATTGCTCGCCGCATCGATGGCTCGTACCTGATAGCGGTAGGTGGTCAAGGGGGTGAGGCCCGTGTCGCCGAAGCTGGTGCCGATCGGTTGCCCCACTTCGAGAAAGTTGACACAGCCGGCGTCGGCGCACCGTTCGACGCGATAGCCGGTGACGCCGACGTTATCGGTCGCGGTCGTCCAGGTGAGATTGATCTGCGTCGCATTCACCGCCGTCGCGGTCGGCGTTCCCGGCGCGGTGGGCGGGGTCGTGTCCGGGCCCGGCGGACTCACCGGGGTATTCATATCCGTCACGACCTCGGCGGCCGACAAGATGCGCGTGTAGATTCGCACGTCGTCGAGCGTGCCTGAGAAGGTGTTGTTTTGAGCCCCGGACTTGAGCGTGCCGAACTTGACGAGATGATCGGCGCCGTCTGCTGTGAGACTGAATGTCGCCGTCGTCGTCAGCACGCCGTCGATGTAGATCTTGAGCGCGTTCGTCGTGGCGCTGTGCGTGACCGTGTAGTGATGCCAGTTGAGATCCGTGATCGTGCTCGACAGGACGTCGGTGTTGTTCGCGCCGAAGGCCAGCACGTTGTTGGCCTTGAAGTAGAACTCTTTGTAGCCCGCCGTTGAGGTGGCATTGTTGAACTTGCTGAAGAGGTGCTGCTGATGCCCGTCCAGGACGTTGCGTTGCGCCCAGAGCTCGAGCGTAAAGTCTTGCGTGCCGAAGTTGAAGGTGCTCGGATTGGTGACCGCCAGCTCGTCGTTGACGCCGTCGAACGACAGCGCGGTGCCGTGGGAGGCCTGGCCCGCGACCCAGGCCGGGCCGTTAATCAGTGTGCCGGCGTGGCCGTTGCCGGACAGATCCGCGGTGGTGGTGCTGGTCCCCTCGTTCATCCCGTACAACAACACCGGGGCGGCGGGGGGTGGAGGATTCACGGGAGTCGTGATCGATTTCGTGTCGGTCAGTCCAGAACTATCGGTCGCCGTGAGAATAAATTCATAGGCCCAGGTCCCTAAAGGATCGTGGTTATCGACGGGAAAGCTGCCGCCACTGCCGGTGGTGTCGATAAACGGATGGATGTGCGTGTTGTGGTGGAGCAGGACCGTCCAGTGCAACGCAGTACTGGGCAACGGCCCGACGACATCGGGGTCGGTGGCTGCCCCGTGGTAGGTGGCCGTCTGGCCCACCGTAAATTGGGCCCCTGTGGTCGGCAGGTCAATGGTGGCGACTGGGGGTGTGCTACCCACCACGACCGTGAGCGAGGCTGTGGACTTCGCGCCGAGGGGGTCCGTCACGGTCAAGCGCACCGGGAACGTCGCGACGCCACCGGCGGTATAGGTATGAACCGGATTCGGATCCGTATCGGTGGCGCCATCCCCAAACTCCCATAGATAGGTCAGCGCGCCGCCTTCCGGGTCGGACGACGCGGCGCTGGAGAAGCCGACCTGGAGCGGCGAATACCCAGCGGCAGGCGTCGTCGTCGCGGCGGCGGCAAACGGCGGGAAATTCGATCCGGTGCCACTGGTATTCCGAATGCGGGCGATTTCCCCCGTCGTGAACACCACGTAATAGAGTAACCCGTCCGGTCCCAATTCGATCGCCACGACCCCCCCATTGACATTCCCAATGGCCGAGGCGAAATCCAGCACACTCTGCACATTGCCGCTGCCATCAAACACCATCCGCTTCATCCACCCCTTGGGGTAATCCGCAAAGAAGAAGTTGCCCCGATAGGCGACCGGATATTGCGCACCGGTAAAAAACGCACCGCCGATCGCCGCACTCCCCACCGAGTGATCATAGGTGTAGCTGGGACTCGTCACGACCGCCGACGTGACCGGCTGACATTGGGCGGGAAAGGCGGCCTGATACCCCGGCTGTTGCCCGTTGCCCTCCCAGCAGGGCCACCCATAATTCGCCCCGGGCGTCCCTATATTGATTTCCTCCCAATTGTTCCACCCGACATCCCCGATATACGGCAGGCCGGTGGTTGGGTGCACGCCAAACCGAAAGGGATTCCGGAGCCCATAGGCCCAGACCTTGGACCGAATGCTATTGGTCCCGTCATTAAACGGATTTACGGTCAGCGGCGCTTGGGGCGCACTGCCATCGGGTTTAATGCGCAGAATCTTCCCGGCATAGCTATCGAGACTTTGGGACCGCAGGGCCAGCACATCGGCAAAGCTCGCCGACGCGCCGTCCCCGTGACTGGCAAAGAGCGTCCCGTCCTGGAGGAAACGGAGACTCCCGACGGAGTGCGTATAGCTATCTGTTGGAATACAGTCCGTCCCCACGGGATACTGGCTACAGGGGGGCACATCGACCGTGCCTAAGAGAATCACCTCGCTATTCGCCAGCATCACGTCGGGATTGTTGGGATCGGCGGTCACCCGACTCAGGTGGTCGGTCTTGGGGGTCGTATCGTTGGGATTGCCCCCGGCCTCGTACGTGTAGAACAGGTACACCCAGCCATTGGCCGCAAAGTTCGGGTCCAACGCCACGCCCAAAAATCCATGATCGGTATAGGTGTTGACCTTGCTGGAAAAATCCAAGAACGGAGTGGGCAGGAGGACGCCATTCTTGACAATCCGAATGACTCCGTCCCGCTGCCAAATAAACAGTCTCCCGTCCGGCGTGAAGGTGAGCCCCACCGGCTTAAAGGGCGCAAGGGTAACGACCGGCTCCGAGAAAAACCCCGCACCAGCATCCGTGAAGGTGATGGCCGCGAGGGGCGGCGGCGCTAGCGTGATCAGGAAGAGCAGTATGAGGCCCTGCAGCAGCACCGTTATGTGTCCACGTTTCGTGCCCATCGCGCGTTTCCTTCTTCTTAGAGAACATGGTGGGGTCCGCGTCTGGGCGGGCTCCCACCTAGGGAGTCCGCCGGGTTTGTTACCTAACCGGGTGGCGAGGTTCGTGCGACGATGAGCATGCACCGACTCCTCGATAGCTTGGAGGGAATGGCCGTGTCGGCGAGGACCGGCACGGGGTGAACTCTTACGAGCAATTTACCGGACATGGATGGTTACCTCCTGGTCCGGCGCGGCTGGAAGGGATTGCCCGGCTGGGGTGCGTTGCCGAAGATGAATCGTATGCGTGCCTGGAGTCACGGCTTGAAAAATGAGGCTGGCGACCGTATTGCCCTGGTTGTTCGCGGCTTGGATCGCGAGGTCGATTTGTCCGGTCGTCGCGCTCGTCGCGACTTGGGCTGCTCCAGACACCACGCGCTGAAACTGGAGCCCGGCGCTGTCATAGGTTATGCGGGCGATAGATCCGACCAGGTTGTTCAACAGGGTTCCGTCGATGTCGAGCCGGAGTTCCTGACCCATGGTGGCTGAAAGTTCTCCCGGCGCAATCCTAAGTTGGTTTTCAATGCGGGCCACTTTATCCGGACCTTCTCCGGACTGCTGCGGCGAGAGAACTGGTCCGGATTCTCGTGGTGCCGGAGTAACCTTGGCCGTCGACCGTCCCTGGTCCTGTGAGCCGAGTGCATCAGTTGGTCGCGATGAGGCCTGGGCTATCGCCGAGGGGTGTCCCGGTTCTGTTGAGAGCGGCGTCGATTTATATGTGGTCGGAACGACGTACGGTGCAAAGAGAGGCGTGGTGGAGTAGTTTGTTTCCGTGCCGGACCAGAAGGCCTGAGCTTCCAGTCCCGGTGTGTCCAGTTTACGGACAATATGCGGCGTGATCGTCAACACAATCTCGGTGGCAACTGTGTCTACCTGCGTGGTTGAAAAGAGCTGCCCGATCAATGGAATGTCGCCCAGGATGGGGACCGACTGACGAGTCTTTTTCACGTCGTCTTGAATCAGTCCTCCAAGGACAATGGTTTCATCGTCCCTGAGCATGAGGACTGTTTCTGCTGTGCGGGTGCCGAATCTGAACTGTTGGATTAAGGGACTGGTCTGAAGCGTCACCTGGTCTCCCAGTCTCGTGACCTCCACTTTGATCTTGAGAGTGAGCTGGTCGTCGAGATGGATAACCGGTTCGACGGTGAGCTTTACGCCGGTGTCCTTAAATTCGATGGAGGTGACCGTCAACGTCGTCGGAACGGCTCCGGTTGCGGCCTGACCCGGCAAGACGTTGGTGGTCGAGAGGAGGATCGGTTGTTTGTCTCCGATCTGGATCGAAGCCGGTTTGTTATTCAAGACTCTCAATTTCGGTGCCGCCAACGTTTTGGCGTTGGTATCATTTCGGAAGAAGTCGACCAGCACGCTTCCGGGAATTGTAAAGAGATAGCTCCCGCTTCCGAGGCTCGTTAGTTGTTGGAACGTGAATTGGCTGGTGATGGGAGATGTGGTTGAGACCGTGCCGTTGAAGCCGGGAGGGACGACTGCGGCGCCGGCCACCTTGGCGAAGTTGACTCCGTACTTCAGGCTCTTGTTACGATCCACTTCGAGGATTTCCACGTCAAGCAGGACTTCGGGGTCCGGACGGTCCACCGCATTCAAGGCTCGTTCAGCCAGCTGGAGCTTGGCCGGCTCATCCCGAATGACGAGTGCATTGATCTTCTCGTCCACGTAGACCCGTTTGCCATCAATCATCAATCGAACAAGATTCGCGACATCCTTGGCTTTGGCATGTGAAAGATAAAAAGTGCGGATCATGAGGTCCTGGTATTGCGCCTGTTTCGGTTTGGTGTTCGGCAAGATCAACAGGGTATTGCGGTTGAGGCGTTGGGCCGTAACGTTATTGGTATTCAGGATGAGGTTGAGGGCCTCATCAAACGACATGTCTTTGATAAACACGGTCACAGGGTCGTCGGAGACTTCCTTATCGAAAATCACATTCAGGCCCGCGGTCCGCGCGACCACTTGAAATACTTCTTTCAGCTTCGCATTCTGAAACCGGAGCGTAATCGGTTGGCTTGACGTTCCGATGCTCTTGGCTGAGAGCTGTTGGGCCGTGACCTGAGTAATGCCGGTCAGTGCCTCGGCCAGATCGGGATCCGCCTCTGCAGCCTGTTCATACGCTGTCATCGCCTCGTCAAGGCGACCAACGCCCTGCAGTTTTTTCCCTGCTTGAACCTGGTCGCGCGCAAACTTCATCCGCATAGCATCGCCAACCGCCGTTTGGTGTAGGCGCCGAGACGGATCGAAACCCAGTGCAATCTTGAATTCGCGAAGCGCCCCGAGGATGTTGTCCTCCGAAAGATATTGTTTCCCCTGGGCGTGATGTTGGTCGGCAGCCTGCGTCTTCGCCTCATCAAGATGACGTTGGATCTCTGCATCAAACGGATTGTCCTTGGAGGCTTGTCTGTAGGCCGCCACCGCCTCCTCCCATTTGCCCTCCTGTGCCAACCGGTCAGCCCGTTGTAAATTCGAGTTAGCACAGCCCGATGTTAGAAGTGCGGCGAGCAAGAACAGGAGAGATACGCTTGTAAAGTGTTGTGGGTGAGTCACAATCATTGAAGGCGCTTTCTTCTAGGGCTATGCACGTGGACGGTCTAGGACATTTCCTGGTTGTACGTTCAATCTAGGCACGTTCAAGGGGCTATTAAACGCGTGGCTCATCGTTTGCGCAATGCCCACAAAGAGCTAATGCTCCCTCCAAAGTATTTACGTAATTCTATTGTTATGAGGCAGGAATTGAGAGGATAGCTTGTCCCATGAGGGGATTTGCCAGCAGTTCGGGTGTACAGTTTTGCTCTAGAAAGGTCGCGGAGAAATCTTGATCCTCGGCCATTGTCTGGGATTTGCTGAAAGGCAGCGAAGGCGAATATATAGGAGGGTGACAAACGCGAGAATATTTGGAACCAATCGAATGGTGTGAGGACTGCTAAGCTGTTGTTCCGCAACCGAGACAGATTGGACCAAGGCAGGCTGTTCAGCAAGGGGGCGGTTAGGGGCACAGCTAAGATGGCCAAGATAGAGGGAGCGATCCAAGTGCTGGGTTTTGACATAGGAATCGTTGAGGATGTTCGGTAACATCTCAAAGTGTAGCGGATGGGATTGGAGAGTCAATGAATTGGGAGAAATGAGCAGAGGTGTGATCGTGAGTACGTGAGAAAGGGCGAGATGTCTAGCAGGATTATGAAAACCTGCCGAGCCATAACAAGCGATAGAACTCCTTTGGCCTGCTCGTCTGGGAGAAGAAGAGCTCCCCGTAGGATGCTCAAAAAGGCTGGATTCCTCCTCACTCAGCCCTGGCGCGTGGAGATGCACCTTGTCCCAAGCAAGGCCGTAGTAAGCGAAGAAGCGGTGCGTGCTTGGTTTGGTGTGGGGAGCCTTTGAGCGAAGGCTGACACGACCAGGCCACACCTTCGATGGACGCTATCTCTTTGCGCCAGCTGTTGTCAGACTCGCAACGCATGAGCTCTTCGAGTCGTTCAGGCCGATCATCGGAGATTACCGGACACTTTCAATTGTTCAGCCACGATGGGAACAGACCATCCCGATCGGCGAGATCATCTACGTGGATCGATTCGCCAATCTTATCTCAAACCTCACGCCGGCCCATCTTGAAGAGGTCTCCTCGGCCACGAAACGGCGGAAACTCTTCCTTCGGATCGGTGACCGAGTTGTCGAGGGGTTGGTGAATAGTTACAGCGAGGGGATAGAGAAGAAGTCCTCCGTACTCATCAATAGCGATGGCAAACTCGAAGTCATTCTGAAAGAAGCCGCTGCCGCCGATCTCCTCCAGATAAAGAAGTGAGGGCGCATCGAAGTTTCGTGAGGTTGCACTTTTGAACTCAGACCAACCATTACAGACTATCCCACTTAATACTGAGACCCTCGATAAATCCATCAAGGTTTCTTTTGGCCTCGTCGAATAGGGCATCCTCAGATTGTCCCTGCGAGGCTGTGATGCCGGCGGAGACTTCATACATATAGATGCCATACATGAAAATACTGTCCGCTTTATATCAATCGTTTTTCCGTGTGATCAGCTCGCCTCCCTCCATTTCTTGAGAGACCAGCGGACTCCCTTCCTTCTTTAATCCAACCAGCCGTAATTCTTTCCCGCGAGCTGAGTCTACATAGCGGTTTTCGCGGAACAACTCGCTTGCCATGGAATCGTCCGATATTTTCTCAACGGTGAATTTCTCGACGGTATTATCGATGCGGAGTATGCGATAAGCCGTTTCAGAAGCATCGCTAAAACTGACACCATGGTTTTCATGGCCTATTATGTAGTGTTCCTCAACCTGCCGGCGTTGAGGTGAGGGAGGGTGACCCTGTAACCGCCATCTGGGCTCGTATAGGTTTCATTGCTCAGCCGATCCGAAGGAACATTTGTTTTGACCGAAGCCGAGGGAGGGGTGGCACTGCCGGTCAATGTCGCGAGTAGGAACAGGCTCAATACACAGAGCAAGGATAGGGTCATGCGGGTGCGTATCATCGTGTGTCTCCTGTGCAGGCAGAATGTTTTGGGAATGCAGTATTGAGTCGTGAATGTTAAAGAGGGGAGAGGAATGTTCAATGTGAATTTGTGATCATTCAGGTTAGTGACGAATGACGATGTGCGATTGACGAAGAAGGCTGGACTGCGATGTGCTACGAAACCTAAGATTCTAAAACCTGAACCTGTTCTTGTGCCCCCGCTATTTGTGTTGTCGTGTAGTCCTGCGACACGGTGCCCGTTCGTTGCTTACATCATTGCAAGCTGAGCCTGCGCCCAGGCGTTGCCCTGGGCGGCGGCTTTTTCGTACCAGCCCCGTGCCATTGTATAGTTCTGCGGTACCCCCCGCCCGGTGGCATAGAGCTGTCCGATCTGAGCCTGTGCCCAGGCATTGCCCTGAACTGCGGCTTTTTCGTACCAGCTCCGTGCCATTATATAGTCCTGTGGTACCCCTCGCCCGTTGGCATACAATTGTCCAAGGTTGTATTGCGCCTGCGAAACACCTTGGGCTGCCGCTTGCTCCCACCACTGTCGTGCTTTCTTATAATCTTGCGGCACACCCAGCCCGTCGGCAGATAGCTGACCGAGTTGGTTCTGCGCCCACGCATTACCCTGGGCTGCGGCTTTCTCGTACCACCTTTGTGCCGTGGTATAGTCCTGCGGCACGCCCCGTCCATTAGCATACAGCTGACCGAGCTGGTTCTGCGCTGACGCATTGCCCTGGCTGCCCAACGTCTTCAGTTGTTGCAGATCTACGGCTGAGATCATCTCCGCTGGGGAAGCCGGCACACGCCCAGGGGCCTGCGCCAGTTGTCGCTGCATTGCATCAAGGCCATTCAGACGCTCCCGTTGGGTTTCTGCCATTGGCACACTCCTCGGAGTTGCCACTTGTTCATCTGTCTGAGCGGAGCTGTTGGAAACACTATCCCGTACATCCACGGCGTGGTGAACATGCGGGTTGTCTTCATCTACAAATGACTCAGCTGTTGGGATCGTCTCCTGTTCAACCTTCTGAGGAGGTTTATTCGAAATAATCACTTTAGATGGTTTCGTTAGTGCGAATACGATGACGAGGGTAAAGAGTGCGCCTATGGCTAGTATGGCCATTCTGGCACGGGGGAACGGTTGATTTCCTTGAGCCGTTGCGCCGGCAGTGTGGTCGCCCTCTTTCTTTGTTCGGTGCCGGCGCTGGTAGGTATCCCAGCTCTCACCTTGCTCGGGAGCGGGGCGAATCGGTGCTTGACAGGAAGGGCAGGTCACAGGCTCAACAGGCTTCGCACTCCGTCCACCGCGGGCACGAAGCCAGTCGTCATACCGCTGTTTCAAGACAGGGTCACTGAGCGTCTCGAAGGCCACATTAATTTTTCCGGACTTCTCCTCTGCCTTCTTCAGCAGCGTGGGCCGATGGTGGAAGCGGTCGGGGTGCCAGACTTGTAACAAGAGTCGATAGGCCTCCTTGATCTCTTCAGGAGTCGCTGTATCCTGAACTTCAAGAATGGTGTAATGGGTCTCCATGCTCAATGCTCCAACAAATTGAACCTGGGCATTTCCTACGAGCCCAGCGGAAAAGGGAAAAGATCAAGAGCCACATGATACCCTAGTGCAACAATCGGTGAAAAGCATGGACAAGGCAGCGCCAACAGATTACTTTTCATGGCCGTTTTGGTCCATCGTTATGTGAAGGGGAGTGAGGGGGTGGGGGCGGAATGATTAATGATTCAGTTGAGTGACGATTTACGAATGACGAAGAAGGCCGGATCGCCATGCGCTACAAGGTGTTGGATGGCAAGATCCTTACTCTTAGTCTGAAATCGCCGCGACTCTGGCAAGAAAGGATTTCCAAGCCCTTCCCCTTGACCCTCAGGTTGAGGGCTTGTTCTCGATGTAGGGATCGCGACCGCGCGATCCAGAATTTCCCATGCACCACCTTGTGGTTTGACCGTCCCGCCTCTAGAGTGGGTTGCCATGAGCTGGATTGATGGCTTAAGGGGCCTGACGGAAGGTCAGTGGGTCACGGTTGGGTTCATGAGTTCCGCCCTGACGTGGCTTATAATGCTGGTGGCATGGTATATGCGGACGAGGCTGAATACAAACACGAAGCAGCACTTGCCCTTACCAGCGCATCTTCCGTGACCATCTTGTTCAACGACTTTGACTCGACAGTGGCGGCTCAACTGGTCCGGCCCATTCGCCGGTTAAGTCATTCAGTGTCCGATCATCTGACGTTGCGAGGTAGAGCCCATCTCCGTCGTCATCGATGAAGTGCAGAACCTTCGCGGTGTTTCCGTCGGATTGACCGCGATACCAATACCACCCTGTTTTTGTCGGCTTCGCCGTCGTCCAGGTCACTCCGCTACCTCCCCAACCCAGGTCAATGAGGGTTTATTGCAAATGTTCCGTTACTGCTTACTGCTATTCAGCAGCAGCCTCTTCTTCTCCACCTCCTGTGGGTAGGCTTTCCTCCTGATTCCGTCCATCTTTGTGCCTGCGAGGATCTATCTATATATATAGCCTATTACTTTACTACCCAACGAAGTCAACAGTCATGCCTGGTCAAAAATATTCCGTTTCGAGTTGTGCGATGGTTCCGACGATGGCTCAGCCGGCTTTCGCGGTCACGTGCAGCTTTACGTGGGCCTTCTTCTGGAGGGCGCACACGATACTAAAAAAGTTTTCCGTGCTCGGGTTGCCGCGTGGAGCCAGCATTCGGTGCAGGCTCTTGCTCGGCTTTTTGAGCGTTGCAAGGGAAATAAACGGGGACATTCTGAGTTTTTACGGGTGACCATGCGAGATTTGCGAGAAGAAATCAGAATATCCATATAAGTCCTTCCCTATCAAGGCGCTCCAGCCGACCGCCAGGCAAGTTCCTCCATGCTGTCGTGGCGGGCGGCGGATGAGTTTAGCGGTCGATTTCATAGAACATCGCTGGTACAGTTTCGGGTGACTGTTAAATGGAGGTGGTTATGCCTCAATCAGCAAAAGCCATTTTGCATCAGGCTCTTGAACTCCCGTCCAATGACCGTGCGGCGTTGATGGAGGGTCTGATTGCCAGTCTCGACATGCCCAATCCCGCGCTTGATGCGATGTGGCTCAAGGAAGCGGAAGATCGCTTGGCTGCTTACCATGCCGGTGAGCTTGGCGCGATCGATGCGGAGCGGGTCTTCGCGGAGCTTGGGAAAAAAGTTTGAAGACTAGATTCCTGCCGCCCGCGCATCAAGAGCTTATTGAAGCAGTCCGGTACTACAACGCGTAGCGCATTCGGCTGGGGGACGAGTTTCGTGATGAGGCCTGGGAGAC
Source organism: Nitrospirota bacterium (assembly GCA_963701855.1). Classification (GTDB taxonomy): domain Bacteria; phylum Nitrospirota; class Nitrospiria; order Nitrospirales; family Nitrospiraceae; genus Palsa-1315. The sequence continues at coordinate 101,250 of CAVPBK010000003.1, forward strand.
CATCCGGCGTATCAACGATTTTCCGATGGCATGGCACTCGCTGGGTGGCTCGATCGCCGTTGTCAGATGCAGTGGTTTCCCTATGGCCTGATCTATGAGCCGACAAGCGTCGCGATCATATTTATCTCAGTCGCACACCTGCATCAGGAGCCCAGGTATTGGCGCATGCGGCTGAAATCTAACATTTAGGGGGGCATTCCCAGGCCGTTTCCATGGTCAGCAAGCGTTTCGTGCAAAGGGTGCCGCGTTTGCTCCACGCGCGCTTGATCGCCTGCGCGAAGGCGGAGGGCGGTTCGCTCAACATTCTGTTGGTATCGCTCGTGTCTCGGGGAATTGAAAAATAACAAGTGGCTGAGCGCACAGATCGCCGTTTAACCACACATGAAACCCGAACCCGAGCTAAGATGGCGCGCACCGGTTAGCGTGGCTTCCGTATCTTCCATTCATCGCTCCTATCCTTTACTATAAGCCTCAGATTTCCTTCTTATTGAGGCTTCTCTGAATGCGGGCGAAGACTAGTTTTTCCTGCCAAGCTTGCGGCCACCAGTCGCCACGATGGCTTGGCCGCTGTCCTGATTGCAGCGGCTGGAATACCATGAAAGAGGAACGGCAGGCGGCGACCGGCAAGGGACGGCCTGCTGCGATGAAGACGGCTCAGGCTAAGGCCACGCCGATTGCCGAGATCGAAGTGGTCGGTGAGGACCGGCGGTTGACGCAGATTGGTGAATTCGACCGGGTGTTGGGTGGCGGAGTTATTCCTGGTTCGGTGATTCTGATCGGCGGCGATCCGGGGATTGGGAAGACGACCTTGTTACTCCAGGCGCTTCCGCGCCTGTCTTCCAAGGAAGAACCGGTGCTGTATGTTTCGGGAGAGGAATCTCCCAGGCAGATTAAGATGCGTGGACAGAGACTCGGCATTGAGCATCCGAATTTGTTAATTCTTGCGGAAACCTCACTCGAACAAATTCTCAAAGCGGCGCAGGAGATTCAGCCGGCCGCAATGGTTGTTGACTCGATCCAAACGGTCTACACGGAACAGATCACGTCCGCCCCGGGCAGCATCAGCCAGGTGCAGGAAGTGGCGGGCCAATTGATGTGGTATGCAAAGCGCAGCAGCGTGCCGGTCTTCATCATCGGGCATGTCACCAAAGAAGGAGCGATCGCCGGACCGCGGTTGCTGGAACATATCGTCGATACTGTGCTCTATTTTGAAGGAGACAAGGGCCACAGCTTTCGTATTCTTCGCGCAGTGAAGAATCGCTTTGGTTCGACCAACGAGATCGGCGTGTTTGAAATGAAAGATTCTGGGTTGGAGGAAGTGAGCAATCCCTCCGAGTTGTTTTTGGCAGAGCGGTCCCAGCGCACAACGGGATCGGTGGTGGTGTCCAGTCTCGAAGGGTCGCGGCCAATTCTGGTCGAACTACAAGCATTGGTGTCGTCCACGAGTTATGCGATGCCGAAACGCATGGCGAACGGTGTGGAGCAGAATCGGGTTTCGCTGTTGCTTGCGGTTATGGAGAAGCGGCTGGGCATGCATCTGTCCGGACAAGATGTCTATGTCAACGTCGTCGGTGGGATGCATATCGACGAGCCAGCCATCGATTTGGGCATTGTGGCGGCGGTCACATCGAGTTTGCGCGAAGTGCCGATTGAGCCGGGATTGTTGGTATTGGGTGAGGTGGGGCTCGGCGGTGAAGTGCGGGCAATCAGTCAGGCTGAGATGAGAATTCGTGAAGCGGCAAAGATGGGATTCAAACGCTGTCTGTTGCCGGAACGGAATTTGGCCAAGCTCGATCCCATCGATGGCATCGAATTGGTCGGCATACGGGAAGTGGGGGAGGCGTTGGATGTTGTTTTGGCTTAACAGGATGCTGAAAAAGTCCGCCAGCATCGTTCTCGTATCGTTCAGACCCTCAACGTACCCCAAAGGGTACGCCTCGGGCCTTCACTCACTGCGGCCTTGCTGGACGAACTTTTTAAGCATCCTGCGGGATCGTGTCTTCTTATCCGGGACGCGCACAATGGCTTCAGTCAGTGGTTCTACTGTCGTGGCTGTATTGGCTCTTACCTTTTTATCCGGCTGTGGGCTATTTACGCCGCGTGAGGAAGTTCAGCTTAAGAAAGCGACGGTGGAGGAGTTGACGGCCTTGCTGAGCCAGCGGGAGGCGGCGATTCAGACGATGAAAGGTCTCTTCAGCGCAAAGGTGCGGGGAGGCATCATTCCTATCGCGTCACGGGTGGAGGGCTCGCTGTACTATCGCCGTCCAAACGCCATGCGTCTGCGCGGGTTCACCGCGGTCGGCGGCGAACTCTTTGAATTCGTGCAGGCAGGTGATCAGTTCCGGTTGCGACTCCCGACGATGGGCCGTGTCCTGTCCGGCAGTCCCTCCGATATGAGCGAGATGGGAAAGCTCGCTCGGCCGTTTCAGTTGAGTGTGTGGGCAATGGGGGGAGTGTTGGGCATCGGCACGATTGCGAAAAACGAAACGGTCACTCTCGTGGAAGAGGGCGATCGTTACCGGCTGGAGGTCTTCGGCCCATCTCCCAGCGGAGCGCACCTCATGCGCCGCCAGCTGTGGTTCGAGCGGCAGACATTGCATGTGGTCCGGGAAGATCGATTCACGGATTCGGGAGCAGTTGAAGCGACCATTCAGTACGAGGACTTCCGTGCGATCGGTGAGGGGCGTCTGCTGAGACCGTTTCTGATCATCCTGGAAGATGGAAAGGGGCAGGGGAGCGTGCGGGTGACCTTTCACGAGATGATTCCGAACCAACCGTTGACCGCGGGCGATCTCGCACAGGTCTCGCTCCGATGAAAGTATTGGCAGTCGAGACGGCAACTTCATGGCAGAGTGTGGCGATCCTCGATGGGTCGCGCGTCCTTGCCCGTCACGACCAGGATGCTGCCGGGTCGCATGCCAAGCTGTTGCTGCCCACGATCGATCGGCTGTTTCGTGAGACGGGTCTGACGCTCAAGCAGTTAGATGGTCTTGTTGTGTCGATTGGTCCCGGGTCTTTCACGGGACTTCGTGTCGGTCTGGCCACGCTTCTCGGGTTCCGGACGATCAGTCGGCTCCCCTTGGCGGTGGTGCCGACATTGGAGGGGATGGCGTGGAACCTCAGAGGAACCCCGACGCTCCTCTGTCCCATTCTCAACAGTCGGCGCGAAGAACTCTACTGGGCGTTGTTTCGCTGGACCGGTGACGATCGGTTGGAACGAGTGGTATCAGAGCAGGTGGGCACACCGATCATACTAGGAAGCAGTCTCACAGAATCAGTCCTCGTGTTCGGCGAAGGCTGGACGGTTGAAGAGTCGGCCATCCGTGCGTCGATTTCTCTCTCCGTCACGGTGACCGAGGCCCAGGACTCTGCCGGGAAGCCCTCGGCTGTCTCGATCGGGTTGGCAGGGATCGAGCGGCTCCGGCGAGGCGAGTTTGCCGGAATCGGCATCAGTCCGCTGTATGTGCAGCGTACCGCAGCAGAGCTGAAGTACGAGGAGTCCGGCGGTATTTCGCCAGTGGCTCTGCGTCAGGAACGGGTCGCAAGAAAAATAAGCGCGCGTCAGGATGCTCAAAAAGGCCGCTTAGCAAGGCCGCGGCGGGCGAGGTAGGCTGAAGCCTGAACCTCAATCTTCTTCGTGCCGGCTGGCTGTTTCAGCATCCTGCAGATAGGGAATGGCCATGGGCGAGTGGATCATTGAACCGGCGACTGTCGAGGCTCTGCCGGATATTCTGCATATCGAAGAAGCTTGCTTCTCAGCCCCCTGGACGCGCAAAATGTTGGAGGCGGAACTGAGCGGCAATCCTTTCGCACACTTTTTATTGGCCAAGCGGGTTTCGCCGGGCGAAGTTGGCTCCGTTTCGATTGTCGGGTATCTCTGCTTCTGGGTCGTCTTCGAAGAAGTGCGGCTAATGAACCTGGCAGTCATCGAGACAATGCGGCATAAAGGTATCGCCAGGGCCTTAGTCATGCAGGCCCTGGAGGTCGGGTTGGCACAAGCTGCGAGGTGTGCAGTGCTCGAATTGCGGACTTCGAACCATGCCGCGCATGCCCTCTATCAAAGCCTTGGGTTTCACGACGTGGCAACCCGGCCAACCTACTACACCAATCCCATAGAAGATGCGTTGCTGATGGAACTGGACCCGATTGTGTCGGAGTCGGGCCGATTGACAGAGGAAGTCGGTCGCGAGGGAGGACATATCAGGCCGCGGCAGTAATTTCATAGCCAGGAGGTGCGACATGCTGACAGACAGTATGATTGCGACAATTGCGGAACGGTTGCGCCAATCCAACCACGAATTTCGTATACTGGAAGAGGCGCACCACCGTCTGGACCTGGAGTTGGTCCAATTGCAGAAACGACACGTACTGACTCCCGCCGAAGAATTGTCCATGAAGGATTTGCACAAAGAGAAGTTGGCGAAGAAAGACAAGATGGCCGAGCTGATTCGTGCCTATCGAGACCACGAGTTGCAGGCCGCTCCGCAGTGAGAAACATCGTCGTGGAGCCTGCGTCAGCCAGCAACCGAGACCGGAGTCATGGCACAGATTCTCAATCCCCTTGCTGCACATATCCAGACCATCAAGAAGCGTCTGATCATCATCGGGGCCACGATTCTGATGGCCCTGATGGTGGCGTTCACCTTTTCTGGCGAGATGGTTGCGTGGTTGAATCGTCCGTTTCCCAACCCGCTGGTGTTCTACGGACCGACGGAAGCCTTATTCGCCTCGATCAAAGTGTCCTTTCTTGCGGCGATCCTGGCGAGTCTGCCGGTTATCTTCTATCAGTGTTGGAAGTGTATTGAACCAGCGCTGCTCCCTAAGGAGCAACGCTGGGGCGTTCCGCTGTTTGTGCTGGCGGGAGCGCTCTTTGCCTTCGGTTTGATCTTTTGCAATCTCGTCATTCTCCCGCTGGTCATCGATTTCTTTGTCAGCTTCGGCATGGATCACGATGTCACTCCGGAATTGAGCGTCGGCACCTATATCGACTTCAACGTCAAATTTCTTCTGATATTCGGCTGTGCGTTTGAATTGCCACTGGTACTCACTATCCTGGCGCGGGTCGGGGTGGTTTCGGCGCAGGTGTTAGCGAAGTATCGGAAACACGCAATCGTGGCTTCGTTGATCCTGTCGGCCATCGTCACGCCCGATGCAACCCTCTTTACCATGCTCTTGATGGCCGTGCCCTTGATGGTGTTGTATGAGATCGGAATTCTTGGTGCACGCATTTTTGGACGGGGAGGCCCGCCGGAAATCAGCTTGCCGCTCAATCCGGATTTGCCGATGGGACCGGCGGGGCATCGTGTCCGATAGCAGAATGCTGAAAAATGGAGCGGGGAGCGGCGAGGTGCTCTTCTTGCTCGCAGAGCCCCCACGATGAAGCAGTGGTCGCTCGATGCGCGCAGTAAAGGGCAGCCTCGGCCACTCCCCTTAACTGAGGCATAAGGAGTCGGAAGGTTCTCGCTGCGGCCTTGCTTGGGACCAGGCGCGTCCCTGGGTAAATAGTCTGTCTTGGCAGACTCAGGGCGGGAGGGTGAAGTAGCCGCCAGGGTTGGGCGGGTAAGACGTCTGCCTTTTTGAGCATTCTGCGGGCGGCTTCGCTGGTTCTAACTGTGCAATCATCGGATAGCGGGGTAACGGGATAGATGAAGATTTTGGCTCAGGTTATATCTACGGTCCTTGCGCTGAGTATTTGGAGTGCAGGTGGAATATTGGAGGCTGCCACTCAGGCGCCCTCTCCGGTCCCACCATCTCCGCCGCAAGCTCCTGGCCATGGAGAAAGCCAGCCTCAATACGATTCCTTCGGCCAGCCGGCCACGAGCATTCAGGCGCTCACGTCTGTCGGAAGCGACCTGGTCTATGCCGGCTCCTTCGGTCTCGGTCTGTTTCGCAGTGAGGATCGCGGCGTCAGCTGGACGAAATCGGGCCAGGGTGTAACCGATCCATTTATTTTGACGCTTACTACGGGGAAAGATGGCGCGGTTTATGCCGGAACTTTCCGTGGTGGGGTCTTTCGTTCCCGCGATAGAGGGAAGAGCTGGCAGGCGATCAATAGTGGGCTCAAGCATCTGGAAATCAAAACCCTGCTTGCTGTGAGTGATGGGGTGTATGCGGGCACGAGCGACGGGGTCTATCGACTTGTCGCCGACCGCTGGTCGGTGGTCACCACCGGTCTCGACGGCATCCTGGTCCATGCCTTGGCCTTCTCATCCGACGGGACGCTGTTTGCCGGAACCTCAGGAAAAGGCATCGTGCGATTTAAGGTTCCGTCGACCGGTTGGGTGCGTCAGCAGCATGGGCTCAAAGATCATGAAGGCATGACGGAAAACTTTATCCGTGTGTTGACGATCGATCCAGAAGGCGGCATTTATGCCGGCACGTTCGATGGAGGTGTCTTTTGCAGTGCCGATGGGGGAACAACCTGGCGGCCCATTAGCCGTGCGCTCCCGAACGATTCGATTCGCGGGATTCTGTTCAACAGCCGGGGGCTTTTTGTGGCGACGGGGCACGGCATTTTCAAAACTACCGACAAGGGGCGTCAGTGGGTGCCGCTCAATAAGGGGCTGACGAGTATGGCTATCCAAGTGTTGATCGAGTCCGGCGCCGGAGTGCTCTATGCCGGTACGAGTGATGGGGCATTCCGAAGCGACGATGACGGACGGACGTGGAATCCCATCAATCAGGGTCTTGAGGGGGGGGGAAGCTCCGGCGCCCTTCCATTTTCGTTAACCAAGAAAGGGTAGAGGACGATGGCAGAGCCGACAGCGAACACGCGAGCCACCATTTCCGTCAGCAGCAAGGGGACACAGTTGGGCGAAATTGTGTTGCGATTCTTTCATGATGTGGCCCCTGGGCATGTGAAGAATTTTACGAAATTAGCCCACGAAGGTTTCTATAATGGCACGACGTTTCATCGGATCATTCCCGGCTTCATGATTCAGGGCGGCGATCCCAACAGCAAGAATCCCGACCGTGCGTCGCATGGCATGGGGGGGCCTGGACATAGGGTCAAAGCTGAGTTCAACAGCAAGCCGCACAAGCGCGGGGTGCTCTCGATGGCCCGCTCGAACGATCCAGACAGCGCCGGCTCGCAGTTTTTTATTTGCGTCGCGGACGCGAACTTTCTCGATTGGCAGTACACGGCATTTGGCGAAGTGGTTAGCGGGATGGATGTGGCAGATAAGGTGGCCGGCATGAAGCGTGACGGCCGGGATAATCCCCTCGAACGAGTCGAAATGACCGTCACCGTCACAGACTGAAGTGCTGAGCAATGAGTGCTGAGTCCAAAAAAAGAGAAACCAATAGATCGTGGATGCCGAGACTGATCTCCTACTCAGCACTCAGCACTCAGCTCGCAGCACTGCTTGTTCTTTCCGCGTGCGCCATTCCTATGGTGCCCTATCGCATAGTCTATGAAGATCCTGTGAATTATGTTCGACTGGAGGAGGATGATGCCGTTCTGCCGGAGTGGCCTCCCAGTGCGCATGCGCATCCGAAGGCCATGCGCGCGGAGGACTTGTCTCGCATCCTCGGCAGCATCTCGGTGAAAGAACATCGGATCTGGTTACAGAAAAAGCTGCAAGGCGAGGCGCCGCTGGTTCCGGTGTTTCGTCCTGAGGAACTCGCTCTCTTATCTCACCAGATCGCAGAGGCTTTTGCCGCAGCCAAACCGGACGAACGAGTAACGTTCTATCTCAGTCAACCGCAAACGTCCGTCAAGCGCGTCATCACCACGGGGGGATTATACGTCCATGGCACTGAGTTGCATTTTATTTTGGGGAATTGGCAGGTCGTCTATGGCATTCCGACCTATGGGATGATCTATGATCGTCGCTATCCCATGCGACCGACGGCCGCCAAAGGATTTTACTTGTACTTCTATCCAGCTGAAGCAACCGTAACACAGCACCACAGTCTCTGGGATACGTTGCTGGCCAACGCCACTGACGAACTCGTAATCGATTTAACGAAGACTGTCTCCGAGCCTGTCGTTTCTTTAGCAGGACGCTGAAAAGTCTGCCAACGTATGAAGCCGTTATTTGGTTTGTCTCGTTTGTCTGGTTGAACAAGACCAACTCGATGAACGAAACAAATCAGCTGGACCAGATGACCCAGACAGACCACGCACGAAGTAGACGGTTTTTTTGAGCATCCTGCGGGAGCGTGCTCCTGTTGTGATGCATGCGCGGATCATCTTAGATTTCGCAAGCCTCAACAGATTTTTCAGCATCCTGCCAGTCCCGCTTGTTGCGCCGGTCGCTCGCTCGTATGCGGGTGGTTTCCTTATCATCCTGCCGACTGTTAAGCGTGAGAAGCGGAGAATTCCCTGTCAAGACAAAGGCTTCGTAGATTTCATGCAGGTGATTCGGTAAGATGACGCACCCGCAATGCTGCGGGTTACCCACCGAGCATGATCCATCCAGGGAGCAGGAGTGGTCCGAACTCGCGTTGTTGTCGCTCTTATTGCCATTCTGCTGATCGGCGGCGGCGCGTTTCTCATTTTCTCGCCCTACCTGACTGGCGGCGAATATCTCAAAGATTTTTTCCTCCAACAGCTGGAACAGAGTATCGGGCGCAAGATTGACGTCCAACGGATCAAACTGGTCCTGTTCCCCAGTATCCGATTGGAGCTGACGCAGGTCGCGATTCATGAGAGGGATTCCGATGACATCGTGTTATCGGCCACGAAGCTGGATTTGGTCTTGCGGTTTCTCCCGCTATTGCGCAAACAGATAGTGGGGAAGCGGCTGCTCATCGAAGAACCGATCTTAACGCTTCGGCGCAATCGTGGCGGACACTGGAATCTTCTCGATCAGGTTGTCCAGGGGGGCTCAGCCGATCACGATGCCGTGCAGACGATCAGTCGGATCTTCCGCATTCATGAAGCCACACTGGTGAACGGGAAGCTGATCATCATCGACGACGCGCGGTCTGACGGGACTCGATCGATGACATTCGAGTCGGTGGAGGCGTCACTGCTTATCAAAGCGGAGCGGGGACAGGCGGTTCTGAATGTCACCACCGGTTATGCGGGCGACAAGGGCCTGTCTGCCATTTCCCTGTCCGGGACGATCAGCACCGCTCAGCGGCAGACATTAGTGATTGGAGATTCCTCTGCTTCCGCGGTCACACTACAATTCGATGGCACCCTCGAAGCAGCCAATCTCGACCTTCGACAGGTGGCCGATTTATTCGGGCCGCGCCCGGTTCCGGAGCAGTTACAGGGCGCCGTCAATCTGCACAGTCACGTTCGGGCTGTCCCTGGCGTCGCGGGCTATGATGTTGTGTTGTCAGATCTATCCGCGAATCTCGAACAGCTGAGACTCGCAGGCCAAGCAAGCCTCTCAGGTGTGCTGACGCCTCAGCCCACGTTTGCAATCACCTTTGCGGCATCCCCGATCCAATTGAGCCAGTTGTTCACGACCGTGCCGGCCGAGTGGATGCATCCGGAGCTGCCGGTGATGATCAAAGACCGGGAGATGGATGGGATGGTGGAGGTTGTCTCGGCGACCATCACGGGAGCGGTGGCAGCAGGACCGCAGCTGTCGTTGACGGGGGAATTTCGTGTGAACCAGGGGCAAGGCCTGATCGGAGACAATCGTGTCCCTGCCAAGGATTTGACGGCGGTGGTGTCGGTCGAAGCCGGCCGGGTCAAGGTGTCGAATCTGAACGGACTCTATGGCAGGATTCATATGAATGAGAGCAAGGCGCTCGTTTCATTTTTGGAGGCGGGGCCCTGGATCGAGTGGGATATTACCGGGACGATGACCGCCGCAGACCTGCTGCAGCATCTTGCAAAAACCGTCAAGTCGGAACAGTTGTCGCATCTGTTGGCCGCCTCGCGTGACGTCGAAGGTATGACCGCTCTCACATTTCGTTTGGTCGGTCCGCTCAATCAACCGGGCGGTGTCACTTTTGCCGGGGGGGAGATTACCGTTCAGCATGCCAGTCTGACCCATCCGTCGTTGCCCGAACGGCTAACGGAGGTGCAAGGCCGATTCGTCCTGTCGGATGGAGGGACCATGTTCGATCAGGTGACAGGGCATTTTGGTGATCTGGACTTGCGGATCAATGGAGGTATCACGGAGGGCAGGGAGAGCGCGTTTCAAGATTTCCTGATTCGGATCACGGGCGATGCGCATCATATGGCCAAGTTGCTGCCTTCGCAAGCCGTTCCAGCCGGGATGATCGAAGGCTTACTCAACTGCGCCGTGGTGTTGACCGGGCCGACCCTATCGCCGCACGTACGGGGTGAGGTCGTCCTGACCGAATCAAAAGTAACGCTTCCCGGTCTGGCCGAAAAACCGATCGGCGCCCAAGCGACGGTGGAATTCGAGGGTGTGATTCCACAGGGCTCGGGGGTCTTGCTCGATCGACTTGAGCTGATCGTGCCGCCGATCCGACTGCCGGTCAAAGGTAAGATTCAACTGGGTGAACGATTCTCCATCGACGCGGCGCTTTCTACCGGCACGCTGTTATTGTCCCGCGTGCCGGAATGGATTGCGAAGGGAGGGTTTGAGGCGGGGAATATTGAATTGTCGCTCGACATGAAGGGGAAAGGTCTCGACTGGAAAGCCTGGAGGAACACCGGGTGGCTTGCGTTGACCAATGGCCTGATGAACGTCAAGGGGGCCGAGGGACCGATCCAAGACCTGTATCTGCGTGTCCACTTCGTGAAGAACGGCGTGGAGATCAAGCGGGTGTCGTTTCGTTTGCTCGACAGCGACGTTGATCTGGAAGGGACGATCCGCAACTGGGCGGTGAAACCGACGATTACCGCCAAGATCGAGTCCAATCAGATGGATCTCGACCTCCTCATTCCGAAAGGCGAGCGGTCGCCGATTCGAGAATTTCTGGAAACTCTCGCAGCCACCAGCAAAGTTCAGGCAACCGCGTCGATGGCGCGCGGCCATTACAAGCATCTTAAATTTGGGGGTTTCTCCGCCAGGATCACGATTCAAGACGGCGTGCTGGATGTGGATCGTTTGTCCAGCCGATTGCCCAGTGGAGAAGTGGCCGGACGTATTGTGGTGCAACTGCCTCGTAACGAGCCGGCAGAAGCCGAGCTCTCGGTTCGGGCAACGGGCTTACTGGTGGAAGATCTGTTGAAGTTTTTGGGCCCGAAAGCGCAAGAGGTTACGGGACAAGCTCGAGTGACGGGGACAATCCGCGGCCATGGGAAGAATCCGCACGGGCTCTATCCCACGTTAAACGGCAAGGTGGATGTCCTGCTCGAAGACGGACGCTTTTTAAAATCACAGGAACGAGCGATCTGGAAAATCATCAGCATTTTGAATCTGCCGGCTGTGCTGCAGGGAAAAGTGGATCTGGAAAAAGAGGGACTGCCCTATCGCAAGATCACGGCGACGGTTCTCTTACGAAACGGGCTTTTCGAGACCGAGAACCTGATCATCGATAGCCCGATCGTCAAGATTACCGCTGCCGGCAACTATGATCTGCCGACGGATCAAATCGATATGGTCTGGGCTGTCAGTCCGTTCGGATCCTATTCGCAATTCCTGAAAACCATTCCACTCTTCGGGCGGCTCTTTGCCGGCGACCGCAAAGGTCTTGCCACTGCTCTGTTCTCCGTCAAAGGATCAATCCAGGATCCAGAGGTGACATACTTACCGATGAAATCGTTCGCCACCGGCTTGACGGGCCTGGCGCAACTGGCTTTTGACATTTTGAAGAACACGGTCATGCTGCCGATCGACCTGATGACGCCCGATGAGGAGAGAGATACCGTCAAGGGCAGCGTACCCTCACCTGAACCTGTTCCCTCCGCGCCTTGACCGACCTTCCCCCCCGTGCTAGATTCCGACCAGCATTCACTATGGCGTCATCCACTTCGCACTCTCAACGTGCCACCGTGTTCATCGCTGCCAGCGAGATCGACTCCAATCTCTATTACGCCACGAAGTTTATTGCGCCGGACCCCTTTATCTATTTGGAGATTAAGGGGGAGCGGATCCTGGTGATGAGCGATCTAGAAATGGATCGAGCGAAGAGTCAATCGTCTGTCGATCGGGTGCTGTCGTATTCAGAAGTAGAAGGGCGTGCAAAGACACAAGGTATTGCCGAGCCGGGTACGGTCGAGGTAGTTCATATTCTCTTGAGAGAAGCCGGCATCACTCAGATCCTAGTCCCGGCAAACTTTGCTTTCGGCCACGCCCTCAAGTTTCAGTCCTTAGGGTATCAGCTGTATCCAAAACGAGACCCGTTCTATGAAGAACGGGTTGTGAAAACTGCCGAGGAAGTCCGCTATATCGAAGCCGCTCAGCGCGCGACTGAACAGGCGGTTGCGGCTGCCCACGACATGCTGCGTCAGGCCTCGATCAATAAGGATCAACTGTGGTTCGATGGGATACCGCTGACGTCGGAGCGTGTGAAGAAGCTGATTAATGTCACATTGATGGAGTGCGATTGTGTTGCCCAGCATACCATCGTCGCCGGGGGAGAGCAGGCCTGCGATCCGCACAACGAAGGTAGCGGGCCGTTGCCGGCCCACCGCAGCATTATCTTCGATGTGTTTCCTCGGTCGGCCACCAACCGGTATTTCGCAGACATGTCCAGAACCGTGGTGCGGGGGATCCCGAGCCCCGAACTGAAGCGGCTCTATCAAACGGTCTTGGATGCGCAAGAAGAGGCCATCACGAAAGTCAAAGATGGCGCGGATGGGAAGAGGATTCATCAAGGAATCTTGACCAGGTTTGAAAAAGCCGGATACAAGACAGGCTTAGTGAACGGTCGCATGCAGGGCTACTTTCACGGCACTGGCCATGGGGTCGGACTCGACATCCATGAAATGCCGCGCATTAGCCGTACCGGGTCACTGCTTCAAGAAGGCCACGTCGTCACCGTCGAGCCGGGTCTCTACTACCCCGGCCTCGGAGCCGTGCGGATCGAGGACATGGTGCTCGTCACGAAAGACGGGTGCCGCAATCTGACGAACTTTCCGAAGATTTTCGAGCTGGACTGACATGAGCTATCAGCTTTCAGCTCGCTGATGGCTGAAGGTTGAACGTCACCCATGCACCTGACCTTCACGATTCAACGATTCAATCCTGAAGTCGATTCCACCGCCCATCCTCAAGAGATCCGGCTTGACGTTGGCCGCGGGATGACGGTGCTCGATGCATTGATTCGTATCAAGAACGAGTGCGATGGAAGTTTGGCCCTCCGCTATTCCTGCCGCTCTGCGATTTGCGGCTCTTGTGCGATGACGATCAATGGCAGCGAGAAACTGGCTTGCCGCACCTCCCTCCGAAAAGAACTTGAACGGCACGGACATATCGCGATCGCGCCGCTTCGCAATTTGCCGGTGATCAAGGACCTGGTCGTGGACATGGCGTCGTTCTGGGAGAAGATTCGCGACGGACATCCATGGCTGGAGTCAGGAACCCGGCCTGCAGATGAGGGCGTGCCTGTTCAGATGCAGGCGCAAGGCCATGCCAATCCGCAGTTTCACAACGTGGATGCCTGCATCATGTGCGGCGCCTGTGTTGCGGCTTGTACCGTGTATGAAGTTTCAAAGGGGTTTATCGGCCCGGCAGCCTTGGCGAAGGCCGATCGCTTCCTGTCCGACCCACGGGAGTCTCATGCGTCGACAAGGGCTAGACTTTCGGTTCTTCAAGACGAACATGGGATCTGGGACTGCACACGCTGCAACTTCTGCGTGGAGGTTTGTCCGAAAGATGTCAAACCCATGGAGGCGATTATTCGGTTGCGGCGTGCCTCACTCGAACGAGGCATGACGACGACCGGCGGCGCGCGGCACATTCTCGGCTTTACCGAGTTGGTTGAACAGCAAGGGCGATTGAACGAAGCGATCATGCCGCTGAAAGTAGTCGGGTTCGCACCGCGAGGTCTGTTGCATATCCTGCCTCTGGGTATGAAGATGTTCTTCAGAGGGAAAATACCCAACCCATTTGGGCAGGCGCTTCCCGGGCTTAGCCAGCTCCACTCCTTTATCGAGCGAGTGCGACGTGCCACGTCGCCGGGCTGACGTCGATGGCCTGGACATTTCGATTTCTTGAAGAGATTGCCCTGGCCGATATCGCTTTCGAGGCCGAGGGGGAGTCGGTCGAGGAGGTCTTTCGCGGTGCGACGCAGGCCATTCTAGAGAGCATGGCAAATCCTTCTACGGTGTCGGGAGAATGGGAGCGCGCGATTGAACAGAGCGATGTGGACCTGTCGATATTGTTATTCGATTGGCTGTCGGAGGTGGTCTATTGGAAAGACGCCGAAGGAGTGGTCTTCCGAGAGGCGCCGCTCACTCTGGCGTGGGAGGGGGACGTCTGGCTGTTGCACGCACGTCTGATCGGTGCCCCCGTGGATCATCAGACGCAAGAACTCCACGCCGATGTGAAAGGCGTCACGAAACATCTCTACGAGCTCAAGCAGACAGACAGTGGCTGGAAGGTGCGCGTAGTGCTCGACGTATGATGGGACGTGAGAAGGGCTGAGAGCTGAGAGAAGCGCCATAGACCAGATAGACAAAACAGACGAGATAGACGAAATAGACCCTCTCTAACATGAATCTCAACACCGACATGACGGTCAATCGAATTACGGACGAGATCTGGGAAATCCCCATCTCTGAAAAACCAGGCATGTTGGTGCCCGCCAGGATTTATGCTGCCGGGGAGATTCTTCAGGCCATGGACTCCGGGGTCTTCGATCAGGTCACCAATGTCGCCTGCCTGCCCGGTATTCGCCGGTATGCGCTCTGTATGCCTGACGGGCATTGGGGCTATGGATTTCCGATCGGAGGTGTCGCGGCGTTCGACGTGCAGGACGGCGTCATTTCTCCCGGCGGTGTGGGCTACGATATCAACTGCGGCATGCGGCTGATTCGAACAGATTTGACGTTGGCGGACGTGCAGCCTCATCTGGAACAGCTCATGACCGAACTCTTTCGGAAGGTGCCGGCCGGCGTCGGGGCGAGCGGATTCGTTCGGCTCTCAGGCGAGGAGTTTGGCCGTGTGATGACCCATGGGGCCAGGTGGTGTGTGGAGAGAGGATACGGCTGGCATCAGGATCTCGCCCGTATGGAAGAAGGCGGCTGCATCGAAGGGGCCGATCCATCGAGTGTGACCGATCACGCGATTAAACGAGGCATCAATCAGCTGGGGACTTTGGGGTCGGGCAATCACTACCTCGAAGTCCAGGTGGTCTCGAACGAGCGGATATTCGATCCGGTCACGGCGGCGGCGTTCGGCATCACCGGCCACGAGCAGATCGTGGTGATGGTGCATTGCGGTTCGCGCGGGTTCGGCCATCAGGTGGCGAGCGACTATCTAAAAGTATTTGAAAAGTCCATGCGCCGCTACGGCATCACCGTGAAGGATCAGCAATTGGCCTGTGCGCCGTTTCGATCTCCCGAGGGGCAGGAGTATTTTTCCGCCATGAATTGTGCCGCGAACACAGCCTTTGCTAATCGTCAAGTCATCACGCATCAGATTCGCGAGGCCTTTGCGACGGTTTTCGGTCGGTCCGCCGAGGCACTGGGAATGGAGTTGGTGTACGACGTGGCGCATAACATCGCCAAGGTCGAACGGTATCCGGAAGGGGAGCTGGTGGTGCATCGCAAAGGAGCGACCAGGGCATTTGGGCCGGGGAGTCCAGAATTGCCAGAAATATTCCGGCAGACAGGCCAGCCGGTTATCTGTGGCGGTTCGATGGAGACCGGCTCATACCTGTTGGTGGGAACCGATCACGCGGTGCGCGACACGTTTGGATCGACGATGCACGGGGCCGGGAGAACAATGTCCCGCGCGCAAGCGAAGAGATCGGTTCGTGGCGCGGAGCTGCAACAGCAGATGAAACAGCGCGGCATTCTGGTCAAGGCCGTGTCGATGTCGGGTCTCGCAGAGGAAGCCGGCTTGGCCTACAAAAATATCTCTGACGTGGTGGAATCGGTCGATCGTGCGGGAATTACAAAAAAAGTGGCAGAATTACGTCCAATAGGGAATATAAAAGGGTAACAGTCTGCCATTCTTGAAGGCGCGATGATGGAACAACGAAAGAACCTCCGGTTTCCCGTCAAGTTTTGTAGTTCATTTTCTTCCATCGGCATGGTCGGCGGAGAGGGCAGCGTCCTCGATCTCTCCTTTAGGGGTTGTCGCATCGAAAGCTCCATCGATGTTCAGCCAGGAGCCTCCCTGGATGTTCGGATCAAGGTGGTAGAGAACGAATCCCCCATTCATATTCAGGCTGCGCTTGTTCGGTGGAGCCGAGGACGGGAATTTGGCCTTGAGTTTGAGGTGATTGCTCCGACAGAATGGGCTCACCTTCAGGAATTCGTGAAGCAGCTCGAACTGGAACCCTACCAACGAACGCAACAGCAAAAAGAAGCCGGCATGTAGCAGAAAACCTCAAAAACTCTGTTCTCATCCGACCAATCCCAGCGGCTCCTTCCTCATCTGCCACGAATTTTCCAAGACCGCCTCTTTGCCCTGGGAGATATCGTTTGCCCAGCGGTGTTCTCGCGTCGTTCAGATCCACAACGTACCGACCTCCTCGGTTGGCCCGTCTCGCTCTTCACGGTTCGTGCACGGTGACTTTTCACAATGCGAAAGTTATACTTCGAGTGATACGTGTAAGCCGGTGGGATGGAGGCCAGTGGTGTGAAGAGTTATATCGAAGGGTTAGGGTTATGGGGGATAATAGGAATCGGGTTGCTTGCCATATCCATTGCGGTCGCAGCTGAAGCATCGGATAAGCCGGTGACGGGTGACACGGTGATCCGGGAAACGCAGGAGGCGGTGACGGCTACTAAGGACTATACGATTCAGCAGAAAGATGCGTTTCAACGAAAGATTCAGACGGAACTGGACGAAATGCAAGTGCGCATCACGCAGTTCCGTGGACAGGTTAAACATGCGTCTACTGAAACACGAACAGATATCCAGAAGGCGATCGCGGAATTAGAAAAGAAAAAATATTTGGCCAATAAAAAAGCGCAAGACATTCATTCTGCAACGGCTTCTTCCTGGGAGCAGGTGAAGTCGAAAACGACGGCTGCGATGGACGACCTTCGAGATTCTTTCACACGAGCCCGGTCTCATCTCCCGTGACGGTCGATCAATGAAATATGCCCTCTACCCTGGTTGTGCAGCCCAAGGGGCGACGCCGGAACTCTATCAATCGACAAGGGCGATCATCGGCCGATTGGGGATCGAGGTCGTCGAACTCTCTGCCGCGGCCTGTTGTGGCGCGGGAGTTGTGACGGAAGCGCATCCCGATATGGCGCTGGCGCTGAATGCCAGGACATTTGCGCAAGCGGAGGCGCTCGGTCTAGATGTTATGACGATCTGCGGCACCTGCCAAGGGGTAATGAGCGCAGCCAACCGACGATTGAAGACAGAGACAGAGACCCTGGATCGCATCAACACCCTCCTGGCGCCGGATGGCCTGGCCTACCACGGTCATGTCCAAGTCAAACATCTGTTGTGGATTGTGGTGCGGGATATCGGGCTGGCTCGCCTGGGCGAACTGACCTCCGTGCCGATGCGAGACTTTCACATCGCTCCGTTTTACGGTTGCTACATCCTGCGTCCATCATGGGATCTGGGATTCGACGATCCTGAGAACCCCCAATCCCTTGAGCGCCTCATCACAGCGGTCGGTGGCGAACCGGTGGCTTATGAAGGAAGGACCAAGTGCTGTGGGTTTCCCATCATCCTCGAAAAGGAAGCTATTGCCGTGGCCATGTCAGGGATGCATATGAGTGAGGCCAAGAATCACGGGGCAGATTTCATGGTGACACCCTGTCCACTCTGTCACATGAGTTTGGATATTTATCAGGAACGGGCTGGTCGCGCGGTAAACCGTGAACTCCACTTACCGATCTTGCATGTGCCGCAGCTACTCGGTCTGGCGATGGGGCTTCCAGCCAAGGATTTGGGGCTCTCGCATCATGTGATCTCGGTCGATTCTATTTTGGCGACGTTGGAGCGGCGTCGAACATAACAGCAACCCTCCTAGCAGGCTGCAGGAAAACTCGGTGTATACATACAATACTCTTGTGCTATTTCAGATGGAGTGAATGCCTCAATAACATCAGGATGCTCAAAAAGTCTGTCCAGCAAGGCCGCAGCGAGCGAAGAGGCGAGGCGTACGCTTCGGTACGTTGAGCCTCTGAGCGACGTGAGAACGCCGCTGAGGACTTTTTCAGCATCCTGCTAAAGGAGTCGGCGAATGAAGGTGGTCAACCTTTCGGACTATCAGCAGTTCAGTAGTGAGAAGATGAAGAAGAACAATCTGTTTCAGACGCCACGATTCTTCTGCGACATCTACTGCTTCGAACCGGGACAGGAACAGAAGGGCCATATCCACGGTGAGCAGGATAAGGTCTATCTCGTGCTTGAGGGACAGGGCACCTTTCAAGTCGGCTCAGAAAAACAGGTGCTGGGTCCAGGGCAGGGAACCATGGCGCCGGCCGGGGAAGAGCACGGCGTGAAGAACCACACAGGCCAGCGTCTGAAAGTCCTTGTGTTCGTGGCGCCGAATCAGATGTGAGGAGGGAGCGGCCAGGTGCCCTTCTTGCTCGCAGGACGCGCACGGTGAGACGGTGCTCGTCCGATGCGCGCAGTAAAGGGCAGCCTTGGCCACTCCCTCCAGGAGAAGCATTAGAAATCGGGAGACCCTCACCTGGGGAGATGGGAACCCGATCTGTCAACGACGCGCCAGTTCTGCTTGTCGCTCTTGTCCATGTGGGTTGCCCGTCCGGCCAACAAAGTTGACCAGATAGCCCCCCTCGTACTTCATAGTCCATGGCCGCTTTCGTATGAAGCTCTGGGCAGCAGCTCCTTATCGCAGCGTTTGACATGCTATCTCCACGCGAAATGCTTCCATTTCCGTTTTCCGTTCGTTGATTTTATAGAATGAACAGGGTATCTACTTTCAGCTTTGTGGTGGAGTGAGCATCGTGGAGGAGAAGCATGAGCGATCTGGTGCCTCGTGAACGGATTGAGCAGACGATCTTCGTCATTCGTGGTCATCGAGTCATGCTGAGCACAGACCTTGCCGATCTCTATGCAGTTGAGCCGCGTGTGCTTGTCCAGGCTGTGAAACGTAACAGGACCCGATTTCCAGCCGACTTCATGTTTCAATTGACGGAGCAGGAGTTCAACCATTTGAAATCACAAATTGTGATTTCAAGTTGGGGCGGCCTCCGAAGAGCCTATCCTTATGCCTTTACCGAACAGGGCGTTGCAATGTTATCCAGCGTGTTGCGAAGCAAGCGCGCCATTGAGGTGAACATCGCCATTATGCGTACCTTTGTCCGCTTGCGCGAGATGATCAGTTCGAGCAAAGTCCTTGCCCGGCGCCTCACAGATCTGGAGAAGAAGTATGATGGCCAGTTTCAAGTCGTCTTTGAGGCCATTCGTGAATTGATGGCGGAGCCCACGCCAAAATCCCGCCGCATCGGATTCAAGACTTGAGGGAACAGGAGAGGGCAGGCTGGACGGTCTCCTGTGCTCGTGCAACGCGTCCGGGTTCGTCTGTCTGGTTGGCTGGTCTTTCTGGTCTGGCTAGTTCTTCTGAATGAATTTCCAGTCCGATCAACCAAACAAACCAGATAGACGAGATAGACTAAATGAACAAGCATTCGTTGGACACGCGCAGTGGGTGACCATCTAGCCAGCCCTCAAGGGGAAAGGTGGCCGCTCTTGGCTTCGCTTCCCTTTAGATTTCATGTTTCAGCTGACATCAAAAGAGAAAGTCGAGGTGGTCGCAAATTGCGACCACCTCGCAACGCTCAAGTTTTCGCCTGCAAAGCCATTTGCCTTTACCGAACACGGCGCGGTGATGGTGGCGAGTGTGCTCAATTCGAAGAGGGCGATCGAGGTCAGCGTTTATGTAGTCCGGGCGTTTGTGAAAGTGCGTGAGGTGCTTGGGGCCCCAGCGAGCTCGCACAGAAACTGACCGAGTTGGAGCGAAGGGTCGAATCACATGACACCCACATTCGTTCCTTGTTCGATGCCATCCGTCAACTGATGGAGCCATCGGCGACCAAATCACGCCGCATCGGATTCAAGACATGAGGGAACAGGTGCGGGCAGGCTAGACAGGTCTCCTGTGCTCGTGCAACGCGCGGCCTGAGAAGGATGAGAGGGAGCAGGCAACCATCCTTCTTGCTCGCAGAGCCCCCACGATAAAACTGTGGTCGCTCGATGCGCGCAGTGAAGGACAGTTCGCCTACTCCCTCTAGAGAAGGTGAAGAATCAGAAGGCCCTCGTTGGACACGCGCAGTGGGTAACCATCTAGCCAGCCCTCAAGGGAGAGGGCTGGGACCGGCGCGGTGTGGGAGTGGCTGGCCGCTCTCATGCGACCGTGAGGGGCAAATTTAAGAAACGACCTCAGTAGCTTCCATCTGAAAATTCAGAATGTCCCAGTTTTCTCTGCCACCCAGGCGAGTTCGAGCTTAGTTAGGTTGTGGTTGCCCATATTTAGGAAGCTGGCTAAAAATTTGCGCGGCTACTTTTTTCTCCTATCTTTGACCATTTTCACAACCCCTCTCACATCTGCGATATCAATACCCAATTGCTTGGCATCAGGGACCGGGTCATTTTTTACTGAGGAAGGATCATGGGAGTCTATTACCTCACAACACGCTTTATGAATTCTTTCGATTTCTTTGAACTCAGATTCTGTGAAACCCACCACGACATTAAGACGATCAATACTGATCCTGTCTCGATAGCGGTGTAGCACCCCATTGAACACGACGTCCTGGATGATGCGTTCGATTGTGGCACGTAAGAGACTATATTGCCTTTGAATTTTTGTACGGTCTTCTTCGTTTGGATGGGCTGGCCAGATTTTTTCTAACCTTTTCTGCTCTTCATCTAGCTTGTTCAATCGGTCCTTGTAGTCCATGTGTGCCCAAGGAAGCCCTTCAATAACATGACCAGGGTGATCATTCATCCATTCGAGGTGGTGCATAAGGTAACCAATGCTCTGTTGCTCGATTGCGTCGATCAATTCGCAGAGAAATACCGTTTCATGCGTTAGCACAATTACCTGTCGATTTTTAGCTTCCTCGATAAGGCGACGTGCAACTCTCTTGCGTCGGTGATGATCAAGTGACGAAACAGGATCGTCGAATACAATCCCTCCTCCGTTCCCTGCCAAATGTAATTCCGCCATGAACGAACCAATGGCGATTGCCCGCTGTTCGCCTTCGCTTAGAATCTCTTCCAGTTTCGTAGAAACGGGAAGGTCTAACACAAGCTTGTGCTTCATTTTCCCTTTTTCAACGCGTTCGACGAGCTTGGTCTTGATGTGCCCTATCCCCAAGGACTGAAATTCCTTATCTAATGCACTCTTTAGCGCCGCCGTTACAGCTTGGCTTGCGAACTCCTTCGCCTTATCCGAGATCGATTTTGTTTTGAGATCATCCTTGCATTTGGTCAACTTAGCTTTCGTCCGCATTCTACCGATGAGATCCAAAACACTTTTCAGTCGAGGAGCTAGCTTGGCTCTTGCGCTCAGCTGTGCTCGTTCAGTTTCAAAGGGTTTCCTTTTGGTCTCATCGCCCGCCTTTTCTAGATCGTCCGCTTGGGCCAAAAGAGTCGTAGAAATGGTATTCAATCCTGGACATGGATCATCATTGAGGGTTGGGGGGCATTCCAATTGTGGCTTTTCAGAGTAGCCAACATCCACTTTCTTCTCGCCTCAATTCTCTTCTCGTACTCCTGAGTTGTCTGAAGGAGACTGGGGTCCAACTGTTTGAGTTCTTCAATCGAGGCTTCGTCTAGCCCGAAGCCGAGAGATGCATGTGTGATTGCCTTTTCCGCAACGGCAAGCTGTTCGCGTTTTTCTGCAACTACCTTGGAGGTATCGGCTTTAATGAATTCCTCGAAGCGCTTCATGCGATTTACTGCATCCGAGTCCAGTAATTGCTGACATAGCAAGCACCTTGCATCCGCACATACGTGGGGGAACGGCTCGCCAGGGTAAGCTAGTTCGGTTGAAAATCGACGGGCTGTCTCGAAAAGCGTTTTCCATGCCTCTTCACCAGTCCCTGAAAGTAAAGACTCACCAGCTTGAAAAGATTTAGCCGCAACTGCTTCGGCCTTTAGTGCCAGTTCAGTTTTGTCATCATAGGACTTCAGGCTTGTGACAGCAGCTTCATTAACACAAGACAGAGCTGCCTCGATTCGACCAATAAGGGCATCGAGTCGTTTTGCCCCAAGCTTAATGGCTTTGGCCTTGGCCGTTGGATCGCTCTCATTCAAAGATTTGTCAAGCTCAGCAAGCCTCTGTATTTCGTTTGCAGTGAGTGTCGCAAGTGCGGCGACCACTTCAGGCTTCGTTACTTCGCTGAGGGAGGATATTAGCTTTCCAACGGTGGTGTCGCCTTGGAGATCAATAAATGGGCTAATGTCTGTGTCTGTTGAATTGATCTCCGCATTTAATCTCTGTGTTAGTTCGGGCATTACTCGCTGGCCAAGATTTTCGACGATGTCGAGACCGTAAGGGAGATAGGCAACGTCTTGCTCATCTAAGTAAGCACGTGCGCACCGCCCATCAAATACCGCTATACTGGAAAGCTCGTCTGGAGAAGGAGAGTCGTGTTTCCAGTTGAGCGACTCCGGCTTTCCCCCTACCGTAATGTCGAAAACTGCTTCTGGAATTTTCCCTGATACTTGCGGATCACTGGCATCAGTATGAACGGTCTCAGAAACATCGCGGGCACGGCAAGCACGCTTTAGTACCCGAGAATACCCTGATTTACCAGAGCCATTGTCGCCATAGATGATCGTTATTCCCTTTTCCGTAAAGACAAGTTTTTGTCCATCCGCAATTCGGTTGACATGTTTAAGATCTTTCATCGCTACTAGTATTACGGTTTCGCCAGAAGAGGAAAGCGTAGGGAGATGGTTTTGCGCAAGCGGAACAGGCTGACGATTCTGAGCATCCGACAGTCCGCGGGCCGACTTCAGCATCGCATATAAATCATCGATGTCTTGTGCACTAAGTTTCTGTTGCTGAAAAAGACGGCGCAGGGCATCGCGCTGCCAGGGACTTAGATAAGCGGTTGACCAAGCGAGAATGTCTGTCAGGAGCGACATGTGTACCCTCGGTTCCTTATTTAAGAATCAAGGAGCCATTTCACCTAGTTGAATCGTTGTCCGCAGTGGATGGGGGATTCAATGCTCGCAATTCAAGCCCTTCGATTTCCTGTATCGTCTTTCCCGCAATGCCTTGAAGATCCCCATACATGCCAGCGGTTGCTTGCATGACCCGCTCGATTTGTTCTTCCCGTTTGGCCCACTGCTTAATAATGGCCTTCTTCTCCTTGTCGAGATCCTCCTGCATCGAGGAGAATGCCTCGACGATCGCTTCCACTCGATGGCGAAAGCGTGGGCCGGTGAGGTACTGATAGACCATTTCGGTCTTGGTCTGCTGCCCTTCCAACGCCTGCCGAGCTGAGGCAACTTCGATTAGGGAGTGGCGCAATGCGACCGCGACGGAGAGCATTGACCGTGAGTGTGTAACCCAGACTCCTTCGATGAGATCAAACGACTCCATGCCTTTTGGGAGTGTCTGACTGACGATAACAGCAATTTCTGCCTTGGCAGTCCGCTGATCGTCGCGTAGTTTGACTAGCCAGCCGTCGCTCCAGTTCTTGGTTCGCTTGGACTCCCATAAGATCGTTCCACAGGGATGACCGAGCGGGCCTATGACCCGCTGTAGTGCATCGCCACCGTATTCGCCTTTGGGAACAGGCTCGATGGTGTCCCTTGGGAACTTTATCCTGAGTAAGGCTTCCAGTTCTAGTTCCTGGACTTCACCTTGGAGTTGCTGTGATCCCTGTTCAGCCCTGCGCTTGAGTTCTTCGATCTGGGTCTGCATGGAGGCGATGGTTTGTTCCTTCTCCATCACCTTGAGTTTGAGTCCTTCCTCGGCCTCTTTCTTGGCCTGCTCGCGGGTGGCAGAGAGCCCCTCTTGAACTCGGTTTTCGACCGTGAGTTCTAGCTCCCGTTTGGCATCGTCCAGTTCCCGCTTTTGCCGGATGAGATCAGCCTGTGCTTTTTGAGCCTCGGCGAGTTTGACTTCGCGTTGATTGAGGACATCCTGAAGTTCAGCCAGTTCTCTTGTTTTCTGGTCAATATCCGTTTGCAGAGCGAGTTTGGCCTTCTTCGATTCCTCTGTGGCAATCTTCGCGCGCTCCAGCAGCAGCTTCTCGGCCACCTGATCGTCAATCGCTTGCGTAGCTTTTGAGACAGCGGCTTCTCGATCACGCAAAGACTCTTCTTTCTTGGCAATGTCCGTGTCTTTCTGCGCCAGCCGCTTCTCGTAGTCGCGGCGGGTTGACTCGATTAATGGAGCGGCGAGAGATTCTGTCAGCTTGATCTCGGTCTTGCAGTTCTGGCAGATAATTGTGGGCTCTGACATAGAAAAGTCCCGGTAAGACAGGTGTATCTTTTGGCTGAAGTCCTACGCTCAACGGGTAGATAAATCAACCGTACAGAAGGGGGTAGCGGGGTCAGGAAGGCTAAATGTTCCCCCTCCAAGCTCGCTCGTTACCTCCCAGGGATGATGCCTGATTGATCCTTCCCTGCGCGCGTTCAACGAATGCTGGTTCATCTGGTCTATCTCGTCTATCTGGTTTGTCTGGTTGATCAGACTGGAAATTCACCCAGAAGAACCAGATAGAAGTGCACGAGCACGTTGCGCGAGCACAGAAGATCATCAGGCTCCATCCCTCCTCTGTTCTGCGAGCAAGGAGGGCACCTGGCCGCTTCCCGCCATTGCATGACCTTGCACCTTGGTTCTCCAAGTCGCAAATGTGTTCTGAAGGCCCTGGAGACCATGTTTGAGGTCACAATTTGCGACCTCAAACATGGTGCTCAGTTGGCTGCGAGAATGTATCTTACGGCGTTCTTTAGAAGATTGGTGACGAGACGTAACGCTGTTAAGCCACTGGCTCTCGTTTCGGGACTATTCGGCCTTCTTCTAAATCTTGGAGGTCAGACCAAGCGGTGAGGTCGGTTCGAGAGGGATCGACGGCGTCGCGGAGTTTGTTGAAATACTTCTGCTTATCCGGCGTGCTTGGTCCCCGCGTCAACATCATCTCATTCCACTCGTTTTGTTCTACCTGCGGTGAGGCGTTGCGGCCTTCTTGAACCATTGGGCCACGCCCTCATCAGTGGGATTGGCCTTCACGGTCTCGGTGAATTCCTTGTCCGTAATACCGGAGAATTTCATGAGCCGGTCATCCATGGGGCAGGGGTAGATGTATTCGCCTTCGGTCTTGGCCAGCACGGCGCGGCACTTGTCGATCATGCGCGCGAGATGGACATAGCCTTCCATCTTCACGCGCATGCTGCGAGGGAAACTCTTCCTCAGATCCATGATTAGATCAATTTATGATTCGTGAACGTCAGGTTCTTCACGATCACTCCGCCATTTTCATATGTAATGATGCGGCGGGTAGCCGGCAGATCCGATGATCCGATGCGCACATGGGTGTCGGTGAAGCTTTCCACGTTGTTCAGCTTCCCATCGGTGGGTGAGTAGTAGTACACGCTGTACTTCGTCGTGAGATTCTTCTGGTCTTGGGTTACCGCGCTCTCTTCCACGTTAATCGTAAAGGCAAAGGGGGTCATGCCGGGGTGCGCCATGGTGCGATTGATCTGGGTGATGCGATTGTCTTTGACGCGATAAAACGAGTTCGACCCGTGAATGATCAGTTTCGTGCCGAATGGGTGCCCGTCCTCTTCCATGGTCAATGAGTACTTGCCGTCCGATTCCTCGAAGGTTCTTGGGCCACGGTGCACCGCGATCATGCCGAGCTGTTCTTGCACCCACTTCTGCACGTCGGGCTCTCCCAGTTGGACCGATACTTCACGAGGGCCTTTCACCATGACGGGTCCACTGGTTTCTTTCCCATTGATATTCACGGTCAGATCGGCCGTGAATCCCGTAAAGTCTTTCTGCCAGCGCGCGGTGTTTTCGAAGGCGCGGCGAAGTAATTCGCGGGCCTTCGGATCGTCGGCAACCGTGGGCTGTTCCTGTTTCTGATGTTCCATGGTGGTCTCCTTATAGGAAATGGTGTGAGCGGGATTATAACCTCTGGATGAAAATAGCCTCAAGTGGTATCCGCGATGCAAAGTATCTGTAGTCCCACAATGACAATGTCCGCTTATGCCAAAGTAGAAATGTCCTCTTCGTTGATAGACTGCTGGCTTTCAGTCGGAGGGCCGGATGGTCGGAGAGGACACAGTCATCATGAGTGTGAAGGAACTCAGGCGGGTGTATGTGATTCGGCATACGATGGAGAAGAAGTTGACGCAGGTCAAGGCGGGCACCTTGCTGGGGCTGACAACACGCCATATCCGGCGCCTCATCGAGCGGGTGGAGCAGGAGGGTGACCAGGGGCTGGCGCACCGGGGACGGGGGAAGCCGTCGAACCGACGGCTTCCGGAAACGGTCAAGGCCAAGGCGCTGACGCTGTATGCGCAGCGGTATGGAGATTTTGGGCCGACGTTGGCGGCGGAGAAGCTGGCCGAGTGCCACGGGATCCCGATCAGTGATGAGACCCTGCGGCGGTGGCTGCACGTGCGTGGGGTCGATCATTTCACACGGCGGAAGCGCCCGCACCGGGCATGGCGGGCGCGGAAGGCGCATGTGGGTGAGCTGGTGCAGCTCGATGGCTCGCACCATGACTGGTTTGAGGGGCGCGGGGCCCGCTGCGTGCTGAGGGCCTACATCGATGATGCGTCCAGTCGGGTGTATGCCCGGTTCTATTCGTATGAAGGGACGATCCCGGCGCTGGATAGCTTCACGCGCTACGTGAGGCGGTATGGGGTTCCGCTGGCCGTCTACGCGGACAAACATACGACCTATCAATCGCCGGCCCCACCCACGGTGAACGAGCAGTTGGCCGGAGTCAAGCCCATGAGTCAATTTGGGCGAGCGCTGAGCGAGCTGGGGGTCGAGCTGATTCCGGCCCACTCCCCCCAGGCGAAGGGGCGGGTGGAGCGGCTCTTTAAAACCTTTCAAGATCGGGTGATCAAGGAGCTGCGGCTAGCGGACGTCTCCACGCTGGACGCGGCGAATCAGTTCCTGAATGGCTATCTGCCGATCTACAATCGGCGCTTCGCCGTTCAGCCAGCTCAGACCGCCGATCTGCATCGCCCCCGTCCTGCGCACAGGGAGCTGGACCGCATCCTGTGCCTGAAGACGACCCGATGCCTGCGCCGTGACTGGACGGTGGCCCACCACGGGCACCTCTATCAGGTGCGGACCAATGTCCGGGCGACCCACGTCATGGTTGAAGAACGGGTGGATGGGACGATGCGGATGACCCACAATGGCCGGCCGCTCACGTATCAGGCCATCGTCGCACGTCCGCTGCGCGTGCCGTCCCCTCCCAAGATCGCGCTCCCGCAACGCCCAGTCACACCGACACGAGCGCATCCGTGGCGCAAACGGCTACTGCCGACACGAGACACACATGCGGCGGCGGCCATTATCTAAACCGGACATTTCTACTATGGGAGAAAGAGGACATTTCTACTGTGGCTTGACACGCGATGCAAAGTATCTGGTGGATTTGGGGGAATTCCGCTATACTGCGCGGCGCGTTGCTGTACCTAGAATAGAAAGGACGGACATGGAACGACGGGCTGCTTCCCATACAGAAGAAGAAGAGATGAACCATCGTCGGCGGTTGCTGAATGCCGCGAAGAAAGGCGATCAGAAGGCTATCGGCAAGCTGTTAGAGCTGTATCAAGTGCGGATCTATAGTGGCGACATGGTGACGAAAATGAATAAAACATCCGCAACACACAAACTTCAGGCTCAGCTCGCGGAAGGAAAGCCTGTCAAGGGTGGGTCGGGGAGTCACGGCAAGAAGGCCGCCCCTTCGAAGCCCGGTTCGGCGAAACTCAGACATGAAAAGTCCGTTGAAAAACGCAAACCTGTGAAAGCCAAATCGCATTCTGCCATCGCGAAGCCAAAAGCTAAGCCAAAGACAAAACCTCGGCCAGCCAAAGCAGCGACAAAGAAACGCAAGAAGTAGTGCGTCCGCGATTACTGCACGGCTACTCGTAGTCCTCCCCCACCCAGTTTTGCGGCGATCTCTTCCGCTTCTGCCAGCGTACCTGCGAACACGATGGCTTCTCCATCATGGTCGATCTTCCATGCGAGCTCAAAGGCCTTCGCGGAGTTCATGCCAGGAATGTATTGGCAAAAGAGCGCAATGACCTGCTCATAGGTGTGACATTCGCAGTTGAACACGATCACCCGCGCGTCGACCCCAGCACTTGTGTCGATGCTGGTGGTCTCTGCCGGGGCGGGAGGGGCGAAGGGGGTGTTCGTGCCTGCCATGGGGATGAATTCTAGCAGACTTGATTGGAACTTTTAAGTAACTACTCAGGTAGATAGGCCGAAGGCTTTTGGACTGAAGGTTTTGGTGCGAGATAATGTATTCTCCTTCGCCGAATACCCCGTAGCTTCCGGCCTTCGTAGCCGAAGCGGCTACTTCGGCGGAGTAGGCTACTGCGGGGGAGTTTCATAGCCTTCAGCCTTCAGACTGAACATCTGACTAATTACACTTTTAATAGCCTGCCCGGATGAGCAGGTGGTTGGTTCTCGGCCAATTCTCTCGGATACAGGATTGCGCATAGAGCGTGAAGTGAGCGGGGGAGTCTGTGACTGGTTGGAGCTGGTGTGCCAGCGCGAGGGTCTGTGTATAGGCGAGTGAGGCGGATGTTTTTACGAGGGCGAGCCCATATTCAAAGCGGTACCCATCTTCAAGGGCGAGGCTCCTCTTTGAAAGTGCTCTCACCCGACCGAGATCATAGGAGTGCTGTCTAAACGAATCGTCCATGAGGCGTAGGAGCGCGGCAGGACCTGGCACGAGACTGTCGCCGATACGAAGACTGTGGGACGGCTCGAATAGTCCACGTTGGAGACGACGGTCCTGGCGAAGCGCCATGTGAAAGCGCACGCGCCAAAGAGGGTCGTGCAGGTCACGATCGATGACGGCTGCCATCGTAGGTGGTAGTGGTCCACTCACGTCATAGCCTTGCACGAGGCGTCCGGACTCGATAAGGTCCGGGAAGCTCATGCCCATTCGATCTTGGAATGCCGTCATCCCGGACATGGGGGTCAGCTGCAGCGCCATGAAATCGCGAAAATGGACTGTGGCAAAGCGAGTCAGGAGCCGTGTCAAGGTCTCTGAGTGGCAGAGATGAAAGGGATAGAACAGGGCGTGGGGTGCTCGATGTCGATTCATCGACAAAATCTCCCGGTCATGCTAGGTTTTGCGCGTGCGATATCTCTTCACGTCGTGGCTTGATTTCCTGCTCATTTTTGTCCCGGTGACGATCGCGCTCGAAATCCTTCGAGCCGATCCACTGATGGTCTTTGTGTCGGCCGGACTTGCCATTATTCCATTGGCGGGCCTGTTGGGACGAGCCACCGAGCATTTGACAACCCATGTCGGTGCCGGCATTGGCGCGCTGCTTAATGCCTCGCTCGGTAATGCCGCGGAATTGATTATCGCACTGGTGGCTCTGCATGAGGGCCTTCACGATGTCGTCAAGGCCTCTCTCACCGGCTCAATTATCGGCAACATCTTACTCGTTCTCGGGGCCTCCATGTTTGCCGGCGGGATGAAGTTCGAACAGCAGAAATTTAACCAGACCGCTGCCGGAATGGGCGCCAGCCTCCTGTTCCTGGCTGCTGTGGGACTCATCATTCCCGCGCTCTTCCATTTCATCGCCGCCGATCGTGGCGTCGCGATCGAACGAAATTTAAGCCTCACCATATCATTCGTACTTTTCGCCATTTATGTTGCAAGTCTATTGTTTACTTTGAAGACACATCGCCATCTGTTTGCCGGAGAGGCCCATAATGCTTCGGATCTCGGAGAGCAGCCCTGGACCCGGGGCGTGTCGATCACGGTACTCACAGTGGTAACCTGTCTCGTGGCTCTGATGAGCGAGATGTTGGTGGGGGCACTGGAGCCGGCTTCGCAGCAACTTGGGCTCACGCAAGTCTTCGTCGGCGTCATTCTTGTCGCCCTTGTGGGGAATGCGGCCGAACATTCCACGGCCGTGATTGTGGCGCTGAAAAACAAGATGGATCTGGCCTACGGTATTGCAGTTGGGTCCAGTTTGCAGATTGCATTGCTCGTTGCCCCATTGCTTGTCTTTGCCAGTTATTTCTTTGGAGCGCCGTTGGATCTGATTTTCACACCCTTTGAGGTGGCTGCGGTGACGATCTCGGTCCTGATTGTGGGATTCGTGGCGATGGACGGAGAATCAAACTGGATGGAGGGTGTGATGTTGGTCGGCGTGTATGTGATGCTGGCGATTGCCTTTTTCTTTCTGCCCGCCTAGCAGGATGCTGAAAACGTCTGCCAGAGCAAGAAGATCATTATTTGGTTCGTTTGGTTAAGCCGGCCAAACCAGATGAACTAAACAAGCCAGTTTGAGCGTTCTGCAGTTCAGAATTTATCCATGTCGATGACTTCCGTGGCTTCCCACAGATTTTTCTGCTCGGCATCCGCCAGTTTCTTTATCTGATCCTCTTCCGTCTCTTCACCGAACTGAGCCGTTTGTGTAGGCACAGTCGTTTTCTTTTCTGGCGGAGAGGAGTCTGCCTCTGGTGGCAACGGCTGCTTTCTTCGCTTCTTGGCAGGGTCCATATTAACGGGCATGGCAACTCCGATGTGCTCGAGGTTGAGTTTCCACCTCACCCAAGGACAAAGTCAATCGAGCAGCATGATGCTGAAAAAGTCCGCCAGCATCGTTCTCACCTCGAAAGCATCCTCAACGTAGCCCGGAGGCTACGCCTCCGGTGCTTCCATCGGCTGCGGCCTTGCTGACAGCCTTTTTGAGCATCCTGCAAGGGTGGTAGCTTTTTGCTCTAGATGTGCAGGCCATCGATCTCTGCTGTGCCGAAACGGTGTTTCCTCAGCCTGCTAGGAAGTCTACGAGCGTCCCGCTAGTACAGTAGCTCGGCGATGGTGTCGGCCTGCAGGAGGCCTCGTGCCGAGAGTCTGCTTCGCTCACCGTCTTCTTCGATCAACCGTTGCGCCAGTAACTGTGAGGTGACTGCCGTATGCCCGTAGTTCTTGGCATGTTGATAAAGATGGCGTGAGGGAATACCTCGAATCAGGCGTAATCCGAAAATCACGGCGTCGCGGAGTTGCTCCTCCTCCGAGAGCGTGATGCGATCTTCAATAGGGAGACAGTTTATCGCGAGCGATGTGTTGTAGGCCATGAGGCCGGCGACGTTGCCGAATCTAGTTCCGTCCAGATAGGACTGTGCGCTCGGCCCCAATCCAAGGTATTCACCATTGGTCCAATAGAGCAGATTGTGCCGGCAGGCATATCCCGGTTCGGCATAGTTCGACACTTCATACCGCTTATAGCCGGCGTCGCCGAGCATCCGTTGCGCGGCCTCGTCCATTTCAATCTGAAGACCGTCATCTGGAGCTGGGCATCGTCGACGCTGGATGTTGGAAGCGAGTCTCGTATCCTCTTCGACTGTGAGGGCATAACAGGATAGATGTGCAGGCTCCAGTGTTAGACAGTGGGTCAACGTCCGTTGCCAGCTCACCAGGGATTGGCCGGGGAGCCCGTACATTACATCGAGATTGATGTTGGTGAATCCGGCAGCTCTGGCCTGAGTCACTGCTGTGATGGTTTCACTAACAGCGCCGGGCCGTCCGACCCGAGATAGATCGCCATCCTCCATCGATTCCGCGCCGAAACTCATGCGAGTCACCCCAGCCTGAAGTAGTTGATCAAGACCCTGCTGGGAGACCGTGGAGGGGTGCGCCTCAACGGTGATTTCACAGTCTGAAGCGAGGGTGAGATGTGTGCGAATCTCGGACAGGATTGCGATAAGCTGAGTCCCTGCGAGCACCGTCGGTGTACCACCTCCAACATAGATGGACTGGATGGGACGATCTGCGGCCAGATGTTGTTGTGCCGACAGACCGATCTCATGAATAAGGGATTGGACAAAGGTCTCTGCTCGGTCCTCACGATAGATTTCAAGGTAGAAGGCGCAGAAGTCACATCGCTGTCGACAGAAGGGGATGTGAAGATACAAACCAAGGGGAAAGGGTGTCATGATGATAGGCTAAATCCCTGTGGTTTGGAAAAGTCCCGTGCGAGGACGATTTCAATTTCGTCGGCAGGTGATTTCCCACGATTACGCACATGCGTCTGCCAGGACCGGTGCTGTCGCAACGATTCAAAAAGCACCTTGAGAAGATCCGGTTTGACTCGCGCTTCCCACTCTCGCACCCAGGCCTGGTTTTCCTCCTCACCTTCATAGTCGTCGGGAAAGGATGCCTCCAGGCTGAACCGAAGGGTAAAGGTTTTTTCTTCTTGGTACATACAACTCCTTGGAGCCTGCCAGATTGCCAAGTGATCGGCCCGATCTTATAATACATTCAGAATAAGGAGAACGATCTATGCCTATCTTCGAATATGTCTGCGGGGAATGCAATCACAGGTTCGAGCTGTTGGTGTATGGTTCCACACAAGCCGCCTGTCCAAAGTGCAACACCACGAAGTTGGAGAAACAAATCTCTTCGTTCGGGGTCGGCGGCACGGATGGTTGGGTGCTGCCAGGTAGTGGTGGGGGTGCCTGCGGAAGTTGCGGCGATCCCCGCGGCCCCGGCTCTTGTTCCACGAATTGACTATGGAGTCCGGCGACCAGGCTTTGCAGCGCGCGATTGCTGCCATTTCTCAGTCCGATCCGCTTACCAAGCTGCTTGAACAGATAAAGCTTGGTCGAATGAAACCCACGGATGCCGGACTGCGCGTCGTGACCGACTCGTGGTTGAATATCTATAAAAGGGTTATAGAGTCGGGTGGACTCAGCAGCCAGGCCTTGCGCCGCATCGATCCAGACCCCCGTCTGGCAGTGCTGATCGAATGCGGAGTGTTGACAGGTGAGCAGCAGGCGGTCGCTGCTCTCCGCACGAGTTTTGAGCGGGCTGTCGCCGCTGCAACGGAGTGATCTGATCCCATGTGGGCTCTCTGCGTCATCGCCGTTCTGCTCATGACCGTAGGATCAGCTGGAGCAGGGTGGGCGGAAGATGCACTCGGTACGAGGCCGCTGCTGACGATTGCACGCAAGGATCTTCATACCATCCTGCCTCCAGACTGCCATATCCTGATCGATTCTCACTCAATTGAACAATTTCTCGATGCACTGGATGGCAGCCCTCCGAATTG
Source organism: Nitrospirota bacterium (assembly GCA_963701855.1). Lineage (GTDB taxonomy): Bacteria > Nitrospirota > Nitrospiria > Nitrospirales > Nitrospiraceae > Palsa-1315. The sequence goes on from CAVPBK010000003.1 coordinate 134,480, forward strand.
GGGCCTGGTTTACGGCCGTGGCCATCACGACCCAGACCATGACGAGCGACTGTTTACGCTGAACCGGGAGCGCGATGCGAAACGCGCAGGCAATCCCGCGTTGACGCAGTGCATCACCTTTGTCTGGTTCGGCGAATTGTCTCGGTATGACGTGGAGGCTGGTGGATTTCGCGTGGTGTTTGGCCCCAAGCTCACGCCGACTCGGTGGGGCGCTGTTCGCTTCAAATACGATGATCTTCAGGGTGAACTTGTCGCAAAGACTTCAGCGACGTTGCGGGGCATACTGGAGCAACGATTTGTACGAGGCGAGTCGATCGATATTACTGTCGTCATGACTGGACGTCTCATTCCTGAGGAGTCGGTGGTGTACGATTTTTCACATGACCAAGAAGGCCTCGGAGTCATAATGCCAGTCGTGAAGGTCGAACGGCTCGACTATTTGCTGACGAATAAATAGAACTGCCGTAGTGCGCTGTCTCCTGCGTACGTATTCTTTCTTGTTTGATCCCGCCTCTTCGACCGGGCAGTCCTGAACAGACAAGGTCCAACCCAGCGGCGATTCTGTAGGGTTTTTCAATCAATCCTGCGAATGATCCTCCGCAGATGTTCCTAATATCGTCTTTTTCGCGCGATACAGGTAGAGCGCCTGCTCAGGGGCATTGGTTTTGCTCCAATGTCTGCGCGTGAGATCGTGCGACAGTCGCCAAGGAACAGGGGGTTGGCAATGGCTCGTGTCACAACTCGAATACATATGGCTATGCAATGTCTGACTAGTTCCTTCGTTATCAGGAAGTATCTTGGAGCGGCGGTCATACTGGCGTTGGGATTACAGATGCTCTTTTCCAGTTCGGGTGACGTTGCATCTTTGTATGCGGCAGAGATCGTTACGGCTTCAGGAAATTCTCCCATGAAATCCGATAGCGGTCAGGGGGGCCGCACAGCAGGCATTGTTGCCATCCCTGCAGTGGAACCTATTCTCAAGCCGGGGAAAGAGCCCGATGGTTCAAAGATCGGAAAGAAACCCCGGAGGTTGATTCGAAAATCCTTGGCTGAAGGGCCTCAACCCGAATCTCTCCAGCAAGCGGATCAAGGACGTTCATCGAGTATGCTGCCGGAAGGCGATCATACGACATCCACGACCAAAGATTCATTGGCTGGAATGGCCAAATCATCAGTGGGCATGAGCCCTGTTGGTTCACCGGCTTCGTCTGGAAGTTTAGTCTCCACCACATCGCAAGGGATGCCAGCATCTTCGGCGGTAGCCGGAATATCAACGGCATCGTCTGGCTCATTGGTTGGTGCGGTTGGATCTGGTGGGTCTTCCTCTGGCGGAGGAAGAAGCGCGCAGAATCTGATTAGGCAGTTGCCTGGGTTGCAGCAGCTCCTCACGGCCCACCCTGTCACGTCGGATCCTCCGCCTGAACCGACCGCAGCACCTGCGCCTCCGTTGGGAGCACCGCAAGCTGGATTGCCTCCGGCTCCGCCGAATTGGCTGGCGTACCATGTCTTGAATCGGTTGGCGTACGGTGGCACACCGAATCAGCTCAATACCGTCTCGCACCTCACCGCTCAAGAAGCCGTCGCATGGGCTGTTCGCTATATGAAGGAACAACTCGAACTCGATCCCAATAGACCTTGGCCGACGAATTTGCACAATACTCAGCCGCTCCCTGCTCCGATTGTCCCGGATGATTCAGCGCTCAGTCAGATGCTTGCTGCGGATAGGGCCGACTGGCGAACTGAAGACGGGCTGCCAGACGTTTTGGCGCCCTCGCTCAGCGAGCTGCAAGATCATGATCTGATTCGAAAGGTCTATAGCCGGAGGCAGCTCAGGGAAAAGATGGTCTATTTCTGGGACAACCATTTCAATACTAATTATCGGACACATAGCAAGGGTCAGTATGAACTGGCAGAAAATGAAGCGTTTAGAGCAAATGCGTTCGGAAAATTTCTCGATCTGCTCATGGTCAGTGCTAAGAGCAGCGCGATGATGATTTATCTCAACACCGATGTGAATCGCAAAGAAAATCCGAATGAGAACTATGCGCGGGAGCTACAAGAATTGCATACGCTCGGAGTCGATGTGAACGGAAACCCGAACGGCTATACGCAGGCCGATATCGTGGAGGCTGCCAAAGCCTTTACTGGATGGACCACATTAAACGTGGCTCGTCCGGGGTTTCAGTTCATTGCCAGCCGGCATAGTCCTGGGGCAAAGCAGTTCTTGGGGCAGACGGTGTCGTCCAACGGAGTCGGTGACGGTGAACAGGTGCTGGCGATTGCCTCGCGCCATCCATCCACTGCCGCGCATCTTGCCAAGAAATTATGTGTGTACTTTGTGATTGATAATCCATCGACGTCTCTTCTGAACGAAGTCGCGTCGGTTTTCACCGACTCCGGCGGCGACATCAAGAAGGTGTTGATCGCCATCTTTACCTCTCAGGATTTCAACAACGTGACGAATTATCGAGGGCTGATCAAAACGCCTTTGGAAATCGTTGCAAGCTTGCACCGTAACCTCGGTGTCTGGTCGCCGATCGATCCATTCCGGAATCGCTTGGTGCGCATGGGACAAGGCCTGTACGAGAAGGCGCCACCAACGGGGTATAAAGAAGCGGCCGATGAGTGGCTCAACACAGACGTGATGTTCAACGAAGTGAGCTTCGCCTATGAGGCCACGATTTCAGGATTCGGGTCAACCATCCGATTTGGATCGGACACCAGCGGTGGTTTGACCAGACTCTGGTTGAAGAGCCTCGGGCTCAAGACGGAAGAAGATGTATTGGGGTTCCTCTTGAATTTGACCTTCGACCGGCAGGTGAGCCTCACGGAGTATCAGACCTTTCTCACTACCCTTCGAAGTGGTGGTGGAACCTTCAATCTCGATAACTCCAATGTTGAGACGCCGCTTGATCGAATGCTGGCAACCGTATTGGCCAGTCCACGCTACAAATACCAGTGAGGTGGGTATGGATACCTGTCCACAATGCCGCACAGAACAAGAAGATCTGTCGCGTCGAGCGTTCTTGAAACGTGCGCTGGGGGTCGCTGGTGCGACTCTGATGTTGAACTTCTTTCCATCTGAACTTCTCCGACGTTCAGCATCGGCTGCGGCCAATGCAGGAAAGACGCTGGTGGTCGTCTTTCAACGAGGAGGAAACGACGGGTTGAACACGATCGTGCCTTATTCGGACCTGCAGTACTACGCTGTGAGGCCATCGGCATTGAGCGGAGCAGGCAACATCGGTATTCCTCCCCCTGGAACCGGTGATGGCGCCGGGATTGGTCTCCCCGGCACGGGGTTCGCCATGCATCCGGCCATTCAGCCGTTTCTTGACTTGTATAATAATAACAGCTTGGCAATCGTGACGCAGGCGGGGTTTGCCGGCTCCACGCAATCGCACTTTACAGACCAGGACATCATCGAACGAGGGGTTTTTCAGGCGACAGACGGGTGGCTCAATCGCTACCTGCAAGCGGTGGGCGCAGTCGGCGCGTCTGCGATTCGTGCGGTCGGTATGGGAAGTGATCTGGCCGATTCGTTGCGCGGGGCTACGCTCGTTTCCGCGATCAACGATCTGTCAGTCCTGAGCTTTGCAAGACTCGGCAGCTCTAAAGCTCCATTGGAATCCAACCTCAGGGCGCTCTACGCGCAGGATCCTCAATCGACGAGTACGAATCCCTACAGTCGGCTCGTCCATGCACTCGGACCGGAGATGTTGAATCGGGTGGCGTCCATCGAGGCGATCGGCCCCGCAGCACCTCAGCACGGCGCGGTGTATCCCAATACTTCCTATGGCAGACAGCTTCGCGATGTCGCTCACATTATCCGGTCCGGATTAGGACTGGAAGTGGCGACGGTCGATATCGGTGGATGGGATACGCATGATGATCAAGGTGGCGGCGGCGGCGCCACGTTATTGCAAGGAGCGAGACTGGCAGAGTTTTCTGGCGGGATCCGGGCGTTCTATGACGATCTAGGAGCGTTGATGAGCAACGTGGTTCTATTGACCTGTACGGAGTTCGGTCGAACCGTCAAACAAAATGCCAGTGGTGGAACCGATCATGGGAAGGCCTCGGTCTGGTTTGTACTCGGAGGCGGGGTCAAGGGCGGTCTCTATCACGGCGCGGCGGGCTTCCCGTCGTCGCTCATTGATGCCAATCTCGATTCGGGCCGATATATTCGTCCGACAGTGGAATTCCGCAATATCTTTTCTGACGTATTGGTTAAGCATTTCGGGGTCAATGCGACGGAGTTAGATCGCGTGTTTCCAGGTCAGGCGCATCTGCCTGTGGGATTATTTGTGTAAGTGGGGCGGAGCCTAAAAGCCGTCTTTTGCACAGCGAAATCCGGTGCCGCTTGGACGGCTATCCATTGGGCTCCAGTCTCGATCGCTCGTACGAAGACTGATAGCCGGCTTGAGCCAGGATCCACCGCGCATTGCTTTGATCGCCCCGCGGAGAGGTCCCTGAGGATTAGAGAGGGGGGCCTCTTTGTAGTAGTTTGGGTTATACCAATCCTGCACCCATTCCGCGACGTTGCCTGCCATGTCGTGGAGGCCATATGGACTCGCGCTTTCTGGAAAACTCGCGACCGGCATGGTGAGCACTTCTCCCTTAATGCCTCTCTCTTTTGAAATCTTCGCGCCCTCGCCATTGATCCAGAAGGCATCCCAGTCCGCTCCACTCTGAAAATCAATGGTGCGTCCCGCCCAATAGCTGGCGCTGTTGGCCTTCTTGAAGTCCCATTCGTTTCCCCAGGGATAGCGACGGCCATCGGTGCCCCTCGCGGCCTTCTCCCATTCCGCTTCGGTCGGCAGTCGCTTACCCATCCACAGGCAGTAGGCTACGGCATCCTCCCAACTGACATTAACCACGGGATGAGTGCTGATGCCAGAGAGCGGTGCATTGTTCTCCCATAATGTGGAAGCAGGGTTCGAGTGTGCCGGCGCACGGTGTCCGGTCGTCCGGACAAATCGTGCGTAGCTATCGTTCGTGACTTCGTACCGGTCAATCCAGAATGGAGCGGTGTAGACAAGGCGCTGCGGCTGTTCGTCAGGAAGACCATCGCTGCCGACCGGATTTCCCATCAGGAATTCTCCGGCAGGCACCAGCGCCATGTCGCTGGAAAGAAGAGAGCTGCTGGCTATTGGTGGATGGCTGAAGGTCAAAACAAGAAACAAGAATGCATGATGGGTCTGCCAAGGCACAATTAGTTCTTTTTTATTCCACAGGATTTGGCGACTGCATCGCGATAGGCCTGCCAGAGCGTCAGGCATTTCTTGAGGCAGTTCAGAACGGCCTGTTGTTGGGTACGTGTCGTGGCATAATTCACCACCATGGTGTAGGCATCATGACGGTGGCCGGCTTCGACCATTTGGTGCGCGCGAATCAGATCCATGGAATCAAGGGGTAGTCCGTGGTATCGCACCAGAGGGTGGCGTTGGACGATCGCCTCAATTTCTTCGGCGGTCTTTGGTTTTGAGGGGGCAGCGATTTCGGCGCGATCCTTCACGCTGCCTTCTACGAAGACAGTCAGGGCCGCTGCTCCGATGACCCAATCTTGGCTATTCGAGATACGGTCCAACCAGGCACGGTAGCGCCGACTAGCGGGTAGGAGGTGTACCTGGTCAAAATCATGCGCCGGCAATCCAAGGCCTGCCATCATCGTCAGGAACAATTCCGGATGCGACTTTCCCAGCGAGAGTCCGCCGGTGTCTTCTTCATAAATATTATCGGCAAGCATTCGGCGGATCGGAGCCGGGGGATTCTGTCCATGAATGCGTGCCAGAAATACAGGAAAATCACGCACGTATACGCCGTACTCCTGTTGAAAGTGGCACTTGAGCTGATCGGCGGTGACCGTTCCGTCGGCGAATGCCGGCCATGCCCAATGATGCTTACGGTCCATCATACGCAAGAGTTCTTCTTGGAATCGGCTTTTCGTCATGGGGCGTGTCATGTCTGTTGCCTTCCCGGTGAACGACTCGTTACAATTCGATGACGTGGAGGCTTTTAATGAATCAGGTGACGATTCAGAACCCAGAAGACATTCTGTCGATGCTCGCTGAGGTGTCGCTGCAAGGGTCTGGTTTTGTGACGGACTGTCTCCTCGACTATGTGTTGGAAGAAGGCTTCACGGAGCCGATCTTTCTCAATGCCAGCGGGGAAGACCCTGATGCCTATTTTAAAGGCCAATCTCCTGCCTGGGCAGTGTATCAGGTTCGAGAATGGAAACGTGTGTTGACTATTTCTGGTGGTCTCGGCAAAGAACGCCGCGTGCAAATTACAGAAACCCCCTAGCCTTTGTAAGTGTAAAAGGGATGCAGGAAAAAAGCAACGAAAAGACAGGGGGTTAACTGCCAATGGCTGGTTTGAGCGTGGAGTGCACCGCATGCCGATGATCCGTCTCACTGAGCCGCAAAACATGGGCGAACTGGCGATGATCACGAGTTTGCTGGAAGGCAGTGGCATTGCCTATGTCGTTCAAAACGAACATATGAGCAGCTTGTATCCAGGACTCCCCATCCTCAACTCGCGTGTCATGGTCGACGAGTGCGATCAGCTTCGTGCGGAAGTGTTGCTGAGCCGACTGCGGTTGGCGGTGCGCGATGTCTCGTCACAGCCATAAGCAAAGACTAATTTTGTGGTTTTGGGGTGTGCGGGTTCGAAGGGGACTGAGCGGGCAGCCGTTCGCCGGAGCCTTGGAACCAACCGCCAATGAGGTTGCCTTCTTCAAAGTATAGATAGCGGTGTTTCACCACCGCGGCGCTTTCCCAATCTTCAAAAATCCATTCCTCATGACGGATGCCTTCCTTGGTGAAGGTCGTGTTGATCGTTTGTGGCCCCCCCCAGGCTGCTAGCACTTGCTCTTTCGACATCCCGACCATGACCCGATGTTCCGCTATATGTTTTTGAAAGTCCGGGTCTTTGAGTTGTGCAATGAGTGGCCAGATCACCATGATGAGAAGGAACAGACCAAGCCCGGCGTAGATGATAAGCCGAACTGGACGTCGGCGGATGAAGGGGGTCAGTTCTTCTATATCGGTTGGAGAGGCGTTCATCGATTCATGGGTCGCCGTGATGGTGTGAGGCATCATGAAATCCATCGTAGCAACGTGAATTGGAAAGAGTCAAGCAGAGCTGCCGGTTTCTCTTTATTAATCAGCGCGATATAGGAAATGCGCTATACTGAACGAATACAAGAGCTATGGTGCTCAAGAAAGGCCGCGATGGGTCCTAGATCGACACATGGAAATAGCCAGAGGCGATGGATACTAATGGTATGGCTCTTGGCCGTCTGGGGGTGTCTCGTCATGCCGCTGGCTTCAATAGAAGCGTCGGCGACCACTATATATTCCTATATCGATGATCAGGGCACGCCCGTGATGACAGATAATTTTAATACAATTCCTGAACGGTACCGTGCAAGGGTCAAAACTACCGAGCAGGTAGCGACTGCTTCCCAGAGAACTTCAACTGTCGGTACTGTTCATGAACGTGTGTCAAGTTTTGGAAGGCAGTTTCGAGAAATGGTTTCCGGAACTGCCCCCAACATCTCCGGGCTCTCTCCTTCACAGTCGGGGATTCTGACCTATGCCGGGTTGGCCGCGATAGTGTTGCTCGTCGCCATGAACGTGATTAAAGGCCAATTTATCCGCATTCTGGCTTTGGGGTGTTTGATCATGCTCGGGCTTGCCACGCCAGTTTTGATGTACGTGTCGGATGATGGCCCGATGGATGTGATGAAGAGTAAAGCTTCTCAGGCCGAGAAAAAATACCAAGACCGTGTCCAGCAGATTCCGTAACCCTTCTCAGGGATTTTCAAAACCCACCATCAATGTCGGTTAGTCTGCATACTTGGGGACAGGTATCTTCTTGGCCGTGGGTGGCTGAGGACCGGGCCGATGCTGAGAGAATTCTCGCGAGTAGGGATTCACGATTGGGTCATGGGTGTGCCGTTGCTGTTGCTTCACAAGGTCGACACTTTGCGTGCTGATTTCCACACGATCGACTAGCGCCTTGGTCGTGAGTGGGTCCGGCAGGCCTTGCAATGAAAATAGCTGAAAGGCCAGGGTCCACTCCAGCTTGTCCCTACGTGCCTCTTTCACAATAAAACGCGCCTGTGAGGATGCGGCGCCTTTAAACAGCAATACCCAAATATTCGATCGGAATGAAGGGGCTGCGGGATCCTCTGATGGGTGAAATTCCGGGACGAGCGAGGGGATTTGGGTGAGGGGGACTGCGGGGGAGAATTCAATATCGACGAGCCGAACGAATAACGTTTGATTCTCGCTTTCATCGTTGGGATCGACGGTATAACTGAACGAGTATCGGACATCGATGCCTTGGCGTGTAAAGGTATAGACATCCTCGCCATTTTCAGGCGACACGAGCTTCCGAAAATAGTTCTCCCAATCGGTGATGGAGTAGTAGGTAAAGAGTCGTAGCGCGGACTTCCGATCGCGCACTGCCTGCGGCATCCCGAGTTTTTGATGTAATTCCGTTTGTGTCAACCCGAGGTACCCATCCTCGAAATAGGCTGCCGCGAGGACTGTAGAAGGCTGGAGCCAGATGCCGGTGGTCGATAAGAGCAGCAAGGCTGAGCAGATGGTATGAAAGGTAAGACGCAGGAGCAAGGTTTCTCTCCAGCTGGTTTCTTCATCGTATCGGCGGTATTTCCCTCCTGTCAAGACGAGAAAATTGGGATTGCTTGCTGGTGTAAGAACTGGTCGGTTATGATGGCCGGACTTCCTTCACTTTCACAGCGGACTCGATCGCAGAGACAGGTCGTATGAGAGGATCGTTAGAAGCCATACTTCAACAACGCATTCTGGTCCTCGACGGGGCTATGGGAACCATGATCCAGCAGCGGAAGCTGGACGAGGCTGCGTTTCGGGGCGAGCGGTTCAAAGATTGGAAGAAAGATCAGAGGGGGCATAACGATCTGCTGAACCTGACGCAGCCCGACACTATCGAGGAGATCCATCGCCAGTACTTCGAGGCTGGGGCCGATATTGTGGAAACAAATACATTCAACGCGCAAGCTATTTCACTGGCCGACTATGGCATGGAGTCGTTGGCCTACGAGATTGCGAGAGCCGGGGCGGAATGTGCCAGACGTGCTGCGGAGCAAGTTATGAAGACGGCGCCTGGCCGGTTGTGCTTTGTGGCCGGCGCTATTGGACCGACAACGAAGACGTCGTCTATTTCGACCGATGTCAATAATTCGGGAGCGCGCGGTACGACCTATGACGAACTGGTGACAGCCTACTACGAGCAGGTCCGTGGCTTGGTTGACGGGGGAGTCGATGTGTTGTTGGTCGAAACCATCTTCGATACGCTCAATGCGAAAGCCGCGTTCTTTGCCATTGATAAGTTCTTTGAGGATCGAAACTTGAGGCTTCCCCTCATGGCCTCAGTGACGTTTATTCAAGCGGGCAGCAATCGTGGGGTGACGGGCCAAACGATTGAAGCCTTCTGGAATTCCATTTCCCATGTGCCCTTGCTCAGCGTTGGCATCAACTGCGCGTTGGGTCCCAAGGAAATGCGCCCGTTGATTGAAGAACTCTCGCGCCTGGTTCCGATCTATGTGAGCAGCCATCCGAATGCCGGATTGCCTAATCCGTTGCTGCCGACGGGATTTCCAGAGACACCCGATAGCCTGGCGCCCCAATTGAGAGAATGGGCGCAGAATGGCTGGCTGAATATCGTCGGTGGCTGTTGTGGGACGACACCAGGACACATCAAGTTGATTGCCGAGGCTGTGCGAGGTCTTTCTCCGCGCATCGCGCCATCCGTCGAACCCCATACCAGACTAAGCGGGCTGGAAGCGGTCACGATTCGTCCGGAATCAAACTTTGTGAACATCGGTGAACGGACCAACGTCACGGGCTCACCGGCTTTTTCCAAACTGATTCTGGCAGACAATTATGAAGCCGCGCTCTCGGTGGCGCGACAACAGGTCGAGGGAGGTGCCCAGATCATCGACATCAATATGGACGAGGGCATGCTCGATTCCCAGGCTGCCATGGAAAAGTTCTTACGATTGGTGGCATCGGAACCGGATATCACTCGCGTTCCCATCATGGTGGATAGTTCGAAGTGGGACATCCTTGAGACGGGGCTAAAGAACATCCAGGGCAAACCCGTCGTCAATAGCATTAGCCTCAAAGAAGGCGAAGCCAAATTTCTTCAGCAGGCCAAATTAGTTCATCGCTATGGGGCTGCCGTGGTGGTGATGGCGTTCGATGAGCGCGGCCAGGCCGACACCTATGAGCGCAAGATCGAGGTCTGTGAGCGGGCCTATCGCCTCCTCACAGAGCGCATGGGTTTCCCCGCCCAGGACATCATCTTCGACCCGAACATCCTCACAGTGGCGACCGGCATCGAGGAGCATAATAATTATGCAGTGAACTTTCTCGACGCCACGCGCTGGATCAAGCAGCATCTTCCACTGGCGAAGGTCAGCGGCGGCGTGAGTAACATTTCCTTCTCGTTTCGCGGCAACAACCGCGTACGCGAGGCGATGCACGCGGCATTTCTCTATCACGCCGTCAAGGCCGGTCTGGATATGGGAATTGTGAACGCCGGACAATTGGCTGTGTACGAGGAGATTCCCAAGGATCTCCTGGAGCTGGTCGAAGATGTGCTGTTGAACCGGCGGCCGGATGCGACCGAACGATTGGTGACGTTTGCCGAGACCGTCAAGCAACAGGGCAAGGCGGTGGTAAAAGACGATGAATGGCGCTCAGGCACGGTCGAGGAGCGCCTCTCCCATGCACTGGTGAAGGGCGTGACCGACTACATCGAGCAGGACATCGAGGAAGCTCGACTGAAGTTTGCCAAACCGTTGCACGTGATCGAGGGACCACTGATGGCCGGGATGAACATCGTGGGGGATCTGTTCGGGTCCGGCAAGATGTTTTTGCCTCAAGTGGTCAAGAGCGCCAGAGTCATGAAAAAAGCTGTAGCCTACTTGATGCCGTTCATGGAGGCCGAAAAGCTAAAGTCAGGGGCTTCAAGCTCGAATGGAAAGATCTTGCTTGCTACGGTTAAGGGCGACGTGCATGACATCGGGAAGAACATCGTGGGGGTGGTTCTGGGATGTAATAACTACGAAGTGATCGATCTTGGGGTGATGGTGCCTTGTGAAAAGATCTTGGCGGCGGCACGCGAACATGGGGTGGCGATCATCGGGTTGAGCGGACTGATTACCCCATCGTTGGATGAAATGGCGTATGTGGCACGCGAGCTGACGCGCGAGGGTTTCGACCTGCCGTTGCTCATCGGCGGCGCTACCACAAGCAAAGCCCATACGGCCGTTAAGATCGCTCCGGGCTACAATCATTCCGTGGTCCATGTACTGGATGCCTCCAGAGCAGTGGGTGTTGTCGGCAGTCTGGTGAATGCAGACGTACAGACCGACTTTGCCAAGAAGGTGCGCGCCGATTATGATCAGATACGGCAGACCCATCAGGACAAGGGAGCTAAAACCCTGTGGAGCTTGGAGCAGGCGCGAGCCAATCGATTCCAGTCTAATTGGGCAAAGGTCGATATTCCTATCCCGGCATTTACAGGGGTGAAAGTGGTATCGCAACAGCCGTTGGATCAGTTGATTCCCTATATCGATTGGTCGCCGTTCTTTCACACGTGGGAATTGCGCGGACGTTACCCGACCATTCTGGAAGATCCCGTCGTGGGCCCGAAGGCCAAAGAGTTGTACGACGATGCGTTGGCCTTGCTCCGGAAGATTGTGGAGAAACGGTTATTCACCGCCAACGGGGTCTATGGATTCTTTCCCGCTAACAGCCTGGGCGACGATATTGAAATCTACAGCGATGACCGTCGCACGACAGTCTTGACGACGTTCCACACCTTGCGTCAGCAATCGGAGAAGCCGCAAGGTCAGAGCAGTTTTGCACTGGCGGATTTTGTCGCGCCAAAAGAATCCGGCCGTGCAGATTACGTCGGGGCCTTTGCCGTGACGACGGGAGTTGGAGTGGATGTCTTATGTAAAGAGTTCGAGCATGATCACGACGACTACAATTCCATCATGACGAAAGCCTTGGCTGATCGTTTAGCTGAAGCCTTTGCCGAGTATCTGCATAAGCAGGCGCGTGACGCTTGGGGTTATGGCAAGAGCGAGGCTCTTTCTTCCGAAGACTTGATCCGTGAAAAGTATCGCGGCACTCGCCCCGCGCCTGGGTATCCGGCATGTCCCGACCACACAGAGAAACGGTTAATCTTCGATCTCCTGTCCGCAGAACATCACACAGGAATCGCCCTGACGGAAAGTTTTGCGATGTGGCCTGCTGCTTCCGTGAGCGGACTCTATTTCGCCCATCCGGAGACCAAGTATTTTGCCGTGGGGAAAATCGGCAGGGACCAGGTGCTTGATTACCAGGTGAGAAAAGGGATGCCTCTTTCAGCGCTGGAGCGGTGGTTGGGGCCGAACTTAAACTATGAACCCACTGGAGGATAAGAGCCAACTCATAGTATGAGAGAACGCCTTGATGATGAAGTCTGTTAGGAGACTTCTGCCAAGACAGTCTGTCGGACTGGTTTCCCGATCGCCGCGGTCAGCGCTGACTTTACTCGCCCATATCGCTCTTCTGCCCAGCGATTCACGTCTTCAGAATCAGTAAAGACTAACTCCCAGGCTTTGGCGGCGTCCAGCATCAGCAACTGGTGCGGGTGATTATTGGCGGACACATAGACGACGAGTACGGCAGATTTTCCGGTGAGACTGATATCCGTAAACACGTGCAGTCTGGCGCCATCCGGCAAGGTGATGTCGCGGGAAGCGGCTTCGACGAGAGGATGGTACAGGCGCTGAAGAAATTGGGACGTGACTTCGTAGGCGTTGGTCGCGCTTAAGAGGCGGGGATTGGGCTTTTCTCCAAACAGGTTCTCGGTCAGATAGGTCGCAGCCTCCCAGGTCGGCATGACTCCGGACGTGACCAAGGATTCGCACAGATATGCGATCCAATTGCGTGTCGCCCCCTGTTTGCGTGCTGCCGTTGCCTTCTTCGCCATGATCGGCAATCCTTTCGCGAGCATGAACGACTGTGGGTACAGGGCCTAGTAACCTATGCGTGGGGCTGTACCTGAGGAGATGAGGGAAGTATATCGGCAGGTGGAAAAGTGGTCAACGAAATGACGAAAAGGTTACTAGGACTCGCGAATCATTCTGCGCGGCGATTGGTCGGCATACTGGTCATGGATGAGCTTGATGTCGTTCAGTGAAGCGAAGAAGATGTCGAGAAGCTCGGGATCGAAGTGTTCGCCCCGATGCTTGCCCATGAGATCGAGGGCGTGATCGAGAGGGAAGGCGGGTTTGTAGACCCGTTGTGTGGTGAGGGCATCGAAGGCATCGGCGATTGCGGCGATCCGTCCTTCCACGGGAATCGCTTCACCCTTCAACTTGCGCGGATATCCGTTACCATCCCAACGTTCATGGTGAGTCCAGGCGATCGATGCCGCGACCTTGAGGATTTCCGCATCCGACCCACTGAGGATACGATAACCGATTTCTGCATGTTGAGAGATGACGGTGAATTCTTCCGGCGTGAACTTGCCGGGCTTGAGGAGCACATGATCCGGCGTGCCGATTTTCCCGATGTCGTGCATCGGACTGGCGGTTCGGATCAAATCGCACCGTTCCGATGACAGCCCATACTTCCTCGCGAGCAATTCACAGTAGTGGCTCATGCGCTGAATGTGCTGTGCCGTGGCACTGTCTCTGTACTCGGCGGCGATGGCGAGTCGCTGAATCGTTTCCTCTCGTGAGAGTCGCAGTTCCTTTTCGCTTCGTTCGAGCCACTCGAGTGCCTGCTGGAGAGCCATCGTTCTGGTTTTGACGACATCTTCCAGGTTCTCCCGGTGCAGGCGATTTTCAAGTTCAAGCCGGCGGCGGCGGAGCGCATTGGCGACATTGATCATGACTTCATTGGACTCGAACGGCTTAACGATGTATCCAAAAGCCCCCATGTCCAGCGCCGCGTTCGCCAGCACCGAGCTATCGAGACCGGTCACCATGATAGCGGCGGTATGGGGATGCTGACTCAGGATATTGCGGATGAGATCCATACCCGACTCACCGGGCATATTCACATCGCACAATATTAATGCAAAGGGTTGTTCCTCCAGCCGTGTCCTTGCTTCACGCGCATCGGATGCGAGGACCGTCTCATACCCATGGGTTTGAAGCATGTATCCCAGTAGACGGCGGATCGGTTCTTCGTCGTCGATGATCAGTACGCGCTTGAGTTCAAGGAGGGCTTGATCGGCAGATCGGTCGAGGAGCAACGTCATGATTTGTGGGTCTACTTTATATTGATAGAGAAAAGAACTGTTTGGCTCAGTGGGTGCTCATGTGTTTCACGACGGTTCAAGGTCTCAAGAGAATGTAAGGGCAAAGCACATTTTGTGCCAATACATTACGAAAATCCGCACGTTGTGGGTCTTTTACCAGGTACCGTCTTCTTAGCCGAAAAGCAGTGAGATGCCGCGCTGTGACAGTGTTTGTATAAGGGCAGTTACACCCTTGCTCGATGTTCCAGTGGGGTATGTACATAGAATGAGAATACATCTGTTGTACAGATTTAGCCGTTTGTGCCGGGTGCTTTTGTACAAATTGATCATCAGGAAGGGTCGAAGGTACGCGCGTTTCCCGGCAGTCTGTGTGAGTCAGACATCTGCGGTTACAGTAGAAGTCTTCGTGAATTATGCGGGCTAGGAGCATGTCCGACACTGTCTTCGTAACGAGGTGAAGGGGGGCCTGGCAGATACACGGCCACAGGCCTCGAAAGGCCGGGGACGTATTCACTGGAATACGTTGAGAATTTTTCGAGGCCGAGAATACCATAGATGCGTGGCCATCATTCTCCGCAGTAGAATGGTCAATGTCGGACAGGCTCCTAGGCCAGTTTCATTGCGCTTTCGAAGGGCCTTCACTATAATGCGCGGCATCACAAACAGGAGTCATTCATGAGTAATGCAGCGGGACTAGTGCGCGCCGATGGTCGGCGAAAAGATCAGCTTCGTCCGGTAAAAGTGACACGAAATTTCATTAAACATGCTGAAGGGTCTGTGTTGATAGAAATGGGCGACACCAAAGTGATTTGTACGGCCTCAATTGAAGAGAAGGTGCCTCCGTTTTTGAAGGGAAAGGGGCAAGGATGGGTGACGGCAGAGTATTCAATGCTTCCCCGTTCAACCCATGAGCGATCCCCGCGCGAAGCGGTCAAAGGAAAACAGGGTGGCAGAACGTTGGAGATTCAACGGCTTGTTGGCCGAGCCCTCCGCGCTGTGACAGATATGGGCCAGATGGGAGAGCGATCGATCTGGCTCGACTGCGACGTCATTCAGGCCGACGGAGGAACCAGAACGGCTTCTATTACAGGGGCGTTTATTGCTCTAGCCGATGCGTTTACCGTTCTCAAGAAGCGAGGCTTGATCAAGAAGCGACCTTTGACGGACTACCTTGCTGCTATTAGTGTAGGAAAAGTAGGCGGGGAAATCCTCGTCGACTTGGCTTATACGGAAGACTCAATGGCCGATGTCGATATGAATGTGGTTATGACTGGACAAGGGCGCTATGTCGAAGTTCAGGGTACAGCGGAGCGGACCCCCTTTGCCAAACAGGAAATGGATGAATTTATGGCGATGGGATGGAGCGGGATTCAGACCCTCACCGCGCTGCAGAAGGATTTGATCGGGACATTAGAATAGGGAAGAGACGATGATTCGCGAATTAGTCCTCGCCACGCGTAATCGGCATAAGGGCGAAGAGCTTGCGGCCCTCTTAGGCGATCTCGGCATCACGATTCGTACACTCGATGAATTCCCTGATGCCCCGGACGTGGTTGAAAACGGGGACACCTGCGAAGCCAACGCAGTCAAGAAAGCGCGCGCCATTGCCGAGTTCACGGGTTTGCCGGCTGTCGCCGACGATACGGGACTGGAGGTGGATGCGCTCGATGGGCGACCCGGTATCTACGCGGCCCGTTATGCCGGCCAAGATGCGACCTACGAAGACAACTGTCGAAAATTGCTGCGGGAGTTGGCTGGTGTGCCCCCTGAACAACGAACTGCTCGTTTTCTGACCGTTGCAGCGATTGCACTGCCCTCAAATGGAACACGAGTGGTACAGGGAATATTGGATGGAGTGATTGCAGAAAAGGCGAGTGGGACGTTAGGATTCGGGTATGACCCTGTGTTCCTTATTCCAGAATTAGGGAAGACCTTAGCTCAGCTGTCGGCGGATCAAAAAAACAGAATTAGTCATCGCGCCAAAGCGTTCACTCAGGCGAAAGACCTGTTACGAGAGATGGAATTCGAGATACTCGAGTCGGGGCGTAGCGCAGCCCGGTAGCGCGCCTGCTTTGGGAGCAGGATGTCGGAGGTTCAAATCCTCTCGCCCCGACCAATACTTTCAACCACTTGTCCTCCTTCCTCCTCACGCTCCTCGTGCACCGTTCCGGTTTTGCAAATTGTAAACGCCCTCCCAAAGCTACTCTTTGCCAAATCAATCCTGTGTCGGAAAACAACTAATAGTTGAAGATACTTCTGCCGCTTTGTATCGTTTGTCGCGAGTATTGTTGAAGGCATCTTGATACCTTTTTCGATAAGGAGTGTCGATGATCTTTTTTGCCTTATGTGCATGTGAAGCAGGCATTTTTCTAGCGTTACTCAGCCTGTATGGAGCAGCCACCAAGCCTGATATCTGGTCGTTCTTACTCAGCAACCGTGGATGGGCATTCGTATGTTCTTCCATCATCATAGTCTTCTCTATCGGATGGGCGATCCGCACAGTGAGAAATTGCGTTCCTACGAATAACAAGTATGTGTTTATGACCGTAGGTATGAACCTCGTCATGCTGGTCTTGACACTTGGAAGTACGGAAATACTTGCCCGCCTTCTATCCAAACAAACTGTAGCAGGCGAGACGGTTCTAGGTGTTGTTCTCCACCCTAGGCAATGGTCACAAGTTGCCACGTCCTTTAAGAAGGTCATCGATGAAATCGCGTATGAAGATAGTTACATGGTCTACGATCGGATTCTGGGCTGGACTCTGGCACCGTCCAGCAGTGATAGGACGGGCCTATACCTTAGCAGCACCGAAGGACTACGCAGTCCTCGTGTCGGCATGTCTTTCGCTGACTTACGAACCAGGCATTCCAAAGTTTCAGACCAGCCCGCGTCCGTTCGGATAGCACTACTTGGAGATTCCATGACTTATGGTTATGAAGTTCGATGCGAGGAGTCCTGGGGACACGCGTTGGAGGGGCTCCTGCAACCTCGTACACAAGTGCTCAATTTCGCCGTTAGTGCGTATGGATTGAGTCAGGCCTTACTGCGATATGAGAAGGATGCTCGACCATGGAAGCCTCAAATTGTGGTCATAGGCATAACGAGCACCATGATCAGGCGGAACATTAACATTTATCCATTTCTTAGAAATCCTGGGGAGAGCTTTCCCTTTGCACGTCCGCGGTTGGTCATGAAGGATGACATCCTAACAACAATCAACCACCCCGTACCTGATCCAGTGCAAATCTTCGCCAATACAGCGATCAGTGAAGTGCCTCACCTCGATTTCGACGACTACTATCGCCCTGTTCAATGGGAACGCGGGGGGGTGTGGCACCTACTTGAGAGATCATACATCTTCCGTTTCGCATACTCTCTCAGGCCTCCCAGTGAGGATCGAGAAGAGGAACAAAACCTGAAGTCTATGCAGTTGAGCCAGTTTGTGGCTCAACGCCTCGTTCGGGAGGTTGTGAAAGATGGCGCGGTTCCGCTCGTCGTCTACCTTCCTTACGAAAAAGAGCTTGGCATCTCTACTGCGCCACAGAACGCATATGTTCCTCTTTCCGCTCGCATGCTTCGCAGCGCCGGTATCGAGTACTTTGACCCCACCGTGTGCTTGATCGGAGTAAAGGCCTCAGATGCCTACATGAAAAAGGAAGGCCACTATTCGCCTCAATCAAATACCCACATCGCTCATTGTCTAGAACCAGTTCTGCGAGGAATGATAGACGGGCTTAACCGGTAACACTCGCTTCCCTTCGTTTACTAAATGACAATCACCTAATCCAGCTGGGCCGCAACTGTACCGCTCTAAAAGATGGAGTAGATTGCCGGCGCGAGCACGCTTCCTTCAAGAAAGAAAGCGAGCGCACTCAATAGTAAGAGAACGAAAATGAGGGGAGCCAGCCAATAGGATTTGCGCTCCTTCAAAAACATCACAAACTCTGCTACTAGGCTAGAATAATCTTTCACTCTTGTGGCTGCGTTCATGCGTCCCTCCTTATCAACAACGGTGCATCATTAAGCTGCAAAATCCTGTAGTGTACTGTCTACGACTGAACGGTTACCGGTGAGGTTTTCTCCTTCCGTACAGACGACCATTTGCTCACGTACAAGCAACACTCCCTAAACACAATGAATGAGATGATCGCGCCTGGGTAGAACCAGAATCCCCCGAACCGAGAAGTGATACCGCCGCAAATCAATGCCACGATGACGGACATGAAATCAGCCACCGGGCCTAGTGGCTCGAAGACCTGCATATGCTTGACGTTCGTCAGAAGGCCATCTTTGCGAACCAGCGCCTGTTGCCATGGACGTTTCTCATAGGGCCTCAGCCTATCGGTTTGGGGAACACCTGGCGCAGCCGTATCTTTCAGGACATTGTCATCGCAGGCATCGATGCAGGCGTAGCATTTGATGCACTCGGTGTTGATCACCTTCCCATCAAAGTGGAAGATCTCTCTACTGACATCGATGCCCTGTGGGCAGGCATTACTGCAGTCGCGGCAGCCCGTACACTGCGCCACACGTGTGATTTTTGCCTGTACCGGAGAGATGTTCATGAGCGGCACCATCATCGGGGCATATGGACATAAGATCCGGCAAAATGCGCCCTGTCCATAGCGCAAGTTGAGCACGATGCTCATAGTAAATTGAATAAACACTGCCAGGCCAAACGCCAGTAGGATGTCGTTCCACGTCGGCTTAATTTCAAAATTGAAGAAGGCGGTCTCCGCGAAGGCTTTGCCTCCGTAGCCGGGGTTATCAGCGAGCGGCGCCGGGGCCATCACGTTGACCTTGGGAGAGAATCCGACATTGTGAATCAGAATGATGACAGGTAACAGAAGCACAAATAGAGCACCTACTCTCAATAGCCAGCGATGAGGCGTGTTGACCAGAACATTCTTCTCCCGCAGATTGAGGTATCGGCGCACTTTGAGCTTTCGCAAGATCCAATCAGCGAATTCGATCGCGCCACGCATGTGGCAGACCCAGCCACAAAACCCACGCCCCCAGATCAGTATTGAGCCTAAAATCAAGATCACCATAATCGAGGCCGCGTTAATGGTCCCGTTGGCGAGAGAGGGCACCCCCATCATCGCGGTCTTGCCCCAAATCTTGATGTCGAAAACATGCCATAAAATAATATGGAATGCGATATAGGCATGCACTGCCCCTAATGCAATCATGCGATACTTGTAGCGCTTTGTAGGTGGCAGGTTTACAGGACTATGAACCTTGCAGGAACCATGGGAATCCTCTTTGCGACTTTCTATTGTGATGAGTTGGAGAGGCTGTGATGGTTGGTCAAGTACAGGTCTCATGGATGACGCCTTTCAATCCGCGCGAGATTTCCGGCCACTTGAGTAGTTGAGGAAGCAGGCGGCTCGATTCGATACTAGGATGGCTCCAGCAGAAAGGCAATCTGCACAATAGGGTTAGTGGTTACTACATACATATGTACGAATGAAGCGATGCTGCCGGGTTAAGTGAAGGAAAACATGTAAGAACGATTCATTTGGCAAGCCATCATTTCGATAACCGAGGTCGGAAGTTCTCCTTTGAAACTGTCTCCTTGAGGGGGAAGCCCAAGCACCCTCACCATTGACACTCTCACACGGACGGCCTAGCCTTTTAACATGCAACCGTTTACACCCCGGATTACGCGCTCATGGTCAAGCACACCAAGGACTTTGCCGCCTTGGAGAAAGGGCCCGCGTGCGCAAAATCATTTTACAGTGTACAGCCCTAGCCCAACTGGTGAAAGGAGAGAAAGCCCATGCCGTATCCACAAAACCCTGCTACACCTGGTGCGGTGAATGGACACTATCTCTTTGAGGCCGCGACCATCATTCATCGAGTAATCAGATCCGATCGCTCTCTGAAAGGGGAACAAGTTGACGCTCTGTCCAGCATTGCGTGTGGGGCGTTGCAATTATTTCTGGCGGATGCCGACAGCGGGCTGGTTGGAGACCTTGGTATTCCCGAACAGGCTAATAGAGATGGGCTTCCTACTCTCAGCGATGAATTCTTGGAGCTGGAGCGAAAGGCGTTACTGGGGATCCACGTCTCTCAGGATCTTGTGGATTATATGCTGAGCATGGCCAGGGATCTCAGATCGCAGTTAGACGGCGAGGCTTTCCCCCATGATGAAGTCATCGGACGAGTTCGCCAATTCTCCATGACGACGTGTGGTGTAGGGAAAATGCCCTTTATAGGTTTTTTCACAACGAATCCCAAAGCGGTAGACCCGAAGACTTACAAGGCAAGAGTGCAACGGACTGGGTGGGGATTGATTGGCGTTGGGTTGATCACTCTCAGTGCAAGCGTGGATGTTTCCACTCACGGGTTCAGCATTCCAATGACTGAAATGTCAAAAGCTCTTGGAAGCACTTTCCTGGGAAAGGCGTTATTCTAGTAGTCAAGCGTACCGGACAATGGAGTCCTTCATCATCGAAAAGAAGGTGAGCTGATGAGGACGCTCGGCAATGATCTCGGCCTCTCGGACGTAGCGCCTGGCCACCGCGACCTCCCTCACTCATCCTGCTCATGACACCCCACACCGTGAATGCACGGCTAGGCGTGGGGGTCCCCAAACAGGCCCCCCGCCTGCCGAACAAGGCCCTCTCGTTCCTGGCGCACCAAGTATGACTTCTTTTTTGTTCCGGTTCCCGTCACGGTTCCATCTGCACATTCCGGTTTTAGGCACGGTTGCCCCTGTGTCTTGCTGTTGCGGCCTGTATCTTGCCGTGGCTGGAATCCCTTGATACTGTTGGCTTCCCGTGGCGTACCGTGTCGCGCCATGTTTCGTAGCATGATTACCTAATCGGCTTTGGGAGCAGGATGTCGGAGGTTCAAATCCTCTCGCCCAGACCAAGTCTGTAGCCAGTGCTAAGATGATATGGAGCAGTAGGTCTGACAGTTCCGGATCTCATTACTCAGCACTCAGTCCTCAGCACTTCCAAAGAGCGCGCCCGTAGCTCAGTCGGATAGAGCATCAGCCTTCTAAGCCTCTCGCAGCTTCCACACTAACGCATTGACAGCATAGCGGAACCTCAAGCTTAGCTTGTGTTTGCGCTATGTCGGTAAATGTGCATCCAATCCTTTCGGCCAAACCTTGAAGCTGTACCTTCAAGGTAGTCGAATCGAGCGTCAATAATTTTCTTTTGTGCCTCTGAAAGTTCGTTGAATCGGTAAATGGAAGGTTGTCCGAGGACTGTTGTTCCATATCCTGAGTAAGTTGAGTGTCCTTTGTTAGAGATTCCCAAAGGTCTGGTAGTTCCGTCTCGCGCTGGACGTAACCGAGCCATGTTCTAAAACTTGACGGAACTCCCTCCCAGCTTCCTATATCCCTAACTTCTTCATCCATTTCTTGGCCAGGTGAATAGCGCACAAGGAATCCTGATTCCCCATGAGCGTACTCTGACCGATCGACAATAAACAAAAAGCCTGTTGGAATGTGCTGCCATGCTGGAACTGTACCAAAGCGACGATGTGTTGAGGTTCTCTCTACCCACTCGAACCCTGAAGGGGAAAAATGATCTTCTTGGTCTTGAAGTAACTGGAACAGTTGGTTTCTTTGAGAGCGGAGCAGAGACATGGAGCACATTGTAGAAGGGAACCGGACGACGGCGCAAAGACCACCGGCGAGTTTTGTAGGCGATCTCTTACAACGAGAGTGGGATAACTCCTCTTCCGCACATCACCCTCTCCTGTCACCATGCAAGGCAACCCACGCACCGTTTCATAAAATTCAGATTGAGGGTCTCGTGGCTGGAGTGATTCGTCATCTGAAGAAGTAGGGAACGTCTCGACTCAGTACACTTTCTCATGGAGCTCTCCCCACTCATTCGCTTTGGAACCTCGACCTGGACCTGCGACGGCTGGAAAGGCCAGGTCTACCACCAGCAGTACACCAAGAGCACGTTTGCCAGGGAGTGCTTGGAGGAGTATTGCCAGTATCAATACAACCATGGGCCGTTGTTCAGGACGGTTGGCAACGATTCCTCATTTTACCATCCACCCATCACCGATCATCTCCGGCGCTATCTGAAACACATGCCCGAAGATTTTGACATGTGCTTCAAGGTGTGGGATCAACTGACCCTACACAGCTATGCTAATCACCCCCGCTATGGTGTCTGGGCAGGCCAGCCGAACGTCCGGTTTCTCGACCCTCAGCTCTTCAAGGATTTGGTACTGACCCCGTATCGAGAGGCGAAGTTCGAGCCGCATACCGGCCCGTTCCTGTTCGAGTTCCAACGTCACGGGTTGTCCGCTGAGAAGTTTTGTGAACGACTCGATGCCTTCTTTGGCCAGCTGCCCACCGACTTTCGCTATGCAGTCGAATGCCGCAACACCGGCCTCCTGTGTCCACGGTATCGGAATACACTTGCCAAACATGGGGTGGCCCACGTCTACAATCACTGGTCTTCCATGCCGTCGTTGGCCGAACAGCACAAGAGACTGGAGGCCTTCACCGCGCCATTCACGGTGCTGCGACTACTCACGCCTTTGAAGATGTCCTATGCAGCGGCCAAGAAGCGAGCGAAGCCGTATACGAAGATTGTCGAGGAGTTGCCACAGATGCGAAGAGAGACGGTGCAGTTGGTGCGGCAGGCCGTCGGCGAGGGTCGGCGCGCGTATGTCTTGGTGAACAACAGAGCGGAAGGAAACGCGCCGCTGACCGTGCAGGGATTGGCGGGGATGTTGCAGGAGTAGCATCTACGAAGTGGGTGAGGTTAGCGGCTCAGTTGATCTGGGGTTCCGTTGGGGGTTATCGCTTTGTAGGTTCGTACAATCTCTTCCCCACATTGGCGGCAATGCTACGTGCTTGTCACATACCCGGCATCACTCTGTTCGATGTGCCCAGCTTCCTGGCTCAGATGCTCACACGATGATGGCGCGTGACCTTGCTGGTTCCACTTCGCTTGGCGGTCGGCGGCCTCACTCTTCGTCATGTCCTAACAGTACCACTCAGATCACTGTTTAGGAATGAGAAATATGTCCATCTAATGAAACGACATCGCGTAAGGCTACGTAAGCGGGTAGATGACGGTGGAGGGACTACCCGTTGACTCACACCTTCTCTTCAAGCGGGCAGGACAACAAAAAAATAAAAATCCGAGAGTGGATATCGAGGGTGGCCTCATCGGCCTTCCCCCCCTCTCCCCCCAGCGTTTTGAGTGTGGCGGATGGTGGGGCTTCTCCGTGTCTCCCCAGCCTCACACGTTGGCAACGATGCGCTGTACTGTGCAGTTTCCTGTGAGGAGATCAAGCGAAAGTCGGTAGCTTACAGCGGGCCAAAAACCTGGAAAACTTGTGGACACTAATGTTTGCAAAAGCTTGATAGCTCGTCAGTTCATTTCGATGGTCCAAAAACAACTGTTTCTGGACTGACCTTCTACCATTCGCTCATTGTGTGAATGTACGCTCAGCTCGGCTCAGTTTGTCAAGGTCAGCTGTCCCTTTAACGTGATTCCATAGGAATATCTTCAAGACATCGGGAACTTCGTCGAGGCCGCCGGGGCGCAGTTCACGGAACGACCCACCTGCGAATAACCGTGCTGCTCCTTCTGTTTGCTTTGGGGTAGTGGTCGATGACTGGACAGCTTCCACAATGCTTGATGTCGGATACCCAAGGAGTAGTTTTTCTGCCGCGGTCTCGTAGTATGGGGATCCATCCCAAGGGCCCGCCCCAGAACCGAACCATTCTAGCAACACAAGGATTCGGACCCTTTCTTCGGTATGCCCCGCTCAAGGGCGGCGCAAAGCGGGTCGACCTGCACATGGATGAACTGATTGAACACCTCTTTTGGCCAAAGCGGTGCAATTGGCTCGGGCATCGCTGCTAGCCATCGATTCCAGTCTGCCTTACCCACTTCTTCACGAGCCCGCGTTTCCTCAACTTCTCGCTTTGGTCCTGGCATCCCGCGGTGATCAAACCATGACAACCATTTCTCTGTGTCCAGGATGCGCACATTGCTGCTTGCCCACAGCGAGCAGCGAACCGATACACCGTGATGGTTCGTTAGTTCTACGAGCTCACCCTCACGCCCCTCCAGATAGAGGACGGGCGAGCCGACGCACATGCAGTGAAACCATTCGGTAGGCGTCTCAAGGAGCAAGCTCCTCTGCAGATCATCTAGATCCTTTTTGTCGGTCGACTCGAACGGCGTCCTGGCATCGGATATCGGAGAGTCTTTGACCACGACTCTCACCCTGCTAGCGAAAACCTTGTAGAGATTGTTGAGTACAACGGGTGTCTCTCTTGGAGTTCTCATAATTTCTCCTCGCCGAATGCCATGCGGGTAGGCGTGGCCGTTACCAATGATGTGCACCAATAAGGTTTATTTTTGGAACAGGCGGAAGGATACGTCAAAGGCCTCGAAAAATCGACTTCTCCGCTCTCGACCATGAGAGAGGTTTTTGAAACACGGTGTGCAGAACACATCGGCAAGAACAAGTGAGGATGGTTGCTTCTTCTAACGATTCCTCTTTCTCCACTCCCACGGCGGTATCGGATGGAGATTAGGCCACAAGCCCTGCTTCTTCCCTCATGCTTCCTTCTCCAGGCTCTCAAGTTCGGTATCTCCTGGAGCATACTTTCGGTACCATCAGTACCAACCCTGCCTGACGAGTTCCTGATCGACGTTCGTTCCATCCGGCAGGAGCACATCAGCGAGGGTGCGCCTTTACTTGTCTTTGCTCTGAGCCTGAATGGTGACCTCCTTGCCAAACACAAGCTGCTTCTCAGCTTGCTTTGCTCGTGAGCCGAAGGCCTGGCCCTTCTCAGGGCGTCGATCCCGCTGAGGTGGACACGCACAGGGTGGGTGTTGTGCAGGCCCTCGATTGTACCGCCGTCGAGGGCGGAGACGACAAGGCCGGTGAAGCTGGCGAGAGCAATTACAGGCGGAAACGAAATGAATGTGGCTAAAATATGAGATGCAGCCATAGGGAAGACGTTTTTATCGCTTTATTTCGGTGAGCGATTCCAAACCGTGCCATGTCCTTCAGGCGAACATCTAGCTGAAATTATCACTTCGCCCCTCATCCTCTCACCCTTGACCAGTCACGGCCCAATCCCCGACTAGCCGTAATCCATCAAGGGCTAGTGGCCCCTCCTCTTCGATTCTCCTCTACGTGAGCGCAAGGTAGTTCCACAATTTCAATGGGCTACGGCTAAAGGATTTAACTGAAGGAGAATGGCATGCTCTGTGCCTTATCACGATGCTGTAAAAACCTTCATGTTATGGATATGGAAAGGAGAAACACTATGACGATGATAGATGCGGTGTTGTTCAATGGCTCGCAGTATATCGTGTTGGTTGGACTTTTGGCCCTGGCATGGGCAAGTTTGCAGAGAAAGAATGCATAAGCGTGGAATTGGTGGCGCGCACTTTTGGTAGCGTGAACGGTATTCATCACTAACCCAAGGAGGTCCCATGATATCCATTCCCAAAGTCGGCAGCATCCTGTGTGGCATGGCGTTGCTCTTGACTGCGTCCTATGCGGTCGCGCAAGCTCCGAATGACCTAACTCACAACCGGACCATTACGGGTGACGTGACGCGCATCGACTATGCATACTATGTCGTCAAGGAGAAGGACGGACAGGAAGTGCGCGTGCATGCAGATAAGACTACGCTGATGATGGGGCAGCTCAGGCAGGGTGATCGTGTTGAGGCGGAAATCAACGCTGAAAACCACATCCTGCGGATGCGTCCACTCCCCTGAGTAAAGCTCTGCTCTCATGAGCGCGGAAGGATGTGCATTTGAGCTAGCTCATCCTTCCGCTGGCATGATCGTCCTTGGATGATCTTTTCCGAATAGGCGTGACCAATTCCCCACTCACTCGGAGAACCTGGACTTCAATCTTCCGTGCGAGCACCTGCCCACGCCGACTGAGCGACAAACACACGGCACGGGTATCCGTGACTGAGCGATGTTTGGTGCCCACCGCTTCCGCACCAGGTCTTTCACCACCTCACTCAGTGTCGGCAGTCTCAGGCCTAACGCGCTTGCGGCATCCGTCACTCTGGCGTCAGCATGACGACATAGGAAAAGCATCACGTCTGCTTGGAGCGGCGTCACGCGTATTGGCTCCAAACTTCTTCTGAACTCGCCTTGGACCCGCAACACCAGTTCCAAGAGTGTTAGCGTCTCATCGCACTCGTGCTCGACACCTCGCATAGTTAATGCATCGTCCCCTTCGCTACCCGCTGCCCCACCTCAATAAGCCGCCTCAACCATTTGAGCACTACGCGATCACCTCTTGCCACACGCAAGTTTCCATTCCCGTTTACCAAGAGTTTCTGGTGCAATTGATATCCACTGTCCTTCCGCTAAGCTTGACGAAACCACCTTACCTTTTCCCATGTTGCCAGCCATCTCGAAAATTGAATTTGTCCGAACGCGCTCTCCTTTGCAGTCGTACTCACTTCGCATCTTCGTAGAAAAAACAGCGTCGCGTCCCGTGGTTATAGGAGTCTTGTAGTCATACAAGAGCCATATCTTCACCAGATTTCCGTTGCGACGAATGGTGTCTGGATCGAAGTGCACCGTCATCCCGTCGGCTTCGGTGAGCCTCACCCATCCCGCATTCGCTGGAACAGTATTCAGCAGTAGGAGAGTTGTCATTGCCCAGAAGCTCAAAAAGAAGAGTGGACCCGCGTTGGACGTAACGGCGCAGTGCGCAGGAAAGCGACGGTGAGGGCGAATCAAGAAGGGCATAGAAGCCTCGCCGGGAAGCGTATTGTAGGAGGATTTGCGAACGAGTGTTATGAAGGTGTTCCTTCCGTTTTGTTGGCGTGGCTATTTGAACGGGACTCCGGCGACGGTGTGTTGAGAACCCGCTCGGCATATGTCGCCGCCTCTTCCAAGGTCTGAAAACGCCCTTCGCTCATGAAGTTCTGTACCATGGGCACGATGCGTGGGTCGTGTTGTTCTTTAGCCCACTTGGCGAATGCGATCTTCTTGTCCGCCTCCTCCTGGTCACGGCCCCTGATCTTGTGCAGGGTTCGGACAAGCCAGATCAAGAAGATGCCGACGCCAATATAGATGAGTTCCATACTTGCCCCCTCCTTTCTCTCTGCTCTCGAAGAAGGCTCCTTGGAATCTTGACGGCGCATTGCACGGGGAAGCGATAGTAGGGACGAACTGCAAAGGGCATGGGGGCCTCGCTGGGAGACGTATTGTAGGAGGGATGCGAATGATGGCGCAAGGGCCGAGTAGGACAAATGATGATATTTTTATCGTTTGCAGTAGCAACTATGTGAAAGGGGCAGGAAATAGATCATGGTAAATGCTAAGCGGGGTCGTTCCCTTCGTTTCCCTCGCCCTGCGTTGTGGTTTCAGCTGCATCTCCGGCAGGTTGTTGTTGAGCGATGTTATGTAGAAAGTATTGTCCAAATGCATTCAATGACAGAGGGCTATTGGCTGAGTTATTGAAACCCTCGTAGAGTACTGAGCGAAGGGTTGGAATCGGTCTAATATTTAAGATCGCCCCTTCGGAAGACTCAATTATCCTGTTTTCCTCCTGTTGTTCCTTCTCGGTCACGATAACATTGAAATCCTTTAATACCGGGGTTAGCTTCCGGTAGAGTGATATTCTAGGGTCTTTACCAACTCGGTCTAAAAATTCACGCTTAAGATGATCATTGAGGTATCCATTTTCATCAGAAAACTGCCCGTAGTCATGGTCTCTAGAGACAATAGCGATGTTGCTTTTTGCTGTTTTGGCGCAGTAAATAATCTACTCCCAATTCACTGCGTCTCCCATAGATGTGTCATCGGGTTTTCTAGGTGGATACCCTAGTCGATGGCGCGTCAGTGCCGATTCTTGTATCTCCTTCCAACCAGCATGGCCCTGTCCATAGTAATGTGTGCCTTTCCTGTTAAAAACTTCTTGAAAAACCTTATAGACGGGGTCATAGGTATCTGGCTCTTTCAGTATAAAGGCAATTTTTTCTGAAGCTTTTTGAACAGGAGTTGCGCTTCTTTGAGCTGCCTTTCAAGGTCATCCGTTTCATTGCTGGTTAAGAACGCAGGAATTGAAATGCTCTGCGGGGGTGTTAAATTTTTCGCAGATGTCAAAAGCACCCCTTGACGATTCTTCCTAAACTCCATCTCTACCTGGTCGGTTGCAACAATAAACTTTGACAACTTCTGGAGATGTTTCAGAAGCGAGAGCCCTGCCTCGTTGTTAGACCTGTAAAAATCCAACCATAAAGCTGGCGAGTGGAGGAGGTGGGCAGCTGAAACGCTGGAAGGTCGGCTCGCTCAACAAGACAGTCGCCAAGCAACAGGAGGCGATTCTGAAGACCAAACTTTTATCTGGTCAAATCAGTAGCCCCACCAAAGAGAAGGCTGATTCCGTGACCTTTCAACAATGGGCGCACCAATACCTTGACCTCGAACAGGTGAAGAAGTTGAAGAGCTATCGCATGCGACGGGATCACGTTCGCAACTTGGGGCAATTATACCGGAGGACGTGCGCAAGTACCGCCAGCAGCGTGTAGGACCCAAGGGGAAGCCCGTAGCGGTTCAAACGATCAACCACGATCATACGGTCTTGGTTCATATGTTGAATATCGCCAGAAGCCCACAGTTCGCTCTGATTAAAGATAACCCTGCGGCACATGTACCGAAGCCCAACCCTCAGAATGAGCGAGATCGCATCATCGGTGGAGAAGAATGGAATCGGTTGCTAGGGAAAGCAGCCCCCATCTGCAACGAATTTTGATTGTGCTCTACACTCTGGGTCCTCGACGTGGCGAACTCTTAGGCTTGGAATGGCCAGATGTTGATATGCAACACAGAGAGTTTACGTTGCGGCACACAAAAAACGGGGAGTCGCGGACAGTACTTATGACCCCAGAAGTGCATCGGGTCTTTACCGAGCTATGGCAGGAGCGACGACTGGACACCCACAGGGTCTTCCTGTACAAAGACAAGCCAATTGGGATGTCAAAACCGCCTTTTACAAGGCATGTCGTCGGGCGGGGATCACTAAGCTGCGGCTGCACGATCTCCGACATTCGGCATGTACGAATCTGCGGCGAACTGGGGTGGACGCGACGACCGCCATGAAGATTGTAGGACACAAGTCAGAACACATGTACCGGCGGTATAATACGGTCGAGCCGGAAGACCTGCGCCGAGCGGTGTCGCAGCTTGTGTCGTACCAGGCTAACACGGTAATAACACCTGACACCTTGGCATCAGGTGGTGAAACTGTAAGTCCTTGTCTTTCCAATGTGCGCCCGTAGCTCAGTCGGATAGAGCATCAGCCTTCTAAGCTGAGGGTCGCTGGTTCGATTCCAGCCGGGCGCACCATAAATCAACAGCTTACGATGTTCCGCGAATCTGATATTTAGAAAAGTAGGGGCTAAGTGGGGGACTGGCTCCCCTTCCCAGAGTTTCCCGTTTGGAGTCGAAGTGGACGTTGGCAGCTATCTCATCACCGGCGGCTTCACACTCTTTGCTACGCTCAGTGGTGTCTTGCTCGCAAATCTTTCCCAGGCCAATAGATTGCGGACGCAGCTTGCCCACGAGCGGGAGATGAAGAACCGTGAACGAGAGATGTCATTGCGAAAGGATATCTACCTTGAGGCCGCTGAGGCGGTGCAGGCCGGGTTGCTCGCTGTCAACCAATTCGCCAATCTCGAAACTCCTCACGAAAAGCTCATCGAGGGGTATCTCGACAAAGCTCCCTCGCTCGCCAAGGTCCATATAATCGCGAAGGAAGAAACGGTGAAAGCTCTCGTAGCGTTCACGGCTGCACTGGACACGTTATTCATTCGCCTATTCGCGAAACGAGGTCAGCTGCTCTTAGAGAAGCAGAAAATTGACGCGCTCAGAACTCAAGCCGATATCACACTCAAGGAAAACACTCGAACGCTCGAACTCATAAAGCAATACAGCCTCGATGGGCTCACTGATCAAAACAGACGGGACTGGCTCCAACGGAACTTTGACTTTGAGCAAAAACAAGGTAAGGCGGCAAATCAGGAGGCAGATTCCCTAGCTGGGACGCTATATCTCAAGCAACTTCAGCTAATGGAAAATTCCACCGACGAGAAGAACAAACTCGTGCGGCTCTTGATGCCTGTGGTTTTCTCAATTAGGAAAGAGCTAGAGCTTCCCATCGACGAGGTCGAGTACTGCAGAGTCTTGGACGCGGCAGCCTCCGAGCAGCTTAAGATTTTCAAGGAATATCTACAAGAGCAGCGTGCCGCCTGTTCTAAAGTGCTGTCTTCGTAGTCACTGGAACGAGGTCTCCAGTCTCACCCCATCCTCATCGACGAGCTGGATGTGCTGGATTCTCTCGCGCAGGCTCAGCCCGTGGGCGCACTGTCGCGCTTCGGCTTCGGTCGGAAATCGGGCGACGCATTCGCGTCCGTCGTCGGTCCAGCGGAAGTTCATGGTGCATTATTATACCGTAATTGAAGTACACTAGTAAACAGCGTGCACGCGGTGCAGGTCTTGAACTTTCGAGGATAGGCGCGCAGGATACAGGAAACGGCCAGCAGCCCATGGCCAGATCGACGTGAAGTGGACTGGGGAGGAGTAACAATGCTCAAGGCGAACATTGAAATCAAACTCAATGACGACGGAGACCGGTGGTATGTCGAAGCCTGCTCTGCGAACATCGATAATGAGGACCTCAAGCTTCTGCCTTCAGGAGAACTCTTTCCGACTAAAGATGCGGGTATTACGGAAATGAAGCGGCGCGTCATGGCATGGTTTGAAGAAAGAGGCCGGAAGGAGACGAAAGAAAAGGTGGAATGGCGAGTCCCGTGACCTAAGGATGCTCACCCCAATGTCAGAACCCCTTAAACGAATTTTTGACGACCCGCGAACAGCCCCTGCACGAATTTAGCGTGGCCTGATTTCTAGTGCCGAATCTGGGGCGCTTTGCCAACGAACTGGCTGTATACCACCGCTGCACCCGCTTACATTCGACCTGTAAGAATTAATTCCGGTTAGTCGCCCAGCGTTAAGCCATATGATCTTCAGCCGCGACAGTTCCGCTATTCCTCCGGCGGCTCGCACGTGAAGTCGACCCGCATCATGCAAGCCCGCCAGGCGAACTTCTTGGCCCAGTAGGTATAGGCCGCTTCGACATCGTCCCAGCGATGCAGCGACTTCCAGGCATATTTGCCGCCTCCCCGGCGATCAACTGCTGCGGCCAGCAGTTCACCGGTCTGACTGTCGGTCGCTTCCGCTTCAATCGTCGCCTTGCCGACAAACGGCTGAATGCCGCCGAAAGATTTCTTCCCATCGGATAACACCATGGAGACCGGGGCGGTGAGATTATCCAGCACCGGAATGTTTTTGCCGGCTTCGGTAATGCCGACACGCAGTCGCATCACGCCAGGCCCTGGCTCCTGCACCATCATATAGTCCTTGCGGAATTCTTCATCGAGTCGTGACCAGAGGAATTGGGACAGGTAGTGGGCATCCTCTTTATCCAGATCCTTCGCATCAGACTTTTCCCCACGCCAGACCTGCACCGGCTCCACCAAGACCTTCGTGTAGGATTTGAACTTGGCCCTGTCCAGCGTAAAGTACACCAGCGTCGAGTCAGTCTCGTTCGCCGCTGCATGGAGCTTCGAATAGTCTTTCAGGAACCCGGATGGTTCGGCCTTATCCCAATAACCGGTGGCATGCTCCGAATGCGCGCAGCCAGCAAGAGCCGCGATGCAGATGGTACCCATCAGCCAGAATCGCTTTGTACCCATTACCATCCTCCATATCTAGGGTAATCACAAAAAGGAACATCAGGGGGAGAGTGGGAGCAGAAAATTAACTGACTATTCTTATGTTTTCAAGCGAAACCTTAGACCGACATTCAATTGGAACCAGGTCGCGCATACTGACCTAGCCCCCTTAAACAGCTCTAGATCCTACGTTAGGGTCGGGCCGAAAGGAGGGGCGTATATCACGTTTGCGGCAGATCGTCGAATAGACCCTCGCCAAATTGCGTGAAGCTTCGGTCGCACTGCCCGATGGCACCAATGTCAATTACGCGCTGATTAAAGAGCGTTGGTGTTGGTGGTATCGGAAATATGCCCCGCTGGATACGATGCTGAAAGGACTAGAGAAAGAAGCAAGAGAGGCAATGAAAGGGTCGTGGAATGATCCGCAGTCGGCGCCGCAATGGGAGTGGCGAAAGCGCAAATAGCTGATATCGATTCCCAGGAAATGCCAATAGGGCTGTGTTCACAAAATCTGCAAGAACTCCGGCTCTCAAGCCCTCGAAATTCAAGCTTGCCATAACTAGCATTTCGGTGTTCCTAAATCAGATGCTAAATGGACGGGCGGGTGAGTGCTCGTGCGCGGGACACAGCACACTGTGTTACGGATCGCATCTCCAATAACAATCACAAGTTTGTTCACCGACCTGCGGAGGGGAAACCTGTTTCCATCATCGTGCAGGTTTATTACAACATTGTCTACGGTTCGGGCAGAGACTCACTCAGCTCTACCGGGACCGTTGCTGGGAGGTCGTCGCCTTGGTAAGAAAGTTGAATGCCGCCGATCCCGATGATCAGTGCACAGAAGGCCAATAGGATAAAAAATGTAAGCGGGAACGCTCGCTGATTGGTGAACGCGCCGGACACATAGAGGTAACAAGCGATGAGTCCCAGCGGGAGAAAAAACATCGTGGTGATAAAGATATTCATTCTGGTGGACTTTCCCTGGCATCATAAAAATCGGGATACGAACTGTTTCAACATCCAGCAAGCCACATGCCTAATCTAAAATGCACGTGTCCTCGGTCGCAACCTGCCATTTTTCCAAGAATTTCTCCTGTCTGGAAGCGGCTCCACAAGGATGGAGCGCGGTCCGCATGCATCGAAAATGATTCAGTGCTGAATCAGATTTGATTTACCGCAACGAATCGAATAGACCGGCTAAGGGTGTGCATACAGGAGGCAGAACCAGTGGAGCCGTGCGCAAGGAAGGCACGCTCCAGACGTATGGAAGGACTAGTACGGGCACATCCGTGCCGATGTAACTCTGCTGAACTTGAACCGTGGAAGGAATAGCTCCATGGTACCTGTGCCAGTTGGATTGTTCGCTGTGCTCTTGATGGTCAGACCGCCTTCGTGCTGCTGATCCGCACCGCGGCGCTAGAGGCTAGAGGGAGAGACTGTGTTACTGTCGTTGCGCCAGATCGCGCCGTCCGGGTTCTTGCCCCAGGCCTTTACCTTGGATTGATCGGAGGGCTGTCATTCATGATTGCCTGGGGAAGCAATGCCTGTTCGCTTCCCTGGGTTCGTGAGACAACTTTTTCAGGGTATTGGTCTCGCCATGGCCCTGGTATTAGCGCCTACTTCAGCGTTCGCACGAGGATTCTTATTGCATAGCCGTCAATGATGGCGTGCAAGTCCTGCTTGGTGCAGAGGCCCTTCCGTTCCAGCACCTCCACAATCGAAGCCATCGCCCACCTATTGGAGATGGTTGCTTCTTCGATGGGCATGCTTTCGCTTGTGGGATAGTCGTCGTTAAGTTCGATTTTGGTTTCCACTCTCGCAACGGCATCTGTGAGCTGGCCAAGCAAAGTCGAGCGAGGTGAATCAACTCGTTTGTTTAACGATTCGGATTTGCCACGCACACAACTTTATTTGCAAATGCAGGAGTGTTTATGGATGCAGCCATACGGCATGCCGGCGCGTCATCATAGATACATTCTGCACCCCGGGGGGTAACAAGACAAAATGGTGCTGTACCTGAAGGAGCCTTGTCTTCCTTTTGATTTTTTTCACATCCGCCATCACTGCCTGCAGCTCGAAGACATTCATCGATGTCTTTGTAATCACATGATGTTCCCCAAGTAAAAACGGCACAGTAAGGGCCTGCAATGGCACCGCTGGTAGTAAGAGCCAATAAAAGGGAACTGGTTATTATTATCTTCGTGCGCATATACATCTCTTTCCTAAGTCTCTGCCGGCAATAGGGACGAGTCAAGAAGGGCGTCGGGGCCTTGCAGGTTGAGCCAGTGTAGAAGGCGAAGGAGCAAACCGCAAGGCCGACCGTAGGGAGATGTCAAGGCTCTCAGGTGGGTGTCGGAGGACGCGCGCGCGTTCTTGACTGAAGTCGATCTGACCGTGTCGGATTAGGAGAGGGCGAGAAGTCGATTGAATATTACGGCTGGTGAATAAGCTGAGGTTTCCCCTTGCACTTCGTCTAGGAAGAACAGTAACGTATCGCGATAGCGAGTCGATTCATTGGCTTGAATAAGGGAGGTCACTATGGCTATACGACTAGGAGATGAGGCGCCGAACTTTACGGCAGAGACTACTGAAGGGACCGTCAACTTTCACGAATGGTTGGGCGGCGGGTGGGGGATTCTCTTCTCGCATCCTAAAGACTATACCCCTGTCTGCACGACCGAGTTGGGAACCGTTGCCAAAATTACGCCGGATTTCAAGAAGCGGGGTGTGAAAGTTATCGCCGTCAGCGTCGATCCGTTAGATTCGCACAAGGGGTGGATCAACGACATCAATGAGACGCAAAAGACGACGATGAACTATCCAATTATTGCAGATCCTGACAAGAAGGTTGCGACTCTATACGATATGATTCATCCGAACGCGATGGACAACATGACGGTCCGTTCAGTATTCATCATCGGCCCGGATAAAAAGGTAAAGCTAACATTGACCTATCCTGCTTCATGTGGTCGAAACTTCGATGAATTACTGCGCGTAATTGACTCTCTTCAGCTGACCTCGAAGTTTAAGGTCGCGACGCCTGCCAACTGGAAAGACGGGGAGGATTGCATCATCACTCCGGCTGTAAACGACGCCGAAGCAAATACACTTTTCCCCAAGGGCTTTAAGACCGTGAAGCCGTATCTTCGTTACACCCCGCAGCCGAACAAGTAGCCAAACTGTACCGGTACTGAGAGCGGGAGAGACCTTGGGTCTCTCCCGCTCTTCGCTTGTCAGAGCGTGCTTCCTTCCGATCCGTGTCCATGCAGTGGACTGGAAAGAGATCGGCTGATTGCTGGAGGAAGGGAACTGTGCTAGGGTAAATGCTCAATGAGACAGATATGTAACAAGCAATCATGGTCTCGGGTAGTGATCCTCTTGTGGGCGTCCATATGGATGCTCGCTGCGCCACTGGTCCATATCCATCCTGAGGCCGACCATCGCCATGGGGCGGCAGATCACAGGCATGGGGGGGCAGTTCACACTGTTTTTTCCCCGGACCTGAACTGTGAGTTCTCGGTCTATAACCATGCCTCGGTTGCACACGACGAATCCCACTGTCCGCTTCATCTGATCGCGCAACCTCCCCATGGGGCGGAGCACCTCGAAATTGATTTGGTTCTCGCGTCTTCTGCCGAGCCGCAAGTCGGCAAAGGCACCGCGCTGGATGTGGCCGCACATTCCTTCCACACGCTCCCCCCCGCGAGGTCTCATGTCGTTTGGCAGCCGCAACCCAGTCCTTCACTGACGAATCTGTTTCTCACGACCAGTCTGTCCTCCCGCGCTCCCCCTATCTGTTAATCGCGTCTTTTCACATCCTCTAACGCTTCGATCTATTTCGTCGGCGCACCATGCCCGTCTCGTAGTGTGACGGAGGCGAGTTGCCATGGCGCCGATGTGGAGGCCCCATATGAAACCTGTATTCATCTGTACGATCACTGTCTTGCTTGGATCGGTGATCGTGGCCGCGCCTTTTCCGGCAGGCTATGCAGCCGAGCCTAGCCCGTCCGGATACACATTGAACCAAGTCCTACAACTCGCGCTCCAACACAACCCGGTGATGAACGGCGCAGAGGCCGTCTTGGAGCAGAGCCAGAGTCAACGTGTCACGGCTGGTGCGTACCTGAATCCCACCATCTCGGGGTCAGCCGGCCGCGGGTCGATTCGCGATCCCAGCACCAATGTCTCCATCATCGAACGTACGATCACCGTGGAGCAACCGCTGGAGTGGCTGGGCAAACGAGCCGCTCGACAACGCGCCGCTGACGCGGGATTAGCGAGCGCTCTTGCCGGGATGGACGAAACGAAAGTGGTCCTCATGGCCGACGTGAAGGCGGCGTTCTTTCAACTGCTCTTTGCCCAACAAGAGGCACAGCTCGCGAGGGAAAATCTAAAGACCGTCGACGAGCTCGTGAAATTAGTGAATGCGCGTGTCAGCACGCGGGAAGCGCCGAAATTCGAGCTGGTCAAGGCGACTGTCGAACTCCAGAAATCAAAAAAGGATCTGTCGAGGGCGGACAATGCGCTGCTCGTGGCCCGCGCCAGACTCAATACGGTCACGGGCAGGGCCCTGGGGGAGGGATTTGCCATCGAAGGAGCATTTGAACCGGTGAGGTCGGGATTGGAGCTACGCGTATTGACGGATCAGGCACTCGACCGACACCCCACACTTCGGCGACAGCAGAGAGTGGTGGAGCAAGCCGAATTCACGATCGAAAAGGAACGGGCATCGCGCATGCCGGACGTGGCGGTGATGGGCCAGTATCATCGTGAGGCCGGCGATGAATCCGTCACGGCAGGATTGAGTGTGCCGCTGCCCCTTTGGTATCGCCGACAGGGAGAAATCGGTACGGCGATGGGCACGCATCGACGAGCGCAAGCGGAGCGAGATCGACTTCAGCAGGAGCTGGAGCAGACCATCACCCAGCATTTTCAGGAGGTGCGGACCGCGCAAGCACAGATGCAGGTTTTCGAACAAGGACTCCTGTTTCAGGCCAAAGAAGCGTTTGACATCGCCCAATTCAGTTTTCGCCATGGAGCAACCAGTCTGCTCGAAGTCATCGATGCGCAGCGTGTCTACCGTCAGACCTTGCTCGAATATGCCCAAGCGCAAGCCGATCATTCCATTGCAATGGCCCGATTGGAACGAGCGGCGGGAGGGTTGCCATGAAAGCTCACTTCGTGAGGCCTATATCACCGGTGTCTCTCACGATCGTCCTGTGCTTGTTCGTAACCCTAGCGAATACGTCTTGCGAGTCCAAGCAAGAAGACGCGCGGAAGCCACCCGCCCCGGCAGCCACGTCCTCTGCTGAGCCCGGTATCATCGAACTGCCTGATGGTAGCCCGACCTTCGCACACCTTCAAACTGATCGAGTGGCTCTCCGTCCGATCCGGACGTCCCTCAAGGCTCAGGCCGGGAAGATTTTGGCCAACGAGAATCGATTAGCGCATCTGAGCGCGCGAGTCCCCGGCCGCATTGTGGCCGTGTATGCCAACCTTGGCGATCGAGTGAAGGCAGGAGACCGGCTTCTCTTACTCGATAGCCCGGCCTTTGGTGAAGCCCAGTTGGAATATCGCAAAGCGAGGACCACGCTGAGCGTGATGGAAAAGGCGCTCGAACGGGCCCAAGCGCTGTTGGATCGCGGCGCAATCGGTGTGGGTG
The DNA here is from genome assembly GCA_963701855.1 of Nitrospirota bacterium. Lineage (GTDB taxonomy): Bacteria > Nitrospirota > Nitrospiria > Nitrospirales > Nitrospiraceae > Palsa-1315. The sequence goes on from CAVPBK010000003.1 coordinate 172,184, forward strand.
AACATCAGCGGCGCGAGGCCGACTATGAGAACGCACGAGCGGACCTGCACGAAGCAGAGGAAAAGCTGCATTTACTCGGCATGACGGAGCGGGAGATCCAGCAACTGGCCGCCAAGACATTACCCCATGCGGAGGTCGCGCGCGTCTCCCTCCGAGCCCCCTTTACAGGTGCAGTGATTGAGCGGAACGCCACCATCGGCGAAGTCATCGACCCCAATAAGATGCTCTTCACGGTGGCCGATCTCTCGACCGTCTGGGTGCGCGCCGATTTTCCGGAACAGCAGGCCGGTCGGCTGAAGACCGGACTCACCATCGAAGTGCGGGTGTCGGCCTATCCGGGCACGATGTTTCAAGGCGCCATTACCTATGTGGGGGCGGTGATCGATCCCACAACGCGGACTGTGACGGCGCGTGCAGAGGTGACCAACGCTGACGGCCGATTGCGCCCAGAGATGTTCGCCGAAGTCACCTTGGTCACGGAAGAGCAATCCGTCTTAAGCGTGCCGCGCGCAGCGGTTCAGCAGGTCGGCAGCCGGACGGTTGTCTTCGTGGTGCGGGGGCCGCGTCGGTTCGAATCCCGCGAGGTGACCCTCGGTCAGGCCTCAAGCGAGTTCACCCAGGTTGTCTCGGGGCTAACTTCGGGAGATGACGTGGTCACGGAAGGCAGTTATGCCCTGAAGTCAGAGTTGTTGCGTGAGCAGATGCCGACGGGAGGCCCGCTATGATCGAACGGCTGATCCGTGCCGCGCTCGCACAACGGCTCATCGTGCTGCTCCTCGCACTCGGGCTCATCGTGAGCGGCGTGACGGCGTTCCGCCATCTGCCGATTGATGCCTTCCCTGACGTCACTCCGGTGCAGGTCCAAGTAATCACCAAGGCGCCCTCTCTGGCTCCTGCAGAAATCGAACGCCTCGTGACCTTTCCCCTGGAAATCGAGTTCACAAACCTGCCGGGTAAAACGGAACTGCGGTCGGTGTCGCGGTTCGGGCTCTCGGTGATTACGGTGGTCTTTGAAGACAAGATCGATATCTATTTCGCCCGGCAACTCGTCTTGGAACGGATGCTCCAGGCGCGATCCCGTCTTCCACAAAGCGCGGAGCCGATGCTTGGACCGGTCAGTACGGGATTAAGCGAAGTCTTTATGTATCTCGTCGAGGGCTCGACACAGACCCTGATGGAGTTGCGGACCCTCCAAGATTGGGTCATCCGTCCGATGCTGCGTGCCGTCCCAGGCCTCGCGGATGTCGATACGTTGGGTGGCCTGGTGAAGCAGTATGAAGTGCTCATCGATCCCAATCGATTGACGAGCTTTGGGCTCACATTGCGCCAAGTACACGCTGCCGTCGCAGGGAATAACCAGAATGCTGGGGGCGGGTACATCGAGCAGGGCGGAGATAAGTTGGTGGTCCACGGTGTGGGACTGGCCCGCTCTGCGACGGATTTAGAACAGATCGTCGTGGCGGCACACAGGGGCACGCCCATCTATCTCCGGGACGTCGCCCAGGTTCGACAAGGGAGCGCGATCCGGTTGGGGGGCGTGACGCGTGACGGAAAGGGCGAGGTGCTCGAAGGCATTGCTGTCATGCTGCGTGGCGGCAATAGCCGGGAGGTGGTCTCCGCGGTGAAAGACAAGGTCGAGCTGATCAACCGGGTATTGCCGACCGGTGTGCAGATGATTCCGTTCTATGACCGCATCGAATTAGTGGCGCGGGCGCTGGACACCGTCGAGCGGGCCTTGCTGGAGGGCGTCGCGGTCGTGATTGTCGTGCTGTATCTGTTTCTCCGGAATCTCCGCGGGGCTCTTGTCGTCGCCGTGACATTGCCGCTGGCCATGCTGGCCACGTTCCTGATCATGCAGCAAGTCGGCCTGTCGGCGAATCTGATGTCACTAGGCGGCTTGGCCATCTCGCTGGGGATGATTGTCGATGCGGCCATTGTGCAGGTAGAGAATGTCGAGCGCCATCTGAGCGAGCAGACCAAGGGTCGAACCCTCTTGATCGCTGACCGGTTGCCGGTCGTATTACGCGCAGTCCTGGAAGTGCGGAAGCCGAGCCTCTTCGGAGAGTTGATCATCGCCTTGACCTTTATCCCGCTTCTGACTCTCCAAGGGATGGAAGGGAAGATGTTCATTCCGCTGGCCCTAACGGTGGTGATCGCCCTCCTGAGTTCCTTGGTGCTGTCGATGACGGTGGTCCCGGTGCTGGCGGCGATGCTGATGAAGCCTCGTGCCGCAACCGAGGGCGGGCGCCTGTTGGAGCGTGTCCGGGGACGGTATCGCCGGCTGTTGGAGGGGGCTATCCGCAGAACCCGACTGGTCGTGATTGCGGCGGTCGGCTTGCTCGTCGGCGGGGCGGCCCTGGTCCCGTTCATCGGCCGGGAATTCGTACCGAGTATGGACGAAGGGTCGATCGTGGTGAATATGATGCGGCTCCCGAGCATCAGCCTGACCGAATCGCTGAAGATTTCGGGGGATGTCGAACGGGTGTTGCTGGAGATCCCAGACGTGCACTCCATAGTGTCGCGCACAGGCGCCAACGAACTGGGGACAGATCCGATGGGAATGGAACTCAGTGATATGTACGTCTTGCTTAAGCCCGACTCCGAGTGGCAGGCACGGTCTAAAGCCGAGATCGAAGCGCAAGTCCGCCGGCGACTGGAACAAGTGCCCGGCATCGCGTTCGGGTTGTCCCAGCCGATTGCCATGCGGGTCGATGAACTAGTGTCGGGGGTCCGGTCCCAGGTCGCAGTCAAATTATTCGGTGATGACCTCGAAACATTGCGTATGAAGGCGGACGAGATTGTCCGGGAGCTGCGGCAGGTGCGCGGCATGGTTGATCTCCGGGTCGAGCAGGTGTCGGGCCTCTACTATTTGAAGCTAGACATCGACCGTGCCAGAATCGCGCGCCACGGAATTAATGTGGCGGAGATTACGGAGGTGATTGAAGCCGTCGGAGGCGGGATTGCCGCCGGTGAGGTGTTCGAAGGGCAATGGCGCTTTCCGATCATGGTGAGATTCCCGGATGCTCAGCGCGCCGATGTGGAGTCGATTGCGGCGCTGTGGGTGACCGCGCCAGACGGTTCCCGCATTCCACTTCGCGAGCTGGCCGACATTCGAATTGTGGAAGGGCCGGCGCAGATCAGCCGTGAACATGCGAGCCGCCGGATCGTCATCGAAGCCAATGTGGTCGGGCGTGACCTCGTCGGCGCCGTAGAAGAGGCGCAGACGGCAGTGTCCCGCCAGGTACAGCTCCCGCCCGGTTACTATGTAACCTGGGGCGGTCAATTCGAAAACCAACAGAAGGCCATGGCACGCCTGGCCGTTGTCGTGCCCCTGGTCCTTGGACTGATCTTTCTGCTGCTCTATTTTACGTTCGGAAACCTCAGGCAAGCCGCGCTGATCCTGCTCGCGATTCCGTTTGCGATGGTCGGCGGCCTGCTGGCGCTGATGCTCGGAGGGCTGTATCTGTCGGTTCCGGCCTCCGTCGGCTTTATTGCCTTGTTCGGTGTCGCGGTGCTCAACGGAGTCGTGAAGATCGCCTATATCAACCAACTCCGGGAACAAGGGATGTCGTTGGACGAGGCGGTGCTAACCGGCATGGTCCTGCGGTTGCGCCCTGTGATGATGACCGCGGTCGTCGCGATGATGGCGCTCATCCCCCTGCTGTTGGCCAGCGGTCCCGGCTCCGAAATACAACGACCGCTCGCCACGGTCGTGATCGGGGGGTTGTTTTCATCAACCGCCTTGATCCTTGTGGTGATGCCCGTGTTGTATCGGTGGATGGAACAACGAATTGTTCAACGGCGGGAAGCGGATTCCCCAACGCTTACCCCACGGTTGGGCACGGAAACGACAACGTGAAGTGTGAGGAGCTGATCTTCTCAGAAATCAGTGATAGGGACATACGCTAAGTTCATTGTGTCTGCTGGTCGTTCGCTGACTTCCTATAATACGGCCATGCCTCCTAGGGTCGCAGGTTCCGGCACTTTGAAGAAACACTGCAACCCACAAGCAAGGGATTCCCGTGCATAACCACTCAGAAAGCAGATCCGTCCAGCAAACAAATCTGCTGATCGTCCTCCTGATGACTGGCACGTTTATGGTCATCGAGGTGGTCGGCGGTCTGTTCACGGGAAGTTTAGCGTTGTTGGCAGATGCAGGCCATATGCTGACGGATGTAGCGGCGCTTGGACTCAGTGCTTTTGCCATGTGGATGGCTGCAAGGCCGTCGACGCCGGAGAAAAGCTACGGGTATCACCGCGCCGAGATCCTCGCCGCTGTCACCAATGCTGTGGTGCTGTTGTTGCTGGCTGTCTGGATTCTTTACGAGGCGTACCGGCGTGTATTCTCGCCGCCCCACGTGCTTGGCGTTCCGATGTTGCTCATCGGCCTCGTCGGCCTCGCCGTGAATGTTGCAAGCATGAAGCTGCTCGCTGACGAATCCGCGTCGAGTCTGAATGTTCGCAGTGCGTATTTAGAAGTGCTCAGCGATGCGATCAATTCGGTCGGAGTCATTCTTGGTGGGGTCACGATCTGGCTCACCGGGTGGTTTCTCATCGATCCGTTCCTCAGCGCCGGCATCAGTGTCTTCATCGTCTGGCGCACGTGGGCACTGCTCACTCAGGCTGTGCATGTGCTCATGGAAGGAGTGCCGACTCATCTGGACGCCAAAGAGGTTGGACGAGCCATGGCCGGTGTGCCTGGCGTGAAAGGTATTCATGATCTTCACATTTGGACCATTACCTCCGGCCTGGACGCCCTCAGTGCCCATGTGGTGGTCCCTGTTGGAGAGGATCGGGATGCAGTGTTGGGCCGTCTCCAATCTCTTCTACGAGACCGATGGAGAATCGACCATGCCACGCTGCAGATTGTGGAAGAACGATCGGACCGAGTTCAGGTGGAATAGGAAACACCTGTGCTAACAGGGGCAAGGCGATGCACGAAAGGAGGATAAATGTATTGATGTGGGGGGCTTGAGTCATTCATTTTATTCTTTCGCGGTCCAGCCAAAGACGATAACCGCCATACCAAGCATGGCAATTCCGGCCCCAGTCCAGTCGAAGACGGATAGTTTCTCACCGTCCACGACCTTCAGCCAGACGAGAGCCGCTGCCACGTATACACCACCATAGGCAGCATAGACCCGTCCGCTGGCGGCGGGGTGGAGAGTGAGGAGCCAGACAAAGGCGGCGAGACTGAGCGCCGCCGGAACCAAGAGCCAGATTGATCCGTTCTTGCGAAGCCAGAGATATGGTAGAAAGCAACCGACGATTTCGGCGAGGGCAGTGAGAACGAAGAGCGCAGCGGTCTGGATCAGGAGCATAGGCACGTTCCCCTTCTTATGGGCGATAACGTCTCATCATGCATTATAAGAGTCAAGTTCGAAGGGCTCGAGCCGGGTTGACAATTTGTCATTGAAGCATAGTGTGAAAAAATTGTTTTTCTGCAGCCTGCTATACAAGTAGCAGGCCGGTAGCGCGAACTTTTTTCCAGGAGGTCGTACCGAGGAAGGTTTCAAATTCTTTTGCGGTTCCTGGGAATGCGGTTTTTGTTTCTCGTAGCAGGGGGTAAGAGTTTGATGGTTTATTTTGTGGTGTGGATTCTTGAATGAGATTCTCAATCCACTGAGCCCGTTGATGAGAGACGGTGACGGCTTGATCGCTGGTACGCCCCGGTAGAATGAGTCGCATCCCCCTTCCGACAGGTTCGCATACTGGTTGCCCACCTAACCAGACAAACCGCCGTTCTGCCTGTGGGTCATCCTCAACGATTCTTTTCTTGAGAAGTCGGCGTACCCAAGTGGAGGAGACACGTGGCTTTGGCACGGAATGGTCGAACCACTGGCGGACGTCGAGTGCGAGTCCTTGCATTTCGAGGTAATTGAGTACCGACCGTCGCAGTCCTTCACCGATCCACTCCGGCGTCTTGCCGCGTTGGTCTTGGTGGAGGAGATCATTCTCAGCGAAGCCCTGAAATTCAGGACCGAGGATGCGCAATCCATGGGCAGCCGAGCTCGAGCCCGATCGGGCTATGGGCTGTGGCGGTGAAGCGATGCCAGAATGCAGATTGAATCAGATCTGCAGCGAACAATTGCCGCACCCGTTCAAGTGAGTCCACCGTTTCTTGCACTGTCTCAGAAGGACAACCGTACATGAGATAGGCATGAACGAGAATGCCTGCATCCTTGAAGGCCGCCGCCACGATCGCAGTTTGATCGACGGTAATCCCTTTCTTCATCTTCTCTAGTAGACGATCTGATGCCGCTTCGAGTCCTGCTGTCATGGCGATGCAACCGGAGGCGGCCAGGAGGCGACAGAGGTCCGGCGAGAAGGCTTCTTCAAAGCGAATATTCCCCCACCATGAAATGGTGATGCCTCGTTCCAGTAGCGCCAAGGCGAGCGATTTTAAGGCAGCGGGAGGCGCAGCCTCATCGACAAAGTGGAATCCTCGACAGCCTGTCTCGGCGATCAGTTGCTCGATCTGTTGGATGAGCCGATCGGTCGGCGTCATTTCATAGCGGCTGATGTAGTTGAGCCCGACATCGCAGAACGTGCATTGCTTCCAATAACAGCCATGGGCAACGGTGAGTTTGTTCCAATGGCCTTCCGACCAGAGACGATGCATCGGGTTGGTGCTGTCTAAAATCGTGAGATAGCGATCCAAGATCAGGCCGCTATAGGTCGGACACCCAACCTCATCCATGCTGAAGTCCCGATCAGAGGGATCATTTGCAAAGACCACTCGATCCTTGTCGCGATAGAATGTCCGGCAGAGTTGTGCGCGCGGTCTAGTCCCTGCCAGATGTTCGATCAACGAGAGCAGCGGCCGCTCCCCGTCGTCGAGCGTGACGTAATCGATGTAGTCGAATACGCGGGGGTCCGATAGACGGCGAAGCTCCGTGTTGGCATACCCGCCGCCAAGAGCAATGGTGATGTCGGGTCGTTGGCCCTTGAGCGAGTGGGCCATACGAAACGCGCCATAGAGATTTCCGGGAAAGGGAATAGTCAGGCAGACGAGTGAAGGATTGAGTCGATGGAGATGCTCCCACATGGATTCGAGCATGAATTGGTCCGTCAGTGTCGGAGGGACGGCCACCGAGTCGATGATAGTCTCAAACGACGAGGCTGATCGAGCGATGTGTTCGGCATAACGGTTCAAGGCAAAATGGGGAGAGACGGTTGCTTGGGTCAGATCAGCCAGGTCTTCGAGATACAAGGTGGCGAACCGTTTTGCGCGATCCTGTTCCGGTAGGGCACGAAATGAGGTCGTGTGTTCTCTCTGAGCGGCAAACCGAGGGCCCTGGGGAAGAAACCCTGGACGGGCGAGGAGTAAAGCTAAGGAGGGATTGCGTCCTTGGAGAAATTCAACGACTGGGTCGATAGCATCTAGATAGGCCGGTTCGACTGCCAGCATCTGCTTGGCTTCACCGGGCAATTCATCTTTTCGCGCGCGCACCTGCGCAAACAGGGTCTGAAGTCCCGATCGACAAAAGAGCCGGAGTACCATCTCGATGCCGAGATCCGCTTGAAAGGCTTCGATCCTGCGACCACGGAGGAACCCCGTGAGATAGGCGGTGGAGGGGTAGGGGGTATTTAATTGAGTGAGCGGAGGAGTGAGAAGCAGAACGCGTGGGCCAGCCATGGGCTCGACATACCATACTGCCAGAGTGGAATGCTACGCGATAGGTATTCTGCAGGCGTGTTTCCTGCTGACCGGAGGGGTCGGCTATTTCATGATATCCAGGAGGCTGCCCAGCATGTCGTCCGTAGTTTTTATGGTTTGAAGATTGGCCTCGAACCCTCGCCGACCGGTGATTTGATTGGCGGTTTCCTCACCAAGATCGACATTCGACAATTCCAACAGAGCAGGGCCATAGCCTGTGTTGTTCAGGATGAATGGACCAGCTGACTCATTCTTCTGAATAACCGGGAGTACGCCACCGGTTTCCAGTGCGACAAACTCCGTTCGAGACTTCTTGAATTCATTGGTCATGACGTTGGCCACGTTATGAGCGGAAACGTCGAGCTGTGTAGAAAATGCAGTGAGCCCGGAGAGAGCGGAGTGAATTGAGCCGATCATCGGGCACCTCCAGGAGGTCCTTTGTCAGGCTTCGACTCTGACTATTTTGAGTGATAGCCCTTTTAATCCCATCGATATACCTATCGGTCAAATAATCGAGATGCTTGATTCCTGACTTGTTACGTGGCTTGGGAGACGAGTAGGTGGGAATCGACCACAATGAGCACCATCGAGGCGACAGGAACAATGCACGACCAGGCATCTGCCCATCATTGCCCTTACCGGGCACGCGTCATCGGAGGATGAGCAGAAATGCCGGCATGCCGGAATGGATGACGTCGTCACGAAGCCAATAACCCTCCCAACCCTCCGAGCAAAACTAGAGTGCCTCCTCGCACAGCTTGTCCGGCATCACTAAATCGCTAGCAGTGTCTTCCGCTGAAGGCCGTTCTCCCTCGACGCGTGACTGTCATTACGTCTTGATGGTGGATTTTGTTCGAGCGCGTCGGTACCATATCCATGGGTAGAAGTTAAGGGTCGCCGGGGTCCAGAGGAGAATAGACAACGTGAATGAAAAGCGGAACCTTCTCTACAGTGATTTCAATTGTCCGTTCTGTTATGCGATGCACGAACGGCTGCACGAAATGAATCTGCTCGATCGCTGTGAATGGCGAGGTGTGCAGCATGCGTCGCATTTGCCTCGTCCAATGAAACCTTGGCAGGGTTCGCTGGGTGCTGAGCTGCGCCACGAGGTAACGGTCGTGCAGCGGCTGGCGCCGGGTCTGCTCATTGCGCTCCCTCCCGGTAAGCCCAATACGAGGCCAGCGATTGAACAAGCGGTGGCATTCCTACGGCATGACCCACCGCATATGATGGCGTTTGTGCGTGAGACCTATCGGGCCTTCTGGTGTGAGGGCAAGGACATCTCTGACCCTGAGGTGCTCAGACAACTGGTCGAACAGGCAGGGAGTTCTCCAGAGAGTATGGGTACGATCAATGACGGGGATCGCCAGGTGGCTCAAAAATGGGAAGCGGCCTGGCACGTCACAGGCCAGGCCGGGGTTCCCCTCATTGTCTCGCCGGAGGGTGACATCCTTGCCGGTTGCGCACCGTCAGAAGATGTCCGGCGGTTCTTCGCCTAGGAAAATTAGGCCACGTCCAGATTCATCACGTAGTTCTGCAATTCCCGCCGATGTTCTTCTTCTACGTTCTTGAGGCGTTCGATTTCTTTGCGAAAATTCTCCAACTCGGTCTCCTGCTGGTCCAACTTCTTGACATAGCGAGTATAGAGATCAGAGTTCTGCGGGAGCCGCTGCATATTCTCTCTGATGCGAGCATGTTCCGCCGTGATCTCGGCGGAGCGGTGGTCTAGGCGCGTTCGTTGGGCGCGCGCGTCGTCCAGCTTACTGCGCAATTGCACCACGCGTTGCAGCGCCTCTTTCACTTTTTGGCTTACTTCCCTGGCTTGCTGATATTGGATGATCTGGTCGATGCCGCTGTCTATCAAGAGGATCGATTCCTGAACGGGCAGCGTTTCTTTGACGCGGAGCGTCGCGATTTTCCCTGGATCGACCGTGACGCTAAAGCGGTATAGGTCGCGCGTCCGTTCTGCCGGCTCCTTCGGTTCGGCAAGTTTCCAGTCTGCACGATAGGGATGTTCGATCAGTACGGTCTTGGCTTTGGCGTCGCGGTTCCTTACGAGATAGGTCCGGTCTTCGACCAAACGGCGTGAAATGAGCATCGTGCCCTTCTTCAGCGAGACTGTCGTGATCTCTTGCGTGCCGCCTTCGAGGTTTGGTTCTACTTCAGTCTTGAGGTCGAGCGCATAGCTGATCAGCCTGTCTTGTCCAGGAGGAAGGTCCTCGATGCGCGCGTCGCCCGCATAGGTTCCGCTTTCGAATAGCGTGATAGGGCCTTGCATCAAATGCAGGGTTGATGTGTTTTTCAGCCGATACCCGCTCAGTGGATGTTTCGCATTGACGCTCTGATTGTAGAGCGACACTTTCTGTCCCTGGAGCGTCTGGCCAATGATGGGCAGCAGTGCGCTGGTGTGTTTGGCGAGGGTGACGGGCTGGTCAATACGATATTCGAATAACTCGCCCTTGTCTTCAGCCATCGCCATGGAGGCGACGCCTTCTTCCAGGCGGCCCATATCCATTTCGGCGGCGACGGATGCTGCTGCCGGAGCATTGGCCCGGCCACTGGTAAAACCTTGGGTCAACTTGCCGAGTAAGCGCTCTTTTTTCATATCGCTGCGGGCTGGAGGGGAGGCTATCGCTTTGAGTTCATCCATGGCCTCGCCGTACGTCTGAGGTTTGAGATTAGCGTAAAGCTCAGGCTGAACGGCGGGACGCGGGTTATAGAGCGGTTGATACAGATCCATCGTGAATGAAATGGGACGTCCAGAGACCAGCGAGAGTTTCACATTGCGCCAGTCCTGTGGGGTCTGATTCTCCACAATGGCCCAGCCTTGCAGATAGGGTGCCTTATCCTCGTCCAAGACGAGTCGATAGGTGGTTTTCCAGACCGGCGTTTCCGTCAGATACGCGACACGGGCTTGGCGACTCCCGATGCCGTCGAAGGTAATCGAGACTGTCTTCTTCTGGGCATCGTGATTCGTCGCGAGTGCGGCCAGAGCCAGGTGCAGCTCAGCATTCAACGCGGGATTGGTCAATTTGATGCGCTGCACGTTTGCCAGCGAGAGTGAGCGGAACCCTTCTTCCGTCAGGAGCGTGACATATTCCTGTTCGATGATGCGGTGCTGCGAGCCCTCGCTGATGGATTCCGTTTTCTTCTCCACGCCCAGTAACGTGCCGACAATGGGATTGGGTGCGGTGACTTCGATCGGCTCTCCACGGACCTGAGTTAGAATCTGCCCCAGGGTCGGGTTGCCGTTCAGGTTGATGCCGAAGCTTCCGAGCGTCTTGGTCACGGGATCGCGTGACCCATAGGTGACAGTCGAGATTCTACCTCCACCAAAATCTTGCACGACAAGACTTTTCAGCATGTCGTTGATCTGATTCGCATGCAAGCGGAGATCGAGTTGCATTCGATTGTTCACTGTGCCGTCATGTTGAAAATACCCCACGCCGCTGGAATAGAGCACGATCTTGGATAGGGGGAGCGTGGCCGTTTCCTCTGCCAAGACAGGCCAGGGGAGCAGCAGGAGTGATACGAATACCAATTGCTTCATAAGAGCGTGATTGGAGCAAAGCGATCGTGCAAACATAGTGGCCTCCATCGTAGGGTGTTGTACCAGGCCGAGACGGCCAAGGTGATATGACCTATCTCTGTCATGTCGTGAAGGGGCGAATCCTTTCAGCAACCGGGTGAGAACAGCACTTTTTGAACACCCTACGGACTGTTTGGTCTCTTACTCAGAATTGTTCCTCAGTGCATCTCATGATACTGTTCGATCCCATGGGCTTCACGGATAAGATTACGATTACACGAATCATCAAGAATTTCCGCACGATAGCCGTGGTGGGATTGTCGTCGAATCCAGCGCGGCCGTCTTATCGCGTGGCGGCCTATATGCAGAGTCAGGGCCATCGAGTCATTCCGGTGAATCCGAACGAGACGAATGTTCTTGGTGAGCCGGTCTATCCATCACTCGCCGCCGTACCTGGCACAATCGATCTCGTAGATATCTTCAGAAAGTCTGAAGATGTGCTTCCTCTTGTTGAAGAAGCTATTGCTCGTGGCGCCAAAGCCGTCTGGATGCAAGAAGGGATTATAAATGAACAGGCAGCCATACGTGCTAGAGAAGCTGGCCTGCTCGTCGTGATGGACCGCTGCTGGCTCAAAGAGCATACCGCTTGGTCACATCGTGGCTGACCCAGTCCCACACCTCCCCCCAGAGTCTCCATCGTCCGATCGTCAACGAGAAGCTATGGTGGCGACGGCCGAACTATTAGCTAAGGCTCTGGATACGACCGTCAAAATTCCTGGCACACCATTTTATTTGGGGCTCGATCCGTTGCTCGGACTGATACCAGGAATCGGTGACATGCTGGCCAATCTCATCGGGACAGTGATACTGGTCTTGGCCGCCCGGCTTCAAGTGCCGCAGATCGTTATTGCACGGATGAGCCTGAATCTCCTCATCAACGGCACCATCGGGGCGATTCCCATCCTCGGCGATCTCTTCTCCATCTGGTTTCGGAGTCACGCGAGAAATGCAGCGTTACTGCGGCGGGCTGCGGCTCAACCCTATCGAGAGACGCAACAGGCCAGGTTCTATGTGGCCGGCATTATCGGCGGAACCGTCGTGTTTCTGCTGCTCGCCATTGCAGCGGTTCTATGGATCGTCGTGAAGATTTGGACCGCAATCTCCCTGTAAGCTAGCTGCGCAAGACGGGTTGATCTGGTTCATCGGGTTTATTTTGTTTATCTGGTTGGTCTTGTTTAACCAAACAAACGAGACAGACCAGATAAACCCAATAACGGTCTTCGTGCGATGGCAGACCTTGTCAGTGTTCTGCCGGACGGGGCAGCTCCGTGACCCTGCACGGTTGTTTTTCTGAGGTGGGAGGCTTTATAGTTCCCGCCCATTAGGCTATGGAGGGTAGGGTGCCATGGTTTCTTTCAACAGAATGCGGAGGCGGTTCATGAGGACGATGCTTGTGCTGGTTGCGTTGCTTGGGCTCGCTGCTTATCCGGCGATGGCCGCGGCGCCTGTTGAGAAGGGCGCCAAGGAATCGGCTATGGGGAAAAAGCAGAGTCAGGAGACGCCTGTGGCGGCCAAACCGCCAGAGGGAGCGATGGTGGTGGTGCCGGCTGGGGAATTCATGATGGGAAGTGCGGCGGGAGATTCAGACGAACAACCGGAGCACAAGGTCCATGTGGATGCTTTTTCCATGGATGTGTATGAAGTGACGGTAGGGCAGTATGCGGCGTTTCTGCAGGCGAAAGGGATCGATCCACCTTCGGATTGGAAGACGATGAATCAACCGGCGCATCAAAAGCGCCCGATTGCCAATGTGGATTCGACGGATGCGTCCGCGTACTGCAAATGGGCCGGCAAGCGTCTGCCGACAGAGGCGGAGTGGGAGAAGGCGGCGCGGGGGACAGATGGCCGCATTTATCCGTGGGGCAACGATCCTCCGACCCCGCTTCATGCGAACTTTGGGAAAACTGAGTGGAGCAATCACGGGGTATTGGCGCCGGTGGGTTCGTTTGAGTCGGGCAAGAGTCCCTATGGCATCTATGACATGGCGGGGAATGTCTGGGAATGGGTGAGCGATTGGTATGACTATAACTACTATAAAAGCAGCCCATCGCTGAACCCGACAGGACCGTCATCGGGTGGGACCAAAGCGATTCGTGGCGGTGCCTGGAACAGCAATCCTCGGGCCATGCGTTCTTCGAATCGGAGCCTCATTTCTCCGACGGACCAGGGACTCAACGGGTTTCGGTGCGCAAAGACTCCGTAGGTCGTACATCGAATAGTTAAACCCCACACAGACGGTGGAGATAGGACAGCCTCGAGGCTCTGTACGGTTGTGTTTCTGAGGTGCGAGGCTTTATAGTTCCCGCCCATTGGGCTATGTGAGGAGGAGAATGGCATGGTTTCTTTAGTAGAAAGCGGAGGCCGTTGATGAGAAGGATACTTGCACTGGTTGCGTTGCTTGGGCTCGCGGCTTACCCGGCGATGGCCGCCCCACCCGATGAGAAGGGGGCTAAGGAGTTAGTCATGGGGCAGAAACTGAGTCAAGAGAGGCCTGCAGCGCCTAAACCGCCGCTAGGCTCTATGGTGGTGATACCGGCTGGGGAATTTACGATGGGGAGTCAGGATGGCGATCCGGACGAACGACCGGCGCACAAGGTCTCTGTGGATAGTTTTTCCATCGATGTCTATGAAGTGACGGTGGGACAGTACGCGGACTTTCTACGGTCTGGGGGAGGTCATTTGCCTCCGGACTGGGAAAAGATGAACCAAATGAAATACCAAAAGCATCCGGTCATGGGTGTGGATTGGGCGGACGCAGCCGCATTTTGTAAATCAGTAGGGAAACGTTTACCGACAGAGGCGGAGTGGGAGAAGGCAGCACGGGGGACGGATGGTCGCCTGTATCCGTGGGGCAATGATCCTCCGACGTCGCGTCATGCAAATTATGGGAGAAATGGCTCGAACGACTATGCGGCATTGGTGCCGGTGGGCACATTTGAAGATGGCAAGAGCCCCTATGGCGTCTATGATATGGCTGGGAATGTCTGGGAGTGGGTCAGCGACTGGTATGACTCGGACTATTATAAGAAAAGCCCGCAGCAGAATCCGGAAGGGATGCCGACGGGCGGGTTCAAAGTGATCCGTGGCGGAGCCTTGAACACCAGCGCACGAACCCTGCGATCCTCGGATCGGTACTGGGATCCCCCGTCGTTCCGGAGCTTATACCTCCCGGGGTTTCGGTGCGCGAAGAAGCCGTAGCCCACAGCAGGGTAGGCTTAGGCTGAAGCTGGGAAGGCTGAAGGTCGGAGTCCGAACATTTCAGTCTTCAGCCTAACCTTCAGCCGCGCCTGTCGCCTACATAGCTATTTCACTGGAATGCTGATCACAATCGCACCCATAACGTCATTGATCTTGAAGTCCCGTTTTGGGCTGTCCGGATGGGAATTATGGCAGCCAATACATGCCTGGGCCACAGCAAGATCTGGATAGACGGCCTGGAAATAGCGGGCTCCCCCTTCCTTCACAAAACCGGTATAGGGTTTAGTTGGATGAGTGAGGACTGTCCCCAGGCCGATCTTCTCAAACTCGGTTGAGCCAACATTCCGCTTATTGATCGGCCAGAGGCTGATCAATCGATACTGTACGCCAATGCCTTTTCTTGCCATGACGCGGCCAGATTCCATCAGGAATTGCGCCGGGAGCGGCAGCGTATTTTTCTCTTCCCAGTTCTCTGAGGCCACGACCACTCCCTTAGACTGCATCCGTTCAACGACATGCTTGGTGTATACCTCACGGTCCGCTTCAATCATGGCGTACAGATAGTCCGCCACCGTTTCGACGGGCAGACTCACAGCTGCCCCTTCCGCCGTTGCGCTACTCGGCCACGCTAATCCGATGATGCCCAACCAGAACACCAGCACGAGAACTCCCGATTGCCACTTGCTGGAGGATGTCATAGAGACCTCCTTGGTTTCTTCGTGGACGCCCCGGTGTCATTCGCCGCGGTTCCATGAAGGGGTGAGGGGTATTGTGGATCAGAGGGTCCACAATTGTAGCGATGGGCAGGTGGATCAGTTCGATCGTCGAGATGGAGTCAGGAAAATGGTGAGGGGAGTGGAAGCCGTGATTTGTTCGAGGCGATTGAGTTAGCTGGTCGTTGCGATCTCTGGATGGGTAGAAGGAAACCGTACAGTAGGAAAATACCGAAGCCATGGCCCGGTTCTCCCTGTCAGCATGATGCAGCGTATCCACTGAATCATGTGACGAGTCATCATACTCTTCACTCTGCAAGCTGTCCAATTACCAGGCTCAATACAATTCTCGGTTGGAGAAACAGGAGCAGGTCTTGGGATCATACGTCGTAAGGGGGAAAGGTTTTCGTGCCTCATCAACAGGCCTATCGGGCAAGAAGAGTGTCGGTCAGCCAAGATTGTGCCTTGTGTGGGTGTTCATGGAGTGACCGTCAGTTGTCGCTTGAAGCAGGGTAAGGGTGCCAATATTGGATTGCACGCCTGACGTCCATTGTGCATGTATACGATCGGCAGAAATTCCTGGTTCTTGCCCTCCGCTTAGCTCTGCCAGTTCGCCCGGAGCAGGTCTTCATTCTCTTCATAGCGACAGGTGAATGTGCCGTGATGTGCGCGATGCAGAGCCTCGCCAATGCGTCGTGCGAGATGGGGGTCAGTCGTGGTGATGATCACCCCTTCGGGCTCTTCGGCTTGGTCCTCGATCTTGATAATTCGAGCCAATGGATGTTCGGCTTTGATACTGGCCTCTTCATTGCGGGCGAGCCCGAGAACCTGATCCCGATGCGAGGTGACAAACTTATCGGTGAGCAGTAGCACTCCGCTCGGCGCGCCATCCCGTATCCGTTCACAGGCAGGGCACACGAGCGCGTGACTCTTCGCCGGGGCAGGAGCCCATGCCCACCGGCCTGTGTGGTAGACCGCTTTGCACTCACGACACACCGACGGCTCCAGGGTTTTACCCTTTGCCTTGTAGAGGTCATGCTTTCGGGCTCGAACAGATGTGTGAAAGATTCTGATCATTCTGCCAGGAAGGAAAGCCCCCCGTAGGCCCTTTCCGCACCAGCCTACTCCTACTGCACCGCTCTAACAGAATGCCAAATCGGCACGTACAATGCCACATGGCAGAAGGATGTGTAGGGGAATTCTGCCAAGCTCTAGATGAATACGAGAGGATTAGGCGCAGGGATGGACCACTCCCAATAAGGCTGTGGTGTTATTTGTCACAACCAAACGGAGATCCTGTTCCCTAATGCCACAGTCGGAGTGGTCAATCGCGGTGAACATCTCTAGTTCCATAGCGTGAAGATTTAGAAGGGTTCAGCACACAATCACATCGGGAAGAACCGTGAAATTAAGAGACTGTCAAAGCGCTGGGGTATGAAGTCACCAGGCTCAGGAGAATTTAATATTGTCCTCTTCAAACTTGAAGATCTCCCGTCAGATGCGCGGAGCGAGACCACAATCGATGATGTGAGGAAGGCGCTTCGATTGTGACCAACTTGTTTATGGTCTGTCTGGTTTCTCCGATTCATCTGGTTTGTTTAGTTTGTCTCATTCATTTGGTTGAACCAGACTAACCGGATAAACCAGAAAAACCAGATGAACCAGATGAACCAGACACACCAGGGCAACCAGCCAGTTCTCACGCATCACAGGGGGACGATCTGTTCGTGACGGAAGGCGCGGGAGGAAGGCCACCTTGGAGGAATGACTGCCGAGCTCTCAATCTCTTCAAGCGAAGTGACCGACTCCAATGACTCAATGGTCATGTCAGAACCCACTTGAGCTGGTCCGTCACTAAGTCCGTTGTTCGACTGCGACACTCAGGTGAGACACCGTTAAAACAGGGTATAGATAAACGGCGCCACTGCCGACCCCTGGGTCAGAACAATCAGGCTTCCCAGGAGTACGAGCACGACAATGATGGGCAGGAGCCAGAATTTCTTGCGCTCCTTCATGAACGCCCAGAGCTCCATCACAAACTCGCCCATGCGCACCTCCTATTGACACGCGTCGGGTTAAAACTGATGTTTCATATGGGACGGGGGTCTCGGCGAGCGGACCACTCGATAGGTCGTACTCGACTCGGCAAACCCCCGCCGCATTGTATCTTTCCCCATCAGACGAAACACCAGGCCAATGGGGGTCACCAGGACATAAAATACGATACCGAGCAGAATCCTGGTGTTGATCCACCCCAGAATATGCCCGACCCACATCCACCCGGTATGCACGGGTGCTAGTACAGAGGGCCGCACTCCCCCGCACGCGATGAGCAGGCCTCCGAGTCCGAGTGCCCACAGGCGCAGCGGCTCCCCACGAAAGACGAGTGGCCACAGACCGATCACGGTAAAGACCGCGCCGACCAACAGTCCAAATTGCCGGAGCTCTTTGCGTGTGGCGGCCTGCTCCATGGTCCCTCTTCCTCGTTTAGCTAGTCGAGCGCGAATTCTTTCTTCCAATCAGAATCCCCTGCCAGGGGCGCCTGATCCGCTTTCCGTAACACATAATTCTCGATCACGAGCACATCCATCTCCGTCCGCATGAAACAGCGATACGCATCTTCCGGTGTGCAGACAATGGGCTCGCCTCGCACATTGAACGACGTATTCACACAGGTGGCATACCCGGTCTTTGCCTCAAACGCCTTGAGCAACTTGTAGTACCGGGGATTCGTCTCCTCGTGCACCGTCTGGACCCTGGCCGAATAGTCGATGTGCGTGACGGAGGGAATGTCTGAGCGTGGCACATTGAGTAACTCGATGCCCCAGAGCGCTTTCCGGCCTGGATCGAACGGCAGTCGTCGTTTTTCCAGCACCGGGGCCACGAGCAGCATGTAGGGACTATCACAGTCCATCTGGAAGTAGTCCGACACCCGCTCTCTCAACACGGACGGCGCAAAGGGTCTGAATGACTCCCGGTACTTAATCTTGAGGTTCAACACGGACTGCATGGTTGTGTTCCGCGCATCCCCCAGAATACTGCGCCCGCCAAGCGATCGTGGGCCAAACTCCATCCGTCCCTGATGCCACCCCACGACTTTTCCCTCCGCCAGTTCATCGGCCACCCAATCATACAACTCCGTCTCATCAAGCCGACGAGACACCGCGCCCAGGGTCTTCAGCCTGGCTTCGACCTCCTCGTTGCTGAATGCCGGCCCCAGATAGCTCCCCTTCATGTTGTCGTGAATATTGTCTGCGGTCCTGGGCTTGTTCTCATACTGGTGCCAGGCGCTCAGCGCCGCCCCCACCGCCCCGCCGGCATCGCCGGCGGCCGGCTGAATCCACATCCCTTTAAACGGTCCCTCCCGCAGCACTCGTCCATTCCCGACACAATTGAGCGCGACACCACCGGCCAAGCAGAGATAGTCCACTCCGGTTTCCCGATGCATGGTCCGTGACAACCGCAGCATGACCTCTTCCGTCACTTCTTGAATCGATCGAGCCAAATCCATCTCGCGCTGACCGAACTTTGACTCGGCCTTACGAGGGGGGCCGCCGAACACCTCGTCAAACTTGCCGCTCGTCATGGTCAAGCCGGTGCAGTAATTGAAATATTCCATGTTCATTCGGAACGTGCCGTCCGGTTTGAGATCAATCAGGTGTTCATAAATGGCTTTGACATACTTGGGCTCTCCGTACGGAGCCAGCCCCATGACTTTGTATTCACCGGAGTTGACTTTGAACCCCGTATAATAGGTGAAGGCGGAATACAGGAGACCGATCGAGTGAGGAAACGGAATGTCCCACAGTGGCGTTAATGTATTGCCCTCCCCCAACCACGCCGAGGTGGTGGCCCACTCCCCAACCCCGTCCATGCAGAGCACGCCCGCCCGTTCATAGGGGGAGGGGTAGAAGGCTGAGGCGGCGTGGGACTCATGATGTTCGCCGAAGAGAAACTCCGGTAAGGCCGCCTTCGCGAGGCCGTTCGAACAGGCCAGCACTTCTTTTTGCAGCAAGGTGCGCAGAAAGAGCTTCTCTTTTAACCACACCGGCATCGCGGCCAGGAAGGATTGGATGCCTTGGGGGGCGAATCCCAGGTAGGTTTCTAACAATCGCTCAAACTTGATGAGCGGCTTGTCATAAAATACGACGTATGTCAGATCCTTGATGCCGATTCCGGCCTGGCCCAGACAATACTCCACCGCTCGGCGCGGGAATCCCGGGTCGTGCTTCTTGCGCGTAAACCGCTCTTCTTGTGCCGCCGCAACAATCTCGCCGTCCTGCACCAGGCACGCCGCGCTATCGTGGTAAAAGGCTGATATGCCGAGTATGTACATCGTGAGCCGCTCCTAGCTAGCGCTGAAGCATACGTTTATTGCGTCGAGAAAGTACTCGTACGAAAGCAGGGAGCTGGTTATTCTGGTTTGCGGGTTCATTTTGTTTGTTTTGTTGAGCGACATCAAAGAAACCAGAGGCACCAGATAGGGCTCCCGGCCGGTTAAAAGTTTCCAGCCTCGACCACATCCTCGATGCTGTTGATGTCAAGCCAGTGACCTGCTGTATAGAGTACCCGGATGGGATATTGCCGTTTCAAGAGTTCTTGGAGCAGCTGGGGGATGCCGGTTTTGCGGTTGGCTGGCTTTGCCAGCATTTCTACAATGATGTCGGTGACGAGTGTGGCCGCACTGGGTGAGACTTTGAGGAATCCCATCCAGACCCCATGGATGGATTCTTTGGGGAGACTGTCGCCCAATTGCTTGAGATAGATTTTGGCGTTAAAGGCCTTTCTCGAATTTGGAATAGTGCACTCGGTAAATCCGCCGAGGCGGGCATAGCTGCTCTGCTCCTGCCAGTTACTATCGACGAAAATCACGCAGTTATCCGTTTCCTGGCAGAGAGACTGGGGAATGTATTTGTTGAACAGGACATCGCCGTAGGAAATGACCGTGCTCTGTGTCGGTCCTTTCCGGGATCGGAGGGCTTTCAAGAGGGAATCCAGTTCGCCTGTATCTGCAAAGTCGTCATTATCGACATAGGTCAGGTTGGGCAGATTGACGGCTTCTTTTTTATACCCACGGACTACTACGATATCCTTGATGCCGACGGCATTGTAGGCGTCGACAATGTGGGAAAGGATCGGTGCGCCCTGGATGTTGACCATCGTTTTAGGTTGCTGTCCGGTGAGTTCTCCCAGTTCTTTTCCTCGGGAGGCAGCCAATACAATGGCGTAGGTATCTTCGGCGCCTTTGGGTAGATAGCGGTCTTCAGCCTCTTGGAGCTCCGCGGCGTTTTGCAGGCGGAAGATTTCTGAGACCGGCGCGACTTTGTCTTCAATGGAGAGCAGGTGTTCCTGCTCCTTGAGTGTCCGAGCAGTTTTTTGCATAGCAGCCACGGCAGTCCGCAGCATGTGATTGGCCCATATGACCATCGAAAATCCATGTTGCCGAAACACATCAGTGGGTGTGGCGTAATACTTCGTAGGCACGATGATGACGGGGCAGCGATTGCCCCACTCCTGCTTGAATGCCAGGATTTCATCCGGCACCGACAGGGCACTGTGAATGAGGATGCCATCTGCCCCTGCTTGATGATAGGCCTCGGCGCGTCTTAAAGCTTCCGCCAGCCCCCAGCCGCAGATGAAGGCTTCGACTCGGGCGATTATGGAAAAGTCAGGATCGGTTTGCGCGTCCTTGCCTGCCTTGATCTTGCCGCAGAACTCCTGCATGTCCGCCATTGGTTGGGCGTTCCCCTTGATAAAACTATTCGTCTTGGGAAAGAGTTTGTCTTCGATGCAGACCGCGGCAATGCGGCGTTGCTCCAGTTTACGGACCAGTCGCTGCATGTTATTGAAATTTCCGTACCCCGTATCGCCATCAAGGAGGATCGGAATCGTGGTCGCATCGGACATGAATTCCAGGTTTTCCAGGACTTGAGTCCAGCTGGCTTCGTTGTTGTCACGGACGCCGAATTGCGCAGAAATGGAAAGACCGCTGGCCCAAATGCCTCGAAATCCGGCTTCTTGAACGATTTTAGCGCTGAGGCCATTGTGGGCTTCACAGATGAATTCCAACTGTTCCGACAAGAGGAGTTTCCTAAATTGATGCGATTGAGAGATGCCTGGTGTTGAGCTCATGGATTCCCTTCCTTTAGCAGGATGCTGAAAAAGTCCGTCAGCATCGTTCTCACATCGTTCAGATCCTCAACGTGCCCCAGAGGGTACGCTTCCGGTCTTTACTCGTTGTGGCCTGCTGAACGGCCTTTTTGAGCATCCTGCTGGATTCTTCTCCTGGTGTGCCACATAGTCCTGTTCGGGACGGTACGGCGGTGGCGTACATGCTGGCTGTAAAGAATACCGTTTTCCCCTGGAGAAATCACCTTGCCTTTAAAAGGGCGTGAGACGTAAGACATGAAAGGTGAAACGTGAGGAGATGGGAGGGTATTGCGGATGACTAGCGGGGCTGATGCCGCTACGGTGGTCCTCGTGTATCATGCGATGTCAATTAGGGTCTTGGCGTTGTCGATGACAGGCCCGCACAGTCGCGGAGAAAAGGACTCTCAACTTGGAGGGAACTATGTCCATTAAGAGAATCGTTCCACGGAAGCGTGTGCAAGGTCGAGTGGTTAGTCGGGCGAAGAAGAAATCCGCTATGAAGCGAGGAGATTCGAGGCTGAGCCGACGGCTGCAGGATCTGCGAGAACAGGTTGATATTGTGTTGCCGGAGATGATCGCCCGGATTGCGGCGCTGGAGCATCTGTTGCGCGAGAAGCAGCTCTGCACCAGAAAGGACCTGATCGCCGCACGCCAGTTCGTGCGCATGCAAGAGGCGTAGAAGGTTTTAGTTCACTGCCTGGCCCTGGAGGAAGAGGGCCTGCTCCAGGGTGCGGAAGAACTTGTGATAGGGAGCCGGATCTTCGACGGCGCGCAGGTAGTATTGGGTACTGGCGCGCACGACCAGCTGTGTTTCGTTTCGTGTGCGCACGGTGACGCCGATCACGTCTTAAAATTTTGGCTCGGCGGACCGCGCAGCTGTCACCAGGCCCAAGGGTTCGTTTGCCCATTCGATGATAAAGCCCAAGTCCTGCAGTGCGGCAATGACTTCACTCGAAGGTGCGGGTCTGAACGCTTCGGATCTTCATCTGCGCTTCGGTCAGCGCGAGTAAGTCCTGGTTCGGTTCCGGAGCTGCGCACCTCTGCAGGAACAACGCCCCCGCGATGACAATGATGACCGAGATTGTTCGCACGATGTTCATCATGGTTTCTCGATCAGAGTGCGAAGGCCTCTAGGAAGACTGCCTTCGAAAGCTTGGCAAAGAATTGCTGGTACATCACTGGATCGCGGAGCATTTCTATCTTTTGCTGGCCTGGCGGGATGTATCCGCGATTGGCCTGGCCATCCCCCTTCCAGACGACCCGATAGAATATGATTCTGACTTCCTGGCGCGTGGCCTCCGAATTGATCGGCCGTGTGATGCGTACGGCTGCGATTTTCTAGCGGAGATCCACGGGCATGATGAATCTGCCCAAGGAGAGCACGAAGGCGAACAAACGGACGATGTCCTGACCTTACTCTCTGGCGCTCCGTTCCTTGGTGGCTTGCAGGAATCCCATGTCTTGCACTCTCTCCTCCATCTGAAAGCCGAGATCCTGAAGGACGGCGGCTGAGGCAGACAGCAACTCCACTTCGTCCTTGGTCTCGAAGAAGCGGGTCTGCACGGCCTTGTTGCGAGAACTCTCTGCAGTGAGCCGGAAGAGTTCTGCCGGCTGGGTATATGTGGCACAGCCGGCGAGCTGGCTCGAAAGGAGAAGACATGTCTCTGCCACGAGGGCTCGCCGCATTCTGGTACTACCACTCTTGCTAGAACTGCGTAGAGCTGTAGGCAAAGTCGCGGACATTTTTCTCTTCGTCGTATTTGATGATGATGGTGAGGGTGCGCTGCCTTGTTGAGCTGGAACTTTCGCTCGATTTGGTGCCCATGATGAAGGTGATGCCACCAATAGACGAATTGGCCATGTCCACCCGATCGGTCGAGACCTTGTCGTAGATCCAAACTTCACGACGCTTGTCATCGGTCGTGACGATGTTAGGACTGCCGAGCAATTCCGCGACCTGGGAGGCAGACATGCCGACTTTGATCTCTCCCTGAACCTTTCCGACGGTCAGTCGGTCTTCTTTGATTTCAGCCCTCCCACTAGCACAGCTTGCAATGATGACCGACGAACACAGTCCTAATACGATCCATGCGTTCTTCATCTGGTGTTTTCCTTCTGCGTGATGTTTCATTGGAGCATGATGTCATGCGAGAGTATGTGTGGCTCCCTTCCCTCAGCCGGTTCGACCACCTCCCTCTATTCCTGGTACAGGCGGTTGCTTTTGACACTTCCCTCAGTCTCGGAAGATACTCTTTTTGCGTAGAGAAAACACTCAGCCTTGAAAGGGCGTGAAAAGTGAAACGAGCGTGATTGGCGAGACCGGGCTAGATTATCTGGTGTGTGGGTTTGTCCAGATGAACCCAGTAAACCAGACAGACCAGACCTGCCCCGGTTGCTTACTTGGCAGTGATGCGCATGTGTTCGGCCTCAGTAGGAGGGCCACACGTCGATTTTTCGTAACAGGATTGGACGGTCACGTTCCACATTTCTTCATGGTTGGCGCCAGCGTCCTTGCAGGACACCGTTGTGGTATCTGCGGGGATGAACTGCACTGTTTTCTTCGCCTGCTTGCTCTGGCCGGTCACTGTGAGCTGATACCCGGTGACTTTCTGGTCGGTCGTCTTATCCCATGCGATGCTACAATGCGGCCCTATGGTTGTCGGCTGCTGCTTCGATGGGGTTGCACAACCAATATTCATTAGTAGCGAAATCACAAGCAGAAACTCTAAGTGTTTTGCCAGGATTGCTGTAGGTTTCATATGCGCCTTCAGGACAGAGGGCTGCTAGGTTTGGGACTGGTTTGAGGCTATAGGATACAGGGGTGAGAATCTGGTTTCTACTTCTCAGAGGGTGGTAGTTTTTGATCACTAGTATCACTTAGACGGAGGGAGGCTATCTCGATGGCGATGTCTGCGGCTTTGTCGAATAAGGCGGTTCAGGCTGCATGGGAAAAATTGGCTGAGGATGTCCGCACGGGGGTTCTGCTGACGCTCAGAAATGGGCGGCCGTTTGGGTCACATGTGCCCTATGTTTTTGGCGAACACTGGATACGTGCCTACATTCATGTGAGTCGGTTGGCGTTGCATACTGAACATCTGTTGCATGACCCTCGCGTAGGGCTGTTTGTCTCGGAGCCGGATCAGCTGGGGAAGAACCCTTTGGCCCTCAGGCGAATGAACCTTCAGGGTGAAGCAACACCGTTGAATGTTGGTGCGCCGGACTATGCTGAAGTGAAAGAGCGTTATCTGGCTCGATTTCCCCAATCGGCCATGATGTTTGGCTTTGCGGATTTCTCGCTCTGGGAACTGCGGCTACAGGACGCGCACTTAGTTTTGGGATTCGGGCAGGCCTACCTTGCCGAGGCCGCCACCCCTTTCGCCTGGACACATCAGAAACCTAATACGAAGAGCGTGAAAGGTGAGACGTGAGAGGTTTCAGAGGAAAGCCAATCGGCGTCTTTACATTTCAATGTCACCCTTTGCATCTCACGTCTCACGGTTCGCTCTGAGCTGAGGATCGGTAGGTGAAATAGAGCGCGATGCTTCCTATCAGAGCGATGATCACGCCAGCAAAAAATAGAGTGTCAAAGCTCAGGGGCGCGATGTAGTGGTGGTATAGGAAGGGCAGCAGAATGGGGGAGATCACGGCCAGGGTGAGGCCCAGCATGTGACGCTTCAGATAGATCGGTTCGCCCGGCTTACGACTCATGTCCGACGAGTTCCCTCAGATATTTCCTCCACGTTCTTCTATTGCTCCCTTGAGGGTAGGGCGAGCACGTCACAATTCTCTACACTTCTCTCTAAAGGAGTGGCCAAGGTTGCCCTTTACTGCGCGCATCGAACGAGCACTTTCTGAATGTGCGCGTTCTGCGAGCAAGAAGGGCACCTGGCCGCTCCTTCCCTTCTCTATTTCACGAGGAACGGTTTTGAGTTTTCTCCCGAGGCAGTGGTAACGCTGAGGAGGACCAGGCCCCTCTTCCCTCCGTTTGGCACGGTCGTTGTGATGCTGTCTTTAATCTGTTGAAACTGAGCTGGGTGGCCCGGGCCAAAGGAGACGCCTCGTAAACAGGCAGCCTCACCGAAGCTGCTCCCGGTGATGGTGATCTTGTCTCCTGCTTTTCCTTCGTCAGGCGTGATTTTGTCAAGCTTCGGTGCTTCACCGAAACAGGCGGTAGACTTTCCCGCGGTCTCTGGCATAGCGGATTTCGTAGCGGTCGATTTTTTGGCGAGCGCGTTCGTGCGTGCCTGGGCCGGCTTTTTCACCTGCTTCTCCTGCTTAACTGGTTCGGCGGCCCAGGCGACGACCGGGATGATTGCTGCCAGGCTGAGTGCCAGTACTCCAATTGCGATCGTGATTCTCGTCCCTATTGCTGTATCCATGACGTCCTCCAATTGAATTATTGTGATCACGACATCGCATTGATCACCGGTCTTGAAGCCGGTTGAATCAATCTTCGATCGTCGAGATATCTCCAAGATCCTGTCCGAGCTCTTTCGCTTTGAGTACCCGCCGCATGATTTTCCCAGATCGGGTTTTGGGGAGTGAGGGTACGATATCGATTTCGGACGGCACGGCGATTTTGCCCAACTCCTTCATCACTTGGTCCTTGATCGATTGGATCAGTGCCGGACTACCTACTTCCCCTTGCTTCAAAATGATAAAGGCTTTGATGGATTCGCCGACGAGCTTGTGCGGCTTGCCGATCACCGCCGCTTCCGCCACGGAGTGATGGCTGACCAGCGCGCTTTCCACTTCGGCGGTGCCGAGCCGGTTGCCGGCTACTTTAATTACGTCATCAGCGCGGCCCATGAACCACATGTAGCCGTCTTTGTCTTTGTGGCAGATGTCGCCGGCGGTGTAGCAGTTCGGAATCGTGTTCCAATAGGTCTTGTAGCGTTCCGGATCTTTGTAGATGGTCCGCATCATCGAGGGCCAGGGTTTTTTGATGACGGCAAGGCCGCCGGCATTGGCGGGGAGGCTGTTGCCTTGACTGTCTACGACATCGGCTTCGATGCCAAGGAAAGGTCTGGTTGCGGAGCCTGGCTTCAAGGGAACGGACGGCAGGGGGGTAATCAGGATACATCCTGTTTCGGTCTGCCACCAGGTGTCCATGATTGGTTTATCCCCACCGGCTGCGCGATGGAACCATTCCCAGGCTTCCGGATTGATCGGTTCGCCCACGCTGCCTAGGATGCGCAGGGTGGAGAGATCATATTTTTTAGGCCAGTCTTCTCCGTAGCGCATGAGCAGGCGAATGGCGGTGGGGGTCGTATAGAAAATCGAGACGCCATAGCGTTCGATCAAGTCCCACCAGCGGCCCGGGTTTGGATAGTCCGGTTTGCCTTCAGCAGTGAGGATTGTGGCGCCGTTGAGGAGGGGACCATACACAATGTAACTGTGGCCGGTGACCCAGCCTGGGTCGGCGACACAGAAGTAGACATCTTCTTCTTTGAGGTCGAAGACGTATTTCGTGGTGATGTAGGTTCCGACCATGTAGCCGCCATGGACGTGGACTACGCCTTTGGGTTTGCCAGTCGTGCCGGACGTATAGAGGATGTACAACGGATGTTCTGCATCTAGAGGCTCGGCCTCGCAGATCGCCTTTTCATCTTTCAGCCAATCGTGCCAATCGATTTCTTTCGGTGTTGATAGACTTACCCCCGGAGTTTGACGCCGTAATACGACGACATGTTCTACGGTGGGGGAATTAGCGACGGCTTGGTCGACCACTGGCTTGAGGTTGAGGATCTTTCCCCGGTCGAACCCGACGTCGGCTGTAATGACCAGTTTAGATTCGGCATCCTGAATACGGTTCGCAAGGGCCGGGGCGCTGAATCCTGAGTACACTACACTATGAATGGCGCCGATGCGTGCACAGGCGAGCATGGCGACGATCTGTTCGGGAACTTTCGGAAGGTAGATCGTGACTCGGTCGCCTTTCTTGATCCCGAGTGTCTTGAGCGCATTCGCGCAACGATTGACCTGACGGTACAGCTCGCCATAGGTGATGATCCGTTCTTGGTCGTTTTCGCCCACCCAGATGACGGCGACTTTGTTCCTGCGCCATGTTTTAACGTGACGGTCCAGACAGTTATAGGTGATATTGCAGGTGGCGCCGACAAACCACTTGGCCCAGGGGTAATTCCATTCGAGAACCTTGGTCCAGGGGGAGAACCACTCAAGCTCCTTGGCGACGCCGCTCCAGAAACCTTCGGGGTCGGCAATCGATTTCTTGTAGGCGCTCTCATAGTCCTGAATATGGGCAACGGCTCTGGTCTGAGCGGTCGGTTGATACACGCGGCTTTCCTTGAGGAGGGAATCGATGTTCTCTGCCATGGTGCGATGACTCCTTCAGGTCAAGGTGCGAAGCAAATCGCGCTCATTATGCTGGAGGTGCGTGGGGGAACTCAACTATACCTGCAGGATGCTCAAAAAGGCCGTCCAGCAAGGCCGCAGCGAGTGAAGGCCCGGAGGCGTACCCTCTGGGGTACGTTGAGGGTCTGAACGATGCGAGAACGCTGCTGGCGGACTTTTTCAGCATCCTGTTAGACCTCGGTCTGCCGTTTCTTGACAGTCGCGTAAAGGCGAGAGTAGGGTAAATTTATTGCAGGTCACACGTTGAGAGCAGGCCATTTGATGTTGCCGGTCATCCTCCGACAATCGCGGCCCTCCTTCCTTCTCGCGTTTCTCGCATATTCGCTGGTAGCAGCGGTCTGTCTTCCGTCGGCGTTCGCCCAAATGGGGAAGCCGGAAGGGCTGTATTACAAGTCATGGGCCATTGTTATCGGGGTGGAGAACTATCTTCTGGCCCCGAAAATTTCCGGCGCGATTGAGGATGCCAAAGCAGTGGCCCAGGCGCTCCGTCGACTGGACTTCGATGAGGTTATTGAACTCTATGACAAGGATGCGAGCGCTCGCCGCGTGCAGCAGATACTCTCGGATTTTTTGCCTCGCAAGGTCGGTCGATATGATCGTCTTGTGCTCTATTTCGCCGGACATGCCGGTGTCACACAGGACCTTGATGGCATGGAGCTTGGCTATCTCGTTCCTTGGGATGCGCAGCTGGGAAATGTGTCAAAATCGGTGACGTTTGAACAGCTGAAGGAGTTCAGCCGTCGGAGCGCGTCTAAACACACCCTGTTCTTCTTGAATGTTGCGGCTCGTGGGTGGGAGGTGAGCACGGCTCAGCCCCTGTTCCTCGAAGGTCGGTTGTCTCCGGAAGACGAGACGGAGCGGCGAGCCGTGCAAGTGTTGACGGCTGGCGATAAGGGTGAGTCGTTGAGTCAGGAAAATGGGAGGAGTCTGTTCGTGCAAGCACTGGTGAACGGGTTGAGCGGAACGGCAGATCGTAATAAAAATGGATGGCTCATGGCTTCGGAAGTCGGAGCCTATGTCATACAACAAGTTCTGGAACGGTCGAAAGACACCCAGCATCCCTTCTTTATGCAGCTTGAGGGAGAAGGGGATACGGTGTTGATCGAGGGCCGAAAGGCCGCCTTTATCATGGGGGCAGAGCCCCAGTCTCCGTTCGAACGACGACAGGCGGCGAAGATGCAATATGAACAGGCCTTCGCGCTTCTCCAGACCGGGAAATCGCCGGAGGAGACGCTGGAGCGACTGGATAAAGCCCTGGAATACGACCCTACGTTTGGTGACGCCTACGTGCTCAAGAGCTATGTGCGGCTAGAAGTGCTGCCGAACCTTGACGATGCGTTGTCTGCAGCAAAGCTGGCGGTGCAGTATGCCCCGCAGAATCCGGATTCTCAGTATACGCTCGGGTTGATTTACGAAAAGCGAGGGCAGTATGTCGAAGCTGAGCGTGCCATGAGGGAGTCGCTGCTGGTCAATCCCACCTATGCCGATGTCTATTTCTCGCTGGGAATCCTCTATGCCGACGAGATGAAGGATCAACCGAAGTCGGTCGAGGCATTCACGCGCTATCTCGAACTAGGGGGCAACCATGTCCGTGCTAGGGCTGCCATTGTACAGCCAATCCCTGCCGCTCCCTCGAAGCCTTAGCAGGTTGCTCAACCTGGTTTGTTTTGTTTATCTGGTTCATCTGGTCTGTCTGGTTTAACCAAAGAAACGAGACAAACCAAATAAACTAAATAACGCTCTTCTTCTGCTGGCGGATTTTTTCAGCAGTCTGCTGTTAGGTTCGTTCGCCGCCCTTCAGATACCCCAGCCCAATCTTGACTGCTTTCCGGGTAATTTCTGCCCAGCGGACTTGAGGATATTCGGCGAGGACCGCGGCTGCTTTGGGATCTTGAACTTCCAAACTCAGAATTTTAATGATGCCATCATCTATCTGGACATCTGTCACGGGCATCCTCCCTTAGGGAAACAGTGAGACGGTTAACCATCTGCCGTCGGTTTCGTTGACTGGGGTATGGGTGCATGTTAGCATGAATTTACGTGAATTCTCGAACCTTCGTTGTGCCATCGGCGGCCGGTATGTCGAATTTTCTCCGTCCTGATCATCACCAAGGAGGCATGCACATGAATAAGGTATTGGGGTTAAGGTCGAAGTTGGTCGGGGGAGGAATGGCTATTGTCCTGCTGATCGGACTTGCTGCCTGCGGCGGACCTCCGAAATGGGTGAAACAAGGATCGGGGGCGTTTAATGAGAATGACAGTAAAGGCTTTTATGGCGTTGGGTCTGTCGTCGGTGTTCGGAACGAGCCGCTGGCCTGGGACACCGCTGAAAATCGTGCCAGGGCAGAAATCGCCAAGACCTTTGAAACCTATACAGGCTACTTGATGCGTGACTATGCGGCCTCCACGACGGCCGGAGATTTTACCAAGAACACGGAAGAGCAGAATGTCGAGCGGGCCATTAAGACGGTGACAACGACGACCCTCAGTGGCGTGCGCCCCATCGAGCGTTACAAGGATGAGAAAACGAACACGTACTACGTGCTGGCCAAGCTGAATCTCGAGGAGATGAAGAATAATCTTGAGCAGGCGAAAGAACTCAACGCGCAGGTTCGCGATTACGTGAGAAAGAATGCCGATAAGCTCTTTGATCGGCTTGAGAAAGAAGAAGAGAAACGGGCGCCGCGCTAAGGGCTCCTACTGATCGACCGCAATTGCTGCATCTGCAAGGAGGTATCGCGTGAGCGTGATGGATCGAGGACGAATCGGGCTCGTGGCGATGGCGCTGTTGTTGCTGGCTGGTTGTGCGCAGGAGACAAAAATAACCAGGATCGACTCAGATGTCGTCACGGATCTGAGCGGGCGTTGGAACGATACCGACTCCAGGATGGTTGCGGAGTCCATGGTCAAAGAGGCGCTGGAGAATCCCTGGCTGAACAATTTCTCCGGCTCCAAGCGACGCCAGCCGGTCGTCATTGTCGGGGCTATCATGAACAACAGCCACGAACATATCGACGTCAACACCTTTGTGGCCGATCTTGAACGTGAGCTCACGAATTCCCAGAAAGTCACCTTTGTAGCAGGAAAGGGGGATCGCGAGGAACTTCGCACGGAACGCAAAGAGCAAGCGATACATGCCCGAGAGGATACGCAGAAAGCGCCGGGAAAAGAGATCGGCGCCGATTACATGATGAAGGGCACCATTGCGACGATCCTCGATGAGGCCGAGGGGACGAAGGCGGTGTTCTACCAGGTCGATCTACAGATGGTGGATTTGGAGAGCAATGCCAAGGTCTGGTACGGTCAGAAGAAGATCAAAAAAGTCGTCGAAAAGAAACATACCATCTTTTAGGTTCCACGACCTCCGTTGAGCCATTTTGTCTCACGCCCCACCGCCCTTGTTCCGGCACGGTGGGGCTTTTTTATTTCCATCCAGTCTCTCTTTGCTCTGGTGGCGTTCGTGCTGCTTGCCGGATGCGGCCCCTCGGTCAATCGGTATCTCCTCATCGAAGCGAGTCTTCGCGCCCACGACCCCAAAGGAGCCGATGCCATTGTCCAGCGGGCTGAAGATGAGTATGGCGAAAAAAGCCGGGTGCTCTATGGCATGGATCGAGGGATGACCCTTCACCTCGCCGGCGACTATCAGCAGAGCAACGTTGTATTGGAACAGGCTGAGGAGGAATTGGATCGTCTCTACACGCGAAAGGTTAGAACGGAAACCCTCGCATTCATGACGAATGATACGGCGTTACCCTATGAGGGTGATCCTTACGAACAGGTGTTAATCAATGTGCTGAAGGCACTCAATTATACGGTGCTGGGTCAGTGGCAAGATGCACTGGTCGAGGCCCGACGTATCGACCACCGGCTTAATCTCTTATCGGATCGAACCCAGGAGAAGAATGCCTATCGGGATGACGGCTTTGCCCGCTATCTGAGTGGCATCCTCTATGAGAGCACCGGCGATGTGAACAATGCGTTTATTGCCTATCGGAATGCCTACGAGACCTTTGAGGCCACGCGCGCATGGACACACACGACTGTTCCGCATCAGCTGCGGGCAGATCTATTACGAACGGCCGAGGCACTGCATTTCACTCAAGAATTGGCCGACTACAAACATGTGTTTCCCGATATCAGGTGGGAGACCAGTCAGGCGTTGCAACAACTCGCTCAAGTTGTCGTGATCAGCTATAATGGCCGCGCACCACGCAAGGAGGATCTGTTTCTTGACTTGCCGATCAGTCTCAACGCACTCCAGTTGGTGCTCCTCAACCGCGGGTTTTCGCAGGTGAACCAACATTCCAATCGGGCGGTGGACACGGCCTTGTACGGGCTTAATGGACACGTTGTTCGCGTGGCTTTGCCACGGCTCATTCCGCAGAAGACCCAAGCGCCTGTCGATACGGTGAGTCTCATTCCAGACAATGGCACACAGGTGACCCTGAACACGGAGTTGGTACACAACGTGACGGCTTTGGCAGATAAGGCTCTATCGGAACGAATGGCTGTGATAACTAGCAAAGCTCTCGCCCGTGCCGCCACGAAGTTCGCGGCGGCCGAGGCAACGGCGAGAGGGGCTCAGCAGTTAGCGGGGAAAGATGCGGGGCCGTGGGTCGGTCTTCTCGTTGGGCTGTTGACGAAAGGACTGGCGGTGGCATCGGAAGAAGCCGACAAGCGGAGCTGGCAGACATTGCCCGATGAAATCCACCTCGCGCGAGTCTGGGTTCCGCCGGGCCGCTACCAGGTGCAGAGCCAAGTAGCCGGCGGGTCTCATAAATCTCTGGAGCCTGAGGCCGTGCGGACACTGTCCATCGGGCCAGGTGAAACTGCCGTGCTCATTCAACGGGTGATACCATGATAGACGGATTACGGTTTGCGGGCCGAATTGGGGTGGTGCTTATGGCGCTGGTCGCACTCTCCGGCTGTTCATGGTTTGGAGGGCAAGCGAAACCTGACTGGATCGATGGGGTGAGTGTTGCCTATCCGCCCGGTCAATATCTCGTCGGCGTGGGACAGGCAGAGAGTCGCGCGGTTGCCGAGGATCGCGCCTATGCAGCGGTAGCCCGTATTTTCAAAGCCGAGGTCAATGCTCAAGCGAAAGACTGGGAGTCGTATTTGGTGGTCGAGCAGCGCGGACAGAGCAGCGCTGAACGACGGTTGACGCTCGACAATCTAACCCGTGTGTCGACCGACAAAGTATTAGAAAACGTCCAGATTGTCGATCGGTGGGTCGATGGGCACAAGGGACTCCATTATGTTTTGGCAGGGATGCATCGGACTCAGGCAGAGGCATCATTTATGGAACGGATTACCGAGCTGGATCGATCGATCAGCGACGATATCGAAGAGGCCCATCACTCCTCCGATAAACTGGCAAGAGTCAGAGCGCTGAGACGGGCTGCTAGAAATCTGGTGTTGAGGGAGACTTATAATGCCGATCTTCGCGTGATTCGTCCGAGTGGGCAGGGTACCGCCGCACCCTACCGTGTGAGCGAACTCACGCATGAACTCGAAGAGTTCCTTGCCACGAATCTGGTGCTGGCGGTTGCGGTGGCTGGTGACCAGGTTGAACCGGTGAAACGTGCTTTGACGGAAGGGTTGTTGAAGGAAGGGCTCCAAGTCACGAGTCGACAGTGGGGAGGGGAGCGTTCGATGGGCGGCGATTCCAATGGTCCATCTCCGGAGTTGCTCGTGCGGGGTGTGGTGCGGGTGTGGCCGATCGATGTACGCGATCCGCAGTTCAAGTTTGTGCGATGGTGCAGCGATTTCGAAGTCGTGGATTTGACCAGCCAGCGCGTGGTTGGCGCCTTGTCGAAGGGTGGCAAGGAAGGCCATCTATCGGATCGTGAGGCGACAGCCAAAGTCGTGCGTGTCATGCAGCAAGAGTTTTCTACCGATGTGGCGAAGGCCATTGCGGCTCATGTGTATGGAGAGTTGGAATTGCCGGCACAGGCGAGCCAGCCTGCGGGATGTCCGCGGGACGGGCTGGCATCTACGCCGGCGTCTGCGCCCCACTAATTCGGAGAGAGGGAGGGTATGACCAAATCAAAATCAGAAGCAGGACGCACATCGACTCGCGCGCCACGCAGCCGTGGCCGTGGGTTGACGGTCACAAAACAGCGGGTCCCCAGTCGCTTGGCGAAACGCCGGCTGGGTGAGCGGCTTAAGAACGACACGGCGTCGTTCAATCAGGGCAACTTAGCCGATAAGTTCCGTAAGGAGGGGTATGACGAGCTGCCGCTGGACGAACTCCAAGATCGGCTCTCAAAAATGTCTGGCCCTTTGGCCGCCATTATTCTGAAGGGGAGAGTGTGATCGCATGCCATACTACTATTTCGACTCAACCGCGCTGGTGAAACGGTACAGCATGGAGCGCGGCACTCGCATCATCAGCAGGCTCATGGTGAAACGGAGCAAGGTGGCTATATTACCGACGCTCTCCGTGACTGATTTTTATACGGCCTTCGCGAATCGAGCCCATCATGGAGAAATCACCCGTGACGATTGTTACTCGGTGATCCATAAGTTCGAGAAGGAATCGCAGGAGGGTCTCTATCAATTCATTGCCCCGACGATGCAGACGTACTTAGCGACGAAAGAACTCGCGTTGGAGTATCCTGCGCTCCGAACACCACAAGTATTACATTTGGCGCTGGCGTTAGAACTCAAGCCCTTGCGGCTGACCGTCGTCAGTGCCGACACACCATTGCTGGAGGCCTGTCGTTCGGCCGGCCTCCATATCATTAACCCTGAGGATGACTAGTTTGGGAAGTGCTGAGCGCTGAGATCTGACTGCGCAAGAGAGACAAGTGCCGGGGGCATAGACAATCAGTGATTATCGAGTCGGTGACGGTCATCTAAGGAATCTCTGATTTATTCCCCCCGTCCGATATGCTAAGGGTCGCGCAGCACTGATGAGGAGGCGCACCCATGCAGCAACAGACGTTTGCAGACGCGTCGTGTGAACGGTATCGCAAGCCCACTCGCCGTGAGCGGTTTCTCGATGAGATGAACCGCGTTGTGCCGTGGGCGGAACTGGCCGCCGCGATTGAACCGGGCTATCCCAAGGCCGAGGGCCCGGGGCGCCCACCCGTAGGCGTCGAACGCATGCTGCGCCTCCATTGCCTGCAACAGTGGTTCACCTTGTCGGATCCGGCGGTGGAGGAAGCGCGCTACGACTCGCGCACTATGCGGCAGTTTGTCGGGATTGATCTGGGCCGCGAGCCCGTGCCTGATGAAACCACGCTCTGCAAATTTCGCCACCTGCTGGAAGCCCATCAGCTGGGCGAACAACTCTGTGCGCGGATCGGGGAGTATTGGGCCGCGCAGGGCTTGACGGTCAGCCGGGGTACCATCGTGGATGCCACGATCATCAATGCGCCCAGTTCGACAACGAATCGCAAGAAGGAACGGGATCCGGAGATGCATCAGACGAAGAAAGGGAACCAGTGGTACTTCGGCATGAAGGCCCATCTTGGCGTGGATAGCCGGACCAAGCTGATTCATTCGGTCGCCGCCACCGCGGCGAATGTGCATGACAGTCAGGTGTTGCCAGACTTGCTGCAGGGGCAGGAGACGCGGGTGTGGGGCGATGCGGCCTCCAGCGGGCACCGCGACGTGATGCAGCAATACGCCCCCGGTGCCAAGAGCTTCATCCAGGCCAACGCCCCTCGTCATCGGCCCCTGAGCGAGGCGGAGCGTGCCCGCACCCGCACCAAGTCGAAGGTTCGTGCGAAAGTCGAACAGGTGTTCTTGGTGATCAAGCAGATCTTTGGGTGGTCTAAAGTCCGCTACCGTGGGCTGGCGAAGAATACCAACTGGCTCTTCGTCACGTGCGGCTTGACGAATCTGTACCTGGCTCGACGGCGCCTGTTGGCGGGGACGTAAGGCGCGTGTGTGGGCATGGTGGCAGTGGGCCATCGGACGGTGGGCACACCCCGACGAAGACACTTCCGAACCATCGGATTTCCACCGGATTCCCCGTGTTGACCAACTCATGAATAGCGCTCTCAGTCTAAACGTGAATTAATCAGACCTTCCCTAACAGAATGCTGAAAGCCCCGACCGGAAGGGCGGGGCTTCTTTATTCGCGCGTCAGGTTTAGATGGTCTCTTACGGTACCTGTGCCAAAAGATCCAGGACCGCTTCATTCCATCCCACCGGCCCGATGCCGGAAGCACGAATCATTCCAGACAGGTGAATATCAGAGTCATAGGATCCGTCTGGTTTCTGGACGAGAATCGGGTGATCCACCATGGCGAGCAGTGGGGCGTCGTTGATGCTGTCTCCGATCCCAACCGTTTCGATCCGCTTCGCGTGTCCGCTCATGCGTTGTTGGCGATGGTAGCAGCGCAGGAGCACGGACGCGGCCTCTCCCTTATTGTTTTCCCCCATCAGATGAAATAACCGTCCCCCTTTTGTCCATCGAAGGCCCCGAGTGACAATTTGCCGACAGACTTCTTCAATGAGCGCCTGAGGGCCTTGCAGGAGATAGGGCTCGTCGTATTCCCGTTGCTTGGCTAGAAAAGCGTCGGCATGTGGGAGCCCGGTCACCTGCATGATGGCTTCTACCGACAGGTCACCGAAGCCTTGTAATGGCGTTTCAACAGCATCTTCTATTTGTTTCAGCACATCTCGCAGCATGTGATAAGGAAGGCCTAATTCGATGACCTGATAGGGAGATCTGGTTCGCATGCGTTCCAAAGGGAAGTCGAAAAGACCATGAGGGATAAATACCGCGCCGCCGTTTTCGACAATGAAAGGATCTTGATGGCCAAGACGCTGTCGTAGCGGTTCCATTTCCGCGCGCGTTTTACTCGACACCAAGACGAGGGGAATACCCTGGTCACGAAGCGCAGTGAGCGCCGGTATGGCCGCTTGATAAGAATAGGTCGTGCCGTCCAGGAGCGAGCCATCCAGGTCTGTGAAGACGATCAAATTAGGCATGGTCTTGTGCCGTTACCAGTGGTGGAGATCATCGACCGTGCTGGTTTTGGATCGGCCCTCCAGCCGTCGCTCTATGAACCCTTTCGCAAGATCGGCGGCGCCGAGTCCAAATGCGATCGCTCCGGCCAGCATGATCCCTCCCCAGGTAATGCCGAATCCCACAACGACGATGTGTTGGGCAATGCCGAGTTGCTCTAGCGCCATGGCGCCCGCGAGTACTTGTATTCCCCATCGGGAACAGGCTGCGATGAGTTTGGCGGGGGGCAGTCCGGCGTTGACGGCGGCAATCAGGACAGCTTGGGATACAAAGTTCGAGAGAAAGTACCCGGCCAGGAGAATGACCGCTGCCGTCACCAGATGGGGCACATAGGCAAGGAGTGACTGCGCGAACTGGTTGATCGGAGTCAGGTTCAGGGCTCCTAACGCTGCGATCGAGGCCAGTACAATCACTGTCCAATAGATACCACGGCCGACGATGCGAGAGGGATCGGTCTTGATTCCTCCACGCAGAAGCGCCGCATTCATTCCCAGCCGATCACAGAGATGGTCGAATCCGATCACGCGAAACATCCGTTCAAAGAAGGAACCGAACGCCCATGCGGTGAAGAGGCCACCGAGTAGGATAATGCCCATAGCGAGCACATTGGGGAGCACGGTCAAAACCTGATGCCCGATCAGTTGCAGCGGCCCTAGAAGCGCTTGGTTAAAGAAGTCGTTCATGATTCACCTCCTGCATCGATGATCGTGTGATGCAACAGAGTCGGCACTTCGGGTTGCAGCGCCGGTGGTTGCCAACATTCAACCAGATAGGGTTTCATGTGTTCGAACGTGTGGCATAAGGCCTCGATCTTCTGTTCTGCTTCCGTAGACGTCAGGCCTTGAGTAGCATGGACGAACGAGGCGGTACGGCCTAAATATAGAGGGGTCAGGGCTTTTAGGAGGTGATCGCGCGGTATGATTCGTTTGTGGTACGCGGTGGCCGCATCGTAGACGACCTGGACCCATAACTCATCGGGGATACGACAGTCGGTGCCGGATGTC
The DNA here is from genome assembly GCA_963701855.1 of Nitrospirota bacterium. Classification (GTDB taxonomy): domain Bacteria; phylum Nitrospirota; class Nitrospiria; order Nitrospirales; family Nitrospiraceae; genus Palsa-1315. Next base: position 209,859 of record CAVPBK010000003.1, read on the forward strand.
CCTTGGATGTCACGCAACTGAGTGAACGTGTCGTTCGCCAGGATCTGCCGCCAGATGGGTTCAAGATCGGTGAGGCCCTGTCGAAAGTGCGACACCATCCGCTCCATGTTGACATGGACCGGTTCGACCCCGACCTCGTAGGAAAATCCAAAGAGTGGAACCGGCTGCGATCCTTCCTGGCGAGACCAGAGGCTTTCATGCTGTTCCATTAAGGCAAACAGTGCGCCCATTACTTGCATCAACATGGCCGACAGGTCGGCAGCAGGATCCTTCGGATTATGGATTTTTGCGCCGAGGAAGCTTTGGCAGACCCGTGCACCGCAGGCAATAGCTTCCGTCGTCATCCAGATATCGATGCCGAACCGCGCCACTTCAGATTCCCAGACATGTTGGTCAAGATAGTGGGCCGCGAGAGCGCCGGAAAAACCAAACTCTCCGCCGATGGGCTGGCGGATCCGTTGCCCGTAGAGCGCTCTGGTGAGTGGGTAGGCGAGACTGTTCGTAATTGTGCCGTCGTATTTGTGGCGCAGATAGTAGGGGGCGACGTAGTCGTATCCTTCTTCCACGATAGGACGGAGTAACAGTTCGATCCATTCCGGTGAAATGCTGCGAAGATCCGCATCGACAACTGCACAGGCCTTAGCTCTCAGCCGTCGCGCAATCTCGAAGATCGTCCGGAAGGCACTGCCTTTTCCGGGAATGCCATGGTAGGGCGTAACGATCCGATGCAGGATGCTTTGCTGATCGCCAATGAACAGATATTGGAAGTCGACGGCAGTGCGGGCGACGATGGCAGGAGTTCCATCTGAAGAGCCGCCGTCGGAGTTGACGAGGACGGCCCGACGATCAGGAAAGTGTTTGGCGAGGCCCACACTGACGGCTCGCACCACATGCCCGACCGTGTCTGCGTTGTTGTAGCTCGGAATTCCGACGAGAATCTCCGCCGAATCGATATCTTGAAGTCGTGACTCAGTTGATGTGGTGAGTGGGGTGAGGCCGGTGCTCATGATAGCGTGGTGGCAGGTTCTGACCTGGGGTCCCAGTCGTGATCCGCTTCGACGGCGTCGATCAGACGATTGAAAATATCGGGCACAGCATGGGTCACTCGACTCCAGTTGGAAATCATGGGGACACCAAGCGGATCGTCGAGAAACCCGTCGGTGGCCAGCTTCATGCCGTTTAAGAAGACTTCGACGGCCGTCCGCTCTTGGTGGCGGTCGAACGTGAGGCTGTTGATGGCCGCGTCGTTTTCGTAGCGGCTAATCGCTTCTTGCGCGGCTTGCAAATACGTCGCCCGCAAGGTCTTGAGTGCCCCGTCAGACAAGACGACGCCTTCGCTCGCAAGATTTCTAAAGAGCGATTTCGTGATGTCGACGCACATCTTGAGAAGGCCGGCATCGGGATTGTGATCCGAGAGTTCCTGGTGTTTGTGGTCATAAGCATCCGCAATATCGGCTTGGCAGATGCGGCGCAGGGCGCAGTTCCGATATACCTCCGCGAGGACACCGATTTCGAGACCCCAGTCACCTGGGATTCGGTTGGTCCAGGCCAGATCCCGCACCATGGCGAACTCGCCGGCCAGGGGGTAGCGAAAACTGTCGAGAAACGTCAGGAGCGCATGCGGTCCCACGAGCTGTTGGAGACTTCGGATCATCGGAGTAATGAACAGGCGTGTCACCCTTCCATGGAGCCGGTCTGTGACGCGACTGTAATAGCCTTTACAGAATTCATAACCGAGATTCGGGTTAGCGATGGGATAGCAGAGGCGTGCCAGATATTCTCGGCTGTAGCTTGTGATGTCGCAGTCGTGGAGCGCGATAACCTGGCTGTGGTTTCGGGCCAGCACGTAGCCGAATGCCGTCCAACAGCCTCGTCCTTTGCCCTGCAGGCCGATGTCGAGGTTATGATCGACCAAGAGCTTGAGGATGGTTTGGATGCGATCACCATCATTCCATATGAGACGAACCCGCTGAGGGAGTATGGAAAAGAATTGCTTGGCCAGGCGAAATTCCAAGGCGGATGAGCGATCTAATGAGACAACAATTTCATTGAGATACGACACATTCTTGAGAGTTTCAACTATGGCCTTCAATGCCGGGCGGCCTAACTCTGCATAAAGAGAGGGGAGGACCAGGGCTATGGGATTGATGCGTCCATACTGCGTCAACTCTCGCTCCAATTGATCGACATTCGGCTGCCCGAGGCGGTGAAGCACCGTGACGACACCGTTTTGGTAGAAGTCTGACATTGGGGCCTCCGATGGGCGAGTCACTGCAGGGCCTGACGATAATGTGCAGCGAGATCAGGCGCGAGCGTCAATGACAAGCGCCGCAGGCACTCTAGAGGCTGCATCAGTATATGACACTACTTGTGCAGATGACGTGCCACTAGGGAATGCCCTAAATGTTGAATGTTCGAGTAGCAAATCAGGTGAGAGGTGAAGAGGGTGGTGGCAAAACCCTTCACTTCAAAGAGAGGGTTGTTTAGTTTATTTGGTTTGTCTTGTCATTTGGTTCAACCAGATTGACCAGACCACCAGAGATGCTAAGGGCGATCAGTGGATAGTCGCTTGGCGAGGCGATGAGCCAGTCGGACCATGCCGGCTGAGCGATCGGCTGGATCAAGCAGCACATTCATGACATGCAGGCGGCTGGTGTCAGCCAAGGCGGCGGTGAGCCCCCTCTCGAACTCCCCTTGGGTTGCGACCCGCGTGCCGACTCCGCCACCGATCATCTCGCAGATCCGTTCATAGCGCCACTCATGGACATCGTTGAATGGGCCTTCGAGAATTTCCCGTTCGGTGGAGTAGCCTCGGTTGTTCAGCACGACGACAATCGGCGTTTGGCCAAATCGCACGGCGGTCGAGAGTTCCGTTCCCGTCATTTGAAACGCGCCATCGCCGACCAGCACGATTGGTCTGAGCGTGGGATCGGCAAACGAGGCACCCACGGCTGCCGGGACGGCAAATCCCATTGAGGTGTAATAGGCTGGAGAAATGAATTCGAATCGCCCATGGACATGGAGATCGGCTGCTGCAAAAAGCGATTCTCCGACGTCGGCAATAACAAGGGTGTGTTCATCCAACAGGCTATCGAGGTGGCGGAAGAGCCCATTCAAAGTCACGGGGGTATCCGGTGCGATGGTACCTTGTGCTACGGCGAGCGGTGTCGGCAGTGGGCGGGAAGGAAACGAAGGGAACTGATTGGTCACCAGTGCCTTCACGAAGTCTTGAAACCGGATCGCATCGTAGCGGTGGTGTTTGATGGCTATCCGATCGGCTGTCGCGTGAATCGTGCGGCCTTCCGTCAGCAAGGGCGAATCGGCATTGAGGTCCTCGACATCGGATAAGATCGATCCCAGGATCAGCAGGCAGTCGGATGCATTGATGAACTGTTGGACTTCGTCACGTGCGATAAGCCCCCCGTAGACTCCGACGTAGAGGGGGTGGTTTTCACGAATGATGGATTTGCCTAGCAGGGTCGAAGCGATGGGGACATTGAGTTGTTCAACCAGACGAATCAGATCGTCTTGCAGGCCGAATCGCCCGATCTCTGCACCGGCTAAGATCGCAGGCCGGCTGGCTGAGGCCAACATGGCGCGGACTTCGGCGATGGCTTCGTCCAGTGCGGCGGTATCGCTGGGTTCATCGTCGAGGCACAGGGGCCGTAACGGGTTTGCCAGTGGCGTATGGACGAGATCGCGAGGGATTTCGATGTAGATCGGGCGGCGATAGCGCAACAGCGCTGCAAAGGCCCGATCCATTTCTCGTTCGGCGGTTGAAGGATCGTCCAGGGAGATGGCGGCCACCGTGATCTTCTCGAATACATCGCGTTGTGTGGAAAAATCCCGCACCATATGGTGCAAGTAGGGCGTTCGAACACGTTCTGAGAGTCCTGGCGATCCGGTGAGCAGCACCACCGGCGACCGTTCTGCATAGGCGCAGGCGATCGCATTTACGGTATTGAGTCCGCCGACGCAGTAGGTCACACAGACCGCCCCGATGCCGTTGATACGCGCATAGGCATCCGCCGCGAACCCCGCACAATCCTCGCGCGTGGTGCCGACATGTTGAATCGGCGAGGCCTCGATCAATTGGTAAAGGCTGAGGACATAGTCGCCGGGGATTCCAAAGATATGACGGACCCCCAATTGGTGGAGCCGATCGATCACGGCGGAACCGATAGTCGGTATTCGTGTCATCATTGGACTTTCCTGGTTTACGGAACGGAAAATATGCGGCATCTCCTGCGTAGGCGCAGCAAACCACAGCCTGGGTCATCCGTCAAGCAACTAGCCGGCATTATTCATGACAGTTCGTCGCGAAATCACGCAGTCGCCACGCGAGACAGGCGCGCGGAGTCGCGAGGAAGGGAGGCATACTTGAAATAGTATGTTGACCGACCGAGCGGCGAGCCCGCCTACCTGGACGCGGGCTGACCGCGTCCGGCTTGTCGCAGCGGCGAATCCGCGATTGCAGCAGAAGCGTTCATGAATAATGCGACTTGATGCATGTGGAAGGGCTTGACGTTCGGGTCACGCCATTGGATAAGTAGGCCATGACTCTTCATGATGACAGTCCACGCGGCCACGTCCGCCTCTCCCGCACACGTGCGATCGAGGAATTGGGGCACCTCTGGATCTATGCCGGTTATATGGAGGAGGCCAGCGGCGAGCTGGTCTCGGGCGATGTGGTCGATGTCATGGCATCGAATGGGCGATTCTACGCCAGAGGTTTCTACAATCCTGCATCCAAGATTCGCGTGCGAATTCTGACTTTCGACGACGTACCCATTACAGAACTGTTTTGGAGGGGGCGGCTTGCGCAGGCTGTCAGGTTGCGTCGACGTATTGTCGCCGGCACCAATGCGTATCGTCTTATCTATGGAGAAGCGGATCGATTGCCTGGCCTAGTTGTGGATCGCTATGACGATGTCTTGGTTATGCAGACCCTGTCTTCCGGTATGGACCGCCGGAAAGATCTGCTGGCCGATCTCCTGTGTCAGGAGTCTGGAGCCACGCGAGTATATCTGCGCAATGATGCTAAAAGTCGCATATTGGAGGGGCTGCCAGTGGAGAGAGGGTTTCTCCGAGGGGGTGGCGCGACGACGGTTGAGATTCAGGAAGGGCCGGCTCGATTTCTCGTCGATATTGAACGAGGGCAAAAAACTGGTTGGTTTTGCGATCAACGAGAGAATCGCTTGGTGACAGCAGCGTTCGCAGCCGGCGCAGAGGTGCTGGAGGTGTTTGCTCATACTGGAGCTTTTGGGATTCATGCGGCGCTCGCGGGAGCGAAGTCAGTGGAAGGGCTGGATGTGAGTGAGGAGGCCTTGGCGTTGGCGCGCAACCATGCGGTGATAAACAAGGTGGCCGATCGTTGCGTATACCGAGCAGCGGATGCGTTTGAGGAGATGCGAAAACTGGAACGGGCCGGGTGCCGTTACGATCTGGTATTGCTCGACCCCCCGGCATTTGCCCGCAGTAAGCAGGCCGTGCCCCGTGCGCTGACTGGGTACAAAGATGTGAACTTGCTGGGAATGCGGCTTACCAAGCCGGAAGGATTTCTGGCTACGAGTTCCTGCTCCCATCACGTAACTGAACAGCAATTGTGGACGAGTATCCGCCTTGCTGCACGAGATGCCAAGCGGCAGGTCCGTCTGCTTGAACAGCGTGGACAGGCCAGCGACCATCCCATCCTCGCCACCATGCCGGAAACGCGCTACCTGAAGTGTTTCATACTGCAAGTTCTCTAGCAGGATGCTCAAACTGGTTTGTTTTGTATATCTGGTTCATTTGGTCTGTCTGGTTTAACCAAATAAACAAGACAAACCAAATAAACTAAATGACGGGCTTCTTCTGTTGGCAGACTTTTTCAGCGCCCTGCTAATCACTCGGTGGTTCGAAGTGGCCCGATGGGCGGTTCTGCCAGGGGATCGTCGCCTGCTTGGCTTGTTTGACGAGGCTACGCAAATTGACTTCCGCTGCACGGAGCAGCTTTGGTTCGCCACTTTGCATGATAGCAGTCAGCAGGACGTAGAGCGAACGATCCATCCGTGATCCGGCGAGGATTCGTTCTGTGACAGGATCGGGGCCTGTGGGGGAGGAACTCTCATCTTCCTCAGGATCGTCAAACAAGGTACGAAACGAAGTCGGATGGCTAAAGAGCCAGGCAGGAGGGATCTTCATGGCCGCAGCGAGCGTTTCAAGTAGCGAGGCAGAGGGATCAACCACTTCCGCTTCAATTTCCTCTAACACATGAGGCGGTAGATGCGATTCGGCTGCCAAGTCGTCGACCGAGTGACCTCGGGAGATACGCCAAGCTTGAATCTGTTGTCCGAGCGCCATGGTGCAATGGTACTGAAATGAAGCCCCTCTCCGCAACCTCCCTGTATCGGGCTATGGCTCGATACGCCTTGAAACACAATGGCTTATGCGTAATTTCCCTCTGTGGAAGATGAGCGATGAAATCAGGTATACTCAGACGCTCAGTTCATGCTCGATTCAGCGAGGAGGCGCATCATGTTAGGCACAGATATTCGTGGAATTATTGCAGAAGAAGAGGAAGTTCAGCGGCGCAAGGACGCCTTGAAATCGCTTTTAACCATGCGTTCCAAGCAGCTGCGCGAGTCGTTGGAACAGCGGATCAAGCGTGCTCGGACTTGTGGAGATTGGATACAGCTTTCTCAGGAAGAATGTGCCACGCTTCACAAACGTGAAAAGCTCCATCTCAAGTCTCAGTTCGATAAGCTTCAGCACGAGCAGGATCGAACCAGAGGGAAGTTGACTGCTCTCAAACGAGCAAAGGCGCGGGCTCAACGGATTCGCGCTGCTGAAGCTGCATCCGGGCGGAAACGTCGCTGAACCAGTTCTCTCCACTGTGACGCACTAGCGTGGCTGCCTCACTCCCCCTCCTGACGCGCTCGCAAAGGGCGCATATCCGTGAACTTCTCCTTGATAGACGTGTACGTGCACAGGAGGGTGCCTTCGTGGTTGAAGGCGCCCACCCAGTTAGAGATCTCCTGACTCGGTATCCTGAGCAGATTCTCACAATCGTCACCGCCCACGGCTATTTGCTAAAAGAGGCGGAAGGAGACCGACTGGTTCGACTAGCCTCCTCGGCGCAACAGTACTCCTGTCCCGACCCCCAGTTCTCAAAACTGTCTGATCTGGATGCGCCGCAGGGTATCCTTGCTGTGGTGCGGCAATCGACATGGGATGAAGGAGAGATTCTTAGACAGCCGACTGTCTTGGGGATTTTTGGAGAGCAGCTACAAGACCCTGCCAATGTTGGAGCCATCATTCGAACGGCGGCCGCGCTCAATGCGAGTGCCCTATGGCTTACGCCGGAATCCGCCGACGTCTATCATCCCAAGGTGGTTCGTGCGACGAGCGGTATGTTGCTCGCGCTGCCGATCTTTACGGCCAAAGGTGTGCTTGGCCTGATTCAGCAAGGCTGTCAGATTTTTGCGGCAGAAGTGACAGTGGGCGGGACTATTTCGATTGATGAGATTCACCAGGCGCCAGGGAAACTTGTGCTTGCTGTAGGCAATGAAAGCCGTGGTTTGTCGGCTCAGATCCGCAGACAAGCGACCATACGGTTTACCATCCCTCTCAGCCGCAATATAGAATCTCTCAATGTTGCGGCGACCGTGGCCATCGCCACATTCTACTTTTCTCGACTTCCTAAAGGGAAATGACCCAGCGCCCATTCGCTCGTGCGAATAGGATAGGCCTGTTGGTCATTAATCTGTAAATGGAAAGTGAGAAGTGGTGCCGAGGGACAGAATTGAACTGTCGACACCAGCCTTTTCAGGGCCGCAACAAACTGAACAGAAACGACAGCTTGTCAAGAAAAGACGATGCAAAAGTGACATTTCATGTCATGGAATATCAATGAGTTACAGCGCCAGGTGCCACTAGTGGCACCTGAGTGAATCGCATGGTGAAGTTGCTCGTGGAAGGCTGATTGCTCTGCGAAAGCAGAATGATCGCGCCTACACGAGTGACGCTATCTTCTCTTGCGCTACTCTCAGGGCGGTACCGGCTGCGGATCAGCCCACAAGCCTTTCCGCTCCTCTCGTACTGCCATTTCCAACCCGTCCAACACCGTATCTCCCGGCGCATACTTTCGATACTACCGGCACCAACCGTTTTGATGTTGCCCACCTATTTGGGTGCCGCCGAGAGCTATCCAGAAGGTGTTGCTCTCGCGGCCTTGACGTGAGAGGCTATTCCTTGCGGCAATTGTGAGAACGACGTTGCACCAGAGTTGTTGGATGGAGGGCAAGTGAAGGTTCACCTGATTCGACAGCATTTCCCATCCAAGTGCCCCGTTTCCCGCTCGCATGGAGGAATGGTCTGCCTCGGCCTCTTTGCAATATTGTGGGTTGGCATCACGACGGTGTTTGCCCAAGGCCGCGTCACGGATGTGTTGGTGTCAGTGGTCAAAGACAAAGTGATCGCAGTGACGGGGGTCGGGCCATCCGAGATCGACCTCTCAGTCGATGAAACCGTGCAGAGTACCAAGGCTCAGGGTCTGACCGCACTAGCGATTACGTCAACGAGATTACTGGGGTTTTCCTCTCAGCTTCGACGCTGGGGGGAACAGCCGCTGGGGGGAGACGAGCATGTTGGCACATCGCAGGTGCGTCGAGAGTTCTGCCTCGTGGTCACCGATCAGCATCTGTTTGGTTTTCAGGAAACCCTCGCGCATTGGACCGGCGAGGACCTCGGCGCGTCTGAACGGGTTCAGGACGTCCATGCCCAGGGCCACTTGGCTGTGGTAGTCACGACGGAACGGCTGTTGGGGTACTCGGCGTTGATGAGCGGGTTTCATACGATAGCTCTGCAGGTAAACGAACGGGTACAGGGCATCGAACACACTGGCGATGCCATTCTCATCAAGACGAGCAGCCGGATATTAATGTTTCGCAGTCGCATGGCTGGTTGGATTGAACAGGGCTGAGTGCGGCAAGTGTACGCCCGTATCTCTCGAAGCTGTAAGTCTGTAGCGTGACATCCTTCCCAGGCAGAAGCTCGGATGCGGCTTGATTGGCTCGCTTGCCGTAGGCCTAGCCATTTTCAGGGCAGTCGATGCGGCTCAGGCAGATACGTTCAGCGCGGTTGTTGTGCAGGACTTCGAGAGTGTCACCGTCGAAGACGGAGATGACGAGGTCAGCGAAGTACTCGGCGTATGAATTCCAGGAAAGCAAGGAGTGAGGGGAAGAACTAACAGGAGAAGGGTGGAAAGGAAGATTTTCGGTGCGCTGCGTCTCAACCTAGTCGCAACTATTATCTCGGAAGGATGCTCTAGGATCACTTTCCTGCAATAGCTCCTCGAATCTCCGTACAACAGAGATGACTTCCCAATAATAATCTCGTAGGACCTTTTCAATCAATCCCGCTTTTCGGTCAGACAATTCTGACAGACGGCACCGGCCAAATATCCTTCTCGATGGGGCGATGGTGTTTACTTCAGGTTACGGGTGATTGGCGAGAATGGCCACTGGCAGGCTGTGGCGAGCCAGACGGGATACGCGTCCGCAGTTCATGGGGCCAGATCCTGCGGAGAGAACAGAGGACTGGATATGAGTTGTCAGCGTTGCGGAGGATTTTGGGCTGCTGAGGTTGTAGATGCAGACGAAGCCATTCTGAACATGCTTCAACGACATGAGTGTCATGCAATTTTTTAGGGGACACATTCGATGTAATACGAATTATTCATGATGTGGGTTGTTGGTAGCATTGCAGTGGTTGCGGCCAGCATGGTGCTCGGTGGCTTATTGTGTGTGGTGTGTCTTTAGAGGTAATAGGCGCTCCCGATTCGTCTCCACCCGTGCACGTCAACAACGTCTCCCGTGAAAGAGCTCTCTCCAAACTTGTTTGTTTGCCCTCCTCCGAAATGACACACGTAATCAGGCCTGACTGCGGCCATCGAACGAGCAGTGCTATCTATGGGCCTCCCAAGCTCGCTCACCTTCTTCTTTGGGGGTGAAAGAATCTCTTTTGCATGAGTTGATTCTTCCGTACAAACGGACACCCCGTGATGATCTTTTCGGAATAGGTATCGCCAATGCCAGGGAGGGCTTCGAGTTAGTCCGCCGGCGCGGTATTGAGATCAAGCAATTCTGTCTAGTCGCCAGTGATCGCCAGAGACGGGCCCACAAGGATCGAAGGCCTGAAGCTCCAGGAACAGAGCCACGATAGAGTAAGGACAACAATACTAAAATATTTCATGGGTGGCCCTCCTTACGCGGAATGGAATGTACCGTTACCGTGAGGCAGAGAGCCGTCTCCGGCGTGCCGGAGAGGGATAAGCGGCGGGAGTGACAGTCTTACTGGCGCGAGCGGTGCACCTCGTAGGTGATAGCCGGTCGGCCGTTGCCGGAGGCTACCACAAGAAAGCGAAGAAATGTGGCAAGCAGAATCTCTGGTGAATCCGCTTAGCGATTAGCGGGATTCAAGGGATTGTCAGGATTGTACTGGTCCGCAGGATTGAACGGGTTGCTGGGGCTGTATGTAATCGCCGGATTAACCGGATTACTGGAATCATAGCGGTTTGCAGGGTTGAAGGAATTGTCTGTCGCATAGGTCTGTGCGGGGTTCAGGTGGTTATCCGGAGCACATTTGATTGCCGTATTGAAGATGTCGTAGTCGCGCTCGTACTTCGGATCGAACCCTTGCTCGGCAACCGCGGGTGTGACGGAAAAGAGCAGCGGCAGGAGAAGGAGGACTTCTTTCTATAAAAGGAGGTCTAATGGTAGGAGCCGCTTCGGGCGCAATGATAGGTAGTTTTCATGGTGCGGCCATAGGTTTCATAGGCCAAGTGAGAGAGGTGTGAGCAGGCTATGGGCAGTCAATATGGTTCCTGAATGAGAAGCGCTCCCGATACTGGAATCTTTACACCTGCCTGACTAAACGTATTCTGTCACACCAAGCCACAACTTATCGATGATGCCCGTGTCCCCAATTGCCATAGTACCGAGGTCCCCAAAACCGATGGCCATACCCATAGGGGCCTCCAAAAGAGAATCCTAATCCAATCCCGGGCGGATAATAGCCATATCCGTACTGATACCCGTACGGATAGCCGTAGCCGTAGGCATACGGGACTGGAGGCGGCGGAGCAGGCACTGCCGGTGGCGTCGTGACTTGCGGTGGCCGTGCGGCTTGATCCTGGAGAGCTTTCAACTGAGACTGTTGTGTCTGCAGCTGCCCTTCTAATTGCCCAATCCGATTGCGTTGCTCTTCAAGCATTCCATGGATGCACCGGGTTTGGGCGTCTCCACTGTAATTGGAGCATTCCCATGGCACACTCGGATCCGAGGCCTCGGCCTTCGGCAACAGAGGGAAGATGACGGGGAGGATGCACAGGATGAAGAGCGCTAAATTTCTGGTGAGCGACTGGGACGGGGAGATCATGGTGTCCTCCTATCTGCCTACAATAGATAGTCTTCAGTCTAACATCCCCCAGCGGTGGAAGGGCGCGAACTCCTTCAAGCATCGGTGGCTCGAAACGATTGAACGGGCAGGGGTTGCTCAAGGACCGACTTCTCAGGTCCGCCAAGCGCGAGCGGAGCCTGATCGAGCCGGGCGATTTTGAAGCATGCTTGAACGCCGCGGCCGCCCTCGGAGACGACCGGCTCCAAAAGATGGGACAAGGCTATGTCCAACCGGAAAGCTTGACACATGGATCCTCCGAACAACGCAGGGCATGGCTGCGAAAAGGCTTGGAGATCGGGCCTCTAAACGCCTGCGACCTTTTGCATGCCACCAGCCTTTGTTAGCGAACTAGGGTTTATCCTTTGATCCTGTTCCATAGACATCATCGAGATATCTATTACTCAACGGAGGATGCCTTTGGCGGTTTCGGTTGTTTTATTGACGATGCGTTCGGCAGTTCCGATCGCTTTCCCTAGGAATGTCCCCACCGTTTTGCCAGCCTCGCGCGCCGTTGATCGAGTGGTACGCTTAGCACCCTTGGTTTTCCGCTTGAGGGACTTGGCTCCTTGAAGTGCCCGTTTACCGGGAGTGCGCGCAACACGGCGCGGTTTGGCGGCGACGACAGGGCGCTTCTTTAGGACCTTCCGTTTAACGCCGGAAAGTTTCCGATCCACCTTCTTGCCCAATTGTTTCATCTTTCGCAGAACCTTCATGTAACCTCCTTAATTTGGGGAAATAACTGTATAAGCATGGGATAGGCAACCAACGTACAGCTTCAACGTAACAGGCCCCTCCCTGCTTTTGAACAGCCGATACCTTCAGAGCCCTCGAAAGAGATTGTTGGCATCAAGTCGTATGCTGACATTCGCGAGGTCCTGATGTGGGAAGCCGATCGTTCTTCTTGATGCCTCTGGCCCGCAATTCACTCATGAGAAGATACCCAACGATCACGACATTGATACCCAGCGTCAGAAGCTTCAGAGGTGTCACCTCGTCTAGCAGGCTATACAGCTCCCACGGGATAAATGAGCCGACCACGAGCACCGTGAGATAGGAGGCCCAGGGCTTAGAGAAGAAGAGACCTCCCCCTTGTACAAACGCGAGTCCGCCGTACACAAAGGAGCCAATACTGAATGTTTCCAGCATGTGATCCGTCACCGGCAGAACCTTGGTCAGGAGCCAATGAATAATGCGATTCTCAGGGTCCAAGTGGATCACACGGAGCCACTGCTTGATAACAAGCAGATGATTCTGATCCACGAGGATCAACCCGCCAACTCCCACCGCAATCAGCAGCAATCCTTGAGCCAAGTAATAGACAGCGAGCAGCTTTCTCATACTCATATAGAACTGCGTAAAAACAATTCAATTACCGCCGCTCAACCGCTTGGCCTGATTCGAGAGTATGGTCATTCCTCCGATCAGGCGAGGGAATCGACAGGACGTGATTCTGCTCGTTCACTGTCGCCTCAATAAGCTCCCCTTGGTCAAGTTTTTTATCGCTCATCGTGGTCGTTTGGTCGATATGCACACGTACTTCCTTTCCGTCCTGGCCTTTGACGAAATAGTTATCGCCTTCAATGCGCAATATTTCGCCCTTGATCACTTTCGCGCTTTGTGACTGGCCCTCCTTCATGTCCTTGTGAACTTGTTTGTCATCGACTTGCTCGTCTTGCCTCTGACCTACTTGGTCCGCTTTCATGTCATCTGATGCATTGCCAGAGCCACTTCTGTTACTGCTACTCTCGGAGGACCCCTCACCGCTTGAAGAGTTCGAAGAGCTAGCGTTTCCCGAGGGTTTCACTGCGCTAGATCCAGATGGTTCACCGCCTCCCTTGTCCGGCTCGCCACCCTGCCGAACCTTCCCCATCTCCATATTTCCTTCGTTGCCCTTTCCAACATCCTTCGTTCCGCCTGGTGAGTTAGGGTCCGGCACCCCGCTGAAGACTCCACTATTTGCGCTTCCGCTGTGTATGTCTCCGCTAGGCGCCATTCCTTTCGCCGAATCGGAGGCCATGGCAGGTCCCCCGCTCCAGGTAAGCCCGATGGCGACTATACTCATTGCGAATAAATGCTTCGAGTTCATCATGTTCTCCTCCTAGTTAATGGTTCATGCCTTCGATAGCTGTTCTAGGAACGCGCGGCCAGTTTGGCTGTCAATTGTTCTTTCCGCTCGTGTACCTCCGCACTGAGGGCTTCCCAATCAAGATCCGCCTTCTGCGCCTTCGGAAACATTTCGCCCTCTTCTTCCTTCACGTGATGCTTGACCAGCTCGCCCAACACGGTGAATTTGGCCGTGAAGATTTCGTCGTTCGCGTCGAGTGTTTTCAATTCGCCAATGAGCACATGCACGAGATGGTGCTCTTCCGTCGATTCGTTCATGAGTTCATCCTCATCGATCTGCCCCCGAATCTCCGGATAGATCAGGTCCTCTTCCAACGCCGCGTGCACCTCGAGCTCATGAACGACGGTGTCGGCGATTTCTTGTTGCTTTCGCGAGTTCGCGCCTTTGAATTCCTCGATCAGCCCCTTCACTTTTTTATGGTCATCCTTCAACATCGCCAGGACAGGGTTGGTTTTGGTCGGCATGGATCCTCTTCAATGAATCGGGTTATAGGTTGGGAAGCAGGAGTACGGAGTATGCCGCCAATTCGAGACGCAGGGTATCGACAAGCTGCCGCAAGAATAGCGGGACGCCGTGATCTACAGGTGCAGGAGTCAAGGATGGCGCGAATCGTATTGCCGCCTTGTCCTTGCAACGCGCGATCAACTTTGTACGATTCGAAGTCAAAAACTTGTGGAACATTTCAGGATGATACTCGATCCCTTGTTGGGTGTCTGATCAATATGGCTCACACTTCATAACTGAACGCACCGGTCATTAACCAGGACCAGACCGTGCGTGAGGGTGTTCTGTTCGTGAGTGTGTTGCGAACGCCGGAATGCCTATGTCTTCAAGAACGGCAGGGGGAGCGGCGTTTGCCCTCTCCTAGTATAAGGGGATCAAACGCAGGGAGGAGCCAGCCATGGGAAATGGAAAGCGTAGCAGGGTAGGGGACGGCGGGGATGACGAAGGGTGTCCCTGCTACACTACGGGGGTATTCTTGTGCGCCTCTTCTTCCAATCAGGAAAGTCTACGCGTAGCGCGTCCATCTTAGCGGCGATGATGGGTTCCTCAAATTCAGTCAACGATTTTCCAGCGCGAAAGAGTTTGAGCAGGGATTTCGTTGCGGTTCGGAACTCCTCGACCGTTTGTGAGGGGGACATACTACCTCTATGCTGAACGCACTACCCTACAGGGAGTTGCGCGATGAATCTGGGCTGATCGATCAGTCGTCGTTTCTGGTTTTGGCGGGAAGCCATTCGGCACATTTGGGACCTCACTTTAGTAATATTCGTTGGTCCCACTGCTTCGCTTTAATTCTCTTCCCGAAGAGGACGAAACCGCATGCGTTAGCTGAGTAAATAGGGCTTCAACAACCTTGCACTCATTTTTTCATTGTTCAATCACCAGTAAACCCGCGGTAAGGTGTATGAGAAGACATCACAGCCATTTCTGGCAGAAGTGGCCCCAGTTGTTTGGACAGCATGTTCCATTTCTTAAGTGGCGCCTCGCGGTGATCTGACTATGCGGCCGTGAGCCGTGTCGTCAGGTTGTCGCAGTACACCTGTTCGGGCGTCTTGCCGTCAAGCGCTCGGTGCGGCCTCGTCTGGTTGTAGAATGTCAGGTACCGCCCCACACCCTGATGGGCGGCGCTGATGCTGTCATAGGCCCGCAAATATACCTCCTCGTACTTCACGCTCCGCCACAGCCGTTCGACGAACACGTTGTCTCGCCAGCAGCCGGTGCCGTCCATGCTGATCTGGATGCCATGGTCTTTCAGCAACCCCGTGAACTCCTGGCTCGTGAACTGGCAGCCTTGGTCCGTGTTGAAAATGCCCGGAGCACCATAGTTGGCCAGCGCCTCTTGGACAGCCTCGAGGCAGAAGTCGGTCGTCAGCGTGTTCGACAGCCGCCACGCCAACACCCGGCGACTCGCCCAATCCATTACTGCGAAGAGATACACAAAGCCACGCGCCATCGGAAGGTACGTGATATCCGCCGCCCAAACATGGTTGGGGCGAGTGATCGCCAGATGGCGGAGCAGATACGGATACACCCGATGCGCCGGATGTCGCTGGCTGGTAGGAGGTTTTCGGTACAGCGCGTCGATGCCCATGCGGGCCATCATGGTGCGTACTCGCTTACGCCCAATCCTGTGGCCTTCTCGCCTGAGCAGATCGCGCAGCATCCGGGCACCGGCAAACGGATGGTCCAGATGGAGTGCGTCGATCCGGCGCATCAGTGCCAGATCCGCAGCCGACACCGGCGTCGGCTGGTAGTACGTGGTCGACCGCGAGAGCGCCAGGAGCTGGCATTGCCGAACGACTGACAGAGCGTGGGTTCGGTTGATCATCGCTTTGCGCTCAGCAATCCCGCCTTGGTGAGCGCCCCTTCTAAAAAATCATTCTCCAATGCCAGCTGCCCAATCTTGGCATGGAGGATCTTGAGATCCGGCGCGTCCGGCTTGTGAGCCGTGCCGCCAAATACGTCGGCGACCCGCTCCAGCAAATGCCGCTTCCATTCTGTGATCTGGGTGGGATGCACGCCAAATTGTTCCGCTAACTCCGCCAGCGTCTTGTCGCCCTTGCATGCCGCCAAGGCCACCTGGGCCTTGAAGGCCGCCCCGTGATTGCGTCTCGTTCTCTTCATCGCCTCGCTCCTTGGTTCGCCCCTTGGGGCTTCGGTGAAGCAAGGCTACCACTTACCACACTGTCCGAATTTCCGGGACCCCCTCTGGCATCTAGAGTTCCCTTAGTGGACTGTGGCACTATGGTTGTGACAGCATAGGAACATAAATATCGTGATCGGACACGCTCTTCCGCTGGTAAATCGAAGGACAATGCTCTGATATTGCTCCTTAGCCTCGGCATGCTAGTTCTCGTATAAAGCAACCCGGCGGACTGCAGCGGGCTTTGCTCCGAGCCGTGATTTCATCGGAAACAGCTACTGCGGCCCACAATCCTCTCATCCAGCGTGATCGTTCTCGCTCGACCTCCTCAACTGTATTGCAGTGTTCCCCGTGACAGCCATCTTCCCAGATCATCACTTTGAAATCTATTGGAGGGAGAGAAAGATGATTATTTCGCAGCAGGGCCAAACCGCCGCTAGGCCACTCACATTCATTGATCGTTTTGATCGTGTGGCGAAGCAGACTGAATACCTCACGGGCCAGCCCTTGGCGTTTGCCGCCGCCGCTTGCTTCGTCGCAATCTGGGCGATGACCGGCCCGTTCCTCCACTTCGGTGATAGTTGGCAGTTTACCCTTATCTCCGTGACCTCCATTGTGACCTTTCTGATGGTGTTCTTGATTCAGAATACCCAAAATCGCACTCGTGCCGCGCTTCAACTGAAACTCGATGAGCTAATCCGCTCCACGAGCGGCGCTCACAATGTCATGTTGACACTGGAAGATCTGTCGCTGGGAGAGATCGAGACGTTCCGCACCCACTATGAAAAACTGGCCACAACGGCTCGGGAAAAACTCAGAGGGGGTTACGCGGATACCGGCACTCCTGAGATCATCATCAGATAGCTCAATCGAAGGAGTCACGGCGACCCGTTTCAGGCGGTTGATTCCTTCGAAAGTATGTTGGGTTCTGCCCCGATTTTATGGACACCTAGTTAAGGCGTATCCTGGGCCAGGAGGGGTGTCATGGAGATCGGCGGAGATTTTCAGCGGAGTACAAGCGTGAAGCCGTGGCGATGCTCGACGCACCCGGCGTTAGCGTTAGTCAGATTGCGGCGGAACTCGGGATTGGGGCGACCGTGCTCGGGCGCTGGCGGCGCGAGGTGCTCCAGGAGTCGGCGCAGGCGTTTCGGGGGAATGGTCGCCCGCGGGATGAGAACCTGGCCCTGCTGCGGCGAGAGTTAGCTCGTGTGAGGAAGGAGCGGGATTGTTTGCGAGAAGCGGCCGCGTGCTTCGCGAGAGTATCGCGATGCAGTATCGGATGATCCAACGATGCCGCACCGTGTTTCCCATCCGCATGATGTGCCGGTGTGTGCGGGTCTCGCCGAGTGGCTATTGAGCGGATATCTTGGACTATATCGAGCGCTGTCACAATCTCCGACAGCGGCGGAGACTGGAGAGGCAGCAGCAAGCGGCGCGACTCTTAACTCAACCGTCCGTGATATCGGGGTAGAACCCCTTCCGCTTGAAACTGGGTAGCCTTGTCTTTACCGGAGTCGCGGAATCCGCCTAATTCTTCAGCAAATTGCTCGATAACCTCCAAGGCGCACGATGGGTACCCTTTCATAAAGTAGCCTTCAATTCCAACCGTCTCTTCAGCATCGCGTGTCTTAACCTTCAGTTCAGATAGACCAAGAAGGCGCTTCAATTTAAATTCTGTATCAATAACAATGTCTGTTTCAGATCCCCAACGATCGGATGGGTTTGGATAATACGTATATGTCTTGTTAAATTACATTTTTGGACAGTCATCTCAGAGGCGGGCGCGTGAGCGATCCTTCATGGAAACACGAATGCGTTGCTCTGTGAGAGATTTACCGTGGCGAATTGAAAAAGGTTGCATGTGATCATCTTGGATGGATCAACCAAGTCTCCCAAACTGTTCCAAAGGCGTGGAAGTTTAGCATAGGGTATTTAATAGAATAGATGTTCAACCTATAGAGGGACCGAAAGAGGG
>CAVPBK010000004.1:0-381603 GCA_963701855.1 Nitrospirota bacterium
AGAACACATTGCTGTGCTTTCTTAGAACAAGATATTCTCACCTAATTCTTGACACATACACGTACGTATCGAATTAATAATACTGATGTTATTTCAATATCTTACGATCAGTACATAATAATTAGGATGACATGTTCAAATCTTTTGAATTTGCCTGCTACACATACACTTGCCCCGCCTCACGCTTACCTGCAGTTTTGGCACCTGAATACTTCAAGATACTTCAAGCTATTGTTTTGACCAATTAATTCGAGAACTTAAGAGCCGATCGATCGCCTGTGCTGACCGGGGCACTCCTCTTGCTCACCCTCCCCACTGGCAGTGCATACCCGAACCAAGACGTACGTGATCGGATCGCCTGCCCTTCTTATGTAGAAATACGCTTCATTGATCCGTGCTAGTGGCGGGTACTGAAATACGGAGGACCTAGACCATGCGCCAAGCGATACACCAGCATCTCATCGTAACTTACGCGATCTCATTGGGACTCATAACAGCTTGCACGTCACTGTTTCAGCCTATTCCCTCCGCCTCCGCCCAGCAGCTGACAGGGACTGTCAGCCAGGGAACCAACGGAACAGGCACTCAAGGGCGGCGCATCGAGAACATTGCCCCCACCCTGCTATACCCAACGAAATCCTTGGAGAAGAAGGACGCGCAAACTTTGACCC
This sequence comes from Nitrospirota bacterium, assembly GCA_963701855.1. Taxonomy (GTDB): domain Bacteria; phylum Nitrospirota; class Nitrospiria; order Nitrospirales; family Nitrospiraceae; genus Palsa-1315. The sequence goes on from CAVPBK010000004.1 coordinate 672, forward strand.
GCAAGCCGCACCGACTGATTCGAAAGCCACAGAACGCTCCCGTTGCGTCCGTCGAACCTTCTCCATCCGCCTCCTCACCTGTCAGCTCCGTGCCAACGCCTCTCCCGTCGTTACAAACCGGCAATACGACTTCTCAATCCAAGGAGCCGTCCTCGCTTAATAGAAGTGTCGGGGCAGCCGTACCTCTTGCGACCATGAGTGTCGCACCGTCGTCAGCGACAACCACGGGATCCATTGCAGCCGGCACAGCATCAACCGGAACCATCCCGCTGGCCGCTGCAGGTGCGGTAAACTCGTCTACCTCTGGAAGCGGACATGCCGGTGGGCGAACGATGAGCAGATTAGCTGCGGAGATGCCGGGGTTGGCACAATTGATGTCGCCGCCTTCGGCCCCGGTTGTTTCAGTCAATCCCGAGATCGGAACGAGTCCGACCAGTCTGTCCTTTACGGCCCAGCAAGGGGGCAGCAATCCCGCCGCCCAGACCCTCAGTATCAGCAACACCGGCGGCGGCACGCTCAGCTGGTCAGGCAGCGACAATGCGGCCTGGTTGACCCTCTCGCCGGCCTCGGGCACCGGCAACGGCGCAGTCACGCTGCCGTGAGCGACCGGCACCTTGACGGCGGTAGCTATAGCGGCGCAGTGACGACTCAGCGCCACCGGGGCTTCTCCTGTCACTGTGCCCGTGACGTTCACCGTCACCGCAGCTCCCGTCCCCCCTGCCATCGGCGCGAGTCCGACCGCGCTCTCCTTTACCGCCACGCAGGGTGGCACCAACCCCGCGGCCCAGACCCTCAGCATCAGCAACACCGGCGGCGGCACCCTCACCTGGACCGCCAGCGACAATGCGGCCGTGGTTGACCCTCTCACCCGCCTCGCGGCACCGGCAATGGCAGCGTGACGCTGACGGCCACGACCGGCACCTTGCCCGTCGGGCAGCAATAGCGGCGACAGTGACGCTTAGTGGCGGCACCGGGGTCTACCCCCGTCATCGTCCCCGTCACCTTCACGGTCACCGCGGCCCCCGTCCCCCCGGCCATCGGCGCGAGTCCGACCGCGCTCTCCTTTACCGCCACGCAGGGCGGCACCAACCCCGCGCCCAGACCCTCAGTATCAGCAACACCGGCGGCGGCACCCTCACCTGGACCGCCAGCGACAAGCGGCCGTGGTTGACGCTCTCACCCGCCTCGCGGCACCGGCAACGGCGCGTGACGCTGACGGCAGCACCGGCACCTTGACCGTCGGGCAGCTATAGCGGCGACGGTGACGCTGAGTGGCGGCACCGGGGTCTACCCCCGTCACCGTCCCCGTCACCTTCACCGTCACCGCGGCCCCCGTGCCGCCCGCCATCGGGGCGAGTCCGACCGCGCTCTCCTTTACCGCCACGCAGGGCGGCACCAACCCCGCGCCTCAGACCCTCAGCATCAGCAACACCGGCGGCGGCACCTTCACCTGGACCGCCAGCGACAATGCGGCCGTGGTTGACGCTCTCACCCGCCTCGCGGCACCGGCAACGGCGCGTCACGCTGACAGTGCAGCGACCGGCACCTTGCCCGTCGGGCAGCTATAGCGGCGCGGTGACGCTCATGCGGCACCGGGGCTACCCCCGTCACCGTCCCCGTCACCTTCACCGTCACCGCAGCGCCGGTACCGCCCGGCCATCGGGGCGAGTCCGACCGCGCTCTCCTTTACCGCCACGCAGGGCGGCGCCAACCCCGCGGCCCAGACCCTCAGCATCAGCAACACCGGCGGCGGCACCTTCACCTGGACCGCCAGCGACAACGCCGCGTGGTTGACGCTCTCACCCGCCTCGCGGCACCGGCAATGGCGCGTGACGCTGACGTGCACGCACCGGCACCTTGACGGTCGGCAGCTATAGCGGCGCGGTGACGCATGAGCGCCACCGGGGCCTCCCCGGTCACCGTCCCCGTCACCTTCACCGTCACCGCAGCGCCCGTCCCGCCCGCCATCGGGGCGAGTCCGACCGCGCTCTCCTTTACCGCCACGCAGGGCGGCGCAAACCCCGCGGCCCAGACCCTCAGCATCAGCAACACCGGCGGCGGCACCCTCACCTGGTCCGCCAGCGACAATGCGGCCTGGTTGACCCTCTCACCCGCCTCGGGGACCGGCAACGGCGCGGTCACGCTGAGTGCAAGCACCGGCACCTTGACGGCCGGGAGCTATAGTGGCGCGGTGACGATGAGTGCCACCGGGGCCTCCCCGGTCACCGTGCCCGTGACGTTCACCGTCACCGCAGCGCCCGTCCCGCCCGCCATCGGCGCGAGTCCGACCAGTCTGTCCTTTACCGCCCGCAGGGCGGCGCAAACCCCGCGGCCCAGACCCTGAGTATCAGCAACACGGGCGGCGGAACTTTGAACTGGAGCGCGAGCCCCAACAGCACCTGGCTGGCAGTCTCCCCTGCCTCTGCTGCAGGGAATGGCGCCGCAACCGTGAGCGTAACTACGGGGATCCTGACGGCGGGTAGCTATACCGGGAATATCAACCTGAGCGCGACCGGAGCTTCGAGCATAACCGTCCCCGTGACGTTCACGGTCACAGCAGCCCCAACTATCAGTCTAAACCCATCAAGTCTTAATTACACAGCTACGCAGGGAGCCGCAAACCCGGCAAACCAGACTGTTTCTTTGACGAATACCGGCGGAACATTAAACTGGACCGTAAGCGATAGCGCCTCATGGTTGAGCGTCAGTCCTGCATCTGGAAGCAGCAGCAGTACCTTAACCACCGCTGTGAATACGTCAGGACTTGCCGCTGGAACCTACAACGGCACCATCACAGTCAGTGCGACGGGATCTTCATCGAAAACGGTAGCTGTCACACTGACGGTCAGTGCTCCAACGACCTCGTCCGTCACGTTGACATGGACTCCAAACACAGATGCCGACTTGGCTGGTTACAAAATTTATGAAGCAACAGCATCCGGCGCCTATGGCGCTGCCTTGGCCACAGTCCCGGCGGGAACAGTCACCTATCAGGCGACGGGGCTCGCGGCGAACACAACGTACTTCTTTGTCATCACTGCCTACGATAGTGCGGGCAATGAAAGTCCATTTTCAAATGAAGTAAGCAAAAGCATTTTTTAACTTTCATTGAGGCTGTTAACGGAAGATTGCGCGATGAAGGTCTGGCCGTGCACCACTTCACGTCCCCCGCTGAGGGACAGACGAAGAATGAAGCGTGGCGGCGTGAGGAGATGCAGCACCGGTGCTAGCTGGGGATGCGCGTCTCGGCCATCCGACGCCGAATAGAAAGTATGCAAACTAAACAGCTGTTCGACGTTCTAAGGCAGCATATTCTGTCATGTAGTACGGAAGCGACTGCATCGGCACGCAATTGAGGATCACGTGAATGGGATTCGATGCTCGCAGCGAGTCGAGTGCCCGCTTGACGACTAGCTGCGACGTCAAATTCGCTCTCACCACGAGAAGGAGGAGATCAGTGTGTCTTTCCAGCACATTCATTGTGGCCACGGGAAGGATCGGTGGGGCATTAATCAGGATATAATCAAATTTCTCGCGTAACTCTGACAGAACACGTTCGAGCGGACCTGTCTTTAGCAGCTCGGTGGAACCAAGCCCAAAGTCACCCGCCGGCATGATCCAGCAGGGGATATCGGTAAAGGAGGTCATCGCCTCCTCCACGGGAATGTTGTCCCTGAAGCAATCAACCAGCCCGTATTTGGCCGGTGTTTCGGAGAAGTACTGCAGTTCGGGGAAGACGAAATCGCAATCGAGCAGAAGCACTCGCTTTCCGAAATCTCGTGCGAGAGTATAGCCTAGATTAATTACAGTTGTCGTTTTCCCTTCGCCTTTGATCGCACTCGTGACAGCCACAACCCTCGAACTTGCGTTAGTGTTGAGGAGTTGTACCCTCGCGGCTGCTACACGATACTGTTCAGCAGCCATGGAGTGCGGAAAAAACTTCGCCACGAACCTCTTCTCGTATCGAAAGCCATTCTGTGGCTGCCCCTGCGGCCGTCTTGCCTTTGTGATTTCCAATTGGGGCTCCACAGTCCCTCCGAGGGATCGTTTCTGTAGATTGGAGTTCGGGAAATAACCCTCGCCTTTCCTTGGGCTCCACAGAAATGAGAAGTCTGGAATTGCCGCCAATAACTGAGGGCCCATCAGAAGGTCCACGTCTTCCGGCCCGCGGAACTGGGGGGTGAGTCGCTCGCGCATTATCGACAACCCTGCACCCAAAACACAGCCGAACAACAATCCCAACATGAAGACTCTCGGCCTGTTCGGTATGATAGGCGCTCGTGGCAACCTGGCCGGCTCCAGTATGCGGAACTTTCCATTCTTCTTCTGTTTTGCCATATTTTCCGCTACTCGCGCATGCAACCGCTTATCCAGCAACGTGGCGTAGTTGGCCTTCATACTGCCATAGTCACGCTCGAGAACCAGCAAATCCTGTTCAACTTCATGAGACCTCTCCACATGTCTTTCATGACTTTTCCGGCTAGCATTCAAGGTCTCCAGGCGTTGTTTGGAAAGACTCAATTCACTTTTTTCCTCGCTCTCTTGTTTCACAAGATCCTGGAGGTAGGGATCGAGTGGTTTTTTGTCTGGCTTGATCGAGTCGGGACCATACAATTCGACCAATTGCTCCTCGACATGCCGCAGCTCTTCCTTGGTCAGGATGACTTCGGGGTACTCGTCCCTGAATTCCGCCTTGAGTTTGGTCTGTTTGTCCCTTAACTCCTTTAATCGAGCAAAAAGTGGTTCAGGCTCCATCGAACCAGACATGAACGCACGATTTTGCCGCCCGTAGAGGCGATACTCCTGCATCGCTTTCTCCACCATCGCCAGCCGATCGGAATGTCGCTGAATATTTTCGTTAACTGAATTGATCTCACCTTCTAATTTATCCAACGAGCGGAAGCTGGTATCCATATGTTGCGGAAGCTCACCCACGTGTACTTTCTTAAATGCAGTAAGCTGCTCCTCCTTACTCTCCAGTTCTAGCTTTATCCTCGTCAACTCGTCCTCGAAAAACTTCAATGCGCCCTCAGCATCATCCGCACGCTCCTGTGTGTTCTCCTCAATGAATTTTTCCGCGATCCGTGCGGTCACCTGCAGAGCAGTCCTCGGATCTTGATGCATGAAAGACACAGTAAAGCCTTCGATCGGGGTTACGATTTGGTCCCCCTTGATCCTCTCGACCTTGATCGCGCCGGCCAATGCCTGGACATAGGCGAAAGCCTCACCGCCTTCTTCAAGTTCCTTGGGATACAGACTGAGCTCGCTGACAATCTCTCCCAAAAATTTCTGACTCACGATCTGCCGCTGGATGACAAAGAGGCGCTGTTCGAAATTTCGCTCTCCTGATTCCTGAACGACGTTCTCAAGTAGCTTTTGTTCCTCCGCAACAATCAACGTTTCTGACTGATAGTACTGCGGTGCGATGAGACAGTAACTCCATGCCAATGCCGCGGAAAGAGTGACACACCCCAGGATAAGCCATTTGCTTCGCCATGCGATTCCCACATACTCCTGTATCATGGCCGTCCCTGATTGACCCACTGGGGAAGTCTCTTTCATAATATTCATTGTTTCCAATTGAACTTGAACATTCCTCGTAGCTTGCTAGGGATACGCCTCTTCCAAGAACTCTCCGGATTTGAACTCTGTGATACCCCGCAGATTGCTACGGGGAGTTTCATTCTCCAATCGGCTGAATACTATTCCGTCAGCGACAAGAAAGTCTTCGAAGGAATCGGATCTGCTCTGAAACCTCAGGGCTTACTCACCAGCTCGCACGATGCGCACTGTTCCCTTGTTGTTCTAGACATGCGGCCGATTGAATTTCCACCGTGCTGCGGAAACATTATTGTGGCACGTCAGCGATTCACTAGCCAACAACCTCTTCGTTGACAACATCTGAGTCACTTGGCATGATCGAAGTCTCCGAATCAGAAGAACAACGGAAGGTAGGAACAATCTCCTTTAGTCGTTCGATGATCACACTGGACTTGTCGAGATAGGCTGCTGCTTCCAAGGCAATCAGCTTTTCTTTGAACCCTTCAAGACTGGACTGGCTTGCGACTCGAATCTGTAGAATCTTGTCCAGAGATGAGGATACAGCAACCTCGCCTTCGCCAACTAATTCCTCATAAAGTTTTTCCCCCGCTCGGAGCCCGACGAATCGAATGGGAATGTCCTTCCCGGGAACGAAACCGGACAACCTGATAAGGTTTCTGGCCAAGCTTAAGACCTTGATCTGCTCTCCCATGTCCAGAATGTAGATTCCGCCTTGTTCGCCAATGGTCGCAGCCTGAAGAACTAACTGAACAGCCTCAGGAATAAGCATGAAATATCGTGTGATGTCCGGGTGAGTGACCGTCACCGGCCCACCCGCCTTGATTTGTTCCTGGAAGCGTAGCAGAACACTTCCACTACTACCAAGGACATTGCCAAATCGCACGATACGGAAACGTGTCAGACTGGTCCGCGCAATATCCTGAATGATGAGCTCGGCCACCCGTTTAGTCGCCCCCATAACACTCGACGGGTTGACCGCCTTGTCAGTTGAGATTTGGACAAACTGTTCAACCCCGTATCTGCTCGCAGCCTCGGCGAGAATGCGCGTACCTATACAGTTGTTCTTCAGAGCTTCGGCAGGATTGAGTTCCACAAGAGGAACGTGTTTGTGGGCAGCCGCATGAAACAGGATCTGAGGCCTATGCTCCTCCAAGACCATGTTGAGTCGATGGGCATCGGTGACATCCCCGATGATCGGGATCACACAAAAAGAAAGCCCTTGGTCTTCCAGTTCTTTATGAATGGTATACAGACTGTTTTCGTGGCGCTCATAGAGCAAGAGAGCATGAGGTTCCAACAAACTGATCTGACGAGCTAATTCAGAGCCGATCGAGCCACCAGCACCGGTGATCAACACACTTTTACCCTTGACCATGAGCTTTGTTGCTTCAATGGTGGCCATATTCACGGGTACTCGCGGCAACAGGTCTGTCACAGAGACATTACGAATTTGACTCACCGTACTCTCGTCGGCCAGAAACTCTTTTACGCTCGGCAATGTTTTGATCGAGACCTCGTAAGGCTCCAATTGGCTGATAAGGCCCCTCAGGAAATCGGGCGTCGCATCGGGCACCGCAATCACGACCTCTTCGGGCTTATGCTTCTCCACCAGCTTTGGGAGATCCCCCAAAGTACCTAAGACCTTCACGCCGTGGATACGTTGATTGAGAAGGGATACCTGGTCGTCGACAAATCCAATTGGCTGGCGATGATATTCGGGCCGAGTTTTCATCTCACGCACGACTCGTTCTCCCGAGTTGCCGGCACCGACCACAAGAACCTTCTTTTTCTTTCGATAAATGACTGCCTCACGAAAGATTCTCATGGGCAGCCTCACCCCTGCGAGAAACCCAATAAGCAGGACACTGTCGATCACAAAGACAGTGCGGGGATAATCGTTGATGCCCAAAGCCCAATACACCAAGCCATAGAACACGAGTGTGCTCGTTAAGACTCCACCCACAATGTTGTGGAGATCCCAAATGCTTGTATACCTCCGTCGACTTTCATGGAGTCCAAATACGGCGAATGCCACTCCCCGAATCACAACGAGCCAGAGCACAGTGTGCTGGAATGTCCCGATTTCCTCTGATGGAATGTGCCCGTCAAACCTCAAGGCAAACGCGACGTAGTTAGCCAGAATTATCATGGCCACATCAAGCGCGACGATGATAGGTCTCCGCCACCTATTAATCAATGACGAGACGCGCACCCACGGGGAAACCGATGGAGACTGACGGGTGGCCTTTAAATCAGGGAGTTCACAGACCACAACTGACGAGTTAACGATTCGCAACAGCGTTTGAACGATAATGGCGAAATCGAGCCGAAGGGACGCATGATGAACATACAGCTTCGCCAATCGGAGCTTTTCTGGAAGAACTTCGTTTCGATATTCTTCTTCAGGATTCTTGGAACACGCAAGGAGCCCTGATTCGTCGATGTACTTCAACGACGCCAGGTCGGTGATTCCCGGGCGAACGACGAGTATCTCGGAAAACTCTGAACGCATTGGCTCAACGTAACGAGGAACTTCTGGCCTTGGGCCTACAAGGCTCATGTCACCCACAAGCACGTTCACCAGCTGCGGCAATTCGTCAAGTTTGAACTTCCGCAAGATTCGGCCCACCCTCGTCACACGGACATCCTGCCCAACGGTGAGAGGCAGACCCTGGCTTGGAGCTTCCGCAACCATGGTTCTGAATTTGTATATCCTGAATGGGCGGAATCCTTTCCCGACGCGCACTTGGCTGAAGATCACCGGCCCACGCGAGAAAACCTTGACCAGAACCGAGATGATCACGAGAATCGGCAACGTGATGAGCAACCCTAGAGTGGATGCGCCGATATCAAATGCGCGCTTCTTCATCGTCGGTTTTCCTTAACGAGGTTACGCACCGTGTCAATGACACGATTAACATCGGCTTCTGTCATCTTGGAATACAACGGCAGTGAAAGAATGCGCTGAAACACCATATTGGAAACCGGAAGATCGTTTGGTTGGTAGCCATACATGTCCCGGTAATAGGGATGAATATGCAGGGGAATGAAATGCACACTGCACCCAATACCGGCTTTCTGCAGTTGACTGATAAACTCGTTGCGAGTGATGCGTAACCGATCCAGGTCCAGTTGAATGACGTACAGGTGCCAGGCATGTTGCACGTGGGACGCGGCTTGCGGACAAATAATTTCCGGCAGATCTCGAAAGCCCTCGTGATAGAGCGTGGCGTACTGCTCGCGCGCCTTCCAGAATCGATCGCACTTTTTGAGTTGAGCCAGACCCAGTGCCGCACCAATGTCAGTGAGATTGTATTTGAACCCTGGTGAAAGGATTTCGTAATACCATGAGCCCTCCGCGGAATATCGGTTCCAGGCATCCCGACTCAGGCCGTGCAAACTCATCATCCGAATGCGAGCAGCCCACTCGGCATTATTCGTGGTAACCATCCCCCCTTCGCCGGTTGTGATGCTCTTCGTCGCGTAGAACGAAAAACACGTGCTGTCGGCGATGCCCCCTATCATCTTCCCTTTATATCGCGCAGGGAGCGCGTGGGCGGCATCTTCTATAACGTGGAGGCCACGGGCACGAGCGATAGACTGGATTCGATCCATATCGCAGGGTTGACCGGCAAAATGGGCAGGAATGATCGCCTTTGTCTTATCTGTGATGGCCTCTTCAATCCGATCTGGGTCCAGATTCAGCGTGTCTTGCTCACAATCAATAAGAATAGGCTTTGCCTTGAAGTAGGTGACAACTTCTGCGGTTGCAGCAAAGGTCATCGTCGGGACAAGCACCTCATCTCCTTCACGCAGTCCGGCCGCTTCTAGGGCAAGATGCAGCGCCGCCGTGCAGGAATTGACCGCAACAGCATGTTGGGTACCGACCATCGCGGCGAATTCCCGCTCGAATTCCTTCACTTTTGGTCCGGTCGTCAGCCAACCAGAACGAAGGACATCGACGACCCCTGCGATCTCTTCATCACCCACATCAGCCTTATTAAATGGGAGAAAGCTTTCCATTATCAGATGCCCTCCACATGTTGACAGCACTTGCGCCTATAGGCTGCTGAGTTTGCCACAACTAAGAATTAGAACAATCCATCTTTAGAGGGGGGGCCAATACCCCAATTGGCGCAAGTGAACAGTAGCCGGAAGGGCGATAAGTAAAAGATTCTTGCGCCGAATTACTTACTGCCAACCAACGCAAAAGAGATTACCGCCATCAGCGAGACAAGAAACGTACCTATCATAGGAGGCTGTCCGAGATTGCTTCGTAACAGCTATAGAGGCGAATGTAGCCATCATAATAGCCAAGATAGCCAAGCAGAATACGCATAAAATGCGATATTTCAATTAGTTATGCGTTGCGCCTGGCTATCAACGCAAGTATACCGTTCGCTTGCAGACACATTACCTAGTAATCACCCTAGAAGTCCTGTTGGCGACCTCTGCCGCCAGACGGGGTGAATGACGGTTCGTTCTTGAGCCCCCCCTCTCTTCCGCCACTTCCACGGCGGCACCGGCTTCGGGTCTTGCGACAAGCCATGCGTGACTTGCCGTGCTTCCTCTTTCAAAGCTCCTAAACTCTTATTGGCTTTTTGCTCGCTCCTCCGGTTTCACTCGCCAAGCAACCTCCTGATCACATCCTCCATTCCGTCGGCCCACACTTGGTACCCACGCTCATTTGGGTGCAGGTAATCAGGCATGAGGTCTGGAGAAAGCCGCCCAGAATCATCGAGAAAGCACCGGCTGAGGTCCAAAAAAAAGACCTGTTGATTGTCGGCGTAGTGGCGGATGCGGTCATTGATTGCTGCGTTCAACTGGCGGAGCGGGTCATCCACTGAGGCCCTGCGGGGAAACACGCCCAATAACAAAATCTTGGTACCTGGAAGGCGCGTGCGCAAGATCGTAAGAATCGCCTGGATACCTGCGGCGGTCTCCTCTGGGGGATCAGAACGCGAACCCGTGTTGTTGGTTCCAATCATCACGACCACCAGCTTAGGGGCAATCCCCTCAATCTCGCCGTGTTCCAGCCGCCATAACACGTGCTCGGTACGGTCACCGTTGAATCCTAAATTCACGGCACGGCGGCGCCCATAATATGCGTCCCAAATGCGGCGTCCCTCATCGGCCCATCCCTGGGTAATGGAGTCTCCAATCAGCAGCAAGTCAACATCGCCCTGGCGAATGCGTGCGAGTGTATGCTCATGCTTGGTTGTCCACCAGGACGCGGTCTGCGGGACAGGAACCACGGCCACTGGTTTGCGGTCGAGGACCTGTGTGAAGCTCAGCTGAGCAACAACCGTTCGTGCTTGGTCGCTGCCACCAACCGGCACCCACTCCGCATACGCCTGAACACTACTCAGATACAGGAGTGTTATCAGTGACCAGAGTCCCAAAAAGTAAGCCAGCGGCAGCGTGACGAATGGACCCGCGTTGTACATGAAGGCGCAGTGCACAGGAAAGCGACGGTAGGGAAGAAGCGTGAAGGGCATAGGGGCCTCGCTGGGAGGCTACTGTAGGGGGGAAGGATCAAACCGCAAGGCAAGGCGCTCGGAATGTAGATAGCGCATCATCTGTCCGCTTTTGCTGTACGTGATCTGTCCGGTTATTAGGGTGCGTCCTCAAGGAGGGCCACTATGACACGGGCACGGATCCTACAGGAGGTGAGACAGATGCGGTTCAAAGAACTCTATGCAGGCTGACAGCAACGGATCTTAACGATGGCGGAGGCGGGCGCGATGTTGGGCGTGACGGAACGGACGTTTCACCACTCGTTCCTCGTCGAACAGATCGTGCTCGATCACATCGTCCTCAAGTCGCTTCAGGAAGCCTTAAGCGAAGAGATGATCAAAATCGACATCGAAAAACCCTTAAGAAATATCAGGCTCGCATCATGCCCGACCCTAGACGGAGCGCTCAGTACGGATAACCATGACGAAGGCCGCCCTGCCCTATTGATCCACTTTTCTAGCCGATCGCATCTAATTCATCCTACGAATGGAGGGTATCTAACTTCATTGGGAGGGTATAGAGTTCGCCTCGAATTGGAATCCGTTGCGAGGCCTGCGGTGGTTCCACAAAGCAACAGATCAGAACTTACTATTGGCTGTTCGGGTAATGACACCGAACGGCTTTCTTATTTGGTCACTGAGGCCTAATTATTTGAGAGGAGATTCGCTATGAAGAAGCCACGTCGGGAACACGATAGGTTGGTTCGACCTCTCATATTCGGCCTCTCTCTCTTTCTTGCCATCCCTTGCTCCTTCTCCCTGGCCCAAGCCGTTACGCCGATTACGCCGTCCGGCCTGAACACACACATTGGTGCCCCCACGACCCTGCCAGGAGGCGAAACGGTGTATGACATCACCGGAGGCACGCGGCCAGGAAATGGGCCCAACCTCTTTCATAGCTTTGGCGATTTCAATGTTCCCAACCACAACATCGCCAACTTTCTGAATGACTCCGGCCTTGCCACCTCCAACATCCTCGGCCGCGTCACCGGAGGGAACATTTCCAACATTTTCGGCACCATCCAAACCACCGGATTCGGGAACGCCAACCTCTTTCTGATGAATCCAGCCGGGTTTTTGTTTGGGCCGACGGCGACGGTCAACGTCGGGGGGATGATGACCTTCAGCAGTGCGAACTACCTGAAACTTGCCGATGGCGTGCGGTTTAATGCGAATCCCACTGCCTCGGCCGATTTGCTCCTGAGCGCCGCACCGGTGGCAGCCTTTGGCTTCTTAGGCTCCAATCCGGGAGCGATTACCGTCCAGGGGAGCCAGCTTCGGTGGCAGACGGGACTGGAATCTCACTGGTCGGGGGCAAAATTACGGTTCAGGCGGGCGCGCTCACAGCTCCGAGCGGGCAGATCAATCTCGTCAGTGTGGGTAAGCCGTCGTATCCGAAAGTGGGGGGAGAAGTTGTCATAGCCGGGTCGGGACAGGGGGCAGGATTCACTCCGACCGGCTTTCGAAGTTTGGGCACCATCAATCTTTCTCAAGGCAGCACCATTGACGCCAGCGCAACCGCGAGCAGCGCAAATGAGGCTGGGAGCGTGTTGATTCGTGGGGGACAATTCGTCATGGATGATTCCTCCATTAAGGCCGGCGTTACCCGCACTTTCCTTTCCGCCTGGAGGCGCTGGCGGTACCATCGAGGTGACGGCGGAGCAGGTCGCCCTCTCGAATCAGAGCACAATCGATACCAGCGTAGCGGGAGACGGCTTTCCCGCCCATCGCCCTCAATTGCCTGGGCATATCACGTTCAATGTTGGCACCTTCTCCGCGACAGATTCCGCGATCTTGTCCACCGGAGGTTTCAGCACGGCGGGTGGTGGGGCTGTGACGATTCAAGGACTCCAGGGCTCAGGTACCTTCGCGCACTCAGTTTCCCTCGCAAAGACCGAAGTAGACACATTTTGCTCATACAGGGAACTTGGCATATTTCCTTTTATTGGGGGGCCAATCCTAATCCGGGCCGACAAGATCGCGCTCAATCAGAGCACGCTGAACGCTTCTGGGGGTGAGGCTTTAGGAGGGCCGATAACACTTGTGAGCAGAGGCGGCCTCGACATTCGAAACAGCAGCCTCAATGTCACAAGCGATCGTTATCGCCAGGCGGCACGGTTGACTTGAAAGCAGGGACGAGAATCGACCTCACTGGAACGACCATTGATGCCAGAGGATCCGACGCTGGCGGCTCCATTACCATGGCTGCGCCCGTCATCTCGCTAAGCGGCAGTAGGCTCGACGTGGGTGGCTCGAACTCCTTCGGTTAGCGGCACGATCAGCCTAACGGGGACAAAGGCAGTGAGTCTCACCAACGGCACCGTCCTCTCCGCAGAAGGGTTCATGCTGCGGTCACGGTGGCACCATTCAGATCAATGGCGGAGCCCGGTTCACGAGTCACCAGAGCACAATTTCGGCGCAAGGGGGGTTCGGTCACGGCGGCACCATCCAGGTGGAAGCCACAAAGGTTAGACTGACGGACACTCAACTCACGACCTCGACCTCCGGCGACCTACAGACGGTCGGGGGCAGTATCACCGTAGATGCCAATAAGATGACGTTAACGAACAGTCAGATTCTCAGCACCGCGACGGAGGGACACGGCGGCACCATCGACATCACGAGTCCCGTCCTCCAACGGGATGCCAGCAGCGTGATTAACGCCTCTTCCCAGTCCGGCACGGACGGCACGGTAACCATTAATGGGATCATTCAACCGTAGGCGGAACCGTAGGGTGTTGCTCAACAGGATTGCGTGTGGGCCTCCTACGAGTATGATTCGGAACCGGTAAGCTCGGTCTGTCCTGGCCTGCAATCCTTCAGGCACAGCTAACGTGGCAAGTAGGTCAGGTTTATCCCGGTCTATGTGAGACATCTGACCCAAAACCCGATCAACAGGCCATCAGCAGCTACGTGACAGCGCATTGCGTAAGCTTCCCCGTCAAGGAGACACTTCTAAAGGAGAACTTCCGACGGCTTGGTAAGCCCGAAACACGGACGGGGGCATCCCGTCCAACGTGTCATGGGGCCGCTCTTCGTTATACTCCCGCATCCACTCCGCACTGATCTCACGCACCTGATCCAGCGACTCGAACACGTAGGCGTCGAGCACCTCGTGGCGGAAGGTCCGATTGAACCGTTCCACAAAGGCATTCTGATTCGGTTGGCCTGGCTGAATATACCGGAGCGTGATCCCTCGGTCTGCACACCAACTCGTAAATCGATCGGCGAGGAATTCCGGACCATTGTCGAGCCGAATCGCCTGCGGCTGGCCCCGCCAGGCGGTGACTTGCTCCAAGACCCGAATCACCCGTTCGGCCGGCAACGAGGTATCGATTTCGATCGCCAAGACTTCGCGCACCCCTTCATCCAGGAGGTTGAACGTTCGGAACCGCCGCCCGCCGTAGAGCGTATCATTCATGAAGTCTACGGCCCACACAGTGTTGGGCTGTGGCACGACGACGAGGGGCTGGCAGAACCGCACGAAGTGCAGTTTGCACCTCCTCGCCTCTTCGCTCACTGCAGCCTTGCTGGACGGCCCTTTTGAGCATCCTGAGATTATTCAGGCCCCAGCACCATACGGAATATTTCAACCGTATTTTTCTTATTCATCGAGTTTTTCTGCAGCTTGCTAGGAGCCTGTCCGACAGTGATCGTTCTACTGCGGCAACGGATCTGCGACCATCTGCGTCGTGCTCGACCAGAAAAAATCCTCAATGTATTCCAGCGAATGTACCTCCGGTTTCCCTGGCCTTGCGGCCGCTCATCTGGCCGCACCTCCTGCCCTCGTCACGAAGGCAATGCGCGATAGGCTCCTAAGCTCTGGATTTTGTGCGGGATACCCTGACGGACGGTCAACCATTTCGAGTGCTGAGGGTCCTCGATCAGTGGAGTCGCCAGAGTCCGTGACGTAAGGTGGGAACTGAAGGCCAGGCCTCGATCGGATGTGGGACGGCGTGGGGAAACCGCGATCTATCCTTGTGGCTGAGAAATGGAATTCCCAATCGGGGTGAAAGACGGTCGTGGATCTTTTAACAGAATAAAATCCAGAGCACAGTGTTCACGGGAGGAATGGCTAAGCCCCATCTGTTTTGACCTCTGTGATAGATGCATGTCCTCTACGGGCGGTCTCAGCACGGCTGGTAACACCGAGCAGTAAATGGTGCAGCCGCCTCGCAATTTCTTTCCTACTATACAATTTCTCGGCTGCTAGGCGACCTGCCTCTCCTAATTTTTGGCGTAACGCAGGGGCCGCGACAAGCTGGCGGACAGCTTCCTCGATACCTCGGATATCCCCATACGGGATGGCTAGACCGGCTCTCGCTTCTAAAATGCGACGAGGCCCCTCCCCTTCGCCGGCAAATAGGATTGGCAGGCTACTGGCCATAGCTTCGTAAATCTTGCTAGGCACAGCACCAGGGATCCCAAATTTAAGTACGTGAAATGCCACATCTGATGCAGCGAGCAGGGCTGGAATCGTCTCCTTCGGCTGTCCTCGTAATAGTCGTACATTATGCAAATTCTCGACTTCGATTCGGCGTTTCAATGATTCGCGTTCCGCTCCGTCGCCAATGAGAACAAACTGAACGTGGTTCAGATCGCGAACTGCTGCGGCGACATCCAGGATCAGATCCAGCCCCTGCGCCAGCCCCATTACACCTGCATAAATAAAAGTGACTCGATCATGAGTGCCTAGCAGAGATCGAGCCTCGTCGTCAGCATATTGGGGGCCGAATCTGTCGATATCAACACCGTTTGTAATGACCTCAGCAGCGGTAGAGGAACATCGACGTCGCACGGATGCGACAATTTCGTCCGACGTTCCAGTAACAAGAGCAGCACGTCGATAGTACGACAGTTCGAGTGCCTCAGCCAGGGTAAGCAGGAGCCGATTCTTAACAATGCCCATGGATTTGGCCGATTCCGGCCAGAGATCGGAAACATTGAAGACAAATGGAATTTTCCAGTGCTTGGACAGGGAAACTGCGGCTTGCCCAATAAACAAGGGAGGTGATTCAACAAACAGAACATCCGGTTTGCTGCACAGTTTCGTGCCCCAACGAATGACTGACCATACGAAAGAATAATAACAAATCAGGCGGTTAACAAACCCGCTTTGGGCCGGTCTGAGTGGTACTCGCACCACTGAAAGCCGTCCAAGAACTTCCCGCACAGGCTTTCTTACGTCGTACCCTTCAAAGACTCGTCCTGTAGGGTAGTTTGGCAAGGCAGTGAGAACTTCGACCTCCCACCCCAAGCGAGAAAGTTCTTGACCCAGTTCAAAGAGACGTGTCTGGGCAGCCCCAATCTCTGGAGAGAAATATTGAGTTAGCAGAAGTACGCGTGGCATAATTTTCTACAAAACATTTTTAGAAAATTATCACTCTGGTAAACTTGACTAAGTCCAACTGCCTCTGTTGTTGCACCACACCCCTTGTCAGTCTAGGCACATTATTATCCACGGCGCGGAAGTCGAAATGGTCTCCCGGATTTCGTTGATCACATCCGGCATTACCATCAGTTTCAACTTGAGTAACAGGCTGGAGAATAATGGCACTCATGCGGGCGTGACGTTCTCGAATAATCTACAACGTACGAGCCTCGGCTTTGTCGACGTGGCGAGGAACGACTTTCATCTGAACACTGGCAATGCAGCGATTATCGCCTGCACGAACGTCGAACTTCAGTTCAAAGACGCGGCTTCAGACATTGGATCCTACGAGTTTCATGAACAAGCTTGAGATTCCATCGCCGCTCGCACCATTGATCTGCGTATCCATTAGCACAGACACTGTTTTACACCACTGATCTGACAAGGTACATGAGCGTAGAGTCAGAAAACCACTGCAGATGGCGCCTCATTTACTCACTCCCCTCCCCAATACCTGCGCGTAAAACTGGGAAAGGAGGCGCGCACTGTGATCTGCCGAGACAGAGCGGACTGTTTCGCGCGCCGCGATCCTACCTGAACTCATCCGCACCTTCTGAAGGTTCACCGCCAATTCCGTAGCATCAGGGGCCGAGAGGTAGCATCCTTCTATTTCCTGTATCCTTTGGGGAATGTCCCCTACCCGGACAGCAACGATCGGCAGATTACAGGCCAGGGCCTCCTTCACGATGGTCGCGACCCTTCATGGTGGGAAGTCACCAACAAGACGTCACTTGCATTGAGCCAGATTGGAACTTGGTCATACGAAACGCCGCGAAGGTGACGAAGTTCAGCATTCACTCCTAAGGCTTTCAGACATTCTACCGCTGCCTGGGCTAGTTCCGGTCGTTTGACCGGATCCCCTGTGTTTTGAAAGAGGACGTGAAAGGTGTCTTGCGTCCAGCCTAATCGTTCACGACAGAGAGCTCGGTCAATTGGCTTGAATAAATCCAGGTCGATTCCGCATGGAATTATCTGAATTCGTGAGCTAGGGATATTTTCAGGAAGGCGCTTTAACAAGTGTTCTGCCACGGCGACGATACCGTCGCACCGTCTGGCCGCTTGTCTTGAAGCAATAACACCACAAGCTGCGAACAATCTCCTGAGGGGACGTTCGAAGGGTTGTCCCAGCAGATCAGAGCCATGAAAAGTGACTATGACCGGTCGATTCTGGACAACATGACTGACGAGCCTGGCCATGATTCCGCCATACATGACATGCACGAGGTCTGGCTTGAACTGAGCAACTGCTATCCGTAACATAGCCGGGAGGCTGGCATAGGCACGCATTCCCTTCTCTCGGCGGTTCACGAGAAGCACATCGACCTCGAGACCTATCCGCCGTAACGTCTCAATCTGCTGCTGGATGAAGCGTCCCTGGTGCGGGTCATCCTGGGTGGGCAGCATGTTGGTGACAACGAGGATTCGCATTGGAAGAAATCTCGCCATTTTCGATGACTCTTCCAGCCCTTTCGCCATCCTATGAAGATGTGTAGTCGACATAAAGTTTGTCATAATTTAGAAGTAGGAGATTGCGTTCCAACGTTTGTTGCTACCTATCGAAGTGCGGTCTGCTCGCGAACTTCATCTTAAAAAATGTGCTTGGAGCGCCGCGGAATAGATTTCTATGCACTTAGCTGGCGCGCAACGATTAGAAGTGATCGATTGTGGTTTCCGTTCGCGTAAGGTTCCAACCAATCAAGTTGTTGAATCGGTTCATCCCGCCGTTTTGTAAGCATTCAGGGTTCCTGAAACCAAACGTTGTTGACTGAACTCCCGTTCTATTTTGGTGCGTGCCGCCTGCCCCATGCGGCGACACAGAGATTCGTCGTTGAAGAATAGCCTGATTCGATCGGCCAGTCTTCTTCGTCGTTTTACCAAACTACAAATCCTTCATGGCCTTCCTCCACGAGATACGAAACATCGCCCGCCTCCATTGCGGTAACGACACGGCCAAAGATTATTGCTTCCAGTACAATGTTCGGACACCGTTCATTCTCGGCGACATCCACAAGGAAGGCCGCACAGCAATTAAGGCCGGAATATCGTGGCGAGCACCCAGAAACGTAAACACCTGTCCCACACGCAGGCTTCTTGCCGTTGTCTCTGGTTCTCTTCGTAAGGAACCTGACCGACATGGATCACATCAGGGCACTCAACATTCGAATGGAGAAGAGCAATTGCTCGAATTAGCCAATCGTAGCATTTCCGTGGGTATAAGCTCCCCACAGCTAGGATGTATTCTTGTTGAGGGTGACACCGAAGAGAGAACTCATCCAGATCGACTCCGTTCCTGATGACATAGATGCGACGAGGTCGAAATAAGGTAGTGCTGTGCTTCGCGGCCTCTTTCGCTGCCGAGCTGTTGGAGATTTTGAAGACCGGCCATCGACCACACAGTCGCCCAATCACTTTTCCCGCCTGCTAGTACTCGAAGAAGAAGTTGTTTCGTCGATCCGATAGGTATTACTCCCGCGCCGCGCACCAGGCGCAGGGTTTACCTGAACGTGTACGATTGAACGACTTCGGGTCGTAAAGAGGATACAAGACTACGCAGTGCCCTTAACTTGGCCAATCGGAATCGGTGATTCTTTAGCGCTATTACCGGAACTGCGGGCGCAAGAATTTCTCGAACGTTGTAGTCATCGGGAAAGTGACGCCACACGACAGATCTTGCCAGTGAGGTTGGGTTATTGTGCTAGGTCAGACCTCGTGGTGTGCGGGGGGGGGTCGGCTGGCTCTTCACCTTCGCCGCGGTCGTGTACAAGCTGATGCGGAGGCGCAATCTCCTGGAGGCGGCAAGCATAAGCCGACAGGACCCCCATCACGTGCAATGGCCCATAGTGGGCCTCTACGGTGGGACGCCACCCTGAATGGACTTCGACGGCTCGTATGATTGGGATCGGAGAACAGCTGTCTTATCCAACCCGGGCTTTTCCGCAGCCTGCAAGGAGTTGGATTGACTAAGATTTCTGGCGGTAATCTGTACGTCGCAATGGATTATAATTTTGCAGTTAACGTACAACCAGACCGACCGGCGGATTGGGTGGCTGACTGTCAGATCCAGTGGTTTGTTCATATGCCCCAATATCATAGGACGCCCCTTGGGGCCTCACAACCCCGACGAAATCTATTGTCACAGTACTGAGGACTTCCCCGCATCGATACACGCGGACCCCGCTTTCGGACGGAAGTCTGCCGTACTCACCGTGCAATCCGTGACTGTACCCGTGGTACGATTGTTACTCCCGGTGATGGTCGCGCCCCCGATGAAGAGAATGTTCGTCCCATTCCCTACAATGTGGTTATTACTAAAATCTGCCGACACCCCACATGGTGCGGAGATGCCGAGCTCCACGCCCCCAGTTGAATTGTTCGCGATCAGGTTATTGTAAAATTTTCCACCCGTTGGGCATGGGCTATACCCATGGTCAATGCCGATGTTGTTGTCCGTGATGATGTTGTTATAGGCTTGGACATTCTTACCATCCATGACCAAGCCAGCCTGACTATTCCCGGACATGATGCTATTGCGCACAATGGCGTTATCTGCCCCAATAGTTGAGAGCGAATCATACAATTGCAACCCATTGCTGTTGCTGCCGGGAAATCCATTGTTCGAGGCGTTGGAATACTCCACCAGGATGTTCGTCCCTGCACCATAAATCCCGTGAAATGGACCCTCTGTCGCTCCAGTTGAAGCCCTTGCATTATCATGGGTGTTGATTCGGCGAAACGTCGTGAAATCTGGAATAGAACCGACCGAGGCAGGCACAAAAAAGCCTACACCCAGATAGTTATGCACTTCCACATCTTCAAAGAGGACATGGGTACCATTGCCAGCAATTCGAAAGGCTGAGTCTTGAGGCTCTGCGTCATTCGTCCCGTCAAACTCTAATAAGCGAATGGTAATGTAACTCGCGCTTTCGAGGTTCGAGGCGCCGCCTGTGGACGGCTTTAAAATGGTAAGACACGTATGTGTCATTGCACACCCAGAAGCCCCCTCCCCCTCAATAATAGTCGGATTTCCAGGCGTCCCGTTTGCCACGCTAATCGAGGTTTCGTAGATCTTGGCGAGTGAGCCACTGTATACTCCAGCTTTGATTGTAAGTCGATCCCCTGCTGATGTGAGACAGGCTGCACCGTTTTGTGGAGTTCGCCGATAGGTGCCTGGGTCTGAGTCCCCACTAACCGAGGCACAGGAGTTCGCGTCATTCCCACCAGTTGATACCCAATACCGTGTGGCCCAGGCCGGAGCGGCACCCATGATCATCAGGATCGGTACGGCGGTGAGTAGTAATCTCACAAAGGTGATCTGACTAATGGTGCGCATCTTACCCCCCATAATCCATATATATATAGAATCCACGGCTTAACAATCCTGAACCCATCGCCGCGCGATACTAGAGAGGGAGCAAACAACATGCCATTGGCATGTTCTCCGAAAGCTTGGTGGAACGCAACCACGATCATTCGCCCTCGGTTCAAAATTGTCCACCGTGTAATGAAGCACCTCCAGTGACAGAATGGAATGCTGTTTTGACCCCTTGATTTGCAATTCATGTACAGTGGTCTAATCGCCTAACATATTGAATGGCAATGACTTATAGGACAGACGTGGCTCAGTTTATTCGGACAGAACTGCTTGCTTCATAAATGAAGTCCTTCCGGTTTCTGCCTAGCTGCGTAGGACAGAATGGGCATGTTTTCATAGTAAAATTCATCCTAAGTTCTCATGTCAAGCGCCGAGTGCGCAGTCTGCATTGGTTGTAAAAAGTCAAGTAGAGTTTCATTCCATGCTCGGTCGCGCTGTACATGCCGTAGGCATGCAGATACACCTTTTCTATGACGCTCTTCCATAGCTGTTCCACGAGTGAATAGATTATCCCGCCAACAGCCTGTGCCGTCCATGCTGATCTGAATATCGTTGTCCTTGATCAAGCAAGTAGATTAAAGGCCGGTGAATTGGCAGCCTTGGTCGGTGTTGAAGATTTCCAGCTTGACGCATCTGGCCATCGCGCGATGCCTGAAACAGCAATATCCGGTGATCGCCCTTCCCACCCATCGTACAGGGCGTGGCAACGCATTCACAGCAAGGCGACAGAGTAATCGGGACATTTGATCCCGGTACCCTTGCCGACGGCCATACTGTTCGCATGTGCAGCCACTGTGGTGCAGACCGCGCACAGGGTACACAAGGCTGATCGCGGGCGGCAGCGAGAAGCTTGGGGTTGCGAAAGCTCATGACGGCTCCTTCCGTGGCCGATTGCCCTTGTACGAGAGAATGGCATACCCCGGCGCAAGGGCGACGATGGCATGATCCGGAATATCCTGGTAGATGACCGCATTGGCCCCGATCTTGACGTTATTGCCCACGCGAATCTTCCCGAACACCTTGGCCCCAGGGGCAAGGTACACGTCATCGCCAATGGTCGGAGCGCCCTCCTTGTCGCCTTTGCCGGAGACCCCGATCGTCACGCCTTGTGAGAGATTCACGTTCGAGCCGATTGTCGCCAACCCGGACACGATGATCCCGCCAAAATGCCCAATATAGCAGCCAGAGCCGATCTGCGCCTCGCGCCCAATCTCAATTCCCCACTTGGTACGAATGCGATGAAACAGGTACATGTGGAACGGTTCTAGGAGTAGCCGGAGCCAGAGAGCTTGCGGGGTCAACCACTGCCCGAACCGATGGACGATCATGGCATGAACCCCTGGCGTGCGATAGCAACCGATTATCTTTTTGATCACATTCCCACTGATTAAGTCATAAGTCCGTAGGATATCTTCCTTCAAAGGAGATGTAGATCTTGATGCGGCTCCATGATCAGCCGGTGCCACTGAAGTAACTGAATCCCGGGCGGCCCCATTTGTGCTAACTACTTCCCTTTTCATACAGTCGCTCTAAATATGCTGAAATATCACTCGTGGAAACGAAGATTTTTGCTCAATTGATCCGCCAGGAAGATGCTGATACTAGAGAATTAAACTCTATGATTTTACTGGTACGAAGTGCCCCCAACTCGCCTCACTTGATTTCTGCGCATTCGAATTGTAGGAAGTGTAAACCTCTCTGGTCGTCAAATAATACGCACAGCAAGATCTCACTTTCATCGACAACACCTAGCAATTGACTACTCACTTTATGGACCATCTATAACTAACTCTATTTATAGAGGTAGGGGACGCTGTTGACGGTGTGCGTTGTGGAACTGATTTCACCCATTCAATGTCAGGCAGGAGTCATCGATGCTTGCATCCTTCCAACCTGCGGCCTTATAGGCCTTTAGCGTTTCCGAGACGAGGCGTTCCAGCCTGAACTCTCGCTCCGCTTTCGCCCGGGCTGCCAAGCCCATGCGGAAGCAAAGCTCATCATCACCAAGTAGTTGTAATACACGTTCCACAAACTTCGTCTCATCGCCCTGACGAACGACAAAGCCGGTTTTCCCATCTTCGACAACGTATGAGATATCACCAGCCTCCATCGTAACGACAGCGAGACCGCAGGCCATGGCTTCCATCACGGCATTAGGGCACCCTTCGCTCTCCGAGGTGTGGACCAGAAATTTCGCCCCTCTCAGAAATGCGGGAATATCATGGGTTGCGCCCAGAAATTCAACAGTTCGTGAAATACCGAGGTCGCATGCTAGTTTTTCGAGAGCGAAACGGAGCGGACCGTCACCTGCGATCCTAAAGCGTACATCTCCTACCCCAACGCTCTTCACCTTTTGAACCGCTCTTAGCAATCGGTCCCAACGCTTGACCGGCGACAAGGATCCCACAGCTGCGACATAATTCCTCAACCCTGGAGTTTCGTTCGAACAACGGAACCGATTGAGATCCAGACCATTACAGACGACGAAGATCTGTCTGGGCACGAAGGGACCGGAATGCCGACGCAGGGCCTCAGCCGATGTCATACTATTCGAGATGTGGGAATAGGGCCACCGGGCATTGAGCGCACCTCTGATCACCCCACCACCAGCTTTGGCGAAGGCAAAGTCGCTGCGCAGAGAGCCAATAGCCAACGCTCCGGTACCCCGTGCCGCGTAATATGCGGCAAAGTTTGTATGAAACCCATACGAATGGATGACTTCCGGCGCAAGTTGGCGTGCCAAGGCTCGAAATGCTCGCAGCTTAGATAGAGGGGACCACTCCGCAGGAAATCCATAGATTGGAATCTTGAGTGCCTCAATGTCTCGATAGTACTTGTCTTGGGGATTGAGGTTCCAGACGACTAACGCAGGTTGATATCGGGCATGATCCAGATTTCAAGAAGATAGTAGAGCTGGCGTTCTAGTCCGCCAAGCCCAAGTTGCCCGACCACATAAAGGAGTCGACAGGGTCGTGGATCCTTACGAGGGCAAGTATCTGAGCTTTAAGAGGCATAGGTGAAACAATTATTCTTGATCTGAGCGCGATCTGATAATGTTAGTTGCGCTTGCACCCCAATGAGAACTACTGGAGGGGATGCTCGACTTTACACACCTACTTGGTCGAAGACTTCGAAAACCACTCTTATCTCTTGCTGCGTGAAATAACGCGATTTCGCATAGTCCCATTTTCCATGTCGGAACGCGCCCAAAAGATGCCCCCACCACGACTATGCTGGATTGGCATCAAGAGGGCGAGGTGCGAGCGCGCTACTTCGTATCGTCCTGGCGCATGTGATAGACGCTCGCGGCGACGGGAACTGCCAGCGACACGATGGCCCAGGGTGTCATGAATTCCAGGTTTCCTGCACAAGTGATCAGCAGTGTATACACGACTAACGGCAGGTAGAACACAGCATCCTGCAGCTCTGACATATTTGCATGTAGTGCTGCCATTCCGCTCCGAAAAAAATATGCGCAGAACAAGATAAGAGGCATGGCACCTGATGCCACGGCGAACAGCAGAAAGCCATTATGGGGGGTCACGAAATGGCCTGGACTGGTCACCTCACCGGCATGGGATGCTCCAACCCCAATCACTGGTGAACTCAGAAACTTCTCGATGAGTAACGGCCACACCTTGAATCGCCCCGTGTCCTCTCCACCGCGAACGGTGTACGCGCGGAGAGCTTGGTCGAACACCCCAAGTTCCATGAGCCCTAACACCAGCCCTGCAAGCAGAAATAACGGGAGAACCCCCACTTTCAGCAGACGCCTGCTCGCCACGAACAGTGCGCCTGCCAGCGCGATGAGCACCCCTCGGCTTACAGTCAGCGTAACGATATACAGAGAACATGCGGCCATGAGCCATGCCGCCAAGCGATAGGCCGGGCGAGTTTCAACATATCCTTTAATCGTCAGGTACAGCATACAGAAGCCAAACCAGCCGCCGAGCGCATTCGCGTTCGCATAGCCCACGCCCACGTCGCGATCCAGTGATACCTTCGTATATTGCCCAATCTGGTCCAACCTCATGAATGGCAGCATGCCCAGCCCCACGAACAACGTGAACCACGCAAACCGGTGCAGGAAGTTGGGGCGATGCATCGCTAGGGCTTGCACAATGACGAGCGAGAGGAGCCACGGACCGAATCGGTAGACATACATTCCGTAAGCGATTCTCCGTGCAGCGCCAGTTGAATGAACAGATACGATGCTCCACAGGCGAGTGGAATCCAAACCGTCTGAAGGACTTTCAGGACAGATGGCCCAAGGGCGATGAAACAATAAGCCAGGACTGGAATCAGGAGGAACCCTGAGCCGATACCACCCATAAGGATGAGACCCAATGGCGCCCCCAGTACTGTGTAAAAAATGACAAAGTAGTATCCGTACTCCACGGGGGCCAGTGCTCCCGCGAGAGAATCGCTCATCCGATCATTGGCGCGAGCGACTGCTACGGCCTGCATGCGACTCCAACCTTCATGTCCAGACATGACTGGAGAATATCTTCCAACCGCTTAGCGCTGGCTTCCCAGCTATAGCGATGGCGAACCTTCTCTCCGCCTACCAGGCCCCGATCTCTGGCCTGGCACGGGTTCTCGGCTATGGAGCAGAGAGTCTGCGCCAATGAATCTGCGGAACCCTGGGCGAAAAGCCAGCCACCTTCGGTCTCCGCCAAGCGTCGGTTTCCTCCCACATCAGATACGAGAAACGGCACTCCACACGCCATGGCCTCAAGCACCGCATTAGAATAATTCTCATATCGGCTCGGCATCACGAAGAGATCCATGGTCCGGTACCAATCAGCCAGCGATTCATGTGACACATCGGATTCAATGTGGGCGAACCCCTCCATGAGCTCTACTTTCAGGCCTGTACGGAGCTTCCCCTCTTCCTCACCGGACCCCACGATGATCAGCCTGGCATGCGGGATTGTTTTTCGTATCTTCCTGAAGGCATCGGCTAAAAGATCGATGCCTTTGATGTACGCCAAGGCGCCCGACATACCCTACAACCCAATGGTTCTCCGTCCATCCGAGCCGTTGCCTCACCCCTGATAGGCCTGGCTTGAACATGTCGCTGTCTAATCCGACCGGAAGTTCCGTGGCATGGTCCCCGAGAAATTCGCGAATCTGGCTCAGTGCATCTCCATTGGCGCAGACGGCATGAACCGCCCTGAGTACAGGAGCCAAGTCTGCCGAGACGGGACCTGGCAGCCGCAAAACCGTGGGGCAATAGCGCGCGATCTTACTTGCCAACAGCGCGCTTCCATGAACGTACACCGCATCGAATTCCTTCCAACGTCCGCCGAATTCCAGCTCGATGCGGCGGGTGAACCGTCGGTCATGCCATCGGACGGTCCGCCAGCAGATCGCTTCCTGCATACGGTCCCACTGAGCCCGGAGTTGCGTTCTCTGCGGTATCCAATGCGCCACATTCGACAACGCTTCTTGGCCCAGCTTCCTTGACCAGCGTCCTGCCAGAGGGATCGGCCTTATCTTTGCCGGCAGGGGGATTGGATAGTGGCCCCTGGAGTCTGCGATGAAGGCCGCCGACACATTATGTCCCCGCTCGGCAAAGGCGAGAAACAGATTCCTGGTAAAATTCTCCCCTCCGCCTCGCAGCACACCGAGTTCTGAATGGACAACCAAAACATTCACGATGCGTTACTCTCGAACGGAACCATGTGTTGCTCCTTGAGAAACTGAAATGTCAGCTCGGCCACCAAGCGATGGCCTCCCAACTCAACGGGCAGAACTGAAGCGATCACGCTGGGACACGCGAGTGCTGCATTCGGATATCATCCAGCGCGATGTCTCATTGGTTTGAGTCTTCCTCAACGACCACCGTCTCCTTCGATCCAATAGAAGTATGCGCTGCAGAGTGTGGGCGCAGTAACTTCTTTGCGCTACCCGGAGGTATGACGCGTCGCATCATGAAAGACCTTGATCACGGCTTCGGCGCTGTGGTGACCGAGAATATACTCACAGGCTCTGGATGCAATACTCTGGCGTTCTTGAGGCGAGGCCAGCAATCGTTGCAACTGCTCGACCGTCGCGTCGACCGTACCAGTCACAGCTCCCAACTCCAGCCGTTTGACGATGCTGTCGGGATCGATTTGGAGTGTCACGACCGGGGTCCCATAACTCCAGGCCTGCAGAAATGTGTTCGGGAACCCTTCCTGGTCAGAGGTGCAGAGCAGTGCCGCCGATTCGGCAATGACTCGTTCCGCTTCCTCAGGCGCCACCTGGCCGCGAAATTCGATGTTCGGCAATCCACGGAATTGCTCGATGAGTCGCTGACTGTATCCCGATGGTGACCGGTGAGTGGTGGCTCCACCGCAGACGATATACTTCACCTGAGGCGATCGCTCAGCAATCTCAACCAGAAGGTCCGGGCGTTTGGGCTGTCGAAGCATCCCGACCCAGGCGACATACAGCTCACGACAGGAGTGCGGTGTGGAGCTCATACGCGTATCAGCGATGCTTCGAACCACGCGGGCCTTGGCTCGCCATCGCGAGGGGAGTTCCTCCAACTGCCCTCCGTGTTGCACGAACAGGCGTTCGGTCTTGGAGAGTCCCCATGCATAGAGAGGCCACCAGCGCCGGCGGGCGGTTAAGGCAGAGCGGGGTTGCACATCGGTATCAAAGGCGGCGGCAAAAATGGTTTGCACTCCGGCCACATGGGCAATCTGAACAAGTGGGCCTAACAGATGAGAGGCTCCCCGACAATAGAGCCAGTCGGGACGTGTTGTTGAGAGGAACCGATAGCAGTCGAGCAGATACTGCCCTTGCATGATGCCATGAAACTCGACTCCCTCGATCGTCCGACACTCCCCTAATTTAAGTCTCTGCCTGATCCCAACACACACCGTCCAGCCTGATGATGCCAGCGCCCTGGCCAGAAGCCACTGTTGGCGTTCATTGCCACCAACGGCCGAGGCGTCGGACGACGCATAGTCATAAATACGATCATTGAGAAATGCAATTTTCATATCGAGCGGGAGCGGGCCATAGCCCAACTGAGAAAGACGAACGGGTTCCACAATTCCCGATCGATGCCGCCGGCAGAGATATTGATGGCATGGAGGCGGCGCAGGTATCGATAATCGAAGAGATCGACATGGGCTTCTCCCCAATCCAGCGCAGCATCGACTGCCGGCCTCCAGATACCAGAAAGAAACCGGTGGAGGGGAACATGGAATCCATGCTTGGGCCGGTCCCAGACCTGACTCGGCAACAGGCGCCGTGCAATGGGCATGAGCAAGGCCTTCAACGTTCCATCGACAATCTTTCTGTTCGCATAAAGCGGCAGGATACGATCCAAGATCAACTCATCGAGATAGGGCACCCGCACTTCGAGCGATGCCAGCATGCTGGCTCGATCCGTCTTCACGAGGCAATTCTCGCTCAGGTAGGTTTCCAAGTCGGTCCGCATGAGGACATCCATGTCAATTCGGTCACCATATCGTTTTGCCACTCGCTCCCAGGGCTCGAAATACCCTGCGACTTCGGCTGTTTCGTGGTAACGTGAAGACAGCACCTGTCGGAGATCTTTTCGGAAGACGGGAAAGTCCCCATAGCGAGTCCAGGACCAGCGAATGCGGTCTTCGGCAGTCAGCGTTCGCCAGTAGAGATGAGCCATTCCCCGTGGCCTCCAAGCCAACGTGCGAAGGGATGCATCGAGGACGCGATGGCCAGGGATCCGCCGAGGATGCGCATCACCCAGTAGATATTTTGGATAACCCCCGAACACTTCATCGGCGCCATCCCCAGACAGAGCGACTTTCACATGCCCCGCCGTCATCTTTGCCAGGGCATAGGTCGGCACAAAGGCTGGGTCCGCAAACGGCTCATCCAGGCGACCCAACAGTTCCAGCAACATCTCAGGTCCGAGATCCTCCGCTGAAAGCACGGTATGGTCCGTGCCGAACTGCCTCGCGACTAACCCGGCGATCGAGGACTCATCGGCCTCCACAGCCTTGAAGGCGATGGAGAACGTGCGCAGCGGCTTCTCACTCTCACGAGCCATCAACGCCACCATCAGTGACGAATCGATGCCTCCGGAAAGGAAGACGCCGATCGGCACATCACTGATCATCTGGCGTCTGATCACTCTTTGCAACAGACTCTCTAAGGTGTCCTCGCTCGGAACTTCAGCTCTGTCGTCCGGGCCAGGAGGACTCCAATACCGTTCTATGCGCGGCGACTCATCTCCCAATCGCCACTGGAACCGTGATCCTGGTTCCAGCTTATGAACTCCGTGGAGAATTGTGCGTGGTGACGGAATGTAATCAAACGCCATGAGATCCCGTACGGCGACTGGATCCACTTGCCCAAAGCCGCCCAGGGTTTTGAACGGCTCCAGCGTCGAGGAAACGATGAGGGCCCCTTTAGAAACCGCCCAACAGAAGGGCTTAATACCCAACCGATCACGGGCACCGAATGCCAGGGATTCCTGGCGATCCCAAATGACAAACGCGAACATACCATTGAGGCGATCGACAACGGCAGGCCCCCAATGGCCATATCCTTCGAGCAGCACTTCTGTATCCGAGTTTGTGCGAAATTGGACTCCTTCTTGTCTCAACTGCTCTCGGAGATCTTGGAAATTATAAATTTCTCCGTTGAACGCGATGACAAATCGGCCGTTCCTACTCAGCATCGGCTGTTGACCCGTAGCCAAATCAATGATCGACAAGCGACGGTGAAAGAGCATCACGTGACGCTCCCGCCACTCACCAGAGCCATCAGGTCCCCTGTGAGCAATGCTTTCTGCAGCAGCTTGTGCCACATCCCGTTCAACGATAGGAGAATTCTGGAATACGGCGAGAACGCCACACATGATTACCTCAAGACCATGGATTAACGAGGACTGGGCCTCTTGATTTCGAGGACTTCAGAAAGCCGTGTCAGAGAGACACGCCTAGGCGCGTTGACCGGACGAATCGTTTCCAGCGAGAACAGTTCCGACCGACTGCCAGCGGATTTTTGGATCGGCTACAGCATGCTGGATCAGCTTCTGTAGATGATCTCCAACCGTCCCGGAGTCCGGGTCATCGGTCGGCTGATCGAACTCCCAATAGTGAGTGGCAGCGCAAAACACCCCATCGACTCCGTTGGCTTCATCAAACCGTCTCAGACTCTGTTTGAGCTTGGACATGGGAGTAATAGGGTTCCCGGCAAGTTCTTTATGATCAGCCAAGTCGAGCACCCAGGGAATCCCGGCATGGCCGTTCATTCGCCATTGCCGAAGGCGCCACCAGGTTCTCACGCTTGCCGGCGCCAGCCATGACCAGCCCTGACGCATGCCGGCCACGCCACCAAGGTGAAGTCCCTCTCGGGTGATTGCCTCCAAACCGTTTCTGCCGATTGCATTATGGGGTGGAACAAAGACACGAATCGTCGTGTGAAGGAGATCTTCCAAATAGCGTTTCCCCTCTCGCACTTTTCGACCCAGGTCGGATCCGCCCAGAAATTCCCGCTTCGTATCTGGATCATCGTGATGGTAGCCGTGCAGCATCGCCTCGTATCGTCCATTCGCAATTCCATGGCGGAGGTACTCGACGAGGGCGGGATTCTCCTCGAGCGGATGGATCGACCAGCGCTCGCGATATTTCTCCGGTAGCCCCCGGCTCGTTCCCGCTCGACAGAAGGGAATGACGGCCAACGACACGGGGCCATGTTTTGTAATCTGACCATACGCACGCTCCAGCTCATCGGGTGAAGTGAAGAAGCTCGTGTCATCGTCACGGATACAGAAATGCATGCTTGGCTCCTAACATGATCTGAGCTATTTATCTTAATGTGTTGATCTGAATATGAGAGGCGTTACACCTTCAGTTGAGCCAGCCCTCTTTCCCAATGTGCGCGCGTAAGCTCAGCGGGATATCCACCAGACCAGGGATAAATGGATCCAGAGCCGGCTTTCCCTCAAACGCACCGACGAGCGCGGCGGTCTGAACCTCTGCCGAAAAGGCCTTACAGGCCTTACGGTCAGGAACTAGGGTTGATAGTGTCCCTCTGGACCAATTGTCAAGCACCTGACAGAGAACTGCAATGATTTCCGGCACTGAATTGACATCGGCTATTGTAGTGACACCTACTCGCTTGAGACAGTTTTTTGTTTCATCAGGGGGCAGCACTCCGATGATTGGTCGGCCTGCCTTAAAGTAGCCAAATAGCTTTGATGCCAACAGAAGCTCGTAACCTGGGTGGGTTGGCATGAGTCCCAGCGCAAGTAACGCGTGAGCTTCACGGCCTAGGCGAGCCACCTCATCTTGCCGGATGTGACCTGTCACTTCTACCATATCAGAAATGCCACGTGCCCCGGCTTGCTCCTTTAGAATTTGAGTACCGGCACCAACGAATAGAAGCCGTAGTTGTTTTGCACGAATAGGGTCCGTCTGTTTGAGGACGCTCAGTGATTGGAGAAGGGTGTCATAGCGATAGGGCGCCCCGGTTATGGTCCCTGTATATAAGATTGTGCATTTCTCTCCAGCCGGCGCGACAAATTCTTCGATTTCCCCATCATAACCGTTTGGGATTAAATGTACATTCCCTGCCTCGAACGCCTTGGGGTACGCACGCCAAAAGCATTCCGCCTCCGCCGCATGGCGAAATATGATGGACTGCGCCCCTTGAAGGAGAGAATACATCCGCCGTCGATCCAACCGCCTGGCCCACATTGGTCGTCGTAATTCAAAGTTCGTTAATGTGATTGTCCAAGGATCACGAAAATCCAGGACATAAGGAATGCCCGTTCCGACTGAACTCCTTTGAGCGACAAGTAACGAAGATACGGGGCCGGCGGTCGCCCAGATCACATCTGCGGGGCTGTGTTGACACAGCCTTACAGTCGCATCCACCGCGCTGTCGATCCACGGCATCGCTTTGTCCGGGTGATACCACCATGCCTCGGCCGTCTGGATCATCTCTCTCATACGTGTTCGAATACTGCTCTGTTGCCCGTTCTGCGAGTTTCCGATATGTTCCTCCTGAGCGCTGGATGAGTGACTTTGCATTCTTCGCGACCTTGAAGCCTGAAAAGCCTGCCACAGATCATAGGCTTTGATCCGAATGACCTCAATCTCGTTCGGGACCATCTTTATTAGTGCAGGATCATATCTCTCATATTGACTGGGCATGGCCGTAATGACCGTGGGAATCCATCCAAGGTGGGGTAGCTGACGGACGAACCGCAGCGGACGGTATGTGCCGGCGTTTCCCTCCGGAGGAAAGTTGTACGCAATCATCACGGCGTGCTTCATCGATCCCGTCGGTCTAATTCAATGATGGCCGATCGGCCTAGACACTATGTTGCTTAGGCGCGCGCGCGCGCGAGAAAACCTGAGACTCCAGATTTAGGGAAAAAGCGCTTTGCCAGATTTGGCATCTGGCTTATCAGCAACGATTTCCCCACCCTCTTGAAAGGATTTGCGGGAACAGTCCGGTCAATCGCTTGATACCAGGCAACCAGCTCCAATCGGTTTTTTGACAGCAACTCTGCGACCTCATTCTGTGTAATGTCGAAGACCATGTGCTGGTAGGGGGTAAACACAGAGCCGCACCCGGGACAGCACACAAAGCTGGCCTTTTCCCCAAGGGGAATGGATGCCAGATAATAACCTCCGCTCCTCAACACCCTCCTGACCTCGGGGAATGAGCCAAAGAAGCTTTCCGGAAAGCTATGCTCCAAGACTTCTGTGCACGTCACCAAATCTAGAGAATCATCGGAAAAGGGAAGCTGTGTGAGAGACCCAACCTGAAACCCGATATTCTTCAGGTTTTCGAATCTCGACCGGGCCGGGACCAAGGACTCCTCTGACATATCAATTCCCGTGATCTTCGAATCTGGATACACCTTCAGCAGACAATCTACGAGATTCCCATTGCCACAACCGACATCTGCGATCACTGACGGAGTGCTGGGAATCTGTGACCGAACCCATGCGAGCAGGTCTTTCCAATATTCAATCGGGTAAAACTGAGTTTTAAGAGCACGGTTCGTGGTCCAGATGGTCCAAAACCGTTTAATGCTCTCGGTCGACCAGGTATGATAGTGAAAAGGAGAGAGCTGGCCTGACTTCTCTGAGGGTTTCTGTGCATCGTCGAATTGAGCAACAATATCTTTGTAAAAATTCATAATCTTCCAGTCCTTGTTCCTACCCGGTTACGAGACCGCCCTTCGTTACTGCAGCTCCAAGCATGTCCGAATGTCAAATCAAGTTGTTCGTTCCGAAGCCGCGCCCCCGAATGTTCAGCGGAGCCGCCGGGCTATTGTCTCCGCCGTTCTCTTCGGATTGAGAACGACATCGAGCAAATAGAGGAAAGCATTGGCAGTAAGCCTGGCATTGCTCAAAGGGTGAGCCAGCGAGGCGAGCTTTCCCCGATGCAGGCTCCAAAACTTTCGGTCGCGTCCTTTGAAAACCTGCCACCCCAAGAAATGGTAGTACACTTTGAGGTGTTCACGGATATTCTCCTCCAGCTCCTTTTCGGTGAGATACTTCGGACCATACGTGAGAAGGTCGTATAGCCGCCGGGGGAAATACGTCGTGACGTCCTCCGAATAGGCGCTCAATGAGCCCTCTCGCACCCGTTGGAACATGAGAACCTGGTGCACGAAACCGTAGTCGTGGTGTTCCAGAAACTCGAGACAGACCTCCGAGTCCGCATGCAGATTGGATTCGTTGTAAAACGAGTGGCGACTCCGCACGATATCCGACCGGTACATCAAATTGGTGGGCGCTCCAAAGATGGATGGCGATCCTGGCAGGAGCCATATGCGGCACGCATCCCGCCCTGGCACGACAGTGCTGGGGTACGGCAGACCATCCCCGGTGACCTTATTTCCCGCCAGATGATAGGCTTGGATAATTGCCACGCTGGGGTGTTCCTCCGCCAGGCGGACCATCTTTTCGAGGCACTCGGGGAACAGCCAGTCATCCGCTGCTACTACTTTGCAGTACTTGCTCACGGGGGAGATTTGCCGGAGTGCGATGTTATAACTGTTTTGTACGCGAACGTTGGTCTCGTTGTTGTGGATCCGGATCCTTGCATCGCGGGCGGCATACTCCTGAGCAATCTCGAGTGTTCGATCAGTGCTGCAATTGTTGACGACCGTATAGTCCCAGTTGTCGTAAGTCTGGGCGAGCACGCTCTCGATGCACTCTCGCAGATAGCTCTCCCCGTTGTAGACGGGGGTCACCACGCTTACGAGGGGAGCCTGCTTTGAATTCATCGATTTTCCTTGCGGTTCCCCATCGTATTTTTGCCCTCTCGACCATACGTGACCATCCCCCTTACGCAACGCCCAACTAGGTATGGCACGGCATCACTCATGAAGGAGGAAGTGCAGGCTTGAGACGCCGATCCTGAGATGGAAGAAGCGCTAGATACTGGTTTCACGAAGCGGCCAAGTAGGAAACCCGCGGCTCGTAGATTCCCTTTGTAAACCGAATCGCTGGCATCCAGCCGCTGGAAGACCAGGATCGCTGCTTGGCCCTGGCGACATTTTTACGTAACGCTCCAACGTTGCGGGAAAAAGGCGATTCCGTGCCGGCTAGTCGGCGTCCACCCGGACGCATAGATATTCGCCGGTTCCACCTCTAACACGGTACGCACATCCCCATCGTAAATCACTGAATTTTCC
The DNA here is from genome assembly GCA_963701855.1 of Nitrospirota bacterium. Taxonomy (GTDB): domain Bacteria; phylum Nitrospirota; class Nitrospiria; order Nitrospirales; family Nitrospiraceae; genus Palsa-1315. The sequence goes on from CAVPBK010000004.1 coordinate 35,204, forward strand.
TGATCGGCGATCCACAGAGAGAAGTAGTACTGTGCCGGAAGCAAATTGAGCGAGTCAATCTCAACGTCGATGTACCCGTCCCCAGGCTCCAAGCGGGGAATGTCGAGTCCATGAGTGTCGGCGCCTGACTCCGTTATGAGTGTCCCCATGCTCGTGAAGAGTCGGAACCAAAAAACCGGATAGTGGACGGTCTTCTTGGCATAATAGTGCAAGCGGATTACCACGCTATCGCCGCACCTTGTCAGAGCGCGTGGCGTGCGGTCAGGGCTCAAATACTCAACTTTCGTGTATCGGATCTCACCGTTGCCCTGCCGACTCTTCAAATCCGTCAGCGTAGATTCCGCCGCCGGGCCGCCCGCGAAGCTAGCCATGTAGGCCAGGATAACCTCCTTGGCCTTTCCGTCCATGCGGACTTTGCCTCCGTCGAGCCAGATCCCGCGGGAACAGAGATTCTCCACCGCCGCCAGATTATGCGACACGAAGAGAACAGTGCGCCCTCCGCTCCTCAAGTCTTCCATGGCATCGAGACACTTCTTCTGAAACCCTGCGTCTCCCACAGCGAGCACTTCATCGACAATGAGTATGTCAGGTTCGAGGTGCGCTGCAACAGCGAATCCCAGCCTCAACCGCATTCCGGAGGAATACCTTTTTATCTGGGTATCGATAAACTGCTCGACGCCGGAGAAGGCAACAATGGCATCGAAGCACTTGTCCACCTGCTGCTTTCGCATACCGAGGATCGATCCATTGAGATAAATATTTTCGCGACCTGTCAGTTCTTCGTGGAAACCGGTCCCGACCTCCAGCAGGGCGGCAACACGCCCGCTTACCTTGATGTTTCCCTCAGTCGGGTATGTGATCTTCGACAAGATCTTTAGCAGCGTGCTCTTTCCGGCCCCGTTCCTTCCGATGATGCCCACGACCTCACCTTCGGCCACGTCGAACGAGACATCCCTTAGCGCCCACATTGACTCGGCTTCTTTATCGGGACGCCCAAATGGACGCTTGGCTAATTCGATGATGCCTTCCCGGAATGTCCGCTGTTGCCTCCCGATCCGGTAACGCTTGGAGACATTCTGAATTTCGATGCTGTGTGTCAAAATAGCCATCCCTTCTCAGACAATATCGGCGAAGGCCTTTTCGGCGCTCTTGAAGTACAACACACTCGTGACGAAAAGCACTCCGGTGATAACGACAGAGAACATCAGGAGGTTCCAGTCGAGAACATGGCTTGGAACCACCACATACCGGAAGGCCTCGATAAGTCCGCTTAACGGGTTGAGGGCTAGCAGCCATTGAAACCGTTCAGGGACCATGCTTGCAGGATAGATAATAGGCGTAGTAAACATTAAAAGTTGGATAAGGAAGGGTATGACATATCTGATGTCCCGATACTTGACATTGAGCGCCGCGAAGAACGCGCCCAAGCTGAGCGAAAGGAGTATGAGCAGGACTACAAGCGCCGGCCAGAGAAGGAGATTCCAGCCTAGAGGAGTCTGGTAATAGACGATAAACCCTATAAGGAACACGGAGCTGATCAGGAAATCCATCAGGTTGCCAAGCGCGGCAGCAGCCGGGAGGATGACGCGGGGGAAGTAGATCTTCGTTAAGAGGCCGCTGTTGGTTACGAGGCTCATCCCCGCATTGGTCAGGGTTGAGGAGAAGTAAATCCAGGGTACCAGTGCGCTGAAGTAAAAAATCGGCCCGGGTATCCCGTCAGTAGGGATTTTCGCCAATTGACCGAACAATAGCGTAAATATCACCATGGTAAACAATGGCTGAATGACAGCCCAGAGCACGCCCAATACGGTCTGCTTATACCGCACCTTTACGTCTCGCCATGCGAGAAAATAGACCAGCTCTCGAAAGCCCCACAATTCTAAAATCCACCTAGCATTGAGTCCCATACCGCAGTTATCCTTTAGTGTTTCGCATTTCCTTACGATTTTTGGGTCTTACTATCCTTACCCATTTACCATTCACCTACACTCAGTGCTGTCCCAATGTTGAAGAAAGTAGCATTTTGTATCCCATAAGTGATTGATGCGAGTACCTACACATTTCGGTGCGTGATTGAAGCCGGCACCAGGTTGACACGCTTCAATCGGTAAGCCAAATCCACCACCCTCTCGATTACGTTAACCAAGAACAATCTTCCGGCCATAAAAAGCTTCGGCGTATTTCCCATGCGCATTTGATTCGATGCCTCGTAGTCGAAGAAGCGCATAGAAGGTATCTTCCGTAAACCACTGTCTGCTTCGTTGCGTAGAAAAGCCGTCCATGAGGTATTTCACTTTCTTTTCACAGAGGGCTTGCGTCAGTGGAACAAAGACGTTGGGCCGGCCAAGATCGCCGTCATACTTCGGTATCTCGTACTCGAGGATCTGATGCTTGCGGAAGGTATTCCAGGTCAACTCGCAGATCACCCGATGGTCTTGGTGCAGATCATGTCTATAATGGGTGAAGATCAGGTCGGGAGCTACCCGTTTCTTTAATTGCTCAAAAAACCTCTTTATCTCCGCTCCACGGTAGGGGAAGAAACTCTCCCCGAATCCCTTGGTGATGATGGTCTTCGCTTGCGCGTCCTTGAGAAAACGTCCTGCGCTAGACAGCGCCTCGCGCCTTCGTTGGGCCTTTGCGCTGAAGACGACCCAGGTTACGTCACAATTCATGTATGTTTGCAGGAGACGAAGAATTGATCCTCCACAACCAATCTCGATATCGTCAGAATGTGCACCCAAACAGAGGATGGAAAAACATGGTTTCTCGCCAGGATCTGGGATCAGCTCAAGCATATCAGTGCTACTTCTCAGTTGGATGGTTTGCCTGCCACACCATCCAAGGCGTATCTCCTCTTGCATACATCTCATCGAGCCGCTGCTTATCCTTAAAGGTATCCATACTGATCCAGAAACCTTCGTAGCGATTACTGATCAACTTGTTGCCCTTGATCAGTCGCTGAAAGGGTTCGTGGACCAATTCCTCACCGGGCCTCATGTAATCGAAGATTTCCTTTCGAAAGACCATAAACCCGCCGTTGATCCAAAGCCCCGAGCTATTCAGATCCTTGATATCGGCCACGGATCCGTCGTCCAAAACCTTGACCACGTGAAAACTCTGTATCGGACGGACACTCAGGAAACTACCGATCGCATTTTGCCTTGCGAAATCCTCTGTCAATGCCGGCAAATTGAAGTCAGTTAGGCCATCGGTATAATTCGCGAGGAACATCTCCTCGTCCTTTACATAAGACTTTACGGCCTGGAGTCTCTGCCCAATGTTTGACTGAGGTCCGGTCTCGACAAAGGTAATCGTCCAGTCATCAATGTCCGTATTGTTAAGACGGACCTCTCGCCCACCTCGGGCCATTGTGAAATCATTCGAGAGGCACTCATCGTAGCTCCGGAAATAGTTCTTGATGATATCTCCCCTGTATCCCAAACACAGGATAAATTCTTTATGGCCAAAGTGGGCATAGTACTTCATCAGGTGCCAGAGGATAGGACGGTATCCGATATTGACCATCGGCTTCGGGATGGAGTCGGAATATTCTTTCAACCGCATTCCCATACCGCCGCAGAACAAGACAACTTTCATCGATTCCTCCCCTCCCACATCGTGCGGGGTTCTCTACGTTGACGTCGTTCGCACCAGTTCAGATCTGTACCATTCGACCGTTCGAGCAAGGCCTTCCTGCAACGAGGTTTTGGATTTCCACGTTAACCAGAATTCCGCCTTGGCCACATCGGCAACTCTGTCGGTGTTACTTAGGGCTGCGGGGCCTTGCTCAAAGATTGGTTCAACCGTCGCACCGGTCACAGAGACCAATTCGGCGACGACTTGGCGGACGGAGGTGGCGACTCCGGTTCCAAGATCGATAGTTTGTCCCTCGACGCCAGGCGTTGTTGCCGCAGCAAGCATCCCCTCGACAACATCCTCGATAAACACCCAATCGACACGACGCTCGGCGTTTCTTACCCTTGGAACTTTCCCTTGCAGCAATGAGAGCGTGCTGTACGGCACAAGCTTGGTCGGCCGCTGCCTCGGGCCATAGGTCATGAATGGTCTCACAATGACCACCGGCGTGTGATACATGGCGTGAAAGGCACGCCCATACAGGACCGTCCCCCACTTGGACAAGGCGTAGGGTGAAGTTGGTAGAGCATCATCCCCCACCCCGACTTCCGGTTCTTCTAATGACCCGGTCAGAATGATTTTTTGGCAATTCATGCCGGCCGCAGCCGTCAATACATTCACCGTAGTCTCCAGGTTTCCCTGGAACGTCGGCAGCATCAACATCTTATCGGTCGACGCGTTCGTTTGGCCCGCGAGATGGATAACGATATCCGGCTTCGCTTCACGAAAAGTTGAATGGACGAAATCCGGACCTGTGAGATCCCCGATCAGTACATGCGCCGGAAGTTTTGGCTGTGGCGATCGAGCCACTCCATAGACTTCTGCCCCGAGTTGAAGCAGTCGGGCCATGACGCTGGCACCAAGGAAACCCGTGATGCCGGTGACCAAGACTCGCCGCCCAGCCCATTGTACCATGGCCCTACCGGACTACCCCGTTCCCGTCCTTGAGTACAGGGCAGATATCCCGCGAATTCTCGTGCGGCAATACAAGGTTCTCCGGGATCTTCGCCAGATCGCCGACACGATAGAAATCCCTCAAGGCGGTGCCGGTGCAGGCTGTATCGATGTTGGGAGCACCGACCTTTGCGGCCACGTCGTCAAGATGGACGGTGCGAAAATCGATGCTGAATCGCGTATACCCCGAAGTGTTCGGAACACTGGAATGCAAATGCGCCGCAGAGAAGAGCAACACCCCGCCTTCTTTGGTAATCACCCGTATCTGCGGATCCAGCTCCACATTCCCGATGGGATGGGGTTGTTTCCTGGTATCTTCTTTCACATACTGTGCAGCATTCTTTCTGGACGTCTGCACATACTCGTCGTAGTTGAATTCCGGCGATTCATTGGCAACAGGCGTATCCCAGTAGCGACTATGGAATGCCATCGCATTGTCAGGCTGAACCGGAAAGATCGGAATCCACCAATTGATTTGACACATCGGTGCGCCGTACCATGTGTCTCTATGGGGGTGGAACGCATAGGCGATCCCCGCTGTCAAGAAATCGTCAGACGTCGATGTTCGCATACGTGGAACGTCAAAATAGGTTTTCTCTGGATCGCAGCCCATGTCCAACAACAGTTTCTGCAGCAGTTCCTTCGAGGTCGAATGGTTGATAAATTTCGGCTTGAGGACCGTGAGAATCTCAATAAATTTCTCGACCGAGACTTCGTGCTGAGCCGTGAGCGGATCTAATGTGCCGAACGCGTCACGAATCAACTCACGCGCCCACTCAATGAGGGCCAAAGAACTCGGTCGAGGAGAATACACCAGGAGTTGCCCGTCAAAGAGAAAGTTACGCCGTGTTTCATCATTCACCGTTGGATCAACATACAGTGCATTCACGTGATACCTCCACGCGGTTTAAGGTTGTCCAGCTCACGAGTTAGTTGCTCATCACCTTGAAAACATTCCCACAGCCACTCACAGACCAGGGATCTGCGGGCAAACACGCGTCGAGCCGGCCTCTGACGAGCCCGTGTGGAGTAAATCAAACACGATCTATGTCCCAATCCCTTCATACCGCGCAATCTCCCGCTTATCGAGAAATCGCCGCCCATCCACTACAAGCGGCTGAACCTCCTGCCTTTTGAGTAGTTCGGGAAGAATTTCAAACTGCTTCCATCGCGTCACCAGCACAATCACATCGGCATCCTTGACCGCGTCCTCAAGCCCATGACAGAGCGCAATGGGCTGTCCCGTGAACACCTTAGCCGCCTCTTCCATCGCCGCCGGATCATAGGCTCTGACGACAGCTCCTTCGCGCAACAATCCTCGTACAATAGGGATAGCCGGCGACTCGCGCATATCATTCGTATCAGGCCGAAAGGCGAGGCCTAAGACTGTTACACGCACCCCTGAGAGAGAAGGAAAGTGTTTTTTCAACAGTTTGATAATCCACTCAGGCTGGTGCTTGTTCACCCGCAGTACCGCTTCCAATAGCGGCATGGATATTCCAGCTTGTTTGCCATGAACCGCCAGAGCACTCACATCCTTCGGCAAACAACTCCCGCCAAACCCACAGCCGGCGCTCAAGAACGATACGGCCCCCGGCCGATGGCGTTCCCCAGTCGGGAGAGTGACCGTCAAGTACCGGCTGGAATGGACTCCACTCATGACATCGACGACATCGATCCCGCCAAGAACGGCACAGAGATTGCCGATTTCGTTCGAGAATGAAATCATCGTTGCAAGGAGCGAATTTGAGGCATACTTGATCATTTCTGCAGTGGCGTTGTTCGTACAGACGACAGGCACTCCCTTGAAACCATCATAGAGACATGCTTGTGCGTCGAGGCTGGCCTGATCATTCCCTCCCAGAACAATCCGATCGGGATTCATAAAGTCATCGATCGCTTCTCCCTCCGTAAGAAATTCTGGATTCATGCCGATTCCGAAGTCCACTCCCGCTTTTTTTCCTGAGGTCTCTTCGAGAATAGGCCGAATTACATTGTCCGTCGTCCCTGGCACCACAGTGCTCTTGACAACAACCCCGTGATAGCCGGGCTTCGTTTTCAACGCCCTCCCAATCTGCCGTGCAACCTCCTTGATGTAGGTCAGATCGATCTCCTGCCCGTTAAACGGAGTCCCTACGGCAATGAGCGATAAGTCGGTCGCATGTACGGCTTGCAACAGATTGGTCGTTGCCGATAGTCGCTTGCCCACATTCTTCTTTAACAGCGCCTCGAGTCCGTTCTCAAAGATCGGAGGACGTCCCTGATTAATGAGGCTCACCTTTGCCTCATCGACGTCCACGCAGACGACGTCATGCCCTTTTTCCGCCAGACACACTCCCGACACAAGTCCGACGTAGCCTGTTCCGAGAACTGAAACTTTCATGCCGTTGCCTCCGTCATACCGCCTGAAGAATATTCCAGACCCGCGCTGCTAGCCCTCGTTAACCACACCTCACGCCAGAAAATGTATTCTGAACGAGCGCAAAACTGATGACATTGCCATGGCAGACTCTCCCCGTCACAGTACTTCTAAGACGTACGCTCCTACATATCCTCTGCTTGGCGGTTATCCCCGTACCAAATCAAGGACCGTTTCATTCCATCATTCACCGACACTCGTGGATCGTACCCAAGATGGGTTCGAGCCTTCGTGATGATGGGGCAACGCCGGCTCGGATTATCCACAAGGTAACTCGTATCGTGGCTGGCCTTCCGTACAACTTTCCCTTTATACCCAAAGAGATCCCTCGCCAACCCCGCTAGCTTCTCAGCCAACTCGACCATGGAGATCTCCGGTTCTTCTACTCCAATATTGTAGGCCTCTCCGTTGTGCCCCTTTACCAACACTTTGTAGTAGCCAGTTACGGCATCTGCCGCATAACAAAATGTCCGACGGGGAGACCCGTCCGAGAGCATGACAATATCCCGGCCGTTCATGATATCTCTCACAAAGTCAGGGATAACGCGGCGATCGCTGATCTTCAAACCAGGACCATAATTGTTGAATGGCCGAGCAACTTTGACCGGGATTCCCAATTGTTGCGCAAAGTTTACACACAATGTTTCTCCATAACGTTTCGCTTCGTCATAACACGCGCGTGGCCCAGTACAGGACACCAGGCCTCGGTAGGTCTCTGGTGTTGGGATATTCTCTGGAGAAGGATCGCCGTAGATTTCGCTGCTGGAAAAGAAAAGAAACCCTTCTACAGGATGCCCCTTTACACCCTGAGACTGAGCATACTCAAGCAGCATCCTGAGCCCGTTCACGTTGGCATCCATCGTCCCGATCGGATCTTTTCGGTAATATGTCGGAGACGCAATGGAGGCTGCGTGAACAATGAATTGGAAGTCTCCAATATCTGTAGGAAGCGGGTTGCGAATGTCATGACGCACCAGCGACAAGTGCGGATCTGCCTGGAGTCTCGACAACCATGTCGGCATCCCTCTGACAAAGTTGTCATACACAACGACGTGAATGGATTCGGCGTCTTTGCGCATCAGTGCGTTCCAGTACAACGCAGCCTGCACAAAATAATGCCCCAGAAACCCGGCCCCGCCGGTGAGAAGGAGCCTTTTACCTGACATGCGACCAAACTCTTCCTTTAAGTTGTCGCACATCATGTCCAGATCCGACTTCACGACTTCTTGTGCATTCATGTCTTCATCCTTATTCGTTACCAAACACCGCGACTGAAACAGCCCTATCAACTGTCTCTCTCTTTAAACAGCAATCTCCCAATCCACAGGCTACAAGATTTGCACTTCCGGAATAGGCACAATAAACTTGCCTCCCCACTCGCGGATATATGATGTCTGCTCCATGATCTCCTCCTTTAAATTCCAGGGGAGAATCAGAAGGTAATCAGGCCTTGACTCCCGGAGTTTTGTCGGCGCATGGATCGGTATATGGGTACCAGGGGTGTACTTTCCTTGCTTATAGGGGTTCCGATCGACGGTATAATCAAGGAAATCCGTTCTGATACCGCAATAGTTGAGCAAGGTATTGCCTTTCCCAGGCGCCCCGTAACCCGCGATCGACTTTCCCTCCCCCTTGATGCCGATGAGACATTCGAGCAGGTCTCTTTTTGTTTTTTTGACCTGCTGGTCGAACTGACGATATTGCCCTAATGTGGAGAATCCCGCGGCTGACTCCCGCTCTCGGAGAGCCTCGACTCTGGAAGAGACCGGCTTCGAATGATCTTCGCCATGTCGGCCATAGATCCTGAGCGACCCTCCGTGGGTGGGAAGTTCATCGACGTCAAATAGTGTCAATCCATGCGCCGCAAATACCTGCTCGACGGTTAGGAACGAAAAATACGAAAAATGCTCGTGATAAATCGTGTCGAATTGGTTTTCCTGCATGAGTTTCATGAGATGTGGAAACTCCATCGTAATCACACCGTCCGGCTTCAGGAGGATCTGCATACCTCCGACAAAGTCGTTCAAATCTGGCACGTGTGCCAACACGTTATTCCCGAGCAAGAGGTCCGCATATTTACCGGCTGCCGCAAGCTCCCGCGCAGTTGCCCTACCAAAGAACTTGACCATGGTCGGAATGCCCTTCTGCATCGCCACTTTCGCGACATTGGCGGCCGGCTCTACGCCGAGGACCGGGACACCCTTCTCCAGAAAGTATTGCAGTAAGTACCCGTCGTTACTGGCTATTTCCACTACCTGGCTCTTCGAGCTAATCCCAAACCGCTCGACCATGAGATCGGTATAGGCCTTGACATGTTTCAACCATGTGTCCGCGTAGGACGAGAAATAGGCATACTCGGAAAAGATGTCTCCTGGGCTCACATACTCTTGCAACTGCACGAGAAAGCATCGCTCACACACATAGGTGTGGAGCGGATAGAATGCCTCCATATGGTTCAGTTGATGCGGCTCGATATGCGTTTGACATGGAGGGGACATACCGAGATCGACAAAGGTATGAACCAATGGCCCGGTACAAAATCGGCAGAGTGCGGCGGCAGCAATCGTTTTCCCCATGTGCGATCCTCTTGTCCTTATAGATGATTCCGTTAAAGCACTCTCGCTCGCATGCCCGTTTAGGGCTGAACTCGACACTATCATCGGTGTAATCGACGAATTATTCCCGCCCCAGCCAAATCATCAGCCGCCTTCCGAATCCGTTGAAAGAACATTCCCGATCGTTCTGCGATATCCAATAAGCTGTGATCACCGTCTGACAAGTTCAGGACCCACAGCAAAGCCAGATTATCCTCGCTCCCTGGGGCGCTGTAGAGGCCTTTTTTCCCGAGTTGTGGTTCGCATTTTTGATTTTGGCTGACGTACGTGTCATTGAGATCTAAGACTTCAAGAATCTGCCCTACCTTTATGTAGGAATCCGTCAACGATTCAGGCCTGACAAAGCTCAGATTGTCTCCGGAAGTGTGATACTCAGGAAAACATCCGTTGGGAGTCCGCATGAAACAGCCAACTGGAAGATTGAACCCGGGCGAACAATATTGACGTTCATCATATCCATAGGGGGAAAACTCCTGCACGGCAAAATCCCCACCGCTATGTCTGAGCACGTGAATCGCCGCTCTATCGACCTCGGCACATCCAGCGCGTGACTTTTTATACGTCGGCTTTCCGCTGTCACCAACACAAGTTAGAACAATTCCATGCCGAACTTTCTTCGTCTGAGGCTCATTCAAACACAGCCAGGCAATGGCCCCTATCGTGACGGGCAAAAACAGAAAACGATAGGAATACTGATGCGGCCGATTGACCAACGCCTCCGCCAGACGGGTTCCTAAGACGACTCCGGAAAGATTGTCATTACACAACGATGGGTGGCAGACGTGACAGGAAATGAGAATTTCTTCCTCGCGCGCTCCTTTCAGATAGCATTCACCATAGGACAGATGGCCTGCCTCAAGTGTAGAATCAATGCAGACTTCGTACTCGTCTTCATGCAACTCTATTAGCTGCTTGTGGCTCAGGCAAAATCCCCAACTCTCGCGATAGTAGGCCGTGCGGTAGGGAATCCAATCAGGCCGATCCGGCAATGAGAACAGATGTGGCTTTAATTCACCGAGCGTCATTTTTCGATGAATAGGGAGGCTATAACTCACAACATGGAGATTGGATTGCTGGAAGTCTACGACTCGGTTTCCATGTGAATCCTTGATATATGCGTCGTGGATATTCCACTCTTTCGGAATAGTCCAATCAAATACCTGCGTCCCGGTGGGAACCTCATGCACAATTAAGGGAATTCGCTTCTCGATGTGATGGAGGGTGGTTCGGAGGCCATCACCGCTGATACTTCGGCACAATGGGTAGAGTTCTCTCATGAACTCATGCATCTCTCTCCCAACATTCTCAATCGCCAGTGCCATGTGCCAAATCTAGCTCCTACAGAGATATCCTTATATCGACGCCGGGAATGGCTTGAGCCGGAAGCTCCCCCGAACAGGAGATCGTCCACGAGGAGAATCTTCAGTTCCCCTGCGCCAGTCGAAGTTCACCGAGGCCCAGATCGTGTCGATCCTGAAAGAGGCCTCCTGGCCCACTTCTACTACCATTCGGTATTTACCGCCAACATCGTGACAAGTTTGTCGAAGGCTGGAGATCCAGGATACGAGTAATGACTGTAATCTTGCGAAAGCGATAGTTTGGTGCTTCGCGTCAAGCTGTAATCGAGCACCGCTGAACCTGTAATGGTTTCAATCTTGTAGGAACTCACCTGAGCGGATTCGTTATGGGCATAGGCCCCACTGGCTGTCAGCCGGACCACTCTGGAAAAGCTATGGCTCACGTTGAGTAGGGCGACATTGCTGATCATTGATCCTCCGATTCCAATATACAAGGGTGCAGTTCGTCTGGAGACCTCGATCGATGCTCGCGTCTGCCGGTCAAAATCATTCATCAGGGAGAAGCTCCCCGTGAAAAAAGTCCGGTTGTCCTGCTGCTCTATCATCGAAGCCCCTCCACTGATCGTCGCCGTCCAGCCCCGCACGATATGCATTACATACTCTGGCTGGATCGTTTGCGAAGTAAATTGAATTGAGGGACTTGTGCCTGCTGTATTCGATTGATCCGAACTCAAATAGTTGTATTTCAGAAACAATGTGTCGCCGCCATCAAACGTATACGTTGGGCCGATTGCGACGTTATGCACCGTGGTATCGAAGAAATTAGTCGCAGTATTTTCCGCCGCGGTCACAAACCGGCGCCCTACATGTAAAATGGAATAGGTATAATTAGCGCGCAGACCCATTGTGCGCGAAAAGGAGTAACTTCCGTCTGTGGACAAGTTGTTTGAATATGCATCGGCTCGAGCTCCCTGGACGCCGCGGAGGAATACGTCCGATTGTGGTGCCGTTTGTGCGGCTTGTGCTGCGGCTTGTCCTGTACCCTGAAAGGTTGGTCGCTGCGGGCTGTACAGAAACGCATCGGTTATTCGTAATTTCAGACCAGGCAACAACTCCTTCGTCCAGTCGCTCAAATCTGAGCTTGCGAGCACATTGGCCGAGGCATACCTCAAATTGGAATTGTACGCATATCCGTTGCCATCTACTCCGGCGCGGAGCACCGTATCCCCCAAGCGGCTTTTATTCAGGACTGTCACCTTTGCTCCCAACGTCGTAATAAGGTCCCACGATTGCTTTCCCTGAGGAACAAATTGTGGCGCAGTAAAGTACACATTGGAGTCATATCGCTGAGCAAGACTGACCGACGGTATATACTGCGTCTCCGCTTGAGCACGTGAACCCACTGCCATTTCGGTGATCGAGCCGATGGCCAGCAGAAAGAGCGCCACGAGCCGGCCGACGCAGTGCCTCTTTCTCTGGGCATGCTCCAATACCACAACTACGGCACCAGGACGGTATCACCAGAGTGCAACACGATGTTGCCTGGTTCACCACGTCCGGCCACGAGATCATCGTACCGCAAGGGAATACGGACCTCTCGACGTGTGTGGTCACTTTTTTCAATTACTCGCAGAATCTGCAACTTGTTTCTCTTCGCGTAATCTGTAAATCCTCCAGCCGTGGAGATGGCTTGGAGTACCGTGATGTACGACTTGAGCTGGTATTTTCCCGGCTTCGTGACTTCTCCCAAGACATACACCGAATAACTGTTGATCGTTTTTACGCTCACCGACACCGACGGAATGGTTGCAAAATACTGTTTGAGACGCTCGGTAATCCGCTGAGCGAGGGCGTCAGCCGTGAGGCCCGCCGCTTGAATATCCCCGATGAGCGGCATGGAAATGAGTCCGTCCGGCCGGATTGCTGTGGTTCGTGACAATTCCAGATTCTTCCACACGGTGATCTCTAATTCGTCCTCTGGACCGAGAAGAAATCCCGCAGGAGCCTCGTAGTCCCTGGATTCAATCGGCGTCGTAGGCCCAAGGCAACCAGCCAGGAATAGCATAGAACATAGCAAGAAACCGACCGAGAAAATTCTTCGGTGACGCATTGAAATCCATCTGACGTGTGTGTGTGTGTGTTGGTCCACAAGAGTCCTTTTTGCTGATCCCTATCGACCCGGAAATATCACCATTGCCTCATTCGGAACGACGACCGTATCGCCAGACTTGAGCTCGAAGTTTTCGGTGATTCCCCCACGGAGCACAATTTCGTCATAGCTCGCCGTCAATCTCTTCATACCCGTGGCACTTTCTGTAAACCTAAAGATAACCATTTGATTTCTAGCCGCGATCGGGGTGAACCCGCCGGCGATGGTAATCCCCTGTAACAGTGTCGTTTTGCTTTTGAGTGGATACCTTCCAGGCCTCGCAACTTCACCGAGCACGAAAATATTGGAACTATTGATCTCCTTCACACTCACGGCAACGACCGGGTTTTGAATGTATTCTTTCAGTTTACTCGTCATTTCCTCAGCCAATTGCGAGGGCGTTTTCCCTACCGCCATGATGTCACGAATGATCGGCATGGAGATCCTGCCATCTGGGCGCACTTGAACAATCTTCGATAGATCCACATTCCTCCAGACAGTAATTTCCAGCACATCCTCGGCGCCGATGATGTATTCGCTGCTGACCGCATTCGAGAGCGTTTCCATCATGTGTTCTGAAGCGGCGCTCTGCTTGTTCGCCATGTTCACCGCCTTCTCATTGGTGCTCACGGGAACAGAAGATGACGTGGTGTCAGTCACCGATCTTCCTGCAGACACCGGCCCGACAGGACTAGGCTCACAGAGTCCAGTACTTGCTGCTGAGCCTATCGAGAGCCAAACTAGTAGGAAACCCAGGGCGCGTTTCATAAAGCATTGCCCCTTCCCTTATCAAAACAATCTATCTCCTTGCAGCCATATGAGCACGACCCAAAAAATGCTTCGTCAATTGAAATTGCATCAGAGCCTATATATCGGACGCGTGAGTCCAGCCTGTCTTCACCGTTCGCTGCAAAAATCCCAATAGGCTCACGCTGCAGCGACGCTAGCGGCATCGATTTCTATGGTGACGGCACGCTGAATCAGACTAATGCTCAGGACTAGACGGCAAGCTTTTGCTTCCCGAACCAGGTGGCCCTTGACCCCCTGTAGAGGACCACGAATCACCTCCACAAGCATTCCTTCCCTGAGGTAAGAGCAGCACACATAATCAGAAGGACTGATTATGAGTTTCCTCAATGACTCAATTTCTTCATCAGGGATAGGCTCAGGTTGTCCCCCGGACCCGATCACGCGTACGACGCCTTGAGATTGAAGCACGGAAAGCCGGTTTGCTAAGGAGAATCTTGCAAAGCAGTACCCCGCAAAGAGCGGGACTTCGATCTCCTTCTTCCTATCCGTCCACTGACTCAATCGCCTCATCGTCGGCAAGAAGGTCTCGACATTTCGCATTTCCAACTGACTTCGAACGACTTTTTCGTGTCGAGACAATGTCTGGATCGCAAACCAGCAATGTGGCTGGGAAATCATATGGTTAGTTCCTTTGTCACACGTAGCTTCGCCCTCTCAGTCCCAACGGACTTGTGTTTCTTAAAACCAGTAACCACTATTCACAACGTTCAGAAGTATGTTCGAAACGGTTCTTAGGGTAAAGAGTTTCCGTTCTTATTGCATCGGATGATTGCGTTAAAATACTACCGTGCTATCCCTGCACCTCTCTTTGGCATAGCAACACCTTAGCCCATGAGAGCCTCGCGGTATTGCACTTGGAGGGTAGAACTCAAGCTTCAAAACATGAATTTTAATCCGACGAAGTAGGCCCCATTACCATTGGTTTTTCCGAACGGTAATCTCCTCGTCCAGCGAACTTCTGCTAATGTGGGGGTTTCAGCGACGCTGATCGGTGTCGGCACATAGACCTTCATCACTTGTGAGATCGCCGGGGCCTGCTCCATCAAGATCAGCATGCCCCCGCTGCTGATATTGACCGACAGCGCTTTCCCTTCGTGAGCAGACACCACCGGATTCTCCACCGGACTAGTCATCTCATACGGAATCGGCCGCAAGAGCGCCACTCGTTCGTTATGTTTCTGGAAATCCGTCGATATTGGCCATTCCCATTCATTCTGTCCCACGTTACCCCCCTCCGCACACGAGATTGTTAGATGCAAAAGACCTAGCGCCAGGACCGATGTAGATTCCTCGAAAGTGACATCTTTCTTTATCTTGTTCTTTTCGCTGATAACGCCAGACAGCCTCAGAATTCTCTGAACGTCTCACCGCTCTGGTGAGAGTATAGAAAAGCGTCGAGTAAGGGACAATACCGACGATGTAGGCCTCGTCTCCAAAAGGTGGGTGTTGACTCCCCCAAAAGGGTTAGGTAGTATTTTCAATCTAAAGTTACGTTCTTCATGACTCCATGCTACCCTAACAGAATGTATTCGATTGTTCAGGATTGTTCTAACGCGACTACGAAAGCATCCCTCCATCCATGATTGATTCATCGCCCCCCGTAGACCCAACAGACACTCTCGCCGATCAGCGCGCAGGCTCAGGAATTGTTGTCCTCTCGGCTTCCATGCAACTCCTCCATATGAATCGGCAAGCCTCAGAATTGTCAAAACAGATTAATGCGGCAGAACATGGTGGAGGGAGCCTGAAATCAGCCCATGGAGTCCTGCCGACTGCACTGACAGAACTCTGCGGAGAAATCATCAAGGCCCTTCACGTTCGTACCGAAGCAAAAGACTGGGAGCAATTCGAGATCAAGCGTGTGGCCGGTAACCCTGATAAACCTATCCTGTTGCGGGGATTTGGCCTACCAGATCGAGGGGGAGTCCAGTATGCGAGACTCGTGGTCACATTGGAAGAGTTAGCGCGGCGACAACAGCTCAATACCGATCAAGCCAAGGAAAAGTTCCAATTGACCAATCGCGAACAATCCGTCATTGAGCATCTGGCAAAGGGGTGGACCAATAAAGAGATCGCAAATGCCCTTCAGATTACTGAACAGACCGTGAAAGAGCACATCAAGCACATCATGCGAAAAACCAACTCCACGACTAGGACAGGGATCCTCGTTCACGTCTTCAATTCGTAATTCTGGTGAAGCTACATCAGGCATTCAGGCTGGAGGCCAAAAGCCGGAGGTCGAAGTTCTGAACAAGTCAGGCCTTCACTCTAAGCCCCTTCAGCCTATCCGCCTGAGCAAACTCACAATCTGCCACAGTATCAGTGTCAAAAATACCACAGTGCGTTATCTGCAACACATTGATCACGCCAGAATGGCTCATTTTTATACTGTAAATCAATTGTTTACGTGATATAGATTTGGTCTGTTGATTGCATTACCCCACCACTGAGACTGAATTAATTGCTGTAGATGTGAGCAAGGCGTAGGGCAAGAGGAAGCCTGAGGTAGTATGAAAAACTTTCACGTGATATTGGCGAGTATCCTGATTTCAGTGGCTGGGCTCCAGACCCTGCAGCCAGTACAAGCAGCCGCCAGCGACAACGGAAGCTTCATGAGCCTGTGGAGTACCTACTCCCATTGCCAAGCCACTACCGATATCGACCAGTTGAGAGAGAACGCGTTGACCCTGACAAACGCAGCCAATCGCTCGCTCACCAAGGAAGCCTTTGTTCTCCCTCTACCAGGCAAGCTTGAAAGATTTGTGTCAACTCCTGCGGCCAGATTCTCGGTGGACGTGAAAGCGATGGCTGCGGCCTGTTCCTTACGGGCCAGCTTCGCTGCGGTGGAAGCAGGAAAACTGGACATTGCCAAAGACCTTCTCCAGACAATTCTCAGCTACCAACCCCAATCCGAGTACGCCTACTACGCGCTACAGGCAAAATCATTGCTTTCAGAAATCGAGACGAACGCCATTGAGGTTACACTCAACCTTCCCTAGCCTGTCTTGTTCGTTTGGTCTGTTCGGTCTATCTGGTCAGTCTCGTTTATTCGGCTGAATTATGCCAACCAGAGAGACCAGGTGAACCAGAAAAACCAGACAGACCTGGTAGTCTCAGACGTGCAGCTACCCTCCTGTGACTAACGACACAAACAGTCTGTCGTAGGCATTTGCTGAGCGAACCCACGACACATCCGTAGCCATCCCTGCTTCAACCAGTTGACCCCACATCGATCGATCCTGATATACCGACACAGCTTGGCGCAACACAACCAGAAGAGCCTCTGCCGTATCCTCCTCAACATGAAACCCGGTTGCTTGTCCCACCTGCCGAGCCCACGTGGCCAGCGGTAGGACCGTATCTGCCAACCCACCAATTTTTCTCACTACGGGGACCGTTCCATAGCGAAGGCTGTAGAGCTGGCTCAAGCCACAGGGCTCATACCGAGACGGCATCACAAGCATGTCTGCTCCGCCTTCGATACGATGGGCGAGCCCTTCGTCGAAGCCGATACGAAGTCCCATACTGTGTGGATAACGTGCCTGAAGCATCTTAAACTTGGCTTCGAGCTCGGGCTCGCCAGCTCCCAACATTACCAGCTGCAGATCCATCGCCATCAGTTGCGGAATAATATCCGCCACAAGATCTAAGCCCTTTTGTGAGGTCAGCCGCGCAATGATGCCAAGAAGCGGAACCGATGTTTCCGGCAACTGAAACTCCCGTTGAAGCGCCTGTTTGCACTTCAGTTTCCCTGAACGGTCGAACACTGAGTAGTTGGCCGACAGATAGGAATCGGTTTCCGGGTTCCATCGATCGATATCGATACCGTTCAGGATACCCAGGAGTCGGTCCACACGGTTGCGTAGCACGCCCTCAAGGCCAAAACCGAATTTGGGCGTGAGAATTTCTCGCGCGTAGGTGGGACTGACCGTCGTGACATAATCAGCAAACACAATCCCCCCCTTGAGCAGATTTACCAAACCATAATACTCAAGAGCCGCAGGGTTAAACAGCGATGGAGGCAGACCTGTTTTCTTAAATTGATCCCCGGGGAAAAGGCCTTGATACCCGACATTGTGCAGCGTCAGTACGGTGCGCACTCCCTGTACTTCCGGACGATCTCGATCAACGGTATTGAGATAGACCGCACACAACGCTGTTTGCCAATCATGCAGATGGAGGATATCGGTCTTCCATCGGCACGCGGTTTGGAGATAGGCCATCACCTCGATCGTCGCGCGGCAGAAGAAGGTAAACCGGTCGAGATTATCAGGGTAATCGATACCGTGGTCTTGATACAGCCCTGGCCGGTCGAAGAAGCCTTCGTTCCGAATCGTCCACACCCGCACCCGGCAATCACCTTCGCCAACGGGAATAACATCTTCCTCGATCAGCGTGTCGATACGTCCCTGAGGTGTCGGCACATGGAGCCGACAGACAGAACGGAAGGATCGGCTTGACTCACTCAAACAGCGGTAGCGTGGGAGCAGGAGGATGACATCGTGACCAAGTTTTGCCAACTCAAGGGGCAGCGCGCCTGCGACGTCGGCAAGCCCGCCGGTCTTGGCATAGGGAACCGCTTCGGAAGAGACCATGAGAAGATTTAGAGGGTGCTGGGTCACGGAAGGCCTATAGGACACATCACATTATGGAGCGGCCGGTACTTCAAGCCTAGAGCGAAACTTCTCTTCGTGCTTCCAACTGCGTCCAAGCTCATGAAGTTTCTCCGATGTCAGCTTTTCACGATAGACAAGCCGTTCTTCAAAAAACACTACTAGCCATCCCTGATCAGGATAAGCCAGAAACAGCGCATCGCCGGCCTCAATTTGGATCTCCCATCCTCGCGGTGGTTCCCCACTTGCCAACCTCGACCGCGGAATCAGTTCGCCGTCTTTCATGCCGAAGAACTGCATGAACTCGGCATGTTGATATGCCGGCGCCCCCCATGCCCTAACAAACGCTGGGGGAGTCAATTGATTGAGCACCAACTTGTTTGCGCGCACGTTGAGCTCCTGCTCTTCCAACGAGGGCATCCAGCTGCAACTAAGAAGAGATCCGATAGCGATCACAACAAACACACCGGCCCATCCAGAGCGACTCAGAAAATCAAGGCTCCTGAACCACCGAGCACCGCACCGAGTCACTCTAAACATATCCACGAGCTTCCTCACAATAGGCGTCGGCTCCTTGGTTCAACAGGCTTCACAGGCTGACAGACATCACACTGGCAAAGCCGCCGAAGAAGGGCATAGGAGTAAATACCGGTGTCGTGACCATCGCTCCATGTGAATTGCAACGCATATCGTCCCACCGGCTGTACATCCTGCAATATGATCAAGAGCGGCACATCGTCCGGTTGCAAACGCCGTGCGCCAGACCACTCGTCCACGCAGGCTGCGCAGGGACATTGTTGGCGGAGATACCTTACTGGATAGATCGCCTTGTGCCCATCGCTCCATTCGATGCCCAACACCCCCTTTTCAATCCAGGCCATGTCTCTCGGTTCACACACAGTCTCGGTCATGGTGACGGATTCCTTCTTGCGACGTCACTACTCAGGGGTTCAGGCTGAAGACTAAAAGCCTTCAGTCTATTTACCTGAGTAGTGACTTTCCTACTGACAACCGTCTCATCCTCATGACGGATACGACAGAAAATTCACCGGGGGTAGCTGTCTGCCTGCGACAACAGTGACATACCCTTCAATCGCATCTTCCAGCTCATGCCGAATTTGCCCGGCGGCCTTCAAACGATCGACCACCGATGGCGAAAGCCTCAACGCTTGCTGGAGAAATGCCAGGCTCCCTCGTGAGAGCGGCAAGCAGCGGAAGGCTTGGCGCGCAGCACAGACCCTACAGACCAGGCCGCCGGACAGAGGCGAAAACTTCGATTCTTCCATCAACCGGCCATTGCCGCAGGCGGCACAGTGATCGGTCTGAGGGCGAAACCCGATAAGGCCCAGCAGACGAATCTGAAATAGCAGCGCCGTCAACGCCGGGTCCTGGCTCATGACCAATGCGCGCAAGCCCAGTTCAAGCGTCTCGAAGAGCTGCGGGTCCGGGTCCCCATCCGGCGTCACCGCACCCACCACATTAACCATCCGCGCGGCAGCAGTCATCAGCGTCAAGTCTTCACGAAACCGCATGAACGGCTCCACGAGATCGACTTGAGACACTCGATAGAGCGAATCTCCTGATTTTTCGAATAGGTTCAGATGGCAGATGGTGAGCGGTTCGAGCGATGCCCCGAGGCGGCTCTTCATCCGACGAGCCCCCCGCGCCACCGCGCGAACCTTTCCTATCTCCTTGGTATAGAAAGTCACAATGCGATCCGCATCGCCCCACTTTCGACTTTTCAGCGTGATGGCTGCGGTCTTGATCAGCGGCATGGGTGAAATCCGTGAAACGTGAATCGTAAAACGTGAAAGGTTTCTGAGGAAGAGCACTCGGAAGTCCTACGTTTCACGTTTCACACCTCACGTTTTACGGTTTCTATTAGCGAAGGTATTCCATGAACACAGTGGCCAGGGAAAGATAGATGGTAATGCCCGTGATATCATTGGCCGTCGTCACAAAGGGGCCGGCCGCAACGGCAGGATCAATCTTCATCCGCTTCAGCAAGATGGGCATGAACGTCGCCATGCTGGTTGAGACCATGAATGCGATAATCAACGACAGCCCCACGACCATGCCCAGAAACTCTTGATGCCAAATCCAGCCGACAAGCGTGAGAATCACGCCGCAAGCGAGCCCCATCAGTAGTCCAACCTTGATTTCCCTGAAAAACACGGTGCGCACATCCGTCAGCTCGATCAGCCCTGTCGCCAATCCTCGAATAATGAGGGTCGAGGACTGGAGGCCTACGTTTCCACCCATGGCGGCAATAACCGGAATAAAACTAACGATGGCGACCACTTCCTGAATCGTGTACCGGAACTCCCACAGAATCGCCCCCGACAACAGACTGCCGACGAGATTCGTAAAGAGCCACGGGAGCCGATGCTTTGCCGACGCCACGCAGGAAGACTTCGAAACCGAGTCCTCTTCGATCGCGCCGGCCATCTTGAGCATATCTTCAGTCGCTTCTTCGCGGATCACGTCCACGACGTCGTCGACCGTGATAATGCCGACCAATCTGTTATCGCTGTCGATGACCGGAATCGCGAGCAAGTTATAACTCGCCACCTGACGGGCGACTTCTTCCTGGTCCATATCGACCGTCACGCTGATCACATCGCGCGTGGCGATGTTTTTCAGCGGCGTGACGGGAGGAACCGTCAGCAGCTGCCGCAAAGAGAGCACCCCGACCAAACGCTCATCCTTGTCGGTCACATAAATATAGAACACCATTTCCGCATCCGTCGCCAATTGGAGACGTCGGATAGCGTCTTGCGCCGTCGCATCTTCCGGGAGCGCGAAGAACTCCGTCGTCATGATGCCGCCGGCTGTATCCTTTGGATACTTCAGGAGGTCGGCAACTTCCGTGGAGTCCTCCGCCCGCATCAGCGCGAGAATCTCTTTGGCCCGCTCTTCCGGCAAAACACCAAGGAGGTAGGCCACGTCATCGTGGCCGAGGTCTTTGATCAACCAGGCGATATCCGCGTGCAGTAGGTCCGCCAGCACCTGATTGATACTATCGCTGTCGAGTTCGCTCAGCACTTGGCCGCGCTTCGACTCGCCTCGCACCAGTTCGAAGACTTCCCGCTTTTCTTTGGGGGACGACAGATGCATGATCACTTGCGCTACGTCGGCCTGGTGCATCCGGCCCAGCATCTTTGCAAGATTGGTGATCGCACCCCGGTGCAATAGCCGTTGTACCGACAACAGCACGATGTCGAATTTGGTCCGGCCTCGATCGGCCTGGTCACGCAACGCGTCGCGGAGGAGATCTTTATCCCCTGGTCGAAGGCGTGGATCCACCGGATTCGATTCTGTCATACGTTCCGTCGGCTGCATCACAATCCTGTTAATACCCTAGTTCAGTGAGAGCGTGCTCATCTTCTCGCCACGCCTCCCGCACTTTCACCCACAACTGCAGAAACACTTTCATCCCGAAGATCTGCTCCATATCACGCCGCGCATCGGTCCCGACCTGCTTAAGCCTCTCTCCGTGCTTCCCGATCACGATCGCCTTATGAGATTCTCGTTCGACCAGCACCGTCGCGCTGATGCGAGCCAGCTTCCCCTCCTCGACAAACTCGTCGATCTCCACGGCAACCGAATAGGGCACTTCTTCATATGTCTGAAGCAAAATTTTCTCGCGAATCATCTCGGCCGCCAAGGTTCTCATGGACTGATCTGTGACGGTGTCTGCATCATAGGCCGCATCCCCTTCCGAAAGATGGGCCACGGTCACGGACAGCAATCGATCGACATTATCGCCGGTTTCAGCCGATACCGGCACCACATCTGTCCAACCGAATAACCTGGCATAGGTTTCCATCACCGGCAGCAACTTGAGCTTATTGACCAGATCCACCTTGTTCAACACGAGAATGACTGGGCGTGGACGCTTCCTAACCGCCCCTTTCACGTGATCCAGGACCAAGAGATCGCCGGGGCCAGGGGAACTCGTCGTGTCCATCAACACGTACAAAATATCCGCCTCTTCCAGCACCTCGACCGTGGTGCGGACCATGCGACGATTGAGTAGATGTTGCGGCTTGTGCAACCCCGGCGTATCGAGCAAGGCAATCTGCGCACCCGGTGCATGCACGACCCCCAGAATTCTCGTCCTCGTCGTTTGCGGCTTGTCCGAGACGATCGCGATCTTCTGCTCCAGCAATCGATTGAGCAATGTCGACTTGCCCACGTTCGGTCGTCCAATGATCGCGACTGTGCCAAACTTCATGGCGTTACGGGCGTGACCGCTCCTGCGATGGTGATGGAACCAATTGATACACGGTTTCGCCTTTGCGAACGTAGCCGAGCTGCTCTCGCGCCAACTGTTCAATTTTCGCGGGATCGTGTTCTAAACGATCGATGTCCCCCCGAAGCGTGCTGGTCGTCCGTTGTAATTCATGAAGATCCACGTCCAACTGTTGGGCCTGCTCGCGCATGGAGAAGTAGCGCGGCAGACCCATGTCGCCAAAAACCAAGACGATCAGCAGCAGCAGGCACACGGCGACTCCAATATAGTGTGCGCCCGTTACCATGCGGCGTTGCCAATCAAGCCACTGCCGCCCCCGATTCTGTTTAATGATCATCGCGGATGCTCATGATCAGCCGCGCCCAGGCATCGCCTCACGGCCCCGATAGACTGCATTCGAACCCAGCTCTTCTTCGATCCGGAGCAACTGATTATACTTGGCCACACGATCTGTTCGGGACAGCGAGCCGGTCTTGATGAGCCCGCTATTAGTCGCGACCGCCACATCCGCAATCGTCGTATCCTCCGTTTCCCCGGATCGATGCGAGATGATCGCCGTGTAGCCAGACCGTTTCGCCAACTCAATCGCCTCCAGCGTTTCCGTCAACGTACCGATCTGGTTGAGCTTGATCAGAATGGAATTCGCGATCCCTTCCTTAATCCCCTTGGCAAAGATTTCCACATTGGTCACAAAGATATCGTCGCCGACCAATTGAACCCGCTTGCCCAGCTTCTCCGTCATCATCTTCCAGCCCTTCCAATCCAACTCGCTCAACCCATCCTCGATGGAGAGTATCGGGTATCGATCCACGAGCTTCCCATAGTAACTGATCATCTCTTCGGAAGAGCGCTCAGGGTTCTTTTCAGCTTCAAGTAGATATCGGCCCTTCTCATAGAGTTCACTGGCCGCACAGTCCAATGCGAGGGCAATATCGCGCCCCGGTTTGTAGCCGGCCTCCTCGATCGCCTGCATGATCAGGCTGAGCGCTTCTTCATTCGATTGCAGATCCGGAGCAAAACCACCTTCATCGCCCACCGCCGTATTGAGGCCCTTCTTCTTCAACAACGCCTTCAACGTATGGAACACCTCCGTCGCCATCCGGAACGCCTCGCTGAAATGGGCCGCTCCGACCGGCATGATCATGAACTCTTGCAAGTCCAACCGATTGTCGGCATGAGCCCCGCCGTTGATGATGTTCATGAGCGGCACCGGCAACACTCGCGCATTCGTCCCGCCAAGATATCGATAGAGCGGCTGGCCTGTTTCCGCCGCTGCAGCCTTGGCCACGGCCAGCGACACACCCAGAATGGCGTTGGCGCCGAGCTTGCCCTTCGTTTTCGTGCCATCCAGATCAATCATCGTCTGATCGATGCCGACTTGGTCGAACGCTTCCTTCCCTAACAACTCCGGCGCAATCAGCTTGCTGATATTGGCAACGGCCTTTGAGACGCCTTTCCCCATCCAGCGTTTCTTGTCGCCATCGCGCAGTTCAATCGCTTCCTTCTCGCCGGTAGAAGCCCCGGACGGCACCGCGGCCCGCCCACAAGCCCCACTCTCCAGCGTGACCTCCGCCTCGATCGTCGGATTCCCCCGTGAATCCAAAATCTGCCTACCTTTCATTTCCCTAATCGCGCTCATTCGTTACTCCATCTAAAAAATCGAAAGTTATCCCCCTCTACTTCGTCGCAAAATCAAACACAGGCGTCTGGAGCACTCGCGACGGCAATCGTTGCTCCCACACCGTCTGCTGTAACCGCTCAACCGTTTCAGGGCTATACAGCCGTTCCCCACATTGATCACAAACCTTCGCCGGAACATGCTCGACAACAACTAATTTGTCATCCATTTGAATCGTATAGGTCACCATCTGCTCGCTCATCGGCGACCCACAGACATCGCATTTCATGTTATCGCCTCCTCACCTTGAACTCGATCCACAGGGCAGGGTCTGGTTCATAGATAGTAATAATCTTCACTGTGGGCCTGCTTGAATCACTGCATTGAACATGAATGGGACGGCCCACCCTCGTCATTCCGAAGATCAAACAGCTGGAACCATACTTGTCGTCCGGATAGGCCTCAATAATTTCGCCGCCGACAATGGCCTCTCGCAGATCCTGCACTGAAATGTGGCGAATAATCGATTGATCGACAGCATGCTGAGAAAACTCAAAGCCTCCCCGCGCTACTCTCCTTCGAATCTCATCGATCAACTATTCCTCCGCGAATCGACAATCTGTCGCCTTTTAATCTCTCGAATCGCGTTCATGTTCTCATCTACCTATTGCAAATAAATGTCAAAACCTGAGAAACCCCTACCCTCTTGTGCGTTCACATACGAGAGCCACTCTTTTGTGGGCCAGTTAAAGCCATACGTATTGCACAAAAGGGCAACGCCTCCCCACTCCGGCACTCCTGAAATTATCCACACCGAGGCCCAAATCGATTCCACTCCAGAAACCAGCTCACAGAGCCGTCTTAAATCTGGTGCCCCACCTAATATGTTCTGGTAGACCAAAAGGTGACGATTCAGCCTCTTATTTTCGACCTTGGCGGTCTTTCTCAGAATCGTGGCGGCAACCCACTCATCAGATATTGGCTCTCCTGCGAAAGCAGATTGTGGAATCTCTGGTTTACTCCCATTTCTATATGCCTCGCGAATCCTATAGCCGGGCGGATAAGCAGTCGTAATCTCAAACTGGTAAATAGCTCCATTAGCTGTACGAGCTTCAATATCTAATGCCTCTTCATTGATCCTGGCCATTCTCCCCATCACAGGCGAAACGAGCCGCCGAAAAATCGACAGGAAGGTGGCCCCCACAAGTGCTTCTTGTATTTTCTGTTCGAGGCTTCCCCCTCTGGACAGGAATGCCTCGCACGTCATTTCTGATTCCGCCTTAACTGCCCACCGTAGCAATCTCGATGGATGCTGCCATAAATACATTGCGTCAATATCGGAGAAGCCATGATGCATTTTCTTCGCAGTAAGGTCAGGCACCATTAGACTCCTGTCATCCATGCGCTAGAAAATCATTCCTGAAATCCATTAACTCGTTGCCAGAGAAAATACTTCTTTCACTCTTGCTGGCTTAGAACTGTCATCAAAACTTCCTCGTCCTCCACTCCTTCTACCTTGAGCGCGGGTGGCGCCGACCTGGGAGCCCGTCCGCCCGCAGCGGGGTCCCTACACCGGGCGGGGTGCGAGGACGGACGGGCTGGTCGGCGACAGGACCCGCGCTCATCCCAACCTCTTCTTCAGCAACTCATTGACCTTCCCAGGATTCGCCTTGCCGCCGCTCGCCTTCATCACCTGCCCGACTAGGAATCCAAGCACTTGCTGCTTACCCTCTTTGAACTGAGCTACCTGCGTCGGATTCTTCGCGAGCACTCCGTCGATGATCTTGTCGAGCGCTGCTTCGTCGGATACTTGAATCAGCCCCTTCTCTTGGACGATCTGTTCCGGTGTTTTCCCGCTGCTGTAGACCTCGGGGAATATCTCGCGCGCGACTTTCAAACTGATCGTCCCTTGCTCAACCAATTGAAGAAGACTCACGAGCTGTTCTGGTGAAACCGGGGAAGCACTCGCGTCGGTCCCTGAGTTATTCAGCTCTCTGGTGAGTTCGCCCATGACCCAGTTACTCACCGTCTTGGGTTGATTGAATAACTTCACACAGACTTCGAAGTAGTCGGCCACGGCCTTCGATGCCGTCAACACACCGGCATCGTACTCAGACAGCGCCCATTCGCTGACAAATCGCTGCAGCCTGGCCGCAGGCAACTCAGTCACCTGTTTGCGACAGCCTTCGATCCATTCCTTGTCCAGCTTGAGCGGCACCAGATCAGGGTCGGGAAAGTAGCGATAGTCGTGCGCCTCCTCTTTGGAGCGCATCACCGCCGTCTCGCCGCGGTCGAGATTCCAAAGCCGGGTCTCCTGATTAATCTTGCCGCCCTCGCTCAACACCTTCGTCTGACGCTTGATCTCATATTCGATGGCGTCCTTGACGAACTTGAACGAATTGATGTTCTTGAGCTCGACCTTTGTCCCAAATTCCTTCTGGCCCAACGGACGGAGCGAGAGATTCGGCTCGCAGCGGAAACTCCCTTCATCCATATTGCCGTCACATACCTCGAGATACATGAGCACATCGCGGAGGCCCTTCAAATAGGCCACGACTTCGTCGGACGATCGCAAGTCCGGCTCCGTCACAATTTCAAGCAGCGGAGTTCCCGCCCGATTCAAATCGACGCGGCTCCCGTTGGTGCCGGCGACATGGATGCTCTTTCCCGCATCTTCTTCCAGATGGGCACGACGGATACGGACGCGCCGTTTACTTTCACTCGTCGCAATCTCGATCCAGCCATGCTCGCAGATCGGCGCCTCATATTGCGAAATCTGATAGCCCTTGGGCAGATCCGGATAGAAGTAGTTCTTGCGTGCAAAAAGATTGTCCGCTGCAATTGTGCAATTCAAAGCCAGCCCCGCACGCACCGCCATCTCCACCGCCGCCTGGTTAAGCACCGGCAACGAACCGGGGAGCCCCAAACACAAGGGACAGGTCTGGCTATTGGCCGTGAGCCCGAATACCGTCCCGCAGCTGCAAAACAGCTTGGACTTCGTCCGCAGCTGCGCATGCACTTCCACTCCAATGACGACTTCGTAGATCATCGTTTAGCTGCGGTCTTCCTCATGCAACCGGTCACGTTCGCGCCGCATCGCCTCACGACCTGCGTCAAACGCTTCGCGTAGGACCCCTTTCTTCGAGTCCACAAATTCCTTCCCATCTCCTACAACTTCTTCCAGCACTTCGCCGGCGCGACCTGCCAGATCCCGCAGATCACCTTCTGCGCGACGGGCATAACCACGCAACTGCTCGCGCGATTCGCGGCCGGTCTGTGGAGCCAGTAATAATGCCGCCACCGCGCCTAACGCCGCGCCGCTCAGGAATACCAGCACGACTGCTGCTGCTGAGGAACCTCTATCATCCGCCATTGTGATGCCCTCCTTTTTCTCGAAACCGCTCCTTCATGACATGGGTCGCAGCTTTAAATCCCGCCATCACACTCGCCACATTGGTCAACATCGATCCGCTCGAACCCTTCACAACATCGTGCACATGCTGAACTGACTCCCCCACTTCTCCGGCTGCATGCAAGAGGACGGCAGCATGCTCGACTCCCCTGCGGGCTTGCTCAGTCAAATCGTTCACCTTGTGACTCACCGCCCGAAGTTCACCGATCAGCGGCGGCAGGTCATTGTTCATTTTAGCCAGAAGCTGTTCAGACTCCGCCACGGTCTTGCGAACTTGAATCATCACCGGCACGAGATAGCCCACCAGCACCGCAAATGCGACAGCCACAAGAATCGCAGCCATTTCGACGATTGTCATAACACCTCCAAAGCACGTGAATCGTGAAACGTAAAACGCAAGCCACTGAAGACACGGGTCAGCTCTCGTGTTCCGTCAAATCTTATTACGTTTCACGTTTAACGTCTTACGCTTTACCGTATCATCGGTTTCTTCGTTCGCCATTGCGTGCTTTGTTCATAGGCATAGGCCCCTCGCAAGAGTATCTCTTCCTCAAAGGGGCGGCTGATCAGCTGCAATCCGATGGGAAGTCCATCCCGGCTGAATCCACAGGGCACCGAAATCGCCGGCACACCGGCGAGGTTGGCTGAAATGGTGAAAATGTCCGACAGGTACATCTGGAGCGGGTTATCGCCCTTCGCTCCAAACTTGAAAGCCGGCGTGGGTGTCACGGGCGTCACGATGAGATCGACATCCTGAAACGCCGCATCGAAGTCTTGGCGAATCAAAGTTCGCACCGCCTGCGCCTTGCCGTAATAGGCATCATAATACCCGGCACTGAGAACGTACGTCCCTAGCATAATCCGGCGCTTCACTTCCGGCCCGAACCCTTCCTGTCGCGTCTTCATATACAACTCGAGCAGGTCTTTGGTCTCTTTGGCACGAAGTCCGAACTTCACCCCGTCATATCGAGCCAGGTTTGAGCTGGCTTCGGCCGTAGCAATCACGTAGTAGATGGCTACCGCCGCATCTGTCCTCGGCAGCTGAATTTCCTTGATCTCCCCACCGAGCACTTTCAGCTCCTGAATCGCCGCCCGCACGGCCTGCTCCACTTCCGCATCAAGCCCCTCGGCAAAAAACTCAACCGGCACACCGACCTTCAGCTTTTTAAGATCTTTCTTCTTGAGCGCCTTCAGATAGTCCGGCACTGGAACATCGGCCGATGTCGAGTCTAACGGATCGTGGCCGGCAATGGCCCCAAGGAGAAAGGCGGCGTCCCTCACATCTTTGGTAATTGGCCCGATTTGATCGAGTGAGGAAGCAAAGGCGATCAACCCGTACCGAGAGACCCGCCCGTAGGTCGGCTTAAGACCCACCACCCCGCAAAACGCCGCAGGCTGACGGATCGACCCGCCGGTATCGGACCCCAACGCCGCGGCACATTCGTCGGCTGCGACAGCCGCTGCAGATCCCCCACTGGATCCACCAGGCACACATTGCAGGTTCCATGGATTGCGGCTGGGTCCAACGGCGGAGTTCTCGGTTGATGAGCCCATCGCAAATTCATCAAGATTTGTCTTCCCAAGCAGCACATACCCCTGCGCGCGCAACTTGGAAATCACCGTCGCATCGTATGGCGGTACGAAGTTCCCGAGCATGCGGGATGCGCAGGTGGTGAGCATTCCCTCAGTACAAATGTTGTCTTTGATCGCCAGTGGCATGCCCATCATCGGCGATGTCTTGCGCCACCCTTTCAAGGAGGCATCAAGCGCGCCGGCTTGCGCAACCGCCGCATCTTTGGCCTGCGTGATATACGCCTTCACTTTGGACTCGACCTGGCCGATCCGTAATCCATAGGCACGCACGATCTCTGTGGCCGTGACTTCTCCGGCCGTGAACTTTTCATGGAGATCGTAGAGCGAAAGCTTGTGAAGCGACATCAGTGTTTCGTCTTCCCGGCAACAATTCTGTTCTTCCCGTCGACCTGGATGATCTTGGGAGCATGTCGCTTGATTTCCTCATCTGAATAATACTCGTAGCAGAAGATGATAATCTGATCGCGGACCGCGCCTTTCCGCGCCGTCGGCCCATTGAGAATGATCTCACCCTCGCCACGTTTGCCCGCCACGGCATAGGTCATAAAACGCTCGCCATTGTTCAGATTGGAGCAGACGATCGCCTCATAGGGTAAGATCCCCGCTGCATCCATCAGATCCTCATCGATCGTCAGACTGCCTTCGTAGTCGAGGCAGGACTCCGTCACCGTAGCCCGATGGATTTTCGAACGCAACATTTGCCTAAACATTCGGACCTCGCTTAAAGGGGTTGCCGATCTTCGATAATTTTCGGAACCACAAAGAATCCATCGACCGACTCCGGCGCATTGGCCACCCCACGCTCGACGGACAGAGATGGCTTCACAATGTCAGGACGAAACACATTGCCTTGCCCCAGCACCGTAGCCGTTGGTTCGACGCCAACAGTGTCGTACTGCTTTAACGTCTCCACGTGAGTGAGAATCTGGCTCAACTGTTTCGCAAACGACGCCTTTTCAATATCCGTTAACTCCAGCCGGGCCAGCTTCGCAACCTTCTCAACTTCCTGTTTGGTAATTTCCATCACAAATCCTTGTTCACCCAAGAAGATGCAATATAATCATCCCCCAAGATCCCCGAAAGTTTGGTAACCAAGAACAACGTAATCCTCGAACTCCACCGTATTAACCAATCCCAACTCATCGCCTGCATCCACATAAATAGACACACGAAACGTTCTATTTCTTCCACAATAATTTGGGGTAGAATATCACTGAACCCATAGAAATTCCAGGGAAATTTGAGCGTAAACCCTGACAGGCCCTCGTGACGACTCGCTAGGCTAGCCCTCAAAGCGAGCGCGTCAAATATTCTTAGTAGAGACTCTGCATGACCGCCTCACAACAGGCCCCCTGCTGAATTCATCGTGTGACACGAGACTGTCGCACATCGACACCCGTCACGGACAAGGGGACAGTCCATCGGCAGCACAGGCATTATCGATGCGGTATGGCCTTCTGTGGGAGGGAATGCCAGAGTGAAAGCGTTTCTCAGTTGTGGAATAGAAACTAATCAGCTAAGTTTTCTTTGAGCATGCCGTCTATCCCCCAGTCCGAGAGCGGCCATCATCTCATGCGGCTGTGTCCCTGCAAGAGGACCTGCACGTCAGCCCAAATATGCGTACGCTGATCGAGGCCAGACCATGAAGCGGATTGATTTGATCGCAGGGGCGCGGCCCAATTTCATGAAGATTGCGCCGATCATCGACGCGCTGAACGCGGCAGAGACGCGGGGCGGTTCCTTGCGGTTTCGTTTGATCCATACGGGCCAACATTATGACCGGGCCATGTCTGGTAGTTTTTTCGAAGAGCTCGGCATTCCGGATCCTGACATTAATCTAGAAGTAGGCTCTGGCACCCAAGCTGAACAGACCGCCGCCATCATGGTGAACTATGAAAATGTCCTGCTGAAGCAGAAGAGCGACCTCTGCCTGGTCGTAGGGGACGTGACCTCGACCATGGCCTGCTCCATCGCCGCCCGCAAGTTGGGAATACCCGTAGCACATGTGGAGGGTGGTATACGCTCAGGCGACTGGACCATGCCAGAGGAAATCAACCGGGTGGTGACCGACTCCATCACGAATTGGTTTTTCACCACCAGCGAAACCGCCAATGACAATTTGCGCCGGGCTGGTGTCTCGGACGATCGCATCTTCTTTGTCGGCAATACGATGATTGATACCCTGCTCAAGCAGCTCCCGCGCTTGCGCCCGCCTGCCTGTTGGAGATCGCTGAAGCTTGAACCAAACAACTACTTTGTAGTCACCCTACATCGCCCGGCAAACGTAGACGGGGAGCAGCAGTTACTACAGCTGCTGCATGCCATAGCCGAAGGCACGCGCGGCTTGCCAGTGGTGTTTCCCGTCCATCCGCGAACCGCAAAGAATCTTCGCGATCTCAACAGCACGACACCGCAACTGAATTATGTCGACCCACTGGGCTATCTGGAATTCAATTACTTGGTAAAGCATGCCCGTGGGGTAATAACCGATTCCGGTGGTATCACCGAAGAAACAACCGTTCTCGGCATACCGTGCTTAACCCTGCGCGACAACACCGAACGTCCCGAAACCGTGACAATTGGGACAAACGAACTGATTGGAACCGATCCAAGCAAGTTGCCGCCGGCGCTGGTACGATTGATGGCAGGGCAGTGGAAAACCGGAGCGATTCCTCTGAAATGGGACGGCAAGGCGGCAGAGCGGATTGTCGAGCATCTGGAACGATTACTGCTTCAGAAATAGCGCACCTTGCAAACATCGTAATACTACCCACTGACAATACAGCTTTCACCTGATTCTCGCCCAACATCCTTATACAGGGACGCCACTAGAGGTCTCGAAGACCTTCCCCTCCTCGTCGTGGTCTTCCACGGGAAACGAGGCCTCCCATGTTGAGACTCGTCACAAAAATATCTGACGTCTCTCACACGTTTTCCTCGTGGATGTCACAAATTGTGTCCAGAGGGTGCACTTAATAATAAGATGGAAACTGATTCAGAATGAAGATTCAATGGAGCCGGCAGTGACTTTACTTTCAATTAATACCGCGAGCACGGAAACCCACGATCGCCCCTCATTCCACCGTCACACTCTTGGCCAAATTCCGTGGCTGATCGACATCCGCACCGCGCAGAACCGCAATATGATACGCCAGAAGCTGCAGTGGAATCGTAAACAAAATCGGCGAGAGCAGCGGATGGGTATCGGGAATCGTGAACACCGCATCGGCAATTTTCCCCAACTCCCGCTCGCCCTCCGCCACCAACGCAATGACCGGCGCATGCCGGGCTTTCACTTCCATCAGATTGCTTACCGTCTTTTCGTATAACCGGTCCTTCGGCGCCAACACAACCACCGGCATATCCTTATCGATGAGCGCGATAGGACCGTGCTTCATCTCTCCCGCGGCATAGCCTTCGGCATGGATATAGGACACTTCTTTTAGTTTCAATGCGCCTTCAAGGGCGATCGGAAAGTTGATGCCGCGACCGAGGAATAAAAAGTTCCGTTTCTTGTGATACCGCTTGGCAATCGCGACAATCTCCGCCTCGCGACTGAGCACTCGCTCGACTAATACCGGAAGTCGAACGAGGCGATCGAGCCAGGCCTTGCCGTCTGCGACAGATAGGGTTCCGCGCACGCGGCCCAAATGCAAGGCCAGCATGTAGAGCGCGGTGAGCTGCGCGGTAAAGGCCTTGGTTGAGGCGACGCCGATTTCAGGCCCGCAATGTGTATACAGCGCCCCATCCGATTCGCGAGCCAAAGTACTGCCCACCACGTTCACAATCGACACGACACGCGCCCCTTTTTCCCTCGCTTCACGCGCAGCGGCCAGCGTGTCAGCCGTCTCGCCAGACTGCGAGATCGTGATAAAGAGATCGTTTTTACCGACCAGCGGATCGCGGTAGCGGAATTCGCTGGCGATATCGACCTGCACCGGCGTACGGACCATCTCCTCCAGCAGATACTTCCCAACGAGCCCCGAATGCCACGAAGTGCCACAAGCGACGATCCAAATCCGTCCGACGGCGGCAAACTGTTTTGGCGTCAATCCGATATCCGGCAGGTCCGCCTCGCCGGTCTCGTAGGAGTAGCGCCCGCGCATCGTATCGAGAATCGTCTGCGGCTGTTCGTGAATCTCTTTCAACATGAAATGCGGAAATCCGCTCTTTTCCGCTGCGGAGGCATCCCAGGTGATCTTCGTTTGTTTCCGTTTAACAGAGCGGCCCTCGATATCGGTTAGATGGATGTTGGTCGCGGTCACGACCGCCACATCGCCTTCTTCGAGGTAGGTCACATCACGGGTATGGGCAAGCATGGCCATGACGTCGGACGCGACAAAAGACGCCTTGGCGGTTGTGCCTACGACCAGTGGACATCCGGAGCGCGCCGCGATCATCGTCCCAGGTTCCCGCTCCGAAATGACGGCGAGCGCATAACTCCCACGCACATCTTTCGTGGCAGCTCGTACTGCTTCGTCCAGCTTCATGCCTTGTTCGAGATATTTGTCGATCAGATGCGCCACGACTTCCGTATCCGTTTCCGAATGAAACTTGTAGCCCTCTTTTTCCAATTGCTGTTTCAACGGTTGGTAGTTTTCGATGATGCCGTTGTGCACGAGCACGCAGCCTTTCGAGCGGTGCGGGTGGGCATTCTGCTCCGAGGGTTTCCCGTGCGTCGCCCATCGCGTGTGGCCGATTCCCACAGTGCCCTTGAGTTCTTTCTCCTTGAGCGACTTCTGAAGATTGGCCAGTTTACCGACCGTGCGCCGAATTTCAATTTTATCGCCTTGCAGTACCGCAACGCCGGCTGAGTCATAGCCTCGATACTCCAGCTTGGCAAGACCGCTGATCAGAATCGGTACCGTCTCCTGATTGCCCACATATCCGACAATTCCACACATACTTAACCCCTATTGTGGTTTCTTCACGTATCTACCCTTTGAAGCCACCGGTTGTTTCTTCGTAAGGCGAGTAGACTTCGTTTCACGTTTCATATTTAACGTTTCACCATGTGCACCGGTTTGCAATGCCCGCCGGCGCGCAGCCCATCCCACACGATTCACTTGAGGCACTCGCCCAATCACCAAGGCATCCGCCGGCACATCCTCCGTGACCGTGGTGCCGGCTGCGATGATGGCTCCCGCCCCCACCGTCACCGGTGCAATTAACTGCGTATCGCTGCCGAGAAAGACCCCATCCCCAATCACCGTCTGAAACTTTCGCACACCATCGTAGTTACAGGTGATGGTGCCGGCGCCGATGTTGACCCCTTTCCCAATCTTTGTGTCCCCGAGGTAACTCAGATGGTTCGCCTTGGATCCTTCGCCCAGATCGGTTTTTTTCATCTCGACAAAGTTCCCGACCTTGGCCTTCTTCCGCACCACGACACCGGGACGCAGATGAACAAATGGGCCCAGTCGCGCATCGTCTTCAATATGAGAATCAGCAAATACGCAGTGATCGAGAATCTCGACGCCATTACCGACGGTGCAATCCCTCAGTCGTGTAGAGGAGCGCAGCACACAATCCTCCCCAATCACCGTGGTCCCTTCAAGCGTCACATTGGGGTAGAGTATCGTGTCTTTCCCGATCGTGACAGTGGCGTCAATCCATACCGAAGCTGGATCGATCATCGTCACCCCGGCATCCAACCAGCGGTTTCGAATCTGCTGCCGTACCACCTGCTCAGCCTCGGCAAGCTGTCGGCGCGTATTCACACCAAGTCCTTCACCGGGATTGTCGAGCACCACAGCGGCCACACGCCGTCCGGAATGTTCTGCAAGATGAATGATATCCGTCAAATAATATTCCCCTTGGACGTTGCTGGGATCGAGTTTTTCCAAAGCGCTGAAGAGAAACTCGCCGTCGACCACATAGGTGCCCACATTGATTTCATGGATCGCTCGCTCCTCCGCGGTGGCGTCGCGATCCTCGACAATGCGAGAAACACCCCGCTCGGCTGAGTGACCACGCACGACCCGTCCATATCCGCTTGCGTCTTCGAGCATCGCAGTAAGAATGGTCACGGTCGCGCGTTCCGCCTCATGAACACGAAGGAGTTCGCGTACGGTCTTTTCCTGAAGGAGCGGCGTATCACCGTTCAGAATGAGATACTTGGATGGGGCACCCCGCTTGCCTACCGCAAAGACCGGACGGCTCTGCAATACCGCATGACCCGTGCCCAATTGCTCCCGCTGTTCGACAATCGCAACTATGGAGCTGCCGCTCTTTCCTGATATCGCGTGGCCGATCACCTGGCGAACCAGATCGGCCTGATGCCCCACCACAACAGCCACACGATCCCCGGAAACGCGCAACCCGAGCCTAACCGAATAGAGCACCATCGCCTGGCCGGCCACCTGATGCAGCACCTTTGCCTGCTTTGAACGCATGCGCTTTCCAAGCCCAGCAGCCATCACGACCACCGCAAGGCCGGCAATCTTTCCCGGCTGGTCGAGGCTGACCGGCTTCTTCACCGTCGAGACTTCAGTGGATCGAGAACGACTCATCCGATCGGCACCCCTGTTTCAGGCTGTTTGACCGCGCCCCACTTCGCCGTGGCAGGCACAGCCGATGCCAGGGACGTGGATGGTGAACAGAGTCCGCCCGAGACAATGAGCTTCATCGCCTCTTCTACGCTCATATCGACGGATGTGACTTCATGTTCCGGCACCAACAGGAAATAGCCCGACGTGGGATTCGGAGACGTCGGCACATACACGTGGATCAGCGGTTCCTGCGCGAGATCTTGCATCTCCCCTTTGGTCACGCCAGTCACAAAGGCAATACAATAGTGGCCATTCTTGGGAAATTGAATCATCACGACACGATTATACGACGCATTCTCAGAAGCCGACAAAATATCCATCACGGATTTCAACGTCGAGTAGATCCC
This sequence comes from Nitrospirota bacterium, assembly GCA_963701855.1. GTDB lineage: Bacteria > Nitrospirota > Nitrospiria > Nitrospirales > Nitrospiraceae > Palsa-1315. The sequence continues at coordinate 71,474 of CAVPBK010000004.1, forward strand.
TCGCACGAGCGGAACACGATTCAGGCATTGCTCCCACCACTTCACGATTTGACGGCCCATAAAATTGGTGGCAAACAGCCCTGTCGCAAAGACCAAGACGATCAACGCCAGAATCCCCAAACCTGGCACATAATGACTGGGCACCAACTGAACCAGGAGATCTCCGAGAATCCCATCGACAGCCACGAACAGCGCCTTCAAAATAAGGATCGTTCCCCAGATGGGGATAATCACGAGCAGGCCCGTCAGAAAGTAGCGTTTTAGCAAGGTTTTCAGCATATATATGTGCTGACAGAAGTAGAGGGTCATCATACAGAGAATTCCGAGGGCCTCGCAAGCCTTTTCTTGCTATTTTCAACGACTTGGAATACCATCCCGCCCGTTTTCTTCACCTACGAAGGCCACCGGACAATGGGAACACAGAAGAAGCAGACTCGCGGCCTGTTTATTACTCTGGAGGGAATAGAAGGTAGTGGGAAAAGCACCCAGATTCGCCACCTCGCGGAGGCGCTGACTCAGATAGGATACCGCGTACTCCAAACCAGAGAACCAGGTGGCACTGCTACCGCTGAAGCGATCCGCCATATTCTCCTCACGGCGTCGTCTCACGAACCGATTACGCCTCAGACCGAAGCCATGCTGATCCTCGCTGCGAGATGTCAGCACGTCACACATCTCATCAGGCCGGCGCTGCAGCAAGGCACCGTGGTGCTCTGCGACCGGTTTTCCGATTCTACGTTCGCCTATCAAGGATTCGCGCGCGGCCTTGATCTCCAATGGCTACGGACGGCCAACAGGGTCGCAACCGGTGGGCTCACGCCGAATCTTACCGTCATACTCGACCTCCCCGTTTCAGTGGGTTTGGCCAGACGGCGAGCCGATCGTGGACAACAGAATCGGCTGGATCGGGAGACCGAACGGTTCCACCGAAAAGTGCGTCGGGGGTTTCTGGCACTCGCCGCCAAAGCATCCGGCCGCATGAGGATCGTGAATGCGAATCGGTCCGCGCAGGAAGTTCAGGACGAGCTCATCGAGATCGTGGTAGGCTGGATCGCTCGACAGCGCAGCCGGAGCTAGCCCGAATTATCCATGAGCGTTTCTACTGCAATCGCGGATTCGCTGCTGCGACGAGCCTTCGGCGGGCAGGCTCGCCGCTCGCTCCCTCGACGTACTGTTCAAGTACGCCTCGCGGCTCCGCATGCCCGTCTCGCAACGCGACTGCGCAATTTCGCGACGAACCATCATGAATAATGCGGGCTAGCATGCCATTTCACGACTGTATCGGCCATCAACAATCCATCGCACTCTTACAATCCGCCGTCACCCATGAGCGGTTGGCTCACGCCTATCTGTTCCACGGCGAGGAGGCCATTGGAAAACGATTGACGGCTATTCGCCTCGCGCAAGCGCTCAACTGCGAACAGCCTCCCGAGGCGCAAGGTCTCGACAGTTGCGGTACATGCCGATCCTGCCAGCAGATTGAGGCCCGCACGCATCCGGACTTTTTCGTCATCGAGCCGGACCAAGAACAGGCCACCCAGCAAATCAAAATTGAGCAAGTCCGCGAGATCGAACACCAGATCATGTACCGTCCGCTCATCGGTGAGCGAAAGATCTGTCTGATCGACAACTCCGACCGCATGACGATTGGCGCGGCCAACGCACTGTTGAAAACGTTGGAGGAGCCGCCCGCGCATAGCCTCTTCCTCGTCATCTCAAGTCGCCCCGCTGCCCTCCCGGCGACCATCCGGTCACGCTGTCAGGCCCTTCGCTTTACGACACCGGCGCGCACACAGGTGGAAGCGGCACTCATCCTGAAACGCGAAATCCCTCCCACAGACGCGCGATTCCTCGCCATCATCAGCGAAGGCCGTCTCGGGGAAGCACTCACCGCTGATGTGAAAAACACTCGCGCGCGCCAGCAAGAACTTGTGGACTTGGTCAGTCCCCAAGCTTTGCAATCGATCGCGTCCATCCTGTCCTCGGCGGAAACGATTGCGAAGGCCGATCGCGCACAGGACATGCTCGCCTGGCTGGCTCGCTGGATCCGAGACCTCATATTGATTCAGGTCGGAGGAGATCGTGACCAGATACTCTACCTTGACAATCTCGCAACGCTAGAACTCTACGCGCAACAGGCCAATACCGATTCTCTGTTGGACCTGCTCCGTGAGATTGAGATGACCGAGCAGCGGGCCACAAGACACCTCAATCTCCACATGGCGCTAGAGATAATATTGCTCCGCCTGCGCGATGCAGTGGGTGTGTCGTCCGTCCCGCAACCTGCCTAGCTTTCGCCATTTATTACCTGGTATCTTTTGTCACGCCACATGAGCAATCCCAACAACTTCTACATCACAACGCCGATCTATTACGTAAACGACGTGCCACATATCGGACACGCCTATACCACCGTGGCCGCCGACGTACTTGCCCGCTACTGGCGCCTACGAGGACGTGAGGTCTTCTTTCTCACCGGGCTCGATGAACATGGGCAAAAAGTTCAGCAGGCCGCGGCCAAAGCCGGCATCGACCCGCAAGCGCATTGTGATAAGCTGGCACCCCGGTTTCAGGAACTCTGGAAACGGCTGAACATCTCGAACGATGCCTTCATCAGGACGACGGATGCACCACACAAATCGGTCGTTCAACGATACCTTCAAGAGCTTTTTGATAAGCAGCTGATCTACAAGGCTGATTATATTGGATGGTATTGCACGTTTGATGAGCGGTTTTGGACCGAAAAAGACGTCGAGAACGGCCTCTGCCCTGATTGCAAACGGCCAGTCGAACGCATCAGCGAGCACAACTACTTCTTCAAGATGGGCCAGTATCAGGACCGCCTGATCGAACACATCAAGCAGCATCCGAACTTCATCCGCCCTGAGTCTCGCCGCAATGAAGTTTTGGGGTTCTTGACCACGCAGAAGCTCGGCGACCTGTCGATCTCACGACCCAAATCAAGACTCTCTTGGGGGATTGAGCTGCCGTTCGACAAAGACTACGTCACGTATGTTTGGTTCGACGCGCTCGTGAATTATGTCTCTGCCCTTGAATACCTGCCGAAAAAACCGGCGTTCGATCAGTTCTGGCCCGCGAATGTCCACCTGGTCGGCAAGGACATCCTCACGACTCATGCCGTCTACTGGTCCACGATGTTAATGGCACTGGACCTGCCCTTGCCGGAGACCATCTTTGCCCATGGCTGGTGGACCGTCGAAGGAGAGAAGATGTCGAAGAGTCGCGGCAACGTCGTCGACCCAAACAAGATGGTCGACGAATTCGGCGCCGACGCGTTCCGATATTTCTTGTTGCGCGAAGTGCCGTTTGGACAAGACGGAGATTTCTCAGAGCACGCGATGGCTAGACGGGTAAACAGTGACTTGGCCAACGGTATCGGCAACTTACTTAGCCGTACTTTGACCATGATTGATCGCAATTGTGAAGGCACTATCCCTGACGTACACCAAGACTACCTTGAAAGAGAAAGCCAGAAATACCGCCTTCTCCTTTTCGCAAAGGAACAGCTTCTTATCTTGGGAAAGTCTCTTGATGGATTCTTCGAGGATCTTGAATTCAACAATCTACTCCTTCACATCACAAGCCGAGCTACAGACGTAGATATATTTATTGATGAGCATGAACCATGGAGGCTCGCGAAAGATCCTGACAAACGCGAGGAACTTAACGCTGTCTTGTATACGGCAGCAGAATGCCTGCGCATTCTAAGCTTATACATCTATCCCGTGATGCCGAATACTGCGAGGAATGTCGCGGAGCAGTTAGGACTTGATATCAATTTTAGCTCGCCGCTCTTGAGCCAAGAGATTAAGTGGGGCGAACTGCAAGGTGGAACAAAGATCCGAAAGGGCAGTTCACTTTTCCCCCGTATTGAAGCAAAACCACAAGGAGCAAAGACCGTGATCGAACCACCATCTACCCCTCAGCCAACACCCGCCGCACCGGCACCAGTGGCAGCCACAGCCCCTGCAGCACCGACACCCACAGCGCCAGCTCAGATCACCATCGACGAGTTCATGAAGATTCAGCTCAAGACCGCGAGGGTCATCAGTGCGGAGCGCGTGCCGAAATCTGAAAAGCTCCTCAAACTTCAAGTCACAGTTGGCAATGAACAGCGGCAAATTGTGGCAGGCATCGGAAAGAAATACGAGCCGGAAGCATTGATCGGAAAAACTATCGTCATCGTTGCCAACTTGAAACCGGCGAAATTGATGGGCGTCGAGTCGCAAGGCATGGTCCTCGCGGCAGGTGACAGCGAGGTTCGAGGCCTCATCACGCTCCTTGAAGACGTCGAACCGGGCACGAAAGTGAAATGACCCACCGCCTGCAGCTGATAGTGGCGGTTGCTGCATGTCTCATCCCGGCACCTTGCCTCGCAATCCCTGCCTCTGAAGCGCCTCCACCTGCCCTTCACCTCAACAACCCAATACAGACCACCATCCTCGTGCGCGTCGTGGCGCATGGCTCGATGGTCCTGGGCAAGAATGTCGGCGGCGCCCGCGTGACGATCACCGACCTGGCTACCAAACAAATCCTAGCCGCCGGGATTCAACAAGGCGAAGCCGGCGACCAGAATCAAATCATGCGAACGCCGCGTCTCATGGAGGAGGCGCACTATAGCTCCCGGCCAGCCGCCGCGTTTACCGCGACATTCGGCTTACTCCAGCCCACACTGGTTGAAGTGACCGCCGAAGGCCCACTCGCCTACCCCGCATCGTCTCAGCGAGCCTCGACGACAGTGTGGCTTATTCCCGGACAGGACATGACTAGCGACGGGGTTGTCCTACATCTCTACGGGTATATCGTCCAGATCGAACATCCGAAACAGAGCGAACCTCTGATCGCCAAAGACGACGTCCCCCTACGCGCATCCGTGCGCACATTATCCGGAGCACTGGTTCGCCCACACGGGGACTGGGATTCCAGAAAGATCCACATCTACGGCGAGCTGATGATTGGCGACCGAGTGATCGAGCGACTTCAACTGTTCTACAGTGGAGAGCAAGCCACGTTCGAAGCCCCGTTCTTCGTTCCTCTCCAGAAAGATGCCCCTGACGGCATCACCCTCCGCGTAATTGCCGCCGATCCAGCCGGCGGCAACTTCGGTATCGGACAATCCAACTACCCAATCCTCAGCGAGCGCCTTCGCCAAAACCAGAAAAGCGAACCCCGCTGATACGGAAAGTCTCCGGCAGGCTGCGGAAAACTCGGTTTATAGATAAAACACCTCTGAACTCTCACAGAATGGTGCTGATGCCACAATGGTTCAGGATGCTCAAAAAGGCCTTCCAGCAAGGCCGTAGCGAGTGAGGAACCGGAGGCGTACCCTCTGGGGTACGTTGAGGATCTGAACGATGCGAGAACGAAGCTGGCGGACTTTTTCAGCATCCTGCTAGAACGCTTGCCGCCTCGTCGCTCACATGCGACACTAGTAGTTATGACCACTCTTGCCTCCTATGCACATCTTCGCAACCGTTTGTACCTCGCCCTGGCGCTGAATGCGGCGATCATTGCCGCTGAATTCATCGGCGGATGGATACTCAACAGCATCGGGCTCATGGGCGATGCAGGCCATAACTTCGTCGACCAGGGTGCGCTCTTTCTTGCCCTCTATGCCCATATTCTCACCGCCAGGCCTGCAACAGAAGCCAGAACATTTGGGTATCACCGAGCCGGCATCATTGCCGCGTTCTTGAATTCATTCATCCTGTTGCTCACGGCCGCCGGTATCGCACTCGTGGGACTCAACCGGCTGCTGCAGCCGGTTCCGGTGGACGGCGGCTGGGTCATGGCAATCGCCGCCCTGAGCTTCGCAGCCAACCTGAGCATCGCTCTCCTGTTACAGCACGGAGCCAAAAATGATCTCAATATCCGCAGCGCCTTTTGGCACCTGCTGGGTGATGCCTGGGTGTCCCTGGGTGTCGTGATCAGCGGTGGGGCCATCTTATTGACTGGATGGACCATTCTCGATCCGCTGATCAGTTTGCTGGTCGTCGTAGCCATCACAAAATGGGCTTGGCCATTGTTTAAGGAATCGCTGGATGTCTTGTTGGAATCGACTCCGCCAAAGATCAGCGCCTCACATGTGGCTGCGACCATCGAGGCGATCCCAGGCGTGAAAAACGTCCACGACCTCCACATCTGGGCGGTGGAGCCTCGGTTGATTATGATGACCTGTCATATCCTCGTCGATGGAGATGATTCAGCCATGACCAATGATCTGCTTCACGCCATCCGCGCCAAAGTCAGCACAGATTTCGGCATCAAACATCTGACGATTCAGATGGGAACCGCCTGTTGCCAACCTGACGAGATCCACTGCGATCTCACCACATTGGCAAAGCAGCACCAGGATGAAGGGCTCGTGCATGTGCACCACTGAGTTATCCAGGATCCTGTGCGACATTGTCATTCGGAGGAGCCCAGCCCGCATTATTTATGACAGTTCGTCGAGAAATCTCGTAGCAAGATCAGCATGCGAGGTAGCACTTACTGATTGCCTTGGTCGCTATGGTGCAGGAAAAAACCAGACGTATCAGGGTGGGGTGGCTCTATTTCCGCGCCCAGGATGCTCAAAAAGGCCATCCAGCGAGCCGTGAGACATGAATCGTTAAAAGTCAGAGGTTGCGGAGGAAGAGCACTCGACTATCCTACGTTTCACGTTTAACCTTTCACGTGTTTTAAGCTCAGGCTTGTTCGACCGGTTCGTGGATCAGCTCCCCGTTAGTCTCTACCTCGAAGGCCACCACAGCCTCACCTTCTGCAAGATCATTCATGGCAGAAAACTCTTCTGAGAAGTGCGTCTCGGAGGTCTCGGCTACCACCAGTGGCTCTTCTTCAATCGGCAGGAGGGCCTGCTCGGATGCGCCAAGTTCTTTGAATTCACGCAACGGTGGGAGCTGGCTCAAATCCTGTAACCCGAAATGCTCAAGAAAAAACTTGGTCGTCCCATACATGATCGGCCGGCCAGGCACGTCTTTTCGCCCGACGATCCGCACCAGCTTGCGCTCGCATAATGTACGCAGGACACCGGACGTTTCGACACCACGGATCTCTTCGATCTCAGACCGCACGAGCGGCTGTTTATAGGCAATAATGGCGAGAGATTCGAGCGCGGAGCGTGAAAGTTTTTGCACCGCCTTGGCTTTATCCATCCGCTTCAGCCAGGGCCCATATTCCTGCTTCGTCACGAGCCGATATCCGCCTGCGACCTGCACAAGCTGAATGCCTCGCCCGTTCTGATCTAAATCGTGTGTGAGAATCCCCAGGGCCTGAACGACTTCGGCTTTTGAGACTGTTCCCACGATAGACATCAGTCGAGCAACCGGCACCGGTTCGGGCGACACGAACAAGACGGCTTCAAGAATGGCTTTGAGTTCCCGCGCGTCGATGACCTCTGCTTGGCTGTTCACTGCCTCGCCCGGCACTCTGCTGTCTTCAACCGCCGACACCGTCTCGGCAAGAGCGATATCTTCAGTTTCTTGTTCCACAGTTGAGTTCATACTCCCCTCCATTCAGCATCGTCCAATTCTGCCGGGTCTGGCACCAGTGAGAAGGCGCGCGACACGAGAATCGGCCCGAAATGTTCCGGCTGGAATACCCGGGCCGTTCGAAGCCGAATCAGTTCCAGCAACGCCAAAAATGTCACAATGATGACAAGACGGTGACAGGACGGCTCGAAGAGCGCGACAAAACTCACCGACTCCTGCCCTTCCAACATTTCCAAAATCGCGTTCATCCGCTCCCGAACCGTTACGTTATCCGGCAAAATCTCCATGAACTTCTTGCCGGGATTGCGATCGAGAATTCCCTGCAATACATCCACTAAATCGAACAGGCTGACATTGTCCAGCAGCGTCTCTTCCGATTCCAATTCAACCACCGGGCTCTGCTCACGACTGTAAATCTCCCGCCACAATTGCTCATGTTCATCCAACTGACGGGCAGCCTCTTTGAACTGTTTGTACTCGAGCAACCGCCGCACCAATTCCTCTCGGGGATCTGGTCCGTCTTCCTCATCGACGACCGTCTCATCTGCGGGAAGCAGCATCTTGGATTTGATCTGGAGCAACGTCGCCGCCATCACAAGAAATTCCCCCGCGACAGTCAAGTTCAGGTCTTCCATCGCCTCAATATATGTAAGATATTGCTGAGCAATCAGATGGATAGGAATGTCGTAAATATTGATCTCGCTCTTCTTAATGAGATGGAGCAAGAGATCGAGGGGGCCCTCAAAGTTCTCGATGCGAACTTGGTAGGGTAGTTCGGTTTGTTCCGAGGCGTCGAAGTGGTTATCCACAAGCGGACTTATACCAGACTTGGGGGAGACGGAGCAAGCTTCCATCTATTAGTAGTGGTGAGCCAAGAAGAGACCTACGCGCTACCGCGACGAACTCGGTAGATAATCAGCAGGGCGCCGAACGTCAGAAGAATGAACATAACCGCGTACTGTATGATCGCATTATCACGCTCTGGGGGGGCCTGTACGGTCGCCGATCTGGCCGCTCTGGTAAACTGTGAACCCTTTTCAAACGACGTTGTGGAAAAGTCGTCTCGGCCCTTAAAGGACGCATCGGAGAAATCTGCTGTTGATCGGAACGTGGCCCGGCGAAAGTCCGCATCGTGGTCGAACTGTGTAAAGGTAAAAAAGGCCTCACGGTCGAACGATGCGTCGGAAAAGTCTGCCAGGCCTTGGAAACGGCTCCCAGAAAACCCGGTACCCAACTTGAAATAGGTGCGCGATAGATTCGCATCCTTCTCGAAGCCTGCTTCCAAAAACTCCGCCATCCCGTTAAACCTCGACTGCTGGAACGTAACCGGCCCCTGGAAGACAGAACGGTGGAATCTCGTATGCGGGCCAAACGCCGTTTTCTCAGCAAACAGACCGCGTAGAAACCGGCCCTGCACAAAATAGCTCTCTTTCATAAATGCCGCGCCTGACAACGTCACCGGCTGAATGAACACTGCGCGCGAAAGATCCACCACCTGCTCAAACCTCGTCCCGCTGAACGTTACAGGCCCCTTCACCACCAATAGCCCTTGTGACGATCTATGCTTGATCGCTCCGCGCACTACCGAATTGACGATCATCATGGAGCCTGGAATCACGCGTACCTCGTGTCCCTGCAGCTCCTTCATTCCCTCAAACTCTGGCGGCAACGGACTCACTGGCAACGCATCCAGGGACAGATCGCCAAGAATGACCACCCCTGAGAGATCGATCCCCTTCCCTTCCCTGAGTGCCTGCAGCAGCTGCGCCGCATCCATCGCTCGCGCCTCCCGCTCTTGCTCCGCACAGCCGGCGCCCAGATGACGTGTCAACGCCGTTTTCGGCCCTGAAGTAGGCGTCTCAACCTGACAGTTCGAGGCAGCGGCACCAAGTGGAAACCAGAGAAGGGCCAGCCCACTCACCACAATCCATTCAAATATTCGATTCATCATGCACGCCCTTAATCAGGATGCTGAAAAAGCCCGCCAGCGTGTTTTGTTCTTTTGGTCTGTTCGGTCTATCCGGTCTGTCTCGTTTATTCGGTTGAACTAGGCCAACCAGAGAGACCAGTTGAACCTGAAAGACCAGACAGACCTGGCATGTCCCAGACGTGCAGGCCAGTGAGACTCCACCTGCCCGCAGAGCTTTGTGCAGCCTGTTATACGGAATGCCCTACTCCAACGCAAGGCAAGGCAAGGCAAAAACCGTCAAATCGCTATACTGCTCAAACGAATTTGCTACACTTTTGCGAGCAGACAACTGAAATTTGAACGATGAACGCGGAAGGTTGACGCAACAATCGTTTCCTTCTCCATCGCTCACCGTTCAGCATTTCTTAGCCTGCAACTTTTCCCGCATCCTGCATGGGGGGTCATGATGCCACGCCATCTTGCGATTTATATACTGATTGCCACACTCCTTTGTGGAATCCCGGTCTCAGTCTCGGCAAACAATGTCGTTGAACTTCCGGTCCTGGCGGCCATTCGCCAAAATAATCTCGGCGTGTTCGAAATCCTGATGATATGGTGGGACAAGAAACAGGAACCGAATCCTGTTCAACTACAATGGCTCCTCGCAGGCGTTCGACTGGGAGACGATCATCTTGGCGCCATGTCTCAGGCCTTTGCCTATGCGGTCGAACGCACACCTTCGGTCCAGCATAGCGGAACTGTCTCAGTGCAAGGAGTAACCTATCGACCCACAGGCAGTGACGGGCCAAGCGCCGGCGCAGCGATGGCCGTGGGATTCATCGCCATGTTCAAGGGGGAACAGATTCAACGGGGCATTGCCCTGACCGGAACCATTGAACCAGGCGGGCAGATCGGCCCGGTGGGCAGCATCCCTGACAAGATTCGCGCCGCAGCACGGGAAGGCTATCGCACTGTGTTGGTTCCACGCGGGCAGATGCATGACCCACGGTGGAACCTGATAGAATTGGGATTTCAGCTCAATATGACGGTGAAAGAAGTTGATACGATCGATGAGGCATATGCGCTCATGACAGGCCAACGAATTTAATGCAGGGTGCTGAAAAAGTCCATTAGCGGCGTTCTCGCATCGTTCAGACCCTCAACGGGGACCCGTCCGCCTCACCACTCGGCGGCGTGCACAGACTTGGTGCTCCTTATTCGTCGCACCGTGCGCCCCACAGGGTACGCCTCGGTCTTTCGCTCGCTGCAGCCTTGCTGAACGGCCTTTTTGAGCATCCTGCTAAGCCCTGACTCCGTGTATTATTGCGTCATACTCTGCTTGCGTCAATCGATGCATGCCCAGCCTCAATCGTCGAGTAAGTTCGGCGTGATCGGTAATCTGCAACACAGTGAGCAACAACGCCTGACTCGCAGCAGACGAGCAGGCCAACCGGCGCACCCCATCGATTCGCACAAAGCCAAATCTAGCCTCAGTTCTTAGTTCGTCGCTGAGGAACGCATCCAACACGGAGAAGTCCAACACGGGCGGCACAATCTGAAATTCGGCACAGAGCCCAGCCTTCAGCACATACACAAGGCCGCGGGACTCCCTATCGAGATAGGCTTGAAGATTCGTCCTGATTAGCCCGGTACAGAGTCCCCAAAGACCGTGCCCAAGTTGCAGCTCAGCGCTTTCATCCGAGGTACGCTCGCGCAAGGCTCCGGCCACGAACAAAAAATGATTCATTGGAAATTCGTCGCAGAGTATTCGGCGGGAGAATAATACACAAATGGAATGGACGCCATGTTACCAGAAAACACTCACCTCGCCATCCATCTGGACGACTCGACCGAGCCGTCCAGAGTAGGCATTCCATGCGAGTGTCAGTGCGTGTGGTAATCGTCTGCGTCGTCTAGCAGGCCTTCCGGTTTTTCAGGAAGATCGGCGTCTTCATCTTCCCCATCCAGTGTGAGTTCCTCTTCCACATCTTCGTCGCCCTCAACGCCAATGTCCACATCGTCCTCGCCCAGTTCTTCGTCAAGATCGGGATCTTTTAGCGCCTGCGACCCCATCGGCTGCAATGACGAGGACTTCTTAGGCTCCTCATCCGCGAACGACTTCATGGGTTTTTTGTCGAGAGCCGGAGCCGCCGGTTTCCTTTGAGCCGCCTTGGGTGCCGTTATCATGGCCTTCTTGGCGGTCTTCTTGGTAACTTTCTTGGCCGTTTTCATTTTAGCCGGTTTCTTGGCTACTTTCTTGGCTGCCTTCTTGGCTGCCTTCTTCACTGTAGCCTTTGCTTTGGTTTTCGCTTTAGCCTTCGCAGGTGTTTTCTTCGCCGGCTTTTTCTTGTTCTTCGCCATCGATTTTCTCCTCCCTCATCCATTGGATGTCTGACGTGGTCTCCATCTAGCATAACTTTTTAGATCTTGCAACTCACACTTCACAGCCTCTCACAGGATGGTAACAAATACTCTCTCCTCACCCCGCCAGACCCAGCCTTGTCCATCACCGTGAGTGCAAGCAAAGACCAGGATCCGGAAGGGCAACGAGTGAGACAATTGTGGAACTGCCACATCGACTCCCTGGGTTGATTTCCAACGGATGGGAGAATCCTACAAACAAGCCACAACGTCAAGGGGTACGCCAAGAATCTTTCCTGGTTGACACTACTTTCCCTCTTAGTCCACATAGTAAAATACAATCGCCGTACGAGAACAACTATGAAAACATGGATCATCATCGCCGTCTTATCGCTGGGACTCTTCACAGCCTGGCCAACCACCGCCACGCCGCCGTACACCGCCATCATCATCGATAGCGGGTCACCCTATTTCGTCCCGAAGTCAGCCACCGTGTCCAGCGGAGCCCCCATCAGATGGAACAACCCCACAGCCACCGAACACACGATCACCCATGTGGGCTGTTTAGAAGGCGGAACGGTCTGCGCATTCGATTCCGGAATCGTCCGGCCAAACGGCAGCTTTACACTTCCAGGGTTGGCTCCCGGTCACTACCCCTACCTCTGCCGCATCCATCCCATCATGCACGGAATCATTACCGTAACCGATGTAGCTACGTTCCCCTCCCAGCTCTAGCAGGATGCTGAAAAATGGGCGGGCCTGGCCGTCCTCCTGCTCACGGAACGCGCACAATAAGGATAAGAATGTGCTCGTTCGACGCGCGCAATCGAGGGTCGACCAGGTTACCCTTAAAAATGAAATGAGGAATTGGGAAGACGCGCGAAGTTGGGATCATCCCAGCCCCCTTGGCAAAGTAATAGTTCGCTGCAGCCTTGCATGGGATAAGGCGCGTCCTTGGGCGAAGAGGCTGTCTTGGCAGACTCAGGGCGGTAGGGTGCAGTAGTCGCCAGGGCCGGACAGGTGAGAAGTCTGGCCTTGTTGAGCATCCTGCGGGAGTGTGCTCCTGGTGTGCCACTGTGCAGCCACTGAAGCACCTGCCAACATAGTTTTTCGCAGGATACTAGAACCCGTCGTTCGTCTGTCTGGTCCCTCTGGTCTATTTCGTCTATCTCGTCTGGTACCAGACAGACCAGAGAGACCGGGCAACAACGCGACAGACCAAAATACCGCTTCACATCCTTCAGGCCTTGCGAGAATCCCAGCCCCCCGTGTAGGCTGCGGCACTTAACCAAGTCACGCCAATCATGAAGCCAGCTGTCGCCGCTCACGCACCACTCAGTCTCACCGGGGAAATGCTCAGCCTGCTGGCCTGGCACATCCCCGACCTTGTCGTCTACCAGCACAATCGAGACGAATGGTGGTTCGCCCCCCTCGATGACAGCCTGCCGATCGTGCGCCTGAATCGCACCGGCCTGGAAATGTTACAGGCGATGAACGGCCACACGACAGTGGGTGCACTGGTGGAAAAATACGGGACACAGGTCTGCGGACCGGACGGACAGCCGGGACAATGGCATTTGGAACATTGGTCTCTGCCCACCTATTCCCTCTGTTACTACGGTATCGAGCCCCCGGGCGGCCATCGCCACAAAGCCAAGTGGGATCTACTCCTCCAGCAAGTCAGGGAAGGCTGGTCGGGACAGGATGGATTTGAGGGAGAAGAGCATCTTGAAGACTTTCATCACCACGAATTGACCGACAGCGGTGAAGACGACGGCCATTTCGACCTGATCGAAACCACCGTTTCACATCTCTTCCGGGAGCCGAACGACGCGCTCAACGGCCTGACCTATGGCCGGCTGCTCATGCGACAATTCCGGAAGCTAGGCTGGTTCACGCCCAAACCCCACATCATCGTGGAAGTGGGTGGCGGGCTTGGATACCTCGCCCGTGAGTTGGGCAAGGAACTCTTGCCGTTTGAAAAGCAAACCATCCGGTACATTTCCCTCGATATCACACAACCCTTCCTCAACCTGCAAGTTAGCCGCGCCAAGGCCGGAGGCTGGAGCGGCATTGGCACACGCGCCAACGGCGAATGGCTGCCTTTCAAAAGTAACTCCGTCGACCTCGTCATCGACAACGAGAACATGGCAGACATGACGCCGGTGAAATTGACCAGGAAAGAACTCCTCGATGGAACAGGCGATACGCCGCAACATCAGGAAGCGTTGGACTGGATCAGGCGCGTACGGCTGCCGCTAAGCACGAACCTGCCCGAGGACGTGATTTTCAATCTCGGCCCCTTTCGATTCGTAGCAGAACTATGGCGAGTGTTGAAGCCAGGCGGAAGAGCCTTTCTCACCGAATTCGGAATCGAGGAAGGCTGGCCGGCGCCAGTCAAGCTACCAGGCCACACGGAGTACGAGGTTCAATACAGCCACCTGCGGCAGGCCGTGCGCTGGCTGGGCTTTCAAGAACGCTATCTCTCGCTGCCTCAGTTCCTCGCCATCAAACCGGACAACAAAGTGCTCTGCACCGGCGCGGCCTATACCATTCAACGATTCTGCCAGACCATGAACAAGCCCTTCATCGTGCGAGCCTACACAGAGAAGGAATTGCAGCAGGCCCTGGGCGACATGCTCCCGAAACTCCATGGCTGCCATTACCACGACGTGGTAGACCCTGCCTGGTTCGGCCTCCTCGACTTCAAAGTCTTGTTACTGGAGAAGCCCGGTGGGGCTCCGAAAGCTAGCTTCTCGGAGAACAAAGGCTATCGGTGGTATTCGCAGAAGTAGGGGTAAGGGGGCAAGGGGTAAAGATTCGTTCGGATCGCCCGCTTTCACCAAGGAGCGGGCGACGTCAGTGCCCTTATGAACACAAAACCAAGTCCCAAGAATCAAAACACTACGGAGTCTTCGCGCAGCGGAACCCGGTGCCGAAGCCCTGGAACGACGGCAAATGGGTCTCCCGATCCGAGGAGCGCAGGTCAGTGATACCGTTGCTGCCCCATGAGCCGCCACGGATCACTTTGTATTCGCCCTTTGACGGTCCCGTCGGGTTCTTCAACGGGCTGGTCTTGTAATAGCCCTGGTCATACCAATCGGCGACCCATTCCCAGACATTCCCGGCCATGTCATAGACGCCATAGGGGCTCTTGCCCTCTTCAAACGTCCCCACCGGCGTTAATGCCGAATGGTTGCTCCAGACCTCTTTCCCCGAGTTCGCGTGAAACCTCGTCGGAGGCTCATTCCCCCAGGGATAGATTCTGCCATCTGTCCCCCGCGCCGCCTTCTCCCACTCCGCCTCGGTCACCAGGCGTTTGCCGGCCCATTTGCAGTAGGCATCCGCTTCCGCCCAATTCACATTGGCGACGGGGCGATTCTGATTGTACGGTTTGTTCATGACAGTCCAGTCCGCCGGTCTTTCATGGTGGGTGGCTTCCAAGAACCTCGCATATTGCGCCACCACCACTTGGTGCTTATCCATGAAAAAGGCATCCACATAGACTTTGTGCACCGGGAGTTCGTCTGGATCTCCCCCCGAACTCCCCATCATGAACTCCCCCGCCGGCACCCGCACCATCGACCGGTCTGGAAGAGGAGCCACCGCCATCCTCCCGTTACTCCGTGTATGCCTCTGCTGAATCTTCTCCTGCAACTGCCGGTAGAGGGCCTGTTGTTCGTCGTCAAGACCTAGCTTGTTCACAATATCCAGGGTGTCCTCGGCCTGGGCGACCATATCGGGTGAGGCATTCGGCTCGTTGATGGCCTGCTTCCCTTCGTCCAGCAAGCGCCAGACTTTGGCCTTGCGCCCCCGTTGTTTGGCCAAACCGGCCACCGAGGACTTCGCATCAAGCTCCAGCGAGGTCTCATAATGCTCTTCCGCACAGGCCCAGGCTTTCAGACCCCGGCAGGCATCGCCAAGATAGAAGTGCGCCAGGGCATTGGCAGGGTATTGTTCAAGGCCGGCTTCAAAGGCCGTGCGTGCCTCCTGGTACTTGTGTTGTTTTAGGAAATTGTAACCAGCGTTAAATTTCTTGGCACGCTCATCAAAGAGTGCCGCAGCCATCGTCGGGTCGATATCGAGCCCAAGTAACACGACGAGTGCAAGGATCTTTCTCATAAACTACCTCCTCGTTCGGTAGAAGAGACGATAACACCCTGTCCTTTACGGCTTGATAGATGGGAAAACTATATACCTGGTGCAAAAAAAACACAACCGGACAGGGAGGAGAGGATGGAGCCTGTTGATCTCCTGTGCTCGCGCAACGCGCACGATAAGAATGTGCTCGTTCGACGCGCGCAGTAGGAGATCAATCAGCCCCCATCCCTGAAAGAGAACAAGCGAGCTTGGATGGATCATTTAGATGGATAACGGACGCTCGATCTATGCAGTGAAGGGCGGCTTGGTCACCCTTCTGAGAGAGTAGACGGGGAGTGCACAGAAAGAAATTGTTCGATTGAAAGACGAGATGTACGATTGTACGGCCTGACTCTGACTGTCCTCGTGGTATGAGCGCTGATTAGCTTTCCGCAACAATCATCGTGATATTTTAGTTCCGATCGTCTTAGATAGGACACAAGGGGATTATTCAGACAAACCGGGCAGACGTCTTGAACTCCACGAAAGCATGGTTAATAAATCTTACGGCAGGTTTCTTGCTGAACGATATGACTAGCCCGGCGTGATTCTTTGGGCGGAGGATGTAATTCTCACTTAATGAGGCACGACCCATGAAAACCCGCTTCAACATTCTGAGGATTATTTTTCTTACTGTTGCGTTGGCATTGATTCATACCGACAGAACTTTCGCTGCCTCCACTTTCGCAGGCAAGAGTGCCGGCGTCTTCTCTTTACAGGAGAATACCGGCACTGGTGTGACTACACTGCCTCTCACACCCTCTACCGGCTCAGTCTTCCGCGATGTGCCAGCACTCAGTGGACGCTACACTGCTGGGAGCATGACATTTCTTCCGTATATCGGCGCAGGCTTTGGCGCAGGCTATAATTCCGAACTCGACCGTACGTTCGCGCCGAATTTGCAGCCTCAACATAGCTTGAATGCCGGCGGTCTGCAGGGCCAAGGCATGGTTCCGAATGAATTCCAAATGGGAATCCGAATCCCGTTTTAGGAACCTGAGCCGGCAAACATCTGGACATCAGATTCTTAGGAAAATAAACCCCTACTTCTTGACCGGCCAATCGTCAACCTATTGCTACTCGAAAAATAAAAGAACAGGGTGGCAGGGCCAGTCCCTGTGCTCCCGGAACGCGCACGACCAGAATGTGCTCGTTCGACGGCCGCAGTCGGAACGAGCCCTGCCACCCTGTAATGAGAGAGTGGAAGATAGGAAAACAGGTTGACCGAGGCTTCCTGCCGCGCAACGCGCGGCCTAGGAAGGATGAGGAGGGAGCGGCCAGATGCCCTCCTTGCTCGCAGAACGCGCACGATAAGAATGTGCTCGTTCGATGCGCGCAGTAGAGGGCAGCCTTGGCCACTCCCTCGAAGTGATGTAGAGAGAGGGAGGGAAGGAGACCCTCACGCGCGCAGTGAAGGGCAATCTGGTCACCCTGCTTAGGAGAGGATAAGGAAGAATGATCGGACTGAACGCTCGGTCAATATACCAGATGGGATTGCTCAGTTCAGAAAAGTAGAATATCCCCGTTAATTCACCCAAAAATAAACTATTTCAGGGTTACGCCTTCACCTGAAGCATCTGCGTAGGGACATCGTTCAACGCGAGCAATCGTTGATCATTGGTGAGCAGGGTTGCTTCCAGAGTCAGCGCCGTCGCAGCGACAATGGCGTCAGGAAGCTTCAGCCAGAATCGTTTCCGAAGATTCACTGCGTGGTGCTTGATTGGTATCGAGAACAAAGCGGGCCACCGTCACGCCCACTCATCGCGCAAACGACGTTGGTACGCTACCGGGTCTTCCGACAAACGGATCGAGCCCTCATGACGCCGAAGCTGCTCTATCCCATTGGCTCCAGCTGCACTCCCTAACTGTTGTTCGATGCGCAGCCAGTCTTCGTAGGGAATTAAGACCCCGACGGGGCGCCCCTCTTCGTCAGTTACAAGCTGTTTGTGAATCGTGCTCATCAAACCCTCGCACCAGTTGCCCATTATAGTCAATGGCGTGCAAAAGAGAAAGCTTAGGTTCGTTCCTGCCACAACGTGGCTGATTTTTCTTGGTTCGGCCTCATCGACTTCAAAGTCTTGTTATTGGAAAAGCGGGAGGAGCCCCGAAAGCACGGGGAAAGCAGGGCAGCCAGACTGCCCTTTGTGCTTGCGCAACGCGCGCCCTGAGAAGGGCCTCGTTCGACGGCCCCACGTAGACCAACATGGGTGCCCTTCCAAGAGAGGGAAAGCTCTCGTTGAACACGCGCAGTGAAGGGCAATCTGGTCGCCCTGCTAAGGAGAGGATAAGGAAGAAGGGTCGAACTGAACGCTCGATCAATGTTCCCTTTTATTTCTTTTTGAGACGCCAATGTCTTTGAGGTGCTTATCTCTTTGTACTTCCACAGAGGCCACGGCCTGCTCCTTCAGCCGAATGAGCGACACCACTGATGCTAGCCGAACAGGGAGAACAGCTTCGCGTCTACTGCGTCCTCAGCGACTTCAGAATACGTTGGCCCATCTTTTTGGGAAGTAAGGAGTTCGGCGTAATAAAGCCGTTTCAACGGCACTTGCAGTCCAGGTTTTGTGAACGAATCGGAGTTGTAGCCGTTCATACGTAAACCGTCGAAGGCCCGAGAAATGCGTGCAGAATTCTCAGGCGTGGGGTTCACAGGAAGATCCATGTCATCCGCTTGACGGTCGGCGCAATACCAAGCGACTGCTAAACCACCAATAACGACGAATTCCACACCGTTAGCCGTAAAGGCACGAACGAGTTCCTTATTAGCTTCGGTGTGGATGAGCGTGTCGCCAATCTTTTTCATGCCGTATAACGTCCATGTTCAGGTACGTACCACTTCGCGTAATGGGTTGCGGGTCAAGTCTTGCGACCAAATATTTCTAGCGTCTAGTCATTCGATGACTTCTCAGTCATCGTGTCCTCGTCGCCAGTTCAATCAACACTCCTTCCCGCAATCCCAGATCGCTGACGAGCACCGTCGACATCCCCAAGGTCTCCATCACCGTCCGGATGATGATCGCGCCGGCGGCTATGACTTCTTCGCGGCCTTTTTCTAGGCCTTGCAGGCCGATACGGTCGGTTTTCTTGCGGCTCAGGAGCGTTTGTTCGAGATCTTGAATGGTATTGAGCTGCAATCTGTAGTTATGGATTCTAGCTGGCTCGTAAGTGGGAAGTTTCTGCGCCATGGCGGCTAGACTGGTGACGGTTCCGGCTGTGCCGACGAAGGTTGCCGTGTGATAGTTGCCCATACCGGCGACCACCGCTTTGGTTTCTTTCACGATCCACTCGCGTGCCTGGCTCACTTCTTCGTCGGTCGGAGGGTCGTGATGTAAGAGCCGCTCACAAAGCCTGACGACGCCTACATCTATTGAGCACACATTCGGGTTCTGACCTGGACTATCTAGAATGAACTCGGTACTGCCGCCGCCGATGTCTAGGGCCAGCACGTCGGTCACACCGTGGGGTAAGCCGGAGCGGATACCCAGCATTGCCCGCCTGGCTTCTTCTTCTCCCGATATCAGTTCAACTTCGAAGCCTGCTTCGCGTTTCACGCGATCGAGAAACTCTTCGCGGTTCACTGCATCACGCACGGCACTTGTCGCGACAGCTACCGTGGCATCGGCATGGGAGGCATCAATAAGCGCTTGCCACTCACTGAGGCACTGCACCACCCGATCCATCGCGGCAACGCTTAGATGCTTGGTCTGATCGACGCCCTCGCCTAGCCGAAGAATCCGTCGCTCGGATCGTACTTCTATCAGCCGGCCATCGGATGGTACGTCTGCAATGAGCAATCGGCAGGTGAGCGTGCCGATATCGACGCCGGCGAGACGCATCATACGTGACGAGTCGCTCATAATTCGGTCCGAATCTCCGTCATGTCCGATTCAAGCTTCTCGCGTGCGCCTTTGAGGTCTTGGATCTCTTGGACGAGTCGACCGATTTCGGCATCGTACAGAATCCGTTCAGCCGGTTCGCCTACTTCATGAAGATGAACCGCCCGCTCACCGACATCCCGGTATAACTCATCCAATTGCTGTTCGAGCTTGCGGATATCGAGCCGGATCCGCAGCAGTTCCGTTTCTTCCAACGCACGGATCGCCGCCTGCGCCGTACCATGGCGCAGCGTCGCCAACCCCGCCTTCATGTCATGCTTCAACCGTTGCAATAATCCCATTTTCTCCTAGCTCTCCCCACTCTCCACTCCACCCGGCGAGGGATGCATGGACTAGCATCTTCACTCTCACCACCTCTCCATGGGAGTGGCTAGGCTGCCCTCGCTGCGCGCATCAATAATCCTTCCAAGCTCGCTTGCTTTCCCTCTCTTGGAAGGGCACTCATGTTGGTCTACGTGCGGCCGTCGAACGAGGCCCTTCTTAGGGCGCGCGTTCCGGGAGCACAGGATCAACGTGGGTGTCCTTCCAATCCCTTTCATCGTGCGCGTTCTGCGAGCAAAGAGGGCACCTGGCCGCTCCCCCCCTCAACTCACCGACCCCAAATCCAATTTCGATTTCCACCGCCGCAGCATCGTCTCTCGCAAGGCACGATACACCGGCGCATTCAGTTGTGGGTCCTGCTTCAAAAGCGCGAAAGCCTCCTGCCGCGCCTGCTGAAGCAGATCGGCATCCCGCACCAGGTTCGCGGCGCGAAACTCCGGCATGCCCCACTGCCGAAATCCAAAAAACTCACCAGGCCCACGAATGCGGAGATCTTCCTCAGCGATCACAAACCCGTCGGTCGACCGTACGAGCGCGTCCAGCCGCTCTCGGGCCGCCGATGGCTGTTCGCCGGCTGCTTTGGGCTTCGCCGATCGAAACAGCACTCCGCCCGAGGCCATCAGCAGACAATAGGACTGGTGTCCGCTTCGTCCAACGCGTCCGCGCAATTGGTGTAACTGCGCCAGCCCGAATCGCTCGGCATGCTCGATCATCATGACTGTGGCATTGGGCACATCCACCCCGACCTCCACCACCGTCGTCGAGACCAGAACCTGGACATCCCCCTTCTTATACGATGTCATGACCCGTTCTTTCTCTTCCGACTTCATCCGGCCATGCACAAGCCCGACGCGAAACTCAGCCAACTCCTCAGCTTGTAACTGTTCAGCGCCTTGCATGGCCGCTTGCAGATCGGTCTTCTCTGATTCCTCGACCAACGGATACACCACATAGGCCTGCCGGCCACTCCGCAGTTCGTCGCGGAGGATCTGATAGGCCCGCCCACGTTGGCCGTCGCTTAAGAGAAATGTCCTCACCGGCTTTCGCCCCGGCGGCATCTGGTCGATCACCGAAACATCCAGATCCCCATACACCGTCATGGCCAGCGTGCGTGGAATTGGTGTCGCAGTCAGCACCAGCACATCGGGCTTATAGCCTTTCTCGATGAGCGTCTTCCGTTGGAGAACGCCAAATCGATGTTGCTCATCCACCACCGCCAAGCCAAGTTTCGCGAAGGTGACGCCTTGCTGAATGATCGCATGGGTCCCAATCACGACTTGTGCAGTCCCTGAGGCCACCTGTCCGAGAATGGCTTTACGCGCTGCGGCGCGACCACCACCGCTCACGAGCACCACGGAAAGCCCGAGCGGTTCCAACAGACTTTTCATCGTCCGATAGTGTTGCTCGGCAAGAATTTCCGTCGGCGCCATCAATGCCGCCTGATAGCCCGATCCACAGGCCAGCACCATCGCCTGCACCGCCACGATGGTTTTGCCGGACCCGACATCGCCCTGCACTAGACGGTTCATCGGTTTGCGCGACGTCATGTCCGACAGAATCTCGCGGATCACCCGTGCTTGCGCCTCGGTCAACTGAAAAGGCAGTGCCCGGTCCAGCTTGCCGAGAAGTGGTGTCTTCGGATTGAACGACACCTGCTTGACCTCTTCCTTCATCACTCGTTGTCGCGACGCCAAAGCGAGTTGGAGCACAAACAGTTCTTCGAACGCCAAGCGACGATGCGCCGGCGTGAGACCTCGATCGAGCTGTCCTCCATCCGTTCCTGACTGTGGAAAATGCACATCCTGAATGGCTTGTTGAATGGGCAGCAACCGATAGCGAGCACGAAGCGGAACCGGCAACACCTCCTGCGCCTCGGCAGCATGCACGTCCAGTAAACCTTTCATCAATGCGCGCATCTGCCGGGACGTCCACCCCTTGGTTTCGTGGTATACCGGAACGATCCGCCCCACGTGCAGCGGCGCTTCGGCTTCCACTCCCACCACTTCGTATTGCGCCACCTCCATCCTCGTAGCCACCCACCCCTGCGCGCCGGCCACCACCCGCCCGGTCAGCATGACGCTCGTCCCGACGGTGAAAAGCTGTTCCAGAAACGGCTGATTAAAGAACACCGACTGGAGACGCCCGGTTGAATCCTCCACCACAATGTCGAGGATGGTGAGGCGGCGATTGCGGGCTCGTTTCGCCTCGCTTCGGACGATCGTGCCGCAGATCGAAGCCTGCACACCTGGCACCAGTTGCCCTATCGGGGTCATGACCGAGCGATCCTCATAGCGCCAAGGGAGGGTCCATAGGGCATCCTCAACCGTCTCGATACCGAACCGTTGCAGCAGCAATGCGCGCTTCGGGCCGACTCCCTTCGCGAAACGAATGGGCTGCTCCCACCATGCACGCGATGGGGTGTCGTTCATGGCAGGCACAGGCACTGCGATAGGCTCCGGCTCCTGCCAGTCCCTAGCCGAATCGTGAACGGCCTTGCGCAAGACTCCAAGAATGACCGTGGCTTCCTGCAGCCGGCGCTGCTGGTCTTCTGCCGGGAGCCGCTGCTGGTCTTCAGGAAATAGCTCACGCAGCTGGAGCAACGCCGCTTCAATCGCTCGTGGATAGACGCGATCCGACAGGGCCTGCATCACCTGTGAGGAGACGAAACGATTCAGATTCTTGACGGTGGGCAGATGTGCGAACGCATCGCGTGTCGCGAATTCGATCGGACGCGCGACACGGTTCAGCCATTGCTGAAACTGTTCAGGGGGGTTGGGCTCGGAAGAGCGCCGTATCACAGTGGCGGATCGTATCATAGCCTCTTCTTCTCCTCAACGAGCAGGACTGGTTTCTCTTGTTTGGTTGAACCAAATAAACCAGATAAACAAAACAAATGAACCGATTTCGCGTGTTTTCACACGGCCCGTCTCGCCTTTCGATTTGTCGACAATCCTTTGTTGCGCTTGCCTAGGGTGATACATTGAGTTTCATCCTCATGGGGTCTGTATGTACCGTCGCAATATTTTTCACATTTTATATCCTGTCGCCTGCCTCATCGGGCTGTTCGTCGTTTATCAAGCTTGGTTCAAACCAACCTATCTGCCTACGCCGCCACCTGATCAGCCCAATGCCGTCGTGGAAATTCCACAAAACACGACGCCAGAACCGCAGCAAGATAGCCCGACGGAATCGCAACCTAAACAAACTCGCCTGATCGATCCCAGCGTAGTCCCGAAAACGACGCATCACGAACTATTGGAGACAATCCGCGACGAGATCGAAAAAGGAAATGTCAAAACAGCGGAGACTAAACTGGCGGATCTGCCGGCAGCCGTCGCAGACGACAACCGCACACGCCCCTATGTATCCATCCTCTGGAACAATCTGGGCATTCAACAGGAAAAGCATGGCGGGACCTCCGTTTCGATCAAGGCCTTCAAGAAAGCGGCATCACTCGATGCGAAGAATCCCGTCGTCCAATTGAACCTCGCCCATGCCTACTGGGAACTGCGCGATCCGGCCATGACGCAGGACTTTCTCGAACAGCTGGTCGCCCTGGCTCCAAGCGAGCCCTTCCCCCATCTGGCGCTGGCCGATCTCTTTCAGGACCGTGATCAGCTCGGCGAGGCAGCTCGCCATCTCGATCAAGCCACCGCCCTCGCAGGCAAAGACCCAGCGGTGCAATCCTATCTGCGAACCGTTACGGCCAAAGTTCGTGGAACCGAGAAAAGCGAAGCGCAACTGATCAGCCGAAACAGTACGCACTTTACCGTGAAATTCGACGGGGAAGCCAATCAGGCGACTTGGGCCGTTGTGTTGGAGATTCTTGAAGAAGCCTATCGAGAGATCGGCCAAAAGTTCGGGCACTTTCCGACGAAAACCATCGTCGTCGTTCTGCACGCCAAGTCCACGTTTCAAAGTGCGACCGGTAGTCCTATGTGGGCCGATGGGCTTTTTGATCCCGTGCTCGGGCGCATCCAGGTTCCTGCGCAGGACGCCTTGGCAGACCGTGCCTGGCTCACACGAGTACTGCGACATGAGTTTGTACACGCCCTCCTGCACAACCAACTCGGCCCCGCCGGCAGCGCGATCCCAACCTGGCTGAACGAAGGCTTGGCCATGGAATTGTCCGGAGATCGCTGGTCGGATCTCGACCAGATTATGAAGCAGGAGTTTACACTGATTCCTCTGCCGGCCTTGGAGGGGGGATGGGGAGGACTGTCCAGCGATGCCGCGACCGTGGCCTATCTGGAGGCGAACTCGGCTGTGCACTATCTAATCGACCACTATGGCATGCCTCGGGTGCAAGAACTCCTCACGCAGCTCAGGGCGAGGCAAGCGCTCTCTGCCGCCATGCAATCGCAGCTCTCGATGTCGTACGAGCAATTCCAGGCCAGGTGGGTAGATCAGTTACAGGAGCACGGAAAGAAAGGTTAAGGCTTAGGTCAAGGCTGAGATTGAAAAAGGCTGATCTTCACTCAACCTCGACCTCAGCCTACCTCAAAAGCTGCGGCCTTCTTGAGCAGTCTGATTAGATCACTTCCTTTGTTGTCTCCTCGATCTCCTCACCACGCCAGGCCGGCAAAATCTCGGCTGCATCATCGTACTCGACTGCTAAATCTGTCTCATCCCCAGTCGGCTCAATCGTATCTTCCCACAATATATTCTGGCCCTGATCATCCTTCATTCGGATGCGAAACTCGATCTGCTGAGATGGAGCCGCCAACCCCTCTGTCTGACCAACAATAGCCCTGTTAACACGCTCTGCCCGCGCAAACCTACCGGCCCCGGCTGAGAACTGATCGGTCCACATCAGCTGGCCGGTTTCTGAATCGACGGCTCGAAGGAAAAACTGGGGTTGACCGTCGATAGCGCTTTGGCTGTGGACCTGGGTCACTATCGCCTGTGGCGCAATAAGGCGGGCCGCAACTCGGTGAGTGGAATCAAATTCTTGATTGCCGGCACTGAGATTTAGGAGACCTTCCCAGAGAAACCGGCCTGTGGCTGCATCATAGACACGGAGCGTGAACGCTGAAAGTCCATCAGTCCCCGGGCCGACTCCCCCCGCAAAAATCCGCTCAAGCGGTTGACTGCCCGCTGACGCTGCATCCTCTCTCACGTCCAAATCATACGTTTCCTCGGAGAGAATCTCACCGTTCTCGGCATCGTAGGTTTTTACGGTAATCGTCGATCTCTCAGCATTCTCATACCCAACACCAGCTGCCACGACTGTCCTGGGTTTTATCGGCGCGAGAGACGACAGATCGGCAGTCCAGGCTGTCAGCGGAAGGCCCGGACCGATCATGGCACATGCGATCAACCCAACGTAGAACGCCTTCCTCGCCCGTCCTTCAACCCACCGCTCCTGATACACCGGCACGAACTCACGCCCATTCGGCCTAAACCACCCTCGCACTTCGTCTATCGCCTCAACCAGCCATTGGATGATCGTCATGTGCAGATCCCCCTTGCTTAGGCTGGAGTCTCGCATTGACGCTCTGTATCGTAAATTCCCCACTGTGGGGAGAAAACCCATCGAAAGAGGGGGTGAGAATGGGAAAGGTTCAAAGGCTGAAGTTCGAGGTTTTTGGAACATCGAACCAGGAACCTCAAACTTCGAACCGCACCTGTCGCGCAGCTACTTGGGTGGCAGCTTACAATTTGGTGTGCCGGGGTTCTCGAAAGGCCTTGCAAGCGGAACTGTGCCGAATATGGAATATCGATACCGGGCCACAAACCAATACAGCAGATAGCCGAAGGGTTTAACTAGTGGAAAGCTCAAGAGAACTGTGAGGACTCGTCCACCCTTAAGGCCAGGGAGGAGGGCCAGAAAGGCATCGAGCCCACGGGCGATCTCCCCGTTAGGGTGGACCAGGAAAGCGGCGTTGGGGCGACCTGGCTGATAGCTCTCCCCCAAGGCCTGCTTGGCCTCCTCGCTCTGATACGGAACCATCCGTACCGGGATAGCATCCGCATGAGTCTCCAGTCGCTCAAGACCCTGCT
Source organism: Nitrospirota bacterium (assembly GCA_963701855.1). GTDB lineage: Bacteria > Nitrospirota > Nitrospiria > Nitrospirales > Nitrospiraceae > Palsa-1315. Next base: position 97,615 of record CAVPBK010000004.1, read on the forward strand.
TGGCGGTGACACAGAGGCGGCATTGACCGTCGTAGACCAGAAGACAGGCCTGAGACACTCTGTCGGATGGATCTGCCATCTTTTTCATTTCTCACGCTCGTCTACTCACCTGCACGCTTGGGACAAACTTGGTCTGTCTGGTCTATCTAGTTCATCTGGTTAGTTCATTCAATTCAACACACGAGACTGACCAAATAGGCCAGATAGACCGAACAGGCCAAATGAACAAGACAGATTGGCAGGGCTTTTTCAGCATCCTGCTCGTCCTATTGCTGTGTGAGGCAGACGCAGGTATCATCCCGTCCATGCGACACACTTGGACGATTATCGGTCTACTCGCGGGACTCTGCCTCATCGGAGCCAATACCACCCAAATGATACCGGCTGCGACGGAGGCCATCCGAGTCGGATGGATGCTGTATCTCCTCGCATTTCCTATCGCCCTCGCGGGCCTCGTGTGGATGGGATGGAGCTGGACCGCCATGGCCTGCGTCATTTATGGAACGGTGGGATTGGCCTTAGACCTTGCCACGATAACGAGCATCCTGGGTGGACAAGGCGAACCCGGCGCCTTGCTCCTCTTCAGTGTGATGAGCGGAACCGTGAACTTTTTACTGATCCTGTTCGGCGGGCGGGCGTTTTTTCATTCGTTCCAGGGGACCGCGCTTCCAGTATCCCGCCCTCCCAGTCCTCCGTCCCCTTCTTCATCCGCAAGACCTTGATCCGTTCGAATCCGGCATCCGTCAACCACGCCCTCGTCTCGGCTACCGAATAGGTATTGCCCCGCTCAGTGAACAACAACATTGAGACAGCAAAGAGACTCGCCTCTTCGGGAAACAGGCCGTCCCGCCCGTAGAGAAAGGCATCTTGAATCAGCAGGCGGCCTCCGGAATTCAATGAAGCCAACGCGCGCCGAAACAGCGCCTGATTGTCTTTCGGCGAATATATATGGAGCACGTTTGAATACCAGATGACATCGTAAGCGCCGGGAATGGCTTCTGTCAGCAAATCCAACGGTAGGTATGAGAGTCGCGGGCCAGCCTTGTGAGTTGAAGCAATCTCCTTTGCCACGTCGAGGGCTGCGGGACGGTCGCACACCGTGGCACGGAGCGTGGCGTTCTTTGCAAGAAAGGCCATGGCATAGGTGCCGGGACCGCCGCCAAGATCGAGCAGGGTCCGCGTGCCACGCAGGTCGATCTGAGCGGCAATCTTCGGAGCCGTCTCCAGAGTCCGGTGATGCATCGCCCATGTGAACCGGCGACGATAGTCCGGCTCCTCCGGTTCATCGTGATCGAGCGGCAACCCATTCTTCACCGATTCCAGCAAGCGGCCCCAATCGGCCCAGTGACTCGTGATCAGCTGGAGATAGTCCCCCCGATAGGCCGGATGATGGGCATTCAACGCCGTAGCGCCCAATCGGCTATTCCGATAGGTCTCTCCCTGCTTCTTCAGCAGGCCGGCCATCGCGAGATTCCGGCAGAAAATGGCCAGTCCCCGCTCACTCACTTTCATCTCACGAGCCAGATCAGGAATCGTCCAAGAGCCCGTTCCGACGGCCGTGAAGAGGTCCAGTTCGATGGCAGCGATCAGGACCCGCGGCAACCGGTACGCCGTTATTGCATCGCGAAATTCGTCGAACGTGGCGATCTGTCTGTTCACCCGGCCACGCCAATCGTCTTCACACACCAGCGCATCAGGTCCTGCAAGGCTGTGGGGTTTGTCAGGTCTACGTTCCGTTCGAAACGAGCGGCCACATAGTCATCGGTTATCTCTGTCTGTTCTGAAAAACCTGACTTCAACAGAACCGCACGGTATTTTGCGACTGCCGGTTGGATGTAATACTTGGCTTGCTTCGCGATCTCATCGGGACCAAGATCCTCAGGCGTCCCATCGGATAGCAACGCCATCACATCATCCAGTGCCATGCCATACTGGCAGAGCAGCAATCCATCCGGCGTCAACTCCAGCAGCCAGCCATCGGATCCAAGATCCATCGCCAGCGCACCGCCTGCTTCGAATTCCTGCAATTGGGGAAAAGCGGGAACCAGCGAGGCCTTGAGAGCAATCCACGCCTGCGAGGCTTCTTCACTCATGTGTGTGCCTTTCTCGGAGGCGGCGCCCCATTCTGCCCAGCAAGACTGGCGTGCAAGACCGCCAACCGTTGAATATTTTCTTCAAGTTTAGGTAACTGGTATTTTCGATCCATATGCACCACCAGTTCAAGAAGATCCGCCGCCTCCCGTAGCTTGCCGGTCTCCTCATAACACTGGACCAACACATAACGAGCGCCGCCTGTCCGCAGCTCATCGCGTGCGCGCTCGGCAATGGATTGGCTGGTTTGGCAACAGGCAATCGCGTCGTCGTAGCGCTGCTGGAGCAAAAAGGTTCGACCGATCATGCGCCAGGCATCCGCCACGCCGCCTTCATTCCCCAACCGCCGCATTAGAACCAGCGACTGTTCATAGTATCCGATCGCCTGCTCGAACTCTTTGGTTTCGCGCGCGACCAAACCAAGGTCCGAAAACAACACCGCTTTGCCTGCGTCATCCTGCGTCTTGCACATGAGGTCCAACGCTTCGAGATAGTAGGCCTTGGCGCGATCCCATTCGCCCGCATCGGCCCTGAGATTTCCCAAATTGCCCAACGTCGTCCCGATCCCCTTTTCATCCCCTAGAATCTTCTGGAGTTCCAACACCTCTTGATAGTAGGTCTGGGCCGATTCCCGACGCCCACTGACTGCACAAATGTTTCCAAGGTTTCCCAGCGTGGTGGCCAACGCCCGTTGATCCCCGGTCAGCCGATCGCATTCCAACGCCTTCGCATAGCAGGTATAGGCATCGGTGTAGAGCCCGCGCGAAAAATGCTCGTTTCCCTGGCGATTGAGTTCTTCGGAAAGACCGTTGCGTAGCGTCATGATGCGGGCTGGAGCAATCGTTCGACCGCTTGCTTGGCGCCGGTGAGAATCGAGGCGCCGTCACCGACCAACAGACTATCGAAATTGTACTTGAAGAGACGCCGCAATCCCTCTTGGGCCTTCCCCATATCGGCATACTTTTCAGCAGGCAGGAGACTGACGGAACCGGACGGCTTCCCGATCAACGCATCGCCGACAATCAGTACACCCTTCCCCTGCTGAACAAACAAAGCCGACTCACCGGGAGACTTCTGGTCTTTCAACTGAATCACCCAGATCCCGCCCGTGAGCAATTCCCCGTCTTTGAACGTTTTGGTTGGCTTGAGATCCATCTGCGCTGCATCCGCCTCCGGCACCTGCAGTTGACAGCGCAGCTCGCCTTGGTACCTCGCCGCTTCGCGCGCATGATCGCGATTCGTCACGATGATGTAATCGACAGGTCCGTTGCGGAGAATCAGCGAACTCGCGTCGCCAGTCATTGGCGGAGGGTCTATCAGAATCTTATGCTCCCCGACCGTCAGAAAAAGCCCGTTGAAATCAAGCTGCTTCTCCTCAGAGAACCAGGACCATTGCCAAATGCCGGGAAGCAGGTTCTTCATTGGATATGCAGGTTGAGACTCAGGCTAAGGCCGAGACTTCTCTGAGCCTCAGCCTTGACCTTAGCCTTCCTAAAGCGCCGCGACAGCATCCTTCACAACTTTCGTCACCTTCGCCAGAATGCTGGCTTCGTTGGGCAGATCGATGATGTCGTCTTCCGAGACTGTAATGAATTTCCGATTCGGCCCCTTCGTGAGGGAAATCAGAAACATGCTATTAGAAGGCGTCACAGGGATCACCACCTGCACAGCTCCATCAGTCCCCTTTACCACTTCTAAAAACTTCTGCTTTCCCTCTTCCATCTCGTCCATGCTCTCCACCTTCCTCTTCCACCAGGCAGGCGATCCTTTTCGCGGCAGTGGTCGGGTTGTCTCCTATTGCGCGCATCGACCGATCATCTTCTGAGGTGAGGGGTCTGCGAGTAGGGAGACGTCCCGACCGCTGCCGCTCTTACATTTTACTTCCGCCGGCCAACAACTTTTCGACTTCCGCCACAATCACCGCTTCACCCGCCAGATCCATATCGCCGACTCGCTGCCACCGGATCACACCCTGTTGATCGATCACATACACGTTAGGGATAAACTTCCCCCCGCCATACAATTTGTCCGTCACCTTGTTCGGATCCAGCAGGTAGGGATACGTGACTTTCACCGGAAAAGCAGACAAGAACTCGCCGACACTCTTTTTGGAGTCGCCGGAAGAATTGACGCCGAGCACTGCCACGTCCTTCCCTTTCGTCATCTCAGAAACTTTTTGGAGCGCCGTTCCCTGCATCATACAGGGTTCGCAGATATGAAACAGTCCAAGCACCACGATTTTACCTTTATAGGTATCCAGCCCCAAGGTCTCACCGGTAATGGCCGTCAACGCAAACGAGGGCGCCTTCTCACCCACCTTGAACAGTCCCGCGGCAAGCACCAGATGGGTCGCAAGAAGAGGGACCAGCAGTATCCCAAGGGCGACGATCATTCGTTTCATCACGGCCTCCATTGCTTTAGAAGTCCTGAGTCCTGAGCGAGAAAACAATCAAACCAGCTCAGCTCTTCCTGACGCGCCATCCTACCATGCAGGTTTTTTCATGGGCAATGGCGGCAGGCGAGCGATCACTTACTACTTTACTAAGGGGTGGCTGGGATGATCCCAACTGCGCGCGATATTCCGCCCACCCTCAGTAGATTTCTTACCCACCCAACCCCCGGCTGCTTGCCAGCCGCTCACCTGAGACGCGCTTCATCCCAAGCGAGGGCCTTCCAATTCTCTATACCTCTCTCTAGGGGAGTAGCCAGGCTGCCCTCGACTGCGCGCATCGGACGAGCACAGTTTCATCGTGCGCGTTCTGCGAGCAAGGAGGGCGCCTGGCCGCTCCCCGCACCTCTTTTTCAGCAGCCTGCGTTAGAGGGATGGGTCGAAGAGGCCCAACTGCAACTCCTCAGCGCGGGTCAGAGGAATGGGGTAGCGTTCGGTAAAGCAGGCGTTGCAGTACTGGCCCGGATTTCCGGGGGAAGCGTTCAGCATGCCATCGAGACTCAAATAGGCGAGACTATCGGCGGTGATGTACTTCCGAATCTCTTCTGTCGTGTGACTGGAGGCAATGAGTTCCTTCCTGGTGGGCGTGTCGATGCCGTAGAAGCATGGCGAAACGATCGGTGGCGAACTGATGCGCATATGCACTTCTTTGGCCCCGGCATTGCGAAGCATCTTCACAATTTTACGGCTCGTCGTGCCTCGCACCAGCGAATCATCGACCACAATGACCCGCTTTCCCTCCAATACCTCCGGCACGGCATTGAGCTTGACCTTTACACCGAAGTGACGAATCGACTGTTCCGGCTCAATGAACGTGCGTCCGACATAGTGATTTCGAATCAGCCCAAGTTCAAATGGAATCCCCGCCCCCTCGGCATAACCGAGCGAAGCAGGCACCCCGGAGTCCGGCACAGGAATGACAACATCAGCCGGCACCGACGATTCCTTTGCCAGTTGCCTGCCCAAAGCCTTGCGCGTGACATAGACCGCGTTCGCGCCAAAGATCTTGCTGTCCGGCCTGGCAAAGTACACATATTCAAAGACGCACATGGCGGGACTGACCGGCGCAAATGGCTTATAACTCGTTACACCCTTGTCATTCAGCAGGACCAACTCGCCAGGCTCAACCTCGCGTACAACTTCAGCTCCAAGCAGATCGAACGCACAGGTTTCCGACGCCACGAGGTAGGTATCGCCCAGTCGACCGAGACAGAGGGGCCGGAACCCATGAGGATCGCGGACCGCGATAACTCCCTCGTCCGTCTGCAAGACGAGCGAAAACGCCCCTCGCACCTGACTCAACGCATCGATGATGCGGGCCAGCAGCGTATCGGCCCGCGAATGCGCAATCAAATGGATGATGACTTCGCTGTCCGAGGTGGATTGAAAAATGGCGCCGTACGCTTCGAGTTCGTGACGCAGCACTTGAGCATTGATGAGATTGCCGTTATGGGCAAGTGCCAGGTTCCCAAACGCAAAGTTGACCGAGAACGGCTGGACGTTCTTGAGATCGTTTCCCCCAGCGGTGGAGTAGCGATTGTGGCCGATCGCCATCGAACCGATTAATTGATCGAGCGCCTGGGGATTATAAATATCCGCAACATGCCCCTTCCCTTTATGGATATAAAACTGCTCGCCATCGCCTGAAACAATGCCGGAGGCTTCCTGTCCACGATGCTGCAGGGCATACAACCCAAGATAGGTGAGGTTTGCTGCTTCCTTGTGGCCATAAATGCCGAAGACGGCGCATTCGTCGTGGAACTTATCGGGGCTCTCACGTGAAACGTGAAACGTGAGAGGTGAAACGACGGGAAGTTCTCTCTTGGTTCGATGCTTATCCATGCTTTAACGTTTCACGGTTTACGTTTTACGTCTGGTTCAGCGCGCGTTCGATCGAAAAGGCCCACCGGTCGTGGAGTTGCTCGACCGGGAGGTCGATGCGGCAACCCTTGCTCCATTGCCCCTTCTCCACATCGATGACGAACCGATCGCCTCCCACCGTCCCGATCTTCATCGCTGGAATACCTGAATCCCATGCGCGATTCAAGAGATGATCGGCCATCTCAGGCTTCACCGAAAGGACCACCCGTGATTGACTCTCACCGAATAAGAGGGCATCCAGCCGCGAGGCATCGAGGGCTAACTGTACCACAGCCCCTCTCCTGCTGTCCGGGGCAGAGATACAACATTCAGCTAATGCGACGGACAACCCGCCATCTGAGCAATCGTGAGCAGATTGCACAACTCCCTCACGGATCACATTCAAGATGAAGTCATGGAGGGCCTTCTCCGTTTCAAGACTAAGTAACGGCGGCGATCCCTGCTCCCGGTGATGGAGCACTTTCAGATATTCACTGCCGCCCAGATCCTCCCGCGTCTTGCCCAGGAGGAGAATCGCGTCGCCGTCCTGCTTGAACCACTGTGTCATCGTCTTATCGGCCGACTCGATCAGACCCACCATTCCTAACATCGGCGTGGGATAAATCGAGAGACCGTTAGTCTCGTTGTAGAAGCTCACATTGCCGCTGACGATGGGCACCTTGAAATACTCGCAGGCATCCTTCATCCCTTCGATCGCCAACACAAACTGCCACATAACTTCGGGCCGCTCGGGGTTGCCGAAATTCAAACAGTCCGTAAGACCAATCGGCTCTGCGCCGGAGCAGACCAGATTCCGCGCCGCCTCGGCCACCGCAAGTCGAGCCCCCTCATAGGGATGCAGCAGGCAATAGCGGCTATTACAGTCCACCGTCATCGCGAGGGCTTTATTCGTCCCCTTGATCCGAACCACCGCCGCATCGGAACCAGGCCGGACCATCGTGTTGGTTCGCACCATGTGGTCATACTGCTCATAGACCCAGCGTTTGCTCGCTATCGTCGGCGACTCCAGCAAGGACAACAGCGCAGCAGTCGCATCCTTTACATCAGGCAACGCATCGTAATTCAAATTGGTCAACATATCCTGGTAGCCTGGCGGCGAATAGGGCCGCTCGTAACGTGGACCGTCGTCGGCCAGCGACTTCGCCGGAATCTCTGCCACCACCTTGCCTTGGTCCTTCACACGCAAAATCCCGTCGCCCGTAACCCGCCCCACCACCGCCACGTCGAGATCCCACTTCTTACAGATCCTGATACATTCCTCTTCCTTGCCCGCCTGCGCCACCATCAGCATGCGTTCCTGAGATTCCGACAGCATCAATTCATACGGCGTCATGCCTGGCTCACGCCGCGGTACATCGGTCAGGTCCAGGTCGATTCCGTTACCGGCACGCGACGCCATTTCACAGGACGAACTAGTCAACCCTGCCGCCCCCATGTCCTGAATACCCACGAGCAATTCGCCAGCCATCAGTTCAAGACAGGCTTCCAGCAACAGCTTCTCGGTAAAGGGATCACCCACCTGCACGGTAGGCCGCTTCTGCTCCGACTGGTCGTCAAAAGAATCGGACGCCATCGTCGCGCCATGAATTCCGTCACGGCCCGTCTTCGAACCGAAATAGATCACCGGATTGCCGACCCCGGCCGCTGTGCCAAGAAAGATCTTGTCCTTGTGCGCAATGCCAAGACAAAACACGTTCACGAGAGGATTCTGCGAATAGATATCGTTGAAAACAATTTCGCCTCCGACCGTCGGCACACCCATACAATTGCCATAGCCCGCGATGCCGGCCACGACACCCTTCATGAGATGGCGATTCTTAGCCGTGTCGAGCCCGCCGAACCGCAGCGCGTCGAGCAAGGCAATCGGCCGCGCGCCCATCGTAAAGATATCGCGCAGAATCCCCCCACCCCCGTCGCCGCACCCTGATAGGGCTCGATGAACGAAGGATGGTTGTGCGACTCCATCTTGAACACCGCGCAGAGCCCATCGCCGATATCCACAGCCCCAGCATTTTCTCCCGGCCCCTGCACCACCCGAGGCCCCGTCGTCGGCAGCTTCTTCAAATGCACGCGCGAACTCTTATAGGAGCAATGCTCCGACCACATCACGGAGAACATGCCCAGCTCAGTGATATTCGGCTCTCGCCCGAGAATCTCGACGATCTTCTTATACTCGTCGTCCGTCAAATTATGCTGCGCGATGAGGTCTTTGGTAATAATCATCCAGTCACATCCCACTTACCTGGCTCATAGTGCATCATCAAATCCCGGCTAGCATGAATCACAGCTTCGATGTAACAGGTGCCTTGGCGAATTTCGTAGATAATCCGATATGCTCCATGAATCAGTTCTCGGAAGTTCGATAACTCGTATTCGGGGACCACTCTCCCAAGCCAAGGGTACTCCTTGAGAACCAGTGGCGCCCGAACCAATCGTTTCGAGAAACGCTCCGCATACCGCGGAGAATCCATGGCAATGTATCTGACGATAATTTCTAAATCCTTTAGCGCCGGTCCTGTCCAGACGACTTTAGCCACTGATCCACCCTCTTTTCCGCCTCCTCCTGAGAAATAATGTCACCGGCGTCTACTGCAGCCACTCCGCGTTCAATCTTCTCCCTGACATAGATGTGGTACTGGATGTCCTCCCACGTGCAATCCTCAGGAAGAGATTCCAGCATCTTTTTCATTTCCTCTTTGACCGTGGCCTTGCTCATAAGACCTCCCCTCTCGCATATCCAAGCGCTGCCAAAATCTGCTCCCGCGTGACTATATAGGCATCCTGCACCGACTCAATACTCTCCCCCGCAGCCAACGTCGCCACCACAGTCGCCACATCGATACGTGTCCCAGTGAGACAAGGCTTTCCGAATCTGACACCGGGGTCCATCGAGATACCAGGAAAGATTTCCATAGCCAAGGCCTCCTCTCCCACTGCGCACTACGCCGTCAGCAACATTACTTCAGTGGCAACAATGCGCGGCGACTTCCATGTGCCGTCAGTTCCCCCTTGATACCCCGCCTCTTTCAGAATATCGTCCAATGTGCCGAGCATTTTAGCTTCCTCCACGAACAAGCGTACGGCAGTCTTTAAGCCCCCTCTCGCCTCATCCACGTTGTGCCCACAACTGGAGACATCCAACTCGGGGCAATGAGCCACAAAGCTCTTACCTTCCTGAAAAATAATCGCATCAAACTCAATTGGAATCATCATAGCCTCCGCATCAAATTGGATCACATTCTGAAATCTCGACGATCTTCTGGCACTTGCCGTTCGTCTGATTATGCTGCGCGATGAGATCTTTGGTGATTGCTACTGCTTGCATAAATCAGCTACTCCGGCTCGCGTGCGGCTCCCGATGCCCCCAACAAGTTCGTCCAACATGGTCTTGCGGGTGGCGACCTCAAAAATTCTCACGAATTGCTCACTGCGGGAGATGAAGAGCGTAGATTCCACACTTCCAGGACGAACGCAGTCAATGTATGAGCCGCATGAATTGCCAGGCGGGCGTGAGCCGATGTCGTTGCAACTGCCCCTCGTCCTCTCCCATGCGCCGAACCAGCATGAGTACGAAAAGCTCCAACTGCATCTACAATCCCCGAGAGACTTCCAAGCAACCTTGCCATATCCTGATCCGCAACGGAGCTGGGATCTAACCCGAGATGACCTTGAACTGCTTTCCATAAAGGCTTTACTGACTGATCACTTGGCATCTGCAGCCCATTATCCTGAATATACACCTTGCACAATGACTCGATTACTGCAGATGCAGCGGTTACGGCTGCTGGCGGATCGCTCTCCACTGAACTTAGAGTCCGATTGAATTCCGCTTCAAGCCCTCCAAAATCCCTGCTCCTTATTATAGTCTGCAAAGTACGCGTCGGAGTTGCTGTATTGCCACCAAGGATTCGACCTCCTTGTTGATAGGTCAATCCAAAACGGGCAAGGGCCTGCTTCACACGTTCCTGTCGCTGCTGCAGCTCTTGGGCTAGATAATGGAAAGATGAATCCTTCTCCAGAAACTCTTCGAGTACACCTCCCAGAACTGCAAGCGAACTAACAGTCTCATCGCTATTTGTTCGGCGGAGCCATTCGGAACACTTGTCTATCTTGTTTCCCTGCGGTGGATCACCGAGAGCACCACTCCGTTGGAATACAACTCCAAGTTGAGAATGCGTGTGAAACCAAGCCAGTGCATCACTCACTTCCGCTATAAGCGGATTTGGAATCTGATCCTCTGGCATTACACTCCTTGCTTCCTACGCAAGGTGAGGGCATGGCCAGAGCGACCTTGCCGAGAGCGGTCGGGACCCATCGAGAGTCAGCCAGGAAGGAAAGCTGGAACTGACTGACGCTTCACGGTCTGCAAAGACCGTGGCGGAAGGAATTCCAGAAGGTTTCCACCTGGCTGACTCCAAAAGGGTGACCGCGAAGGCACAGGAGTGGTTGACCATGTCCTCACCCAGCCCCCACCATCTTCAGTTGTTTCTTGTTCCCCTTCAGCGACTCCAGCATCGACAGGAAAATCAGCTTCCCTTCGTCATTGCCCAATACTGCTTCTGCGCAACGCTCCGGATGCGGCATCATGCCCAGCACATTGCCTTCGGCGTTGATGATCCCGGCAATGTTGTCGAGTGAGCCATTCGGATTCGCTTCCGGTGTCACCCTGCCCTCGGGCGTGCAATAACGGAGCACGATTTGAGCGTTGGCCTGCATTGCCGCGAGCGTAACCGGATCGGTATAGTAATTGCCATCCGCATGGGCGATCGGAATCTTGAGCACCTGACCGGACTCATAGGTGCTGGTAAATACCGTGGCCGCATTTTCAACCTTCACCGACACATCCTTGCAGATGAAATTCAGCGACCTGTTCCGGAGCATGGCCCCTGGCAGCAACCCTGCTTCGAGCAGAATCTGAAACCCGTTGCAGATGCCGAGCACCAAGCCACCCTTCTTCGCAAACTCCTTCACCACCCCCATCACAGGCGAGAACCGCGCGATAGCGCCAGTCCGTAAATAGTCGCCGTAAGAAAACCCGCCCGGCAACACAATCGCATCCAGCCCCGCGAGCAACGTCTCCTTGTGCCAGATCATCTCCACATACTGGCCCAGCACATCCTTGAAGATATGCTGACAGTCGTGATCGCAATTACTGCCGGGAAAAACCACCACTCCGATCTTCATAATCCGCAGCCTTTTCGTCTCACGTTTAACGTTTTACGCCGTGAGTTCATATCGGTATTCCTCAACGATCGTGTTCGCCAACAACTTCTCGCACATGGCCTTGACCTGAGCCTCGGCCTTCACCTTGTCCTTTTCATCCACATCCACTTCCATGTACTTTCCAACTCGCACATTGCCCGCATTCTTGAACCCCAGCGAATCGAGCGCATGCTCAATCGCCTTCCCCTGTGGATCGAGAATCCCTTGTTTGAGCGTGACATGAATCTTGGCTTTCACTGCTCCCCTCCTTACCAGGATGCTGAAAAAACCCGCCAGCGTCGTTCTCGCATCGTTCAGATCCTCAACGTACCCCAGAGGGTACGCCTCCGGTCTTCACTCGCTGCGGCCTTGCTGACAGGCTTTTTGAGCATCCTGTGGAAACACCCCCTAGTTCGCTCATTCCTCACCGTTCTCTCTTCACTCCTGACCCCCCTGGTCAGGCGTATTGGACTGTCTATCTATATATCTCCTGATCCATAAAATCCCCGCGATAGTCCCGAGCCCGGCCAAGGCAAGCGCCACCATCGGCCAACGCCAGCGTGAACCTTCCAAGCGATAAGCCAATACAGCCACCAGCGCCGTGGACACGAAAATCGACGCCACCAACCCATAATTCATGAACCACTGCCTAAACCACCTCACGACTCTCTCCTCTTCTAATTCCCTCCCTTAAAGGATCGGGAAACTTCCATGAGGGGATGGTGGAGTTGTCCTCGACTGCGCGACCTTCTCACCCACCCGCCCTGGAGGCGCCGAGACGCGTCCTTGCCCAAGCGAGAGCCTTCCTCTTCTACCACTCGTTCTACACTCTCACGCAAGGGAGTGGCCAGATCATCCTTTACTGCGCGCATCGAACGAGCACTGTCTCACCGTGCGCGTTCTGCGAGCAAGAAGGATGGTCTGGCCGCTCCCTACTCACCCTTCCCAAGCCGCGCGTTCTGTGAGCAAAGAAGCCTGCCGCTCCATCCCCTACCCGCAAACTCGTCTCAGGACTTCTTGATACGCCTCTTCAATCTTCCCCAAATCCTTCCTAAACCGATCCTTATCCATCGACTCCTTCGTCGTCTGATCCCAAAAGCGGCAGGTGTCAGGCGAGATCTCATCGGCCAGGATCAGCTGGCCGTTGTGCATCCCGAACTCCAATTTGAAATCGACGAGAATCATCTGTCGTTCACGGAAGAACGGCTGCAAGAGGCTATTCACTTTCAATGCGAGCCTCTTGATCTCCGTCATGTGCTCCGGTGTCGCCAGCTTCATCAATCGAATATGCTCATCGGCGATGAGCGGGTCGCCCAGCGCATCGTTCTTGTAGTACCACTCTACGATGGCCGGCTCGATAGGATCACCCTCTTTCAGCCCCAGTCGCTTCGCCAAGCTCCCCGCCACAACGTTACGGACCACAACTTCCACCGGCACGATCGTCACCTTCTTTGTCAACAGCTCCCGGTCACTGAGGCGTTCGACAAAATGCGTCGGCACACCAGCCTGTTCCAGCAACCGAAAAAGCCGCTCGGACACTTTGTTATTGATGACGCCCTTCTCGACGATGGTTCCACGTTTCTGCGCGTTGAAGGCCGTCGCATCGTCCTTGAAGTACTGGACGACCTGATCGAGCCTGTCGGTCGCAAAGACTTTCTTGGCCTTGCCTTCGTAGAGTAGTGTGCCCACCGTCATTGTGACTCCTTCGTTTCGCTACTGCGCCAAAACCTCGATGATTTCGTCCAACGACTTTACGGTGCCGATCAGCGTCGGATGCCCGAACCGTCGGTTATACGGAAACTCTTTCACCTTCTCCAACGCTAAAATCAAGCTATGGAAATCCTCCAGCTTGGATGTCTCAAAATAGGTGATGAAATCCAGATCGTCGAGACCGCTGGAGTGATAGAGCTTCCGTTTGACCGTCTTAATATAGGGGATCGAGGCTTCCGTATGTTCCCGCATCATGGCCGCGCGCTTGTCCTGATCCAGCCCCCACCAGTCTGCGCTCTTACGGATCGGGATCACAATCGCATAGGGCTTCGGTCCCGGCTCGCTGGAAATCTTCAATTCGGCCTTGAGGTTGTCCGGCATGCCCGGGACATAGTTTGCTTTCTTGGTCAGGCCATGCATGATGGCGGCCGTCGTAAGATGTTTGCCAAAGAGACTGCCTTGAAGATCCAGGAGAAATTGTTGGGTCTCGCGCAACTCGGTCGCATGTATACGAAAGAGCACATCCGCGTGATCAGATAGTCCGCGAAGAAGATAGAGATCGATCGCCACCTTCTCTCGATGCTGCTCGACCACTCCCTTCAGGAGGGTCAATTGCGCAATACGCACCGCCTGATCCTGCTTCCCCCAGTCCGCATCGAGACTGAAGGCGGCAAAGGTGCCATAGACGCCCGGCTCGCTCAGAAGCTTGTCGCGATCGGCAGCCTTAACGGCCGGCGCTATTGCCAAAACGACACACACCAACACCGCAACACGCGCGAGAGTAGAAATAGCTGACCTCATCGTTTCCTTCCTTTCCTTGATTTACGAGTCTCCGATCCGAAGACCCGCCGAAAAATCTTGTCGAGATGACGCAAATAATACTTCGGATCAAAACAGGACTGAATCTCCGCCGCCGTGAGATGTTTCGCCACAAAGGGATCTTTGTGGACTAATCCTTGTAGTGCCCCCGCCCCCTTCCATGAGGCCATCGCATTGCGCTGAACAGCCTCATACGATTCCTTCCGCTGTGCGCCCTTCTCGATGAGCCGAAGGAGCAGCCGTTGCGAATAGACCAGCCCTCCGGTGAGATCGAGATTGCGTTTCATATTGGCGGGATAGACCACCAGATGCTTGATGAGGTCGGCAATCCGCGCCAGCATATAATCGACCAGAATAGTGCTGTCCGGCATGATCACGCGCTCGACGGACGAATGGCTGATGTCGCGCTCATGCCACAACGCGACGTTCTCCATCGCCGCGAGACTATTGCCCCGCACGATGCGCGCCAACCCGCAGAGGTTCTCCGAGGCGATCGGGTTCCGTTTGTGCGGCATCGCCGAGGACCCTTTCTGCCCTTCCGAAAAATACTCCTCCGCTTCGAGCACTTCGGTCCGTTGCAGATGACGAATCTCCGTCGCAAACTTTTCTATGCTGGCTGCCACCAGCGCCAATGCCGAGACATAGGCCGCGTGGCGATCGCGCTGCACGATTTGATTGGAGACAGGGTCCGGCGTAAGCCCCAGCTTGGCACAGACGTACTCTTCCACTTCAGGCCCTTGATGCGCGAAGGTGCCCATCGCGCCGGAGAGTTTCCCAACCGCGATCTCTTGCCGAACATGTGTCAGCCGCTCTCGGTGCCGGCAGGCTTCTTCGTACCAAATAGCCAGCTTAAAACCGAACGAGATCGGTTCGCCATGAATGCCGTGTGAGCGGCCGACCATTATCGTGTGCTTGTACCTCAGCGCCTGCCGCTTCAAGACAACGATCAACCCTTCAAGATCCTCGAGGATAAGGTCGAGCGCCTCAGTCATTTGCACGGCCAACGCGGTGTCCACAATATCCGACGAGGTCAACCCCATATGGAGGAACCGATGCTCCGGCCCGACCGATTCCACGAGAGATTCGAGGAAGGCAATCACATCATGTTTCGTCACCTTCTCGATTCTGGCAATCCGCTTCACATCGATCGTGGCTTTCTTCCCAATACGAGCCGCCGTGCCGCGTGGAACCTGCCCAGCCCGCTCGAACGCCGCGCAGGCGGCCAACTCGACTGCAAGCCAGATCTGGTACTTGCGTTCCAACTCCCAGACGGCTTTCATCCTGGGACGGGTATAGCGATCAATCACGGCAGCCTCGTGAGAGGTGAAACGTGAACCGTGAAACGCATGAGAAGAAACAGTTTGCTCTGAATTTCAACATCTCACCTTTCACGTTTTACCTTTTACGTCTGCAGCTTCGGCCCGTTTGGTGGCCAGCGTCAATTCCTTGCCCAGGACTTGATCCAAAATGCCATTCACGAACTTCGACGCGTCGTCGTCGCCGAAACTTTTTGCCAATTCGATGGCTTCATTCACTGTCACCTTGGCCGGCACGTCATCCATCCACAGCAGTTCATACACGCCGGCACGCAGGATATTGCGGTCCACGATCGGCATGCGGCTGACTTTCCAATTGGTGGCGTATTTCCCAATGAGGGTATCCAACTCTTTCTTCTTTTCCAACACCCCGGCCACGAGCCGTTCAGCAAAGGCCTTCACCTCATCCGTGGCCTCATTCTCCTTCCAGAACATATCCAACCACAGGCCCGGCTTGCCGTGGATATCGTACTGAAACAGAATCTGGAGCGCGCGCTCCCTGGCATGATGGCGTGATCCCATAACTAGGTTAAGCCTTGCGCTTTCGCGATGCCCGCTTCTTGGCTCTTCGGACTCGCGGAACTTTAGCGCTCGGCGGAGCCTCCTCACCTGCCCGTAAAAGACGCATGACCGTCGCCATTTCGATCGCGGACCTGGCCGCCTCCCCGCCGCGGTTGAACTTAGTCGGATCGGATCGCTCGATCGCCTGCGCGATCGTATGTGTCGTCAGCACGCCGAAAATAATCGGCACATCGGCATCCAGCGCCGCCTGCCCGATGCCACGGCTTACCTCTGCGCTAATGTAATCGAAATGCGGTGTGTCGCCACGAATAACCGCCCCGAGACAAATCACCGCATCGAACCGCTTCGTCCGTGCCATCGTCCGAGCCGCCAAGGGAATCTCGAATGCCCCAGGCACCCGCACCGCTTCGATATCGTCGGCCTTGGCCCCGTGTTTGGACAACCCCTCAACGCAAGAACTCAGCAACTTGCTCGTGACGAACTTGTTGAACCGGGCGACAACAATCCCGAACCGCAACCCCGTCGCATCCTGAGACCCTTTTCGCAGTTTCATGTACTAACAGTCACCTTCCACTCAGCTATTATGTTCTCATCAGGCTGCTCAAAATGGTCATCCGGCGAGGCCGCAGTGGAGAAACGACCGGAGGCGTACCCGTTCTCACCCCCCCTCCCCGAGCTGCTAAGACAGCTCTCTCCCCGTGTGGGGTACGTTGAGGATCGTTTCGAGCCGAGAACGAAGCTGGGGGCCATTTTCAGCAACCGTTATACCTTTTTCAGAATGTGCCCCATTTTATTCTTTTTCGTGCGCAAGTACTTCACGTTCGCCGCACGCGGCTGGATCTCGATCGGTACACGTTCGACGACTTGCAGCCCATACCCCTCGATGCCGACAATCTTGCGGGGATTGTTTGTAATGAGCTTGATCTGGTGCAGTCCGAGATTGACGAGAATCTGCGCCCCCACGCCGTAATCGCGCAGGTCTGCCTTGAATCCCAGTTTCAAATTTGCTTCGACCGTATCGCTTCCCTCATCTTGCAACCCATAGGCTCTGATCTTATTGAGCAATCCAATGCCGCGCCCTTCTTGATTGAGATAGAGCAGGACTCCGCGACCTTCCTTCTGAATCACTTCCATCGCCTTATGGAGCTGGTCTCGACAATCGCACCGCAACGAACCCAGAGCGTCGGCCGTCAAACACCCTGAGTGCACCCGCACCAGGGTAGGATCGCCTCCCTCCACACGCCCCTTCACCAACGCAATGTGCGTGACCCCGTCCAATTCGTTTTCGAAGGCCACCGCTTCAAAATCGCCGAACATCGTCGGCAGCCGCGCGCTGGCCATCCGCCGCACAAAGGGCTCGCGCTGCATACGGTATTCGATGAGCGCCTTGATCGTGACCATCGTCAACTTGTGCGCTTTTGCAAACTGCGTCAGCTCGGGAACACGCGCCATGGTGCCGTCCTCGTTCATGATTTCGCAGATCACCCCGGCTGGAGTGAGCCCGGCCAACCGTGCCAGATCTACAGACCCTTCTGTTTGCCCCGCCCGCTTCAACACACCGCCCTGCTGCGCTTTCAAGGGGAAAATATGGCCGGGCCTCGCCAGGTCGGCAGGCTTGGACTTGGGATTGATCGCCACATGAATCGTCGTGGCCCGATCCGCCGCAGAGATACCGGTCGTAATATCTTTCCGAGCATCGATAGAGACAGTGAAGGCCGTGCCGAAGGTGGCGGTGTTCTCCACCGCCTGTTGCGGAAGGTGGAGTTCTTCGACACGCTGGGGCGTCAATGTGAGACAGATCAGCCCACGGGCATGTCGGGCCATGAAATTGACGGCCTGGGGCGTCACGTGTTGCGCTGCCATGACAAGATCGCCTTCATTCTCGCGATCCTCATCATCGACGAGGATGACAAACTTCCCCTTCTTGATGTCCCGAATGGCGTCTTCGATGTTCTGAAATGGCGTGGCCGTGATTCCCATAATGTTGAATATTCAATGATGAGTGTTCAATGGACGGTCAATTTATCATTTAACATTACATATGTAACATTGTTTTTTCGCCCGACTGTCAACGGTGAAATTGATCAGGAGGAGGGCCCTGCCAGAGAGGCCGTCCGAGCCCGCAACGCAACGAGCACCGTTCCCCAGGCGCAGACCCCAAATCCTGCGAAGAGCCAGAGACCCAGGTCATAGCTCCCAGTGAACCCCTTCAAGGTTCCAGCGACAATGGGCAGGAGAAATCCCCCAAAACCACCGGCTGCCCCCACTACACCCGATGCGAGACCGATGTCTTTCGGGAACCATTCGGCAACTAACTGGAAGACCACACCGTTCCCAAATCCCATCGCACCGGTCGCGATCACCATCATGGCCACGGCCATGGGTAGCGAGGGACTCGTCACCGCCACGACTGAACCGACGACGATCGGCAACACATAATAAAGGATACGGAGACCACCCTGCCGATCCGCAAGGTAGCCACCCACCGGACGAATCAGACTGCCGAAAAGTCCGCATAACGCTGCGACGGTCCCAGCCATGACCGCGTCCAGCTGATACAGATCGTGCAACAGCAGCGGCAGCAGGCTGCAGAATCCGACAAAGCCACCGAACGTAACGGCATACAAAAAACAAAGCCAGTAGGCGGTTCTGCGGCGGATGAGGTCTGCCACATTGTGCCACCACTCTACGCGATGGAGCTCCACTCTCGGTTGTTCCCGCGGGACGAGAAGAGCGAACAGAACCAGCGTGACTCCTACGATACCAGCCATCACTGCACAGACGTGATGCCAATCCATCACGGCAGCCCAGCGCGGCGCAAGAAACAGGATCAGCACGGTACCCACGTTCGCTGATGCAGCCAGACCCAACACGAACCCCTGCGCAGTCGGCGGATAGGCTCGCCCGGCAATCGGCAGCGACACGGCGAAACTCGCGCCGGCGACGCCAAGAAGCAGCGCAAAGACCAACGCTTCGTGATATCCGGACACGCCCAGCCATCCCCACAGCAAGGCAGCTAATTCCGCAAGAAGGATCACCAGTGCGGTGGGCCGTGCGCCCACCCAGTCGGCGCTCCATCCCGCCAGCAGTCTGAGTCCTGCACCACCGAGCAGAGGCAGTGCCACCAGCCACGCCACTTGCTGATCGCTCAGTTGCAGGTCGCGGGCAAGCGAAATGCTCATGGCGCCGATCAGCAGCCAGACCATGAAGCTGACAGTCAAATGCAACCAGGCTCCAGCCAAGGATGGCCAATGCCCGCTTCGTAGTGCTGTCAGAATCGCCATGTCTCTTTCCGGTCTATCCTGTCCGGCTTGTCTGTTCGATCCGTGCCCTTAGCCATACATTATTGACCATGAGCTCTTTGCTCGCACGGAAGACGACATCATAGGGGACGCCGTTTCGTCCGCGCAAGGGAACAAGAAAGCAGGCCGAGGACTTTTTGAGCACCCAGGCTAGGGGCGCTTATGATAATCTCAACCTCCATGAGCCCGCGCAAGAAGGATCTCGACGTAGAACCGATCGAACCGGAGGTCTTGGACCCGTCCGAAGAACAGCTCGCCGAGATCAGTCCGCCTCCTGAAGTATCTCCCCTTGCAGCCCTGGAACATTCTCATGCCGCCGATACCACAGCCGTGGTGCCGGTCACGGCGCTCCAACAATATTTGGCCGAGGTCCGTCTCCATCCCTATCTCTCCAAAGAAGAAGAGCTGCGCCTGTTCCACGAATATCGAACGTACGGGAACCGCGACGCCGCCGTGAAGCTCATTATGGCCAACCTGCGCGTGTCCATCTCGATTGCCGCTGAATATCTCCACACCGGCGCCGACCATATGGACCTCATTCAAGAAGGCAACGTCGGGCTGATGCATGCCATCAAGAAGTTCGACCCTTCGAAGAACGTGCGCTTTTACGCCTATGCCGCCTGGTGGTCGCGGGCCTATATCCTTCGCTACTTACTGAACAACTATCGCCTGGTCAAGATCGGGACGACCCAAGACCAACGGAAGCTGTTCTACAACCTCAAAAGAGAGAAGGCCAAGCTTGAACGGGAGGGGTTTGCTCCAGACACGAAGTTGCTTGCCGACCGCTTGAACGTACGGGAGCGTGACGTCATCGAGATGGGGCAGCGGCTGGGTAATTGGGAGCTTTCGCTGGACCAGCCGCTCGGCGAAGACCAGGAAGGAAGCCTGCTCGATGTGCTTCCCTCTCAGCAGGTTCCGGCAGACGAGCAGCTTGCTCAAACCCAACTGCAGACACTCTTTCGTGCCAAGCTTGCCGAATTTGTCAAAACGCTCGACGAACGGGACGAAGACATCTTACGGAATCGAATTCTCTCAGAAACCCCATTGACCCTAGAAGACCTCGGCTCCAAATACTCCATTACCAAAGAACGAACCAGGCAACTAGAAGCCCGTATCATCAAGCGCTTGCGCGACTACGTCAAGAAAGATATCAAAGATTTCGACCACTTGCGGATCTGACTTCGCTGCTGCCCGTGAAAATAAATCCTGAAATGCCCCATTCTCAATTAGTTATGATTCCCCAGTCCCTGTTATGAATGTGCGTGGAAGAATTTCGTTGCTGCCCCCCCTTGACTTGGACAAACACGAGGCTATCTCGAATCCCGTGCCCAGGGATCAGGACTTCTGCTCGTTCTGGAGTACCACCGTTACCCCATCGAGTCCGAACCTGTTCTACATCGTTGATATTCACTGGTTTAACTTCATGAGGAGGGTGTTGCTATGAGCACTGCAGCCAAGGAGAAGACAGAGAAAAAGAACTTAGCCAAGGGGTTCCAGCCTCTGGGTGACCGGGTATTCGTCACCTACACCGAGGAATTGGACCGGACCTCCGGCGGGATTTACGTGCCGGACAGCGCGAAAGAGAAGCCACAACGAGGGATCGTCCAAGCCATCGGCAAGAAGGTTGAGCATGTGAAAGTCGGCGACCAGGTTCTGTTCGACAAATATTCCGGCAGCAAGCTCCGGATCGAAGACGAAGAATGCTTGATCCTCAAGGAAGAAGACATCCTCGGGGTCTTCACAAGCTAATCACCTCACCTACACACATTACGAAGACGATAATATTACTATAAGGGGGAACAACTATGGCAAAGCAACTTATGTACGGTGACGCAGCGCGCGCGTCCATCCTCAGAGGGGTGAACCAGCTCGCCGACGCCGTCAAGGCAACACTCGGACCGAAGGGCCGCAACGCAATTCTCGATAAGAAGTTCGGTGCCCCGACAATCACCAAGGACGGCGTGACCGTGGCCAAAGAGATCGAACTCAAGAACCCGTACGAGAACATGGGCGCTCAGCTCGTACGCGAAGTCGCCAGCAAGACCAGCGACACAGCAGGCGACGGAACCACGACCGCGACGGTGCTCGCGCAAGCCATCTACCGTGAAGGCGCGAAGAACATCACCGCCGGTGCGAACCCGATGGAAATCCAGCGCGGGATCAACAAGGCAGTCGAAGTGGTGATCGGTGAGTTGAAGAAGCTCAGCAAGCCCTGTCAGAACAAGACTGAGATCTCACAAGTCGGAACGATTTCGGCCAATAACGATAAGACTATCGGCGACCTCATCGCGGAAGCGATGGAGAAAGTCGGCAAAGACGGCGTGATCACGGTCGAAGAAGCCAAGTCCATGACCACCTCGTTGGATGTGGTCGAAGGCATGCAGTTCGACCGCGGCTACATTTCTCCCTACTTCGTCACCAACGCCGAGCGGATGGAAGCCGTCATGGAAGACCCGCTCATCCTGATTTCAGAGAAAAAGATCAGCAGCATGAAGGACTTGCTGCCGGTCCTCGAGCAGGTCGCCAAGATGGGCAAGCCCCTGGTGATCCTCGCCGAAGACGTGGAAGGCGAAGCCTTGGCCACTCTGGTGGTGAACAAGCTCCGCGGCACGCTCAACGTGACGGCCATCAAGGCCCCTGGATTCGGCGATCGCCGCAAGGCCATGCTGGAAGACATTTCGATTCTCACCGGCGGCCAGGTGATTTCTGAAGACATCGGCATCAAGCTGGAAAACGTGAAGCTCACGGACCTTGGCCGCGCCAAGCGTGTCACAGTCGACAAGGACAATACCACGATTGTGGAAGGCTACGGCGATCCGAAGAAGATCGAGGGCCGCGTGAAGCAGATCAAGTCACAGATCGACGAGACAACTTCCGACTACGATCGTGAGAAGCTCCAAGAGCGCCTCGCGAAAATCGTAGGCGGTGTGGCCGTCATCAATGTCGGCGCCGCGACCGAAACCGAGATGAAGGAAAAGAAGGCGCGCGTGGAAGACGCACTGCACGCCACCAAGGCAGCCGTCGAAGAAGGGATTGTCCCTGGCGGTGGAACGGCCTATCTTCGTTGCATCGGCGCATTGGATTCGCTCAAGCTGGAGGCCGAACAACAAGTGGGTGTCAATATCATCCGCCGCGCGCTCGAAGAGCCGATTCGTCAGATTGCAGTGAACGCCGGGATGGAAGGTTCCGTCATCGTAGAAAAAGTGCGCAATGACAAGAATTCGAACGGCGGCTACAACGCCGCGACAGAGGAATATGTGGACATGATCAAGGCCGGCATCATCGACCCAACCAAGGTGTCTCGTTGTGCGTTGCAGAACGCCGCGAGCGTGGCGGGCTTGATGCTCACAACCGAGGTGATGATCACCGAGATCCCGGAAGAGAAGAAGAGCCGGCCGGTGGTGGAGGTGGACACAACCACGGCATGGAAGGCATGTACTAAGAAGAACAGCTACAAGCAGTCAGCTTTCAAGCAGCGAAGGGCCCGGCGGACGATCCGCCGGGCCCTTCGTGTTTCCTCGTTCCTTACTGCGCTACAATGAGCGACAGTTTGAATGAGCCGAGGGACCACACTGTGATTGTCGAAGTCGAATCAAGCGAGAATTGTGAAGCGAGTGTCTTTGCGCGGTTTAAGGAGATCGGTCCCGCTCGACTGGTCCTGCAAGTTCGGCTCTATGACAGAAATCCTACAGGAGAGTGGTACTGGGTTACAGGCTGGAGTGAGAACGATCAGTCACCCACGTGCGAGGCCTATGTTCAACTCGTCGAAGACTCTGGCGCGGGACTGACTCATCTGGTCTATGGAGGGATTTACGGCTTGCGGTTCAGGCCGATTGATATCGAGGAGGATTGGAATCTTGAGAGCCCGCATCAATGGGGAGAAACGTATCTTTCCCTGGCCAGTGATCGTGATCTGCGCTACGCCGATTGAGATATTGATAAATTTCAGCCAGCCATTGGAAAGGTCCGGAGAAACGTCAAGGATCTAGGGCTCCCTCCGCCTGATTCGAAGGAATTCATCTTTCTTGCCCGCCGTGTCGGATACATGACCGATGGCTGGCAATGGGGCACAGCATTTGCCGACTGATATCGAGTCGCATATGAAAACGGCGAAGCAGTTCCTCGAGAGGAATCGTCGATGAGCCTAGGATGAAGAATGCCCCTCGCGTAATCGAATACGGCGAGTGCTCCTCTCTCGTGAATCAGGCCGCGATAGTGGCTGCGGCCTGCACCTAAAAGAAAGGCGGCCTGGCGCCGGAAGGCCTCAGCCGTTGACACAAGCGAATACTGACTCTCCCTACTCGACCACGCACCATCAGGTTTCTTTGTCTTCGTTAAACCTCACGTGAATGGATTTGCTCGCTCTCGTCTTGGCCATATCCTTTACGATTCGATCCCGCGTTGCTCATGCCCCAGGTGATCACCAGCACAAGCCCCACAGTGATTAGCGAAACTTAGATTGTTGCGAAAATTAAGGTATGGCCCATGTTTGTGCCCTTCCTTTCTTCTCCCTCATATTGTAGTCTTGCCAGGTCTCATCAGCACCAGCTCCTCGAACCCTGCGATATTCATTAGATACCTACACCAATCCATGCGTCCTCGGTGCGCTGGTAGAGTCATATCGGAACCTCTGTTTCATTCAGAAGCCCATCATTATTTATCCAGAGGCCATATAGCTACTCAGTTGGCAACCCGCTCTCCAGCGCGCAGCCGAACCTCATTCAATAATCACTTTTCTGCAACCATCCCCATGCCATAGCCAAAACTCCTACCGAACAGACGTACACGAGCCATTGATCAACCAGGCAGCCATCAGGTTGTTCCTCCTTCCAGGAAACATTTGCAATCCTTCCTCACCTGAAGTGATGAGTTGAATTGTGCGTGCGACCCTACTTTGCGCATAGGCCGTGCCAGTCTAACTCTTTTCAATCGCTCGGTCACAATTCATTGGAATGTTGTGCCTCCTTGTCGAGCTGGAGATGGTGCTGATTCAAATACACCCAATAGACTGACTATTGTCTCGAATCTCGAAGCCTGCTATCTTTGCATCGATTCTGCTCTTGTTGGTATCTCACCCTTCCCTGGCGGAGAACAACCCTGCGGATATTGCTTGCATTCTCTTTGCGCCTCCCTTACTTGAAACGCGATCAGACAGGGACATCTACATCGTCTCTCCCGGGCGCTTGTCACGAAATATGCCTCTCTGTTACCAGTGAAGGCTTCGATCAGACGATTTCAGGTCGCAGGGCTGCATTTTCCAGAGATAGAGAAAGAGGAAGTAGGACAGTTGACACATAAGGCACAACTGCTGCTTGATAGACCCTGGTGGTCGGGAACCGTGCTTCCCCTGGCGTTGCTCTTGTCTTTTGCAATCGCAGTAGGGGTGGGACTCTATACATTGACTTCTTTGAGAGCTGTGCTGGTCCAGGAGAGGGGGACAGATCTCGGCAGGACCGCGGCCAGGGTCGCAAACACACTGGATCGGGTGTTGTTTGAGCGGTTCATCGATATCCAGGTATTTGCAAATGACAGAATTCTCTTCGAGGGAAAGCAGGAGGAGAAGACCCAGAGGTTACTGCAGTATAAGAAGCTGTACTGGTACTACTCCTGGGTTGGGGTGACCGATGCAGCCGGTCGAATCGTTGTGGCAACTCAGTCGTTTGCCGGGCCGGAGACAGGTGGAATGATAGAGACAGAGCGTGCGGCAGATGGTCGCGTGGGTTTCAAGCAACCGGATTGGTTTACGATGGTGAGACAAACAGGGCGGGTCTATCTGGAGGGAGCCCGGGTTTCACCGGAGTCAGAGGGCATGATGGCTGTGGGCTTCTCGGCTCCCATCTATGGGCCACAAGGAGACTTTCGCGGAGTGGTGACGACCCGTGTTCCGATTGAAAATCTCCGGGCCATTCTTGAGGAGGAAGGGAAACTCCCAAATGGAGAAGACACTCACGACTGGTTGCTGCTGGACCGTCAAGGAGCGGTGATCATCGAAAAGAGCCAAATGAGCGGTATGGACAGCAGGCTGCCGAAGGTGGAGCTGCTTTCCGCAAGAAGAGCCGCTGAAGATCGTGGGAGGCCGGGCTTTGTAGAGGAACTGCATCAGCGACGGCAGATTCCTGTGGTGACCGGCTTTGCCAGGACACAAGGCTACAGCAACTTTCCGGGATTCGACTGGACCGTGTTGGTTCGATTGGACCGTGAGCATGTCCAGGCTCCGATCAACCGGCTCATGTGGACCGTCGTCGGCGTGGGGCTCCTGCTCGTCACGCCGTTGGCTGGCTTCGGCGTGTGGGCGTCATGGAGACTGGTTCGCGATAACCGCGATCTGGCTCTGTCGCGGAAAGCCTTGGAAGTGTCCATCGCTGAGCTGGCTCGCTCCAATGCCGACTTGCAGCAGTTTGCGTATGTAGCCTCGCACGACCTGAAGGAGCCGCTGCGGATGGTCGCCAGTTATACACAGCTCTTGGCGAGGCGTTACAAAGGCAAACTCGATTCCGATGCCGACGAGTTCATCAGATATGCCGTAGATGGAGCCAACCGCATGCAATGGCTGATCAATGACCTCCTGGCGTACTCACGTGTGACCGTGCAGGACAAAGTGTCTGAAGAGGTGGATTGCAATAGCGTGCTGGAAGAGGTGCTGAGCGATTTACGGGTTGCAGTCGAGGAGAGCCGGGCGGTCGTAACCCGCGCCCCCCTCCCCACAGTGATGGCGGACAGAATACAACTGGGACAGCTCTTTCAGAACCTGATCGGCAATGCCATCAAGTTCCACGGGAAGGAGCCTCCACAGGTTCATGTGTCGGCTGAACGCCGGCCCACTGAATGGTTGTTTTCGGTCCGCGACAACGGCGTCGGGCTGGACCCCGAGTATGCCGAGCGAATCTTTGTCATTTTTCAACGATTGCACAATCGAGAAGAATATCCCGGCACCGGCATCGGTCTGGCGATATGCAAAAAGATTGTTGAACGCCATGGCGGACGAATCTGGGTAGTATCCCAGACGGACCAAGGAGCAACTTTTCATTTCACTCTGCCGATAATCGGCTAGAGCCGACATGATCGTGATGCTTGAATCGATCCGTAGGGATCATCCTTCACGGACGATTTTCACGCAAGGAGACATCATATGCACACTTCCAAGAATGTCAAACCAGTGCAGATACTCTTAGTGGAAGACAATCCCGGCGATGTCGGTCTGACGCTTGAGGCCCTCAAAGAGGCCACTCTGCCCAACAAGCTTACGGTCGTCAAAACCGGTATAGAAGCCTTGTTGTTGTTGCGCCGGCAAGGGCAGTACGCAGGCGCTCCACGACCTGATCTCATCCTGCTCGACCTCAACCTTCCCAAGAAAGACGGACGAAAGGTGCTGGCTGAGATCAAGACCGACGAGAATCTGAAACGCATCCCCGTAGTCATTCTCACGACGTCGGAGGATGAAAGAGACGTCTTGGAGAGCTACAACCTCCACGCGAACTGCTACATTGTCAAGCCGCTGGATTTGGACCGGTTCATCACGGTGATAAAAACGATTGAGGACTTCTGGCTCAGGATCGTGGTGCTGCCGAAGAAGTGAAAGAGCATTTGACTATTTCGCCGGCTTTCGCCCGATCAGCTGGAAGGTTTTTTTGAGCAGGGCAGAGGTTTTCGGCGTTTCGAAGAGCGAACGAAAAATGTCGTGAACGAGGGTGGTATGGCCGGCAAGATCGGCTTGAAATTGCTTCACAGCGATCGGACGATCGGCTCTGTCATAGCCCATGCGGATGGCGCAACGTTCTAATTCCATCTGCTGATCCGGGAGCGCATGCGTCTGTAGATCGTGCACCATCTGGAGTTTGTGCTCCACGTCTCGGAGAAACTGATAGGCACGGGTCAGATCGGTCCGTTGTACTCTTGACAGAATACCGGCCCTCTGAAGCCGCACCAACGAATCGAGAGTGCCCCGGCCCAGAATTCCAGGCAGCCGCTGGCCGGCCAGCACTTGGATCGTTTGGACGAGAAACTCGATTTCCCTGATCCCGCCGACACCGAGCTTGACGTTGCGTTGTTCATGTCCGCGCTCTGCCATCTTCGCGTCAATCCGCTCCTTGACCAATCGGACCTCCTCCACGATCGCGAGCCCCTGTTCGACATCCGGGCGTTTCGATGAGGGCGCCAGCACAAAGGGCCGCACCATCTTGATGAACGATTTCCCGACCTCCTGCGACCCGGCGATGGGCCAGGCCTTCAGCAAGGCCAACCGTTCCCACACTTGTCCTCTCGTCCGATAGTACTTGGCATAGTCCTCAAGCGAGCGAGTGAGCTGCCCCACCGATCCCTCCGCCCGCAAACGGAGGTCCACGCGATAGACGTATCCTTCATGGGTCTGCGCGGTCAGCGCCCTCGTCAGCTCCCGCGCGAGAATTTCAAAGTATTCTTCATTGGATAACCCGCGCTGCTCAGAGCTCTGTGCCTTCCTGCGTCCGGATGCGGCCGGCCTGGTTTCTCCCTCATGGGACTCACAGACATAGAACACATCTACGTCGGAGCTGTAATTGAGCTCGTGTCCACCCAGCTTCCCCATCGCAATGACGGTGAAGCCCGTCTCCACCCATCGCCTCTGCCGATTCTTGTGCATGGGAATGCCGTGCCGGGTCCGTAGATCGCTATCCACAATGCGATAGGCGGCATGGATAGAGACCGCGGCCAGGTCCGAGAGAGAGGCGGTTGTTTCCACCACATCGGCTAATCGGAGGAGGTCGCGCACGCCGATGCGTAACATCTCTCGACGATGGAATCGTCTGAGCGCATCCAACTTGAGTTCCGTGGCGACGACATTCTCCAAGCTTTGCCGGATCGTGCGTTCCATCCCCGCCCTGGTCGGAGCAGTGGACAGCACATTCTGTTGGGCCAGCCAGTACAGCAGCAGGGGATCGCGGACGAGGGTAAAGGCAAGCGCGTCGCTGTTCCCAAAAATCGTGCACACCAGATCCAGCATGCGGGGAGCGCTGCGCAGGTATTCCAACACGGCCGACCGGCTGACTCCGCTTGCAAGCCAGCGTTCCCAATGATTCAACGCCTGATCGGGGTCGGCGGTCCGCCCAATGGCCTCAAGCAATGCAGGCAGGATGTCTGCCAACTGATGCCGCTGGTGTGAGTCGCCAGCCATCGACTGCAGATTCGCATCGGCATCCTGAATGCGGTGGAGTCCGTACGGTTGAAGAATCGCTTCAAGTCGGGCCGGTTCCAGCTCAGGCGCTAAGAGGATCGGAGTCGGATCAGGACGAGCAGCCCACTCAAGCTTCGGAACGGCACAATAGCTGCGGCACGGGCTTCTTGGGGCGAGTGGTCATAGGGCGGGCATTATACGCACACCTTGACGCTCGCACAACGAACCCCGCTTCGGCTATACTCCGAGCCATGATGGATGGGCTTGGATCACGCGAGTCGATCATCAAGACCCTGGTGTCCCTCTGTCCTGATGTCGATGATGAGGTACTCCAGGACTTCGTGTCTCGGATGGACCCCGAGTACTTCGAGACGGTTCCAACCAGACACCATCGCACACCATATTCAGCTTGCCAGCCGGCTCACGCCGGACCATCCCTGCGAATTTTCGGTGATCGACAAACAAGCAGGGCCGATCGGAAATCAGCATCGTCGCCTACGATTACTTCTCGGAATTCGCCGCCATCTGCGGTGTGCTCTCGGCCTTCGGACTCAATATCGAAGAAGGACGGATCTATACCTTTATGGGGGCCACGCCCGCTCCCTCACCGCGCCGAAAGGCTCCCTCGACGGTCGGCAGACCTAAAGGCCGGCCCGGCCTCAGCCGCAAGAAAATCGTCGATGTCTTCCTGGTGCATCCCATAGACCGCACAGGCTTTCCCTCGCCGCAGCACAATGCCCTCAGACAGACCGTCAGCGAGATCGTGCAACTGCTGGATGCCGGTCAGTTTGAAGAGGCGCGTCAATATGTCAACCGCCGGCTCGTCGAACGATTGGACAAGCAGCGGAGCGCCTTCACCGGCTTGCTCGATACGGTGCAGATTACCTTCGACAATCGCCAATCGCCGACAGATACGATCATGGACATCCAATCGGATGATACTCCGGCCTTCCTCTATGCGCTTGCGAATGGCTTGGCCATGCGCAACATCTACATTACCAAGGCCCAGATCGAATGCGACGGCGCCAAGCTGCACGATCGTTTCTTTGTCAGGAATCGCGATGGACAGAAACTGCTCGACTCCGCCGATCAGCAGCTACTGCGGCTGACCGCCGTGCTCATCAAACAATTCACGCATGCCTTGACCTGGGCGTCCGACCCGGCTAAGGCACTGGCATCGTTCGACCAATTCCTGGATCTCATCGTGAAAGACCAGGGCAAGAGACGGCAAGAGCCAGGCGCTCGACTTCATCAGCGATAAAAAAATATTTCCGTTGCTCGCGCAACTGCTCGGCGCCAGCGATTTCTTGTGGGAGGATTTTCTCCGACGCCAGCACGATAACCTCCTTCCGTTGCTCACAGAATACCGGGATGCACCCCTGATCAAACCGCAGGCAACCCTCCGAAAAGAGCTCGACCGTCTGGTCATGCGAGCCAAAACAGACGAAGCGCGAAAGGACGCGCTTGAACCGGTTTAAAGACCGTGAGATGTTCCGGATCGACATCAAACATATCGTCGAGCCCTCGAGCAATTTCCCTGACTTTTCGCTGGCGCTCACGGAACTGGCGGAAGTCATCATGGAACGGAGCATCGTAGATTGCAGCGCCAAGCTGGAGAAATCTTACGGGCGCCCACAGCTCGCCAACAAGAAGCCCTGCCCCTTTGCCGTCCTGGGCCTGGGAAAATTCGGAGCGCGAGAGCTTGGCTATGCATCGGACATCGAGGTCCTGTTCGTCTACGGCGGATCGGGCAGCACAAGCGGTATAGATGGAATTGAGAACAGCGAATACTTCGAGCGGCTGGCCCAGGAACTCCTGGGGTGGATCGAAGCCAAGCAAGAAGGCATCTATCGCATTGATGTCCGGCTTCGACCGCACGGAGGCAAGGGCGCGCTGGCCAATGCGTTCGAGGAGGTCTGTCGCTACTACAGTCCAACCGGATTCGCTTGCCGCGCCGTTCGAGCGGCAAGCCCTGATCAAGTTACGGCATATCGCCGGCGATTCCGCGCTGGGGCATCAACTGGAAACACACCGAGACTCCTTCGTCTACGGAGTAGCTCCCTGGGACATTCCCGCAGCACTGGAACTCCGGAGACAACAGCTCAGACAAATGGTCGCGCCTGGAAAGGTCAACGTGAAATATAGCGCGGGAGGACTCATCGACATCGAATATGCCGCGCAATACCTGCAAGTGATGCATGGCCACAACCACCCGAGCCTCCGCACACCGAATACCCTGCAGGCACTCGCCGCACTGGTCAATGAGGGACTGATCACACGCACCGATGGAGCAGGCCTCCGGAAAGCCTACATCTTCATCCGAATGTTGGTCAACGGATTGCGCATGGTCAGGGGAAACACCAAGGATCTTGTGCTCCCTCCTTCCGATTCGGAAGAGTTTGTCAGTCTTGCCCGCCGCATCGGCTACACGAGAGACGATTGGCGAGCCGGCGCTCGCGATTTGCAGTCAGATATCGAGCAGCATATGACACTCACCAAGCCGTTCTTTGAGCGGACGTTCGGAGCGTTATGAGGGAAGACGGCCAGGTGACCTCCTTACTCGCAGAACGCGCACGATAAGAATGTGCTCGCTTGGGGCAAGAGCGCGTCTCGGCGCGCTCGGGGTTGGGCGGGTGAGAATGCTGCGCGCAGTGAAGGGCAGCCTTGGGCCGCTCCCCTAAAGAGAGGGTGGTTAGGAGAGGAAGAAGACCTCGTTCGACGATCGCAGTGGAATCAATCTGGGTGACATTCCCGGAAGAGTAAAACAAGCAAGCTTGGAGGGAGCATGTATAACTTCGTTAGGCCGAAGCACCTCAGCCGTTGATACAGAGATGCGCTGATTCTCTTCTCGACCATGCAGCATGAGATTGCTCCATCCTCGTCAAGCCTCACGAATGAATTTACTCCCCGTCTTGACCAAATTCTTCACGAGATGACCCCACGTGACTCATGTTCCGCATGATCACCATGCGCTTCGAATCTTGCGATTTTTACTAATGACTACACCGGTTCAGACGTGCTCGGCGCGCTTGTATCATATCAGAAGGTCGCAAGCCCCTCTTAGCGCGCCGCTGCACCTCATTCAAGAGTCACTTCTCTGCAACCATCCCCACGCCATGGCCAAGAGTCCAAGCGAAGCGAAGTACAGCGAGCCATTGATCAACACAGCATTTATCATAGTCATAGTGTTTCTCCTTTCCTGAAACATTAATCATGCATTCAGCATGTCAGAAATAGCACAGGCCGTGCCGCTCTTACCCTTTTCAACCGTTTTGTCTCAAGCTATTGGAATGCTGGGTCTATTGGGGGATATCTTGAGGAGTAAATGAGGAGGACGGAGGCTTATCCCATGATGGATCACGGCTAGTCGCGGGTCTATCTCATGATTGATCGAGGGTTGCCCCTTCTTCTGAATTCTGTGGGAAGGATATTCTGAATCTTCAGCTAGACTGCGGTCGAGTCATCCCAAACTGCTTCATCCGGCTGCGCAGGGTGCCGGGATTTAGCCCCAAACGTATCAGCCGCTCCATTGGGACCTTCGATGCGCCAATTCGTCAGTGTGAGAGTCTGCAGAATATGCTGGCGTTCGAGTTCTTTGAGGTCGGCTGATAGCGGCGCTGTGAAGGATGAGTCCTGCGAACCTAAGACATGTTCGTCGATTCGCAATACCGGCTCACGAGAGAGAATCATCGCTCGTTCAATCACATTTTCCAGCTCACGGACGTTGCCAGGCCAGGTGTAGCGAATCAACCGTTCTAGAGATTCCTGGTCGATATCCTTGCACGAACGTCCGAGTTTCACGCAATATTGTTTCAGGAAATGTCGAGCCAATATGGGGATATCCTCCGGGCGATTCCTAAGTGGAGGCACGGCGATTGGAAAGATATTCAGACGATAAAATAGATCGGCGCGGAACGTACCGTCTTTGACGGCGGCAGGCAAGTTGCGATTGGTGGCGGCTATCACACGAACATCTACACGAATGGGCTGTTTCCCACCCAGACGATCAATCAGGCCATCTTGCAAGACTCGTAACAACTTGGCCTGTGTCTCCAAAGGCATTTCACCAATTTCATCCAAGAAGAGGGTTCCACCATGGGCCAGCTCAAATCGGCCTTCGCGTGCGCGGTCAGCCCCGGTGAACGCGCCTCGTTCATGGCCAAACAATTCACTTTCGACCAACCCGGCCGGAAAGGCGGCACAATTGACACAAACCATGGGTTTCGAGTGCCGCGGGCTCCAATCATGGATCGCCTGAGCAATCAGTTCCTTGCCAGTTCCTGTTTCACCCGTAATGAACACGGTCGATGGGGTGGGCGCCACGTCGCGTGCAAGACCTATCACATGCCGAAAGGCAAGGCTCTTCCCCACCAACGAGCCTATGTCCTTCGTGAGCTTCAGTTCTTCGGTGAGGTAGACGTTTTCCTTGGCAAGCTGGTCTCGCAATCGATCGATCTGTTCGTATGCTTGGACATGATCGATCGCATAAGCGATCTGCATCGCCACTTGCGTCAAAAACTCAAGATCCCCTGGATCAGGAGCGCCCGACTCGATACTGCCGATATTCAGAATGCCTATACATCTGTCTCTCACGAGAAGAGGCAGATTGATCATTCGTCCGAGGCCTTCTTGGACATACCATTCGTCTTCGAGGAAGACTTGATCCCGCTTCAAGTCAGGACGGATGTGTACAGTTTTATGATCGTAAACCCAACCCATGCCGCTTCCAA
Organism: Nitrospirota bacterium; assembly: GCA_963701855.1. GTDB lineage: Bacteria > Nitrospirota > Nitrospiria > Nitrospirales > Nitrospiraceae > Palsa-1315. The sequence goes on from CAVPBK010000004.1 coordinate 130,785, forward strand.
CATGTGGAACAATGGCATTGCGTTGTAGCACCACCTGCGCCATCGTCGTTGCCATGACATAAAACATGAACCCGTCGGCCTCACGATCGTACTGTGTGACAGACGCCCGTGCCCATGGAATGACCTTAGTAATCTCGGCGGTAATCGCCTCCCAGAGGCTGTGCATATCACGTTGCGAATTGAGCACAACAGCGACAGCCAAGAGGGCTCGATAGTTTATTTCAATCCGGTCCATAGGCTTGTCAATATTCTCTGATCGAACAAATTCAATCACAGCGCCTGTCCTGATGTCTATGCCGTCATTTGCGAAAGCTCAATCACCCATTACCGTCCCTAATTTGCTTGTTCGATACCATATTCGAACAAGCAAATCAGGAGAGAGAAATGATCTTGCAATCCAACACCAAGAGTTTCACGGAACGGAGGTCGTTACTCAATCCAGATCAGATTGAGAGCAAGCGATTCTGCGGCATCCCGCTGTCTGACATCGGCGGTGACGAAGGGAATGGTTAGGCCTGAGGCAGCTTGGAATGTGAGTGCCGATGCGACATGCAAGGCATCAAGGGTTCTGAGCCCTATTCTCTGGACTAGCTCTTCGGCTTGGCTCAGCACGATCGGCCCCACTTCGACCAGCTCCCAGTAATCCCTGTCTTTGTGAAGTCTCGACCGGATGGCTAGAAAATCCCGCTGGGTTATCTCGCCGGTTGTCCGTCTGCGGCTGAGTGCGGATAGGGCTTCGACCGGAGCCAGGGCAGAAGTAAGAAACTGGTACCGTTGGAGTAGTTTTCTCGACGCAGATGACCCAGCCTCTTTCACGTATCGTTTCACTAATACGCTGGTGTCGAAATAGGCCCAGCGGGCCGCCGTCAACGGTCGCCCCTTTCCTCACAAACCGTCTGAGAGACCGGCATGCCACGCACCGATCGAGGCCCCCACGAAGGGAGGGCGCCGCGCCTGGCTGCGGGACGCAAGAACCCAGCGGTTTCGAGTCTCTGAATGATGGATTCCGTCTCGTCGCCGCCACGAATGGGTTTCACCACAGCCAGCGGTCTTCCCCGCTCTGTCAACAATACTTCCTTCCCTCCTCGGACCGCCTTCATGAGCCGAGAGAACTGCTGGTTGGCTTCACGTAAACCGATCTGCATAGACCCACCTCCTAGAATGTAGTGACATCACTACTATAAATCCACCGCGGAGGCTCTGTCAAATTCTCATTCGTCAGGAAGAGCCCCGAGTGCTAACCTGGAGGGATTTCACAAGCGAGAAATACAACGGCGTCCGTCTCCTAATTATGGAAGACAGACGCCGTATTCTCATTTACCTATGTCGAGAACCTTACTGAGTCGGGGGAGGCGCAGAACAGACGAGAAACGCGCTTTTCCGAGCCAGTCTCGTCCTTCTCGATTGAGCGAAATCTACACATCGTAATAGAGGACATACTCGTACGGATGCGGCCGCAACCGCATAGGATCGACTTCCTTTTTGCGTTTGTAGCTGATCCAGGCTTCAATCAGGTCCTTACTGAAGACCCCGCCCTTGAGCAGAAACTGGTGGTCCTGTTCGAGGTTGCTCAATGCTTCGTCGAGGCTACCCGGCATCGTGCGAATCGCCGCCGCTTCCTCCGGCTCGAGATCGTACAGATCCTTTTCAGCCGGCTCACCTGGATTGATCTTGTTCTCGATCCCGTCCAACCCTGCCATGAGCATGGCGGAAAATGCGAGGTACGGGTTCGCGGTCGGGTCGGGAAAGCGCACCTCGATCCGTTTGGCTTTCGGGCTTGGTGAGTACATGGGAATCCGGACGCCTGCCGACCGATTCCTGCTGGAATAGGCCAGCAGGACCGGCGCCTCGATACCCGGGTGTGAGCCGCTTGTAGGAATTTGTCGTCGGATTCGTAAACGCCGCCAGCGCCGGAGCATGTTTCAGGATGCCTCCGATATAGTAGAGACAGAGTTGCGAGATGCCGGCATATTCCTTCCCCGCAAATAGGGGCTTCCCATCTTTCCAGATGCTTTGATGCGTATGCATGCCGGTCCCGTTGTCCCCAAAGATCGGCTTGGGCATGAAGGTCGCAGTTTTGCCATGGCGGCGGGCCACGTTCTTGACGATGTACTTGTACATCATCAATTGATCTGCTGTTTTGACCAGCGACCCAAATCGGATATCGATTTCCGCCTGGCCTGCCGTCGCCGTCTCGTGGTGATGTTTCTCAACGGAAATCCCGACCTTTTGCATCTCCAGGACCATCTCGCTGCGGATATCCTGTTGCGTATCGGTTGGCGGGACCGGAAAGTAGCCTTCCTTGTGACGGATTTTCCCGCCCAAGTTGTGGCCTTCCTGCCCGATGTTCCAAGCGCCTTCTTCGGAATCGATGAAGTAGTAGCCGCTGTGGCCCGTCTGATCGTACCGGACATGATCGAAGATGAAGAACTCCGCCTCCGGACCCCAGTAGGAAGTATCGCCGATCTTCGTGCTCTGGAGATATTTTTCCGCCTTCTGCGCCACAAACCGCGAATCACGATCATAGGGCTCTCGCGTAATCGGATCGACAATGTTACCGACGAGGCTCAGTGTCGGAACCGCACAGAACGGATCGAGACAGACCGCGGACGAATCGGGGATCATCAGCAGATCGCTGTCGTTGATGGCTTTCCAGCCCCGGATTGATGAACCGTCCAACCCGGACCCATCCTTGAACAGCCCTTCAGTCAGCTCTTCCACGGGAATCGAGAAGTGCTGCCAGGTGCCGATCAGGTCCACAAACTTCAAGTCCACCATCTGGACTTTATGCTTCTTCGCAAACTCCAATACCTCGCGGGGATTCATTCCGATCCTCCTTATAAACCCAATTTATGCTGATGCTCCTGCCGATACGCCTTCCGACGCATCAACCGGATGACCCATGAACAGATCGATATCACGCTTGATGGTCGAACGGATGGCCTCCAGTCGAGCATGATCCTCGACCTTCCCTCCATTCCGGTCCGTCACATAGAACACGTCAACGACCTGATGTCTGCCGACGGTGCGCAAAGACTGCTGTATATCGTCGTCCAGTCTGGTCGAAATCCTGGCCGCATGGACTGACAAACCGAGTTCAAAGATAGCATGCGTGATGACATACAAGAGCCCTTGCGTATCGTCGGCAAACACATCGATTACTGTGAGCCGGTCGCATATCCCGTTATCGATCTCCACCTCAGTCGCTTGGCGGGTGGCTGACAACCGACTTCCAGAGGTCATCCGGGTATTTCGCCGCATCAACTGATCGAGCGCTTCCTCGCCCTTCAGCACCCGGATGATCGTCTCGGCGACGGAAACACGGCGGTCCTCCGGGGGAACGCCGACATAATCCGGATCGGATGCCTGGAAGGTGTTCACGACGATCCCGTCATCTCTGGTGATGATCTGGGCGTCCAGAATATCAAGCCCCTCGGCCGCCATCGCGCCGGCCATTTTCGAGAAGATGCCCGGTGTGATGTTGTCGTGGGTAATCACCGTGTACTCGCACATGCCCACTTCCTCGTTGAAGGTCTCCTCGACCAGTACATCCCCTACTTTCAGCCTTCCGATCGCTCCCAAATGGGCTGCGATCCGCTTCGGAGGCGTGCTATGCAGATAGCGCAGGGGAAACTGGCTCAGTTGCGACTCGATCCAGCCGAGCCCCCCGGCTGGTGCGTTCGTAAACTCGCGCGCGACCTCACTGACCAATTCCTTAATGCATTCAGGACCGACCGTATCATCCTGTTTGCCCGACACCGCCTGCAGCGTACGCCTATAGAGCTGGGTGAGTAGGGACTCCTTCCACTTCGTCAAAACGCCAGGCCCCACCGCCGCAATATCGGCAGCCGTCAGGACCAACAACTTGCGGAGGACTTCCGGCGTCCCCACCTCCTTGGCAAAGGGAAGGAGAACGTTCGCGTCATAGGGGTCGCGCCGGAAAGCCGTGTTCGCCATGAGCAGATGCTTGTGCACGAGAAACACCAGAATTCCCGACTCCTGCTCATCCAAGCCCAACCGCGCCGCTGTCTCCTCGGCAATCACCTTACCCACTTCGCAGTGATCCTCTTTTCGTCCCTTCCCCAGATCGTGCAACAGAATCGCCAGGTGTAAGAGGTCCTTCCTCCTGATCTCCTGATAGACCTCCCCGATAACGCCCGACTCCAGGCCGAGCGCTTCGGCCTTGGCCACAGCCAAGAGGGTGTGCACATCTACCGTATACTTATGATACTGGTTGAACTGCATCAGTCCTCGGAGATTGGCAAAGACCGGGATAAGCTTCTCCAGCAGATGGGCACGATGCATCGCTTCAAGCGTGGCGGCCACCGCCTCCGATCCAGCAAGGATCTTCAGAAAGACCCGGCTGGCCTCAGGGGTTCTGAACGCCTCGTCTGACACGCTATCCATATGGTTGTGAATTTCGTCCAGCAGGTCGCTATCGATCTTGAGACGCCGGGATCTCGCCATATCGAACAGCCGAAGGAGCACGTCAGGACTATCCAGAACCCGAGCCCGCAACTCAGAGGGAACGGTCAGTTCCCGGCCAGTCACCACAAAATAGCCATCCACCGTAGTCGCCGGTAAGGCGCGAGACGATCGGCGCTTCGCAGGCACAGCCTGGCAACGGTCCACAAATCGGAGCATGGTCTCATGCAGTCCCATCGTATGCCGATAATATTGCTGCATGAATTGCTCCACCCCCAGGAGGTGAGGACGATCCTCGAACCCGAAGAGGGAAGACAACCGGACTTGTTCGTCGAACGTCAAAATTTCCTGCGCTCTCCCGGCTTCGACATGCAGGAATGCTCGGACGCGCCACAGAAAATCACGGGCCTCCGTCACCGAGAGACAATCCTGTCTGGAGAGAAATCCACGATCCGTCAAGTCCTGTAACGTAAAGGACTGGAATTGGGCCATGCCGGCCCACCGAAGCAGATGGAAATCCCGCAACCCTCCCTTACTTTTCTTAACGTTCGGCTCCAGGAGATAAATCGTCTGTCCAAACTTCACATATTCACGGTTCCGCTCTTCCATCTTCTGCTCGATAAAACGCCTTGCTCCGCGGCCGACCACTTCCTTGAAATACCGTCGATGGAATTCCTGAAACAGGTTCGAGCTTCCAGCCAAAAACCTGGAAGTCATCATGGCGGTGCGAATCGTCAAGTCCTTTCCAGCCAACTCGATGCATTCGTCAATCGTCCGCATGCTGTGGCCAACCTGGAAACCGAGATCCCACAGATGGTACAGCACCTCACGGAACAGCGCCGGCGCCGCCTCTCCTGCTTTCTCACTATAGATGAACATGACATCGATGTCGGAATAGGGAGCCAACTCCCGCTGTCCATAACCTCCCAGCGCGATCAGGCAACAATGTTGGGCTCCCGAAACCTGCGTCCCTTCTCCGGCCTGCCGCATGGCATTCCTGTACCGATCGATGATCAATCCATCCACGAACTCCGTCAAGGACGTCATGACTTCGGCCCCCGAGGCCCCGCCCAATAGCCGCTGCCGGAGCGCTTGCCTGTGCCCGGCCAGGGCGGAGACCGGCGCGGTCTCCGCCCTGTGCAAGAGCTCATCCGGCGACCCGTTATTCGGCATCATCACAGAGCTTGTTCCCCAGTTTCGCCGGTCCTGATCCTCACCACGTTGCTGATATCCGACACAAAGATCTTCCCATCCCCGACGCTACCGGATTTCGCGGCGCGCGTAATCGTTTCGATCACACGCGTCACCTGATTATCCGCGACGTACAATTCGATCTTCACCTTGGGGATAAAGTCGGTCGTATATTCTGCGCCCCGGTAGGTTTCCTTACTTCCCTTCTGGCGTCCAAATCCCTTGACTTCCGACACCGTCATCCCCTGCACACCTATTTCTACCAACGCATCCTTGACCTCATCCAACTTAAACGGCTTGATGATCGCTTCAATCATCTTCATGTCGATATCCCCCTTTACAGGCTCCCCGCGGACGCTGCTCGTACAGTGCCCGCGGGGACTGCCGGCACGATTGTTTCGTCGATTGTACCATGGGCCCTGTATTACATGTGATAGGCCTTCTCACCGTGCTGACTGGTATCCAAGCCCTCTTGCTCTTCATCTTTCGTCACACGCAGACCCATGACTACATCGATTATTTTGAGAATAATCCAGGTGCAGATCATAGAAAATCCTGCTACCGCGCCGATCATGATGAGCTGAACCACGAGCTGTTTGGGATTACCATAGAACAGCCCATCCTGCCCGGCAGAATTGATCAGCTTTGACGCAAATAATCCTGCCCCAACGAGGCCGACTGCTCCGCCCACACCGTGAACCCCCACAACATCGAGCGAATCATCGAAACCCAGGGCCGGCTTCAGGATGCTGACGCAGATATAGCAGATGACTCCAGCAGCTATACCGATCATGATCGCCCCGAACAATCCGACAAACCCGGCAGCAGGGGTAATGGTGGCCAGACCGGCGATCGCACCGGTAGCCGCACCGAGCGCGGTGGGCTTCCCACGATGCGCCCACTCGATCAGCATCCACACCACCGTCGCGACACTGGCTGCGATGTGGGTGGCCACGAAGGCGCTGGCCGCAAGCCCATTCGCACCCAACGCACTACCCGCGTTGAACCCGAACCAGCCGAACCAGAGTATGCCCGCCCCTAACAACATGATGGGGAGGTTATGCGGAGGCATAGGAGTCGCTGGATAGCCCATACGCTTTCCGAGCATAATGCAGGCGACCAGGGCAGATGTTGCTGAACTGACGTGCACGACTGCGCCCCCGGCAAAGTCTAAGGCGCCCATCTGCCCCAACCATCCACCGCCCCAAATCCAATGGCAGACAGGATAGTACACCACGATCGACCAGATACCGAGAAACCACAGCATCGAGGAAAACCGAATGCGTTCCGCAATGGCTCCCGTCATCAACGCCGGGGTAATGGCGGCAAACATCATCTGGTACATCATGAATACTTCGTGTGGAATTGTCGGGCCGTAGACCGGATGGGGATCGGCTCCCACCCCACGCAACCCTGCCCAATCGAGGTTCCCGATGAACCCCCCGACATCGGGACCAAAAGAAAGGCTATACCCGAACAGCACCCACGCGATGCTGGCCAGACAGAGACAGATAAAACTGTGCAAGACCGTACTCAGGATATTCTTTTGCCTGGTGAGTCCTCCATAGAAGAGCGCCAATCCCGGCATCGTCATCGCCATCACTAGCGCCGCAGAGGCAAGGATCCATGCTGTGTCCCCCGTATCGACCTTCAGCGCGGCTGGAGCTGCCTCTGCCGCTGGAGCCTGCGCAGCCACATCTTGCACGAACGGAGCCGCCCCTCCTACCAACATGACAGTCAGGCAGATCAGGAGGACCGGCAGAATCTTTTTTATACTGATACTGCTCGCATACGATAACATATTTGCATCCTTTCATCCCTTGGTTCAGGACGAGGTTGACTATACGTTCGTTGAATTGTTCTAAGCGGCCCCCCTGGTTGACTCACGCTCCCTCTTCGTCGGGTTAGGGCTGTGGCGCGCGCTGGCTCAGCCCCTCATAGTTTTGTTGTGCCAAAAATTATCGCTTTCAATCCCGTCATGGTCTACCGACTGCGCATCGGCGCGGCACAGTTGCTGGCTCATTTCGTGACGGATCCCTTCGTGGACTAGTCCACGAAGGGACCGGCATATCACAATTCAACTGACTTCCGTCTCACTACACTTAGAACATATACGCGACTGAGAATCCCAGGGTGTTTTGAAAGTTCGCTGCTTGAGTGCCCTTCAGGTAGACATTATGATCTGCATGGTCATATCGATACTCGACCCTTGTCTGCAAGGCTGGAGCCGGCTTCCACTGGAGTGTAAAGGTCGTCTCCCAAGCGGTCAGGCCGTTCCCATTCACAAAAGGGTTGTTAGTGATAGTGGGTAAGGTATTTTGCGTGACAGTGTTGCCGGAAACAAAATTCTGACCCACACCATTACCGGCGCAGGTATTGGTGTTGCCAACTGTGTTAAAACCTCCACCGCAGGCACGGGATCCACCGGCATCCTCCCAGATTTCTCCACGAGCCCTGAAACTGAAGGCATTGGGCTTCGTCTGATCATTAAAGTCATGGATCAAATAGGCGACAAATCCGTTCCAGCGGCCATTACCGGAAGGATTACTCGGTGTGCCACCAGGACCGACGAGTGGGCTCGCATGACTTTCATTCCCGTAATAGGGCTCCAAGATGAGGGTGGTGGTGTCGACAGGCTTGATCGTGATGATCGCGCCAGTCACCACCCGCTTGGCGGTAGGATCGCACCCTGCGGTGCCGCTCTGACAGATTCCGACCCCTGCAACTGTTCCATTATTATTTCCATTACCCTGTTCCGGTCCATAAGACCCGAAGAAACTGATGCCGAACTTTTCATGCGGCGTCAAGGCCACGAGGTATTCGAACGATTTGCCCCTGTTGTTGTCTTCGACGTTGTCCCACCCGTTGATCAATCCGATGGACGCCGTCGCCCACTTCGCAAACGGGTAGGTAAACCGGATACCGGTGGTCGTGAAGGCTTGGCTCAGACCGAACATCATGGTGCGTGAAAAGTTGGGATTCTCCCATGCGTTGATCACTTCATACCCGATCAAGGTGTTGATCTTTCCTGCTTGAATCTTCAAGCCGTTGCCGATCGGGGCGATGTACTCTGCATACATCTCCTGCGTATCCAGTTCGGTATTGTCATTACCTGGTTGGAAATTTGTGCGAGCACGCGAGAACCTGGCATCGGTTCCAAAATTGATCCGCGCCCGAAAGCCCACCCGATCCATGCCGCTGCCTGAGGCATTGGCCGGCCGTTCAAATACAAGCTGCGTCAAATTCGCCATGAATGAATTGGCCGCTGTGTCGAAAATACGCAGTTGATTAATGTTATTGTACGGATTATTGAAATTCTGTGTATAGGATGTCAGCACGGTCCCGGAGATCTGAAAACCCATCTTATCCCAGAGGGCTTTGGCATCATCCGTAGTGGCCACTTGGGCAAATACCGAGTGGCTGCCAAGCAGTGAGACAAGCGCGCACATGCTTATCCCTATTCCGATACGTTTACTTGCTGACTTCATGCGATCCTCCTCATCCAATTTGGTGATTCGGTTACTTCCTTACTTCTCCTACCTCAACGTCATTGTCGCCACGCACGCCATTGTGCGTAACCGCCGGCCCCTACCAGTCCACTCGGCTCTTACTTGCGCATCGATTCCCACCATCCTATGGACGCATACCACTACTCAGCAGCCATTCTTCCACAAAGGGTGTTTCTCGCCAATGAATGGTTGCTTTTCGGCTTTTCCCACCATTTGGTTCATCAACCATCGTGGTTCGTCAGGCCGAATGTGAATAAAATAAAACGTCCTCTAGCCCCACTGGGGCTGGAGGACGCCATTGTCCATTCCGAACTATATCTAGGCCGGTGGGAAACGCCGTTGTTCCCCTATGATCTACACAGGCCACACTTTGTGAGCCCTTAAACTCCGCGCCCTTATACCTGTCTCAGGAAAATCTGTCAATGCTTATCTCGGACTACAGGCCGAAGGCTGAAGGTTGCAAACGTGGGAGCAACATTCCGGAGGCTGAAAGCTTCGGCCTTGCGACTTCCTTTGGCCTTCAGCCTATCTCGCCTTTCCCGCTCGATCTGTGCTAGATTTCCTCTACCTATGGCTCTTTCACCTCAGCCTTCGCTCTTCCCAGCGGCTGCCCCGCGTTTCACGTTTCACGCTTTACGGTTCACGATTCCTCTGAACAGCATCCTGCTGGCCCTGCTCTGTGTAGTCGGCACCGCCTGCGGCACGACCGCCCCGACCGGCAAAATCCTCTTTGAGGATCCTCGCGGATCCGTGTCCCTCCAGAAGATTTCCGACCCGTCGATTCAGGCCAACCATCCGATCAGTCTGGAGCCGGCCCTACTGGCCCAGCTATTGACAGGCATACAGCTTCATGATGAAGGTCTTGGAGAACACCATGTCCGGGGCATTCAGACTTTAATTGAAGGAAAAGCAGCTCTTACCTATCCCCTCTTTTCGGAAGACCAGGTCCAGTTCCTCGCTCCATTGATAGCAGAGGCATTACGTACGGCAACCATTAATCAGTCTGTCGAGTTTCGTGTTGTGACAACGATAGAAGGTTCGAATAGATTTCAATCGCCGACCACGGAAACGACCACCGGTTCTCTCTATGCTTATGGGCGGCAGTTGTACGTCATCCTGACTCAATATAACTACAACCCGATGTTGGCGAACCTGGCCTTTGCCGAGCAAAGCCACCGATCACAGGACCCACTCGATTATTCAGGCCTCAAGCATCGTACGCTGCGGTTCACTCCGAAAGCCGCGCTCCGGGCTGATAGTCCTGATCCGCCGACGATGGGAAAACCGACCGACAGGTTTCTTGCCGTCGATTATCAACTGCTGCAACAGGCCTGGCGAAATCTCGAAGCCAAAAGGCAAGCTGCGCCTCAGGCGGAAGGCGAGGCGCTAGAAGCCGCTCGCGCAGCCGAAGCCCAGGCCCGGGCGGCCGAAGCTCAGGCTCGCACAGCCGAAGCCCAGGCCCGTAATACAGCCGAGGCCCAGGCTCGCGCAACCGAATCCCAGGCTCGTAATACAGAGGCCCTGACCCAGGAGGTGGAGATCCTCAAGAGGCAATTGGAATCCATTCAAAAACAACTCGGCAACCAGAATCAGCAGAAAAAATGAAAGCTGCGGGCCCAGGCTGAAGGAGTTTAGGCTGAAGGTTTTGAAACGTCAGACTCCGGCCTTCAGTCTATCGACCTTCAGCCTGAACCCTGTTAAATTCACTCCCACCGATGACTCCTTCACCAAAGTATCAGGCAGGGAAACTGTCCTACAGTCGTGTGCTTCTGCCGGCCCTGCTCTGTGTAGCCGGCACCGCCTGCAGCATGACCGCCCCGACCGGAACAATCCTCTTTGAGGACGCTCGTGGATCCGTGTCGCTGCAGACGATTGCTGACCCATTGATTCAGGCCAGTCATCCGATCAATCTGGAACCAGCCCTTCTCGCCCAGCTATTGACAGGCTTAGAGATTCATGAAAAAGGGATTGGGCCCCATCGTCTTATTGTCGAGGGCTTTGCAGGACAGCCATCTACCTACCCTCTCTTCTCGAAAGATCAGATCCAGTTCCTCGCTCCACTGCTTGCGGAGGGCTTGCGTACGGCAACCGCCAATCAGTCTATCGAGTATCGTGTGGTGACGACGCAGGAAGGTTCGAATAGATTTCAATCACCGACCACGGAAACAACCGCCGGGTCTCTCTATGCCCATGGCCGACAGCTGTACGTGATCCTCTCTCAATATCGCTACAACCCGATGCGGACGAACCTGAACATGGGCGATATCACTTACCGATCACAGGAACCACTCGATTATTCAGGCCTCAGGTACCGTACGCTGTGGTTCACTCCGAAAGCCGCGCTCCGAACCGATAGCCCGAATCCGCCGACCAAGGAAAAGTCGACCGACAGGTTTGTTGCCATCGAGTATCAGCTACTGGACCACGCGTCGCTAGAAGCAGCTCGTGCGGCCGAAGCCCGGGCTCGCTCCACAGAGGCCTTGGCTCAGGAGGTGGAAGCCCTCAAGCAGGAACTGGAATCCATGAAAAAACAACTCGGCAGCCAGAATCAGCAGCAAAAATGAAGGCTGAGATCCGGGGCTGAATGGGGTAAGGCCGAAGGTCGGAGTCTGGCTTTTCGAAACCTTCAGGCCTACGAATTCCGGTAGCCGTTCGTGATCGGCATTCGTCGATCCTTCCCCAAGGCCCTGTGAGTGATCTTGATGCCGATCGGCGCCTGCCGGCGCTTGTACTCGCTGCCATCCACCATCGTCATGACCCGCGCCACCGTGGCGCGGTCGTACCCCGCTTCGACGATCTCTTCGAGAGACCGGTCTTCTTCCACATAGGCCTGGAGAATGGGATCGAGAATCTCGTAGGGCGGCAACGAGTCTTGATCCTTTTGATTGGGCCTCAACTCGGCAGTCGGCGGCCGATCGAGCGTCCGTTTGGGAATCACGAGGGTTGCGCCACGGAGGTTACGGAGCCGCGCCAGGTCATACACCATCGTCTTGGGCACGTCTTTGATTACGGCAAATCCGCCGGCCATATCACCATATAATGTGGCGTATCCCACGCTCATCTCGCTCTTGTTGCCGGTGGTGAGCACTAGATGGCCGAATTTATTGGAGAAGGCCATGAGAAGATTGCCCCGGATGCGGGCCTGGAGGTTCTCTTCCGTCGTATCAGGCGCATGCCCCTCAAATGTCTCTGCAAGCGCCTGCCGATAGCGGTCGAACAGCGCCGTGATGGGAATCGTTCGGACGGAGATCCCGAGTCGTGTCCCCAATTCGGCAACATCGTCGTGACTGTCTTGCGACGTATAGGGCGACGGCATGAACAGACCCCACACGTTTTCGGCGCCGAGCGCATCGACGGCGAGCACAGCAGTCAGCGCCGAGTCCACTCCGCCGCTTAGGCCGATCACCACACGTGTAAATCCGTTTTTCCTCACGTAGTCGCGCACCCCCAGCGTGAGAGCCCGATAGACTTCCTCCAGCTGCTCCAAGACCGATGCCACATCGGGGACTGCGCGCACCCGCGTTTTTTGAACCGATGGAAGCGGCGCAGCGCAGACCTCCACCGCAGAGGCAACGCGCCGCGGCAAGAGCTTTTTCCGGCCGGTTCGTCTCGCCCGCGCAACCGCCTCCATATTGAGGTCGGCGACGATCAGATCTTCTTCAAAGGCTTTCCCCCGCGCAATCACCTCACCCTGGTGATTGAGAATCACACTGCTCCCATCGAAGACCAGTTCATCCTGACCGCCGACCGCGTTGGTATAGGTGAGCACCACCCCGTTTTCTCTCGCGCGGGTCGCCAACATCTGTTCGCGTACCAGGCTCTTGCCCAGATGAAACGGCGAGGCATTGATATTCACGATCACTTCGGCGCCTGCTGCCGCCTGCAAACCGGTCGGACCATCCGGCAACCAAACATCTTCGCAAATGTTGACGCCGACCACTGTGCCACGCAGACGAATAAGCGGCAGCCGCCGGCCTGGATGAAAATAGCGGCTCTCGTCGAACACACCGTAGTTCGGCAGGTACCACTTGCAATAGGTCGTGATGAGTTTTTGATCTGCGATGACCGCCGCCGCGTTGTAGAGTTCGTGTGCGCCGGCCTGCACCACCGATGAGCGAGCCGGTTTCGGATCTATTCCGTCGCTCTGGCTGACGTAGCCCACCACCGCGGCAAAGCCCCGACAGTGGCGGACGACTTCCTGGAGCGCGCGGCGGTTGTCCGCGACAAAACGTGGCTTTAACAAGAGATCTTCAGGCGGATAGCCGGTGATCGCCAGCTCCGGGAATGCGACCAAGTCGGCCTTCGCCTTCTTCGCCTCTCGCAGCCAAGCCGAGATCCGACGGACGTTCCCATCCAGATCCCCGACCGTCGGATTCATCTGCGCCATGGCGATACGAAAAGTACGCATAGGACTTCACACCATCATGCAGGCGATCGAAGTTCCGCTGTGCACACAATAGGTTTTCTGCAGACTGTCAGATCCACAGCTTCAGAGGACTTCCTCATAGACCAAACCTACCCACGCTGTTTTTCAGCCCGTTGGTCGAGCTCTCCGGCTAAGAGCACGGCTTCGGCTATCTCGCGCATTGACTTCCTGAAATCCATACTTTGCCGCTGAATGAGTTTGAAGGCCTCTTCTTCAGTCAGCTTCTTCGAGCGCATCAGGTAGCCCTTGGCCCGTTCCATGAGCTTCCGAAGCGCCAGCGCTTCCTGCATCTCATGGGATTTCTCAATCAGAGTCGTATGCTCGATGGCAATGGCGGCCTGATTGGCGATGGCCTGGAGCAATTTGACCTCTTCGCTGGTGAACACGTGCGGAGCGGACGTATAGCTATTGATCACGCCCAACGCCTTATCCCGCACCATCATCGGTACCGAAAGCAATGAGCACAGTCCTTCCTTCTTGGCCATATCCGGATACATATAGTCTCGCTCTAGGGAGACGTCGAGCACGATAATCGGCCGGCGGTCTTTCACGGCACGGCCACAGATACTCTGCCCAACCTTGAGGTTCGGCTTGCGGCGATACTGTTCGCTGAGGCTTTGCGTCGCCGCAATCCGCAGTTCCCCGCTGGCCTCCTCCAAGAGCATAATCGAGCAGATCTTGGAGTTCATCATTTGCGCGGTCATCGTCACCAGGAGTTCAAGCACGTCTTTGATCAACCGATTGGACGCCACTGTTTCTGAGACCTGCGACAACATTTCCACTTGCAAGGCTTTGCGTTGCATTTGATCGTAGAGCCGCGCATTCTCGATCGCTCCTCCGACTTGATTGGCGATCGTCGAGAGTAATGCGATCTCATTGGGTTGATAGCGCTTTAGGCGCTTATGCTGGACGTTGATTACGCCGACCACTTCCTTTTTCGCCATGATCGGTACGGAGACAAAGGCTTGGTAGCGGTCTTCTGGAAGGTTGTGAAAGAACTTGAAACGTGGATCATCGCTCGCATTACTCGGAATCACGACGCGCATCCGTTCCTGAGCGACCCACCCGGTGATGCCTTCTCCCAAACCGATTGTGATGCGGCCAATCAATTTCGGGTGAGGGTTTTTCGAAGCTCGTAGAATGAGTTCGTCCTGGCTATCCGACAAAAGATACAGGAGGCAGGCATCCGCTTTGGTGACTTCGACGACAACCTCGACGATATGCTTGAGAATGGCTTCGAGATCCAGTTGGTTGCTGATCGACGCAGAAATCCGATGGAGCACATCGACTTCGCGTGTTTTTTCGCGCAAGGCCTGTTGGAGATACGCAACAGATGGCGTGCGTTTGGTGGTCATTGAGATTTACCTTTGTGTAGGATCCCTTCAACGGACAGGATGCTTGCCTGACCGGCGGCCACTCAACGTTCGGTTCCCACGGACGTGTTTGCGCTTAAACCACGCAGCACAAACCTGCTGCTCGATCGGCTGAATAACCACTTCCCCAATCCGCACTGGCCATACCCCGATCACCTGCCCCCCGATTACCTTCTTGTCATGTTGCATGGCGCCCCAGAGAGAGCTAAAGGATGCCTGTGAAACCTGTTCGGATAACCCGGCACGCTGCACCAAAATTTCGATCCGTTCGACAACATCTCTTCCACACAAGCCCATATGGCAAGCCAAATCCGCCTCCTGCACCAATCCAACCCCAACCGCTTCGCCATGAATCAACCCACGATAGCCTGAGAGTGACTCCAATGCATGTCCGATTGTGTGGCCGTAATTGAGAATGCGTCGGCGGTTCGACTCCCGCTCGTCCGAGGCAACCACATGCGCTTTGATTTCACAAGATCGTTTGATCGCGTGGATAACCGGCACTTCATCGAGTTTCAACAGCGCAGGAATCTCCCGCTCCAGAAAGGCGAAGAATTCTTCATCGGCGATTATGCCGTATTTAATCACTTCGGCAAGACCCGCAATCCACTCGCGACGTGGCAGGGTGCGTAGCGTGAGGGGATCGATCAATACCGCACGCGGCTGGTAAAACGCCCCGATAAGATTCTTTCCCAGCCGATGGTCTACGCCGGTCTTGCCCCCGACACTGGAATCTACTTGAGCCACAAGTGTGGTCGGCACTTGCACGAACGGAATTCCCCGTTGATAGATTGCAGCCGCAAATCCGGTGACATCACCGATGACTCCGCCACCGAGAGCCAGCAACAGGGACTGACGTTCAAACTTGTGTCTGGCTAGCACATCGAGGATCCTGGCGATTGTGCCGAGCGTCTTTGTTCGCTCTCCCGGCGGCAGGATAATCGGAGTCGGATCATAGCCCGCCTTGCAAAGTGAGCGGAGAGTCCCGTGAAGATAACGGCTTGCCACATGCGTATCTGTGACCACCCCGATCTTCGGAGAAGCGGTAAGGGAACTAAGCCTATCACCCACTGTCGCTAGTACCCCAGGATAAAGGACGATGTCGTAGCTTCGCTCCCCCAAGTTCACCGGAACAATTTGTTCTGCCACACCAGCCATGCTCAACGACGGTCTCTACTGACGAAACATACCAGCTGCCAATCCGATTCTGTTTGATTGCGAAGATCTAGATTCACGAACAACTTCGCTCACGGTGATAATGAGTTGCGATGGCTGACATCGCGCAGGATGGTACCACAACGGCTCGGGAACTAGAAGGTTTTCAGGTAGGCCTCCGAGCCAAAAGATCGTATTTACAGCCTCGGAAGCACCTGGTTTAGATTTACTGAGGCTCCGCGCAAGCTGAGGGGAGTAGTATTACAACCTGATCATGTCAGAGATACGCAGCGGACTGGAGGGTATGCATTGGAGGGTCGCGACGACGCATCAACCGCGAAAACTCACCATACTTGAGTTCCCCGTCAATGAAGAGTTCAAACGTTCACTTCTAACAGGCTGCGACCAACTATATGGACACGCCAACCTTCACTGGTTCACATGAATGGCATAACATGAGAGCACCGCGCAGGATAGCCGAGCAAGAATGGATGGATATGCGACACGAGGCTGAATCCAATCTATCCATGTCACACCATTCGCACCTGCCTCGAGATTCACGCGCCATGCGCTATGACCCTGGCGGACTTTGTCAGCATCCTGCTAGCTGGTCTTGACAATATTGGGCGTCAAGAAGATGAGCAGCTCTTGTTTCGCTACAGCCTCGGTCTTCGACTTGAAAAGCCATCCCAAAACCGGCACGCGAGAGAGGTAGGGGATACCAGCTACGCTGTTGCTCTGCGTATCGATAAAGACCCCGCCGATCACCATGGTCTCGCCATCGCGAACATTGACCTGAGTAGTGGCTTCTTTGCGGTCGATGCTTGGACCAGCCGGATTGCTTCGTGCACCGACTGAATTTTTCGTTGCGCGAACCTTCATCATAATCAGCTTACCGGTTTCCTTGGGGTCTCGCGAGGTAATCTGAGGAGTCACGTTCAGTTCCAAGTTCGCATCCACAAAGGTCGTCTGAGTTCCCTGGAGAGAGGTCGTCTGGAATGGGATCGACTCTCCCTGTGAAATCTTGGCCTCTCGCTTGTCCAAAGTTGTGACCTTCGGCGAGGCTATGACTTTAGTCAGACCAAGTAACTCACCTGCCGACAACCGTACATCCAACAGCGCTCCATCTGTTTTTCCAATCGTGAACCCGACACCAGGAGTCGACGTCAAGCCACCGACTGTGGCGGGAAGATTGACCAGAAAATCAGATGCTTGATGTCCAAATGGTCCGACAACGCCTGACCTGAAGTTCGCCACCCCAGTGCCTGCAAGCTGGTTCAGATTCTGAATACCCCACTGAACCCCTAGCGAACGTGTATAGGTTGTGTCAGCCTGCACAATCCTCGCTTCGATTTGGACTTGAGGCACTTCGAGATCGAGCCCATCAATGAGTTGTTTTATCACCCCCATCTGGTTTTCCGTATCCCGGGCGATCAAGGCATTGGACCCCACGCTCATTTGCATCAACCCTCTCGGGCTCAAGTACTGCCGAAGCGATGTCATGAGTTCTTGCGCTTGCAGGTTTCTAATATAGAACACCCGCTCGACCAGTGGTTCTGCTCTCACCTTGGCATCTAACGCCTGCGCCGCTTCAGTCTGTTGTTTAGCAATGTTCGCCAACGAATCGATCCAAAGGATATTACTCTGCCGAATCTTGCCTAACCCATTCATCTGCAAAATCATATCGAGCGCCTGATCCCAGGGCACACTCACGAGTTTCATCGTGACCTTGTTCTTGACCCCTTCACCGATAACCATGTTAAACCCACTCACTTCGGCAATGAGGCGCAGCACATTACTGATGTCAGCCTGCTGGAAATCGAGCGAGATACGCCGGCCAACATAACGCGTTTCCCCAACAATCAAATCTTCCGTTGGCAGGCTTTTCGTACCGCTATCCGCCTCGGAGGTCATCTGGACAGATTGCACATGAAATTTCGTTGAAGACCGATGAACCGCAGCCATTGCCCGCTGGGCCGCCCGGGAAGTGGCATCCGCCTGAACCGGAAGCATCACAGAGTTTTCTGACGTAATGTTTTTGACCGCCTCGCCACGATACGAGTCCGTATTGGCAACCATATCCGTACCGGCGCCTTCTCGAAGCGTCACAATAAGATTCGTGCCTTGTGGTTCAACCGAGTAGGTAGCTGAACCGGCAAGATCCAATACCAGCCGTACTCTATCAGCATGATAGCCCAGACGCACTCGCTTCAACATCTGATGATTTACCAATATGACTGGCTTGCGTACGACTGAAGCCACGCCTGGAATGTCGATCATGAGGCGCCGCTCATCAAGACGCCTCACCTCGTGGGTGAGCCTCCCGTCCCCCGAGATGACGACACGGATGTCGTCCGTGCCGCGCTGAACATCTATGCCGGTCAGGGTCTGCGCCAGACCTCTCTCGACGCTCGATGACGTGCCTGAATCGACAGCAGATACGTCAGTCGATGCCCCTATAGCCGGTATGGCCATCGAAACACTAAGCGCTCCCACCGCTGAGAGTACGCGAACAAATACTGCAGTTGTCTTAGTCAGCTTAGGTGTCATTCTGCGCCTTCTTTCGGGTGAAGGAGCTTGACGTACTCTCGCTCCTGTTTACTCCCATACACATCTGTAAACCGTTCTTGCACCACAATCCCTTTCTCCGTCACGGCACTCACCACACCATTATTGGGGCCGATACGCGTTCCCCGACGCACCGTATACCCATTTCCATCTGGGGTCTGAACCATGGCCGTATAGCCGTAGCCCCCCCATATCACAGCAATCAGGTTCATCTCAGTGAGCCCAACGCGCTGGAGCGGGGGTAACGTGGGATCAATCGGCCCGAGCCCCAACTGTTGTAACACTGGCACGAACGGATCGCGCCGCCCAGAAGGGTCATAGGTATGTGTGCTCACTGGCTCCACCATTAAATTGGGTACGACTGGCTGAACATTCCCATCGCCAGCTGCCGGAGCCAGCGCTGGAGACGGTACGTGTCTCGGCACATCACTGAGAGAAGGTACTTTTAAGGAATCCTGCCGCATTGGGCTAATTTGCTGGATATGAGAACTTATACCTGTCTCAGCAAAGCCCAGGCCAGCTGTGACAAACAGACCGACACATCCAATCAGAATCATGCTTGTTATCTTCATGGTCAACCGCCAGTTCTCACAGATGGCAATTCCCGCTCATGGCCTCGCACACATCTAAGACTCTGTTCCCTATTTCTTCTGAGGAATCGCCGGAGCTACCGCAACCAGCTTAGGTTCCTCTGGTGCCGCATAGGCGATAAGTTCGAACACGGTCTGCGTAACAACCCGTCCCTTCTCAAACTTTGGAGCCCCCATCTTGAGGCCGGACACGGTCACAATCCGAGGCATCGCGTTGACTCGATCGAAAAATAAGGCTGCGGTATGGTAGCCACCGGAGACCTCTACGTTCACCGGCATCCGCACAAAAAGTTTCGATGGATCTTCGCTCTTGGGACTCGGTTTCCACAGCTTAATGTCGAGCCCAAGGCGAATCCCCAAGTCTGACACCTGTTTAAGCAACATGATCGCCTCCTCTTCAGGCGGCAGCCGTTCTTTCTTTTTTGCAAGCTCAATCTCTAGTTGCTTACTCGCAGCAATGAGTTCATCAAGGTGCTTGACTTTAATGGTCAACGTTTGAATCTGGCTGTCGAGGGCGCCAATCTCTCCCTGGAGCCCTGCAATCTCCGCAGACTTTGGTTCAGCTACATAGTAATAGAAGCCCACGATAATCCCGGCAAGAACCATTACAAGAAGCCCCACCTTCTGAACTAATGGGATTGATCGCAATAGGTCAAGATTAATAGCAGGCAGCTTCATGATGCTTACCCTTTAAGACGGAAACCAAGTTTAAACTGATAGATATTGAGTTGGCTCTCCACCGCAGCTTTACTTTCTTGTAGATTGATGTTCGAGAAATAGTCGGTACGGCGTAGGTTGTTCACGAATTCCACTACGTCATCGTTAGTCGCCGCACGACCCTCAAGATCGATCTCTTTCCCGGTAACCGCTACTCTCACTAGCCACACCTTCAGCGGCTCCAGGCTCTGACTGACATGGTCGAGCACCTTGACAGGGCCGCCACGTGACTTCTCCAATTCGTCGATGATACGATTTTTGTCTTCCAGTACTTTCTTTCTGATTTCAAAATCAGAAACCTGCTTCACTTGTTCCTTCAGCTGCGCGACCTGCTTCTCCCTGTCGAGTTTTTCAACCTGCCGCGCGTTTATCTCGTCATCGAGTGAAGCCGAGTACCACCAGCATCCCGCCAGGGTAATGAACAAGATTCCCACACCCAACAGGAACTGTGCTCTGATATCATACTGAGGCTTCGACTTATGCCCTTTAGGCCCCGGCAATAAATTAATGCGAATCATCGATCCCCTACCGATCTAAGGGCTAATCCAACCCCCACAGCAGCCAGCGGAGCCAGTTCGGCTAACGCATTCTGATCGAAATTGGATCCTGACGTATCAATCTCACTGAATGGATTCGCCATCTCGACGGCAGCCTGCATTCGGTCTCTCAATTGCGTCTCCAGCCCCTTGATCTGAGCGCCCCCCCCGCACAAGAGAACCTGCTGAACGTCTGCATCCGACATGGTTGACTTGAAATAATCGATGGTCCGCGCAATTTCCGACGCAACCTCGGCATTGACACTGTCGATGACCGTGGTCACCGCGGCCTGATTGCTCCCTGCGGAACGTGCCCCTTTTTTCGTTTCCTCCGCCTCTTCGTAAGACATGCCCACTTCTCGTTGAATGGCTTCCGTATAGCGATTCCCCCCGATAGGAATATCACGAGTGAACAGCGAGATGCCGTCCCGAATAATATTGATATTCATGACACTGGCGCCAATATTGACGAGTGCCGTCGTGTCCCCCTGCGAGACAGGGTAGTTGATCGCATGCATGTTTTCGATCGCAAAGGCATCCACATCCATGACGATAGGAAGCAACCCCGCTCCCTTGACGAGTTCGGTCAGCTCATTAATCTTGTCTTTTTTGGCCGCAACCAGAATGATCGACATCTCTCCCTGGGCATCGCCCGCGGCCTCAGAAGAGGGCAACACACTGAAGTCGATGTTCACCTCATTAATATCGAACGGGATATACTGCTCCGCAGCAAGCCTCACCTGCCCCTCCAACTCCTCATCAGGCATCGGCGGCAAGCTGATCTTTTTAATGATAACCGCATGGCCAGAAATCGACACGGCGACTTGCTTCACCTTGATATTCGTTTCCTCAAATAATTCCTTAATCGCCGACACCACCCGCCCCTCATCCATCACCGTACCATCGACGATAACTTCCGCCTCAAGTGGCTTAAAACCAAATTTCTGGAGAATGTACCGCCCTCGGCTTTCCTTCAACTGGACGAGCTTGATGCCACTTGACCCGATATCCAACCCGACGAGCTGCCGCTTCGGGGTGAACATTGAGAAGAGATCGGTTTCAGCGAGACTCTTGAATGAACTCAACATACGTGCCTCTGACTGTACACGACTATCCGCGCAAGACAAATCTTTATGTAAATTTTGCACTGACTGTCGATCATGACCACACCCCCGCGATCTTCAACGTTCTCAAAAAAGAATATGCATCGAGATTATTGCGGCCATTTACTTGCATCCTATCCTCCACTCCACATTTCTCGTATAAGGAGCCGTATGGAGATGAATCATGCCTGACACACGTCTGAACTATGCGTCTGTATTGGGGATTGGGTTCATGCACATGCTAAGTATAGTTCAGATGCTCTACCTGTCAAGCAAATCACTTTTCACGCACACGCTTAATCACGGAAAGACGTGCGGTGATGGCAGGAGGAAGAGCGTACTGATTGCGTGGGTTATTGCCTATGAAGATCGCGATGAGCGACGGTCACTTGATATCCAAGCACTGAAAAACTTTCTTGGAGCCGGCCGGCAATCGCCACAGACCGATGACGTCCGCCGGTGCAGCCAATTCCAACATTCAAATAACTGCGGCGTTCTCGTTCGAAGAGAGGAATGAGGAATTTGAAGAGGCCTTCAAGCTGCCCAATAAACGCGACAGCGTCCGGATCGGCCAGCACATAGGTTCGCACCCGCGGGTCTTCTCCGGTCAATGGTTTGAGGTCGGGAACGAAGAATGGGTTCCGCAAGAACCGGACATCAAACAGGAGGTCGATGTCGTACGGTACACCGAACTTATAGCCGAATGTCGCTAGCGAGATAGTCAATCGGCGAAGCGCGCCCTCCTGCCTGAACTGCCTGACCAACAACTCTCGCAACTCATGCACCGTCATATCGGAGGTATCAATAATACGATCGGCGTGGCGCTGCAGATCGGCGAGACGCTCCTTTTCAAACCGCACCCCCTCCAGCACCGGAAGATGCGGCAGGAGTGGGTGCGGTCTCCGAGACTCCGAAAATCGGCGTACTAGTACCTCTTCACGAGCTTCAAAAAATATCAACTCAACCGCATGACCAAATGCTTTAACCCGCTCAAGAATCCCCACGACATCGGAAAAGAACACCCGTTCTCTGACATCAATACCGAGCGCGACATTCTTAATCTCCCCCCCCTGCTGATGGCACAACTCGACAAATTCCGGCAGAAGGGCTGGCGGAAGATTGTCGATGCAGAAATACCCAACATCTTCAAAGCACTTGAGTGCATGCGATTTCCCTGAACCAGAAAGACCGCTGATCACGACTAATTTGAGTGCAGCCATGCCCGCCTGTTCCTTATGGATCGATCAGGACCACTCGATCATGATCGAGGCGCTGTAGTATCTGCAACTTTCCAGAAGACAGGGCAGTGAATACCACCAATGAGCCAGGGAGAGGGTCTAGTTGGCGCTTCGCATCTTCCAAAGTCAGAACTGCCCGAACTGGACGAACGACTTCAATCTCTTCCTCCTCCTTACGAATAGCCTGGCGCAGAACCTTGCGAACTGATCTCTTGGCCGGTTCTTTATAGTCAGCCTGGCGTTCCTTGTGTTTTCGTATCTGGGCACCCAAGCGATCCACAAGCTGGTCGATCGTCGCGTACATTTCCCGCGTCGAAGCTTTTGCCTGAATTCGTCGCCCTTGCATTGCACAGACGACCTCCGCACTATGTTGAAGCTTGCTCACACCCAGAATCACTTCCAGATGGGTCAGCTTCACTTCATATCGCACGAGCCGCTCAAACCGACTTTCAATATGGTGTCTGAGCGCGGACGTGATAACGAGGTGTCGTCCTGTAATTTTCATAAACATTCATCCTTTCTCGCTGAAAAGCCTCGGCCCTCTGCCATTCGACTATGCTTGTTAGTTCTGAGCATCAGTACCACCAGGAGAGAAACCAGATAAGAGGCGCGTACACGCGCAGCTGGACAGGGAAGGTCTAAAAGAAACGCTTACGCTGAGTGGCGGATGGAATATGTTCTTCCGCCCGATACTTGGCCACCGTCCGTCGCGCGATCACAACCTGCTGCGTAAGCAGCCGCGCGGCAATCTCTTCATCTTTGAGAGGGTGGCTCGCATCTTCCTCCGCCACCATTTTCCGAATCATCTCTCTCACCGTCACGGACGACATCATGTCGGAGTGCTGGTCCGCTCGCTGCAAACCAGCATTGAAAAAGAACTTCAGCTCCAGCATTCCTTGTGGGCAATACATGTACTTATTTGCCGTCACACGGCTGATTGTCGACTCGTGCATCCCAATATCCTCAGCCACCTGCTTGAGCACCAACGGTTTGAGATGCTGCACGCCCTTTTCAAAGAACTGCTCCTGAAACTTCACGATACTTGCCACCACCTTGACAATCGTTTTATTCCGCTGCTCAATGCTGCGAATGACCCATTGCGCAGCCCGCAGCTTTTCATCTAGATAGGCCTTTGTCTCCGCCGACCCGCTCTCCCCTCCCCCCATCAGTTGCTTATAGTACGGACTGATTCTCATACGAGGCAGTCCGTCGTCGTTCAGTAGTACCACCCACTCCCCTTCATTCTTGACGACAAACACGTCAGGGACAATCACATAGTTCTGAGTGTTGGTAAACGGTCGTCCGGGCTTCGGTTCAAGTACTTCAATAACCTTTGTCGCCTGGAAAACCTCTTCTACTGTCACGTCTAAGGCTTTCGCGATCCTCGCATACTGTTTTTTCTCCAAGTCTTTGAGATGATGCTGAATGATGGCTTCAACGATCGATCCCTTCAATGCGCCTGGCCGAGCCCCTAATGACCCCATCGGACTCTTCCCCAAGTGTCCGACTTGTAAGAGCAGGCATTCCGCAAGATCTCGTGCCGCCACGCCAGTCGGATCAAAGCTTTGAATATCCTTCAGGACTGACTCCGCTTCCACCTCAGGGAAATCGGTTCCCCCGACCATCTCTGCGAGAGACATGCGCAGGTACCCATCATCGTCAAGGTTACCGATGATCAACCGCCCAATTTCCTTTTCACGATCCGATAAACCAGAAAACGACAGCTGCCAGAGGAGATGGTCTTCCAGGGATGTGGCTTTCGCCATGGTTTGTTCATAGGATGGAAACTCGTCCTGCGAGGACGACCGAGACTCGGATCCGCCTATCCGACGATCACTCCCAAAATATTCTTCCCAACCAGCCGCTGAGGCCTCATCCGGTGTATCTCGTTCTTCCGGAGTCGACTCCTCCGCATTCGATGCCTCACTGTCCGCCGATGCCGCAGCATCTTCCGCCTTTTCCTCTGCACTTCCGGCCTCGCTCTCTTCTGTCTCAGTGGGAAGATCTTCCAAGAGCGGATTCTCCATCAAATGCTGAGTGAGGCTCTGATGGAGCTCGAGTCTCGACAGCTGCAGCAGTTTAATCGCCTGCTGCAGCTGGGGAGTCATGATCAGCTTTTGACTCAGTCGAAGGTCGAGCCGGAGCTTCATAGGCACACACCCTTACGCGTCATAGCTTGAATCGTTCTCCCAGGTAAACGGCGCGCGCCGTCTCACTCTTGACAATGGATTCTGGAGACCCTGCTTCAAGAATCAACCCTTCGTTGATAATGTAGGCCCGGTCCGTAATGGACAGTGTCTCCTGGACATTGTGATCGGTGATCAAAATGCCGATCTCTTTTTCTTTCAATCGAGAAATAATTTGTTGGATGTCGGCGACGGCAATCGGGTCGATCCCTGCAAAAGGTTCGTCGAGCAACATGAATGACGGGCTCGTCGCGAGTGCCCTAGTAATTTCCAGCCGCCGACGTTCCCCACCTGACAACGCATACGCCATGCTCGTTCGAATATGGCTGAGATCCAGTTCCTTGAGAAGGAGATCGACACGGTCGCGACGCTCTGACCGAGAATAGTTCAGCATTTCAAGAATTGCCAGAATATTGTCTTCAACCGACAAACGTCGAAACACTGATGATTCTTGGGGAAGATACCCTATTCCTTTCCGCGCACGTCTGTACATTGGCAGATCCGTGATCACCTCTTCTCCGAGCAAGATCGCCCCTTCATCTGGCTGGCATAGACCGACGATCATGTCAAAAATGGTGGTTTTTCCAGCCCCATTAGGTCCCAGCAAACCCACGACCTCCCCAGCGCGGATTTCGATCGAGACGCCTTTCACAACCTTACGCGCACGAAAGCTTTTCACCAATCCCGTCGCGCGTAACCAGTCACCCTCTGCCCTGTTCACCGGGAAGCCAGTCAGCGACGCATTTCCCTGAATCGACTCGATCACTTAGTTGCCCCCCCATCCGGTTCAATCCGTACATGCGAGCCTCCCTCCACTACGCTCCGATCCTCTGCCAAGAACATGGTGATTTGCTTACCGCTAACCCTTGTTCCCTTATCCCAGGCCACTGGGTCACCAGTCAGAACGATCTTATCCCCATCTTGGTAGTAGATGGCTTTCTCACAGGTCGCATTCCCTGAATCCTTTTCGATCTTTACTCGTCCGGTCGCCTCAATCCTGTTGACCGATCGACTCGACACAGTCGGCACGGCATCAGGCCCTTTCGAAGACGCAGCCCCCTTGACGGCCTCATGTCCTTTCTGATTATCGCCTGTGGAGGGATCGTGCGCGCGAAATAGCACGACCATGCGATCGGAATAGACAACCAACGACCCGCGAGTCAGTACAACCGCCCCTTCAAAGACCGCTTGGCTGTCCTGATTTTTTACAGTCATCTTCTTGGACGTAATGGTCGTGCTGACCGCTTGATCAACGCCGCCTTTGGGAATAGCAGCGTCAGCCGATTCGCTCAATGAAGCCATCCCAAGCGGGAACACATTAAGAAGCAGGAGCCAAATCCACATGTACGTCCTCAAGCACTTCAAATTCTTCACGATCCAAATGTCCCAACAACCCGCGCCCCGTCACCTCTAAGCCATGCCCAACGATACGGACGGGATCTTGCGTACGGATCTCTCCTGTCTGATCAGTCCAAGCCAGATGGTTTGTGTAAATCACATACCCACTCTCAGTACGAATCACGAGTGGTTCTGATCGGTTCGCAAGTACGAAGTTCTTCGTTTCCGTGTTCAATGTCCCTTCATCTCCGGTGACCGTCAATTCCTTGCCCTGCTGGCCGAACAGTGTCACTGCGACAACTTGGAGCATTGCCCGTCTGTCCCGTTCAAAGAGCCGAGCCTCTTGCGCCTGCACC
Source organism: Nitrospirota bacterium (assembly GCA_963701855.1). Classification (GTDB taxonomy): domain Bacteria; phylum Nitrospirota; class Nitrospiria; order Nitrospirales; family Nitrospiraceae; genus Palsa-1315. The sequence goes on from CAVPBK010000004.1 coordinate 157,496, forward strand.
TTCCATTGAACCGTATCGCCCTTCGTTTGGGTGAACGTAAACTGGGAGATCGTCGCATCAGCTCTGTCCATGGAGCCTGGCACCACTGCCGTTGGGGTGGGAACCGTTGTCGAATTGGTCACGAGCAAATACACGAGGAAACAGGCCAACACCGCACTAAGCGCTAACAAACCTCCTTGTGCCCAGCGTTGCCACACTTTGTCCCTGCTCTCATTTTTGAGCAATATGAAGAAAACTGGCACGATAGTAGCATGCACTTATTACCAAGTAAACTTATGCCGGAACCACGGCATGGGCTACTCGGGAAGATGGAGTCAATAACCCCGCCCTTTCGGGACGGGGCTTCCTGGAAAATATTTATGGACGGGACTGGGAGAATTTGTCGAAGCGTTAACGCAGCGGCACACACGCGAATAGATCTCGCGGACAAGAGACCTATCCAGCAGTGGGGCTCGCAGAGGCTGATGCAGCAGGCGCTTGTTTCTTTGTAGACACAGTTTCAGGCCGTGTAACGAGTTCGATCGCAACAAGCTTCGCAGCATCGCCGATCCGCCGTCTCGTCTTCACCATCCTCGTATAACCACCGGGGCGATCTTTAAATCGAGGCGCCACATCACTGAATAGTTTCGAGACGACGTCCTTGCTTCGGATAAATGCAAGAGCTTGCCGCCGAGCCGGCAATGTCCCCTCTTTACCAAGCGTAATCATCCGGTCTGTGAACCCTCGAACTTCTTTCGCCTTGGCCTCAGTCGTCTCGATACGCTCATGCTCGAGCAGCGAAGTTACGAGACTTCGGAACAGCGCCCATCGATGTTTGGTCTGTCGTCCGAGCTGTCTGCCTTTTTTTCTATGACGCACGGCTTCCCTCTTGTTTGTTACTCGCTCTTCGAACTACCGCTGATCTGCTGCACCGCATCCAGCTTCACCCCGAGTCCCAGGCCCATCTCCGTCAATATTTCCTTAATTTCGTTGAGCGATTTCTTGCCAAAATTCTTCGTCCTCAACATCTCTCCTTCGGTCTTCTGAACTAAGTCGGCGATAGTCTTGATATTTGCGTTCTTCAGGCAGTTTGCAGCACGGACAGACAACTCCAACTCGTTTACGCTACGGAACAGATGCTTATTGACCTCACGTTGCGCCTCATCGCTCCCAAGATCGGCACGCCCTTCGACCCGCTCATCGGGATTGATAAAGATATCGATATGATCACGCAAAATGCTGGCCGCTGTGGACAAGGCATCGCGAGGCGAGATGGTCCCATCCGTCCAGATTTCCAAGGTCAATTTATCATAGTCGGTCATGCGACCGACGCGGGCATTCTCCACATGAAAGTTCACGCGCTTGATAGGGGAAAATACCGAATCGATCGCGATTACACCAATCGGAAGCCCTTCTTCTTTATTTCGCTCGGCAGGCACATACCCACGCCCATGCTTTACCGTCATTTCCATATCGAACGAGGCATCCTTGTCCAACGTCGCAATGTGAAGATTCGGGGTCAAGATGGTCACGTCTGCATCATGAATAATATCGGACCCCTTCGCTTCACCAGGCCCCTTCTTCTTGAGACGAAGCGTCTTCGGCTTATCAGTATGTACCGCGAGCCGTAGCCCTTTCACATTCAAAATAATGGAGGTCACATCTTCCGTGATGCCAGAAATCGTGGAGAACTCGTGCAGGACCCCTTCGATCTTCACGGTGGTCACTGCCGCGCCCGTCAGCGACGACAACAGTACACGCCGTAATGCATTGCCGACCGTTGTCCCAAACCCACGTTCATACGCCTCCGTCGTAAATCTTCCGAACGTTTGGTTATGCGTATCTTTGTCGACTTCCACCCGCATCGGGATCTGAAAGTCTTTCATCGCTTTAATCATGTCTCCCCCTTCATCTCATCGAGTAGCCAGCCACTGAACGGTACCAGTTCCCCGCAGAGACCGCCCCTCTCCCAATTCCGCATCTACCTAGAATACAACTCCACCACCATCTGCTCATTCACCGGCAGCGAAATCTGATCTTTCGACGGCAGTGTCCGTACCATGCCTTTAAATGCCGGCTTGTCCAGCTCCAACCACTCTGGAATACCTCGTCCATCAACCGACTCTAAGGCCGCCTGGATTGAAATCAATGAGCGACTTCGCTCTCGAACGCTAATGATGTCACCCGCCTTGACCTGTGCACCAGGCACATTGATCTTCCGACCATTCATGGTTAGATGCCCATGGCTTACCAGCTGCCTTGCTTCTTTTCGTGAAGCGCCGAATCCTAGTCGGTAGGCCACATTATCCAGTCGGCATTCCAGCAACCGTAAGAGCACTTCGCCGGTAATGCCAGACTGCCGTTCCGCACGCTCAAACACACCACGGAACTGGCATTCCATTAGACCGTAAATTCTGCGCAGCTTCTGCTTTTCTCTGAGCTGGGTGCTGTATTCTGAGTTCCTCGGACGCTTTTGCCCATGCTGTCCAGGAGGATAGCTCCGTCGCTCGATGGCGCATTTCTCCGTCATACAGCGCGAGCCTTTCAGAAACAACTTCTCACCCTCTCGCCGACACAACCGACAGACGGGGCCTCGATACTTTGCCACTGCTCTACCTCCGGTTACCGGACATCACCACGCAGGTGTGCCCAACAATTCTCATGTCTTCGACTCTCCCAACACACACCACTAGACGCGCCGCCGCTTCGGTGGACGGCATCCATTGTGTGGAATCGGGGTTACATCACGAATCATATGGATCCGCAATCCAGCGGCCTGGAGAGATCGGATCGCTGACTCACGACCGGACCCAGGCCCATTCACATAGACATCCACCGTGCGCATTCCACTCTCCATTGCCTTGCGCGCAGCAGCCTCACCGGCCCGCTGAGCCGCAAACGGCGTGCTCTTGCGAGAGCCCTTGAAGCCCTGGTTCCCTGAGCTTGCCCATACAATCGTGTTGCCGCTCATATCGGTAATGGTGACGATCGTATTATTGAAGGAGGCCTGGACATGGGCCACCCCGCTCTGCACGATCCGGCGCTCTTTCTTCTTCCCTTTTTTGATACTCATACAGCTCCCTAGTCAAGTGACGGCCGCGCACTAGGCCGAACGCGCAGGCGGTTTTGGTTTGCTTCCTACACCTGAGCGACGGCCTTTTCTTGTCCGCGCATTCGTCTTGGTCCGCTGGCCACGGACTGGCAGCCCTTTCCGATGACGCAGACCACGGTACGTGCCGCTATCGATCAATCGCTTGATGTTCATCGAGAAGGTCTTTCTCAGATCGCCTTCAACCTGATAGCCTTCTTGAATAATTTCTCGAATCTTGACGATATGCTCTTCGCTCAAGTCCTTCACACGAATTGCTCCATCGATCCCGGCCTTGCTCAGGATAGAGAGTGCGGATGCCCGGCCAATCCCATAAACATAGGTCAGGCCGATGTCCGCCCGCTTCTCCCTCGGCAAATCTACCCCAGAAATACGAGCCATAGTTCCTCCTACCCTCTTCCTGTAACACTCTCACTGGCCGGAGCTGGGTGGGCCTCAACTGCGCGCATCGAACGAGCGCCGTTTCATCGCGCGCGTTCTGCGAGCACGGAGGCCGCCCATCCCCTGCCGCACTTCTATCCTTGGCGCTGCTTGTGGCGCGGATTCTCGCAGAGGATTCGCACCACTCCCTTGCGCCGGACCACCTTACATTTTGCACAGATCGGCTTGACGGATGATCGCACTTTCATATTCTATTTCACACTCCTACTTAAACCGATAGGTGATCCGCCCACGCGTTAGATCGTACGGCGACAGCTCCACGGTCACCTTATCACCGGGAAGAATGCGGATAAAATGCATGCGCATTTTCCCTGAAATATGTGCAAGAATCTTATGGCCATTGTCCAGCGATACCCGAAACATCGCGTTTGGTAACGTCTCGTTCACTGTGCCTTGAATTTCGATGATATCTTCTTTTGGCACTACCTCTATCCCTTCTCTCCAAACCGCATACTCATGCCTTCAACTTCTCAGAGCCGACTTAAAATACACGGCGGCCCGCTCGGCTCAATCGCAATCGTATGTTCGAAATGCGCCGAGAGACTCCCATCTATCGTCACAGCTGTCCATCGATCATCAAGAACCTTGACGGCAGCGCCCCCCATGTTAACCATCGGCTCGATCGCGAGGACCATCCCTGCCTGTAACCTGGGCCCCTGCCCAGCCTTGCCATAATTCGGCACCTGTGGCTCTTCATGCAACTGCCGGCCAATTCCATGGCCTACAAACTCTGTCACGACCGAGTACCCGGCAGACTCCACATGCCGCTGAACCGCATACGAAATATCAGATAGTCGATGACCCACCACCGCTTGCTCGATTCCGAGATACATCGCTTCTTCAGTCACTTGAACCAAACGGGCATTCCGCTCGGTCGTCTGCCCCACCGGGACCGTGACCGCTGAGTCCCCATAAAACCCGCCAACGATTGCCCCAAGGTCGAGTCCGATGATATCCCCTTCTTTTAGCACTCGCTTGGAAGGAATTCCGTGGACAACCTGGTCATTTACCGAAGCACAGAGCGTCTTTGGGTAATTCCGATACCCCTTAAACGCAGGCTTCGCACCACGGGACCGAATCTCTTCCTCGGCTATACGGTCCAACTCATCGGTCGTGATGCCTGGCCGCACGGCCTTCTGCAATATTTGTAATGTCTCTGCCACCACTCTCGACGCCTGAGCCATCACCGCAATCTCATCCAGCGTCTTGAGAATGATCATGTTCCCCGGTACGGTGCCAGCTCCTGCGAGAGATGCCGAAAGACGATATCCACTGCACCCGATGCATCCATAGGAAACAATAACTGCCGTTCATCGTAATAGCGGACAAGTGGGGCCGTCTGTTCGTCATAGACTTTCAGACGCATCTCGATCGCATCGCGGCGATCGTCGCTGCGCTGCACGAGCGGCTCTCCGCATCGATCGCAAATCCCATCCACCTTGGACGGCGCAAAGTCTACATGGAACGTCGCTTGACACTTCGGGCAACTTCGGCGACCGCTCAATCTCCTCACGACATCCTCGCGCGAAACCTGAAAATTCACAACCCGGTCCAACGCAACCCCTTTGGATGTCAACACCGTTCCCAATGCTTCTGCCTGTGGAACAGTTCTGGGAAATCCATCCAGAACGAATCCATTCGCGCAGCTGAGATCGGCTAACTTTTCCCTGACTAGTCCAATCACCACGGCGTCAGGAACCAAGTTCCCCTGATCCATATAACTCTTCGCCTCAAGGCCCAGCATAGTCCGGTTGCGCACCGCCTCGCGAAGAAGATCACCGGTCGAGATCTTTGCCACCTGATACTGTGCCGCGATACGGTCAGCCTGAGTCCCCTTGCCTACTCCTGGTGCGCCGAGAAACACCACCCGCATGGATTTCCCTCACCCACTCCGCCCACGAAGCGGGGCCATACCCTTACCAAGAAACCCTTCATAATTCCGCATGAGCATGTGAGACTCAATCTGCTGGGCCGTATCAAGTCCGACACCGATCACGATCAGCAGCGAGGTGCCGCCGAAATAGAAAGGCACACCTAGTTTATAGATCAATAACTCAGGGATTACACAGACGATCGCAAGATAGATCGATCCGGCAAACGTAATTCTCGTGAGCACCTTATAAATATAATCAGAAGTCCGTACTCCGGGACGAATCCCGGGAATGAATCCACCATACTTCTTCATGTTGTCCGCCATATCCACTGGGTTTAAAACCACGGCGGTATAAAAGAAACAGAAAAATAGAATAAGGCCAACATACATCAGTGTATATAATATCGACCCGGGCGCGAGTTGGGCGCCAATATCCTTGACCCATGGCGTCTCGAAAAACCCGGCAATCGTCGCAGGAAATGCAATAATGGACGATGCAAAAATAGGCGGAATTACTCCCGCGGTATTGATCTTCAACGGAATATGGGTGCTCTGCCCACCGAACACCCTGCGTCCGATGACCCGCTTTGCGTACTGAACCGGTACTTTCCGCCTCCCGCTTTCGAGGAAGACAATGGCTCCCACCACCACGACCATGAGCAAGGCGAGGGAGACTAGCAAGAAAATACTGAGCTGCCCGACCTTGTACAGTTCAAATGTCTGGGCGACAGCGGAAGGCAATCGCGCGACAATCCCCGCAAAAATAATCAAGGAAATGCCGTTCCCGATGCCTCGCTCGGTAATCTGTTCACCGAGCCACATGAGGAAGCCTGTGCCGGCTGTCAAGGTGATAACCGTCATCAGACGGAATCCCCACCCACCGCTCATTACAAATGCGCCGTTATTCATTTGTTCGAGACCTACGGCGATCCCGAAGCCCTGAATCACCGCAATGCCGATCGTCCCGAATCGAGTGTACTGAATAATCTTTTTTCGACCGCGTTCGCCCTCTTTGGCCAACTTCGTGAGGTGCGGAACAACTACGGTCAGCAGCTGAAGAATGATCGACGCACTGATATAGGGCATAATGCCCAGCGCCAAGATCGTCAACCGCGAGAGCGATCCGCCAGAAAAAATATCCAAAAACCCGAGCAACGCGCCGCCTTCCTTTTGCAGAAACTCTGAGAGGGCGTCGCCGTTAATCCCGGGCGTAGGAATATGCGCCCCGATCCGATACACTACCAACATCCCCATGGTAAAGAGGATACGGGTGCGCAGCTCGGGAATTTTTAAAATATTCTGAAAACTGGTCAGGAGTCTCTCAAACACCGGGGATGACCTCGACTCTCCCTCCAGCTGCTTGAATCTTTGCCTCTGCGGACTTGCTGAACTTATGCGCCTGCACCACAATCGCCTTCGTAAGGTCTCCATTTCCAAGGATCTTGATCGGCAACGACTTGCGCTTCACCAAGCCGGCATCGACCAACGTCTGCGGTGTGATGGTGCCGGGCGTGATCATCTCACTCAAGCTTTTCAGATTGACAATCGAGTACTCTTTGCGAAATATGTTTGTAAAGCCATGCTTCGGCACTCGACGGATCAGGGACATCTGGCCGCCTTCAAACCCACCCGCCTGTCGACTCCGACCGCCAGACCTGGCTAACAAACCCTTGTGGCCCTTGCCTGATGTTTTCCCATGACCAGAGCCTGGTCCACGACCGATACGCTTTCGCCGTTTCCTGGATCCTTTTGCAGGAGCGAGATTATGTAAGTTCATTGTGGCTGCACTTCCAATAGATATCCAACTTTGCCGATCATCCCTCTGACTTGCGGAGTATTGGGACGAGTCACTCTCTGTCTGATCTTCCTCAAACCGAGACCACTCAAAACAAGCCGATGCTTTTGCGGTGTGCCGATCGGGCTTCGTCGCAAGGTGATCACGAACCCCTTTGGAGTAGCCGTGGCGGTCTTCACTGTTGGCATTAGGCACTCACCTTATCCTGTGCATCGCCCGTCATATTACGGCGCATTTTGAGAACGTCTTCAGCATTGCGGAGTTGACAAAGCCCGTTGAGCGTGGCGCGAACAGTATTAAATGGATTTCCACGGCCCAGCGTCTTTGCGATGATGTTATGGACGCCGGCGACCTCGACCACCGCCCGAACGGCGCCCCCAGCAATAATTCCTGCCCCCTTCTTTGCCGGCTTGAGAAGGACATGCTCGGCCCCGAACAGCCCGTGTACCTCATGCGCAATCGTCCCAGACGTGAGGGCGACATGCACAAGGTTTTTCTTGGCCTGCTCAACCGCCTTCGAGATCGCCACAGGCACTTCCGCAGCCTTCCCTTTCCCGATGCCGACCCATCCCTGTCCATCTCCAACGACAACCAGCGCGCAGAAGTTGAACCGCTTTCCACCCTTCACGACTTTCGCCACGCGGTTGATAAAGACAACCTTGTCCTTCAGGCTTAGTTCATCTGGATTAACTCGCACCTAACATTTCTCCTCTTTGTTCCCTTCGCTCCCGCACCGTGGCGGAAACGTGGCACGATCTAGAACTGCAGACCGCCTTCACGTGATGCCTCAGCCAACGCTTTGACGCGTCCGTGGTACATCCGGCCACCACGATCGAATACCACAGTCTGCACCTTGACGGCTTTAGCCCGTTCGGCTAACAACTTTCCAACAGCCTTTGCGCCGGCAATGCTGCCGGTGGATTTCACCGAGGTACGCAAAGACTTATCCAGTGAGGACGCGGCAGCCAACGTGGCCCCCTTGAGATCGTCAACGATCTGGGCGTAGATATGAGCGCGGCTGCGAAACACGTTGAGACGTGGCCGCTCAGCCGTTCCAAAGACTCGATTTCGCACCCGCTGCTTTCGCCTGGTTAACTGACTCGCTTTATCTGCAGCATTCATGAATCACCTTACTTTCCTGTCTTTCCGGCTTTCTTTCGCAACACTTCCCCGGCATAGCGAACGCCCTTTTGCTTATAGACGTCGGGAGGCTTGATAGCTCGCAAGTTCGCCGCGACCTGACCCACCAATCGTTTGTCAGCCCCCTTCACATTGATCAGCGTTTGCTTGTCCACCTTCACATCGATTCCAACAGGAATTGGATAGGTGACTGGGTTGATATAGCCCAAATTGAAGCTCATCGTTCGACCCTGCACAGCGACCTTATATCCCACTCCGGTGATTTCTAAGTTACGTTCATAGCCCTTTGTCACACCTTGAATAATGTTGCTCAGCTCCGCGCGAGTCAACCCATGCATAGCACGGATTTGTCGATCTTCATTTGAGCGGCTCACCACGAGCTGTCCATTCGCAACTGAAACCCCAAGGCCCGTAGACAACGACCAATCGATTTTCCCGAGTGGACCTTTCACGGACACGATAGGCCCAGCAACTTTGACATCCACTCCAGCTGGAATTACGATTGGTCTTTTTCCTATGCGCGACATCGATGCCTCGTTCCTCTAGCCAGCCGTCCATTGACAATCTGACTTACTCTGCCCATTACCACACCGCGCACAACACTTCGCCGCCCAATCCAGCACGACGAGAGTCCTGATCCGTCATCAATCCCTTTGAAGTGGACAAGATCGCCATGCCAATGCCGTTTTTGACTCGCGGGATGTCTTTGATCCCTACATACACACGGCGGCCAGGCTTACTCACCCGCTGCATGCCGGTGACTATGGGTTGCCCTTCTGCCACATACCGTAACTGTACTTTCAGCACAGGATGTCCATCCGCGATGTCTGCCTGAACGCTCTGAATATATCCTTCGTTCTGGAGAACCCGAAGGACTTCGCGCTTGAGACGAGAGGCTGGAACGCTCACAACATCGTGACGTCGCCGAAACCCGTTTTGTAATCGTACTAAGAGGTCGCTAATGGGATCTGTAACCATACCAACCCTTTCGCTAACGTTCGTCGTGTGACCGAATGCAACTTACCAGTCCGGTGATGCAGAAAGTAGATACCCTACCAACTCGACTTCCGAACCCCCGGGATTTCTCCCTTCAGGCTCAGCAACCGAAAGCAAATTCTGCACATGCGAAACCGGCGCAAGAACCCTCTCACACGCCCGCAGATCTCACATCGGTGATAGTCTCTGACTGGAAACTTCGCTTTGACGGCCGATTTATTTCTGAGCGCTAATCTCGACACCTGCAGCTCCTTCGCTTGACATTACGTCCGGAATGGCATTCCCAAATGTTTCAACAGCGCCCGGCCCTCATCGTTGGTTCTGGCGGTCGTGACAATCGTAATGTCCATTCCATGGATAGATGCAACCTCGTCATACTTAATCTCGGGGAAAATGAGCTGTTCTTTGAGTCCAAGCGTGTAATTACCTCGGCCATCGAACGACTTTGGCGAGACCCCTCGGAAGTCTCGAATCCGTGGCAACGACAACGTCACGAGACGATCGAAAAACTCCCACATCCTACGACTACGCAGTGTGACCTTGGTGCCGATCGGCATCCCTTGGCGCAACTTGAAAGAGGCAATGGCCTTCTTTGCCTTTGTAATCAGAGGCTTTTGACCAGTAATCGCGCCCAACTCCCCGGCGGCGCTCTCCAACAACTTCACGTTCTGAATGGCTTCCCCCATCCCCACGTTCAATACAATCCGCTCAAGCTTCGGGACCTGCATGATGTTTTTATAGCCGAACTCTTTCATGAGTGCGGGCACAACCTTCTGCAAGTAGGTCTCGCGCATCCGTGGATTGAACTTGGACTCTTCGCTGCCCTCGTCCATTGCCTGCGGTGCCGACGACCCTTCCTTCTTCTTGGGTGATCGCCGCTCTGACGTCTTGCCGCCTTTTCCTGATTCAACCTTCGCCATCTGGCGTCCTCACTCCTACTCGACTGAGTCGTTCGATTTTTTGCTGAACCGGACCCGCCGACCGTCATCGAGCGTCCGCACTCCAAGCCGGGTCGGCTTCTGCGTCACTGGACAGAGATACATCACATTTGAGACCGCAAAGGGCGCTTCTCGCTCGAGGATGCCGCCTTGCTTGACTTTCTGATTCGGCTTGGTGTGGCGCTTGATCATGTTCAATTTTTCGACCACAACCTTGCCCGCTCCGGGATCAACCGAGAGCACTTTCCCAGACTTGCCACGATCGCGCCCAGCGATCACAACCACCACATCGCCCTTACGAATTCGATTCTTCTGCAATCCCTGCTTATTCATCCCACCGTCTCCACCCTCGCTACAGCACTTCCGGAGCTAGGGAAATAATCTTCATGAACTTCTTCCACCGCAGCTCGCGCGCAATCGGTCCAAAAATGCGAGTTCCAACCGGATCACCATCCTTATTGATCAGTACGCAGGCATTCCGATCGAACTTGATATAGGAACCATCATCCCGACGCACTTCCTTGGTTGTTCTCACGACCACGGCTCGGCTTACATCGCCCTTCTTGACCGTTGCTGCAGGAATGGCCTCTTTGACAGCCACAACGACAATATCTCCGAGAGAGGCGTACCGACGCCTGGTTCCCCCAAGCACATGAAAGCACATAGCCTGCTTGGCACCGGAGTTATCGGCCACGTCCATGTATGTATAGCTTTGAATCATAGTCCCGGTGTTTCCTCTACCCTTCGCACGACCTCAAACTACTCGCCCCGTCCCTTTTCCACGACTTCGATAACCCGCATATGCTTATCTTTACTGATTGGCCTCGTCTCGACCATACGCACACGGTCGCCGATCTTGCAGGCATTGTCCTCGTCGTGGGCTTTGAATTTCGTTACCCGTCGAAGCACTTTACGGTAGAGTGGGTGAATAACCGAACGTTCGATCTCGACGACCACAGTCTTATTCATCTTATTGCTGACCACACGCCCAACCCATTCGCGCCGTTTATTTGCTGACTCTCCCATCCTCAAGCCCCTTTCGCCGCGGTAGAGATTGGATCGGCCTGCGTAAGCTCGTATTGAAGCGTCTTTACCCTGGCAATGGATCGCTTCGTCTTTCGAATCTGCATAGGGTTTTCCAGCCGCCCAGTTCCCAGCTGAAAACGAAGATTGAAGAGTTCCTGCGTGAGCTGCTGCGTCTTCTCAGCCAACTCCGGCCCCGTGAGCTGCCGTAATTCTTTCACATCCATGAATGCACTCCCTTACCCTTGCGTCCGGTTCGATCGATGCTAAAACTCTCCGCGAATGACGCACTTTGTGGCAATGGGCAACTTATGCGAAGCCAATCGGAACGCCTCTTTGGCGACATCCGGCGTCACACCATCCATCTCATAAAGAATGCGGCCGGGCTTGACAACGGCGACCCAGTATTCCGGATTGCCCTTCCCCTTACCCATTCGAGTTTCGGCAGGCTTTTTGGTGATCGGCTTATCGGGGAAAATTCTCGTCCACACCTGGCCACCGCGCTTCACACACCGAGTGATCGCAATGCGCGCCGCCTCAATCTGCCGGCTGGTGATCCAGCCAGGCTCAAGCGCCTTTAGCCCAAACTCTCCGAGGGTAATCTGACTGCCACGATAGGCCTTGCCCGTCATGCGTCCCTTCATCATTTTACGGAACTTAACTTTCTTTGGTGCTAACACAATACCCTCTTGAATTACCCAAGCCTGCGGTCAAATGACGACTCTTTATTGAGGGGCTGTAACGGAAGGATTTCCCCTTTATAGATCCAGGTCTTGATCCCGATCTGCCCCATCGTTGTGTGGGCTTCGGCAAACCCGTAGTCAATGTCTGCCCGGAGCGTATGGAGAGGCACACGGCCCTCGCGGTACCATTCTGAACGAGCGATTTCCGCTCCGCCAAGACGCCCCCCCACCATGATCTTGATACCCTGGGCTCCAAGACGAAGTGCGGACTGCACACTTCGCTTCATGGCTCGACGAAATGCCACACGCTTTTCTAGCTGAGTAGCGACATTTTCACATACCAACTGAGCATCCAGTTCCGGCTTCTTGATTTCTTTCACCGTAATGTAGACCTGGCCGGAGTAGCTCTTCTCCAACTCCGCCTTGAGCTTGTCTACCTCAGCCCCCTTACGACCGATGATGATACCGGGGCGTGCGGTGTGAATAATCACACGCGTCTGGTCTCCAGATCGTTCGATTTCCACCTTGGCCACACCGGCATGAAAGAGGCGTTGCTTGACCATCTTGCGAATCCTGATATCCTGATGGAGCAGCTTCGCGTAATCCTTGCTGGCATACCACCGAGATGACCAAGTAACGTTGTATCCTAACCGGTACCCGATCGGATGTGTCTTATGCCCCATAACTTCTTGCGCCTCACTCAGACAGGAAATGAATCCACTTCACCAACCATCTCTATCTACTTCTTTTCTTTCACGCTGGGAACCGACACGACGACAGTAATGTGACTCATGCGCTTTTGAATCGCATTCGCACGCCCCTGCGACCGCGACCGAAAGCGTTTCAACGTCGGCCCGCAGTCGACAAATGCCTTAGACACCACCATTGATTCACTATCGCCCATCTCTTTTTGCTCCGCATTGGCCACGGCAGATCGCAAAATCTTTTCAACCACCTTCGACGCCTGACGCGGCAACCCCCTGAGCATGGCCAAGGCCATGGGAACTTGCTGCCCACGAATCAAATCGACCACTGGGCGGGCCTTCCTAGGAGAAACCCGTACGAACCGTAAAACTGCTTGTGCTTCAGCCATAACCGTCCTATCCAATCGAGTGTGCCGAGACCGTAACCTATCCCTATTTAAGGGCGACCGATTTTTCTGTCCTGGCGTGCCCATGCCCCTTAAAGAATCTGGTCGGAGCAAACTCACCCAGCTTGTGCCCAACCATGTTTTCCGTTACAAAGACAGGAATAAATTTCTTTCCGTTATGAACCGCGAACGTATGCCCGATCATATCTGGAATGACCGTGGACCGTCGCGACCAGGTCTTAATAATCTTTCGATCCTTATTCTGATTCATCCGCTCCACTTTCTGGAGCAGATGGACGTCAACGAATGCGCCCTTACTGACTGACCTCGGCATCGCGTACTCCTACTTGCGGCGGGAAATAATGAACTTGTCCGTCGCCTTGTTGTTCCTGGTCTTGTAACCCTTAGTTGGAAGACCCCATGGGGAAACCGGATGAGGATTGCCCTGTCCAGATTTTCCTTCGCCGCCACCATGCGGGTGATCAACTGGATTCATCACGACTCCGCGCACATTCGGGCGTCGGCCCAACCATCGCACCCGACCGGCCTTTCCAACATTAATATTCTCATGATCCGTATTCCCAACCTGTCCGACAGTTGCCATGCAAGTTGAAAGAATTCTCCGCATTTCACCGGATCTGAGCCTCACCTGCACATATTCGCCATCACGCCCCATCACCTGAGCGGCGCCACCCGCACTGCGGATCAGCTGTCCGCCTTTCCCAGGCTTCAACTCCACATTGTGAATGGTCGTTCCCAACGGCATACTGGAGAGGGGCAACGCATTCCCAGTACGAACCTCTGAGCCAACACCGGACTGCACCACATTCCCGACTTCTAGGCCAACCGGAGCCAAGATATAGCGCTTCTCGCCATCCTTATAGTGCACCAAGGCAATCCGAGCCGACCGATTAGGATCATATTCAAGGGCAGCAATAGTCCCTGGAATTCCAGTCTTGTCGCGCCGGAAATCTATTTTTCGATAGAGCCGTTTATGCCCTCCTCCACGGAAACGTACAGTCGTCCGACCATCGTTGTTCCTCGCACCGGTGCTGCGACGGAATGACGTGAGCGATTTCTCGGGCCTCTTCTTCGACAGCTCTTCTGTCGTTACCGCAGTCATCCCACGACGTCCCGGCGTCCTCGGCTTATATACTCTGATCCCCATACAACAGTCGTCCTTCCAGCACACCGAGGCCAGCCCGGTGCAGGTTCCCGCTATGCGCTCTCGTAGAGCTCCAACTTCTCGCCTTCCTTGAGCTTGACAAAGGCCTTTTTCCAATCTGACCGCTTACCAGAGAAGCGCCCCAAGCGCTTCACCTTGCCCCGAACATTCATCACATTCACTCGCTCGACCTTCACCTTCAACAATGTTTCAACCGCTTGCTTAATCTGGACACGATTCGCATCCGGGTGAACGAGAAAACCCACCGTGTTATTGCTTTCACGCATCGCCGTAATCTTTTCCGTCAGCAACGGCTGCAACAGAATGCTATGGAGATCCACCTTCATGCCCAGACCTCCTTCACCCGCGGCAACTCACGCTCAAGAATCAGAATCACTTCAGCACGAACAATATCGTAGACGTTCAGTCCTTCAGGCCCCACAACGCACACATTGGGAAGATTGCCTGCAGCTTGAGCCAATCCAGCATGCCCGGCACCCGCCACAATCAAGGCATAGGCCCCAGCGCCCAAATTGGCCAACGCTTGAGCCAATAGTTTCGTCTTGGGCTGGTCCAACGACAGACTCGATACGATCACCAATTGACCATCAGCCAACTTTGCCGACAGCGCACTTTGAAGGGCTGCACGATATTTCTTTTTCGGCATGCTGTAGGAATAATCACGTGGCTTCGGCCCAAACACCGATCCACCATGACGCCATACAGGAGAACGAATCGACCCTGCCCGTGCCCGCCCTGTATGCTTTTGCTTCCACGGCTTTTTACCGGACCCTGCCACTTCTCCTCGCCGCAATGTCGACGCCGTGCCCTGACGCTCACAGGCACGCTGCATCACCACCGCCTCATGAACTAAGGCCGAATGTGGTTTACAGCCGAATACTTCTTCGGGAAGATCGACGGATCCGACCTTCTGTCTCTTTAAATCAACGACATCAACCGTGGGCATGCCCTACCCCTTCTTCGACTTTCTCACCATGATCAGTCCATTTGCCGCACCAGGAATGGCCCCGCGAACGAACAGCAAGTTTTCATCAGGTCTGGATTCAATAACTCTTAATCTTTGGGCCGTAATCCTCTTCGCCCCCATGTGCCCAGGCAACGTCTTCCCTTTCCAGACACGAGAAGGATAGGAACTAGCACCCATCGAACCGGGATGACGATGGAACATCGACCCGTGAGATTCTGGGCCACCGGCATAATGATGCCGCTTTACTACCCCCTGAAATCCCTTTCCCTTCGAAATACCGATGACATCCACCCAGTCGCCTTTTTTGAAGATATCGACTTTGATGGATTGTCCCACTGTCACCTCACCGACCTTTTGAAACTCTCTGAGCACACGAGTGGCAGGAGCTTCCGTCTTCTTCAGATGACCAAGCTCGGCTTTGGACAACTTGCGTTCTTTCACTTCGCCAAAAGACAACTGGACGGATTCGTATCCATCACGCTCTTTTGTCTTGATCGTAACCACACGGCAAGGACCTGCCTCAATAACGGTCACAGGCGTAAACCGCGTCTCATCAAATATCTGGGTCATTCCTAGCTTTTTACCCAACAACCCGTTCGTCATGCGTAACGTTCCTTATCAGTCTCTAGTCTTAGAGCTTAATCTCGACATCTACGCCGGCGGCCAAGTTCAACTTCATCAGGGAATCCATGGTTTCAGGAGTCGCATCCATGATGTCCATCAAACGCTTGTGAGTCCTGATTTCGAACTGTTCGCGAGCCTTCTTATCTGCATGCGTCGCACTTTGCACCGTAAACTTCTCGATGCGCGTAGGAAGCGGAATCGGCCCCACAATTTTTGCCCCGCTCCGGCGGACGGTTTCCACAATTTCTGCCACTGACTGGTCTAAGACGCGGTAATCAAACCCGCGCAATCGAATTCTAATTCTTTGCTCAACCTTAACCATTCATTCCTCAATTCATCCGGCCAATCACTATGCCAGAATTTCGGTGACGACGCCGGAGCCGACGGTCTTGCCGCCCTCGCGCACCGCGAACCGCAACCCTTGATCCATCGCGATCGGGCTGATCAACTCCCCCGTGACACTCACATTGTCCCCCGGCATCACCATCTCCACCCCCGGATTCAACGTCATGACCCCCGTCACATCCGTCGTCCGGAAGTAGAACTGCGGCCGATAGCCATTGAAGAACGGCGTATGCCGGCCCCCTTCCTCTTTGGCCAACACATAGATCTCCGCCTTGAACTTCGTATGCGGCGTGATGCTCTTCGGCTTCGACAGCACCATCCCTCGCTCCACATCTTCTTTCTTCGTCCCCCGCAACAGCACGCCGACATTATCGCCCGCCTGCCCTTCGTCGAGCACCTTGCGGAACATCTCGACCCCGGTCACAATAGTGGCCTGGTTCGGGCGCAAGCCTACGATCTCGATTTCGTCGCCCACCTTGACGATCCCCCGCTCGATCCGTCCCGTCACCACGGTCCCGCGCCCACTGATGGTAAACACGTCTTCGATCGGCATCAGGAACGGTTTGTCGATCGGGCGTTGCGGCGTCGGGATATAGGTGTCCACCGCTTCTAAGAGCTGCAAAATGGCCGGCACACCGAGCGGCCCCTGATCCCCCTCCATCGCCTTCAAGGCAGACCCGTGAATGATGGGGGTCTTGTCGCCCGGGAAGCCGTACTTGGTCAACAACTCGCGCACTTCCAGTTCGACCAGCTCCAAGAGCTCCTTGTCATCGATCTTATCGGCCTTGTTCAGGAACACGACGATGTACGGCACCCCCACCTGCCG
This sequence comes from Nitrospirota bacterium, assembly GCA_963701855.1. Taxonomy (GTDB): domain Bacteria; phylum Nitrospirota; class Nitrospiria; order Nitrospirales; family Nitrospiraceae; genus Palsa-1315. Next base: position 174,511 of record CAVPBK010000004.1, read on the forward strand.
GGCCAAGAGAATATGCTCTCGCGTCTGGGGCATGGGCCCATCGGCCGCACTCACGACCAGGATGGCGCCGTCCATCTGCGCGGCCCCCGTGATCATGTTCTTGACGTAATCGGCGTGGCCCGGGCAATCCACATGGGCATAATGGCGATTCGCCGTTTCATACTCCACGTGACTGATCGCAATGGTCATGATCTTGGTGGCATCGCGCCGCCCCTGACTCTCGCTGGCCTTCGCCACTTCGTCGTAGGAGATGAACTTCGCCATGCCCTTATCCGCCGACACCTTCGTCAATGCCGCCGTCAACGTCGTCTTGCCGTGGTCCACGTGCCCGATCGTCCCAATATTCACGTGCGGCTTCCGCCGCTCATATTTCGCCTTCGCCATACCCGCTCCCTTTCGTCCGCACTCAAGAATCGACTCGACTACTCACCCCGATACTTGGCAACAATGGCTTCTGAAATCTGCCTGGGCACCGGCTCGTATCGGTCAAACTCCATACTATAGGTGGCACGACCCTGCGTTCGAGACCGAAGATCGGTTGCATACCCGAACATTTCACTGAGTGGCACTGACGCATCAATGACCTGAGCAGCCGCCCGCCCCTTCATACCTTGGATCTTGCCTCGACGACCGTTCAAATTGCCGATCACATCGCCCATAAAGTCCTGGGGAACCACAACTTCCACCTTCATGATCGGCTCGAGCAACACCGGATCGGCTCTCTTACAAGCATCGAGAAATGCCATCGAACCGGCTATCTTAAACGCCATTTCATTGGAATCGACGTCATGAAACGACCCGTCGATTACTGTAACCCGCACGTCGCGAAGCGGATAGCCCGCGATCACCCCGGAATCAAGCCGTTCCTTCACACCTTTTTCGATCGCAGGGATGAACTCTTTTGGAATAGAGCCTCCGACAGTCTTATTGATGAACTCCAAGCCTTTACCTGACTCAGTAGGTTCGACAGTCAACACGACGTGTCCATACTGGCCACGACCACCGGTCTGCTTAATATATTTAGACTCAGCTTCAGCCTTCCTGCGAATCGTTTCCCGAAAGGCCACTTCCGGTTTTCCGACATTGGCCTCTACCTTGAACTCACGCAGCATACGATCGACGATGATTTCCAGATGCAGCTCCCCCATCCCTGCAATGATGGTCTGCGCGGTCTCTTCATCCGTCTTCACCCGAAATGATGGATCTTCCTGCGCCAACTTCTGGAGCGCGAACCCCATCTTCTCTTGATCTTGCTTGGTTTTTGGCTCAATCGCCATGGCAATGACCGGCTCAGGAAACTTCATCACCTCGAGCAGGACCGGCTGCTTTTCATCCGCTAGCGTATCTCCGGTTGTCGCCCCCTTTAGTCCGACGGCTGCGACAATATCACCCGCATAGGCCACATCGATATCTTCCCGCTTATTTGCATGCATCTTCAGAAGACGTCCAACGCGATCCCTCGTCCCCTTCGTCACATTCGAGACCGACGTTCCCGTCTTCAACGTGCCGGAATATACCCGTAGAAATGTGAGCTGACCCGCAAAGGGATCTGTCATAATCTTGAAGGCTAAGGCTGCGAAGGGCTCACTATCTGACGGACGTCGCTTTACTTCCTGTTCGGTATTCGGATCAATCCCAGTCACTGATTCGACATCCAGAGGAGACGGAAGAAAATCTACGACCCCATCCAACAACTGCTGCACGCCCTTGTTCTTAAAAGCCGACCCGCACAGAATAGGAGTCATCTTCATCGAAATCACGCCCGCACGAATAGCGCGACGAATCTCTTCTTCCGTTAAGGGCTGGCCATTGAGATACTTTTCCATTGCCTGCTCGTCAAATTCAGCAACCGCATCCAGCATTTTATCGCGGTATTCCTTAGCCCGGTCGAGCAGATCAGGAGGAATCTCCTTGACGATGTACTTGGCACCAAGCGTCTCGTCGTCGTACACATAGGCCTTCATTGTCACAAGATCGATCGACCCCTTAAATTCAGACTCTCGCCCGATGGGAATCTGAATCGGAACAGGGTTTGCTCCCAACCGATCAATCATTGTCTGGACGCTGACATAGAAATCTGCGCCGATTCGGTCCATCTTGTTCATGAACGCAATCCTCGGCACACTATACTTATCCGCCTGCCGCCAGACCGTCTCCGATTGCGGCTCAACCCCCTGCACGGAGTCAAACACCGCCACAGCCCCATCGAGAACCCGAAGCGAACGCTCGACCTCAATCGTAAAATCAACGTGCCCTGGGGTGTCGATGATATTGATTCGGTGGTCTCGCCAGAAACAAGTCGTTGCAGCAGCCGTAATTGTAATACCGCGCTCCCGCTCCTGCTCCATCCAGTCCATCGTCGCCGCACCTTCGTGAACTTCACCCATCTTGTGTGAAATTCCTGTGTAGAAGAGGATGCGCTCCGTAGTCGTCGTCTTACCGGCATCAATGTGAGCCATGATGCCGATATTCCGAGTTTGCTCTAATGGTGATTGACGCGCCACGTACTTCCCCTGAAAAAATATATGCCGCAACCAGGGCCGGTGAAACGCTGCGATTTGCAATCACCCGCGTGAGCGGATCGCAGCACGGCCCAGCTGCAGCACAGAACGACGCTACCAGCGATAATGCGCGAACGCCTTATTGGCTTCCGCCATCCGATGCACGTCTTCTCGCTTCTTAACCGCCGCCCCCGTATTGTTCGATGCGTCCAACAACTCAGCTGCAAGCTTCTCTCTCATACTCTTACCGCCTCGAGTCCTGGAATATTCCGCCAACCATCGAAGCGCCAGCGACATCCGGCGAGCCGGGCGAATTTCCACCGGCACCTGGTACGAGGCACCACCCACTCGACGCGACTTCACCTCAACGACTGGCTTCACATTATCAAGCGCTGACCGGAATACTTTAAGTGGATCGTTGCCGGTCTTCTCCTGAATAACATCGAAAGCTCCGTAGCAAATACGCTCAGCCGTACTCTTCTTTCCACCTGACATCAGAATATTCAAAAATTTCCCGACGAGCTTATCCCGATATCGCACATCAGGAAGTGGATCGCGGTGGTCTAAAAATCTAGTCCTTGGCATGTGTCATTCACTCTCTCATTACCAAACTGTGATAATTATCTTACTTGGGACGCTTCGCTCCATACTTCGAACGGCTCTGTTTTCGATCCGCCACACCGACAGCATCAAGAGCACCTCTGACAATGTGGTAGCGCACACCCGGCAAGTCCTTCACACGACCGCCACGCACAAGTACGATGGAATGCTCTTGAAGGTTGTGGCCGACACCGGGGATATATGTTGTGACTTCCATTCCGTTCGTCAACCTGACACGCGCAACTTTACGCAGCGCCGAGTTCGGCTTCTTCGGCGTTGAGGTATAGACACGAAGACAGACACCACGCTTCTGAGGACAGGACTTGAGTGCAGGACTCTTGGTCTTCCCGTGCGCTAGCTGGCGACCTTTTCTGACTAACTGATTAATTGTCGGCATTAGTACGTCACTCTCATCTTCGTAACAGTTTGACCGTTTTCCACTTTAACCCTTCAGGGGCAGAGCCGGTGGATTGTAGTGAGCATTGATCGCTGTGTCAAGCCTTCACTTTCATCGCTTGCATTATGAGTGAGCGGGCTCTACTGATCCGGTCGCTACACCTTCGTGGGTAAGCAGCGCAGCATCTCCCTGCACAACAATCACGGGCTCAGGCTTGGGACTAATGACGAAAGTATCCCGATACTCTTCGAAGCCGGTTCCAGCTGGAATCAAACGACCGACGATGACATTTTCTTTCAGGCCCAACAGATTATCGACACGCCCGTTGATCGCAGCCTCTGTCAAGACACGGGTAGTCTCCTGGAATGAGGCTGCCGAGATAAAGCTATCGGTGGTCAATGCTGCCTTGGTAATACCCAGCAGCACCGGCTTCCCAAGGCCCGGCTGCCCACCCTTCGCCGACACTCGCTCATTCTCTTCATCGAATACCATCTTGCTGACTTGACTGCCTGGTAAAAATTCGGTGTCGCCAGGATCTTCGATTTTGACCTTGCGCAGCATCTGCCGCACAATAATCTCGATGTGCTTGTCATTGATTGTCACACCTTGCAACCGATAAACATCCTGCACTTCATCAACGAGATATTTTTGCAGCTCGTTCGGACCCAGCACATCAAGAATATCGTGCGGATTGGCCGACCCGTCCATCAACGGCTCACCAGCCCTGACCCAATCGCCCTCGTGCACGTTGACGTGCTTGCCCTTGGGTATGAAATATTCTTTCACATCACCCATCTTATTATTGACCAGCACTTTGCGCATACCCTTCACGAAGCCGTCATACGACACTTCGCCATCGATTTCGCTGATGACGGCGGTCTCCTTCGGCTTTCTAGCCTCGAACAACTCAGCCACGCGGGGCAGACCGCCGGTGATATCTTTCGTCTTAGTCGTCTCCCGCGGAATCTTGGCCAACACGTCGCCAGGAGTAACCACTGCGCCTTTTTCGACGAAAATATGAGCCCCGACCGGAAGCAGATAACGAGCCACGTTTGCCGCTGCTGCAACCTTGGCGGTCTTCCCACCCTCATCCTTGATCGAGACGCGTGGACGCAATGTCGCCCCACTATGCTCGACGATGACTTTGCGGGAGAGGCCGGTGACTTCGTCAAACTCTTCCTTCATCGAGACGCCTTCAATAATATCTCCGTACGCCACCTTACCTCCGACCTCGGTAAGAATGGTTAGTGAGTACGGATCCCATTCGACCAACTTCTGGCCCACCTCGACACGACCACCATTTTTCACCTTGATCTTGGCGCCATAGACAACCCCATATTTCTCGCGCTCACGCCCTGTCTCATCGACGATGGCAATCTTGGCATTCCGATTCATCACGACCCATTCACCCTCTTTATTCCGGACCGCAATTCCTGGGTTAGAGAAGTCGGCATTTTTCTTGGCATCGAAGCTCATGAACTTGATGGTGCCGGCATGCTTGGATTCGGTCACCGTCTGCTCAACCACCTTGCTCGCCGTTCCACCGATATGGAACGTCCGCATGGTCAACTGTGTTCCCGGCTCACCGATCGACTGCGCCGCGATAACACCAACGGGTTCGCCTTTTTCGACCAACCGTCCGCGGGCCAAATCACGCCCATAACACGATCGACAGACTCCACGGCGCGACTGACAGGTCAACACCGAACGAATCTTGACGTGGTCAACCGCAGCTTCCACAATCGCCTTTGTTCGGTCCTCGTCGATCTCTTCATTGAACGACACGATGATCTCGCCGGTCACTGGATCGCGAATATCTTCTGCAGCCAACCGTCCCAATACCCGTTCTTCGATCGGCTGAATGATTTCGCCACCCTCGACTAATGCGCTCACAATGATGCCATCGGTGGTGCCGCAATCGATTTCGTTGATAATCACATCCTGTGCGATATCCACCAAGCGGCGCGTGAGATAACCGGAGTTTGCAGTCTTCAACGCCGTATCGGCCAACCCCTTACGGGCACCGTGCGTCGAAATGAAGTATTGCAACACCGTTAATCCTTCGCGGAAGTTGGCGGTAATCGGAGTCTCGATGATTTCACCGGATGGCTTCGCCATCAATCCGCGCATACCTCCCAACTGACGGATCTGCTGCGAGCTTCCCCGAGCACCGGAATCCGCCATCATAAAGATTGGGTTGAAGGACTCGGCCTTGTTCGGGTCGCCACCCGCGCCCAACTCCTTCATCATTTCAGTGGCAATCTGTTCAGTCACATGGGCCCAGATGTCGATTACCTTGTTATAGCGTTCGCCGTTGGTGATCAATCCCTCGGCATATTGCCGCTCGATCTCCGCGACCTCATGCTGAGCCTTCCCCAACAACTCTTGCTTCGTGGTCGGAATATGCATGTTGTCTATGCAGATCGAAATACCGGCGCGCGTGGCATACTCGAATCCCGTATCCTTGACCTTATCGAGAAAGGTGACGGTCTCACGGTGACCGCATTGGCGATAGACCGTATCGATGAGCCTCGTCATTTCCTTCTTGGTCATCAGTTTATTCGCGTTGGCGAACGGCAATCCCGGAGGGAGCACGTCCGACAGGATAACTCGCCCGACGGTGGTCTGAACGAGACTCCCCTCGATCCGCACCTTGATCCGCGCATGCACTTCCAATTCTCGCGAGTCAAATGCAATACGCACTTCCTCCGGTGAACCGAACACTTTCCCCTCTCCCTTGCATCCTGCACGCTCTTTAGTCAGCCAGTAACAGCCGAGCACCATGTCCTGCGACGGTACCGCAATCGGCTTGCCGTTGGCGGGCGAGAGAATATTATTGATCGACATCAGCAGCACGCGTGCCTCGACCTGTGCTTCGACTGACAATGGAACGTGAACTGCCATCTGGTCGCCGTCGAAGTCGGCGTTGAACGCGGCACAGACCAGCGGATGCAGCCGGATAGCCTTGCCTTCGACCAACACAGGATCAAATGCCTGGATACCGAGCCGGTGCAACGTCGGAGCACGGTTCAACAGCACGGGATGTTCACGAATCACCTCATCGAGCACGTCCCACACTTCCGGCCGTTCCTTTTCGACCAAGCGCTTGGCACTCTTAATCGTCGTCGCAGCGCCTCGCTCCTCCAGCTTGTGGAAAATAAACGGCTTGAAGAGCTCAAGTGCCATCTTTTTGGGCAGCCCACATTGGTGCAGCCGAAGCTCTGGCCCCACGACGATGACGGTTCGGCCTGAATAATCGACTCGTTTACCAAGCAGGTTTTGGCGAAAACGTCCCTGCTTCCCCTTCAGCATATCGCTCAACGATTTGAGCGGCCGCTTGTTGGGTCCACGAATCGCCCGGCCACGACGACCGTTGTCAAAGAGCGCATCAACCGCTTCTTGCAACATCCGCATTTCGTTTCGGATAATCACGCCTGGCGCCTTCAGCTCGATCAGCCGTTTCAGCCGATTATTCCGATTGATGACGCGGCGGTACAGATCGTTCAAATCTGAAGTCGCAAACCTTCCACCGTCCAGCGGCACAAGCGGGCGCAACTCCGGTGGCAGCACCGGGATCACATCCATGATCATCCACTCAGGCATGTTTCCAGACTTCCGGAAGGCCTCGATGACTTTTAGTTGCTTCGCATATTTCTTCTTCAGCGCTGCGGAGGCTGACGTCTTCGCCTTAGCCTTAATCTCATCCCACTTGGCATTGATATCGATTTTGCGGAGCAATTCTCGGATAGCATCGGCGCCGATGCCAACTTTGTAGGAGCCAGGGCCGTATGAGGATTGGAGATCGCGAAGCTTTTCTTCCGAGACCAGTTCCTTCTCCGTCAAATCTGTCGATCCTGGATCGACACAGACATAGCTCTCGAAATAAAGAATCCGCTCCAGCCCCTTGAGACTCATATCGAGCAAGGTTCCGATCCGACTCGGCACGCCCTTGAGGAACCAAATATGCGCAACTGGCGCCGCGAGCTCGATATGGCCCATGCGCTCTCGGCGGACTTTTGACTGAATGACCTCGACACCGCACTTATCACAGACAATACCGCGGTGCTTCATGCGCTTGTACTTACCGCAGTTGCACTCCCAATCCTTGATTGGACCGAAAATCTTCGCACAGAACAGTCCGTCCTTTTCCGGTTTAAACGACCGGTAATTGATGGTCTCCGGCTTCTTCACTTCGCCATAGGACCACGACCGAATTTTTTCGGGTGACGCGATCCTGATCCGCATCGAATCGAACGACACCGCATCGCGCGGCTTCTCAAACAATGTATAGACGCCTTCCAAGGTAGTGACCTCCTCTGACGCCGACCGCTATGGCCGGCACACAAATGGGTTAGTCTTGCGACTTGACCAGTTCGACGTCGAGTCCCAAACTCTGCAGCTCTTTGACCAAGACGTTAAACGACTCGGGCAATCCAGGCTCCAGGAATGGCTCACCCTTGACGATCGCTTCGTACATCCGCGATCGGCCCGGCACGTCGTCCGATTTGACCGTCAAGAACTCTTGCAGCGTGGACGCAGCCCCATAGGCCTGCAACGCCCACACTTCCATTTCTCCTAACCGCTGGCCGCCGAATTGGGCTTTGCCGCCGAGCGGTTGCTGCGTGACGAGCGAATAGGGACCGATTGACCGTGCGTGAATCTTGTCATCGACCAAGTGGTGGAGCTTCAAGACATACATGTAGCCGACCGTGACGGGACTGCCGAACATTTCTCCGGTTCGACCGTCCATCAGCAGGGTTTGCCCGCTGGTCGGCAAGTTCGCTTTTTTGAGTAGTTCCTTAATCTCTGTTTCTGACGCCCCATCGAATACCGGGCTCGCCACCTTGATCCCCAATGCCTTGGCCGCCCAACCCAGGTGAGTTTCTAGAATTTGACCGACGTTCATTCGTGACGGCACGCCGAGTGGATTCAGCACAATTTCCACCGGAGTCCCATCCGGTAAGCAGGGCATGTCTTCCTCGGGTAAGACCCGAGAGACCACGCCTTTGTTTCCATGCCGCCCGGCCATCTTGTCGCCGACCTGAATTTTGCGCTTCATCGACACATAGACCTTGACGAGCTTGATCACACCAGGCGGAAGCTCATCGCCCCGCTTCAGGCGTCCCACCTTCTCGTCGTACAGCGTCTGAAGGATTTCGATCTGCTCCTTCGCCCGCCGCTCGACGTCTTCCAGTTCTTTCTGCTCGTCAGGATCGCTCAGAATGATGTAGCGGACCGTCTCATCCGGCAACCGTTTGAGAATCTCTGCGGTCAGCTTGCCCTTCTTTTTCAGAATGACATCGCCGCTCTCAGGATCCATCAAATCACGGCCGACCACCTTCCCCAGCAGCAGTTTTCTGAACTTCTTCGTTTTTTCTTCGTCGATGATACGAAGCTCCTCGTGGTGATCACGCTGGAGCTTCATCGCATCGTCGCTTTCGATACTCTTGGAACGTTCGTCCTTATCGAGCCCCTTGCGTGAAAAGATTTTCACATCGACGACGATGCCCTCGACACCCGGCGGCACTGTGAGCGATGTATCCTTCACATCGCCCGCTTTCTCACCAAAGATGGCCCGCAGCAGCTTTTCTTCCGGCGTCAGCTGTGTTTCGCCTTTCGGCGTCACCTTCCCGACCAGAATATTTCCAGGCTTCACTTCGGCCCCGATACGGATAATCCCGCTCTCGTCAAGATCGCGAAGCGCTTCCTCTCCAACGTTCGGAATGTCGCGCGTAATGTCCTCTTTCCCCAACTTGGTGTCGCGGGCCTCCACTTCGAATTCCTCAATGTGAATCGAGGTGAACGCATCCTCACGCACCAGCTTTTCACTCAACAGAATGGCGTCTTCGAAGTTGTATCCGCCCCAGGGCATGAAGGCGACCAAAATGTTCTTACCCAATGCCAGTTCGCCATGATCGATGGCGGGACCGTCGGCTAAGACCTGTCCCACTTTCACGGGCTGCCCAAGCCGAACCACTGGCGTCTGCGTAATGGTCGTACTTTGATTCGATCGCTGAAACTTGATCAGATCGTACACGTCCAAGCCGGCATCATTTCTTTTCCGACCTTCTTTCGAGTCGGCACGCACAACGATCCTCGTGGCATCCACGCTTTCCACGACACCGGCACGCCGGGCCTGCACGACATAGCCCGAATCACGCGCGACCACGGTTTCCATTCCCGTACCGACTAACGGAGCCTCCGACTTAAGCAGCGGCACCGCCTGACGCTGCATGTTCGATCCCATCAAGGCACGGTTGGCGTCGTCATGTTCCAAGAACGGCACCAAGGCAGTAGCCACGCTCACCACCTGTTTCGGCGACACGTCCATGTACTCGATCTTATCTGAGGTGGCTGTCACGAAATCTCCGGCAGCTCGCGCCGAAATATTTTCGGATACCAGGCGGCCAGACGCATCCACTTTGGAGTTCGCCTGTGCGATGATGTACTTATCCCCTTCGATCGCGGAAAGAAACTCGATTTCGTCGGTAACCCGCCCCTTCACCACTTTGCGATATGGCGCTTCAATAAATCCAAACTTATTGATGCGCGCATAGGTCGCCAACGACGTGATCAAGCCGATGTTCGGGCCTTCCGGCGTTTCAATCGGACAAATACGGCTATAGTGCGAAGGATGGACGTCGCGAACTTCGAACCCCGCTCGCTCTCTGGTCAACCCGCCGGGACCGAGCGCAGAAAGCCGCCGTTTGTGTGTAATTTCTGCGAGCGGGTTCGTTTGGTCCATGAATTGAGACAGCTGGCTGCTGCTGAAGAACTCTTTCACGGCAGCGACCACGGGCTTCGCATTGATCAAATCGTGCGGCAGCACTGTTTCCATATCCAGCAGATTCATCCGTTCCTTGATACTGCGCTCCATGCGGACTAACCCGAGTCGGAATTGGTTCTCCAACAACTCGCCGACCGAACGGACACGACGATTGCCCAGGTGGTCGATGTCGTCGATTTCGCCCTTGCCCAGTTTCAAGTTCACGAGATAGCGAATCACCTCGACCATGTCCTGCGCCGTTAGCGTCCGCTGCTCCAGCGGCAGATCGAGACCCAGCTTCTTATTCAACTTCAGGCGCCCAACCGGCGAAAGATCGTACCGCTTGGAGTTCATGAACAGATTGTCGAAGAGTGCTCGCGCCGTGTCGACTGAGGGCGTTTCTCCCGGCCGCAAGCGGCGATAGATCTCGACCATCGCCTCCTCTTTGGAGACGGTCTTATCCATCTCCAAGGTGTCCAGAATCACCGGCGTCGATGTAACCGTATCGAAGTAGATCGCCTTGAATTCTTCAATGTCGCTTTCGAGCAGCGACTCGACAATCTCAGCGGTGAGCCGCTGATTTTTCTCAGCTATCTTGTTTTTCTTTGAATCCACCAGTTCGGTCAGGACCGCACGACCGACCAATTCGCTCGGCGCAAGCGGGATTTCCTTCACGCCAGCCGCCTTGAGCTTTGCGATGAGCCCCTTCGTAAGCTTGGCGCCTTCCCGCACCAATGGTTCCTTGCCGCCTTTTTCTAACACTTCCGCCGAACAGCGCAGACCCTGATGAATCTCAGGGTCGAGTTTTCGCAGCATCTTGCCCTTGGCGATCCGAATCTCCTCGACCGGGTAATACATCTTGAGCAAATCGTCGCCCGAATACCCGAAGGCCTTCAACAGAATGGTCGTCGGCATTTTTCGCCGACGGTCAATGCGCACATAGAGAATATCGCGAGCATCGAATTCGAAATCCAACCACGATCCGCGATAGGGAATGATTCTGGCAGAGTACAACACCTTGCCGCTGGAGTGCGTCCGGCCCTTATCGTGCGTAAAAGACGCCCCCGGAGACCGATGCAACTGACTGACCACCACACGTTCCGTGCCATTGACAATGAAAGTTCCCCGCTCCGTCATGAGCGGCAGCTCGCCGACGTAGACTTCCTGCTCTCGGACGTCGAGCACCTTTTTCTTGGAACCCTTATCTTCCTTGTCGAACACGACCAAGCGTACTCGGAGCTTGAGTGGAACAGCAAAGGTCATTCCCTGTTCAAGGCATTCTCGCTCATCGTACTTTGGGGTGCCGAGCGTGTAGCTCGTAAACTCCAATACGGCCGTATTGTTGTAGTCCGGAATCGGAAAGACGCTCGCCAGGGCTGCCTGGAGCCCATGATCTTTGCGACGTTCCGGCTCGACCTCCCGCTGAAGAAATTCTTCATAGGAGCGCTTCTGGATCTCAATAAGATCGGGAATTTCGATGCTGCTATGAATGCGAGAGTAGTCTTTTCGCTCGATAAACTCTTGCAGAGTCGTTTCGGACATTCGCCGGTCCTCCACTACACAATGGGCAAACTTGGGCGCCCGCACATGGCAGACGCCCACAGATTCTAGAGACTGGTCAAATCGAGACTACTTGATCTCGACCTTGGCGCCGCTCTCTTCGAGCTTCTTCTTCATGGTGTCGCATTCTTCCTTCGTCACACCGGTCTTCACAGGCTTTGGCGCGCCTTCGACCAGATCCTTCGCTTCCTTCAACCCGAGGCTGGTGAGTTCGCGAACGACCTTAATGACTTGGATTTTCTTGTCCGCCGGAGCAGACACAAGCACGACGTCGAACGCTGTCTTCTCTTCAGCTGCAGCGGCGGCACCCCCACCTGCTGCAGGAGCGGCAGCAGCGACCGGTGCGGCAGCAGTGACGCCGAATCGAGCCTCTAACCCCTTCACGAGTTCTGCTAAATCGAGCACACTCATCGTCTCGATGGCCTTGATTAACTCTTCCTGTGATAATTTTGCCGTGGTCGTTGACATGTCCCCATCTCCTTTTCGTTTGTCTTGAATGGCTGCAATGACTCTCACAAATTTCGACAAGACCGCGCTAAGCGTATACACCAGGCCACGCGCCGGTCCCTGCATGGCCGACAATAACATCGCAATGAGAACTTCCTTCTTCGGCAGCTTCGCAACCGCCGCCAACTCAGCCGGCTGCACCACCTTGCCTTCCAACACACCGATGGTGATCTTAATCTTCTGTTCGCGCTTCTCCGCCAGAATAAAATCCCGAAGGATCTTGGTGGGGAGCACCGGATCGTCATAGCCGATCACCAGCCCCGTCGGTCCCTTAAGATACGTCTTCACCCCTGAAAGGATCGTGCCCTCAGAAGCACGGGCAGCCAACGTATTCTTCACGACCTTGTATTCGGCTTTGGCGCCTCGCAACAGCTTGCGAAGTTCCGTAACCTGGTTGACGGAAAGCCCGGCACTTTCGGTGACTATGGCAAGCCGTGCACGACCGAATGTCTCCGTCAACTCTGCAACGGCTGTCGATTTCTCGTCCTTATTCATAATCGAACCCTTCCCCTTCCACGCGGCAACACCCCGACTAACTCCACTCCTTGGCTAACGCAATGGCGTCAAGCTTCACCCCAGGCCCCATCGTGCTCGAAAGAGTCGCGCTCATCAGATAGCGCCCTTTGCACGAGGCGGGCTTTGCTTTGATCACGGCCTCAAGAACCGCCGCAGCATTGTCATAGAGCTGCTCAGGCTGAAACGATACCTTCCCGACAGGCACCTGAATGATTCCGGCCTTTTCAACCTTGTACTCCACACGACCCTTACGGATTTCCGACACGGCCTTGCCGACGTCAAAGGTCACGGTCCCGGTCTTCGGATTCGGCATAAGCCCGCGAGGGCCCAGAGCCTTTCCGAGCTTCCCGACGGCCGCCATGAGATCCGGAGTCGAAATGGCACAATCGAAGTCCAGCCATCCACCCTTGATCTTTTCCATCAAGTCATCGGACCCGACATAGTCCGCTCCGGCTTGCCGCGCCTCCTGCTCCTTCTCTCCCTTGGCAAAGACCAGCACGCGCACTTTCTTCCCCGTGCCATGCGGCAGCGAGGTCGTGCCACGCACCATTTGGTCCGCACGTTTAGGATCGACGCCTAGGCGAAGCGCCAGATCGACGGATTCATCAAACTTTGTGAAGGCTGAACGCTTCACCGCCTCGACTGCCTCACGCAGAGCATAGGTCCGAGGTTCAAGCTTCTCAACTGCCGCTCTCATCTTCTTCCCCATTTCCGTTCTCCCCTCTACACCATCGCAAATTCTGGATCGGGCAGTACGTGGCAGTCCTGCCTGATCTAACGCCTCACCCTTGAACTACCACTCCCATACTGCGCGCCGTCCCCTCAATGATCTTGATCGCCCCCTCAAGATCGACGGCATTGAGATCCGTCAGCTTTTTTTGTGCGATCTCACGCAACTGCGCCTTTGTAATCTTTCCGACCTTGTCTTTCTGGGGAACACCTGATCCCTTAATGATACCCGCAGCCTTCTTCAAGAGATCGGACGCCGGCGGAGTTTTCATCACAAAGGTAAACGACCGGTCCTTGTAGACCGTGATGACCACCGGGATGATGCTATCCCCTTCTTTTTGCGTCTTCGCGTTGAACTGCTTGCAAAACTCCATGATGTTGACACCGTGCTGACCCAGCGACGGTCCGACAGGGGGAGCCGGGTTTGCCTTCCCGGCTGGAATCTGCAACTTAATCTGTGCCGATACTTCCTTGGCCATGTCCTACACTCCTACCCGCGTTCGACCATTTCGGAGGTTAAATCCGCTCAACTTGCAAAAACCCAAGCTCCACCGGAGTGGAGCGTCCAAAAATACTGACCAGGACTTTAAGCCGGGCATGGTCCTGAGCCACTTCGTCCACCACACCATTAAATCCAAGAAACGGCCCATCGATGATCCGCACATTATCCGTCTTGATAAATTTGACCTGTTCACGTGGCCCGGACGCTCCCACATCAACCTGCTTCAACAGCGACTCTACTTCGCCCATCGACAAGGGTGTAGGCTGCGCACCAGCGCCGACAAATCCTGTGACCTTCGGCGTCTCTTTGATCATCTGCAAGGTCTCATCGATGAGCGGGGACTCCAACTCCACAATCACATAACCCGGGAAAAACTTTCGTCGAGACGTTCGGCGCTTACCGTCCTTGATCTCGATCACATCCTCCGTCGGCACGAGTACCTGTCCCAGCTTCTCAACCAATCCCATTTGATTGGCTCGTTCCAGTAAGCTGGTCTTCACCCGTCCCTCGAAGCCTGCGTAGGTATGAATGACGTACCAATTCTTTGCCATGCCCTACCCTCGGATCATTGGTTGACTGTATGTCATGCGGAGGCTCTCACTTCCTGATATCTGTCTATATAATCTTGCTCACTACCCATACGAGAATCGAGTCGACGGCCGACAGATACAGAGACATGATGATGCAGAAGACAATGACCACTGTCGTGGACCCGATCGTTTCGGCCCGAGTCGGAAACGACACTTTCTTCAACTCTCCACGCACATCGATGAAGAACTCTCGGATAGAATCCGTAAACTTCCTGAACATGCGCACCTCACCTTCGCTTCTTAGAGAGAGAGAACGCGCTTCGCCCCCTCACCTCGCCCAACTTCCCCGCTCGCCACAAACCTACTCGCAATCTACCGTCGGTATTGATCCTGACCCTTCCACTACCCAGCGATTGGCAGGGGCACTAGGATTTGAACCCAGACTCTCGGTTTTGGAGACCGATGTGCTACCATTGACACCATGCCCCTACGACGGCTGACACCCAGCCATTGAGCCGGCAGCCCAACTTACTTCACTTCCTTATGGGCAATGTGTTTCCGACAGAACTTGCAGAACTTATTCCGCTCAAGCCGATCCGGATCGTTCTTCTTATTCTTCATCGTGGAATAGTTCCGCTGCTTGCAGATCGTGCATGCCAAATCAATGATCTCTCGCATCTCAATACTCCCATGCCGTCATACGACAACAGTCAGATTTATGCCAGAATTTCGGTGACGACGCCGGAGCCGACGGTCTTGCCGCCCTCGCGCACCGCGAACCGCAACCCTTGATCCATCGCGATCGGGCTGATCAACTCCCCCGTGACACTCACATTGTCCCCCGGCATCACCATCTCCACCCCCGGATTCAACGTCATGACCCCCGTCACATCCGTCGTCCGGAAGTAGAACTGCGGCCGATAGCCATTGAAGAACGGCGTATGCCGGCCCCCTTCCTCTTTGGCCAACACATAGATCTCCGCCTTGAACTTCGTATGCGGCGTGATGCTCTTCGGCTTCGACAGCACCATCCCTCGCTCCACATCTTCTTTCTTCGTCCCCCGCAACAGCACGCCGACATTATCGCCCGCCTGCCCTTCGTCGAGCACCTTGCGGAACATCTCGACCCCGGTCACAATAGTGGCCTGGTTCGGGCGCAAGCCTACGATCTCGATTTCGTCGCCCACCTTGACGATCCCCCGCTCGATCCGTCCCGTCACCACGGTCCCGCGCCCACTGATGGTAAACACGTCTTCGATCGGCATCAGGAACGGTTTGTCGATCGGGCGTTGCGGCGTCGGGATATAGGTGTCCACCGCTTCTAAGAGCTGCAAAATGGCCGGCACACCGAGCGGCCCCTGATCCCCCTCCATCGCCTTCAAGGCAGACCCGTGAATGATGGGGGTCTTGTCGCCCGGGAAGCCGTACTTGGTCAACAACTCGCGCACTTCCAGTTCGACCAGCTCCAAGAGCTCCTTGTCATCGATCTTATCGGCCTTGTTCAGGAACACGACGATGTACGGCACCCCCACCTGCCGGGCCAAGAGAATATGCTCTCGCGTCTGGGGCATGGGCCCATCGGCCGCACTCACGACCAGGATGGCGCCGTCCATCTGCGCGGCCCCCGTGATCATGTTCTTGACGTAATCGGCGTGGCCCGGGCAATCCACATGGGCATAATGGCGATTCGCCGTTTCATACTCCACGTGACTGATCGCAATGGTCATGATCTTGGTGGCATCGCGCCGCCCCTGACTCTCGCTGGCCTTCGCCACTTCGTCGTAGGAGATGAACTTCGCCATGCCCTTATCCGCCGACACCTTCGTCAATGCCGCCGTCAACGTCGTCTTGCCGTGGTCCACGTGCCCGATCGTCCCAATATTCACGTGCGGCTTCCGCCGCTCATATTTCGCCTTCGCCATACCGTACTCCTTTTCTAAAAATCCCCGGAAGCCCTACCGCCTCACGCACTCTTAATGAGCCCATGGATCGAGCGATCTCTTCCTGGAGCCCACGACGCGGATCGAACGCGTGACCTCGTCCTTACCAAGGACGTGCTCTACCAACTGAGCTACGTGGGCGTCCCTCTCCGTGAAACGTGAATCGTAAAAGGTGAAACGGCGCTCCATATCTACCGAACTACCGACCCAGACACTTCCTCGACATTTCACGTTTTACGCCTCGCGTCTTCTCTTGGAGCGGGCGATGGGATTTGAACCCACGACAGCCAGCTTGGAAGGCTGGAACTCTACCACTGAGCTACGCCCGCCCATCATTGAATGCTGAGTGCGCAGTGCTGAGTTCAAAGGCTGATTTCTCATTCGCTCAACATTCAGCACTCACCACTCGGAACTTGCCTGCATCCAGCTTTGGTGGGCAGGCAAGGATTCGAACCTTGGAAGCCGATGGCAACAGATTTACAGTCTGCCCCCTTTGGCCACTTGGGTACCTGCCCGAAACGCTTTCACACGACACAACAATTCTAAATGCTTCCTTACCATTATCTTTTTCATCCGTATGATGAAAAAATAAAAGCAAGCCGGTCCACGCACGGCCCCCACTCCTTATTGAACAAGGATGAATGAGGTGCGCTGTGGACATAGACTTGTTTATGAAACGCTGGATTCTATTGATGAAGTATGGCGATGTCAAGACCCAAAAGCAGAATTATCTTGTTTTTATCCGAAACTCATTTCCATAGAGAGGAGGTTTCCCCTAGCCCCGTCCTGCCAAGTCCTCTCTTTTTCGTATTTACCTTTCTCGACGATATCTTATTTCCTATGTCAATCTCACTTTCCCGACGCCCCACAGATATTTCATATGCTTATGGAAATACACATTTTACTATCTGCACTGACCTTGTCGTTCAATTCCCTGACCCAGGCCAGAGAGCGCCCCGCTCGCGCGGGCGAGGAGGCTGGGGGAAAACTCAAGGACATCCTTCATAATTACCGCGGCTTCCTGTTCCGATAAACGCGAGGCAGGGGCCAAATACCGCTTTTGAGCGATGGCCCGCTCAGCAGAATCTTCCGGTTCGTAATACCCACGGAGAGTTCCTTCTCGATCAGCACGGCTGAGACGACTCACCCATTCATCCTGACTCTTCCCAGATTTTTGAATCGATTGTCCTGCGCGACTAGTCAATTCCAACTGGTTCCATACAATCCACCCGACAAACACCCCCCATGTTTCGTTGAGAGCTTCCCAGGATTCACGCTCAGTCAGAACCCGCTCCTCAGTTTCACTCTTTCTCTGCACGATCGGTGTGATCAATACCGCTTCATAATGGCAGCGCTGCTGCGCTCTCGCGAAAGCCAACACTGGATCCGGCACGACTTCGGACGAAGACACAGCCGATGTCACCAGATAGTCGATATAGGCGTGAAACAGTTCGTGATAGAGCGTTTCAATCTCGGCATGGGTGAGCCGCCCGAGCGGACGCAACGTGGCACCCGCTCTATTAAAGGACAGCGCACGATTGAGCACCATCCGATGCTCCCCAGGATGATACTCGGCGGCGTAACTGTGCAAATCGTCGAATTCAAACCGAACGAAGCTCGGTGGGATAGCCCTGAGAAACTTTGTCGGGAGACCCAGAGCATGGGCCTCACTGAGCAACTGTCCCCACATCCGGTCAGCTGACGATCGACGCTCTTCCGACATCCCCACATTCGGCGCGAAAAGAAGTCCGCCCATGAGAAGACCCATCGCGATTACTCTGCACAGCGCACGCATCATTGATGGAAATCCATTTCGATGCCGGGAGGTTTACGCAGGGGTATCGCCTCCATCTAGCAGGCTGCGGAAAAACTCAGTTTGTGCTCAAATCGCGCTGTACACTTATCGAATGGCATTGACGCATGAACACCTGGCAGGATGCTCAAAAAGGCCAGATTTCTCACCCGCCCAACCCTGGCGAGGACCTTCCGCTTTCTTATGTTTTTCTTGGAGGGAGTGGCCAGGGCTGCCCTTTACTGCGCGCATCGAACGAGCACCGTTTCACCGTGTGCGTCCTGCGAGCAAGAAGGGCACCTGGCCGCTCCCTCCTCACTCTTTTCAAGCCGCGCGTTGCGCGAGCACGGGGATCGTCCCAGCTACCCCACCCCCTTTTCCCGCATCCTGCTAGCGATCGTCGCGAGAATACCAGTCATGCTGCCCACCTTCCTCCACCAAAACCAGCTGGTCCAGCAATGCAGGCGAAACATGGTCCAGAAAACGTGACGGCTTCGACAGTACCATGCCACTGCCCCTGTCAAACACATTGATCGGGTAGGTCAAGTACAAATGCCGCTTGGCTCTCGTCACGGAAACATAGAACAACCGACGCTCCTCCTCCAACTCCTCATCTTCACTAAACGAATAGACCGATGGGAATCTTCCATCCACGATCCAGATGACAAATACACATTGCCATTCAAGCCCCTTGGCAGAGTGGATCGTGGACAACACCAGCCGCTCATCGTCACGATCGGGCGCCTCGGCACGGGCAGCATTTCCGTCCGGCGGCTCCAACGCGAGATCGGACAGAAATGTTTCGACCGCTTGATACCCCTCCGCGATCGTCTGCAAATGATCCAAGTCCCGCGTACGTTTGGGATAGTCGTCGTACTGTTCCTTCAGAATCGGCAGGTAGTACTCATAGATATGACCCACTTGCTCAGCCGGACGAAGATCTCCGGCTCCGGCAAGGCTTTCGAGTGTCAGGGCTAAATCTTTTAGCCCTTTCCCCGATCGCCCCGGCATTGCGCGAAGGGCGACATAGGGATTATCCGATTTCACGAGCGCAGCCATGACATCCTGCGCCTTCTTCGGTCCCACCCCTTCGACGAGCATGAGCACTCGATGCCAACTGACTGCATCCAATGGATTGGCCACCACACGCATGTGGGCCAACAGATCCTTCACATGCGCAGTCTCGATAAACTTCACCCCGCCGCGCTTGACAAACGGCAGTCCATGACGAGAAAGCTCAATTTCAAGATCGAACGAATGAAAGCTCGACCGAAACAACACTGCCATTTCTCCGAGCGGAACCCCTTCCTCCCGCAACTCCAAAATCTTTTGCGCAATGAACCGCGATTGAGCATTCTCCCCCGCCGCCTCCACCAGAACCGGCAGCGGCCCATCGATCTTCCTTGTAAAGAGATGCTTGCTGTACTTCTCCTTCGCCTCTTCGATAATCGTATTCGCGAGGTTCAAGATCGGCTGGGTGCTGCGGTAGTTCTCTTCTAGCTTATAGATGGTGGTGCCGGGAAAGAGTGTCGGGAACTCCATGATGTTTTTGAACGTCGCGCCTCGGAAGGCGTAGATCGACTGCGCGTCGTCGCCAACGACCATCACATTCTGATGGGTGGATGCGAGATGCCTGACGACATCCGCCTGCAAACGATTGGTATCCTGATACTCATCCACCAGGATATACCGATACAAAGATGAGATGGCCATGCGGCTTACTTCATCCTCCATCAAAAGTCGCCGCAGCAACACCAGTAGATCGTCATAATCCACCAGTTGACGCTGACGCTTCGACGTCTGATATCCCCGCTGTAACTGTTCCAATGCATCGAGATGGTCGGAAAAATGATCGAACTCTTCGACCACGATCTCGTCGAGCGGACGTAACGTATTCTCGGACTTGCTGAACATCTCCGCGATCGTGCCCTTGCGGGGAAACCGTTTATCCTTTTCGTTCAAACCCAGCTGCGCACGAACCAAGGCGATCAAGTCTTCAGCGTCGCCCCGATCGAGGATCGTGAAGCCCGGCTCAAGACCGATAGACCGGCCATAGCGCCGGAGCAACATATTGGCCACAGAGTGGAACGTGCCGCCACGGACACGTTCGCTGCGGACGCCGATCAATTCACCGGCTCGATCGAGCATTTCCTGCGATGATTTTCGCGTAAAGGTCAGGAGCAGAATCTGAGAAGGATCGATCCCCGAATCGATCAGATACGCCACGCGATAGACCAAGGTGCGCGTCTTGCCGCTGCCAGCGCCGGCAATGACCAGCGATGGCCCTTCGCCCGCAGTCACCGCCGCAAGCTGCTGGCTATTCAATGCCGCCACATAGTCAATGGAGAGCTTCCGGGAAGCGGCCTCGTCAACGGGGCGCTTCAGCACATAGGTTTTCGTTTCTTGTTCCATAGAGATGCGCGAAAGAGTTGTTGGGCAGTCCGGTCGTTCAGGGGAAGCGCTGTATAACATACTCTCCGACGCCCTTTCAAAGAGAAGGGGAACGGAGCGGCCAGGTGCCCTCCGTGCTCGCAGAACGCGCACGGTGAAACGGTGCTCGTTCGATGCGCGCAGTTGAGGGCAGGCTTGGCCACTCCTCTAAAAAGATGGAAAGAGAGAGGAAGGCCCTCGCCAGGGTAACTGGCACGTCTCGGCGTGCCAATGGGTGGGTGAGTGAGAAAGTCGCGCGCAGTAGAAGATCAATCAGCCCCCATCCCTGAAGAGACAACGAGCGAGCTTGGAAGAAACATGTATATCGTTCGACACGCGCAATCGAGGATCGACTAGGCCATCCTGAAGGGAGCAAGTGGATGAAAAACCATAGCGCTCATGAGTGTCATTGCACGGCAGCCCAGAAACTTACCCCGCTTTGCCTACCAGAAAATAGCGAAGGGAGCGAGATGTGAAACCCCCGATGCCACAGAGACTATAAAGCCTGATCTTACCGCATCGGTTCTATCTCAATCATTTACGAAGGCCAGAGGCAGATAAAAGACCGATCAAACCAGATTGGGCACGATGGTTCCGCTACAGTTAAGCTACAGAAATCCTATGACGTGAGAGTGCCTCATCCACTATTTCCAACCAGGCTCTACTCGATATGCGCCAACTCGCTCCACCCATTTCCCCATCCTTGCCATCGATTCATCTCTTCCTCTTCGGATCAATGTGCTTCGTCCATTCATTCATCGTTGTGACCGGATGAATGCTCCCGGTTTGGGTCGGGGCCAACGGCTCGAAAAACTCCAGTATGGATTGATAGTCTTTAGCCTGGAGAGTGATGTAGTAGGTATGTTCCGTGACTGCCACATAGGCGCTCAGGATCTTGATTCCTTTCTTTGCGGCGAGATCCCGCTTTGCCCAAAATTCATTGAGCATGGTAGCGCCTTCCTTGCTTCTTCCGGGGCAATTCTCAGGTGTGTGCGTCCAATGGGCTACAAAGATCATTCCGTCGTCATCCATCCTCGCCTCCATCTGTTTGGAATTAAGTGTCGCGACTTCCCCCTCGACGCAAGCGCCATGCTATTCCAATATTGCCACAAACCAGAGAAGACACGCTGAGAAAAATCGCCACGATCAAACGGAGTGGAACGAATGTTTGTCCAAAGTAGGGGGAACTGGCAGAGGAATGCTGCCTCAGTATCAGACTTATGCAGGGGGTAAATAGCTACAGCATCTGGCTCTGTGTTTCATCGTATTATTCACGCGAGGAGGCCGAAGGATTGCGTATTGCCTATTCGCAGCGCTCCTGAGCTTCCTGTTTTCATTCTGGAAGTCTTCAACCTGTGGCTGAATTGTGGCTGATTTGAACGTGGGTGGAGCGCTCACGAGTTTCACTGCTTGACCTGCCAAGGGAAGATAACGGTATCAAGAATCATATTCGCCAAAACTTACAGCCGTCAATTCAAACAATGCTGACACCTTTTTATTCCCTTGCTACCAATGATCCCTCCAAGCTCACTCGTTACCTTCTTTCAAGGGGTGGCCTGGCTGGTCCTCAACTGCGCACATCGAACGACTACTGCTTCATCGTGGTGGTTCCGTGAGCACGGGGGACCAACCAGGCCACCCCTCCCCCCTTCTACTGCGTCGATTCCTTGCTCTGAGCGGCTGTCTGCTCAGCCGATTGCTCCAATGTACTTTCCACCTGACGGGCCTTATCCATCGGAGTCTTTATCGCATCCATCGTAGCCTGCCCTGCTGCCTGCGTTGCCGCATTGCCGGACGCAGCCGCAGCCTTCGTCTTTTCAATCGGCGTCTCCTGACTACAACCGAATAGCCCCATCACCGATAGCAACCCGACAACGAATAGAACACCGCTTTTAGATTTCTTCATCGCAATCTCCTCATCTCACAATTCAACATTGAACGTCGCAGGATGCTCAAAAAGACCAGATATTCCACCCACCTAACCCTGGCGCGCCGAGACGCGCCCTGTCCCAAACAAGGCCGCAGCGCGCTACCACTCTATAATTAAGGGATGGCTCGACTGAATCCCCCACCTCACGCATCGAGCGATATACATGCTCCCTCCAAGCTTGCTCGTTCTCTCTCAAGGGATGGGGGCTGATTGATCTTCCACTGCGCGCGTCCAATCGAGGGCCTTCTCAGGCCGCGCGTTGCGCGAGCACAGAAGATCATCAGGCTCCATCCCCTCCTTTTTCAGCATCCTGCTAAGCAATCGTACCCGCGAGGCACCGAACGGACAAGACATTGCTGAAACAACCTCTTTGATCGCCGAGCCTGTCTCCGTTATAATCCCGCCACTGAAGAGGAGACCCCTATGGCAACCGCCAACCAAGAACAACTATCGCAACTTCGCCAGCTTGCCGAGCTCATACTCGCTGTTGCGGGAGAATCCGTGACGGTTATGAAACGGACCGCCCCGGAGCGGGCTTTGAAATTGAAACGACAGGATGAGTGGAGCCTCTACCTTGAATTTCTCAAGGTCATGTTCAATCTCACCGACCGGCTCTCCGCCCTGTATCTGCCGGTCAAAGCACAACCCCAGTTCATGGACAATCTCGAGGACGCCGTCACCCTGCAATTGAAGAACGTACTCGAACCGGCATTCGGTTCCGGCATCGATCAAACAGAAATTATGCTCACCGTCGGCGCAGCGGTGGCAGAAAGTCGGCAGACCTATGAGCAGTACAGGTTTCTTGTCACCGAAAATAATTCCGTGAAGGACGAGATGTTGAAAGACTTTGGTGGACGAGTCGCCGACACGATGGGAATCGCAGGAAACGCGCAGGTCTCCTCCGCCGCAATGCTCTGCGCGAGCGCCGTGATTCCCGCTATCAAGGCGATCTTGGCTGGAGACGAGCCGCCAGCCGCCGTGGTCAGTACAGCCACCCCAGCGACCAATACAACGTCCGCGTCACCACCCACCGAAACGCCTAAACCTCAAGGTCCGACGGGAACCGAAATTAAGCTGTTGAGTGTGATGTCAACCGTCACCGGAGAAGAAGTGGAAACCCGATGGGGGTTGCACCCTCGATTTCGGCAAGACCTTCCCCTGGAGGACATGCAACAAGTCGCCAAACTGATGAACCGAGTTGCTAAAATACTTGGCGAACGGTATGCCTCCGTGGCATTCTCAGACGAATGGACATCCTGGCATAAGGCCGGTCACGCGTGATCGCTCTCGCCAATCGAGCTTAAGCCGTTCCCACACGACAACGCCGACTTCGATATCAGCAACGAGGAGGTGCAGTGGATACTTCGCAAACAGCAACTGGTCTACCGAATGGCATTCCATCCGGTCTCTCCCGTCTCATGGAATTGGCACATAACCTTTGGTGGAGTTGGACTCCGGAGGCCCGTCGGCTGTTTGAATACATCGATCCGACCCTCTGGGAACTGACCCATCACAACCCCGTCGAACAACTGGCCAAAGTCAGGCCAGACCGGCTCATGCACCTCACCCAAGATCCCTCGTATATGCGGTTGTACTCTGCCGCCCTCAAGATATTCGACGAGTACCTTCAGAACAAACACAGTTGGTTTAAAACACAGCACGGCGATTTGAAAGCCCCCACCATCGCCTACTTCTCTGCGGAATTTGGTCTGCATAGGTCCATCCCTATCTACAGCGGTGGTCTGGGCATTCTTGCCGGGGACCATTGTAAGGAAGCCAGTGATCTGGGTGTGCCCCTAGTGGGAATCGGATTCATGTATCCACAAGGATATTTTCGGCAGCGGATCACGCCGGAGGGATGGCAGGAGGCGGCCTATGCTCCGTTCAAACAAGCAGAATCGCCGATTCATCCCGCCCTCACTCCATCAGGAAACGCATGCAGGATTACGGTCGAGATCGGTAGCCGGGTCGTCACTGCAGCAGTCTGGAAAGTGCTCGCCGGACGGGTGCCCCTCTACCTCATCGATACAGACGTCCCCGAGAACAGTCCGGAGAATCGGGCTCTTTCAGCTCGACTGTATGGCGGCGATCAGGAGATGCGCCTCTGTCAGGAATATCTGTTGGGTATCGGCGGTGTCCGTATGCTTCGTGCATTGGGCATCGCACCGACGGTCTGGCATGCCAATGAGGGCCACTCCTCCTTCCTCACATTGGAGCGCGTTCGCGAATTGATCCAGAAGGGATCGACGCACGCGGACGCCTGCGAAACGGTCCGCCAGAGCACGGTGTTTACCACCCATACACCAGTGCCAGCTGGTCACGACGTGTTTCCCCACCATCTCATGGACCGGTACTTTACCGGCTATTGGGAGCAATTGGGCCTCTCGCGAGAAGATTTCCTCCGCCTAGGCGATACCCCAGAATCCCAGGGGCAAGGCTTCAACATGACGGCGCTCGCTCTCCGGCTGGCCGCCCATGTGAACGGGGTCAGCCGTGAACACGGGCAGGTCTCACGAGAGATGTGGCACCATATGTGGCCCGGACTACCGACCGAGCAAGTCCCGATCCACAGCGTGACCAATGGCATTCATGCGCCGACCTGGATCGCGCCGGACCTCAACCAACTATACGGCAAGCATCTCGGCCCGGAATGGACGGAGAAATGCGACGACACGGCGATGTGGCAACGAGTCCTGGATATCCCCGACCAAGAACTCTGGGCCGTACGCCAAACCATGAAACGTAAACTCATGAGCTTCATCCGGGAACGTGCCAGGAGCGGGTGGATGCAGGGGCATCTCCAAGCCTCGCAGGTCATATCGCGAGGCACGCTGCTAGACCCCGAAGCACTCACCATCGGCTTCGCCAGGCGATTTGCCACCTACAAGCGGGCCACCTTGTTGTTCCGCGACCTCGAACGGCTGAAACAGATACTCCATAACCAGTGGCGTCCCGTCCAACTGATCTTTGCCGGCAAGGCCCACCCGGCTGATGAACCCGGCCGCTATTTCATTCATGAAGTGGTGAGCTTTTGCGACGACCATAAGTTGGGCGGCCACGTGGCGTTCATAGAAAACTATGATATGCACATGGCGAAGTATCTCGTCCAAGGAGTCGACATTTGGCTTAACACGCCGCGCTTTCCCTTGGAGGCGAGCGGAACGAGCGGGCAAAAAGCCGCGCTCAATGGTGTCATTAATCTCAGCGTCCTCGATGGATGGTGGAAAGAAGGCTACAACGGAGCCAACGGATGGGGCATTGAACCCTTAGTCGGGAGCCAGGACATTCAGGCCCAGGACGAGCATGACGCGCAGCAACTCTACCGCATGCTGGAGCAAGAAGCCATTCCCCTCTACTATCAACGAGACCTTGATGGAATACCTCGCGGCTGGGTGCAACTCATGAAGGAAAGCCTCAGAACCAATGCTCCCCGCTTCTGCACCAAACGGATGGTCAAGGAATACGTCGACACAATGTATGCGCCCGCCATGGTCATCGCGCCGTCGACATGGTAACGGGCCGTCCGGCGATTCGTGAAACGTGAAACGTTAGACGTGAAAAGTTTCAAAGGGAATTGCTGCGCTGCCACAGCACACCTACAAGTGCTCCTGCTGCTCACACTTGTCTCAACTCTCGTAAGCCCGCTCCTTGCAAACGCAGGTGCGCCAACGGCACAGGCCGGCTCAGCTCTCGAACGTGAGGCCGCGAACGCCTTCAACCGTGCCGAATACGACCAAGTGTTAAAGCTCTGGTACTCGCTTCCACCCGAGACCACGGCATCGAAGCCGCTCATTCAACTCGCCTTCCAGAGCGCCCTCAAGCTAGGGCGGCCGGAAGAAGCCCTCACGCTCTATCAACGGCTAGTCCCTGCAGATCGGCCGGATGATCCAGCCCTCTTACGCTCATTGGCACTTAGCTTTCTGACCAGCCATGTCCGCGACTCACAAGAACATGTGCGGATCGCGGCCTATACGATGCTGGCTGAACTCGGCCTCGCAGAAACACAGGCCGTCCTGGAAGACGGGTTGCTCGATACATCGGTCCTGGTGCGGGCTCGTGCCGCGGACGCCATCGGGAAAGCCGGACTCGCAGGGAGGTCCGGCCCCTTGCGACGAGCCCTCAACGACGCGATGCCGGCCGTACGAATTGCCGCAATGAACGCGCTCAGTGGGGCCAACGTCACTGACATCAAGCCCTATCTCACCGAGGTCGCAAGAACGGACGACGGACCGGAAGCCGTGTTCGCCTGTGCAGCACTGTACAGGCTCGGCAGGCAGGACATGCTGACCGACATCACCGGAGCAGCGACGCTGCCGGACCCCGATGTCCGCATGGCAGCCCTGGGGGTATTGGGGCGGCTGAAGCGCCCATCGAGTCTATCGGTCCTGAGCCAAGCCGTGTACGACCCGGAGCCGTCTGTTCGCGCATTTGCCGCCGGCGCATTGGGAGACTATGGACAAGCCGGTGGCGTCGCGCCTCTCACCCATGCCCTGGGGGACGAAAGTGCGCGCGTGCGCGCGGTGGCAGCCATAAGTCTTGGGCGGCTAGGAATTCGCGAAAACCATCCGTTACTGCAAGCGCTCACACGCGATGCCAATATGCAGGTACGGACCAGCGCAGTGGAAGGATTGCTTCGACTGGGCGACATATCGGCTATCTCACTTGCCACGGACTTGGCGAGACACCCGGATCCATCTATACGCGCCGCTGTAGCCCATGCATTAGCCGCGACGTCCGACAAGCAAGCGGTGGCAATTTTACAGACGCTCCTGCAAGACCAGCAACCACAACCACGTCTCTTCGCGACGAAAGCTCTAGGCACGAGCGACGCACCGGTGACGCCGTTGCTCAAAAAATGCCTGCAAGACTCAGATGTCGCCATTCGCCTTGCTGCGGCAGGAAGTCTGCTCCAACAGCTCCACCGTTCTGAAACGGTTCCTAGCAGGCTGCGGAAAAATAATGTCGGCATAACAGAACATCGATAATCTGTACGTCTGGGATAAGAGCGGAGCACTCCCGCAGGATGCTCAAAAAGACCGTCCAGCAAGGCCGCAGCGAGCGAAGGCCCGAGGCGTACCCTTGGGGTACGTTGAGGGGCTGAACGATGCGAGAACGCCGCTGGCGGTTTTTTTCAGCATCCTGACATCTCGTTAGTCGAAAGGATTGCATTATGTGGAAATTCGTCGCCATTCTTGCCCTAACCGCCGCGTCATTCGGTCTCGGGTTTTACTTCGGCCAACGTCCGGTCGGCACGCTCCAACAGACGGCCTCGGACCTCCAACACTCGCTCAAAGACACGTCGCGCAACATCATCGACACCACGATGGGAATCGAAAGAGACCTGCGCAGGCGGCAGGGGTTGCTCGACGCCAAGTCAAGGCTAGTACAGGCGAAATCAGACCTGTTCGATAAAAACTTCGGGGAATCCGCCAACCAATTAGGCGAGGCAGCCGAAAGACTGGACAATGTCACAAAGAACGCGAAGCAAGATGAGTCGATCCTCGCCATGCGAGCGCTGACCGGAACGCTTCGGGAAGTGCGGCTGGAGTTGTCGATGGGAAGACCGGTGTCGATTAAGAAGCTCGATGACATTCAGCGGGAAATCGACCTGCAGTTGAACAAGTAACGTAACTACTCAGGTAGGAAGATTCATCTCTGTTTGAACCAAAGGTCGTAGAAACCAACTTTAGCCTTCAGCCTAGACCCCTGATAGTTACCCAATAACCACTACGTGGTGGCAGGCTGTTTCTTCCACTTGGCAAGAATCCGCTCCACCCGCATCCGTACCACCATATCCGGATCTTTCATCAAAGGCTTGATCGCTTCTCGGCCTCGGTCATCGCCGATCGCCTCGAGCGCCGCCGCAGACGTCAAGCGGGTAAACCAATCGCTGTCGGCAAGCATGTCGATCAGAGGGTCGATCGCCTTGGCATCTTTGATTCGCCCCAAGGCCAGCACCGCTTGCTTCCGGACATTTTCGTCTTTGTCTTTCAGCGCTGTGACCAATCGCGGCAACGCCGGTTCACCCAGCTCGACCAACGCGTTGAGCGCATCGTCTTTGAACTCATCATTTTTCAGCTGAAGCATCAACGGATCAAGCACACGCTCGTCGCGAATCTTCCCTAATGCGGCAAGCGCATACTTTCGGACGTCCCAATCGCGGAGCAACTTAATCAGCAATTCAACGGCGGGAGAACCAATCTGCCCCAACCCCTCGATCGCGACTTCCCGAACTTGCCAGTCACCGTCGCGCAATGCATGACCCAGCGGTTCCACGCAACGCTCATCACCCATTTCTCCAAGAGTGATGGCAGCCTCGCGACGGACCACCCAATCAGGATCCTTGAGCAGGTCGATCTGGATCTCGATCTCATCCTTGACCCGCTCTTCTTCAAGGACGACCTGCTCGGTCGGTTCCGCTGTCATCTCTGCCGATACCTGGGGCTCCCCTGTAAACTCCGCCGCCACCTGATCGGTCAATGCATCGGTCACCGTCTCTGAAACGGTGGGAGTCGCACCTTCTTCTGTCGGTCGTGATAGTTCCATTCGTATTACCTTAACAATTCATTTGCCCGTCGGCTGCCCAGACAGAACGACTATTTCGCAGCGGGAGCGGCCGTTTTCTTGCTCGCAGAATTTTTCTTACGCAGCGCTACCGTACGCCGTTTCCGTTGTGTCCGTCGCAGCCGTTTCTTCAGCGAACGAAGGGTCTCATCCACTTTGGCATCCTTGTGGTCGGTCAATTTTGCCGCCACCTTCTTTTTCAGTCTGGTTTCGTCCGATTCACTCGTCGTTTTCTTTGCCATCCGGATTCGGGCCTCCCTGTGTTCCTCATGATCAAGATTGTCTCCCAGCTCCCATAGGAATTTTGCAGTCTAGTAGAGAGATTCACACCCTGTCAACCGGGGCTTGTACAACGAGGAGACCCCCTTCGCCACTCCATACTTTACATGCCGATATGCCCCACCCCTTTGCGAATTGACACCCTCGTCCCCTCGTCTCTAGAATGCCGAAATGATCAACGAGCGCTTCCTCAAAGCCTGCCGGCGTGAGCCGGTCGATTGTACGCCAGTCTGGTTCATGCGCCAAGCAGGTCGGTATATGGCAGAATATCGTGCCCTCCGCGCGAAGCATTCGATCCTCGATCTATGCAAGACGCCCGAGTTGGCGGCGCAGGTCACGCTCCAGCCGATCGATCGCTTTCCGCTCGATGCCGCCATCATTTTTGCCGACATCCTGTTGCCGCTTGAACCGATGGGTCTCAGCCTGGAGTTCGCAGCAGGCGAGGGGCCAGTCATCCACAATCCGGTGCGGGACCAGGCGGCTGTGGAACGGCTCAACGTCATCGACGGCGGCGAACTCGACTATGTGGCCGAGGCCATCCGTCAGGCTCGTCGTGCCCTGAATGGACGAGTGCCACTGATTGGATTTGCCGGGGCGCCGTTTACACTCGCCAGTTATGCAATCGAGGGCGGAAGCTCGCGAAACTATCTCCTCACCAAACAACTGATGTACGGCGAACCGAAGGCCTGGCACCAACTCATGGACAAGTTCGCGCGGGTCATCACGGGCTACTTACGCCGACAAATCAAAGCCGGCGCGCAGGCGATCCAATTGTTCGACAGTTGGGTGGGCTGCCTCTCGGTCGGCGACTATGTCGAGTACGTGATGCCGCATGTCCAATTGATTTTCGATGGACTGAAACGGGAAGGTGTGCCGATGATTCATTTCGGCACTGGCACCTCGGCGATGCTGCGTCAGATGCGAGAAGCGGGCGGCGATGTCATTGGAATCGACTGGCGCATCCATCTCGACGAGGCTTGGGCGGCGGTGGGACATGACGTAGCGGTGCAGGGGAATCTCGACCCCTTAACGTTGTTTGCCCCCTTGCATGAAATCGAACGGCGCGTGGAAGATATTTTGCGCAGAGCCGGCGGGCGCCCAGGACATATCTTTAACTTGGGCCATGGAATCTTGCCGACAACGCCGATCGACCATGTAGCCGCGACCATCGACATGGTGCACAAGTTGAGTCAACGCTAGGAGCCTGTCCGACATTGCCTTCGTGACGAGGCGAAGGAAGTGCGGCCAGATGCGAGGCCGCAGGCCTGGAAAAACCGGAGGCGTATTCGCGGAATACGTTGAGGATTTTTCCGGGCCGAGAACGACGCAGATGGTCGCGAATCGTTCGCCGTAGTAGAAAGGTCAATGTTGAACAGGCTCCTAGGAGACGTTATTCGTGAATCGTCATTCGAGCAGACTCCCTGCGTTTAACGATTCACGAATAACGAGGAGAAGGCATGCCAGTATCGCAACGCCCCATTGCCGTTCTTCTGATGGCCATGGGTGGGCCGGATAGCCTGGAGAATGTGGAGCCGTTTCTCCTGGATGTGCGGGGCGGTCGTCCCACACCGCCTGCACTTGTCGAAGAGATTCGGGAACGGTACCGGGCAACGGGCGGGAAGTCTCCAGCGGTCGGAATCACCAAGGATGTGGCGAAGAAGCTGGAACAGCGATTGAACGAGCCAGGTGGAGAACGGTATCGTGTCTACGTCGGGTTACGGCATTGGCATCCGTTTATCAAACAAACCTATGCCGAATTGCTCGGCGACGATCCTGAACAGGTCATCGGGCTCTGCCTGGCCCCCCAACAGTCCTCTCTGAGCACCGGGGCCTATCGGAAGAAAGTTGAAGAGGCACGGTCTGCGTTGCAGAGTACCTGCCCTGTCAGTTACGTCGGCAGTTGGCACCGGCATCCCGGACTGATTGCGGCGATTGTCGAGAGTATTCACCGGGCGTTACTGACGTTCCCTCCCGACGTGCGAGCGACAGTGCCGGTGCTCTTTACAGCCCACAGCCTGCCGGAGCGTATCATTGCGATGAAGGATCCCTACCCCGATGAGGTAAGAGGCACGGTTGCGGCGGTAACGGCGCTTCTGGACGGCAGGTCCACGTTTTTTGCTTACCAAAGCCAAGGCCGATCAGGAGAAACATGGCTGGGGCCGACCGTGGAATCGGTCGTAGATGAGCTAGCGCGCAACGGACGCCGACAGGTGCTGATCGCGCCGATCGGCTTTCTCTGCGACCATGTAGAAACGCTCTATGATATCGATATCGAATTGAAACGATTCGCGGCGGGCCGGGGCCTCCAACTCGAACGAATCGCGATGCTGAACGATTCAGCTGCGCTCATCGACACACTGGCCTCTGTGCTCACCGCACACGAATCCTCCCTCTGTCCTACGTCGTGAGCAACCTCCGCACTGTCGCCGTCATCGGTGGAGGGATCTCAGGTCTCTCGACCGCTTACGCTCTGCACGAACAGGCGGCAGCGGCCGGTATCCCGATCCGCTGTACGGTGGTCGATGCCGCTTCCGACTGGGGAGGCAAGATCGTCACCCATCGAGTCGGCGACCTTGTGACAGAGGCGGGACCCGATTCCTTTCTGTCTCAGAAACCGGCCGGCCTCGAACTCTGTGCCAAATTGGGGCTGAGCGATCAGCTCATTAACACAAACGAGACCGGCAAGAGAGCCTCCGTCTTCTCCCGTGGCCGGCTGCACGAACTCCCTGAAGGATTGGTGATGATTGCCCCCGGCCAGCTGGGGCCCTTTCTCCGAAGCGGTCTCATGAGTTGGGCGGGACTCGCACGGATGGGACTGGATCTGGCCGTGCCAGTGAAGCGGTCGCCGGAAGATGAGTCCTTGGCCAACTTCTTCCGACGGCGGGTTGGCCGGCAAGCATTCGAGCGGATGATCGAACCATTGATGGCCGGTATCTATGCGGGAGACGCGGAGCAGATGAGCGTGCAGGCGACCTTCCCACGGTTTGTCGAATTGGAACAGCAGTACGGGAGTGTGATTCGCGGGATGATGGCATCCCGGAAGGCCGATCCACCCGCCACACACTCCGGTCCAAAACGCACGATGTTCGTCAGTCTCAAGAATGGATTGTCGGATCTGGTCGCCGCCCTCGTCCATCGATTGACAGACCAAGGTACCGTGCTCAAGAGAGGCTGTGCCGTCGATGCCCTGCGTGTGCGGTCCCATCAGCTCGGTCGTTGGATGTACGATGTCATTCTCAATGACGGCTCGGCCTTGTCCGCAGACAGCCTCGTGTTGGCCACCCCGGCCTATGTATCGGCAGAACTGGTTCGCCCGCTCACGCCCATTGCCGGCGGGTTGTTGGAGATGATCCCCTATGCCTCTACGGCAACGATCGCAATGGCCTATCCGCGTACGGCAGTGTCCGGTGTGGCTGAGGGTTTCGGATTTGTCGTCCCGAGGGCAGAAGGGCGCGACCTCATTGCGGCAACGTGGACATCCCTCAAGTGGCCACACCGCGCTCCGCCGGATCAATTGCTGGTTCGTTGTTACGTCGGCGGAGTCGGGCGAGAGGCTATTTTAACGTTGGATAACCAGGCCTTGGAGGCGCGGATCAGAACAGAATTGGCCAGTATGTGTGGCGTAACTGCGAAACCGGGGTTTGTGGAAGTGAATCGCTGGATGAGGGCCATGCCGCAATATACACTGGGGCATCTCGAACGGCTGAGCCAGATTGAGGCGGCGCTCAGCCGCTATGGGGGACTGATCCTCACTGGCGCTGGCTATCGGGGCGTCGGGATTCCAGACTGTATCCGTGACGGGGCAGTTGCGGCCGAGCGGGTCGTGCGCTATCTGTCGGGAGAACGATCCTAGCAGGGTGCTGAAAAATCCGCCAACAGAAGAAGACCGTTATTTGGTTTATTTGGTTTGTCTCGTTTGTTTGGTTAAACCAGACAGACCAGATGAACCAAATAAACAAAACAAACCAGTTTGAGCGTCCTGCAGCTATCTTGAGATGGTATCGCTATGCAAGACTCAAACGGTGTTTGCCTATAAACTGAGTTTTTCTGCAGCCTGCTGGAGATTGTCATGGATATTCGAATGAAAATAATTGATGTGGTCGGCCCCTTCCGCGAACCTCGCGAACAGGTGTTTTCCTATGACTATTCGATCCAACGGGCCTCCTGGCCGACCGCCCAAGCTGTACGCGTGAAGGTGGCCATTCCAGAGGAGTTGGATGTGGTCCGGAGCAAGATTTTAGGGGATGTCGTCGGAACATCAGGCCAGCAACTCATGATTTCAAAGTTCTTGTCGCGGCATATCGCGGACGAAAAATTTCGCATCGCCGAAGCCGACGGCATGTTGAGTGAGCGCCGCGACATAGTCGTGGTTCCCTTCACAGGCCCTATGGTTCATTTGTTCGCACGACTAGACGCCTGGGCAGCTGAACAAGAAAAGACGTTGCGGGCAGAAATCAAAACGTTGGTTGGATTGTAGCTGCAACCGCCCCTTCTGGGTAGGCTGAGGCTAAGGTCGAGGTTGAGTATGAAACCAGGTGGCGAATCGAGCCAGAATCCCCTGCTAGACAGGCGAACGGGACAGTCTTAATCCAGGTGTCTGTTATTCCGGGGCCACCTCAATCAACGAGGAGCAATCGGTTTGGTCAAGGGGAAAACTACTGGCAAGTCTAGCCCAAAGCCCCTACCGGACCTGCGGACGGGACGCCTTCGTGTCGGTTATCTCAATGTCAGACTCGGTGACCGTGATCTCATCCTGGAAGTCCACTCCATTCGTGACGTATCCCGTTTCTTTCCGGAGTGTCTTTCCAGACTGAAACTCGACCTCAATGGTGTAACCGCTATCGCCCGTCACCTTGTAAAAACCCGCTGCGCTTGTGTTGGGCTGAATGTCTTTCAGCTTGATCGTCTGACCACAGATTGCCACCGACGCACGGGCGATTGGTTCCTTGGTCTTGTTGACAAGAGAGAAGCTTCCCTTGCCATTTGCGCAGGAAATCAGGAACAGCGCGACCAGTGTGGCAGCAACGCCGAGTACGAGATGCCGCATTTCAACGTCTCCCAGATATTGATATGGTGAGGCACTAAAGCCAAACAGAACAACTTTTCAGTGGTCGGACCAATATTTCCCCAAGTGAACTAAATAAAACAACAACTGGGTGAGTGGATCAGGGTCAGGACTTGCAATCGCAACTGTATCCCTAACTTTGATGCTGCAGGGCAGCCTAAAGGTAGATTCTACAGACTTCCGCACTGGAGGCAACGAGAATGCCTCATCGATCATCCAGAGCGCAGGAGTAGAAGATATAACCTGCCGAACTGATCACCGGGCTTTACTCGAAACGGCCAACCGAGTGATTGAACGACCTCGCCTCGATCAACGCCTCGATACCTGGGCAAATGTGCCGCGGGAATCGTTGCGAGTAGAAATCAAAACGTTGGTTGGATTATAGCCTGTCGGCTGTTGCAGGCTGCTCAAAAAGGCAGCCAACGAAGCCGCAGGTGAGAGAAAACCGGAGGCGTACCCTCTGGGGTACGTTGAGGATTTTGTCGAACCGAGAACGAAGTTGGGGGCCTTTTTCAGCAGCCTGCTAGAAGATTTTTCGATACTGGCGTGAGTGCACCCCCGACTCGTCGGCAAAGCCGAGGGAGGCACTGTCTGGGTTGCCTGTGTCGTTGAGATCGATTCGATAGTGTCCGCGGATGGCTTCCATCGCCGTTTCAAAGGGAACGGCCTGAGGATAGAGGTTGCCCGGTGCATGTGCGCCGCGGGTCAGGGTGCGGATCACGTCAGCCTTCGCGTACTGAGCATCGGACACAACGTAGATGTCGGCAACGGCGTGGTCTCCCAGTTTGTGGCCGGGTGTTGTGGCAGGCAAGAGTTCGGTCAAGGTGCCGGCAAGCCGATCATTTTTAAACCGCTTCAAAAGTCCGGCAATTTGGCTGTCGGTCGCTTCAGGAGGGACCGTGAGACTGATGGCATTCATTTCCAAAATGGTGGCCTGGACTTTGAAAAGCACAGGCGCCGCTTCGGGATCTTCAATGATCGGTCCGGTTGGTCCTTCCGTACCAGCGGCTTGCTTGTTCTTCGAGCTGGGCACGATGAGAAACACAAAAAGCCAGAGCCCCAACAGCACGCCGAAAATCACGATCAAGGGATGAATTCCAGCGCGCTTGCCTTCTTGGTAGGGATGTTTTGGCTCGTCACTCATCACGGCGTTCCTTGGTAAGGGTGGCAGGATTCTGCTTCTTGGCTTCGTCCCACAATCGATCCATCTCTGCAAACGAGAGGTCGCTAACCGTACGGCTCGACGCAGCAGCCTGGGTTTCGATGAATTGGAATCGTTCGACGAATCGGTTGGCAGCTTGGCGCAGGGCATCTTCCGGGTTCACTTTGATGAATCGGGCGAGATTCACGAGTGAAAACACCACGTCGCCGAACTCCGCAACGATCTGCGCTTGTCGTGCTATTGCGGCGCCTGCCTCGGGTTCTATCTGGTTCGACGCAGGGGCTCGGATCGCCGCGCGGAGCTCCTGGATTTCTTCCTCGATTTTCCCGAGAATCTGATCGAAGCCTTTTGCGTCATGGGTCCAATCGAAGCCGACGCGCGAGGCGCGGGCTTGAAGTTGGTAGGCCCTCAGAAGGGCCGGCAGCGTTTTCGGCACGCCGTCGAGCACTGAGTCTGGCCGGCCAGAAGCCTGGCGCTCTATGCGCTTGATATCTTCCCATCGCGCGACTACTTGGTCGGCATTCGTCGGGGTCGGGTCAGCCAGCCCATTGCCAAATACGTGGGGATGCCGTCGAACCAATTTGTCGGCCAGTTGTTCGAGCACGTCCTCAATGGTAAAGCTGCCAGCCTCTGACGCGATCTGACTATGAAAGAGCACTTGCAGCAGCACATCGCCCAGTTCCTCTGGAAGTTTAGCGCGATCCTGTCGATCGAGAATTTCTAACACTTCGTAGGTTTCTTCGAGCAAATAGGGCTTCAGCGACTCATGCGTTTGCTTACGGTCCCAGGGGCATCCGTCCGGCGCGCGCAACGCGGCCATCAAATCGACGAGTGTGTGAAATCGTTCCGACATCGTTCTCCTCATAATAGTCGCACAGAGTTGGGCGCTCATTATACCCGGTTCTCGACAGGCTTCAATCGGCTGACGTGCCAGTCGGCGCAGCTTGCGCGTTTGTCTAGCGTCTTGCGCCGCTTCAGGGCCTATGGTAGGGTACCGTCGCTGCATCTGGAGCGGGGGAAAGGCCTGTGGCCGCAGAACAGGAAGAAGGATTTGTCGTTCGGGATCGGCGGGGCGGGAGTGGACCCGACCGTCCCTCCACCACTTCGCCTGCAGCGGCGGAGATACAGCCCCACAAGGAGGCGGCACACTCCGATCCACACCAGGGTTCGGGAATTCCCGTCACCTTTTCATCTTTCGTCATTTCACTGGGCAGCTCTTCAATGATGTTGATGGGGGAACAGCTAGATCCCCAGCAGCCTCCGATGCCGCCGAATCTACCGCAAGCCAAAGACATTATCGACTTGCTCTCGGTCTTGGAAAACAAGACCACAGGTAATCTCACGACGGAAGAACAAGCGGTGCTGCGGGATATGCTCTACGCCCTTCGGATGAAGTACGTGAGTTTAGCTGCCACGTAGTCGTACCCCCTGCCGCCGGCCGACCCCAGACCTGTCTGTCAGCCACCGTGGTTGATGCGACGGGGGGGAGACACTTGCCTGATTCGGTGAACGTGAGTAGTCTGTCCTCCATATATTATCGTAGCGCCGACAATTGGAAATGCCGGATGTGAGTGATATCAAGAAAGACACAGGCTCTCTTTCCGGGGCAAAAACGAACCGTGGTTCCATGACCAGGAGCGCACCACCTTTTGCTGAGAACAGCCGTTCTTCACGGCTATCCGGACCTACTACGGAGCCGGAACGCGGGAAGATGCATTTGCGGCCAGTCTGGATCGTCCTCATTCTGCTGATTCCCTGTTTAGCGCTGACCTTCTACTACTCTCAGGTCGTGGCTCCGAGTGGCGAGGACACAGATTCCTTTCTGCCGACGACCAGCTACGCATTCGTGCTCCTGCTGCTCAATCTCGATCTGATCGGGTTTGTGGTCCTGATGCTCCTGCTCTCCCGCAACCTCATCAAGGCCTATTTCGAGCGGCGGCATCGACTATTTGGGTCGGGATTTCGGACAAAATTGGTGGCGGCCTTCATCGGCTTTTCACTCATCCCGACAGTACTCCTTGCTCTGGTCGCGAGCGGGCTGGTGAATAAGGCCGTGGATGTGTGGTTCAGCGATCAGATTGAGCAGGTGATGCGGGACTCTTATGACGTGGCAAGAATGCAGCATGCCGGCCATATTACCCTGGCTGTAAACAGTGCCAGAGCCATCAGCCATGAAATCTATCGGGAAGACATGCTGCTGGCAGCACAACGCGATCTGCTGGTGGCTGCAATGGCGCGTAAACGGGCAGAATTCGGTGTGGCAGGGATTGAAGTCTTTTCAGCCAAAATGGAAACACTCACCAAGGCATTGGATCTCGACGTGCCCTCATCGGCTCTCGATCTGCCGATCGGCCAGCTGGTACTCCAAGTCATCAATGGGAAGCATGAAGTGAATGCGGTGCAGGAGGCTCAAACCGGACGTTTGGTGCGGGCTGCGGCCCCCATCGCCGCGAGCGGACGGGCCGGCGAGATCGGCGGCGTCGTCGTCGTCGAGGCCTACGTGCCTGAATCGTTGCTGGCAAAAATGGAAGGGATCGGCCATCAGTACGACGAGTATAAGCAAACCAAGGCCATGAAAAATCCGATCAAGGCTGGGGCCTATCTCTTCGTTGCCGTCATCACGGTGCTCATTTTGTTCGGGGCGACCTGGTTTGGGTTTTATGTCGCACGAAGCATCACGGTGCCGATTCAACGGCTGGCCGAAGCGACAGAGGCCATTGCCCAAGGGGATCTCTCTGTTCGTATCGAAGCCAAGGCAACCGATGAAATCGGCACGTTGATCGATTCGTTCAACCGCATGACGTCGGATCTGCAAGGGAGTAAGTCCGAGATCGAAGAGGCCAACATCTCGTTGCGCCACAGCAATCTTGAACTCGATCGCCGTCGCGCCTACATTGAGACAGTCGTCGAAACAATCGCCGCGGGCTTGCTCTCTATCGACAAGAATGGACTGATCATGAATTTCAATCCGTCCGGTGAACGGATCCTTGGGCTTACAGCGGATCGATTTCGTAGCCGACCGGCCAATGAGGTGTTTAAAGAGTTTAAACTCGATCTGTTCCAGACGGTCTACGATCGGATGTTGGCCGATCAGCGCGATACGCTGACGCTTGAGGGCCCGATGGAGATCGACGGCAGATTCTTGACCATCGGACTTCACGGGTCCCGTATGAAGGATGAAGCAAGTAAGGACCTCGGTATCGTGCTGGTGTTTGAAGATCTCACAGAGTTGATCAAAGCTCAAAAAGTGGCGGCGTGGCAAGAGGTGGCGCGGCGGGTGGCGCACGAAATTAAGAACCCGTTGACGCCCATCCAATTGTCCGCACAACGGTTGCGCAAAAAGTTCTACGAGAAGTCGCCGGATTTCGAGACGATCTTCGACGAAGCCACCAACGTGATCATCAACGAAGTGACGAGTCTCAAGCATATGGTCGACGAATTTTCGAAATTTGCCCGCCTGCCGACTCCGCAGATGGCGCATCAGTCGCTCCACGATGTGATCAACGAAGTCACGGCGCTCTATCGAGAGGCTCACAAGGATGTGGAGCTGATCCTGACGCTGGACGAAGACCTCCCGTTGCTCAATTTCGACCGTGAACAGCTCAAGCGGGTGATGGTCAATCTGCTGGACAACGCGATTCAAGCGATGCAACAGAAAGGGCGAGTGTGGCTCTCGACGAAGTACGATACGAAGCGTCGGCGGGCCGTGGTGAGCGTGGCAGATGAGGGCCCGGGCATTGCGCCGGAAGACCGGGAAAAACTGTTTGTGCCATACTTCACGCGGAAAAAGACGGGAACGGGGCTGGGATTGGCAATCGTGCGGCGGATCATTACCGATCACGAGGGGCAAATTCATGCGAGCCAGAATCAGCCCAAAGGGGCCGTGTTCACGTTCGAATTACCGGTCTAGCACAGAGGTCAATCATCACTCGTCAATGATCAATCCAAAAAGCGAGCTGGAGATCAAGGCACAGTTGACGCTTTACGTTTCACGTTTTATGGGGGATTCATGTCTGCATCGATCTTAATTGTGGATGACGAAGAGCCGATTCTCACATCCTTGAGCAGTATTCTACGGGATGAAGGGTATGAAGTAGCGGTGGCCAAGAACGGCGTGGAGGCGTTGCGC
The DNA here is from genome assembly GCA_963701855.1 of Nitrospirota bacterium. Classification (GTDB taxonomy): domain Bacteria; phylum Nitrospirota; class Nitrospiria; order Nitrospirales; family Nitrospiraceae; genus Palsa-1315. The sequence continues at coordinate 214,410 of CAVPBK010000004.1, forward strand.
GTCTACACCATGGATCCGCCCGACCTCATGCTCCTCGACATCTGGATGCCGGAAATGGACGGCATGGAAACCTTGCGCCGAGTTCGTGAGTTGGTGCCGACCGCACAGGTGATGATGATGTCTGGGCACGGCTCGATCGAAACGGCGGTCAAGGCGATCAAGCTGGGGGCCTATGATTATATCGAAAAGCCCCTGTCGCTCGAAAATGTCACGCTGCGTGTGAAGCATGCCTTGGATCAACACCGGTTGGAACAAGAGAACCGGACGCTCCGAACCACGGTCCAGCGGAAGTTTGAGTTGGTGGGACAGTCGCCTGCGATGCAGTATTTGCGGCAACTGATCGAGACAGCCGGGCCGACTAATAGCCGCGTGTTGATCGGAGGAGAGAACGGGACAGGAAAGGAACTTGTTGCGCGGGCGATCCATCTGCAAAGCGCACGGGCCAGCCGGCCGTTTGTGGCGGTGAACTGTGCGGCTATCCCGGAGACCTTGATCGAGAGTGAGCTGTTCGGACACGAAAAGGGCTCCTTCACCGGTGCAACGTCGATGAAACGCGGGCAGTTCGAGCAGGCGGACGGAGGCACGTTGTTTCTCGATGAAATCGCCGACATGAGCTTGAGCACCCAGGCGAAGGTATTGCGGGCCCTCCAGGAACAGCAATTCACTCGTGTCGGGGGAACCAAGCTCATGAAGGTAGATGTTCGGGTGTTAGCCGCGTCCAATAAGGATTTGCTCAAGGAAATCGAGAAAGGCGCATTTCGCGATGATCTCTTCTACCGGCTGAATGTGGTGCCGATTATCGTACCGCCGCTCAGGGAGCGTCGGGAAGACATCCCGCTCCTCGTTCGCCACTTCATGAAGGTCCATGCAGAAGAGCAGGGGTTGCGGATGAAAGAGATCTCGCCGGAGGCGATGGTGGTGTTTCAACACTATGACTGGCCGGGGAATATTCGAGAATTGCGGAACCTGATCGAACGATTGATGATCATGGTGCCGGGACCCGTCATCGATCCAGCGCAAGCGGGTCTTTCCTTACAGGCGCGTCCAACTGGGCCGGCGTCCCAATCTGCGATTCCCATAGCCAATCCACTTTTCACGCAGTCGTATGACTCGCTCAGAGACGCCCGCAATGCATTTGAAAAGGACTATATCGCGAGAAAGTTACGTGAGCATCATTGGAACATATCCCGCACGGCTGAAGAGTTGAAAATCGAACGAAGTCATCTCCATCGGAAAATCAAGTTGCTGGATGTGGAGATGCGGCCGGAGGGATAGCGGGGATGGCGAAACGGTTAGGACGGCCTCCATGCTCGCAAAGCCCCTACGATAAAGAGTAGTCGCTCGATCCACGCAGTAGAAACCACCCCAGCCGCCTTGCCATTCAAGCAGAATTTGAGCAACGCCCCGACTTTTTGTTCTCAGCCTTAACCTGAGCCTAAACCTTCCATACACGCTGGCGGATCTTTTCAGCATCCCACCGGTGTTCGCGCGTTGACCACGGCAATAGCCCTCCGCTAAGATGCGCACCCTATGACAACCTATCGAGATGCCGGAGTCGATATCGATGCGGGTGACGAGTTCGTCGACCGGATTTCACCACTGGTGCGATCCACGTTCCGTCCGGAAGTCCTGACGGACCTCGGCGGATTCGGTGGATTGTTTAAGCTGCAGGCCCATCGCTATGCCGAACCAGTCCTTGTCTCCGGCACGGATGGAGTCGGAACGAAATTGAAGATCGCCTTCCTCACGGATCGTCACGATACCGTCGGAATCGATCTGGTGGCCATGTGTGTCAACGACATTGTGGTCAGCGGGGCCGAACCCCTGTTCTTTTTGGATTATTTCGCAACGGGAAAGCTTGCCGTCCCCAAGGCTGAGTCCGTGCTCAAGGGAATCGCCGAAGGCTGTCGCCAGGCCGGCTGCGCCTTGATCGGTGGGGAAACCGCCGAGATGCCCTCCTTCTATGCAGAGGGCGAGTATGACCTGGCTGGGTTCGCCGTCGGAGTGGTGGATCGGCCTAAGATCATCGATGGCCGCAGCATTGTGCCAGGCGATGTCCTGATTGGATTGGCTTCTACCGGTCTTCATAGCAACGGCTATTCGTTGGCACGCCGTGTCTTGTTGGATCAGGCACAACTCAGCGTGACTAGTCGCCTGACTGATCTCGATCAGCCACTTGGGGACGTCTTGCTGACTCCGACCAGAATTTACGCCAAACAGATTCTCACCTTGATCCAGGAATATCCCATCAAAGGCATTGCCCATATCACCGGCGGGGGCATTACCGAGAATCTCCCGCGAGTATTTCCCTCCGGCTTGCGGGCACAGGTGCGGCGAAGTGCCTGGTCCGTGCCACCTATTTTCCAAGCGATTGCACGGATTGGACAGGTCGAGCGTGAGGAGATGTATCGCGTTTTCAACATGGGAATTGGGTTGATTCTCGTGGCGCCGGCAGCAGTCGCCCAGTCTATCGTCGCGCGTGCCACATCGTTGGGCGATCCGGCTTGCCAAATCGGGACCATGATCTCATCGATCGACGGGGAGGCATTGGTGGAGTATGTCGACTAAGCGAACGGATGCGCTGCGAGTCGCCGTGTTGGCATCCGGACGCGGATCGAATCTTCAGGCGGTCATCGACGCGATCGAAGCGGGGACGGTCTATTCAAAGATTGTCGCCGTTATCAGCAACAAGAAAGACGCCCCAGCATTAGATCGCGCCCGCCGACAGGGACTCTCCGGTCTCTTCGTCGATCCCAAGCCCTATGCAGGTAGACCCGACAGCCGTGAGGCCTACGATCGCGAACTACTCAATGTGCTTCGGCAGCATGATGTGGAGTTGGTGTTACTAGCCGGGTACATGAAAATTGTGACCCGTGTCCTGGTTGAGGCCTTTGCAAATCGCATGATGAACATCCATCCGTCTCTGTTGCCTTCTTTTCCAGGGTTGGATGTGCATAAGAAGGCAATCGAATGGGGGTGCAAACTTTCCGGATGTACGGTCCACTTTGTGACGGAAGGCATGGATGAAGGGCCGATCATTCTTCAAGCGGCGGTGCCGATTCTCGATGATGACACTCCCGACACACTGGCCGCTCGAATTCTTGATCAAGAGCACAAGATCTACCCGCGAGCAGTCCAGCTTTTTGCCGAGGGGCGCCTGCGGGTTGAGGAGCGCCGAGTATTCATCGAGGCTGGAAAGCCGGAGGGTGAGTCGGTGATCAGCCCGTCATAGCGTTACGCGCAGGCAGGAAGAGGTCAAGACTGAGGCTGCGCGAGGAGAATTATATTTTCTCAGCCTCGGCATAGGCCTCGACCTGTTTCGGCTAGAGACTCAAGAAACGGTCGTGTATAATATGATCGATGGTGAGGCGCTCGTCTCTCCTGTTGAATGTCGATCGAGTGGGGGGCTAGCTCAGTTGGGAGAGCACTACGTTCGCAACGTAGGGGTCGGGGGTTCAACTCCCCTGCCCTCCACCAAAATACCACAGTATACCTAGGTATACTGTGAGTCATTCGAAGTGGCCTATTTCCGAAAGAGGAGAGTCGTCAGTCAGCACGGCGATCATCCCTGAGATCCTGTGACCACCTCACGGTGTCCCTTCCTGCACGGTCACATTGGCCCGCCCGATCTCGGTTGTCGTGCCTTCCAGGTAGAACACGAACTCCACCTTATGCGAGCCAGTGCCGAACCGCCCCGTCGTCGCCGTCAGGCCATTGTCATTAGGGAAGCCATAGGGTGCGTCATGTTCGACATGATGGACGACCCCATCTAAGAGAACCGTCGCCATAACATCCCGGAAATCGGTTGTAGACCCCTCCACACCCCACATACCGGCGGCAGGAAAGCCCACGACCGTCAAATTCACGTTCCTCATCGCGGGAGGCGGCGGGGGCGCAGACGGGTCCCCTTCCTGCACGTTCACATTGGCCCGCCCGATCTCGGTTGTCGTGCCTTCCAGGTAGAACACGAACTCCACCTTATGCGAGCCAGTGCCGAACCGCCCCGTCGTCGCCGTCAGGCCATTGTCATTAGGGAAGCCATAGGGTGCGTCATGTTCGACATGATGGACGACCCCATCCAAGAACACCGTCGCCATAACATTCCGGAGGTCGGTCGTGTCCCCTTCCACACCCCACATACCAGCGGCAGGATTACCCACGACTGTGAGCCTCACTGTCGTCATAGGGGGTGGGGACGGGGGCGAAGACCCGACGGGAGTAAAGGTCGCGAGGTTGCTAATACCCGACTCATTGTTGGTCGAGTCATATGCGGTAATAAAATAATAGTGAGTGATTGCCGGTGTTCCAATATCGAAACTAGTCCCCGTTCCTAATGTGATGAGAAGAGTCCCGGACGATTTGATACAGGGCAGGAGACTGCATTGATAGATACGATAGCCCGCCAGATCCGGTTCACTATTGGAATTCCAGGTCAACGTGGCACCCCACGCACTACTAGACGAGAACATCAGAAAACACGCGATGGCTCTTATCCAGTTCATTCGGACACTCCTATAGGTATGTGCTCACCGGCAGTAGGCACACCAGTCTCGGAGAAGCCAACTTCTCGCGAACAAGTGCCTCTGTCGGATTGCAGAACTGACTCCGTCAACCGAGGAGAGATTGAAGAGGGCAATCGTTTACCTCTTCACTGTGGTAATTACGCAAGGTGCGTGCCGTCGCAGGCGGAGGATGGTCAGAGCAAAAGCCCTGGAAATGAGCTATGGCGAGCGAAATACTGATGGTGGTGTGCTGGGAAACTGTAGGAGACGGGAGCAGATTATTCAGGCAATGCTAGCATTTCTCGGAGGATAGACACTGCAGTCGGTTGCCTTCAGATACGACAGTGAAGAATGATACGGAGGTAATCGGTTAATAAACCCGTCACGACATAACAAAACCCCCAGAAGCCGTGCCTGCTGGGGGTTCATGCGATCAGCGCGAGCGTGTGAATTTCAAAAGAAAGCGCGTCGGTTAACGACGGTAGGAACCCCTGTGGGTGCCCAACCCTCAAGGATTAAAAATGAATGGAGATTGAGACAGACCACTGTCTTGATTTGGAATGGGCGCGGGTGAGCAAGATTTGATGGCAGTCCCACTTCGGAGAGAGAGACTTTCCAGTGAGGACCCCTTGGCGATACTAGGACCAAAGGGGTGTTCCTCTTGTGATACGATCGGATTGGTAGGCGTTCCCAGTTGATCACCAGACAACGCCCGTTGATTCAGATCTGACTCTTTTTTTGTGATGCCTCGACGGGGTAAGTGACAGATAGACATCGCGGGATGGCAGTTCTGGCGAGAGGTCGGAATTGGTGAGTTTTTGTGGTCCCAGTCGCCGTACTCCCGTGGAGCCAGTGCATCCGGCGAAAGGCAAAGCCCCACGAGTACGACAACTGCAATTCCATCCATTTAACAACATTGTCTCCTTCACCTAACGATCCGTCAACGGATAGACTCTTTTTTCCTTTCTTCCCTTCGCGGTGTTCGCAGCGGCACACGAATCGTGGGGTAAAATAAATCAGGTAGCGGGCACCCTCCACCAAAATAGCATTAACTACCTAGGTATTATATTACCATTCCGCTTCAAAGAAAAACCAGACGTTGTTGGCCTTATTTTCGAGGCGGAGTTCGTCAAGACCTCGCTGAAACAGAAATACGGAATCACAGACTGATCTAGCATCTTACCCTCTTCTTCCTGATTGACTATTGCCATACGCCGGTGTATGAGCTATCCGAATCAAATACCTGTGTGCGATAGATGGCTGAAAGGGAACGAATGACCATGAGCGACCACACATGAGAAGCAGTTTGACTTTCCGTGTCATACACACACCAAAGGAGGCGACGATGCGACGTATCCTAGGGATCGTGGCGATCTCTCTTCTCATCGGGGCAAGCGGCTGCGCCTCGACACAAGAGGCCAAGTCGGTAGAAAAATCAGGCTTTCTTGGTGACTATTCCAGGCTGAAGGAAGGCCAAAGAGGCAGCTTCATGTCGCAAGGGGCGGAGGGCCAGGCCTTGTTGGTCTATAAGAATCCTGACGCCGATTGGCGAAAATATAAGAAAGTGTGGCTGGATCCAGTGAAAGTCTGGATGAATCAGAAAGACTCACAGCTCAACGACGTGGCGGACGAAGATCGGCAACGGCTGGCGGGGTTGCTCTGGTCGAAGGTGAACGAACAGCTCAAACAAGATTACGTGATGACGAGTACCCCTGGTCCGGACGTAATGCGCATCCAAATGGCCATTACCGAAGCCGCATCTTCCAACCCCTTTATGGATTTTCTCACGAGCATCTATTTGCCGGCGAAATTGCTGTTGACTCCGAAGAGCATGGCCACCGGCGTGGCAGCATTCGCGGGCAGTGCGAGTGCAGAATTAAGGGTAACCGATACTGCCACTGGAACTGTTCTCATGGAAGCAGTCGATCGCCGGGGCGGTACGAAGAGTCTCGGTGGGTCCTGGTCCTCCTGGAACGACGCCGAAGAATCGTTCCGTTTCTGGTCCGAAAAGATGCGCTATCGCTTATGCCAATTTCGAGGGGGCATGGACTGCGTGGAGCCGAAGGCCTGAAGGTCAGGTAAGCACCGCGCTCATCTTGTACGGCGAGCGCGGTACTGTTCCCCGCTGGCGGCCCTGGCCCCTGTGAGACCCCCTCAGCGCAGTGAAATCCTCAAGGTTTTCGGGTTTAAATAATGCCCGAATCGAGCCCCCGCAACCAACTGGGGAGGGCGCAGCGGCACCTTGATTTTGGGGCTGAAATAATTTATGCCTCGGTTGCCCTCCACCACCATTGTTGCCAATTCGCACCCCCGTCAATAATCGATCAAAGGTGCCCGTCGCCGTAAAGCGATACCCTGCCTTTCCCCCATCCATAATCGGCTCATAGACTATGTGTCCATCTAAGAGCTTTTTAAGCATCTGGCGGGCGGGTGGCACGTGGCGAGCGAAGAGAGCAAGAATGTCTTCCAGAAGGCTTCGGAGCTCTTTGGCGAGACGCTTGGCGTCCAGGGAAACCACTTGAGCGAAGGCATCGATTATTTCGTGACGACAACATCGACCCGACCTTCTTGTCGCAGGATGGTGATGCCGACATCCTGCGCCTGACGTTCAAGCGAGAGGTCAACTACGGCGTCTCCAATCCTCAGATTTTTCATCTCAATGTGGTCCAGAAACGGCGGCAAGACCGGTTGGAAGAACGACAGGCGACTCCGAGTGGCCTCAATTTGCAAACCGAGGCAGGATTGGAGCAGCAGAAACACGGCGACTGAGGACCACGTCTGAGGATTACAGGCAACCGGGTAGAGCGTTGGACCTTCACCTGGGCGACGTGGGAAGCCGCACAGCAATTCAGGCAACCGATGCAGTTCGAGAAACATGGTGGCGTCGAAGAGTCCGCTAAGAATCTTCAATGCGCCTTGTTTGAATCCGTAGGAGGCCATCCCCGCTGCGATCAGGGCATTATCGTGCGGCCAGACCGATCCGTTGTGGTATGCCATCGGATTAAAGCGGGTCTCAGTCGCTGCCACGGTTCGGACCCCCCATCCGTTAAACAATTCTTCACCCATTAAGGTCTTGGCCGTTCTCATGCCGTGCTTTTTGTCGGCAATACCGGCCCAGAGGCAGTGGCCGGCATTCGACGTCCTGACACGACAAGGCTGCTTGAACCCATCCAACGCTAACGCGTAGGACGAGAGATCGTTGCACCAGAAGCGTCGCTCGAACTGAGTGCGTAACGTGTCCGCCTCCTTGAGCAAACGTCTGGACTGCTCGGTATGGCCCAGCGCCACCGCTAATTGGGCCGCACGCCGTTTAGCGGCAAACACATACCCTTGTACTTCGCAGAGCGCGATAGGCCCTTCCGCCAGGCTGCCATCTGCATGAAATACGGCATCCTGCGAATCCTTCCACCCTTGATGGATAAGCCCGTCTTTCGACCGGCGGGTGTACTCCACGAAGCCATCGCCATCGAGATCCCCCGTATGATCAATCCACTGCAACGCAAGCTCAATATTCGGCCAGATTTGTGTGATGAAAGCCTTATTGCCTGTTCGTTCGTAATAGGCTCCGGCCAGCATAATGAACAGTGGCGTCGCGTCGATGCTACCGTAGTAGCGACCGTACGGAATCTCGTTAAGGGCCGCCATCTCCCCCTTCCGTGTTTCATGCAAAATCTTGCCGATCTCAGCGTCCTGCTCCGGTAGAACTTCCTTCGCTTGTGTCGCAGCCAGATAGGCCAATACCCCTCGGGCGATGCTTGGATTAATCCACAGAAATTCGAATGCGGTGATGAGGCCGTCGCGTCCGAATGGGGTGCTGAACCATGGAACCCCGGCGTAGGGGTATGGGCCGTCAGAAGTGTCTGAGACCATCATGTGGAGGTCGGCCAGCGCGCGGTTCAGCCACATATTGAATTGCGCATTCGATGTCACGATGTGGCAGTCGTCAGCCCTAGCGGAATGGAGCGCTCGCTCCACTTCGACGAGTGCATGCTCATATGAATGATCACACCTGATTCGCTGGGTGACTTCACAGGAGATAGTCAGATCCCACTGGACAACTTCTCCCGCCGGCAAGAACGTATCGAAGCGAATCTCCTCGGGATAGACTGCCGTCGGAGCCGGTGCACAACGGACAGTGACCCACCGTTCCACATGATCTAACCCCTCATATCCGAGCGATAGTCCGTCCTTGAACATGACGGACTCTAACCGTCGGCCTCGCCGGCTTCGTATCGTCCCACGGACTTCGAACAGGTCGGCAAAATCCGCATCCACTGAGACGGAGAGCCGGACCGGAACGGGATGGAGGCTATAATTGTGCACTCGAAGGCGCTCGAAGCAGAGGCCTTGCCACAAGAACCGAGTTCGAGACAAGTGCAGCGATCCACGCGAAATTTGTACCTGTCCGTCAGCGGCCATGTCAGGATTCGTGAGATCGACGTTGAGCAAGACATTGTCTTGCTTGACCGTCGAGCTGAGCAGCAACGGCCGTTCCCCATTGAGGGTCAGCACAAAATGGGACAGAAAACGGGTCCCTTCATGGTAGAGGCCATGCGAGCCCGTTCTCAGAGAATGGATGTCGCCGTATTGATCGAACAGGCCGAACGTGTCGCCTTGCTTCAGCACCTCGATGTGGTCGTCGGTCAGCGAGGAGGAGGCCACAATCTGATATTGATCAGTCCGACGTTCGACGTGTTCCATGAGTCCCTCTCATCGGTTTCGGATGGACCAGCTCAACCAGCCTCCGAGAGAGGCAGTGAGAAGGAAGGTCGCGCCAATGCCTGTAATTCCCGCCGCTTCACCAAACCGTTCTGTGACCCAACCGAATATGCTGATCCCACTGATGGCGGCCGTCATGGCACCAGTGCTGTAGAGGCCTAGGACGCGCCCCACCATCATTTGAGGCGTCAGCTCTTGCACGATTCCCCACGCGATCGGGGTGAAGGCTCCCATCCCTCCTCCAATCACGATCATGAGGAGACTGACCAGGTAGAGGTCTTTCGTCCAGACGAGCACCCCGATAGCCAAAGCACTGGCCACGCTCGCCCCAGCGATGATCTTAGTGCGGTCCGACAAGTTCCACTCGGTGAACCGCAAGAGCGTCATCGACATGAGCAGCAGCCCTACTCCCAGGGCGGACCAGAGGTAGCCCACCTCGACCGGCCCCAGACCCAACAGCTTATTCGCAAAGACCGGAAACAACGTCGTGAGGGCGCTGGCGCCGAATCCGTAACATCCCGCCGTGAAAACCAGCAGCAGGATGACGCGTTGTTTAATCGCGACGAAGGCCAGTCCCTCGCTGAAATCTTGGAATGCTGAGCCACGGGTCATTTGTGATTCTACAGATGGCTGCCCTGTTTCCAGTCTCACTAGCCCGAGGCAGAGCGCTGCCACGAAATATGTGACCGCGTTCAGACAGAGCACTTCCTGCGAACCGAACAAGGCGATTCCTATTCCGCTCAACGCAGGACCGAAAATGATGCCCAAGCTGGTCGTGCTCTGAATAAGCGCATTCGCAGCCGTGAATTGCGCCCTTGGGACAATCAGAGGCACCGACGACGTCAGTGCCGGACTGAACGTCGCCATCGCCACCGCGTCGAGAAAGACAAGGACATACAAGAGATTGACTGTGAAGGTGTCGGTTGACACGGCGCAGGGAATGATCCCGATCAGCATTGCCCGCAATACGTTCGATCCGATGAGGAAGAATTTTTTCGGCAATCGGTCCACATAGACGCCGATAACGGGACCGAGCACGATGGGAGGAATCGTATGAAGGAGTCCGATAATGGTGGTTTTCACCGGCGAACCGGTAATGGAATACACGAACCAGAGCAGGGCAAGGTTCGAAATTCCATCGCCAACTTGGGACACCAGCTGACTGAGCCAGATCAATCCAAAATCTCGCGTGAACAGCAGGCGCCAGGGACGCACCGCGCGCACCTCTGTTTGTGTCGCTCCATTGTGCCACGCAGAATCTCGGTTGATTATCAAAGTCTGCCAAGACCTCATCCCTCCCTCTCGATCCTGACCTTATCCGTCCTCACAGCTTTTACCCCCGGGACCTGCCTGGCCGCTTCTGCCGCTTCCAAGATAATTACTTGGAATCGGACGGTGCCGCTGAGCGAAACTATTCCCTGCTCCGTCTTCACCTCGAAGTTGGCCGCGGTTACGGTCACACTTTGGGCAAATCGTTCTTTGACATAGCGGGTAATGATGTCGTCCTGTTTGTGCGTGATGACGTCCGGCAGATCTTTGACCACCTCTAGTTTGTTTGACACAGATTTCACGGTCGGCACGGTGCTCGCGATTTTTTCTGCGGTGGCCTTCTCCATCTCGGTGGACACCTTCCCCGCAAGCGTGATTCCGTCAGATCCGGCGTCCACCTCGATCTCGTACGGAAACAGGAGGGGATCTTCCAGCAACGCGAGTTTGACCGTCAGAATCAGCGAGGATACGCCTTTCTTGCCCGTACCCTCTTTTTCTTTCTCTGCCCCCTCTTCTCTTACGTCTTTTTTCGCCTTCGATTCCTCGCCCTTGGATGTCTCTGCCTTCGGCTGAGCTGGTTTCGATTCCTGAGCGAACGACTGAGCGGGTGGCAGGTCTTTCTGTGGCTTGGCAGGAGGCTTGGGAGCCGCCGCTTTGCCCTGATCGGCGGGGGACTGATCTGACGTGATCGAATTTTGATCACTCTGGGCGAGCATCGGATTCATGAGCTGATCCGTAAACAGGGCACACAGGCAAAACACCAGGAGCAGGTGACCCAACCCGGAATTGTCGCACCAGAGAAGGAGCTGTTTCACATCCCTTGCATCCTTGTCTATCGGGATCCGCCTCGGCAACGAACACGATGGATTCGCCGGACTTACGAGGCCAATAGCTCGTGAGCCGTCTGGTCCGGCTGTCGTCGGCTGCAGAGAGCCGCGACGACCGCGGTGCCCAACAACAGCACCCCGATACCCATGAGGCTCGCTGCAGGTCCAACAACGTCCGCCACCCACCCAAACCCGGCCATCCCGACCATGGCCGCGGCCATGGCACCGGTGCTGAAGGTAGTAAAGACACGGCCTAAGAGGGGTTCGGGCGTCAATTCTTGCAACATCGCCCAGACAATTGGCGTGAAGATGGCGGTGCTGCCGCCGAACACGATGATCAGGGCCGCGGCCATCACAGGTGCCTCTAACATGCCAAGCGTACACACCGCGACAGCACCGACAGCCAGGGCAGCGGAAATCAACCGCAAGCGGTTTTGAAAATCTCCTTGATTGATCCATGCCAGCCAGGCGGACGCACCCAGCATCCCTATCCCGAGCGATGACCACAGCCACCCGAGTTCGACGGCACTCGCATCGAGCAGTTGCGTCGCAAATACAGGCAGTAAGAACACGAAGGCGCTCGCGCCCAAACTGTAGAGGGCAGCAGTGAGCATAAGTAGGAGGACCGTCCGGTGTTGGAAGAATACAAATCGAAATCCGACCAAAAGATCTTGGAAGATAGTCGCTGTACTAGCCAATCGCTCGCGCATATGCATGGTCTCATGCAGACGCACGGGCATGAGGCACAGCGCGGAGACCAAGAACGTGAACCCATCCAGGTACAGCACATTGTGGGCTCCGATTATAGCAATGCCAATTCCGCCTACGGCTGGACCGATCAGCAGACCGATGTTGGTCGTGCTTTGAATCATTGCATTGGCGGCAGTCAGTTGAGCGCGCGGCACGAGAAGAGGAACGGCTGACGCCAACGCCGGGCCAAAAACCGTTGAGACAATAGCCGTCAGGAAGACAAGCACGTAGAGCCGTTCGAGCGTCAGAGACTCCATAGCGTACAGCAGAGGGATGAGTATGACCAATCCCGCACGGATAAGGTCTACCCAGATCAGTACCGGTTTTTTCTTCATCCGATCGAGATAGACACCGATCAGGGGACCGAAGACTAACGGCGGAATGGTTTGGAGTAATCCGATCAGCGTCATCTTAAAGGCTGAACCGGTCAGTTCATACACGAACCACAGCAGCGCCACTTTGTTCATGCTGTCGCCGATCTGGGAAACGGCTTGGCCGGAAAACAAAAACCCGAAGCTCCTCGTTCTCAGCAACTCCCATCCGGATCCTACCCGGCCATCATTGACCTTGACGTTATCAGCCACAACAAAACCTCCCCCAACCCTTCAATCACAGATGCATCGTTCGAACACCCGCTGGAAATTGTTTTCGAGAACACCAGCCTCCTTTCGCTCATGTTTACACACCGATCGATAAAGCAGGCAAGGGGGAGAAACTCCCTGCCTCTGCCTCCCTTTCGTACGTACTACCGAGGGTGTGCCTATACACTCGGAGATAGTCTTGCGCCATACGTTCCACACTGAACCGCTCCTCGAAGGTCTGTCGACATTGCCGACGGTCGATTTCAGGAATACGGTGGATGGCCGTCGTCAGCTCGTCGACTCCCTCGCAGACGAATCCCGTAGTTCCGTCTTCAATGATTTCCGGAATTGACCCACGCCGGTAGGCCAGCACAGGGGTTCCGCAGGCCAGTGCTTCAATCAGCACGAGCCCGAACGGTTCCGGCCAGTCGTAAGGACAAACGAGCGCCATTGCCTGACCAAGAAATTCATTTTTTTCGGTATCAGTGATCTCGCCGATGTACTCGATTAACGGATCAGAGAGCAGCGGCTCGATTTCGGTGCGAAAGTACTCCTGATCCGCCGGATCGACCTTCGCCGCAATCCGCAAAGGAATCCCTACCCGCTTGGCGAGTTCAATTGCATGATCCGGTCGCTTCTCGGGAGCGATACGCCCTAGGAAGGCCAGATAGTCACCGGAATTCGGATGGAAGGCGTACAGATCTCTTGGCAAGCCGTGATAGACCGTCGCATGCCAATTTGCCCAGGAGACAGGTTTCCTCTGAGAATTCGAAATCGACACCATCGGCATCTCCGCATACTCGCGAAACACCGGCTCCAGTTCGGGCAGATCGAGCCGACCATGGAATGTGGTCACCGTTGGGGTTGGATTCCGCCTGGCGAGAGGGAAACCCATGAAATCGAGATGGGAATGAATGATGTCAAAATCGCCGGTTTTTCCGAGGGCCTGCTCCATCAGCATCGTCATGGGCGCATCGCGATTGAAGATTCCTGTATTCAATCGCAGGGCGCGAGCGCAGATCGCTTCAAGGCGAGCGGTGGTGACCGAATCTCCGCTCGCGAACAGGGTCACGTCGTGACCGAGCCGAACGAGCTCTTCGGTGAGGTAGGATACGATCCGTTCCGTTCCTCCATAGAGTTTGGGTGGAACGCTCTCCCACAAGGGTGCGACCTGGGCAATTCTCATCTGACTGCTCCTTTCATCATGGGCTTATTTTTTTCGGTCGCAATGCGACGACTCGTACTTCAGGAATCACATCAGCGTCGATTTTTTCTCAAGGACCAGGAACCCGCTCTCGCTGCGTGTTTTTGTCGAAGTGGAGACACCTAAAACTCCCGGAGATATCTTTGATCAAATACATGTCTCCCTTGAGGACAACCGAGCGCCCTTGAGCGTTAGTGGAGACGTCTCAAGGCGGGTACATGAGACCAACCTGATGGACCAGACAAGCCGGTAGTGGGTCGATTTGAAGTTAACACAGTAGCATGTTCATCAAACAGAAAGTGATCACTGTTGCTCATCTCTCAAATGAGCCGAGCCTTCGCATTAGATCTTACAGATAGCTCCTCGGGTCCGTCCCGGGGGTTGTCAGAGTAGAGAATTGCATACAACCCCGCATCCCAGAGGCTCTACGTGACACCACCCTGCCAGGACGAGCGGGGGACTCCAGACGTCCCATGACGATCTCTTCTATTGCTCGTATCGGTTGCCCTCGCTTCATTTTCGAGCTGGTGCAGCGACAGCACATGTGTCCCATCCTTCAGTTCGCGATCTTTTGCTTCAATACGATCTCCTCGGCCAATACATTCGCGCATCTGGGTATCCGGATCGACATGCAACCTCACTTCCTTACCGTCAATCCGCTCGACGAAATAGTTATTGCCTTCTACGCGCAGCACTTGGCCCTTGAGGGGCTCGATACCCTGCTATGTTTCTTCACCGCACTTCACGAGATCCGCTTCTCCGGCTCTCCGAGTAGCACAGGGATCGAGGCCAATTTTCTCTGCTGACTGAAGATTAGACAGCCCTCAGGCACAGCACGAAACTACACGACATGGCACCGACGACGAATTTGTAGATAGATACCATAGAGAGAAGCCTCCTCGATTAGCTGTATATACACACACAATGACCTATCATGGGCTCCTTGAAGAGTGTTTGGACCTATGCAGATGCCTAGTTCTTGGGTGCAGATTAGGCTTAGACTCTTGCAGCGAGAAGTCTCCCCTTCATTCAATGCTTCCCCGTCAGCATGCATGGTGCTGACGAACGTTCGACGACCTGCCCGGACAGGTCACAGTCTGAGTGAACAAACCACAATCCCATGCCTTGGTGTACATCGCCATGGAGCGCTGAGGCGCATCACGTCGGCGATTCAAGTCCTCGACAATCTTGAGCGGCAGCGCAATCGCAAAACGCTGAAAGATCCACCGCACACCAGATGCTTGCTCGGCCAAACGTCGCCGTACTTGTACTGACTTTGATTGAACATCCGTGATTGCATGCAACAGCCGAAGCAATTCGGCGCACATGCCTGTCTTGAGAAGGCATACACATCGCCGGAAGATTTGGCCAGGCCATTCAGCTTGCGGTGGCGATTGTGGGAGAGATGCCCAGATGGGGTCACCGACTTCACCATCCAGTGGATGGCGCTGAAGTGGCAGCTCAGACGTGCCGGGAGTCGTAGTGGGGATATTTATTGGGATCGCATGCATAATCAATCATTTTCATCACATCTTTCGCGACAGCCAAACCGATCCCGACGATCATGACCACAAGGGCGGCCCCAAGGCCAAACATAAATATCGGCATCCTGCCACCTCCTTTTTCCTTGTTTGCTAGCCAGGTAAAACAAAGGCCCGACACCTTCGCATCGCGCCTTTGGGTCGTCCGTGCTGGTCCATGCAGGCGACGATGTACCACGTGGCTTAGGCCTTGGTTCCATCGCGGTTTCTTCGGCACCGCCTTCAGCCTAGCGTAAGGGGTGCCCGAGGATCACCCACCGATGATAAGCTAGCCCAGTCTCAAAATCTGGTCTGCTTTGATCACTTTCGAACGGATTAGGCGCCCATCACCCCGGCCACTCCTGCAACTGGTCCGATGGCCCCGAGGGGCGACGGCTAGTGCATCTTGAGCGAGAAGCGGCTGGCCCCGGCGCTGCTGTTCAAACAAAGCAATCTGGGTCAAATTCCATCCGGCTGAGGGTCCAGCATGGCTGTATGGGTTAGAGGAGGCCTCTGATCATCGCCTGATACGTGAATAGCCTCCACCTCGTTCGGCTAGAGTCGAACAGGAGGACTTATGGCGTGCGCACGATGCGGTGGGATTTGGAATCCAACCGCAGATGACAGCTAATGAAGTTACACAGGCTTTGTCGCCTCCGTCGCCCGTGTTGCCGATGTTAAACCTTTCATTCTCGTTCCCGATCTGGCAGGATGCACCGCAGCCGGTCAGTGGGGCCAGCGGTCAACGGACTACGCGCCGCCGATCTCCTCGGTCCAGACCAGCTACAACCAAGCCTCAACGAGTACCTGCTACAGTTAACGCTATGTCGATCCACACCTTGAAACTGGGCTGCTGCCGGTTTCACAGACACCGAGTTAGGTGTATGAATGAAACCGGAGGTAAGGCATGGAGCGACGGAAGTTTACGCGAGAGTTCAAAGTTGAGGCGGTGAAGTTAATCCAGGAGCGCGGAGTGACGGTGGCGCAAGCCGCGCGGGATTTGGGCGTGCATGGGACGGTGTTGCGCCGATGGGTGCAGGCGTCTGCCGCCGACGCGACGCAGGCCTTTCCGGGCCAGGGGCAGATGAAACCTGAGCAGGCGGAACTCGCACGGCTCCGACGGGAAGTTCTCAAGTTAAAGGCGGAGCGCGACATCTTAAACAAAGCCGTGGTAGGTTCAAGCGATCAATGCAACACCCTCTGGGGTACAGTGGAGTGGGAGGGTGATCGTGATGGGACAGATCGGGCGGCGAGGCAAGCCTGCGACCGTGTTGCATCACTCCGATCGAGGGAGCCCGTACACCAGTGAGCCCTTCCAGCGGCTCCTGGTCGACCACGGCGTGACCTGTAGCATGAGCCGAGCCGGCCACTGCTGGGACAATGCCGCGATGGAGAGCTTCTTCTCCTCGCGCAAGACCGAACGGACGGCGAACAAGACGTACCGCACGCGAGACCAGGCCAAAGCGGACGTGTTCGATTACATCGAGCGCTTCTACAATCCCAGGCGACGGCACTCAACGTTGGGGTATCTCAGTCCGATGGAGTTCGAACGCCAGGCGGAATTAGCGTAGGGTGGTGTCCACTAAACCGGCAGCAGCCCAGTTCCTATCGGATGAAGCTAGGGAACTTCATAGTACCCTCTTCCTCCGAACGGCCTACAGTAATCGGTAACGGTTTCAAAGAAGGCAAATGCCTCTCTGAACGCTTCAAGAGAAGGCAAATGCCTCTAATAAGCTGTCCCAAGTGTCAGAGTGAAGTAAAACCCATCGAGAGTTGGCGCATTGCCGCTAACCTCAAAGTGGAAGAACCTCCCCAGCCCATGTGGGCCTGTCTGAATCCGACCTGCCTACACAAATGGCCAAAGTCGTAGATCGCCTGCTTGTGGACCACCCTACGAAGCTGGCTAAGTTTGAAATGTTCATGCTTTCGATGAATCGAGAACTAGAGCGCGACGAAGCAAAAGGCTCGAAAGCGGCGTGATTTTAGACTCAGTGTAGGCAGGCTTCCGATGCAGGTCTCGATTGCGCCTTCATTCCTGTACATTCCGGAACTATTGTCTGGCTTGCTTCAGCTTTTCACTTCCTCTTCAGATGGCGGCTTCTGGTCGCTCTCACTCGCTTGGCAAGTGGTCGTAGTCTGGCCAGAGGACATACGTTCACACCTGGAATATCAATGATACGGCAAAGCTAAGTATCCCTGATGATATAGGGGAATGCAGAGAGGCAAACTCTGAGTTAGAACAGGCACGGCCTACTTCAGGTCATGTTCCGATTAAGAACATGGTACCTCGCATTCACTTTCTGTGTTCGTAGCGGATCTTAGTACACGGTCGTCAGCTTATTATCATTGATGGCTGATAACGAATCCAGATAACTGGTGAGCAAGCCAGACTCTGAAAATGAGAAGTATATCTTTGAATTCTGTAGGATTCTCAGTTTGAGAACATCGTGTACGGGCTTTTGTTCTTAAAAGTATTTCGATTCACGTAATCTTCTCTTGTTACAACCTTGTAATACCAGGGGGTCAGAGGTCAATTTGGGTGGAAGTGCAAATAATCAACCTCCTTCCAAAGACGGCTCGATAGTCTTGGTCCACGATATGCCTCCGACATCTAGCCTCTCCAGCCCTTCGTTGGGTTTTGCCTCATGCCCTGTGTTGGCTTCATAAGGCCACCCAACATACTCTGATTGTAGATTGACTAGGACCTGCCTGACCAGGCCAAGATTCGGGATCAAAATTAGTCGAAACCTGTGATATGGAATCGCGTGTACGCCCCTCACCATAAACCCAGCGACAAAGGCGGTAGCCGCGAGTGCGTCGCCTTACATCAGATATCCTTTCTTCTTCTTCGCGTCGCAGGTGACCGGCTATTCTCTACCGCTGCTTATCCCATTTCCCAGACACGCAATTCGTCTTGTTGGTCTAGACCGAATGCTGGCATAGCGGCCTCGTAGAGGAGGCCATTCTAGAAGGGGTGCGAACGAGGGCGCAAGGGTCGCAGGCGCGGATCGGGCGAGATTCACGGGAAATAGTTATGATTTCGCAGGTAATGATTGAGGACGCTGCAAGTGAGCCGGTACACTTCAGGCGGTATTGAGGCACATCTCACGAATCAAAATTTCTTTAACCGCGAGGGCCTCCAGTGGTCCGGCTCATTCTCCCATGTCTATCTCTAACCTATCTAGAACCAGGCAAATAGTCAACAGTCGCCCGGCTGAATACTACAACATCTCCGGTCTGCACACGAGAATCTAACATCTCGTGCAACGCTTCAACTGATACGAGGCACCCCTCGATCCTGTAGTGAGAGTCTCAACCCCGCATCAGATCAGTGTACAGCGGCTGGTCAGACCACGGCTCTTAAAACATCGGAAGCTAACGGCTTCAAGAAGTCTTATAATTGTACTGCGAGACTCGCCAACCCCACGATTTGGGACTGCCTTGCGATGGTGAGGGGAATGGACAGTCGTTGGAAATTATCAGGAGGTCAACGTGATTGAGGAGCCCAAAGGGAGCCGTGTTTTGTGGCAACCGCTCAAAGTAGAGGCTCGCGTCTTCGAAGTCTCAAATGAGCAATGGGGAGTGTGTTCGGGAGGCTTCGTATGTTATGCTCATCGAAAAGAGCGGCAGCATGGCGACATATCTTTGTAGGCCGGTAGACACAGGGGAAACTAGGGCAAGTTACAAAGAAATTGTCCAATGGCTGAGAAACGAAGGCGCGGCGCACCGTCACGGAAGTTCTCGCTCTTGGACGAAAAGGAAAGTAATAAACTGGTGATCGAATGTACGAGGGAACGAAGACGAACGCGCAAGGTCGCAGGCGCGGGTCGGCGCACGCATGTCTCGGTGAACAATCAGGCGGAAGGAAACGCGCTTCCGCTCAGTGAGGTTCTTACCGAACCACGGAAGCCATCGCCGTTAACCGTGCAGAGGGTCAATCTAGAATGAGATGTCGGTGTTTGTTGGGCACCGATTCTCCGCAGTCAACGCAGTAAAAGTTGCCCGTGAAACCGCCGAAGCCGCTAGGCTCCAATTTTAGTGTGAGATGCTCACAGAGTGGTTGACCGCCGCGCTGAGACTCCATCATTCGTACTGCAGTAGCTTGAGCGTTCATCATGATATCCTCCCCATGTTCTACAAGCCGACTGTTCTAGACAATTCCAGTTGTTTGTACCGTTTATACAATTCGAAAGGGACTGGGGAGATCCCTAGTTTAACTGGCCATGTGAATATGCCCAGGCCAATGGGGTGTATGCCTGTTTGACTTCCTCTTTCAATCGGGCGAGGATCGGCGAGCGCTCTAGCGAGCTTGGTGTGTAGTTGCCTCTACGGGGAAGAAAGGAAGGTGCGGACGATGGGCGAACTCGTGCATGCCTATTCTCTGTACGTCAATCAGCAACGGGTTCCTGAAGTCTTCACGACGAGGGAGGAGGCTGAAGAACGAGCCAAGCCTTACCTACAGAGCCAAGCCGCGCTTCAGATCAAGACAACCACGGGGGCAGTTCGTACTTGGAATTATAGATACGATCTGAAGCAGTGGGTGGAAATGATGGGGAGGGTGAGCTGAACCAGAGGCTTGTCTATCCTACCAACGCTTTGACAACTTCCTCGTACCTCAACCTCTCCAATCCCTCTCGCAACAGACTCAGCGGTATGCTTTCCCTGTGCACGTACGTCTGACCCTGAACATTCGCCGCAGAGTGTCCGGCGATGATCTCACAGAGATTCTGAGGGCAACCAGCGCCGATCAGTTTGCTTATCCCTCCTCTCCCCTGCTATGTTGCGGTTGCCACTTGGCCATGTCGCCTACGGACAACGAAACACCAGCAAAAGGGGGATAACATGGAGGATCAGGACGGCTTTGGAATCCCTTACTCACTCCGATATCTTTGCACCATCTGGTAATAGAACCTATCCGCCAATGGTTGTACGTTCACACAATCTGCCTGGTTATACGCTAAAAGTCGCTCTCTCGCCTCCTCATCTCGACGATGCCGCCAGCGATTCCAGAGTTGGCTCGCATTGGCACCGCTCATGTCCCACAGATCAGTGCGACGTGGCATACCGAGTTGGAGCTCAATGGCTTTGAGACCGCCACAATAGCCGAGCTGCCGACCCAGCAAGCACAGATCGATATGGGGCTGGTCCAGCGGGAAGCCTTGGATACTTGCGAGGAGGACGGGCAAATCGAACAACGTCCCGTTGAAGGTCACGAGTAGATCGTACTGGGCCAACTCCTCGCAGAGCCGCCGTCGAGTGAGTAAATCTCCTTCGACCAGCGACGTGCGGCCGCCATGTCCATAGAGTCCCACGACGGTAATCTGTCCAAAGGAATTCGTTTCGATGTCGAGGTATACGGCCCGAGGGCGGAGCCATTCGTAGAGTCGCCATTGATCGGTTGCGTGCAGATGGAGAGCGAAATATCGAGCGTCCTCCTGTGCGCGATGTTCTTCCGCTTGATTCAGCGCGTCATCGTACGAGCGTTCCGGTCGAGACCGATGCCGGGGATGGAGGGGGAAGAAAGAAAGTCCTTCCAGGATCCAATGCCCCCCTACCACCACCATCGTTCGGTTCTCAGCCTCACTCTGGGCAGGAAACAAAAGGACGACTCAATCATGTTAGGCAGCCCAGAGTTAATCGGTGAGTGCCTACACGGTTAATGGCACATTTCCCTCGGCGCGATTATTGACCAACACATACGCTCGCCGGTTCTCTGTTACAGCCTTTCCTTGTCAGGGGATGATGTAGGTGTTTGGCCTCCCTTCGCTAGACGCAGAGGTGGTCGAACTTGCGAATGAAGCCCTGCTGCAACTGTTGATCAGCTTCCAAGGTGTTACCATAGACCTTGATGTACTCAAGTAGGGCCGCTTGAAAGTTGTTTCGATAGAGGATTCGGTTTGCCACATCAGCAATAATGCCATTGGGGCCTTCCTCAAGTATGCGCCACCCGTTCGTTGATCGCGCTTCATGTAGTAGGCCACACCGCACTCCCACGTAAAAGTCTTGTGCGGATGTCGCGTCGAAGGTGGCGGAGAATGGTTCTCGGATTTGAAGGAATTCGACAATGAGGTTTTGGCTATTTACATACTCGTGCGCCTGTAAGGTTTCCCCCAGCTTAAGATACCGATAGTTGGAGCCCTGGGCGGTGGATTCTAGAAACTCGATAAGACAGCAGAGAATGCTGACGATGGAGAAGCCCTCTCCTTGTAACGTACCCATACCTTGCAGAACTTTGATTTGAGATAGGTAGCGCAAGTTAATGCGTGTCTCGAAGTAGTCTGAAAATGCCTCACGCCACGCACCAGCGTCGTTTTTCCTGAGTCGCTCGCGCATCGCGCACCAGTCCACAGGTGCCTTCTCCGCGATGAAGCTATCCTCATTCATGCTCTTTGATTCTGCCTCAGAAATCTGAACGTTGTTGATTGGTTGAATAGTGGGCAATCCTCACGCCGATTCATCCCCGTTGTCAAGCGACCGGGCCGTAGGTGGTCGCGGGGCACCGGAGACGCCGTGGCTCGCTGTACAGGCCGCGCGGATCAAGCCGCGCACCCGCTGATCCTCCAACGCTCGATCGGAGAGAGGGGTACGCAACCCTTCATCGAACCCGCTGCGCGACACGTCTAGGAGACGGCACCGTACTGCCGTCTCCAACTCACGACGCTGTGCCTTGATGAACGCGGACGTCACTCGGATACCCTGCGATCTGCGCCGATTGCTCCTAGGTCACCCCTTGTTCGAACGACCACCCCAAAGGTGTCCGTTAAAACCTGAGAAGTCCCCCTTCGTGTAAACGAACTCACGAAGGTCGAAGAGCAAGCGGGATATAAAATATTGAACTCCATGGTCAAGTTGAGCGCTCTTTGTATTTCCGGTAGAGCCGGATGAGCGTGTTGGTGGAACTGTCGTGCTTGAGTGCAGACTCGGACTTGCTCTCCAGTTCTGGGATGATGCGCCCGGCAAGTACTTTCCCCAGTTCAACGCCCCACTGGTCAAACGAATCAATGTGCCAGATGGTCCCTTGCACAAACACGCTGTGTTCGTACAGCGCAATGAGCGCTCCCAGGGTCTTCGGGGTCAGCCGCTCTAGAAGAAGCGTACTGGACGGACGGTTGCCTTCGAAGCTCCGGTGTGGAACCAACCAAGCCGGTGTGCCCTCGGCTTGAACCTCCTGCGGTGTCTTCCCAAATGCCAGTGCCTCTGCCTGGGCAAACACGTTGGCCAAGAGCAAGTCGTGGTGGCGACCAAGAGGGTTCAGCGGCTGAGCAAGCGCGATAAAATCGCACGGGATGAGTTTGGTCCCTTGATGAATCAGTTGGTAGAAGGAATGCTGACCGTTGGTTCCAGGCTCCCCCAAATAGATGGGCCCGGTTTGGTAGGCGACCTCTGCCCCGTCAAGCGTGGCGTGCTTACCATTGCTCTCCATGGTCAACTGCTGGAGGTATGCCGGAAAGCGCTTCAGGTATTGCTCATATGGCAGGACCGCCATGGTCTGTGCATCGAAAAAGTTATTGTACCAGAGGGCCAAGAGTCCCATGAGCACCGGCAGGTTGCGCTCGAACGGAGTCGTGCGGAAATGCTCGTCCATCTGATGGAACCCGTCGAGCATGGTGTGGAACTGTTCGGGGCCGATGGCGATCATCGTCGAAAGACCGATTGCCGAGTCCATTGAGTAGCGCCCGCCGACCCAATCCCAAAACTTGAACATATTGGCGGTGTCGATCCCGAACTGCGCCACTTCTTCGGTGTTGGTTGAGACCGCAACAAAATGTTTGGCGACAGCTGTGGGATGTTTCAACGTCTTGAGAGCCCAGTCGCGCGCCGTGCGCGCGTTGGTCATCGTCTCCAGCGTCGTGAAGGTCTTCGACGAAACGATGAACAGGGTCTCTTCGGCATCGAGGTCTCGCGTGGCCTCGACGAAATCGGTGCCATCGATGTTGGAGACGAAGCGAAAGGCCAAATCGCGCTGGCTATAGTGTCGCAACGCCTCATACGCCATCACCGGCCCCAGGTCAGATCCACCAATGCCGATATTGATGACGTTGCGGATCGGTTTGCCGGTATGGCCTTTCCATTCCCCACTGCGCACCCGGTTGGAGAAATTGGCCATTTTCGCAAGCACGGCGTGGACCTGAGACACGACGTTCTTACCGTCCACGATGATAGAGTGCCCTTTGGGAGCGCGCAGGGCCACATGCAGGACAGCCCGCTTCTCCGTGACGTTGATTTTGTCCCCGCGAAACATGGCATCGATGCGGGCCCGCAGACCGGATTCCTCTGCCAATTGCAGCAAGAGTGTGAGCGTCTCATCGGTAATGCGGTGCTTCGAATAGTCGAAATAGATGCCAACGGCATCGACCGCCATACGCTCCCCGCGGGTGGCATCCTCCGCGAAGAGTGTCCGAAGATGGAGATGTCGGACCAGTGAGTAATGGGCGGCCAGGGCCTTCCACGCTACGCGTGTGGCGAGTGGAGCGATTGCTGTCATGCTACTTCCCCTTCGGTTTGCGGCTCATTGATCCAGGACCGGACAATGGCCAAAAACTGGTCGGCCTCACGTTTGTCCAGTGTTTCATCGACAGATAAGATCACGTTGAGACCAGTGGTAGAACAACTCGAAAACGCATTCCTTCTCGCACCTTCATATCTGTGTCGCTAGGGTCAAGGATTAGAACGCTCATGCCGGGTGAAATTTCATATTGTGTCGAGTCACGAATTCTTTCCCTTCTTCTTCCGCTGTCGCACCAATTCGGTTGGCAATGGCCAACTGTGCCCTTGAGCCAGTAGCCCTTGCGCATCCTGCGGCCCCCACGTGCCGGCGGCGTAGTTGGGGAAATCACCGGGCGGTGCCACAGCCCAGACCTCAAGCACCGGCATCAGCAGCCGCCAGGCCGCTTCCACCTGGTCGGCGCGCATGAACAGCGTGGCGTCACTCTTCATGACATCCCAGAGTAAAGTCTCATACGCGCCCGGCGACCGGGCAGCAAACGTATCCTGGTAATTGAACTTCATCTCCACCGACCGCAGGTGCATTTTGGGCCCGGGGTGTTTGGCCTGAAAGCGCAGCACGATGCCCTCGTCGGGGTGGATGGACATCGTCAGACGGGACGCCTGCCAATCGAGAGTCGCCTCGGGTGGAAACGACTGATGCGGCACGCTGCGGAATTGGATGACAATTTCCGAGGCCTGTCGGGTGAGCCGCTTTCCGGTACGGAGGTAGAACGGCACGTCCTGCCAGCGCCAGTTGTCGAGGAACAGCCGGAGCGCGACAAACGTCTCAGTTTGAGAATCAGGCGGCACATCATCTTCTTCCCGATAGCCACGCACGTTCTTGCCGCCGACCCACCCCAGGCCGTATTGCCCGCGCACCACGTGTTGATGGACGACGTCCGGGTGAATCGGACGAATGGCGTGGAGCACATCCACTTTCTTGTTGCGAATCTCATCGGCATTGAACGAGACCATCGGTTCCATGGCCACGAGACACAGGAGTTGCATCAGGTGATTTTGCACCATGTCGCGCAGCGCGCCCGTGTGGTCGTAATAGCCCCCCCGATGTTCGATCCCCACCTCTTCAGCGGCGGTGATGGTCACATACTCCACATACCGCCGATTCCAGAGCGGCTCGAAAATTGGATTGGCAAACCGGAATGCCAGAATGTTCTGGACCGTCTCCTTGCCCAAGTAATGGTCGATGCGGAAGATCTGGGATTCCTCGAAATTGGCGGCAAGAATGGCGTTCAAGGCGCGGGCGGATTCCAGGCCATAGCCGATCGGTTTTTCAACCACAATCCTTGTCCACTCCCGGTCAAGCGCCAACCCAGCCTTGCCAAGGTATTTTGGGATTTCACCGAACAGGCTCGGCGGCGTGGCCATGTAAAAGATGCGATGGGCTTTGGTACCCCATTCCTTTTCCAGCTTCGCACAGTGCTCACCTAACGTCGTATACGTGTGGAGCTTCTTGAAATCGCCCCGCTGATAGTGGAGATGCCTGGCAAACTCGCGCCATGCGCCGCTTTTCACCACTTTGTGGCGGGCGAACTTCTTGACGCCGGCGTGGAGCCGCCGGCGCAGCGTTTCGTCGCTGACGTCCACGCGATCCACCGCGATGACCGAGAAATCAGCAGGCAGACTGCGGTCCTCGGAGAGGTCAAACAAGGCCGGCACGAGTTTCCGCCAGGTCAAGTCACCGGCTCCGCCAAAAATGACAAAGATCGTCGGTTCGATGTGGTCATCCGGTTTCATCGTTCTCCCACCTTTTCCCGTTTCGAGGTTCGTCACACGCGGATCGCTGTTCAGCGTGGCCGCGCTCGTCACATCAGAGACCCTCATTCACACGTTACTTCGAGAGCAGTTTGCGGATAGATTTCAATTCCCGCCGACGTTTCTCGGTAGTCTTGGGATAAGCCATGTTCAGTCCATTGAGCGCATCAAGAATAATTTGGGACACAATCAACCGGGCATTCTCCTTATCATCGGCGGGCACGACGTACCAGGGCGCGTGATGGGTACTGGTCGCGTTCAGGCACGCCTCATACGCCTTCCTGTACTGCTTCCAGTATTTTCGCTCGTGAATGTCCGCGAGGCTAAATTTCCAGTTCTTATCGGGGTCATCGATGCGCGCCAGGAAGCGCGTTCGCTGTTCCTCCTCCGACAGGTGCAGAAAAAACTTGATGACTCGCGTGCCGTTCCGGTAGAGATGGTTTTCCAGGTCCACGATGGAGCGATACCGCTCATTCCAGATGGAGCGCTCGTCGAGCAACGAGTCCGGCAGCCCCTGAGTGCGCAGGATTTCCGGATGCACCCGGACGATCAGCACTTCCTCGTAATAGGAGCGGTTGAAGATACCGATGCGGCCACGTTCCGGCAGAGAACGGGTGGTGCGCCACAGAAAGTCGTGCTCCAGTTCCGTCGCACTCGGGTGTGTGAAGCTGAACACCTGGCAGCCTTGTGGATTGACACCGGACATCACATGTCGGATGACGCCGTCCTTTCCGGCGGCATCCATCGCCTGAAAAATCAACAGGACCGCATGGCGGTTGGACGCATAGAGCAGACGTTGCAGCTCGCTCAACTCCTCCACCTGTTTCTGGAGGAATTTGCTGTACTCCTTCTTCGACTTGTACAGAGACTTCACAAGCGTCGGCCACTTTTTGAGGTTGAACTTTTTCCTTGCCGGCACCCGGAATTCCTTGGAATTGATATTCATCTTCATGATTTGACCCTGCTTAATCCCTCCACGCTTCGGTTTTGCACTTCATGTTTGCTCTCGCCAATACACCGGCAGCTTAATTTAGGCACACGTCTTCCCCGCCGGCACTTTCCCTTTCTGCCTTTCGCCATGACGGACAAGAAATATTTTCCAGCGCATAGCCGCCTTCTAGGCCACCGCCGCAGGAACGAGACGTTTGATCATCACGACCTTCACGGCGTCGTTCACGACAAGGCATGAGACCATCGCATAGACGAAAATCGCGAGCATCTGCCACCAGGGCAATGGCGTCACTCCCGGGAGATACAATAAACGTCAGGACGGTGCCGACGAGCACTTCCACCACAGCAGCAATCACAACAGCCCTACTGGGCATCGTCGCCCAGAACCAGCGGCGCTCCCGCGCGGATACGATGGAGAACGCGGCAAAGTAGAGCAGAGTGAGGAAACTGAAGGTGTAGAGGGCATCGTCGCTTGTTGCCAATCCGAAAGGTGACCAGCAGCTCCACAAGACGAGAAGCGACTCCGCGACCATCAAGGTGCCCAGCACCACGGACACGG
Organism: Nitrospirota bacterium; assembly: GCA_963701855.1. Lineage (GTDB taxonomy): Bacteria > Nitrospirota > Nitrospiria > Nitrospirales > Nitrospiraceae > Palsa-1315. Next base: position 241,552 of record CAVPBK010000004.1, read on the forward strand.
TGATGAAGCCCCCAATGTTCCACGTCTCCGGTTTCTTGGACGGTCGAACGCGGTCGGTGGCCAGGGAAATCTTTGCGAAGTCTGTTACGAAAATCAGCAGCAGCATCGCAAAGGCGGACATGATGAACTTGCCGGTCACCATGAACGCGATGGCCACAAAGGCCGTCTTCAGGATCGTCCGGCTGATCTTGTTGATGATGTAGGTCAGGATGCGCTGGTAGATCATCCGCCCCTGCTCGACCAGCGCCACAATATTCGTCAAGCCCGGTTCGGTCAGGACGACGCTTGCGGCGCCCTTGGCCACGTCGGTCGCGGCACTGACGGCGATGCCGACCTCGGCTTGGCGCAGTGCTGGTGCATCGTTGACGCCGTCGCCCGTCATGCCGGTGACATGCCCCGCGGCCTGCAGGTGCTGCACCACGATATATTTGTCCTCCGGAAATACCTCCGCAAAACCATCGGTGCCAGGGAAAAGATCCCCCGTCTTGTCGCCCGCCTGCGCGCTCGCGGCCTTCAGGTCCGCCATGCGCCGGATGATGGGCAGCCCGACGCCGCGCGCGATTTCACCGGCGACCGCCAATGCATCGCCGGTGAGCATCTTCACCGAAACGCCGAGCTCATGGAGTGCGGCGATGAGTTGCTTGGCGTCCGGTCGAGGCGGGTCATATAACGTCACCAATCCGACCAATGCCGGCGCGCCCGTCTCGGGGCCTCGCGCTACCGCCAGCGTCCGATAGCCCTTCGCGGCCGATTCGCTGACGCGGGCCTCCAACGCCTCGATTGCCGGGGGCTGCAGTCCGCAGACTTCGGCGACGGTTCGCACAGCGCCTTTCATCACGCGAAAATGCTGCCCGTTCTGCTCGGCCACGGCTTCCGTACGCCGGTTTTTCGTATCAAACGGCGCGAAGGAGACGGGCGTGACCTTGGGGAGGCTGTCGAAAATGTGCCGCTCCTTTGCCACGGCCAGGAACGCGAGGTCAATCGGATCCTGGTTGGCCTCCTGCGACGCGAGGGCGCCGGCAAACAGCACGTCGGCTTCCGTCGCCTGCTCCAGCGGAATCACGCCGGTGACGGCCAGTTGGTTCATCGTGATTGTGCCCGTCTTGTCCACGCAGAGCACGTCCATGGTTGCCGCATCCTCCGCGGCGCTGAGGCGTGTGACCAGCACGCCGCGCTTGGCCAGCTCCTTCGACCCGACGGCCATGCTAACCGTGAACATGACGGGAAGGGAGAGCGGGATCGCACTCATGAATAGGATGAGCATGAGCGGGACCACCTCGATGAGCGGCGTGCCGCGTACAAAAGACATGACGACCACTATGCCCACCAGCGCACCGACGACGAGGAAGAGCCACCGCACGACCTTGGCCATCACCGCATCAATGTGGAGCTTCGGTCGCGCCTGCTGGACGAGTTCCGTCGTGCGGCCAAATAGGTCTTTGCCCCGGTCAGCATGACTACGCCGTTGCCCTCGCCTCGGCGCACGATAGAACCCGATGAGAGTACGTCGCCGGAGGCCTTATCGGCATCCTTTGACTCGCCCGTGAGGGCGGACTGGTCAATGCTCATCGTTCCGGTGAGGAGTTTCACGTCTGCGGGAATGATGTCGCCGGGACGTACCCGGACAATGTCACCAGGGACCAACTCCCGAGAGGGAATCACCTGCCAGTTAGCCTCGCGCAGCACGCGAGCACTCACCTGCAACCGTCGGCGCAATGTCTCGACGACACCGGCGGCCCGGCGCTCCTGCATAAAACTCACCACGGCATTGACGACCAGTAGCGTGCTCACCACCGCGAGGTCCGGGTATTTACGGAGGACGGCTGACAGGACCATGATCAGTTCGAGCATCCATGCCGACACGCCCCAGAATTTTCCGAGGAATCTCAGGATCGGATGCCCCTGTTGTTCGGGCACTTCGTTGTAGCCGTTCTCCTTCCGGCGGATGTCCACATCGGCATGTGCAAGTCCAATATCGGGATTGACTTTGAGCGTCGCGAGCGTATCCGGAACCGACCCGGAGGCGATGTCAGGGGGCTTGGTGTTTGCTGGCTTCGCGGAGGCCAGCTCGGCTTCGAGTTTATTTGGGGTCGTTCGCATCGTGAATATCCGGTCTGGCACCTGCACGGTTTACGCCGGTTTGCTTGGGTTGGTCGCGCCCCACGTCCAGTTACGAATCTCCGGCATGTCTTGACCGTGCTTGTCGATGTATTGCTTGTGATCGAGGAGCTTGTCCTTGAGCTGCTGCTTGAGGTAGAGGCCCTTGTCGCCGGTCTGAGGCAAGCGGTCGATGGTATCCATCGCGAGATGGAAGCGGTCCAGATCATTCAGCACCGTCATGTCGAAGGGCGTCGTAATGGTGCCCTCTTCCTTATAGCCACGGACATGGATGTTGTCATGGTTGGTACGGCGGTAAGTCAGCCGGTGGATCAACCATGGATAGGCATGATAGGCAAAGATGACTGGTTTGTCCTTGGTAAAGAGCTCGTCGAAATCCCTGTCGCTCAACCCGTGGGGGTGCTCGCTCGGTGGCTGTAGCTTCATGAGGTCGACCACGTTGACCACCCGGATTTTCAGGTCGGGCAGATGCTCGCGCAGGATGGAAACGGCGGCGAGCGTCTCCAGCGTGGGTACGTCGCCACAGCAGGCCATGACCACGTCGGGCGCAACGGCCTGGTCGTTGCTGGCCCACTGCCAAATGCCGATGCCCTCGGTGCAGTGCTTGAGGGCGGCATCCATCGTCAGCCACTGCGGCGCCGGATGCTTGCCCGCGACCACGACATTGACGTAATGGCGGCTGCGCAGGCAGTGGGCCATCACCGACAGCAGGCAGTTGGCATCCGGCGGAAAGTAGACTCGCACCACCTCGGCCTTCTTGTTCACGACGTGGTCGATGAAACCAGGGTCCTGATGGGTGAAGCCGTTGTGATCCTGGCGCCAGACATGCGAGGTCAGCAGGTAGTTCAGTGAGGCGATCTTGCGCCGCCACGGCAGGTGTGCGGTAACCTTGAGCCACTTGGCGTGCTGGTTGAACATCGAATCGATAATGTGGATAAACGCCTCGTAGCAGTTGAAGAGCCCATGCCGCCCCGTGAGCAAGTAGCCTTCGAGCCAGCCCTCGCATTGATGTTCGCTGAGCATTTCCATCACCCGCCCGGCGGGCGCGAGCCATTCGTCGTCCGCCACGGTCGCGGCGTCCCACTGGCGTCTGGTCACTTCAAACAGCGCCCCCAGGCCGTTGGAAAGCGTTTCATCGGGACCAAAGACCCGAAAATTGCGCTGCCCAGCGTTGAGCTTCGCCACATCGCGCAGGAATGGCCCGAGCACATGGGTGTCGCCGATGCCGGGCGCCCCCGGCGCTGGCACGTCGGCCGCGTAGTCGCGGAAATCCGGCATCCGCAGGTCGCGGAGCAGGATGCCGCCGTTGGCATGGGGATTGGCCCCCATGCGTCGTTCACCCTCGGGCGCAAGTTCGGCCAGTTCCGGTTTCAGACGGCCCTGCTCATTGAAGAGTTTCTCCGGCCGGTAACTCTTGAGCCAATCTTCCAACAGCTTGAGGTGTTCGGGATGGGTGGCCGGGTCGGAGAGTGGCACCTGGTGCGCACGGAACGTGCCTTCAATCTGCAAACCATCGACGATCTTCGGTCCCGTCCAGCCCTTGGGTGAATTGAGGATGATCATCGGCCAGCGCGGACGCGTGGCGTCCTTATTGTTGCGGGCATTGCTCTGGATTTGCCGAATGTCCTCGATGGCCTTTTCCAACGTACTGGCCATGAGTTGGTGCATTGCTTCCGGCTCATGACCTTCGACGAAGTGGGGCGTCCAGCCGCAGCCACGGACAAACTGCTCCAACTCCTCATGTTCGATGCGGGCCAAGATGGTGGGGTTGCTGATCTTGTAGCCATTGAGATGCAGGATCGGCAATACCGCACCGTCAGTAATCGGGTTGAGAAACTTATTGGACTGCCATGCAGTCGCCAAGGGACCCGTCTCCGCTTCACCGTCGCCGACGACGCAGGCGACGATCAGATCGGGATTGTCGAACACCGCCCCGAACGAATGGCTAAGGGAATAGCCCAGCTCGCCGCCCTCGTGGATCGAGCCAGGGCACTCTGGCGAGGCGTGGCTGGGAATCCCTCCGGGAAACGAGAATTGTTTGAAGAGCTTCTGAAGCCCGGACTCATCCTGGCTGATGTCGGGATAGATCTCGCTGTACGTGCCCTCGAGGTACGTGTTGCCCACGACCGCCGGGCCTCCATGCCCGGGGCCGGAGACGTAAATCATGTTGAGATCGTATTTCTTGATCAACCGGTTCAAGTGCACGTAAATGAAGTTCTGCCCGGGGGTCGTCCCCCAGTGTCCCAGCAGCATGTGTTTCACATCCGCGAGCACCAGTGGCCGCTTCAGCAGCGGATTATCGCTCAAATAAATCTGGCCGACCGACAGATAGTTGGCGGCGCGCCAATAACCATCCATCCTGTGGAGCAGTTCCAGTGAAAGAGTTTGTGTCTTCATGGTTTAATTCTCTCTTCCCCGGGCAAAATCGAGAACGCAGCAAGGCGTCTTGGCTATCATGCGTTTTGCATCCATTCAAATGGGGCGAACAACCCGGCCGGCCACAGCGGATATAACGCCATTCAGAATCCGGCGGAGCGAGGCACCAGCCCCGAACAGGGCGAACATGAAACGCCGAAATTGAGCCCGACTGAATGGCCGCTTTTGGCAAAAGACCACCCGGCGTAAATATTCTTCCAGCGTGAGCTTCCCCACTTCGTACGCTTCGAGGGTCAGGTGATGTTGATCCTCCATCTCGGCCCATTCCAGCTTGAAGGCCGTCGCCGCCCGTTTGCGGACATGATGATCCCACCCGTTGGTGAGCAGGACACCGCCGACATCCAGAAACAACGTCGTGATCGGGACCGCTCTGTTCATGTGGCCTTCATCAACGCCGTCAGCCATCGTAGGCAGTTCGCTTATCGAGTCAGCAGTATGGCGCTAGACCGAGGGCTCAGGTGGTACGTGTGTGGATCTTCCCAAACAGGTTCCTCTCCCGGAGCAAACAGGTCCTGTGGCGCGTCGCGAGCGGTGTCAACGGCCACATGCCACTGAGCCTCCGGCAATACGGGGGGTAACCAAAAATCGACCGCATCGGCGCCGGCATTAAACATCAGGTAAAGTGCGCACTGCTCATCTTCGTGGATCAGACAAGCAAACTGTTTTTCTTTCGGGTCAGTCCAGTGAGGTAAATCCCCGTGCGGGCTGAACCAGTGGATCTCAGCATCCGTGTAGAATTCCTCAGCACTCAGCATCCGATGCGCTTGACGAAAGGCGATCATGCCACGGGTGAAGCGGAAAATTTCCCTATGCTGTTCCAAACAGCTCCAGTCATGCCAGCTCGTTTCGTTGTCCTGGCAGTACGCATTGTTGTTGCCGCGTTGCGTGCGGCGAAATTCGTCCCCTCCCAAGAGCATCGGTACGCCGCGCGAGATCAAGAGGCTCAGCATGAAGTTCTTGATCTGACGTTTCCTGATGGACTGGATCTGGCCATCCGCTGTCTCACCTTCCGCGCCGTAACTCTCGCTGAAGTTGTAGTTTGTCCCGTCATGGTTGTTTTCTCCGTTTGCTTCATTGTGCTTGTCGCGATAGCACACGAGGTCGTTTAGCGTGAAGCCGTCGTGGCAGGTAACGAAATTGATGCTGCTCCCGGGGCCTTTGCCGGACGTGGTGTAGATGTCAGCACTGCCGCAGATGCGGCTGGCAAACAAACCGAGCATCCCCTCGTCGCCGCGCCAGAACCGTCGGATGTCATCACGGTACTGACCGTTCCACTCCGCCCAGCGGGGTTCGGAGAAGTTCCCGACCTCATAGGCTCCGGCAGCATCCCATGCCTCGGCGATGATTTTCACATCCCGCAAGATCGGATCCTCGGCAATCCGCTCGAGCAGCGGGGGATTGGACAGCACGTTGCCGGTGCGGCCCCGCCCGAGCACCGCGGCCAGGTCAAAACGAAATCCATCGACATGCATCTCCACCACCCAGTAGCGCAACGCGGTCAAGATGTATTCCCGCACCACAGGATGGTTGGCATTAATGCTGTTGCCGGTGCCCGTGTAGTCCCTATAAGCACGTTTATCGTCCGCCAGCAGATAGAAGATCGTGTTCTCAATCCCGCGGAAACAGAGCGTGGGCCCCAGCTCGTTTCCCTCGGCTGTGTGATTGAACACCACGTCCAGGATCACCTCGATGCCCGCCCTATGGAAGGCCTGGACCATTTCCTTGAACTCCAACGTCTGCTGACCCTCCCCTCCCGAACTACTATAAGAGGCTTTCGGTGCACAGAAGGCGACGGGATCATATCCCCAGTAATTCCCGAGTGGCTGGCCTGTTTGCGGATTGGCGCTTATCGCGTGGTGTTCATTGAATTCTTGCACCGGCATCAGTTCTACGGCCGTCACCCCCAGTTCCTTGAGATAGGGGATCTTTTCCATGAGGCCCCGATACGTGCCGGGATGCGTCACCCCGGAGCTGGGATGGATCGTGAAGCCACGCACATGTGTTTCATAAATGACCATCTTCGACCAGGGGTGTTTGGGCTGACAGGCCCCCTGCCAGTGAAAGTGCTCCTGCGTGAACACGCATTTCGGCATGGCACCGGCATTATCGACCATCGAACACCCCGCGTCTCCGTCAGGCACAGACGGATCGTATCCCCGAGCCGGAGCGAACTCCCAGGTGGGCAACTTCGAGATCGCCGTGGCGAAGGGGTCCAGGAGAAGTTTGTTGAAATTGAAACGATGGCCGTCCGTGGGTTGATACGGGCCGTCCACACGATAGGCATAGAGTTGGCCCGGGCGAATTCCCTCAACCCAGACGTGCCACACGTCACCAGTGCGATTGCGTGCAGAATCCAGGTCAATCACCCTGCTGGCCGTGGCATCGTCGGGATGATCAAACAACTCCAGCCGAACGCGGCTGGCGTGTCGGCTGAAGAACGAAAAGTTCACTCCTTCGCCACGTGCATAGGTGCCCAGAGGCAGTGGCACACCCACTCGGACATCAGCACGCTCGCAGACCGCTCTCACATATTCATGCAGAGAACGTTCGGACCTCGCCGGACTCATGGACGCGTGAGACGTTTCTGCAGCCTGGCCTGATACGGACGGCATCAGGCCTGTGGGCTGTTCCAGTTTGCTCGGTTGTTTTGACTTGTTCATCGGCGGTCTTCTGTCGTCCTACTCCCGTACGAAGTTCCGTCACCGCTGCCAGAGAATGCGATCGACTTCCAGGGGGACCGCCACACCGGAGCAGTGCGGGATGATGCGCGCCGTATAGTCCGTCGCGAAACGGGCCGCCGAAACGGATGCACGATAAATCCCCCCGCGCGACTCGCAGGCCAATGGCCGGACGCACGTCATCTCCAGTCGGATCGGATCGCTGCCATTGATTCCATCGGCATACAGCTCGACCCGCACGGCCTTCGGGTCGAGGTCGTTGAGATACACCTCTGCCTCAAAGATATGCTGGGCCGCCGTTGTCTGGACCGTCATGTCGCCGAAATGTAGCGTGCCCCATTTCCCTTTCAGCGTCTGCTCCCAATTGACCACCGCTCTGCCGACCGCACTGTTCTCAGCAGCCCGTTCACGGTAGGCAGCGGCGGCCGGAAGGTAGTGTCGCTCCACGTATTCGCGCACCGAGCGGTTGGTGGAGAAGTGCGGAGTCAACCGCGCCATGCTTTCCCGCATCCGTGCCACCCAGGCGCTGGGGATACCCTCCCCGTCGCGAGCATAAAACTCCGGGATCACCTCGCGTTCGAGTAAGTCATAGAGGGTGTCGGCTTCGATCGCGTCCCAGGCCGGGTCATCACCATGTTCCTGGCCGTCCCCCAATGCCCACCCTACGTCAGGTGTATAGGCTTCTGCCCACCAGCCGTCCAATTCCGAGAGATTGAGGCCGCCATTGACGAGCACCTTCATGCCGCTGGTGCCACAGGCCTCCCAGGGGCGTCGTGGGGTGTTCAGCCAGACGTCCGCCCCCTGCACCAGGTGCTCGGCCAGCAGCGTGTCGTAGTCACTCAGGAACATGATGTGGGAGCGGGTCTCTGGCTGGCGGATGAACTGGATCCATTCCTGAATCAGAGCCTGTCCTGCCCGATCCTCCGGATGGGCCTTGCCCGCGATAATGAGTTGCACCGGTCGCTGCGAATTCGTCAGCAGTCGCAGCAACCGTCCCGGGTCGTGCAGCAGCAGATTCGGTCTCTTATAGGTCGCGAACCGGCGGGCAAAGCCCAGTGTCAAAGCATTGGGGTCGAAGAGATGTGTCGCCCCCTCCACCGCCTCTGGCGATGCGCCGGAGGCGGCTAGTAGCCGGGACAATCGCTCGCGGGCGTAGTCGATGAGGGAATTACGGGCGGTGGTGCGTAGCTGCCAGAGCTGCGCGTCCGAGATGTGGCGCATAGCCGGCTCCACGTGTTCCGTCGTTCCCCGCCAGCGTTCTTTGCCACAGGCCGCCGTCCAGAGCTCGTCAGCGGCCGCTGAGTCCCAGCTCGACATATGGACACCGTTGGTCACGTGTCCTACCGGGACCTCGCTCTCGGGCCAACGGGAAAAGAGTGGCTGAAAGAGGCGTCGGCTCACCTGGCCATGCAAACGGCTCACGCCATTGGCCGCCCCGCTCCCCCGGATGGCCAGATAGGCCATATTGAACGGTTCCGACGAGTCGTTCGGGTTCTGGCGGCCCAAGGCCAGCATCTCGTGGACGGGGATGCCGAGTTTCTGCTCGGCATACCCCCCGAGGTATTGCTTGATGAGCGCCGGAGCAAACCGGTCAAAGCCCGCGGCCACTGCCGTGTGGGTGGTGAAGAGGTTCCCCGCTCGCGTGACGGCCAGCGCGACGTCGAAGGGCTGCCCAGTCTCGTGCATGAAACTGCCGGCGCGTTCCAACACGGCGAAGGCCGCATGGCCTTCATTCAAGTGACAGACTTCCGGCTGAATGCCGAGCGCTGTGAGCAGGCGCCATCCACCGATCCCGAGCAGCAGTTCCTGTTTGAGGCGCAGCTCCGGCCCGCCGCCATAGAGCTCGCTGGTAATGCCTCGATGCGCGGGGAAGTTCGCCGCGTCATTGCTGTCCAGCAGATACAGCTTCACTCGGCCGACCTGGACTTGCCAGGCGCGCAGCCAGACCGAGTAACCCGGTAACGCGATCTCCAGCCGCAACCACTCGCCGTTCGCTTGGCGCAACGGCGTGATCGGCAATTGTCCGGGGTCGTTATACGGGAAGAGGGCCTCTTGCGCACCGTCCTTGTCGATCACCTGGCGAAAATAGCCTTGCTGGTACAGCAGTCCCACGCCGACCACCGGGGCGCCCAGATCGCTGGCGGCTTTGAGCTGATCGCCGGCCACGTTACCCAGCCCACCCGAGTAGATGGGCAACGCTTCGCTCAACATAAATTCCATGCTGAAATACGCCACACAGGTCAACGGAGAATGCGGGTAGCTGTGCTGAAACCACGCGGGCGCCTCCGCTGCATCGCGCCTGGTTTGCACCAGATCATCAACGTGTGTACGGAAAGCTGGATCGCCTAACACGCGCTCGATCTGGTCACGCGAGACCGTCTGGAGGACCACCCAGGGGTTATGCGTGATCGCCCAGAGTTCGGGATCAAGCTGCCGCCACACTTCGTCAGTCGCATGATTCCACGACGAACGCAGATCCAGGGCCAGCTCGGCCAGGGCATCGAACCCTTCAATTTCCGTCGGTAGTAGATGGTAGATCGGGTGGCTGGCACGGGTATGTGTGCTCATATATTTTCCTTCCGTGTTGGCTCGGACGGAATCCCTGACCGCTACGGGGTTGCCGCCAACGCATGAGAGAGTGCTTCTTTACCGACGAGGTGATAACCAGTCGCTGGCGTGACGATGCGTACTTTGTTCCCTTCGAGCAAGGCGGCATTGGGGTGGGTCACGATGCGGTCGGTTATGGAAATCCCCTCTGTCACCTCGATCGTTCCTGTGAGGATTTTGCCCACAGCGATCGCTTTGAAGTGCACGCGGTCGTCCTCCGTCACCACGGCCACTTGTGTGCCGTGCTCTTGGAACACCATTGCGCTGGACGGAATCGTGAGAGCAATCCTATGAGTCGGCACCGTAAGAAGGACCGTGGCATAGGAGTCGGGCCAGAGGGCTTTGTCCTCATTGTCGATCGTGAATTCGGTGACCGCCGTGCGCATCTCCGGATCGAATCCGCGGGCGACGGTCCTGAATTTGGCGGTGAAATGACGATCGGGCAATTGCGGCACGGTCACGTTGGCCGTCAGGCCTGGGTTGAGGTAGGCTCCGAACGACTCCGGCATGTTGACAAATAGGCGCATCCTGCTGACGTCGGCCACAGTAAAGAGGTTGGCGCCCGTGTGGCGATTCGTGATATTGCCTTCCTTCGTGACGTAGTCACCGACGTTGACATTGCGTACGGTCACTACGCCGTCGTAGGGCGCGATGATCGTCTTGAACCGGATCATCGCCTCGAAGTTCTTGACGTTCTGCTCCGCTGCGCTGACCTTCGCCGCTTGGGCTCTTGCCTCCGCCACCTTCACTGTGATCGACTGTTCGGAAACCGCATGGCTTCTGCGCATTGCCACCCAGCGCTTCGCTGTGATGTCGGCGAGACCATAGAGGGCGCGCTCCGACGCCAGATCGGCCTGGACCTGTGCATATTGAGCGTCGAGGGCCGGCGCGTTGATATCGGCGAGGATGTCGCCTTTCTTCACCAGCGCGCCGTAGTCCGCGTACCACATTTTCACATAGCCCGAGACCTGCGCGTAGATCGGCGCCTCAAACCAGGCCACAATATTGCCTGGGAGCGTAATGGTTTCGGTCGGCGCCATTGGCTGTGCATTGGTGACGGCCACGGTGCGCACGGCGTTTTCGAGCGTCTGCTCGTGCACCGCAGCGGTGTCGAGCTTGCTCTCAGAGATCCGATAGCCGCCGTACAGCACGCACAGGAGGATCACTGAAATTGTGACGAGTGCCACACGTCTTTCACGCAGGGTCTTCATGAGGATGTTCATATGACGTACGGTCCTTTTGGCGAGCGGCTCGACTGCTGTAGATGATGGCGTACACGCAGGGCACGAACAACAGCGTAAAGAAAGTGGCGACCGTCAAGCCGCCCATGACGGCCCGACCCAGCGGCGCATTCTGGGAATTACTCAGCGACATCGGCAGCATGCCGACGATCATGGCCGATGCGGTCATGAGCACCGGACGAATGCGGGCTTTCCCGGCTTCGACCGCGGCCCGCAGCGCGTCGCCGTGCTCTGCAAGCTGTTCGCGGGCATAGGCCACGACGAGAATCGAATTGGCGGTCGCCATGCCCATCGTCATAATGGCGCCCGTCAGCGCCGGCACTGAAATATTTGTGTGTGTCAGGAACAGCGACCATGCGATGCCCGCCAATGCACCGGGCAAGGCCGTAATGATGATGAAGGGGTCGAGCCACGATTGGAAGTTGCCGACGAGCAGGAGATAGATGAGCACGACCGCGGCGATGAGACCGACCACCAATTCGACATAGGCCGATGTGCATTGATTCGGCCTGGCCATGGATTGTGAGCGCTGCGCCACGGGGTAACTCTTTCTCCATGCGTGTCGCGACCTGCTCGACATCTGCCAGCACGCCCCCGAGGTCGCGCCCTTCGGCGGACACATAGATGTCGAACAGCGGCATAATGCTCGCGTGCGTGACCTGGCCAGGCGTTCCGACCGATGAAACCGAGGCGACATTGCCGAGCAGATGCGTTTTATTTTCCACAGAGTTGAGATTGCCCAGATCGACAGGGATGGTCATCAGATCTTGAATACTCGTGAGTTGCGGCTGCGGGGTATAGATGTTGACCTGGTAGGAGAGGCCGGTCTTGCGATCGAGCCAATATTGCTGGTCGACCTGTTGGGTGCCGGACGTCGAAAAGAGCAGATTGTCGGCGATGTCCAATTCGGTCATCTGTATGCTGAGTCCGAAACTGCGATGGCCTTCGACGAAAAGGGTCGGCGTGTGCATCGTCTGCTGGATCGTCACGTCGCTGGTGCCATCGATCTTGCTCAACTCACCCGCCAATTTGCGTACGAACTCGTAGTTGGCTTGCATCTCCATGCCGTTGATCTGGACATCGATCGGCGAGGGCGAGCCGAAGTTGAGAATCTTCGCGGTCAGATCAGCCGGCTGGAACGTGAATTCGGTGCCCGGATAGCGCTCATTCAAGCCTTTGCGGAGCGTGTGCCGATAGTCCCAGACCGGCGACCTCTCATTCTTCAAAGAGATCGTCAGGTCGCAATCCTGCGTGCCAATCGTCGGCGTCGGAATGAAGGCGAGGTTATGCGGTCCGACCGGCAGCCCGCAATTGCTGATGATGCCTTCGATCTGACCGGGCAACATCTCCGCGATGTCGTTTGAGACGAGGGACGCGACGCGGCTTGAGACCTCCAGGCGCGTGCCGAGCGGCGTCCGCATATGCATCTGCAAGGTCCCCGACTTGATCTCGGGGAAGAAGTCGCGCCCGTTGAAGTAAAACAGGCCGAGGGAGCCAAGCGCGATGGCCAGAGAGATTCCGACGAACGGGCCGCGCTGGACGATCGCCTGTTTGAGCAGCACATTGTAGTGATCACGGAACCGCTCGAAGCCGCGCTCGAACCCCTGCTGGAGGCGGGCGAAGACGCCCCGCGGTGTCTCCGTTTCGGGCCGCCCGCCGTGCTCATTGGCCTGCGGTGCGTGGCGTGCTACAAGCATATGTTTCGCCATGGTCGGCACCAGCGTGTACGACAGGACGAAGGAAGCGAGCACCGCGAAGATGACCGCTTTCGCCATCGGCATGAACAGCCAGCCGGACACGCCGCTGAGCTCGAAGAGCGGGAGCCAGACGATGATGATGCATAAAGTGGCGACGAGCGTCGGGGCGACGATCTGATTGGCGGCGTCGATGATCGCCTCTTCGAGCGGTTTGCTCATGGCGAGATGGGTGTCGATATTCTCGATCATCACGGTCGCGTTGTCGACGAGCACGCCGACGGCCAGCGCCAATCCGCCCAACGTCATAAGATTGATCGACTCTCCGGCCATTTGCAGACCGATAAGCGAGGTCAGGATGGAGAGCGGGATCGAGGTGGCGACGATGACCGTCGCCCGCCCTGAGCCGAGCAGCAGGAGCACGATGAGACCGGTCAGCGCGGCGGCGATCAGCATTTCGCGCACGACATCCGTGATCGACTCCTTCACGAACATCGAGGCGTCGTTTATGATTTTGACCTGCACGCCCGCAGGCACCACTTTTTCAATGCGCGGGATCGCCTGCTTCACCGCGTTGACCACGGCCAGGGTCGACGCCTCGCCGCTCTTCATCACGACGATCATGACGGCCTGTTTGCCGTCCACCAGCACGGCGTTTGTTTGCGGAGGGCCGGCGAGTTGCACATCCGCGACGTCGCGCACATAGATGAAGGAATTTCCCTTTCTCTTGATCGGGATATTGTTGAAGTCCTCGACCTGCATCGGCGAAGCGTTCGTCTGGACCATCCAGTCCGTCGCCTCGATCTTCTGGTCGCCCGCCGGCAGCACGATGCTCTGATTCCGAAGGGCTTTGTGGATATCACTCGCGGTGAGGTGACGGGCGAGCAATTTCTGCTGATCGAGCGACACCAGCAGCTGCATGGGCTGACCCCCGTATGGATGCGGCAGGATCGCTCCAGGGATCTCCACAAGCAGGGGTCGGATTTGCGTGATGGAGAGGTTATAGAGGTCCGCCGGCGTCAGCGTGTCGGAGGTGATTTGGAGCATGGCCACCGGCACCGAGGACGCTTCGAGCCGCATGATCATGGGCGGCGAAATATCCGGCGGCAGCTGTTTGACGACCGTCTGTGAAATTGCCGCGACCTCGGCCTCGGCGCCGGCGACGTCGATGCCGTCCTGAAGAAATATATTGGTGATGCTGAATCCGTAGTAGGAGTGGCTTTGGATATGCTTAATGCCTTCGACCGTTGAGGTCAAGGCGCGTTCGAAGAAAAACGTGATGCGGCCGGACACATCGCTCGGCAACAGGCCGGCGTAGGACCAGACCACGGAGATGACGGGAATCTTGATATTCGGAAAGACGTCGGTCGGTGTTTGGAGCACCGACTTCGTTCCGAACAATATGATTAAGATCGCCAGAACGACGAAGGTGTACGGCCTGCGCAGGGCAATGAGGACAATCTGGTTCATGCCGGGAAGTCTGCCATAAGCGGTTTGGTTTACTGTCATGTGGACACAGCTTTCATAAAGGATTGGTGTTGCGCGCCGAAAAGGATGCCACGCCACCATCTCAGCCATGAAGCCATTGATGAACTCGGATTTCGCTTCATAGTTAGTCGCCCATGGAATTCATGAAAAATCACCACTACACACAGTGCATGGCACAGGAGTTAACGCACAGATGAGGGCGTGCGTGTCCATGCCGAGAAAGAGCGGGCCATCGAGCTTCGACTGCTCCCGATACAGACAAATGGCCTGACTGATGGCGAGGATATGGCACTTCATTGAAGGCTATGACGAGCTTGGGTACGTTCACCAGCATCGATAGGTCCACTGGCTTCCCTGCACGAAGACTCACATCCACGACTCTTTCCTCACCTGTACGATGATGTGCTCTCCAAGGTCTGCAATATTTTGTCAAAGGGCTTGTTGAATTTCTCGACGCCCTCATCTTCCAGTTGCTGCGTCACGTGCTCGATGTTGATGCCCAGTTCCGACAATCGCTCTAACACCAATCGAGCTTCTTCGACATCGTGTTCAAGGCGGGCTTTCGGATCGCCGTGGTCACGGTACGCGTCGAGGGTTGCGAGAGGCGCCGTGTTGATCGTGTCCGGTCCGATCAGGGCTTCCATGTATTTCACGTCGCTCTCGTCCGGGTTCTTGGTGCTGGTACTGGCCCAAAGCAGGCGCTGGACACGCGCCCCTCGAACGGCCAGCTCCTTAAACCCGCTGCTCCAGAAAATCTTTTTGTAGATTTGATAAGCCATTTTCGCGCTGGCAATAGCCACTTGTCCGCGCACCTTTTTCGCGAGGTCTGCCGCCTTGCCGCCTTGCACGATGACTGTCTCCAGCAACGGATCCACCAGTCCGTCGATACGGCTCACAAAGAAGCTGGCCACCGAGGCCACATGTTGCACAGGCTTCCCGCGCGCCGCCCGTGCGGCGAGGCCGGCGAGGTACGCCTCTGCCACATGGCGATACCGCGGCAACCCAAAGAGCAGTGTCACGTTGACGTTGATGCCTTCGCTGATGAGCTCCTGAATGGCCGACAGCCCCTCGCTCGTGGCTGGGACCTTGATCAAGACGTTGGGTCGGGCCAGCGCCTTCCACAATCGGTGCGCTTCCTCAACCGTGCCTTTCGTGTCATGTGCCAGGTGGGGGTTGACCTCCAGGCTGACATAGCCATCATTGCCGGCAGTCTTGTCATACACCGAACGGAACTCGTCAGCGGCGCTCTGCACGTCTCGCTGGCTGAGCGTTTCATAGATCGCGTTCACCCCTTTCCCCTCCAGGGCCATGGTGCGAATGTCCGCGTCATACTCATGGCTGTCGACGATCGCCTTCTCAAAGATGGAGGGATTCGAGGTCATCCCTCGCAGGCCGTCTTCCTCAATCAGACGTCGGAGCTGTCCGCTGGTGATCAGATCGCGTCGGATGTAGTCCAACCAGAGGGATTGACCGAATGTTCCCAATGTCTCCAAAGGATTGGCGTTCATCATCGTGTCTCCTTGCGTTCCAGTTGTGCCACTTCCATCGCGCATCCCCTCGATGAGTCTGATTCTAGTCTCCAGATTCCGCTTGATTGTAGGCTCAGCTGTGCTTCGACGATCGCCTCCGGCTGAACGACCGGTAGTGGGTGCGTTCCCTCAACGGACAGAAGGCCGACACTCCTATGAGTTCCCGCTCGCAATCTGATCGCCACACACGGCCTCAGATCGCCGCCACCTTGTCATAGTACTGATGATCTTCTCTGTAGCCTCCATGCCCTTCCCCGATCGTCGCAAACGTGTCGACCACCTCGATCGCACGAAGATACTTCACCATCTTGTATCCCGTTTTCGTTTCGATGCGCAGGCGACAGGGAGCCCCGTGCGGAATCGGCAGAGGAGTCCAGTTCATCTCATACGCTAGAATAGTTTGAGGGTCGAGGACCTCATCGAGCGTCAAGACTTCGTAATACGTGAGGGGCGCGTACTCCGCTTGAGGAAACGCATGGAAGACCACGTACCGTGCCTGGGGTAGGGGCCTGCACAGGTCCAGGATGGTACTCATCCTCACCCCGCCCCATTCCGCCACAGCCGACCAGCCCTGAATACAATTATGTTTGGTGATTTGCTCCTGCTTCGGGAGCGCACGAAGGTCCGCCAGAGACAGCACCAGCGGCCTCTCCACCAGTCCACTGATGACCATGCGCCACTCGACAAACTGTGCCTCAGCCTGTTTCACATAGGTCTCAGATTCGGGCGGGTACCCATTCACCCGAAAGTACGGCGAAATCTCTGCTTTGGTGTACTGCTGTCGGGACCGCAAGCGTCCGAACAGAGCCCGGATAAGCGGTTCGATGACGGCGGTGGCGGTGACTTGAAACTGTCGTTGATGACGCAGCGTGTACACGGTGGCCCAGAGATGGAAGAGTACGACGCCGATCAACGCGATCGAGGCGATCCAGAGGGCGAGCCCCACATTCGGGGTGGTGGAGCCCACCACCATGTCGCTGATGTCCTCGGGGAAATGCACGACGACCACCAACGTGAGATGCACCAGCGTGTAGACGACCAAGGTCATCAATCCGAGAAAATGGAGGCTGCGCGCGGCTTGGCGCCCGCCGAAGAGTCTCGGATACCAGGGAAAGCGGGCGATGAGCGCCGGCGACATACAGAGTCCGGTCAGGATCATCAGGGGAGCCACGAGAAAGACCACCCCGGCATAGGTGAGTTGCTGCAACGGATCATACGGGTGAAACGCGCTGTCCGGCGGGATCTGAAACCTGGCATACGTCAGGAGGCTCTCCCAGGCCTGGGGGATAATCGTCCAACTGGTGGGGAGCAGCCGGCGCCATTGGCCGGTGACACCCAGCAAGGTCACATAGCTGAGGCCGTTCAGGACCCAGACCGGGACAATCAGAAAATGCCAGTTCCGTGAAGCCCCCAGATTATGGTGCCCACCGGGGAGGGCGACGAGGGAGTTGATATGCTCTGCCTCATCCATTGAGGTCCAGAGGCGATCTGTCGGCATCACTTTCTTGCCGAATTTGATCCATTCGCTCCCGGGCGTGGTGTCATCGTTCCAGTAGAGTTTCGGATGGTCCGCAAGGATCTGTACGCCGCTCCGCATCAACACAAAGATGCAGAACAGATTGATGAAATGGTTGATCCGCAGCCAGAGAGGAAATCCTAACAACTCCTGCTCCATCCATCTCTCCTTGTGAGGTCCGATGAGCGATCCATCGGTAAGTCGTCAGGTTGACCCTCCGACCTAGCGCTGACCAACAGGACAATGATCGTCAAGAGGCATTGATCAGCTGTGATCCCAAATGCTTATGTCCCAATGCCCACTCGTCAGCACAATGGACGGAGGGTCTACCTTCCGCACTCTCTTTTGTCCCCCAATAGGTCTCTTCATCATAATTCTTCACGCATTATTCATTCTTCGTGTTCGACTCCTTCCGGGGTGAGCGTATGCGTTGGCTGATCTTGGTGAGCGCCGCACCTTTGTGCATGGCCATGTGGTCGGTCTTGTCGCTCTTGATCAAATATTGCGGCTCCTCCTTCGAGGCATGGACGATATAGGTCTTAAACTTGATGGCGGAGGTGACCTTCTTCTTGATCGTTCCCTGGACGTGGCCCGCTTCCGAGTTCCAGCTCACATGATCTCCGGCTTTGAAGACGTATCCCATTGGTATGATTTCTCGTAAATGCTTCGTGCTTGTATTGCTTCGGGTGACGGTCGCCGAGTCGATCACGTCCTAGCCCGTCACCCGCAACATCCCGACCAGAGTGGTGCTTCAACACCCACCCGCGAGTGGCTGGCAACAACTTCGGTACGTGCCGGTGCCTTTGGCCATATCGCCCAGAATTAGGCTGTCTTCTTTTCGAGTAACACCAGCACCTGCTTGCATACGTTTTCCACAGTGAAGCCATATTCGTGCATGACCACCGGCCCGGGAGCCGACGCGCCAAACCGGTCCACCCCGATCACGTCTCCCTGGTCCCCCACGTACCGGTGCCACCCCTGCGTACGCCCGCTTCGACCGCGAGCCGCGCATGGACCGACGGGGGTAACACCGAGTCGCGATAGTCCCGAGATTGGGCCTCAAACAATTCCCAACTCGGCATCGACACGAGGCGCACGGCGATGTGCTGCTCCTGCAACGCCTGTTGCGCCGCCACGATGAGGCCGACCTCCGATCCGCTGGCGATCAAAATCACGTGCGGGTTGCCCTGCGGCGCATCGGCCAGGATGTATGCCCCGCGGCGGAGACCGTCCGCCGACGCAAATTGCGACCGGTTGAGCGTCGGCACCGATTCTGCCGCGTCAGGATCAAGGCCACCGGCCGGTCCCGCGTTTCGATCGCCACCCGCCATGCCACCGCCGTCTCGTTGGCGTCGCCAGGACGGATGACCATCAGCTGCGGAATCGCCCGCAGACTGGCGACCTGCTCCACGGCTTGATGGGTCGGGCCGTCCTCACCCAGTGCAAGGCTGTCATGCGTGAACACGTACACCACCTGGATTCCCATCAACGCGGCGAGTCGAATCGGCGGGCGCATGTAATCGGAGAAGGTCAGAAACGTGGCGCCGAACGGGATGATGCCTCCATGTGTGGCCAGGCCGTTCAAGATCGCCCCCATCGCATGTTCGCGAACCCCAAACTGCAGATTGCGGCCGGCATAACTCCAGCCGCCGCCGGCCGACCCTTGCAGATCACCAACCGCCATGGCGGAGTTCTCAAAGTTGCCTGCATCGTTCAGTTCCGTATACGTGGATGGATTCAAGTCGGCCGAGCCGCCGATTAGGCCGGGGAGGTTCTGACTGATCGCTTCCATTATTTTTCCCGACGCGACGCGGGTGGCCAGGCCTTTGGCATCGGCGGGGAATTGCGGAATGTTCGCGTCCCAGCCTGGTGGCAGTTCTCCCGCGATGAGGAGGCGCAGTTCGCGGGCGAGTTCCGGATACTGCTGTTCGTATGCCGCAAACTTCTCATTCCATTCTGCTTCTGCTTGCCGACCACGGTGAACGGCTTGGCGACAATGCTGCTCGACTGCGTCTGGCACAAGAAATGGTGGTTCGACGGGCCACCCAAGGTTCTCCTTCGTCAGCTGTGACTTCTTCCTCGCCCAGCGGGGAGCCATGCGCCGCAAAGGTGTCCTGCTTATGGGGCGACCCATAACCGATATGCGTCCGCACCAGGATCAGTGAGGGGCGCTCCGTCTCCTGCCGCGCCGCGCGGATGGCGCCGTCGATGGCGTCCACGTCGTTGCCATCATCGATCGATTGCGTGTGCCAGCCATACGCCGCGAACCGTTGCGCACGGTCTTCGGTGAAGGTCAACTGCGTCGAGGCGGCGAGCGTGATGTGATTGTCATCGTAGAGATAAATCAGCTTGCCCAGTTTCAAGTGCCCGGCGAGCGAGGCGGCTTCCGCCGCGACGCCTTCCATCAAATCGCCGTCGCTGACCAGCCCGTAGGTGAAATGATGAATGATCTCAAACCCTGGCCGATTGTAGCGGGCGGCCAGATACGCTTCGGCAATGGCCAGGCCAACTCCATTCCCAAATCCCTGACCGAGCGGACCAGTGGTGACTTCTACCCCGGGGGTCACCCCGCGCTCGGGATGACCCGGCGTGAAGCTGCCCCACTGGCGAAACTGTTTGATTTGTTCGAGCGGCAGATCATAGCCCGTGAGATGCAGCAAGCTGTACAGGAGCATCGATCCGTGGCCGGCTGACAAGACAAATCGGTCCCGATTGAACCAGTGCGGATTCGTCGGATTATGTTGAAGAAATCTGGTCCACAACACATACGCCATCGGGGCGGCACCCAACGGCAGACCCGGGTGGCCGCTCTTGGCTTTTTCCACCGCATCCACCGACAGGAACCGAATCGTGTTGATCGACAGCTGATCCAATTGCGCAGGGGTAAGACTTGTTTCGCCTATGGTATTCATCGTGCGTTTTCCTGGCTAAGCTCGCGGTGTTTGCCCCGCCTTGTGATCGAGCGAGCGCAAATACCTAGCGGATCTCTTTCATTCCGAGAAACTAGCACCGATAGATCTGTTGCTAAGCGATGCGACGTAAACACAAGAAGCATACATACAATAGTCCAATCGCTGAATAGGGGTGTGCTCCTCACCGCCCCTTCTCGACCAGCACGACCTTCTTCTTGCTGACGCTCTCCCGACCAACGCATTGAGCACGTGAAGGATGAACGAGCCGTTTCTATCACATGCCCCCACGCTGGGTAGCGTCCTTATGTGGCGGTGTCCAGTGATACCCGTCCTCTCCATGTAGCCGCATTTCCTCAGCCACATTCTCTTTCAGTAAGCGGTCGATTCTCGCTTGGGTAAAGCTTCGATCGGCTAAGATGGGCCATCCAATGCACAGCGTAAATTGTTTCTTCCCATTATCAACGGTAAAGGTATGAGTGCGCGATGCGTCGGCTCGATGCGCAATGCCAAAATTATCGAACTCCTTCTTTAGGAATGTTTTGACCACCTCAACATTTGCATCGATCCATGACGTTTCATTCATGTCTGCCATTGGCGTGTCACCCTTCTTCAAGAAGTTCGTGTCATTCCCATACGTGGTCGGTCCTCCTGACCGCCATCCTTGGAGGGGCACTCGACGATCCACAATGGGGCTCCTCAACGTATTTCTGAGTGAGTCGCCGGATGTTGGAGCATAGGGTCAACAGCCGATCACCCTTGTGCTTCAGAGATTCTTCCGCAACCGCACGACTCGGCCCAAGATGCGCTGCTGTTTCGTCTTGGGGAAGTCTTGATACCGCCGGTTGAGCGGATAAAGAATAGCCTGCCTGCCGATTTCCTTGAGCTGCCGTACAAGGGCTCCTTTTGAGCCGCCGGCCTCACTTTCCACCACCACATAGTCACCAGGCTCACCGGAAAGCTCAGGATTGACGAAAATGATTTCGCCTTCGCTGAAGAGGGGCTGCATAGAATCGTCTCGTATCTGTAGCGCGAAGGTGCGTCTCCCAGGAATGTCTGTTTCAAGCAGCCCTTTCGCGTGGATGAGACGAGGCAGCGGCTCGGGCTCGACCATCTGGTCGATTTGATCCCACCCTAGAAGCGGCACCTTCCTCATTGAGCCGAGGGGGGAGGGATGGGTGTTCTCTGTGAGTTCGAACAGTTCCGCTGCGTGTGGCGGGCCCCCGGATCGCAGGAAATCAGCATGAATGCGAAAATATCGCGCAAACTGTTCCCAGATTTTCGGATCTGATGGGACCTCGTCGACCAGAATGTTGGCAATCGTCCGCACAGAGACTCCCACCGCAGAAGCCAGCTCCTCTTCAGTCAGTCCCTCACCGAGTTCTCGATGAACAAGTCTTTTCAAGTCCACAACGGAATTCCTCCTCTACCTGTTCGCGGCGTCTGGCATTGAGTATTCCTGCCCGAGTGAAACATATTCATACCCCGCATCGGCGAGAAGCACCGCGTCGCCAGGAGAGCGCATATCTCGTGACAGCCCACTGTTTCAGTCCCGTCAATCACGAATTTGCAACCCGGCGCAACGGACGCATAATCTCGTAGAGAATTGCTCGCTCGCGGGAAGGGGCCGACTGGCATGCCCGTTCCGTCCCGCTTCATTGTTCCGACCCACTTCGGCTCTTCCAGCTCCATTCTCCGCTCTATGATTCAGCCTCCCGGTTGTCGGGTCAACGCGATGTGTGCTTGGGTTCAGAAGGTCACGGTGTTCTCAGTCGTTGGCGTCACTGTAGCCCCGCCATATGATCGATCCATGAAAGGATCATGAAGAATTTTTCATCAGCCCTGAATGACTAGAAGAGCGGCGGTCGTCGTGGAGCAGCCAGACGCAGCCATTGCAGGGTACAATTTCATGGAATACGCCCCCTGCTTCTGAAATTCCCGTCGCTGGAATCGCATCGTGCATGTCGACGTATCGCTTGCGGAGGTGAACGAACACTATAGCGTCGAGGTCGGCATGCTGGGGAGATCCGAAGCCGGACTGAGATTCCTAACACCTCCTGCTCCGTCCTTCTCTTCTTGATGGGTCCCGATGAGGAATCCAACGATGAGGCGTCAGGGCGCCCCCTGACCTGGCGCCGCCAACATGACGACGATCGGCATGAGGCATTAACTAGCTGTGACCAGAAATGCTCATGTCACGACCTCCTTCGAGCACAGTGCAAGTCTCAACCGGGTATGTGCGCGTAGTCTCCGGGCCTCAGCAAAGGGCGTGAGAGCATGAACCTGACGCGGTGCACACATATTTCAGGATTTCACAGGCAGGCCAAGCGGTATGCGTATTTCTGGCCTCATCCAGCGCACTCCCTTTCTACCTTACTTCGATGGGCTCTTGCCCTTCTCCTTAAGGTCTTCTGCGGCAAGAGCCGCTCCACCCCCTTGAGTCTTTTCGACGTTTTGTTCCAATTCTTGCCGGGTGACGGGCTCGGGTTTCTCCCTTTTCATTCCTCCCGTTAACACGTCACTCCGTGTACCCGGACCAGTGCCGCCCTGACCAAAGGTTCCTCCACCTGGAGTGCTTCGTTGAATCTCCTGTGGCACATTATCTTTGGGATTACCTGAGGTCCCAGGCTGAACCCCGAGGATCTCCGCCAACGCTCCTGTGGCCACGAACACACTCACACACACGACACCGCCCCATATTTGCACCTTGTTCATCACAAACCTCCTTTGGCGTGAGAGTAGTGAGTGCACGATGCACCTCCTACTCAAGCAGAAAGATATCCTGCATTGGTGGCGGAAACTTTGATGCTAATTCCTAACGCTACTATCAATAGCCACTTAAAGTCTGAGCAATAGTGCACAAATTCAGCGGTTTTACCATCATGGCTTGGCCGACAAGTAATCATCCGCTTGGTGCACGGAAGCGTATCTGATGAGGTGTTGCAGCAGATGCCGTCCCCCGGTCTCGGCGTTTCATGGAGGAAACGGACGAACGGTGGGAAAAGCTCGACGGATGACGAACTTTTTATATTCTGTGAGGTTGCTCTATTCATAAATACCGCCTGCGTCTTCCAATCCTCTCGCTCGGTCATCTTTTCGGTCTTCTCGACGGAATTGCAATAGCTCCTAATCTTGGAAAGCTACGAAATTTGAGAAGAGCCGTTGCTCGGCCATTTTCCGAGGCAGCCCCTTCTCGCCACATGTTGAACTCGATTACGCAAGCTGCGAGCGGAGTGCGACCTCATAAGTGGAGTAACCAAGTTGGCTAAGCAACAGCCGTCCATCTCGCGACATCCGATCAACGGCGACGAATACTTCTCCCCAACTGAAATGGGAAAGTTCGGTGACCACCTCGTCAAAGCGGCACGGACCGCTCTGTAACTTTTCAATAATCGCTTCTTCTATGGGTAGCATGGCGTCAGACCTCCGGTTGAAGTGAGATGCTCCCGCTGATGTCACGTATTATGGACAGGCATGCGCCGTTGGTAAGTCAGCACTTCCCTAGTATTGGAGTAAGACCAGTCCTACGAAATCCCTCGAAGAAGCGGGCCGGATCTCTCCCGGCGACCGCAGAGCCGTATACTAAGGTTGTGGGAAGCTGTCGGCGCGAGTCAGCGAGCAACTGCGTCACCGCAGGCCGTGCAGCAATAGCTGCCCGTCATATAGCCATCTTCGTTCCGTTCCACATCGACTTTCAGATGCTCACAGAGCGGTGGGTACTTCACTTGGTAATTCCACTTCGCTCGTAATTCAGCAGCCTGCGTCTTTGTCATGACATTCCTTTCGTTCCTTAACTTCTCATCGACACGTCGATTCCAGGAACTTACCTCATCACTGATGTCCGCGCATGATGAGTCAGTCCAACCGCTGGTGCTGTCTTCTTTTGCACACATCTAGAACTGATCACGCGGGGAAGAATGGAGCTTACGGCAGCGGAGGGAGGGGTAACTGTAAGAGAGAACCTAGATGAGACTATGCATAAGATATCTTCTAGGTGAGTTGGAGAGTTGATGCATGGAGTGCGTGGCCTGACGTGATCCTGCACGTTTCGTCTTAATCTTCCGACAATACTGGAACCTTTCCGTCGGTAATAGCTTGACCCGATTTGATTCTATGGGTATTAGCGGTCTCTTCCATGGCGTAGGTAGTGTCGTCTGTATAGGACTTCGCTGTGACTATCCCCTCACGCTCCGAAGAAATCTCAATCTTTGGCCTCCACTCGTCCTTCCCCAACAGTTGCGACGGGGTCGAGCTGATGGTGTATCCTCGATATTCGACATTCTTGGTCATGCGGGTGGCTCCGAGTGAGAGGCCATGAACCGATCAAGATCCTCCTTCGTGATCGTCCCATCAATCACAATTGTTTCCCCTGCGCTGTCGGCCAATGGAGCCTCAGATCCGTGCTGGACGGCCCATGTTAATAACTTCGTCAGGTTCTCCCACGTCATTTCCATATTTACTCCGGCAGCTCCAGCTGCCCGGCCCATTCAGCCTCAGGCCCGCAGGGTATGCGATGGGTCTCAAGGTGTGAGTGCATTCCCGGCGATACACCGATCGTTCGCAACTCATTATTCCACTCGATGAGTTCGATAATCTGCAATCGATCTCGTTTAGACCTCCATGCCAAGGACATGACAGCCGGGCAATCTGGGAGGAATAGCGGGTACGCGGAGCAACAGGACAGGCCCCTGCAGACCCAAGGGGTAACCATCATTATCTTGTGCCTTGTGGAATACGAACCTCGGCAATCCGGGCCCCGTTCACCACTTTGGCGATATTCATCACCATTTCTTTTACCGATTCCCTGTGAAGCTTTGGACCAGGCGGCACTTCGGCCATTTCAGTATGTATGGCTTCAGCGATTGAGTCGGGCATAACCTTGTGCTGCTGCTCTAGCGCACGACACAGTCCAACAAATGCAATCGTAAACGCGGTAACGACATCGGATAATTCCTGATTATTTTGCTCATTCAAAGACATGATTCCCTCCTGGTGTGTTGTAATGGATGCGCGACTCAAATCCCATTTCTCGTTACTGTGGTCGTGACAGTCTCCTCTGCAGGATTACAGTTTGTTCGCCTGATCGAGCAATCTGGCTATGCGTTTCCGGCAGAACTGCCTAAGCTTTGGCCAGAACCTCGCTAAGCGACCGCCAGTGTCTCCATGGCCTGAGTTGCCCTGATTGTATCCATCACCTGCGTGAAACACCCCGGACAGTAGGTGTGCGTTTGAAGGCAATCGGCCGGATTGATGCCATGGGTCTTTCGATACGTTCGCTGCGTGACCCAGCATGCACGATCAAGATACGGGCCGATCTCGTCACGAATGAGTCGGCAGAGACAACAGACAGGGAGTAGTGGCGTCTCTGTCCTCAAAGCGGACGGAGCGGCATGCGTGGTCTTAGCGAACAGGGTGTTAACAGAGCCAACCGCTCCGCCTTTCATGGCTCCGCTCCCTATATCCATGCTGCGCGACATCAGACTTCGCCTCGTCAGTCCCATGATGGATCGCCTGTTGGCTGTGGCCCTACGCGCGGTAAGCCTGATGCGTCCTCTTTCTCGTGAGTTCGCCTCATCGCCCTTCGAGTCTGCTTATGCTGATGAGCGGCCTGTTCATGAGGCTCTTCGGTTTTCTCGTATTGGTCGACGGCTTGTTTTGCCATGGTCGTCTCCTTTGAAGGGTTCGCTGTAGTATGCCGATCAGACAGCGCGCCGTCTGATCACAATTGCTCAGATTGCAAGACTCAATGCGCCAGCCACACCGTTGAGTGCGCTCAGTTCTCCGACCCCATAGGTTGAGGAAAATGCCCCGATACCTCGAATACGTGCATAGCCGTCGGCAGCATACGCCGCATTGAGTTCATTGCAGGTACCGACATACTGCAGATTGCTCTTCAATACCAGGTTAAAGAAACCACGTACATAATCTCCCTGCACGCCAAAAAGGTGATCCGCCCCGATCTCTTTCAACCGGGTTAGCAGATATTCAGCAACCGTGATCTCCGAACTGATCATACTTGCTACACGCCTCATCTCGTTGCTTAAGGGGGTATGGGAGGGAATAGACGAATCCAGAAATAACGTCCAGTTGTTTCTCTTTACGAAGCGCTGTGCCCACTTAAATTGTGGACAGGTAGCGTAGTCAGCTGGTCACTGATTCTGCTGAAAGTGGCGAGTTCGCGCGCATACCGCTTCGCAACGGATCTCGCTCCTGTGTTCGCTAATAGATGATGGGTGGGCGCTTCTCATTGATCACCAGCATCAATCGTTGTTGTTGCAGGGGTCGCTCGGGATCTCGCGTGTAGTGAGAGAAGTCATCTGTCACCTCAACCTGGCTGAGCGGAACGGAGATCTTCTGTTTCAAATGGACCACGTGCGTTTCGATCGAGAGGTCCACCGATTGATCCGTGCAGCCCGTCACTGTGGTGTTCAGGTCCGGCGCATCGAGAAAATGCACCGTGACCCGCTCTTCCGGATTAATCCACGGACGGATTCGGTTCTGCTTTTCCTCATTCGTCAAGTGCACGCTCTCCTTCACGCTGGAACAAATGATCCGAGCAGTTAACCCAACTAAGATGGTCGGTTGCTTGTGTCGCCATGGTCGTCTCCTTGAACAGTTCCCCATAGTATGCTGAGAAGACAGCGTAGGGTCTGTTCACATTTGCTCACTGTTAAAAAAATATCTGGCAGACCGCAGGACGCTATTCCTATGCGAAGATTCAGCAGGAAAACGGGAACCTAGGACTTAGTGGATCAACTTTTTAACTCGAGCGAGAAGCGGCTGGCCCGGACGCTGCTGATATTGGCCCAGCTTCATCAATTTTTCAAACTGAGCACTTTGAGTCAGTTCCCATCCGGCCAAGGGTCCAGCATGATCGTATGGTTTAGAGGCAGCGTTTGATTGTCGCCTGACACGTGAACAGTATCCACGGCTCTCGACGAGAGCGGAACAGGAGGACTTATGGCATGCGCACGATGCGGTGGGTTTCTAGTGATTGAGGACTGGGATGGTTTCGTCAGCAGTTTCCGTGAGAAGCAGCTCCGGAGTATGGAATGTGTGAGATGTGTAAACTGTGGGTCCATCGACGATGCCGTGACCCTTGCGAATCGTCGTATTGAAAGGAGCACGATATGCTGTACTACGCACTGATGTTCTTGGTGATTGGAGTGATTGCCGGAGCTCTGAATATGGCCGGGGTGGCCGCGGTGGCGGTTCAGATTTCCTGGATCCTGTTATTGATCGGGATCGTGTTGCTGGTAATCCATCTGATCACGAATCGCTCCATCCGGGCCGTCTGATCAGCAGATTCATCTGAACCAGAGCGTGGATCGACGATCGACCGTTGTGGCTATTCAGGGAGATTCCGATGCAACTGGCAGACACCCCCGGTAAGGGGGATCGTATTGAGGCGCAGGTGAACCCTGAAAATCATGCGCTGTCGATTCGCTCAGCCCGAGGAACTGAGTAGGCATTGTTCTAGTGAACATCTGCAGGTGAGCGACGCGAGAATTTGCCGCAGCCGTCTTTTAGTGCTTAGCCAAGTGCAGGTTTCATGTTTTTCATTTTTTTTAACAGGGAGATTCACATGAGCAGATTCATGATTGTCGCAATGGCATTTCTATTCGTGTTCGTTGGAATGCAGCAGCTTGCCCAAGCCGATGAGGTGAAGGCCGCTGTTGAAGATGCGAAGGGAAAAGCGAACGCGAACGCTGAGAAGGCCAAAGGGGAAGCGAAAGCCCTCACGGAAGAAGCCCAAGGGAATAAGGTGAAAGGCGAGATGGAACGGGCGAAAGGACAAACCAAAGCAGCCGGAAAGCGAATTAAAGGCGAAGCGAAAGAACTGAAAGCCAAGACAGAGTAAATAGGCCGACCGGGTGGGGGCTAATTGACCAGATTGTTTCCTATCTTCTCGCCAGCATGATTAGGTGTGTTCGGTCGTCCCTCGTTCAGCGATCTCACATATCTCGGAACAAGGGGTCATAGACCTGCGAACACCGCTGAGGGATGGGGTTGCCAGGCGAGTTCCGAGTTCCATGTGGAGGGGTTAGTAAAAAACAAAACTCGACTTGTCCAAAATTAGGTGGGGCCGTACAGGCATCGAGAGAAAGGTGGCTGGCCGACTCTCATGAGTCGACCAGCCCCGAGGTTTATCTAGCGATGGCCATTGGAATGGCCAAACAAACGGCCAAACGCGTTCCCATGATGACCGCCAGAAGCCTTTGCAGTGATGTCCCGCAGCAACTCGTGCGTCACGAGCGCTGGCTGGACATACGCCTCTTTCTTCTCTGTGTTCATTCTTCCTCACCTCCTTTCCTGTTGAAGTAGTTTCTCCTGGACCAGATGGTTGACCAGGGAAACAAGATCGTCCCGGGCTTGCTCGGGGGCGACATCAAAGCGGTCGCTCAGTACCGCATGAATGTCGCTGATGGTGTTGTGGCCGGTACAGTGCTCCCAAATGACGCTGCCCAACCGGTTCAGGGTGTAGTACCGCCCGGTGCTCAGGTTCAACAGCACCGTCTCGCCATCCAGGCTCGTGCCCTGCACATCGGGGCTGGGCCGGAGGATGATTCGACCCAGCATCGTGCGGTCGATGGCAGGCTCTGTTGCGAATAGTGGTGGAGTCGTCCGCAGTGGGTCCGCCATGGGCCTGTCCTCCTCGGTCTGTTGTTCTATGACTTGCGCTATGGCGACAACATTGCGTTGGCCAGTCCAAATTCCCTTAACCACCACAATCATCGGTAGAATCTGACTGGGCTCAACTCTGCTCAAAAAATATACTCTGCCGGAACTACCCCCCTAGAGTTCGATACAATAAGGGTTAGCAGGACCAATATACTGGTCACTTTTGACCACTATCAGATCTGCGCGAATTGGTTCTGATATAGGGCTGGAGCCAGGTGTACTACGACGTTAGAAATGAGCGCAGGATGGGGCAGCCATGAGCCGAGGAAGCAGCCGGAAACGAAATGCCACTAATGGAACGGCAGGCTAGCAAGCTGCAGAAAAGCCATTTTGCACAGCAGAACTTCAATGGCCTGCACGTCTGTGACAAGAGGAGATCCCCCTCCGCAGGATGCTCAAAAAGTATGTCCAGCAAGGCCGCAGCACGCGAAGAGGCAATGCGTACTCTTTCGGTACGTGGAGCCTCTTAAGGAATCGAGAACGCCGCCGGTGGACGTTTTCAGCATCCTGCTAGGAGCCTGTCACAAGTCAGCGAGGTAGGACAGTCATGAGACGAGCCATGATTACGCTGATCTGGCTTATCACGGCTGCCCTGTTACTCCTTGTTTCACAAGTTGCCTTTGCGAACAGCTTCTCCGCCCCTTGTCTCGGACCTCGACGGCGAGACCATCGAAGTCCTCCACAACCAACACCCTGACCGCATCCGCCTCAGCGGCATCGATTGCCCAGAGAAAGGCCGGGCCTACGGGAAACGAGCCAAGCAGGCCGCGTCTGAGCTTGTGTTTGGCAAAGAAATCACGCTTCAGACTCACGGCTTCGACAAATACGGGCGTACCCTTGCCGATGTGCTTTGACCCGATGGCACAAACGTCAACCACTCGCTAGTTAAAGATGGCTGGTGCTGGTGGAATCGGAAGTATGCGCCAGAGAATACGGTGCTAGAAGGGCTGGAGAAAAACGCACGAGAAGCCAAGAAAGGGTTGTGGGCGGATCCGAATCCCTTGCTCCACCTGTCGATAAGGGGCAAAGGATCGTTTCGGCTGGTCTGTAGCGGTACGCCAAAGAGTAGAAATCTTTCTCCACATTTTCCCCAGTTCTGCGGAAACGCTATGCTACAAGCCGCATTGATAGTGGAGTGGGTACTTTGAGTTTTCAGGTGGGTAGTTGGAGGTAGTAACAGACAGTTGCAGGTTGTCAGGCGGTTCAACTCCCCTGCCCTCCACCAGCTTTTTGACCTGTAGCCAGCCGTAGTAATCCCGCATAGTCACCCACACTTCGCTGTCAGGTAGCAGGTAGACGAGACGCCGCCCCGTCTTGCGGCTTGATTCGTACCCTTCTAGCCTGGACTTCCCTGTGCGGTTCCCATGCCCTTCACGCTTCGTCCCTATCGTCGCTTTCTTGTCCAACGCTCCGTCACGTACCACACGGAGTCATTTCAAGGCCAAGGCACAATCTTGTATCTCTTGTGTACCGCCTGACGTCTCTCCGGCGATCTGCCCATGCGACCAGGGGAAACGCTCTCGGTGACCGTCGCACTGCCCAATGAGCAACGGATAGAAGTACCTAAGACCGTCGTGTGATGGTCGAGGGGTCAGGAGTTTGCGGTTGAGAATATTTCCGTCGAGCCGCACACACATGCATGGCTGCGACACTCGTGAAACGATTGGTGCAGAAACCGAGCCATCCATAGGCACTTGATGAACTCGTAGAGCAATCGATCCGGCAATTCGCCCAGGAGGCACTCCGGAGACGTGGTGGGAGAAGGAACATGATTGGGTAAACCGATATGTCTTCGACTATCTTATTAACTACTGTGCCCCTGGTGGCCTGCTGTATGGTTCGGGCCAAATCGGAATAGAAGTCGGTGTTCCTCAACCGCCAGGTTATAAGAGGAAGGGAGTTCTGCGAGATGTGGTTATCTGGGAGCAACCAGGGGCCACCTGTTGAAACTCTTGATGGCATAGCTGAACCAAGACCCGTTGCTCGCACCCCCCCGTTCGCTATTGGTCGGATGTTCTGGCTTCAACGAAAGTTCCTTGGCTCGACAGGCAGCATCTTTAAAACGTGGACTCATTAGAGCAATACGGCGGTATACGGTTACCGCTTCTGCTATCTGCCCGACTGATTCGAGGGTCCGTGCGAGAAAATACTGGACATCGATAACCTCTTCCTGAGATGCCGACTGATCGTTCAAGGCAGCGTGGAACGCCCGAATCGCGGCCCCATGGTCTCCCGCAGACCTGTAGCAGAGTCCAATCTGCGCCTGAGCTTTCAGTTGATAGGACGGACTCTTTCCCGCCAGCTCGAGCATCTCGATAGCCTCTGTCCATTGGCCTTCCTTCCTCATGGCTACTCCCTTTGCATAGAGGAGGGGCTCGAGGGTGCCGACCGAATGCGTGGCTGTGAGTTCCGGAGATGGACTTGCCTGCCTCCACTGCGGTGAGCTGGGTTGCAGAGGGGCAGCATCGATCTCGCTAGGATCTTCCGGAACATTGGCCCAAACACACAAGCTTTCTCGTGCCGCAAGCGGTAGAATTTTGCTTTTACTTCGCTCGAAAGCGGCCTGAGCGACGAGCTTGGATGTAATGATCGGAGCCTGCTCTGCAAAGCCATAGGTCAACGCAATATTGGACACCTGATTGATGAGACGAGGATTACCTCTCGTCAAACGATGCACCAAGGCACAGGCTTTATTCGTAAACAATGAGGGATGTCCGCCGGCAACGTTTAACCGGTGACGAATGTAATGCCCCGTCTCAGCCTCTGAAAGCGGTTCTAAGTGATAGTCGACGACAACCCGTTGGGCAAACTGAATCATGTCGATCCGTTGCAGTAATATGTGAAGGTCCGGCTGGCCGGAAAGGATGATCTGCAGCTTCAACGCTTTCCCATCGTTTAAATTGGACAGAAGCCGCAGTTCTTCGAGCAGTTCGGTACCAAGACTCTGGGCTTCATCAATAAGAAGAATGACCCGTCGGTGCTGTTTAGATTCCTGAATCAGAAACTCCGAGAAGACATGATAGGCCTCAACCGGGTCCAGCTGCTTCTGGCTCAACCCGAGGGAAAGCAGAACCCAGGGAAGGAGATGTTCAATGTCATAGCGCGCGTTCGTGACAAGACCGATCGAATGCTTCTCCCTATGCTCTGAAATAAGTTTCTGCAGGAGGGACGTCTTGCCCATCCCTGGATCGCCGGTGAGCACCATAAACGGCGCCTCGTTGATAAGTCCATACTCCAAGCTGCTGTAGGCCGCGCGATGCGTGGAGCCGGGATACAGAAAGTCGCTATCCGGCAGGAGCGCGAAAGGTTTGGTCCGAAGATTGTAAACCGACTCGTACATTCAGGGTTACCTTCCGACAGGAGGAATTTGAATCTAGTGAGAGAGCAGCTTTCGCAAACTAGCAGGGGTTGCTGCCATTTGCCCAGCCTTGTTCAGCCCCGTCTCCAACACAGAGACGGGAATTCTTCACCAACGACCGACATCGTAAACTTCGGACTATCCCACGAGTTCTGTTGTTTCCCCTGAGCCATCATGTTATGCGCAGGATAGTGTGGGAAAGGGGTGCTTGGCCATTCCTCAGGAGGTGGGGAACCTACCCGAAATGGTGGTATCGCAAAACACCGCAGAGCTAATCCGCAGCGGGTGCCGCCGTGGGAGTGGCGGAAGCGGAAGTGAGTTGAGAATCGAGCGGGCCCCAGACTTTCTTCTCCATCGTTCGCATGTCGCCAATGACGTGCGCAATCTCCCCTGAGGCGATCCTTCCTTCTAAGGCCAGGAACCCTGCTTCCGAGGTACTTCCTTTAGGTCTGTCGCTGGCCAAGACATGCGCTAGTCTTTGTCCATGAGCGATATGTTCCACAGCCTTCACCAAGGAGGACGATCATGACCTGTTCACGCTGCTCTGGTTTCATGGTAGAAGATCACTTCCTAGACCTTCAGGGCTCATATGGACAGATGTGGACGGCCAGTTGGCGTTGTGTAAATTGCGGTCGTGTCCACGACTCCGCGATCGAGCAGAATCGCCTGGCCCGACAGGAGAAGGTCTTGGCACTCCCAAGTGGTGAGCCAGATTATCAGGATGACGAAGTTCATCTTGGAGCAGAGTCCATCATCAGACAAGCGGCCTGATGTAACCTGGCCGTGCGACCACAATTCTCTGACGCTTAACTCGCTTCCCACGCAGCAAACTGTAAACAGTCGGTGTGAATCTATGCGTCGAGCACCTTGAACAGGCCTCCGCCTGCCGACACCGTCTCCCTCCACCCGTCTTTGTCTCACGCCACACAAACCTGACACGATACGGGTCGATACAAAGCGCCCCCATTCGGAGTTACTTCCTTGTGGTCTGTCCCTCTTCCAAGGCCTCCTCTACGCTTCTCTCTAGAGGAACCGGCCATCGAACCAGGAAGTCACGGAGGGCCGTCAACGAGATACATCCATGGCAACAATACTCGTCATTGATGATCAGGAACCAATACGCGCACTCCTCCGTGCCGCGCTGGGAGGGAACGGCCATGAAGTCCTCGAAGCATCGAATGGCCTGCTTGGTCTTGAGCGGTATCGCGATCGAGCAGCGGACTTAATCATCACCGATATGGCCATGCCTGAGATGAACGGCCTTGAAATGATGTTGGAGCTGAACAGGTGCTTTCCCAAGGTAAAAATCATCGCTATGTCCGGTGGCCCAGAGAGAGAGGGCGGGCTACAGGCGGCCAAGCTGTTGGGTGCGCGTCAGACGTTTCAAAAGCCCTTTGATATGAGAGCGTTGCTCGATGCCGTTCGATACGAATTGGCGCATTAGCGGCCAAGGATGACGCCTCCCCAGATCGCTAAAGCGCAATGGCTGGCGCGGGAGCGGGAACCGAAGGGATTGCACGCCTTTGGCTGAGTCACGCCATGCCAATATCCGTCTGCCGATCAATACCACCATTTTCTTTCCCACTTCTCGCCTTGCGGTTTCCTCAGTCCATTCCTAGAATACGCCACCCCGCGAGACCCCTATGCCATTCTCTGGGTGCTGAGTAGTGGATCGGCGTTTCGGAGTGGCAGGAGTGACTATATACGCCGATCCAGGCACCATTCGCCGCAAAGGGAATCTGGTGAAGGTGTGGCATGTGAACGACTTCAAGACTGTACAAATCGTAAAGGGCAACTCGTATTTGTCTATCAAGACGCAACACCAGCAAGACTGCACAGGAGACTGTGAACGGATACTTGCGCTTATGACGTTCTCTGGAAATATGGGGAATGGGAAGGTGGTCTATAGAGACTCACATGAAGGAAAGTGGAGACCTGTTGCACCAGGGAGCCTCACGATCTAGGGGAACTTGTCTGCAACAAGCAGTGATCGCGCAGATAACTCTGTTTGGTTCGATAACGCAGCGGGGGACGACGCACTGACCATACAAAGTGTCGAGCACAACGGTCATGAGAAGCTCTCCTGGAACTGGTGTTGCAGTTGCACGGCGAGTTCAGAAAACGTTTGGAGCCGATCTGCGTGACACCGCTCCAAGTGGGCGTGATTCTCTTTCTGCGTCGTCATGCTGACACCAAACTGACGGATTCCGCAACCGCGTTGTGTGTCAGGCCGCCGACTCTGAGTGAGGCGGCACGAGACCTTTTGCGGAAGCGGTGGGCTATTAAGCGACGGTCGGTCCAGGATCGCCGTGCCGTGCACTTGTTGCTCAATCGGCGTGGTCACGCGCTCGCCCTCAAAAATGGAGCAGCGGATCCGCCACGTGGAGGGCACGCTGACCGAACAGGACCGAAGAGCCCCGGGCATCCGCATATAGAGTAGACACTTTCGCAATCCTTCGGTGGCGGTGGGGCATGGGAGACGAAAAACCGTCCTTACAGCACTGGCGGGAAAATCGGCGTAGGCGATGCTAGGGTGCCTTGCAGATCGACGCTAGAGCTGCCAACCTCGTCCGAAGAAAATTTCTGATATTGTTCCACTGCACATCCCCGCTCACCATGCCTATAGGTGTTTGTGCATTTTGGAATCGGCTCTTCGCTGTCGGCCCACCAATTTGAAGAAGCACGGCTCTTGTCTCTGCGGCCCATATCCCCGCTTCTTTACCCCATCTCGCCGTGAATTCATCTCTCTGATCTCGAAAGGTTCCGGCCCTTCTACTCTGCCAGTACTCATTATCAATGCGTTCTCTCAGTGCGTACCCATGCTCAAGCTGTTTGGTACATCTAGGGGCTGATGGAGTTGCGGCTGTTTGCCCCTCGGTTGTCTCTGGGGGCTTTTCAACTTCTCCATTATCCTGGCGCACTGTCCGCTCATCAGTGGTTGGTACCTTGAGCGGCGCGCTGCAGGCACTGAGAATTAGAAAGAGAAAAATACCAAGCAGTTTGTTTGCCATTGACATGTGCTCACCTTGCAGGTCCGGTTCAGAAGGATAGCTATTTCGACAAGCACAAGCAACTTCTATAGGAGCCGTCTTCATCTTCTATTAAGGACGGAGTGTAGTGCTCCCCTGAAATCAAGCCACCTGGGTTGATTTCAGGGGAGCACTACAGTGGTCTTCAGGAAAGACATTACCGTCCAGACCTATGGTCACGACAAATACAAGCACACCCTCGCCGATGTGCTTCTACCCGATGGCACCAACGTCAATCATACGATGGCCAAAGACGGTTGATGCTGGTGGTATCGAAAGTATGTGCCAGGGAGTACGACGCTAGAGAGGCTAGAAGTCGAGGCGCGAGAGGTGAGAATCTCTGGGGTATTGTGGAAGGCACGAGCCCCCATCCGTTGAGACGCTATGTGGATGTTCTTTGGTCATCTATCTCCTTTGCGCCTCCTTAGGCTCCCTCCTATGCGGTCGCGCTCGTGCTCGAAGCCCAGGGCGATGTAGTACAGCGCGTAATCGAAGAACTGGCTGGCCAGGTGCAGCAGCTCCAACTCCCCGCGCAGTTCCATGGCGTTATCGGACAGACCTTCACGCTGGACGAAATCGCGCACATGCTGCTTGGTGGCGGTGATGGCCCAGAAGACGTGGCTGTAGGCCACGCCCTGCTGGGCGCGGCGCGCGCCCAGCTCGGTGTAACGCCGCTCCACCTGGGTCTCGGCCTTGTCCAGCAGCCAGTCACACAGGTTGCGGTAGATCTCGCGGGTGCGGGCTTCGAGTTCGCTCGCCGGGACTTTGTGCAAATCGCTGCACTGGGGAGCGTTCCAAGCCTTCTCGCTGAGCTCGCGAGAAAGCTGTTCGATGTGACTCTCGATAAGCTGCACCAATCGGACGGCAAGCATGGAGCATCTCCAGGTAGAACAAGCGTCTGCGTAGGAAAATTCGCGAACCCCTAATTCTGGGCGGTGACTTTACTAGATAGATGGCACTAACGTCAATCACACATGGTCAAAGACGGTTGGTGATGGTGGTATCGGGAGTATGCGCCAGGTGACACATTGCTGGAAGGGTTAGAAGCGGAAGCACGAGAGACGAAGAAAGTCTTGTGGACCGATCCGCAGCCGGTGCCGCCGAGGGAGTGGCGGAAGAAGAAACGACGGTGGAGTCGAGCAAGACCATTTGTTCTGCTCCCTCTTTCTCACATCGGCAATGACATGAGCACGCCTCCTGAGACAATCCCCCCTCCTAAATCCCAGGAGGTCTACTTCCGAGGTACCTCCTATAGGTCTATCGCTGGGCATGCCGTGTGCTATCCTTTATTCATGAATGACGAGTGCCAAGACCTGCACCAAAGAGATTGATCTACTCTGCTCACGCTGCCGAGATCTCATGGTAGAAGATCAATTCCTAGACCTTCAGGGCACATCTGGACAGATGTGGACAGCCAGCTGGCGGTGTATGAATTGCCGTCATGTCTACGACTCCGTGATCGTACAGAATCGCCTGACCCGGCAGGAGAAGGTCTTGGCACTCCCAAGTGGTGAGCCGAACTATCAGGATAAAGAAGTCCATCTTGGAGCAGAGTCTTTTATCAGGAGAGCGGCCTGACGTAGCCGACATACAGCAAGGATGAACGAACCTGAAGAGGGAGATGCGCTGATGCAAGCAAAAGGAAAACGGGAAATAATGACATATCCGCAATCGGCGGGACACTTAGCCTTAGCCGATGAGAGCCTGGCCGTACTTCAACCACCCAAAGCCAAGACCCGCTCCCAGGTGCAGAGCGTAAGACAGGACAATACAGAGGAGGCTTCTGACGCTTACGCCCTGGCTCCCGCAACGGGAATGATTGTGGACATTGGGCTGTCAACCATGCTGTGGTGTCTCATCATTCTCACCATGTATTGGATTCATGTACAACTCTAACCTCTAGGTTCAAGCCGCCCCCACTCGCATCCCGTACTCCCATGGGAGTGGCGGAAGAGGTGCAGGTGAGCGGAGAGTGTCGGGCCTGCTCCACTTTCCCCCTACTTCAGACAACGCTCCTCTTAGCTTTGCTCGTACACTAATGGCTAGGCATGGGGATCCCCGAACAGGCTCCCGTCCTGCCGACAAAGCCCTCCCTTCCTCTCGCCACAGCACAGCGATGTAGATGAATGCCTGGGCGTGGAGGCTCAGAAGTGGTAGGCAGACTCTAACTTAATTCCTTTTGATGCTTCCCGGAACCGAGGAGTTATAATTGGGATTAAGATTCTCCCAGACCCCGTGATGAGCTTCGCTCATCCCCCAGCCTCGCACGTAGAGGAGCGACAGCACCGGCTCAGTCTCGAATCGCTGCGTGCCCGTTACTTGTCCGACCACCGTTATTCGCGCCCACTGCCGATACTGGTGGGGGAATTGTTGCTTTACTGTCACCACCCAGTAGTTGCCAGATTCTGGACCATCCGTGTCGACGGGGTGGTGGGGTACATAATCTTGGTCCAGCGGTCGGTTCTTGACATGCAACCAGAGGTACTGCTCACTCTCTTCTTCTTCAATGATTGTTCCCCCCAACAGCACCACCTTCCCACGATACGTCTCTGGATGGGCGATCAGCGCGGTGAGCGTAGTGCCAGGCTCTGCCATCCGCACATATTGGCGCGGCACGGTGGTGCATCCCCAAAGGGCTACGGTCATGGTGATGGCCATTGTAAAGCGCGCAGACCGCCGTTGGAGCCAAGCACACGGAGTCATAAGGCGATGTCCTTGGTTGGGTTGTGTTCGCAGTGAGCTGCCTGACATGCTGTGGTCCTCACGTCT
Source organism: Nitrospirota bacterium (assembly GCA_963701855.1). Classification (GTDB taxonomy): domain Bacteria; phylum Nitrospirota; class Nitrospiria; order Nitrospirales; family Nitrospiraceae; genus Palsa-1315. The sequence continues at coordinate 279,606 of CAVPBK010000004.1, forward strand.
CGCCCGTGCAGAGATCATGTCGTCGTCTGACACCGGCGCGGCCAAGGCGAACAACCGCGCTACGATGTCGGCCCCACAAGACCTCTTTGAATATGACAGGCAGGTTGTAAAAGGCATGGGAGCCGCATATGGAGGCGTATTGTAGGAGGATGGCGAAGAAAGGCGCAAGACCTACATGGGGGAATGGTACGAGCGATAGCGGCGGGCTTACGAGGGACAGACTTGAAGAGGCGTCATCTAGACCGCCATGGCAACCCCTTGGATTTCAAAGCGTAGAAAAAGTAACAACGATGGTTGGATCGCTTACCCTCAACCAAATCGCACCTCGTACGACCCGGTTGCTCACCAGGCGAAGCCTCTCCCTCTTGTTACCGCCAGTCGCTTTAAGTCAGATCCCTTGGTACTGATAGCATTGCACCCAGTGTCAGCCGTGTGAGCTGGCGGAAGAGGCAAGAGCCTGAGCGGGCAAGCTCTTTTCTTGGCAATGGTACACACCTGCATCGTTCTCATTGGAACAAGAATCGTTAGCTTAATCAGGTCGAGGGTGTCCTAGACGGCGACACCCTCGAAGGCCTGAACTCCCGAACGCATCCGTCTCCCGCAGTCCCAATGACACACAAAAGAATGCCGCGACCCACTCAATCTTAAGAATGAGGAGGCGCAACATTCTAGCGTGCCATCATTTGTCATATGGCCACCACAAAATCATAGACGCCCCTAATACGAACACGCCGACTAAACCACCGAAGGCAAGAGCAATTTCCATAATAACCTCCAAGGGTAGATGGTGGATTCGACTATGGTTTTCTCTGAATCGGCTGATTTCAGTAGGCCATAGCCGCTGCTTTGATACCACAAGCGCCTGTATAGGTCAACTAGCAGTACTAGCGCCAATAACTCACTGGTGAATAACGGTTGGTGGTGGTATCGAAAGTATGCGCCGGGTGAGCTTGAGAAGCTAGAAAAGGAAGCGCGAAACGTGAAAAATGGCTTGTGGGCCGACCCCAAGCCGGTGCCCCCGAGAGTCACGAAAGAGGAAATCATGCTAGGAGGCAGGCGTCATTTTCTGGCATTAGCGCGCGCCTTTGTCGCTCGATCGGCGCCAGAATCGTGGGGCAAAATAAATCCGGTTGGGGGCGTCATCCACAAACCAAGCTCGCTCGACCCGAAGCCATAATGTGGTTCTTGGCGACGGGATACGCCCCTCATGAGATCTGCTTCAGAGGCTAGTTTCGTGTGACGCTGAGTGCTCAAAAAATCCGTCCATCAAGATCGCAGCGAACCATCACTGTACAAATGGTGGCTGGGATGATCCCAACTGCGCGCGTCCAACGAGGGCCTTCTGAGGCCGCGCGTTGCGCGAGCACAGGGATCGTCCCAGTTCCCCCGCCTCTTTTTTCAGCACCCTGCTAGTATTCATCTACGATACACCACGGTGACCTGGGCGAGAAAGTCGATGAGTTCAGCGGTGTGCCGTCGGATCGCGCTCCGGTCTTCTCGCGCTGCCGCGTGCTCCAAAGCCTCCCCTATCGTACTGATGGCGTCGAACCCGTATCCTCCTCCGTCCCCTTTCATACGATGACCGATCATACGAATTGGCGCCAGATTATTTTGTTGCAACGCAGTTTCGAGTGCCTGCACGTCACGTTGACGATTCTCCAGAAATCCCGGAACGATCTCTTCAAGGCCCGGGTCGATGTACACGGTGATACCATTCACGGCACGTCTGTTCGGTCCCGTGGTCATAGAGTACGCCTTCCGTTACAAGCCTGGAGGACTTCTAGGAGGGTGTGCTTCTTGATGGGTTTGGTCAAGTGGGCATTGCAGCCGGCTTCAAGAATCTTGACCCCGTCTTCTTTGAGTGCCAGAGCGGTCAAGGCAATCACCTGTGTGGGAGGGAGATCATGCTCCCGTTCCCAGGCCCGGATTGCTTTTGTAGCCTCATAGCCATCCATCACCGGCATCTGCACATCCATCAGGATGAGGTCGTAGTAGCCATTCTTGAATAGCTCCAATGCGATGGCTCCGTTATCCGCGATTTCGAGGCGATAGGGAGTCTGCTTCAAATAGGAACGGATCAGCAACTGATTGTCCGTGGAATCTTCTACCAATAAGATGCGAAGTGCCCTGACTTCGGTAGGAATTGTAGGAGCACCTGATGCTGAAGCAGTCGTAAGTTGGATGCCCTTAGAACGCTCAAGAGCGATGCTGATGGTCTGGAGCAGATCCGATGTCCTGATTGGTTTGATCAAATAGCCACCCAACCCCATGTCATAGGTCCTGGCGATATCGTCGGCCCAATGGTCAGAGGCCATCATCACAATCGTCAGACCCTGGGCAGGGCCGGCCCGCCTGATCTCTTCAGCGACCTGGAACCCATCTATCTCCGGCATGCGACAGTCGAGAAGCAAGAGCTTGTATGGCCGCGCCGAAGCAGCAGCTCGCCGCCATTCTTCGATGGCCTCACGACCGGACGCAGTATCCGTCACCTCAGCTCCCAAGGCCGCCAACGTTTGGCGAAGGATCATGCGGTTGGTGGCGTGATCATCGACTACGAGGGTTTTGACGCCTTGAAGATTAAGGGCAGACTTGTCGTGTGTGGGTGTTGGGCTGGATTGCACCGCAAGCTGCACACAGCAATGAAATGTGCTGCCCTCTCCGAGAGTGCTCTCCACCCAGATTCGTCCGTTCATAAGCTCGGCTAATTGCCTTGAAATGGTCAGGCCTAAACCGGTTCCCCCATACTTGCGCGTCGTTGAAGCGTGTGCTTGCGTGAAGCTATCAAAAATGACCGCGAGCTTGTCGGGCGGAATACCAATCCCTGTATCGCTAACAGAAAATCGAATGGCTCCGGGAATGGGGAGTTCCGGAGCCTGCATGACCCACACCGTGACAGACCCACTGTCGGTGAATTTGATCGCATTGCTGATGAGATTGATGAGGATCTGGTGGAGCCTAGTGGGGTCTCCAATCACGGCACGAGGGACGTCAGGCGTTAGGTGGCAGGCAAGCTCGAGACCTTTTTCATTGGCGCGCATGGCGAGAATCTCGATAGCTTTCTCAACCAGGTCACTCAAATCAAAGTCAGTTGATTCCAGCTCCAGATGGCCGACCTCGACTTTTGACAGGTCGAGAATATCGTTGATCAGATTCAATAGATTTCCGCCGGCGCGGCGGAAAATGCGCAAGTATTTTCTTTGCTCGGGGGTCAGATCCGTCTCCCATAATAGATCGGCCATGCCTATAATGGCGTTCATGGGTGTCCGAATCTCGTGACTGACGCTGGCAAGGAATTCATTTTTTGCTGCGCTCGCAATTTCCGCTCTCTCCTTCGCCTGGCGCAGGGCTCTCTCTGATTCCCCGCGTTCCATGGCTTCCATCGCGAGAGTCACCATCGTGGCGAATGACGCGGCAACAGTCATTTCATCAGCGGTCCATGTGCGACGCGCACCGAGGTATTCATGGCACAAAACGCCAACCGTTTTCCCTTTGTGTCTGATCGGCGCATCGAGCATCGCGCCGATCCCGAGCGGCGTGAGATACGACGATGAAAATTCACAGGTGCGGGGATCGAATTGAGCATCGTGAGCGGCGAGAGTATTTTCTTCCCTCTCCAACGCCTGAAAGTAAGACGGGAATTGGCTGGCCAGGAGAACGGTTCCTGCACTATGCTGACGGGTGAGAACCTCGTACAGATCTTGCAGTTGGATGGCTGAGCGGTCTTCCTGGAACAGCCAGATGCTTGCGCGCTCGACCGCCAACACGCGGCTCGCCGTCTCGGTGATGGCCCGAAACGCTTGGTGGAGGTCTCCGGAGATGATCGCCTGGCTCTGGGTCAATTCGAGCAGCCCGGCCTGAAGTTCTTGGAGCAAACTGAAGCGCCGCCTTTCTTGCCTGGCTACTCGTTTGCTCTCTGTAATGTCACGGCATGTGCAGATGACGTCGGATTTATGTCCGTCGCCACGGGTGAATTGCTGCCAGGCAACTTCGACGTCGAACGGTTCACTAGTCTTCTTTCTGCCAACCAATTCGCCTCGCCAATATCCGACACGTACCATGAAGGGGAGATGGTGTTGCTCGATCGTGACCTGTTGCTCAGGACTGTAGAGATCCCTCCACGACGTTCCAATCAATTCTTCAACTTTGTAGCCATACATGGCGGCGTAGGCCTGATTCATATAGGTGTACAATCCATCGGCATTCAGAATGGCAAGACCTTCCATGCCGTGATCCACAGCGCGCTGGAGTTGAACCAGCGTCTCATGCACACGTTTCTGCTCAGTGATATCTTCCGAAATGCCGAGCAAATACCGGGGGTGTCCCTGCTGGTCCACAATGGGGATTTTTTTCGTATGAAGTATCCGCCGCCCTCTCTTTCTCGTCTCCAGGGGTTCTTCTGGAATATCAACGAGACTTCCACTCCCAAGAACTTCCCGATCCTTGCTCGTAAAAAAGTCGGCTTCTGCCTTCGAAAAGAAGTCGTAATCGTTCTTGCCTAGCAGATCATCGCGCGAGTACCCAAGCAGATCCTCGCCGGCACGATTGAATTGAACGAACCGGAGATCTTGAGCATCCTTCACAAAAATCATATGCGGAATGTTCTCAAGAATTGACTGCATGAAGCGCTCCGTCCCCTGCACCTCCTGCTCAATGCGTTTGCGCTCAGTGATATCATTTCCGACCGCTAGGATGCCTCGTACTTTGCCCGTGCCGACAACGATACGACTGACACCCCACAAAAGTGTGTGCCGGCCACCCTTCCGGTCGATGACCTCATGTTCATACGCGGGAGTGGGCACCCCTTCAAGCACCTTGCGCATGATAGCAGACACTGCCTCGCGGATTTCTTTGGGCAAGAAGGTTGTGAGGTAATCTTTCCCCATGACCTTTTCTCTAGACCAGCCATAGATTCGTTCAGCTGCGCGATTCCACTCGAAGATCCGGCACTTGGGCGTCAGCCCAATGATCACGCTTGGGCTGGTTTCCAATAAGCTGCGATAACAGTCTTCGCCCGAAGGCCGCGCCTGCCCGATAGCGCGCGGACCAAGATAGCTGGTGGCTGGAACACGAATTCGTGCAGAGGGTCTGTTTCGTTGTAGCGCTTCGGCGTGGCGTGGAGATTGACTCTTTTGGGTAGAGTTCGAACGAGAGATAGTCTTGGATCGCTTGATCATAGACTGCGGTGCAAGGATGGCTGTTCGGCCAAGGAACTTACATTATGGATGGCCCTGCGACAGTACCGAGCCATCATGTGTCGTGGTTGTGTGGGACCAGGGTGAGAACGCCGGCTTGCTTAGCCCTGTTTCTGCCTTCTTGTTTGGCTTGATAGAGCGCTTGATCTGCCGCCTTGATCAAATCGGTGGTAGAAGCGTTCCGGCTTGGGATGGTACTGGCGAAGCCCGCGCTGATGGTGGTGCAGCCACCATCGGGGTGCGTAATGCCGAGAGCCTCAATTCGTTGCCGAAGCGTTTCCGCCACCTGCGCCGCTCCTTCCGTGCGGGTACCGGGAAGCACGACCACGAATTCGTCGCCGCCGTATCGAGCAACCAGGTCTCCTGGTCTGTTGACGGCTCCTGAGATCATGGCTGCAACCTGCCGGAGACATTCGTCGCCCGACGTATGCCCGAGGGTATCGTTGTAGGATTTGAAACGATCAATATCGAGCATGATCAAAGAGAGCGGCGTCAATTCGCGGACGGCACGGCGCCATTCCTGGTCCAGGAAGTCGTCAAATTGCCGGCGGTTAGTAATGCCGGTGAGGCCGTCAAGACAGGACAGGCGCAGCAGCATCTGGTTCGCTTCCTGGAGTTGACGCATGACCTCAAGAAGCTCCTGCTCACGGGCCCGGCGCCGGTCGATTTCGTGGACCAGCCGCAAGACCGATCGGATGCGAGTCAAGAGCTCGATCTTGTTGATGGGTTTTCCGATGTAGTCGAGCGCGCCTGCAGCAAAGGCAAGTTGAAGATCGACGGGATCGGTTTTCACGGTGACCATCATGATAGGCGTGTCACGGAATCGCTCGACCGCCTTGATCTGGCGGCAGGCTTCGATGCCGCTCATTTCCGGCATGACGATGTCCATGAGGATCAGGTCGACTCGAGTGGCAGCGCCATGCTTCCCGTCATCGAAACCCAGCAAACGGAATGCTGCGGCAGCCGAGTCGGCGACCAGAAGATGGTCGTAGCCGGCAGCCGACAGGATCGACTGAAGCAAGAGGCGGTCATCTGCAGAATCATCGACTATTAAGATGCTCATGCGCTCTGACTCCAGTGAATACGAGTGGTGAGCCGGAGAAATCGTACCAACTAGTCCTGGTAAACTCCAGGATAAAGCTTTTTGACACAAGGCTGACAGATGCCGTGGCTGAATTCAGCCTCGGAATGTTCGCCGATATATTCTTCCAGCTGTTGCCAAAATCCGCCGTCATTGCGGATCTTTTTACAGGATGCACAGATGGGGATGAGCCCTCTGAGAACTTTGACATCCCGCAGAGCTTTTTGCAGCTCATCGTTGCTTCGACGAAGCTCTCCTTCTCGCGCTTTGCGGCAATCCATTTCTTTTTTCAGCGCGAGCGCGGAGGAGGCTCGTGCCAAGAGTTCCATGCTGTTCACCGGCTTGGTGATGTAATCATTCGCTCCCGCTGCAAAGGCAGCTTGAAGATTGGAGAGATCGGTTTTAGCCGTGACCATAATGATGGGAATATCGCACAGATGCGGCCGGCTCTTTATCTGGCGACAGGCTTCAACTCCATCCAGCTCCGGCATGAGGACGTCCATCAGAATCAAGTCAATCTTGGTGGACGGCTCATGGCCGTCCATGCCAAGCATGGGGAATGCGGCCTTTGCCGAGTCAGCGCTCAGAAGATCCGCATGGCCGGCCTTCCCAAGGATCGCGCGAAGGAGTACCTGTTGGTCTGGAGAATCGTCAACGATAAGAATGCCCATGCCGACTCCTGTCAGGCGCTCGCATAGAGTCTGCGAGCAATCACCTTATCAGTATAGCAGGCGCCCATGGGGCTACTGGAGCTTGGCTCGAACAAGATCGCTGATCTGCTTGCCATCTACTGGCCGGCCGGCCACACGAACCATCACGGCTTTCATCACCGCGCCCATCTCTTTCAGCGATTGAGCGCCTGTTTCCTGAATGATCGCATCCACAACGGTGGAGAGCTGCTCGGCAGAGAGGGCCTGAGGGAGATAGGATTCGAGAATGGTGATTTCCTGTCGTTCTTTTGCAGCGAGTTCTGCTCGGTTACCTTTTTCAAATTGCTCGACCGATTCCCGGCGTTGCTTGATCATGGTCGTCATGACGCGGCTCATTTCGGCATCATCGAGATCCTTTTTGATCTCCATTTCCTTGTTCATCACGGCGGCCTTGATCATGCGAATCACGTCCATCCGCAGTTGGTCGCGAGCCTTCATCGCCAGCTTCAGATCTTCGGTCAGACGGTCGTGTAGGGACATCAGAATCTCGCGGGTAAGAGGGCTTGGTTGGGGTGGAGAATACCCCTTCATTCGGCATCAGTCAATGTACGGTCTCACCGGTGCAGCCGTCTACCCGGCGTGGTTTTCATGTCGAGCGGGGAGTATGATATTACCAAGACTAGGTTACGGCTCGAAACAAGATGGAAGAATATATGAAGGAACGACTATGGTGAGGCAACGCTCAGCGGTTGAGCTGATGACAGCCCTTACGGTGGCAGTTCTCGTGGCGAATTGTGCAAGTGTCGCCACTCAGACAAGTCCGGCGTTCTGGCTCCGTTCAGCACCTCCGCTAGCGCCCATCCCTGCCGATGTCCAGCAAATGGCGATGCTGTATCCGTGTGGAGGGACGCCTGCCTGGTCCAACGCCTATGGCCACTTGGAGGGAGCGGCATTCCAGTTCAAGACATTTCGCCCGAATCTGAGGATCATCGATCACTCCCTTATGCAAACCATCGTCTCGGAACATTGCTTTCAGGTTGGCGGACTAGTCTCCGAAGATAGTGCCGTCCGCATCGGGCAAATCTTGGGGATAGACAGCCTGTTGATCTATCGAATCGAAGGGCCAACGATGCGCGACCGATTCTTTGTACGCCAGCATCGCGATCTTCCTCCGGCAACCATCACGAGTAAAATTACTTGAGTCGAGCATGGGGAAGTCGTCTATCCAACGTAGTCACAGCGCATGGAGATGAGGCTGAGGGAGTTGGGTGATCACTCTCAGACAATATCGGCTATCATCGATGGAATCGCGAGGCATTAGACCGTGGCATCATACAGACGGTTCATAATTTGCGTCGCGCATTTGATTAACCATATGGATATGAGGGGATACGAATGAATCATCGATGGAAATTTATGCAACATAGTGGGGTCGCTATGGTCGTGGGTCTGTTTGCCCTCTCGCTAATCACGGCTTGCGCCAGCAACGAACCTAAACCTCTTCCGCAGCCGACTCCGGACCAAGTCCGGGGCCATGCGGATCGGGCGTTTGAAAAACTCAAGCAAGAAGAACAGGAACGAGCCGCCCAACCATCAGTACCACGTTAGTCGCCGGAACCCTACCGAGTCGATTTTGGCAGGGTCCAGACCACAAACCGAGCAACGGGCTTCACCAGCGGCAATTCCCAAAGGAGCCGTTGTCGAGATGCTCGCTCCACTTGGCGCGCTTCATGGAAGGTGCCAAGAATGCTGGCTGAGACCAGCAGCCGCAAGACGCCTGAAAGGAAGAAAACATAAGGCAAATTGGATACAGACTCGAAAACGACCCCTCCCCACTCAATACGTGCAGGAAGACGCTCTACCAGCCAACTCCCCAGTAAGGCTCCCACCGACCATCCCACTGCATTGACCGTACTATATAGCGCAGTGGCTTTTGCGCGGTCCTCAGGCCTAACCGAATCGAACACATAGTTCTGCAGTCCCAATGCCAAGCCGGCCCAAATGACGCCGCCTAAAAAATTGACTGCCAAAAGAAAGCCTAGATTCGTGCTCACAAGGTAGAGCATCGGCAAGAATGGTACCGTAAAACCGGTGATGGACAACAAGGCTTTGTTTCCGAAGCGGTCCCCAAATTGGCCCCAGGCCTGCAAGGTGAGGAGTTGACCGAGGAGGCCGGCAGCCAGCCATCCCCCGTAGCCGATATAAGACAGATGGAGATCCTGTAACATATAAAGGACGAAAAACGGGCCGGCAATTAACACAGCCGCGTGCATCAAGCCTGAGAAAAGCAGGAAACGACGGAAGTCCTTCGTCGCGCTCAGACGGAAGAAGCCGCGAAATCCTTGCTGAGCCTCCTGGTGTGCAGTCTGATGCACATCTTGAACAGGGGACAAAGTCATGGCCGAGAGGATCCGAGCGCTTCCAGCCAAGGTGAAGATCAGCACGAATCCCCACCAGGCAGCGGTAGAATGTTGCCAAAGGCTCAGTACCCCTCCGGCTCCACAGAGCGCAAAGAAGCTGAGACCGGCAATGATTTTGGCTCGGCGCGCGAAATAGGCGCCCCGTTCATGCTGGTCGAGCCAATCCGCGATCAAGCTATTCCAAGCAGGCGTGGTGAAGTGAGTGCAAGCAAAATACGCGACAGCTCCACCGACGACGAGCCATGGACCCCACTGCGGAAACAGGAGCGGCAGAAGCACAATGGGAATCCAGACGAATGCTTGCCCAACGGTGCCGGCAAAAATGAGCGCTTTGCGATCGGGGAACCATTGCAACAACTTCACGGAGGCAAGTTGGGCTCCTGTACCGATAAGCTGGGGCAATGCCGACAGCACACTTAACTGGAATGGACTTGCCTGCAGGAGCAGCGCAAACGCTGAGAGATATTGTTCTCCGCTTCCTTGCGTGATGGCCTGGCAGGCACCATCTCGGAGGCCGTAGCGACGTCCTTGCTCGCCGGCACTCTGGGCCTGGGAATTACTTGGCACACACTCTTGCGGACGTTCAGGCCATGTCGGACGCACAGGATCCTTTCCTGAGAGAGAGCTCTGATCGAGCGTAGCATAGACAGGGGCGTAGAGCGTACATAGATGAGCGGCTTGGTCAGTTGGTGATTGACCCCTTACTGATCTCTCGATACCATAACGAAACGAATGAACAACGGTTCATGGTAGCTATCATGACAAAGGTCAGAAGGAAAGAGACGAAAACTCTATTGACAGTACTTGCCGGCCTGAGCGTTGTCATGTGTGGCTGGCAGGAAGTCGACGCGCGAGATCTGTTCTCGCCGAAGGAGCAAGCGACAACCGAAATCGATCCCACGCAAAGCCCGTCGTTCGACGAACAAAAGCAGGGTATCCCGCAATCCCTGTTTACCTGGATCAAGATGGCCAAAGGATATGATATCGAGTGGGATACGTTCGGACGGAAAGGCTGGTATACGCAAGATCCCCGGCTGAAGCCCATCGAACCAGGATCGGTATTTTCTCGGGATATTCCCGCGATCTATATTGTGTTCGAGTCAGCCCCGCTGGAAGATCCTGCCCAGTTCAGCGCACAATGGTTTCTGGAGGGGGAAAAGGGTGTCCTCTCATCCGTACCGCTCGGCAAAGATACCTTGGAAGTGCCGGGGCATGAACGCTATGGATTCCTGGAACTCAAGAAATCTGGAAACGCCTGGGCCGTGGGGACGTATCTGGTGAAACTGTTCATCACGCCGCTTGGACAACAGTCTTTTCATGCGAGCAATCAAGTGGGTACCATGCGGTTTACTATTGTCGAGGGTTCTGCTCCTGCAGGCATGAATCCGCGCTAGCCCCACGCCTTTCGTTCACATATTGGTGAGTGCGGCAGAAGCGCTCATGAATAATGCGGATGAAGCAGGGAAAAGGAGCAGAAGGAGCGGAATGGGAGATCGGATCAAAGTCACGGATCAAGAGAAGCTGACATTGCTCTATGAGCGATTCAGAGACGTGTGTCTGGTCGAGAAAGAAGTCTGGAAAGAGATTTTCATGCCGCGGGAGATCACCCATGGGCCTGTCAGAACGAACATGCAAGATCGCTATGACGTGGAAATCGACGATCAAGCGATTGAAGACACACTCGATGCGAACATTCCTCGAGGCAGTCAAGCCCTGGCTGCCGCGATTCAGGAATACCGAACGCACATTTCATTTTATCGAAAAGCCTAACCCGTATTATTCATGAAAATTCTTTGCGAAAGCGTGCAGAGCGAGGCGAGACGGGCACTCGGAGACCGGGGACTGGCTCCTCAGACGGGGACAGGCACCAAGAAGAAGGGTGCCTGTCCCCAACAGTATATCGAAGGGCTGAACGGCGAGACAGCCCGTTGCAACCATGTATCCGCGCTTACAGCAGAAGCTTCATGAATAATGCGTGTAAGGGATTTAGCGGGACGCAAGCACTCGCTCGACATCTTGCGCGATCTCAGGCGCAAACGGCTTCGTGCGGTGATGGTATCGGGCGACGACCATTCCTGAACGATCGACTAAATACTTCTGGAAATTCCATTCCACCTCTCCGGGGAATTGGCTCTGTTCAGTCAGATATCGGTAGAGCGGATGTTTATCGTTCCCCTTGACGCTGATCTTGCTGAAAAGTGGAAACGATAGGCTGTACTTGGTGTAACAGAAAGTTTTAATCTCTGCGTTCGTCCCCGGCTCCTGCTGTCCGAAGTTGTTCGCGGGGAATGCCAAGATCTCAAAGCCCTTCTCCCGATACTGTTCATACATCTTTTCGAGGTCGGCATATTGCGGCGTATTGCCGCAGAAGCTGGCTGTGTTGACCAGCAACAGCACCTTGCCGCGGAACTGGCTCAGGGAAACCGGCTTCCCATCGATATCGTTCAGCGTAAAGTCATAGACCATGGGCGTCTGTGCTGCCATATGTATGGTCCCTTCTTGCTTTGCCTGTGCGAGGCTCGGCTCAAGCAGATCGCTCGATCCACCACCGGCAACCAATCCAATTGCAGTGAGTAAGCCTCCCACTATATGACGAATCCCCATCAGGCACCTCGCGGTTAGAGCCTCTCCAAGGCATTAATGCGCGCTTCAACCGGCGGATGCGTCGCAAAGAGGCGCATGAATCCCGATGAATTACCGGAGATCTTCATCGTCGCGAGCGCATCCTGTCCTGCGTACTCGACCTGTGACCGGGTCACCCATCGATCGATCGCACGAAGGGCCGAGATCATCGAGTCCTTGCCGTACACCTTGGCGGAAAAGGCATCTGCGCCATATTCACGCTGCCGCGAAAACCAGCAGATCAGGACCGAGGCCATGATACTAACGACGATCTGGATCACGATCGATATTCCAAAACCGAGCATCGCTTGATCGCGTTCTGCAAAGAACCGGCGCACCCACATCGCGATGTAGTACACGAAGGTATTCATCAGCCCCGCCAACACGGTCGTCGCAAACATGTCTCCATTGTAGACGTGTCCCATTTCGTGGGCGAGGACGGCTCGCACTTCCTGCTCTTGTAGATTGCTCAACAATCCAGTCGAGACGGCCACCATCGAGTTGTTCTTGCTGGGGCCGGTCGCAAAAGCGTTGGGATCGGGAGACTCGTAGACCCACACCTCAGGCATCGTAATGTGAAGCCGTTGCGCAATCTCCTGGACGGTACCGTAAATGACTTGTTCGGCTTGCGACCGAGGTTGCGTGATCTGGCGGCAATCCAACATAGCCCGCGCCATCTGTTTGGAGAAGGCCAAACTGATAAAGGCGCCACCAAAGCCGAAGGCAAGAGCCCAGACTAACGAGCTGAGATCGACCAATCCTCGCAGATCGACTCCGAACATGGGAAGAACGACATTGATCAGCACCGGTACGGTGAGCGAAAGCGTCACCATGATTAGGATATTGGCCGCCAGCAGTAGGAATATGCCTTTCATCCACTTCATCGAGATCCTCCTTCACGACTATGTACTCGCCTCGTCATTCGGGCGAGTCACCAATGAGAGTCATTATACTAACCGATTTCCTGAAATACATCTCAATCGAGATTGCGATGACGATGTAGGAGAGGAAATAACCCCTTTAATGCCAAGGTCAAGACGCTGGAAGTGCCTGAAACTCCTGGGCAAAGTTGACCCATTCCCGTCCTTCCTGTTAGAACTGGCTCATGCAGAAGGCGTCTAGGCGATGGCTCTATATCTCGGCGATTGTCTGGTTGCTCACATCGATTGACATGACATTCGTTCATGCGGTGGAACTCTCTCCGTCCAGCCCTCCTGTGATGATCCCGATGGCGGCAGACGGAATGCAGCGAGCTACGGTCATACTTGATAGCTACTCGTATACCCCAAACCATTTGATTGTTGAAGCTGGGAAGCCGGTTGAACTGACGTTGACCAGCGTGACGACGATTATCCCGCACAATTTCATCATCAAGGACCAATCGGGAAGCCTATCCGTCGAACAGGATGTCAGTGCCGGCAAAACGGTCATCATTACATTTACACCGACGCAGCCTGGCATATTTCCCATCTACTGCGACAAACGGCTCTGGCCGTTGCCCAGCCATCGCGACAAAGGGATGGAAGGGAAGCTGGAAGTGCGATAGATGTGGCTACGAGCATAGAGACCTCCAAGCAGGACCTGCTCCGCGATCTCCTCAAGCAAGTATCTCGTCTCTTCTACACGACGCTGGTCGTAGTTCCAGCAGATGTGCGCGATCAAGTCAGCCTCGCCTACCTCTTTGCCCGTGCAGCAGACACAATTGCAGACACGGAGTTGATCGATCGTCCACGCCGGCTGGACTTACTCGGTCAACTTAAAGCTCAGTTCGTAAGTGATCAGATCGCCTGGACTCAGGTCCGAGACATCCAGCAAGCAGTGGCACCCATCCAACAGAACTCTGCCGAGCGTATCCTGCTCGAACAGCTGGAAGATTGCTTCAAGCTCTTCCAGACCTTTTCGCCGGACGATCGCCGCCGCATACAACGGCTCATGTCCACACTGACGCAAGGCATGGAGATGGACCTCGTCGTCTTTCCCGGCACATCAGCCGTAGATCTCACGGTCCTCAAGACGCTCGACGATCTGGACCGCTATACCTATTACGTGGCCGGCTGTGTGGGCGAGTTCTGGACAGACTTGATGTGCGCGCACCGGAAGGCGTTGGCCTCATGGAAGGTGCGGGAGATGTCGGAGGTCGGCGTGAGATTTGGAAAGGGCCTCCAGCTCACGAACATTGTAAAAGATATCGCGCACGATCTTCAGAAAGGCCGCTGCTATGTGCCGGCGCCCATGCTGGCCGAAGCCGGACTCACCGCACGGGACTTACTGGACCAGCGGAACCGTGCACGTTTTCAGCCGGTCCTGAGTAAGCTTGTCCGTATGGCGGTGGAGCATCTTGACCAAGGCTGGCTCTACGCCATGTCGATTCCACGGCATGAAACTCGTCTGCGCTTGTCCTGCATGTGGCCGATTCTTTCTGCCGGCGAATCGCTGAAGCTCGTCATGAATTCGCCTGATCTCTTGAACCCCGCAATCAAAGTCAAAATCCCACGGAGCCAGGTCTATCAAATTATGGCCCTCACGACAGGCACCTTCGCCTGCGGATACGTGGGAACGGCCTGCTGGGGACGGTTGCGGAAGCAGATCATGTAAGCCGGCGGCGGAAGTAACGCCCCCACCCTTCCTGGCAGAGCATTCAAGCACGGCTTTTCGCAAACAACGGCTTTCCGCTTTGGGCCAGTATGACTACGCGCCTATCCACCGGGCTGCACGTCGAAGACATCAAAAAACTCCTGGCGATACTGCAGAAGCTGGTGAATAGCGGCAATACGGTGAATACGGTGGTGGTGGAATACAACCTCGACGTCATCAAGTCAGCTAATTGGATTGTCGACCTAGGACCTGAAGGCGAATCGACGGGCGGACACATCGTGGCAGAAGGACGACCGGAACAGGTGGCGAAGGTGGCACCCTCTTACACGGGACAATTCCTAGCAGGCAGGCTCATACCAGCTGCTTACAACAATGATTGCTGACACCTTTGCTCTCACCGGTGGTCGAGAGTGCAGGGGTCTCACGCCCCCTGCACCCCAATGAGCAAATCCTTCCAATCACCGAAACCTCAATAAGTATCCGCATTCATCGGACCACGCACACACCAGGCGAGGTTCGTGCTGGTCACAGGTTCCTCGTCTACTAGGCCAGTATGGAAGTACACGTGCCACGCGAGAGTAGGATCCCATGCAACCGCCGTTGCCGACCAATAGGGGGCCCTCTGGACTCCGGGAAAGACGCTAAGTGGGACAAACGGCGCCAGCAACGACGGATCCTGCACGCTCTTTAACTCCACCACCGAAGGCAGCCGCCAGCCTGCTGTGCCCCCGACCATCTTGTTTGCACAATATGAGCTTGCGGAGGTGGAGGATGCGCCGCTCCAGGGTCTGTTGTTGACATCAGGCGTCTGCTCCCACACCAGCCCCGTTTCGCGATCCAAGACCGCTTCGTTGTTGAAATCTGCCAACACCACGAATCGTTTAGCGGATGGGATTTTGTTGCTCCACGATTTCAGGTGGGGCTGCGTCGATGGGTCAATCGTAGTCGAGTTCTCCGCACCTACTGGTGCGGTGAGAATCAGAGTGGCACCAATAACGAGAGTGCCGAGGACATAGGTGAGGTAGCTTCTTCTGCTGTGCATCATGATGGTTCTCCTGTGTGGTGGGGTGATGTAACGAGCGGTCACAGCGATGAGAGGAACGACGCTATGCTTTAACACCCAATAAAGCAATGCCGCATTAGTGGTACATGACAGAACAGCTGCATACACTCTCAAATCTCCATCGCCGCAGTGGTGCACTCGACGCGATGTCAGCCGCCATGCTCGTCACGATGACATTTTCGCAGTCGAAGTCAGCGCGCTGCGAGTCGAGATTGCTTTTACCTTCTTGGATCCAACGCCCCTTGTGCAGTCAGCGAGTGAGATTACCGCTGGCCCAAGCCATAGCATCTTCATGCCACCTCCTTGTGGAAGCCAAGCTATCACTTAGATGTGACAGAATATGTCACATCCCTTTGAGACAATGATTGGAGCAGGATTATCGAGGAGCGACAGAGGCAGGTGAGAGCTGATAAAGACCTGATGCGTTTTGCTCTTTCATCCTGGAAGTGATTCGATTTTTTAGATTGTCACACGATAACGAGCTGCGAGTCTTTCGACATGAGCCTTCAGCCATGGTGGCTCAGTCTGATTGCGCCATGATTCCCAGAGTTCAGCGTATGTAAGCATCTCGAATGAAGGCGCTATGGGCCTAATCCAGTTCCTGAAATCATCGACTTCCATGCGATGTTTTCTGAATTCTTGGATGTCAGACCAATTCATTGGTTCCCAGAAAAGGTAAAGAAGAGAGCGCTTGCTCTCCTGGAAAGTATGAAACAAACCCAACCAGTGTTTAATCAGTTGCGCGGCATCCAGATAGTGATAGCGATCTGGGTGCCGGCGTAACTCCTCTATGTAAGGGAGCCAAGATGCCGTGCGCGAGTCGTCCTTGATGTTGTCATATGCGGCCACGAATTTTGCGATCTTTGGAGTCAGGTACTCCAGGCATTTAGATTCAATTCCAAGAACCACTTGCCCTGCCGTGAGCAGAGCGTCCAGATGAGGAGGGGTTCCTTGTAGGCCTGTCGGACATTTAGCTTCGAACTTCATTGCTGCAAATCTCTCGTGTCCTTTGATGCGCAAGCTTCCGGGATCAGCTCGCCATCGTGCGAACGTGTTCACCACTAATGCTGAGGATGAACGAATGGCCGCCATTTTTTCAGGAGCCCCTTTCTGTGGCTCCATTTCCTGCCCCCCGTTCTTATAGTCCTCCTTAAACAGTGAGCAAGTGATTCCCTCTACGAGATTGGCTTCAAAGTTCTCGGCATAGAACTCACGATCGTCACCTGTGCCCACCTCATGTAGAGCATGGTCGCCTTTCAGGCGAGCAAAGTTGTCTCGAAGCCCTCGTTTACACCTGTCAAGCACAGAATTATTCATAGAGTGAACCTCGGTTTGAGTCCTTCACCGCAAGGGTGACCGAATTTGACCATACTCCATTCTTGAATCCATTTAAACAGGCATTATTCAACTCGCAAGCCCAGCGCACTGAATCGGCCGAAGTGTTCAGAGGCCTAACCAGTGGAGGGACAACATTCAGACAGAGAGGTGACACAACGATGTACCCACGTTCAAGTTCTGTCACATCGCATCCCTCTGTCTTCCTGCTCTCAGCCTTAAATGGACGGAACCGGGAGTGATAGGCGACGGAACATACTTTCCAGCCCTTCGGATTGCTCGCTGGAAAATTGACATTCCAACACAACCCTGTCGCTCTGGGCCCATTTCTTAGGAACGTGCGGATAAATGCGATCTTGTCATCGAGTTGCAGGCGGTACCTTTTTGAATTCATCGCCTCCTGATGATCACACTGCTGCGAGAAGGCCACCGCCGCCGTTCCGAAAAATGTCGAGGCGAGCATGGCCATCCCTACTGTCCCCGAATGAAACACATCCATTCCAATATTCTCGCCATGATTGATTCCGGTTAACACCAGATCGAAACTCCCATTTTTCAGAAATCGTTCAGGCTCCCCTAAGGCAAGATAAATCAAGTCTGCGGGTCTCGCATCACAGACATAAAAGTGAGAAGCGACTTCCTCAACGACAAAATCATCAAGTAGTTGTGGCGTAACGGAAAGGCCCTGGCCCCCCACAGATTTCCTGGGCACAAAGGTTACGATTGTTGCATCTGGATAGGCCGCTTCCGTTGCGGTTTGGAGTGCTTTCAACCCCTCAGAACCAGGTCCGTCATCATTTGCGATTAGAATATTCATCTCGTCAGTCTCCGTGGGATGTCTATTAGGAATGACCGGAAGTCTACTACCTGGGCATGACAGAATACGTCACGCTGTCTGGAAAGCCGTTAGGAGGAACACCGTCATACGTGGGAGTAATGCTTGAGAGACTTCGAGAGTTGGTCGATCATAATCTTTACTAACTTAGGAGGACTGAGCACCTTCGCTTCTTTTCCCCACGACAGTACCCACCAAGCAATCTCATCCAATCCACCGGCATGAAAGCTAACTTCCACCGATCCATTTTTGAGCTTCTTAGTGCGCTGGCTAGGATGCCACTGACGTTCTTGCATGAAATGGGTGACTTCCTTGCTGAACACAATTGTCACTTCCTGCGGTAGTTCTTCGATTAGCCCGAACTGTTGGGCATACCGATCAGTGGAGAAATAGGCGGCAGGGATCTCAAAGCGATCTTCGGTCAATGTGACCTGTTTCATCCGGTCCACCGCAAAAAGACGCTCTTCCCCGGAGCGGTGGGAATACCCTTGCACATAGAGGCCGTGGTCGTACAGCACAAGGGCATAGGGATCAACGCGGTAGATCAATGCCTTATTTGCACCTGGTTTCTTATAAGTCAGGTCTACAGTGAGTTGTAGCAGTAGCGCAATGCGAAGCTGCCGCAGCAGATCATTCTTTTCGACGTACGCCCGCGTCCCTCGCTGAAGCGGCGCAAACACCTGGACAATTCGTTCTAGATGATTCGCGGTTTTCGCGGGCAACGATGCCGCCACTTTCGCAATAACTGCATCCAGGTCTTGCATGAATGGCGTGTTCTTCAGATGACTGAGATTCGATCGAGCCATCTGAAGGGACATGAGTTCATATCGGGTCAGCGTGATCGGTGGGAGACCCTTGTATCCAAGCGGCAATTGCCATTGTTTTTCACCGGCATCATCCGAGGAAGTCAGTGGATGACCTTCTGCTTCAATTTCCTCTAAATCTCGACGTACCTGCCTGGAACTGACGTTGAAGTCTTGGGCAAGATCTTTGATGGTCACGCCTCGGCTGGCCAGAGTTCTCATCATGCGAGCGAGGCGATCTGCCTGAGTATAGACCCCGCTCTTGCGCCCTCTCGATTTGTGCCGGTTATCCATCGTCTCAGAGTCCCGGTCTCGATTCCGCTACGACACTGAGTTCCAGCGGAGAACCGGCGCGCCTGATATCGAGTTTCAATGCCTGCCCCGCTTCGACCCGGCATAGTCGTTTGGCCTCGCGATCGGAGGTGACGGTCGCCAGGGCGATGCCGTTACAGGCGAGGACTCTATCACCTACCTTGAGGCCAGCCTTGTCAGCAGGCAGGCCGCCACGAAGTTCCCGCACGAGGTAGTATCGCGCGCCGGCTGATTCTTGTAACTCCCAATTGACGCCGATCCGTCCGGACCCGAGCAACCCGGTTTGCGATCCAAACCGAGAGAGAATGCGATTCGCAATGACGCGGGCCAAGCCTTCGGGATCGTCAGCCGTGGCGTCAGAGCCGTATCCTTCCCCGTTGAATAACACCGCACCGCTCTCCACATCGATCATCCGTAAGGCCAGTGACACGCGGCTGTTCTGTTCTCCCTCGGTTCGCTCCCATTGTTGCACTTCACCCACCACAATGGCCTGCGCACCGACAAGTTTCCCGACTTTCAGCACCTCGGTATCGTCAGCATGCTGCAGTTGGACAACCTGCTCCTTGAACACTTCGTCGAGTTCGGTTCGCTCGACCACATTGACGTCCAAGTCCAACATCAAGGTCGTCACCATCCCAGCCACACGCGACCCAGACCCCGGTACACCCGGCGCATCATCAAACAGCATAACGGCCATCGTCCGGTAGCGATCGATCGTGTCACGATTGATTGGACCGGAGCCGGCCACCATCGGCTCCGGTCGTCCACGCATCCCGCCGGACCCTAGAGCGGCAGTGCCTGACGAGGCACAGGCGCGGCGCCGCTGTAGAATGGCAGCAGGTGTGCCCCAGGCGCAGAGTTCATCATTCACCAGCACGACGTGGTGTGGATATTCGCGTTCATGTTCTGCGGCAATGTTGGTGAAGGGATAGAAAATGCAGCCGCCGATCCAGATCGAGATCGGGCAGAGTGCCAACTCATAGAACCACTGTTTGCGGGCCGTAAGGGAATACTCCCAGACCAGCAGACGGCCATCGTCACGCAACACACGATCCGGACGGCCGATCTGTTCGATCACCTCAGCCTTCGACATCGGCACAGCCAGCCGATCCAGCTTGGACTCCGACTTCACAATCGTGTAGGCAACCCCACAAGCTGTAAATGTGCTGGCCAGGCCAACGATCACGAGTGTGCGAATGAGAATGGACCACTGGTTGGAAGGAACCGTATGCTGCTTCGGCATCGCTGCAAGCGTAACACTCTGGAAGCGAGGGCTGCAACGCAGAGAGACGGGGTGGACAGGGATCAGTTCAAAGAAGGGTCGAACGGCATATCCGCATAATGGCGATAGTCGTCACCTAGGGTACTCACGATGTCTGGCCAAATACGTGTGGGATCCTTTTCGAACACCACGCTGGGATCTGCGGGAATGGTAATCCAGGAACCCGTTTGCATTTCAGACTCCAGTTGACCTGGGCCCCATCCGGAATATCCGATATAGGCGCGAAAGGCCTCTCGCCCCTCACGGGTGGTCAATATTCGATCGACGAGGTCTGTATCACCACCGAGACAGATTCCATCGAAGACATGATGTGAATTCTCAGGCAGTTGGTCCAATCGATACAACATCATCACCTGGTTCGTTTGCACCGGTCCTCCGGAAAAGAGGACGTGCCGCTGGCCTTCGAGGATCGGCACTTGAGGTAAGGCCTCAGAAACCGACATCGCCGTCGGGCGATTGACAACGACACCCAGCGCACCTTCGGCCCCGTGCTCGCAGAGCAATACGACTGTCTGCCGAAAATTCGGATCGCGCAAGGACGGCGCTGCGATGAGAAAAATGCCTTTCCCGAGTGGGGCCTTCATGTCTCAATCCTACCGCGTGGGCCGATGACGTGCAAGCGAGACTCGCGAGATTGGTTGCTCTGGTTTGTTTGGTCTATTTGGTTTGTTTGGTCGAACTAGATGAACCAAATGATCAAAACAAACCAGAACAACCAGCCGGATTACCTATAGAGGGATTCGCGTCGATCGCGAAGTAGATCGTTGTAGCGCGTGAGAGCTTTGTTTCTCGCGTCGGCAGGATCGATCTCGACGATGCAGAGTTCTTCCTGGTCCCGCGGCGCACGATGCAGAATCGCCCCATTGGGAGCGACGATTTCACTGTTCCCAATAAACGTCAGCTGATCTTTGCCGCCTCGCGCTTCGTTCCCTGTGCGATTACACGTAATCGCGAACACTCGATTTTCCAGGCACCGAACCGGCATGGAATCCGGGCAATTAGGCAACACGAGGTTCGACGGGTGGCAGATGATCTCTGCTTCCTTGAGCGCCAACGTGCGAGCCGCCTCCGGATAGTACCAGTCAAAACAGATCATCACGCCGATCTTAGCTGGTCCGATATCCCACACCTGAAATCCCGTGTCGCCTGGCGTAAAAAACAGCGTTTCCTCAAAAAATAGATGGGTCTTGCGATAACACCCAATAAACCCGGATGGGCCAACAACCACGGCGGAGTTATAGCAGGCAGAACCGGCACGTTCCGGAAGACCAGCGACGATCGTCATTCTGCGACGCTTTGCAAGGTCGATCAGCCGTTGTGTAGTCGGTCCACTCGGCACCGACTCTGACAGTCCGATGACTTCTTCCTGCGACAGGAACTGATACCCGGACGCACACAACTCAGGCAACACGATCAGATCGGCATCAGCCCGGTCGAGTGATTCCACAATCTTATCGAGATTGTGCGACACCTGGCCAAACCGTGGAGCGAACTGAAAAAACCCGACACGCATGATCATCTGTCCCCAGAATAAAACGGGCAGGGTCGACCCTGCCCGTCCAAGAAAAATCTCTGACCGAATGGCTTACTTCACTTCGGACAAATGGGTGACTGCGCCTTCGGCATGTTGGGTGGCCACATCGGCGTGACCGGCCTTGCCATGGGCAACGCATTCCTTGAGATGCGTGACCCCTTCAGCCAGATGCGGATTCTTCATATCACCAGCCATGGCATGCTTGAGTGCTTCCTCACAATGCTTCACCAGAACATCGGCATGCCCTTGTTTGCCGTGCGCCACGGCTTCTTTGGCATGTTCCAATGATTCACTCACATGCTTGTCAGCAGCAAGGGCGAATCCGCTGAAAAGCGGGAAACCAACAAGCGCGGCAACCGCCGCCACAGCTATTACTCCACGATGGATTCTCATTTTCATGGATTCCTCCTCAATGGTTAACATTCGTTAGGCTGGCGAATGATGCACACATAACCATCTATTTTCATTATCATTCCCACCCTCCTTCCCCCGGCGCTCATCACTTTACATGGCCACTTTTCCACTGTCAAGAAGGCCTTATTTGTGGATCGACGTTCAGGATGTGCTGCAATCCCTTGGCATCTTTTTCTACCGGACAGGCAAAATCACGACTCCACTCCCACCAAGATCCAGGATAGTTTCGGACCTTTGGATACCCGGCGAGTTTGAGGACAAAATACAGCCAAGCTGAACGAAGGCCGCCAGTGCAATAACAGATGACCTCTTGATCCTGGCTGAGATCTTTCTCGGCAAGAGTTTTGCCGATCGCCTGCAGATCTTTTACCGTGGCATTCGCGTGAAGAAATCCATTCCAAGCCAGATGAATGGCAGAGGGAATGTGCCCGGGCCGCGGTATCCCCGACATCTCTTTCCCAAGATATTCTTCGAGGCTACGCGCATCAACGATCACGGTGCCAGGATGCGGCTGCTTCACGAGATGCTTCAGTTCGTCTTTGCCTGCGATCACGGCGGTCACCGGCTTGACGACGAAGGTCCCCGGCTTAGGCGTCACGCCCCCGTGCTCGAACGGCCGTTTTTCCTGCACCCACTTAACCCACCCGCCGTCGAGAATACGCAGACGTGTATGTCCGAGATATTCCAACATCCAGAACATGCGGCCTTCGTCCCCCCAATTGTCGAACGGATTGGAATAGATGACCACATCGCTGTCCTGACTGATGCCCAAGGCACGGATCTTTTGTTCCATGCGTCCGCGATCAGGATCGAGCAATCCCTTCGGCACGGCATTTGGATCGCTGTATTCATGCCATGTCGAATGCACCGCCCCCGGAATATGGCCGCCGAATTCGTAGGCTGCTCGCCCTCGCACATCGAGAACCACCAGGCCAGGCTGTCCCAAGCTCTGCTGAAGCGTTTCGGTATCGATCAGCAACGCGTGTGTCATGTCGTTCCTTGTGTGGTGTGAGCTGTCAACGATCCGACCTGGACCCAACCGAGAAGAATGTTGACAGAGCCCTTCATGCAGCTAAGAGGGCCTGAATATGACGATCAACCGAGTCCGCCAGCGCGGTGAGATTATACCCGCCTTCGAGCGACGAGAGCATGCGTCCGCCGGCATGGCGTTTGGCAATGCCGGCCACGATGCCGGTAAGGTCCGCGTAACCATTTTCCGTCAACCCCATGCTCGCGAGTGGATCGTCCTTGTGCGCATCGAAGCCGGCTGAGATAATGATGAATTCTGGTTTGAACGCATCGGCAGCCGGCACCAGCGATTTCTGAAAGACGTCACGATACTCCTCATCTCCTTCACCCGCTTCCATCGGCACATTGATCGTGAACCCTTCCCCTGCTCCCCGTCCCCGCTCTGATTCTCGTCCCGTTCCCGGATAGTGCGGGTATTGATGCGTGCTGAAGAAGAGCACGGAGGGATCGTCCTCGAAACTGTGCTGCGTGCCGTTCCCATGGTGCACGTCCCAATCGACAATCAATACACGCTTAAGGCCATGCTTCTTCTGCACATAGCGCGCGGCAATCGCCACATTGTTGAAGAGACAGAAACCCATCGCGCGCCCCGCTTCAGCATGATGCCCCGGCGGCCTCACCGCACAGAATACATGGTCCACTTGCCGGCGCAAGATCGCATCGACAGCGGCCAATGCCCCGCCAGCTGCTAAATAGGCGGCGGTCAATGAGCCGGGAGACATGGAAGTGTCAGGATCGAGCGAGACCCGCCCGCTCGCCGGCGCGTGACTCTTCAGCATCGCAAGATACGAAGATGTATGGACCTGCGTAATCCATTCGTCTTCAGCCTCTCGCGGCTCAATCTTGGTCAGCCGGGCCGCCGTACCACTCTGCTCCAGCTGCTGCATGATGGCACGCAGCCGATTGGGAGACTCTGGGTGCCCTGCCCCCATGTCATGGTCAAAATAGCGTGGATCGTAGACGAGTCCTGTTTTGCCCATAAATGCTCCAGCTCACTTGCCTAGCAGGACGCTCAAAATGGTTGCCCTGCGAAGCCGCAGCGAGCGAGATGTCAAGGCATTCTTTTCAGTACGTTGAGGCGTTGAGCGACTCGAGAACAACGCTGGCAGACTTTTTCAGCGTCCTGCCGAATTCAGATTAGCATGCAAGAAAGACCATAGACAACGAGCGCGCCCACTGTTATCGTCTATCGAACTGGAGAAAGAGATGCAAAATCGACGAATCGAACCGCTCAAGAAAGTCCTGACGATCGATCCGAACGACGAGGTGGCCTGGTTTGGTCTCGGGAAGGCCTACATGGAAGATGCGAACTTCGAAGAAGCAGCCAAGGCCCTGCAGCAATGCATCACAGTGAAGCCCACCTACTCAGCCGCCTACTATGCCTGGGCCCAATCACTGCACAAGCTGGGTCGAATCGACGAGTGCCGAACCGTCTGCACCACCGGCATCGATGTCTCCACAAAAAACGGTGACGCGATGGTGACGAAGAATTTCGAACTCCTCAAAAGCTCGCTGCCTACTTAAGAACTGACACTTCACTGATCGGCCCCAGCGAAACGAGGTAGGGATCTAATCTGTCCAGTCATGCCTTTCTCGCATGTCTCGCGCTTCACGAACGACGTTCGTTAGACCGGCTCCGCTCCTTTGTCATCGTCATCGTCATCAGCTGTAAGACCGAGGACTTCCGGCTGGCGCTTGGCGATTTCTTCGTACACTTCATCGAACCAGCGGCTCGCGCAGCCGAGGATCTCCCTGACCAACGGTTCCGTTTGACCCGTTCGCTTGATAGTCCATTGGCAGACATATTCCAACAGCACGTTCCGCTCAAAACGCTCCGACGATTGAGTGGCCAACAAAGTCATTTCACTCAGCCCCGTCTTGAGAATCTCGGCCACTGTGTCCCGCCCATAAGACGTACTGGCTGTGACATATTGGACTGCCCGGTTGAGTTCTTGATCGGTCATGAAGTTTCCCCGTTACGCTTCGCGCATCATACCGAAAATGCCACCGCAGATGGAAGATTCTCCCGGAGCTAGTGAAAAACTCTGCGACCTCATTGACGGGAATGGTATGATCATGGCCGGACAAGGCCAGCCTGCATGATGCATGAGGGCGAGACGAAGGAGATATGACTTATGCCCGTGAAGACCAACCGAAGCATTTCGACCCGACGCAACGCCTCCTCCGCTAAGCGACAGAAACTCACCAATTCGGAACACTGGGACCTCTCCCACTTGGCAGAGAAACCAGTTGAGCGGTTCGAGACCCTGCTGGGAGAGATCGAATTCAAGGTGGCTCAATTTGAATCTGCGCGTACACAGCTCAGTCCGACCATGGCAACTTCCATCTTCCACTCACTACTGACGCTCAGCGAAGACATCGTGGCTGCGTCGTCCCGGCTCAGCGCCTATGCCTACCTCTGGTTCTCCGAAAACACCAAAGACCTCGCCGCTCGTTCGTTTAAAACTAAGGTCGAGGAGCGGCTCACAACACTCCAGAACCGATTGGTGTTTTTCGACCTGTGGTGGCAGAGCGTCGACGAAAACAATGCGCGCCGGCTCATGACCGGAACCGGCACGCTCCGATATCACCTCGAAACCATCCGACGATTTCAGCCTCACACGCTGTCTGAACCGGAAGAAAAGATCGTCAATATTAAGAACATCACAGGTCGTAGCGCAGTTCATTCGCTCTACGACGTCGTGACGAACGCCTTGCCGTTCACGCTCACCGTCAACGGCAAGCGGAAGACGATGACGCGTGAGGAACTGACGTCCTATCTCCGCCATGCGCAAGGACGGCTGCGTGAGGCCGCTTATCGCGAACTATATCGCGTCTATGCCGATCAACACGATCTGCTGGGTGAAATTTACAAGACCTTGGTCAACGACTGGAAAGCGGAGAATCTCCAACTGCGCCGGTTCGCCTCCCCGATTGCCACCCGCAACCTCGGAAACGACATTCCAGATGAAGCCGTGGCCTCCCTCTTAAAAGTCTGTCAGAAAAATGCGGGCATCTTTCAGCATTACTTCCGCATCAAGGCTCGCCTTTGCAAGATCAAGCCGATGAGCCGCTATCACATCTATGCACCGCATCGCACAGCACAGAAATCCTATCGCTATCAAGATGCCGTCCGAATGGTGCTGGAGGCCTATCGAGGATTCTCTCCGCAATTAGCTGACTTGGCAGAACGAGTAGTTCATGAACGCCATATCGATGCGCGAACGAGGCCAGGAAAAATCGGGGGAGCCTATTGTTACAGCGTCGTCCCCAAAATGACCCCCTACGTTCTGCTGAACTTCACCGGCGAGGCACGCGATATCGCGACGATGGCCCATGAGCTCGGTCATGCCGTCCACGGCATGCTGGCAGCGAAACATTCCATGTTTACCTTCCATTCCACCCTCCCGCTGGCGGAAACAGCGTCAGTGTTCGGAGAACGAATCCTATCCGATGCCCTCATGAACCAGGAACGAGACAAGAAGGTGAGACAGGGACTCCTGCTCAACCAACTGGATGACATCTACGCCACGGTCCTCCGGCAAGCCTATTTCGTCCAATTTGAGAATCAGGCCCATGAAATGATCGCCCAGGGCGCAACCGTGAAGGATCTGGCTAAAACCTATCTTGCCGAGGTGCGGCAACAGTTTGGAAAAGGAATCAAGGTCCCGGATGAGTTCCAATGGGAATGGCTGACCATTCCACACATCTTTGCCAGCCCTTTCTATTGTTACGCCTATAGTTTCGGCAACTTATTGGTCCTGGCCCTCTACCAGATGTATCAGAAAGAAGGGGTATCGTTCGTGCCCAAATATCTGGATCTGCTGAGTACCGGCGGGTCAGAGTCACCGCAGACGATTCTCGCTAAAGTCGGAGTCGATATGGCGTCTGAAGATTTTTGGCAATCGGGGTTCGATACGATCCGTGAGATGGTCGATCAGCTAGAGCATACACTGTAGAGCCGAGCCACCCTGCCCCCTGCACCTGCTACGCCCCACTTGACAGATGGAAAGGGCGGGAGTATATTTACATCAGTTGATAACAGTTATCATAATCGTTTCAGTCGAGTGAGACACGGCTCGACGATACGGGAATGCAGCCCATGTATCTTTGCCTTTGCAAGGGAATTACTGAATCAGATGTCCGTGAAGCAGGACAAGCCGGTATTGTCATGCCCTGCCAACTCAAGGCGAAGTTCGGATTGAAAGACGCAGGATGCTGCGGTCGCTGCTCAAAGAATATTCAAGAGTTTGCGCAAGTCGCAATGAGTGTCCACCAAACGCCCTCCCCCAACAGCGTGCGGAGCTAATCAGAGCTAAATCTTTCTCCCCAATCTGCCCTCCCTGCAAGACTACTTCAACACAGATCCACCCGCCCTTGATGAGGACAATCTCGCCTCTTCACGCGTGCAGAAATGGCGCCACACTGACTAGTGGAGAGTTGAAAACTAATTTCGACCTAGAGTGATACTGGTCTGGAGGAAGTTCCTGTCGGCCCCAGCAGGGCCAGCAGCCTGTTAGTGGGAAGTGCCTCGCTGCATCATCACCGCGACTTCAGCCACACGCCGGCCCAATGCCTTGGCCTCGGCCAACTCCTTATTGTCGATACCGGGACTGTCGCCTTCTGTGGTGGCAGATGCGCCGAAGGCCCCACCACCACTGACGACGATCATCTGATTCCCCAGCATCGCGGCAAGGATCGTCAACATCGTCACTTCCTTTCCGCTCGACACCTGACCACCGGTGGCGAAGGCTGCGCCGATCTTGTTCTTCATCTTGAAGTCTGGGAATACACCGAATTTAAACTGCCAGTTGTCGAAGAAGGTTTTCACCTCGCCCGACATGTTCGACCAGTAGACCGGCGAGCCGACCACGACTGCATCGGCGGAGAACAAATCGTCTGCCGTCACCTTGCTCACTCGTTTCAAGATCGCCTCGGTGCCGGAAATGCTCTTCACGCCATCGACCACCGCTTCAGCCATGCGTTCCGTATTGCCGGAGAGCGAATGGTAGGTCACGAGCACCTTCACCAGCGGGGGAGGCTCGTCGGCGAAGGCCTCACCGAAGCCGATACCCGGCGCCAAAAGAATGGTACACAGAAAAAGGAAACTAATGATGCGGAATCGCGATCTGAAGGTGTGAGAGAAAAACATCGGCTCACAGAGGGAGGGAGATGGCGTACAGGGTTAGCACCGGCTCAACGACGGACAATTTCCTCTTCCATCCGTTCTTCAACGGAGACTTCCGTCAACGTTCCTCGATAGTCGCACTTGTGACAACGAACCCGCCATTCCTCAATCCACTTTTCTTGCACGTACGACTGCCGGCACTTCGGACACACAAATACACCTTTGACATAATGCACTTTTCGCGTCTCTTTCATATACCCACTCCTTGCTTGTGCCGGTCGAGGATGGCACAGGCAACCGCGCGATTGCAAGATATTCTCAACCAGTCTCGCCGACGATCTCATGCCACCCTACGCTCCCTCCGGCTTGACTCGTCTCCAGTGTGCCGATAGGATGCCGCCGTGCAACGACGCCGACCACTTACGACTTTCTTCATCCTCCTCTTCTCGTTCCCCTGCTATACCATGGCGGGAAATGATCCGTCCATGCCAGGGCTGATCCCGATTGCCCTCCCTGGAGGAGCAATCATTCACGCGGAGTTGGCCAACACTCCTCAGAAACGAGCAGAAGGATTGATGTACCGCGAACAATTAGCCCCAGACCGCGGCATGCTCTTTACGTTCGCGCAGGCAGAGGCCTGGGTATTCTGGATGAAAAACACCAAGATTCCGCTCGATCTCATCTGGATCAACGAAAAAAAGCAGATCATCCATATGGAGCAGCGCGTTCCAATCTGCACGAGAACGGACGACAGCTGCCCACAATATCGGCCAAACGAGGGCGCGCTCTATGTCTTGGAACTGGCAGGCGGTCGAGCTGAGAGTTTGAAATTACAGCGGGGATCGAAACTTCAGTTCCAAATCCCGTAGCAGGCGAAATGGGTTGCTCTGGTTCATCTGATTTGTTGTATTCATTTGGTTAGTCTCGTTCAACCAAATAAACCAGACAGACTGAACAGACCAAATGAATAAAACAGGCTGGCGGACGTTTCAGCATCCTGCTAAGCCCGTTCCTGCCAGGCCCGCATCCGCCTTGCCGTAATCACCCCGTCCACACGTTCAACAGCTTCGAGCACTTGCTCGAGATGGTGGGTGTTTGACACTTCCACGACAAAATCCAGCACAGCTTTCTGATCCTCCCGCGTCGTTATCTCTGCACGACTGATGTTGGCATGGCATTCCGCAATCGCGGAAGACACGTTCGCCAACACCCCGGTCTTATCGACAGCGACAATGGACATTTTGACCGAGTGCGTGCTGGGTGTGGCAGCGTCCCATTCCACTTCCACCAGCCGTTCCTTGTCGTAGTCCAGCGCCTCAAGGTTCGGGCAATCGACGGCATGGATTGTCAGCCCGCGACCACGAGTAATATACCCGAGGATGCGGTCGCCAGGCACAGGATGACAACAGCGCGACAGCTGCATCAGCAGATCCCGAGACCCTTTGACCTGTACGCCGGTGCCATCGCTCTTCCCACTTATCGCTTTGCGCGCGGCTGGACGTTCCTGTGCCGGCGCCGGAGTTCCGGATGACGGAGCTGTGAGTTTGCCGATGACCTGTGACGTCGCCATGCGGCCGAACCCTACCGCTGCAGCCAATTCGTCGGTGCTGTCGAATCCCAACCGACGAGCAGCGTCTAACAGCTCCGCCGATTTGAGCATCCGGGCCGGCGCCATCCCCTGACGGCGGAACTCCGACTCCAGCAAGCGACGACCGATCTCGATACTCCGTTTCTGCTCTTCGAGCTTAATCCAGTGTTTGATCTTGGTCTTCGCGCGCGAGGTACGGACAAACTTCAACCAGTCCTTGTGCGGCGATTGCGTGGGAGACGTCAGAATTTCGACCATATCTCCGCTGGCGAGTTGATACTTGAGCGGCACAATCTTCCCGTCCACCTTGGCCCCGACACAGTGGTCTCCGACCTGAGTGTGAATCGCGAAGGCAAAATCGACGGGCGTCGATCCTCTCGGCAGCTCTTTCACAATCCCTTTGGGGGTGAACACATAGACGACATCGTGAAAAAGGTCGAGCTTCACCGAATCCATGAACTGCCGATTGTCCGTCAAATCTTCATGCCATTCGATGAACTGATGGAGCCAGCCGAAAGCCTTGCTGTCACGATCTGCAACCTGTCCCTGTTCTTTATACTTCCAATGCGCGGCAATACCGTGCTCAGCGATACGATGCATGTCCTCCGTGCGGATTTGGAATTCGACATGCTCCCCTTTCGGACCCACCACCGTCGTATGCAAAGACTGATAGAGATTGGACTTTGGAATCGCGATATAGTCCTTGAAACGCCCGGGCACGGGCCGCCAGACCGAGTGGATCACCCCGAGCACGGCATAGCAGTTCATCTTGGTATCGGTCACGATCCGTAGCGCGGTCAGGTCGTAGACCTCTTCGAACGTAATCGACTGCTTATCCATCTTTTGGTAAATACCGTAGAGGTGTTTGGGCCGACCGTAGACTTGTCCTGCCAGTCCGTTCTCCTGCATAGCCTTATGCACAAGTTGACGGACTTCATCGATGTACTGCTGCCGATCCTCGTCCCGTTTCGCCACACGCACACGCAATGTCTCGTAGACCTCAGGCTTGAGGTGCTTGAGACAGAGATCCTCCAGCTCATTTTTGATCCACCCGATTCCAAGGCGATTCGCCAGCGGCGCATAAATCTCCAGCGTTTCCTGTGCGATTTCCTGCCGCTTGGCCGCGCCGAGATGTTCCAAAGTGCGCATGTTGTGCAGCCGGTCGGCCAGTTTGATGAGGACGACCCGGATATCGTCCGCCATCGATAGCACCATCTTGCGGAAGTTCTCCGCCTGTTTTTCTTCATAGCTCCGAAACGTGATCTTGCCGATCTTGGTCACCCCATCGACCAGATGCACGACGTCCTTCCCGAACTCTCTTTCGAGTTCGTCAGGCGTGGCAACCGTATCTTCCAGAGTGTCGTGCAGCAACGCTGCGACGATGGCGACGGCATCAGCTTTGAGCGATGTTAGGACTCCTGCGACGGCGATGGGATGTTGAAGGTAGGGTTCTCCGGATCGGCGAAGCTGCCCTTGATGCGCTTTCGCAGAAAACTCGTAGGCTTTGCGGACGAGGCCAAGGTCGGTATCGGCAGCATAGCTTCTGATTCGATCCAGTAGCTGGTCGAGATCTGTGACGGTTTGGTACACCATGGTGCACTCACTTACTTACTCACTCACACTCGCTCGGACATCGCGAATCCTAAGCTGAATTCGGTCACGGCCGTTCCAATGGTTCAGTTCCGGCGTGAAGGCCAGGTCAACCGGAGCGCGAGACGGAATGCCACGCTCCAACAACGATTTCATGCCGAATCCAATACTATCGAACGGCAGCGATGTCCCTTGCCGCACGGTCATTTTCAGATGCTTCTCGCCGACCGTGCGTGAATCCATGACTTCGAGACGAGTCACCGCAAACGTAGGCTCCGGATTACCCTCGCCGAATGGATGCAGCGAGCCGATCTCCTGGATCAACTGCAAATTCACTTCGTCCAGGCGCACTTCGGCATCGACGTTCAACGTCGGAACCTTGCCGCCGCCATGGGTCCACCCGGCTACCACTTCTGAGAATCTGGCGCGAAACTCGTCAATCCGAGACTCTTGAATCGTCACACCCGCGGCGCTCGGATGCCCACCGAAAGCCTCCAACAGCTCCCGACAGGAAGCCAGCCCTTGATAGAGGTCGAACCCGCCGGTCGTCCGTGCTGAGCCTTTAGCTATGCCCTGCTCATTGATCGCCATCACAATCGCCGGGCGCTGAAACCTGTCGACCAAGCGCGCTGCGACGATACCGACCACTCCAAGATGCCACTGTCGGGAGGCTAGTATGAGCGCAGGCGGCACGTCTCGGTCCTTCAATGACGCCAGCGCCTCCGTCATAATATCCACTTCGATGCGCTGCCGCTCCCGATTCAATTGCTCAAGCCTGTCTGCCAATCGCTGCGCTTCGGCCGGATCGTCAGTCGTCAGCAACCGCACACCCAGCAGAGCGTCGTCCAATCGCCCTGCAGCATTGATCCGCGGCGCCAGCTTGTAGGCGATCGTTTCCGCCGTGCAATCCTGCTTCACCCCCGCCACCTGCTTCAGCGCTCGAACTCCGCAACGCGCGCCACGCGATAGCTGAACTAGTCCTTCGCGCACAAAGCTCCGATTCTCATCGTGCAAGGGAACGACGTCGGCAACCGTTGCCAATGCCACAAGATCGAGCAACGACTCCAGCGGCACCCCGGCAACCCCGTAGCGGAGCTGGTAGGCCTGCGCCACTTTGTACGCCAGCGCTGCGGAACAGAGCCCGTGAAATGGGTAGAGAGCGCCGACCCGATGGGGGTTGAGCACTGCCACAGCCGGAGGCATGTCCTCATCAGTCTGGTGATGGTCCGTCACCACCACATCCATACCGAGACTCGCCGCTAATGCGATTTCTTTATGCGAGGTCGTGCCGCAATCGGACGTTACCAGCAGCGAAATACCTGCGTCATGCAAGCGCTGCACAGCGCCGAGGTTGAGTCCATAGCCTTCGCGGAGACGATGCGGGACATAAGCCCGAACCCGTGCGCCCAAGCCTCCGAAGAACGACAGGTAGACACTGGTCGCCGAAATCCCATCGACATCATAGTCGCCATAAAAACAGATCGGTTCCTGAGTCGTGACGGCGCGATGCAACCGTTCGACTGCCTGGTCCATATCGGGAATCAAAAACGGATCGTGCGGTGTCTGCAACGACATCCATGTCGTCGCTTCATCCGGCGTGGTCACGCCACGGGCCAAAAACAACGAGGCGGTGGCAGAAGAAATCGAGAGGGCCTGGGCCAATGAAGCCCGCTGAGTCAGATTGACATCACGGAAGACCCAGAGCTTGGACTTCATGAGGGCCTCTTGAATGATTCAGAGTCTAACTATCTGAGAATTAAAGGGATACTAGCCGCTCATCCCTGCGTTGTCAAACCGAGGAACGTGGCATTGCGCGGTGACGGACGGAGGTCGGGCACTGATTACCGGAGTGCGATGAGGAGGAAGGATAAGAAGAACGTAGGCCTACCTGACTATCGGCGCTACTCTCCCCCCTTTTGCACGTAGTTCTTGACGAATTCTTCTGCGTTCGTTTCGAGCACGTCATCGATTTCATCGACCAGCTTATCGATGTCTTCTTTCATCTTCTTGCCGGCTTCAATGACCTTGGGATTGGCCTTGACCTCTTCCTTCCCCTGAGGCTCCCGCCTGGGTTCCTGCTTGCGCTCTTGTTTCTCCATCCGAGCACCTCCCGTGATTCAGGGAAACTCTCGTGGGTCAGCCACCAGCATGACCCCGTACAATCACCTTACTCCACGATTCTTTTAACCGTCAAGACAAGCGAAAAACGTGAAGCGGCGTAAGTCTTTAGCGATCAGCCGTCAGCCATTAGCACGAAGCCGAAAGCTGATCACTTCTATACTTGTGCCGTCATACAAGCAGCGAGACAATCAAGAGCGCTACAATGTTGATAACCTTGATCATCGGATTGATCGCCGGACCAGCCGTATCCTTATAGGGATCGCCGACTGTGTCGCCTGTTACCGCCGCCTTGTGGGTGTCTGTCCCCTTCTTACCCTGCTCTTCAATATACTTCTTGGCGTTATCCCAAGCGCCGCCGCCGCTCGTCATCGAAATGGCGACGAACAAACCGGTGACAATACTGCCGACAAGCATGCCGCCCAATGCCTGCGGTCCCAAGATCACACCGACCACAATCGGCGAGATGACCGGAATCAATCCCGGCACCATCATCTTCTTGATCGCCGCCTGCGTCACAATATCCACGCAAGTTCCATATTCCGGCTTGCCAGTTCCCTCCATGATTCCCTTGATCGTCCGGAACTGCCTGCGTACTTCTTCCACCACAAGACCGGCTGCCTCTCCCACCGCTTTCATACAGAGGGCTCCAAAAATAAACGGCAGCATCCCGCCCAAGAAGAGTCCGACTAGGACGGAAGGATTGGAAAGATCGAACGTGCTCGCGCCGCTCCCTTTTGCCACCTCACGCGCATATTCGGCAAAGAGCACCACCGCCGCGAGACCAGCTGACCCGATCGCATAGCCCTTGGTCACCGCTTTCGTCGTATTCCCGACTGCATCCAATGGATCGGTGATGTCCCGCACCTCTTTGCCAAGGTGGGCCATCTCCGCAATACCGCCTGCGTTATCTGTGATCGGACCGAACGCATCGATCGCCACCACGATACCGGCCATCGACAGCATCGACACCGCCGCAACCGCCACGCCGTACAAGCCGCCCGATGCCGCACCACCGCAGATCCAATAGCTCCCAAGAATCGCTGCCCCGATCACCACCACTGGCCAGGCTGTTGCCTCCATCCCAACCGCCAGTCCAGCGATGATGTTGGTCGCATGGCCTGTTTCACTGGCCTTGGCAATAGCCTTCACCGGCTTATAACTCTTGGACGTGTAGTAATCGGTAATAAAGACAAGCGCGAGGGTCACAGCCAAGCCGATCAAGGCCGCAAGGTAATAGCTCACCCCGCTCACGCCACCCACGCCATCCATGATCGTGGTCGTCACGGGGAAAAAGGCCACCGCGGCAATGCCGCCCGCCACAAATAAACCCTTGTAGAGCGCCGTCATGATCTCGCCGCCCTGGCCCACCTTCACAAAGAAAATACCGATGATCGTCGCGAAGATCGTGACGCCACCGAGGGCGAGCGGATACAGAACCGGGGCGCTGGCTCCCTTGAATAGCGTAAAAGCCAAGACCATCGCCGCCACCGTCGTCACCGCATAGGTCTCAAAAAGGTCCGCTGCCATACCGGCACAATCACCGACATTGTCACCCACGTTGTCCGCAATAACGGCCGGGTTGCGAGGATCGTCTTCCGGAATCCCCGCTTCGACTTTCCCGACGAGGTCTGCGCCGACGTCGGCCGCTTTTGTATAGATACCGCCACCCACACGGGCAAACACCGAAATCAAACTGCCGCCGAACCCAAGACTCAGCAAGGCATGGATGGCTTTCTCCTGGCCAGCAAACTGCGAGGCCAGCGTATAGAAGATAGTGATGGCCAGCAAGCCCAAGCCAATTAACAAGAGCCCCGTCACCGCTCCGCCACGGAACGCCACGGTCAGCGCGGCATTCATCCCATTATGGGCAGCCTGAGCCGTCCGCACGTTCGCGCGCACCGCGATCACCATGCCCACATACCCGGCCAGCGACGATGCGCCTGCGCCGATCAAAAATCCGACTGCGGTCAATAAGCCGAACTTATCGGAGACAGCCCCCGCTCCCCACAACAAAGCGAATAACACGGCGGCTACGATGCCGACGGTCTTGTATTGGCGATTCAGGTAAGCACTCGCACCTTCCTGGATAGCCTTTGCAATATCCTGCATCTTCGGATTGCCGGCATCGAGCTTGAACACCCACATGGCCAGGTACAAGCCATAGGCAATGCCGGTCACCGCCGCTGCCAACGCAAACATAATGATGACTGAGTCGCTCACAGTACTCTCCTCCCAGTGAATTCAAGAGCTCTTTATGTCACACGGTTTCCTATGGCTTCAACCCATCAAAAGTACGTGTGGGGGGGAAACCGCGGGATGGTGCAGGCTTAGTCTTGCAGCTAACTGCCTGAAAAGTTTTGCCATTCTATACGGGTGAGCGGAAGGGATCAAGGTGAAAAAAGGGAGAGGGATGGAGCCTGATGATCTTCTGTGCTCGCGCAACGCGCGGCCTCAGAAGGCCCTCGCTCGGGCTATTGACACGTCTCGGCGTGCCCGTGGGCGGGCGGGTGAGAAAGTTGCGCGCAGTGGAACACCCATCAACCCCCATCCCTGGGGGAAGAAGCCGGGCAGGAGGTGAGGCACCTACAACTGCTCGACGACTTCGCGCATTGCTTTGTCCGGCCAGATCCATGTTTTGTGGACGGTGCAGGGCCGGTCATTAAGCCATAGGGACGTCTTAATGGGGTCCAACTCCATGACATTGGCCGTCTCCCGTAAAAGGCCGAATTGGAGATCCCCCACAACCCCGTTCATGGATGCCAGCACCGATCGATCGGTATTTCGATCCATCTGCAACGATCCAAGCGTGAGACCAGCGCGGGCAATGTGATGGTGCGACAGCCCTTGCGCCTGCAGCACAGCCAGAAACAGATCGCGGTGCCACCGCCCCAGTTCGGCAAGTTGCAGTGCGCGCAGACCGGGAAGAAACAGCACGTAGCGGGTGGCATCGTGGCAAAAGAGTACGCATTGGCGACAGTCGAGGGTAAGAAGATGGGCGTGCCAACTACTCAGCGGAGCCGACTGGCTATCACGTTTAGCCCCTGCATCAGGCAGATTGATGGCGGAGGGAATCCGCGCAGCTAACTTCTGAGTGCAATGGAGAGTCAAGGATACCCAGCAACAGTTTCACATATTTAGGTCAGCAGCTTTCAGGCAAACAAAACCATGCGGCGCGTCAGCGGCTTAGAGATCCATCGCCGCACCGTTTTTCTTCAGCCATTCTTTTCGCTCATGGTAGTCAGGCATCACCTTGTCAATCTCATTCCAGAACGCCTGGGTGTGGTCCATGCGGCGAACGTGACAGAGTTCATGCACCACGATATAGTCAATAATTGTTGGCGGAGCCATCATGCACTTCCAATGAAAGGCGAGGTTGCCTTTTGGTGAGCAAGAAGCCCAGCGATGACCAAGTTCCCGTACATCGATTTCGCAAGGTATAACGCCGACCTTTGGCGCGTAATAGTGTACTCGTTGGGTGATGCGCTCATGGCCGCGCTCGATGAAGTAATCACGAAACGCGGATTTTGCGGCGGCGACTTCACCCCGGTCCACCAAATCTCGGCGCAAGCAGAAGCGTCCATTTCTTAGCAACAACGGCTCATCCTGGTCTGCGACCAGAGAAAGCCGATAGGAACGTCCGAGATAGAGAAATCCCTCCCCGCTGCGATACTCGCGCAAGACCCGAGTGGCGTTGAGATCACGCCACTCCGCAAGCGTTTTGTAGATCCAGTACCGCTTCGACTGGATGATATTCTCAATGTGCTCATCAGGGAGCTCAGCCGGCGCGCGTACGATCACCCGTCCATCCCGTTCGACCACAATATCTGCCGTCGTACGGCGGCTGCGTACAACTCCATACGAGATGCCTGGATCACGCGATGCTTTCATTTCGTCAGCTCCTCGTGGCGCTTCTCCGCAAGCTTGATGATCTCGACAGCGATTCGTTCGTGCAGGTCGGTGAGCTGCGGAATGTTGGCGAGAAGAATCTCGGTGTCGATGTTGCCTCGCAGTCTCTTGACTTCAATCGGTTTCTTCCAGAAGTCGATGATCCCGATCGAATTTTGAAGGAGCTCCACAATGCGCAGCATTAATTCCTTCAATCGTTGCCGGTCCTGGGAGGGCACATCGCCTTGATCGAAGGCCAGTTGCGTCACGTAATCATAGAACGTCGTCGCTTCCTTGGTCAGCCCTTCGATGGCTTCCGTGCGCCCTGCTATCGCTTCGGCTCGAAGCTGCTCGTAGCCCTCCGCCAAGGCCTCCCAGTTATCTCTGTGCTCCTGAATGAGTTTTTCCAATTTATCACTCAGGCGCTTATAGAAAGCCGGGTCCTCGTCGAAGTGCACTGTGCAATGCTTACGAAGGGCGTGCTCCATCTCGCTAGCTTTGGCCTCGGGATCGCCACCGGCGTGCTTTCGTACGTTGGCCATAAAATCAGCAGAGAGCAGTTCAATAGGAGGAATCTTTGGGTTGATGCCGAGGTCAATGAGGTGCTCATTGATAAGCGCCTTCACCTTGGCGCCAGCATCGGCGAGATCGAGCGAATCGTCCTTGTAGCGCTCCTTCACCATGCGCAAAAGATACCCGAAGCGCCGGGCCGGGCCTCGATATGAATGTCCCGATTCGTGCGGCAGAATAAGGTTCAAGCTCTGGAGAAACTTCTTCAGATAGACTTCAAAATCCGCTCGGCGCTTGATGTCCTTCATGGCGCCAACTGCCGTATGCACCACGGCAACCTCTGCAGCCGGTGTTGTCAGTGTCCCCGTCACAAACGCTTCGATCTCCGTGACTCCGGCTGAACGGAAGTGTTGCAAGAGCCGCTGGTATCGCTCTTCAAGGATCGGCACTTCCGTGAGCAGATTCTTCAGCCCCTGCTGAATGTCCTGCGCGTCTTCCTCGGCATAGATGGACAAGGCGTGGGTCAGGTGATTGGCCAGCCCGATATAGTCCACGATGAAACCACGGGACTTGCCCTTCGCCACACGATTCACCCGGGCGATAGCTTGCAGAAGATTGTGCTCGCGCAAACGCTTATCGATATACATGACCTGTTCAACCGGCGCGTCGAAGCCGGTCAGCAGCATGTCGCAGACAATCAGAAAGGCGATGCCCGTGAGGTCCTTATCCGGATCATCGAGGTCAAAGGGTTTGCAGAAGTTCTCCACCGCATTCCAGCGCTTCGCCTCCTTGCGGGCCTCCGTGATGACCGCAAGTTCATTGGTCGCGTCGGATGACACGACCACCACCGCCTTCAGGAACGCGATACGCCGGATCACGTCTATATTGGGCGTAGGTCTCCGCTTCTCCCGGTCCAGCCGTTCGGCAAGCGCTGCGCGTATGAATTTTTGATACCGGAGGGCCGCCAGCTTGGAGTGGCATACCACCTGTGCCTTGAAGCCGTCAGGCAGGATGTTGTCGATATAATGGTCCACTAAATCCCGGGCAATGGCCTCGATGCGCTTTTCTGCTTCAAGGATGTCGCCGCTCGCGCCGTACTTTTTCTTGATAGCCAGCAATTCTTCCTCCGTGCGCTCCTTGAACAGGTCTTCAAATTTCTGGTCGAAGGCGTGCTTATCCTTGAGTGCGGTGTCCGCAGTGCGGCCTTCGTAGAGAATCTGAAGCGTCGCGCGGTCATTGACCGCGTCCATCAGCTTGTAGGTATCGATATACTCCCCAAACCGTTTCACCGTTCGCTTCGTACCATGCTGCTCGGTAATAAGGGGCGTCCCGGTGAAGGCGATCCTGGTCGCGTTTGGGAAGGCCTCGAATAGGTTGTCACCGAGATCCGAGCTTTGCGTGCGGTGCGCCTCATCGATCATCAAGAGAATGCGCTCCGACCGGTTCACGATGCCAAAGGTTTCCGCCGCCGGTGGTTTGCCATAATGCGCAAGCGTCTCGGCCACCATCAGCGGCAATTCCTCCGTCCGCTCCATGAACTTGTGGACCATCACCATATTCACATCGGAGGCGTCGGTGCTCAGATGTTCCCGGAGTTGGGCAGTACTGGCGATGCTGTTCACCTTGCCACCGATCAGGCGAGCGGTAGCGGAAAGCTGCTCTTCGAGGTCGATCCGGTCGTTGACCATCACAATCTTAAAGTCGGCCAGATCGGCAGAGGCGCGCAACATCCGGGCGACGAACACCATCGTGAGCGATTTGCCGGATCCTTGCGTATGCCAGACCACACCGGATCGCTCCTCCGCCGTTTTCCCCATGCGCAGCCGTTCGACAATGCGGCAGGCCGCGCGGTATTGCTGGTACCGGCAAACGACTTTTACGCGTTTGCCGTCGTCCGTATCCATGAACACCGTGCAGGTGCGCAGCAGATCGAGCAATGTGTCTGGAGCGAGTAGGCCCTGAATCATCTTTTCCTGCTCACGTTCGATCCCAAGCGGCGGCTTGTAGGAGCGCCGCCCTTCAGGCCAGATGTCTTTCCAGGCATGAAAATGCTCATGACCGGAGGTAATCGTGCCAAATTCTGCTTTCTCCCCACAGGTCCGCACCAGAAGCACGTTGGAATAGAACAGGCGCGGTTCACCTTCGCGCAATCCAGCGGCAGTCGTCTCCGGACGCGCATTCCTGTAGCGGAGCAATTGCTCGAAGGCAGCATGCAGCGGGTTGGCGGTATTGGGATCGCCGATCTTCGCCTCGACCACCACCAATGGAATGCCGTTCACAAAGAGGACGATGTCGGGGATGATGCAGCTCTTTACGCAGCCTGGCGTATCGATGCGGAATTGGTTGATAGCGTGAAACACGTTCCGCTCCGGGTGGGCAAAGTCGATCAACTGCACCACCGGGTCAGCCTCCCCGGTGAGTTCATTCACATCCACTTGCGCCTTAAAGAAGAGCGCCTGCACCGCCTCGTTCGCTTCCAGCAACGTACGGCTGGGCTGGCGTACAATTTGGTCGCGCAGATCATCGAGCTGGCGGTCAGTCAGCCAGGCCCGACCATCGGAAGTGAGATTGAGCGAGCGGACCGACGTGCGAAATACCTCCGGCAGCAGCCACTCGCGGAAGGTCCCGCGCAAACTGGCGGCAGGGTCCGATGGAATCAGACCGTGCCCCTGGTCGATGACCGTCCAGCCCAGCGTCGCGAGCTGGTCGAGGAACGGCTTTTCAACGTGGAAGTATTCAGACATCGAGTTATCCGTACAGCACACGCCGCAGACGTGCGAGCGCCTGCTCACGTTTGGCAGGCGCCATGCGCCGGACATTCTGCAATTTCCACTGAGCCGCCGGCAAATCAGCGACACCCGCCAGATTTAAGAGCCCCCAATCAGGCTCACCGCCTTTGAAGCTCAATAGAAACTGACGCTGACGCTCAGTCAGCTTGGTCCGAATGAGAGAAATCATGGTTTCACGCGTCTGTTCCAGCTCGCTCACCGTGACCGGCTCCAGTGCCATACCATGGAATTGTTCCTCAAAGATGGTTGCAAGCGGCTGCCGGCTTGGCGCCAGCATGTCGGCAAGGGATCGGTCGCTGCTGAGCAGGTAGACGACAAAAACTTCCAGCAGCCCATCGTTGATGCCCTCATGTTCCAGCAACAGTTGCACATCGAACAGATCGCGCGGATGTTGTCGATCGAGCGCCGCGCAGAGCTTGCCCGCATAGAGATCATCCAGATGGACGACCGGCACCTCGATAAAGCCGAACTGTGCTTCCACCGCCGGGCTGACGCCTCGCATGGCCGGCTCGCGCACACATCCACGCAACACAGGAGAGACCTCAATCTTCACTCGTGCGCGGCCACGCCATGCGACAAGTTTTATAATCTGTC
The DNA here is from genome assembly GCA_963701855.1 of Nitrospirota bacterium. GTDB lineage: Bacteria > Nitrospirota > Nitrospiria > Nitrospirales > Nitrospiraceae > Palsa-1315. The sequence goes on from CAVPBK010000004.1 coordinate 320,978, forward strand.
CCTCGGCACTCGTGCGTTCTACGCGAACACCTTTTGATTGTCCTTCGATGGAAGATGCGATTCGTTCTAGTGCTGCGCCGACTTCGGCCAGGCTGGTCGCCCGATCCTGCACCGGCACATAGGTGAGATCGATGTCCACCGACAAGCGCGGCAAATCGCGCACGAACAGATTGATCGCCGTCCCGCCCTTCAGGGCGAAGCAGCGCTCCTTCGCCACGAGCGGCAACACATCCAGCAAGAGCACGACTTGTGGGCGATACGGATTATCCTCGCCTAACACTGAACTGCTCCGGGACGGTGATCGAGAAGCGCACATCCAGTCGTCCGCCGCGCGTCACCTGCCGTTTGCCCTGTCCAAGCGTGACACGGTTGATCTTCAGTTTGCGACTCCACGGCGCATCTTGGCGCGTCGTTAGAAAGAGAAACAGGCGTTTTACTTTAATGCTGGTACATCCTTCCAGTAATTGCTGCACCAGCGCGGGCCTGAGGGCAGACAAGCCTTCAAACAACTCCGCCGCATGCGTGAACCCGGCAGGTGTGTCATCCACCAGGCTCAGCACTTCCAGAATCGCCCGCTCCGGCGAAGACGCAGTCACCGTCCAGTCGCGCACACGAGTCGACAGATGTGCCAAGCCTTCGCCCACGACGACTGCATGGAAGAGCTGTTGACGATGGAAGACGAACTGCTGCGAGAGAGAGATGGCCAAAACCCAGGCCGGGAGACGTGTGAATCCTCTCCCATGGTTCCAGAGATGGATGCGCGACTCTCCTCCCAGCGGCAGGTAGTGGGCCAGACCATGAAGGTTCAGCGCTGAGAGCCCACCCACATGGATGGGCTGTTGCGCCAGCCGCTGGAGAGCCAGCACGACTCCCTGCCAGTCAACCGGCAGAGCAGCATGGCGCGCATAGGCGCCATGAGCCAAGGCAATGAGCCAGCCGCTCGCCACATATTTGCGGACTAGTTGTGGGGATATCCCTCGCTTTAACAACCAGGCGCTCGGGACAACCACCCCTTCCGGCAGGTCCTTGAGTAGATGATTCAACAGCCGGTTCGGGACCGCTCTCTTTTGTATACCCATGGTGTATCTATTGCCAAAACCGCAAACCAACGCCCTGTTCAAAACTCAGGCAGTTTACAATTTTACGGAATAGTAAACCTGTGGTTTATAAATGTCTACTTTTGTAAACCAACGGTTTAGAAACAAACCCATTTGCAGGGCCTGTGTCTGCAAAGAAGCCATCTCATAAACCAGGGGTGAGGCTAGGTACTGGCCGGTTCGGCCACATTCACGCGCACGCGGCCGGTCAGGAGATCGTGCATGAGGCCGTACTTTTGTTTCTGAAGTTTTTGGCGCTGTGCCTCGCAACTCTCTATTGCTGCGTCTTGGGTTTCGTATATCTCAGAAATTCGTGACCGCTCACGTTCCCTAGGCCAGAGAATTAGCAACGGACGCAGATCTTCAAGGTTGATATTCCTTTGCGCTGTCTGAGGAGCGCGGGCCGCCAGCCACGTTTTTCTCCGCCGAATACTGAGCTCGATGAACCGCACATTTTCTTGCGCCTTTGGCTGAACCCCCACAAGGCTGTCGGGTGCGCACATCGGGATACCAATGATGCAGGTGTCGGCAATATTTGCCGCGATTGTGACCATGATTGTGCCAGGCGGAAACAGACGGCTCACTGACAATCCCTTTTCATTCAGTGTCTGCGAGTAGCTACTGAGCGTTCGACCTCCAGAAAGTGCCACATCGCCGGTTTGTATGAATGGATATTGCCCACCGTAGAATCGAGAGTCATTTCGGGGACGGATGGTGAACTTTCCGCGGCTGACATCAGCTACGGAATCGAGCCGTTGAATCTCCCACTCCTTCGGAATCCAGCCGAGGGGGGATTCTTTGTAAGAGGTGGGGGGCTTGGGTGCGCGTGGGGCGAAGGTGGCCGTCTGGGGTGACGCCACGAGTAAAGAGGTCGTGCATCAGCCCCGCCTTGATCTGCTGATACTTCGCAATCAACGCCTCCGTCTGCTCAATCGCCTCGTCCACCGTCGAAAGGATTTCGGCGATCCGGCGCTGCTGCAGACGTCTGCAGGGAATGCAAGACGCTTGACGACTCTTGAACAGAGATTGGTAGTTGAACCGCTGCGAGTCCGTTGATCCGAACATATCAAAATCATTCGGCTTATTGCAAGATGCTTCGACTAGAGAACGGAATACGAATGTTCGCTCAGGCATTCGCTTGATTAGGCACGAAGAACGCAAAATGCAGTGCTGCATGTCAATCCTGCTTCAGCGCAGATTGCCGAATGCATCCAATTGCCATTCTCCATGATTAGGACGTAACTTCGCGACATCAACACGTCACCTTCGTGTAAAACGCGTACTGCTGACGCTTCCGCGAGGCAATCGGTACATGTACTCGCATCTGAGCCCGACCATCCGCTGCATCGAGAGTCAGCCATGCATCTCGAACCTGCGATTCGTCATCTGCGAGCCATGCCGCTGGATCGAATCGCCGCATTGACGTCGTCGCCAATTCCGGTTATCGACCAGCTTCACTCATACCCCAACTCCACCAGAAATGTTTTCAGCTTCGCCGCTTCGGTGTCACGTTTGGCTTCGATGGCCTTGGCGGTGACAGCATATTTCTGCGTGTAAGTTTTCCAACGCAGCGAGGCAGGCTCGTTGGTCCGCGCGGAGATAGCCTTCATAGGTTTGAATGAGCAATCGGTGCAAGCGGTCGAGGATCACGCGGCGGGCTTCGTCTCGGTCGATCTTTTCCCTGGCGGCAGCAACCAGTTCTTCCTTCTTCTTTTCCGTCGCGCGGAGGTCGGCCTTCAATTGCCGTTCCTCGTCCTCTAGCGCCTTGTGGCGGAGCTAGCCGTTTCTCAGCCGCTTCGGCACGCGCTAAGAACCCGGACTGGTCTCGCTTTTCTTTCTTTGCCAGCTTGGCCTGGGCCTTGGCTTCCTTGAGTTCAGCCTTGAGGGCCTTCACATCGCTGCCGGGTAACACACCAGTATCGTCGCTGTCTTCGTAGTCCTCTTCGTCGGCAGCAGCAAAGAGGGCGGACAGTTCGACCAGACGCAGACGCTTCTGCTTCCATCTCAGCGAGGAGTTCAGGGAACTGGCTCTGAAGAATGTCGTCGTCGGGAATCAGCTCAGGTCCCCAGCCGCTGAAGGCGATGGATTTGAACTCCGGCTTGAATAACTCAAAGTAGCTGGCCAGCGCGCCACGAATCTGATGCTCAGTCAGGAGGGTCTGTTTGCCAAACGTGGCTGCGATACTGACCAACAGTTGACGGCGGAGTTCATAGACATTGCCTCGCTTGCCGTTCTTCGGTGCGAGGGCTTCGATGAGCGGGAGGTGCTCTTTCCACCACAACTCCAATTTCTCTACGAAACCGGCATGGGCCTTGGCGACCCCAGGATCGCTCTTGACCAGTTCCGCGAGGGCACGGCGCTCAGTCACGACAGGCGCAAAGTCCGAGTACGTGTTGTCCTTGCTTCGTTGCACGAACACGCGTTCGCGCAAGCCTGCATAGTTTTTCCAAAAGTGGTTTAGTGAGTCGATCTCCACCACTGGCACGCCGCCGTGCAAATGGGCGCGCACGTCGTGCGGCTCAGGCGGAGGGGCATTGTCCACATAGCGCCGGATATTGCAGTTATAGTCTTCGGCAGCTATCTCACTCACTGGTACTAGTCTGGCGTAGCCCTCGACGTTCTTCCGCTCACGATAAGCATGGATGATTTTCGAGATGTCCTCCGGGCGGAGGAAGTTTTGTGCCTTTCCCTCGCGGTATTCCCGGTCGGCGTTGATGAAGAAGACATGCTTTCGTGCGGCTGCATCCTTTTTGTTCATCACCAACACACAGGCCGGAATGCCCGTGCCATAGAACAGTCCGGCGGGCAGGCCGATGACCGCATCCAGCCAGCCACGCTCAATGAAATGTTTGCGCGCTTCTCGTTCCTCGCCGCCCCGAAACAGCACACCGTGAGGCATGATGGTGGCCATCTTTCCGTCGGCCTTGAGCACGGCCAGCATGTGCTGGACGAACATGAGATCGGCTTTCTTCCCCTTCTCCGGCATCCACACGGCAAAACGGCCTGGATATTCGATGTCCTTCTTGATGTAGTTCTGGCTGAATGGCGGATTGGCGAGGACTCGGTCGTAGCGTTTGAGTTCGTTGCTCTCGGCCTTATGTTGAGGTCGGCGGATGGTATCCTCCTGGCGAATATCGGCGTCGGAAATCCCATGGAGGAGCATGTTCATTTTGCAGATGGACCAGGTGGTGCCGATACTCTCCTGACCAAAGAACGACACATCCTTGGGGTTCCCACCGCACTCACGGATATAATCGCGCGTCTGAATCAGCATGCCGCCTGAGCCGCAAGTGGGATCGTAGATGCTCATGTGCGGCTGAGGATCGACGATTTCCACAAGTGTGCGCACCACATCCGCCGGCGTGTAGAACTCGCCCGCTTTCTTGCCTGCTGAGTCGGCAAAGAATTTGATGAGGTATTCGTACGCCGCCCCCAACAGATCGGGAAACTCAAAATTCTCATCCCGCAGCGGAATCTTCTCGAAATTCTGCACGAAGTTGGCGAGCGTGTCGTCGTCGAGCGTGCGCTGCCCGATCTTGCGGTTGAAGTTGATATGTTTGAGCACATCTTGCAGCGCATCGACATTGGCATCTTCAAGCGCTTCGAGCGCTTTGTTGAGGCCGCTTCCGACATTGGTCTTGAGATGGCGGATTTTCGACCAGTGCGCCCTCTCAGGGACGAAGAAGGTGTATTTGTCGGGGTTGGCAAGTTGAGCAGCAATCTGCTTTTCAGACATCCCTCTCGTCTTGAGGTCTTTGGCAAGCTGCTCACGCTCCTGATCGAAGAGATCGCTCATCCGTTTCAGGAAGAGCATGCCGAAGATGTATTCTTTATATTCAGACGCATCCATGTTCCCGCGCAAATCGTCGCACGCGCGGAACAGGAGACCAGAGAGCTGGCTGAGGGTGAGTTTGCTCATACCACGAGACCTTACTTGCGCCTAGGGACAATGAAAGCGATTGCGGCTTGCTCGGGGCACTGTTTGGAGGGCAAGAATACCCTTTCCACCCTAGGATTGCATCTTGCCTAGAAAGGAAGCACAGCTCGTGGCACGAAATCTGCGCCCTGGTTTGCGGTTCAAAAAGAGACTTGCTATAGTGCGCGGCGGAGGTGGCCGTGGGCGTGGCGCCGGATTATATTTTGGTGGAGGGACAGACGTTCAGCAAGGCGAAGCTGTCGCTCGACAACCACGTCTACAAGAACTGTGCGATCGATGACTGCGACATCTATTTTAGCGGTGGGCAATACGAGTTGCTCGACACCCACATTACGAATTCACGCCTCATCCTCAACCACCCGGCCAAGGGCATGTACAACGCCGTTCAGATCTTCAAGATGAAGTCTCCAGGCTCCAGCATCATCTGCGAATAGTAGCTATTAAAAAGCCTGCAGATTCGCTCTCGCATCGTTCAGACTCTCAACGTACCGCAAGGGTACGACTCGAGCCTTCACTCGCTGCGGCCTCGGTGAACAGGCTTTTTGAACACCCTTCACAAAGCGTATCTCGCGAACAACGGGATGCGAGCGACGCTACTTCGTGACCGAGATATTCTCCACGTACTTGACGATCTCGATCGGCTGGAAGACCGGGTCTTGCGATCCTTTGGAGGACTCGGCTTCGACACGCTGTAGGAATGGGGCAGGGCCGGTGATCGGCGCATAGTTGAGGATCAACTCAATATCGAATGTCTTGGTATCTTTCGGCGTGGGGAAGGTAAAGGTCTCGACCCGCAGTTCTTCCGGCTTAAGAACCGTATCCTCAAGAACCTTGACCGCTTCAAAGTCGAAGCTCGTTTTCTGGCCCTTGGCATCCTGATAGACTCGCCCATAGACCCGCTTGTCGGTAAAGACGGTCTTCAGATTCTTTCCCTTGATATCCAGATCCAGCACCACCGTCGCCCAGGCCGGATGTGTGGCGGGCAAATTATGTGGAACGAGACTCTGCACCTTCACCGTAACCGTCGTTTTCTCACCCTCGATTTTTGCTTTGACATCCAGCTTGGCTGCTTCTTGGCGAAGCGTGCCGATTCGACCGGGAAAGGTATGGTTGGCCGTTTTCCGTTTCTTCTCCCCGTTGGCCGACTCGCCGACCTGCTCAGGCATGTGGCAGGTCTGGCACTCTTTGCCGGACTTCACAGCCTTGCTCTGATCCCAGTTACCCAGCAGATCGTTCGTCTTGCCTAAGGCGTCAACGGATGGGACCGACTGGTGGCAATTGAGGCAGAGATCGGACTTTTGAAACAGCCCAAGCTCCATCGATTGGTGTGCCCGGTTCTGAACAGAATCCTTATACGGTCCATAGACCATCTTGCTCTCGAGTTCGTACTTGGGCTCCGGCGGCTGTTTTGTCCGATCGACCTGCTTGATCAAATGGCATTGCGCGCAGGCCACCCCGTCCAACGACGGGTCACCGGCCTTGGTCTGATTGATAAAGAGCTGGACTTGATTGGGAAATTCGCGCACGTGCGGCGCATGGCAGCGAAAGCACTGGGCTTTGTCTTTCCCTCCCGGGGAAGACAAAAAGACATCGAGCGAGGCGCGAAAGGCCGGGGAATGGATCGAGCGCGAGAGCGGAGAGGTTTCCCACTCTTCAAACACGCGCTCATGGCAACGTTTGCACTTGCTGGAAGTCGAAAAAATCTGTTCGATGGTGCCTTGCGACAGGCCTAGTTCTTCCCCGAACGCGCCACGATCGAGCCAAGGAGCGAGAAACAACGCAACCGCCACGATCGCCGCGCCAATTCCGGTCTTCACAGGGATCGAATCTCGCACCATCATCCCATCCTTCGCTTCAAGAACAGCATGCAGGACGCTCAAAAAGGCCTGCCTTCTCACCCACCCTACCCTAGCCCGCCGATACGCGCTTTGTCCCAAGCAAGACCGCAGCGAACTATTACTTTACAAGGGGTGAGTTGGGATAATCCCAACTGCGCGCGTCCAACGAGGGCTTTCTCAAATCGCGCGTTGCGCGAGCACGGGGATCGTCCCAGTACCCTCACTCCTTTTTCAGCTCCTGTCAGAGTGTTTTGGCCCGATACGTCAACAGCCGTAGCTGCGTATACTCATCGAAAATCTTTTTTGCGCTCTCCCGCTCTTTATCGGTCGCCAAGGTCGCCAGATATTTTTCTTTGAGTGCCGGTTCGGGCGTCGGAATCAACGCATAGTTCAGCACTGCTTCAATCGATGCGGCAGCCGATCCGGACGGGATCGCAAGGGAGAAGGGGACTTTTCGCGTATGGCCCCCCTTGATGAAGGGATCGGGAATTGGACCCCGGAGAATTTTGTCGTAGGGCAAACCAAACTGCTTGGTCTCTTCCTTCAGCACCTTGCCCTGCGCATCCTTGGCGGTCATAGTCAGATAAAACTGCGTGAGCACGGGGTCACCGTCAGGAAAGCTGTGAGGGAGACTGCCGATCCTTACCAGCGCCGTCCCCTCCACTGCAGAAGCAGACTTGGCAGTCTCAAGATCCACGCGGGGCATCCATTCGGCCTGTACGTTGCGATTCTTGATGATCGCGCCGGGAACCACCACGCCGCGAAACCAGTGCCGGCCGATTGCGCGGGTCATGGCGCCGCGCTTCGAAGTGGAACTGCCGGTCGATGGTTCCATGTGGCAGTCTTGACAAATTGTCCCCTGCAAGATCTCACCCGCAAGATCTCTCTGCGTCACATCTTTCACTTTATCGAAATGGCAAGAAGCGCAATAGTTCGCGCCACGGAACACTTCAGATTGCGTAGCAGGATGAACGAGGTTTTCCTCCGGATTCGCATAGGGCCCATAGATCATCTTGCCTGGCTCAATCTTGAACGAGGGTGGAGAGTCGGCAGTCTGCTCAGTCTGCTTGATCAGATGGCAAGAGGCGCAGCCGATGCCCTCCACCTGCGGCTTGCCGGACAACACCTGAGCCACAATCTTGTCGGCATGTTGCGGGAACACGGTAGTTGACGGAACATGACAAGCGAGACAGCGGCGGCGCTCGTCTGCCGTCGGATCAGTCTGCAGCCAGACGCCCAAGACCGTGCGGAATACCAGAGACTCCAGCGACGTACCATGCAAGAGCGCCGCATCAACCCGGCCGAAGGCCTTGAGGTCAGGCGTCTGTTCGCGCGCACCTTTCCACTCTTCATAGTGCCGATCGTGGCATTGCTTGCAATCCTCCGATCGAATGAAGATCTTTTCGATTTCAGCCATCCAGTCGGCCTGAGCTTCTGCCTTCTGCGCGATGGCGAGGCCATGATATAGGCCGATGATACCGACAATGAGCAAGAAGAAGACACCTGCGGCAATGTGCTGTGCATATGTGCTGCGTCGTAACATCGTCAATCCCGCTTACACCCGACGAAATGGAAATTCACCCCCCACCCGACCGGATCGCCAGGGTCGGCCGGCTCATAGGTGCCGACAGTAAAATTACAGGCTTTCATCCCGTGCTTGATCGCTCGCCCAAACTCAATCATGTTTCTGATCTCAGTCTTGTCGATTTCCTTGATGATGGATCGGACCTTGATGCCGGCGTTGTCGGCGCGCGAGCTTCCAATCACTTCGAACACCGCGACGCCCTGTGCTCGTTCGAGTTTCAATTCTTTCTTGATATCCTCGTCTACGTCTCCGACGATCACACCGAATTCTTCACCCAATCGCCCGGCTTCATCCACGGTCATCGGCTCCTGATTCGCCGCACTCACCGGCGCCGTCGCGAAACCGGCCGGAACTCCCATACACAAGCTGACCCACAAGACAAAGGCCCTTCCACTCCGAAGGGCCTTTGTCTGATCACTGACTGAACTGATTCGAGCACCTTCCAATGTTGTGCCTCTCTACAACCATCCCGCCAAAAAATTTAACGGGCTGCTGGAAGAGTTTACCGCTGCAGCACAACAGAAGCACTCTCCCGCAAGATGCTCAAAAGATTCGTCCAACAAGGCCGCAGGCGAATCGAAACCGGAGGAGGTACCGACCGCACTTCGTGGAGCCGTTCGTCCGTATAATTGCTCTTGGCGAACGGAAAACCCCCTTCAACACTTCCGACCTCCGAGAATTTCAATCCGAACGTTGAGGATTTCAATGAGTCGAGAACGAAGTTAACGGACTTTTTCAGCGCCCAACTAAAGCTTTGCGACCGGGTCGATGATGAGCTGAAACCAGGGCGCGACGGCTTTCTGTCCGTTCCGCTCTTTATTCTCCCCGTTCCACACGGCAAACGACACGGTTTGTACCCGGCCAGGGATCAGCTTGGCTTCGTTCTCTTGCTCTTCACTCACCAAGGATCTGCGCATGACGACATGCCACACTCCATCTTTCCATGCAGCCTTCCCCTGAACACGGCCCTGCTTCTCTTTGGTCGTCAGAGTACTAAATCCCCCGCCGATGAGATCCTCGACAGAAGAGGCCCGGCGTGGAATGACTTCGAACGTCCGCACACCGTCGCGGGCCTTCTCAGAAGGCTTGGCGGCTCGACGATCGATATCGCTCTGCCAGTCGGCCTTCCAATGCCAGATGTTGATGTAGTGATCGAGTTGGCCCATGCAGAAGAACGCGGGAGCATCGCCGAGCGGGAGTCCGATTGCCACGCCGTCACGAAAGGTTCCTGGAGTCAGGCGGTCGTTCTTCGTGTTGTCCTGCCATTCAAGCAGAAAGGCAATTTCGGCGCCGTTGTGGAGCGATCGCACCGTCAAGGCTCGCGCGGTCGGCTCCGGCCAGACCGGTCTGGTAATGACCTGTCCGCTCAATGGAAGCGTCATCGGCGAGACCTTAGCCCAGGCGTCATCCTCAGGCTCCGCCGGCAACGGCCCCTCGACGAGACGCGCGCGAATAATCATCCCCTCGGAACTGACCAGGGGCACACCGAACCCTACTAAAACACCGGCCACAACCAAAATGAAGAGGAACAGGAGAAATACCGGGCGGGAAGATATCTTCGTCGTCGTACGCACTATGCAAAGCCCTCGGGTGACCGGCGCGAGCACATCGCGATGGGCTCAGAATACCACACAGTCCGAGCAAGACCAATCCGACTGCAGGCGAATTGCTACAAGAGTTTTACACGGCGAATTTTGTTTTCGCCCCGTTCGCAGATGTAGAGATAGCCCTGGGTGTCCAGTGAAAGTCCGACCGGAGAGTTGACGACAGCTTCCACTCCGAGGAGTCCGTCCCCATGTTTCACCGTTCCAGCCGACTCTTTCGCCACGAAACGAGCTGCGCCGCAGCCACCCATATTCTTGTCTTCGTAGCCGCTGTCACCGTTGCCTGCCACCGTCGTGATCAAGCCGGTTGCAACTTCTACCTTACGCACGCGATGATTCATCGTATCGGAGATGTAGAGATTGTCCTGTCGATCGACCACCACAGCTTCCGGCGCATGAAGCATGGCTCTGATCGCCGGCTTGTCGTCACCGTCGTAGCCGTACCGGCACACGCCGGCTACAGTCGAGATGACGCCGCTGCGGTGATCGATACTACGGACGCGGTTACTGCCTTTGTCGACGAAAATAATATCGCCTTTCCCGTTCACCGTGATCCCAACGACATCGTAGATGCGGGCTTCGAGCGCGGGCTTTCCATCGTCGAGATACATCGACATGTCCAGTCCGTCTGAACAGACCGGCATAAGCCAGCCATGATCATCGCTGAAGTCGATGCCGATGGCATCGCCGGAGAGTACCACCAGATTCCGCGCCACGAGCGGCTGTTCACGGGCCTCGTCCTCTGCCGTCCAAGTCCCGGCGACGGTCGTCACCATGCCTGTCAGAGGATCGTAGCGACGGATTCGGTGCGCCTGGGTGTCGGCAATGTACATCACATCGTTGGGATCGAAAGCGATGGCGGCCGGCCAGGTGAGATTGACCTCAAGGGCCGGACCATCTCCATTGAACCCATGCTGCCCGGTGCCAATGATCGTAGTGATGATGCCGGTCTCATGGTTCACTTTCCTGATGCGGTTACTGCCGGAATCGCAGATGTAGAGATCATTGCGGGAGTCGAATGCGACGTCGAGCGGTAGATAGAGCCCGGCTTCCCCACAGAGGCCTTCGTCTCCGCTATAGCAGGTTTCGCCGATACCGGCAAAATTATGAAGCGTGCCTTCCCGAAGATTGACCCGCCGGATACGATCGGACCCGGACTCGGCAAAGTAGAACCAGGTCTCGTCCTTGTCGAGGGCGGCATGATGCGGCAGTGGAATCCCGGACTTAACCGCCCGTTTTCCATCTCCGGTGCTCCGGGCCTTGCCGTTGCCTGCGAAGGTCTCGATATAGCCGGTCGCGAGCTGAAGCTCAACTTCCATATGCCTATGGCCCTATCCCGGCTGGTTAGCCGCGTGAAGCTGAATGAACCGGCGAGGCCGTCTGTTCCACGGGAATCGATGCTTGCACCGTGGGTTGCGGAATCGCTTGCTGCGGAGCGTCGGCCATGTTCTGCTGGGCCGCTTGGGCTTCGGCTTCAATCGCGTCCGCCTCATGCACGGACTTTTTGAAGCCTTTAATCGCCTTGCCGATCCCCTCTCCCAGCTGCGGCAATTTTCCCGCGCCGAAGATGACGAGCACGATGACAAGAATCAGGATCAACTCTGTAATACCAAGACTCCCAAACATGGTGTGTTCCTCCCGTATGGTTGGGGCAATCAGGATGCGCTACTGTCTTTCGCTCGTTTGGAAAACCGGTCTTTCAACCGCTTCCTGGCCTGCTCGGCCTGTTCGAACATCTTCGCCTTATCATAGACACTGATCAAGTTGTAATAGGCCAGCGGCTCTTCTGGGTTCTGCTCGACGGCCTCTTCCATGACCTTGATGGCGAGATCCACCTTCTTGTGGTTCAACGCCAGTTCCATTAACTTGAAACTGCCCTCCAGATGCTTTGGGTCCAATTCGAGCGTGCGGATGTAGCATTGAATGGCCATATCGATTGTATTGTAGTCCGAAACTTGGGGATTATCGAGTTCGACATAGACCCCAGCGAGATTGTACCAAGCCATGGGATCGTCCGGTGTAATCTCCACCAGGCGCTCGTAATACCCCTTGGATTCCATGAACTTCTTTTTGTCGGCATAGACCCGCCCAAGATTGAAGAGCGCCAGGACATCGTGGGGGAATACGTCGAGCGCATGCTTGAATTCGGTTTCCGCTTCATCTGTCATAGCCTTCGTCGCGTAGATCGTACCCAAGTTCGAATAGTACATCGCGAGAGACCGATTCATCTCTGCGCGGAGCCCTTCCGCCATTTCAATCGACTTCTTGACCTCCACAAGCGCGTCATCCATCCGGCCTTTGCTGAAATAGAGCTCGCCTAAACGGCAGCGGGCCTGGAAATCGTCAGGCTCGATCGCCAAGAGTTTTTCAATCTCGGCGATTTCTTCGTCGGGACTCAGCGGCTGATCGCCAGGATCGACAATGGTCTGGCTTTGATCAGGAACAGAAGCGATTGGTTCGTTCATACGATTTCCTGTAGCAATAAAGTTAGATGTGTCCGCCCGCCAATGAATCCGGTGTGCCGACCATGGGAGCGTTCGTTGCAGACGCCGATTCCGCCGCATTACGCCGTTGTCGATCCATGGTTAAGAGCATCGTGCCGAGCACCACCATGAGCGTCAGATTGGAATACAGAAGCGCATACCCCGCGATAAACATCAATCCAAGACCATACCCGGCAAGCCGCCCCATATTGAGTAACTTAATAACCGTGTACGACCAGCACAACAGGCCTGTCAGGTAAAACGCAAACGGGAGAAAAAATGTGTAACCCATGCCGAACTGAAAGATCCATCCGATGCCATCTGCCGCCTTACGAATGTTACTGGCCATCCCAGCGTCATACCGATGGAGCAGATAATCTAAGAACAGCATCACCGTAAACACGGATACGGAGGTCGCCCAAAACAAGATGGCGCGTCGACGTTGCCGTTGATTGCGCGTCCGAAACGAGACGCCCTGTCCATAGGCCCACATCACCAGGATGCTGGATAAGACCAAGAGCCCTTCACCTCCACGATGCGCCTCGTATACAAACGGCGGGGCCTGCACAGTTCCGATAAAACTATAGATGGTGGACATGATCTGATAATACAACCAGCCCCCAACTCCAAGGAGATAGGTAATGCCCATGGCGCGATGCGACCATTCGGTGTGGGTGGAGAGGTACTCCATCATCAGGCAGATCAACGCGACCAGCGCCACGAGGTTATAAATAGCCGACCCCAGAAAGGCCGGTGGAACCAACAAAAATCCCACCGTGAGAAGCAACAGGAGCGCGACACAAGGAATGACGATCCTGTTCGATCCCACAAACCCACGATTGGCCATTCGATTGATGCCTGCCACACTGAGGGCAAGAAACAGCAGAATCGCCACGACATTGAGCAGCCACTGCCCGATCTGCGTCAAAACCGTGAAGGTTGGGATAATCCATTCATGCTCCTGGGCCAGCTTGCTCAAATGCATCCCTAATCGCGACACAAGCCGATACAGGATTAATTCCGAGAAGGAAACGAGCAGGACGAGCTTGATCGTGTACCGAAACAGCAGGGATTGATCACTGAGCTTCCCCGTAATCCGGTCGATGGTGGGATTCGTCGTAGCCATCACTCTGTACACCCTCGCGGAGAATACGAATTACACCGATTCGAGAACAGTCAGGGACTCCGTCGCACGAAACAGGCGCATTACAACCCAGCCGGCTGCGGTTCGCGCACTTCCCGGGCCTTGGCCCGTGCGATATACAGCAGTCCGTCGGCCATCGAGTAGTTGAACGGCAACTCGCACACAACTTCGCTGACTTTTTCGTAGACATGCTGATACAGGCGCTCCGCTTCGTCCGGTGTCATGCCTTCCGACACCTCATAGAAGAAGCCCAGGCTCAAATCCTCCGCCGACGGGCGCATGATCCGTCTGATTCCATAACTGCCGGGGTCGCTCATGATCGGCGCTTCTTTTTCCAAATCAAAGAGGCACGGCTGACAAGAGAACCCATACAATCCATGCAGCCGCTCGTTCTCCACGATAAAATTCATCGTCTCCCTGGCCTCTTCTTCCTTCTCGGTTGGGAACCCCACAATGATGTAGCAATGCAACGCAATCCCCAGATCAATGCAATCGTCGGCAATACGACGCACCCATTCCTGCTTGATCCCCTTCTTCATGAAGTCCATCACCCGCTGATTGAACGACTCCAATCCGAACACGATCTTCAGACACCCGGCATCCCGCATCGACGCCAGAAGTTCACGGGTGAGATGCTTCTCGAAGCGCATCTCACAGGTCCATTTGATATCCAACTTCTTGTCAATGATCTGCTGGCACAACCGTTTAGCCGGTGAGAGGGCCACGCACTCGTCGGTGAAGAAGAACCGCTGAGCTCCATACCGCTGCTTGAGCCATGCCAATTCCTCGACCGTCCGTCCCGGTTCTTTCTGTCTGAAGTTCTGATGATCCAGCGTGAGGGCACAGAACGCACAGTCCTTGTAATAGCAGCCTCGTGAAAACTGCACAGGCAGCACTGGCTCCGGCGACAAATACAATCCGAGCGGGAAACCGTCGTAGTTGGGAGCCGGAAGCTGATTGATATTTTCAGAATAAAACGGCTGGTTAATCGTAATCTTTCCGTTCTGGCGATAGATCAGATTCGGAACTTTGCTGAAATCTTTTTTCCCATCCAATTGATTGACGAGTTCGAGCAACGCGGTCTCGCCCTCGAACACGATGATATCGTCGGTCAGATCGAAGAGACTCGGGCAACGGCGCACATTATCGACCAATCTGGTGAAGATGCTGCCGCCGATGGTCAGATGGATGTTGGGAGCGGTTTCCTTAATCAAACGACAGAGTGTCAGACCGGGGATAATCTGCGAGGTCGCCGTAATCGACACGCCAATCAAGTCCGGCTGGTTGTCGACAATCGACTGTACGAAGTGCTCACGAAAGAACCGGATGTAGGGGTTCTGGGCTTCATCCCTGATGATCTTCATCAGATCTTTAGATGAATAGATGGAACAGTTGCCGAACTGATTGTCGACGACCGTCAGTCGGGTCGGGAAATAGAGGGTGGAGATCACCTCCAGCCATTTGTCGATGAGAAAAAGACCTTCCTTATAGGATTCGAGATCGTAGAAGCCCTCCCCGCGGAGAGTCTCCTTGGCCGGTTCGATCCGATCGATGAGATAGGGAAAGCGGTCCAGCGACTCCACCACTCTCGCCAAATGCTCAGCACTTCCCGGTCCAGTTTCTCCAATTCGCTCCCGCTCAAGCGTGTGCTGTTTATCGACCAACTCTTGATAGAGCGCCGCCCCATAGGAGTGGGTGACTACCTTATCTAAGAGTTCGATCCCAAGATCGCGCTGGGAAACGTTAGTGACGCCGCCCTGAGCCAAAAACCCCGTCAACGAGGGGAGGCTCAGATAGGGCTGTGACGGATGCCACGTTGGAGGAAAGAGCAGTGAAACTTTCATGCCGATCATCTCCAACTTGTCGGAAAATAAGTTGAAATATCATTAAATTCAGACTATTTTTATACACTCCGGTCTCGGCCAAATGCAACCCTCAGAGGCCTCACTTCCTCCACCTCCCGCCTGCCCTCATTTTATCTGTTTAACGGCCTTCCTATAGACATGCCTTGGCATACAGAACAAATTTTGATTATATTTTGCCATCACTTGAGGAAAGGGAAAATGCCTATGACACTATACGGAAAATCATTGGAGCCAAGTCGAAAGATGAGGTGACCGAGTTCGTTCGTGCGCTTCCCGCATCGAGTATCATGCAGTGGAAAGTGACGCCGCTCGAGATCTTTGCTCACCGAGCCGACATCGAAAAGAAGGTGGTGCAGGGACTCCGCGCGCAGAAATAGTTCAACTCGCCAATCCGGATCGCATCAGATCTGCACGCCTCGTACGCAGTCACAGCGAATGGCACTTGCGCATAGCCACCATAAATCATGCTGGCAAACAAATGAGAAAACCCCAGTCCGGCCTGATGCCGGACTGGGGTTTTCTCGTTACGCTATCGCTCTTCCCTGCTACAGCTTCAGAGTAAACCAGGTGGAGAGAGCCTTCATGCCGTTCCGTTCAATATTGTTACCGTCCCACACTGCAAAGGCGATGGGCACGGACATTCCTGCCTTGAACTGGGTATCGTTGGCATCACCGGTTTCCAACGTGCGCTTCACCACCACGCGCCAGGTTGGACCAGTGTATCCACCACCCTTGATGGAACCAGAAGGTTCCCACACACCGTTTCCGATAACATCCTGATGCGCTTGCGTCGTGAGGGTGCTGAAGCCATTGGCATTCAGATCCTCAACCGAACTCACGCGCAGCGTCGGATCGGACATGATGTTGCCAGACCAAATGCCAGGATTAAAGGGCCCAAGGCTCCGGCCGATCCGGTCTGGATAGGTCACGCCGCCCGCTGGCTCTTCGAAATAGTAGTCCCAGAAAATGCCTGGATATTGGTCGTCCACGTCCCAGATGCCTGCGCTATCCTTACCGATGTCCTTCTGCCACTCCGCGTTCCATCGCCAGATGTTGGTGGTGCCGCCTGACTGACCCATGCACTGGAAGGGTGGCGCGCCAGCCAAGTTGACTGGGAACATGATCGCCGCCTGATCCCGGAAGTCCTGGGGACCGATAGTCGTATCGTTCTTGGTCTGATCGATCCACTCTATGCGCAAACCGATCTCTTTGCCGTTGGTCATAGCTTTCACGAACACCGACTTCACCGAAATATTCGGGTGCATCGGCGTGGTGATCAGTTGCCCGCTCAATGGTACAATCACTCCAGGCACACCCTCCCAGACCGGGTTCGCGCCATCCATCGGGATCGCTCCCTTGACCATCTTCGCCGGGATCGTCACTGGCTGGCTGACCGCCAACGGAACCTGCCCGATCGTCAGCATCACGCCCACGATCAACGCAGTGAGAAGAACGCCGAGCACCACACGCTTGCTGTGTGTCTGCACTACGCTCATAAGATATCCCTCCTCTCGATTAAAAGTACACTCACGTTCATGCCAACGATCAATGCGGATTAGTCAGTATAGTAAAGAGGGCCAAAAGCACACCCGCGACCACCGACGCGATAAGAATACCGATTCTTACGCGGTTGTTCGCCGGCTTCTCTTCTTTTGTCATAGGATATTCCTCTTCTCTACTGAAGAAATCAAGAGTGTTGGCCTAAGATCACTCCCGACAACTTCACAAAGAATCTTTCATGAACATCGTCGACGGCTAGGCAGTTCCGACCGGCCCCTCCGCCTCTTTGTCTTTGCCCTGATCCTTCTTGTCCAAGAACGACTCTGCGCCGACTTCGTTCAGCAACAGACTCAGCTCGTTCCCCTGATCCTGCGCACCGCACTCATACGTCTGGCCTTCCGGTGAACTGAAGGTCGCGGGACGATAATCGGTTTCCGAGTAGGGCTGAGGAACGACGCCGAGAAACGCGACTTCGAAATCCATCCACTCTGCCATCAAGTCCGCCACGTGTTTATAGAAACCTGTCCCGGCTTTCTTGACCAACATCCGGCAAAACAGCGGAACCCACCGCCCGATATGATTCTTGACAAACTTTTTCTGCGCATCCAGGACGATTTCAGTCTTGTCCGCTCCATCGTGACAGCGGGAATAGGATTCTTTGTAGGCCAAGAAATGCATAAACTCGAATTCAACGCTCAAATGATCCAGTCGCTCATGGATATCCTTGGATAGTTCCACCCCGAATGCGCGATAGAATCCAGCGATATCGCCCATGACTTGCGATTGAGCAAATACGTGATCGTTTCCAAAAAGCGTTTCGTAGGGAGGGCAATCGAGCGTGATGACATTACTGAAGACTCGGCGATGCTCGGCCTGCAGATCACTGAGTTGCCAATTGACACATTCCGACGCGACCACTTTCTCAATCTGATCGAACTGTTTGCGCAGCAACACCAGCTTGAGCTTGGCCCGTTCACCACCGATGCCGTCGAGCGCCTTGTCCAAGGCATCAAGTGCCGCCCGCCCATCCTCGACGAACTCTCCGCATTGCAGGTAATCGTGAAATTCGTCGTCTTCCGGATAAAGCTGGCTCCAGGAGACAAGGAGATAGAGCTTACTGCGGTTGAGGGCACGTTCGACTGCGGGTGAATCCTTGATGGCCATCGAAGCTGGAATGACCCCGGCCACGGCTTGAGAATTTGTTTGCACCGGCTGTTTGCTCGTCATGCGAGTCGGCTCCTCGCTTGACCCTTTTGCCCACAGAAATTTTTCGAGCCTAAGAGGTCAAGATTTTGGCACAAAACATTCGTATGGTAGGTATCGGACGTGAGGTTGTCAAGCACGATCTTTTCTTTCGAAGAATATATTCTAAACATTTGATTTGTCAGATTATTCCTTTCGCGATACCCAGAATTTTCTGAACTTCATTTTTGCCTTCAGGCCTGCGCTTGTGGATTACGAAAGCGGCTGTGCCAATAATCTATAGGGCGTGACTCGAATAGCCACCCGATCATTCACTGTCCGGCACACTTGTTCGCACAGCCCACAGCCGACGCAACGTTCAGCCGCCACCACAAGCCGCTGCGTGCCAAAATCCATCGAGAGGGCATCCGTGGGACATTTCGACGCGCAGGCATGGCACCCCTGCCCCGCCGTGCAGACTCGGTGCGAGACAGACGCGAGACCCATTCGTATCTGCCCGCGCCCTTCGATAGGAAGCAACGCCTCGGTGGCACAGGCCGCAATGCAGGGCACATCCTCGCAGAGATAGCACGGCGTGTGATCCGCAAAAATCACCGGCGTCCCGTTCTGCGGATGAAACGTAATCGACCCGTATGGACAGACCTTGCCACAATCGCCGCATTGGGTGCATCGCTCTAAAAACAACGTCTCCTCGACAGCGCCTGGAGGACGCAACCAATCCGTCCGCACTGGCGGTGGAGCCGGTTGGTCCGGCGGGGCATGTTGATGCTTGGAAAATTCTTGCGCCGCTTTGGCAACGGAAACGACAGAGTCCTTGAGGAAATCGCGGCGTCCATATGTCGGATCGGTGGCCACAATCATACACCATTACACGACGCCGTCGGCACGCAGCTTGTAGACCTCGACACAGCGGTCGCAGGCCCCAAATTCGATATCCCAGCCAGGGTGATTCTCGCGGATGAAATCGAGCACATAGGGCTCGAGTTTGTTGCCCATATCCTCAATCCACGAATAGGTCGGAAACCGGCACAGGGGGCAGGGAAATCCCGGCATCAACATGATTTTATTTTCTGTTTCCGGAACCTCGCCTCCCTCGACATCTACGGCACGGTCCATCACTCGCAAGGTGTCCGACGCCATTTCGATCAATTCCGAGTGGGTAAAGAAACTCGTCTGCCACAACCCCTCAAACACCGACTTTAATTGTGGCGCGGGAATCTTGCGGTACCAGGAACGAAACTCTTTGAACCGGTCTTCTTTCCTGAGCATCGGCTCTTTGCCTGCAACAGCCAGCCGGCTGTCCACAGTGAGGCTCCACAAGACTCGATAGCGTTGAAGAATGAGAGTTTCCTCGCCGGGATTTTGCCCGACCTTGGTATCGGGATCGTACCCAAAGACCGGATCCAGCATATCCGAGATATGCAACAACTCATGGCGGCAATAGCGTGTAAGGGCAGGATCGTAGAATCGCCGTGGTATGAGCTTGATCCCGACGCCTCTCAACCCCTTTTCCTCGAACTCGCGAGCCAGCTCGTGCTCGACGGATCCCCACTTCCTGAGAATATCGACGCCCTCCTGATCTTCCTTGAGCACCCCCTTGACGAGCACAATGCCGACTCGTTCTTTGAGCAATGGATATTCGTTGAAAGCATCGCGGATGATATCGGAAAACCCCCAGGTCCCGAACATGTACTGGTAGAGCTTCTTAAACTCACTCTCACGATCATCGAGCGTAAACTTCTCGTAGATCGGGTCGGCGAGTTCATGGAACTCTTTATAATAGGTGGGGTCGCCTTCCCGCTCCGTTTTTTCGACGAACGAGTCGATGACCTCTTGCAGCAATGCGGGCTGAAAACGAAGTTCCATAACAATCCTTTGGGCGCACGCTAGCAAGCTGCGGAAAACCTCGGTTTATACCCAATACTCTGTTGGAATCTTGAAGATGGTGACGATGTCACAATAGCCACAGGATGCTCAAAATGGCCAAACTTCTCACCCGCCCAACCCTGGCGCGCCAAGACGCGCTCCGTCCCAAGCAAGGCCGCAGCGAGCGAAGAGGCGAGGCATACGCTTCGGTACGTTGAGCCTCTGAGCGACGCGAGAACGCCGCTGGCGGACATTTTCAGCATCCTGCTAGGAGGCTGCCTTGACTTGATGACAAAGCTTCTCTTACGATCACCCCACGCTGAGCGGAATTATACTGGCGCGAATAGACGGTTTGCAATCAAGCCGCGCCACTCTGTTCTAGTCGTAAGGATTATTGAACATGGCCGATCACACTATTTCCCAACTCGCCCCTACTCCCCCCCCACTCATACCATCACCGCCGGGAGCGGGCGCCGCACCAGTCGATTTTCTCGAGTATTGGAAGACAGGGGCGCGGGAACTGACCACGTATCGCGGCCATTCACATGGGGTCTGGTCGGTGGCCTTCACACCAGACGGGTTAACCCTTGCCAGCGGGGGAGCCGACCGGCTTGTCCGCCTATGGGATATTGAAACCGGACGCCTCCTGCGCTCACTCAGGGGGCATACGGCGGACATCCGATCCATTGTCTTCACGCCAGACGGCCAAACGTTGGCCACTGCCAGCGAGGATCGGACCATCCGGCTGTGGAATCCGACCACCGGCGAATCGAAGAAGCTTCTCTTCACACGTTATGACCACAACGTCGTCAGCCTCTCCCTCTCGCCCGACGGCCTCATGTTGGCGCGAGGCAGCCACAACAAAGACATCAAGATCTGGGAAGTCACCACTGGCACTGAACTCATGACTCTTCTCGGCAAAGACCAATACGACCACAACTGGTCTGTCTGTGTTGCCTTTTCGCCGGATGGAGTCCATCTCGCCAGTGGAATGGATATCGGCAAGATCAAGCTGTGGGAGGTCTTACCTAGCGGAGAGGAAAAAATTCTGCACAACGGCCACTGGAAACAGCACGAGGATGATACCAGTGAAACCCGCGGCTACTTCATCGAAGACGACGGTGGATTCCAAAAGCCGATGAGCTATTGGATCGGCGCAATAGCCTTTACCCCAGATGCCAAACTGCTCATTACCGGGAGCCGAGACGAGACGATCAAGCTGTTCGACATGCCTCAGATGGCAGAACAACGGACGTTGAAGGGCCATACAGCCTGGGTGCGAGCGCTCGCCGTCACAGCGGACAGCAAGGTGCTCATCAGCGCCGGCGATGACGCGACGATTCGGTTTTGGGATCTCTCGAACGGCCGCTGTTTCAGAACCATCAAGGCCCATGCCGCAGCTATTCGCGGCATTACCCTGTCACCGGACGGCATGAAACTGGCCAGTGCCTCGTGGGATCGGACAGTGAAGCTGTGGGAAGGCGGACCGGAACCTCAAGCAGAATGCTGAAAAATGAGGCGGGGTAGCTGGGACGAACACATGCTCGCGCAACGTGCGGCTTGAAAAAGCCCTCGTTGGACACGCGCAGTCAAGAAGTAAACCGTGCCGTCCTAGAGGAAAGGGCAAAAAAATTCACTCGCTTCTGCCATTAACGCTTTGGCCTGGTCAGCGTTGTACGACACAACACCTACCCTGTCCCGTGCGCCTCAAAAAGCAACCATTCTTGTCTCGCTGTCGGAAATCCCCGTTGCATTTTTGAGCACATCGGTCTATACAAGCAACTCATGAATGCCGAGCAGATGGAAGAGATCAAACGCCATTTTGGCGTGGTTGCCGAAGCGCTCAGAGGCGACATCCGCCAGATCGCAGAAGGTCACGCCATTATTCGGCATGAGTTGCAAGAGCACCGTGGGGAAATTCGTGACGAGTTCAAAGAAATGCGAGCCCTCTTGCGGCTCTCATTTTCCCAACTCGATCAGCGTATCCACACTCTCGAAACAGACATTTCTGTTCTGAAAACCCGTATGGATCGCCTCGAAACCAGCCGCATCTAATTCCTACAGACCCCATTCAATCAATCCGCCGCACACGCGCTGTCGAGACCAATCAGAAAAGTAAAATATCACTATTCCCTTCTCCATGATGGGAACGGAACTCGGAGACGAAGCGGAGGTGCGGTGGCAGAGCCGTTCGCTCCAACACCTCACGAAACGGCCCTTTCGGACTATGCCAGGCGGAATCCTTCAGAAGTTTCTTCCTCGCCTACCACTCCTCCACACAGAGTCAGCCGTATCTACCGTGTAGTCGTATCGCTGCCGAGACATTGCGCAGCACGTCTGAAACTCAGAATGTCCCACTTTTTCTTTCTCTTGCATCATCGACAATGGAGAATGCCCCTGTTTCTCCCCGACCCATTTTATTTCGCTGATGCTTTTTCACCAATTAACACCTTTAGCAACGCTTCACGCTCACTCTTGGGCAGGACATAATCAAATGTCGTAGGAGGCAACAAATACTCTTCTCGAAAGTGTTCTTCTAGCGTCTTAAAGCAACTCTTTGGAATCAGTTCGACCAGAGGCTCAACTGCGGTGAGTAAACCTCCTCTCGCGTTCTCGCCCGTAACTCCGTAAGCCTTGCGTGAATAGAAGTATCCGGCCACGTGGTCAGGAAGCAGCAATAGCGGCTCTTCCTGTTCGGTGGTGATAGAGACCTTGAAGTGTGGCTCAACCCTCGTGGCTTGAACCGTCTGGGGCAAATCTCCTTCTAGTCCCTCGAATACATTCTGGCAAACCTTTTGATTCGCTTCCCCCTGGATGTCTGAGTCGAAGACTGCTTTCACCTTTATGCGCTGCACCGACCCATCGTTTCGAGGAAGCCAGTGGGAGTGGCGTCCCAAGTACACACCCAGCAGGTCAGCACTGGCCAGTCCAAATTGATAGAGCTTGAACGTGTTCATTGGTTTCGCATATGGTGCGGCCTCTTGAGCATTTTTCACACACTTCTCGTAGAGCTGATTTCCGTCCTCAAAATAGCGATCCCACTCAGGTGTATTCTTCCAGATTATTCGTACTATCCAGAAGAGCTGTCGCTTCGCGAGGAGCCGAAAGATCGCTCTAGCTGCTTCGTGACTCGCTTCGCTCTTCGACCACTTCACTAGGCTGCCTTTAGTTACGATCAGAAGGCTTTCTCGAACCTCGTCAACAGCCTTCGCCACTATCGCAACGGCTGAAAACACAATTGGCGTTTCTTTGGAGTGAGAATATCTACCTGCTGCGTCCAAAAAAAACGTCAAATTTGGAAACGGTGGTCTCATAGTGCACACAACCATAGGCAAAGAAACAGGAACATTCTACGTTTTCATCACGTGCGCGCGTCCAACGAGGGGAGTCCGCGACCGCGCGTTGCGCGAGCACAGAAGATCATCAGGCTCCATCCCCTCCTCTGCTCTGCGAGCAAGAAGGGCACCAGGCCACTCCCCCCATCCTTTGCCCCACATCCTGGTGGCAGTTGAAGCCACTTTATCTTACGAGCCGATTTGGTAGATGGCAGGTCGGTAACGAGGCTTTGGGATAGGTTTGCGGGCCGTGCGAGCTGCTTCCAGCCAGACTTTCTTGGCCAGTTGTGCCTGCTTCAAAGCATCGGTCGGAGTTTTCCCGAAGGCAGAACAGGCGTCCAGATCGGGAATATCCGCGATATAGCCCTTGTCCGCGTCGCTATAGAAGATGTTGATGTGATAATTCTTCATGGTTCCTACTCGCCGTCCATACCTTTCCACCCTTCGGTGAATTGAAGGTTCTTGGAACCGGTGAGGGCTTTCGCGAGGAGCTTTCGCTTATTCATTCGCACGCGTCCAACAAGGATCTTCCGAATTCCTTATGCCGCGCTTAGAGGGAGTGGCCGAGGCTACCTTTACTGCGCACAACATTTTCACCCGCCCAAACCCCGAGCGCGCCCAGACGCGCTCTTGTCCCAGGCGAGCACCACCCATCTAATTGACCCTTCCAAGCTTGCTCATTCTCGCTTCAGGGATGGGGGCTGATTGATCTTCCACTGCGCGCGTTCAACGAGGGGAGTCCGCGACCGCGCGTTGCGCGAGCACAGAAGATCATCAGCCCTCATCCTCCGCCTCTTCTCTCGCCGATGGAATCCCGTAGCGCTTGCACTTTTCCCACAGAGCCTTGCGT
Organism: Nitrospirota bacterium; assembly: GCA_963701855.1. Classification (GTDB taxonomy): domain Bacteria; phylum Nitrospirota; class Nitrospiria; order Nitrospirales; family Nitrospiraceae; genus Palsa-1315. The sequence goes on from CAVPBK010000004.1 coordinate 345,286, forward strand.
GACAAACCGAGTATCTTCGCACCGGTTGTGCGGCTGCCTTCCACTCGCTCCAACACCGACAGGATATAGTCTTTCTCGAACTGTTCCCTCGCCGTCGCCAGCGAGGTCAGCGGACGTGCTTCACGCATCTGCCCTGTCAGCCCTTCGCTACAGAATCCACACGATTCTTGTGGCTGCCCACCCGTATAGGGGCAGGGCTGGAACCCGCACAGATCAGACGGCTGGACCGCTTCACGATCCCGCCCCAGCGCCACCGCACGCTCGACCATGTTCTCCAACTCCCGCACGTTCCCCGGAAAGGAATAGCGCATGAAGAGCTCACGCGACTGGGAGGAAAATCCTTTCAACGTCTTATTCATCTTGCCGGAACACGTCTTCAGCATGTGGTCTGCGATGATCATGATGTCGTCCTGCCGTTGACGCAATGGGGGGATTACGATATGCACGACGTTGAGCCGATAAAATAGATCCTCTCGAAACCGCCCCAAGGAGACTTCTTTTCGAAGATCCTTTTGGGTGGCACAGACCAGGCGCACATCGACATCGATCCTGTCGTTTCCCCCGACACGCTCAAACTGCCGTTCCTGGAGTACCCGCAATAATTTCACTTGGACGACCGGTGAGATTTCTCCGATTTCATCGAGGAACAACGTGCCCCGATGGGCCAGCTCGAACCGCCCGCGCCTCTGCCGCAGCGCCCCTGTGAAGGCCCCCTTCTCATGACCGAAGAGTTCCGCTTCCAATAAGGTTTCCGGAAGCGCCGCACAGCTGACTTTGATCAGGGGATAGTGGCTGCGGGGGCTGTTCTGATGGATGGCATTGGCGACCAATTCCTTGCCGGTTCCACTTTCTCCAAAAATCAGCGTCGTCGAATCGGTTCCCGCCACTAGCTTGATCTTCTCGAGCACAGCCCGCATTTGGTTGTTCGCCCCGAGAATGCCCCCAAAACTGAACTTGTCTTCCAACACCGCTTTGAGATCTTGATTTTCGCGACGCAAGGTTACAACGCGGCCCACCCGCTCGACGATCAACAACAATTCGTCCATCTGGAACGGCTTCGTGATGTAATCAAAAGCGCCGAGCTTCATTGCCCCGACCGCCGTTTCCACCGATCCATGGGCGGTAATCACCACGATCTCCGTGTGAGGCGACTGCGCTTTGGCCGCTGTGAGCACCATAATCCCGTCCGCGCCTGGCAGCCGCAGATCGGTGATCACCAGATCGAATGGTCGTTGGCGGATGGCGTCGATCCCTTCTGTCCCGGATGCCGCCGCTTCGATATCATGGCCGACCGTCTCCAACGCATCGACCATCGACAGCCGCATCAGCGGTTCATCATCGACCAGTAAAATCTTGAGCCCTTTCATGATACCCGCTCCATCAACGAACGTTCCCGGGAAACAGGCAGGCAGAGGGTAAAGGTCGTCCCTCTCCCGACTTCGCTGTCTACCAGGATCTTTCCTCCGTGGCGCTCGACGATGCCCAGACTGACCGACAGGCCGAGTCCGGTTCCTTCGCCTTCGCTCTTAGTCGTAAAGAACGGATCGAAAATCCTCGGCAGGATCGCCGGCGGAATGCCCGATCCCGTATCGCGCACTTCGATCAGACAGATTCCTTCAGCCACGGACGTTCGGATCGTCAGCACTCCTCCGTCTTTCATCGCTTGCACCGCATTCAATACCAGATTCATGAGCACCTGCTCCATCATATGGCGATCAACCATAACATTCGGCAGCCCTTGACCGAATCCCGTTTCCAGCATGATGTGGTTCGGGGCAAGGAGATGCGTCGTCAAGACCAACACCCGATCCACGACGTGATTGATGTCCGTCAGGGCAAATTCCGGCTCATGCTGCTGAGAGAAATCGAGGAGCTGCCGAACGATCTTCTGTACGCGTCGCACCCCATCTTCCATCGACGACCAATACTCCTCTTGCCGGCTCGGCGACAACGCCCCCTTCCGCAAGTTGTAGAGACAGTTGAGGATGCCCCCCAGGGGATTGTTGATCTCGTGCGCGACCCCTGCTGCCAGCTTTCCGACCGAAGCCAGTTTCTCCGAGTTCCTGATCTGCTGCTCCAATTTTTTGGTCTCCGTCATGTCGCGCGCAATGCCCAGCACGCCAAGGATCGCTCCCTCGACCCCATGCAGTGGTGAGACACTCACCATCACAGCCCTTGGCTCCCCTGTGCGAGTCACCACTTCGACCTCATAGACCTGCTTCGCACCGATATCCAAGGTGCTCTTGAGACGCTTCCCGCGATGACGCTTGGAGAGAAGGGCGAGGTAGGGGCGCCCGAGCAGATCGTCTTTCCGGTACCCCCATGCTTCAATCTTGCTGTTGACATAGGTGAACCGCTGCTCGGTATCGAGGGTATAGATGACATCGTTGGCGTTCTCGAGCAGATTTTCGAGATACTGCGTGGTCTCTTCAATTTCCCGCGTGCGCTCTCGTACCTTACCCTCCAACTCTTCTCGGTATGTCTCCAGCTGCCGTTCGAGCCGCTTCCGGTCAGTAATATCCCGTAACTGCACCATCACCAATAGTTGGTCGGCCACTCCGACAGGAATCAAGTTCATTTCGACCGGCATGTCCAGTCCTCCGGCATGACGCACCATGATCTCCTGGGTAGACACTTTCCGTTGTCCGGAAATGACGTCGCTCAGCCATCCGCGCAACGGATCGTGATAACCGGAAAGAATGACTTCGAGCAGACTGCGGCCGACCACGGACGCCTCTGCATACCCCAGCGCTTGCTCCTCACGTTTGTTGACGGCGACGATCATGCCCTTCGAATCCACCATAAACACCGAATCTGCCACCAAGTCGAACAACGCCTTGTACCGCGCCTGCGAGGCTACGAGCTGTTGCGTTCGCTCCGACACGGCCTGTTCAAGCGTTGCCGTGTATTCTTGCAGATGTTGCTCAAGCCGGCGGCGTTCGGTCACGTCGCGCACAAACGCGCGCGAGTGAACCAACCCGCCACGCTCTTGATCCATCAGCGCCGTGGCATGGATCTCCACATCGATCGGGTGACCATCTTTGGCCAGAAACACCGTCTCCATCGAACTGCGACCTTGCGCCACCAATCGTTCCAAATATTGCAATACGAATGGCTCCTGGCCACGCGGCACAAGGTCCCAGAGCCGCATCGCCAGCATCTCATTGAGCGTGTACTTCAGCTTTTCGAGCCCCATCTTGTTCACATGGACGAATCGGCCGCTCCGGTTCAATTGATAGATCATCTCAGGAGAGTGCTCGATCAGATCGCGGTACTTTTCTTCCAGGCGGCGCACATCCACCACGCGTTGTTCGATCTGCGCAAACGACCGTTGTAAATTCTCTGCCATCTGATTGAACGCATCGGCGAGCCCTTCGATTTCATCGCCGGTCTTCAGTTCCAGCCGCCGGTCCAATCGCCCGCTTCCGATTTCGCGCACCCCGTCGTGTAACAACTGAATGGGCCGGGCGATCCGGCGTGCGACGACCACCCCAGTCCCCCACAGCACGGCGAGCACGAGCAACCCATAGAGCAGCACTTTCGCCACGAGTTCAGCGAGCGGCGCATAGGTCTCCTGGGGATCCTGCCGCACCACAGTAATCCACTGATGTCCTCCGAGGCTCCCCTGAGCCAAGCTCTCGCCGAATCGGACCGGAGCGAATCCGATCAAGGCATTCTGGCCTCCATGCGAATCGTCTGCGGCAACGGTCCAGCCGGCTTCCAGCCCGCCGAGAGCGCCGATGAATTCAGGCCGCACCGTATGCGCTTCCGGGGCCAGGATCGGACAGATCACGGGAACACCATCGGAACTGAACAACATCGCGTGACCGGTCGCCCCAATCGCCACCTCGGCAATGGCATGAAAAATCGTGTCTCGACGCAACAGAATGGTGACCGTTCCAATCACCGTCTCTTTTGTATCGTCAAAAATTGGTGCCGCCACCACGACCACATGAGTCCCGAACGCGGGATCGAAAACAATCTCGCTCACATAGCCCCTGGAACTTCCCCCCTTCATCACCGCTTGCCACCATAGTGTCTTCCCGTAAAAATACTCCACTTGTGGAATGGAGCTGACCACCAGCGCTCCCTGCTGATCGGTCACCAGTATCCCGACATAGTCCGATTTGCGGATATCGTGCCACCGGATGAGGTAGTTCGTGACAATGCGATTGATGAAGAGGGGAAATTCGCTTTGTTTGCCCCGCTGACGCCACCGCTGCTGCCAATCCTTGATCATGCCCTGGATGCTCCGCGCATCCTTTCCCTCATACGTGCGGTTGGCTTCGGTCACAGCGGTGTGGAGAAAGGGGGTTGTGGCGAGCTGCTGGGCCTCGTTCATCCCACGGCTAACCTGCATCTCGATGCGGCGAGCGGCTTCAACGGCGGCTTCCTTAAAGTTGGAGCCGGTCACTTCTCGAAGCGCACGCCGCTCCTCGACGTAGATGAGCACAAGCAGAATGGTCAGGGGTAGGAGTCCGACCAGTACGATCGCCGCGATGATCTTGCGCTGGAGATTGTGAGACCGACTCCAGAATGTCATGGGTATGCCCCATCTCGCTATTGACGCGGGACTCGCGAGACTTGCAAGAAAAGCGGGACGGGTCGGAAGTTTCATCTTCGCGAGTCGCGCCCTTCACGCACGTCTCGCTTCTCGCGCCTGTGATTCCGGCTAGCTCCGCTTCAAGAGCCGCCCGGACCCTCCCGGCCAGAGCAACAGCAACGGACTCGCGACGAAGACAGACGAATAGGTCCCGAAGATCACGCCCCACAACAGGGCAAGCGAGAAATCGTGCAAGACCTCTCCGCCGGCCAACGCCAGAGGAATCAGCACCAACACGACTGTCAAACTCGTAACGATCGTGCGGCTCAAGACTTGGTTGACCGCATTGTTGATGATCGTCTCTTCGCTCTCTCGTCGCCGCATCCGAAGATTTTCCCTGATCCGGTCGAATACGACGACCGTATCCGTCATGGAGTAGCCGGCTAATGTCAGCAATGCCGTCACGACGAGCAGGGTAATTTCTTTATCCAGAATATAAAAGGCACCTAACACCGCCAACACGTCATGAAAGGTCGCCAACGCCGCGGCGATACCAAAGCGAAGCTCGAACCGCGCCGCCACGTAGATAATGATCCCGGCAAAGGAAATGAGGATCGCAATGAGAGCATCTCCTTGAAGTTTCTGCCCGATAGTCGGCCCGATTTCCGTGCTGGAATCGATCACGAAATGGTTCGAGGAAAATTCCTTCGTAAAGACCGCCACGACCCGATCGGCGACCTTCTCCTCGATGGTCGTCGAAGCCTTCAGGCGGATCAGGAGCTTGTTCTCCTGGCCAAATTCTTGCAACTCGGCGTTGCCCAGGCCGTTCGCCTCCAAGATTTTCCTCGCTTCGTCTATCCGGATCGGTTGGTCGAACTTCAACTGCACCGCGGTCCCACCCGAGAAATCGATGCCGAGGTTTGCCGCCCCTCTGCCAATCTGAATGAGCGCCACAAGTCCCAGCACCACCATAATGCCGGAAAACATAAAGGCCCAGCGGCGCTGCCCCATGAAATCGATCGTAGTTTTTCCGAGAATCTCCAACATGCTGGCTCCTTCGAACTAGATGCTTAACTGTTCCACTTTGCGTCGTTGATTCAAGAGGTCGAAGATGACCTTGGTGCCGATCAGGGCCGTAAACAGATTGATCCCGATTCCGAGACAGAGGGTCACGGCGAATCCTTTGATCGGTCCTGTGCCGAAGAGGAACAGCGCCACCCCCGTGATGAGGGTGGTCACGTGAGAGTCGACAATCGTCAGCAGCGCCTTGTCATATCCTCCGTCCACCGCCAGCCGAACGGCTTTGCCCGATCGCAACTCTTCGCGAATACGCTCGAAAATCAGGACGTTCGAGTCGACGCCCATCCCGATCGTGAGCACGATCCCGGCGATCCCCGGCAAGGTCAGCGTTGCGTTCAGCGCAGAAAGGGCTCCGACCAAACACAACAGATTGAGCACCAGCGCAAAGTCCGCAATCACCCCGGACATCCGGTAATACACGATCATGAAAATGACTACCATGGCGCCGGCAAACAGTGTGGCCTGCACACCTTTCTCGATCGAATCCTTCCCCAGCGACGGCCCGACCGTGAGGTCTTGAATGATCTTGAGCGGAGCCGGCAAGGCGCCGGCCCGGAGCACGATAGCCAAATCATTGGCCTCTTGCATGGAAAAGCTCCCGGTGATTTGCGCGCGTCCTCCGGTAATGCGGTCCTGAATCACCGGCGCTGAATAGATTGTGTTATCGAGTACGACTGCCATGCGCTTCTTGATATTGTCGCCCGTAATCCGTTCGAATTCCCGGCCGCCCTTCCCGTCAAATGTGATCGACACATAGGGATCGTTGAATTGACCGATCGAGACCCGTGCATCGCTCAACACATCGCCGGTCAACATGACCCGTTTTTTTACGAGATAGGGAATGCGATATTCACGGCCGGTGTCTTTTTCAACTCCCCGCTCGAAGAGGATCTGATCGCCTTCCGGCAGTTTTCCCTCCACCTGCTTCAGCACATCTACTTCTTTATCTTTCGGAATACGGGCAGGCAGATCGAGCTTCGGCTGATTGTCCTCATCGAGCATCTTAAACTCGAGCAACGCTGTTTCCTTGATCAGATCCCTGGCGCGCTTGGGCTCTTTGACACCGGGCAGCTGCACGACGATCTGCTTCAATCCTTGCCGCTGCACAATCGGTTCTGACACGCCAAACTGGTCGATGCGGTTTCGAATCGTTTCCAGTGCTTGGTTAATTGCAGAGTCCTTGATCCGTTTGGCCTCGGCCTCCCGCAGCTCCCACACCAGTCGGCTGGCCGATCCGGAAGATTCCGTTTCGCTGAAGGTCGGATAGTCATCGATCATCTTCTGGATCTGCGCCTTGAGTTCGGCGTTTTGGAATTGAATCGTGACCTGAGACTGTCCCGTCCGCACCACAGACTCCACGGGAATTTTCTTCTCGACCAACAGATCTTGAAGGGACGTAACCGATCGATCGACAGCGATCTCGACCGCGCGATCTTCGTCCACTTCCATGACAAGATGAATCCCGCCTTGGAGATCCAAACCCAACGTAATGCCTTTGTCCGGCATCACCTTCTTCAGCCAGTCAGGCAATGCCTGATAGAAGGGCTGATAAGAGGGAATAAAGAAAATCACCGACAGCACCACCACCAACGCCAACAATGTTAACCGCCCACCCACTTTTCTCATGTCGTCTGGTACCCCTTTTCCTGCACGGCCTACGAATCCTTATCCTTATCCTCGTCGTCGCCGCCGCGTAATCGAGCAATCTGATCCCGTTGTATCCGAATCTTCGTACTATCCGCGATCTGCAACGTCACCGTCTCCTTCCCGAGATTCGTCACGGTGCCCCAGATACCAGACGCCGTGACCACCTTGTCGCCCTTCTTCAAGGCCTCCAGCAACGCCTTCTGCTGTTTCGAGCGTTTCTGTTGAGGCAAAATGACCAAGAAATAGAAAATGACGAAGATCAACGCGAACGGAATGAGAGATAGGAGCGTACTGGCTGTGGAACCCGACCCCCCAGAACCCCCTCCACCGAATAGCTGAGCCATTACGACCGATTGCATGACCATAGACACTCCTCCTCGAAAGCGTTAATCCCATCCGGTATGCCGATGCAGATCGACGTCAGCCACTTCCATAGCTGAGACGTCCGATGCAGCCCGGCCGCGGGATCGGTAAAACTCGTCCCGGAACAACCGGAACGTCCCCTGTGCGATCGCCGACCGCACCTGGCCCATCAGATCGGCAAAGTACCAGAGGTTGTGGATCGTATTCAGTCTCGATGACAGCATCTCTTTCACCTGAAAGAGGTGATGCAAATAGGCCCGCGAGTAACGTGCGCAGACCGGACAGCCACAGCCCGGATCGATCGGCTGTTCATCCCGAACATACTGCGCTTGCTTAATCACCACTCGCCCGAAACTCGTAAAGAGCGAGCCGGTCCGTCCATGACGCGAGGGCACCACGCAATCGAACAGGTCGATTCCGCGCGCCGCGCCTTCGATCAAATCCTCCGGCATCCCTACACCCATCAGATACCGTGGCTTCGAAGCCGGAAGCTCCGGAACGGTCACATCCAACATGGCATACATCTCCTCCTTCGATTCGCCCACCGAAAGCCCACCGACCGCATAGCCCTCGAAGCCAAGACCGACTAGGTCTCGCGCCGAGGTTACGCGGAGATCTGCATCCAAGCCGCCTTGCACGATCCCAAAGAGGGCTTGATCCCTGCGACGCCGACTGGACTGACAACGTTTTGCCCAGAGGGTGGTCCGCCGAACCGCATCGCGCACAACCTCTTTCTCAGCCGGCAAAGCCACGCAGTGATCGAACGCCATCATGATATCGGCCCCCAGCGCCTCTTCGATCTCGATGGCGGTCTCCGGCATAATGAAATGTGTGGACCCATCGAGATGCGACTGAAAACTCACGCCCTCATCCGTCACCTTGCACAGTTTAGCTAGACTGAAAATCTGAAACCCGCCACTATCGGTCAAGATAGCTCCCGGCCACCCAGTGAACCGATGCAATCCACCCATCTCAGCTATAATCTTATGCCCTGGCCGTAGATAGAGGTGATAGGCGTTGTTCAGTATGAGGTGAAAGCCGAGCTGCTCTAAATCGGCTGGCTCAATCCCCTTCACCGGCCCCAACGTGCCGACCGGCATGAAGGCCGGCGTATCGATCGCACCATGGGCGGTGCTGAGTCTCCCCAATCGTGCACTCGTCTCACGGTCTGCCTGCTGAACCGAAAAGTCCACAGTACCCCTTGCTGGCTACATCTGCTCCGGTGCGGAAATCCCGAGTACGCCAAGTCCATTCTTCAAAACTTGCTGGACTCCTCGCATCAAGGCCAATCTCGCCGCAGTCCGTTCAGTGGTCAGGACCTCTTTTGGCAACCCCTCGCCTGGAACGACTCCCCCGGGCGTGATCGCCAGCAGATCACGATCCGCAGCGGGAGGCAGAATCCGGTGCTTGTTATAAAACGTATGCAGCAGTCCGGCCAATTGCTGGAGGTAATAGGTCATCCGGTGAGGCTCATAGGCCATTGCACTGCCCTGCAGGACCGAGGGATAGGCAGAGAGCTTGCGAATCAACCCCAATTCATCCGGGTCCGTCAATATCGTCAAATCCGTCTCGCTTGGCAGGGGACAGGCGATACCTCGCGCGTCCGCAACGCGCCAAAGACTGGCGATTCTGGCATGGGCATACTGCACATAGTACACGGGATTGTCAGATGACCGCTGTTTGGCCAGTTCCAAGTCGAAATCGAGATGCGAGTTGGAATCGCGCATGAGAAAAAAGAACTTGGCCGCATCGGCCCCGACTTCATCGATGACTTCACGCATCGTGATGAACTCGCCGGCCCGCTTCGACATTTCCACTTTTTTCCCGCCGCGTAACAAATTCACCATCTGGACCAACACGACCTGAAGGCGATCTTTCGGAAACCCATAGGCCTGCACGACCGCTTGCATGCGAGGAATGTAGCCATGGTGATCTGCACCCCAGACGTCGATGAGGAGATCGTATCCACGCCGCAGCTTATCCTGGTGGTAGGCGATATCGGATGCCAGGTAGGTGTACTCGCCATCCTGTTTCTGTACGACACGATCCTTCTCGTCGCCGAATGCCGAAGATCGGAACCACCAGGCGCCTTCCTGCTCGAACAGGAACTGTTGCGATTTCAATTCTTCCAAGGCTCGTTGGACGGCTCCGGAGTTCACGAGAGAGGCCTCGCTGAACCACGATTCCAACTCAATCCCGAAGGACTTCAAGTCCTCGCGAATCAGGCCCAGCAATTCCTGATTGGCGAACGCCCGACAGCGCTCCTCGATCTCCGTGGCCGTACGTCCGGCTAGCTCAGACCCAAGCTGTTGTTTCACTCGTTCGGCCACAGCAGTGATGTAGGCTCCATGATAGCCCTCTGCCGGAAATTCGACCGGCCGGTTCGACAGCTCCTCATACCGTGCAAAGACAGAGGCCCCCAATAGTCTCATCTGCCGTCCGGCGTCGTTGATATAGTACTCGCTCACAACGTCGTACCCGACCGCCTTGAGCATGTTCGCGACTGCCTGCCCGACCGCAGCGCCACGCCCATGTCCTACATGCAACGGGCCGGTTGGATTCGCACTGACATACTCCACCAAGACACGACGCCGTTGTCCCATCTCGGCTCGCCCGTAGGCTGATCCTTCAATCTCAATTTCTCTGAGCACCTCTTGCCAGACGGCGGGCTTGACCGTCAGGTTGAGAAACCCAGGCCTGACGATTTCAATTCGATCGAAGAGCTGCTCACGCTGAGAAAGATTGTCGATAATAATTTGGGCGATATCGTGGGGCGCTCGTTGCTCGGACACAGCGAGCGACATGGCGACCGTCGAGGCTAAGTCTCCCCATTCGGGTCGTTTGGGAGTATCCAGACTCACCTGAGGCCAAGCTTCGGTCTTCAGTTGGCCCTTCTTTTTGGCCCCATTGAGCGCACTAATCAACGCGCTGGTGACCTTTTCCTGCACGACCCCGCTGGACAAGAAAATAACTCCTAAGTCCTTACCAATGAAAGGGAAAATGAACTGGACACTGTAGCATACAGGATAGTCAGTGACAAGGCAGCCGGACGGGATTCTCTACTGAACCGCTGCCTCTTTAAGGCGCCCTAAACAACGTGCCGTAAGATCGTCTTGCCGCACATCGAGGCAAGGTTTCTCCTGACATCGGCTGACCTCGTCCCATGAACGGCAGAAGCAGGGTCCGCCCTGCACCACAGTCACATGATCGCCACTGGGAGCCCAGCGAGCGGGATCAGTCGGCCCAAATAGAGCAACTGTACGCAGCCCCATTAACCCAGCCAGATGAGTAATTCCAGAATCCTGCCCAACAAAGAGACGTGCCTGGGCAAGCACACCGGCAACGGTCAGAAGATCGATGCTCCTCAAGACAATTGGTGAGTCCACACAAAACGTGAGAAGTCGCTCAACCGGTTCCCGGTCTGCTGGCCCTTCTAGAACAACAGGGGTCGCCCCAAAAGTCTGAGTCGCGATAACGACAGACGCGAGTGTCTCCGGCGCCGCACACTTATGGACACTTCCACTTCCAGGATGGATGACGACAAGAGACTGTCGAGTTGAAAGGCCCGCTGCTTCAAGACAGGCTCGTCCGAGATGGAGGAACAGTTCCGTTACCGTCAACAGAACATCTCCCTCGTCGTCAGACGGCGTCTCATTAATCGTTTCGAGAAACCGATCACGTTGATGTATTGCCCGAATATCAGTCGAGAACGGAGACCTGACGATAACCTCTCGAGCACCGGCTGCCTTGAGTGTCTCACTCAATTTACTGTCGAGATCCTGCATCCAGCCAATGGCAAGATCGCAGTCCTCCAACCAAGTCTGTACCTGCTCCGTACTCGATTCCGCACCGGCAAACAAGTCCGTGCAGTTACGCCCACGGACAGAGGTCCATTCATCGATGATACGGCAAGCAAGGAGCAGCCGTGCGACCTGATCTTCTGCACAAAGCATCAGCCAATGGTTGGGAAAGCGGGTTCGCAAGCGAACCATCGCTGGAACCGTCAAAAGCACATCCCCAAGGCTTCCGGGGTGGATCATCATGATCGTCCTTCTCACGGTAGGCATGACGGTTATCCTAAGTGAGGTGTCCGAGCCAGCAGTGATCTCGCCGATTCAAGATCCGCCAATGTATTCACGTTGCAAAAGGAACGCCCGGATGGATCAATGCTGAGCAAGTCCGCCTCGGTGACATAGCAGACTCGAAGTGACGATTGCGACACCATCTCTTGGATCTTGAGCTGTCGTGCCAGGACCATCTGTTCCAAGACTGGCAGGCATTGTTTGCCGTATAAGGCATGCATTGGCTGTAACCGGGCATCGAGTTTCGCCATGACAATATCTGTGGTCGTTCTTCGACTCGTGAACTGAGCAATGACCGCTTGATTGAGAAATGGCATGTCGCAGGCGACCACGAATACCCATGGAGTCGTTGCTTGCATGAGCCCGCTGTACAGCCCTCCGAGACTGCCGCAATCAGGCACCAGATCTCGTACCACTCTGGCATCGACGCCAAGGGGAGAGCTGTCCTGCGCAATGACGACCAGCACATTTTGAAAAGTTGAACGAAGTACCGCCAGTCCTCGTTCGAGGAGAGTCTGTTCCCCCACGACAAGGTGCCGTTTATCTTCTCCCATTCTTCGGCTTTTCCCTCCGGCGAGAAGGATGCCGGTCACTTCGGTCTCCATAACCATCCCTCAATTCAGGCACAAAAAAGAAAGAGGGGGTGGGTCGCCCCACCCCCTCCTGATACTTCAGACTCTCTCAGCTCAGATGACCGTTAGAGGGCCTTTGCCTTCCGTTTATTAGATCGTCTGGTCAAAATCCAACCTTCCAGAATAACCACACCGAACGCAATCACAAACGGATAGATATAGGCTTCGCGCGGTGTCGGAGGCTCCAGGAAGGTATAGTAGAAGGCCGAGACAGCCATCTTCCGTCCTGCGTCTCCATTATGCCCGTCCCACGCAAAAAACACCGTGGGAATGTACTGTCCCATTTCGAAGAAGGTATCCTCGTCGTAATCCTGATCCTTCTTGTTGCCCAGGGGGCGCTGAATGATCACCGTCCATCGACCATTCTTCCACTCAGAGAAAAGTAATTTGCTGCTCTCTTCGTAGTTGTCCCGCTCTTCAAAATCCTTATCCCATCCGGTACCCTTGAAAGCACGGAGCGACCCATCCGCCTCCCATTTCATAATGTCCATCGGGAACTGCTCATTGCTGCCGAACAGATACCGCGGTTTAATCGGAGCGGGAAGATCCTTCCACTTCACGGCAGTTTCCATGGCAACCGCGTCGTTGTACACTGTGTAATTATTCTGACGCGAGGCAATGGAACCCTCTTCCCCGGTCTTGGGATCCTGTTCCTTGACATCGATGTTGACTGAGGTCGGAGGCCAGGGCAATTTCCCCTCGGCTACGCTCTTCGTCCGATCGTCCCATTGGAACATGAAGGCGATATGCGTGTCGTTGTAGAGCGACTTCATCCAGATATCATCAATCCTGTTTACGAAGTTTCTTGGCTTATGGGTGATCTGACCGCCCATCGCAATAATTCGCCTGGCCCGCTTCTGCCACAGTTCATTTTCTGGATCTGCCGGAATCTCTCCCCCTCCCTCGATCACGCCTGAGGACAACACAAAATTAACCTTTGGCTTGTCTGTCAATAAATCGATCGAGAGGGGTGTCCCATCTGCCTCACGCTCACAGAGTGAGTTCACAAAATTGGCAATGTGCCACCGCTCTTCGACGGTAGTATTGTCGGCGAACGAAGGCATCGGAGTGCCGTTGACTCCGGTCGAGAAGGTCCGGAAGATGTTTTTGACATTATAGGGATCTTGCCGGCTGCCTCTGAAATTCCAACATTTGTGCCAGTTGGCCGGCTGTATCGAAAAGCCCCAATCGTCTTTGAGATTGAATGCATTGCCGTCACCACGGCCTTCGACGCCGTGACACTCGATACACTTCTTCTCGACAATGAGTTCTGCTCCCTTTTTCAGGCTCTCTTCTGACGCAGGAATCGGCTTTAATTCGGCCAACTGCAATATCGTCTGGCTCTCTGACTGTTTGTCTGTAAACTTTCGATCTTTCACCAGCTGGGTAGTGACGAATGACAACACTTGGAGCCGTTGCTCTTCCGTCAGAATACCCTCCCAAGATGGCATGGCGGAACCAGGCAGACCGTGCGTCACAGTCTCAAATAGATCGTTCTGACCAGCAACGGGCTTCTTGGCATCGAATAACGGCAACTCACCGCTGGCCGTGTGACGAATCTTGAACGTCCCCTGGTTAAAATTGCGTGGACGCGGCCAGAGACGATCGGCGCCAGGCCCATCGCCCGCGCCATCGACCCCATGACACCATACGCACTTAGTAAAGTAGACCCGCTTTCCTGCCTCGATCATGTCTGCAGAAGGCTCAGGCGATAAATCGCCCTTCTTAAAACCAGCAGGAAGAGTATCTGCAGCAAAAGTTAAGCCCCCGGTGATTCCTGAGACCAGGATGACTCCGAAGGCAGTCGTGAGGAATGCCCCAGCCTTCAGCCTTAACGAATTCTTCATCGCTTCCCTCATGTCATAAATCCAGGTTGGTTATACATTCGCTTGAGCGGCTAGTCCCAGGTCCGTGGATAATACCCTGTGTGCCAATATTCAAACAAGACGACTTTCCAGATTTCATCCACGGTTAGATGCTGTTCCCATGGTGGCATCACAGAGGCCCAGGGGAATCCTTCGTTCGGTAGGCCGATTCCACCCTTTGACACACGCCAGAAAATGAATGTTTCTTGTAACTGCGCAATTGTGCCCGGATCGGTGAAGTTCGCTGGGATCGGATTGAACGCGAAGGCATGGAGACCACGGCCGTTCAGATTATCACCATGGCAGAAGTGGCAATTTTGATAGAAAATCTCTCCACCCTCACGCACATATTTGAGGTAACCTTGCGCATCCTTATCCCAAGGATTGGCATTCGGCTTCATCAAGCGGCCCATGCCCTGCTCCACAATATTGGCGTTGCTATACTCCTGATCGTATTTTCCTTCAGGATTGACGCGGTAAGGATTCTGAGACGTTTGAAGTGTATAGGTTTTCCCATGCACCTTGGTACTGGCCGGTGGGGCAGGATGCACCGTCCGCAACTCGATCGGCTCCTCAGATTTCGGGACCATCGAGTTGTATGAGAACCCGCCGATCAAGATCGGAAGAATAACCAGATACGCATACCGTAACAGCCTTTTCCCCCCGGTCTTGGCATCCAAAACATTCATGATCGGCTGCTTGAACTTATTCCAATCTTCTTCGTTCGCAGACACCCACATAAAGATCGCCACCAGGGAGACCGTCCCATACATAGCGCGAACGCTAAATGGAATAGGTGGATACACGCGGAACTTTAAATAAACAAGAATGAACGCCCAAAAAAGAATCCCTTGCCAAAACCTTGGGAATGGCGTTCCCATGGCTCCCATCATGTAGCTGATCCCTGTAAAGCCAGCCACAAACAGCGTGAGCTCCGCGATTACCTGGACCGGCATGTACCCTTCGATCAGGCGCACAGTATTTGACGGAACGATACCCACAGTCATTGCAGCAAGCAGAAGTATTCCAGCTGCGCCGATAAGTGCCGCGACTGACATTAATGCTTTCATCGGTGAACTCCGTTTACTCGATAAAAGAAATAGATAGCCAAGATCATGAAATCTTCGGTGGCGGCGAACCAGCCTTCACCTGCGACAGATAATCGACGATCTTTTTGATAGCTCCCGCGCTCAACTTCTGACCAAATATTTTTGGCATGGTATTGTCAGGGAATGGCTTCACCACGTAGGCGCTGGGTGAAACAATCGACTCCATGATATAGTCCGGAACGGTCTTTGCCGATCCCTTATAATCTTTATCCTTCATTCTGAGCAGCGCATTCGTCCCCTCTTCTAGCACAGGACCAATCGTACCCTTCGCTCCTGGAATACCGGGGATCGTATGGCAGGCCACGCACTGGGCCTTCTGAAAAATTTGATCCACCGGCTCAGTTCCGTCCGCCATCAGATCACTCCCGCCTGCCGGCTTATCTTCCTGTTGCTTGGGCCGGTCAGCCTCGGGAATAAACTTTTCATACGATTTGACGATCTCTTCGAATGACGGAGCATCACGCCCCTCCCGAAGATATAGCCAAGTATCAACGGCCGCCAATTCAGGAAGGCTTAACGAGATTGGTGGCTTATGAATAGATGGCATGGGGCTTTCTTTATCGTTCGTACCCTTCACACCATAACCCGTAACGACATAACAGCTCGGACAGGCATGGGATTCAGCGATATACTCTTGAGCATTCTCCGCAGTCCCTGCGCCAGGGAACGCTTCTTTTTGGGCGTAGTCTCTACCTGCCGGCTTCCCCTTGCTATACTTTGGATCTTCTATCCGTTCCTTGCCAGCTCGCTCTGGAAGACCTAACAAGTTTGGCGCGCGTTCACCCAGCATCCCTGCGTGGAATGCGTGACAAAGAGGACATTGGCCTTTGCCGACCGCCCCCTGCTCTTTGTTCTTTCCGATTCCACCGAAAATGATCTTCTCACCTTCGTCGGCAAGTGCCTGGGCAGACATAGAAGCAAAATCCAATTTTACTTCCGCAGGAGGGAATCCACCTTCAACCTGCGGCAACCAGTTCCCATATCCTGACAGACCGGCGGCAACGAGGAACATGAAGCCACCGATCTTCAGCAACGCGGCTTGACTGGGGAAATAAATCCCCAACAGGAAGCAGGTTACTGTGACGAGAACCAAGGATACCGGAAGCATCCGGTTCGCCTCATAGAAGCTCCCCTCATAGTGCGCAATCGCCACCATCAACAAAAAGGCGCCAATTGTGCCGATAAAAATCTTGAACAGCGCCCTCTTCTTGGCAGCACCATCCTTAGCTGACACCACGGAATACACGCAGAGACAGGCCAAAAGTGCGAATAACGGCCACCCTATCCTTAGAGCTTCTCTTACTAAATCGCCCACGGATGTACCCTCCTGAGGTTCGAGTAGAAGGGGAGGTAGTCTTCACACCTCCACTCCCCCAACCAAGATCCTAAAGATGTTTAGTGGCCTCCAGCCGGCTGCGGTGCGCCGCCAGGAACCCCTGCCTTTGCTTCAACAGGCGCCTTCTTCATCCCGAGGCTTCCAAGCCAGAAGACGAATAGGATGCTCACCCAAAAGAACAATACATTGAACGAAATCATGTTCGCGGCGAACCCTACCGTATGCGTATAGGCCCAAGGCGAGTTATCGCGCATGATTTCATTCACATGCCAGAATAGTCGAACGGATGAACGGATGTATCCCATTAAACCCATCATCCAGGTAAAGGCGGTGGCAAGCATGATCAACGCATATTGCGATCGAACGGATATCTTGCCCCACTCAATGGCCCCCATCTGCTTGGCGCCCTTCATCATGGCGGCGTTCAGCGCAAACATGAAGAAGAGGCAGGATAGTGTGGTAGCAACTTGAGGCACCGACAGACCTACCCGCACGTTTGCCGGGATGTAATATCCGTAGATGGCCAGCCATATGATGTTCACATAGGCGCATCCGAAGAAGACCCCCATGAAGATATTGCCGAATTTCGACCAGGATACCGTCGAGACTTTATTGCCTCGCATATACCAGACGAAACTGAGAATAGTGGTGGTAATAATGACGTTAATTCCACCATTTTTAGCCGACATAACCCCGTAGTTCCCTAAGACCGGGTGCTGTTGTCCTCCCATGGCCTTGAGCTCAGCCGGAGTCATGACGATCGTGTGAGGGGTAATGAACACCAGAAAACCGCAGCAGAGAACGAATACGAGATATTTAATATATCGTTGGTATTTTTCCGCACCGCGCATCCGGCCAAGCGCCTGCCAGAGATAATAGTTCGTACTCAAGAAGAGAATGCCGATCATGGTGGCTTGAATAATGAAGAGCCAGGCCAGGAGGCCTCCCATGAGCGTAATCCCCATCTGCTGACGATAGGCGTATACCTCGCGCATCAGCCAGTAGCCGGCAAACGGCAAGGGAATCAAGAAGGCCACGCCAAGGGCCATGGCGATGTACCCCATCCAGTCGTAGTGCGCGCGATCTTCGTCTGTCTTGGAGGCCAAGAACTTATAGGCCGCGTAGGCGGCCACAACGCCGCCACCGAACGCCATATTCCCCAAAATACGATGCACATTGAGCGGATTCCAGAGGGCGGTATGGATGACATGCCAGATGTTCCCCAAGTACCGGCCCTGCTCATCGACACCGGCCGGCGACATCATAAAACCGATCCAGGAATTCGCCAGGAACATGAGCAATGTGCCGATCACGTTCAGAATCACGGACATGCTCAAGTGAATCCACTTGAGGAACCCATCCTTCATCTTGTCCCAACCGTAATAGTAGATGTAGAGAGTTCCGCTCTCTGCGACAAACATCAGGGCATAGATATGCATGACTGGGCGGAAGATACCGGATAAGTAGCCGAAGAATGCAGGATAGAGCGTCAGGAAGGTGAAGATCAGGATGCCGCCTAGAATTGCAGTCAACGAATAGGCCGTCAGGCTGATCTTGATGAAGTCGTAGGCGAGCTGGTCGTACCGCTTGGCCATCGCCTTATCCTTCGTCACCACCCCCATGAACTCGATCACCATGCAGAAAATTGGAACGGCGAGCACAAAGCTTCCGTAGTAGAGATGTTGCTGGTTGGCGAACCAGAGCAACACGCGGCTCTCGAAGTTGTACCGTGGATAATCCCGAGGGCCATCGACGGTCTTTGGAGCAGGGGCGCCAACAACGATACCTTCCGTCTTATAATAGACGTCTCGCCCCTTCTCGACTTTCGCCTCACCATCCTTCTTCACTGCATCGGGCGCATCTGCGCCCATAGCCAATGACGGAAGCGATACGGCGATGGGGAGCAGAAGAAGGCCAATCATTGCGCACAGCGCCATGATTGAAAAGAGCTTCTTCCCGGCTACACGTCCCATGTAATACCTCCTTGATACATTCTGAAAAAGATTCACGCTCTAGTTACTTACGCATAAGCCAGAATCGGAGCAGCAGAACTGTCGAACGCTAATTCCTGAATAGATACCAGAAATCGAGTCCCTGAGAGTCCATCAAAAAGTGGTCTACTGCCAAAAAATAGCTAATGCACACTGCCAACGACACCACCACGTAGACGATTGTCATGCCCATCGCACTTCCTCCCTCAGACTTCGTGGACGATCTAGAAATCCCAGCGCCGCAGTGGCCCCGCTTAACAGGGGCACTGAATTCCGGCGAACCAATAAAAGAACCACAGGCCCACCGCACAGGTGATGTAAAAAATCATCTTGCCGATTCTGACCTTTATCTCGCTATCTGGTACTGCTGCCGTGGCCATCGCGTCTCCTTCTTTCCTGATGCAAACAATGTGTCCCGAATCAGCTCAGCGGATTTCTTGACACGCAGATACTCCTATGTTATTCAAAATTCCTTCTCGCACATGAAAAATCAGAGGAAATTCGATGAAAAGAAAATCAAAAGTGTTCGATATTATAGTTTTGGTCGGAATGGTTGTCAATATACTTTTGGCCGTGTTTCTCATCCTCTATTACTTTGACTTTTTATAAGTTTCGCAGGGTCTATCCCCTCAGTTTCGCTCTGATTTTTCGCCAGAATCCGCGCAGCGAAACCCAATTGTCTCATCGCGAAAGTCCGCAACCATCTTGCTTCGACTGGTAATGCGAATATCGGCTCCAGTGGTCGCATAGCCTCCCCCACGAAGCACCCGAAATACGCCGTAGTCCGGACTCTGCGGATTCTGTTCTGAGGCCTCTTCGAAGTAGCGTTCCGCGTACCAGTCGTCCACCCACTCCATCACATTGCCAGCCCCATCCATGACACCATACGGGCTCTTATCGGTCGGAACCGTACCGACAATCGCGGAGACCTCATGACCATCCTGCACCCTGGCCCAATTCGCTCCGTTGGGTTGCTCCACATTACCCCAGGGCCATAGGCGTCCGTCCGATCCTCGCATGGCCTTTTCCCACTCCGCCTCAGTCGGAAGCCGTCTCCCTTTCCAATGGCAATAGGCCTCCGCATCCTCCCATGAGACATAGACCACAGGCTGATTGATGCTCAGCATCTTGCTCATGTTCTTGGCGTAGCGAGCAGGAGGACCAGACTTGCGATGCCCGGTCGCATCGACAAATTGCTGGTATTGAAAGTTGGTCACTTCGTAGCGATCGATGGCAAACGCACTCAGTACCAGCGTACGCTGCGGTCGTTCATCGAACCCGCCATTATTGGTTCCGCGGATGAACGGCCCTGCCGGAATCGAAACCATTGTTTCCTGAATCGGTTCTTCACGAGAAACTCCATCAGGATTGATCGGTCCCGATGGGGTTGACACTGCGGTATCGTCAGGAGTCGCTTCAAACGGCGTCAGCGTCGTGCCCCGGAGGATTCCCATGATCGGAATCGCAGCGAATGCGAGGACGGCGAAAAGAAACAGGACCTTGAATTTTGTTTCGAGCATGTCGGCTATGGCGTAGCGGGACTGTCGTTCGCCTCCCCATCATCGCTCGCACAGCGAAACCCGATCGTAATATCCGTCCGCCATGCTTTTGCTGCGAATCGTTTAGATAACCGAGCGGTATGCTCGGTCTCTCGCCACGACCCTCCGCGCACGACTTTCAAATCCGCACGTTCCGGCCCTTTCGGATCACGATACGGGGCTTTCTGGTAATAATGCTCATCGTACGAGTCTGCAACCCATTCCGCAACGTTCCCGGTCATGTCATAGATTCCATAGGGGCTTCGGCCTGGTTCGAAAGACCCGGGAGGCGCGAGATACCGATATCCATCTTCGCTCCCATCCAGATTGGCTTTGGCGCGACCGTCCTTAACAGTATCGCCCCACGCGTATTTCCGCTTTCCCTCACCACGGCCGGCCTTTTCCCATTCCGCTTCCGTAGGAAGGCGCTTTCCCGCCCATTTGCAATAGGCCGCCGCCTCGTCCCATGACATGCTCATTGCCGCAAACTCAGGTTGCAGCAGCTTAGATTGATCGTCTTCAAACACTTCGATCTTGGGCAGCTGCCGCTTCGTCATCTTGGCAAACCGGGCATATTCGTCTTGCGACACCTCTTTCCTATCGATATAGAATGCGCTTAAATATACTTGCCGCTCCGGCACCTCGTCCGGGTCGCCATCTTTGCTGCCCATGATGAACGGGCCTTCGGGAACCTGCACCATGTCTCGGCCCTCATCGCCTATCTTCGTTTTGTACATGGAATAATCCAGCGATGGCGCACTGGTCAGCGCAGGTCGAGCCTCGGTCTTGATCGATGAGGCCAGGGCTTTCATCTGCTTCGCCTTATAGGATTCATAGACCAGCAAACTAATCATCAGGATGAACGCCCCGAAGACAAACACGATCGAGCCGACGAGCACTCCCTTACTTTCCATCGCGTCTCATACTCCTCCGGTTGTAGCCTTTTTCTTTGCCGCGCGCATGTCCAGCAACATCGAAATCTGCACACCGAGAAATCCACCCATAGCGGCACCGGCCCCCGCACCCACGGATATTCTCTCTGTGCCGGCAATAAGCCAGGCGAGCGCCCCGCCCAACAGAGTTCCCACCAAAATACTCGCTAGAAAACGCCGCCCTCCCATAAACCCGATCACTCCGCCGAGCACCAACCCTGCCCCACTCGCTAGCGGCATGATACCGCCTCCCATAATAACCCCGATGAGCGTCCCAACGGTTCCCATCACGGCCACGCCGAACAGGATATCGATTATCTTGAATAAGGGCGCAGATTGTTCCGTGCCAGACTCGGCCATACCAATCACAATCCATTGTTCTAGCGGCCTGTGCTCGCGACTATCGAGCCGAAATCGATTTCTACGCCGGACGCGGCGATGATCGAGATGCCCCAGGCTTTGGCAGCCGGTTCATGCTTGTGAATCCGTTTAAAATCCTCGTACACATTCACACGTTCCTCGAACCATTGACCGACCTCTTTCGTGCCGCTTTGCATCACGATCTCCGAACCACTGAACATACCGCCTTCGGTCAATGTGCCTTCAGGCTTGGCCACACTCCAGACATACTTCGTAAACACAGGAATAAACATCAGGTCGGTATCCAGCGAGGCATAGATCGCCGCGATCGGCTCACTGTCCGACGTAGCCTTTTGCAGACGCCAGCGCCAGGTGAGGACCGGAAAGGCCTTCGGGTCCCAATCGATTTTCTTTTTCTTAATCCTTTGTCCCGCATCCCTCACCGCAAGAAAGCTCACACCATTCTCTGTCTGAACCTTGTAGGCATCCCGCCCCTTGGACTGGCTTCGTTGATTTTCATGCTCCCAATTCAATGGAAATCCTTCTGCATCCTTACCCTGAAAATCCTCCAGAACCAAGGTTTGGCTTTGGGCAGTGACCGCACCAGCCATCACGAAGCTTCCACACATCACGATCCCAACAGCGAGCCATCTCCGGATCATCACCCCTCGCCTCATACTCCAACCCCTTTCGGCTTTAACAAGATGCGGAAAAACTATCATGGCACGGTGGAGATTCAACGGCCCACACATCTAGGCCAACAAAAGAACCACGCGCAGGATGATGAAAAAGGCCAGACTTCTCACCCGCCCAACCCTGACGCGCCAAGACGCGCCTTGTCCCAGGCAAGGCCGCAGCGAGTGAAGAGTCGAGGCGTACGCTTCGGTACGTTGAGCCTCTAAGCGATGCGAAAACACCGCTGGCGGA
The DNA here is from genome assembly GCA_963701855.1 of Nitrospirota bacterium. Lineage (GTDB taxonomy): Bacteria > Nitrospirota > Nitrospiria > Nitrospirales > Nitrospiraceae > Palsa-1315. The sequence goes on from CAVPBK010000004.1 coordinate 367,691, forward strand.
CTTTTTCATCATCCTGTTATGCCTCTTGCGACGACGACGGCGGCGGCGCCAGTGCCCTTGTGTTTCCTTCGGCCAGCTCTTCTCCAATCGCAGGCGACTGGTCACGCTGAGACATCCAGAATAGAGTGAGCACCGCGCCCCAGAACACCATCATATTGAGCGTCACCATCTTCGCAGCAAACGCAAAGTCCGGCGTAAAGGCCCAGGGAGAAACATCTGCCATCAACTCACTCACATGCCATGCCAACCGCCCGGAAGAACGGATATAGCCCATGAGACCCATGACCCACGTAAATGCCGCAGCCAATCCAAATAAACCCGCCATACCCCTGAGGGAAATCTTTCCCCACTGGACCGGCCCATGAAGGATTGCTCCCTTGAGCATCATACGGTTGATGACCACGCCGACCACAAGAACCGTCAACGTGGTTGCGGCCTGCGGCGACGACAGCCCAACGCGGAGCTTCGCCGGCAAATAGTACCCATACACTGAGAGCCAGATTATGTTGAGCGCCCCCAGGAAGAACACCGCGCCGATGAGGATGTTCCCTTTCGTAACCCAGGGCACAACCATCGTTCGATTGGCACGACGGTAATACAGAAAACTCATAGTGGTCACAAGAATCATGATGTTGACCGCGCCGTTCTTTGCTGACATCACTCCATAGTTGCCGACCACGGGATGCGACGCTCCGCCCATCGCCTTCACTTCACTGGCCGACATAAAAACGGTGTGGGGCGTCAGCCACACGAACAGGGCCACCATAAACACCGAGAGCAGCACTTGATAATAGGGCTGATACCGTTCCCCGCCACGAAGACGCGCCATACTCTGCCAGAGGTAGAAGTTGACTCCAAGGAAAAGGACGCCGATCAAGATGGCCTGCACGACAAAGAGCCAGGTGAGTAAACCACCCATCATTGTCACACCCATACTCTGGCTGAATGAGTAGACCGATCGCATCAACCAGTAACCGGCAAAGGGCATCGGCAACAATGCGATAACCGTGACAAATAAAAAGATATGCCCGACCCAGTCGAAATAGGCGCTTTCTTTTTCGGTCTTGCTGGTGAAAAAACGATAGCAAGCGTAGGCCATCACCACCGCACCACCGGACATAATGTTTGCCAGGAAGCGATGGACATTTAACGGATTCCACAGAGCCGAATGGAGCAAATGCCATCCGTTTCCCAAAAACTGCCCTTTGGCATCGACACCTGCCGGCGCCATCATGAAAGCCGACCAGGAGTTTGCCAAAAGCAGCAGTGCCGTCCCAAATAGGTTGCTCAACAGGCCGATCGTTGCGTGAAGCCACTTCGAAGCCGGCTCAGCCAGTCGGATCCAGCTATAGTAATAAGTGATGAGCAGCAGCGATTCTCCGAGAAACACGAATGCATAGACCGGCATAAAGGTTTTGAACGTCCCGCCCATGTACCTCATGAAGCTGGGATAGAAATAGAGAAATATCCCCAGCATGATGCTCCCAACCACCGCTGTCACCGACAGGGCAAGGAGTGCGACTTTGGCCAGGTCACGCGCGAGGCCGTCATAGCGAAGTGCGAGTTCTGGCTTTTTGCTGCTGAGCCCAAGGAATTCCAGCAGCACACAAAAAATCGGCAACGCAAGAACAAACCCTCCGAAGTAGGTATGAAGTTGTGTAACAAACCACACAACCAATCGACTATCGAAGGATCCGACGCGCGAGTAGACGGTCTCCTGGGGAGAAGGAGCTGGAGGCCCATCAGGAATCCCTGGTGTCTTGAAATACAGGTCGATGGCGTCATCGGCAAAAGATTGGCCCTGAAAACCCCAGCCAATCCCCAAGGCCGCTAGAACAGCCAACAGCAGAACAGAATACCCGACCGTTCTGAATGCCTTCTTTTTCATGACCATATGCTTCATGGGCTACAGAAAAACTATGTTGTCACGAAGAGCTTCGATAATCCGCACATGTGGCACAGCAAGAGAGCGTTCCATCAGGATACTCAAAAAGTTCAGACTTCTCACCCGCCCAACCCCGTCGCGCCAAGACGCGCCGTTCCGCAGGCAAGGCCGCGGCGAACTGTCACTTTCATAAGGGGTGGCTGGGATGATCCCAACTGCGCGCGTCCAACGAGGGCTTTCTGAAGCCGCGCGTTGCGCGAGCACGGGGATCGTCCCAGCTACCCCACCTCCTTTTTCAGCATCCGGATTAGACTTTCGAGCCGGAACCAGCCTGTATCGAGACACCTGCTCCCGTTGACTTGCCAAGGATTCCCATGACAAAGGGACATCGGAGCAAGGCACTCGACATCGTCTGTCCTTGTTGTTCTTCTACTTGTCGGCGAAACCCGAGATAGTAGCAATACAGCGCCATCATGCCTGTCACGAATCCTCCGACGGCCATGGCATAGGCCGTGGAAATTCCTGGCTGTTTCAAGAGAAAAATCACACATCCCTCCGCTACAAGATAGTACGTCGCGGCGAAAGAGAGTCCAGGCCACCACCAATATTTGAGCAACTCGGCCGCCTTCGTCTGCAGCAACCCCTGGATCCATGACGTCTGAGGACGAAGCCCGCCAAAATAGGCACTGAGCGCGACCCCGCCCCCCAGCACCGCCACAACGGACAACTGGACCAGGGCCGCGCCCTGATTCGCCTCGACAAAATACCCCAGCGATGCGCCCAGTGCTCCGACGACGAGACCGACTGCGACCCAGGGGCCGAGTGCCATCGCATGACTGCCCACCATTGTACGGAGAGCCGCCCCATCTGGAAATGTTGGAAATGGCCGGCCCATGAGAGCCACTTTCCGCACGTGTCCGATTTCAAAGGCATCGCGCGCTACAGACGTACAGGCGATGATGATAGCCATCATGGCTGGCCCATCCGGATGTTTGAGATAGTCATACCCAACGAGCCAGAGTAGCGCCAAGACCAACAGAGACAACTGGACCCCGTACACAAACCCAATCCAGCCGCCGAGCCAGAGCAGTAGACGACTCCCGTCCTCGCTTGCAATCTTCTCCCAGGCAGTAGCCCGACCAACGCGATAGGCTAATAATGCCGTCACCAACGAGACAAGGCCGCTGACCGCCAGTAACACGATCGGTTCAGAAAGCGGCAACAGCAGCTTGGCCAACCGATAAACAGCGAAAGCCACCAACCCAGGCACAAACATGACGATCCGTTTTTTCTTGCGCACAGAGTGTTCTGTAACAGCCAGACTGAGGCTGGGTAACACTCGTAACGCCATTCGATGCAACATAGTTCTTCCGTTAGGCGTGAAACGTGAGGCGTAAGGTGATTGAGCCTCCGTTGTTCTCGCCTCACCCCTTACGTCTTCTGAACACCCATCCCGAAATAGCGTGCCTTCACTTCTTCCATCAGCGCGACGGTAATGCGGGTCCCGCCACGATCTGCCACGGTCCGTTCTAATTCGATACGTGCCATGGCACGTATCGGCGCCGGCACTCTCTCCAAGCGGCGTTCTGCCTCAGATGTCCACTCGATGCGTTCACCGGTCCTTGGACGGAGCAATATGTCATAGGTGACGACCCGTTCTCCTCTCACCCGCATATCCTGTTCGACTTCACCTCGCACGAGCGGGGCAAGATACGGTGGCATGCGGTCCAGCCGATGGATTGCGTCGTCAGTCCACATCATCCGATCGACAAGCCCGGATGGTTGACCGGCGGGGACATCGACCCCTATTTTCAGCCCACAGCCGCGACATTCCGTCCGGATGAACCACTGAGGTGTCCCGTCCCCATACGAACGTTCTTCAACCCCCTCGGTATGCATCCAGCGACCGCAGCCACAGGTCAACATGGGAAGTCCTCCGTGCTGAGTGCAGCGTGCGGCGCTGGAACTTTAGGGTTTCTCATTTCATAGCCTTCTACCAAATCTCAGCACTCAGCACTTCTTCAACTCACCCAATCTTCCCTGGATACAAGAGATAGAGCATCGTGTAGGTGGTAGTTCCGGTCACAAACAAAATGCAGTAGATGGCCATCGTGAAACGTCCAAGCGCTCGGTGGCGATGCCCGCCGTCTGGCCACAGACGCTGGATCGTCATTTCTACGGCGAACACAACCGCGATAATGGCGAGGAATCCAGCCCACACCACGAGCCGTCCCATCCGAAGACGATCTACCGCCATCAGATACAGCAAATACACCGCCACCGGCAGGCAGACGATACCGAAAATCATCCCGATCTTCCCCCACGTCGTCTGCAGAACGCGATCGCTCAAGATCCGTCGCCCTTGCTCGATCAACTGTGCTCGGAACCCCAGGACAATCATATAGACCGCCATGATTAACCCAACGACCACAAGCACGATATGAACAATGAGGATCGGGATGAACACATTGTGGTAGAGCGCTTCAGATCCCCCGAACCCCTCTTTCCCCTCAAAGGCCAACACGCCTAATTGGCGAAAGAGATAGTAGCTGATGAAGAACGCCAACATGGCGATCATCCCACCAAACATCATCCAATGATGGGCATCTGCCCGATGTTTCCGTGCCTGAAACCAACCGATGACGAAGAGCCCCGTAAAGAGCGTCGCCATGAGCTGACTGATATCCGCCCCAACTGTGGCGTGAGTTCCAAAAAATCCCGGCTCTCTCAGCCATTCAAACATGGAACTCCTCGTCGTTCGTCTCTCGTTACTCTCACAATGCGCTTCACGAGAGACGCGTTATGCTTCACGAGCTTTTACACCCTGCACGACCGCCGCCGGCTCCAGTTCTGTGACGGTGGGAAAGCCGGCTGCTCCCATCCACTGAATTGCATCTGCCGTCCTGTAGCAGTCGCCTCGCTCTGTGTTCACCAGAATATGGACCGCAAACGCGGTCGTCCAGGCCGGACCGGTTCCTGCCTCATTTAAGAATCGATCCTTGATAACTAACTTGCCGCCAGGCGCCAAATGTGTCCAGACCCTCTTCACCAAAGCTGCGTTCGTTGAAAAATCTTGATAGTGCAGAATGTCCGACATCAGGACAACGTCGTAGGGTCCGCCCAGTCCATCCTTATTAAAATCGCCTGGAAGCAACAAAATCCTCGATTCCAGGCCAGCTTCTTTAACCGTTCGTTCCGTGAATCGGAGCGTCGCGGGCAAATCGAACACCGTGGCAGTCAGCTCCGGATAGGCCTGGCAGAACGCAATCGCGTTCGTCCCAGCTCCGCCTCCTAAATCCAGGAACCGTACCGGTCCACTCAGCTGCATCCGCTTGGCAAAGTCTGGCCCGCTCTGCTGCCCAATCCGATGGAGTACCTCCAGCACGTTGCTGCCTAAATCGGGGTCGGTCTCAAAGACATGTCGGTCGACCGACCGCTGCCCCGTGCGAATCGTCTGTTCCAATTTTCCCCAGTTATCCCATTCTGCATCGTGAAGCAGAAGGAGATGCCCGATATACTGGCCAGAGTTGCGGACCAGATGAGTGGCTGCGGCCGTCGAATTCCCATAGAAATCCCCGTCCTTTTCCAACAGTCGCATCGCGACAAGGGCATTCAACAGCAGTCCCAGTGTCGGCGCATGAACACCGAGACGGTCGGCCACTTCGGAGAGAGTTTTTCGCTTCCCGTCCAAGGAAGAAAACACATCCAGCCGGACGGCCGTGAGCAGGATTTTGGTCTCCCAGTAATACCCAAGCTGGAAGATTTCTGCGAGCGAAAGTTCTCGTGACACACCACGCCCCTCAAGAAAATCGCTTTGAAACTCGGCATCTTACCTAGATCGGAAACTGAAAGGCAAGGCGGCAGAAGTAGTGTAACCGGCAGGAAAAACACAAGGGGCTCAGCGAGTTGCCCCGCTGAGCCCTTCATTGCGGGTTACCCCGCGCAGGAACACTCTCGCTTACTTGATTTCAGCCTTGAGATTGGCTGTTCCACCGTCTGTCACGTCGACCTCAAACTCCACTTTCTTACCCTTGGCTGCGAAAGGATGCCAGGCCACGACCTTGTGCTTGCCGGCCGGCACATCCTTGATCTCGAAGCTGCCATCATCCTTCACGACCGCAAAGTGCGGGCTCGACACCGGGAGAAAGAAGCCCTGCATGAACTCATGCTGGTCGCACTGTAAACGATAGAACCCATCCTTCTCAGCTCCGCCACGGAACACCACCGGCTTGTCGAGCTTGTCACCCTTCTTAGCCAAACCAATGTTGAACCCAGTGGCCGAGCTGGTGCCTTTCACGACAAAACTATGCGGATTGTGGAGCACACCCTGCACCGACTTGGGATCATCCGGATCAGCGTCATGGTTCTCAACCTTGAAGGACTTGTTATTCACCACCACACCGGCAAACGGCATGAACTCGCAAAATTCTGCAACCACCTCGGTGCCCTGATACCCATCCATGAACGCCTTATCTTCGACGTCGATGACCGCAACCACTGCGTGCTTCAGACCACCATCCTTACCGACTTCGATGGTCTTCAGGAACCGCTTATCCCCATCCATCAATTCTTTATGCGGGTTCTGGGGGCAAAACTTTGGGTTGGGGAACTTCGAAAACAAAAACTCTTTTTGCTCAGACTTTCCAGCAAAGGTCACCTTGCCGGCAATCGTTCCGCCTGCGAACGAGGTGAGAGGCGCCGCGACAAACGCGACGGCTGCCACACCAAATATGACTGATAATGCGCTCTTCATGGGACTGCCTCCTTGTGATTAACGATAGACCCTGATTCCTAGCTCGTTGTTCCCCTCCTTTATCCACCGGCCTGAGGAGAGAAAGGTGGGAACAGCTTCCTCTCTGGTGTGCTCGATCAACTCCATGCTGGCGAGGCTGGTCTTGGACCGAGTATATATATGAAATCCTACCGTATCCTGTCAATCTCAAACAAGAGGGTGGGAAAGCCCGATCGGCGCTACTGCTTCGGTGGCAGCAGCCAAAATGATTTATGTGATGGTTCCAGTTCATTCGCCACAGGAGACCGGTCGATGTCGAGCGAGCTCTAACCTAACCCTTGTTCGTCTTGGTCAACCCAAGCGATTTCATCGACTCCTGCGCAGCAGCACGAGCCTTGGTAGCAGGATTGAGCAACTGCCCTGGGTCGGCATGGATGCCGATATCCGACACACGGTTGCATTGCCGAATCACTTCATTGAGATGAGTCATGGCGTTGGCTTGATGGGGATCTGACAATGAGAGCTGTTTGATGAGTGTCTCGGCATACCGTTTCGCCTCTCCGCAGTGATGGACAATGGCCTTCGCATCTCCCATCCCGCCATGCGCCACCATCTCCTCGACATTCTTCATCAAACCGTTGCCCTGCTCTTGCAAACTAGCGCTCGATACCTCTGTTGCTCGTGCGGTGCTCTTATCCGAGACAATAGGAAGCCACAAAGTAACTAGGCCTACCAGCATAAGGGCCGGTATGCTCCTGCCTCTCATCATCTGAACTAATCTCAACTATCCTCCTCCACCCTTATGACTCACAAAGAATTCAGTGCAATCGTCTAAGAATGCAGAGCCAGTCCCTGGCCTCCATGCGCCCACTTTGCTTGGGCATCTGGGCTGGTGTCACGAACTCTCGTGAATATTACGGATTATATCGGCCCTTTGCTGGCAGTGGGATAGATGTCAGACCCTTGTAGAGACGGTGAAATTCTTCGGTCGTGAGGTTTTCGTTCTGTAATTGAGCCAGAGCGACCTGATCGATGGGGTACTCAACCGTGTCGTCATAGTTCGACGATGCGATCGTCACAAATCGTGGAGGAAAGAGCCGCTCCGGCAGGAGAATCCCCACGCCAAGGTTGTATTTCAGCGCCAACCGAATCGCTTCTCGCGCCTTGTCAGCCGGAACTTCTCGGCCAATCCCAATGTTTTGCGGAGGCTGCCCCTGTCTAAAAAACTGAAAGTGAACGTTAGCCATCCCCGCTTGCGTAAACTCTTCTTTCAATGTGGCTACCTGGTTCTTGTAGTGGCTCGCCAGTACGACTTCAATACGGCTAACCGCCGGCGCCGATGCGACTTCAGCCGCGACCGTGTGAGCCCCCATCACACCAGCACACGCAGCAATCACCACCGCATGAAGATATCGCGAACAGACCATGGTTAGCTCAACTCAAAATCTGAATCCCACCGATGTGGTGCCGTTCGCAGCCACAGTCACGTCTTGCACTTTCTCTCCCAGGATCGGATGCCAGGCCTTGATCCGATATGTGCCTGTCGGGAGATCCTTGATCTCAAAGGTTCCCTCCAGACCAGTGATCGCGTAATACGGATTCTCGACGGCAAGCCCATGTCCTTGCATGAAAGGATGCATGCCGCATTGCATGGTGACGCTGCGGCGGTTTCCGGTGAAACGGATGATGTCGCTCGTCCCGGATTTGGTCAGCGCCGGCCTATGAAACATGATGAATACATGGTCATAGTCCCGTTCATAAATCTGCAAATCGTGCGAGACCTCATCCTGATTCGTCACCGTCAGAGGATGGAGCTCTCGCATGACCGACACAAATGGAACGAACTGACAGATGTTCGCCTCCAATTTCGTTTCCGTCAATCCAAACGGTTTACCTTTCTCAACGCCTTCGATCGTCACGATCACATCTTTCAACCCCTGCTGTGCTCCAACGGCTACTTCCCGAAGCAGCCGGTACCCAGATCCATCGGATAATGCCCCGCAATAGACCCGGTCGGGATATCGGCGAAGCTCGAAGGGTATGGGCGGCGGAGCTTCACCGAAAAACTGCACGGTCCCAGTTACTGTGCCACCGTTCGCTACCGTCGCTTCTTCGTATGCCCAGGCTGCGATCGGAGATATCACAACAATGCTTAGAACGATCGAGTGACAGATAGAGGCCACAACGCGCCACCGATGTACAGTCATGTTCACCACCATTAGAAATAAAATAGCGGGGGGGGAGTATGCATACTCCCCCCCATCGTCAGAACGACCTTACCCGGCCTCGCACTCGTTCCGGAAGGATCTTCGTTTCTTCAACGAGCTGACGTTCGCGAAACTGCCCCTCCGTCATTCCCACTCTCCGCCGTCTTGGTTGACGGAGCCTGGGGCATCAACGGAAGAATGCGCTGATCGTCAATCGGCAGCACCTTGAAGAGGCCCCATTGTCCTGCATTCGCGAATGCCGGGCGTTGGTTCTTCCACATATAGTCGCCGACGATCTTATTCGGACCACCTGCGCCGCCCGTGAGATACGCATTAATCACTTCGGAACCGCCGAACTCCATGGTGCTGACCTGGTCGGCACCCTGCGAATAAGGCTCATGCGGCCATTCATGGCCATCGACAGTGAATAGCTGAACCTGTTCGCTGAATGCGCCCAGCACGTGAATGGCCACCGGATCTCCTACATGTGCCTGCAGCAGCGGCGTCGCAGGTCCACCAGCCCCGGCTTTTACGCAGCTGAAGATCTCCGGTATATCGCAGCCCTTTTCCATCCGCCAGGCGGTCGGCTCCGACTGGTAATTCACGGCCGTGATGCCGGCCACCTGTTGGATATACGGCATGAAACTCACGCCGATGATGTTGTCTTCGTCCTGGAACATCAACGAGAAAGAACGGTAGTTCTTCCTGTTTTCGTTCCCGGGAATCGCCCGATCCACGAGCACGTCGGCACGCCAGCTGCTCTTCATCGTCAGATCGGCACCCGTCATCGGATCGCGATAGCGCGATCCCTTCGGACCGACAATGACCGAGCCGAACAGGCCGTTACGTGGGTTCTCGACCACGTTCCCCCAATCTTGAATGAGGGCGGCCAGTTCTCCATACTCCGGATGGGCATAGTATGTATACGTCTTGCTCTGCCCGGGACCGATCGTTTGATCACCCTGATTGTTGCCGACATTGGCGCCGAACGAATCTTTCGGATCGAACGCCATCATATCGACGTGGAATCCGGCCCGTTCTTTTGCCATCTCATTTTTCAGATTGATCTTCATACAATCGCCGACGTTTACGTGCAAGGTCAGCGGGCTCGGCTTGAGTTCACCGGCCTTAACCTTGCCACGATCACCGTCGAGTACATACATCTTGCCCTGCTCGTTCCCAAACACCATTTTGCGTTCCAAATCGACCTCCATCACACCCGGCGTTCCTTCGTTATACCGGATGTTCTGATCGATTGCCGAAACGTTGAACGTCTTCACGGGAGCGTCTGCCGGACAGATCGACGGAGCGGATTTTTGGATCTGCTCACGGCTCGGCAGGGGCTTTAGATCCCCTTGCAGCTCATCGAAGACCCGGAAAATTCCCCAACTGCCTTCCGTGAAGTGGGAAGCGCGGCCGCTATAGTAGAGATAGTCGCCGGCCTGTTTCTGCGGTCCTCCCGCTGCTGGAATCGCCGGATCGTAGCGCTCTCCGATCGCCAGGTGAATCGTGCTTCGCGGCATGGCGGTCGTTGAATACCGTTCCATCGGGAACCAATGGCCTGTCACGTGCCAGGTATGCACCTCGTTTGCAGACCCTACCAAGGCACGCACCAGAATTGGATCGCCAAGATAGGCCCGCAACAACGGAGTGCCCGGATCGCCGTGAATACCGGAGACAAAGAGTTTCGACGGGTCCGGATTCTGAGCCAAACGCACACTCAACGGCTCCACTCGCATGCTATAGCTACTTCCGGTGGTCGCTTCGCCCCCGTTCAAAAACCACATCGGCGACTTGTTGATACGCTCCGGGAACTGATGAGACGGCGGCCCATCGACAGTGGTTGCCCCCACCCTCGCTTGCGGATTATCGGTGGTGATCAACTCCGCCACCCGGGCATTGCTGTCCTGGATATGCATCATGACTTCGCGGAAACTACCACGGATATGGGCAGAGACAGGCTCCAAGGTATGAATATCCGCAATGGGGCCGCTCCGGATTTCTTTTCCTGTGACCGGATCGTGATAGGTCGAGCGCGGCGGCTCGGTAATAAACGCGGAGAATAGCCCGTGTCCCCACGTATCGGTTCCGAAGACATGGTCGTGCCAGTACACCGTGCCAAAATCGGAATCCACATACCAGCGTTCACGGATGAATTCGACACTGGCAATATCGTTCTTCTTATGGGCGTACTTCAACGGCGCGTCGAATGTGAGAGTCTTTCCACTGATGGTTTTGATCCGTGCCACTTCGAAGTATTTTGGATCGTCCATCGCGATGCCCAGCTCTATGTTCACATGGAATTTCGACGCATCAGCCACCGTAATACTGCGCGCGCCGGCTTTCGAGTCCGCTGTCTGCACCGTGTTTGCCGGCAGGGGCATTCCCTTGTCGGGCTGGGGATCCGTCAGCATGGTGAAGGCGCGCAAAGACATGTCATACGAAAATCCGATCGTCGGACCATCGGATGCGCTGGTATCAAATTGAAAGAAATGCGGATGGAGGTTGACCTTGTTCGCCCATCCCGTCCGCGCATCGTCTGGTATTTCGTTTTTGTAAATGATGTCGACACAATCGTAGACGTTTCCGCGAATCACCAACGGAAGCTGTTTTTTTGGATTCTTGCGAACCTCGGCCTCTTCCTCATGCAACACAAAAATCATTCCAATGGGATCGACAAGCGCGGCGGATGTTGGCGTCGCCGGCTTGAGCGTAATCGGCAGTGTAATGGCATGAGTCGTGTAGAACTTGCGCGGAGAATTTTCCGGACACAAACTCCAAGGCCCCTGCTCACCCGGCCTGGCCTGCTCCGTACTCTTGGTTCCATCTTCGCGCACATGGAACGGTTCTAACCACGGCGCTCCACCATGATTTGGCGCAAATGGAGGCCGTTTTCCAAGATGTGGGCGCAGCCAGGGGAACGCCAGCTTCCCGGTTTGAGGATCAAACGTAATGGCCGGACGCTTCAGAGGGGTTGGAGACTCATAGTCCGCCCACTTGTGTGGTGTCTCAGGCTCATTCAGCGCCAATGCTCCTTCCCACTTCCAATTCACCACCGTCGCGTCATTCGCTTTGGCCTGCATCACTTGATCTTCCGTTTTGCCGGGCAATCCTTGCGGCGGCAACATATACTCGACCCAATCCTTGATGGAGACCTTGACCGGATTGGCTTTCCAATCTGTTTTATCCTTCGTGATCTCCCACTTCTTCCCGCCATACCAATCCACCGTGGTACCGACCAGCTTGTCTGAGCTGACTGCGAGCTTGATCTTTCCCTTGCGATCAGGCAACTCGACCAGCGGCTTCATGACGTCTGTCTGAGACCCAGGAACCTGCAATGTATTGTAGACGCGCCAGAATCCCCACATTCCCGTCACATAGTGCTGCGGGATATGGCAGTGAAACACAAACTCTCCAGCCAAGGCCTGCAAGCCGCCGGACCCGCCCTCCGTTACCTCATCGTAAATTTCTGACGGACCGATTGACTGAACGTCCAGCCGGTCCGACGGGTCGCTGATGGGCGGAAACTTCACCGGGCCGTTCTTGGACAAGGTCGGGTCGATCCTGCTGGTGCCAGGCTGTCTGGACCAACGGATGGAACCGCCATGCAGATGGTGCGAGTGGACGATTTCAGAACCACCGACCATCCGGTACGTTGCCGGATCCCCCAAATATGAGCGGGGAATCGTGGTGGCCGGATCGCCAAATGTATAGGATCCATAACCCTGCGACTCATCGGCAAACCCGACCAGGTGCTCCTGCTGCTCAAGTCTCGTGCCATGTGGTTCGCTGCGATAGTTGAGCAAGCGAGCCCCCGGACGATAGGTGTCCGTGTGCGGATCACGCTGTGGCAACATGTCCCCTTTGCGATTCAACAATCGAAACGTCTCGTCTCCCGCTTCATGATAGAAAATGACAAATTCTCGGAAGTCCGAAGCGTTCGCCAGATCGATCATGGCCTCCCAGCCACTCTTCATTTCTTCCCCAGTGAAAGGGCTCAGATGCCGAGCCCCACGCTGCTCGACCACCAGTGAACCCAATAGGCCCAGGGAATACTGCTCTCTGGTCGCATGGCTGTGAAACGCGCGCCCGCCTACCTGCAGATCCATGGGAATGTACCACTCGAATTCGCCCTGCTTCCCTGTTGGAACCAATGCATCGGGATTATTGGCGGTCGCCGGCTTGCCCGTGCTGGCCACGAGCATCTGCGATCCGTTGATGATCATGTTGGTCGGTTCGTCGGCAATCTGATTTCGCAATGTGATACGGAGACAATCCCCTTGGTTCGCCCGAATGACCAACGGTTGAATCAGATCGCCCTGCAAACCGTTTGACACTGCACCGCCGGCAAACGTCGGATCGTCGCTTTCCCGCGCAGCCTTGTTCTTTTCCTCTTCCGCTCGCACACCTGCCACATTCTCGGTCAGCGCGTACATGTACCCTGGGTAGAAATCTCCAAATCGATTCACGGTGATTTCAACGTTGATCGTGGAAATATCGAAGGCACGGACGGGAGCTTGCGCCGGACAGCGAGCGCCTTGCGTGACCTTCACCTTATCCTGATCTTCCGCGACAAGCAGTATCCCCTGCTGCATTGCGTGGGCTCCGGCGCCCTGGAACGGCCCTTTGGTCTGGACCTGTCGCTCGATTTGCTCGACGGCCTTCGACATCTTGTCCATCAGCATCGGACCTGCCTGCACACTCACCGGTGTCGCGACATCGACAGCGGAATCCACGGCAACATGCGCGTCATGCGGCATGACCGCAAACACAGGCGTCGCCTCGGCAAACCAAAGACAGGCCGCAAACCCCATCACCCCGGCCCCTACCCACTTTAGTGATGCACCCATAACGTTTCGCCTCCTCCTTTAAACGGTCACTAATCGGTCACGATACTGTTTGCTACATATCCATTGTTTGGCACATTTGAAGTCTAGTAATATTTTTGCATTCAAACCCATATAAGGGGCTTGAGTCAAGAGGGAGTCTTGCCCCATGACACATGCCTACAGGGATACACGATAAGTTTACGTGGATGTCAGGGACCGCGGACGACCTCTCATGCCAAGAATGTCATGCAGCCATCTCG
>CAVPBK010000005.1:0-337500 GCA_963701855.1 Nitrospirota bacterium
AGCGGAAAGAGGACCCGTAGCCGTTGATGAACCTACTGCAGTATATAATAATGATCGAAATAAAGAGAATATTACCCATCAGGTCTGCAGTAACCTCTCGCGCAGAAGCGGTAGCTGCAGCAGCGAGCTGAAACGGTGTGCCCCGCTTAAAATATAGATCCGCAGAGATGTTCTGCGCCTAGAGGGAACTGCATGCCCGCCAAGCACGTCAAAGCGAGACACTGGATCGCGACAGGCATCTTTAACTCGCTCGCCTCCTTCCACGATTTCGAGCAACGCATCAATGATATTGTGGAAGAGAAAGACCGTGGCGATGTCTTTGATATTTTCGTGGAAGGATTCCTCGCCACCCAACCTATTATGCAGTGCGTCACCCACTGGGTCGTCGGCGACCTTCCCCTCACGCTACGGCAACAATACAATCTTCCCAGCGATACAAAGGGTATCGATGGCGTGTATGAAAGCCGCCTCGGGACGCATGTCGCCGATCAAGTCAAATACCCAATTGCCTCTCAAGCGTATCCTTGTGTGCGCCTCCACATGGCACACCGCTTCTCGGCGTCGGGCCGGGCTTAGAAGTTTCCCGCTGCCACCTCCTTCAAGATACTATTGTCGAGCGAGAGATCGTCCACAAAGCGTTTCAGGCGCGCATTCTCCAGTTCCAGATCTTTCAGCCGTTTGGCTTGATCGACCCGCAGCCCGCAGTATTCTTTCTTCCACCGATAGTAGGTCTGTTCCGTGATCCCCATCTTGCGACAAGCCTCGACCATCCCAAGCCCTTTGCCCAACTCGATCTCAATGGTCCGTAACTGCCCGATGATCTCTTCTGCCGTATACCGCTTGTGTGCCATGCTCCCTCCTTTCAGCGGTCGAAATCTTAACTTCAGATCCGGCTTGGTTTACTAGGGGGCTGGTCACAAAGTTCGTACAGATCGTCCCTCGGCAGCGCTCGACCCGATAGCCGGCGACGCCTGCGTTATCGCTGGGTGGCGTGAACCAACGCGTCCGCCTGAGCGCGGGGTCGTGGTCCCGAGGAGACTTGAAGCCAATTAGTCACTGCCACAGCCGGTGGTCAATGGGATGCACGCTAGGAAGGCGATGCCAAACTCAAAGTTCGATTCATCGACATTTTGCCCTTCAGGCTGCCGTTTTGCCGTTGTCTTTCATTTCTAATCCTCATGGTGCGGTTGTCGCGGACGCGGCACTAGAGAATGCACTCAGGTTGCCAGCCGCATCCACAGCTCGCACACGATACCGATAGGTGGTCGATGCTTTCAGGCCTGTATTGCTGTACGAATTGGTGATGGCCGTGGCAATTTGGGTGTTCGGCGTACAATTCGCCATTTTATTATTACAACGGTACACCTTGTAGCCAGTCACGCCGACATTGTCGGTGGCGGCGGTCCAGCTGAGATTGATCTGGGTGGCACTGACAGTCGTGGCGGTCAGGCCGGTGACAGCGCTCGGAGGCGTCGTGTCGGATGAGGCGTGGGTGCTCGTACTGCTGACGGCCGAGTAATTCACACTCAGATTTCCGGCGGCATCGACGGCCTTCACGCGGTAGCTGTAGCTGGTGGAGGCGGTGAGGCCCGGATCACTATAACTGTTCGTGGTGGGGGTGGCGATTTGGGCAAAGGTGGTGCAGCCCGCCCCCTGACAGCGCTCGACGCGATAGCCGGTGACGCCGACGTTGTCGGTGGCGGCGGTCCAGTTGAGATTGATCTGACTGCTGCTGGCGGCGGTGGCGGTCAGGCCGGTGACCGTGCTCGGGGGCGTCGTGTCGGATGAGGCTTGGGTGCTCGTACTGCTGACGGCCGAGTAGTTGACACTGACATTGGTCGCGGCATCGACGGCCTTGACGCGGTAGCTATAGCTGGTGGAGGCGGTGAGGCCCGGATCGCTATAACTGTTCGTGGTCGGGGTAGCGATCTGCACGAAGCTCGAGCAGCCCGCCCCCTGGCAGCGCTCCACCTGATAGCCGGTGACGCCGATATTATCGGTAGCGGCGGTCCAGCTGAGGTTGATCTGCGTCGGACTCACCGTGGTAGCGGTCAGGCCGGTGACATCGCTGGGGGGCGTCGTGTCGGATGCCCCGATCGGCGTCGTCATGTCAGTTTGAATCTCGGTCTGCGTGAGCACGCGGTTGTAGATGCGGACTTCGTCGATCAGGCCTGGGAAGAATTCCGTGCTGTAGGTGTCGCCACCGAGGCGCAGCGGCGTGGTGGTGGTTTGGATCGCGCCGGTGGCGGGGGTGCTGCTCACCAGCCCGCCGTTGATGTAGAGCTGAATCTGCGTACCGTCATACGTGGCGGCGACGTGGGTCCAGGTATTGGGAACCAGGGCGGCGGCGGCATAGCCAAACTTCACCGCGCCGCCCAAGGTGCCGCCGCTGGCTGGCCGGTTCTGATTCGAGCTGGCCGTCAGGAAATAGGCATCCGTTTCTTTTTGGAGAATGGCCTTCCAGCCCGCGAGGGTGACGGAGGGGTTGACCCAGGCCTCCAAGGTCATGGTCGTCGTGAGATTCAACGAGGCGCTGGCGGGGACCAGCACCAGGTCGTTGACCCCGTCAAAACTGATGGCGGCGCCGAATTTCCCCGTGGCAGTCCAGATGGGGCCGTTGGTCAAGGTGCCGGTGTTGGCGTGGCCTGAGGTGTCCCCGGTGGTGGTGCCGGTGCCTTCATTGAAGGCGTAGGCGGCGACGAGGCCGGCGCCGGAGGCGGTGGTCGTGGCGCTGGCCACGTTCGAGTAATTCACACTCAGATTTCCGGCGGCATCGACGGCCTTCACGCGGTAGCTGTAGCTGGTGGAGGCGGTGAGGCCCGGATCACTATAACTGTTCGTGGTGGGGGTGGCGATTTGGGCAAAGGTGGTGCAGCCCGCCCCCTGACAGCGCTCGACGCGATAGCCGGTGACGCCGACGTTGTCGGTGGCGGCGGTCCAGGTTGAGATTGATCTGACTGCTGCTGGCGGCGGTGGCGGTCAGGCCGGTGACCGTGCTCGGGGGCGTCGTGTCGGATGAGGCTTGGGTGCTCGTACTGCTGACGGCCGAGTAGTTGACACTGACATTGGTCGCGGCATCGACGGCCTTGACGCGGTAGCTATAGCTGGTGGAGGCGGTGAGGCCCGGATCGCTATAACTGTTCGTGGTCGGGGTAGCGATCTGCACGAAGCTCGAGCAGCCCGCCCCCTGGCAGCGCTCCACCTGATAGCCGGTGACGCCGATATTATCGGTAGCGGCGGTCCAGCTGAGGTTGATCTGCGTCGGACTCACCGTGGTAGCGGTCAGGCCGGTGACATCGCTGGGGGGCGTCGTGTCGGATGCCCCGATCGGCGTCGTCATGTCAGTTTGAATCTCGGTCTGCGTGAGCACGCGGTTGTAGATGCGGACTTCGTCGATCAGGCCTGGGAAGAATTCCGTGCTGTAGGTGTCGCCACCGAGGCGCAGCGGCGTGGTGGTGGTTTGGATCGCGCCGGTGGCGGGGGTGCTGCTCACCAGCCCGCCGTTGATGTAGAGCTGAATCTGCGTACCGTCATACGTGGCGGCGACGTGGGTCCAGGTATTGGGGACCAGGGCGGCGGCGGCATAGCCAAACTTCACCGCGCCGCCCAAGGTGCCGCCGCTGGCTGGCCGGTTCTGATTCGAGCTGGCCGTCAGGAAATAGGCATCCGTTTCTTTTTGGAGAATGGCCTTCCAGCCCGCGAGGGTGACGGAGGGGTTGACCCAGGCCTCCAAGGTCATGGTCGTCGTGAGATTCAACGAGGCGCTGGCGGGGACCAGCACCAGGTCGTTGACCCCGTCAAAACTGATGGCGGCGCCGAATTTCCCCGTGGCAGTCCAGATGGGGCCGTTGGTCAAGGTGCCGGTGTTGGCGTGGCCTGAGGTGTCCCCGGTGGTGGTGCCGGTGCCTTCATTGAAGGCGTAGGCGGCGACGAGGCCGGCGCCGGAGGCGGTGGTCGTGGCGCTGGCCACGTTCGAGTAATTCACACTCAGATTTCCGGCGGCATCGACGGCCTTCACGCGGTAGCTGTAGCTGGTGGAGGCGGTGAGGCCCGGATCACTATAACTGTTCGTGGTGGGGGTGGCGATCTGCACAAAGGTGGTGCAGCCGGCCCCCTGGCAGCGCTCGACGCGATAGCCGGTCAACGTGCCGTTATCAGTGGACGCCGTCCAATTCAGATTGATTTGGGTTTGACTTACCGTTGTGGTGATCAAATTGGTGGGGGAGGACGGCGGGGTGGTATCGCCTGTATTGGGCAAGGTCACGCTCGTGCTATTGGTGAGTCCGCTGCTATCGGTTGCCGTCAAGATGATTTCATACGAATACGTGCCGATCCCGTGGTCCACCGCGACGAAACTGCCTTGCGCCCCCGTCGCGGTCACAAACGTATGAATGTGATCGTTATGATGGAGCAGCACGGTCCAACTCAAACTGCTAGCCGGGATGATCTGATCTGGATCGGTGGCCGAGCCCTGGAACAGAATCGTTTGTCCCGGGATCACGCTCGTCCCATTGATCGGCGCCGAGATTGTTGCAGTCGGCGGGCGGCTTCCGACCGTCACCGTGGTGGTTGCGGAAGAGGTTTGGCCATTGGTTGAACTGGTCACGCCCAGTCGAGCGGTGAAAGTCTGGACTGAGCCCGCCACATAGACGTGACTGGGATTGGCTACTGAGGAGGTATTGCCGTCCCCGAAATCCCAGAAATACGTGAGGGTGCCGCCAGTCGGATCACTCGAGCCCGCGCTGGAAAAGGTGACGGACAAGGGGGAGTAACCGGAACTTGGCGTCGCGGACGCGGTGGCCGAGGGGCCGTTATAACGAATTCGCCGGATCTGTCCCGTCGTGAACGAGACGTAATACAGCAGCCCATCGGGCCCCTGAGCAATGGTTACGGGGGCCGCGGCGTTCGTAGCAAAGAAGGGAGAGCTGGTGAGCGTGCCGGCGGCATCAAAAATCAATCGCCGGATCCAATTGGCGCCGTAATCACTCACAAACCAGGTGTTGCGATACTGTTCAGGATACACCGTGCCGGTGTAGAAGGGGCCGCCCACCGCGGCCTGTCCGATGGAATGGTCATAGATGAGCAGCGGCAGGGTCAGGAGCGGATCCGCGGCAACGGCGGCGCATTGCGCAGGAAACGTGCTTTGATATGCTGGTTGCGGGAGTGCGCCTTCATAACAGGGCCACCCGAAGTTCTTTCCTTTACCGCGGTTAAACTCTTCATAGGTGTTCCATCCGACGTCCCCGAAATAGAGGTCAAACGTCGTCGGGTGCACGGTGAACCGATAGGGGTTTCTCAACCCATAGGACAGGACTTTCGAACGATTCGAGTTGGTGCCGTCATCAAAGGGGTTGTCCCCGGGGGCGGAGCCATCATCGTTGACGCGAAGGATTTTCCCGTTCAGGCTGGTTAGGTCTTGAGCGCGGAGGGCATTGGGATCCCCACTGTTAATGGCGGCATTATCATCATCCCCACTGCTGATGAGGATCTTGCCGTCTTGCGCAAACACGATTGAGTCGATCGTATGGGAGGATCCCTCTGCGGGCATTTCAAGCAGGACGACCTCACTGCTGGGGGGGGCCACGTCCGGGTTCACGGGATCGACCGTCACCCGGCTAAACCTGGAAGTCTTGGGTCCCGTATCGTTGACGTTGCCATTCGGCTCATAGACGTAGGCGAGATAGGCATAGCCGTTCAGTAGGAAGTTAGGATGCAGCGCGAACCCGACCAATCCTCGATCATCATAGGTATTGACAAGACCGCGCAGATCGAGAAACGGAGTCGAGAGCAACTGACCATTTTTGAAGATCCGAATAAGCCCGTCTTTCTGCCAGATAAACATACGACCATCCGTGGCCCATGTGACCCCTGCCGGCTTGAAAGCGGGAAGCGTCGTGATCACGTCCGCGACAAACCCCGGGTCGTTAAACGTTTGGGCCTGTGCCGCGGGAGGGAATGATGGCCCAACCATACAGCAGATGACCG
Source organism: Nitrospirota bacterium (assembly GCA_963701855.1). Taxonomy (GTDB): domain Bacteria; phylum Nitrospirota; class Nitrospiria; order Nitrospirales; family Nitrospiraceae; genus Palsa-1315. The sequence continues at coordinate 5,986 of CAVPBK010000005.1, forward strand.
TGAGCATGAGGGCGGCCATCAGCGCGGGGAACTTTCTTAGAGAACCCCGAAATCTGTTGTTAGTCACGAGGGGATTCCTTTTTGAGAACTTTCTGGCCCCGTTCAGTTGCTGTCTGCCAAATGGACACAGCTTGGTGAGTTGACAGGATCGGTGCAGGGCGAAGCGAGCGCGCCATGACGACTGGCTGGCGCAGCACGCGACGGCAGGAAGTCAGCGACAGGTATGGCCGCAGGCCGCGGTTTACCCGCTGGGGCTGCTCACCGGACATGGACGGTCGCCTCTTAACCGGGCGCGGTTGGAAGGGATGGCCCGGCAGGGGTGCGTTGTCGAAGATGAATCGCATGCGTGCCTGGAGTCACGGCGTGCTGCCCGGATATGTTCACCGGTGTATGAGCGCGTAAGTCATCATGTATACCTTCTTGAATGGAGTACTGCCATCCTCCTAAGGTAGGGGGTGAATGCGTGGATCATCTTGCAGAGCAGAGGGAGGAATTACGCGGTTACCGCACTCCGTGCGGGGGCTGCAAGCAGCTCCAGTGCGTGATCTTGACTGCGGATGGAGTTGCTGCTACTCGCCGATGGACGGGATCTGACTATCCGGGTGAGCCACGTCCCGCCAGGCACGAGCAAGTGGACCACAAGCGAGCATCGACGGTTTTCGTCTATCAACCTGAAGTGGCGCGGTCAACCCTTGGTGCGCCACGACGTCATCGTCAATGTGGTCGTGGCACCCCACGATCCGCTAGGGACTGATGGCGCGCGCTGAAAACTATCCTGTTTCATACGAAACGGGCATGCAGGGCACTGACGCAGAATTCTCCACCATCCGAATTGCCCGCGATGACTTCTATGACGAGTGGGACTAGATCATTTCACTGAACCGATACAGGTTCCTGTGGCTGGTGCTGGTAGTATCAGAGATATGCGCCGGGGGATATGGTGCTGGAAGGGGTAGAGAAAAACGCTCGAGAGAAGCGGAAAGGCTTGTGGGCCGATCCGCAGCCGGTGCCGCCGTGGGAGTGGCGGAAGAGGAGCAGCTGAGCAGCGAGTGATGGTCCGGCTCCTTCCTCCCCCCTCCTGACAAAGGAGGGGAGTTGAGAGAAGGGCAGGGAGCCTACGCCCCCTGCTCCTCAATCATCGAATCACCAAGTCCTCAATACTCATCCTCATTCATGCCACCGCGCACACACCAGTGGAAATTGCCGCTGGCGGACACATCGCCAAAGTCGGTCACGTCGCCATTGCTGAAATTCACGCCCCACGCGTTGGACGGAACGCCTTTGATCGTCGTTGCTGACCAGTAGATGGCCGACTGGACGCCGGTAGCACCGGTAGTAAAAGGATGGCCTGGTGGGAGAGTCGGGCCCGGAAAGGCCACGGACGGATCCACTAAACTCGCCAGCTCGTGCACCGAGGGCAGCCGCCAGCCTTTGCGGTTGCCGGTCGTGCGACTCGCGCAATCAAACCGCCCAAATTTCCATGGAGGCGAGGTGATGGTCGGCGATCGCTCCCACACCAGCCCGGTTTCCCTATCCAACACCGCCTCGCTGTTCCAATTTGTCAGGACACCGAACCGTGTCGCGGACGGGAATTGCTGGTCCCACGCGGGTACCGCATAGTAGGGGCCCGTGATATCGGCTGCCTGAGCTGGGCCGGTGGTCAGGGCTACCCCGACGAGCAAGCCCAGTGAGATGAGTCGGATCGTGAATCCTCTGCGCCGTAGCTGCTGCATCATAGAACCTCCTCGTAATGGAATGGTGAGTACACTCGCGGAATGCGGACGGCTGAACGACGACCGTAGCGTCTCGCGCTGATTGCGATTAGAGAAGAGGCGTGAACGGAGACAAATACTTGGCAGGTTTTGGATTTGCATGAGAACGCGCTCCAACGACCGAGCGGCCCCGGCCAAGCCGTGGGGCACACTTTATGGACCCACATTGTAACGCTGTCAACAGTCTCGGATAAAAGAGGAGATAGGTTAATCAGGAACTCATCAAAGACGGCTAGTGCTGGTGTTATCGGAAATACGCGCCAGGGAATAGAGAATTAGAGAGGCTAGAGAAGAACGCACGAGAGGCGAAGAAAGGCTTGTTGGCTGATCTGCAGCCGGTGCCGCCGTGGGAGTGGCGGAAGCGATACCTAACGGGCGGGGTATCGACGGGCGGGAATGGTCAATCATGAAACCGGTACAGTTGCCTCTCTACGGTTGCCACCAACCTACTTGCTGATACCTTCAAGGCACGAGACAGCTTGAGCATCATATTCAGTGTGGGTGACTTCAGCCCTCTCTCAAGTTGGCGAATGTAGGTCCGGTGGATCTCTGCCCGAGACCCCAACTCCTCCTGCGACAGGCCATTTCGCTTCCGAAGGTGAGCAATCTCTTTGCCCAGCAAGGCTTCCGGCAATGTCTTCGATCCACGGGGTCTCATGCCCGCGATGTTGACGCAGTGAATACTATTGATCTACAGACTATAGTATTCACTCGTATCCGGACGTATCATTGACGGGTCGCTACTTATGGTTGAGCTCTCAGGCGAACTGGTTGCCTACCCTTGCCCGAATAAACAGGGGTTGTGGGCATACCGAAAATTCGCGGACGGCACTTTGCTGGAAGTTGAGCTGGCAAAAGAAGAGTGGTTTGCCCTACACGAATGCCATCGCACAAAAGATCTCGATAAGATAGGGAAGTTGAACCAACATCCGCTCAATCAGGCTTTGAGCAAACTTCTGGAGCGCGCCAAAGAGTATCCCCTGTCAAGTGAGATCTACTTGATCTCTCTAGCCCGATCCGCATTCGCAGAGGATGTACCGAGTTGGGATGTGACCTTCCCCCAATTCCGTGGACACCGGGTTAAGCCACTGCCGTCCTCGCTTCGTACTCGGCTGGGGAGTCATAGCCAAGGGTCGAATGACGACGCTGCCGGTTATAGAACACCTCAATGTACTCGAAGATCTCCTGTCTCGCGTCTTCACGGGTCGTGTAGTGCCGATGGTACACGAGCTCGCGCTTGAGTGTCCCAAAGAAGCGTTCGACACAGGCGTTGTCCCAGCAGTTGCCTTTACGACTCATGCTGGTGGTGATGCCGTGCTCGTCGAGCAGATGCTGGTAGCTCGTGGCCGCATACTGACTGCCGCGATCCGAGTGGTGTAGGAGCCCGGCCGTGGGTGTCCGGTTCGCCAGCGCCATGATGAGGGCACGCTCGGCCAGCTCCACGGTCAGCCGGTGGCCCATCGCCCAGCCGATCACGAGGCGCGAGTACAGAGCGAGCACGACGGCGAGGTAGAGCCAGCCTTCCGTGGGCCAGACATACGTGATGTCCCCAGCCCACACCCGGGTGGGCGGCATCACCGTGAACTGACGATTGAGCGTGTTGAGGGCTACGGGTAGCCGATGAGTCAACTGGGTGGTGGCGCGCCACTTCTTGACGGTCTTGGCCCGGATCCCCTCCTGCCGCATCAACCGAGCGATGCGATGCTCGCCAACGTCGTGCCCCTACTTGATCAAGGCGTTCCAGATGCGGGGACTGCCGTCGGTCTCGCGGGACTCGCGGTGGATCACCCGGAGCTTCGCGACGAGCGCCCGGTTGACCGCCCCGCGCACACTCTCAGGCCGCGCCCGCCAGGCATAGTCGCCGGCGGATGAGACCGCGAGGGCGCGGCACATGAGCCGGATGGGATCGCGACGGTCGTATGCCTGGATCGCACGGAATCTCACTGCGATTCCCTCGCGAAGAACGCCGCCGCACGTTGTAAAAAATCCCGCTCCTTCCGGAGCGTCTCGTTTTCTCGTGTGAGCCGTGTCAGCTCGTCCTGCTCGGCCCGCACCGCCTGGCGCGTGCGGCCCTGGGATTCGACCGTTTGCTGCTCACTCCGCCAGCGATACAGCACATTGTCCGAAATTCCGAGCTCCCGCGCCACCTGGGCCACCGGTCAACCCGATTCCCGCGTGAGCCGTACGGCCTCGGACTTGACTGCCTCGGTAACCTGACGTCGCGTTGTTGTTGCCATGCTGACCGCCAATTTCATCATTCTCCCCCGTATGGAGGTGGCTGTGAAATCAGGGGAGGGTCAATGATCGATTCATGGCGTTGAATGACTGGGCATTCAGTCCTGGAACCATGCAGAAGGCTATTTTGATCTTAGAGGAAGGTGAAGTAACCTCTGAAAACCTCCTCTCTTGTACTCTGGAAGACGCCACTAGGTTAATTCTGAGACACCTTGTAGATTAGAGAGGCACTTGCGCGGCATCGTGAATTGCCCTGCCAAGTTTGAGCCAAAGGGTTATTAAAAAAGCGGCGTCGATCGAAAGCGTGTCGTTTAATTTCTGGTACGCGCTGATCTGCCCTGCGAAACCAAGCCGGGTGAGACTTGAGGAATTGCCCTATGTGACCCAAGCCGAGCCGTGATACCTGACCGTTACAACCGTAGCAGCATCCGGTGCAGGCATCCGTAGGATCGTCCACGTGACGGATATTGGGATTCGTACGCAAGCCTCCCGCACCTCCGGCTTTGGGAGTAGGTCTGAGTCAGGTAGAGAAGAGCTGCACGCCGCCCACACCCTGGACATTCGAACCAACAGCGGCGGCTGCCGAGATGACCAGTGGACCAGCTGTGTAGAGGATGCGATTGGGAGCCTATACACTAGTTCTACTGCGTTCTCCCCAACACGGACTACGATACTGATTCCAATGTATCAGCGGGCTTCCGCCAGCGCCACAGAAAGTGGGTCTGCGGAAGGAGCCATTGTTCATGGACCCACCGCCGGAGGGCGATGGATAGGCAACTGCTGGTCAGAGGTTTATGGATTGTGTTCGCGCGCGAGGGTATACTTCCAAAACCTAGTTAAAAGGTGCTTTCGGCCACCAAAATCATGATGCGTCATTTTCCCTGAAAACCTTGGTCGCATGGCGCTTTAACACGCACGACCACTTCCGAAATCATGGCCGCATCGATTCGTTCGTCTTAGTCAGTCCTGGAACGTGAGCCAAGGAGTCTCGTCCACAGTACTCCACCAACAGATGCCGGCCAATCAAATCCGGCAGACTCGAACAATGCTTGAGACGCTCGTGCCCAGATACGGGGCCGCATGGTTCAAATTTGGCGCCAGCGAGAAGATTGCCGACCTTCTCAAGCGAGCGCCGTACTGCAGGGCAAGACTCATCAGGCGGGCGATGACGTCGTATAAACCGATCAATTCAGAGGAACAGTCCGAACCTTTCACGCGAAGAAAGATTTCGGCCGGCTGCTCGTCGTCATGCACGCTGATGTAGAGCGTGCGTTGGCCGGTGATGCGAACTTTTTGCGTGATGTGAGTGTGCCGGTGCGAGAGGGCGGCGGGTACTCATGCGGCCTCCACCAAAAGCTCGATGTTGAAGCTAAGTGGGTGTTCTCCGTTTGTTCCCTGGTTTGACGGGTCCCGTTGGGGACACCACTTAATATGGGGAAACAACGCCATTCAGGTAGGGGGAGGTAAGATCCTTCTCCAGTAATTCTGAAGCTTTGCGTGCTATTCTCTTCAACTTGTGATTCCCCGTAGCTTGCTACGGGGACAATCTTTTCTGGTACCCTCTGGAGTATGGCGGACCAGAGGAACGAGGCAGTCAGAAAGGGAGCGCACTGTGCGTGGCAAATCCACTACCATATTGTTTTTCCCGTGAAATACCGGAAATCGCTGTTGGATGAGGTGGTGACGACGATTATCCAGGAGACGGCGGCAGAGATCGCGGAACGGTTTCCGATCGAGATGGAGGCGATCGGGACGGACAAGAATCATATCCATCTGCTCTGCAGTGCACATCCGAAAGTGGCTCCAGGCCGGATTGTGCAGATATTCAAGAGCATCACGGCGCGGGAGATCTTTCGCCGAAAGCCCGCGGTGAAGCGGGTACTGTGGGGCGGGGAGTTTTGGACCGATGGGTACTACGTGGCCACGGTAGGGGAACGGGCAAACTGGCAGACTGTCGAACGGTACGTGCAGCGGCAAGGGCAGCCTCAGGAAGATCTTCGTCAGCTCCAGATGTTTTAGTTCTGTGATACCCCGCAGCTTGCTGCGGGGAGCTTCATTCACTTCATAACGCAACGGTGTAACAAGGAGCTTCCTCAGGATCTGCCTTGCCTGGGTTGTGTGGCGTTGGAGGAGGCTCTTCGCGTCGGCTACACGGGCATGAAGATCCCGTTTTAGCCGTACCGTGTCTAGTTCAATGACTCGGGCTGGTTTGGTCAGTGAATCCAGCTCAGTGATCAGTCATTTTTTCGGCATTCCTCTGACTTGAGTCTCGCCAGAAGGAGTTTCATATTTTCTCCACGAGCAATAGCATCAACGAGATGTTTCTCGCATGCTTCAATGAACGATATCTCCCTCTTTATAGCTGGCTGGCGGCTCAGCCATTGATCCTGACCCGAGCGTAGCTTCTCTAGAGCCTTCTCTACTGCTTCCTTCGCAGAGTTTGGGCGCAGCATGATCGTGGAGCACGTCAATGCTGGCCTGGAGCGCGTCAGGGCAGAGGGCAAGGTCTTGGGTCGGCCTCGCGTGAGTGCTGCAGTGGAGGCTAAGGTGATCGCGCTACGGGCCAAAGACGAGGGCATGCGGAAGATCGCACGGCCACTCGGCATTGGGAACTGCATCGTTCGGCGCATCGTGAATGCCGTGTGAGGGCGCAATACCTTGGCCTGATTGCTGTGGTGGCTAATGCGCCGGTCTCCATCCCATGGCTGAAATCGAGAGGGGCAGAAGGGGAAATGACTGGTCAATCGCTGATCGTATACCCACTCAGCTTTTTCAGTATTTTTTATTTGGCTGCTCCGAAGAGACAGACTGGCTGGTACCGATCTCCATGCAAAGAGCAAAGTGAGCAGCGCAAGATTGATAACCGTTCCGGACAGGCCGACCACGTGGAATTGAACCAAGTGAGTTCACGTGGCTACTTGTAAGTATAGAGGTATCGAAGATGCTGCAGGTACTTGAACTGCTCCTTGAAGGAGAGCTTGCTCTTGCCGAAGAGCCTATTACTGAAATGGATAGGAACCTCCGCCACTCGTCTGCAACGGCACTTGATGAGGAGTTCTAGCCCAATCTTGTATCCCATGGGGTTAAAGTCTCGCCCTGAGGCAAATGTCACGCGGCGTATAGCAATGAATCCACTCATAGGATCCTTCAAACTGCTTAGTGGCCTCGCAAGCAATGTCGCTACAAGGCTATTGATCCAGCGAAAGAGTCCCCAGCCATCGTCCGTCGAACCACCCTCGACGAAACGCGAGCCCACCACCATATCAGCACCACGGTCTAAAGCCTGAATCATATCAGGAATCTTTTCCGGCGGGTGGCTCAAGTCGGCGTCCATGATGATTAGAACATCGGCCTTTGATCGCCATAGACCATCCAAGACGGCCTGGCTCAGGCCCCGATCGGTCTTGCGCACAAAGAGCTGGACCCAGTCGAATTGAAGAGACTCGACAAGTTCCACGGTACCGTCGCAGCTATCATCATCCATCAGAAACAGCTCAAGGTCCAATCCGCTTGAGGAGCGTACGGCACCTAGACGCTTGGCTAGGTGGGGAATGTTCTCCATTTCACGAAAGGTTGGAACAACCACGGTCACTGTTGGACGCCGAGATGCTTCGCTATTGGCTGAAGCGGATGTCAAAACTGGCTCAGTCATGTTGACTTTTTTCTCAATATTGATTGCGGATTAATTCGACAAAAATAGCAGTGAGATGCTGTTGGTGATCTGATAAAACTCCAGACGTTGCGGTGGGCCAGCAGATGTTGATCACTGGGTAGATCAAATTCCCAATTATACAATCAGATACGGCTCCCCGAGGGCTATATCATTTCTTCTCCCATGACTCTCCCTCGACCAAACTAGTATATTGTTTCGACGAAAACCAAAGCAAGGAGATGTCAGCACGACGACCATGGCAACTTTCGTTCTTCTCCCCATCCGTGCCCTACTCTTTACATTTTACCTGACCCCGAGAGAAGGCTCCTGCTGGCGGCTTCGCGCTATGAATACCGCCGTGGTCTGGGGGGTGATTGTGGCCCTCAGTACCGAGGGTCTTAGCGCTTTCGGCATCCTGACGAGAGGTTGGGTATCTGCAGTCTGGGTTGCCATCGTGCTAGTAATTCTCGGTCTCTTAGGTTGGCGCACCTTGAAGGAAGGCCATGATCAACGCCCGGTCGCTAAGAGCGACGATCCGATTCCGAGGACCTACCGACTAGCAATCTGGGCCGTGGGACTAGTGGTTGCACTGACCGGCTTTGTGGCGTTTATTGCCCCGCCGAACACTTGGGACTCGATGGCCTATCATATGGCACGTGTTGCGCATTGGATCCAGAACGGCACAGTCAGACACTACCCGACTATCTACTTGCCCCAACTCTACCATCCACCCTGGGCTGAGTTTGCCATCACACACCTCCAGATCTTGAGCGACAGTGACCGGTTTGCCAACAGCATCCAATGGCTCAGTATGGTCGGAAGCGTGTTTGGGGTCTCACTGATCGCCAAGTTGCTCGGAGCTGACTGCAGGGCACAGGTTTTCGCGTCTGTTCTGGCGGCTACGATCCCCATGGGAATTCTACAGGCGTCGAGCACACAGAACGATTTCGTGGTCGCGTTCTGGCTCGTGTGCTTTGTGGCGTACACCTTGCGGATTGTAACCAACAGATCAGAGCAGGAATCACAGGGTGTTGTCGCATGGGAGCCAGTGTTAGGGGCCGGAGCCAGCCTCGGGCTGGCGCTCTTGACCAAGGGAACCGCCTACATCTATTCGGCGCCATTCGTCGTTTGGCTCACGTTGATTATGGTGAAAAGATGTCCTTGGGGAGCCCTGCGAGTTGGGCTCGTCATGGGAAGTCTCGTACTCCTGCTTAACGGTGGTCACTTTCTGCGCAACACGCAACTTTTCGGCGCACCGCTGGCAAGCGGCGAAGAGAGCTACATGAACGAAATGTATACTCCTGCGGTCTTCGTCTCGAACGTCATGAGAAACGTCTCTCTTCATATGGGCACACCGTTCCAAATGATTAATATTGCAGAGGAAGAGGCGGTTCTTTGGCTGCATGATGCGCTGGGAGTTGCAGCCAACGATCCAAGAAGCAGCGGTTGGATGGGAACCACGGAGTTTACGATTCGTGAGATGAACACCTTTGAGGATTCTGCAGGAAATCTATTCCACGCTGCGACAATAATCGTTTCGATTGCCGCATTTATGTTCCATAAATCGTTGCGGGCGAAACAGCATGTCGTCGGTTATCTGGTGTCCGTGTGCGTAACATTTATGCTGTTCAATGTGCTTCTCAAGTGGCAACCATGGCACAGCCGCCTGCACCTACCGCTATTCGTGCTGTTTGCCCCATTTGTTGCAATTGCCATCTCACAGTGGCGTACGCGCCTAGTCACCTACATCATGGCTTTTCTCCTCGTTGGTTCATTGCCGTGGGTGTTAGCCAACCAGACCAGGTTATTAGTTCCCGTGTTCAAACAGCGTAAAAGCATCCTCATAGAGAGCAGACTTGACCAATACTTCGAGGGAAACGCCATATCTATGAAGGAACCCTATCTAGGGGCGGCTGCATTCGTGCAAGAACGGAACCTACAGGACATTGGCCTAATGCTTCCCTATGACCCATTTGAGTACCAACTCTGGGTCATTCTGAAACAGGGCCGCACTGACGTGCGCCTGGAGCATATCGAGGTTAAAAATGTGTCCTCAGCAACGACCACGTTAGATTCATCAAGAAAGTTCTTGCCAGAAGCAATCATCCACGTTCAACGCAGGAATGAGCAACCACGAGCTGAACTCCGTACGGGAGAGCGCGTGTACACACGTGCTTGGTCCATGGACCGGGTGGAAGTATACGTCTTGGAGCCGTAAACTAGACTATCGGCAGCATGAAAAGCCTGCAATGTGCCCCGCCCTGCGAACCCACACCAGTTGGGACTTGAGGATTGGGCCTACTACGTGGTCGATTTGGGCTGCCTATGCGGCGGTGCAAACCTAGCAGGTTGCAGAAAAACCATTGTGCCACGGTGGAAATTTGATGACCTGCACGTCTGGGACACAAGGTGACGTCTCCCCGGAAAACGACGGCAGGTCAGAACTAGAGTACACTGACGGCTTCGGCGGTCCTCGACGAAAGGAGCGGATCGATGAAGCGGTCGAAGATTCTCGGAAGAGCAGATCGTCTATGCCATCCGCCAGGCCGAAAGCGGCACCCCGGTCGGCGACCTCTGCCGGCAGCTCGGGGTGAGTGACGCGACCTTCTACGCCTGGAAGAAGAAGTACGCGCACCTCGGCGTGAGCGAGCTGCGGCGGCTCCGGCAGGTGGAAGAAGAAAATAGCCGGCTCAAACGGCTCGTCGCGGACCTCTCGCTCGACAAGCACATGCTGTCGGAGGCCTTGCGAAAAAAAGTCTGAGGCCCGCACGCCGTCGAGAACTGGCCGCCTGGTTTCACGGGACGTTTCAGGTCAGTTGCCTGCGGGCCTGTCGGTTGGCGCAATTCGGTCGCGCCGCCTGGTATCGACGAAGCCGCGCGAAGGATCAATCCGCGTTGCGGATGCGCATTCGCGATCTGGCCCATGCCCGGCCTGCGGTTTGGGTCTCTGCGGATCTGGGTGCTGCTGCGGCGTGAAGGCTGGCTCGTGAATCGCAAGCGGGTGCGACGGCTCTATCGACTGGAGGGATTGCAGCTCCGCATGCGGGTGCGGCGACGCAAGCATATCGCCCTGCATCGTGGCCCAGCCCCGATCCCGACCGGTCCTACGGAGCGCTGGAGCATGGATTTTGTGCATGATACCCTGGCGGATGGGCGGCCGTTTCGGATCTTGACGGTCGTGGATAACTGGAGTCGGCACAGTCCCATGCTAGAGGTCGGTTTTCGGATGTCGGGTGAGACGGTGGGCCAGGCCTTAGATCGGGTACTGACCGGCGTTGCAGGCCCCCGGTCCATCACGGTGGATCACGGGACGGAATTTCAATCGCGAGCGCTCGAAGATTGGGCCTATCGTCGGGGCGTGCAACTCGACTTCATTCGACCGGGTAAACCCGTGGAAAATGCCTTCATTGAATCGTTTAACGGACGCTTGCGGGACGAGTGTTTGAACGTGCACCAATTCGCCTCACTCGCCGAGGCGCAGACCATCATCGAAGCGTGGCGGCTCGACTATAATCAGCGCCGCCCGCATAGCTCGCTCGGGCACCTGACCCCGAACGAGTTTGTCGCACAACGTCAGGTGATCTGGACCGCCGAAGAAGCCGTCTGTTCTAGTTAAGAGCTGTCTCAGAACGGGACCAACGTCAGAAGCCAGAAGTTCTCCTATAGAAGTGTCTCCTTGACGGGGAAGCTTACAGGAGGCGCATTCTAAAAGGGCTGCGAAGTAAGGTACAAGTACAAGAGGTAGGGAAACGCTGGTATTCCTGAGGCGCTACACTACGTCATTTTTTCACTGCGCGTTCGTTGTGGCCTTCACCGAAATGATTGGTTGAGATGCGCAATCGCGACCGACAGCGCATGATCGAGAGAGGAGCGCAGCGCGGGTTGTAATTCGTAGTCGCTCGCATAGTCGCTCCACTCGCCGGACGGGGGAGTTGGTATGGCGGTGACGATGTCGTGGTACAAGACCTCGCCGCTCTCCACCGATATTATCTTGCTCGATACAACGAGAGGCGGCATCTTCCCATAGAAGCGAGCCAGCAGCCGGTCCCTCCAACTCGGCACGTCGATCCGAAAGAAGAGCATGCTATCCGCGCCGAGCAGCTTCCCGACTCGCATAGCACCGTCGTCCGCCACGCGCCCGGAGACCTGCAATCGCTGCTCATCCGTCAACGGCTCGATGTTGCGCCGATCGACGATCTTGATCCACGACCGCTGCATCTTGAGCTGGAAGGCCGCTTGCTCAAGCCGGCTGTACCCGTACGCCACGTCCTGTTCCGACGTGCGGGGATACCACACGGCTAAGCGCCGGACCTGCTGCGGGACTGGAAAACCACTCATCGACGAATCTACTGGGGCTTGATCGACGACGACGTGTGGCGTAGGCCGACACGCCGTTTGCGTCCAAAGACTAAACATCACGGCAGTGGCTGCGAGGAACGCCAACCGCTTCCTGCGAGGTCTGGTAGTCATAGTATCATGGTACACCTGCAGACAGGGGATAACCACAACCCTGCGGATAGGGGGGGAAGCGGCACATAGTGCGTGGCAGTCACCGTGATCCATGACATGGAATATGGGTAGTAAAAGCAGCCAACACTGCGGGAGCAACCACCCAAGAGCGACCGCTATATATTCTGGTGCGGTCGGTACGCGCAAGCGAGGTTTGGTGGATGGCAGGGGTTCCAACCGTCATTTCCCGACGCGCTTCGCTTTGACATGCAAGGAGTTGCGTTGATGGCGGCCTGACCGCCGATACCCAGCTGCTTCCACTTACTTCTTCCGCCACCCCCACGGCGGCACCGGTTGCGGATCAGCCCACAAGCCCTTCTTGGTCTCTCGTGCTTCCTTCTCCAGTCCTCCGAGTACCGTATCGCCCTGCGCATACTTCCAGTAGCACCAACACCAACCCTGCGTGACCAGTTCCTGATTGTCGTTTGTTCCATCCGACAGGAATACCTATCCAAAGGTGCGCTTGTACTTGTCGTAGCCGTGAGTCTAGAGCGTGACGTCTCTCCCGAAGGCGAGGTCAGAGGCAGCCTGCTTGGCCTTCTGCCCGATCGCTTGGCCTTTCTCAGGGTTGTCGATGCCGCTCAAGCGGATGCATTCAGTATGGTGGCCGTTCAGGACTTCGATTGTGTCGCCGTCGAGGACGGAGACGACAGAGCCGGAGAAGTCCACCGCGAGTAGGACTGAGAAGGAGGAAATGAAGAAGCCTGTAATGGGGCAATAATATACGAGACTCAGGAGAATAATGTCCTGTGGATAAGCCGGTTTTGCGTTTGTCAACCGATTCTCCTGAGGATAAATCGGGGACAAGAAAATATAGTGGGCCTAGGGGGGCAACTACTTCTTGTGGCGATTCTTCTTGGTGGCCTTCGACGGAAGCGAGGACTTGGGAACGGAGAGTACCGTATTCATGGCCGCCTTCAACCGCTCAAATGGGGTTTGTGGGGTCGGCATGCGCGGACTATAATACTTTCTTGCTGGTGGGCCTGCAATGACTCCTACTCAGCAGATTGCACGGGTGGCTCATCCTAGCACTTCACGAAAGCGTCTCCTCGCGATTGGACTTCCCAGCCATTTGCGGACACCGTGAAGCCCGTTTCGCCACGGCTTCAAACGCCTCCGGACGTACACCGCGCAGATGGCGGTGTCGACGGGTGCGAGTGTCGAACCTCTCGATGTCATCGGCGATCTCGGCATTGGCAATCGCACGCGTCTTGTAGATTCGCTTTTTGATCCGCTCCTTCTTCACGCTGCTAAAAAACGATTCGGCCACTGCGTTCTCCCAGCCGTGTCCAGGCCGGCTCATACGGGGCTCACGATGAGGCTCATGGCAGAAGCGCCGCCACGCATCGCTACCAAATTGCGATCCTTGATCGGAACGAATCAGTGTTTCTTAGGCTTACGTTGCCGCACGGCCATGAGGATCGCGTCCCGCACGAGGTCTCAAGCCCTCGTGAGGGTTGTTGACCAGCCGACAATTCGGCGTGAGTATCGGTCACTCACGACGGCAAGAGAGCGCCCGCCTTCCCACGTGCGCCCGTACGTGATGTCGGTGACCCAGACTTGGTTCGGCCGTTGGACGGGAACACCTCGGTGCAGCGTATCGGGGGTACGGAGTGACGTATGGCCTCTGGCGTCCCGGGGGGCGCGGTAGCTGTGTCGGGCGTTCAGGGTATTGGCCCTCATCATCCGAGCGACACGAGGCGTGCAACAGGTCTCGCCCGCGTCTCGCAAATCGAGAACGATACGCAGGGCACCGGAGACGCCGGGGCTCGCCGTATAGGCCGCGCGGATCAAGCCGCGCACCCGCTGATCCTCCAACGCTCGATCGGAGAGAGGGGTACGCAACCCTTCATCGAACCCGCTGCGCGACACGTCTAGGAGACGGCACAGTACTGCCGTCTCCAACTCACGACGCTGTGCCTTGATGAACGCGTACGTCACTCGGATACCCTGCGATCTGCGCCGATTGCTCCTAGGTCCTCCCTTGTTCGAACGACCACCCCAAAGGTGTCCGTTAAAATCTGGAAAGTCCAGTGTGTGGAACTGGGGAATCCCCTAGTGCTACTCGAATAACGTACTAGGGCCTGTTAACACTAACGCAAGCCATCGACGATCAACGCGAAATTGATAAACGCAACGAACAGGACATCGAGTTTTTCAAACCGCGTGAAGATGCGCCGAAATCCCTTGAGCCGGCGGAACAGTCGTTCTATCTCATTGCGTCGCTTATACATGGCTCGATCGTACTCCCATGGCATGAGTCGATTTTGCTTGGGTGGCACCACGGGGACATACCCTAAATCCAAGGCCAGTTGCCGCGTCTCGTCGCCTTCATACGCGCGATCCATCAATAGGTGGATCGCGCGCGGCATGCTCCCTAACCGTTGCAGCAGCTTTCGCCCCTCGGGTGCATCGTGGGCCTGGCCCGGGGACAGGGCAAACGTTAGCGCCGTTCGAGCATCCGCGGCAACCATATGAATCTTGGTCGTCCATCCGCCGCGGGACTGGCCAATGGCTTGCGGGCCGTTTTTTTTAACGCCCCCGTGCCATCCGGATGGACCTTGACGATGGTACGGTCCAAGGCGACGGCTTCGATCTTCACGCGGATGATCTGCGTGTGTTGCAACTGTGCAAATACGCGATCCAGCACCCCGCTCTTGGACCAACGATTCATGCGAGTATAGATGGTGTGCCAGTTGCCGAACCGCTTGGGTAGCCCGCGCCATTTGCAACCCTGCTCGGCGACATACAAGATCGCGTTGAGAACGTGCAGATTGTCGAGGGTTACGTTGCCGCGTTGCGTCGGCAAACACGGCTCGATTTGGCGATACTGTGCGTCGGTGATTTCCATGTGCGCAGTATCTCATATAAATGGCCTTTAGTGTTAACACGCCCTAGCAACTAAACGCTTAGACAGAAGGTTGAGGAGGGACCTGCTGGAGAGCCGTATACTTTCATTGCCTCATTCCATAGGAATTGGCAGGTCTTTCAATGGGAGGCTGTGGCGCGATCGTGTCATAATGAGCGATTCCCAGCTACTAGTGGTGGTATCGAAAGTGTGCGCCGAGGGATACGGTGCTGGAAGAGTTAGAGAGGGAAGCACGACAGGGGCGGAAAAGCTTGTGGGCTGCTCCACAGCCGGTGCTGCTGTGGGAGTGGCAGCATGTTGGACCACTGGTTGTAGACGTGGGCGACCTCATGCTTGGCGAGCATGTCACGATAGAGGAGTTCGAGTTAGCCAACATCATTGTGGTGCACCGCTCCCGCCGCCCGCCGCTTTCCATGATCCCATCAGTGATCTATGGTGGGCTCCAGACGCGTTGGTCCAGGTGGCGGCAATCGGACTAATCGCTCCATGAATCAAATATTGCGCCTGAAAAGTATGTGCTACTCGGGCTATTTCTGTGAATCCTGTTCCAGCTGTGACCCTTTCCATATCGCTTGTCTGAGTAACACCGAAAATGAAATCGCCACTTGCCGACGTCGTCGCGGCTGTCGAAGTTACGGCATTCGCGCCGGTACCAGGCGTAGCCTGCTCGTTGTAGTCCTTTGATGGGGCCATCACGTCGAACGGGCTACTCGTCGCAGCTCCTTTGATCTCAAAGACGATCATTTGAGCGTCTCTCGCGTGGCTATCAAAGAAGTTGCAGGTGACGGTATGGCTGGCGCTCGTGGCGATGTTGACCGCATGGAATGCCAAAATTAATTCTCCCGAACCGTTCGCAGGCGAACCAGAAATGTGGGAGAAACTGTTGGATTTGTTATCCAAGCAGGTAATTGGTGTGGAATTGTCGCGGATGACGTGTATCGCGACACCGAGCGTACTCCCCGCTGTTGGGGTCGGTGTAATAGAGTCGGTAGTAATTGATAAGTTTATGGATCCATTGCCATTGCCAGCATCCGTTGCAATGCCACCGAGCGAGGTGGCGGGCCAGCTCTGGACAGGCAAGAAGAGCGCAAGGATGAGACTAAGTAGATTCGTGAGTCGTGTCATGAAATTGCCTCCCGTACAACCAACTCCACGCCAGAGATTGCGCAACGAGATTAGAACCTATATCAAAATTGTTGACAGCATGAAGTTACGTACGTATAAGTCTCGCTCATGTTTCGCCTGCGCGACGACCAATGGGAACCGGATTCGGGAACATTTCCCCGAAGAACACATTCCGGACAGCCGCCCTGGCCGCAAGCCGGTTGCCACCGCGGGCGGTGTTGGAAGCGGTGCTCTGGATTCTGAACACCGGTGCGCAATGGCATCTGCTGCCCCAATGCTATCCGAATTACAAAACCGTCCATCGCCGGTTTCAACAGTGGTGCCAACGCGAGGTGCTGCGCGAGATCCTCACGCAGTTGGCCAATACGTTGCGCGACGAAGGGGCGATCGACGAACGTGAGAGTTTCATCGACGCGACGTTTGCTGCGGCCAAGGGCGGCGGCGACGCCGTAGGCCTCACGAAACGCGGCAAAGGCGTGAAAATCCTCGCGATTGTGGATCGCAGGGGCTGCCGCTCTCGGTGAGCACGCATGCGGCCAATCATCATGAGGTCACCTTGGTGCAACTCAGTTTCGACTTCTACATGCTGGAGGCCAAGCCCGAGCATCGTCATTGGCGATCGGGCATATGACAGTGATGGGCTTGATGATGACCTCAAGCAGGACGGGGTGAATCATGATTGCCCCGCATCGCTCCACCCGCAAACTCAAGACCCAGGATGGGCGCCACTTGCGCCGCTATCAACGCCGCTGGCTCGTCGAACGGTTCTTTGCCTGGCTCCAATGGAAGCGGCGCTTGCTGATCCGCTGGGAATATTATGCCTCCAACTTCTTAGGATTTGTGCAACTCGCCTGCATCACGATGCTCCTCAAGCGATTTTGAGATAGGTTCTAGTGTGCGTTCGGCTGTCCAGCCTTGAAGTCGTACCGTGTTTGTGTTGCGTAGGTCTGGATCGTCACTTCTCCTACACTTTACAGACAGCACATCTCAAAGTTTTCGGGCATCTGATTCAGATACCGGCGGAGCTGGTTTGCGGTTGGTGGTCGATGGAACGTCGAGTCATTCCCCACGGTTCTGAACAGAGGCTCGTTATTGTATTGATACTGGCAGTATTCGTCCAGGCACTCCTGATAAAACTTGCACTTGGCATATTTCCGTGTGGAGCCTCACATACGTCCCCCTCCTACAACACCCCCCCGCGAGGCCCCTTGCCATTCGCGGTTCGACCCCACCACCGCTTCCCCTTGCAATGCTCTGTCAACTATAACGCTGGTCCCTTCTACGGACACGGCACAATCTGGAATCTCTCATGCACCGGCTGGCGACTCTCCGACGATCTGCCGATGCGACCAGGGGAACCCCTCTTGTTGACCGTCGCCCTCCCGTCTGATTACTAATGCTCTCCCTCATTCGCCACACCCACGACCTCACCGATTGGGGGTCACCCCCCCACTTCTGAGGAATGGCCCAATACCCCTTTCCCACAGTATCCTGTGCATTATGGGACAAGGGATACAACAGACCTCGTGGTATGAATAAGCAACGCGTCGAGATCCATGAAGCCGTTGTTAGCTGGTCGAGCGGTCAAGAGTTTTCCACAGAGAACCTCGCGATCGAACCACACACGCCCATCAACAGCACTTTGTGAAACGTTTAGCACAAGAGCCGCTGGATTTGATTGACGTGCAGTCCGGGCTTACTTGGGCGAGAGTGGCATCGTTCGCTTCGAAGATACCTACGGTCGTAGCTGGAGATCCAACGCGTCCGCAGTCGGCGAACTTCTAAATAATCTGTCCCGAGAAGTATAGTTAGCGGCACGTTCCAGCAGGTCCTCGATTCACCCCAAGCCCTGACATGTCGGGTCTTGCCACTTTTGCTACCAAGGACTGCCGGGGGGAGAGCCTGGATTGGGGGTCGCCGGGGAAACTTTGGCTTCGGCGTCAGGAACGGGAGGTTCCTCACATGAACCGTAGCTCAATTAGCTTAGCTCACCACGTGACTTAGAAATCGGCGGAAATTTCCCTTATCTTATTGGCTTTTCGCGCCAAGTCCTGAAGAATAGTGGGTTCTGTAAACTTGGCGAGCACCGCGAGGGGGTGAATGGTGAAGAGATTCCTTCAGGCGATTGTCGTTTGGCTTTCCGGCAGCGCGCTGGCCCGCCAGCGAGCGTGGATGAGGTTCGCCATCATTCTGGCATTCCTGGGTACTTTGACGGTTGCGGGATGTTCGTCGTCATCTTCTCCGAGCGCGCAGCCCTCAGTTCCAGTTCCGAGCGCGGAACCTGTGTATCCTGTAAAACCTGGATCGACAGGCCGTTATCTCTTGGATCAAAATGGTGTTCCGTTCCTGATCCTCGGCGATTCGGCGCAAGCGATGATCGGCAATCTGAACGAAGCGGACGCCGAACTGTTCTTGTCCAACCGGAAACCCCAGGGGTTCAACACGGTATGGATTAATTTGCTGTGCGCAAGCGGTACGGGATGCAACGCGGACGGGACCACCTTCGATGGCATCGCACCATTTACGGTCGGAAACGATTTGTCCACCTACGATTTGTCTGCCCCCAATGAGGCGTACTTTGCCCGCGCGGACCGCATGCTTCAGTTAGCAGCAAAATATGGCTTCCTTGTCGTGCTGGACCCGGCTGAAACCATCAGTTGGCTCAGTGTCTTGCGAAGAAACAATGACCTGGCCAAGGCCCGTGCCTACGGCCGGTGGCTCGGTATGCGTTACAAGGACTTCCCCAATATCATGTGGATGAGCGGCAACGATTTCCAGAGCTGGCGCACCCTGAGCGATGATAGGCTGGTGCAAGAGGTTGCGCTGGGCATCAAGGATACCGATCCCCACCACATCCACACAGTCGAATTGGATAACCCCCTCTCGAGTTCGCTCGACGACATCTCTTGGGCGCCGATTATCTCCCTCAATGCAGCGTACACCTATAACCCCACCTATGCCGAAGTGCTCCACGCGTACAACCAGTCCGCTTCCGTGCCCGTCTTCCGGGTGGAGTCCTTTTACGAGTCGTATGGCGGTATCACGCCGGCGACATTGCGACGCCAGGAGTACTGGACTTCCTTAAGCGGTGCAACCGGGCAGATTGCTGGAAATGTTTACACTACTCTTTTCCCGAACGGCTGGAAGAACCAGCTCAATACGCCCGGTGCCGTGCAGTTCGGGCATATGAAGACCCTCTTCGAACCGCGGGCCTGGTACGAACTCGTGCCGGACCAGGCCCACACCGTGGTGACCGCCGGCTACGGCACCTTTTCATCCTCAGGCAGCATCGACGCCAATGACTATGTGACGGCCGCGCGGACGTCCAACGGGAAGTTGGTGATGGCCTATGTGCCTTCCGCCCGAACCGTCACGGTCGACATGAGTCAACTGAGCGGATCCGCGACCGCGCGCTGGTACGATCCGGTCGTGGGGACATTCACGAGCATCACGGGCTCCCCGTTCGCAAACACGAGCTCGAACAACTTCACGACGCCCGGGCTCAATGCGGGCGGGGACGAGGATTGGGTGCTCATTCTGGAGGTTCGACTGACGGAGTGACTTCAGTGGCGAGCGCACATCCGTTATCCTGTGGCATCAGACTGATGGCACCAAGTAGGCCTGGAACACTACTGACGCTTCGATCATTGGGGGGTGGGTTAGATCGGCAGCTGGCAGTTTGTGAAATTCTCTCCGACTCGTAACCTTTGAGGTGTCGAAGAACGTTAAATCCGAGTTTTGCGATTTGAGTTCCGGGAGAGTTCGCTGCGCGGAGCGGACGTTAATCAAAAGCGGCTGTTCACATGCAGAACGTTTGTGGCTTTGTGCAAGACAAACATCCGCTGCGGCTGATGTGCGAAATGGTGAAGACGGCGCTGAGAAAATGGTCGAACTGTTTGCCAGATGTATGCGGACTGCGGGCTCAAGTCCATTGTGCCGGAGCAACTGCTGCGAGGGCTGCTGTTTCAAGCGCTCTACTATAGGTTGAGGAGCGAGCTGCGGCTGTGCGAGCAGCTGAGTCATAACCGCTGGTTCATGGGCATCAGCCTGGCCTAGGAGCCGTGGGAGTAACCTGCACGGGCAAATTCTGTCCAGGTTGAATAATAGACTGGACCGCAACCAGGGTGGTCATTCCCAAGAAACGGTCTAGGCCCGAAGAGATTTTCAGCATCTGCGGCCGGTCGAACCGGTGACTAGCAACGGGCTGGCGGTGCTTGACGCCTGTCGGAAGCTCGGGATCACCGAGCAAATGTGCGGGCGGGTAAGGCGGGTACTCATGCGGCCTCCACCATCCCTTGGAACGGGATTCCCCAGAGATAAAGGGTGTTTTGGCAAATCCCTTCAAGTCCCGTTGGGGACACCAATCCTACCGTTTATTTCCGCTATACCCGACTCGCTGTTTCGGCGGTTTCATTCCGTTGAGTTTGTCGTGTGAGCTGGATAGACTAGAACATTCATACAGGATAGCCGCGCGAGCCCTGGCTATCCACGTCACGCGTTACTCGCATATCTTGCTCGTCACGCGCCATGGTGCGTGGCCTGCCGAACTTTTCCAGCGACCTGTTCCATGCCTGAACGATCTATCACACCCCTCATTATAGTTGCGCTGCTACTGGGAACGTGGCTGGCCCTTCGTTCCATTGAATCTTCTTCAGTGACGACGGCGCCTGTCCAATCGGTGCCATTGCTTGCCCCTGGCATGGTTCCGCTGGTCACTGGAGACGAACCGATCACAGAGATCTTTACAAGGGCCGGCTGCGCGGTGTGCCACAGCGTTCCAGGTATTCCGGGGGCTGATGGGCGCGTGGGGCCGCCTCTCCTATTAGGTGCCACGGGGCCTGTGCGATTGGCCGATCCGGCGTACCGAGGTCATGCGAAGACGGTGCACGAGTACGTGATCGAATCGGTTCTCGAACCGGAACTGTTTGTCGTGCCTGGATATCCGGCCGGTACGATGCCGACTTGGTATGGCATGAAACTCAGCGCTCTTGCGCTGGAGAGGATTGCGTCGCATCTTGAGCGGCAAGGGGCTACTGCGGTGCAGTAAGCGCAGCGATCCTCACCGGATTGGTAATGAGGCTCGTGATGGTGACGGGGCTAGACAGAATTATTCATGAAGATTCGTTGCGAAAGCGTGCAGTCGCGAAGAGAGACGCGCACTCAGAGGCGTGAAGCCCTAATGCATACTTGTGCAGTATGTTGAAGGTCCGAATGGCGAGACTGCCTGTCATTGCTGCACATACGCGCTTGCAGCAGAAGTGTCATGGATAATGCGGGCTTACGGCTGTAGAGAAACTCACTTCTGGTTACCTATTAGTGCCTCTGAGCTGATTTGTTTGAATTGCCATCAGCAAATCTCAAATCTTCACGCTTAACTGAACCAGATCTCGTCGATGACACCTGTCGATCCCATACCCGTGACCCAGGTCATAACCAGGGCTGTGTTCACCCGTGTTTTGCCCTCACCTTCCATAACCATGATGCGCCAGTTTTTCAATGTTGTGCATTAGGCAATACAGCTTCCATTGCCAGTCCACTTTCTGTTGGCCACGCAGGCTGAAGCGGCAGAGACGTTTATTCTCGCGTAGGTTGCCAAATACCGGCTCCCCTGTGGCAAAACTGCGCGTAATCATGCGTCGGCCCGTATCCGAGGCGATCCTTGTCTTTATCCGGTCGGTGACACTCGTATGCCCTGGGCGTTTGCTCTGAAAGAAGGCGACCTGTCGGATCTTTGTCTTCTCCGGGGTGCGCAAACATTCGTGCCGCCGCGCACAGGGGAGGCAATCCTGTTCCGCTCCGCGAAACTTGATCGCCGCAAACCCATTGAATGTGCAGTTCGAACCATTGCCATAGAGCCGCTTTCCAGCGGGGCAGGTGCAGTGTGTGCGATCCTCCGCCAGCTGGAAGTCCTGCGGTGTAAATCGCGGCATCCCGCCAGTCGTCTTGGCTTTGTTCCAGAGCGGATCAGGCTTGGCGGTGTGGATGGCCTGGTCGGCATAACGCTCGTCCCGTTTTCGGTAGCCGTTGTCGGGGATATAGGCTTCGATGGAAGTTTCGACGAGCGCCTTCAGATTGGCCTCAGAATGATAGCCTGCATCGGCGGTCATCACGGTCTCTGGGGTACGTACTGCTGCGGTGGCCTTGACGAGGGGGAGCAACAGTGCATGCTCTGATCCGGTGCCGTGGGCTGGGCCTCCAGGATGATCTGGGTCTTCTCATCGACCGCGGCAACACCGGTATACCCTTGGATCACGCACTTGCTGGTGGCCATCTTGGCTGATTCGTTGTCGGTGTGGTTCGACAGGCGCACGGCGCCTTTGGCACCGGTGCGGTCTTCGGGGTGCGTCTTGAGCCAGTCGCGTAATTGACTGGCTTCCTTGTGCAGACGTTCCAGCTGGAGCACCTCACGCTTGACGAGCAATTCATCAGTGGGAGCCGTATCGGCATGCTTCTGCTGCGCAATCATCTTTTGAGTCGCCGCCTCCATTTTGTCCAGTTGGCGTTGATAGTCTGCACGGGTGCCACTCTTTTGTTTACTGGCGTTACTGGGGAGTTTCACACCATCAATGGCAAACATTTCACCACCAATCAAGCCTTGTCGGTTACAGACCAGCAACACCTGGACGAACAGGCTGGCCACGCCCTCCCCCCATTTCGGAGACACAGGCGGCCAGTGTGGTGAAATGCGGTTGGCTGTCACCCTACACGGCGATGAACAGCACGTTCTCGCGGCAGGCATGTTCCATTTTGCGACTGCTGATGATACTGCGGTTATCGGCTAACAGGATGATTTTGATGAGAGCCGCGGGCCGCAGCACCTTCGTCGTCGTTCTTGTAGCGGGAGTGGAATTCGTTGAGGTCAAGTTCGTGATCAACCAAGTGGCAGAGGGCATGTTCAAAACTACCAGGAATCACCTGCTGGTCAAAATCCACTGGTAGAAGTTTCAGCCCTGTGTGAATGGGTATATATCGAGCCATCCCAACGCCCTCCCCATGAAATTCGGTACGGCTAATTATCTCATGGAAGGTAAGGTCCTGGGAGTTTTCCTACAGCCTCAACGTTTACGCAAAGGGGTCACGTTTCCTGAGACTCCTCCCTGGATCTTGAAGGCAGCGGTCGTGGGGTCACCCGGTTTTTTGTCGAGGAGTGCGTTGATCGCATCGTCCCCTCGAAGACCTTCGAGCTTGATCTTGAGACGGAGATTGTTGGCGCTATCGGCATTGATCAAGGCTTGTTCGAGCGAAATCCGTTCCTCCTTATACAGTTGGAATAAGACGTGGTCGAACGTCTGACAGCCTTCTTCCACTCCTTGCTCCATCGCTTCCTTGAGTAAATCGACCTCGGCCTTCTTGATGAGATCTTTAATGCGGGGCGTGTCGAGCATAATTTCCAGCGCAGGGGCTCGTTTCCCGTCTACGGATGGTATGAGCCGTTGTGAGATGATGGCGCGAAGATTGAGCGACAATTGGAGGTAGATCTGTGCATGCCGCTCTACCGGGAAAAAGTTCATGATGCGCTCGATGGCTTGGTTCGCATTGTTTGAGTGGAGGGTGCCAATGCAGAGGTGCCCAGTTTCGGCGAAGGTGATCGCGGCTTCCATCGTTTCCGTGTCCCGAACTTCGCCGATCAAGATCACATCCGGCGCTTGCCGCAGTGTATTCTTGAGTGCATTTTGAAATGAGAGCGTGTCGAAGCCGACTTCTCGCTGAGTAATGAGCGATCGCTTATGATTGTGGACGAACTCGATCGGGTCTTCCACGGTTACGATATGGCCGGGATGGATGGTATTGCGGTGGTCGATCATGGCTGCGAGCGTGGTAGATTTTCCGGAACCGGTGGCTCCGACTACCAACACCAACCCACGTTTCGTCATGGAGATATCTTTTACAATCAGAGGCAAGCCCAGCTGCTCGACGGTTTGGATCTCGGCTTTGATATGCCGAAAGACCAAGCCGACATTTCCGCGCTGTCGAAAGATATTGACACGGAAACGGCCGAGCTCTTTGTAGTAGAGCGCCAAGTTCATTTCCATCTTTTCCTCGAATTCCCCGCGCTGCTGACCGCGCATGAGCGCCAGCGCAAGGGCTTCGAGTTGTTCATTGGTAAAGGGCGGCGCGTTGGTTTGTTGTGTCGAGCCATGGACGCGATAGGCGGGAGCCGAATCGACGGTCAGGTAGAGGTCTGACGCTTCTTGATCCACCATGACTTTCAAGAGACTGCGCACATCCATTTCTACCCCCGTTTCCGTGCCAGGTATTTCAGGAATTCTACGCTGCGCCGCTTATTGGAGACCCAAACAGATTGGGATTCATGCTGCGCGATTGGGCTTCGCCCTTCGTGACAACCCCACGGGTTGCTAATTCAAATAGCGCCATGTCCATCGTTTGCATGCCGTCTTTCTGACTGGCCTGCATGACTCCGGGAATCTGGTGCAACTTACCCTCTCGGACCAGATTTCGGACCGCGGTCGTGGCGACCATGATTTCGAGGGCGGCAACGCGTCCGCCTGATTTTTTCTTCAGCAGAGTCTGCGTGATGACCGCTTCCAAGGCTTCGGCGACCTGTGCCCGAATCTGGGACTGTTGGTTGGGGGGGAAGGCATCGATGATGCGGTCGATGGTTTTAGGCGCGCTGGAGGTGTGGAGCGTGCCGAAGACCAAGTGGCCCGTTTCCGCGGCAGTTAACGCGAGTTGGATGGTTTCCAGATCGCGCATTTCGCCCACAAGGATGATGTCAGGATCTTCGCGAAGAGCGGCTCTCAGCGCATTCGCAAACGATAGGGTATGGACGCCCAGCTCCCGCTGGTTGACCAGGCATTTTTTCGACTTGTGGACGAATTCGACTGGATCTTCGATGGTGAGGATGTGGCCTTCGAAAGTGTTGTTCAAATAATCGACCATGGAGGCCAGCGTCGTTGATTTACCGGACCCGGTTGGGCCGGTCACAAGGATCAGCCCTTTTTCCCGATCGCAGAGTTGCCGCACGATCGGAGGCAGGCCGAGCTTCTCCATGGGAATGATTTGTGTGGGAATGTTTCGGAAGACGGCGCCAAGCCCACGGGATTGGACGAAGACATTGACGCGGAATCGGGCGATGTCGCCCAGTTCAAAGGAGAAGTCGCATTCGCGCTTTTCCTCGAAATTTTTTCGTTGGGCATCGCTCATCATGTCATAGATCAGCGAGTGCGTTTCTTCCGTGTTCAGTGGGGGATGGTCCAGTTTCTTGAGGTCTCCGTTCACACGAATCATCGGTGGCTCGCCGGCGCTGATGTGACAATCCGATGCGCCCTCCTTTGCCGTGTAGGTTAAAAGCTTCGCAATATCCATGAAGAGGACTCCCTTGGCAGTAAAGAACAGTGCGATGATGGTTTGTCGGATCGCAAGTTGCTTGAGGCATCATGCCACAGGGTGATGAGAAAGCAAGGAAATAGCCGCAAGCAGCTGCGTGAATGCTTTGGTGGTTTAGTGCAGAGAGGTGAGAGCTTCGATCAGATCAGCCCCGCCGATTGCCCTGCGCGTTGAAACGCGTCAAGGGCTTGGTCGATGTGGTCGGGGAGATGTTCGGATGTCACCGTGACTCGGACACGGCTGGTGGCTTCCGGAACGGTAGGAGGCCGAATCGCCGGCGCATACACCCCTTCTGCGAACAGGTGTTCGGCTAACGAGAGCGCGGTTTTAGCATTGCCGACGAGGATTGGCATGATTGGACTGACGCTGGAGGATAGGCTGAATCCCAATTGGGTCAATCCTGAGAACAATCGTTCACGGTTGGCCCACAGGCGTGCACGCCGTTCCGGCTCCCGCTGTATGACTCGCAATGCTGCCGTGACGGCAGCAGCCGAACTTGGTGGGGCCGCCGTGGTAAAGATGAAGGACCTGCTTGTGTTCATGAGATAGCGGATCATCATCGAGGACCCGACAAGGTAGGCGCCACTGCTGCCGAAGGCCTTGCCCAAGGTCCCCATCTGAAACGGGATCTGTGAGTCGAGGCCGAAATGTTCGGCAGTCCCTCGTCCGTGCGGCCCCATCACGCCTGTGCCATGGGCGTCATCGATATAGATGTCGGCCTCATAGTCCTTGGCTAATCGACAGAGTTCTGGCAACGGTGCAAGGTCTCCGTCCATACTGAATAGGCCGTCGGTCACAATCAGGGTGCGGCGTGCCTGGCGTTTCTTGGCCAGAAGGGACTGGAGGTGGCTGGTATCCTTGTGGCGATAGATTCGAAAGTCGGCTGCGCTGAGACGGCAGCCGTCGATCAGGCTGGCATGGCACAGGCGATCTGCCAGGATCAGTCCGCCTTGTTCAGTCAGTGCGGGGATCGTTCCAATGTTAGCAAGGTAGCCGGAGCTAAATGTCAGTGCGGCTTCGGTTCCTTTGAACTGTGCCAGGGCAGACTCTAGTTCTTGATGTGGCGGCAACGAACCGGAGATCAACCGAGAGGCTCCAGCTCCGGCCCCAAACCGTTGTGTCGCCTCGACGGCAGACTGAATCACTTCCGGGTGCATGGCCAGGCCCAAATAGTCGTTCGAGGCAAATAGAAGAATCTGGCGTCCGTCTACTTCAACTACCGGCCCAACGCCGGAATGAAGTGGAGTGAGGCGTCTGGTCAGATGCCTCGCGGCCAATTCCCGTAGTTGTTTTTCAAACATGCATGTGACCAGACATTAAGAATAGGAGCTGGTGTGCCTTCTGAGAACCGACACCCAGCCGCCTCATTGACAAGCTCGTGACATCCTTAGTATAAGGCCCGATCACAATTTGAGGAAACGGGCACCGCTCTCCCTGACGAATCCATCCATGAGCTACCGTATCAAGGTCCCGGCGAAAACTCTTCCGGTCGATGAAGCTCACATGTTGAGTTCGCTGGACCATGCGCTGCATAGGGCAGGGGGTTATCGGCGCCCCTTGCTGGTCGGCCTGGGAGTGCTGGTGCTAGCGGCTGCCGTGGTCGGAGGAGTGTTTTATGTCGATCGTCAGGCAGCGCAGAAAGCCCAAAACCTTGAACAAGAAGCGATGCGCTTCTTAACCGCTCCTTCTGCAAACGACCCTCAGAAGGCCGATCACGCGCTCAAGGAAGCGATCGCGAGGTATCGGCAAATTGTCGATCAATATCCACGAACCTCCACAGCGCCACTGGCCTTGTATCATTTGGGAAATGCATTGGTCCAGGCCAATGAACTGAGCGCAGCGATTGGTGCCTATCAACAATTTCTCACATTATACAGTTCGAATCCCTCAATGGCTGGGTTGGTGCAACAACGCCTGGCCTATGTGTACTTGCACAAGGGAGACCGGGACCAGGCAATGAAGGCATTCACTGGCATCTTGGAAACGCCTGGTACGTTGAACCGGGATCAGGCGTTATTCGAGCTGGCGAGGCTGGAAGAGTCCCAATCGCGTCCCGAGGGAGCCTTGGCTCGCTATCAAGAACTGATAAAGACCTATCCAAACTCTCCCTTCACCAGTGAAGCGACGATTCGGACAAAAATCATGGATGCCATGAAGTCACAAGAGTCAACCCCTGCCTCGGTGTCGACAACTCCGGTCATTGTCCCATCACAGAAAAGTCCGCTGGCTCCTCCTTCCTCAGCAGCCAAGAAAAAATCATAGCAGTCTGCTGAAAAATTCCGTCAGCGTCGTTCTTGCCTCTCTCCGCAGAACCATAGAACCATGAACCGAGAGTCAGCCTCGGAGTTGCGGACTTGCTAGGGACAAGGCGCGTCCCAGGGCAAAGAGTCTGGCTTGGCAGACTCAGGGTGTGCGGGTGAGATGTCTGGTTTTTTTGAGCAGCCTGCGGGAGTATTCCATTCTGCGGATCGCAGAAAGAGGAGATCGTCTTTAGCGGCTGATAACGAGAAAGTCGCCGGGTCGAATTGTCTGGCTGGAGAGGCTATTCTTTGTTTGGAGTGTCTTAACCGGGATACGAAATCGTTTCGAAACTTTTCCCAGTGTGTCTCCCGTACGGACCTTATACCAGCGAGAGGATCCGGCAGTGACAAACTGAGCCTTTGCAGGAAGTTGTGGGAACTTATAAGTCGGGATGCGGTCAAGCAGCTGTTCCACATTCGCTTTCGTTCCCACTGGAACCTTCAGGTGGTAGGTTTCGTCGCCGGGGGGTGTCGCGTCTCGACGCAGCTCAGGATTTAAGAGCCGGAGCTCTTCATAAGGAATGCCGGTGGCATTGGCGATCGCGCGAAAATGGACTGGTCGTGTGACGATCGCTTCATCGAATTGATGCGGCTCAGCAGATTCCTGAGTGAAACCATATCGATCGGGGTTCCTCGCGATAATGGTGGCGGCCATAAATCGTGGCACGTATTCTTTCGTCTCACGCCGAATCAATCGTGTTTTCGAAATCTCAGAAAAGCTTTCGGCCCGGGCTTTGTGGAGCGCTCGCATCACTTTGCCTTCTCCGGCATTGTAGGCAGCCATCGCGAGCGGCCAGGCGCCGAAGAGGTCGTAGAGATCACGGAGATAACGTGCCGCAGCCACCGTCGACTTGATGGGATCCCGACGTTCATCGACATACGTGTCCACGCGGAGCCCATAGACCTTGGCCGTTCCCTTCATGAACTGCCAGGGACCCGTGGCTTTAGCTCGTGAGTACGCGTAGGGGTTGAATCCGCTTTCCACTAGGGAGAGGTAGACCAGATCGCTGGGAAGATGAAATTCCGTGAAGATTGTTTCGACGAGGGGACGATAACGGCTGAGTCGGAGGAGCCATTGTCCGAAGCGATCGTGGATGGCCGTATTGAAGTAGCGAATGTGGGCCTGAACCGAAGGATCCATGACAATTGGAACATTGTAGCTCGCATACTCCGTCTGATCTGCGGCATTTCCGGAAGAGTCTTGTGTCTGAGCCAGTTCAGCCGGAGGGTTCAAGGCGTCTGAAAACCGTGCGGTTGCCGGTGAGTTTCCCGCTGGGTTCAGTTGTAAGAGGTCTTCAGCTCGTGGAACGCTACTAGTTGTGGCTGTGCGACGGTTTGAGGCTTCCAGTGGCGGGCCGTCGGTATCGACTGGGACCAGATTTGCGTCTGGGTCGTCGTCCGTTACTGTATTCTCATCCACAAGCGTAGATGGGTCAACCGTAACGGGTTCGGAAGGAGTTGCAGCCTGCACCAATATAATAGTAGGAGCGGAGAGGCTCACCCATACTCCGAGGAGGAGCGCTATCAGGAGGACGACATGTCCTGGCCTGAGAGGCGTCACCCAAGCGCGGCGGCGATCAGTCTGGTGTGGGAGGTTTGTCATGATCTGTGAGGCTAGACTATCGATGGACTGCGTTCGTGTCAAGGAGTTGCAAAGAGAATGAGATCCCTTCTTTAGTAAGACAGGGCAGGCGTTCCATCGTTGATACAAAAATTGCAAGTGGAATTCCTGTCGGTATCGAAGCGTCCCAACAGTCTGAAGGCGTGTGTTTCTACACGGGGCCTTGCCTTGACAGCTTTTGGAGGTCAATGGTATCGTCCCTCCTTCCCAGGCAAGATTTTTCACGTCTTTATCCGGCTTAGGAGGATCAGTCGATGCTGAAGCGGTATTTGCTGGCTCCCGGTCCGACGCCCGTGCCACCCGAAGTGCTGCTGGCCATGGCTCAGCCCATGTTCCATCACCGCGCTCCCGAGTTCGACAAAGTGTTCGCGGAGGTCCGTGATGGACTGAAGTGGCTATTCCAAACGAAAAACAACGTGCTTATGCTGGCGGCTTCAGGAACCGGAGGCATGGAAGGCTCCGTGTCCAACTTTCTCTCGCCTGGCGACAAGGCCCTCACCATTAATGGAGGGAAGTTTGGGGAGAGATGGACCAAGCTCTGTAAGACGTTCGGTGCCGAGGTAACCGAAATCAAGGTGGAATGGGGGCGAGCCGTCGATCCTCAAGTGGTGGCCGATGCGCTGAAAAAAAATCCGGGAATTAAAGCGGTATATGTGCAGGCGAGTGAGACCTCCACCGGTGTGGCGCACGATATCAAAGCGCTTGCGGAGATCGTGAAGCCCTATGGCGAAACCATTCTTGTGGTGGATGCCATTACCGCCCTCGGAGTGTTCGACATCAAGACCGATGAGTGGGGGATCGATGTCGTGGTTACAGGGTCGCAAAAGGCATTGATGCTTCCGCCAGGCCTGGCATTTGTGAGCGTGAGCGATAAAGCCTGGCAGTTGGCAGAGAAAGCGAAGAACACGGCGTTCTATTTCAATTTTAAGAAAGAGCAGGAAAATCAGCTAAAAAATCAGACGGCCTATACGCCGGCAGTGTCTCTCATTGTCGGCTTGCAGGAAGTGTTGAAGATGATGCGGGCCGAAGGGCTCGATGGGCTGTTCGGACGTCAAGCTATGCTCGCAAAGGCCATGCGCGAAGGGATGCAAGGTGCCGGGCTCGCGTTGTTTCCCAAAGAGTCTCCCAGCGATGCCCTCACCGCCGTATTAGCTCCAGAAGGTGTGGATGGGCAGGCTATCTACAAAAACTTGCGTGTCCAATACGGCATGACAGCGGCCGGCGGACAAGACCATTTAAAAGGGAAAATCTTCCGGGTCTCCCACATGGGTTACATGGACCGTTTTGATATCATCATGGCCGTGGCAGCCGTTGAAATGGTGCTCAAAGGGCTAGGACATCCTGTGAAGCTTGGCAGCGGCGTCGCGAAGGCGCAAGAAATTCTTATGGCATAGGGATTTCATCTCGAAACTCTTACGATAGGGCAGACACAATGGGAATGAAAATCCTCATCAGCGATAGCTTGTCGAAGCAGGGCGTGGAGTTGCTGGAACAGGCTGGATTCACTGTCGTCGTGAAATCCAAGATGCTGAAAGAGGAGTTATTCAAGGAGATTAAGGACGCCGATGGATTGATCGTGCGGTCCGGCACCAAGGTGACGGAGGAACTGATTGCGGCAGCCGAAAAATTGAAAGTTGTCGGGAGGGCCGGGTCAGGGCTGGACAATGTCGATACGCCTGCAGCGACCCGCCGAGGGATCGTGGTCATGAACACACCGGGCGGCAATACCGTCACGACTGCTGAGCATACGATGTCGATGATCTGGGCAATGAGCCGTCGCATTCCCCAAGCGACCGCATCTGTAAAGGCCGGCAAGTGGGAAAAAGACAAATTTATGGGCGTCGAGCTCTACAACAAGGTGCTCGGCATCGTCGGCGCGGGGCAAATCGGCAGCCATCTTACGAAACTGGCACAGGGAATCGGCATGAATGTCATCGCCTACGATCCCTATTTGTCCGAGGAGCGCGCGCAGAAGATGGGTGTGACCATGATGCCCTTGGATGAACTCTTCAAGCGTGCCGATATCATCTCTGTCCACACGCCGTTGACGCCTGAGACTAAGGGCCTCATCAATGCGCAATCGATTTCGACGATGAAGCCAGGGGTGATGATTGTGAATTGTGCCCGAGGCGGGATTATTCATGAGGGTGATCTGTTTGAAGCGTTGAAGGTCAAGCGTGTGGCGGCGGCGGCCTTCGACGTATTTGAAGAAGAGCCGGTGAAGGCAGACCATCCCTTGTTGGCACTGGATAATTTTATCTGTACTCCGCATATCGGAGCTCAGACGACCGAGGCGCAAGAGAATGTGGCCGTCGGCATCGCAGAGCAAATCGTCGATTACTTTACTAAGGGCATTGCCCGTGGGGCGGTCAATATCCCGTCTGTCTCTCCGGAATTACTCCCGAGGCTTCAGCCCTACTTGTCGTTAGCCGAGCAGCTTGGGAAGTTGCAAACGCAGCTGTGTGAAGGCGGGCTTGAGCGCGTGACCGTCGAATACAGCGGAGAGGTGGCAAGTCTATCGATCGCGCCGCTTACGATTGCGGTGTTGAAGGGATTGCTGAGCCCGGTGATGGAAGCGCCAGTGAACTATGTGAACGCGCCGGTTGTCGCAAAGGAACGTGGGATTGAAGTGAAGGAAGTAAAGAGCTCCGATGCGGGAGATTTCACCAGCTTGATTCGTGTGCGAGTGGAGGCCGGTAAGAAATCGTATCAGGTGGCCGGCACACTCTTTCACAAAAGAGATCCTCGCGTCGTGGAGATCGATCAATTCAATGTTGAAGTAGTGCCGGAAGGACACATGCTCCTGATCCTCAACATCGATCGTCCAGGGGTGATCGGGATGGTTGGGAAAGTGCTCGGCGACAACCTGATCAACATCGTCAGGATGCAATGCGCGCTTGAGAAGCGGGGAGGGAACGCGATGCTCATCATTGGCTCCGATGCGGTCTTCCCTGATAAGGTGCTTGAGACGATCAAATCCAGCAAAGACATTCTCTCAGTCAAAGTCGCGGCTCTGTCCTAACCCCGCGCGCTATCAATCAGGTCAGCCATGATCTCCGCTCCTCCGAAGCCTCGTCTTTCTTCGGGGCAGGCTTCATCGTCCCGCGAGCGCTCGCTTGTTCCTGTGGGCATGGCGACGATTCTTCCTCACGCGGCGAAACAGGTCCGCCGCCTTGAGGAACAACTGCTTGCTCAAGTCAACCGGTGGGGCTACGATGAGATCATTCTCCCCACGTTCGAGTATCTCGACGTCTTGGCTCCAGGGCTTGAGCCTGAACT
Source organism: Nitrospirota bacterium (assembly GCA_963701855.1). Taxonomy (GTDB): domain Bacteria; phylum Nitrospirota; class Nitrospiria; order Nitrospirales; family Nitrospiraceae; genus Palsa-1315. Next base: position 38,696 of record CAVPBK010000005.1, read on the forward strand.
CATCGAGCACTGCTATCAATTTGTCGATCGGACAACAGGGCGGACGCTGCTCCTCCGTCCGGATGCCACGGCGCAGATCGCCAGGACGGTTGCGACGGGGCTTACAGGCGCGACGTTGCCGTTGCGTCTTTCCTATCGAACGTCTGTGTTCCGCTATGAGCAGGAGCACGCCGGGCGAGGCCGAGAAATTTTTCAAGTTGGAGCCGAGCTCATCGGGCTAGACGATGTCACAAGCGACAGCGAAGTGATCGGTTTGATGATCGAGTGTCTTCGCACAGTCGGTTTACAGTCGTTTAAAGTTTGTCTCGGACATGTGGGCTTTATTAAGGGACTCCTGATGCGATCCGGACTGTCTATGCAGGGGCAGAAGTTGGCTGAGCAGGCAGCGGCGCGAAAGGATCTGCCGAGACTCGAAGAGGTCCTGGCCGGCGAGCGTATCTCCAAAACGGCGGCGCGTGCCATTCGGGAAGCGCCTGAGCTGTACGGTCAAGAGGGAGTGTTGGCACGCGGACGGGTTCTCGCGGCTGGCGATCCGGCATTGATTGCTCCGCTCGAACGGCTTGCCCAGGTGTATCAATTGCTTTGTGCTGCAGGCCATCGGGAATCGCTGCTTCTGGATCTGGGAGAGTTTCGCGGGTTCGATTATTACGATGGTGTCGTGTTTGACGTATTTGCCGAAGGGATGGGGGCGGAGTTGGGTGGCGGTGGACGGTACGATCACTTGATCGGCCGATTTGGAAGGCCATTGCCCTCAACCGGTTTCGGATTAGATGTCGATCGTCTCTTCCACACGATAGAATTTCCAGAGGAGGGATCGGTGGCGGCGCGAGTGGATTATCTTGTCGCCGGTCCACGCCGGGCTATGCGTCGATTGACAGCGGTTGTAGCCCAGTTGCGTCGGACTCCCTCCCGAATAGTGCAGCAGACCATGAAGGGGAGCGACTCGGCGCTTGTGGCTGGCGCAGTAGCGGCCGGGTTGGCCCAGCAGGCCGCATTTGTGGTCGTGGTTGGGGCGCCAGGAACGGGTTCTGATGAGGTACTGGTGGTTGAATCCTTCGCGGCTCATAGGCAGGGCGGTCGAGCCCGCAATCTAAGCCGTCTTTCGAAGAAGATGGGGGTTGCCGATCTGGTGGCCGCGGCTCGCCGGTTTCGTCGGCAGGTCAAGGAACGGTCATGAAGTCCATGTCAGCCACCGATCTGTCTCAGCCAAAACTGCCGCCTCAGAACCTGGAGGCGGAGCAATCAGTTCTCGGCGCAGTCCTCCTTGACAATAGTGCGATGGCCAAGGCGATGGAATTACTGGTCGAAGAGAACTTCTACCGCACGTCGCATCGGAAGATCTATCGGGCGATGCTGGAATTGTCGGACGTCGGAGAAGTGATCGATCAGATTACGTTGACGGAACGGTTGAAGGCGCAGGGAGAAATCGAGGCCATCGGGGGAGCTGCCTATCTAGCAGAACTTGTGCAGAGCGTGGCCAGCTCCGCCAATATTCGCTACCACTGCAAGATTGTGCGAGACAAGGCGCTGCTGCGAGAGTTGATCCATACCTCCACGGAAGTTCTCACGCGCGGGTACGAAGGCACCTCTTCCGTTGATGACCTGCTCGATTTCGCGGAGCGGTCGGTGTTCGGCATTGTCCAGGGGAAACTGGATCGGTCGTTCACCCCCATTGATGCCATCATTAAGGAAAGTCTTGAGCTCGTCGACAAACTGTCAAAGCGAAAGGAACATATCACGGGTGTTCCCACAGGTTTTTACGATCTCGACGATATCACTGCGGGGCTCCAACCGTCCGATCTTGTGGTGATCGCAGGGCGGCCCAGTATGGGGAAGACCAGCTTGGCGCTGGGGATGGCAGCCCACGCTGCCATTCACGCAGGCACGGTCGTTGGAATTTTTAGTCTAGAAATGTCGAAGCCGCAGATTGTCCTGCGAATGTTGAGCTCGGAAGCGCGAGTCGATTCGCACGGTCTTCGAACCGGTAAGCTTCAAAAAGAGGATTGGTGGCGTCTTGCGGAAGCGGCAGGCCGGCTGGAGCAGGCGCCGATCTTTATCGACGATACCGGCGGCATCACCGTGCAGCAGATGCGAGGTAAGGCGCGTCGGTTGAAAGCCGAACGGGGGCTGGATCTCTTAATTGTCGACTACCTCCAGTTGATGCAGGGGCGGAGCGACTCGGAATCCCGTCAGCAGGAAATCTCCGATATTTCTCGCTCGCTGAAAGCTTTGGCCAAGGAACTCAACGTGCCGGTCATCGCGCTGTCGCAGCTCAGCCGCGCAGTGGAAGCTCGGAAGCCACCGATTCCCATGCTGGCGGATCTTCGCGAAAGTGGTGCGATCGAACAGGATGCCGACGTCGTCATGTTCATCTACCGTGAGGACGTGTATAACCAGGATTCAGAACGGAAGGGCATTGCTGATATTCTCGTGCTCAAACATCGCAACGGTCCGATTGGGAGAAAGGAACTGCTCTTTCATGACCGCTTTGCGAAGTTCGAGAGCCTCGACAACCGAGAAGTCGTTTGACCCTGTGTCACCCCACTCGTATAATCTTTCTCACCATCACAATCTTATCCGAATCTACCAAGAGGATGCTCCGAGTGCCCACGACAAGCTTCATGCCGAGCCGGACGGAGAATCACCGAAGTCTTACGGTGCTCTCTCGCGTGATTTGTGCGTTGGTCTCCCTAATGGTGGTAGCCTGCGCCGCCGAGCCGCGGATCTCTGATAAGATGGCTGCCCCTTCCGGCACGACCAAGACTACGCCCTCGATTCATCCCCCCGATGCTGTTGCGTCCTATCATTTCATGCTGGGGTACCAAGCCGAGCTTGCGCAGGATATGGATCGTGCGATTCGGGAATATCAGGCCGCGTTGAAGGCAGATCCGGCGTCCCAGTCTGTAAAAGCTCGGCTGGCCGGTCTCTATTTTTCGTTGGGCGATATGCCCAATGCTGTGCGCTATGCTGATCAAGCGGTAGAGGGGCCTAGCCAAGAGGGACAGCTGCTCACGCAGATGGCAGGTATTTTAGCCAGTGCAGGGCAAGGGGAACGTGCGCTGAAATTGTTGGATCGCGCGATCGAGACCGATCCGACCGTGAGCGATCCCTATTTTACAAAGGGTCTCTTGCTTCTGAGTTTGAAGCGGCAGCCCGAAGCGGAACAGGCCATTCGAGCGGGCTTGGCGCGGTCTCCAGAATCTGCCGTCGGCCATTATCACCTGGGGCGGATACTCCTTGATGCGGGGAAAGGGGAAGAGGCGGCGACGAGCTTGGAGCGGGCGATTGCGGTCAATGCTTCATTTGAACCGGCCTATCTTGCGCTCGCCTCGATCTATGAGTCGCGGCAGGCCCAGGATCGAGCGATTGCCGTGCTACGAAAATATCTTCAGTCGGTGAACCCTCGAAGCCGGGACATCCGGCACCAGTTGGTTCGGCTCTATGTGGCAAAGAAAGATTATGAGGGCGCCAGGAAGGAACTCAATGATTTGTTAGCGGAAGACCCTTCGGACCTCGATGCCCAGCTTCGACTGGCAATTCTGTATGGGGAAGAGAAGGACTATCCCAAGGCCATAGACCAGCTGATCAAGATTCTCAAGGCGCGCCCGACGGAGCTCAAGATCAGAGATTACCTTGGATATATCTATGAGGAATCCAAGGATACGAAGAAGGCGATCGAGACGTATACGTTTAACGTGCAACTTGAGCCGTCCTACTTCGAAGGGCATCTGCATCTCGGCCTCTTGTTCTATCGATTGAAGCAATTTCCTGAGGCCATCACGCACTTAACCAAAGCTATTACGATTAATCCAAAACAGCCCGAAGCCCACATCGTGCTGGGATTGACCTATTTGCAGAATGACCAGTTCGACGACGCGGCAAGGGCCTTGGAAGAAGGCATCAGCCAGAACCCCAAAAGCGCCGATTTGTACTTCAATCTTGGCACGGTCTACGACAAGCTCAATCGATTCGAAGATGTCGTGCGCGTCATGGAGGCCGCAATCAAGCTGGACCCCCATCATGCCGATGCGCTCAACTATCTGGGGTATAGCTACGCAGAGAGGGGAGTCAAGATCGACCAAGCACTTTCCTTGACCAAGCGGGCTGTCGCACTCAAACCGAGCAATGGGTACTATATCGATAGCCTCGCCTGGGCCTTGTTTAAATCCGGCTCGTTCACCGAGGCCTTAACGGAGATGCAGCGCGCTGTGGCGCTCGCAGGGGATGACCCGGTACTCTATGAGCATCTCGGGGATATTTATGCTAAACAACAGAAATTCTCAGACGCCCGTGAGTCCTGGCTCCATGCGCTAGAGCTTGACCCGTCAAATAGTAAGTTGATGGACCGATTCCGTGAACTGGGGATGGGTGACCCGACCCAAGAAGAACGTATCCAACAGGCCAAACGCCGTGTATCCGAGAAGATAAATGCTCAGTAATACAGCTTTTGTCTGTAGCCTAGTCCTGGTTTCCTCCTTTTATCCTCTCTGCTGACATTGATTCCATTTACAGCCCTCTCCCTGAGTCATCTGCGCTGCATATGACAAGCTGTTTCGACTCAGCCTTCTTACGCTAAGTAGCTGCTTCCTCAGAATATTTTCCCATGCAGATAATGAATTCCTTTGGCTGCCCTCCTCCCTGGAGAGAAAGTGGAAGGCGTCACAGGCCCCTTACACTGGATGACAAATATTGGCAGATCAGAGCAAAAGAGGGAGAGATGATTTCCAATCGCTGTTTGTTTCACAGCAGATAACAATCATAACTATTTGATATTGATGACGACTTAATATTTCATGGCCTGGCCATGTACCGGGCATCGAACCTGCTAGAGGGCATGGGTAAGGAAATCGGATACGAGTTCCGATGAACTAGAAGCAAGGATGTGAAGGGGAGTCAGTGAACCATCAACAAGGAGGCAGTACGATGTTTAAGGCATTGCGGAAACAGGAGGGTTTTACCCTCATCGAGTTGATGATCGTCGTGGCGATCATCGGGATCTTGGCGGCCATCGCCATCCCGAACTTCCTGACATATCAGATGAAGTCACGCCAGTCCGAGGCGAAAACCAACCTCCAGGCGATCAAAACCTCCGAAGTCTCCTTCCAGGCGGAGCGAGGTTGTTACGTTGGAGTGAGTGTAGAGGGTGTGATGCACCTGCAGCTGGTACTAAATCAATTCCATATACCTGGATGGCTGGTCTTGGCCCATCTGGTGCCGCTACCAATTGGTGTGTTGCTGGTGGTACGTTTGGGACGGCATTTTTTAACGATATTGGGTTTAAGGCAACTGGCAATGTGAATTATCAGTATGGAGTAGATTCAACGGTGGCCCCGGCCTTGGGGACTGGAAATGGGTATACCCCGCTAACTTCTTGTCCCTTAGCCATTGCTGGGACTGCTGCTGTCGGACTCCCTATCCAAAACGACTTTGTTGCGGCGGCTAAAAGCCAATTTGGATGGCGATCCCAATATTTCAACCTGGGATTCCACGGTTGACCATGGCGCCAACGATTGTACAACCGGTGTGTTCTAGACGGTTGTAGGTATGGTCTCGGAGGTCCCGGCAGCCATTCGATGGCTGCCGGGACCTTCCGTTTTATTCATTCTTCCCGGTCTGTCTCTTATGACGGTCTCATCAGCCTTACATCATCGCGGTACATCGATCGCAAATCAGTTTCTGCTTGGCATAGCGAGGATTTCTATTACTGGCCTCCGTCGGCTGGCTGCAAGGGGAGCTCGATCGAGCGGCAGGATCGAACGGTCGTGCAGATCGAAGGTCTCGCGCAGCTTCCCAAGGGCGAATATCTGAAACCAGCCTTGCTCGGCTATCACCACTTAGGTGCCGATCTCCTCTGGCTCAAGCTGGTACAGGTGATGGGGAATAAACGAAATAGCGAAGACGAATATGAGTGGATGTATCACGCCCTGGACGTAATCACCACGCTCGACCCTGCAATATGCCTACGCCTACTATGCGGGCGGCGTCATCCTGGGCGATCTCGCGAACCGCCCGGACTTGAGTAATCGGCTGCTTGAAAGGGGTGTCACCGCGAATCCAGACGTCTGGAACATTCCCTTTCTGCTCGGGTACAACTACTACTTTCTGCTCGGCGATCCAGCCAAGGGAGCGGAGTATATTATGGAGGCGGCCCGTCGGCCGGATGGCCCGTCCTATCTCCCAGGGCTCGCCACCCGCATGGCGGCGGAGGCAGGGAGTCCAGACACGGCCTTGGCGTTTCTTGAAGCCCGTTTGCGGGAGACACAAGATCCGGAGATGCGAGAAGTCTTGGCCAATCGGATGAAAGAAGTTACTATTGAACGGGATCTTCGCATACTGGAGAACGCTGTGGAAGCCTATCGGACGCAACATCGGGCCTTTCCTGCGACGCTCGAGGATCTCGTGGTGTCGGGAACCCTTCCGATGCTGCCTCAGGAACCGTTTGAAGGAGAATATCGATTAGATCCCAAGACCGGTTCGGTCTCCAGTTCGACGCATCCAGAACGGCTGCGCACGTTTTTCAAACGTAAACAGCCTATCTACACCCTTTTTCCGAAGATAGAGCCGGCCTACAGTTTCCCCAGGACTTGGGAGTGAGCCATGATGCCTAACCCAGATCTCGTGGTTCAGACTGAGCAACTCTCTAAGATTTTTCGCGTGGGGTTCTGGGGCAAACGAGTAACCGCGGTGGAAGGCCTCAATCTCGAAGTCCGACGTGGGGAAGTATTCGGCTTTCTCGGCCCGAACGGCGCGGGGAAAACCACAACCCTCAAGATGTTGATGGGGCTGATCTACCCGACGAGCGGGCGGGCGCGGTTGTTTGGCCGAGATCTGGGAGATCCGCAGACCAAGGCCAGGCTGGGTTTTCTTCCGGAATCGCCCTACTTTTACGACTATCTCACGAGCCGGGAGTTTCTTGGATTCTACGGGCATTTATTCGGACTGTGGGGGGCGGTTCTGAATAAGCGGATCGACGAACTCTTGGAACTGGTTGGTATGACGCACGCCAAGGATCTCCAGCTCAGGAAGTTCTCAAAAGGCATGTTGCAGCGTGTGGGGGTTGCCCAAGCCTTGATTAACGATCCGGAGTTGGTGGTGTTGGACGAACCCATGTCGGGACTGGATCCCATCGGGCGGAAAGAAGTGCGCGATCTAATTTTGCGCCTCAAGGAGTCTGGGAAGACGGTCCTGTTCAGCTCCCACATCTTGCACGATGCCGAAGTGTTGTGCGATCGGGTTGCAATGATCCTGAAGGGGCGCCTCGTGGCCTGTGGCCTAGTGACCGACTTGCTGGATCAAGGGGCGAGTCACCAAGTGGAATTGGTCGTGGATCGTCTGACCCCCGAAGGACTGGATCACTTACGTCCGCTTACCGACAAAGTCGTGATGCAAGGGGATCTGATGCTGGTGGTGCTGAAGAGTCAGCAACAGGTCGGGGGTGCGCTGGAGATTATCCGCACGGCGAAGGCCAGACTGGTGTCGCTCAATCCTCAGAAGGGGTCGCTGGAGGACCTCTTCATTCGTGAGGTCGAAGGACATCGGAGTTCAACGGAGAAGCGCACATGAAAATCCTGTCGATCGGGCTGAATACCATTCAGGGAAAACTTGCGAGATAAGCTGCTCTACAATTTGCTCGTGTTTGCCCTGTTCATGATCGGCAGTTCTGTGATCCTGTCGCGGTTAACCTTGGGAGAATTCCACCGTCTCATTCTGGATCTTGGGCTAGGGAGCATTAATTTCTTCGGGGTGTTGATTGCCATTTTTGTCGGGATTGGCCTGGTGAGCAAGGAAATCGAGAAGAAGACCATCTACACAATTGTGTCCAAACCGGTGGCGCGATACCAATTTCTTCTCGGAAAGTATCTGGGCCTCACGATCACCCTGTTCGTCAATACGGTAGTCATGGCGCTGGGATTGTTGGTGGTGCTCTATGCTCAAGCGGTTCCCGTCGAAGGGATGCTCTTCAAGGCGCTGGCGCTGATTTTTGTCGAGTTCATGGTGATCACGGCGGTCGCCCTGTTGTTTTCTACGTTTACCAGCGCCACCCTGAGCGCCATATTCACGCTGGCGCTGTATGTGATTGGGCACCTCACGGCTGATCTGAAAACATTTGGCGCGAAGATGGATGATCTCAGTCGGGGGATCTTGGAGGGGATCTATTATCTCTTGCCCAACCTCGAGCGTTTCAACTTGAAGGGCCATGTCGTGCACCACCTGGAAGTAAGCGGTGCGGACCTGATGCTGATTATCGCCTACGGAGCGACGTATACGGCAGTGCTCCTCTTTACAGCCAGCCTTATTTTTCATCGGCGAGATTTCCGCTAAACCAGCCGGCGGTTCTGATTCTCCACTTGCATTATGTCCAGGAGCCAGGTATTGAAGGGAGTGTTACGGCTGCTCTGTTAGTCCTTCGAGCGTTGAAATTCATACTGGAGGTCCGCGTCGATGAATGTGCCGTTGCTTGATCTGAAAGCTCAATTCCAGCCCCTTCGTGCAGAGATCATGGCGGAGATACAGACTGTCTGTGACGAGCAGGGATTTATCCTGGGGCCGCGCATCGTAGCGTTCGAGGAATCTGTTGCCCGGTACATCGGCTCTCGCTACGCGATCGGGTGCGCCTCCGGGAGCGATGCGCTGTTGCTCTCCCTCATGGCCATGGGAGTGAAGGCCGGCGATGAGGTCATCACCATTCCGTTCACATTTTTTGCCACGGCGGGTGCGGTTTCACGGTTGGGCGCGAAGCCGGTGTTTGTGGATATTCAGCCTGATACGTTCAATATCGATCCGGCACTCATTGAGCGAGCGATCACGCCTCGTACGAAAGCCATCATTCCAGTTCACCTCTTTGGGCAATGTGCGGACATGGCTGCGATCAACGAGATTGCCAAGCGGAAGAAGATGTACGTTATTGAGGATGCTTGCCAAGCCATTGGGGCGGCACAGCAAGAGAAACGCGCCGGGGTACTCGGCGACACCGGATGCTTTAGTTTTTTCCCCTCCAAGAATTTGGGAGGCTTTGGAGATGGGGGACTCATCACAACCGACGACAAAGCCCTTGCCGACTCCATGGCCATGCTCCGTGTTCATGGGAGCCGGGTCCGCTATCTCCACGAGGCGGTAGGGATCAATAGCCGGTTGGATGCGCTTCAGGCTGCCGTGCTCCAGGTCAAATTAAAGTATCTTGACCAGTGGGCCGAGGGGCGGCGGCGGAATGCCGAACGGTACCGGCAGTTGTTCGCACAGGCGAAGCTTGCAAATCGCGTGATATTGCCACCAACGGTGCCCGGAAATTTCCACGTCTATAACCAATTCACTGTGCGTGTGCCGAAGCGCGATGAGTTGCGCGCCTTCCTCAAAGAAAAAGGTGTCGGCACGGAAGTGTACTATCCTCTCCCCATGCATCTCCAAAATTGCTATCGAGATTTAGGGCATCAGAAGGGAGCCTTCCCTGTGTCAGAACAGGCGGCTGAAGAGGTGATGTCTCTCCCAATCTACGCTGAGTTGACAGAACCGCAGCTGTCTTACGTCGTAGAGATGATTGCGGAGTTCTATCGGCGCGCCTAGCAGGATGTTGTAAAAGTCCGCCAGCAGAAGATTACCGTTATTTGGTTTATCCCGTTTGTTTGGTTAAACAAGACCAACCAGATGAACCAGATCAACCCGTCCCGCCAGTCTCGTTCAGCCATTCTACTAGAAAGAAGGAGGCCATGATGAGGTCGCTAACGTGGGGGAGCCTGTTCGTGCTCTCCTTGATATGGAGCACTGCGGCCACTGGTAAGGAGTTATCGCCCCGTGAGATTTATGAACAAGCCTCCCCAGCTGTGGTGATGGTGATGGGGCATGCAGATGGTAGGGGGAAGGGGAGTGGCGGAACCGGTTCGATTATTCAGTCAGACGGACTGATTCTGACGAATGCTCACGTTGTGATCGAGGAACAAACCGGGAAGCCCTTCGCCCGCCTGTCTGTGTTTCTCAAGCCGGCCCGAGTGATGGGAGAGTCAAAGAGCGATCTCTCCCGTATGGTCCGCGCCAAGGTCGTAGCCTATTCACAGCCATTGGATCTTGCCTTGTTAAAGCTCGATGGCGTGACCGAACCGCTGTCTGTCGTCGATGTGAGTGAATCGGGGCGGGCTAGGATCGGGGATCGAGTGGTCGCCATCGGTCACCCGGAACAAGGTGGATTATGGACACTCACTACTGGGGTGATCAGCGCCGAAGTCGATAACTTCAATGGAGTCAAGGGAAAGCACGTGTTTCAAACAGAGACGGGTTTGAACCGTGGAAATTCAGGTGGGCCACTCTTAGATGGAGAGGGACGGATGATCGGTGTCAATACGGCTATTGCCCGTGTCGCCTCAGATGGCCTTCCGATCACGAGCATCAGTTTCTCGCTCAAGTCGAGTGTGGCCACACAATGGTTGCGGGAACAAGGCGTGGGGATACGAACTGGACAAGGAGCGTCTCTGCCCACTGGACAGAGGCAGTCAGCGATAGACCAACAACTGACCCCATCAGTCCAGCCCCAAGCCAAACCACCCCAGCCTCCTCAGTCTGATCTGCAGCTCAAGCAGATGGTGAAGCCCGAGGTGGTTCAGCCGGTTCCGGTTCGTCCATACAATCTCGATGAGTTGATCAGCGATCGTGCAAAGGCGGAAGCTGACCTCGATAGCATGATGTCGGAAATGCGAGGACGGATGAAGGGGCGATAGGCAGGAGCTGATGATTGTTAGCTGTGAGTCGAATACTCCACCCAGCTCAGGTATCTTCCCATCTTTTCCTATGTCGTAATAGCCCCTTCCGATGCCGACGAGACGTGCCGCGCATACTTGCCCATCACGCCGGAGGTGTAGTGGGGTAACGGCTGTTTAACCTTCTTGAGCCGGGCCTTGATTTCTTTCTGCGAGAGTTCCACGTTCAGCATCCGTTTGGCGATATCGAAGATAATCATGTCGCCGTTCTTCACGGCGCCGATTGGGCCGCCCTTGATGGCTTCCGGTGCGACATGGCCGGCCATCAGGCCATGGGTGGCGCCGGAGAAGCGGCCGTCGGTGAGCAGCGCGACGGAGTCACCCAGGCCTGCACCGACGATGGCAGCGGTGACACCGAGCATTTCTCTCATGCCCGGCCCTCCTGAGGGGCCTTCATACCGAATCACTACGACATCACCCGCTTTGATTTGATGGGATTGCACGGCGACAAAGGCGTCCTCTTCCCTGTTGTACACTTTGGCAGGGCCACGGAACGTCATAATCGAGTGTCCAGCCACCTTCACAACGCAGCCTTCGGGAGCCAGATTCCCCCGTAGAATCACCATTCCACCGGTCTGCTTGATCGGATTTGACAAGGGCTTGAGAACTTGTTGCCCGGATGTTTCTTTCGCGGTCTTGGCCTCTTCCCCGATCGTCCGGCCGGTTACGGTCGGCTGGCTGGCGTGCAAGAGACCGGCATCGAGCAGCCGTTTGGCGACCAAGGTGGTCCCTCCCGCTGCGTAGAGATCCGAAGCCGTAAATCGGCCTCCAGGCTTGAGATCGGCGAGTAATGGCACCTTCCGATTAATCTTGTCGAAGTCGTCGATGCTCAGTTTGATGTTGGCTTCGCGCGCGATGGCGAGCAGATGCAACACCGCATTCGTCGAGCCGCCGGTCGTCGCGACCGCGGCAATGGCATTTTCGAGCGATTTCCGCGTGATGATCTGGCGGGGCCGCAGGTCTTGCTTCAACAGATCCATGACCATCTTTCCACACTCGAACGCCACGTCATCCTTTCGCTGATCCATGGCCGGTACGCCGTTTCGTCCCATCGGCGAAATGCCGAGGAACTCAAACGCGATCGCCATGGTGTTAGCTGTGAACTGACCCCCGCAGGCGCCGGGGCCTGGGCAGGCATGGTCTTCGAGATCTTTGAGTTCAGCAGCAGTCATCTTGCCGGACGCATGTTTTCCGACCGCTTCGAACACATCTTGAATGGTCACGTCGTGGCCTTGGAACTGCCCCGGCATGATCGAGCCGCCGTAGAGCATGACCGACGGCAGGTTCAGGCGAGCGAGGGCCATCACGGTGCCGGGAATCGTTTTGTCGCAGCCTGACAATGCCACTACACCGTCAAACAAGTGTCCACGAGCCACGAGCTCGATCGAATCGGCAATCACTTCCCGACTGATCAACGAAGCCTTCATCCCCTCGGTCCCCATCGAAATGCCATCCGACACCGCGATGGTGTTGTACTCGATGGGAGTGCCGCCCGCAGCTCTGATACCGGCTTTCACCCTCTCCGACAAGCGGCGCAGGTGGAAGTTGCAGGGCATGACCTCGATCCATGTGTTGGCGACGCCGATGATCGGGCGAGACAAATCCTCGTCGGTGAATCCAACGGCTTTCAACATCGCGCGGGCCGGCGCTCGATCTGGACCGACCAGCAAATCATGGCTCATGAGTTTCAGCTCTTTCGGCATGCCATCTCCCAGACCTTCGTTCTCAGTCCTTGGAACTTCTCAACGTATCCTGCCCCGTTTCTTGGATTGCACTACTGTACGGACATGCTTGAAGGAGGCGCCGGCGGTGCAGCATCGCCACCCCGATGCGGATTGTCTTTCATTGCGCCGCCATGAGGGTTGCTGTAACCCTTGCCGGCATCCTTGTGTTGCTGCAGCGCTTTCTCATGCTCGATCTTTTCTTTCGCGCGCTGTTCCGGAGTCAGGAGGGCGTACACATCCCGACGAGCCTTGATGGAGGTCATGCGTAAGCCGACTTGAAGGTCTGCGCTCTGTTTCAGCTTGGCTTCGATCGCTCCCAGATCAGACTTCTCTTCCTCGGTCAGGGATTTCAACTCTCGTTCCGCGACCTGGATATCGGCCTCGGTCTTGATACGGGTCTTGTCCAGAGTGAGTTGCATATCTTTGAGTTTCGTGACTTGCTCCGCAGTGAGCCCGATGTCTTGTTCGTGCTTGAGCAAATGCCGAATCAGGTGGCCGGTGCTGTTATGCATCATGCTCCCGCCATGTCCGCCCATCGAGCTATGCCCGCCGCCTCCGTGTCCTTCCTTACCGTAGCCTGGCTCATTGGCCCAGACCGTAGACATCCCAACGGTCAGCGCGAATACAGATGCGACGCCTAGCGTCATGATGGCTCGTGTTCCCTGCTTCATACTTGCCTCCTTAGGTTGAACCGAATGAAGACGTCTGACTCCATGATGACGAGCATCCTAGTAATCCCTGCTCGTTCTTTAGCCTATTGAACAAAAAAAGTACTCGTGTGTGTCCGGCAGCAGCCCGATCACGCAGAGCATAATTTTTTCCACAAGCAAAGGTAGCTTGCCAGATCGATCAACACAACGCAAGCCAACAACACAACTCGATGAGCCCACGAACAGGCTGCACCGCCAGCGACGTAATGGCAGAGTGGCGCGCGATAAGCGCAAGGAGCGTGACTCACTGGAGTTAGGGTCGTGATCGGCGTTGGGCCTGGGCGAGCAGCTCGGCACGCGGGTCCTGATGCGCAATAGCCCTGAGTTGGTCGTACAGTTTTCGCTCCTCATCCGTCAAGGAGGGGGGCATCACAATCTGGATCGTCAAGAAAAGATCGCCGTGGCCGCCGGCTGCAGCAGGAAGACCCTTGCCCTTCAGACGAAGCTTACTGTCAGCCCGGCTCCCTGGTGGAACTTTCACCCGGACCGGTTCCATCAGCGTCGGAGCCATCACATCGGCACCCAAGGCTGCTTCCCAGGGAAAGACAGGAAGGGACACATGAATGTCGCTTCCCTGTCGGCGAAAGACGTTGTCCGGAGCGATCACGACGCGCAGATACAAATCACCGGGCTTGCCGCCGTTGGTGCCGGCTTGGCCCTTGCCGGCTACGCGCACCCTCGTTCCATCCTGGACCCCGGCGGGGATTCGAACTTCAATCGTATGGGGATGCAGCGTGGTGCCCTGCCCCTGACAGGCTGGACAGTGTCGTCCACGAAAGGCTCCGCTCCCGTGGCAGGTGGAGCAGGGTATGGGCTCTTGCAAGGTGACGCGTTTCATTACCCCGGCGAACACTTCGGCCAGCGTCAGCTGCGCCTCTGTTTCAAGGTCCTCGCCCTGTATGGCAAATCCTCGGCCATTGCCGGCTCGCTCTCGCCCTTTGAACAGGTTCTCGAAGATGTCGGAAAAGCCTTCTCCCCCGAACGAAGTCGCCGGGCCATTTCCCCCACGAGGACCAGCTTGCCGACGCGCCTGTTCGTAGGCCTCGGCTTGTTCCCAGTTGTCGCCATATTGATCGTATTTTTTCCGGTTACCCGGATCGCCCAGGACTTCGTGCGCGGCGTTCAACTCCTTGAATTTTTTTTCCATCTCGGATTTCTTGGCGCCGCTATGCATGTCGGGATGGAATTGGCGCGCAAGGCGGCGGTAGGCCTTCTTGATATCATCCGCCGAGGCAGACTTGGGAAGACCGAGAATCTGATAGTAGTCGCGTTGTGTTGTTGCCATGGGAGTGAAGATACGGTTGTTTCAGCACAGGCTAATTATCGAGCATGCAGCTTACGGGGTCAGAGATGACTTTTCAAGAGCAGGAGCGTATGGCATATAGCGGTTAAGTAGGCCCGAAAGGAAAATTCTGACGGGATCTCCTTCTATTAGCTATCAGCTCTTCGCTGCGCCCGCTCTCGCCATCATTTTGCAGTAGGAGCAGACCTCTGCGGTGGTGGGCTGCTTACAAGACGTGCAAGGGTGGAGAACGGCCCGGTCTTTTTCTGCCATGGTAGTCGCCGTGGGCTGTTTTTTGCGTTGCTTCTCAAGAAAGCCCCAGTAGAAGGTCTGCTTCGTGCCCGGCGACTCCGTCTCCAGACGATTCAAGACCTCCTTGTACTGGAGCATCTTAGAGCCCTTCGCCATGGGGCATTCCTCGACGATATAATCGATTCGGTTCAGCACCGCATAAGCCGCCAGTTCTCGTTCCGAGAGCCGGTAGAGGGGCTTCACCTTTTTGGCAAAACCTTCTACCGAAGCCGGCAACGACGGGCTCTGCTTATCCAGATATTCCTCCTGCCAATGCAGCACGTTGCCCAGGAGCCGGGCCGCTTCGTCATCGAGGTTGTGGCCCGTGGCCATCACATCGTATTGCTGTTCGATGGCCACGCGATTGAATTGGTAGCGTTTGATGGTGCCGCAAGTCGAGCAGGTTGGACGATGGATCAACTGAGCCAGTTCCTTGATCCCCGCACCGGCCTCCTGTTCGACCGTGTGGAGATGCAGCGTGGCTCCATGTGAGGCAGCAACCGCCTCGGCAAACTTCGTCACCTTGGCGTGCGACTGCTCAGAGTAGGCCCCGATACCGAGGTTCACGTAGAGCGCGTCGGCGCGATAACCGAGCTTGAGTAGAATGTCCCAGAGCGCCAGACTGTCCTTCCCGCCGGACACTGCCACGAGGATTCGGTCTTCCTTTCCGAACATCCACTCCGACTTGATCGCCCGCGCCACCTGATCGTGGACGAAGCCGTTGAAGCAGTTCTTGCAGAAAGCCGCATTGTGGCGAGGGAGGCCAATCACCGCTTTGGTCTTACATTTGGTGCAATTCATGGGCTGGTTTCTCTGGTTAGTTTGGTCTGTCTGGTTTATTTGGTTTGGACGAGATCAACCAGAAAAACCAAACAAACTAGATGAACCGTCTTCATCCTCCGGAGATCACTGGTCTGATTTCGATCTGATCGCCGTCGTACAGCATTTCGTCTTCCGTCACCAGATCGTCGCCTTTGATCACGAGATGCGCTTCGACGACGAGGCTCAACTCGCGCAGGAGGTCTCTGACTTTCTTGGGGCCTTTGACTTCGACGGTTCTGGCTGGATGGCTCAGCTGGACTTGCATGGGAGGATGATAAGGCCGGCGTTGGCAAGATTGCAAGAAAGCCGTCAGCACCGGACCTTGAATCGTTTCGCAGATGAACGCTTTATATTTCTGCTTCCCGCAGAAACTTCGCCGATTCTTCCGGCGCCACTGGATTGATGTAGAATCCTGTGCCCCATTCGAAGCCAGCCACTAGGGTCAGTTTCGGAATGATTTCGATGTGCCAGTGGTAGAAATCTCCGGTTTTCTCGTGGAGGGGAGAGCTATGGAGGATAAAGTTGTAGGCAGGTTTTGCAAGGACCTTGTTCATCCGTCGGAGCGCTTCAGAAAGAATCGGCGCGAGGAACTCGAATTGTAGCTTCTGGCTCTCTTCGAAGTAGCCGGCGTGGCGTTTAGGGAGAATCCACATTTCAAAGGGAAAGCGCGGAGCATACGGAGTGACGCAGAGGAACTCGGGATTTTCAGCCACGATGCGGTTGCCGTCAGAGAGCTCCTGCCGGAGAATATCGCAATAGATGCAGCGTTCTTTCTGAAAATAATGAGCCCGGCAGCCATTGATCTCCTCCTGGACGCTGGTGGGGATGATCGGCAGGGCGATGAGTTGTGAGTGGCTGTGCTCCAGCGTCGCGCCGGCTGGGTTGCCGTGGTTCTTGAAAATAAGGATGTACCGGAATCGCGCGTCTTTCTTCAGGTCGATCATGCGATCGCGATAGGCCCACAGCACATCCTCGACCCGCTTCGTCGGCATGTCGGCCAGGCTATCTGCGTGGTTCGGGGTCTCGATGATGACTTCATGTGCGCCGATCCCATTCATGTGATCGTAGAGGCCGAGGCCTTGGCGGTCGAGGTCGCCTTCGATCTGGAGTGCAGGGAACTTATTCGGCACGACACGCACGGTCCAGTTCTGGCTGTTGGGCGCCACCGGCTGTGGCCGGTAGGCCATGATTTCTTTCGGCGTCAGTCGCTCTTGTCCTGGGCAAAAGGGGCAGAGGGCTGCGGCTAAAGGTTTGGTACCTTGCAGGGGCATGAAATCGTGAGGCCGACCTTTCCGTTCCGTCGAAATAATCACCCACCGACCGACAATCGGATCACGGCGCAAATCAGGCATCTTTATCCTCCAAACTCATGAATCGTCAAACGTGGGATGTAAAAGGTGAAACGTGAGGCGCCGGATTTAAGAAGGCAATCTTTGTCCCAGCGCTGTTTCGTTTCACGTTTCCTACCCATCAAACGCGCCACAAATTCGCTTCAAACTCTGGACCGGGAACGAGGAAGGTCGCAGGCTTGTGATGCGGGTAGCGTGCGACTTCCAATCGATGTTCCAGCACTAGAATGGTCATGCGGAGTTCCTGCCCGGCTGTGAGCTGTAAGTCCTTGAACGGCACAGCCAGTTCGACAATCTTCCGATGGCAGATCGATTGGTAAGGGCCGATCTCCTGCCAGGATCCGCTTGCGAGTTTCTGCGACAGCAGAAACTGGTCTGGCCCTGACGGTACAAGGGGAAATGACATGCGATAGAGGTGTTCAGGCGTCTGTAACTGCAGCTCGACCGTGAGCCCTGCCTGGCGCGGTTGCGATTGCTCGTCTGGATCGAGCCGGAGATACAACTGATCAAGACTCCAGCCAAACTGGATATCGGTCAGTACCCCTTCGGATTTCCACATTGCGCCAAGCGGCGGCTGAGGATTGATCCTGCCCGCTCCGCGCCACTCGAAAAAGTCGGTTGCCAGTCCGTCGATGGAAGGGTTCAGCAAGGCGAGCGGCGCCGTCACGAGATCTGCCTCCGGCATGCCGCGGGGACTAGAGATCGGCTGATTTAACAAATCCGGTGGAGTCAGTCCCGCGATCGTCCAGACGTTTCGAAGGTGAGTCCGGAAGAGCCGATCAAACTCGTCGTTGTAACCGCAATCAAAATCGTCTCCATACCACCAGAACCAATCGCTGCCTTCGGCAGCATAGAGTTCGTCCCAGGCGGCTTGTGCGCGATCCGAGGGGAGGGTGGAAGAAATCTCGGCAAGACGGGACCGAGTCTGACTCACCAGGTCCCATCCCCGATTGTCTTCCTGGTGACCGATCCAGATCTTGTAGTCCTGATTGATCCAGGAGCCGGAATGGAGGTGGCTGACTCGATGTGTGGCCGGCGAGGCTTGGAGCGCTCCGGAGATCGTCGCGGTGGTAGAGCGAACCGCATCGCTATCGAGTGCACCGGTTGAACAGGCCTTGTAGAGGAGCGAGAGAAACTGTTCGCCCCCCTCGTGATAGTGTTCCCATGGGTTTTCCCCGTCGAGCACAATTGCGATAGTGACCTGGTCCTGCGGCGTGTCGTAAATGATTTTGCGCAGCCGGCGGAGGACATCTTCGGCGGCCATATCGGGAGTGGTTTTGTGGTAGACGAACCCAAAGGCATCGGAGATCTCCCGATCGCGAAACAGCATCGTGATGTCTTGGTCTTCCGCTCCGACCCGGTAGGGTTGATACAGATCCCGGTGGCGTTGCCACGGTTGCTGGGCCGCATCGAGTGAACGAGCGAGGATGCCTTCGTCGGTCGCCAGCCAGCGCAGTCCAACCTTCGGCAACATCGGAATCAATTCTGGACAGACGGAGCCTTCCGACGGCCAGAGGCCTACAGGGGCTCGCCCGAATGTGGCGGTGTGAAACTCGACGGCACGTTGCAGTTGCATCTCTGCATCTTCCGGCGCGTGGAATCGCGAAGGGAGCGGGAGATCCGGCCTGGCGCGTCGAGTGAAGTCCGTATCGATGACGAGCGGCAGGATTGGGTGAAAGAAAGGGGTTGTGGTGAGTTCGATTTGTTCCCGCTCCATCAATCGTCGATATTGCGGAACAATGTCTTGCACGGCGACGAGCTGGAGGGCTAACACTTCCTGTTTTTCTTCTTCCGTGAAGCCCCTGTTTTTCGCGCGCAGCGCAGCCAGGCGCGGATAGCGACTGACGGTGCCGTATCCGAACCAGGCGAGGTTGTGCCAGGTCTGCAAGTCCAGCAATTCCTGGATGGAAAACTGCCGCGCGATTCGTTCCAAGTCGCGACCATAGATGTCGGCACCGCGCTTCACGAGCAGTTCATGATAGCGAGGGTAGGGGCGCACCATCGTGGCCCAATTGGCGGAGAAGAAATGTCGGATGAGAAAGGCTTTTTCTTCCGGACGGAGGTCTGCCGCCGGACGCTGCGCATGTTCCAGAAAGAGGTCGCGCACCGTCCCTGATCCGATTTCATTCAGCTGTCGCAGGAGCGAGGGAGTAAAGTTGAACGTGGCTTTGATCGAGGGAAACTTCTCCAGCCCATAGGCCATGTCGTAGTAGGCCTTGGTGGCATGGAGACGCACCCATGGCATACTGGCAGACCTCGCGACCGGGTCCGTGTAATAGGGTTGATGCATATGCCAGAGAAAACAGATGTGAGCGGTCTTCATGGTCGAATGTTATCCGATATGTGTCAGGAGGCTGAAAAAGTCCGCCAGCTTCGTTCTCGTCTCATCGAAATCCTCAACGGAGACCCGGCCGCCTCACCAACTCGGCGGCGCGCACGGACTTGGTGCTCCTTATTCGTCGCATCGTGCGCCCACGAGGGCACGTCTCCGGTTTCGACTCGCCTGCGGCCTTGCTTGGGGCAACGCGCGTCTCGGCGCGCCGGGGTTGAGGGGTATGGCCTTTTTGAACCTCCAGTGCGGTGCGTATCCTGTTGTTCTAGACGTGCAGGCCAGTTAACAACTGGCGTGTTTATATAGTCTTTCCGTAATCTGTCCGTTATAAGTATCGCATAGGGGTAGGGGATTGGGCGAGAACAAATCAATGCGTGACGCAGCTCGGCAAGATGTGATGGCTCAAGTGTTTTGGTACTGGGCGCCGGTAGCGCTGTATGCCGGTATGATTTTTTACCTGTCGGCCCAGTCGCACCCGGAAGAGCAGCTGCCATCGTTCTTGTTCAAAGACGTCAGCGATAAAGTCTTGCATGCGGTGGCATATGGTATCTTGTCCCTGCTCTGCTACCGGGCGTTTCGCTGGGCAGCGGGGCCGGCTGTCGCCCGGCAGGCGGTTGTGCTGGCGATCGTGACGGCCTCGGTCTTCGGCATCACAGATGAAGTGCATCAATTCTTTGTCCCATTCCGTGAGTCGAGCTGGCTGGATTGGCTGGCCGATACAATCGGTGCAGCCATTGGGGCCATGAGTTGGCGATTCTTTTTGAGTGTCGGTCCACATCCCCGTCATTGACACCCTCCCGCAGGGGGACTACCTTGCGCGAAGTGCTTGGCCTTTCGGGAATGTGTAGCCGGCACTCGGCAATGCTGCGAGCCCCATGGACTCTGATAAGGAGGATGTGACGCTGGACGGTAAGATAGGTTATTCGTATCTGGTTCGACTCGGATTTCCCGGATTCATTGTTGCCGTAGGTCTTTCCTTGGTCGGCTGTCCTCAGCCGATACCCAGAGTTTCGATTCCCGGTTCAGATGCGTCTCCCCCGACCATGGCCTGGCAGACGTATAACATGCAGACAAAAGAGAGTGGAGCGATCGTAAAAGATGGCCAGTCAATCGACGTACCGTCCAGCGATCAATAGGTGTTGACGTTGCTCGTGGAAGATCCCAACAGCGGTGTGAAAGATGTCACCCTGAGCGGCAGCGTCCAGTATGTTTGCCAACAAAGTGGCCAGGTCGAGGACAAAAAGTTCCCTCTCGAAACGCAGGAAACTAAACCGACTCCCGACCAGGAGAACAAAGTGCCCATCAGAGCCTCACTTGTCTATGCCGTGGAATTCGGCAAGATGGGATGTAAAGAAAACTGGACCTTTGGCGGAGGGAAACTGTCTCTGGTAGGGAAGGCGCACAATTTCGTTGGCGGCGCTGAGACGAAGACGTTGCACGTTAATTTGAAGAAGTAACGCGCAAGATGAATAAGGCCCTTGCTGTCGAGGGTCTTCCAATTCTCTCTATCACTCCTTAGAGGAGTGGCCGAGGCGAGCCTCCATCGCTCTCTTGACCGCTAGGGCTTTCTAAGATCCCCCTTGTAGGAGAGTCCAAACTACCCACGTCAGAAACCTCCCTTTGGAATTATACGGACTCAGGTCGATTTCCTGAATGATTTGAACTATTCTTGGACCGGTTCGAAATCAAATGTTTTTGACAACAGACAATCAGAGAACGAAGCGGGTGTGAACCTTTTCGAAATAGCCTGCCCAATGACTCGGGAAGAAGCATGGTTGATCCCAACACGAGATTAGAACAGATTAGCCGTTGTCTGAATGGCCTCTCCATTGGTGATTGTCTCGGACACCTGCTCTTCACCATACCCGATTTGCGCCATCACCGTCGAGTGCCCGAGGGGATATGGACCTATACCGACGATACTCGCATGGCTTTAGCGATTGCGCACAACCTCGCTCACCACGGCACTATCGCCCAAGATGAGTTAGCCAAGCGATTTGCTGAGGACTTTATAGCCCAACCCGAGCGAGGATATGGGGCCGTAGCCCACTTCATCCTCCATCGAATCGCGTCGGGTATTCACTGGAAGCAGGCAAGCACTCTGGTCTACTCGGGCACTGGCTCAAAGGGCAATGGCGGAGCCATGAGAGCTACCGTAGTAGGCGCATACTTTTTTGACGACCTATCTTTGGTGGTTCAACAAGGCATCAAGGCGACTGAGCTTACCCATGCTCATTCTGAAGGGAAGGCAGGAGCCGTCGCTGTAGCAGTGGCTGCGGCATTAGCCGTCCGTGTGGCACTGAAGCAATGTGCCCCACGATCAGAAGAGCTGTTCAGTCAGGTTATTGACTACACCCCACCCGGACAAGTCCGCCTTGGACTGCAACGGGCTGCCGAGCTGTTGGATGCCTCACCAAGGCACGCAGGCGATCTGTTGGGAACCGGTGTGCAGGTTTTGGCAGAAGATACAGTGCCGTTTGCACTCTGGTGTGCGCTGACGACGCTGCACAACTACGAGAATGCTCTTTGGAAAACATTCGATGCTCTTGAGGGACCTGAGAGCGACAGTGACACGTTGGGAGCGATTGTTGGTGGCATCGTAGGTCTGAGTGGGTATAGCACTATCCCCGCTCATTGGCGTCAGCGTTCTGAAGCCGTCGATTTTGGCCAAATGGGCATTGAATAATCAAATGCCTCGGTAAGGAACAGATTTCAGAATCAGTTGTTTCCGGCACTCTTGGGCCAGACAATAAAGCCTGCAATTTGTCTGTTGTTGCGAGATATCAAGTGCACAAGATTTTTGGAATGATGAAGACCACATTGTCTTTCAGCTAAGATTCGGTAAATTCTCTTTTTCTATTCCTTTCTGCGTCCATCCCCGCTTGCCTCGGTGAGTCTCTTCCTATAAAGAACTTCATGGTTATTGCACTGGTCCATCCGTCTCGCCGAGTGGTCCGTTTCCGGTTGGTAGCACCTACAGCACAGATTTCACAGTGGATCTGAACTCCCCCTATACTCCTAGCTCTGGAGTGGCAAACTTTGAGGGAGCAATCAAATCTTTCACTTTCTCTGTTTTGAGATCGGGCTATTCATACTCCTCGGATCAACCGTCCACCCAAGGGGTGAGCATTACGCCGAATGCTCCGGGCGGTGACCTCATCTACTTCTACATGTCATTTCAGTTTTCCGGTGGCAGACAGCCTAATCTGTTGGCCAACTTTCAATTTATTGATCCGAATGGAACATTGAGAGCTAATCCAGATCTGTATGACCGGAAAGGGTGTGGATAAGTGTATGACTTTGCCGTAGACTCGCCCATAACGGATTGCTGAGATTGCCTGGCTATGCTGCATAGGTAGACCGCAGACTTACTAGTTCGTCAGATGCGGAGGAGAAGCGCGATGAGAACACTGCTTGGAGCACTGCTTCTCGCCCTGATATCGGTAAATACCAATTCGGTACAAGCGACAGGTGGAGCGGAGGACAACCTGAAGCAGAAAAATATCACACTGCCTCCGCCAGCCACGCCTGTTGCGAACTACGTTCCTGTGGTACGAGTCGGCAACCTCCTCTTCTTTTCTGGCTCAGGTCCCAGCCAATCCACCCCGAAGGGAAAAGTGGGAAAAGATCTTTCACTTGAACAGGGCTATCAGGCAGCGCGTGCTACCGGGCTGAACCTTCTCGCCACGGCTCGGGCCACGCTGGGAAGCCTCGACAGGGTAAAAAGAATCGTGAAGGTCCTCGGCATGGTCAACTCCGCTTCGGGATTCACTGATCAGCCAAAGGTCATCAATGGCTTCTCCGATCTTATGGTCGAAGTCTTCGGTGAGGCGATCGGTAAGCACGCGCGCTCCGCAGTCGGTGTGGCCGAACTGCCCTTCAATATTCCAGTTGAGATCGAAGTGATTCTTGAGGTCGAGTAGGCATTTTACTGATTGTGCTCGACCAGCAATGTCTTCCTCAGGAACCAGCTTGCAGGGGGTTATTTCAGGCGCGGCTTGCTAGGCGATCGAAACTTGTGAGAATGGTGAATCCGCTCATGCATGGGTGGTTGCTCTGTCCTGCTCGCCTCGCTCAGTGGCTAGGGTCAGAAATGGTTGCCCTGGCCAGCTTCGGACGAGCCTGCTCGGCATGAGCTTCCTCAATCGGCTGGAAAGCTGGGAGGTTCGGGGTGACCAGCTGATGATGCGCGGCAAGCCATAGTTCAAAAAAGGCTCACGACAAAGCGCGCCGACACCAACAGTAGAAATAACCCGAAGGCGATCTCCAGCTGTCGTTTCGACAGCCGGTGCGCCAGCACCGCCCCATAGGGGGCCGTGAAGCGTGAGACCGGCGCCATGATCGCGACGCCGAGCAGCGAGACGTCGCCAATCGAGAATGGCGGCAGCAGCGCCATCTTGGGCCAGCCCGCCAGGGCGAGGCCGATGGTGGCCGCAATCGCGATCTGCACGCCGAGACTGGAGGAGGTTGCGACCGCGTTATGCAGCGGCTTGCCGTAGAACGGCTGGATCATGTTGGAGACCGAGCCGCCCGCCACGCCCATCAGCGACGAGGTCAGCCCGATCAGAAAGCCAAAGCCGATCATCGCCGGGCGACCGGGAAAGTCGGTGGCGATGATCCAACTGTCGCGGCCAAACAAGAGCTTGATGGCGATGACCGTCATCGTCACCATGAACACGACCTTAAACACCGCGCTCGGCGCGAAATAGGCGATCACCGAGCCCCCCCGCGACACCGGCCACCGCCGGGACGGCCCACTGCCTGATCACGTCGTTGAGTACCATGCCTTTGGCGCTATGCGTGAGGTAGGAGTGGATCGTGGTCGGGATGATGATCGCCATCGAGGTACCGACGCAGAGGTGCATGCGGACCTCCTCGGGCACGCCGAGGATTCGAAACATCTCGTACAGCACGGGCACGATGATGGCGCCGCCGCCGATGCCGAACAGGCCGGCGAGGATGCCGGTGGCGACTCCAGCAACCACGACGGCAGCAACGAGCAGCGCGATTTCGCCGAGTGGCATCCCCACCACGCTGTGACTCCATGAAGTGTGTCTTTCGATGCCGTGCGGCTGAAGATCAGCGACGAGGGGACGGTGCGATACAAGGCGGTGTCACCAACCCGTATCTTCTGTTGAGGCGTGCAGTGTATTCGTGAACAGACAGAAATAGACGAAGATCATCTGGCCGCGCAATGCGCGATTTCCAACGTTCTCATCTCGCTGCCGTGGTGGTCCAAAATCCCCATTATGTTCAAGAATCACAAGTGGCGGGAACCAAACGTTTTTAATGCGATACAGTGCAAGGTCCAAAACCAACAGTTTCTGGAAAGCTCTTCTCGTGAACCGCCATCCCTAGGACAACTTGATTCTCTAATAGGCCCAAAATGGCCCAGCGCCGAGCACGGACGTTTTTCCACTGAGGCCGACATAGACCGTCCTGCCAAAAAAGAATGGCAGTCCCCAGTCAAACACCCCCGGAGAAAATGCTGGTCCGCCTATATTACTAAGGGCGGCATTCCCTGATTGTAGCAGGAGCGTGGGATCGACGATCTGAAAACTGACTAGGCTTGACGGAGACCCTGATAACTCCGTGTTGACCGCCGAAAAGTTTAATGGAGTAGAAGGGCAGTATAGGAAAGATAAACTTCCGGAACACAGCGGGATCGACAACGACGAGTCACTGAAAAATATGACACTTGAGCCAGAATCGATGATCCCCATATTCTGCGTGCTGACGCCCTGGCTGGGATGAAAGCGCGTCACGATTTGGCCCGATGAGTTGGTCGGCAACACCATGACCCCGGAAGGTTGATTGTTCGATGCTGTTCCGATGCCTAGGATGAGGGAACCAGTCACGGAGGGGGATCCGCTGGCGGGCACAGATGGCAGGGCGACTAGAACCCCGTTGTTATCAACTGGCAGAAGTCCTATCGGATTCTGAACCTGTTGGGAAGCCGCGACGGCTACAGCAGCACAAGGGAGAGCCGCACAGGTGTAATAAGACCCGCTGTCGAACGGAAATAACCCAACACCCAAGATGCCATTGAATCCGGCTTGTACAGGACTAGAGTCGACTACGCCCACACCGCAGATGTTCGAGGCGGGTTGCCCGGTGGAGGTGTATTGCCCCGCGAAGGTTGGATCGACCACGTGGATCGGAACTAATACAGCCGGTTCCCCACCCAAAACGACGTCCACGGTGTGAACGGGCCCCCATTCAGTGCCGCTTCCAAAAAACATGCATTCACCCAGGTTGCTCGATGCGAGTGGGATCCTCACCGCAGAGGCAAAAATCCGGAGCCCTGACGATCCTGTATCCACGAGAACATCTGCAATGGTTTGACAGTTTGAGGTACTGGGCTGGCAAATGGTGACTTGAGTGCAAAGTATATTGGCAGATGTGCAGACGGCGGCAGAAGAAGGGTCTATTGCGATCGCGAGGACATTGGGACCGGAAGGACCAGAAGGACCGGAAGGACCAGAGCTTCCGGAATTTCCACAACCCAGAAGAACCGTTATGGCAATCCCGAAAAGAACCGATCTGCATCCTGTCAGAATCATTGGATCATCTCTTTTGTCACTCTCGAAGGGAGGAGTGAGGGAATATAGGCTCTTCCTCGTATATCTCCCGGATGACCTCCCGTTTCTACCACAACACGGGATCCCTGGATGCGGGCCATCCCGCGCATTCTAGGACCATTTGCTGCGGCAGCAGCGGCTGCCTCCTGGTACTCCTGAAAATAGGAACCCAAAAGCGAGACCAAGTTTGGATGTCTTCTTCCTCTCCAAGCCACAGCAAAGACCGTATCTCCAGACACATATTCCCTCACCATGATCTCCGGTGTAGTGATCTCCTGGATGGTATAGAGCTGTGCCGGGATCATGCTCAATTGTCCGGCAAGTGCCACGCGATCCGTTTCCACAGAACTCACTGCTTCCCCCAAGACGGCCCAGGCTCTTGGGAGATCGACGATCACGATCAGACTGACTGCTACTGCCATCTCAAGCGCAAGCCGATGTTTCATGACATGCCTCTGTCAGAAAAGACCTGGCATTCCTAGACCTGGGTCAATTGCATTTGTTTTTGAGCCTGCAGAAGGATACGGCAAATGCCTTGGAAAAACGACCAGGGAATTATGAATTCACGCGCAGGATTTTGACCCAGCCACAGAGAACCTACCCCAATTGTTCCAGGGCACCACATGAATGCTTCCACAACCCTAGGTTTTGAAACTAGATCAGAAAACCTGGTTTCCAAGAGGCTGTACCCTCGTTTTGGAGGGGGTGTGCATGCAAGATCCTAGCGTACCAGGTTGCGAAAGGCATAGGCTGAACTGTGCCACTTGATCACTTTCCAGCAACAGATCTCGGGTCAGACATGGGTAGTGACCTCTGAGGACCACACGGGGAAATAAAGATACCATTTCGCGGCGCGTGGCGGGCCTGCTCCTTCCCCACCCTCCCTTCACACAAGACCTCCACAATTTCAACCGTCGGCTCCTTGTCGTGGGACAAATGCGGAGGTGGTGCGGGGCAAGAGATCGATGCGCCTTATGGGGAAATGGTGAGCGGTCGGATTGCCGTGATCCAGGGTTCGTACCGTTTTCCATACCGCAGGGTCACTTCATAGCGAGGCTCGTTGCCCCTCCCCGGCCTCACCGTATCGCTTGACCCAAAACCCGAAAAGTAGGCCAGGGGGAACGTGAGGAAATGGCCGGCGACGTGGTCTTCTTCACCGGGAAGGAGGACCCGACGATGGCACGACGACGAGGGCATACCGAGGAACAAATCCTGGCGGCCTGGCGGCACGCGGAGGGTGGCACAGCCGTAGCGGAGGTCTGTCGAGACGTGGGGATTAGTGAGCAGACGTTCTACGTGTGGACACGGAAGTATGCGGGGCTTGGACTGAACGAGCTACGGGAGTTGCGACAATTGCGGGAAGAGAACACCAAGCTCAAGCGCCTGGTGGCCGATCTCTCGCTCGATCGGCACATGGTGCAGGAGATGGTCCGAAAAAAGCTGTACGGCCTCGGGACCGGCGGGTCCTGGCCCGCTGGGCGCAAATGACCTATCAAGTCAGTGAGCGCCGGGTCTCGAGGCTGTTGCCGATGGCGCGGGCCTCGTTGCGGTATCAGGGGCATCGTGATCCGCAGGAGGCGTTGCGCATGCGGGTGCGCGAGGTGGCGGCGAGCCGAGTGCGTTTCGGCTATCGACGACTCACGGTGTTGTTGCGACGGGACGGGTGGCGGGTGAACGCGAAGCGAATCTATCGGCTGTACATGGAAGAGGGCTTGATGGTGCGGACCAAAGTCCGTGTACGAGCAGCACGAAGGAACCGCGTGCCCCAGGCCGTGGCCACGGCGCCGAACCAGCGGTGGAGCATGGACTTCATGAGCGAGCGTGTGGCGGATGGGCGCTGGTTTCGGATCCTGACCGTGGTGGACCAGTTCACGCGGGAATGCCTGTGTTTGGTCGCCGACCAGTCGCTTACAGGAGAGACGGTGGCGCAGGCGGTAGAGCCGGTGGTGCTCCAGCGTGGAGCCCCACGGGCGATTACCGTGGACAACGGGAGTGAATTTGCCAGTCGCGTCATGGACGCCTGGGCCTACCGCCACGGGATTCCGTTGGACTTTATTCGGCCCGGCAAGCCTGTCGAGAATGGCTTCATCGAGAGTGTCAACGGGCGATTACGAGATGAGTGCCTGAACGTCGAGGTGTTCTTCACGCTCGAGGATGTGCGGGAGAAGTTGGCTCGGTGGCAGGAGGACGACAACCTCTTGCGACCGCACAGCGCGTTGCAGGATCAAGCGCCGGCATCCTTTGCGGCTCAGTGGGCAGCGACCGCTCAAACCCTCCATGCTCCCCAGGTCTTGTTGGAGACACTCACGTGAGGTATGTTAGGTTTGCATCGCCGCTGAAGCGGCTCAACCCGATCACGCGCAGGCCAAATCCTCAGGTGCTAGATCGGTCTAGTTTCGTGGGGCGGGTCAAATTCGGCCCGACCCTAACATACAGGGTGGACCGGTTTAAGGGGGCTAGGTCAAGGTGGAGAGTGTACCGGTGTTGAGCCACATTACTTCTTAGCCCGTAACTCATTGTCCAGGTGTTCTGCTTCTGTGATTTGGGCTGAACTCATCTTGGACGCGACAACGCTCCGAAGTTCCATCGCATCCTGATGGCCTTGTCCCCCAGCACGGCTAAACCAGACATAGGCCTGAACATAGTTCTGAACCACTCCATAACCATTCGCATAGAGGAGTCCGAGGTTGACTTGCGCTGTTGCGTCCCCTTGATCAGCCGCGCGACGGAACCAGTGCTCCGCCTGCCGGTAATCTTGTAAGACCCCTCGGCCTCTTGCATACAGCAGTCCCAGATTGAGTTGCGCTAGGGGATTCCCTTGATCAGCCGCGAGACGGAACCAATGTTCCGCGTGCTGGTAATCCTGCTGGACGCCATGGCCTTTGGCATACATGAAGCCTAGGTGGGCTTGCGCTGTAATATTTCCCTTGTGAGCTGCCTGGCGTAACCAGCGGGCGGCTTCCGCATAATCCTGTCTGACGCCCAAGCCCTTCGCATAGAGCAGCGCGAGGTTGACCTGCGCAGAATCATTGCCTTGATGAGCGGCCAGTTCGTACCACCGCCTCGCCCTAAAGTAGTTCTGCGGGACTCCGTCACCCTGCGCATACATGAGGCCGAGGTTGAACTGTGCACGATCATGTCCCTTCTGAGCTGCCTGGAGTAACCAGCGGGCGGCCTCCGTGTAATTCTGCGGAACACCCAGGCCCTTGGTGTACAAGTACCCTATGTTGATCTGAGCGATCACATTCCCTTGATCGGCTGCTCGGAGGAACCAATGGGCAGCCTCGGTGTAATCCCGGGCAACACCTTGACCTTGGATGTACAGAAGAGCCAGGTTCAACTGTGCAGGGCCATGTCCCTGGTCGGCTGCCAGACGGAACCAGCGGGCGGCTTCCGCATAATCCTGTGTGACGCCAAGGCCCTCATCGTAAAGGACCCCCAAGTTGAACTGAGCCGCACTATTTTCTTGGGAGGCCGCCAGGAGAAACCACCGTGCCGCTTCTGCATAGTCATGCGAGACACCCTCGTGGTGGGCAAACATATAGCCCAGCATGAACTGAGCGAACGAGTCCCCTTGATTCGCCAGTGAGTGAAACTCCTTGAATGCAGTCTGATACTCATGACGGTCATAGGCTGCTAACCCGGCGGGCATGTCTGCCCAGGATTGCATAGCCAGAGTGGTCAAAAGAACAATTGAAGTCATCAATATAGTCACGGTCCGTCGCATCACCATGGTTGGTGCCAATGCGTATGTTTTATAGTGTCATCGGGCGTGAAGGCGCATCACAGCTCGGATGAGCACTGGATTGAAATGAGCTTGTCTGGGAAGGGAGTGATCCCATGAGCCGGCCTCTATGATTAATCCTGGTCTTGATCCATGAACAAGTGAGGAACATCTGATTTTGTAGTGGACACGGAGAGTCCTTCCCAATCCACACCCGGTCATGTCGAGAACGTAGCTTATCTGGATACCTGTGGGTTGTGCCAACCACCCTCGATGAGCCGATCCGCTTCGTGCGGACCCCAGGTGTGTGACTCGTACTCGTGTAAGGGCATCGGGATGTCGAGAATCGGCTGCACAACGCGCCAAGCGGCTTCGACCCCATCCGCGCGGGCAAAGAGCGTGGCATCGCCCTTCATTGCGTCTCCCAGGAGACGCGCATAGGGATCCATCTCGTCACCGGAGCTCTGTCGCGCGACCAGTTCCACGCGCTCGCCCACCATCGCCTCTCCCGGCACTTTGCTGTTGGCGCCCAAGGCGATTCTCATGTCGGGGCTGAGCCGGAAGCGAACAGAGTTCGGGAACGGTGGGACGATCTCATCCAACACCGGCCAACATGGCCGTTTGAACTCCACCAGGACTTCGGTGGCCGTAACCGGAAGGCATTTCCCAGTGCGCACGTAGAAGGGCACTCCAGCCCACCGCGCATTGTCGATATAGCATCGCAGTGCGGCGAATGTCTCGACCTGGGAGTCAGGAGCCACGCCACTCTCGTGGCGGTAGCCCTGGAACTGTCCCCGGACCACATTCGAAGGACTGAGCGGCCGGATCAACTTTAGGATGTTCACCCGTTCTTCCCGAATCGATGCATGATCTTTCCCTGGCGGCTGTTCCATCGCCAGGCAAGCTATCACCATCAGCAGATGATTTTGCACCACGTCGCGAATCGCGCCCACCTCCTCATAGAACGAGCCTCGACCGGCCACTCCGAACTGCTCGGCCATGGTGATCTGCACGCGTTGGATGGAGTGGCGATTCCATCCGGCCTCAACGAACGGATTGGCGAAGCGGAAGTAGATCAAGTTCTGGACCGGTTCTTTCCCGAGGTAATGGTCGATGCGGAAAATGGCGTGATCCGGGAAATAGGCGCGGAGCATGCGGTTCAGCGTCTGCGCTGAGAGTAGGTTTCGTCCGAAGGGTTTCTCCACAACCACGCGAGCCCCATCAACGCCGCCTGACGCGGCCAACCCCTCAATCACGGTCGTGAATAGGCTGGGCGGTATGGCCAGGTAATAGAGGGGCCGCGTAGCGGAACCGAGTGCCGTGCGTAGGCGTGCAAAGGTAGTAGGGTCCCGGTAGTCGCCGCTGACATACCGCAGCGATTCAAGCAGGCTGGCCGAAGCCTGGGGATCGACGCCCCCATGGCGTTCAAGGTTTTCGCGGACCTGGGTTCGTATCTGCTCCGGCATCCGCTCGGGCTTGGCGACCCCAATGACAGGTCCCTTGAGATGGCCACGGCGCACTAACGCCTGTAGGGCTGGAAGGATCTTCTTCGCTGCGAGATCGCCTGTGAACCCAAAGACGACGAGCGCATCCGACGGTTCGGTGGCCATAGTCATCTTCCTTTCAGTCCAGCGTCCCCCTCCGCAGGCTCACTGAGCGCGTACCACATGGCAGAGAAAACGAGGGCGGCGATGATCTAGCATCCTCCATCGAAGCGGGGACGATGTATTGAGGCGGTTGATAGTCGGCGCCAGATCAACGTGCGGCAACCAGTCACCACGAGCCGACACAGTGAGCGCCTGTAGCACCAGACCGCTGCATTGCACGTAGGCGAGAAGAATGTGTGACGTTTCTGGCCTTGATCGCTCACCCATCATGTGTATACGACCTTCAACGTGAACCATATTCCTGTGGCGCCGGATCTTCCTGTGCTGCGGGCGCGTCCGCTGTGACGAGGTCGTACCCGCGCTCCGGCGTCACGACGCGCACCTTGGCGTCATCACGCAACGCGGCGCTCGGGTTATTCACGATGCGGTCGCTCGCGGAAATCCCCTCTGCGACTTCGATGACGTTGTCGAGGAGTTTGCTCACGATGATTGATTTCAAATGCACGCGGTCGTTCTCCGTCACCACGGCCACTTGTGAGCCATGCTCCTGGAACACCAAGGCGGTGGAAGGAATCGTGGTGACTTGCCTATCGACCGGCGCTGTAAGCTGGACCCGGGCATTGGAGCCGGGCCAGAGTGTTCGGTCTTCATTCTCGATCGTAAACACCGTTACCGCAGTACGCGTGCTCGCATCGAACCCGCGGGCGACGGCTAGGAATTTCGCGGTGAAATGACGATTGGGCAATTGCGGCACGGTGACGACGGCTGTGAGGCCTGGCTGAAGGAAGGGCCCGAACGACTCCGGCACGCTGACGAAGAGGCGCAGCATATGGACATCAGCCACCGTAAAGAGGTTGGGGATCGCATTGGTGGTACCGAGAGCGCCTTCCGTACTGACCAAGTCACCGACGTTGATGTTGCGCTGGGTCACTACCCCGTCGAAGGGCGCCACGATCGTCTTGAACCGAATGAACGCCTCGATGTTCTTGACCTTTTGTTCCGCTGCTCTGACTACCGCTGCCTGGACTTTCAAGTTTTGTTCTCGCACTGCAATCGACTGCTCGGAGCCCGCATGATTTTGGCGCAGTGCCACCCAACGTTTAGCGGTCACCTCGGCGAGCCGATACTTGGCGCGTTCCGTGTCCAGATCTGCCCTGGCTTGCGCAAATTCTGTGTCGAGATCCGGCGCGTTGATTTCGGCGAGGACCTCGCCTCTCTTGACCTGGGCTCCATAGTCCTTGAACCACCTCTTCACATAGCCCGTGACTTGTGCATACATCGGAGCCTCATACCACCCCACGATATTGCCGGCAAGCGTAATGGTCTCGGTCGGCAGCCCCGGCTTTGGATAGACGACGGACACAGTGGGGACGGCGTCTTCGAGCGTCTGCTCGTTCACCAACGTAGCGTCGAGGTTCTCCGCATAGATCCGATAGCCAAGGAACAGAGCGCATAGCAGGATGGCTGAGATTGTGACGTGTCTTCCTCGAAGGGTCTTCATATTATGGATCCTCCTATTGGCGAATGATTCGCTGGGTATAGAAGATCGCATACACGCAGGGCACGAAGAACAGGGTAAAAACGGTGGCGACGAGCAATCCGTCGATGACGGCGAGGCCCAGTGACGCATTCTGGGAGTAGCCCGTCACCATGGGGACCATCCCGAAAATCATGGCCAGGGCAGTTATGAGGACCGGACGGAAGCGGGTCGTTCCGGCCATATCCAGCTGAGGTAGGTGGAGAGCATTGCTGGTGCCGTTTCCCACGCGAGTGTTACTACCTGTCGGCTGGAATGTCATAGGGGTGGCTATGAGTGTTGCTTTGGTACAACTGTTTCTGCTGCCGTTCCTTCTCCAGTGACGAGGTCGTACCCCGGAGCGGGCGTCACGATGCGTACCTTGGTGTTATCGCGCAATCCGGCGTTCGGGTTGTTCACGATGCGGTCGCTCGCGGAAATCCCCTCTGCGACTTCGACGACGTTGCCGAGAAATTTGCTCACGGTGATTGGTTTCAAGTGCACTCGGTCGTCCTCCGCCACCACGACCACTTGTGTGCCATGCTCCTGGAACACCAAGGCGGTGGAAGGAATCGTGGTGACTTGCCTATCGACCGGCGCTGTAAGCTGGACCTGGGCATAGGAGCCGGGCCAGAGTGCTCGGTCTTCATTCTCGATCGTAAACACCGTTACCGCAGTACGCGTGCTCACATCGAACCCACGGGCGACGGTCAGGAAGGTCGCGGTGAAATGACGATTGGGCAGTTGCGGGACAGTCACGTCGGCCGTCAGGCCCGATTGGAGGAACGGTCCGAACGACTCCGGCACGCTGACGAAGAGGCGCAGCATATGGACTTCGGCCACCGTAAAGAGGTTGGTCTTCGCATTGGGGGTACTGAGATTGCCTTCCTTACTGACCAAGTCACCAACGTTAATGTTGCGCTGGGTCACCACCCCGTCGAAGGGCGCCACGATCGTCTTGAACCGAATGAACGCCTCGATGTTCTTGATCTTTTGTTCTGCCGCCCTGACCACCGCTGCCTGAGCTTTCAGGTTTTGTTCCTGGATCGTGATCGACTGCTCGGAGACCGCATGACTTGAGCGCAACGCCACCCAGCGTCGTGCAGTCACCTCGGTAAGCCGATACTTGGCGAGCTCCGTGTCCAGATCCGCCTTGGTCTGCGCATAGTCGGCGTCGAGATCCGGCGCATTGATTTCGGCGAGGACCTCGCCTTTCTTGACCTGAGCTCCGTAGTCCTTGTACCACATGTTCACATAGCCCGTGACTCGCGCATAGATCGGCGCCTCGAACCAGCCCACGATATTGCCGGGGAGCGTAATGGTCTCGGTCGGCGCCCCCAGCGTTGGATGGACGACGGCCACGGTGGGGACCGCGTCTTCGAGCGTCTTGTGGAGCAACGCCGTGGCGTCGTCGCCGCTCGCAAGGATTCGAAGGACGAAATAGAGCACACACAGCAGGATCGCTGAAAGAGCAATGCGTTTTGCTTTGGGTGACTGCATCATGAAGCCTCTCCCTTTTGCCGAGCGGTTCGCCGGTTGTAAACCAGTGCATACACGCAGGGGACGAAGAACAGGGTGAAGATGGTAGCAACGAGCAAGCCGCCGATGACGGCGCGGCCTAGCGGCGCATTTTGGGAATAGCCCGTCGCCATGGGGAACATCCCGAAAATCATGGCTAAGGCAGTCATGAGCACCGGGCGGAAGCGAGTCGTTCCGGCTTCGATCGCAGCCCGTAGCGCGTCGCCGTGTTCTTGCAGCCGCTCGCGCGCATAGGACACGACGAGGATCGAATTGGCGGTCGCCGTGCCCATGGTCATGATGGCGCCCGTCAGTGCCGGCTCCGACAGCCGCGTATGGGTCAGGAACAAGGCCCAGGCGATGCCCGCCAGTGCGCCGGGCAGGGCCGTAATGATGATGAAGGGATCGAGCCAAGATTGGTAATTGACGGTGATCAGCAGATAGACCAGCACGATCGCGGCAAGCAGTCCTAAAATCAGCTCGGCATACGCATCATACATCAATGAGGCCTGGCCATGGATTTCGACCTCCGCACTGCGTGGTTTCTCGCCTTCCATGCTCTTGGCAACCTGCTCGACATCCGCCAGCACCGCGCCGAGGTCGCGATCTTCAACGGATACATAGATGTCGAACAGCGGCATAATATTCCCGTGCGTGACCACGCCCGGCGTTCCCTCCGGTGTTAGTGTGGCCAAATTGCCGAGCAACTGGACCTCACCATCCGCCATGTCGTTCGAGGAATCGACCGGGATGGTCTTGAGACTATTGATGCTGTTGATCTGCGACTGCGGTGTATAGACATTGATCAGGTACGACATGCCGGTACTGGGATCGAGCCAATAGATTTGATCGACCTGTTGGCTTCCGGCGGTTGTCATGAGAAGATTTTCGGCCATCTCCTTCACGGTTCTGTTGACACCGAGTCCGAACGTGCGGTTGCCTTCGACCATGACGGTCGGTGTGCGCATCGTCTGCTGGACCACCACGTCCACGGCGCCGGGGACCTGGCGAAACTTGTCGGCCAATTTACGGGCATACTCGTAGCTGGGGTAAATGTCCGGGCCGTTGACCTGCACGTCGATCGGCGCAGGCGCGCCGAAGTTAAGAATTTTTGCGGTCAGATCGGACGGCTGGAACGTGAATTCGGTTCCCGGATAGCGTTCCTTCAACCCCTGGCGGATAATTTTTCGGAAGTCCCACACCGGCGATTTTTCATTCTTCAAGAGGATCGTCAGGTCACAATCCTGAGGGCCGATCGTCGGCGTCGGAATGAAAGCGAGGTTATGCGGTCCGACCGGCAGACCACAATTGCTGACGATGTTTTCAACTTGACCTGGCAGTAACTCCTCAATGCTTTCGGAGACGAGCGTGGCAATGCGCCCTGACACTTCGATCCGCGTCCCGAGCGGCGCTCGCATGTGCATCTGAATGACCCCCGACCTGATCTCAGGAAAGTAATCGCGTCCGAGGAAGAAAAAGAGAGACAATGAGGCCAACGCGATGGCCAGAGAAATCGTGACAAAGATGCCGCGACGGGCGATCGCCTGTTCGAGCAACAGACCATAGCGCTCGCGGATCTGATTGAAGCGGCGTTCGAACCCCTTCTGAAAGCGGACAAAAGGGTTCCGCGAGGGTTTAGCGCCCGGCTGCTCCTGCTGTTCCTGCGGCTGCGACATGGTGGCTCCTCATCATATATATCGCCATAGTCGGCACCAGCGTACGCGATAGGATGAAAGAGGCAAGCATCGCGATGATGATCGCCTCCGCCATGGGTTTGAACAGGTAGCCGGCGACGCCGCCGAGATCGAAGAGCGGGAGCCAGACGACCGCGATGCAGAGGGTGGCGACGAGCGTCGGCACGACGATCTGATTGGCGGCGTCGATGATGGCCTGCTCCAGATCTTTGCCCATTTCGATGTGGCGGTCGATATTTTCGATCATCACGGTCGCATCATCGACGAGAATGCCGACGGCCAGCGCCAACCCGCCCAAGGTCATGACGTTGATCGTCTCTCCGAGCAGATGCAGGCCGATGATGGCGGTTAGAATGGACAGCGGGATCGAGGTCCACACGATGACCGTGGCTCTCCAGGAACCGAGCAGCAATAACACGATGAGGCCGACCAGCGCGCCGGCGGTCAGCATTTCGTGCAGCACGTCCGAGATCGAATCCTTCACGAAGGTCGAGGCGTCGTCAAGGAGCCTGATCTCCACTCCCTCCGGAGAGATTTGCTTGGCGCGCGGGATCATCTTTTTTATCCCATCGACCACGTCGAGAGTCGAGGCCTCCGTGCTCTTCATCGCGATGATGATGACGGTCTGTTTCCCTTTCACCAGCACGGCGTTCTGTTGTACCCGGCCCATGAGGCGCACTGTGGCCACGTCGCGCAGGTAGACGAACGCATTGCCTTCCCGCTTGATCGGAATATCGTTGAAATGTGCAATGTCCAACGGTGACGCGTTCGTCAGGACCACCCAGTCGGTCTGCTTGATCTTGATGTCGCCGGACGGCAACACCATATATTGTTTCATGAGGGCATCGTGGATGTCCGACGGGGTGAGATGCCGGGCGAGCAACTTCTGTTGATCGAGGTTGACCATGACCTGCATGTCCTGCCCCCCGTATGGATGCGGGAGGACGATCCCCGGTACCGTCACGAGTAGAGGGCGGATTCGCATGTAAGCGAGGTTATAGAGTTCCGCGGGCGTCATGTGGTCGGAGCTGATTTGGAGCATGGCCACCGGGATAGAAGATGGCGCGAGACGCATGACCATGGGCGGAGAAATATCGGGGGGGAGAGCCTTGACGACGTTCTGCGCAATGCCCACGATATCCGCTTCGGCTCTGGCCACATCGACTCCGTCCTGGAGATAGATGTTGGTGATGCTGCTGCCGTTGTAGGAATGGCTATGGATATATTTGATGCCCTCGACCGTCGAGGTCAAAAAGCGTTCGAATAGATACGTGATGCGCCCTTCCACCTGCTTTGGGATCATGCCGGAATAGATCCAGACCACGGAGGTGACCGGAATCGTGATATTCGGAAAGACGTCGGTCGGCATGTGGAGCAACATCTTGGTGCCTAGTATAATAATAAGAATGGACATGACGACGAAGGTGTAGGGTCTGCGGAGGGCAATGAGAACGATCTGGTTCATGCGTGAAGACTCCAACAGATTGTGCGATGTTGATTCTCCGAGACGTAGCTCACTTTCATAAAGCTCAGTTTTGGTTGGATTTTGAGTAGCCTATGCCGCATGCCGACCGGCCAGCCTTCAGCCATTGGGAGTCTGAATCGGATAGCGGAATAATTTTGAGACGCTAATTTCATGTAACGGATCATGCGCAATATGCCTTGCAAGGTATTTGCCTGGCTTATGAGAATCGAAATTACGAAGATTGGCTAGGTAATCTGCGGAATGCGGTAGTGTGCTGGAGTCGAAGGGATGAGCTCCACATGTGCCACAATTACACATGTGTGACAAAGGTATCCGGTCGACGATAGGTTACTTAGATAATAAATGGCTCGCCGATAGACTCTTCTCAGAGGGTGATCATTCTCCGTGGAATTCAACTCACCTCCATTCCTTAGCGCATACCATGCGCGGCCTTTTACCGTCGACGCCACACGAGCACATAACCAAATACTGATCGGCGATTTAAGGCAGAGCGAGTTTGCTGCGAAGTTCTGAAACTTCCTTAATCAATTAATACATGCGAGCGACGAGTGACGATCGGACAGGACCATGATTTGCATGATCTCACTTCGTGGTATCGCTGATGAACTGGGGTATGAGAATCTAGGGTTTTCCCTAGGTTCTCGCTTGATTCGACCTAGGCCATCTCATAGAAAATCGAACCCCTCACATAGTAGGATGGTAGGAGGATGGCGGACCAATTCAACGAGAGCGAGATGTCTAAAAGGTGGTTCAAGCTCAATGGTATCATGGCCTGGGTCACGGTCACCGCAGCTATCCTCGTCGGATTGTCGATCGTCGTCACTGGAATCATCGAAAGCAAAGTTGTTGATCAGGCGGGAGCACACGATCGACAAGTAGCATTTCTTCGCGTCTCCGAATTTTTGGGTAACATGATCGGCCAGACGGGCGGAATCCGAGATCATACGGTGTTGCAAGAACTTATCAAAGAGGTTCGCGAGCTCCGACCAGGAATCCAACGTCTTTCGGTGTTTGAAATCACGCCCGGATCGAGCTCCCTCATATTCAGCACGGATCCGAAGATGATTCCCCGAGTCCTGGATCCACTGGAACGGATCGAGATTGAAGCGGGACGCTCAGTTATGCAGATCGATGAATCATCGGCAGAACGGGCTTGGCGCATCACAGCGCCGGTTACAATCGACGGCAAGGTCGTCGGTGCGTTGCGCGGTCTCTTCTCGGTAAAGGAGTACGATGATCTTATCGGACAAGAAATTGCGCTGACCCAAATGATCGGCATCGGCGTCGTTCTCCTCACATCGTTGGTCTTTTTGATGCTGATACGGGTCAAGGTCCATCAACCGATTCACCGACTGCTCTATGCCATGCGAACTGTGGAGGGCGGAGATCTATCCGGTCAGGCATCGGTGACGGGTCCCTCTGAGATTCAAGAGTTGGTGGCCCAGTTCAATCGCATGCTTGATCGCGTGCGGGAAGACCGAATAGAGAAAGATCGCCTATTGGGGGATGTCCGGCATTTCAACGAAACGCTTCAGAAGCGGGTCGTCGAAGCCACCGAGGAACTGCAGCAAGCGAACGATGAACTCGTCGAGGCGAGACTTGCGATAGAGCGAAGTCACCGCTTGGCGTCTCTGGGAGAGTTGTCCGCGACGGTGGCCCACGAATTGGGCAACCCCTTAAACGCCCTTTCCGGCCATCTGCAGATGCTCACCTATACCCGCGATTCGTCAAATCGACAGCGACATCTTGCCATCATTCGCTCCGAGGTCGACCGCATGGTCGCGATCATCAGACAACTGTTGGATCAGACCCGTGTGCATCTCCAGCCAGTTCCCATGAATCTCAACGGCATTATCCGCGAAGTGCTGTCCCTGCTCTTACCGGGTCTGCCTCGGCAGCACGTTACTCTGAAAACAGACTTACAAGCCGATCTTCCACTGGTCGCCAGCGACCCCGGCGCCCTGCATGGCCTACTGTTTAACCTGGCCACCAACGCAATCCAGGCAATGCCATCCGGCGGGGAATTGATTATCCGGACACGTGCTGTCTACAGTACAGAACTTCCTGGAACGGTCATAGTGAGTGAAGGTGCTCTAGTCAACGGCACTTCGGTCCGCTTAATCATCGCCGACACGGGCAATGGGATTCCTCCAGAGCACTTAACCCGAATATTCGAGCCGTTCTTCACGACCCGACACGACCAAGGAGGAACGGGATTGGGGTTGGCGATCTGTCACCGCGTGGTGACAGACAGCGGCAGCAGGCTCGCCGTGAAGAGTGAAGTGGGACACGGAACGGAGTTCACTGTGGATCTGCCCATCTGGAATGAGTGGGAGATACGGAGACATCAATGAGCGGTCCGCCATCAATTCTCGTCGTGGATGACGACCAGCGAAACCGGGAGATGTTGGCCGAGGCATTGAGCCAAGCCGGCTTTGCGGTCGATATGGCCTGTGATGGCACAGAAGCCCTGAGCAAGGCCAATGCGGGAACGTACGATACTGTGTTGAGCGATATCCGCATGATCCCGTGTTCCGGTTTGGACCTTTTGGATTCGATTCGCAAGACCATGCCGGAGCTGCCCATCGTGCTCTTGACCGCGTTCGGCTCGGTCGACACTGCCATCCAAGCCATGAAGCAAGGAGCATTCGATTACATCGCCAAGCCCGTGAATCTTGACGAACTCATCCTCACCATAAAGCGAGCCGTCAAGCATCGGCGTCTGATAGAGAACACTCGCACGCCTAAGCGTGCGTTTAATGAACAGTCGCGGGCCGCCTCTTTGATCGGACAAAGCAAGCAAATGGTCGAGGTCTTCAAACTTATTGGAAAGGTCTCTCACAGCCGGACAGCCGTACTGATTCAGGGTGAGAGCGGCACCGGCAAAGAATTAATCGCCCGCGCAATCCACGATAACAGCCCGCGTGCGACTTACCGATTTGTCCCCATCAACTGTAGTGCGATTCCAGATACCTTGCTCGAAAGCGAACTCTTCGGTCACACGAAGGGTTCGTTCACCGGTGCTCACACGATGCGGCGTGGATTGCTTGAGGACGCGAGCGGTGGCACGTTCTTTTTGGACGAAGTCGGCGATCTCTCTCCGGCCGGACAGGCAAAACTTCTCCGCGTCCTCCAAGAAGGTGAAATCCGAAGGATTGGAAGCAACGAGTCGGTACGCGTAGATTTGCGGGTTATTGCAGCCTCGCGCCGAAATCTCGCCCAACTGGTAGCGACCGGCCGGTTTCGTGAGGATCTGCTCTATCGGCTGAACACGGTCATGGTTCTCCTGCCTCCACTTCGGGAACGGCATGAAGATATTCCCTTGCTGGCAGAATTCTTTCTCGCAAAGTATGGCGACAAGAAGGAAGTTCCTGTCACGTCTTTTTCATCCGCCACGATGAGCGCGCTGACTGAATATTCCTGGCCGGGGAACGTGCGTGAGTTAGAACACGTCGTTGAACGGGCAGTGGCGCTGGCCTCGCAGGCTATTCTCTCAATCGAGGATCTCCCACCTGAAGTCATTCGGAAAGACGGAGAAGCTTCGGATCAGAGTGACATCTTCCCCGGCACGCTCAAAGCGCTGCGGCGGGAACAAGTGCTAAAAATTCTGGAATCAACCCATGGCAACAAAGAGCGGACGGCTCGTTTACTCGGTATCAGCAGACGAACGCTCTACCGACTCCTCGAACAATACGGGCTCGGCAAAACTAAATCTTCGACCGAAGCTGACACTTCGAATCCTGTCGGTTCCTGATATCCGCCCGCCTATCATTTCGATGGAGTTTCACCGTCTCATGTGCACGCCAGGGATAAAACCAGGGGCAATGAATTTGCGTTCATTAGTATCCTCTCAAGGGGACGATATGCAGCCGTTTGGGCCTCTCGACTATGTCCTTGATCTTGGAGATAGAGCGTGCTGTTCAAGCATTGAGAGTGCCACGCCAGGAGTAGCGTGCAAAGTTCTGGTGTATCCAGAAGGTGACCCCTCTGCTGAGCGAATACTGGCTACCGGCACCCTACGCCAGATGGTACGCAAGATTCCTATCCCTTGGAGTACTGGAAGCTTAAGCGGACAGTCTCGATCCGCGCCGCAGGTTGACCACATTCATTCGAGCAACGGGCATCTTCTGGTCTTTGCCGACAATTATCAACGTACTAAAACTTGAGTGACTATCTCGATGACTATCATACGGGCTGCCCCCCTTTGCCACCTTCTTTTGAGGGTGAAAGGAGTCGAGTATGACTAATGAGGAAAATCGGGAGGCAATCCGTCCGTGGATTGATCCGAAAGAACGGGTCACGGTGAACTTCCTCGACGAGCAGGGCTTGAATGCGGAGGTGACCGACTGCAACGACGTGGTCGTGGACCTCTCACTCGAAACTCAGATACCGCATATCAAACAACACATCTCGATTCCACTGCGACGCGCTCAAGTGCCGGAAGATCCGTCCCACTGTACTCGGAACCCTGATCGGCCACTGAAACTCATCCGTTTGATGCCGATCATTGATGAAAAGCGTCCGCCGATCGTCTACTAATGGACGACAAAGGTGGGAGTATCCTGGCGAGGCCGTCCGTGTGGAAGCGTCAAGGCTCTCGGGCGTATACGGGCACCGACTTATCAGGGTATGCACAGCGCGAGTCGACCGCCATCACTCATGGCCTAAACATCCGCTGACACGCTGTCTGAACTTCGCCATGCCCCCGAAAGTCGGTGCCCACTACGTCCTCATGAATTACCGCTGTCCTTGGACCTGAGAACCACCCTGCAGTTCACTAGTTGATC
The DNA here is from genome assembly GCA_963701855.1 of Nitrospirota bacterium. Classification (GTDB taxonomy): domain Bacteria; phylum Nitrospirota; class Nitrospiria; order Nitrospirales; family Nitrospiraceae; genus Palsa-1315. The sequence continues at coordinate 80,864 of CAVPBK010000005.1, forward strand.
TTGTGAATGGACAGCACGCGTTCCTCATGATTCACTTCGGCGAGTTTCGCCTCAATCTGATCTCCTGGCTCAATAGCACTGCCATTCTTGAGGGTGGGCGTGAGAGGCAACTCCACTTCCTTCCCATTATATCGCTCCACGATCAGCCTATCGCCGTCCACGCGCAACACCTCGCCCTTGATGGTTTTGATGCCCTGCTGATTCTCTTTGCTACACAGCAGGAGATTCGGGAGTCCGCCTTTCCTCGTCGCACAGGGGTTCGGTTGGAATGCCTGCGTGACACTGGCCAGACTCAGGCACAGCACGACACCACATGAGATGACCCCGATGATTTTAGGAAGCGATACCATGTGAGCCTCCTTGGTTGATGGTTTGTGGTTCGAGAACCGTGGCTCCGACACGTCCTCATGTCTCAGCCGTTAGTGTGACTCTACCGCCCCCACATGAAGGAACTATGAACGAATGATGAAAATTTTTTCATTAATTGCGGGTCACAAACAGACCCGTGAAATTCCTAGTGGTTCCCAGAGGCATGATCCACAACACGCGCTTGAATACTGCACGCCTCGTCTTCTGGGGACGATCTAGTCGGCCGCCTTCTTCCTACTGGATGTACGAAGTCTCATTTATCGATCTCGCGAATGGACACCACATGTTCCTCGCAATTCACTTCAGCGAGTTTCACCTCAACCCAATCGTTTTGTGTCTGACGCTGCCGAGGAGAAGAGAAAGAGAAACACTAGATAGGTTGGAGCCGATCTTCCTTGGGCATCTGGTCGACAGACGCCAATGCACGCTGAATGACGTTATCCAAACCACTCCCCGTTGTGTGTTGTTTAGCCAAACAGACATACGCCCCGTAGAGAATCGCTAAGTCCCATACTTCTCGCTGTGTCATCTGGGTCAGCACTATCACGGCAACCTGCGGTCTGGTGGGGATCGGAATCAAATCTAGCAACAGTTGAAATCCCAATTGATCAGGCAGTGCGAGTTCGAGCACGACGCAATCGAATCGCCGAGACCGGTAGAGTTTGAGGGCGGACTCACGGTCCTCGACTTCTGCGATCAGATATTCGGCGGAGTGATGCTTGAGCTGATTTGCCCAGTAGGTTCGCTGCGCCTGGCTCCCATCGACGAGAAGAATGGAAGTGGTGCGAGGGTCGTGGTTCGACAGCATACCCGAATCCTCTTGATTATGGGGGGGGAACTCGATCAGGAACCACATGAGGCGGTCAAGAGAGGACAAGATGGCGCTCTGTCGCCTGTTGCCGAGAGCCCCCTCACTCTCAGCATTTCCACCGCACCTTGTACAGTCAGTGGTGCATCGCCTTCAGCCCTCTTGTTGGTGGATCACGTTGGCACATTTGGGCTCCAAGACCAGGGCAGTTCTCACTGACCAGCGGTGCATTCCTGGACAGATTGGGGACCCTCGCGGGAGTACTTCACACTTCAAGCCGAGGGCGGTCGCCATGCTGCCTATCGGATGCGCCAAGATTTCGAACGACTCATGAATCACGCGACGGCTCGTGATGGCAACGCGATGGCTGTTTTATTGTGACGAGTGTCCGCGTCCTTGCGTTATGGGAATCCACTCCCGGTCATAGTGTATGGATCCTCATCCGAAGACGGCGGCTTGGCTGTCTGCGCATGAAGGAGTTGAGTGTCGGACTTGGAACATGTATCGGTCAGTGTGGCGTCACTCGGCGTGGTCTGCAAAATACCGCACGCTTGGAGCGGTAGAGCTATAAGAATGAGACCGCTAACAAACCCTCGTATAGATGTTATGGCGACCTCCGTTGATAATGAGCAATTCGGTTAGCGACCTGCGAGCCTCCATGGTGCTGGCGACACACATTCCTGGCACGTCTTATTCTACGCGGCCCATAGACTGAAGGAATCTGTGAAGATTACGAGTCTTACACCTATGAAAGTGCCAGGCGGTGCTGTCGAGTCGCTGTCGATAGTTTGGTCGGACCGGCGCGTGTGACCGGCCCCCCATGGTTGTACCGGATCGAATGGCACTTACGCACACCGCTGGGGTGCGATCGTTTCAGGAGCGGGTGGTCGCAACCCCTGTGCCCGATAGGGACCAATCTAGTTGTAGTGTCGTCGCCAACGTTCCACGAGCACGTGCACCTCCCACAGTGTAGCCAACAGTTCCTCCGATTCAACAGTTCATCGCGTAGCTGTTCCGTAATCCCCAGTGTGCGGCAGGCCTGCGCGACGGGCTGGGCTTTGCTTATGGCCACTCCGGCTTCGCGCAGCATGGTAATGATCTGCTCGACGGTGTGACGGATGCGGGGCATACGGCCCTCCTTTCGGCTCGACCCTAACGTACAGGTCGGATCCGGTTAAGGGGAGCCGGTCAAACCCTGAAAACATTTAGGATTGTGCTGAATCCATCAAACCCGATCTCTCGGCGCCATAGGCCAGCCCGCCACGAGGAAACCGGCGACTTCGAAAGTCTGGCCGCAGCGCCTCAGTTCGGAATGAACTTGAAGAGGCCACCGCCTTGAGTCATGACGTAGAGCTCGCCATCAGCGTCCTCGCCGAAGCTCGTCACAGAATTGCCCGGCGGACTGAGTAACGGCCATTCTGTCTGCTCTGTGGGCTGGCCATTCTGATAACGGAAGCTCTTAACAAATCCCGCGCAAAAATCTGCATAGAAGTAAGTGCCTTGCAGCACCGGCATCGCGGATCCTCGGTAGACATACCCACCCGTGACTGCACATGCTCCGCTCAGGTGGGGATAATCGAGCACCGGCAACGTCAGGCTACCGGAGTTGCAATTCATGGCGGGGTTGAAACACAGAACCCCTTCCATCAACCGCCAACCGTAATTGGCCTGGCGCCCTGCGTTGGGGGCCACGGCGACATCGATCTCTTCTCTCGCATCCTGCCCCACATCGCCGATGTAGAGGTCGCCTTTTATGCGGTCAAAGGAGAAACGCCACGGATTCCGTAAGCCCAAACTCCAAATTTGTGGCGCGCCGCCGACGAGAATAAACGGATTAATAATGACCTTGCTGCAGGCCCCTCCTGTGCTGGGATCGAGCCGAAGGAGTTTCCCGAGCAACGAAGCTAGATTCTGCCCGTTGTTATTTGGGTCGCCGCTATCTCCCCCATCGCCGATCCCGGCATACAGACACCCATCCGGACCAAATGCCAGCATGCCGCCGTTGTGATTTGAAAAGTTTGGGTGTGCGACTGTCAGAAGCAGCGTACCTGAAGAGGCATCGGCAAGGTTTGGGTCCGTGGCATTTCTCAGGTAACGAGCGATGACAATGTCACCAGTGGTGTTCGTGTACAAGATGTAGAATTGGTGATTCGCAGCATACTGGGGGTCGAATGCCATCCCCAACAACCCTCGTTCACCACCTGTCGATAGAAGGCTGCTGACATTGAGGAACGCGTCCGCGAGGAGCGAACTGGTTGTGACATCGAAAATTCGAATCTGTCCACCCTGCTCGACAATGAAGAGCCGGTTGGTGCCATCGGCAGGCGCGGTCATGAAGACCGGTGAGCTGAGAGTGGTATTGATCGGTTGGAGGCGCAGACTAGTGGAATGAGGTAACGGTGCTAACGAGTCTTGGTCCGATCCGTTGCCGGAGCACCCAATCAGGCCTCCTGTACTGACAAGGACCAAACCAGTTATCAACAGGAGCTGAATCGGTACCACTAGCCCCCTCACGTGATGCCAGGCTGTATCTATACGATGAAAAAAACATCAATGCCCCCTATGAAGATCCCTAGGTGACTGGGTTGCATAAATGATCAAGTGTAATGATCAGGAATGAAATAACCACCGGTCGATGTTTCCGTTGCGTGTGTCATGAATCAAGGCGGCGTCACATCAACTGGTTGCCGACCAGACTGGTCGGCCCCCTGATTTTAGGACCAATCTGAGGGAGCGTTTCCGGCATCCTGGCCCCCAGGATGGGGAAGGAGGAGGCCATGAAACGGACACGATTCAGTGTCGAGCAGATTGTGGCGGTACTCACGCCGGCGGAGAGGGGACCCCCCGTGGCCGACCGCATCCGCCCTCTCGGGATTGCGGAGCAGACGTGCTCCCGGTGGAAGCCGCGGGATGCGGGACTGGAATCGGAACAGGTGCGGGAGTGCAAACCGCTGCAGGACGAGAACCCCAAGCTGACGCGCGTGGTGGCGGACTTGTCGTTGGACAAAGTCAGGCTGCAGGACGTCCTCGCAAAACAAGTCTACGGCCCTCGCGGACGCGGAGTGTGGTGACGTCTCTGTGCCCCGCGTATGCGGTGCGTGAGCGGCGCGCCTGCCGAACCGTCCGCGGTGCGAGGGCCCCCTACGACTATCGGAGTCAGCGCGATCCCCGCCCCGCACTCCGGCCGCGGCGCAGGGAGATGGCCCAGACGCGGGTCCGGTACGGGTATCGAAACATTCGGGGGCGCCTCAATCGGGACGGGGGGGCTGTGGGCAAGAAGCTCGGGTCTCGTCTCTCCCGAGAAGAAGGCCTGAGGCTGCGTCGCCGGAGCCCCCGGCGGCGAAAATCGGTGGTGCCCCGAGTGCACCGGCCGACGGTAACGAGACCGCAGGACGCGTGGCCACGAGACGGTGTGGCGGATCAACTGGTCGAGGGGCGCCGATTTCGCGCCCGCACCGGCAGCGCTGTGTATACGCGCGAGGGTGTGGCCATTGAGGTGGGCCAGCGTCTTCGCGGCGCGCACGTCGTGGCGGTGTTGACTCGGCGCAACCTCCATCGAGGCACGCCGAGGAGGCGCTTCTGTGACAACGGGAGTGAGTTCAGGAGTCAGCGAATGGACCGCTGGGCGTATCACAACACGGTCTCCATCGACTGCTCTAGACCAGGCACGCCGACGGACCATGCGCACGTGGAATCGTGCCATGCGACGGTGTGACGGGAGGGCCTGAATGCGCACGGGTTCGAGTCACTGCGGGAGGCTCACGACCGGATCGAGGCCTGGCGGCGTGAGGAGAACGGGAGTCGGCCTCACCGGGCGCTCCAGGCTCGCACGCCCGAGGAATTCGCTAGGGCCCACGCGGAGAATCAGCGCTGTGAGCCCCGCATCACGGCGGGAAACGCTCCCTAGCAATGGCACAAAATTAAGGAGCCGACCAAGGCTACGCCTGACTTACATTGCGGCTGGTACAACTACAGGGGGCAGCGGTTACAAGGGGCTTTCATTGTCTCGTAGGGTAGCTGGAGGTGGTCTAGAGACGATGAACTGGAGATACCCAAAACGCAATAGCTTACTGCTGACCTTCCGGCTTCTAATCGATTTTGAAGGTTTTCTCTCAGCCTTCTTCAATACGAATGAGGCCAGTCCTCAGGACTGGCCTCATCTCTGGGTCTGAACGTCGATCGTCGTATCCTAGGACCTACTTTGCCGACTGTGCGTGCTTAATCATTAGTGCGTGGTCGGTTTCCGTGGTCTTAGCCTCGACCGTGTCGCCTGCCTTGAAGGTGCCTTCCAGCTTAGTGGTCTTGTCCACGTGCAGACGAACTTCCTTGCCCGCATCCCTGTGATTCTTCACCACATAAAACTCCCCGTCGATTTTCAGCAGGTCCCCATTGACCATCTTCGGGGTGGGTGACTCGGTCACGTCAGCCGCATATAACATGGGTACCATCCCGATACTGAGGACCAGTGCGAACATGATCAGACCGATGAGCTTCTTCATGACGGAACCTCCTTGTTTGTGATTGTGTTGTAGGACAGAACGTGTGTGTATGAGCTTCTCCTCCACTGAAATGTGAACTTTCTCAGTGATCCTCTTTCTCTACAGTACTTCTCGTCAGTACGGCTTTCCCTGCATGGCTTCCGGCTGAGTTCGCTGATGCCACTGGTTCGCCCACTTCATGATCTCATCCTTTTGATCGCCATACCGTTCCTGGGCTTTGCCGACAAACTTGTCATAGTTGCCTTCGATCTGCGTCAAGTCATCATCGGTAAACTTTCCATACTGTTTTTTCAGCTCGCCTTTGAACTGCATCCATTTTCCCTTGAGTTGATCCGCGTTCATGGTGGCTCCTCCTGTGTGAGATACGCTGTCTCCGTTTTCTATCGATCTGGTCCCTTCATCTCCACACTCGCTCTTCCATTATTCAAACGACAGAAAAATGGTCATGCAGCCGTTCAGACTTTCCGGAAGTACTGCGTCATCGTCTCCTGAGCTTTCGTGAAACACTTAGGGCAGTAGGTGTGAGTGAGAGGGAAATCGGCCGAATTCACGCCATGTGTCGTTCGATACGCTCGCGGCGTGACCCAGCGCTCACGCCCAGGGAAAGGTCTGGTCTCGTCTCGAATACGTCTGCAGATACAACAGACGGCGAGCATTTTCCGGGCGATGCACGTCTCTCTCATCGGAGTAGACGGTGCCATCCGAGTGGTCTCAGTGACTAGTTTTCCCAGAGACATACGCGAACTCTTTCATTCGTTTATTGTTTCTAATATGCCAAAAAGACAGAGTGTCGTCTGATCACAATTGCTCACTTTCTATAAATTTTCGAAGTACGGAGGCAATGCCCTCTCTGGGCATCCTCTTTCTTTCATTGATGCAACTGAGAGCGGCGTATTTGGCGGGTTCAAAAGGCCTGTGAAATTCTTAACAGATAGCGTTCTGATTTCCTTGAGGATCAAGACTAGAATCGCGTGGGGTCAAAAACAAATGATTTTGGCTTTGCGAGACCTGTATAATGCACTCGTTTCGGGAACTCCATTATTCGACATTGGCACCAAAGAGCAACATGGCCCTACCCGTACCTCGGATCTACACGATGAATCGTCTCCTGGCTGGCCTTTCGGCAGGATGGAGAGGCCTCTATTACAACTGAAGTGAAAGAGTTGGAGTAGAGCTCATGACGACGAAACCTGCCTTTATCCGAAAGGGTGTGGTGGTGTGGTGGGGCGTCTTATTGGGGATGTCAGGTTGTATATCCGTCGATCCTCTCCCTAGTTCCTCTGCGTATTGGGAAAGGAAGGAGGTGCCGTACTCGCAGGTGATCACGGATTACAATGCTTGTAAGATGTGGTCCACCGTGAAGTATGCAGAATCTGAGAAAAGAGAGGAAGTCATCACAGACGGGTTGGGCTATTGGATCCACGTCCCTCTTCTGAAAGAGTGCATGGAGCATAAGGGCTACAAGTACGTCGGTCCGGAGGCCGGAAGCCGGTTACATCCTCAGTAATCACGGTCGTGAGAAGCCAGCCGACACAAGTCTGACGGGAGATCTACCTCCCAAAATGCCACATCAGCCCCGCGACAAAATTTTGGGAGTTGTAATCTCCTTTGATCCCGTTAAACCTGACCTCCGTGTTGTTGTACTTGAATTCGCCAAAGAATGCCCATTCCGGTGTCAGCACATACCGGGCGCCTGCGACGAACTGAAACCCAGGATTAATTTGGGTGTTCGACAGTCCGTCTTCTGAGCCAGTAGCAAAGAACAATCCGTACCCGATGCCGCCATAGGGTTGAAAGACCTCGCTCATGGACGGCGAGCGGATGATCAGGTTCACAGCCCAAACACTAAGCCGAAGGGAACTGGGCCCGATGCTATCGGCAAACACACTGCCTGATGCCGTCCCGCCCACAATCGTCTGTTGCTTCACGTCTGGTTTCAGGGTGTACAGATCTGTTTCTACTCCCAACCAAGGACGCGACTCAAAGAAATAGCCCCCCTTTACACCCCCAAGAAGACCAGACTTGAGTGCAAGATCATTGATGCGGGCGTTTGTGACGCCGCCTCCCAGGGTTGGATCGGAGATGGTAGTATTCGAGAGCCCACCAGGAGCGGCAATGCCTCCATACCCAGCGAGATACCACTCCGCCTGAGTCGTAGTTGTCAGAAGGTCACTCACCGTGGCACTCCATGCCAGGAGCAGTCCACCAGTGAGCTAAAGCCTTGCGGAACTCAAACGGATTGTTTTCATGATGCCGCTTCCGTGAAAGCTCACCACAAATCCGCAAATCTTTAGTCGCTAGCGTAGCGTAACTCTGTTCCTAGATCAAGAATCCGGAATGCGTATCCATGCTCCCGTGTCCGATGCGATGACTGGCTCAATTGGAGTAGGCTTGCGCTGTCACCAAGGATCAATAACAGTTGCTTTTGGACCCTTCGAAACGATTCTGCTGATCTCTGGTTAATCCATAGGATAGCGGTTAGCTTCTCAAATGGTTTTTGATACCTCACGCACAGTAATCTCGGAAGTTGGCTGAATTCAGACCGGAGTTCAAACAAACCGCAGGTCGAGGTGAAGAAAGTCTGGTCCGACGATGCGTTGTATGTTCGCCCTGTAAAACCCAGAATGTGAATACGTAGCAGCGATGCGACCAGGAGTTCTGGCCATTCAGCTGTCAGCTTGTGTGGGGGGAGGGTAGGACCTCCTGCAATGCCAACCCGAGTTGATCCAGCGAAAATGCCTTCTGAATAAAGGCCGTGGCGCCCTGGTTCAGCATCTCTTGCTCAACCTCTTCAGTGCTGTGTCCACTAAAAACTACGACCGGTAGGGTGGGGTGTAGTATCCGAAATTGCCGCAGTAAGCTCCGACCGTCTATTCCAGGCATGTTGAGGTCCAACACGACAGCATCAGGAGTTCGCCGGTGACATAACGTCAACCCTGCCCCACCATTGTCTGCCAAAATAACTTCATATCCTCTTTCTTCTAGGACGGCAACTAGGAGGCCCCGGTCGCGGGCATCATCGTCTATGACTAGAATCTTCGTCATGTGAGCCTTCATCCGCTATTTGATTAACCTGCTGTTTCATCGTCTTTCTGGCGGATCCACTCCTGATAGGCGCCCCGACCGTCCCAGCTCATCCCTACACTGTGGATGAACTCATCAGCGAAGACGGCACGGTCACGACCAGTAACCCATCATGTCAGTGGAGGCAGCGACGATCCATCATTATCTGCATCTGCTACCACTACCAGGACAGGAGAAACCAGGCCCATCAGGGCCCATGTCGAGAGGATCCTGCGTTGTGGTTGCTTGTGGGCTTAGTGGTCTGAAGTTGGGTTTTCGGAAATTCGTAAACCGCAGGTCACCCGTTCCATCCGGGTTGTCGGCTTAAACTAACCCCGCATTACATCTTTTGAACATCTCTGGACTGACCCCCTAGATTGAGACACGGCGAATTGGCACACTTGACACACGAAAGGGGGTGGCAGGTGGCCAAGAAACGCGTGGGCAAGTTTCCGAAGGCTTTTCGGCAGATGGCCGTCGAGCGACTGAACCAGTGCGAGAACATCGTGGCACTCGCGAAGGAACTGGGGATCAGTCGGCGACTGCTGTATATGTGGCGCGAGAAGCTTGAGCCGGTGGCGAGTGGCAACGGTCCCCCAGCGACTTCGCGGGAATCGACCCTGCGTCACGAGGTGAGTCGCCTGAAGCGGGTGTTGGCCGAGAAGGTCTTGGAGGTGGATTTTTCAAAGGGGCCTTGCACACCGTCGAGGCGCGACGCCAGCGGAGCGGAAAAGCTGGCGCGCAGGCCTGGACGCCCACATCCGGGACGTGATGTCGAGGCAAGGCTCATTGAGTATCGCACGGATGTGTCAGCTGGCGCAGGTCAGCCGGGCGGGTTTTTATCGGTCGCTGCACGCACACCAGCCCATGGAAGAAGAGATGGCGGTGCGGTCGGCCATTCAGGGGATCGCTGTCACCCACCGGCGTCGGTATGGCTACCGGCGCATCACAGCGGAACTCCGTCGGCGCGGCCTCCTAGTCAACCACAAACGAGTAGTGCGGCTCATGCGCGAAGACAACCTGCTGGCGGTCCAGCCACGGGCCTTTGTGGTGACGACCGATGCGCAGCATGACCTGGAGGTGTATCTGAATCTCGCCCATCGACTGACGTTGACCGGGGTCAATCAACTCTGGGTGGCGGACATCACCTACATTCGGTTGAAGGGCGAGTTCGTCTACTTGGCGGTGCTGCTCGATGCGTATTCCCGCAAGGTCGTGGGCTGGGCGCTGGACCGCACGCTGGCCGCCCGATTGCCGATCGCGGCGCTGGCGCACGCCCTTGCGGAGCGGCACCTGCCGCCGGGGTTGGTCCATCATTCCGATCGCGGCGTGCAGTATGCCTCCGAGGCGTACGTGACCCTGCTGCGGACGCACCACATGATTCCGAGCATGAGTCGGCCGGCCAACCCCTATGACAACGCCAGTTGTGAGCGCGTCATGAAGACGCTCAAGTGGGAGGAGATCTATGCCAATACCTATCGAGATCTCGACCACCTGCGCGCGAACCTTGCGGCGTTTATCGAGCAGTACGACAATCGCGACCGGTTGCATTCGGCGCTGGGCTACCACTCACCGGACGAGTTCGAGCAGGTGGCCAGTTCGGCGACCCCTGCGACCGGAACCACCATGCGGTTTTTCAGGCCTCGAGCGCTCGCTCGAGCGGCATCATCAGCCAGGGATCAGGCTGAAGCAACAGAGGCGGGGTGAGCAGCAACATGCATTAAACTACCAGGTGTGCTAATTCCAAACTGTCTCAGTAGAGGGGTTCACCCCACTTTGCTGTGCTAAATTTGCGCTAAAAATCTACACAATGGATCGCATTCTACAGAATCAATGGAATGTATAGAATCATCTCAAACCCTTGTTAGCAAAGAAAAAACGGGGAGACCATTTGAAACACCGAGCCTTTTTAAAAACGTCTTGTTGCCATTCCTAAACCGTTTGTCGTACGTTTAATTCGTATCGGGGGTACCAAATCACACCGCTTGTCCCTACTACCGTTCTACTCAGGAATAATCGTCCTCTGCTCAGATGACCCACGTGCCTCGGTCTGCTTTCCCATGTTTTCTTGCCACGTTGTGAAGGCTGAGCTAGACTTTCTCCACACCTATGGCACGAGCAAAAATATCAGAACCGTCTCGCATGCGGTCCAAAGTTGCCACGATTGAAGAACTCACGCGTGGCGTCGGAGAGCTCCAGGAGTTCCTCGCACAGGTGGAAGACCTTGGTCGTGAGGGATTCCCTTATCTCGACGCAGCCAGGGCCAGAACAGAGCTGCAATTCCGTGAATGCATTCGCCGCACGTTTGGTGAGAGATCCCCGGAATTCCAAGAGCATCGTCATCACAGGCTTCTCATGGACACCCCTGAGGAAACGCGGCAGAGCATCGCCCTGATCAAGACGTTTATTGCCACACTGGAACAGAAAAAACTTAACTTGCAAGGAGGCCCACCTCCTCAACAAATCTCAGCAACGCCAGTGGCTCCACCAATGCCTACGCGTCCACAGATGACCATAGTGCCGGCATCGATTTCGACGGTTCAGGTGACCATGACGCAAACAGGACCGATTACGCCACCGCCGGTGGCAACGAACCTCAACCGTGCTCCAGCCACCGCCGCATCGAATCTACCTCAGCCCCCTCTGGCCCCCGCAGTTTCTTTGCAGCAGTCTGAGCCCCTGAGCCCATCTATAACTCGGTCTGAACCATCACCGATTTCACCAGCCCCGATTGCGACGGCAGTGCCACATGCCCCGCTGCAACCGGTAGATCTAGGTGCTCAGGAGCCCCAGCCACCGCCAGCACAAGCGGCACAGATTGCGCAGGTAGATGTATCCCATGTCGTTGGGCCACAGCAGACACTACAACCTGAACCGGAGTCCATCGTGCATCCAATTCCTTCCGTCAGCCAACAGCCTAAGACACAGGAAACGCCTCCCGTCCTTCCGCATCTGCAGCCTCCTTCCTCGATGTCGATCGGCTCCTCTTTTCCCCAGGAGGCCGCATCGCAGCTTGCTCAGAACGGATCAACCCCTGTCGAACTTGTGAAAACACTCTGTCATCGATTCCACTCCGTTGCCCGGCAGCTGCGACTCCGCGGGGAGCATCGAGCCACGTTAAGTGTGGAAGACGAGATCGATGTGCAGGATCTGCTGCATGCATTGCTGCGAATCCAGTTTGACGATATCGATACAGAGGAATGGACGCCGAGTTATGCCGAAGGAGCCCCTCGCACAACATTTCTACTGAACGACAATCAGCTTGCGGTGCTCGTCAAAAAAACGCGAAATGGTCTCACAGCCAAAGACCTCACTGAACAATTACGGATCGATACCGAGCGCTATCTCACCAAAAGCCGATGTACGTCGCTCTTGTGCTTTATTTACGACCCCGATGGCCGCATCGGTAATCCGAGGGCTTTCGAAACCGCGCTCACCACGGTGAACGGTTCCTTGACCATTGGTGTACTGATTGCTCCGAAATGAGGTAAGACATGAAGAAGTCTAAATCTGTTGTCGCTACGCGTCCCCTATCGTCTGCGGGCTCTCTCGCATTGACAGCGGAGACGGGCATCCGCTACGTTGACGGGAATCCTGCGGTGCCTTGTACGATTCACGCTCCAGTCGATGGTGGAAGAATCATGTCGGATCGAGCCTACGTGCTTATCAATGTACAGCCAGGGCGCACGAGCGATGTGGTTCGGGCGTTGTCCGGAATCAAGCAGATCAAGACCATCGATCCCTGCTGGGGCAAGCCCGATATTATTGTGGTGGTGGAAGTGTCGGACCAGGATGCCCTGACCCAGTTAGTGCTGAGCCGGATTCATGAGATCGATGGCGTCCTCCAAACAGACACCCATCTTGTCTATCGATTAAAGGTCGGTAACGCCAAGTGACCGACACTCTTTGCGAATTCAACCTCGCCCTCTTAGCAGGCTGCTGAAAAATTCCTCCAGCGGAAGAAGACCGTCATTTGGTTTATTTTGTTTGTCTTGTTTGTTTGGTTAAACCAGACTAACCTGATCAACTAGATGAACCAAATAAACCAAATGGACCAAATAGACCAAATAACAGACTTGTTTCCTACTCTAACTCTCCGCTGTCGGCATCATCGCCAAGATCCAAACCAAACCGGTCAGCCATTCGATAGAGCGTGCGCCGATCGATGCCGAGAATCTTTGCGGCTTTGACTTTATTCCCCTTGGTTTCCTTTAGCACGCGGGCGAGATGGCGTTTTTCGACCTCTTCAAGCGACAAACATCCCTCATCGCTATCGCCGACCGCCCCGGCGGTCTCCTTTACTGGCAGACCTGTCCGACGCAGCGACGCCGGCAGATCGTCCGGGGTGAGGAGGGGCCCGTGACTCAACGAGACAGCCCGCTCGATGGCGTTTTCCAACTCGCGCACATTGCCGGGCCACCGGTATTGCATCAACAACGTCATGGTCTCCGGCAGCACCCCGCGCACTGCATGCGCCGCCCCCGCCGCGCATTTCTGCAAAAAGTGATGCGCCAACATTGGAATATCCTCCCGCCGCTCCATAAGCGGCGGCAAGGTGATACGCACGACATTAAGCCGATAAAATAAGTCGTCCCGATACTTTCCCGCCTTGACGAGCTGCTCAAGATCTCGGTTTGTCGCTGCGATGATGCGGACATCGACTTTCGTCGACGTCGTGCTGCCGACACGGCGGACCTCGTGATCTTGCATCACCCGCAACAACTTCACTTGCACGGCCTGCCCCAACTCGCCGATCTCATCGAGAAACAACGTGCCCTCGTTCGCGGACTCAAAGAGGCCGACTTTGTTTCCCACCGCGCCGGTAAAGGCTCCCTTCTCATATCCGAACATTTCCGACTCCAGCAGGGCATCCGGTAACGCTCCACAATTCACCGGAATAAATGGCTTGTCCCGACGCGGCCCATTGGCATGGATCGCCCGCGCAATCAGTTCCTTGCCGGTCCCGCTTTCCCCTTGCAGGAGCACTGTGCTCTTGCTCTCGGTCACCCGCGCCACCAGCTTATACACTTCCAGCATGGCAGGACTGCTCCCCACCAGCGGAGACCATTCATCTTTGCTTTTCAACTCTTCACGAAACCGGGCATTTTCTCGGATGAGTCGGCAGTGATCGAGACTTCGCTTGACTACCAGCGTGATATCCTCTTTCTTAAACGGCTTGGCGAGATAGTCGTAGGCCCCTTGCTTGATCGCTTCGATTGCACCTTCAAGAGATCCGAACGAGGTCAGCACCACGACCTCCGTGTCAGGGCTCATGCGTTTAAATTCGCGCAAGACGGTCAGTCCGTCGACCGCGCCCATGCGAATATCTGTCAGCACTAGATCCACTCGTCCCTGGCGTCCACGAGCGATGACCTCTTCTCCACCGGCGAAGGTTTCAACGGCATAGCCTTCTCTCTTTAAGGCCTCAGCCAAGAGATCGCGCGCGACCGCATCGTCGTCGACTACGAGAATATTCGCTGGTTCCATCAGTTCCTCTCTGTCACGCGCGTCGGCTCAGTTTTCAATCCAGGTAAGGTTACGGTGACGGTTGTGCCGCGTCCGGTCTCGCTCTCGAGCACAAGACTGCCTCCATGAGCCAGGACGGTTTCGCGGCTCAAGAATAGCCCTAATCCGGTGCCCTTGCCAACCGCCTTAGTCGTAAAAAATGGTTCAAAGGCTTTCTCCACATCAGCCACCGGCATGCCGCATCCCGTATCCTGCACCGCGACCGTGATCACCAGAGGCGACATCGCGTCGGCCACCCGGCGGCCGCGGTCGAGTTCGTCGGATGAGGCCTCACGAGCTCCTACTAATACCTTCACTGCTCCCTGTGGCGGGGTAGCGGCTAAGGCATTGGCGAATATGTTCACCAACACTTGATGCATCTTTTCCGCATCGGCCCAGATGAGCGGGAGGTTCCCGGGAATCTCGATCGTCAATGCGATCTCTTTCGCATGGAAGGCCGGCTCCATGAGCACAGCTGCCGGGCTGATCACCTTGTCCACGGGCAACCATGTCGGTTCAGGTAGGCGCTGTCTGGTTGAGGACAGCAAATCCTGAATGATCCGAACCACCCGCGTGAGCTGCTCATCGATCACGGTCACCCGCTTCTTCATCTCAGGTGTGACGCCCGGCTCTTCAGCCAATGCTTGTACATGCCAGGCAATCGAGTGTAACGGCGTTCCGATCTCATGCGCTACGGAAGCCACCAATTGCCCCACCGCAGCTAAGCGTTCTGAGCGATTCAACTGGTCTTTCGCTTCAACCAGCTGTGTATTGGCTTTCAGGAGATTTTCCGTTTCCCGGGCGAGAGCGGCGCGTGCCGCTGCCTCTCTCGTCTTGCGTTCCTCCCACGTCATACCGATATACGCCACGACCAGGAGTACTCCTGCAACCACACTGCGGTTGATCACCGCCGATTGAAACCGCCCCGGTTTGGTTGGTTGCATCAACCCCATATAGGTCGCCACGATACAGGCCACTACGGTTACGAGCATCAGGCTGCGACTGCGCACTGTGGCAACCAACAGAATCGGCACCACAAAACCGTACGCGCCAACAACATTCGCCGGGGCGGCCATTTCAAGCACGACGATCGCCAGGAACACCGCCCCTGCGATCGCCAGCACAATGCGATTTTGTTTCAACATGGGAGTGGGAGATACGTAAATTGCCGATGAACCATGGTCCAATCCCTAGCAGGTTGAGAAAAACCGCATTGTGATATAGTTGCCGGATGCTCAAAAAGGCCGTCCAGCAAGGCCGCAGGCGAGTCGAAACCGGAGGCGTACCCTCAGGGGTACGTTGAGGATTTCGATGAGCCGAGAACGAAGCAGGCGGACTTTTTCAGCATCCGGACAGAGGGTCTTACCCTAGCGGACGGGTGGAACGCAAGGCAGCCCCAAGCTGCCGCAGACGTTCATCACCCAACATCTCATCCACACGAACCGCATACTTCCTGGTCCAGTTCGGATGGGTATCGACCGTTCCGGGAAGATTGGTTTGCGAAAGTTCGTCCAAGCCGTCTTCGAGATTTGCCAGGACGAGACAGGACGGTGTGCGGGCCAGGTAGAGATGGATCGCTCGGCAGAGTTCAGTCGTCATGGCGGGAGCGGTGGCTGGGTCCTCCGTTACGCCAGGTGGCAGAAGGTTTTCCCGTTGAAGCGCACAGAGGATGTGTGACTTGTCGCGCCGACGCTCTTCCCAGGCGCGCCAGCGCGTTTCGTCATCTGGAAAGGCGCCCAATTCCGCCCGTACGAGTAGATCCTCGCCGGACCAAAATCCGGTGAGCGTCGGCAAGTCGTGCGTCGTGGCTACAGCCAGGGATTGTGCGGGATAGTCGCCGGGCGGCTTCATGGCGCCGTCTGCGCCGCGCTCGAAGTAGAACACACGATACGACAGTACTCTCGCCTTCGCCAACTGTTCTCTGACCCAATCGGGGACCGTGCCGAGGTCTTCTCCAATGACTAGGGTTTTGGATCGAACGCTTTCCAATGCCACGATCGCCAACAAATCTTCAAAGGGGTACTGCACATAGGTGCCTTCGGATGCAGGCCTCCCGCGCGGGATCCAGAAGAGCCGGCAGAACGCCATCACATGGTCCAATCGAATGGCTCCGCCGGATCGAAAGTTGTTGTGAAATAGCTGGATCATCAGCTCATAGCCACTGGCGCGTAGCGCGTGAGGATTGATCGGAGGTAAGCCCCAATTCTGTCCCGCTGGCGCAAATGCGTCAGGCGGGGCGCCGCAGTCGGCTCCGAACGCCAACACCGATTGATAGATCCAGGCTTCAGCCCCATTCCGATCGGCGCCGAGAGCCAGGTCATGATAGAGCCCGATCGGCATTGGCAGATGCTCCGCTGTACGTCGGACCTCGTTCAGCTGTTCGCTCGCCACCCACTGAAGGTATTGAAAGAAGCGAATGCGTGTCCGGTGGCGTTTCGCATACTCACGAACCGGTTGGCCAGGCGTCAACAATTGCTTGGGCCAATCGTGCCAAGAGACCGGCGAGGATTGAATCAGTCGGCGTTCTTCTTCCAACGTCTGGAAGGTGGCATACAACTCAAGCGGTGTGCCCTCAGCCTGGATAAACCGCTCCAAGAACAAGCCGCGAGCTGTGCGGGGTTGGAGATTTGGCTCCTCTCCGCTGTAGGCATCTATGAGGAATTGTTGGTAGGCCAGATCGAGCATGGTGCGCTTGACGGTTGCAATGGCACCGTAGTCTACCCGCCGACTTTCTCGCAACGCCTGAAGCTTGGTTTGAAACTCGGGAGCATGGAACTGTTGCTGCGCCTTCTCCGATCCATAAAACTCCGGCAGCCGCTCGAGATCGATATAGAGTTCATTGAGGTATAGTCGGCTGTCCGGCGCATAGGGACTAATGTGATAAGGTAGAGTATTTCGCAGTGCGTGCAACGGATTGAGCCCGATGAATCCGGCGCCGAGCTCTTTCCCAGCCCACTCCACAATATGACCGAGATCGGTGAAATCGCCGCACCCCCAGTTACGGTCGGAGGACAACGAATAGAGTTGCAAGGCCAGTCCCCACAGCCGCTGGTTCCCCTCAAGCGACGGCGGAACATAGCACTGGCGTGGAGCCACAATGACACGCATCGTTCCCACGTTTCCCCCGACCAAGCCTTCGGCCCGCATCATCAATTTGTAGTACCCGAGCGAGAGACCATTCGGAGCCGGTATTTCGATACGCACATGCCGTTGACCTTTGAGAAAACGGACCTCCATGGCGGAAAGCCCAGGCCCTGCCTGTCCTTCTTGCACCATGGTGTTCGCTTCATCGAAGATCTGCCACGCCACTACGACGGACCCTTCTCTTCCGTCCTCGATCGCGAGATAACAGGAGACAGAAGGTCCCGTTTCATTGTCACGCAGGATCTGCACTGCGCTGCAGGGGTGTTGCCACGGTGCCTCATCCCAATCTTGCAGCGCTTGTGTCAGCGATTCGGTCGAATCGACCGAAAAGCCCATGGCAGTCAGTATGGCGCGCCGGGTGTCATCGGAGGTGAGGTGAAAATTACCGGCTATATCGTAATAGTCAGTCGCGATACCGGCACGTTCGGCGAGTTTGGCAAGAAGGGTCCGTCTGGTCTTGCATGTAGGGGAGTCTGCGTGAAGACCTCAGGCATGTCAAGCTATCTCATTGTTCTTGAAAGCAAATTTGTGCAATTGTGTCTCCTGTCTGGCGGACTCAATTACGTTCGACTCGGTACCATTTCTCACGTTCCGTCCGCAGGAGTTCATTCTGTCGTGGTAACGGAAGTGACTCCGGAAATTTGAATAAACCGATATGTGATGGATCTGCTGCTCTTGATAGTTTTCCTGATCGATGAAAGTGCGCAGAAGATGGCAAAGAGAACGAGACGAACTCACTCGGCGGTGTTTAAAGCCAATGTGGCGTTGGTTGTGATGGCTGGGATTATGTTGCATCCGAAGCGCTGGCTGGTGGCTCGATTCGTGGATTGTCCTCCCAGGGCATAGCGCATACCCGAGACGTGATCGCCTCATAACGCCATCTCGTCGCTTCGGTGAGTCTGGAGGTCGTGCTACACCGTCACGAGCGACACCTAGACGTTTCAAGAAAGTTCGGCGAGTCCACGACCGAGAATCTGGGTGCTTCGAGAAGCCACTCTGGAAGAAGGTTGCTATAGCCTGTCAGAATAATGAGGCTTGCATTAAAGACACCGAAGAGCAGTCAACTCCGTCCATTGGTTTTATCGAGCCACAGTATAAAAGTTATTGAGGTTTATTGACTCCCCCCATTTCATTTTGTTAGCCTCAAACCCCACCGCCGCGTGACTGTCGATAGAAAAGACGAGAAAAGTCAGGCAGTATCCTTGGCATTCAATCCCGAAAGGAGTTCCAATGGCTAGCTCAACCGCCTCGCCCGAATTGCTTACTGAACTGCAGAATAAGGCGACACAGCTTCGGATCGAGAGCGTTCGCGCGACGAGTGAAGCCGGAAGCGGGCACCCCTCTAGCTGCTGCTCTGCTGCGGACATTGTCGCGGCCCTTTTCTTCTCAGTCATGCGATACGATCCCACAAATCCGAAGGCGTACAATAGCGATCGGTTCGTGCTGTCAAAAGGCCATGCTGCCCCCTTGCTCTATGCCGCTTGGGCTGAAGCTGGTCTCTTTCCCAAGAGTGAACTGCTCAAACTCCGAACGCTGACGTCCGATCTCGAAGGCCACCCGACGCCTCGCTTATCATTTGTCGATATGGCAACGGGTTCGTTGGGGCAAGGACTTCCGGTTGGTATTGGAATCGCCCTCAATGCAAAATTCATCGACAAACTGGATCACCGTACCTACGTCTTGATGGGCGACGGAGAGTCCGTCGAGGGATCCGTATGGGAAGCGGCCGAAGTCGCGCGCCATCACGAACTGGATAATCTCTGCGCCATTGTGGATGTCAATCGACTCGGTCAAAGCGATCCCACCATGCTGCAACACGACATGGAGGGCTATCGTTCCCGATGGGCTGGCTTTGGCTGGCAAGCGCTGGTGGTTGACGGGCACGACCTTTCAGCTTTGCTCGCAGCCTTTGATGCCGCCGCATGCACCAAAGGCAAACCGACGGTGCTTCTCGCCAAAACATTTAAGGGCAAGGGCATTTCCTTCATGGAGAACCATCCTAGCTGGCATGGGAAGCCGGTCGCCAAAGGTGAGGAAACTCAGAAGGCGATCGATGAGTTGACCAATCAGTTGAAGCCGAGCAGGACCGCCATAGCATTGAAGAAGCCAGCGGCGCCGGTTCAAGGGCCGTCGTCAATCAGCCCTCTCCCACCTTCGCCCTACAAAGTAGGCGACGCTGCCGCTACGCGTGAAGCGTTCGGCAATGCATTTGAAGCACTGGGCGCGGTCAATTCACTAGTCGTGGGACTGGATGCCGATGTAAAGAATTCGACCTATACCGATAAATTCGGCAAGAAGTTTCCCAATCGATTCTTTGAAAATTTCATCGCGGAGCAAAACATGCTCGGGGCTGCAGCCGGTTTAGCCGCCTGCGGGAAAATTCCGTTTGTCGCCACGTTTGCGGCATTTTATACGCGAGCCTACGACTTCATTCGCATGGCTGCCATCAGCGGCTCGAACATCAAACTCGTCGGCACACACGTCGGCGTGAGCATCGGAGAAGACGGTCCCTCGCAAATGGGATTGGAAGATATTGCGATGATGGCTGCACAACCGGGCGTGACCGTGTTGTATCCGTCCGATGCGACCTGTATGTATCGGCTCGTTGAAAAGGCTGCTACGCACAAAGGGATGGTCTACATTCGGGCTGGTCGCCCAAAATCTCCGGTCCTATACGGACCAGATGAAGCCTTCCAGATCGGCGGATCGAAGGTCATTCGCCAAAGCGCGTCAGATGTCCTTACGATTGTTGCGGCCGGCGTCACGCTCTTCGAGGCCTTGAAGGCGTACGACACATTGAAAGGCGCGGGCCTCTCCGTGCGGATCGTCGATCTTTATAGTATTGTTCCCATTGATCGCATCACATTGCTGGACAGTGCCAGAGCCACTCAGGGGCGCATCCTCACCGTTGAGGATCATTATGCGCACGGCGGTCTCGGAGATGCAGTGCTCAGCGCGGTCGGACCAGAAGGCATTAAAGTGCATAAGCTTGCCGTTCGCACGATCCCACACAGCGGAAAACCGGACGAGCTTGTCGATCACTTTGGCATCGGAGCACGATCGATTGTGGAAGCAGCTAAACAAATCACAAAGTAAGCCCGCCCGCGCCAGCCTTCCTCATGAGTTGGTGCGGTATTTCTTTTCTGAACATTCTGAGAGGACCGGTGCGCCAACGTCTGCTTCAGGAACTGACAGAAGCCCGCTATGGCAGTGACTGTTCGTGGAGAAACATCAGTCCGGCGATGATTTCGCATGGCGTGCGAAACTGGTTGGATTTCAATTGCCCACTCATGGTGCGTTTATTCCAGTATGGGGGGCCAGGTCTGCCGTGATGCAGGACTGCATAATTTCAGCGCGGCATTGCCATGACGTGGCCGCCGTATTGAGATGGTGAACCAGTTCTTCCGGCACGATTATGCCAACGGTGATATCCACCAAGACGTGATCGGGTATGCGATGAAAATGCGCGGCGTTCACACCCTGAAGGGTGAGCAACGCCCTGCTTAGCTCGTTCTCATGGGTGTAGCAGCCAGGTCCTATCAGCACGACGGGAACTCTCTCCATGGCAGCGTGGCTGGCTGCGGCTGGCTGAAATACGGCAAGACCCACGGTGAGCGCCATCGCAAGCATCAGACGGTTGTGTCTAAGCGTGGCCTTGCCGTCTGCATGAGGCTGTGGGCAGGTTGCGGCTACGCTCTTCGCGAAGGGCGTCTGCGTCCGGTTTGCGTATCCGCGATGAGCTGTTCGCGTCATCGGAATACCTGTCTGCAGGGAGGCGATCTGAAGCCCTTGGGTAGGTTCATCGATTTGTCTTAAGATCTCATGGTAGACGGTGATGCGAGTTGTCGGACCATGCGAATCTCCGGTTCGGCTGGGTTGCAGTGTTCCTCTCTTGAACGCGTTCACGGGCAGGCGGCGAGGATCTCACCGCCTGCCCGTCGCCCTTTACGGTACTTCGACGATGTCCTTCTTCATAGGACCCAGCACAGCAAGGAGTTCGTTCTTTTCCCTGGCTGGCACGTTGAACGTATCCAATGCCTTGACGAGGTCTTCAACCAGGGCATTGAAGGCAGCCGTCGTGATTTTCATGCCGGCATGCGTTGTTTTCATGTCTTTCCCATCATAGGTGCAGGGGCCTCCGCTGGCTTGGCAGACCTGGTCGACCAGCTGCTTCTTCAGGTGCGGCAGATCGGCATGGGCAAAATACCCGTTGATGCGGGTGTCTTGGCCCACGATGCTGACGAACTTGCCGACGACGGCCGTGATAGGGCCGGTTCCGCCGAGCCGTTCATATAGTGAGGGCAACGGAGCATCGGCTGCCCACACCGGCGATGAGATCAACAGCAAGGAGACGGTCAGCATAGTCTTGATGGCGCAAGAAAGTTGTTTCATGAAAGGCGCTCCTTTTTGAGAGGTAATTGAGGGCTTCCTTCGAGTGCACAGCTCTATCATATTTCAGGTCGTTTAGGGCTTCCAGGGCGTCAGTGGCATCAGCGGAGCATCCTTGGCTACCGGTGTAATCGTCAGCGCGGCAATGGCTCCACGAAGGGCTCCAGTGAGCGAATGCGTCACAATCGGATAGACCCCGGGTGATTCGGAGACCAAGTCGAATGTGGCGGCGCTTCCGGGTCCTACGACATAGGTTTGTACCCCTGTGAGTTTGTTGGCAGGGTTCCCGCTCTCGTAGACGTTGTCCCAAATCTCGCCGATCGGGTGGAGCGAGGAAAACTCGTTGGGGCCCGCGTTCACAAAATAGATCCGGACCCGCTCAT
This sequence comes from Nitrospirota bacterium, assembly GCA_963701855.1. Lineage (GTDB taxonomy): Bacteria > Nitrospirota > Nitrospiria > Nitrospirales > Nitrospiraceae > Palsa-1315. The sequence continues at coordinate 103,024 of CAVPBK010000005.1, forward strand.
TCGGTTTCGCCTCTAGCGCTTCCGCGCCGATGAAGAAGGGATGATACTTGAAGATCCCTCCGTTGAAGACCGTATAGTCGAACTTCCGAGCGAACATGGCCTCGACATCGTCGGGGTTCTTCCAGAGCTCAGATTGGACCAACAAAAACTCCCGGTCCGCTTTCGGCCAGACCTTCGGATCCTTGGGATCGACGATAATCGCGCCGAACATGCCGCGCGCGACGTGCTGAATCATGGGTGCTGCGCCGCAATGATAGAAAAACACGCCGGGCTTCTTCGCCACAAAGGTGAAGGAAATGGTTTCTCCCGGATTGATGGCCCGGTAGTTCTTCAGGAAATCGATTTCCGCCGCATGGAAGTCCATGGCGTGTGGAAAAACATTGGTCTTGGGATTCTCCAGCGTGAAGTTGACAGTGTCACCTTCCGTGACCCGCACGGCCGGCCCCGGCATCTGGCCGTTGAACGTCCAGGCCTTATATTTCGTTCCCGTTCCTTCAATCACGATTTCCGTTTCGAGCGCCGTCATCTTGACGTCATGGGTCTTCGCGGATGCCTCGGAGGGCAATCCCATCAATCCGGCAATCGCAAGGGCCGTGGCCCCTGCGATGGCCATGAGTTGAGGTGATCGTCTTTTCATCATGGTTGGACTCCTCTCTGAAATGGTTGGGCGAACTTCTCCGGGCAAATGTGCAACTGGTCTTTTCTTATGTGAAGGGTCTCACTGGCACTTCGTCTGTATGTGAGGAAAAGAATAACAGAGCAAAATTGTCTAGTGTATATCGTAGCGTTCGGTTAAGAATCAAGCCCTTTGTTAGTCCCAAATGAGCCTGTGACCCAAAACCCGAAAAGTAGGCCAGGGGGAGCTTGAGGAAATGCCCCGCGACGTGGTCTTCTTAACTCAGAAGGAGGACCCGACGAGGGCACGACGACGAGGGTATATCGAAGAGCAGCTCCTGGCGGCCGTGCGACACGCGGAGGGCGGGACGACCGTAGTCGAGGGCTGTCGAGAGGTGGGGATCAGTGAGCAGACGTTCTCCCGCTGGAAACGAACGTACGTAGGGCTGGGGCTGAGCGAACTCCGCGAGCTCCGGCAACGCCGAGAAGAGACCACGAAACTGAAGCGGCTGGCGGCCGATCTCTCACTTGATCGGCATAGGTTGCAGGAGATGGTGCGAAAAGAGCGGTACGGCCTCGGGACCGGCTGGCGCTGGCCCGCTGGGCGCACACGACCTACCAGGTCAGTGAGCGCCGACTCACGGTCGTGTTGCGGCGGGAGGGGGGCACGTGAATGCGAAACGGATCTATCGGCTGTATACGGACGAAGGGCTGACGGTGCGGACGAAACACCGCACGAAGGCCGCAGGCCGAGCCCGTGTGCCGCAGGCCCGAGCCACGGCGCCGAACGAGCGGTGGAGCATGGGTTTTATGAGCGAGCGTGTGGCGAATGGCCGCTGGGTTCGGATTCTGACCGTCGTGGACCAGTTTACACGGGAGTGTCTGTGCTTGGTGGCGGATCAGTCGCTCACCGGAGAGACGGTGGCGGAGGCGGTAGAGCCGGTGGTGATGCACCGGGGCGCACCGCGTGCGCTCACCGTGGACAACGGCAGCGAATTTTCCAGCCGCGTCATGGATGCCTGGGCCTACCGGCATGGGATCCCGCTGGATTTTATTCGACCGGGGAAGCCGGTGGCGAATGGCTTCATCGAGAGTGTCAATGGGCGGCTCCGTGATGAGGGTCTGAATGTGGACGTGTTCTTCACGCTGGACGAGGTGCAGGAGAAATTGGCGCGATGGCGGACGGACGATAACCTCCTACGCCCGCACAGTGCGTTTCAGGATCAGGCGCCAGTCTCTTTTGCGGCGAAGTGGTTCGCCGCCCGGCCGACGGCTCCGGCCTCTTCCGAATTGCTGGAGCCACTCACGTGAGCGATGCGAGCGTTGTAACGCTGCATGGGCGGCTCACACCGATCACGCGCAGGCCAATTCCTCAGGGCTCGATCGGTCTACATTCGCGGGGCGGGTCAGAAAGCCACAACATCGATTTTCATGCGGTCACTGGACCGGGTGGTGGAGCAGCAAGCCTCAATACCGACCAGGGGAGGAAAGTGAGTTACGATTTAAGGCCCTCAATGCTGGCCTCCATTTCTATCACTGTGCCACCGCATCGCCATCCATTCCTGAACACATTGCGAATGGAATGTATGGCGGGATCTTAGTTGAGCCGGTTGGCGGGCTTCCCAAGGTAGACAAAGGGTTTTATGTCGTGCAGAGCGAGTTTTACACCAAGCCTGGCAAGAAGGGCGAGACCTTGGAATTTTCGTTCGAAAATGGGTTAACGGAGCACCCGTTACATGTGGTGTTTAACGGCATGGCGGGTTCGCTTATCAAGAATCTTCTGATGGCCAAGGTGGGCGACACCATTCGAATGTATTATATCAACGCAGGACCCAATCTGACCGAAAATTGGCACGTCATCGGCGAGATATTTGACAGGGCGTACCCCAAGGGTTCCTTGATTATGCCTCCATTGCAGAACGTCCAAACCACTGTCGTGCCGGCTGGTGGCTCTTCCATGGCAGAGTTTAAGATCGAGGTGCCTGGAACCTATATCAATGTGGACCACGCAATCTTCCGCATCGCAAAAGGCGCCGTTGGCCTGATAAAGGTGGAAGGTGCGGAGTAATCGGACATCTACAAGAACCTCCTGAAGTAATCGGAGGAGATTACACCGCTGTGACCTCAAAACACAGCGGTGTAAATCTGTAGCGGTCAGGCATCATGGTTTGATGAATGTGACGCAGTAACCTAGTCTAGGGGAGGGAGAGGCATTGCTTCTCCCTCTTTTTATTCGAAAGGGTGAGTTAATGGGGTGATCGCAGAGCATCTGGTTCACAGCATATCGACGTCACGAAGTTCCCGGTAAGATCGCTGTCAGCCCATCTCCAGTTGCGTGTGGATCATCTTGCGTGTGGGTCATCGTCCGTTCTGCAAGACTCAACTGCATGTAGATGTTTCCCATGCAACATTTTCCCTCAAAAATGTTGCACTTGGAGTTAGTACTCAAGACCATTTTTACGTCAGGAAAACCTCACGGAACTGGATTGGGGATGGCTATCTGCAAGAACATCATCGAGGGCCATCATGGAGATATCCATCTGACAAGCGAAGTCGGAACAGGCACCACCGTGAATATTTGGCTGCCGTTATCCCAAGATAGCCAGCTGGTGAAAGGCTAGCCCCTGCAGGCATCATCTTTGTGGTTGACGAAGAGCAGGCGACCCGCTCTGCCATTACCAAACGGCTGACTCGGCAAGGCCACCATGTGGTGGTTGGGCATGAAACCGGTGAAGCGTTGCTGGAGGGGCTTCAATACAACCTTCCTGACCTTGTGTTGCTCGATGTGAAAATTCCATTTCTTCAACGGTCTGAAGCACATGCTTTAACGCATCTAGCTGGCTCAGGAGTTCAACAAACCAATTTCTGATATTGCTCCAGCAGCGCGTGCGATACTGGAGCGATACCAATATCCCGGAAACGTTCGTGAGCTTTAGAATATTCTCGAACGGGCTTTGATATTTTGCCAGGGACGGACGCTTAAGCTCACTTGTTTGCCAAGTGAATTGTGTGAGATCTCACCGCATGTGGCAGTGGCCTCAGAAACTGTGACAGATTCGGTGGTCCGGATCGATATGAAGCTCGGACAATAGACCCTCGCTGACATTGAGCGGATGATCATCGCTGAAGTCTTGCGGCTGACGAGCTACAATAAGACGTTGGCTGCCAAGCAGCTAGGTCTCACTCGTTTTTCGCTCGATCGACGGTTAAAGAAGGTTGCAGACTGATGAGGCGAACTTTTTCACTTGGCTGCCGAGTTTCTGGTTTGTCCTTGTAGGGAGATATCGACGAGGGTCGCCGCTTGATTGCTCAGATCCACAACTCTTCCGGTGTTATTTTCTGATCGTGGGTTCATTCCAGCGACTGCCTATCCGTGAAGACGGCGCTCGAGAGAACGAGCGGGAGAATGTCATGCACTTCGTGCCTGACAGGCGTGTTGCGCCGTCTTCGAGATGTCCATATAAGCATTCTTCTCGTTCCATAAAAAAGCCGATCCGCCGGCCCGTCTCACGACGGCGGCGGATCGGCGTCACGCTTACGTGACTAAACCCTTAGCTTGCTGAGGCCCTCGTGAAGACCGGGATGATGTTACCAGCAATACTGTTGATGTGGCGATTGCCGGATTCGTCCCAAGCCATGATGAGACCTCCGAAGCGCTGATCAGGATCGTGGACCAGGTCCATAAGTCTCTGTATTTCCCAGAGCGAGTCTCTCGAGTCGAGCTTGACCTCTTTGCTTTCGCCCGGGTTGATTGGTGACTCATCCTCGATATGCAAGCCGTCTGTTGCCATAATCTCCGCTGGGTAGTCCGGGTCCATGTTGTTGGCTACGCCAACCTTGTTGAGGAACCGGATACCTGCTGTTGTGAACTCTCCAATCCTGAGTGGCTGTTCACCGCTGTTGGTCACCTGCAGGGTCATGCGCAGGGCGCGACCAGGAACATCGTAATCTGCGGCGAGCACCTTTACCGTAAGATCCGACTTCAAATGAGTCGCCTTGATCTTTGGTTCACCCGCCTGGAGCGGGATGGTATACGGATACTGACTGTCCGTAACGAAGAAACCAATGGCAATCAAAACAAAGACCACTCCTAGCATCCCAAAGGCCACTACGCGATCAACTGGATCGTTCAACAGTGCGTCTCCACCCTCTTGGGCCAACACACGCGCACGAATGAGGAACATTGGTCTGATCATGAACCAGCCGATCCAGGCAAATCCAAGCCCACCCCATAACAAATGCCAGAAGAGCCCGGCCGCTAGGCCTGCGGTTTCTGTATCGATGGTTCCTCCAACCAACAGCTTTGCTGGGTTGGTGAAATCTTTATAATTGCCTGTGATATCCATCCAGCCTCCAGGTCCGGCGATAGGCCCGGCCCCATTGACTGCCAACATCGGGTGGATGTGGTGGTGGCCAGGTAACCGGCCCCTCAGTTTAATCACGTATTCGTAGTCCCCACCGATCTCCACCGGGCCCGAGGTGAACATCGGAACCCCGTTCACTTTCGAGCTGAGACGTGTGAACACCGAACTTGGGCTCCCCACGTTGATGAACGTACGATTGGGCTTGACGACGGCCCGAGGCCAGTCTTCCGATATGTGCAACTTCCCCGACAACATCGCTTCATCGTTGACGGCGGTTTTCGACGGATTCCACCTTGTGTCGTACCATTGAGCGGTACGCATCCGCAGGAACGGTTCCTGAGAGCGCTCCCCGTGGGCGGCAGCGGGTGAGGCATTGAACACCAGGGTGAGCCCCAGCGTCGCCATCCCGAGGGAGCCAATCACGCACAATTTGAATATGTTTTTAGCGTTCATGATTTCCCTTCCGCTAATGTAGCTCCGCCCGACAATCTAGGTGCAACTCCATCCGGCGTACCATGTCTCGCTGCATACTCATCTGTACCGACGATCATGATGTCGTTCTTCCGTGACATAACGCCACGTCTACCCTTAACCCAAAAGAATGCTTGCCCGACAAAGTGCCCCACTTGCCACCAAATGGTGAACATCAACATGGAGATGAAGGCCGAGAAGAACGCGGAAATCCAGACGGTGTGGCCGCCAAACGTACGCAGCGATCCCACCTCGATGATCCGGATATATTCAGGTGTCCCCGTACGGACATAGGTGAATCCCATGTAGTCTGCCAGAGATAGCAGCTGACCATCCACCACCATCGGTTGATGGCTGTACCCGAATAGGGCATAGTTTGTCGGATTAAACATCATCGCGAACGCCCATACCCCGAATATCGCTGTGAGCATCCAACTCCGAGTCAGCAACAGGGTACAGTCGAGGATCAGCGCACTGGAGACCATGGTGGCCGGCATGACGAAGTTTGCCGGAAAGTTGGCCCACCAGTACCAGGCAAACAGAACCGTGATCCATTTCCCGACAAGGAGCCCCGTGATGCTCAACGTGGCACCAAACGGTTGCCGATAGAATGTCCAGAAGTAGTACATGATCGCTCCGGGATACATGACCTCTACAATTGGTGTGACCGTCACCCAAAACTGCCGGTCCTTCCAATCGATCCAGAAATCCCAGTCTCCTGCAAGCAGGTCGAAGTGCATATGAAAGGTTGCGAACACCCCTAAATACGCAATCGGAAGAAAATACACCGCGTCTATCATTCTTGACAGCTTGACGCCTTCCGGCGGAAGCTTGCTGGCTTTGATAATCTCAGCGGTTCTAAACAGTGCCATTTGTCCCCTCCTCGCTCGTTCTGAACATCTGTTCCCTCCCTAAATTTCCAACTGGCTGGGCGGCCCCGCTCTTTCCGGCATCCGGAGTACGGGGCCAGCCCGCCAAAGTCGACGGCACGACTTAGTACGGGATCACGTGCAAGCAGTCCTTGCTCTCGTTGTTCCAGACCACATCGCACAGGTTCGACATGCGCGCGACGATCTGCGCCGCGACGCCGCCCGTGCCCCCGAACAATCCGCACCAGCCCAGAGTCACAAAGCCCCAGTGCAATGGCGCCGCAAAGAGTTCATCGACGAACCAGAACGCATGCCCCCACTCATTGAGGCCCACGTTGGGAAGAATCATCATCGGCCCCACGATCGCCCCCACCAAGGGGAACGACACCGCCTTGCTGAACTGCGGCAGCCGGGTCATGGCATACAGATAGCTCGCCACGCCACAGGTGATGTACAACGGGAAGGTGAAGTAGAAGGCAATGATATGGCTGGCCGTGAAGCTGGTGTCGCGGATGATCACCTGGTGCCACGACGCATCCTGCTCCAAAGTGTACGAACCCGCCCAGTACACGCCGAACACGTATACCGCAAGCCACATCATCCAATAGAAGTACCGCTTGAGCTCGGTCTTGGGATCCACGTTGGCAATGTTGCGATCCCGGGTACTCCATATCCACCCAAGGGTGGAGGCCGAGAAGATGATGTTGGAAATCACGTTAAAGCGCCACAGCCCCATCCAGACATTTTCGAACTCCGGCGTCATGGAGTCCAAGCCGTGGGAATACCCAAAGACGCGCTGAAAGACGACCTCGGCCCCTACCGCCGCCAACATCGTAAACCAGCCGATCTTGAGGGGCCGGGAATCGTACCAGAGCGACATGTCGTAGCCCCGATCCGCCCCTCCCCATGTTGTACTAGCCATACACTGACCTCCTTGTTAAGTGATTGAGACCCACCGCTTACTTCCAGAGAAAAATTCTCCGGCGAAACATTGATACTGGTTGCTGCCGTTAGATCTGCGTGGCGGGAGATTAGCGGATACAGTTTCTTGATGTCAAGTAGAATATCCAAGGTGGAAGCCTTGTCTCGCCTGCAAAATGCGTGCAACGATCTATGCACTTAACTCCAGTTTATCGCCTACTATTTATGAGGTGGCTGCAGTCAGCCTCGAGTAGGGGATAGGCTCAATCGCGACGGTTTGTGCGACAAGTTTGTAGAACAGTTTCCAGCGGTATCTCGACGTTCGACGATTGAACCGAAATGTGAATTCGTCGAGATAGGAGTCCAGTTGCTCACGGGACAATGCACCTTTATGGGTACCCATTAACCAACGTTTCAATAAGGAAGACACCTGGTGCACGCGGGGTAGCAAAGCCGACGTTATTTTGCCGCTGGTGTTGATCAGACGCGGTTGGTGCTTGAAGCCTTCCTGCTTCAAGCCCGCATAGGCCTTCCATCCATCTGTAACGACCACGGAACCAGGCTCGACAGCGTATTTCACGAAGGCGACGAGCGAGCTCGGAGAGGCAGAGGGAATCCGTCGCAGGCAGATGCGTCCAATCCCCTTCCCGTCGACCTGTGCCGCGATCGCCACCAGGGCCTTGCTTCCCATGTGCCGACGGCTTCGTCCAGCCTCGACGCCCACCACATATGTTTCGTCCACTTCAATCTGGCCTCCCAGGCTGTCCCAGCCAGGCCGCACTACTGCGCGTCGCAGTTTCTGCAGCCACAACCACGCCGTCCTGTAACTGCCAAAGCCCAGTAGGCGCTGTAGCCCCAAGGCGCTGAGCCTATGTTTCTGATCGGTCATCCACCACATGGCTCGGAACCAGTCCTGCAGAGGAAGGCGGGTTCGATGAAAGATCGTTCCAGCCGTTACTGAGGCTTGGTATCCACACCGGCGGCACATCAAAAGGCATCGTGTGGTTGTCCAACTGCCGCTGGTCATGCATTGGGGGCAACAGAACCCGGTCGGCCACCGCAGCCTGGCCAGATAGGCACGGCAGGCACCTTCTGTAGCGAAGCGCTGTTCGAACTCGGAAAGGGTTCGCATATAGTCCTCCACGGTATAACTCCAGCACGTCTGGCGCGAACTGGAGTTAAGTGCATAGCCTAATTCGCATGCAAAAAAATATACAAAGTTGTATTAAAAATCAAGCTTACTGGGAGATCTATGCGCCAAGCAATATCCGTGCCGGCTTGGCCATGAACGATCAGTCACGCTTTCTCAATCCTGTGCCCACCGTACCATACTGGACGTAACTGACTCATCCGATTGTTCGCGTGTATTCACGAGTGGCGCTGCGAACCACGACTTCAAGGACCACGGTCACATGGGTCTGACACGCTCGGGTTGTCGGGAGCACAGCCTCCATTCCACTTCCTGATAATGACTGTTGAAAATCTAGCTGCGCAATCCACGCCACACCCCGTTACTTCCACACGAAGCTCAGTGCACATGGTCGTCTGGTGGCGGACGGAGTTCCTTTTCCCGATTGAGTTGTTCGATCTGCCGCGTCAGTTCGCCGATGTCTGTCCACCCCGCCCCGTCCGCGTTAGGAATCCAGCGCGCTCGCAAATAACCGTAACGATCTATGAGGAACTCCATGTGCTTGGGTGATGTTCCCTCACCAGCCAGATCAGGGTTGCTGAGAGTCCTACGGAATAGAGCATAGCTGCGTGCGATCTCTGGCGCTCCTTGTGTCGCCACTGGAAAAGGCATGTCTGCTGTGATCGTCGCCAGGTCTTCTGGGTTGAGATCATTCACTGGTGCCGCCAAAATCACCGTATTGGCGGCGCTTAGTGTGGCATAAGCCAGCCGCAGCTGATCGAGCCTCGCGCGTGACTCCGGCCACGAAAACAGGACTAGCAGTACCGCTTTCTGCCGACGGAAGTCCTTCAAGGTACCGCTCGTACCGTCATGCGCGGAGTAGGAGAAATTCTGCGGGGCCATGTAGGGCTGATTGGGAGCGACGTAGGGATTAATGAGGCGAGCTTGATAGCCGCGGGATGTGGCATGGAGAAAGTTCACGACATCCCAACGATCCTCTTCCGAGAGTTTGTCCGCAAATGCCGGCATGCCGGTACCGGGAATACCATGGGTCAGCCAGTGGAAAAAGTCTCCAGCAGTGTGCTTGGCCGTGTGCGGTTCTGTGAGCAGATCCACCGGTGGTATAGCGAAGGTCTTGGCCAGAACGCCATTGCCCTTGGCTTGGGGTCCGTGGCAGAGCACGCAATTCGTGGCAAATATGGTCGCACCGTTGGCAACGGAAATGGCGTCGAACGGGACCGGTGTCTTGCGGTAGGTTTCCGGAAAAGCTTGAGTGGCAAGGGGAGGCAGCGCCGCAACCAGTGCACAGAGTGCCAGTAGGGCTGGGATGGCAATGCGCCACTTCGTTTCCCAGAGCTTGGTTCGACCGAGGACAACTGCCCCGCCTGCCAGGGTAAGCAGTGCGATTCCGACCCCCCCGCCGATCATTACGCCCAACCCGCCCCAAGTGGCGTCGATGGAGAAGCGGAATGGATAGGGCCAGTCCTCAATGACGGCATGTTTCGCCGGCACGGCGTTGGCTAGCATTGTCGCCACCAATACCAGTACCAACGCGATTACGAATTCGATGGTGACCCACTTTCGAAGTCCCTGTTTGCCGACTGCAGCCACGTCCGTGTTCTGGTCGAGTGACGGAATCCAGATGCGGCGCGCACACGCGCCGATCACGAGAATCGGCGCGAGCAACGCAAGCTTTGTATTGAGAAACCAGCCCCAGCTCGTTGCGACCAATGCGGCGTAGCTCGTGTCCACCATGTCATTCGCAACGATGATGCCGGTGCCCACGACAGCGACCATCACAGGAAGCGCTATTGCAGAGAATCGCTTCATGGTCTGGATGTCGAACCGATCCACTTCCTCGTGTGATCGTTTCCCGACGGTGGCGAACATTATTGAGAGAATAGCCGGCAGCCCTCCGAGCCAGACGCTTGCCAGAACAATATGCAGCGCGTAAGGCAGCACCGATATCACGGATAGTTCTCCGGCTGCGGAATGGCTTGCGAGCGATCCTGCAGCCAGCGTGAGTGCAGCGACGGTCGCGCACAGCACATACCGCCAGCGTGCCCAAGGTGAGAAGCGAATGTAGAGAGCCATTCCGAGCACGAGCAGCGCAAGGGCCGCGCGCGCCGTCCAGATGAGTCCTATGCGGGTTTTTTGTAAGAGTTCTAGCCAGGCTCCCGGGTGCCAAGCATTTTCAGCCAAGCCCGTAGCCTGCGCGGTAGTCGTGGCCAGCAAGCCTAGTAACCCCAGCAGAAGCGTGGCCGAAAGCCACGGTAACGCCCGTTCCAGACGGGCTAGCCATGGGCTGTCGAGTGCGGTTTTCGCATGCACCGCAATTGCAAGAAAAACGCAACTGCCGATCAGGATCATGTTGGACGCAAGCTGCAGCCAGCGGAGCAGCGCGCCGATGACCTCGATCATTTCTTTTGCACTTTGCCCTTTACCGTGAAGTCGAAGGACGACTCCACCACGTGACCGTCTACCGACAGTACTCGAAACTTTACTGAATACTTTCCGGGCGTCAACTCCGGCAATGGGAGAACGATGGACTTTGGGTCATCTGGAGTAAGTTGAGGCTTGATCTCGGTAACGGGATGTTTCTCGGCGTCGAGTACAACAAGCGACGCGTACTCGCCTTCGAGTTCCTCGTTGAACCAGAGTCGCACCTGCGCCGGCGCCTTGGCGAGGACAGCCCGGCGTGGCGGCTCTGCCTTGACCAGCATTGAATGCGCCAGCGCTGGGGCGGCATGCGCGCCCATCGCCATCAGCATCGCTACTCCTATCATGACGCGCTTGAGTGCATGAACCGCCCATGATTCCATTGGATCTCCCCCTCTCCTTGACTGCTGCGTTCGAGTAAAGCAGCCGGTCTTTTGCACGCCTCGGTTCGGCGTACTGCTCTCAGTGACTGGCTGCCTAAGAAGCGGTGCGAACCGACGGCTTGCGACGACTGCGCAGGAAAAAGAATATCGCCGCTCCACCGGCAATCGCTGCAAGCGGGACTATGACCATGATGTAGTGCATGAAGTGCGAAACCACTCCCGATTCTCCTACCGAGATCGGGAATCGCGCGATATGTTCCTCCTTGCCGCCAACGGTGACTACACCGATGAAATTGCCTGGCTGGGTGAAGTTATATTCGAAATTAATGAACCCCCCAGGGTAGACCTTGGCCGGCAGGTGAAGGACCGTGTTGGCCTGAAGATCCTGTTCCGAACCCGTATCCTTGATGACCCGGACCTCGACGGGCAACGAGCGGAGTTCCCCTTCTATATAATCGAGCACCAACACCGTGCGTCCGATCGACGGAACATCCCCGCAGAGTTCCCTCGAGGCTGAGGTATCAGGTTGATATTCTGTAAGATGCATGCCGTAGGGTCCGAGCTTGAGTATGCAGAAGTTTTTGTCCAATTCGTGAAAGTGCTGGGCCTGTGCGGAGAGCGGAGCTCCGATCGCCAATATCAAGAAGCACACGCAAGCAGGTTTGAGAAATTGCAAAGACATCGTCAGTATCCTCATCATTATCATCTTTTAGACAGCTCAATTTTCTCGTTGAACCAGAGTTGCAACTGCTCATTGGACCGGATGGCCGGTCGCTTACGAAACGGTATTGCTCGACGTTGTGCCACGCCCGCGCAGGGCAAAGAAGATCACTCCGATAACGGCAACCCCTGCGAGCGCAATCAAGAAGTAGGTAGGGGGTAACCATATTTTTGTTTCCCCTACCGAGAACGGAAATCGCGATACATGTTTATCACCTACGGTGACCAGACCAACGAATTTGCCAGGCTGGTCAAAGTTATATTCGAAATTAACCGAGCCGGCAGGGTAGACCTTGGGCGGTAGGTGAAGAATCGTGATGGCCTGAAGGTCTTGCTCCGACCCCGTATCCTTGATGATCCGAACCTCGGTGGGCAACGGGCGCAGTGCATCTTCCATATAATCGAGCACCACGACTGTACGGCCCGTCGCGGGAATGTCCTCACAGAATTCCTTATTGCGGGTGTTGTCTGGCTGATAGCCGGTAAAGTGCATGTTGTACGGGCCGATCGTGAGTCTGCACATGTCCTCGGCCAGTGCCAATCCTCCGTGAGCCTGGGCCTGTGTGGAGAATATAACCCCCATCGCCAGCATCAAGAAGCACAAGCCAGCAGATTTCACCAATTGCACAGCCATTGTCAGTATCCTCCCTCTCGAATGTTGAACCATGTGCTCGCGGGCCGGAGCGCCTAGTTTCCCGTACGGCGGACTGCCCACCAATTCCGCAGCCATTTCGATCGTATGAGTATGTATCCAATGAATGCAACTACCAGCACTCCTATCGCCGGTCCTGTCATGGTACGTATAAGCTTCTGGTAGTCGATCATGTGTACCCGCAAGAGATACTGCGGGTGCTTCATGAGATTCTGCTTCTCCGCCGAAATAGTTACCGTATACAGGCCCTCATCCAATCTGACTTCGCCTCTGAGCACTCCGTCCGGGTGAGTGCTTGGGCGAAAATCTGCCACAATCTGATCTTCTGTCGCATTGTTCCCATTGCCCTTCATAATCCGCATACCGATAGGCTCGCTGCGTAACGCCGGGTCCACGAGGTCTACGACTAGGAAGGTGTCGCCTTCCTTGGGAATGTCTGTGCAGTATTGACCCTTCAGCTCGTATTGAGGCTGGTAGGCGCTGAAATGCACCATGCGCTCACCTACTCGGCGCAAGCATGGGTCGTCTTCTCCGCTCGTTGTTCCATGTGCAGAAGCGACTCCAGGATGGTCCAGTGCGGCAAGAAGAATGAGCACCATAAGGCCTGCTCTTGTCACTTGCCTAATCATATATGCGTGATCCTCCTGTTTGGAACCTCACGGTGCTCCGTTGCTTCGTATAGCGAAGCGGCCTCACCGCATAGTTGCGTATCTAGCCACATGTCCTATCAAGTACAATCACCATGATGCCACTAACGCAGGGCAAGATTCTAGCCCCCCTCGCAAGGGAAGAGAAAATCTAAAAATGTGTTTCTGCTGGGCTGGGCCGAGCTCTGGCTATCCGAGTATGGAGCAGGCCTGATTGAGAGGATGTCTCGCATGGCGACAGCTTTCCCACGGGTGTTGGTGAGCAACGGTTTCTGCTGTTGCAGATGCGGTTGGACTGGTTGCTTGGGGGGATCTGTCCTGGTTCATTCTCGGTGTGACGTGCTAGAAGAGAGTACACCGAATTGTGTTCTGGGACCCCCGAGTTCGAGCAGCGAGCTCGGAGATGCGTTCATGCCATATTAACTCCAAACCATCTTTGACTTGCCAGTGTCAGATGGGCGACAATTATTACTGACGTGAGTGCATTCTCTTTCATGAGGCCTCCAATTGCCATATAGCGACATCAATCTTGTGGATGGGTTTGCGTTTCAGCGACAGCTGGATCTCTGTATGCGACGTCAGGCAGGGTCGAGAAAGTACTCACGAGCAGCACGACCCATGAAGATCCGATGCTGTGGCAATTTTGTTTCTTCGGCCCCAGTAGGATTTCCCTGAATATGTTCCAAACCGTCGCACTGAGCGGCAGTCGCGGAGAACGACAGCTGTTCTCCGGCGTCAGCGTGACGGTCAAGCCAGGAACGCTATTGGCTGTGACCGGTGAAAACGGCAGTGGGAAGACCAGCTTTCTCCGCATGCTGTGCGGTCTGTTATCTCCTGATGGAGGTACGATCCTTTGGCAGGGGAAAGACATCCGCCAACTTAAGGAACTCTATAGCGCCCAGCTTACCTATGTAGGGCATCTCAATGGAATTAAGGACGAACTAACCCCGGTCGAAAACCTCAAAGTCTCAGCTTCCCTGGCCGGCGATAAAAATTCCGGCGCAGTCGTGCAACAGGCATTGGAGGCCGTCGGTCTTGAACCGCGAGTTCATCGTCTGTCGACGAGGGTGCTGTCGCAAGGACAAAAACGCCGCGTGGCATTGGCTCGTCTCTGGCTTTCCACACGTCCGTTATGGCTCTTGGATGAGCCGTTCGCTTCACTCGATACTGCAGCCACCAATTACTTAACCCAACGCTTGCAAGCGCATCTGAGTCATGGCGGCATGGTGGTCGTCGCTACGCACCAGGATATCGCTCTCCCAAGTGATTCCATCCAGCACCTGAGGCTGACTCGATGAGTCAGCCCAGCATGAGTGCGGCGTTGCGCGGAGTTGTCCGGCGGGATTTTCTGCTGGCCATGCGGCACCGTTCGGATGTGGCGATGTCGGTTTTCTTCGTCGTCATCGTCGCTAGCCTCTTCCCTTTGGGAGTTGGGCCGGAGCAGGCGGTTTTGAGGGTGATCGCCTCCGGTGTGCTCTGGGTCACGGCCCTGCTTGCGTGCCTGTTGTCACTGGGGCGTCTGTTTACCGCTGATTATCTCGATGGGGTGCTGGAACAGACGCTTTTGGTACCTCAGCCTCTGGCTGTCCTGGTCGTTGGCAAGGTATTCGCGCATTGGGTAATCTCCGGTTTGCCAGTCGTTCTGCTCTCGCCTCTCCTCGGTTTGCAGTTCGGCCTGAGTGGAGACTCGCTGGTGGTGTTGACGTTATCGCTCTTGCTTGGTACGCCGACGTTGAGTATGATTGGAGCCATCGGTGCTGCGCTGACTCTTGGATTGCGGGGGAGCGGTTTACTCGTTGCCCTCCTAGTGCTTCCTCTCTTTATTCCGGTACTGATCTTTGGGGCTGGCGCCGTTACGAATAGTTTGGCCGGAATCGGCAGCGAAGCGAATCTGTCGTTACTTGGAGCCTGTTTCATGCTGTCACTCGTTTTTGCGCCCTGGGCCACGGCTGTTGCATTACGCATTGCGTTGGAATAAGACAATTACGAGATGAGCGCCACCGGCATTAACTGGTTCAAGTATTCCTCGCCGCAGGCCTTTCACCCTTTGGCCGGGCGGCTGATTCCGTGGTTCGCCGCGGCGGCGCTTGGATTGAGCGGTGTCGGCCTATACATGGGGTTTTTCGTGGCACCGACCGACGCGACACAAGGTGATGCGTATCGCATTATCTTCGTCCATGTGCCGGCCGCCTGGATGTCCATGTTCCTCTACGTCATGATGGCCGTGTGGGCCGGGATCGGACTGGGATTGAATGCACGCCCGTCGTTCATGATGGCGCAAGCCATCGCCCCCACCGGGGCGATGTTTACGTTTTTGGCGCTGCTCACCGGGTCGATGTGGGGAAAACCGACCTGGGGGGCCTGGTGGGTGTGGGATGCCCGGCTGACGTCGGAACTGATTCTGCTGTTTCAATATATTGGGATCATCTTGCTTCGGTCGTCGATTGATGATCTACGCCGTGCTGATCGCGCGAGTGCCGTGTTGGCACTGGTAGGAGTGGTCAATGTCCCAATCATCTATTTTTCTGTGCGCTGGTGGAACACGTTGCACCAGGGGGCGTCTGTCAGCATCACCGCGGCGCCGAGCATGGCCGGGAGCATGGTGACGGCCATGCTCGTGATGACGCTCGCGTTTTGGATGTACAGCTTCGTTGTGACGCTAGCCCGCATGCGGTGCGTGATTGTCGAGCGGGAGCGACAACCTTCGTGGGGCAAGCCGGCCGCGATCCCAGACGTTGCGGAGGCGCGCTGATGCAGTGGGGAAGTCTGGCAGAGTTTGTCGCGATGGGCGGGTACGGTCTCTACGTGTGGGTCTCATTCGGGGCCACGGCCCTGTGTATGGGGGGAGAAGTCCTCGCGGTGTGGCGGCGGTCTGTCGCCGCAGCGGCGAGTCGTGACGAGTTGTAGGAGGAAACTGAGACGATGACACCTCGACGGAAACGGTTTGTTCTCATCGGGCTGGGACTGATTGCCTTGGCCGTGGCGTCGGCCCTCGTGTTGAATGCGTTCCAAAGCAACCTGGTATTCTTCTATACGCCAACGCAGGCGGCCAATGGGGACGTGCCCCAGGGGCGCAGCTTCCGTATCGGCGGGATGGTTGAAGCCGGCAGCCTCACCCGCGAAGGCGATGGCCTCACTGTGCATTTTGTTGTGACCGATATGGCGAAGCGTGTGCCTGTGACGTTCAAAGGGATACTCCCAGATCTCTTCAAGGAAGGGAAGGGAGTAGTAGCCCAGGGTCAACTCGGTGCTAATGGGGCATTTCTGGCAAGTGAAGTGCTAGCGAAGCATGATGAAAACTATATGCCACCAGAAGCCGCGGATGCGCTCGCCAAGGCCAAGACCGTAGGGGTGCAGAGCAGCGGCACCTTGGTCGTCAATCCACGGTAGGGAGCCTACATGATTCCAGAAATTGGTCATTATGCCTTAATTCTCGCGCTCTGCGTGGCGGTGGTGCAGGGGAGCCTGCCCATCTATGGTGCCGCAGTGGGAAACGCGTCGCTGATGGCTGTCGCGAAGCCAGCGGCGCGCGGGCAATTCCTCCTTGTTCTACTGGCTTTTTGTTGCCTGGGGTATGCTTTTGCGGAGAAAGACTTCTCCGTACTCTACGTCGCGGCCACGTCAAACTCGCAACTCCCGCTGCATTATCGCCTTGCAGCCATCTGGGGTGCGCACGAGGGCTCGTTGCTTCTCTGGATGTTCATCCTTAGCATTTGGATGGTCGCCGTCTCATTCTTCTCCACTCATCTGCCCGATGCGATGCGTGCACGCATCTTGGGCGTCATGGGCCTCGTCAGTGTGGGATTTCTTTTATTCATGTTGACCGTCTCCAATCCGTTTGAGCGGTTGATTCCGGCGGCTCTCGATGGGCGCGACTTGAATCCGCTGCTGCAGGACCCAGGTATGGTAATCCACCCGCCGATGCTTTACATGGGGTACGTGGGGTTCTCCGTGGCGTTTTCTTTTGCGATCGCCGCGCTCTTGGGGGGCACGCTGGACGCGGCTTGGGCGCGCTGGTCTCGCCCCTGGACCACAGTCGCCTGGTGTTTTATGACCGTGGGGGTTGCGATGGGCAGCGGCTGGGCCTATTACGAGCTGGGCTGGGGTGGTTGGTGGTTCTGGGATCCGGTTGAAAATGCTTCCTTCATGCCCTGGCTGGCCGGCACTGCGTTAATGCACTCGCTGGCGGTTACCGATAAACGGGGCGGGTTCAAAGCCTGGAGTGTGTTGCTCGCCATTATGGCGTTCTCGCTCAGTTTGCTCGGAACCTTCTTAGTCCGCTCCGGCGTGTTGACTTCAGTGCATGCGTTTGCCACCGACCCTAAGCGTGGCTTATTCATTCTCGTATTCCTGGCCGTGGTGATCGGCGGCTCGTTAGTCTTGTACGCGTGGCGGGCGCCCCGCGTGGGTTTAGGCGGGAGCTTTGCTCTGATCTCGCGTGAAGGAATGTTGCTGGCGAACAATGTGTTGTTGGTTGCGGCTTTGGGATCGGTGCTTTTGGGCACGTTGTATCCCTTGTTCTTGGACGCGCTGGATCTCGGAAAAATCTCGGTCGGTCCGCCGTATTTCGACACCGTCTTTCTTCCTCTGATGACCCCCGCCATCTTTTTGATGGGGGTCGGGCCGCTGGCTCAATGGAAGCAGACGAGCCTGCCGGCGTTGGCCATCCGCCTGCGCTGGGCCTTCGGCGTCAGTCTGGCGACCGCTGTGGTGGTGCCGTGGCTCATGGGCCAATGGACGCCGCTGATCAGTCTAGGGCTGTTGCTGGCCTTCTGGATTCTGGCGACGATCCTGGTGGATTTGCGGGAGCGGCTGCTCCAGGCCGAGGGCGGCGGCAGCATTGGAGGCCGTGTGGCCACGCTGCCCCGTGCATATTGGGGCATGGTCCTGGCCCACTGTGGTGTGGCCCTGTTCATCGTTGGTGTGACTATGGTGAAGGGCTTCGAAGTGGAGCAGGATGTTCGGATGAACGTCGGTGAGACGGCCATGCTTGGCGGCTACACGTTCCGTTTTGACGGGACGCAACAGGTAAATGGCCCGAACTATGTCGCGGCGCGGGGAACGTTTCATGTGAGCCAGGATGGCCGAGAGGTGACGGTGATGTATCCCGAAAAGCGACGGTACTTCGTGCAGAACCAGACGATGACCGAAGCGGCGATTGCACCGGGGTTATTGCGCGATCTGTACGTGTCATTGGGCGAGCCGATCGAGGGCGGAGCCTGGAGCGTGCGGCTCTATCACAAGCCCTTTATAGATTGGATCTGGGGAGGCTGTTTGGTCATGGCTTTGGGTGGCGTTCTGGCCGTCAGTGATCGGCGCTATCGGCTGGCGTGGCGGCGAAAAGAGGCCGCGGTACCGGCTGCGACGCAGATGGCGCGCACGACCGTCTCATGAACCGATTTCTCATCCCGTTTGGGCTCTTCGTCGTCGTGGTTGGTTTTCTTGCTGTCGGACTGACGCTCAACCCGCGTGAATTGCCGTCTCCTTTAGTCGGGAAGGCGGCTCCTGAATTTTCGCTGCCGCAGCTCCACGATCAAGAGAAAACGATTTCGTCAAACGATCTCAAGGGCAAGGTCTGGCTGCTCAATTTCTGGGCGTCCTGGTGCGGGGGCTGCAAGGACGAGCACCCGGTACTCATCCACCTTGCACAATCCGGAGTGGTGCCTATCTATGGCATGGACTATAAGGATCATCGGAGCGAAGCGCTGGCGTGGTTGAAGGAGTGGGGCAATCCCTATTCGGTCGTCGCGGTGGATGAGCCGGGGCGCGTCGGCATTAATTATGGAGTCTACGGGGTGCCGGAAACCTACGTGATCGATAAAGCCGGCGTCATCCGCTACAAGCAGATCGGCCCGCTTCGCGAGGACATCTTGGAGAAAAAGATTTTGCCTCTAGTCAGGGAGTTGCAAAACCAGTGAGCTGGCTGTGGTTGCTCATGCTGCTACTCCCAAGTTTCGCGACGGCGTATGAGGCTCAGCCGCTCGCTGTGAACCCGCAGGCGGAGGCGCGATTGAAAGCTCTTGCCGTCGAGCTGCGCTGTCTGGTCTGTCAGAACCAAACCTTGGCCGACTCAAACGCGCCCCTGGCTGAAGACTTGCGCAGAGAAGTGCGTGAGATGATCGCAAAAGATATGAGCGACAAGGAGATTATCGATTTTCTCGTCACTCGATACGGAGATTTTGTCTTATACCGACCGCCCTGGAAGCTCACGACTACGTTGCTCTGGCTGGGGCCGTTTCTCTTATTGGGAGTTGGCGCAACGGGATTAGTGTTTGCGCTACGCAGGAGACAGAAAAAGGTTACCGACGTGACATTGTCTGAAGCTGAGCATAACCGTGTCGCAAAACTGCTTTCCGAAGGAGTTCATCGCCCTTGACCATCATATTCTGGCTGATCGCATCGAGCATGACCCTTCTCATCCTCGGTCTCCTGCTGTGGCCACTGCTGAAACGCACAGTCGCCGTAACGGGAGAGCAGGAAAAGACGTTGTCTATTTTCCGGCAGCAGTTTGCAGAATTGGGGCAAGATCGCGCCAACGGTGTGCTCACCGACGAATTGTATGAGCAGGCGCGACGTGAGCTTGAACGCCGTTTGCTGGAGGAAACAGGCACCACAGAGACGACGCCAAAAATGGCACGTCGACAGGTGAGTAGCAGGCCTGTGGCTCTTGCTCTTGCCATCATCGTTCCGACTGCCAGCGGGTTGCTCTACTGGCAACTTGGAAATCCCCTCGCCATGACGGAGCCAACCGCGGCTTCTTTGTCTGCGCAAGGGGGGCCAGAAGGTGCGAGTCCATTTTCTGACGGACTTGGCCCACTGATCGAGCGACTCAAGCAGAAAATGCAGCAGAATCCGAATGATGGCGAGGGATGGGCATTGCTCGCACGTTCGTACATGGGAATGGGGCGTTACGCCGAAGCCGCACTGGCATATGAGAATGCCACAAAACTAATTCCTGATGATGCCCAGTTACTCGCCGATTATGCCGATGCCATGGGAGTCCTCCATGGCCGTAAGTTGGAGGGAAAGCCTGAGGTCTTGATTCAACAGGCGCTGAAGATCGATCCACGCAATGTGAAGGCACTGATGCTGGCAGGGACTGTGGCGTTCAACCGAAAAAACTTTGCTCGTGCAGCGAAGGACTGGGAGCAAGCTCGTGCCAACCTTCCTGCGGACGTAGATCCGGAGATGACACAGCAACTGACAGCCGCTATCGAAGAGGCCCGAAGCCAACTCGGTGGTGGCCAAAGCATGATGTCTGGGCTTACGGAACCTGCGGCGCCAGCTCAGCCAGCCGGGCAGCCGCGCGTAATCAAGGGCACGGTGGCGATGGCGCCAAGCTTGGCTGGCAAGGGATCACCGACGGATACATTGTTTGTGTTTGCACGCGAAATGAATGGACCACCCATGCCGGTGTCGATCGTGCGGGCGTCGAGAAAAGATTTGCCCTTCACGTTTCAGCTTGATGACTCAACCAGCCCGATGCCCTCCAGAAAACTTTCCAGCGCAGGCCCTGTAGTGATTGTCGCTCGTCTCTCGAAGTCTGGCCAGGCCATGCCTCAGAGTGGAGATCTAGAGGGGACGAGTCAGCCGATACAATCAGGGGGGGAGGGGATCGCAGTTGTCATCGATCATGAGAGAATGGATAAAGAATCGGCAGCGCCGGCTCCGCTAGCCAGCCAGACGGGACAACCGCGTGCGATCAGAGGTACGGTGACTGTGGCGCCGAGCTTAGCCGGCAAAGCATCCGCGACAGACACATTGTTTGTCTTTGCCCGCGAGATGAATGGGCCACCGATGCCGGTGGCGATCGTGCGGGCGTCGAGAAAAGATTTGCCCTTCACGTTTCAGCTTGATGACTCAACCAGCCCGATGCCCTCCAGAAAACTTTCCAGCGCAGGCCCTGTAGTGATTGTCGCTCGTCTCTCGAAGTCTGGCCAGGCCATGCCTCAGAGTGGAGATCTAGAGGGGACGAGTCAGCCAATACAATCAGGGGTTGATGGGATCACCGTCGTCATCGATCGTGAAAGACCGTAACGCCGAGAAGTCCACGGGCTGCTCTCTTCCATTGCCTCGCATGCTGCACTCCTGCCGCTGATCCGTCACGTATCGTTAGGGCGCTCTGTTTATTGCAGTAAACCGCCAGATTTATTGCACAAGCCCACTTGACATATTCCGATGTATGCTGAGATATATATGTGCGCTGTTCGCTAATCGATAAGTTTGCTCAGGAGCGTAGTGATGTGTTTTTACAAACGGGGAGTACGCACATGGTCAACAAGTTTTGGCTGAGGTGTAGTCTGCTGGTCTGCGGCGTGCTGCTTATTTCAATGGGAACTGGATATGCGGAACCGGCAGCGCCGGCCAAATCGTCAGGACAGTCGCTTGCGATCAGCGGCAAGGTCAGTATTGCGCCGAGCCTTGCCGGCAAGGGGTCCGCAACGGACACGTTATTTGTGTTTGCCCGTGAGACGAATGGCCCACCGATGCCGGTGGCGATCATGCGGGCGACGAAGAAAGACTTGCCCTTTACGTTTCGGCTCGATGACTCGAACAGCATGATGCCGTCCAGAACACTCTCCGACGTCGCAATGGTGGTGATTGTGGCTCGTCTGTCGAAGTCCGGCCAGGCTATGCCGCAAAGTGGAGACTTAGAGGGGATGAGTCAACCAGTGAAGCCTGGAGTAGATGGGGTCACCGTCGTCATCGATCGCGAAAGACCGTAGTCTCAAGAATCAAGGGAGCTCTCCCTCATTACTACTATAACGCGTGATAGTTTGCCTCTGACCATACACGAATACTAATGGCACTAGACTTGCTCGGTTCAGAATATATGAGACTTTTTTATACCAAACGCACTTAATATATTGACATCGAATATATGCTGCGATATATATGCGCGGCACGCTAATTAATGACCGCTAATATCAACAATAGTAGATGCGAATACCGTCACATACACACGTACGATCATTAGAGTGGCTTGATTTATAAATAGGGCAATTATCATCTGTGGGAGGGTTAAGATGACCAATAAATTCTGGTTGAGATGTGGCCTGGTAGTTTGCGGGGCGTTGCTTACGGCAACAGCTCAGGCAGACTTCCCCAGCGTCCCCAAGGAAACCTACGAGGCGCTGAACCTTGATCGGTCCGCCAGCCCCAAGCAATTGCATGAGGCGTTGACGAAGCGCTTCGTGGATCCAGGCAGAGGCGCGGGGAAAGGGCAGTACGGCCAGTATTGGGAGCCGATCCCAATGAGCAAGTATTTCGATCCAATGTCGTTCTACAAGCCCCCGACATCGGTCAAGGAAATCGCGACACGCGAGCAGTGCGTGAAATGCCACACCGATGAGTCGCCGGGGTGGGTGGAACTTTGGAAAAAGAGTGCTCACGCCAATCTTGACAAGATTCGCAAGCTTACCCCAAAAGACGACACTTTCTACAAGAAGGCGAAGTTAGAGGACGTGGAAAATAACCTTCGCTCGATTGGCAAGCTCGGACCAACAGAGAACTTGAAGGAAGTCGGCTGCATCGATTGCCACGTTGACATCAACACGAAGAAGAAGGCCGATCACCGGGTCGACCTGAAGATGCCCACTTCCGATGTGTGCGGCAACTGCCATCTACAAGAATATGCCGAGCGCGAGTCCGAGCGCGACACGATCTTATGGCCGAAAAACCAGTGGCCGAGGGGCCGCCCGTCGCACGCGCTGGATTACAGGGCCAACGTCGAGACGGATATCTACGCCGGAATGTCGCAGCGCGAGATCGCTGATGGCTGCACAATGTGCCACACCAACCAGAACAAGTGCGATAATTGCCATACCAGGCACGAATTCTCGGTGGCCAACTCCCGCAAGCCTGAAGCCTGCGGCACCTGTCACAGCGGCGCCGATCACAACAACTGGGAAGCCTACAACGGGTCGCAGCATGGGCTGGGGTACCAGGCCTCTAAAAATCAATGGAATTGGAATGTACAGCTCAAGGATGCAGTTGCCAAGGGCGGGCAGCGCTTCCCTACCTGCCAGAGCTGTCATATGGAGTATCAGGGCAAATTCACCCACAACACGGTGCGTAAGGTTCGCTGGGCGAACTATCCCTTCGTGCCTGGCATTAGAGAACCTGTATTTGGCGAATGGGGCCAGAAGCGCCTGGATGCGTGGGTCAAGACCTGCACAACGTGCCACTCCGAGAGCTTCGCGCGCGCATGGTTGGAGTTTATGGACAACGGCACCTCTGAGGGACTCGATAAATACGATGAGGCGCACAACGTAGTCCGTAAGCAGTATGACGCTAGACTCCTCACCGGTCAGAGGAACAACCGGCCTGCTCCTCCAGCGCCGGCTAAGGCCCAGTTCGACCAGTTTTGGCAGATCTACTGGTCGAAGGGCAACAGCCCTACAGCGATCGAGCTCAAGCTCTTCGAAATGGCTGAGGACCATCTGGTGCAACTGCACGTCAGTCTCGCGCACCAATATCCAGGGTTCACCTATACTGTCGGCTGGGCAGCGATGAACCGGGCTTATGTCGAAATCATGGACGAGGACACCAAGCTTAAGGAAAAGCTGATGCTGATGGAACGGGTGGCCAAACTCGAGCAGAGCAAGACCAGTAGCCTGCTGGATTTCGATAGCACGGACGGGAAGCTTACGCTCGGCAGCGTGGGCGGCGGATTGTTGCTGACCGGCACCCTCGCGCTCGCCGGATGGAGCAGACGCAAGAAGAACCAGCGGTGACAACTGGCGCAGCGCAAACGATGGAAGCAGCGCTGACGCGATCAAGTAGTAGAGTCCTCCCGTCGCTAGGAATAGTCCTAGTGGCGGGAGGACTTCTTATGCTTGGTTGGTTTGCATTTATGTGGCTCAGTCCAGGCCCAGCGCCGTATCACTACCGCATGGTGGAAGAGGGCGGTATTGATAAGTTCAGCAAGCTCGGACTAGATGCTTGGCCTGACCTTGGCATCAGCAAGCAAGAGATTCGAGTAGAGGGTGTGGACGAACCGGTAGCTGTAGCCTATCTTGCCCGCCGCGGAAATTCAAAACCCGTTATGCTCGCTTGGGAAAATTACATCGGCGATCCATTGGTTTTCGTCGACAGTAAGCTCTCCGAGCTGACCCTGTTGGCACCAGCGATTGCTAAGCATGTGCCGAAAGGCGCTGCCATTCTTGCCTGGTGGGACACCTCGCGTCAGATTCAGCTCTTGACTGGGTTAGAGACGGTGTTCACCTCTCATCTCAGTGGACCTATTATCACGCCGTCGCTCTGGCGACCGCGAATCGAGGCGATCGAGAAATACGAACGCGAGTTCTGGGGCTCTACGGTAAGTGCAGAAGAGAGGGGGAAATTCCAACGCTTTGCTGACGCCCTGTCGGCAGAGTCGACAGAAGGTGCAGCGATGCTGCGTGAACTGACTGGCGGGCGCGAAGCCTATGTCGTGGTTCACGTCTCGGACCTCTACAAACTCGGGCAGATGCGCCCCGATCGCATCGGTGTCGCCTACAAGGACTTCCCCTTGAAGGGTGGGGATGTGCATGGTCTAAGCGCGATGGTGAAGCGTTGGCAAATGGACAACAACTACACTTCCCAAACGGTGTATGGACTCTCGGAGAGTTTAGTGCGCGCCTACTTCCTCACCGATGCGAAGAGCGATAATACGCTGCTCGCACAGATGCTGCCCATGACGACCTCGAAGCCTCTCGAATTCAAAGCCCTCCAGTTGGTCCATAAACAGGGAGGCTATTGGGTGTATAAGATTCTGTCTGCGCAGCCATCGAATATCTGATTCTTTGAGTGGCCGAAGTGGAAGGACCGGTATTGAAAAACTTGTACACTCTCGATAGAGTAACGCACAGTCGATTTTTCAAGCACGACCACGCATAGTTTTCTAGATAGAAAGGAGACACACCAGTGAAACATCTCATGACACTCACACTTGCCGCTACGGCGTTGTTTGCTGTCTTAGTCGGAACCGCTGCCGCCGAAACTTCATTTGAGGGACGGAAGAAATGTAGTAATTGTCACAAGAGTGAGGCCGATTCATGGCTCAAGACCGCCCATGCCAAAGCGGTCGACTCGCTCAAAGCCGACAGGAATAAGGAAAAGAATGCAGCCATGGTCAAGGCAAAGCTTGACCCTAAAAAGGACTTTAGCAAGGACAAGGATTGCATCGGCTGCCATGTGACTGGATTCGGGGTAGAAGGTGGGTATGAAATTTCGGAGCCGGACAAGTTCTTGATCGGTGTAGGTTGTGAATCCTGCCATGGGGCCGGTCCAGATTACCGCAAGATTCACCGTAAGGCAGGCGAGGCCTTTGAAAAGTCGAAAAAGGTCACGCCGCGCGAGTCCCTCGCGGAAGCCGGACAAGAGTTTGAGTTCATTGAGAAGTGCAGCTCGTGCCACCTGAACTACGAGGGCTCTGGGTGGAAAGGGACTAAGAAACCCTACACGCCTTTCACCCCCACTGTAGACAAGAAGTATACGTTCGACTTTGAGAAGATGGTGCGGAACAACAAGGCCATGCATGAACACTTTAAGCTAGCGGGCACGTTTGAAGGTCCGCCTACCCCAAAGTTCCATGAAGAGTTCCAAAAAGATGCCAAGCCGGCTGAAATCGGTAAGGAGGAGTAATGGCAGAGTGGGGTAGAGTTTCGATCGGTGCCCTGATTCTTGGCGCAGCGATTGGCGTCGGAACTATTGCGGTGGTATTCGGAGGTGAAGCGGCCATATCCAGGACCGAGTTCTGCGTGAG
Source organism: Nitrospirota bacterium (assembly GCA_963701855.1). GTDB lineage: Bacteria > Nitrospirota > Nitrospiria > Nitrospirales > Nitrospiraceae > Palsa-1315. The sequence goes on from CAVPBK010000005.1 coordinate 128,982, forward strand.
CTGCCACTCCGAGACCTACCCGTATGAGGAACTGAAGAAGTCCTCGCATTGGGGCGCGCTCGGTTCAGACCCTGGCTGTAAAAACTGCCATGTCCCGCAGGGTTTCCAGAACTTCCATCTGGCGTTGTGGACACATATCGTGGATGGACTGCCGTTCCTGATAGAAGAGTTCACCGTTGATTACTCGACGATCGAAAAGTTCAATGAGCGGCGGCCGGAGGCAGCCTACAGGGCACGGATGAAGCTGAAGGGGTGGGACAGCATGACCTGCCGGGCCTGCCACAGTAATCCAAAGCCGCCAGGTGCATCCGCCAAAGCTGCGCATAAGAAGATGGAGACGGAGGGTGCAACCTGCATCGATTGCCACCAGAATCTTGTGCATAAAAAAGTCCCAGAGACGGATCTCAATGCCAGTCTGGCTCAAGGCAAGATGGTGTTGAAGGAAGAGAAGAAAGAGAAAGACTGATCCACGGAGTTCTCTTCTCGAATTGTTATCCGACTTTGTCATTCTTGGCGGGAAGCTGCATACAACGGCAGTTCTCCCGCCAATCTCTTATTTGCCAACAATCCAGTAACTTCTGTAATGCATGTGGCTCGTTCTTGATCGTCTGATCGTGAAGGGGTATCCTTGCTTGCGTAAAACCACCGTAGCCGAGTGACTCGTGGTTTTGACTGATCCCTGCTGAGTTGACGTGAGGTCGGCTACAGGTTAGATTTCGACCACAGGAGAATCCGCAGCCTATCCCGTGGCATCAGACGTACTCTATGATGGGCCCTGTTTCCTATCGCGTATTCAAGTGCTCAACAATTGAGCGTAAGTAACAGATTCATGAGAGGTTGAAATTCGATGAGGTCGAGTTTGCTACGCCATTTCCCTGAGATTGATGCCGCCTATACGCATAGGAAAAGGGACTACACCATAGCGGCGGTCACGTTTGCTTCTGTTGCGATCTGTATGGCGTTTGAAGTAAGCGGGAGTGTGTGGAAACAATATGCCCTAGGGTGTATCGCGTTGGTATGTCTGATTGGGTTCTTGCGGGGTGAGACGAGAGAAGTACGATTGCAGGTTGCAGTGGCAGTCGCGTTTACGACAATCGGTGAATATGTGGCGTCTGTCTGTATGGGTGGCTACACCTATCGCTTCGACAATGTGCCGGCCTATGTGCCACTCGGTCACGGAATGGTGTATTTAACTTCCATTGCGTTGGCGCGTTCCGGGCTGTTTATTAAATATGCAAGAGTAATTACCACAACAGTGATTGTGATGTGCGGAGCATGGTCGATTTGGGGGATCAGCGGGATCCCAGAACAGGGTGATGTAGGAGGGGCGGTGCTCTTCTCTGTGTTTTTGATCTGTCTGTTTAGAGGTCGCTCGCCATTGGTGTACCTCGCGGCATTCTTTATTACAACTTGGCTGGAGATACTCGGCACAGCAGCTGGGGCCTGGAAATGGGCCTTGGTAGACCCTGTGTTTGGTTTGGCCCAGGGAAACCCTCCAAGTGGGGTTGCTGTCTGGTATTGCCTTGTTGATGCGGTGGCCCTCACTGGAGGGCCTCTATTATCGCGCGGCCTGGAGAATGCCAGCGGATGGCTTACATCTAAGGGCTATTATCCTGAACGAGTGGGGAGACTGTCAGATCTTCTAGGTTTCCGAGGTCATGTACGTGAGGATATTCAAACGCAGATACACCGCACCTCGCAGGCCATCAGTACATCGTTAAAGAACCCCGATCTTGCCGTCGAGCCTCTCGACAAAACCTAATTCCACGCCACACCTGGACGAGGCTCATCCCAATTCTCCAACCACAGGACTACATCGTGATGGCGCTCAAGAGTGCAGGCCGACACCCTCCGTTTGCCCATATTCCCGCCCTGCTCACCAGGGCTCAACCCAGTCAAGCACCGCTGGGGTGACCTGCGCGAGAAACCCCTTCACAAAATGATTTTCAGTAGCGATGCCCGTAACGGGCCAGGAGTAGAAAGTGTTCAGCCGTCAGCGTGAAGCTAATCTATGAATCACCGTGGAACGAGCAGGGGGGGCGTACGCCCCCCCTTAATCACCCAATGACCTAAGACTCACTTCTGAGTCTACTTCGCGTCATCGCGCACACACCAGACATAGTTCGTGTTGGTCTTAAAATCGTTGCCTACGAGGCCATAGTCGAAGTTTACGTCCCACGCGCTCATCGTATAGTCTTCATGCTCCGTCGACGTCCAATAGCCAAAAAACTCGATGTTGGAAAATGGATGGCCAGGCGGGAGGGCAGGGGGAGGATATATCGTGTGATCCGCCAGGGTCGCCAACTCTTTGACTGCGGGCAAGCGCCAGCCCTTTTTGCCACCGACGGTCTTTTTCGCACAGATACCGGCGGCATTTTTCCAAACCGTCCTCGCTCTCGTCGGTATTGTCTCCCATACCAGCCCCGTCTCATTATCCAGCACCCCCTCATTATTCATGGCCTCTAGCACGACAAACCGCGCGCTCTGCGACTCAGCTGCTTCAGCAGGGGTGGCTCCTGAGCCGAAACCAGCCAGCGCCAGGCATACAACAGCCAGCCCCACAGCCCCGATGCGGCTCACCCATTTGGTTCTACTGCTTTTCATGTCGACCCTCCCCGTCTAATGTTACTCTGGTGCGACCCTTACGGCAGTGATGCCATGAGCACTACTGCTATTGAGGCCGCTGTGTCTTGCCATCATCCCAATCATTTCCCTGCAGGTTACTACAGCCCTTTGAAAAGGCTAGGATTGGTTGGACCATCTATCTTGAGCAGGCCGAGGGCGCCTTTTTCGGTGCGGAAGATCGAATGGTCAACCGAAACAAACGTGCCGGGCATTTCGCCTTTAAATTCTCCTATGGTCGCTTCACCTGGCGGCACCAGGGTGCTTTGGATACTCTCATATGGCGCTTTTGCCACGTTACCTCCTGGCCACACCCGATCTAACATCTCGCCGATGACGTGCCACGAAGAATCAAAGTTGACTCCTGCATTGCCAAAGAACCATCGATCGGTCTCTCCCACTTTAGATCGTAGCGGAACTTTGACCAGCGCGGTCATATGGCCGTTATGCACTATATAAGAAGCATCCGCATCTGTCACCTTTTGATTCGAAAAAACCAGGGTATCATTCTTCTTGCCATCCTTCATGTAAAATTCGCTCTGCATGACATAGAATTCTTTTTCGACAGGCTTCAGCCCACCAACCGGCTCAACTAAGATCAAGCCGTACATGCCACTCAAAAGGTGTTGTATGTTGGCTGGCGCTGCAGTGGAGGACTGATAGACAAAGAGACCTTGGTTGGTGGCCTTAAATGTTATCTGAGCTTCCTTCCCGGGCTCCGCATTGACCAGGGCGGCTCCGCCACTGGCCTTATTGAAGTCAAGATTGTGACTCTGCTTGCTGTCCTTCTTGTTCTTCAAATGGACTTCAACCGTATCGCCCACCATGACGCGGATCATGGGCCCTGGCACCATTCCATTAACACCCCAGAACTCATAATTGTTATCGTCGCTAATCGGACCGACCCACTCGGACGCTTCCAGGTTGACCACGACGGTGGCGGGCTGGGTTCGTGTGATGGGAGGGGGAACATTGGGTGCCTTCGTCAGTTGGGCTTGGATGGTTTCCGCCGACACCACGCCTGCATTGATGGCAAGACAGGGAGCCATGACCAATGCGCTGATCAATCCGGCATGACGCACGCTACGCAAAAAACTCTTGGACATGACGCCTCCTTTAATTTTGGATTAACTCTGTGCGGCCATCATCCTGATCACCTGCCTGCAGAGTACTTAAGGCCTTTGTAGATGGCCTAGCTGGCGGATTCTCTAGACTACCTTCAGTCTACCTTCAGCAGGCCAAGGGCGCCTTTGTCCTTTCGATCCTTCACTGGGTCAACGATAGTATAGGTGCCCGCCTTGACTTTAAACTCTACCATGACAGCGCCACCTGTAGGAATCCTGGTAACCTTGACATTCTCCGCCGGAGGTGAGGTCAAAGAACCCTCGGTGTACACCCTGTCCATCGTCTGTTCGAGGATCTGCAAAGACGAGACAAAGTTGGGTCCTGAGTTGGTTAAGAAAATCCGAACTGTGTCTCCGGCCTTGGCTCGAAGAGGATTTTTGACCAGCGAGCTCGCATTGCCGTTATATACAACATGGGAGGGGCGCTCGTCCAACCCATTTTCGTACGAAAACTCCAAGGTCTCGCCCTTGCCGCCCTCTTTCGAGTAAAACTCGCTTTCCATGATCTGGAATTCTTTTTCGACAGGCTTCAGCCCACCGACTGGCTCAACTATGATCGTGCCGTACATGCCATTCGAAATGTGCTCGGGAATGGATGGCGATGCGGTGGCGCAGTGATACAAAAAGACGCCAGGAATGATCATCTTAAACTTTCCCCCGCTCTCCTGCCCTGGCTCGCTATTGAGCAGGCTAGCCCCGCCGCCTGGTCCCGTGATCGCATGGAAGTCAATATTATGAGATTCCTTGCTGTCCTTATGGTTCTTCAAACGGATTTCAACCGTATCGCCCACCATGACGCGGATCATGGGCCCTGGCACGTTTTTATTAAAACCCCAAAACTCATAGTTGTTATCGTCGCTAAGCGGACCGACCCACTCGTTCGATTCCAGGTTGACCACGACGGTGGCGGGCTGGGTTCGTGTGATGGGAGGAGGAACATTGGGTGCGATCGCCAGTTGGGCTTTGATGGTCTCCGCCGACACCACGCCTGCGTTGATGGCAAGACACGGAGCCATGACCAATGCGCTGATCAATCCGGCATGACGCACATTACGCGAAAAACTTTTGGACATGACGCCTCCTTTGATTTTGGACTGCCCTGACGGTTTCTTCTCTCATACGACGTGGGACGAACCGAATGGTTTCAGCCCCGGTTCAGGGCATTGTCATTACCCGCCTGCTTAAGGTTTGTAACATGAGTGGTCGTGCGGCTTGCCCCCGTTCGAGAACTGGTTCTCAAACGCCATCACATGCCAGATCTGCTCCTCCGACAGCATGCTCTTCCAGGCTTTCATCTTCGTCTTCGGGATACCTTCCGAAATTCGCCAGTACCAGAAGCTGTCGGACCAACGGCAGATATTTTTAGGATCACGCATATCCCGCGCACCCTTTTTTACGGGTTGACCATCCTTACCATGGCAGCTGCCACAGTTGACCTGCGGATTAGCCTCGCCGCTGTAAATCAGCGCTCCATCTTCGATAGCCTTAGGATCCGTCCACCCTCCAGCCGGCATTTTTTTGTCTGCATACTCGGCTGGAACCGGGGGCAAAGGGGGTTCATCTTCAGCGAAGGCCATGCCCCCTGACAGAATCAGAGCGCTCCCCAGCATCATGATCGACATACCGAAATACCTTCCCGTCATTCCCGCCTCCTATTTCTTTAAATGGTGAGTCTGGTCAATCGACGAGGTCCTGCCTCATGGGGTACATTCAGTAGTGCTCCCCTTTGGGCCACCACATTGGAGATAATCCAGTCCTGCCACACCAACGGCAGCAGGGACCGTCTAGGCACAACCACAGGCCGGGAAAGTTGTCTACCATGGCGCCCTTCTCTCGATCTGTGGCGGCAATTTAATATACAAATTACCTAGTGTCAAGAGGTCGTATAGCGCTGTCAACCCAATTTTTCTGTGGGTCATCACTACGGCCTGTATGACATGTCGCATCGCGTATCGGGTCGTCATATCCATGGCGATCATTTGATGGCTCCTTAGTGTCGCAACAGTCCTTTGAGCAGGTCTTGGCCCTGTTGCGTTAAGTCTTCCGGTTTCGTCGTCCCTTTCAGCAGCCCATCAACCGCTTCCTCAACTTTCTTCTGCACCTGTTCCTGAACTTTCCCGGTTAGGCCCTTCATATCTAATCCATACGATGGCGCCTGTGTTGTTCCGGTAATCACCAGCGGGAGACTTATGCGACCTTCTTTCATCGAGAGCTTGGCGACAGGCGATGAACGTGCAATCTTCTGACTTATGTCCTGCGACAGGTTGAGGTTTATGGTGAGGTTCAGCGTCTGATCGAATCCGATGGTGCCGCCTCCTGTGGCCCGAAAGTCGTGGCTATCCATCAAGAGCCGTTGGACATGGACGGTCCCTTGCTTAACGGCGAGATCGGTCTCGATCGTGGAAAAAACCGTTGCCTTGGCGTTATCGAGTGAGAGACCCGCAACGTTGAGAATGGAGATAGCCTCCTGAAGCAAATTCACACCTTCGATCTTGCCGTCTGTCACCGCTACGTGCCCCGTGCCTTCCAGAGATTTTGTGAGGTCCGGCATAGACAATCCACGGCCTTGCGCGTTGAAGTCGGCTTCTGCCGTTCCACTGATCGACACCTGGGTAGTTGCCAGAGCGTTGAGCGCCGGAAAGAGTTGTATCCCTTGAATTGTCATTTTGCCAGTGAACGGTTGTGTATCGGGGCCGGATGTGACTTTTCCTTGTGCTGTCACCTGTCCATCGAAGAGCTGGAAAGAGAGGTTCTGTAACAGCACGTCTTGGCCTTGTACTTCAGCTGAAATCTGGAGATTTTTCACATCGACGGGTCTCTGGAACGGAAAGATGATCGGCAGATTGGCTGTATTGATGACCGGTGCACTGATATTCAGGCTGGCATTTTGCCAGGCCGTTTTCCCGGTGATGATGAAGTCAGTTTTTCCCAATGCGAGCTGGAGATTGATTGCATCAATGTCTGTGGATTCTTTCAAAGGGCCAAATGTGCCGTTGAGCCTCGCCGGCAGGTTCAACGGTTGGATGAGCATCCCAATGTGGAGGCTCGGGGATTGGCCGAGCCTCACCGATTGAAGGAGTATCTCCATATCCTGCAAGACATACTCGGTCGGCTTGGCAACTGACAGATCACTATAGATGAGTTTCCCGCCCGCAATGGAGACTCGATCCACGGCCAGCAGTGCCAGGATTTTGAGCGGGCCTTCGGTCGATGGTACGGGTGCCCGTGAAGGAGTTTTAGGCAGTTCAACGCCTGTACGGCCGACGGTCGAGACATTCAGAACGCCGTTCTTGTTCTTGATAACCGTGATGACAGGATTACGGAGTGTGATGTCTTCGACTTCTACCTTGCCGGTGAGCAACGGCAAGAGTTTGACCCCCACATCCAGCGACGTGAGAGAGGTAAAGGGGCTTGAGCCAAAGGCTGGATCGTCCAGTACGGCAACCCCGGCCACCCTGGCGCCGATCCGCGGCCAGATAGTCAGGCGGATGTCTTGCACCTGAACCTTGCGGTTGAGTGCGTCCTCGATGAGCGGCTTGTATTGGTCTTTATACTTGTTGAGGTCGATCAGGAAGGGAAGCGCCAGGATGCCTCCTAGCACCAGGGCGACGACAATAAGTAGACCTATGACAATTTTCATCAGCGTATCTCTGTACAAACTTCTTCCAGTATAGGAAAGGGTCAGACCACGGTCAATGTGAGTTAGTTAGTTCCTGGAAACCTAATGGAGACAGAATATGCTCTCACTCCACGTGCGACACTTCAGACCCAATTTGGCTACGGTGGTGCAGGTGAAGCTAGAACTCAAGGGTTGAAAGGATCTGTACGAATAGATTGACCGTAACACTATTCGGTCACATCATCGGGGTGTTATCCAGGTGTTGCCCGATGATGCAGATAGTGAGCATTACGAGGGCATGGGAGGGGCTTGGTCGATCGGTCTAGATGGAAGCAGGAGGCGTGACGGTCGATACTTCATCTGAGCAGGCGCTTTCTATACCGTTATAGGCACTGACCGTAAAGTAGTAGACGGTATTAGGATCAAGATCTGTGACCGTGGCAGACACGGCTGTGGCCATGTCTGTTGGGGGTGCAACGTGTTTGGAACTTTCGTATGTGCAGCTACCTGGTTGACCTGGTGATTGACGGCCGTAATGGACAAAATAGGCAGTGATTGAAGTATCTTTAACCGGACTCCATGCGAGAGACGCAGTGGCTCCTACCGGTGCCGCTGATGGTGCGCTGCCGGTCTCTCCTCCTCCCCCTCCGCCGCATCCGGTCAGTAGAAGGGGCATTATCATAAGAAGACCCGCAACGATGGCGGACAGGCGTGGTGGTATATAAGCGGTTTCTGTCATTCTAGCTAGTCCGAGGGAAGGATTGTTTCTTGGTCAAACCGCTCATGTGCTGCTCTAGGGGGCGGGCATGGTTGTCCTGATTTAGGTTCGGTCAACTTCGTGCGTGATACTGGGCAAGAAGATGAGTGTGATTAAACCATCAGCAAAGCGTGTGCCATGGCGCGACATTTTAAACGATTGATTTATTGATATAATTTTACGATGGCGTAGTTGATTGAAAATGTTGGAGTTGTAGAGCCTGAAGGGGAGACCGTACAGATTCTGTCCGGCTCGGAGAGCGTCGCTCCATCCCGTTCTCCGCTTATTTATCCAGCTATGACTCTCTCCAAGTTGGGAGAGGGCTCGATATCAAACGACTCAAGGAGTTGGCGCACGAGCACAGCAATCTGAAACGCCTCTATGCCGACATGGCGTTGGAGAATGCGGCGCTGAAGAATGTCCTCGCACAAAAGATCTACGGCTTGTTGAGCGGCAGGAGATGGTGATCCACCTGGCCACGCAAGGCGGCCTTTCGTTCAGCAGGCCTGTCAGGCTGTGGGACTCAGCCGGGCCCACCTACTATCGTCCCCTGGTGGATTGGGCATGCCGTGATGCGGCGGTGATAGAGGTACTGACCACGTTGGGTACCACGAAACCCCGCCGGGGGTTTTGGAAATACGTGGACCAGTTGTGGCTTACCGGGTATCGCTGGAACCATAAGCGCTTGTGGCGGGTGTACTGCCGACTCCGACTCGATCTGCCGCGACGAACCAAGAAGCGGCTGCCGGTATGGCCAGTTGCACCCGATGGCCCTGATCCCACAGCCCAATGTCGTGTGGGTACTCGACTACATGGGTGAGACGTTGTAGGGCGGGCGGCGGTTCCGGACCTTGAATATTCTGAATGACGGGGTGCGAGAAGCCTTGGCGATCGAAGTGGACACGTCGTTGCCCGCCGAACGCGTGATTCTGGTGCTGGAGCTCGTAACAGCCTGGCGGGGCAACCGCAGGCCCTTCGGCGCGACAACGGCCAAGAATTCCTCGCCGATCGTGTTGCAATCTGGTGTGCGGATCGTGGGATCGCGCTCCGGTGTATTCAGTCGGGCAAGCCCAATCAGAATGCCTTCATTGAAGGGTTCAATCGGACGGGGCGACATGCGGTGCTCGATGCGTATGTCTTCGAGTCTCTCGATCAGGTGTGAGACATCAGTGCGCAGTGGATGCAGGAGTACAATGAGGAGCGCCCCCATGACACCTTGGAGCGGGTGCCACTGTCCCTGTTCAGCGCCTGACAAACCGCCGGAAGTTCTTCTTTGAAACTATCTTCTTGACGGAGAAGCTTACGAAATGCCTCGGCTACATCGCGTACGTGGTGTCGGTCGATGAGGGCCGACAGGGTTCTCGATCCAGACCGTTTCATTGGGGACAATGATTTCGTAAGGACGGTGGTTTTTGATATGTGGGAGCAACTCGTTTTCGTAGGTGACGATCACGTCTCCCACTCCGCGCTCGAAAGTCGTGACCGATTCGCGCCCCCTCTTGTCCATCACCTTCACGTTTTTCTGGATGTGCTTCAACAACCCTACGGCAACGGCTTCTGCCGATTCGGCACTCGGTTTCTTTCCGGCACCTGCCTGCTGCTCGGCAAGTTTCAGCCCAGCTCCATAGATCGTGAGATCGCGACCGCATCCCACATCGCTCCGCCCGGCGTCTTGGGATTTGGATAGAGGACTTCTATGCCGGGTCTGGCGAGATCCTCCCGGACCTTGATCCCCTTCGGATTTCCCTTCCGCACCCCGAGTGCGACGACTGAGGCGGAGATCATCCCTTTGTGCGGTCCTGTCCGCCAGTCATGAGAAATCAATCCCGCCTTGGCGATCTGGTCGAGATCACCCTCCAGTGAGAGCGCTGCCACGTCGGCGTCGAACCCTCCGATGATCGCCCTAGCCTGGGCACCAGATGCTCCGTACGAACTTCGGATACGAACGTCTTGTCCCGTCCGTTGTTTCCAGCTCCGCTGGAACGCAGGTATGATCGTGCGTTCGTAGGCTTCCTTTGGCATGCTATAGACCGCCAGCACCAACTCCTTGGTCTCTCCGGCTATGACGGAACTGGAGAATGCTACTCACGCTAGCAAGACAGGAAATAGGATTGAGACAAACATAATGACTTTTCTCCGATCGGACGATGACAGCAAGGTTAATTCACACGCTTCGCCGGCTTTGCCATGGCAAACTGGCTCAGCGTGTAATGATCCAGAATATCGGCGATGGCATTGCGAACTTCACCCATCGCATCTTGCAACGGACAGTACGGCTTCGTTGCATAGGGGCAGTCGCTACACTTTTGATAGGCGGTTTTGCTCACACAGGAAATAGGCGCGAGTGGCCCATCCAAGATGCGGATCACTTGGCCCAAGGTGATTTCGTCGGGCGACTTGATCAGCGTATAGCCGCCCTTCACTCCGCGACGACTTGAGAGGAGGCCGGCTCGTTTCAGTGCCAGGAGGATCTGCTCAAGAAATTCAACTGGAATATGTTGGCGCGTCGCAATCTGGTGGCGCTGTAGCGTCAGCTTACCATGGGCAAGGGCGAGCTCAAGCAGTGCGCGGAGTCCGTACTCGCTCTTTTTTGAAAGCTTCACAGAGGGGCAGGCCTAATTATGAGTGAGTTAGTTAAGATGTAGAACAATAGGGTACCGCGCTACTCCCGTCAAGTGTCGATCTGAAAAAATGAGCGGAATAATTCAAGATCTCCAATCCATGGTGCTCATCAATTTCATAGAGACAATGTGCTGCAACTTGTTGATCCTAGAGGGGTTGTGCCTTGACAGGCTCTGCAAATTCCTGTTAGCTTCTCTGCTCATTTCAACGCGCCTAGCGTAAGAGTTCAGGCTTCTATCACAACGACTGGACTGTTCGTGACCTTCCAGGATCTCATTCTCACATTGCATCAGTACTGGGCCGAGCAAGGCTGCGTCCTACACCAACCCTATGATTTGGAAATGGGGGCAGGCACCTTTCATCCAGCCACATTTCTCAGGTCCCTTGGCCCGGAGCCCTGGCGGGCCGCCTATCCCCAACCATGTCGGCGTCCCACGGATGGACGATACGGAGAGAACCCCAATCGCATGCAGCACTACTATCAGTATCAGGTTGTGTTGAAGCCGGCGCCGGACAACATTCAAGCATTGTATTTGGAGAGTCTGGCTCAATTGGGGATTAACCCGAAGCAGCACGACATCCGGTTTATTCAAGACGATTGGGAATCACCTACGTTGGGCGCTTGGGGTCTGGGCTGGGAGGTGCGCCTTGATGGAATGGAGATTACCCAGTTCACCTACTTCCAAGAAATCGGCGGGATCGAACTGAATCCCATTACCGTCGAAATCACCTATGGGACTGAACGCATCGCGATGTATCTGCAGCAGGTAAATAACGTCTTCGACCTCGCTTGGAACGATTCCGTCACGTATGGCGATATCCATCATGAAACCGAAGTGCAATTCTCCACCTACAATTTTGAAGAGGGCGATGTGGCGATGCTCATGGCCACGTTTCAATCGTTCGAGGGAGAATGCAAGAGGCTGTTGGCGAATCGCGACAAACGGTTGACGCTCCCGGCCTACGAATTCTGTATAAAATCATCGCACCTCTTCAATCTGCTCGATGCCAGGGGGGCGATCAGCGTGGCGGAGCGCACCGGCTATATCGCCAGGGTTCGAGCGCTTGCGCGCCAATGTGCCGAACGCTACATCGAGGAGCGGGCGGCGATGGGGCATCCACTGCTCAATCGCGGGATGGGGCGTGATGGAGCGAAAACATCACGTATTCGTTCCAAGGCTGTGGCCCGCCGCTCATAAGAACCGCAGAAGGATTCATGCCAAAGAATCAGAAACCTCGCCGTACTGCTCCTCCTGCGAAGAAGGGGAATCGCCCGTCTTCAGTGACCGTTGCCGAGTTGTTGCTGGAGATCGGCGTCGAAGAACTTCCCTACCAGTTCATCGCTCCTGCCATGGCTGCTTTCAAAGATTCGACTGAGCAGCTGTTGAAAGACCAATGTCTTGCATTTCAATCAGCCCGTACGTTGGGAACTCCACGGCGGTTGACCCTGGTGGTTGAGGGCCTTGCGACGCAGCAAACCTCCATGGTCAAGGAAGCGATGGGACCTTCGAAGGCGGTGGCGTTTGATCAAGCCGGCCAGCCGACCAAAGCAGCGATAGGATTTGCCACAGGACAAGGAGTCTCTGTTCAAGAGCTACAGATTCGCCGGACTTCAAAGGGAGAATATCTTTTTGCGGTGAAGCAGGAACAGGGTCGGCCCGCCAACGTGGTCCTGAAAGAACTCCTTCCGCAGTTGGTCGCGAAACTATCTTTTCCGAAAGCGATGAAGTGGAATAGCACAGGTGCCCGGTTTGCGCGACCGGTGCGGTGGCTGGTGGCCTTGTATGGAGGGGCTACATTGCCGATCGAAGTAGCGGGGATTACTGCCGGGAATAAGACCGAAGGTCATCGCGTGTTAGGGAGCGCCAAGGGACTTGTGATTCGAGATGCCGAGTCCTATCTGAAGGGGCTTGAACGTCAAGGGGTCATTCCCGATCCGGAGCGCCGCCGTCGTATGATCGAAGAACAGATCGCGGCATTGTGTAAGAAGACCGGCTTCATGTTGAATCTGGACGGAGACTTATTGGATCAGGCGGTCTATACGACCGAATGCCCCAACGCCATTATCGGATCTTTCAAGCCAGCTTATCTGGAGGTGCCGCAAGAGATTTTGATCACCTCCATGAAAGAGCATCAAGGATTCTTTTCTTTGCGGCACAAAGAGACCGGGAAGCTCGTGCCCCATTTCATTGCGGTGGCGAATAATCGAGCCAAAGATATGGGATTGATTCGTGAAGGCAACGAGCGCGTCTTAGCGGCGCGTCTGGCCGATGCCAAGTTTTTCTTTGACGAAGATCGGAAGGTCAAGCTCGGGAAACGTGTGACAAAACTTTCCGGGGTCACGTTCCACCAGAAACTCGGGACCATGGAGAAGAAGCAGCAACGGGTCAGGAGGCTGGCTGGCTTTATTGCCGCGAGTGTGCGACCTAAGGACGACGAATTGAAACAGGCTTGCGAGCGGGCTGCGGATCTCTGCAAGGCAGACTTGCTCACTGGTGTGGTTGGAGAATTTCCAGAACTGCAGGGCATCATGGGGGGCGAGTACGCGAAATATGACGGTGAGTCTGAGGCGGTCAGTCAAGCCATCAGAGAGCAATATCTTCCTCGATCGATTGAAGGTGAGTTGCCCAAGACTATCGCGGGTCAAGTGCTGTCGTTGGCCGACCGGCTGGATTCGGTCGCGGCTTTCTTTTATGTGGGCCTCGTACCAACCGGTTCGGAGGACCCCTTTGCGTTGCGCAGGAATGCCACGGCCATTGTCCGGATTATTTTGGAGGGACACCTCCAAATGAATCTTGCGAAATATATCGATAACGCGATCAACAATATTCACGATGATGGATTCAAGGGAACTCAGGGCTTTGAGCTACAAGGTCGTCGACAAGTCACGGAATTCATTTTTGAGCGTGTTCGACATTACGCCAGGATCGTTCATGCCTTGCGGGACGATGTCATTGAGGCGGTGCTTAAGCAAGCGCACGACAAGGCGCTGGATCTCGTGGATCTCGTGCAGAGAATGAAGGCACTGGAATCCGTGACGACGAAGCCTGAATTCGATCCTCTGATCGTCGGGTTCAAGCGGGCGCACAGGCTCGTTGAGAAAGAACAGTGGGATCGCAAACCGGTCGATAGGGCGCGGTTCGAGCATCCCACGGAGTCGGCACTCTGCCAAGCCACGGTGGATGAGCGGGAGAAGATGACATCTGCGATGAACCGCGGGGAGTATGGCCAAGCCCTGGATGCACTGGTCCGTCTGAAGCCTGCCATTGATGCGTTCTTCACAGCGGTCATGGTGAATGCGGAGGATCAGGCCGTCCGAAGCAACCGTTTGTCATTGCTTAAGGAAGTGGACGACTTCTTCAACTCATTCGCGGACTTTTCGCAGATTGTGGTACAAGGGAGTTAGACAGGATATGTAACCATGGCACAACATCCTCCCATGGATGCCGCGATCACAGTGACCGGTGATGTTGAGTCACGCCAGGCGCTGGTTCGGCGATTCGCCAGGGTGGTGTCTCTCGCCATGATTATTCTCTGCAATACGATCGTGTTGGTTGGGTTATGGGCCAGTGGGATTAATCTCGATGAACTGGTAGCGACCCCCGATGTGTTCAACTCCAAACAGGATATTTGTCTGCGGCTCGGCTGGCAGCCCGTTACGGGAGCGGTGGACCCGGTGCCTCTCTGCTCGGAATGGATCCATCTGTCCGATCCGTCCGGCAAGACTCATCAGTTGCAACGGGACACCAAGTTTCGGCAAGGACAGGACGGGCAGTATTATGTAGATCGGCCAGGGCACGCCGATTATCGGTTACTTATATTGGTGCTGGTTGTCATGGCAGTCATTGCGTTCGGGCTGGTGGCGAAATGGTATCTGGTCGGCTGGTATCGGCTGCGTCTCGAATCCGCCTCCGGCCATGGGGCGTCGCTTGTCCATTGAATTGAACTGAAGTCAACGCGAAGGAGAGGGCAGCGTGGCAAAGAAATATGTGTACTACTTCGGTGACGGCGTGGCCGAAGGGACGTCCAACATGAAAGAACTTCTTGGCGGGAAGGGTGCCGGACTTGCCGAAATGACGAATCTCGGCATCTCCGTTCCGCCCGGCTTCACGATCTCCACCGAGGCCTGCGTTGAATATTACAAGAACGGGAAAGAGTATCCTCCCGGCATGTGGGACGCGGCGTTGAAATCGCTCAAGCAGGTCGAGCGGTCAATGGGCATGGGGTTCGGCGATCCTGAGCGGCCGCTGCTGGTTTCCGTCCGATCCGGCGCCCGGGCCTCGATGCCTGGCATGATGGACACGGTGTTGAACGTCGGTCTGACGACCAAGACGGTTGAAGGGCTGGCGGTAAAAACACGCAACGATCGGTTTGCCCAGGACAGCTATCGTCGCTTTGTGTCCATGTACGGCAGTATCGTCATGGGCGTACCCCGCGAACATTTCGAAGCGATCCTCAAGCACAAGAAGGCCGAGGTGGGTGTTGCGCACGAAACCCATCTCGATGCGCGGCATCTCCGGGAATTGGTCTCCAGCTTTAAGGCGCTCATCAAGGAAGAGACGAAGAAAGAGTTCCCCGATGAGCCGCTTGAACAGCTTCGATTGGCCGTCAACGCCGTCTTTTCATCCTGGTTCGGGGCGCGAGCCGTCACCTATCGGCGTCTCTATGGGATTCCCGACTCGTGGGGCACGGCCATTAATGTGGTGGCAATGGTATTCGGCAATATGGGGGAGACAAGTGGTACTGGTGTGGCCTTCACGCGTAATCCTGCAACTGGCGACAAACACTTTTTCGGCGAGTGCTTGATGAATGCCCAAGGCGAGGATGTCGTAGCCGGCATTAGGACCCCGCTTCCGGTCAATGCGCTGGCCAAGAATGTGCCGGAGGCTTACAAGGAACTGGAGCACACCTACAAGAAGCTCGAAAAACATTACCGGGATATGCTCGATTTGGAATTTACGATCCAAGAGGGCAAACTCTACATGTTGCAAACCCGAGTCGGCAAACGGACCGGAATTGCCGCCGTCAAGATTGCGGTCGATATGGTCAGAGAGGGTCTTATTTCGAACCGGGAGGCGGTGCAGCGGATCGGACCGGAGCAGTTGTCGCAATATCTTTATCCGATTTTCGATACGAAAGAAGAGGCAAAATCTAATCCGCTGGGCAAGGGCCTCCCAGCCGGTCCTGGCGCTGCAGCTGGGAAGATCGCTCTCACTCCTGATCGGGCCGTGACGATGAAGACGGCTGGTACTCGTGTGGTGTTGGTCAGACAGGAAACCAGCCCAGACGACATTCATGGGATGAACGCCGCAGCAGGATTTTTGACGGCACGGGGCGGAATGACATCCCATGCTGCGGTGGTCGCACGGCAAATGGGCAAGGTCTGCGTAGCCGGCTGCGAAGCGGTGGAAGTACTGGACGGCCAGTCCGTTCGCATCGGGGCCAAAGTGTTCCGCGAGGGGGATTATCTTTCGATCAACGGTTCGACCGGCAATGTGTACGAAGGGGACCTG
Organism: Nitrospirota bacterium; assembly: GCA_963701855.1. GTDB lineage: Bacteria > Nitrospirota > Nitrospiria > Nitrospirales > Nitrospiraceae > Palsa-1315. The sequence goes on from CAVPBK010000005.1 coordinate 145,239, forward strand.
CCCGTCGTTGAATCTGAAATCATTCAAGTCATCCAGGGCAAGTTGGATGCGAAGAAGTCAGATAAGTATCAGCGCTTCGCGATGATTCTGTCATGGGCCGACCGTGTACGGAAGCTGCGCGTCCGCGCCAATGCGGATGTGCCGGATCAGGCGAAAATCGCGCGTGGTTTCGGTGCGGAAGGGATTGGGCTCTGTCGGACGGAGCATATGTTCTTCGCCGAGGATCGCATTCCGATCATGCAGAAGATGATCTTGGCGCGGACCAAAGAGGAGCGAGAAAAGTTTCTCGATCAGCTTCTGCCGCTGCAAAGGCAGGATTTCATCGGGCTCTATCGCGAGATGGCGGGCTATCCAGTCACTATTCGTCTGCTTGATCCGCCGTTGCACGAATTTCTGCCAAAGCGTGAAGACCTGATGGTGGAGATTGCGCAGTTGGAGCTGACCGGGCGCGATGGAGCCAGGCTGGAAGAAAAGCGCCGCTTGCTGGCCCGTGTCGAGGAACTCCACGAATTCAATCCCATGCTCGGGTTGCGCGGGTGTCGACTCGGGATTACGATGCCGGAGATTACCCGCATGCAGGCGCGGGCTATTATGGAAGCCGCGTGTGAGCTGGCCAAGGAAGGGAAGAAGATCGTCCCCGAGATCATGATCCCGCTGGTGGGGATGGTCTCGGAAATGAAGGCGCAGAAAGATTTGATTCGCGAGGCGGCGCAGGAGACGATGAAGCGGTACAACGTGAAGCTCTCCTATCTTGTGGGCACCATGATCGAGCTGCCGCGTGCCGCAGTGACGGCCGATCGCATTGCGACAGAGGCGGAGTTCTTTTCATTTGGGACGAACGACCTCACCCAGACCACATTCGGTTTTTCCCGTGACGATGCGGCAAAGTTCATCGATTTTTATCGAACGGCGAACATTCTTGAGTCCGACCCGTTTGCTGTGCTCGATCGAGAGGGAGTGGGGGCCTTGATGAGGCAGGCCATTGCCGGAGGCCGGAAGACACGTCCTGGGATTAAACTCGGCATCTGCGGTGAGCATGGCGGCGATCCCAGTTCCGTGGAGTTCTGTCATGAGCTCGGATTGGACTACGTGAGCTGCTCACCGTATCGCGTTCCCATTGCAAGGCTTGCCGCAGCCCACGGGGCTTTGGCTGAAGCCGAATCGAGCGGTTCACGCCTTACGCGCAAGGTGTCAGGGTCTCGTGCGAAGGCGAAGAAGGCAACGATGAAGACTACGAAGACGAAGTCGGCTCAGCGGCCTCGCAGCCGATCGCGCATCACGCGCAAGACACGGTGACCGTCGCCACACCGCACTGCCACTTCATGGCCCTGGCACTCCGTCTCGCGGCGAAGGGCCGGGGCAGGACCAGCCCGAATCCCATGGTCGGTGCCCTCGTGGTCAAGAACGGCCGCATCGTGGGCCGCGGATACCATCACGGTCCAGGGCAACCTCACGCAGAAATTCTTGCGCTCAAGCAAGCAGGGCCACGCGCTCGTGGCGCAACGCTTTACGTTACGCTCGAACCCTGTTGCCACCTCCTCAAACGAACCCCCCCTTGCGTCCCGGCAGTGGTTCAATCCGGTGTACAACAAGTGGTGGTGGCGATGACTGACCCCAATCCCATGGTCAAAGGCCGAGGGATTGTTGCCTTACGTCGAGCTGGGATCACGGTGACAACGGGTATCGTCCAAGAGGAAGCGGCGCAGTTGAATCGTGTCTATCTCCATTGGGTGAGGATTGGTCGTCCCTATGTGATCTTGAAGGCCGGGATGACGTTGGATGGGAAAGTGGCGACAGCAAAGGGGGAGTCTCGATGGATTACTGGTCCGCGTGCGCGGCAAGATGCGCACCGGCTCCGGAGTCAGGTGGATGCGGTGGTCGTTGGGGTGGGTACCGTCATTCACGATAATCCTACGCTGACGGCGCGACTGTCCGATCGCCCACTTAAGCTGGCGCCTCGGCAACCATTGCGTGTCGTGCTTGATAGCCGACTTAGGACTCCACCCACTGCGACGGTCTGTGCCAAGCAGGACCAAGCGAAGACGTTGATCGTGACCACAAGCCGTGCATCTCGGTCACGGCGCCGCCCATTTGAACGGGCAGGGGTGGAGGTCCGGTCCCTCTCGGCAAAGAACGGGCATGTCTCGCTTTCGGCGCTGATGACGATGCTGGGCAAGCGCGGGATTACGTCCGTGCTCATCGAGGGAGGCAGCACCGTCAATGCCGCAGCATTACGCGAGAAACTGGTCAATCACGTCGTGCTCTATCTTGCGCCGACTCTTATGGGAGGGCAGGACGCCAAGGCAATGATCGGCGATCGCAGCCCGAAGCGCTTGGACCAAGCGCTGCCATTACGTCATGTCACGGTCCGCCGCATCGGGAAAGATTTTGTTGTGGAAGGAGATGTGTGACGCGCTGGCTGCTCTCAGGCGTCCTGGTTGTAATCTTTGCGGGTTTCGCCGACCGCGAAGTGAATGCGGCTAGTGCAGCTCCCTCTGCTGAGATGAAGACACAGGTCTTCCGCTACCTGGACAGTACGGATACAGACGAAGCAGCCCGCATCCTTCAAGCAATTCTCTCCGATCCAAATGCCACAATTGACCAGACAATAGGGATCATTCAAACCGGGCGGGACTATGCCCCTCAGCCGACCGGGACCATTCACGACGAACGAATCGATGTGCAGGGGCGTGCCTATAACCTGGCGCTTTCCGTTCCCCCGACCTATCACCCGGCGAAGAACTACGGTCTGGTCGTGTGTCTGCATGGCGCGGGATTTACCGGTGAGGCCTACCTGGAACGCTGGCAGGTTCGATTGGGGGATGACTATGTTTTGGCTTGTCCAACTACTCCGATGGGCGCCTGGTTTACGAGAGACGCGGAGGAACTGGTGCTGGCGACGATTCGTTCCGTGCAACGGCGCTACCACATCGATCCTGACCGGATCTTTCTTACCGGCATGTCCAACGGCGGGATCGGCGCCTGGGTGATCGGTATGCACGATGCGCCCCTGTTCGCCGGCATTGCCCCCATGGCGAGCGGCCTCGATAATGTGCTGCTGCCGTTTCTGGCTAACTTGCGCTCCACGCCGATCTACATCATTCACGGAGCCAAGGATCAGGTGATGCCGGTGGAACTCAGCCGCACGATAACGAAAGAATTGACCAGGCTGGGCTATCCCTTTGTCTATCGAGAACATGATCGTGAGCATCCCATGGCAGGCGGGCATTATTTTCCCAGGGAAGAATTGCCTGAGCTGGTGGCCTGGCTTAACGCCCAACGGCGCAATCCTTTGCCAACGAGCGTGACGGTAGTGCGTGAGGCGAGTCATTTTCAACCGTTTGGATGGGTGCGCATCGACGCGACCGATCTCATTGCCGCGTTTTCCGAAGATCTAGTCAGCAAGCGAGACGATCTGATCAAGCGGCGGCAATATGCGAGGCTGGATGCCTCCATTGTGGCGCCGAATCGCATTGAAGTCCTGGTCGAGCGAGTCCAACGATATAGCCTCTTCCTGAACGAACAGCTTGTCGATCCTACCAAACCGCTCGTCGTGCTCACCAATGGGCAGGTGTCCTTCGAAGGTTCCGTGACTCCGTCGCTTGAGACCTTGCTGAGACAGGCGCACCTGCGCCAAGATTCAGGACAACTCTTTCCCATACATCTCGCCATCCAGGTTCGAAAGCAGCCGTCATGATCTCCGGGTGGTTGTGCGCGCGGAGGGCCGGCCTGCTGGCAATGCTCGTCGTGATCGGGCTGAGTACGACCATCTATTCAGGCTTGGCCAATTCGGAGACCTGCTCCTTACCGTCCGAGCATGCAGGGATGGCCTTTCCGATTGAACAGGTCGATCAAGACTGGGCTTGTCGACTGTATCCGATTGTCGACAACTACACCACGATCAGCAAGGTCGGCCCAATCCGAAGCGGTTTACCAGAATCGCTATACCATCAACTACTGGATCGTCCACCTCTGGCAGCGGCCTTGATCAATCGCCTGGAACTTGGTTTGTATAAATCGGAGGCGAGAGGCCCAGGTCGGTTCTGGGGGAACGATGGTGAGGGGACTGGGGGGATCGTGCAGCTCATCTACCAGGACCGCAACTCTCGAATTTATTATCTCGAAGGATCACACGACGGCCGGTTCCTTCCGCACATCACTGGCAAGGCGGTCGTGTTTCTGAGGATGAATCCGGTGAAAGACACCGACGGGATGGAAGCGATGGACAGCACCATGGTCTCCTATGCAAGGTTGGACAATCGCATCCTTTCCGGAGTGGTCACCTTGCTGCGCCCGTTTATCGGGGGGACTATTAAAAGGAAGTTGAGTAAAGGAGCGGAGACCGTCAATCAATTGAGTCTCCTCATGCGGCAACACCCCGACCGTGTACTATTTGAAGTCATGAACCCGCCTGCCTTCCCGGACGATGAGGTGGCCTTTGTGAAGCAGGCGTTGGAGAGTCTTTCTCATTCCAGCGATCTGACCCCATCCAGGACACCGTCACCATGACGACGTCGCGCAGCTTTACGTTGCTCTGCACAGTCGGCGTGTTCTGCTTTATCAGCTACAACATGGTGCGGATGCCGGTGTTGGCGCTGTTCGCTGAATCTCTGGGGGCCAGTCCTGAGCGCATCGGGTTCATCGTGTCGGTGTCCACTCTGACCGGGGTTTTCCTCAAGTTACCGTCCGGCGCACTGTCTGACATCTACGGTCGGCGGTTTCTGCTGCGGATCGGCGTGGTGGCGTTCGGGCTGCCTCCGTTTCTCTACCCCTGGGTGACAGATCTCGATGCACTGACCGCCTTACGCTTTTTCCACGGACTTGCCACCGCCATCTTTGCGCCAAGTGCATTGGCAACTGTGGCCGATCTCTATCGAGAACGGCGGGGCGCCGCGCTTGGCACCTACACGGCCTCGACCCAATCCGGCGCATTGCTCGGGCCGTTTATCGGTGGCTACCTGATCTATGTGTCGGGGTTCTCCTCTGCCTTTGTCACGGCCGGCATTTTTGGCTGCATCGCCATTGCTATTTTCTATAGCCTGCACCTCACACCGCCTCCCCCGCGTATTCAAGAGAAGGGGATGGCCCCGTTGTTGGCCGAGATGTGGAAGGGCTTCAGGGTGGTTGCCAAGAATCGCAAGGTTCTCATTACTAGTTCGACCGATGCCGCTAAGATGATCGCGAACGGGGCCCTGATGGCATTCCTTCCGCTCTATGGTGTCTCGGCAGGGTTGAATCCTGGAGAAGTCGGGCTGCTCTTTACGGTCCAGGCTCTCACGTCGCTCATCTCCAAACCGATTATGGGCCGGGTGTCCGACAGCATAGGCCGTCAGCCGCTCATCGTCATCGGCCTCGTAATCTGCGCAGCGACGTTCGTCTGTATCCCACAGGTGTCGGTATTCTGGCTGTTATTGCTACTCTCGGCGGGCTTCGGATTCGGCGAAGCCGTCGTCTCCTCTTCGTCGTCCGCACTGGTCGCAGACAGTTCCGAGTTCAAGGGGCTTGGGGCTGGGATGGGTATGCAAGGGACAATCGGAGACATTGGCCATGCGAGTGGGCCGCTCCTGGCGGGGATTCTCATCTCGCACCTGAATTATGCCAACGCCTTTGCCATCATCGCAGGCCTGCAACTGCTCGCGGCGGCGGTGTTCTGGATGACGATGAGAAGATGACTCACGCGACACGGGCAAGACTGGCGGGGGAAGCTCGACGGGTAGAGACAGCACTCACATGCCCCTCGCTGCTCTACCATTTCGCGACGGACCGTCATGAATAATGTGGACTAGTTCTATATAATGGGCCGATGCTGAAGGTGATCGCGACAGAGAATATTGTTATTGGCACGTTGGCCGGCATCGGTGTGGTCGTGCTGGTTGTGATGGTTGTCTATGTAGTTCGGCTAATATTCAGCCAGAAAGGGGAATAGGTTCCGTGCTTGAGCTTCTCCAGGATATTCAAAAAGGCCTCCGGCAAGGCCGCAGCGAGCGGCTAGCCGAGGCGTACTGTCGTTAAGTACGTCGAGGCTGGGCGAGAAGCGAGAACGAAGCTGGGGGCCTTTTTCAATATCCTGCTATGTTTACAGGCATCGTCGAAGAACTAGGCGCCATCATCTCGATCGACAAGACTCTCGCAGGGACGAGGGTGACGATTCTGGCCTCAGCCATGACGGGCGACCTCAAAGTTGGGGACAGCGTCAGCGTCAACGGCACCTGCCTGACCGTGGTGAACAAGAGTGAGCATAATTTTTCCGTGGAGGTTTCTCCCGAAACGCTGTCCGTGACCACCCTCGGGCAACTCACTGCCGGCACACCGCTGAATCTTGAGCGGGCGATGAAGCTCAACGAACGGCTCGGTGGGCATCTCGTGGCTGGTCATGTGGACGGCATTGGCACGGTTCGTAATCGCCAACAAGATGGGAATGCCATCCTGTTCACGATAGAAGCCCCGCCGGAGATTCTGCGCCACTGCATTGTGAAAGGGTCCGTCACCGTTGACGGCATCAGCCTGACGATCAACCAGGTGACAGATCGTGGGTTCTCCGTTTCGATTATTCCGCACACTGCGAAGGTTACCACCCTGGGCCTCAAACAAGTCGGTGATCTGGTCAATCTCGAATCGGACTTGATCGGGAAATACGTCGAACGCTTGCTGCAGGAACGGGGACAACTTCCTGCCAAGCCTACCCCCGTTATTGATAAAGACTTCCTCCAAAAGCGCGGCCTCCTTTAATAGGATGCTGAAAAGGGGGGCGGGTAGCCTGGTCGTCCTCCTGCTCGCGGAACGCGCACGATCAGAATGTGCTCGTTCGACGCGCGCAATCGAGGATCGATCAGGCCACCCGTGAGGAGAGAGCAAGCGAGCTTGGAAGGACTATTTAGAAGGATGAGGGTTGCTCGAAGCGCGCAGTTGGGATCATCCCAGCCATCCCTTAAAAATAAAAAGGTTCAGGATGGCACAGAAGGCCGCGAGATCTTCTAAACGTCTCACCGTGGATCGGCTGCTCTCGAAGCTCGGCATTGCTTCGCGTGGGACAAGCCAGGAGTGGATCAGTGCAGGGCGAGTCCGCGTCAATGGTCGAGTCGTGCGTGATCCGGCCACATGGGTCTTGTGGCCGAAAGATGCTGTCTTGATCGATGACCAACCGATTCAAGACTCGGTCAAACGATTCTTCCTCTTTCATAAACCCAAAGGGGTCATCACGACGCATAGTGACGAACAGGGCCGTAAGACGATCTTTGATGTGCTGCCGCCGGACATGGGATACATGCATGCCGTCGGGAGACTCGATCAGGCGACCAGTGGGCTCCTTCTGCTCACCAACGATTCAGCACTGTCGAGCTATCTCACTGATCCGGCCCATAAAGTGATGAGGATCTACCTCGTTTCCGTGCGAGGAGAATTCACTGAGGCCCAAGCCACAGAAGCCACAGCCGGAGTGCTCGATGGTGGCGAGCGCCTCCAGTGTCACAGCGTGAAGATTCAAAAGAGTTCCGGACGCGAATCACATCTGGAAGTGGTCCTGACCCAGGGAAAAAACCGTGAAATCAGAAGACTGTTCAAGACATTGGGGCATGAAGTGACCAGACTCAGGCGCATTCAATACGGTCCCTTCAAACTGGAAGAACTTCCGTCCGGCGCATGGCGCGAAATCCCGATTGAGGACGTGAGGAAGATGTTTCGACTGTCCTAACTCGCCGCTTGTATCTCGTTCGAAGAGTAGAGCCCATGCGTATGGCCGATAGCAAGTGCAGGAGAAGCAGGACTTTCTTCGTCAGTGCTATCAGCCTTTGCCATTCGCGATCAGCTTCTGCCGGGAAAATCTAGAAAACAAAATTTTACTCGTTGCTCAAACTCTGATATACCAGACACACATCGATTAACATTTTGACATCGAAGGGGGGTGGAGTTCTCATGGCAGCGAAGAAAGCAGCAGCGAAGAAGCCCGCAAAGAAGGCGGCGAAGAAGAAGTAGTCGTCGCATTGTGAGGAGGCGACGGCCACGTCGCCTCCTCACCTTCCCTCTTCCTCGATTTCCATCTGATCAGAACCGCATCTCACTCACGGCCGACCAATCGGGGTATTCCCCCAAAGAATTTCCTGCAGGCTCGATTGCCCGATACAAAATACGTCACATGGTAGAGGGTATATTTCTAGACCAGATCTTCATCGGTATGGGAATGAGAGTGTGTCCGGATGTAATCGGAGTAGAAGAGGCTCAGCGAGCTAAGATTACCAAAACAGGAAATCAGAGAGGTAAAAAAATGGGGAGGTGATGGCCACATCACCTCCCCGACTTCCTCTGCGCAGGGGAGAGCCCATAGCGTGAGGAAAGCAGCGCACAAATCTTATCATGAACATTCCCGCGAAAGGAGAACTAATATTCTCATGTAGTCAACGACTTATGGGTATATCCTATCGGAGCGCTTGACGATGAAAGAAAGCAAATAGAACCGCGCAACTCAAACCATGGGATGTTGGTGGTCGGATGACGGGAGTATTTCTTGTCTCCAGCTGTTCGTGGTGGAAAGTGTGCGAGAGGACTAGCTTGGAAGAAAGACTGCGAGTCCTCAGACTTGTCGCCGGCATTTTTATCTGGCATCAATAAAGATCACAGACCAGGTCGGTAAGGTTCTTGGTGAGCATTCTCACGAATCTGGGTGCCATAGGGGAACACTGGTAGGGCGTGCTGCTATTGTTTTACCCCAAGGGATGCGGAATGAGTGTGTATTGGAAATGGGTTCTTCAATCAGTCCCAAGTTTGGTGTGCGGGTTGCTGATGTTGCTATCGACAGTAACCCCTCGGCAAGCCCGTTCCAACGTAGAAGCCTGGTTCATCTATTTCGGTATTGAGGATGTCCCGCCATGGCTGGCGAATAAGTCCATAGATACATGGATATATTGGCTGGCGTTTGTGGGCTTCTGTGCATGGGCTATTCACTTATATGCGCGAAGAAATATAAGGAATGGCAAACTGTCCATTATCCTTCGTGAAGGAGAACCCTGGGTGCAGGTGAATGCAGGCGTAGATCAGCCGCAGGCAGCGCACATCAATGGATCGCGGTACACCTATCGTATCGCATTGGTCAACAGCGATGATTCGACCATTAGGAATGTAGAAGTGAAACTGACTTCCCTGGAGAAGCAGCCGCAGAATTCCCATGCCATTGGCAGTCACCTTAAACTAAGAAATGACCGGGCTGGGGCAACGAACTGTAACGTGTATCCCACCAAAGATCCGGAATGTATGGATGGCCTGTTCGTTGATGTATTCAGTTTCTTCCTAGGCCCAGAAGGATATTCATCCCTCAGTGTCACGTCGTTGCCGGAGGATAGTAATCGCCGGATTCCAGTCGATACATATGATGTGAAAATCATTGCGACAAGTGAAAGTGGAGAAATGGCCATCGCGGACATGGCGTTCATTCCCCGTGCTGATCAAATTCCAGAGTTCAGATTACTCAAAACGCAATCATTCCCTGGACGATGACTGGCAATGACCTTCAGATTCAGAAAATGTGAAGGAACAGGCCCGTGTTTATTGCTTACAGGGCGCGCACAATGAAATGGATGGGAAGGGCACCCCATTGGTCCTGTGTTCCCGGAACAGAGAAGGGGATGGCGCCTGTTGATCTCCTGTGCTCGCGCAACGCGCGGCCTCAGAAAGAAAGAGGGGAGCGGCCCGGTGCCCTTCTAAGAGAGGGAAAGTAAGCGAGCTTGGGAGGATCAATTCAGGCCTGTAGGATAGACTCCTGGTACATTTCCCATATCTTCTCAGAATCACCAGGATGATCGATAGAGACTCGCTCCTCGGTCTCCATAGGTTTCGTAGAAGTGTTCGAACACGGCGGAGCATTTCTGCTGGTAGAGGTCAGGGGAGTACGCGCGCGGGAGTCCCTGATCCAGCACCTCTTCGATGGCCAGTTTCACTTGCGAGCGCGCACTTGCCTTTTGTCGCCATTCGAGCACCAGGAGCTGCTTGAGTTTCTCCAGCAACTCTTTCGCCACCTTCTTCACCTCGGCACGCTCTTCCTGGCCCAGTTCCGGTGCAGGCCTGGTCAGAATGTCGAACACCACCAGCTCTTCTTCGGACAGACGTTCCCGTACATGGCGCTGTTGCTCATCGTTGAGGGTGCGGCTGAGGGCCAGGAGTTCGGCGAAGAGGTCCTCGATGTTCCGGCTGCCTGCGTTGTAGGACTCGATGAGCTCCTCAAACTTCGTGAGGTAGTCGGCACGAGTCCGGTTGAGGCGAATCAGCTTGTCGAGGTGGGAACGGATGGCAGCCTTCAGTTGCTCAAGGTCGATATTCTTGGTCTTCGACTTCCCAAAGCGCTTCGCGAGCGCTTCAAAATCAATCTTCGTCAGGTCGATGATGCCATGACCTTTCTTGCCCTCAGCGATGTGAAAGCCATCGGCGGCCACGGAGGCATCAAGAATCTTGTTCAGGTCGGTCATCACGGTGGAGATGTCCGCCGGACCCTCACCCGTACGCTCTCGAATCGTCTCGGCAATCGTCGTGAGGCAAGCGACGCGTGAGGAAAACTCCAGGACAGCCGGATCTGGCTTCACGGCTTGAAAGAGCGTCCGGACCCATCGCTCCTGGGCGAGGAAGTCTTTGCGGAGCGGGTCCGGGGAAATCAGGCATTCAACGGCATCGACAATCTTCGTCAGTCGCTCCAGACTCCCGACCGATCGTCCGTTCGACCTCTTCGAGGCTGACGCCATGCTGACGACAGAACGATACGGCATCTGTTATCGCCTGCCGCAGGGTCTCCACCAACTGCTGTTTGTTGCGCACAGGATGCGCACCGCTCTGACCGACGGCATAGATGGCCAACGCTTGCTCCAGTGAAGCAAAGACGTTGGCATAATCCACAATCAACCCGCTGTGCTTGCCAGGGAAGACGCGGTTCGCCCGCGCGATCGTCTGCATCAAGGTGTGGTTCCGCATCGGCTTATCGAGATACACCGTCGAACAGCTCGGCGCGTCAAACCCAGTCAGCCACATCGCGCAGACGAAGACCAGGCGCAACGGATCTGTCGGGTCCTTGAACTTCTCGTCGAGCGACTCGTCGTTCATCCGCTTACGGTGCGGGGCGATGTCGAGCCCTAGCCGTTTCATCTGGTCGATCTCGTTCTGGCCTGGCGACACGATCAAGGCCATGTCCGTGGTCTGAATCACATCCAGCCGCTCACGGAGTTCCCTGATGCGGTCCGGGTCGGACTTCGCCCCATAGGTCGTAAGCTTCGCCAACTCCTTCTCCACCCGCACCCGTTCAGCCTGCCAGTGCGTCCGCACCTTGTCGTGCATGCGGAGCGCCGTGGCCTTATCGATGGAGATCACCATGGCCTTGCCTTGGAAGCCACGTCCCAGGAAGTGCTGCACGATATCCTTTGCGACCGTCTCCAGCCGGTCGTCGCGGGTGATGAGCTGGTATTGCCGACCCAGCTCACGCTCTAACCTGGTCTCTTGCTCCTCATCCAGCTCAGCGGCTTCGATCAGGTTGTAAATATCTTCGTTGAGGTTCGGATTCTCCAGCCGCAGTTCAGGGGTACGGTTTTCGTAAAAGAGCGGCACTGTGGCACCGTCCTCGACGGACTGTTGGAAGTCATAGATGGAGACATAGTCGCCGAAGACCTCGCGCGTCCGTTCCTCGCCGACAATGAGCGGCGTACCCGTGAAGGCCAGGAAAAGCGCCCGAGGCAGCGCGGTCCGCATGTTCAGCGCCAGAGTGTCGTATTGGCTCCGGTGTGATTCGTCGGTGAGCACGATCACGTCGGGCCGGTCGCAGAGCAACTCAGGAGTCTGGAACTTGTGGATCAAGGTGAAGACATACCGGTGGTTCTCGCCGAGCAATTGCCTCAACTGCGCGCCACTCTGTGCGTGGCACAGGTCGCTCTCCGCCTCGCTCACCGCGCCACAGGCCTTGAACGTCTTCGCAATCTGGTCATCCAGCTCTACCCGGTCCGTCACCACGACGAAGGTCCAGTTACCTGGGATCTTTCGTAGGATCTTCTGCGCAAAGAAGACCATCGCCAGACTCTTGCCAGAACCCTGGGTCTGCCAAAACACGCCGGCGCGCCCATGGCCCTGCTTCCGGGCAGCCAACGTAGCCGCAATGGCATTGTTCACGCCGAGAAACTGGTGGTTCTGTCCCAGCACTTTGACGAGCCCAGCCTTGTGCTCGGAGAAGAGCGTGAAGTTTTCGAGAAGATCGAGCAGGCGCGAAGGTTCACACGTTCCGCGCAACATCACTTCCAGAGAGACTCGCCGCGGTTCATCTTCACGTTCGATCCGCTTCCACTCAAAGAACCGCTCCCAATCAGCCGTGAGAGAACCCACACGGCTCTCCGTGCCATTAGAGGCGATCATCAGCCCGTTGAACCAGAAGAGTTGAGGAATGTCGGACTTGTAGCAAGTGAGGTTGTCGTCGAACGCTTGCTGCGCCGGAACGCCCGGCTTCTTCAGCTCAATCACGACGATGGGTAGGCCGTTCACGAACCCGACGAGGTCAGGCCGACGGGTGTAGAGCGATCCCGTCACGCTGAACTGACTCACCAGCAGGAAGTCGTTTGCAGCAGGATTCTCCCAATCAATGACCCGAACGCGCTCGGTCTTCTGCCCGCCACCCTTGGGATCCGGAACGGAAACAGGAATCCCGTCTTTCAGAAACCCATACACCTCGCGATTCGCCGCCGCGAGACTCATCACCGAACGGTCGCGGATCAGTTGATCAATGGCTGTTGAGAGGGCTTCCGGAGGCAATGAAGGGTTGAGGTGATTCAGGGCAGCGCGAAGGCGCAAGACCAAGACTAATTCAGCTTTTGTTTCGCGCCCTAGTGTGCCATGAGGTCCAACAACCTCTTCCATGGCCGAGACAGTATGCCACCCGAGTTCGGCAAGCAGTGTAGATCGCGGGCTGTTCGACAAGCTGGTCTTCAGAGTATGCGTGTGCCATGCGGCTAGGAACGTAGCGGGAGGAACTCGTCACCACTCATCGGTTCATATCCGGCAGTGAAGCGGCCTTCAAGCGCGACGAGAACACGTTGGTTGTGCGGAGCAGGAGGAGGATTCAGCTGGACGACATGAGCGGTCACGTTGCTCGGGCCACCTGCAATAGCCTTCAACACGTCAGGAATGAGATAACGAGGCGCCCAACCCAACATGAAGTAATCATTCAAAGTCTCAAGCTGGACTGCCACGCCGGTTGCGGGGTTATTAAACTCCACCGCCACTTGCAGCGGTTCGCCGGGCCGGAGCACATTCAATCGCTCTTGTGATGGCGCATTCACATGACTGCCAGCCGTGTAAAAAGAACCGGCAAGAAAAACCGCCGTCACGACGGGCCAGAATTTTCGGAAACACCTCTAAGTTGTCGGTCTGCCGCCCGCCTCCGCTGATCGCCAAAATCTCAAAGGGGTCCGCGTGCTCAGGAGACAAATCGAGTCGCTGGAGATATTCGGCATAATCCTCCCGTTTCGTCGCTAATAAGCCGATTCTGAAACAGCGGGAACAGTTCTGCTGATTCATACAAGGCATCGAACTTCGGAAAGGCATCGAGGGGCTGGAAACCTACCTTGTCCCTGGCCTGCAACACACCACGGGTGTAGACAAACCGATAATGGGAATCTTCAGGTTCAACATCCAAACGGCCGATTGGAAACCATGCACGGGTGCCGTCCACGCGATCACCGCGAAGCCGTTTGTCTTGCCAGGCTAAGAATAAGGTTTTCATGACAGAATGTCTTTGACTCGCCGGTAGGTCACTCGAAGCAATGCCTTCGCAAAATCACGCTGAGTCTGCACGATCGTCTCAGCCGGTACCCGGTCAACTGTAGCACAAAGGGCCTCTTCATTGACATTTTCCACGTTCGGCAACCAGGGCACAAAATAATCCGGCCATTTTCTGGCGACAATCTCAAGCAGTTTCAGAGGATTGGCTCCATGAGAATCGTCAACTCGAAGATAAATACCTCCCTGACACCGGCTTCTCGCTGCGTACCATTCTGGCCGCCTTGGTTCAGACAGCCAGGTTGCCAATTTCTCCGGTGGCTCATTCCGCCCTAGTGAAGAAGCGTGGTCAAACGTGGGCGCCATGTCATGAGAGACCCGTCCATCTTGGTGCATGAGCCGAACGATGGCCCAATTCTCATGGTGTCGGTCCGTATTCAGAATGGTGGCATCCAGCACAAGATAGCCTGCCATCTGTCGGAAGGCCGCTGCCTGCTCCGCCGGATCAGAAAACACATGCGAGATCGCAGCCAGAATATTTTCGACCGTGTGATCGCTCTGGCGAAACTGCTTGGTCCGGTCGTATCCGAACCCGGCGCCCGCCAGCAAATCATTCCCGTGGATCAACTCTGCACCAGGCCTGGCAAGTTCTGGGAACCGTCGGCTGATACAGCCTGGAGATCCCTCAAGTGTGGCGAGTTCCACTCGCGCATGGGGGATATGGAGCAAGCTGGCGACTTCGGCCGCGACCTTTTCGGCCCAGTGTTCACCAGTCACCTGACCATTACTGAGCCTGGCATACTTGAAGAGCCAGCGTTCGGAATCACCAGCGACTTGCACCCACCCCTTGCGTTTACTCCCCATTTCTTCAGGAGCCAACACATCCTCATTTTTGAGAAGAATAATGGGATAGGGATCGCTGTGTGCCATTTCAGAGTGTGGATTGCAGGAATGGAACTTTATCCACGATCGCCGCTTGAACCTTCTCGCGCAGACACTCCTTCAAGTCTCCTTCCCGTTCAAGGAGGCGAACAATCTCCTGCAGTGTACAAAGGCTCACTACCATTCTAGAGAGAGAGTCCTTGCAAATCGCAACAGCAGGTTCCGTGTAATCAGAATATGATATAAGAATTCCCCTGGCGCAGTTTCGATTAAAGATGCGGACCAAATGTTGCGAAACTTCCCCGGTTCCAAGAGGCTTGTCCCACCACTTCATCTCAACAAGATAGATGTCTCCATCCAACGAAATCACACCATCAATTTGCTCGACAACACCTTCCCCTGCATCTCCGACACGTTGAAAGGCTTCGCGAATAAGTATGCCGTGAAGGCCGAACAAGCGGTTGAGCACACCCTCCAACTTCCTTCCACGAAGCTGCCTATTTGTTTCAGAAAATAGAGAATAGAGATCCTGTTTTACTTCGTCGCGTTTCGAGCGTTTCTCATTCAACTCATCGACTTTTCGCTTCTCCGCCTCCATGCGCTTGTTTCGTTCTGCCTCTTGTTCCTGTCGCATCCGACCGAACGAATCTTTCACATCGATCACGCGCCGGATTTCTCCAACAAGGCCCTTCGCTTTGAGTTGGTCGTCAGGCCAACAAGTCGAGAAGTCCTCAAATTCCACTACGCGCTTCAGAACTTCACGGCGATGGCGCAGTGTTGCATCACCTCCATCGTTAATCCGTACTAGAATTTGCCTTACGATCTCGTATTTGTTGATAGTGGTTGGGGCGGCTTCAACTTTCGCACGAACATCGGCGAAGGTTGCTGGGGGCACCCCAGCTCCGTGGAAAAAAGTCAGGACATCTCTTTTGCTGCGAAACAGTAAAGGGATTGTATCCACTAAAAGACTCATTAGTTCTGGAGGATAGTGGTGTGGAATATTCATAGGATCGTCCAATGGTGCCCCTAAAAGCCCCTACGAAAATGGATTTCCTTTACGCGTTTGGCTTCATGACTTCTTAGGTCGCGCACCATGTAGTGTCTTCATTCTTTCTTTGAAAGCAGTAAACTTCTCATCGTCAGTTTTCTTTCCGTTAACCACCAACAAGTCGCCCTTCAGCCAGCGGTCGATGTCATAACCTAGGCCCTTGTAATATTCGATATCGTTAGGCTCTATGTGAATCTCGTTTGGCGACAGCCAAGAAAATACTAGAGTATCGCTCCGATGGCGATATTTGAATGAAAATTTCTGACCTTTCTGAGACATTACGTCTAACAACTGATTCTGTCGAACCTGGTAGGCGCTAACTAGTGAGTCATATGTCAGAACTTTAAAATCCTCTCTCTGTAGACCTTCGAAAGCATCCATCTTCTCTTGGTTTTTCTCAAACTCCTTGGTCCTTCCAATTACCAGAGCGTATCGAACCTTCATCTTATTACCCGCGAGAGGCTTCTTTAGCGGTGAAATCTTTTGCTCGATTATGGACGGGTTTCTCTCGATAAACGTCCTCCAATCATTGACCTGACTTATTGCCGCAGTAAGTTCTGCTGAAGGTATGGCCCTCTTTCCGAATAGCCGTTTGCTGGGATGCTCGATTTCAACAAGGACGAGCCACCAAGACGCAGAACTTTTTGTTAGATATGCAAAATCTGTCGTTAGTGAGGTATCAATCTTCAATTTCGACAATAACAGGGACAGATGTACTGAATGATTCTGTTCGAAAGGAGGGAAGAACAACTTCGTATGCTGTTCCAGATAATCCTGAAACGATTGCTCCGTTGAATCTTCAGCATCTAATAGCTTCTTGAAATCAGGAATTATGCTTTGATGTCTCTTCATGAATCGTCTCGAAACCCTGTAATCTTTCCCGAAAGCAGCCGCGGGAGCAGAAGGTCACGGGTGCGGCGGAGATTTGTGATTTGCTCGATAAGTCTCCAACAGAGTTGGGTTATCGGTTCGCCAATTTTAGCCCAAGCACCTTGGACTTCTTGGCTTGGAAGCACGATTTTGAACTGTTTAAAATCGCTTAGGATAATCCTGGGAATAGCTGCTCCAGTGACGTAATTCTTCATCCGGTCTTTGTTCTCCGGGGCGCTCAAGATGGCAGTCAGTAGATGGGGATTGATCTTCTTATTCGGACGGAGAATGGCGACAGAAGAAAGCAGAACCAATTCCAACTCGTCGCGCATGACGAAAGTACGCTTTAGGTAATTGGCACCATCTTTTGTAATGAGTACGTCATTCTTTTGCGGTTTACAGCCATTCCTTACGAGCTGGTCAAAATCCTCTCTGCTAATGTGTCTGCACGTATCTAAGTTGAGACCCCAGGCATGCATGTCTTTCGAGGATGCCATCGGTAAGCCTTCATCGACGGACTTTGGGCTCGAGTGTGAACCGTCAGTGACCAGCTCGCAGACATCATCAATAGAGACATTATTCCAGCCCTGGGGGATGGGGCCGAGGGGGGATGGAACTATTTTGCCTTTGTCGTGGCCGGGGAAACGAAAGTGGACAAACCACTCGCGGTAGAGGGACCGGGCCATCTCTTCCAGAATCTTGATGCGCCGTTGGTTGTTCTCGATCAGCTCGTCATAGGCGGACAGGATACCCGCAATTCGGCGTTGAGCCGAGAGCGGAGGAACTTCGATCTCTGTTTCGTTGAGAATGGTGAGCGTCAAGAATTTCGTCGCGGCACCTGTAGAGACACTGCGAAACTGTGAGAGCTTTGGTCGTAGTGCGTAGTAGAGAAACCTGGCTGTAAGAACCTGGGGGTCGCGAGTTGTTACTACATAAGTCCGCTGATAAGCGTCAAACTTCCCGTTGAAATATTTAAGGGGATAGATGCCGTTCGCATTGTTGCCTGCAAGCAGCACACACTCGGTGTCAAAACTGTAAGTGTTGGTCCGAAGCGTCTCCTGAGAACATGTGAAAAATGGGTATTCGCCATTTGGGATAGCAGCGTTCGAATCAAGCTTACCAGTCTTGAAAGCAACCAGCTCGCCAAGCCTCACTCTACGACATCCACTAACCATCGTCATGATTCCAAGATCTCTACAACGTTCTGAGCGATCGTTCGCTCAAGCTCTCGGGCCTGGACGTTCAGGATTTCTAGCTCCTCGTTGAGGGTTTCGAGCTGTTGCTTGAAATCCTCGATCGCTCACATCCTCACCGGGAGCTACGCCGACATAGCGGCCTGGGTTCAAACTCCAGCCCTGCGCTTCGATCTCCTTGATCGTGGCTGTCTTGCACAGACCTGGCACATCGGCAAACTTCAGTTTCTTGCCGAAAACTTCCTTGAGCTTGGCTTCGACCTGACCACCACCAAGGGTGAAGTCAGGCTCTTCACCTCTATACAGGCGAACGACGTTAGCTAAAAATCCGATCTGGCCTTCGGTCCAGTCGCGATGCGCTCGATCTATCTGCCGATAGATATGCCGCGCATCCAGGAAGAGAACCTTATCCGCTCGCGGGCTACGGTGCTTCCCTTTATCGAGGAACCACAGCGTGCAGGGCAGCGTGACGGTGTAGAACATGTTCGGCCCGACGGCAACGATGGCATCCACCGCGCGGGCTTCGATGAGCTGCTTTCGGATGTCCTGCTCGGAAGAGCGGGCATCGGAGGCGGAATTGGCCATGACGAATCCCGCACGGCCAGTCCCGCTCAACGTCGAGTAGAAGAGCTGAATCCAGAGGTAGTTCCCATTGTCTGTGCGCGGCAGACCAAAGGGATACCGGCGGCCTTTCCCCACCTCGGCTTCCAGCCGTTCCTTGTCGACGGCATTTACGTTGAACGGCGGATTGGCCAGGACGAAGTCGAACCGTCCGGTGCTGTTGTGCAGATCGTGGTAGTAGGAGATGGCTTCTTTGATGTCCCCTTCGAGTCCGTGCATCGCCAAGTTCATGCGGCAGAGCTTGACGGTATCCGATACTTTCTCCTGTCCGTGAATGGCGAGTTCGGACGACGGGTTCTTCTTGTGTTCGGACACGAATCGGGCACTTTGTACGAACATGCCGCCTGAACCGCAGGCAGGGTCCAACATACGTCCATGGTACGGCTCCAACACTTCCACCAACAGACGCACGATGCTGGATGGCGTATAGAACTCGCCGCCCTTTGATCCTTCTGTGCGGGCGAATTCGCCGAGAAAGTATTCGTAGATGCGACCGAAGGCGTCATAGTCGATGGTAGCGGGGATTTCGGAGACCCGCTTGAGGAGTTCTTTCAGCAGCGTGCCGGTGAAAATTTCGTATGTCTTGGGCAACACCCCGGCGAGTTGGACATTGTGCTTTTCAATGTCCCGCATGGCTTCGTTGATCGCCTTACCAGCATTGCTTCCCTCTGGCAGATGCAGGAGTTTCTCAAAGCGAGCGTTGGGCGTGAGATAGAGCACCCCTTCGGCATTATAGGCGGCTGGATCGTCCATACGGGAACCGCGGCGAGACGAGGCTGCGGTCTTTTCTAGCGTCGTTCGCCGTTTGGCGAAACGAGTATCGGCGAAGCGCAGGAAAATGAGGCCAAGGACTGGGGTAGAGTATTGCGCAGAAGTCAGGCCGCTATTGGCCCGAAGCTGATCTGCTGCGGCCCACAGGCGATTTTCCAGTGTGTCGGTGGAGATGTCTTTTTCGGAGGGAGCGATCCACTGCATCCGGTGACCTCGGCAATAGACTTCTGAAGAGGCAAGAGAATACCCCTTTCGCCGAGAGAAATCACTCCGCCCGTTTGGGGAAGTTCTGAGTGATGAGTTCTGGGTTCTGAGTTGTCTGGTCCAGTACTGAGATGTAGGAGAAGGGCTGAGGGGGTCTGTCTGGTCTATCTTGTTTGTCTGGGTTGTTTCGTTCGTCTGGTTTGCCTTGTTGGCCGGACCGGAAACCCATCAGAGGAACCAAAGAAACCAGATGGATAAGAGAGACGTGCGCACTGCAATGGTGGGCGAAGATTATTCGTATTCTGCGCGTGGGTGGCTCAGCGGACGAGAGCGGGAGATTTCAGAGTCAGGGACTGAGGAGGAGCGGCGGAGCTCTTTGGCGGGAGTCCACCCCAAATCAGGACATCGGGGCAGAGGTCGGCCCCATTCGGCCAAACGACCGTCCCTGATTCGACTTTAACCTGTCGAAAAGCGAGAGGGTCTTTGCCTATGGTCTCGAACATCGGACCCGTCAGCAGATCGGCAATATCGCGCTCAACGATCGATTCATCAGTCAGCGTAAGCCGAAGCCGAAAGCTTTCCACCGGCAGGACTTCACGAATCCGAAGCAAGGACACAGGCGAGTCTCCTCGTATTACTCAAGCGGGGCGATGGGTGCGGGCGTGCGGCCACTACGTGCCAGATCCCAATCCCGCCGCAGTTCGTCCCGATGCAATACTGCCCATTCTACCACTAGAGCCAGCGCTCGGCGAGGCAATTCCCCCCGCACCACGACCAAGGTGTCAATTTCGATCAAGACTTCATCCTCTCCATAGACCGCATGAAAGTGTGGCGGATCATGGTCATTGAAATACATCCGGATAATGATACCGAAGAAACGACAGAGTTCAGGCATCCTCACTTCTCCGAGTCCTTCGTTGCCGCCGCAGAATACCCCTTTCCCTTAGAGAAAGCACCCCGCCCGTTTGGGGAAGTTCTGAGTGATGATGTTCTGGGTTCTGAGTTGTCTGGTCCAGTACTGAGATGTAGGAGAAGGACTGAGGGGGTCTGTCTGGTCTATCTTGTTTGTCTGGGTTGTTTCGTTCGTCTGGTTTGTCTAGGTTATGACCCAAGGGAACCAGATAGACCAAAGAAATCAGATGAACAAGTACGACGGGTGGGATGGGGGAACTTGAGGCGGGAGCCTTAGCGACTGCCGGCCTTGATCTCGTATGTCGGGATCGGCGTTCCTGTCACACGTGCATAGAGGACAGCGGGATCGAGGTCGGCCCCGTTCGGCCAATAGATGGTGTCCAGGTCCGGATGCACGCGAAGTTCTCGGAAGCGATTGAGGTCTTTGAGGGCGGCAAAGACACCCTCAAACCGCATGGTGGCTGAGAGATCAAGTTCGCCCACCACTCCATCTTCAAATCGGAGGCGGACGTGGTAACCTTCCAGCGCGGTGGCTTCTACGATATCTCTCAGCATTCGCCTTACTCCAGCGGCTTGATCTTCTTGAGCGGTGCCCGTTGCTCCGCTAGTGTCCAGTCGTCTCTCAACTCGTCCTGATGACGTGCGCCCCACATAGCAACTAACCCCAATGCCCGTGGTGGCAAGTGGCCTTCTAATAGCATTAGCGAATCGATTGCCATTATAGCCTTATAGGTCGGAAAACAGGGACATTCTACGTTTCCACCAGTTTCTGCGGGCGGTTGATCAGTCCGAGGCATGCATCGAGTCCCGCTCGAGGCTATCGAGGGAAAAGGGGGTAGGGGGAATATTTAGGTCGCGCAGGCTGCTCAAAAAGGCCTTCCAGCAAGGCCGCAGCGAGTGAAGACCGGAAGCGTACCCTCTGGGGTACGTTGAGGATCTGAACGATGCGAGAACGAAGCTGGCGGGCTTTTTCAGCAGCCTGCCGTTATTGAATGCCTGCCTGGCGCTGCAGCCACCGCACATACTTCACGATCTGATCGACATCCGCCGGAGTGACGGCGTCGATCTTCGGCATGTTGCCGAATTCCCAGTGGTGTGCCTTGACGCCGTTGGCCGCCGCCCGTTTGAAGGCCTCATCCCCGTGGTGGTTCGGCTCATAGACCTTGTGTACTAATGGAGGTCCGTGGTCGGTTCCCGCCGCTTGTTTTCCGTGACATGCCGAACAGTTCGCGTTGAATGTGGTTTCGCCCATTTGGAATTCGGCAGGCACAGGACCGCTTGCGGCTGTTGGCTTGGGGGGCTCCGAGGAATCGCAAGCCGCGAGGAGGCCCAAGCCTAGCACACACACTCCGATCTGAAGCTTTGATGTCATCCTAATCTTCATGGAATCAGCACCTCTGATCTTGTTCATTTGGTCTGTCCGGTTTGTTTGGTTGAACAGGCGAACCGAAACCTGAGGAGGTACCGACCGCACTCCGTGGAGCCGTTCGCCCGTACATATGGATCTTGGCGAACGGAAAAACCCCTCCAGCACTTCCGATCTCTGAAAATCTCAATCGGTACGTTGAGGATTTCGATGAGCCGGGAACGACGCTGGCCGCCTGTTTCAACAGCCTGAGGTTATCGCATATGCGATGGGATCTACAACCCCCACCTTCGCAAATCCTTCGCGTCGAATCACGCAACTATCGCATCGTCCACAAGCCTGGTCTCCTAACGGATCGTAACAACTATGGGTCAGATGAAACGGAACATGCAGGTCGATCCCTTGTCGGATGATTTCCGCTTTCGTCAGCATCAGCAAGGGGGCTTTGACATGGAGGGGGTTTCCTTCCATGCCGGCTTTCGTACCTTCCTTTACTGCCGATTCAAACGCGCGAATGAATTCAGGCCGGCAGTCTGGATAGCCTGAATAGTCGAGCACGTTCGCGCCAAAATAGATGAGAGACGCGCCCACGGCCTCCGCATGCGCTGCCGCAATCGAGAGAAAGATGAGATTCCGCCCTGGCACATAGGTGGCAGGAATGGTTCGGCTACGCTCGTTGCTTGGGCGGTCTTTGGGGACTGCCGCCGGGCCGGTAAGCGCCGACCCGCCGATGGCACGAAGATCCAGATTCATCACCAGATGGTTTGCTACCCCCAAGGCAGCTGCGACCTGCCGAGCCCGCTCCACCTCCACCGCATGGCGCTGCCCGTAGGCCATCGTGAGGAAAAAGAGCTCGCAACCATCCCGCTTGGCAATGGCCGCCGTGACGGTGGAATCCAGCCCTCCACTTGCCAAGACGACCGCTCGATTTCCTGTCGGCGTCATCGATCCTACTCCCGTAAGTGGCACAGGGTACCAAGTGCGGTCACAGAACACGAGCCTTGCCTGAGGAGGGAACAACCAGCAGTCAGCGAAAAAACTATTGTGGCGGGATGGAGATTCGATGGTCCGCGCGTATGGGACACGTCAAGTCTGTTTGGTTTATCTGATCTGTCTGGTTTGTTTTGTTGCGTGACCCCAGAGAAACCAAACAAACTAAATAAACCAAATAAACGAGACAGACCGGACAAACCAAACAGATCAGAATGACGAGATGAAGACCACGTGAGGCAGGGACATGATCGATCGCGTGGAGAAATAGTTAGTCGCGATCTTCTTCTCGCTCGATCTTTTCCAGCAGCTCTTCTTTCGACTGACACTCGACGCAGAGTTTTGCGAATGGGACGGCTTCCAATCTCCGCTCACTGATCTCTACGCCACATTCCGCGCAGATACCATAGGTGCCCTCGTTGAGCCTCGTCAACGCTTCATCGATGGCCTGCCGGCGGCGATTGCGCATTTCCATTAAGGAAATGCCCAGCTCGCGATCGAGATCCATGAGGGCTTGGTCGCCGACGTCGCGTGCAGATTCAAGCCGCCGCTGTTTATCTTCGATAAGGGATTGGCCCAGACTCCCCTCAATCTCTTTGATAATTTCCTGGCGCTTCCGCATCAACATCTGATGGAGGACTTGGCGCCGGCGCTCTCGGTCTTCTCGTTCCTTAGCCGATTCTTTCGGTTTGGCAGCCAGGGGAGAGACGGTCATGCTGATAGATTTCTCGGGGACCACAACTGGGGTGCGCTTTGGTTTGCTCGCTGGTTTCTCGATCTTCGCCCGTATCTTGGCTTTCGCTGCCGGTTTTTTCTTGGCGGGGGTTTTTGTTGCCATGGCAGATACTACTCCTCTGGTGAACGTCGAATAACCGAAAAAAGTTCGGCATTCATAGCATGGCACTCTCGCATTTTACAAGCGGTTGTGGAGAAGAAGAGGCTGGGAGCCTCTAGCAGGTTGCGGGGGAAAAACTAGCACGGCACGAGGTAACTCAACGGTCTGCATGTGTAGGACAACAGAAGAACCCTGCGCAGGATGCTCAAACAGGCTAGACTTCTCACCCGCCCAACCCTGGCGCGCCGAGACGCGCCTTTTCCCAAGCAAGGCCGCAGCGAACTATCACTTCCTAAGGGGTGGCTGGGATGATCCCAACTGCGCGCGTCCAACGAGGGGAGGCTGCGACCGCGCGTTGCGCGAGCAAGGGGATTGTCCCAGCCATCCCGTCCCCTTTTGCAGCATCCTGCTAAGGATAGAGGATTGTTGAATGGATAGGGTAGCCGACTAGCTTGTCTCGACCCTTAAGGCTCTGGAGCTCCACGAGAAAGTCGAGCCCGGCAATCTCGCCTCCCAACTGTCGAACGAGAGACACCGTTGCGGCTGCCGTGCCCCCGGTGGCCAGCAAGTCGTCCACGATCAGCACCCGCTCTCCCATTGCAATCGCATCGCGGTGGATCACAAGGGAGTTCGAACCGTATTCAAGGCTGTATTTGACTTCAAAACTGTCGGCGGGCAGCTTGCCGGGCTTCCGGACTGGAACGAACCCGGCGTTCAACCGGTTTGCCAGCATACCGCCGAAAATAAACCCGCGCGATTCGATGCCGATGACTTTGGCGATCCGCTGTCCCTGATAGTAGTCAGTCAATTCATCGGCAATCGACGACAGGGAGCGGGCATCTTTGAGCAGCGTGGTGATATCGTAGAAGAGAATACCGGGCTTGGGGAAATCGGGAACCTCACGAATGAGGGCGTGATAGTTGACGGGGGGCATCGATCAGAGCAAGTCGGCTTGTGTCATGGTTCTACGCTCAATGGTATGGCGCAAACGCGCCAAGGCGGCCATTTCAATCTGCCGGACCCGCTCACGGGTCAACCCCATTTCCCGGCCGATTTCTTCCAAGGTCTTGGCCTCACTCCCATCGAGCCCGAAGCGCGACATAATAACCGATTGCTCTTTCTCAGGCAACTCCTGTACCCATTCCATCATTTCCGCCCGACGCATCACCCCCTCGGCCGTATCGGCAGGCGAGACAGACGAAGGATCCTCAATCACATCGCGCAAGAATGTGTCCTCGCCCTCATTGATCGGGCTGTCCAGCGAACAGGTCGTACGGACCACTTGCTTGAGATCCAACACCGTTTCGTCGGTTGTCTTCATCCGTGCCGCGACTTCCGACGCAGTCGGTTCTCGTCCGAGTTCCTGAACGAGCTGCTCGGACTTGGCAAGATAACGATTCAGCCGCTCCACCACATGCACCGGCAATCGCACAAGCTTCCCTTGATTGATAATCGCTCGTTCGATGTATTGCCGGATCCACCAGGACGCATAGGTACTGAAACGAAAGCCACGCTTATAGTTGAATTTTTCGACGGCCTTGATCAGCCCAAGATTGCCCTCCTCGATGACATCGGAGAAGGGAAACCCTCGATGCATATACCGTTTACCGATACTGATCACCAGACGGAGATTCGATTCGATCATTTCTTGGCGCGCCTGCTCGTCCCCTGCCATGACCCGCTTGCCCAGCAGTTGCTCTTGCTTAAACGTCAGCAAGGTCGAGTGACGGATCTCGCGCAAGTAGCACTTGAGGGTATCCAATCCTTCGGAGCGGCGACTCGGCCTTTCCTCGTCGACAGGCGACTCGTTCGCACCAGACGACGCGGTCGTGTCCTCGTCGTCATGGTCGACGACGTGTCGGCGCGCTTCGCCCAGATCGTGTAACTCCTCGCCGCCTCGCGCCATAATGTTCAGTTGCTCCTAACCGGCTCGATCAGTACCACACTCGAAAATCTGAAAATCGCCCCGTCGCCGGACTCCACTCCACTTCAACGGCTGTCACTTGCGACGCCGGCGGCCCAGTCTTTACGTCTTCGATCAGGATCAGAATCTGGTCTTTGGAGCCTTCAACTTCAAGTTCGACTCGTCCATCATCGAGATTTCTGACACCTCCGCAGAGTCCTCGTTGTGATGCGACGCGAGCCGCGAATGCTCGGTACCCGACTCCTTGGACCTTTCCCTTCACAAACAGTTTCGCCCTGAGGGCTGCCGGTTCTAGAGGTTCGGCCATACATTCAACAGACTGCGCATTACCAACGATGCCCAATCCAACGAACGGATACTCTCATACCTCCGCAGAGGCGTCACGCGTTTTGCGATTCCGCGCGAGTGAATGTCGCACACCTATTCTGAAACGGGGAAAGGAAATGCTGGAAGAGATTCGATGCGTGTCCTGTTGGCGGAATCATTCCAACAGGCGTGTGCGGGAACGTCACGAATAGTGGCTGGAGAGATTGTTCCGTGTCACGGCATGAGCAAGCTCTGTATGGTCGGGGCGAGAGGATTCGAACCTCCGACCCCTGCGTCCCGAACGCAGTGCGCTACCGGGCTGCGCTACGCCCCGACAAAATCAACAGAACCACAACGCGAGGGGCGATTGTCTTACATCAGGGGGTCGAAACGCAAGCCATGGGCATCGGCCACCGCTCGACAGGTGATCGTGCCGCCGGACAGGTTCACCCCTTTCGCCAGTCCAGCGTCTGCCTGCACGGCTTCCTCCACTCCCTGCGAGGCCAGACGCAGCAGATATGGAAGCGTGGCATTCGTCAACGCGACAGTCGATGTATGCGGAACAATCCCCGGCATATTGGACACACCATAATGGAGCACTTCGTCCACCATATAGACCGGGTCCGAATGAGTTGTGGTCTTCGTGGTCTCGAAGCAGCCGCCTTGATCGACGGCGACATCCACCACTACCGCTCCTGGCTTCATGCGCGCGACCAGTTCCCGCGAGACCAACTTGGGCGCTCGAGCCCCAGGAACGAGGACCGCCCCGATGACAAGGTCTGCGGTCACCACGGTTTCGTCAATCGCAGCCTGTGTGGAGGCGCGCGTCACAATTCGACCACGATACAATTCGTCGAGCGTACGGAGCCGTTCAAGGTCGAGATTGATCACCGTTACCTGAGCCCCCATCCCGACAGCAATCCGAGTCGCTGCGCTACCCACCACTCCAGCTCCCAGCACGACGACCTTCCCTGGCTCCACGCCAGGCACACCACCCAAAAGAAGCCCTCGCCCGCCTTGCGTCTTTTCCAGATAGCGCGCGCCGATCTGTACCGACATCCGCCCTGCGATTTCGCTCATCGGCTTGAGCATCGGCAACGTGCCGTCTTTTGCCTCGATCGTCTCATAGGCAATTGCGGTGATCGAAGTATCCAGGAGGGCTTTCGTGAGATCCGGCAAGGAAGCCAAGTGTAGATAGGTAAATAGGGTCTGGCCCGGACGGAAAAAGTGGCACTCGGAAAGCAGCGGCTCCTTGACCTTCACAATGAGCGTCGCCCGCTGAAACAGTTGCTCCTTGGATTCTGCCATGGTAGCGCCGGCACTTCGGTAGTCCTCATCCGAGTATCCGCTGCCGACTCCGGCCGATCGTTCGATCCAGACGTCGTGGCCGGTCTGACGCAATGCCCGTGCTCCATCGGGCGTGACACTGACACGATACTCATGATCCTTGATCTCTTTTGGGACTCCGATGACCATGGCCGCTCTCTCCCCGCGCAATCGATTCTGAAAATCCTTCACCCATTATATACAACGTCTGTGGAAATGCACGGCAAGACTTGCAGGGGCCCTCTCACCAAGTGGACAGTGCGCGCAGGCCTGGTGTAAGATTCGCTCCCTCTTCAGTTCACGATCGACAGAGGGAGGTTCTATGAATTCCGCAGCCGGGTCCTGCAATGCTTGCGGCGCCATCAGCGCCGCGCTCATGAAGTTATCGCTCGGGAAGGACTTTTTTGGTCGGACGTACGACCGACTCTCCCCCTCGACCGATCAGAGCCCTAAATGGTATTGCGAAGGCTGTTCGATGCAGAAAAATCTCCAACGAGACTTCCGAGACATCACCGCCGAGATCGACAAGCTTGCGGCTGGACAGGCCTCGCAACTGTCGAAATCCGATGAGTTCCAGCGTGCCGCATTGCGAGTGAGAGAAATTGTCGCGTTGCTCGATGCTGCTCAGAACCCATCACCTCTGCTCGCGAGTAGCGAGGTCAACCGTTTACTCGAACGACTCAATACCATCACTATTCCAGCCTAACCCATAATCAATCATGTCTGGTTACAAACGCCACATCTTCGTCTGTACGAATCAGCGGAGCCCCGACGACCCCCGTGGGAGTTGCTCGAAGCTGGGATCTGAGACGCTCCACGCCCACTTCAAGCAGGAAGCAAAGCGGCTGGACTTGAAAGACGTCGTTCGCGCGAATAAGGCCGGGTGCCTCGATCATTGCGCGGAAGGGCCGAGCGTCGTGATCTATCCAGAAGGCGTGTGGTATCAAGTCAAGTCCGAAGCCGACGTGACGGAAATCATGGAGCGCCACGTCATCAAGGGCGAGGTCGTGACCCGTCTCATCATGCCCGACCACCCGGCTCCCACGATACTCCCTCCACTCACATCGTAGCGTCGCACCACAAGGATCCTCATGGCTGTTGAAGAAAAGTGGAAAGCCAACCTGGAAAAGGTGGCCTTCATGAAACAGTTTCCTGGGCTGCTCGGCAACTGGGAGGCCCTGGCGGGAAAAACCATCAAGGCCGTCATCCCGCTCAAGGGGAAACAGGGAACCGCTGTGCTGGTTTGCACAGATGGTACCTTTACCATCTTGCCACCGATGGCGTCGGAACCGTACGAGTTGGGCGAGGCCTTGGCGGTAGCACGAGCGCTTCTTGAGCCGGCGCATCAGACGGCCTACGTGGAGTATGATCGACTGGTCAAGAAGGACAAAGACGCCCTCAAGTCGGCTAGGGTCGAGAAGATACTCGGAGCGATTCACAACAATTTGGAGCAGCATCCGGAACTAAAAGATCGCTTGAAAGAACTCGTGAAGGAGTGGAAGTGAGCAGCCTTCCGGATAGAAACATGTTCGAGATCTTTTCCCAAGGTCTCTTTGAAGGAGTCAAACCCATGATGGTCATTCGCGATCACCTCATCCGCCATCCCGACCGCTGCACCCATCAAGCGATCTGTGTCCCGATCTGTCCGACCGGCGCCTGGCTCTCGACTCCTCCTTACAAGTTCGACTCGTCCCGTTGCCTGGAAAGCTGCCGCCTCTGCTTAGATGCCTGTCCCTCTCAGGCGATTTTCGCCGTGTTCAAGAAGGGGGAGAAGTTGCTGGAGCCGCAAAAGAAGACGGGGTAGCCTGGTAAGTTCCCGTTGCTCGCAGAGCCCCCACGATAAAACGGTGGTCGCTCGATGCGCGCAGTCGGGAACCAACCAGGCCACCCCTTGAGAAAGACGAAGAGAAAAGAAAGAACCTTTTCAGTTTCCGCTTTCTTTCTCCCCCTGACCGTCTCAGCTTCTTCGCTTCTTCGGCAAAGTCGCCTCGAAACTCTTCTCGCCAGACGTGTGGGAGAACCACGAAAGAAACTCTTAGCCCTCGTCGCGCATCCGTTCCATCCGTGACTGAAAAAGGATAGAAGGAAGGCCCTCGTTGGGCGCGTGTAGATGAAGTAGAAGAGAAAATGTGCGCGCAATGTGCAGGATGGCCTAGCCGAATGGTTCTGGTACATTTTTAGGCTCCAAACTTGGTTACTCGGGTCAGGACACATCGGCGTCAACCGGGAACTACAAGAATCCGCCTGCGCGCGATACTACCTCGTGCGGGAACTTCGAAGCGGCCTGCCTGCCGAAAAAGTGGGACTCAAAGTCGGTGATAGAGTCGTTGCCTGTAATAGCGCGCTACTATCCAGCGTGTCTTCAGAGCGGGAGGCGAAACGACTCTGCTGGGGCGAAGGGGGCGGAGCGGAGGCCTGGGTTGTGAGCTCGTTGGTAGATGAGATCACGTTTGACTACCTTGTCCAACGGACCAATTGAAAAATCTAAGAGGGGAGACCATTTGTGATTGATCGCAATTTCAATGAGAGAGTTCAAGAACTGGCAATGGCCATGGACAATCTCGTTGATAGAAGTGCTCCTATCGAAATAAGAAGAATCGCAGGATGGCATGAATTTTTACTGGTTGCAGTTTTGGCAACTCGGACACTATATGGAACGATCACATATCTCTCGCGAGAATAAGGGCAGCAAAGATGACCTCATGCCAAAATTAGAATATGGGGTTGCATCGTCTCCGTTAGTACGATCACTTCTCGAGCTGGTATTTACGGTCATATTTATCCGAGAGCTGCCACGTACTCGCGTGAAATGGTTTCATCATTCTGGCTGGAGAGAATTGAGAGAGATGTTGGATTCTTTGCAGGGGAGGTATAGCTCAAAGCGTAAGTGGAAGACGAAACTTGTTCAGCTTGCCAATAGTGTTGAGCAGTTGCGCCTTAGCCTCCGAGTCTCAAAATGGACGGCGGGAGATCCAAAGTTCATCAAGTGGTGGCCGACAGCAATGCAGATGCTTGATCCAAAGAAAAACCATTTGAATAAACTCTCACGACGTTTCTTGGACTATTTCACCCTTCGGTATAGAACTTTATCTCAAGACCACCACTTGAGTGGTGCAGGACTTGTCAGAGTATATGCGAAGTTGCTTATCGATGAGAAGGATGCTCGCCGTGATCCCATTCTTAGGGACTTAAAGAATAGTAATGTTATTCTGGCCCTATCAATTCTCCTTTCGATCTATACTGAAATTAACGATATATGCCGTTTCGATAGAGGGAGGGCGTTAGCCTACTGCTGGCGCATTTTGATGGAAGACAGGGATGAGGTTCGCGAGTTGTACAACCATCGTTATCGATCGATGCTTCGACGGGCAGCATAATACTCCGAGTGTATAGAGTTAGCTTATTAGTACCCCCGATAGGAGTTTCCCTGTATGCGACGCTTCCACTTTCGCCACTTGCTCGGGTCGGCCTTTTGCCACGATGTGTCCGCCTGCTGCGCCGCCTTCTGGGCCTAGGTCGATAATCCAATCTGCTGACTTGATGACGTCGAGGTTGTGTTCCACCACCACGGTGTTGCCGGTGTTCACTAGTTTGTGCAGGACGGGGTCATCTAGGGGGCTGCGACTTTGAGGCTCGGCACTTTGGTGGCGATACGCCGAAACTCCAACACGTTGCTTGTCACGACTGTGGCGCCGATTTCTCGTGCCGTGAGGGCAATGAGAACGTCGTTCATGGGGCCCAGACGGTCGGTCAATCCGGACGCATTCCCATATAGGGCTCGAAAAATTTGTCCGGCATTGTCGAGGAGTGTTGGCGTAAGACCGAGGGTGCGTCCTGATCGGAATGCCTGATGGAGCCGGTCTACGGCCTTCTTGCGCTTAGGGGTATCCGCGCCAAGCCGGAGTTCGAGCAGCGCCACAGCAGAGATGAATCGAACAACGGTACCTTGTCCGCCCAAGACCCATTCCGCATGCATCCCAGCGCGAAGAAAATCGATCAGGACATTGGTGTCGAGTAGGACCTTTCCGCCTACCGGTAAGGCCATGGCCGCTCGTCGCCTTTCAAGACTCCCTTTAGGGGCCGCAACGCCTTACTGAGTCGCTGCTCTTCGACGAGGAGCGACAGTGCCTTGTCGATCGCCTCCTGCTCAGAAACGACCCCAAAGTATCGCTTCGCAGCATTAATTTTGCGCTGGTCCAGCACGAGATGCTTGTGTTTGAGTGCGGCGCCCATGGTGCCTCCATTATGTACAGGGCATGTACATACACTATATGCGATTATGGTCAGAAACGGCAAGAGTCCGCGCGTCGCTCAGAAGCTCTACTGAGCTTGTCCCGATAAGACCTTCGAGAGGAATCGTCCTATATGAGAAGCCGCTACTTTCGCTACTTGCTCCGGTCGTCCTTCTGCCACGATATGTCCGCCTGCTGCGCCGCCTTCTGGGCCTAGGTCGATAATCCAATCCGCTGACTTGATGACGTCGAGGTTGTGTTCCACCACCACCACGGTATTGCCGCTGTTTACCAGCTTCTGTAGCATCGCCAGGAGTTTCTTGATGTCTTCGACGTGCAGGCCGGTGGTCGTCGTCCATAAGGCCTCTCGTCGGAATCATTGATTCAAGTCAGACTGGTCTATATACTGGTCTGCAATGAGTTTACATGGCTGGAGGACGGCATGAAGATCGAGATTGGCTCGTATGAGGCGAAAACAAAGCTCCCTGAATTGCTGCGGCAGGTAAAAGCCGGCAAAAGCTTTACCATTACAAATCGTGGGGAAGCCATTGCGGATCTTGTGCCTAGCGCGGGCGTGAGGGCGAAGGACAAAGTTTCAGCAGTGGAAAAATTGAAGGCCTTCATGCTGGCCGATCCGGTGAGCAGTGCCAACATCAAGGCACTCATCGAGGAGGGGCGTGCATGAGCTTCGTCCTTGATAACTCGGTGACCATGCGTTGGTTTTTTGGTGATGGCAAGCCACAAGAACTTGCCTATGCAGGTAAAGTGCTCGATGCGATGCAAGATGCCAAAGCGCTTGTACCTATGACCTGGGGCCTAGAAGTG
The DNA here is from genome assembly GCA_963701855.1 of Nitrospirota bacterium. GTDB lineage: Bacteria > Nitrospirota > Nitrospiria > Nitrospirales > Nitrospiraceae > Palsa-1315. The sequence goes on from CAVPBK010000005.1 coordinate 177,272, forward strand.
GCCAACGTCATCGCCAAGGCGGAAGAAAAAGCCTTGGTGACAGAAGCTCGGAGCGGGGCATTTCTTGAGATGCTGGAAGGTGTAGATATTGAGGTGGATGCAGCCACATTCGCACACGTGCTATCTGATACCCTTCAACTGGCGCGGCGATACAAGCTATCCGCTTACGATGCTTCTTATCTCGAACTGGCCTTACGACTAGGCATACCTTTGGCCACGCTCGACGAAGATTTGCAGAAAGCTGCAAAGAAAGCAGGCGTGAAAAGGTTTGCGTGAAGAAGCATCGGTGTCAGGAACCATTGTTGTCAGTAGCTGGCATGAGCGCATCCGCTAGGAATCGTCCCGTGTAAGAAGCTGCCACTTTTGCCACTTGCTCCGGTCGGCCTTCTGCCACGATGTGTCCGCCTGCCGCGCCGCCTTCTGGGCCTAGGTCGATAATCCAATCGGCGCACTTGATGACGTCGAGATTGTGTTCCACCACCACTACGGTATTCCCGCTGTTCACTAACTTCTGCAGCATGGCCAGGAGTTTCTTGATGTCCTCGACGTGCAGCCCGGTGGTCGGTTCGTCCATGATGTAGAGCACGTTCTTCGCGGATGAATCTCTAAGTTCGGCTGCAATCTTTAACCGTTGGGCCTCGCCGCCCGAGAGGGTCGTTGCGGATTGGCCGAGCCTGAGATAGCCGAGCCCGATGGTCGAGAGAAGGTGGAGCTTTTCAGTGAGCTTGGGTGAGCCGCTAAAAAACCCCAGCGCTTCTTCCGCCGTCATCTGCAACACATCATGGATCGTTTTCCCGCGATAGCGGATGGAGAGAACATCCGGTTTGAATCGCTTTCCGTCACAGGCTTCGCAGGTGGCATATATGTCTTCGAAAAAATACATTTCCAGCTTTTCGACGCCGCTCCCTTCGCATCGGTCGCACCGGCCCCCGGTGGTATTGAAGGAGAAATGGCCTGGTGTGAGCCCGCGTCGGAGCGCATCGCGCTCAGAGGCGAAGAGCGTGCGAACTTCATCGAACGCTTTCAGGTAAGTGATCGGATTCGAGCGTGGCGTTCGGCCGATCGGTTCCTGATCGATGAGCTTAATGCCGGTGAGATGTTCAATTCCTTTAATCGCGCGAAATTTTCCCATCGGCAGCGACTCGACACGAAAGGCGCGGGCGAGGGCTCGGTAGAGTGTGTCTTCAACCAATGTGCTCTTGCCGGACCCTGAAACGCCGGTAATACAGATCAACATGCCGAGCGGAATACGGACACACAGATCTTTGAGATTGTGTTCGCAGGCGCCGGCTATGACAAGAAATTTTCCGCTTCCTCTGCGCCGAGACCTGGGCGTTGAAATTTCATCTTCGCCGCGCAGGTAGCGGGCTGTGATCGAGCGCCGGTCTGCAATGAATTCTTGTTGTGGCGCTGCGCAGATTACTTCACCGCCTTTCTCGCCCGACAAGGGGCCCAGTTCGACAAGATAGTCGGCTGCCTGCATCATCTGGCGGTCGTGTTCGACGACAATCACCGTGTTGCCCTGGACTGCCAGCTCTCGCAGAATGCCGGCGAGCGTCGCGGTGTCACGCGGGTGGAGACCGATGGTCGGTTCGTCGAGGACATAGAGCGTGCCGACTAGGCGGGCGCCGAGTTGATTGGCCAAGGTTGCCCGTTGGGCTTCTCCGCCCGACAGCGTGCGGGTCTGGCGGGAGAGGGTGAGATAGCTGAGGCCCACGCGGAGGAGAAAGCCAAGCTTGGCCGTCAGTTGTCGGAGAATGTCGCGGGCGACCTGTTCCTCATAGGGAGAGAGGGAGAGAGATGTGATCCAAGCAGCAGCCTCTTCTATCGTAAGTGTAGACAGCTCATGAATATCTGTGCCCGCAATCTTCACGTAGCGGGCATCCGGTCGGAGTCGAGTCCCCTCACATGTTGGGCAGGGAACCGGTGTCCGGTAGCGGCTGAGCATCACGCGCACATGCAACTTGTAGCGCTTCCCTTCCAAGTATTCGAAAAATTGCCGCACGCCCTCCATCTTGCCTTCTCCCTGCCAGAGCATCTGCTGGACAGGCTGTGGCAGGCCCTTGTAGGGGGTGCTGAGGTCGATCCCACGCCGTTTCATGGAGAGCAACATTTGCTTCTGCCACCAATCGCCGCTGGGCTTGCTCCAAGGTTCAATCGCGCCTTGGGCAAGTGACTTGCTGTGGTCGGGAATGACGAGGTCGGGATCGTAACGGAGAATATTGCCGAATCCTTTGCATTCCGGGCAGGCGCCGAGCGGATGGTTGAAGGAAAAGAGGACCGGGCGAATCGGTTCGAACGTTCGGCCACATTGTTGGCAGCGAAAGTTTGTGCTGTAGGTTCGGAGGCTCTGGTCGATAACCTCCACGCGGCACAAACCCTCGCCCTCGTGGAATGCGGTTTCGATTGCTTCGACGAGACGAGATCGGTTGTCTTCTCGGATCACCAGCCGATCGAGAATCACATGAAGATGATCTGGCCTGGTTTTGGGAAGAGTGTGAGTCTCATGGAGATCGAGGATTTCTTCGCCGCACTGCACTCTGGTGAACCCGCGTAGCAACAGCGATTGGAGGAAAGCTTGATCTTGTTTCGGCGTTGGCGCTGCGACAGGAAAGAGGATCATTGCCCGTGCATCGCCGCAATGGTTCAGGAGATCATCGGCAACACTGCCGGGGTGAAAGCTGCGCGCAGCGACGGCGCAATCTGGGCAGACCGGGTGGCCCACTTTGGCGAACAGAAGTCTTAGAAGGTCGGCGATTTCAGTCGTGGTTCCAACTGTTGAGCGGGCGGTGCGGATGGGGTTCTTCTGCTCGATCGCAATGGCGGGGCGGACGTTAATCAGCCGGTCGACATCGGGTCGATTGACCTTATCGAGAAACATGCGTGCATAGGTGGAGAGCGATTCCACATAGCGCCATTGGCCTTCGGCGAACAGCGTGTCGAACGCGAGCGAGGATTTTCCCGATCCTGATACGCCTGTGATTGCTGTAACCTGATTGTGCGGAATGCGGAGCGAAATATTCTTCAGATTGTTCTGCCGCGCACCTTCGACGATGAGGTTTGCAGACTGGTTCTGAGGCAGAGGGGTGGATTCCACGGCGCGCGCTCCTTGCAGGATGCTGAAAAAGTCCGTCAGCTCGTTCTCGCTTCGCTCAGAGGTTCAATGTACCGAAGCGTACGCCTTGCCTCTTTCGCCTCGCCACGAACGGCAACGTCTGGCAGGTTCCAGACGAGACAAATGCACGATCGTAGCGCGGACCATTCGTGAATATCTACTCCAGCGTCCGGTCATCTCGTCGGCAGGGTGAGTATTATCCGGTTTTCTCGGGATCAGGGGATTCAGCGAAAGGCTTGGCGATACCTTTCGATGGTGAGAAGATGAGGTGTCCAACGGGAGGGGAGTATGATTCTATCGACAACACCCAGCATCGACGGAAAGAAAGCGGTCAAATATTTGGGGTTGGTCTCCGGGGATGCCATCCTTGGCGCGAACATTTTTCGGGATTTTTTCGCATCGATTCGCGATATCGTTGGCGGTCGATCGGCGGCATATGAAGCCGAGCTGCGCAAGGCCAAAGACATTGCACTTGGCGAAATGCGCGAGCAGGCTCGGCATCTGGGCGCCAATGCCATTATCGGCATCGATATCGATTATGAAACGATCGGCGCCAGCGGCAGCATGTTGATGGTTAGCGCCACCGGCACGGCTGTGGTTGTGGAGCCACAATAGGATCATGCAGCGCCTGCCTCCGGCAGAGTATCTCGGATTCGGCCGCCAGTTAGCCGGCCTATTAGGTTCATGTCTTGAAGGAGCGCCGGGTGACGAACTCCGGGAGCTGGATCGAGCTTACGATCCATCTGCCAACGAAGCACGTATCAGCGCCGAGGTGTTCCTCTTTCACAAATATCTGCTCATGCGAGCATGTGTCGGCGTATTCCCCGAATCGGAGGTCGACCATGTTGTCGGGGGATTGTTTGCAGCGCTCAACGAACGGGTCAGCGGGCTGGAGTTCAGTCCAGAGCGGCAGCAGCGGGCGGTGCAGTTCGACCAGCCCTTCTCGCAGGATCAAGTCGATTTTCTCGATGAGGGATCGAGGCACATCCGCTGGAAAAAGACTATTGTCCGGTTCTGTCAGAATGTGCGAGAGATCGACAACCCTCCCAACATATGGGCCGGGGCCAATGGCTCATCCCAAGCAGCAAGCCCCTCTGTCACCGCAGTCATCGATCATATGGTGTGGGCCCTCGGCGAAATGAATCGGCTCCATTTCAGCGGAGCAGTCTGAGCATTGAGAAAAGCAAACTGTGCTAGCGCCAACAATGATTTAATCTAACACCTTCTTTACCAGCCCCACGCAGCCAAGATACAGCACGAGCGAACCGATCATGGAGGGCCAGAAGCCGAATCGGGGGATACCCGCTATCATGAAAACGACGTAAACAATCCAGGGCGGGACGAACCACAGCAAGTTCTTTGCGTAGCTGACGATCGCATCGTTGCCACCATTCAGATAGATGAGGATGAACGTGGCGCCGGTAATGGCGGGGAAGGTGCTGGCAAAAGCGGCGAGGAACGATTTGCCTTGAGACCCGAGGTAGGTGGAGAGACTGACAATCGTTCCACCGAGAAGGAAATACAATACATACTTGCCGAATTCACTCATTACGCTGCTCCTTGTTGAGAAAGACCGGTTTTCTCTACGACAACGCGAATCTCACTGCGCTGTACATCACGATGACTTCGACCGCATGCGCGATGATCGTGATATAGAGATTGCGTGTGTGCAGATAGATGATTCCCCAGATGAGACCGTCCCAAAGCGCGATCCAATGGAGGTACTGGAAAGTATTCACCATGAAGGGGTCGAAAGCAAATATCAGCGCGCAGGTGATGAGCGCGAGAGGCGAGCGGCGTTGGGTCAAGCCGGATCTCCATAGTCCCGATTCAAGTATAGCCAGTCGTCCGAGGAGAAAACCGCGAAAGTTCAGTTCCACGAAGAGTGCAATGCCACAGATGAACCAGGGAAGCATGACCAAGAGAGGGAGTCTGCCATGCAGTGTGGTTTTGAGGAAATTGATGTCATAGCCCAAGTGTGGATAGGCCGAGAGAATCACGAATGTATTCAGAAAGCCGAGAAGCAGGCCGGTCAGGAGTCCCCAGCGGAGGCCATCCCGTACATTCTCTTTAACCAACCCAAGTCGAGATACGAACTTGTGGTTGTGCATGGCCCAAAAGCCTAAGGCGAGGTAAGCGACGATCTGTGGTGCGAATTGAGCCAGCGGCTGTTCTTGGAGCTGAGCGGGAAGGGCATAGTAGATAAGTGTTGCGACGATGGGGAACAACCCGAGGCCTGCTCCCCATTCTTTGGCCTGAGTCGGTGTCTTGTGCAGACCAGGCTCAGGCGAGGTCATGGAGGCCGTCAGTTGAGTTGGAGATTATAGCGATCGAGGGTGGTGGCTTTGTGCCGCGCGAGGTTAGAGAGCGATTTGTTGTAGTCGACCGTGGCGCGCAACTCGTTCCCTTGGGCCGTCGCGAGATCTCGCTGGAAGTCGAGCACAAAGCGAGTCGTGCTCAGTCCCACCTTCAAGCGCTCTTGCTCCGCCTGCAACTGCTTCTCTGCCATGATTCTGGCCGATCTGGTCGTTTCGATCCGCTTGAAATCCGTCTGGACGCGGCGGACTGCTTCGCGGATTCCCACGATGATCTGCTGCCGCACGCTCACGAGCGACGCTTCGGCGTTCTTCTCCTCCAGTTGCCGTTTGTTGTAGGTGCTCCAGGCTGAACGGTTGCCGAGTGGGTAACTTAAGACGAGGCCTGCTCCATAATTATAGTAATCGCCGCTGAGGTTATTGTTTACCGAGTCAGTGTAGTTTCCCGCCAGTCCCGCCATTCCCATGGTCCCCTGAAACGAGAGGGTCGGGAGAATCTGATTTTTGGCAAACTTGGTGTTGAGATCGCTCGTCTCCATATTCTTCTTCGCTTGGAAAATTTCCGGCCGTTGCTCGAAGGCGACGTCGATGGCTTCCTGCAGGCTGATGGGTTCAAGGGTCACGACCGGTTGGTCGAGCGGGGTTAAGCGTAAATCTTGACGCAGGTCCTCTTCCGCAGGATTGAGCAATCGGCGCAGTTGATCTTCCTGGTCTCGAATCGCTTTATCCGCGACCAGCACCTGCTCGACCCGTGATGCAACGGCAGCTTCGGCTTGCAAGACATCGACGACCGACATGATGCCGGCCTTCATCTTCGCCCGGTTGCTGGCCAAGAGTTCCTGTGCCGCTTTCAAGGCGGCCTCGGCCACTTTCAGGTTCTCATTGGCAAAGACGACTTCCCAATAGGTCTGTTCCACCGTGGCCAGGACGGTGAGGACGCGATCGCGAAAGACATGTTCTTCCACAGTGGCATTGTTCTGTGCGACGCGAATGAAAGTCTTGGTGATGTCAACCCCTGCGTTGCGGAGGAGAGGTTGTGTGAACGTCAGCGCAAGGCCGCCGGTCCAGGACGGATTGAACAAAAACCCTCCTCCTCCAGTACATCCAGGAGCAGTACTCGGTTTTCCAAAACACGCCTGAGCTCCGGCTACATTAGTTCGAGAGGGGCTATAGTTCAGGTCGACATTGCCGCCGGTCAGCAAATTCGTCGTCGCATCAAACGTGACGGAGTCGGTCCGTTGGTCGAAGGTTGAGTAATCATTGAGCGCGGATTTTGAAAAGCCTAATACCGGCCGGTTGAGCGGGCTGACCGTTCGATTGAATTGACCGTTGACGCTCAGAGTCGGGTCGAACCTGGCTTGTTCGACAATAATGTCTGCTAGCCGGCTCTCCTTCGTCTGGCGGCTGATGTTGATATCCAGATTATGTTGCAGCGCGCGAATGGCCGCGTCGGCGAGGGAGATGGTCTCCCGTCGTTCCGTAGGCGTCGTCGTGCCGATCTCCAGCCCCCAACTAAGTCCAGGCAGCAAGATTAGGCCTATGCCGACGGCATAGCTGCATGTGCGTCCCCATCCATTTGCTGCGAGACCCTGCTTCATAAGGCCCCCTTTGATCGACAACGAATCTTTTTCTGTACTATAATGATTCTATAGAGATCTGTCATGGATTAATTACAATGAGAATTCAGGGCTATCGGGTCAAGCAAACTATCCTGTCGGTCTCGGTGTTTCCTGTGGCGCTGTCTGTGCTGGCCCTGTTCCTATTTGCACTCTCGTCGCTGAACTCGCAGGCTTGGGGCCAAACGATCTCAAGTGTTCGTTCATTCAATGGAGGGGTTACGCCACTGTTCAGTCAGCCCGGCATAGGGAATCTCTATATCGACAATCAGGGCACGCAGGGATTTATGTACGCCCCCGGGAATAATTTCGAAACGTACAGCTTTCGGAATCCCACAACCGGTCAGTCATGGAGCGGGGCTGTGACCACGCTCGGACCGCAACTCTCGATTGGACTGATCCAAGGTGCCAACCAGAGCGGTTCAGGGCTTGTCCTTCCCGGTCCTCCCCGCCAAACCGCGCCGTTGCCATCGATTCAGTCGACCATTCTCGACGACATCCCCTGACACAATGCTGAAAAGACCGCCAGTATCGCTCCGCAAGAGCCGTGAAACGTAGGATTGTCGAGTGCTCTTCCTCCGAAACGTTTTACGTTTTACGTTTCACGATTCACGTCTCACGGATCAAGGAGCATTCGCCAGCTGCCAGGTGAGGGCAAGGACATACCGAGCTGCCATGTACAGAATCTCCGGATTGATCGTATCGGCGGTATCGGTGGGCTGATGAAAGTGTGAGTGGATACCGCCGCTGACGATGGTGATGGTTGGCACTCCAGCCTCTTTGAAGGGCACGTGATCGCCGCCAGGGAAAAATCCGTACAGGTCAAGTTTGTCCACCAAACCCGCTGCCCGTCCTGCTTCCTGTGCCGTGGTTTTTTCAAACCCCGTGACACCAACAGTTAACCGTCCGCTTCCCACTCCGGCATGGTCAATGTTGATCATGGCTTTCGTGGAGCTGAGGGGGACGATGGGTTTCGATGTGTAGAGGCGTGACCCGAGCAGATCATGTTCCTCCCCACTAAAGGAGACAAAGAGGATCGTCCGCTGGGGGCGCAGTTCAGTTTTTCCAAGAGCCCGTGCGACCTCCAGCACTACAGCTGTACCAGATGCGTTGTCATCAGCGCCTGGAAACCAGAGGCCCGCTGGGCGACCGAAATGATCACGATGGGCACCGATGACGATGGTATCCGGCCCTGTACCAGGGATCAGCCCCACCACGTTCGTCAGCAAGCCCTCCCGTATCGTGGATTTCCAATGGAGAGATGCATATTGGTTGGTTTGATGAGCGCGTGCTGATGGGGCTTTATTAAGTTGCTCTTGGAGGGTGCGAAGGCGGGCAGCGGTGGGCCCCTCACTGCCTCCGGCGAGGAGATTCCCCGCGAGGTCTGTGCTGATCCATGCGCCAGGGAGAGCTTGGTCAGGGGGCAGCTGCCCATAAAAGGCGCTGGGCCTTCCCGTAATACCGCGTCGAACTTCATATGGATTGAGAATTGGCCCTGTCGCGGTCAGATAGGCCAAGGCACCTCGATCTCGAGCGAAGCGGACCTTGTCGGCATGGCTGATGGAGCCTTGGTAGTAGTCCGGTTTGCCACGCAGGAAGAGCACGATGCAGTTGTGTACGTCGACGTCTGCGTAATCGTCGATCCTTTGGGTGGGATCGACAATACCATAGCCGACGAAGACGATTTGTCCTTGGAGGCCGGCAGACGGGGAATCAAAGACTGGAAGGTAGTCCTTGTGTAACTGTGCTGTGACGAACCGGTCCGCTGTTCCGGTGCGAATGACCGGGTCTGGTGCGATGAGTGAAGTGGAGACCATTGAGGCCATGATGCCAGCTAGAGGGACTTCCTTTTCTTTACTGGAAAATGGAAAAGTGAGTGGGCTGTTGTCTATCAGCGGTAGCAGTACCCCCACCGAGGTTAATTCCCCTGCGACCCATTGTGCAGATCGCAGATCGTCTTCTGATCCTGCCTGTCTGCCATTGAATGCCGGACCGCTTAATGTGCGCACGTCGGCGAGCATTCGTTCGCTTGACAGGCTGTCGAGCGCTTGAAGCCATGCACGATGGTCTTCTTCCGATTGCGCAAAACTCTCGATTCCCAGGGGGAGCAGAACGAGAATGATTCCCAGGAGAGGGATCACAGTAAGGAAGGGAGAGCCTCTGCGCGTCGAGCCGTTCATGAAGTGAGCCTTTCGAAGTAGCGCAGAACTATAGCATAGACTGGCAGGTTCGTTGCAGAGCGGCTGCGGGCCAAGGTACTATGTCGAATTATCAGGATGAAGGTTTGATGACAGATTCAACCACACTAGCAGATCGTTTTCCGAACCGGCTCATTACAGAAGCCAGTCCCTATCTTCGGCAGCATGCGGAGAATCCGGTGGAGTGGTATCCCTGGGGCGAGGAAGCCTTGGCGCGGGCGAAAGCAGAGGACAAGCCGATTCTGTTGTCGATCGGCTACTCGGCCTGCCACTGGTGCCATGTCATGGCCCATGAATGTTTCGAAAATGTCGAGATTGCCGGGCTGATGAACCAGGACTTCATCAATGTGAAGGTCGATCGAGAAGAGCGCCCGGACTTGGACGATATCTACCAAAAGTCCTCGCAGGTGTTTTTGGGACGGGGCGGTGGATGGCCCCTGACGATGTTTCTGACGCCTGATCAAGAACCATTTTACGGGGGGACATATTTCCCGCCAGCGCCCCGCTACAACCTGCCGGGATTTCCCGAGGTCTTGCGCGGTGTCGTCGAGGCCTATCGGAATCATCGAGACGATGTCCGCAAGAATGTGGAGAAGGTGAAAGCTGGATTGCTGCGAGTCGGAACACCTCAGCCGTCGAACGATCCCTTGACGGATCGTTTGCTCGATGAGGCAGCCAAGAACTTAGGCCAGTTTTTCGATCCGATCCACGGCGGATTCGGTGAGGGACCGAAATTTCCGACGGTTCCCCCTCTCAGTCTGTTGCTGCGCCAGACGGCTCGGACGAAAGACGTCTCCCATCAAGAGCAGGCGCTGTTACAACTGAGAACCATGGCGGCTGGAGGAATCTACGATCATCTCGGCGGGGGGTTCCACCGTTATTCGGTGGATGGCCAGTGGTTGATTCCCCATTTCGAAAAGATGCTCTACGACAACGCGCAGCTGGTGCGGATTTATCTCGATGGATGGCGTCTCACGAAAGAGAACCGCTTTCGTGAAGTGGTGGAAGAGACGTTGGAATACGTCCGTCGTGAACTCACGCATCCGGACGGTGCGTTCTTTGCTGCGCAGGATGCCGACAGCGATGGGCACGAGGGAAGCTATTTCGTCTGGGAACCGGGAGAGATTGCCGCAGTGCTGGGGGCCGAAATGGCAGAGGAGTTCTGCCGGCACTATGGGGTGACGGAGAACGGCAATTTTGAAGGCAAGAACGTGTTGAATCGGCTCGGTGGGATTTCGCTCGCGCCCGATGCGCAAGAGGAAATGGAGTCTTTGTTGCGGCCTGCCAGGGTGAAGTTGCTTGCCATACGAGAGCAACGGATGAATCCGCAGCGGGATGACAACATTCTCACGAGCTGGAATGGGATGATGGTGTCCGCCTATCTCGACGCCTATCACGCGTTCGGGGTTCCCGCGTATCTAGCAGCGGCGGAACGGGCGCTCACATTCCTCGTGGACTATGCGGTCGAGAACGGGCGAGTCTATCGTACGGTCAGGGAGGGGAAGGGCCGTTTGAACGGCTATCTGGACGATGCTGCCTGTCTTGCAGCCGCGTTGCTGGACGCGTTTGAGGCCACGTCACATCGGTGGTATCTGGATCAAGCCCGTGAGATGACGGACCAACTGCTGGAGCGATATTGGGATGAGGCGGCGGGTGGGTGTTTTTATACCAGCCGCGATCACGAAGCCCTCCTTCATCGCATGAAGTCCGGGACCGACAGTGCGATTCCATCCGGCAATGCCGTTGTTGCTTCAGTCTTGCTGAGGCTGTTCTCATTCACCAGAGAGCAACGATATCATGATCGGGCGGCGCAGTTGTTCCGGGTGTTCCGAAACGCGATGGAGCACAACGCCTATGGCTCATCGGCTATGCTCTGCGCGTTGGATTGGTACCTGACGACGTCACAAGAGATTGTTGTTGTCGGGACGCGTGGCGATGCGATGACCGAATCGTTGCTCTCAACTGTCCATCGACGCTATCTGCCGAATCATACCGTGCTGGTGGTCGAAGCCTCTCGCCGTGCCGGGGAATCCGAATTGGCGCCTGCAGTAGGGAAAGTGAGTGTGAATGGGCAGCCAACGGCATATGTCTGTCAACATCAGACCTGTTCGCCTCCGGTAACGGAACACCACCAATTGGACTTGTTATTGTAGGGAGGGTGCTATGGGCGCAGGTAACTCTGGTAAAGGATTATACGATCACCTCTACCGCCGATTCTTCGAGAATCGCGAGTCGCACCAGGGCTACGATTTTCAACATGCGCCTGGTGGAAGCTCTCCAACACCAGGCGTCACATTTCCGGATCGTCTTCGATGGTGGGCGTGGGGTCGATGGAAACGCCGAAAGGTCATCATGGCTGCCCGTGACCGGTTCCAACAAGACATTCTCGATATCAAAAAACGACCACTAATAAAGTAAGAAAAGACTCAGAAGATGGTTGCGAATAAACGCGGTATCAGCGTGAAGTCTAGGTATATCGGCAGGGTTTCTCTTGTGCTTGTGTTGGCCATAATCTCCAGTTGAGTGGAGCGTCTGTACCGAGCGGTCCCACGCGATTCAGGCAGAGAGCCGGACGGAAAAAGAAGCCAATCTGAAAGGTCAGGCCCAAGGAGGATTGTTTAATCGGTGGACCTTCGACCAACAAAAATCTGGTGAGGCTCCTGCAGGATTTTCAATGTTGGGATTTGGCGAGGGGCCGGCTGCGGACTGGATGGTCAAGGCGGATACTGATGCCCCTTCAGCGTCGAACATTCTGGCCGTAACGTCATCATGCCTGGCCGTAAGTTGTTACCGTATGATCGTTGCTGAGGGGTTTCAGTATGAATATCCGGATCTGTCGGTCAGGATGCGGTTTCCCATCGATGCTGGGGCGGGAGTGGGTGGCGTAGTATTTGGGCTAAAAGATGCCAGGCACTTCTATGCGGTGGTGGTCGATCTTGCGGCGAAGACGCTGGAAGTGATTCGGGTGGTGGATGGAACCGAGACACGGCTCGATCGGTCGTCGATCACGCCCAAAGCGCTTCCCTGGCATATGCTGCGGATTCAGCGGAACACCATCATCAGCAAGGACTTTATCGAAACATTCTTCGACGGGCAGCTCGCCGTGACGGTTGAGGATCAATCTCTGGCGACCGGTCAAGTCGGACTCCTGGTTCGCGGACCAAATGCGCTGGATTTCGACAGCTTGCACGCCGTTCCACTTTTTTCTCATCGCCCGCTTTCTGATCCTGCTGCCTATTAGCAGGACGCACGGCATCATGCGTGTTTGCGTTGTCGCTTGCATTTGGAGGGGCTGAGGAGTAGAGTACGGCTCGTGTGTCATCGCGAAAGGCCTGGTGGTGATACCACAGAGAGAGACAAGGCCTAAGACAGTTGTTGTTTTGGTTCTGCCCGGGAATTTGATCGGAAGCCAGCCTTGAGCCGCCATGGTGTTTGCATCTTCGGCCCACTCCTTCCTCACTTTGTTCTCGAGTCCAAGACAACACATATTCTCAAAGGAGGAGCCCAATGGGTTCGAAGATTTATGTCGGTGGTTTGCCGTATTCTACAACTGAGCAGCAACTGAGCGATCTGTTTGCTGTGCATGGAGCGGTGACATCATCCAGGATTATCACAGATAAGTTCACTGGCCAATCCCGCGGGTTTGGATTCGTGGAGATGTCCGGGGATTCAGAAGCGCAGGCGGCGATTACCGCGCTTAACGGCACTGAGTTGGGCGGTCGCACGTTGACCGTCAACGAAGCACGTCCCCAGGAGCCACGGACTGGCGGCGGCGGTGGTGGTCGCGGCGGTCGCGGCGGCGGTGGAGACCGGTACTAAGCCGTAACGAGTGGTTTACACGTCGGGGCTGCCTATCCGGCAGCCCCGCTATTTCCTTCCTAGAATTGCCCATCAACGTGATGTGTTTCTCGGCCCTCTACCAGGCCGGACCGTGCAGTCCCAGGAAGTGTTTCCTTACAAGGAGTCTTATGTCTACGTTTGCTGATATGAATCTACCCCAGTCCCTTGCCCAGCGCCTGATACAGGCAGGCCTAACGACACCCACGCCGGTGCAACAGGCTGCCATTCCACTAGCACTGAAAGGCCAGGACATTATGGCGCAAGCCAAAACCGGGAGTGGAAAAACACTGGCGTTTTTGCTGCCGATTATTGAGCAGGTTATGCGACGGGAGGCCTCTGCGCCCGCGCCTGGTCCCTATACCAGGTCTGGACCGAGCCACGCGTCTGGACCGAAGTTTTTGGTGCTGGCGCCCACACGGGAGTTGGCGCTTCAGATCGAAATGGAGTTACGCAAGTATGCTCCGATATCCGTGACCTCGTTGTCGGTCTACGGCGGGACGCCGATCGAGCGCCATTACCGCGCACTGCAACGACCGCCTATGGTGGTGGTCGGTACGCCAGGGCGGTTGCTCGACTTGGCTGGTTCTGGCCACTTGAAGTTGGGTGGCGTAACGTTTCTTGTGATGGACGAAGCTGATCAGATGTTGGATCGCGGGTTTCTTCGGGACATCCAACGGATTATCCGTCTACTGCCGGTTGAACGTCAGACGCTGTTGTTCTCCGCGACGTTTTCGGGGGAGATTCAAACGCTCGCGCAGACCATGCAGCGCAATCCTGCTCGTATCTCTGTCGATCCAGGGATCAGCACGCCGACCACGATCGTGCATGCCTACTATGTTGTGCCGGGAGATCAGGCGCGTACGCAACTTGTGCATACGTTGCTTCAGAGCGTGACGGGTGGGGGACGATCAATGGTGTTTTGCGATCAAAAGTATAAGGTGCGACGGTTGGCGGCCCACTTGGGTGGAGAACCGGCTTCGGTCGGTGCGTTGACCGGCAATCACAGCCAGGCGCAGCGTGAACGGACACTCGGCGCTTTTCGGGCCGGTCGTCTCCGTTCACTCGTGGCGACCGATGTGGCAGCCAGAGGCCTCGATATTCAAGATGTGGCCCAGGTGATTCACTATGAGTTGCCGACTAATCCAAATTCTTACGTTCATCGGACGGGACGAACGGGTCGAGCAGAAAAGGAAGGGGCGACATACTTGATTCTGTCTCAGTCAGAAGAGCGAGAGTACCTGCAAATGGTGAGGCAGTTACGAATCGAGACGAAGAAACTCGCGCTTCCGGTGTTGGTTGCCCTCCCATCTCCGGCCCCTCTATCGGTCGGCGAGCAGCAGGCTCCTCGCCACCGGCCCCGCCGAAGTGCCGAACCGTCTGGTCGGCGATTCCGCGAGGGGGAGAACCGTGGATCGGCTCATAGGCCGGGAGCATCGGTCGGTGGAACCAGGCACTCACGATATTAAGATATTAAAGGGTCTTGACGCCACCGGGCCTGGAAATGGACCGGTGGCGTCCCACCTGCCTGTCAGAGTGTGACCTGCACCCGCAGTTGTGCTCAGTGCTGTTTCCGATGGTAAGATAACGGCCGGAAGGTCGTCCCATGCCACCGTTTCAACTCGAAGCCCCATTCAAGCCCTGCGGAGATCAAGGCCAGGCCATCGATAAGCTGGTGGCTGGGATTGCTGCTGGCCGGAGGCACCAAGCGCTGCTCGGTGTCACTGGATCCGGCAAGACTTTTACCATGGCCAATGTGGTTGCGCAGGTGCAGAAGCCCACGCTGGTTCTGGTCCATAACAAGACGTTGGCCGGTCAGCTTTATCAAGAGTTCAAGCAGTTCTTCCCCCGCAATGCGGTGGAGTATTTCGTCAGTTACTACGATTACTACCAGCCGGAAGCCTATATTCCCCAAAGCAATACGTACATTGCCAAGGACGCATCCGTCAACGATGCGATCGATCAGATGCGGCATGCGGCAACGGCCGCGTTGCTTCAACGGGATGATGTGCTGATCGTTTCGTCGGTCTCCTGTATTTACGGCTTGGGGTCGCCTGAGGTCTATCACGAGATGGTGGTATTCCTCGAAGAGGGAATGGAGATTCGGCGGGAGAAGATACTGGCTAAACTGGTCGAGATTCAATATGCCCGCAACGATATGGATTTCCACCGTGGAACCTTTCGTGCACGGGGCAACGTCATTGAGATTTTTCCAGCTTCGAATGACGCAGTGTCCGTGCGGATTGAGTTATTCGGTGACGTGGTGGACGCGATTCACGAAATTGATCCACTCACAGGGAAGTCGCTCAAGAAGCTTCCGAAAGTCGCGGTATATCCAAACACGCACTATCTCATTGCGCCGGACCGGTATGAACGGGCGATTACAGGTATTGAGGAAGAATTAGATGAGCGTGTTGGCTATTTCAAGAAACAGAATCAGTTTGTGGAGGCCCAGCGGATTGCGCAACGCACCAAGTTCGACCTTGAAATGATTCGGGCGATGGGATATTGCCATGGCATCGAGAATTACTCGCGGCATCTCAGTGGCCGCGCCCCCGGTGAACAGCCTCCGACGCTCATCGACTATTTTCCCAAAGACTTTCTGCTGATCGTCGACGAGTCCCATGCGACGATTCCCCAGGTGGGTGGGATGTACGAGGGTGACTATTCGCGGAAGCGCACATTGGTCGAGTACGGGTTCCGGTTGCCCTCGGCGATTGATAACCGGCCGCTTAAATTCTCGGAATTTGAGCATTGTCTCACTCAGGCGGTGTATGTCTCTGCGACACCAGGCTCCTATGAGTTGGGGCATACGGTTGGAGAGGTGGTCGAGCAGATTCTCCGCCCGACTGGCCTGATGGATCCGGTTATCGACGTGCGCCCGGCCAAAGGGCAGGTGGACCATCTCCTCGGCGAAGTGCGGGCCGAAGTGGCACAGGGGGGGCGTGTGCTGGTCACCACCTTGACTAAGAGGATGGCGGAAGACTTGAGCGAGTACTACCACGATCTTGGGATCAAGGTGCGATATCTGCACTCGGACATCAAGACGCTGGAGCGGGCTGAGATCATACGCGATCTGCGGCGCGGGGTGTTTGATGTGCTGGTGGGGATCAACCTCCTGCGTGAAGGGCTGGATCTTCCCGAGGTCACCCTGGTGGCGATTCTCGATGCGGATAAGGAAGGGTATCTTCGGTCCTATCGGTCGTTGATTCAAACTGCTGGACGGGCAGCGAGGAACGTGCGGGGCCATGTGATTATGTACGGCGATGCCGTCACTGATTCTATGCAAATGGCACTCGCCGAAACTAGCCGCCGCCGCACGATTCAGGCTGACTATAACCTTAGACATGGGATTGTGCCTACGAGCATCAAGAAGGACGTTCTGTCACTCGAATATCCCACGACGGAAGTGGACGATATGCAACTGGATTTGGCCGCGGAGTCGCCGGCCATCTACGGAGCAGAGGAAGCGACCAAACAAATTATCAATCGGCTGGAAACGGAAATGAAAGCTGCCGCCAAGGAGTTGAAGTTTGAACGGGCCGCAGTCCTACGGAACCGGATTCGAGCATTGAAGTTGAAAGAGTTAGAGTTGAAGCCGGAGGTTTAGGTCTCGGAAGGATTATTCCTGCATAGCAGCGTTTCAGTAGCCTGTATGTCTGAGGGAAGAGGAGAGTGTCTCGCAGGATGCTCAAAAAGACCGTTCAGCTAGGCCGCAACTGACGGAAGCACCGGAGGCGTACCCCCCTGGCTACGTTGAGGATGCTTTCGAGGCGAGAACGACGCTGGCGGATTTTTCAGCATCCTGCTACACGTTTTTGTACAGATAGATGCCCAGAAACATCCCAAGGAGACTGAGAAGGTTGATTTTTAGCTCGAAGCCCAGAGTGAACTTGAAGAGGATCAGATCAATGGTGAACGGGCTGATGCCTGGGCTAAAATTGGTGGCGAAGACCGATTGAATTGTGCCGTGAGGGGCCATGACCCGAAGGATCTCTCCCAGTACTCCGCCCAATAGTCCACCGATGAGAACGAAAATGAGTAGAACCCAGTATGATTTTCTCACGGCACCCGCCTTACAACTCTCATAACCCTCTGTGTAGTCTCGTAGAAACGATGGTAGGACTATCGGGACCATAGCGAAAGGCCAGGGACATGTCAATAAAATGTGCGTCTCTCTTTCCCTTGACTTCATCTTGCTTCGTCCTTTAGACTCCCCGATGCTCTTTTGCTAGAATTTTCGAGGTGATCGGAGATCTGAGGGTAAGGCTTCGATTGCCTTTTTCTTTGTGGCGCTATGCTGGATTCTCTCAGCGAAAAATTCGAGAAGATTTTAAAGAAACTGCGCGGTTCCGGGGTTCTCACTGAACAGAACATCGCAGAGGCCTTGAAAGAGGTTCGTCTTGCGCTGCTCGAAGCCGACGTCAACTTCAAGATCGTCAAGGACTTCATAGAGCGGGTTCGCGAGAAAGCTGTTGGGCAGGAAGTCCTCCAGAGTTTGACCCCTGGGCATCAGGTCGTCAAGGTCGTGTGGGACGAGCTGCGGGAGATGATGGGCCGTGAGCGAGCCGGTTTGGCTCTGGCCTCGAATCCTCCTACCGTCGTCATGATGGTGGGACTCCAAGGTGCAGGAAAGACGACGACTTGCGGCAAGCTCGGGCGGTATTTCAAGGCGCAAGGGAAACGGGTTCTGTTAGTTGCGGCAGACCCTCGTCGTCCTGCAGCCGGTGACCAGTTATCGAGTCTAGGGCGCGATCTTGTGATCGACGTGTATCGAGCCGATCAGGTACAAGCGGTCCAGGCCGATGTTGTCCGCATCTGCCGGGCTGGTGTGGAGCGGGGTCGAGACCAGGGGTACGATCTTGTCGTGCTGGACACCGGTGGACGTCTCCATATCGACGATGAGTTGATGGGAGAGTTGGTGGCGGTGAAAACCGCCGTGCAGCCGCACGAAATCCTCTTAGTGGCAGATGCCATGACGGGCCAAGATGCGGTCACGATGGCGAGCCAGTTCGATCAACGCATCGGACTGACTGGTGTCATTCTGACCAAGGTTGAAGGTGATGCCCGGGGCGGGGCGGTGCTGTCTATCCGGGCGGTAACCGGCAAGCCGATCAAGTTTTTGGGCGTGGGTGAGAAGCTCGATGCGCTTGAGTTGTTTCATCCCGATCGGATGGCCTCGCGCATCCTCGGAATGGGCGATGTGCTCTCGCTGATCGAAAAGGCTCAAGAGACCTTTTCGCGTGAGCAGGCAGAGGAGACGCAAAAACGGCTGACCAGCAACACGCTCACGCTGGAGGATTTTCGTGCTCAGCTAGGGCAGGTCAACCGCCTGGGTTCGATGGACCAGATTTTAGGCATGCTGCCGGGCGGCCAGAAGCTCAAAGGGGCGATGGAAGGGCAGATGCCGGAGCGAGAAATGAAACGAGTGTTAGCCATGATCGATTCGATGACCGTACGCGAGCGGCGCGATCATACGCTCATCAATGGAAACCGAAAAAAGCGGATTGCCCGCGGAAGCGGGACTAAGGTTGAAGAGGTGAATCGGTTGATTAAACAGTTTCTGTCGGCGAGAAAAATCGCCAAAGTTATGGCAGGATCGGGGGGGCGCCGGCAGCTTGCGCAGCTTATGCGCTCCAGGTAAGAGGCAAGAACTATCATCACGGGTGTGTACACAGGAGGAGGAATCTAGTGGCTGTTCATTTGAGATTGACGAGGACAGGACGACACAAGCGACCGCTCTACCGTGTCGTGGCAGCAGATTCCCGGAAGCCGCGCGACGGGCGGTTCCTGGAAATTCTCGGGATTTTCGATCCCTTGAAGGAGCCGGCTGTGCCGGAGTTGAAGCAGGAACGGGTGTTGAACTGGTTGCACCAGGGTGCCCAGCCGACCGTTACGGTCAGGACGTTGCTCCGCCGATGTGGCGTATGGAAACAGTTTGAGGCGGAGAAGGCTGCGAAGAAGAAGGGCGCTTAAGACATGACGACCGCGCAGACGGATTTGGTGACGATCGGCAAGATCGAGCGCCACTTTGGTGTACGAGGCGAGTTCAAAGTTCGGTCGCTGACCGATGTGCCAGGACGGTTGGATCATCTGAAGCAGGTGCAGGTCTTGGAGATGACGGGACAGATGGTTGAGAGGACCGTGACGCATGTTCGGCGCGCCGGCTCGACCTATATCATGGGTCTTGCTGGTGTGACGACGCCGGAAGGAGCCGGCATGCTGCGCGGGGGCTTGATTCAAGTGCCGCGTGTTCCAGCGTCGGCGCTGTCTACGGACGTCTATTTCGAATATGACCTTATCGGGATGACGGTCGAGAACGAGCGGGGCGACGAGGTCGGAGTGTTGGAGGAAATTTGGGAGATACCGGACAATCGCGTTTTCGTCGTTCACAAGGGTACGGAGGAAGTTCTTATTCCGGCCGCGAAGAGCTTTGTGACCTCGGTGGATCTCCAGCGTCGTCGGATGATGGTTCGCGGAATCGACGACTTGATTCAGGATCGCCATGCGCTGTGACATTTTGACCCTGTTTCCTGACATGGTAGCGCCGGTGCTCGGCCAGAGTATTCTCAAGCGGGCGCAGGAAAAAGGCCTTTTAGCTATTAAGGTGCACAACTTGCGCGACTATACGCTTGATCGCCACAAGGTGGCGGATGATGTGCCTTATGGCGGAGGGGCAGGGATGGTAATGAAGGCCGAGCCAATTTTGCGCGCGGTGGAAGAGATTCAGGACGACTATGCGCGGGCGGGTGAACAGATTCGATTGCTGTTTCCCTCCCCGCACGGCCGTCCGTTCACGCAGGCCTATGCGAAAAATCTTGCGGCAGATCCACGTCGACTCGTTATCCTCTGTGGCCACTACGAGGGGGTTGATGAACGAGTACGGATTGCCTTGCACCCTGAAGAAATTTCCGTCGGGGATTATGTATTGACCGGAGGCGAGTTGCCGGCGCTGGTGCTCATCGATGCCGCAGCCCGTTTGGTTCCCGGCGTGTTGGGTGATCCGGAGTCGATCGTGGAAGAATCGTTCACGGATGGGCTGCTTGAATATCCGCACTATACGAGACCGGCGGAGGTTCGAGGGGTGCCCGTGCCGGAGGTGTTGCTTTCAGGACATCACGAGGCCATTCGTCTGTGGCGTCGGAAGGAGGCCCTGCGAAGTACGTATCAGAGACGGCCGGATCTTTTGCAAGATCGGGCCTTGAGTCTCGAAGATCAACAATTGCTAGATGAACTTACTCGTGAAGGTGTGGCTGGCACGCCTGTTCGATGTGGGGAGGAGGGGTAGTCTCATGAATCGGTTGGAACGTATTCAACAGTCTTTCACGAAGAAGGCGGCGCCTAGTTTTGAAATTGGAGACACCGTCCGAGTACATGTGAAAGTGGTCGAAGGGGAAAAAGAGCGCATTCAGGTCTTCGAAGGTGCGGTGATCGCTCGTAAAGGGTTGCTGAACACGGAGACCTTCACGGTGCGCAAAGTCTCCTACGGCGTCGGCGTAGAACGAATTTTCCCGCTCCATTCGCCGATCGTCACGCGCGTTGAGGTTATGCGCCAAGGCAAGGTACGTCGGGCCAAGCTGTATTATCTCCGGGGGAAGAAGGGCAAGTTTGCCAAAGTCGAAGATCGGGAGTTCGTCGCGAGTGTGAAGGGGCAGTCGGGGGGATCCCGTAAGGCCGAAGAGCCGGTCGGAGCCGCCTCGGCTTCGAAGACATAACAGGCTGCTGAAAAACCATCCCGCAGGATATCCGCTCGAGCCACGCGAGACTGGCGGGAAAGGCGAGACACTCGACATCAGGACATGCCGTCGCGCCTGTCTTGCTATTCGTGCCAGTCACGCGCTTGAGAAACTGGCGGACTTTTTAGCACCCTGCTAGTCTCATTCCCTGGTTCCGCCGACCATGGCTGTCGGGTGCCCTTTCAACGGACGCATCGCGGAGCCACATCGTGGGACCTACCGACGAATTTGAATTGGAAGCCCGGCGCCGTGGCTATCGCTGTATTGCCGGTCTGGATGAAGCCGGACGGGGCCCTCTGGCAGGCCCTGTCGTCGCAGCGGCGGTGATCCTGCCCACTCGGTGCCGTTTGGTCGGTGTCGATGATTCAAAAAAAGTCACTGCGCCTGAGCGAGCGCGCCTCTACGACGTTATTGTTCGGCGGGCACGTGCGGTCGGTGTAGGGGTCGCTACAGAGCAGGAGATCGACCGCTTCAATGTATTAGAAGCGACCCGCCTGGCCATGCGTCGCGCGCTGGCATCGTTGACTCCCCCAGCAGACTGTCTCTTGATCGATGCGGTCACTTTGTCGCATCTCGCCATTCCTTCACGCTCTATTATTAAGGGTGATACATTGTCGATATCGATTGCTGCCGCATCGATTGTGGCCAAAGTTACGCGCGATCGCATGATGGTGGTGTACCATCGGACCTACCCAGACTATAATTTTCTTTCCCATAAAGGGTATGGGACGGAAGAACATTTACAGCGGCTCGCTCAACATGGCCCCTGCGCGATTCATCGGCGCACGTTTGCTCCAGTCGCGCAGCTCTTGGGTGGAAGTAGCGGCAGGTGGCCGCTCTTGCATACTGGCCAGGACGAATCTTCACGGATGGATCAGTGACCATTCTCGACCCCCGGAAGATTTTTGGTCAAGCAGGGGAATCGGTGGCAGAGGAGTATCTGCGGCATAAGGGGTATCGGATCGTGGCACGCAATCTGCGTTCGTCGGTCGGAGAGCTGGATTTAGTGGCTGAAGATGGCCAGATACTGGTCTTTGTCGAGGTGAAGGCGCGCCGGACCGACGCGTTCGGCGGAGCCATCCATGCCGTCCATCAACGGAAGCAGGAGAAGTTGATCCAATTAGCTGCTCAGTATTTGGCCCGCCACCACGTGAAAGATCGGCAATGCCGATTCGATGTTGTCTTGCTGCAAGGCACGGATGCCGTCGCCCCAAAGATTGAGCATATTCAGAATGCCTTTGAAGTGTCCGGAGACGATCTCCGCTGGTAGTGCGGCGATGATTCAATTAATCCACGTTTCGAAACAGTACGATCAGCGGCCGGCGCTCTCGGACGTTACGCTTGAGATCGGCAAGGGGGAATTTGTCCTTCTCATGGGGCCCAGTGGAGCGGGCAAATCGACGCTGTTGCGGATGCTCATCGGGGCCGAACGACCCGATGAAGGGCAGATCTTCGTCCACCAGAAAAACGTGACGACGATCAAGTCGTCTGACGTTCCGTATCTGCGTCGCAAGGTGGGAACGGTGTTTCAAGACTTTCGGCTGTTGCCGAAGAAGTCCGTCTTCGACAATGTTTCGCTGCCTCTGTTGGTGCAAGGAATTTCCTCTGCTGACATTCGTCGAAAAGTCACGGAGGCGTTACGGGCGGTCGGTGTCGAGCACAAGCGTGATCAGCTTCCTGCGGGCCTCTCGACAGGAGAGC
Source organism: Nitrospirota bacterium (assembly GCA_963701855.1). Lineage (GTDB taxonomy): Bacteria > Nitrospirota > Nitrospiria > Nitrospirales > Nitrospiraceae > Palsa-1315. The sequence goes on from CAVPBK010000005.1 coordinate 199,790, forward strand.
AGCAGCGGGTGTGCATTGCACGCGCGATTGTGAATGGTCCGGTCGTCTTGTTGGCGGATGAGCCGACAGGAAATTTAGATCCTGCTCTGACGTCTGAGATCATCGAATTATTTAAACTCATTAACGCGCGCGGCACCACTGTCGTGGTAGCGACGCATGATCCTTTGGTTATGGAACAGGTGAATCGGCGGGTACTCACCTTATCACAGGGCCGGTTGCTGCCGGAACAGCGGGTGAAAGGGTGAGGACGTTCTCGTATCTCCTCAGAGAATCCTGGGTCAATATGCGGACCAACCGGACGACGACGATGGTCGCCATCTTGACCACGGCCTTTACATTGGCTTGTGTCGGCATCTTCTTGCTGCTCTATGTCAATCTGCGGGCAGCGGCCGGATGGCTTCAAGACGATGTCAAGATCATGGTGTATCTCGATGATCGGCTTTCCTCCAATTCGGTCGCTGAGGTGGAGCAGCGGTTGCGGGGCGATCGTGCCGTCGCCTCGCTGCTGTTTATCTCGAAAGAGCAGGCCCTGGGAGAGTTTAAAGCGCAATTTCCTTCAGAGTCTCACTTGCTCGAGGGGTTGGGTCAGAATCCTCTTCCGGCCTCCTTCGTTGTGGCACTCAGCCCATCATTCCGTTCGCCGGATGCGGTCAAGCAATGGGCGGAGCGGGTCAGGCAGGTCGCCGGCGTTTCCAAGGTCGACTATAATCAAGATTGGATCGACGCCCTGGCGACGGTGATTCGATCGATTGAGTTGGTCGCCATCGGCATCGGCGTCATTCTCTCGGCGGCTGCCGTGACCATTATCGCCAACACGATTCGCCTCACACTGTTTGCCCGGCGGGACGAGATTGCAATTTTGCGTCTCATCGGGGCTACGACCAGTTTCATCCGTATTCCATTTCTGCTGGAGGGCGCGGTGCTTGGCGCTTTGGGCAGTGCACTTTCACTGGTCATGCTCAAGTTCATGTATGAATTGTTTCGGCAGCAAATGCGGACAACGGGACGATTTGCCGGGCTCGACAACCTCATGGCATTCTTTCCCCCATCAGTCTGTTTTGCCTTAATTGCAGTGGGGATGGGGCTCGGGTTTGCAGGTAGTTTCGTGTCGATACGGCGTTTTGGCGAGGCCAAAGCATGAGGTATTGGACGGAGTTCCTGGTCGGAGTCGCGATCTGGGGGTTGCTGGGTCTTTCCTGGACGGCGTTTGCGGTTGCCGACCCGATTACCGACAAGATTGAGAAAGAACGTAAGGTCCTCGATCAACTCAAAGATCAGATCGAAGAGACACGCAAGCAGGCCGATGAAGCAGGGAAAAAACGAGAGTCTCTCCTGCAGGGGATTCAGACACTCGACGAACGAGTGGTGCACTATCGACAGGCGCATCAGGATATTAGCCGAAAACTGCGAATGAAAGACCAAGAGATCGAGGTTATCAATACACAACTAACTGGTTTGCGTGGTAGTGTGCGAGAACGTCAGGACGCCATTCTTGCTCGGCTAAGGGTTCAGTATATGGAGGGCCGTTTTGGATATTGGAAAACCTTGCTGGCCTCTGACTCATATGGTGATTTCCAGCGCCGGCTCCAGTATCTCTCGGCCGTATCCGAACGGGATTATGCCCTCATGGGCACATTCCGTGCCGATATGACTCGTATGGAGCAGGCGGAGCGGCTGAGGGAGGAGGCGCGAGTCGGGATGCTGTCGTACAAGCAAAGTACCGAGAAGCAGCTGGCTGAGATGAAATCGGTCAAAAAAGAAAAGAAGGTCTATCTCACCAAGATCACTCATCAAAAAGAGTCCTACGAACATGCCCTCCAAGAGTTAGAACGATCCGCGTCGCGCATCGACAGTCTGCTGCGTGAATTGGAGCAGCGCCGTCGCGCAGCCGCGGTTCGACCTCCGACCGGGGCGATCGCCCCTCGTGGGGTGAAGGGTGCGCTGCCGTGGCCAGCTGATGGGAGTATCGTCTCCTTCTTCGGACGTCAGAAACATTCGACTTTCAACACCTATGTGCAGCGCAGAGGTATCGAAATCAAGACAGCCGAAGGGAGCGCCATCCACGCGGTGATGCCAGGGTCAGTCGTCTATGCAGACTGGTTGAAAGGATACGGACTCGTTATAATCCTTGACCACGCAAATGGGTTCTTTTCGCTATATGCTCATGCCTCGAAGATACTGGCAACGGTGGGAGCGCAGGTGGGAGCCGGGCAAGCGATCGGCGAAACCGGCGACACGGGCATGACGGGTGAAAATACTCTATACTTTGAGTTGCGCCAGGGAGCGGAGCCTCTTGATCCTCTCCAATGGTTGGCGAGGCGGTAGGGAACGGGAAGAGGAAAGGACATTCGATGATGGAACAGAACCCCCAACGACGATTCTGGATGTTAGGCCCGATGGTGGTAGTGGCGTTGGTTTTTGGCGTGCTGCTCGGCAAGGGGTGGGAGCGGACAGGGCATGCCACGGAAACCTACGAAGAGTTGAAGACGTTCTCTGAAGTGTTGACTCAAGTTCAGAAGAGTTACGTCGACGAGACGAAGGTGAAGGATCTTGTCCAGGGGGCAATTCGTGGGATGCTCTCAACCCTCGATCCGCATTCGGCCTATATGACGCCGGAGATGTATAAGGAAATGCAGGTTGAAACGAAGGGTGAGTTTGGGGGCGTGGGCATTCAGATCGGGGTGAAGGAGAACCGTTTGGCAGTGATTGCGCCCATTGAGGGTACGCCGGCCTATCGAGCTGGGGTCAAGGCAGGGGACTTCATTACCAAGGTGAACGACGAGACGACCAAAGACCTTACGTTGATGGATGCGGTTCAGAAGATGCGTGGACCCAAGGGCTCGAAGGTCAACTTAACGATTCAGCGGGAAGGGATTCCCGATCCGCTTCAATTTATACTGGTCCGCGATACCATCAAGATCGAGAGTGTGAAGTCGAAAGTATTGGACAATATCGGCTACGTTCGGCTGACGCAATTTCAAGAATCGACGGGGCGGGATTTGAGCAAAGTGCTCAAACAGTTTAAAGAGCAGAAGCTGCAATCGACGATCCTCGATCTTCGCAACAATCCCGGTGGGCTGCTGACCGCGTCCGTTGAGGTCTCCGAGCAGTTTCTTCCCGGCGGCAAGCTGGTGGTCTATACGAAAGGACGTGAAAGTAAGAAGGATGAGTGGATTGCCAAGGGGAAAGATCAAATGGACGATTCACCCATGATCGTACTGATCAATGAAGGATCGGCAAGTGCATCTGAGATCGTGGCCGGTGCCTTGCAAGACTACGGGCGAGCGGTGATCGTCGGCACGACCTCGTTCGGCAAGGGATCGGTGCAAACGATTCTCCCACTGGGGGATGGGTCAGGACTTCGTCTCACAACAGCCAAGTACTACACACCGAAAGGGCGCTCGATCCAGTCAACCGGCATTACACCTGATATCGTCGTGAAGGCCCAACCGCCGGTCACGGTCGCCAAGGCAGGTGAGACGAAGGCCGGTGAAAAAGAAGGGGAACCGAAGCAGGCCAAGCCTGCGGTCGTGCCGGGAAAAGATCAACCGGCTCAGAATGGCAAAGGACAGGAGGAGGGCACTCCAAAGAACGGCGTCATGCCTCAGCCTCCTTCTGTTGAAGCTTCTGGCGAGCCCTCGCTTGAGCAGGATGTGCAACTCCAAAAAGCGGTCGAGATGCTGAAGACCTGGAAGATCTTTAAGGAGCTTCCTCGGCCTTCCTAATTGAGGGTTGCTGCTGTGAGGCGGTGATCGCCTCCAGCAGCCGCTCTTCCGATCCCGTGAACCCTGGCACTGTGCGTAGGAGGTGCGATCGCACCAACTGTTCCAGATCGGTCAATGTGGTGATGCCGAGACGGGTATGGAGATAGGCTACGAGCGATTCGGACAGTCCGGGGAGCTGAGTCCAGGCCTGTACTGCTTCCGGAAGCGGCGTTCTCAAGGTTTCATAGGTTTGAATTGTTCCAGTTCTGAGAAATTCTTCGATTTTGTCCGCCAGGTCCCTGCCGACCCCATCAATATCTTCCAGCGCCTGTCGTGAGGCGACGTCTGCAATATCTTCCTCCAAAGCTTCGATGGTATCGGCTGCCCTCCGATAGGCTCTGACCCGATAGGGGTTTGCCCGCTGGGTGGACAATCGTTCGGCGATCGATCGAAAAATGGTCGCGACTTGCTGGTTGTGTTGTGGAATGGATATCATAAGCTGTGATGGCGCTATTCTGACGTGGTCATGGATGTGGAGGCAAGGGGATGGGTACGAGGGGGTTTATTGACAATAGGAATTCTGCTCCCCTAGGATGACGAATGATGGCGGAGATAATTCAGATTCAGGTGAACGGCGAACAGCGAGGTTGTCAGGCCGATGCCACCGTGGGAGACTTGTTGCGAGAACTTGCCATCAAGACCGAGCGCGTGGCGGTGGAGCTGAATTTGGAAATCGTGGATCGCAAGGACTTCGATCACCGAAGTCTAAAACAAGGGGATCGAGTGGAGATCTTGAGTTTTATCGGAGGCGGTGCGCAAATGGATGTTCAGGGCAAAGGGAGGGGTTGCGTCCATGCAGAATGATCGGTTGATCATTGCCGGTCGTGAGTTTACGTCTCGGTTGTTCGTGGGGACCGGGAAGTATAAGGATTTTGCCGAAACCAAAAAAGCCATTGAGGCGTCTGGGGCCGACGTGGTGACGGTGGCGGTTCGGCGGGTCAATATCACCGATCGTTCCAAAGAGAACCTGCTCGATTATCTCGACCCGAAGAAGTACACCATTCTTCCCAACACCGCCGGCTGTTACAACGTGGAAGATGCCGTGCGCTATGCCCGCTTGGCTAGGGCTGCCGGCGTGTCGGATTTGATTAAGCTGGAAGTGCTTGGTGACGAGAGGACTCTCTTCCCCGATACGGTCGGATTATTGGAAGCGGCGAAGATTCTCGTCAAAGAAGGCTTCGTTGTGCTGCCCTATACGAACGACGACCCCATCGTGGCCCAGAAGCTTGTCGACATCGGGTGTCCCGCCGTTATGCCGTTGGCAGCGCCGATTGGGTCGGGACTCGGTATCCGCAATCCATACAACTTAAAAATCATCATGGAAATGATCAAGGTACCGATCATTGTCGATGCCGGTGTCGGGACCGCGTCTGATGCCGCCCTGGCAATGGAATTAGGGGCGGATGCTGTACTCATGAACACGGCCATCGCCGGGGCGCAAGATCCCATTGCCATGGCCGAGGCGATGAAATACGCAATATATGCAGGCCGGCTTGCGTACAAGGCTGGACGAATTCCGCGAAAACTGTATGCGACGGCCAGCAGCCCCATCGAAGGTATGCTCTAGCAGGATGCTGAAAATGTCCGCCGGCGTCGTTCTCGGCTCATCGAAATCCTCAACGTACCCCTGAGGGTCCGCCTCCGGTTTCGATTCACCTGCGGCCTTGCTGGACGGTCATTTTGAGCATCCTGCTTACCATGACAAGTGCTGAGCGTAGAGTGCTGAGATAGAAAACAGTATGAGTGGTGAACGCGTGTACTCAGCACTTCAGCGATGCTGACACTCTCTAGCCGTCTTCTTATCGTCACAGATCGCCATCAGACCAACGGGCGTCCGTTGGTTTCCCTTCTGCAGCGGGTTCTCTCAGCCGCGGCGCCTGCGATTCAACTCCGTGAAAGGGATCTTTCAGCCAGGGAATTCGTGACGCTTGCGCGTGAGGTGCAGACCCTGACGGTTTCGCGCGGGTCTCAACTCCTCATCAATGACCGGATCGATGTCGCATTGGCGATGGAAGGAGTCGGCGTCCATCTGCGCAGCAACAGTCTGCCTATTGTGGTCGCACGGGAGTTGCTGGGGGCACAGCGTCTTCTTGGTATTTCCGTGCATTCAGTAGAAGAGGGGCTGTTAGCACAGTCGCAGGGGGCAGACTACATCGTGCTTGGCCCGATCTACGAGACTCCATCCAAACAAGTGTTTGGTCCGCCGCTCGGCATTCACACGCTTGAGAAAGCTTGTCGGCTGATCCGTATCCCGATTATCGGGATCGGTGGAGTCACTGCAGCGCGTGCGCGTGAGATGCAGTGTGCTGGAGCATTCGGTGCGGCGGTGATCACGGCGATTCTCGGTGCGGATGATATAGAATCGGCAACGCGCGAGTTACTCGATGCCGTGACGCTCTCCCCGTGATATGCGCAATGCACGATCATCAGCTGTAACATCTCGTCGTCCGGTTGACCACCCTAGGAACGGGTGATAGAATCCGCGAAGACAAGGACTTCTCGATTCAGCAAGGTGTTTCGCATTCTTCGAGTAGCGCCATGGACGGCAAGAAAGAAAGTCCGAGTCGATTCCGGTCTCTCCGAGATTCCGTCACGCAGATCACGAAGCGGTTGACCGAAGGAGAAACGGGCGTGGCACAACGCAACGACGAACATGTTCGCGAAGTTGAAAAGCTTCGGGTGCAGATCCAGTCGATGGAAGAAGAAATCCGCCGGCTGTACCAGTCCCGCTACCAGCTCGACCAAGCCACTAAACAGAACGAAAAACTCGTCTCCACGCTCCAGGAAGCGAAGTCGCAGATCGAAGCGTTGCGTGGCGAAGTTGAGAAATTGACTGCGCCTCCTTCGGCTTATGCCATCTTTTCCAGCCTCAATGATGACGGAACCGGGATTGTCTATGTCTCCGGACGAAAAATGAAGGTCAGCGTGCATCCGTCGATCAATGGAAAGGCGATGCGTAAGGGGCAGGAAGTGATCCTGAACGAAGCATTGAATGTCATTGAGGTTAAAGGTTTCGACATTCAGGGCGAAGTTGTACGGCTCAAAGACGTGCTGGAAGGTAACCGTGCCCTGGTGACGTTGCATTTCGACGAAGAAAAGGTGGCAGAACTCGGTGATCCGTTGCTGGCCGAACGATTGAGCGTCGGGGACCATCTGCTCTACGATCCTCGCTCCGGCTATGTTGTCGAAAAGTTGCCGAGGTCCGAGGCGGAAGAATTGGTATTGGAAGAAGTGCCCGATGTTGATTATGAGCACATCGGCGGGTTGCAGCACGAGTTGGAGCAGGTCCGCGATGCGGTGGAGTTGCCGTTTCTTCATCCGACCCTATTTTCAGAGTATAAGTTAAGCGCGCCCAAGGGGGTCTTGCTCTATGGGCCGCCGGGCTGTGGGAAAACCTTGATCGCCAAGGCTGTCGCAAATTCGATTGCCAAGAAACTCGGGCACCTCACCGGCAAAGAAGTGCGGAGTTACTTCTTGCATGTGAAGGGCCCTGAGTTGCTCAATAAGTATGTCGGTGAGTCTGAACGCCAAGTCCGCGAAGTCTTCAAGAAAGCGAAAGAGCGGGCGGAAGACGGTAATCCTGTCATCGTATTCTTTGACGAGATGGATGCGCTCTTTAGAACGAGAGGCACCGGGATCTCTTCCGACATTGAATCGACAATCGTCCCACAGTTTCTCTCGGAAATCGACGGCATGGAACGGCTCCGCAATGTGATTGTGATCGGAGCCAGTAATCGCCAGGATCTCATCGATCCGGCGGTCCTTCGCGCTGGACGGTTGGATGTGAAGGTCAAGGTGGGTCGTCCCGATGCAGTGGCGGCCAAGGATATTTTCTCCAAGTATCTGAGCATCGACCTGCCGTTTGCCGAGGAAGATTTGAAACACCATGGCGGAGACGCCAAGGCCCTAGTCGAGCAGATGACCGATCTCACGGTCGGAGCGATGTATGCGTCCTCGGAGGAGAATAAGTTCATCGAGGTCACCTATGCGAACGGTGAAAAAGAAGTACTCTACTTCAAGGATTTCGCGAGCGGTGCCCTGATCGAAGGCATCGTGTCGCGCGCAAAGAAATTTGCCGTCAAGCGGGCGATTGCGAAGGAAGGCCGTGGCCTCCGGTCCGAGGACTTGATTCGCGCTATTCGGGAAGAGTTTAAGGAACACGAAGACCTGCCCAATACGACCAATCCTGACGACTGGGCAAAGATTTCCGGGAAGAAAGGCGAGAAGATCGTGCATCTTCGGACGATCAGCGGAGGCCCGGGCGAGTCGCGTCAGATCGAAACCGTTACGACAGGGCACTATCTCTAAGACGTCATACCCATGCAGGAACCTACCTCGCCGCCGAGTCCCCGCGTCCTAGGAACAGAAACGGAATTCGGTATCGCGTCACGCGATCCTGCCGCCGCAGACCCTGTTTCTAACTCCATCTCCGTCATCGGGCACTATCCAGGCCTGTCGGCCCCGTTGGCTATCTGGGACTATGAAAATGAGAACCCGCTGCTCGATGCGCGTGGCTTCGAGGTTGAAGGGGAACGGGAGCGGCCCAATGTTGAGTACAATCGTCAGCTGAATAAGGTGCTGGCAAATGGGGGACGTCTCTACGTCGATGGCGCCCATCCTGAATACTCCACGCCCGAGTGTACCAATCCGCGTGAAATAGTGGCCTTCGAACGAGCCGGCGAGCGAATCCTTGCCCAGTGCCTCGAACAAATGGCACGCGCTACCGGGAGGGATCATTGTGTGCTGTACAAGAACAACTCGGACGGCAAGGGGAACAGCTACGGCTATCACGAAAGCTATCTCATGTCGCGCGCAGTTCCCTTCGAGCGCATCGTGAAAGTTTTAGCGCCGTTCTTTGTGACGCGGCCAATTTTTGCAGGGGCCGGAAAAGTTGGCGCAGAGAATCAGACTAGCCCAACGGAGTATCAGATTTCGCAGCGTGCGGATTTCTTCGAGTGCCTCGTCGATCTCAATACAATGGTGCGGCGCCCTATCGTCAACTCACGCGATGAGCCGCATGCGGAGTATGGCAAGTATCGGCGGTTGCACGTGATTGTCGGAGACGCCAATATGGCGGAACTGTCGACTTACCTCAAGGTAGGCACGTTGGCCCTTGTTCTGGATCTCATCGACGCTGGGGCAGATCTTCCGCAGTTCGAATTGGACGATCCGGTCCGAAGCATCAAGCAAGTGTCGCGCGACTTGGGCATGAAGGAGACACTCAAATTGGCGGGGGGGCGCTCGACGACGGCTGTGGCGATTCAACGCGCCTATTTGAAGGCCGTCATGGGATACTATGCCTGCCACGATCTCTCCCAAGTCACAAAAGATATTCTCGTCCGTTGGGAAGACGTGCTGGATAAGTTGGAGCAAGATCCTCGGCTTTTGGTGCGTGAGCTAGATTGGGTGGCGAAGCGCCAGATGATGGAATCCTATATGGAGCGAAAAGGCTGTGGGTGGGACGACCCTCGCGTACGGCTGATGGACCTGCAGTATCACGATGTCCGTTCCGACAAAGGTCTCTACTTTACACTCGAACGAAGCCATCTGATTGAGCGAGTTGTGCAGGACGTTGAGATCGTGCGAGCGGAATTCACCCCGCCTCCTGGGACGCGCGCCTATTTCCGTGGACGATGTGTCAGCAAGTTTGCGAAGTCGCTTTATGGGGTCAGCTGGACCTCGGTCCTCTTCGACGTTGGCAATAATCAGGTCAAACGAGTTCCCTTAATGGACCCGCTCCGAGGCACGGCATCGCTGACAAGCGACCTCCTTGATCAGGTCGAGACCGTCGACGCATTGCTGGAAAAGCTCAAGGCCTGATATCAACTCCCCACGCGATTGACATTATGAAATTGCCATTTCTCCCCAACCACGACGACCCGAGTTTCTTCGACTTTTTGACCCAGCATCATCCGGCTCTGACTCCGACCGGCCGCAGTGGATTTCTGCAGGCTCAAGCCACGACCGAGCCGATGCGCGGGGCCGGCTCGATGAGTGTGCCCCATGCCACCACCGTGCTGGCGATCAAGTATCAACAGGGCGTGGTAATTGCCGGAGATCGTCGAGCGACGGAAGGGTTTCAAATCGCCGAACGCCGGATCGAGAAAGTCTTCAAGATCGACGAGTTTTCAGCGATGGCAATCGCCGGCGCAGCCGGACCCTGCATCGAAATGGCCAAGTTGTTCCAAGTCGAGCTGGAGCATTATGAAAAGTTAGAGGGTGTGCAACTGTCTTGTGAAGGGAAGGCCAACAAGCTGGGTCAGATGGTTAAGGCCAATCTGCCGATGGTGTTTCAAGGGCTGGTCGTCATGCCGCTCTATGTCGGCTACGACCTGAAGCGCGCAGAAGGCCGCATCTTCAAGTACGATCTCGCCGGGGGCCGGTACGAAGAATCAGACTACCATGCCATAGGGTCAGGAGGAAAAGATGCGCGCAATACGATGCGTGAGCATTTCCTCAAAGGATTGGCTGAGCCGGACGCGCTGAAGTTGGCCCTGCTGGCTCTATACAATGCAGCAGACGATGATGTCGGCACCGGGGGGCCGGATCTCGTGCGGGGCATCTACCCCACCGCGAAGATCGTCAACGCAACCGGCATTACCGATGTCTCGGAACAGCAGATCCGTGGCATCTATGATGGGTTGATTGCAACCCGCCGGTCCAAGGAGAACTAAGTATGCCGATGCCCTATTACGTCTCGCCCGAGCAGATGATGCAGGACAAGGCGGAGTATGCCAAGAAAGGCATTGCCAAAGGCCGCTCCATCATCGCGATCGAATATGTGAACGGGATACTGCTCGTCGCGGAAAACCCCAGCGCCTCACTCTATAAAATTTCAGAGATCTACGACAGCATCGCCTTTGCGGGGGCCGGCAAGTACAGTGAGTTTGAAAATCTCAGGAAAGCCGGCATCAGACACGCGGATCTCAAAGGATTCATGTACAGCCGGGAAGATGTGACAGCCCGCTCTCTTGCGAACGGCTATTCTCAAAGCCTCGGCACTATTTTCAGTCAGGAGCTGAAGCCGCTGGAGGTGGAAATCCTGGTGGTGCAGGTCGGGCACAACGGCCAGGCCAATGAGATGTATCGTATTTCTTTCGACGGCAGCATCATCGACGAACGTGCCTTTGCAGTCATCGGAGGCAAGTCAGAGGCCGTGCAGGCCCTGCTCAAGGAGAAAGGGTTGACGCAACTCCAGGAACTTCAGGCTGCTCTCACCCTTTGTATCACCGCACTTGAACAAATCGGAAACCAGAAGCTCTCGCTGGAGAGCCTGGAAGTGGCGATTCTTGATCGCACCCGCGACGGCAGAAGGTTCCGTCGTCTTGCTCCCGCCGATACCAAGCAGCTCCTCGCTTCCTAACAGGATGCTGAAAAAGCCCGCCAGTGTAAGAAGACCGTTATTTGGTTTGTTTGGTCTGTCTCGTTTGTTTGGTTGAACGAAACTAACCAGATAAACAAAACAAACAAGATGAACAAGACAGACCGCATCGGCGGATCGTGTCATTCTGTTGAAGAAGACGGAGCTGGCTGGTATTCTGTCCTACACGCATGTTGCAACCCAGTCCCCTGAGACGACGAATCTTCGGTTTGGAGAATGAGTACGGCCTCATTTTTTCTCCGAACGGACGCGTCTATCTGCCGATGGAGAAGGTGCTAGGGTATATTTTTGAAGGTCTCATTCCGAACAGCTGGCCTTCCAATGCTTTCCTGGTGAACGGCGCTCGGTTTTACCAGGACACCGGCTGCCATCCTGAGTATTCCACCCCCGAGTGTGACAACATTCTTGATCTCGTCATCCACGACAAAGCCGGTGAGCGACTGCTTGAAGCCTGCTTGCCTGCGGCTGAAGAACGATTACGGGAAGAGGGTTTGTCCGGGGAAATCTACATTTTCAAGAACAATACAGATTCGCTCGGCAATACCTACGGGTGCCATGAAAACTTCCTTATGCGCCGCGATGTTGATTTTTGGAAAGTCACGGAACAACTCATTCCCTTTTTCGTCACCCGGCAGATCTATAGTGGAGCGGGAAAGGTTCTAAAAGTATCGGGCAAACCGCAGTACTTTATCTCGCAACGGGCACAACACATTCACGAGAAGACCTCCTCCTCGACCACCTCCTCGCGCAGCATCATCAATACTAGAGACGAACCGCACTCTGATGCGGAACGCTACCGGCGGCTCCATATCATCGTCGGGGATTCCAACATGTCGGAGTTTGTAACCTATTTGAAGGTCGGCACGGCGACGTTGGTGCTGTCCATGATTGAGGAAGGGTATGCAGTCCAAGGGATGGAGTTCGAGGACCCAGTCAAAGCCATTCGGGAGGTGTCGCGTGATCCCACCTTGAAGCGCAAGATTAAGCTGGACGATGGTCGTCAAATGACGGCGATCGAAGTTCAGCGGGTCTATCTGGATCGAGCGCAGGAGTATTTGGCCCAACAGGAGCACGATCCGACCCTCGACGATGTGTGGCAGCGATGGGCCATGGTGCTGGATAAACTTGAAGAGGATCCGATGCAGCTCGTGCGTGAAATCGATTGGGTGACCAAGCGCCATCTGATCCAGTCCTATATCGACAAGAAGGGTTGCGGTTGGGACGACCCACGGGTGTTCCTGCTCGATCTCCAATTTCATGACGTCAAACGGACGCGCGGATTGTACTATCTGATGGAGTCCCGTGGGCTGATCGAACGGGTGGTGGAGGAGGAAGCGGTGCAACGGGCCATGTCGACTCCGCCACAGACCACGAGGGCGAAGGTGCGCGGCGATTTCATTCGGTTTGCCCGCGCGAAGAATCGCTCCTACACGGTCGACTGGACCTATCTGAAACTCAATGGCTACTGGGAAGAAACGATTCTCTGTATGGACCCTTTCAGCGCCGTGAATCGGCGTGTGGATGAATTGCTCTCGCAGGTGGCGGGGCTACGGTTTTACCGATAATGATGACTGCTCTCAAACAGACGCGTTCGCGGATCTCGCAGCTGGACCGAACGCTGATCACGGCCGTCTTGTTGCTATCCAGCGTCTTTCCCGTCGAGTTGTTCTCCAATACGCCTCCAGCGCCGATGGGGCACGATGGGCAATATAGCGGCAGGCAGGGGCAAGTGCTGGTGATCAAAGTGAAGGGTGAAGAGCAGGCGACGGAAGTGAAGGGGACGTTTCTGAAACGGACGATTCCATTTTTCCGAGAGTTCAGGCCTGGGGAGCCGACTGGCTATATTGGGCTGCTCGGGATCGACATGCAGGATGAGCCGGGGACCTATGAACTTGTCGTTGAAGTAAAGCAGGGCGAACAGGCGAAGCAGTTGAGCTTCAATATCCTCGTGGCCAAAGAGAAGTTTATCGTCGAGCATCTGAAGCTGCCGAAAGAGAAGGTCGATCTGGATGAGAAGAGCACGGCACGTTGGAAATCCGAACAAGAGCAAGTCAAGCAGGCGCTTGCAGAGAACTCGCGTCTGAAGTTATGGCACAGCAACTTCGTGGAACCGGTGAATGGCAAACGTACCGGTATCTTCGGCAGCGTGCGGATTATGAACGGCCAGCCGCGCAATCCACATAACGGAGAAGATATCGGTGCGCCGCTGGGGACTGATGTAGCCGCGACGAATGATGGGATCGTCCGCATCACGGTCGATCATATTTTCTCCGGCAAAGGCGTCTTCGTCGATCACGGCCTGGGGTTCTATACGATGTATTTTCACCTGTCGGAGATTCTGGTCAAAGACGGAGACTTGGTCACGGCGGGGCAAATCATCGGTAAAGTGGGAGCAACCGGCCGCGCCACCGGCCCGCATCTCCATTGGGGTGTCAAACTCAACGGCGCCCGTGTGAATCCTTATTCACTGCTCGATCTACCGTTCAAGAATGGAATGACACCAGCGGCGACGGTTGCCACGCCGGCTCCTGAAGCCCCGCCGAACCAACAAGCCGTACCCGTCAAAGAATAGAAAAGTAGGGCTGGTGGGTTCTGCCCTGCTCACGCGCTCCGGCTCGACCGCACTAAGCCTCCCATCTGCTCGCCTGCGCAACTTGTTCCGTTCAGAGCTGCGCTCGAACGGAGTTTCGAACAGTGCTCGTCGTCGCTTACGCGATCGCAGCTGTTCGACAAGTGCGGTTCCCGAGCCTCCGCGCAAGTCGCGATGAAGGTCCCACCAGCCCTAATGAAATGGTGGAAAACGTCGGCGATGCCCGCTCTGAACCCTGGCACACCTTTCTGATGGAATTTGACTATGCTCGTGCAAAAAAGTAGCCTGCCCCAGTATTTTCTTCCAAGCGAAAGCGAAGCGAGATTGTGCGAGATGCGCTTCGTCATCAGCTCTCATTGATGACATTTGAGCAGCTTTGCCACAAAGTCATGCTTTTTCGGAAGCGTGCGGCTTCTGGAATCATGCCAAGAAACGACCAAGAAAGTAAGTGCTCCTTCTTGCGGGTGAGGCGGGTCGACGAAAAGACTCCCGACACCGTTTTCCCTTTTGGATAGGCTCCTAGTACGATAATTTACTAATGCCGGATGAAGCATGGGTTACTGGAAACAAAAGATGCTAGAGGAGCAAGAGCACGGATGGTCATCGTTAGGTAGTAAGTGTGTATGTGCAAAATGCTTCGAAGATGCAGCCCTCGCAGCTTTTGCTTCTGAGAATGCAGTCGAACACGAGTGTGATTATTGTGGGAGAAAATCTAGAAAGAGGTCCATCGCAGTAGGAATTAATGAGGTTATGGAGGTGATCGATGAAGGCATTCGAAGTGAATGACAAACGAACTGGGACATTCTGAGCTGCCCCGGGTTTCGTGGACACCAGGTTAAGAGTCACTGCTCCGTCGCTCGAACTCCAGCGGACTGAGATACCTCAGGCTCTGATGCAGCCGCTGGCGATTGTAGAACCCCTCGATAAACGCAAAGATCTCCCGGCTCGCCTCGTCCCGCGTGTGATACGTCTGGTGATGGACCAATTCATTCTTGAGCGTGCTGAAGAAGCTCTCTGCCACGGCATTGTCATAACAGTTGCCCTTCCGACTCATGCTCGGGACTATGCCGAGACTTACGAGCTGCCGTTGATAGGCCAGACAGCTATATTGAGCGCCTTGATCGGAATGATGAATCAGGCCTGGCCGGACGCGTCGTTGATGCACCGCCATGGCCAGGGCGTCGAGCGTCAGCTGTTGATCGGGCCGGGCACTCATCGCCCAGCCGATCGCGCGTCGTGAATACAAATCCAGCAGCACCGCCACATAGAGCCAGCCAGCTCGTGTCGGCACGTGAGTCATGTCACCGACCCACACCCGATTCAGTTCCGTCGTCACAAAGCGTTGCTGGAGCCGGTTGGGTGCCGGTGGGGGAAGTTGATGGTGTTCGACGATGACGCGGAAGCGCCGGGCTCGCCGGGCTTCGAGCCCCGCGAGTTTCCGCAGCCGGGCTACCCGATGGCGGCCACAGCGAATGCCACGGGCAGTCAGCACCCGCCAGAGTTTCAATGCGCCGTACCCTTCGCGCGTCTGCTGATGCAGGTCCCGCAGGACTGGGAGGAGCTGGTGATCCTCTGCGGCCCGCGCACTCACCGGGCGATCCCGCCAGGCATAGTAGCCGCTCCGACTGACGGCGAGGGCCGCGCACAAGCGACTGACGCGATGAGTCTGTGCCTGAGTCCGGATAAACGCGTATCTCACGTGGACTCCCTCGCAAAGAACGCGGCGGCTTTTTTTAAAATGTCGCGCTCCTCCGTCACTCGGGCCAACTCCCGCTTGAGCCGGGCCAGTTCGGCCGCGGGTTCGGCTTGCCGCCCGGAGCCCGGGAATGCCCCGCCATGCGTGGCCACGTCCTTCTGCCATTTATAGAGACGATTGCGTGGGACGCCGAGCTCCCGGGCAATCTCGGCCGCGGGCCGTTGGCCCGCGTTCAGCAGCAGCACGGCTTGTCGCTTAAACTCAGGGGTGAACCGTCGTCGTTGGCCCATGTCGCACCTCCTCGGGGGCTATCGTGCCCCCATTTGAGGTGTCCGTCAAACCCGGGCTAGCTCATTCTGCTTTTTTTGAATGTCACGAGGTGACAAGTTTCGTAATTTTACACTGCGTGAAAGGGCGGGTGGCACAGCACTCCTCTTGTTACTGTGGTCGCCCGGTCATCCCGCCGAGGAGGTCTGGGAGATTTTCGGTGTTGGGACTATTCTTCATGGAGGCGTTGATGTCGTCGAGTAGTTGGCCGGCTTCCGGGTTCATGGATTTGATGGTCTGCTGAAGATTGCCGGACATCAATTCTCGTTGAATTTGAGCGTCGGTGATTTTCCCTTCCTTGATGTTCTGCTGTAGCATCAGGCCAAGTTGATGCATCTTGGTCTGAACATCGGATGGTAGGGCATCCATGATGCCTTCCGCGCTCTGTGACGGGTGGCCTCCGGGGGCGATTTGTGCGTCGGCTTCTGCAGCGAGAAATACACAGCATGCGATTGTCAGTATGGGGCTCCATCTTGTCATAGCCTGCCTCCGTATCTGTCTTGTTTATTTGGTTGAGCCAGACTTACCAAATAAACCAAATCAACCAGATAGACCAGACAAACCAGATAACCAGACAGACCGGACTAGTCGTTCGATTCGAGGCTCGACGGGGTTTTGTTGAGTACTGTGGCGGTGGCGCGAGAGAGGGCTTCGTCATGCGCGTGGTCGAGGGTATAGACGCGGAATTGGACTAAGCGCGTCGGTAGCAGGTCGAGGAATTCTTCTAGTGGGTCGGTTGAGATGCCTTTGGTGCCGGGGTCATACACATAGAGGGGGCTGCCTCGTCGGTCTTTCGGGTCTGGCCGTGGGTCGAGCGGCGCCATGTCGACACGGAACTCAACTTTTTGGAGGCGCGTCGGTAATTCCTTCCTGATCTGCTCTTGGAAGTGCTCGTGGCTGGGAAAGTCCATGCCGCGCTCCTGGCCCTTTTCCTTGAGCACGGCGCTGTAGGCCATCTTCCATTTGACATCACGCCCAAGAATCCGCTGCCACTCTGCACCGAGGCGACGCTCGGCGGCATGGCGCGAGGTCTTCCACCCCCGTACCTGTTCAAGTAGGGACCAGTCAGTCAGTGTCAGGTACTCGTCCATCTTCTTGCGAGGATCGTGGGGAAACAGAAGCTTCATGCTGTCGCCGAAGATGTCGCGAAGGTGGATGTCGATCGCTCGAGTGGTTCGGTGATAGTAGACATTGGAATAGAGATACATGCGGGTATTCAGGAACATCTGCAGGGCAGGAAGGCCCGTCTTATGAATCGTAAATCCCTTATCCGTGATGATCGTGTAGTGAATGAGTCTGGAGAGATCGACCGGGCCGACGGCGACGCCGCACATATAGGAGTCGCGCAGGACATAGTCAAGATTGTCCGCAGTATAGCTGCCGGAGATAACCGGCTGGAGCATGTTGAGCCATGGCGGAATGCGGGAGTTGTCTTTGCCTTTTTCCTTGAGAATCACATGCGCGATTTGATCGGGGTTGAGTTCCTCGCCTTTGGCGAAGGGGCCGGACGGACTGCGCCGGATCTTGCGGATGATCGGGCCGAGATAGTCGCGGATGATGATCTGCCCGAGTTTTTCGTGACTGGCATGGAAGGCGTGCAAGTAATTGTCGTCGAAGAAATGGCAGAAGGGACCGTGGCCGATGTCGTGCACGAGCGCCGTGACGCGGAGAAGCTCCTCGACATAGTTCGCCGAGGGGACATCCTTGACCGCTTTCTTGAGGAACGGATAGAGGTGCTGTGCAAAGCGGCCTGCCACATGCATGGTGCCGAGCGAGTGGACGAAGCGGGTGTGTTCCGCTGAGGGGTATACCCAACGGGCGCTTTGGAGTTGATAGATGTACCGGAGGCGTTGGACCCAGGGGGAGTCGATGAGGTCTTTTTCCGTCCGTTCGTGTTGGTCCGCAGTGGAGAAGGGTACGGTGAAGGAGACGTACTGGTGGATCGGATCTGCGATCAGCGCCGACCCATCATAGGGAGCATTGGATTGATGGCTGGATTGAGACATAACGAGCGATCATCTTAGCGTACATCTTGAGGGGGCGGCAATGGCTCGGTCTGCTCGAGTGGGTGTGACTGCCGATATCTGGCCACGAAATAGTAGGCGAGTGGATAGGCCAATGCCGCACCGAGGAGGCTCAAGACCAAACCGCCAACGATAAAGGGCATGGCATAGGGCATGACCTGTGCGTAGATCGCGCCAAAACTCATATCCCGCCAGTCGAAGGCTGGGCTGTCCGATCGTCCGAGCAAGAGTGCGCCAACCCAGTAGGTGGCACCGAGGATGGGGACCACGGTCCAGGGGTTGTTGAGAAAGGCGCCTGCAAGGAGTGCGAGAACGTTGAGACCCAATGCCCAGGAGAAGAAGAACACCATGACGGTGTGTAATCCGTAGGCCGGGGAGAAACAAATGAAGACTCCGATGGCGAAGGCCAGTGCGGTTCGCTGCGGCGATTCGTGTAAATGAAGAGCTTGTTTCAGCAGCGATCGAAATGAAGGAATCTTGGCCATGACTGTCGTGGAGGAGGTTGGTTAGGTGAAATGTTCATAACTGCGGTTTGCCAACTGGTGACGCGTACCGTGAGGGGACAGGGCCTGCATCCCGAAGCGATGGGGGTGAATTTTTCCAATGCAGGTCAGGGAGAATCCCTGCTTGAAGGCTGTCCGTTCGAATCGTGGACGTTGTCGTGGCGATACGGTAAAGAGCAATTCATAATCCTCGCCTCCGGTCAGCGCGAGGTCCACCGGATCGAGTTTGCAAGAGGCTGCATAAGCGCGGCAGGCCGGCGATAACGGGAGCGCGCCGAGGTCCAACTCCAACCCAACATGGCTTTCCTCGCAGATGTGGCGGAGGTCGCCTGAGAGGCCGTCTGAAATATCGATTGCGGAGGTGGCAAAGCGATGGGCACTGAGCCACCGACCTTCTGCGATGCGCGCGGTTGGACGCAGGTGCCGCCTGATCAGAAATTGTCGGTGTTTCGTTGAGAGTGCCGAAGTGCGGGGACGGCGGCTCGCATGTGGCGGCGGTTCGTTCAAGAGTCTCAGGCCGGCCAATGCGTCTCCGATTGTGCCGGTCACATAGAGGCCATCGCCGATTTGTGCGCCGCTTCGAAAGAGGGCCTTGCGGGGAGGGACCATTCCGACCAGTGTCAGACTGAGAAACCATCCGCTGCTTGAAGCTGATGTATCTCCGCCGATGAGCCGTACGCGATGCGGGCGGCATGCGGCCATCATCCCTCGGTACAACTGAAGCACATGTTGTCTGGTGCCGGTACGGGGAATGGCCAAGGATACGAGCAGATATTGAGGGGTCGCTCCCATTGCCGCGATGTCGCTAAGATTCGCGGTTGCAGCGCGGAAGCCGATATCAGCCATCGTGGCGGTTCGGAGGTCGAAGTGGACCCCTTCTGTTAAGAGGTCGGTTGTCAACACAGTCCATTGGCCGGCCTGTGATGTGATGACAGCGGCATCGTCTCCGATCCCTCGAATTACCGAGGGAGTGCGGCGGCTGTACTGTTGATGGAGTGTGTGAATGAGATCGAATTCGTGGATCGTGGAGCTGGCTTTCGCGCGGACCGTAAACGCCATGCTAGCAGGTTCCTGAAAAACCATTGTGGGTTATTGGGGGATCATCGACTAGCATGCCCAAGATGATGAGGACATGCCACCGCAGGATGCTCAAAATGTTCAGACTTCTCACCCGCCAAACCCTGGCGCGTTGCTGGCGGACTTTTCAGCATCCTGCTGGTGGAGTTGTCGGGCCCACACTATTCATGAGCGGTTCTGCTGCAATCGTGGATTAGCCGCTGCAACAAGCCTGGATGCAGCGCCACGGCAGGGAGGCTCGCCGCTTGGTCGGTCAACATACTGTTCAAGTATGCATCCCTCCCTCGCGGCTCCGCGCGCCTGTCTCGCCTGGCGACTGCGCGATTTCGCGACGAACCGTCATGAATAATGTGGGCTAGGAGGCGCTGTCGTGCTGGCAGCATGCACCGGCAGCGAGCGAGCGGCTTGCCCTGTCTTTACGCGTGCGGCGTGTCTTTTTGAGCGCGGTTGCGGCGGGTTGAGTTTGCCTGTCTGGCGTGTAGGTTTCGATTCCCGCCGGAGTGCCACCTTCATCACGTCATCCATCGTGTCGGCAAAGACGAGGTGGATGCCCTTCAAGATGTGCTTGGGAATCTCGTCGAGATCCTTCTTGTTCCGTTTAGGAAGAATCACAGTCGTGAGCTTGGCCCGTTTAGCCGCCAAAATTTTCTCTTTCAATCCTCCGATGGGGAGCACTCGGCCTCGGAGGGTGATCTCGCCTGTCATGGCCAGGTCCCGGCGTACCGGGATTTGCGACAACGTCGAGGCAATGGCGATGGCCATGGTAATGCCCGCCGACGGCCCGTCCTTGGGAATCGCTCCGGCCGGCACATGGATATGGAGATCTTGAGTGGTGAACACATCGGGATTGATGCCGAGGGTGCGTTCGCGCGACCGGACGTAGCTCAAGGCTGCTTGCGCGGATTCCTTCATGACGTCGCCCAGTTGGCCTGTGAGAGTCAATTGTCCCTTGCCCTTCATCGCTGTGGCCTCGATGTAGAGCACATCGCCGCCAGCCTCTGTCCAGGCTAATCCCGTTGCCACGCCGACTTCGTCCATCTTCAATTCTTCTTCGGGCACGAACTTAGGGACGCCGAGATACTTGTGCAGGTTGGCGGGATCGACGGGGAACCCCACACCTTTGCCTTCCGCCACTTTCTTCGCCACCTTGCGCATGACGTTGGCGATCTCTCGCTCAAGGTTCCTGACACCGGCTTCACGCGTATAGTTGGCGATGATTTGACGCACCGCCGTCTCGGCGATGCGGACATGTTTCTCGGTGATGCCATGTTCGTTGAGTTGCCGAGGGATCAGGTATTTCTGGGCGATGCCCAACTTTTCCTCTTCGGTATAGCCGGGGATCCCTATCACTTCCATCCGGTCGCGTAGGGCAGGCAAAATGGGATCGATCAGATTCGCCGTCGTAATGAACATCACTTCGGTCAGGTCGAAGGGCACGCCCAGGTAGTGGTCCGTGAACGAGTTGTTCTGCTCCGGATCGAGCACTTCGAGCAAGGCTGCGGAGGGGTCGCCGCGAAAATCCATCCCGACCTTGTCGACTTCGTCCAGCATGAAGACCGGGTTGTTGGTGCCGGCTTGTTTCATGCCTTGAATGATGCGACCGGGGAGCGCGCCGACATAGGTGCGTCGATGGCCGCGGATCTCGGCTTCATCGCGGACGCCGCCGAGACTGATGCGGACAAATTCACGTCCAAGGGCGCGGGCGATCGACTTCCCGAGCGAGGTTTTCCCGACGCCCGGGGGGCCGACGAAACAGAGAATTGGGCCCTTCATTTTGTCTTTGAGTTTCCGCACGGCGAGATATTCAAGGATTCGTTCCTTCACTTTCTCCAGATCGTAGTGATCCTCGTTGAGCACTTTGGCGGCAGCCTTGAGGTCGAGATTGTCCTTAGATCTCTTGGACCAGGGCAGTTCCACGATCCACTCGATATAGGTTCTGACGGTCGCAGACTCGGCGGTGTCCGGGTGCATTTTTTCAAGACGTTTGAGCTGCTTTTCAGTTTCCTTCAGCACCTTTTCCGGCATCTTGAGTTCTAGTATCCGCTTGCGAAACTCGGTGATTTCCTCCGCGCGTTCGTCGAGTTCTCCCAGCTCTTTTTGGATTGCCTTGAGCTGCTCGCGCAGGAAGTATTCGCGCTGAGTTTTGTCCATCTCTCCCTTGGCTTGCGCTTGAATCTTCTGTTGCATGGAGAGGACTTCGATCTCTTTACCGAGGATCTCGCTGACATGCCTGAGGCGTTTGATCGGATCGATGACTTCCAGGACTGCCTGGGTGACATCGACTTTGAGGCCAAGATTGGACGCGACCATATCGGCAAGACGTCCGGGGTCTTCGAGGTTTTCGATGACGATCATCACGTCCGGGATCAAGATTTTGCCGAGACTCACGATCCGCTCGATCTGTTCCTTGACCGTCCGCATGGCGGCTTCGGTTTCAAGGGCGGCACTCGCCGACTTGTGTTCGCTGAGTTTGTCGATGCGCACGGAGTAATAGGGCTCCGTCTGAATGTAGCCTGCAATCTTGGCTTTCGAGAGCCCCTGCACGAGTATTTTGATGCGTTCGTCGGGCAGTTTCAGCATTCGCATGATGATGCCGACCGTGCCGATGGTATGGATATCATCCGGTGAAGGATTCTCGACGTCCAAGGCCTTTTGGGTCGAGAGGAAGATCATTCGATTACCGGCTAACGCGGCTTCAATCGCTTTGATCGACATCTCTCGTCCGACAAACAAGGGGAGGACCATGTAGGGGAAGACGACGATGTCTCGGACCGGCAACAACGGAAGCTGGTCGGGGATTTCGACGTTCTGGGGTGGCTGCAAGTCTTGCTCGATCGGGTCGTTCATCGGTGTGGTCTCACTGTTGCGTTCAATGCTGAAGGAGACATATGAAGTCGTGCCTTCACTGAGAACATGTCAGGATTTTCGTGGCCGTGTCGTGCGGCGCTCTCCGGAAGGCCGCATCCGGTTCCGGAGATAGTCGCCGAACTCCGGTCCCAGGGATGGGTTTTTGAGTGCGAACTCGACGGTCGCAATGAGAAACCCCAACTTGTCCCCGGCATCGTACCGTTGTCCCTGTATCTCCAGCGCAAACATTGGGGACTTCTTTGCCAATTCCAATAGCGCATCGGTCAATTGGATCTCGCCGTTTTTACCGGGCTTGGTTTTTCGCAGGATAGAGAAAATTTCCGGTGGCAGGACGTAGCGGCCGATGACCGCCAGATTGGATGGAGCTTCGGCCGGTGTCGGCTTCTCAATGAGGCCTTCGACTCGATGCAGTCCCGCTGAGATGGTTTGAGGCGACACGATTCCATAGCGGTTGACTTCATGGTGGGGCACTTCCTGAACGCCGAGGACTGCACCGTGCCGTTTCTTGTAGGCATGAATGAGTTGTGCGAGTCCAGGGACTGGGGCATCGATGATTTCATCGCCGAGAATGACGGCAAAGGGTTCGTCGCCGATCAGGTGTTGGGCGCAGAGGACTGCATGGCCGAGTCCAAGGGCCGCCGACTGACGGACGTAGCAGAAATTTGCAAGTGTGGAGATGTGCCGCATTTGGCTCAGGAGCTGCGTCTTGCCGCTGTCCCTGAGATTTTCCTCCAACTCAACGGATCGGTCGAAATGGTCCTCGATCGCGCGTTTGCCCCGCCCAGTGATGATGATAATGTCTTCGATTCCTGAGGCGACCGCTTCTTCCACTGCATATTGAATCAGCGGCTTGTCGACCAGCGGCAACATTTCTTTGGGAGAGGCTTTCGTCGCGGGAAGGAAGCGGGTGCCAAGGCCTGCGGCGGGAATCACGGCTTTGCGCACTTCGAAGCGTGACATGGCTCGATACTATGTGTTGCAGAAGACGATGTCAAGGAATGCAGAAGCGTATCCTGCGTTGTGCTGAAGGTTTCTGCAGCAATCGCGGATTCCCCTGCTCTTGTGCGTGAATCGTGAGCGAGACAAGCAAGACGTGCGCGACAGGCGCGACGGGTTGATCTGGTTTATCTGGTTTATTTTGTTCATCTGGTTAGGCTAGTTTAACCAAACAAACCAAATAGCCCAGCCGCTCTTCGCGCTTGACACGCGCTACCCTGCCAGTTTTCGAGGACTCTGCCTAAATAATGTGCGCCTTCATCTTTACATTCAAATACTTGCCCAATATAATCCATGAGCTTTGCACGCATGTTGCCGCGATCGATATGTGTGCGAGGACGGTGTGAACTTCCCACGCCAGCAACCTTCGCTGCCGCCATCGTCATACGCGCTCTGGATGCGTCGAGCATGAGTGTGGATAGAGGCGCAGTTGTACGGTCATGGCCAAAGTTAAGGTTGCCCATGATGCCGGTATTATCTTCCCCTACTTCCTATGGGGCGCAGAACCAGTGAGGGGAGTTTGCTGTTCAGCCGGGAGTCGCTGGCTTTTTGTCATGGTGCTCGTTGCCTTGGTTTTCGGGGTGCTGCCGGTATGTACAGTTGCCGCTGCTGCTGAGCAGGCCGGAGTCAAAGTGACGGCGATTGAGATTCGAGGGAATAAGCGAATCGAGTTGCCGGCGATTGTCGGCCGATTGACTTTGAAGCCCGGCGATCCCTATACCCCTGAAAATGTCCGTGGACAGATCAAGATACTCTACGAAACCGGGTTCTTTGAAGAGGTGCGGGTGGAAACGGAATCGGGCGCGGGCGGGATGATGCTGGCCTTTCTGATTCGCGAGAAACCGTTTATCACCGAAATCGTGTTCGATGGGAATACAGCGCTCAGCGACGACAAGCTCAAAGAGAAAATCACGATTAAGAGCCAAGCCTTTCTCGATCAGCCGCAGGCGAAAGAAAGTGCGGAAAAGATTCGCTTAGCGTATCAGGGGGACGGGTATTTCAATTGTGCGGTGATCCCGGTCGTGCAGACCATGGACGAGGATCGGAAACGCCTGACGTTTTTCATAAAAGAAGGGGAGAAGGCGCGTGTCAGAACGGTTATCTTTGACGGCTTGCACGCAGCGACGAAAGACGAGATGTTCAAGGTGATGTCGACGCGGGAATGGATTGCCTGGTACGGGATGATTACCCAATTGAAGTTACCGTCTTTTGTCTCGGATGCCGGCGTCTTGAAGCGGGAGGAAATGAACAACGACATCGAACGGATCAAAGAGGTCTTGCTTAACAAGGGTTACTTAAACGTCCGGGTTGGGCTGCCGACGGTGGAGCTCGACGACGCGAAGAAATGGTTCGTCGTGACATTCCCTGTGATAGAAGGGGAGCCGTTCACCATCGGCGAAATCGGATTCCGCGGGAATACAGTGTTCGAAGATCCGGAGCTTCGCCAGGGGCTCAAGATGAAGGAAGGGGAGATTTTCCAGCGCCAGAAACTTCGCGACGAGATTACACGGTTGAACGACCTCTACGGGGGCAGGGGCTATTCGTTTGCCGAGGTTTCGCCCAATGTGATTCCGAACACGGAGGAGAAGACCGCAGCCGTTATTCTGACTATTAAGGAAGGGGAGTTGATGCGGATCCGTCAGATCAACATCCATGGAAACGAGAAGACCAAGGATAATGTGATTCGTCGTGAAATCCGTCTCGATGAACAGGACGTGATCGATACCCCTGCGCTGAAGCGGAGCTTTCAGCGGCTTAACAACTTAAACTTTTTCGAGACGGTGGAAATTCTTCCTGCGCAGGTAGGTCCGGATAAGGTCGATCTGAATGTCCGCGTGAAAGAAAAGCCGACCGGCCAGTTCAGTATCGGCGGCGGGTTCAGCACGTTGGATCAGTTGGTCGCAATCGCCGATATTACAGAAGGTAATATCGGCGGGAATGGCTGGATGGGGCGAATCAGAGGTCAGTTGGGACAGCAGCGGACACTAGGGTTGATCACGTTTCGCAACCCCTATTTGAACGACTCCTTGACTTCGATGCAGGTGGACGTCTTTAAGAGCGCGACGAACTACTTCACCTACTATGAGAGAAAGACCGGGGCCAGCGTGACCTTCGGCCGGTGGTTCTCCGAGTATGTATCGGGGACTATCAGCCCGGTTGCAGAAGATATCGAATACAGCAGTCCATCGGCCACGGCGCCGCCGATCATTTTGAATCAAATCGGGCATCAGTCAACCACGGGATTTCGGGGCACGTTGACTCGCGACTCGAGAGACTACTTTCAGGATCCCCGCACCGGTTGGCGAACTTCTGTCGCACTTGGTCTCGGCACGTCCTATCTGGGGGGCACCAACGACTTCGTTAAATACACCTTCGATGTCAACAAGTATACCCCGCTCCCGTGGGATACGCGGCTCTCGGTCCGAGCGCGCTATGGTGTTGTAGAGGGCCTCAATACCAACGGCGAGCATAAACCGGTTCCTCTTACCGAACTCTACTTCGTTGGAGGCATTAATACCATGCGCGGCTTTGTCTTCGGCAAAGCGGGACCAGTGACGGTAAATAACACGCTCCTCGGCGCGGCAAGTGAGCTGATCTTCAACTTCGATTATATTTTTACGATCTCTGCCGAAGCGAAACTCAACGGCGTAATTTTCTTCGACTATGGGAAAGGGTTCTCCGGTAGTAGCGTCTCAACCCCCTTGCGGTCGGCGGCCGGTTTGGAGGGGCGATGGGTCTCACCCTTTGGCCCACTCCGTGCTGCGTATGGGATTAATCTGGACCCCAACCCAAACGAACGCAAAGGTGTCTTTGAGTTCACGATCGGTACTGTATTCTAATCTATGCCATGAATGAGAGGTAGCGATGTGATCCAGATTGATATTGTCATGCGGAGAATGTTCTGCGCAGGAGGTCTGTTGATAGCGCTCCTCGCTGTCTCAGGCTGTGCTGCCGGCGGGACCAAAATCGAAGGAAAGGTGGGAGTCGTCGATCCAGCCCGTGTCCTCAACGAGACGAGCACCGGCAAGAAGGCCAAGGATTCCTTGAGCGTATTTTCCAAGAATCGCCAGGCGCTGATCGAGATGGATGAAAAAGAGCTGCGCCGTATGGAAGAAGATTTTGGGAGACAGGCCAGTGTGTTGAGTTCGGCTGCGAAACGGGAGCGCGAAGATCAGTTTCGACGTCGGATGGCGGAGTATCAGCAGAAAGCGGGCGAGATGAACCGGGAGGTTCAGGAAAAGCAAAAAGACGTGCTCGAAGGGTTCCGTGAGAAGGTGGGACTCATCGTGGGGAAAGTAGCGAAGCGCCTCGGGTTACAGGTCGTCATAGATAAGGGGAAAGGCGGTCCCACGTTATATAGCGAGGAGGAGCTTGATATCACAGGTCAGGTCATCGATGAATTTAATCGGGAATATCCCTAGCCTGGTCTGTCTGGTTTCTCTGGTCTATCTGGTTTGTTTTGTCGCTTGATCCGGAGAACCCAGATACACAAGACAGACCAGACAGACGAGTAGACCAGACAGACC
Organism: Nitrospirota bacterium; assembly: GCA_963701855.1. Lineage (GTDB taxonomy): Bacteria > Nitrospirota > Nitrospiria > Nitrospirales > Nitrospiraceae > Palsa-1315. The sequence goes on from CAVPBK010000005.1 coordinate 226,543, forward strand.
GAATTGACCGAATGAACAAGCCCAGCTGGGGGGATTTTTCAGCATCCTGCTAGGATATGGTGCTTGTGAGAAGCAGAGGAGGATTCGATGGAACGAGCAGGGGTGACTAGTCTGATTGGTGCAGTGACATTATGGCTGGCGATGGTGTCGCCGGGGTTGTCGGCTGAAACCTTCCAGGTTGCGGTGATGGACCAACAAGTGGTCATCGCGCAGTCGAAGGCCGGCAAGCGGGCTTTGGAAGAACTCAAGGCCTACTCTGTAACTAGGCAAAAGATCATCAATGCCGACGATCAAGAACTGAAAGACTTGCAACAGGCGATTCAAGATGGGAAGTCGACTGACAGTGTAAAGCAAGAGAAGCAAGGTCAGTTTCAGGCCAAGTTGGATGCCTATCAACGCCGCCTTACTGACTTCAATCGCGAGATTCAACAGAAGCAGCGTGAAATGGTGGCGGAATACTCGAAGAAGGTGCAGGCGGCCGCGCAAGCTGTGGGAGAAAAGAACGGGTATGCTGCGGTCATCGACAAGGGAAGCGAGGCGGCGATCAAGATCGTGCTCTATCATCAGCCCGCGTTGGATGTGACCGATCAAGTGGTGAAGGAGTTCGATCGACAAAATAAGTAGCGAGGAGGGGATGGAGCTTGATGCGCTTCTGTGCTCGCGCAACGCGCGGTCTCAGAAGGGTGGATAGGGAGCCGCCAGACCATCCTTCTTGCTCGCAGAACGCGTACGATGAAACGCTGCTCGTCCGATGCGCGCAGTGAAGGACAGTCCGGCGACTCCCTTGGGCGAGAAGGTGTGATGGTGCAAAGAAGGAAACAAGAGGCCCTCGCCCTGGGATAATGGCACGTCTCGGCGTGCCATTGGGTGGGCGGGTGAGAAAGTTGCGTGCCGTGGAAGATCAATCAGCTCCCATCCCTAAGAGAGAACGAGCAAGCTTGGAAGGACTATTGGACGTGCGCAGTAGGGGGCCAAACCAGACCGCTCCCGCAGAAGTAAAGCGAGCTTGGAGGGAGCGTTCGTAGTGTCGCCGCAACCTTAGAATGTACCTAATTGCCGATTGGCCTATAGTATTTTGTGAAGCACGTAGTTTATACACGAAACACCGTTAAAACTTTACATACATAATGGTGTCGATGTCACTGAGCATCAGAATGCTCAAAGAGGCCGTCCAGCAAGGCCGCAGCGAGCGAAGAGGCCAGGCGTACGCTTCGGTACGTTGAACCTCTGAGCGATGCGAGAACGATGCTGGCGGACTTTTTCAGCATTCTGATAGAGGAGGTTCTGCCGATGTCCGTCATGGAGCAAGCTGAAATTCAGTCCATTCTGCCTCACCGGTATCCCTTTCTCCTGGTCGATCGAGTGCAGGAGCTGGTTCCCGATCGGCGGATCGTAGGAGTCAAGAACGTGACGATCAATGAACCCTTCTTTCAAGGGCATTTTCCCGGGCGCCCTGTCATGCCGGGGGTGTTGATTCTCGAAGCCATGTCTCAAGTCGGTGCGATTCTGGCGTTTAAGTCGCTAGGGAACGCAACACGTCCAGTGGTCTACCTGACCGGTGTCGATGGCGCGAAGTTCCGAAAACCGGTCGTGCCAGGCGATCGGCTGCGGTTTGAAATCGATGTCGTCAAGAAGCGGGCACCGTTCTGGAAGATGCAGGGCAAGGCGTTTGTCGAGGAAGACCTTGTCTGTGAAGCCGTAGTGACTGCGATGGTAACCGAGGAGAAAGACGTGAAGCGTGAAGCGTGAAACGAAAAGAAATGTGGTCGGCATCCGTATGTGCGGTTCACGAATAACGATTCACAATGTGCGTCTCACTGGAGGTTCAGAGTGCAGATTCATTCATCAGCGATAGTTCATCCTAAGGCGTGTCTTGCCGATGATGTGGAGGTCGGGCCGTTCTGCTTGATCGGTGAGCATGTCACGATTGGAACGGGAACCAGATTGTTGTCTCATGTGACGGTCGACGGATGGACGGAGATTGGCGAGCGGAATGAGGTGCATCCATTTGTCTCGATCGGCGGACCGCCTCAGCACCTCGGATATAAGGGGGAACCGACCAAGGTCATCATCGGCCATGATAATATCCTTCGCGAGTATGTCACGGTCAACCGCGCGACGGTACAAGGCGGTGGGGTGACATCGCTCGGGTCAAAGAATTTTCTGATGGCGTATGTTCATGTGGCGCACGATTGCCGGCTCGGCAACTATCTCATCATGGCCAATGCCGCCAGTTTAGCCGGCCACATTGCCATCGGTGACCATGCCATCATCGGGGGACTGACCGGTATCCATCAACATGTGCGGGTCGGGGCGTATTCCATGGTCGGCGGCTGTTGTGCCCTCGGGCAGGACCTCCCGCCGTTCATGCGGGCTGCGGGTGGCTATCGTGCGCGGATGTATGGTCTCAACTCGGTGGGGTTGCGCCGACAGGGATTTTCGACCGATCGGATTTCGGTACTGAAGCGGGCCTATGAAATGCTCTTCCGATCGGGGCATCGAACCGGTGAAGCAGCCAGGCTTGCCAAGGCTGAGTTCGGAGATCAACCTGACGTCATGGCGATTGTGAGTTTCCTGGAGGGGACGAAGCGTGGCATCTGCCGATCGGTCGGCAAAGATCAAGAGGATGAGGAGTAAGCACCATGGCATCGCCACCTCACGTCACCAATGGTGAGCGGATTGGGCTCATTGCCGGCAACGGCCGGTTCCCGATCATCTTCGCGGATAATGCCAGGAAGCTCGGCTATCACGTGTCGGCTGTGGCGCATGAAGGTGAGACGGAACCGGAGTTGGCCGGCCATGTGGATCGGATCCATTGGATCAAGATTGGCCAGCTCAACAAGCTGATCAAGGCGTTTAAGGAAGACAAAGTCCACCAGGCCGTTATGCTGGGCGGAATCAAGAAGACCCATGTCTTTACCACCGTGCGGCCTGATTTTCGCACATTGGCGATGGCGACACGTTTGGCGCTATGGAAAGACGACGACATTCTGCGCGAATTCGCGAAGGAGCTTGAGCGGGAAGGTATTGCCATCTGTGAATCGACTTTTGGGCTCGAGGGGATTCTTGTGGAAGAAGGGACGTTAACCGCGCGGGCTCCATCGGAGAAAGAGTGGGAGGACATCCGTTACGGGTGGGATGTGGCGCATGAGATTGGGCGTCTCGATATTGGGCAGTGTGTCGTGATCAAAGATCGCGTGGTCGTGGCCGTCGAGGCGGTCGAAGGTACCGACGGAGCCATCAAGCGCGGTGGCGATTTGGCCAAGGAGGGCGCGGTTGTGGTCAAGCGATCGAAGCCGCAGCAGGACATGCGGTTCGACCTCCCGGCTGTGGGACCTCGGACCATCGAAGTGATGGCATCAGTCAAGGCCTCGGTGTTGGCGATCGAAGCCGGCCGAACCATCCTATTGGATCGCGAAATCATGTTGGAGAAGGCCAAGTCTGCCCGCATTGCCATTGTCGGGATCAAGCAGGAGCAAGGGGTGAATAGTGACGCGTGATGAGTTTCTGACAAAGAAGCGCGCCGGTGCGCCTGTTCTCCTCCCATCGTCTCATCACTCTCGGGTTATCCTATGAAGCCTGTCCGTGCCGGCGTCATCGGCGTCGGACATCTCGGGCAGCACCATGCGCGTCTCTATGCCGCCTTGCCGGGGGCGCAGCTCATCGGCGTGGTGGATCAGTCGATCGAGCGAGCGCGGACGGTCGCAGATCGACATGGCGCGCGCGTCTTTCGTACGACCGATGAGTTGTTGCCGCACGTTGATGTCGTCAGCGTAGCGGTGCCCACGTCAGACCACTATGCCGTTGCAAAAATCTGTCTGCTGGCGGGCAAGCATGTGTTGGTCGAAAAGCCGATTGCCGTGACGCCGGCAGAGGCGCAGGAGTTGGTGCAGTTGGCCAAGCAGCAGGGCTGTTGTGTACAGGTGGGGCACAGTGAACGGTTCAATCCGGTGATGGCGTTGATGCGTCCTCATATCGGGCAACCTGTGTTCATCGAATGTCACCGTCTCAGCAGTTTCAGTGAACGGGGGACGGACGTGGATGTGGTGTTGGACCTGATGATTCACGATATAGATCTTGTGCTGTCCTTGAATCCCGGTCCCGTTGAAGAGGTGCGCGCCGCGGGGGTATCGGTATTGTCTCCCTCGATCGATATTGCCAATGCCCGCATTCAGTTTCGAAGCGGCTGTGTGGCTAACCTGACCTCCAGTCGTGTGTCGATGAATAAGATGCGTCGGCTGCGCCTTTTTCAGCGAGACAATTATCTGTCGATCGATTTTCAGACCAGGCAAGGGATGATTTGCCGACGCAACGCTAAGGCAGGGGAACGGCCAGCTGTCGAAGTTGAGCAGTTTCAGGGTGGAGATGAAGAACCGTTGAAGCTCCAACTTGCATCGTTTCTTCACGCCATCGGCACGAGCACGAGGCCGGTGGTATCGGGCGAAGATGGCGCGGCGGCAGTAGGTGTAGCGTATCAAGTCTTGCAGGCCATTGCGGCCTTTGCAGCTCGCCATGAAGAAGGGGGTAGCAGGGATACGGAGGTGGCGGGGCAGGAGGGATAAAAAAGGGGTAACGGGATAAAAGGCGCAGGCTGTTCCCCCGACCACGTTTTTCCCCTACCCCATTACCTCGTCCCCGAAGCCATGAGGATTCTGATCGTAACAGGCGAAGCCTCGGGTGATCTCCACGGGGCTCATTTAGCCAAGGCGATCTTGGCACTCGATCCGATGGCCCAGCTGGTCGGTATTGGTGGATCTGGGATGCGGGCTGCTGGTGTCAGCCTTGTGCCGGGTGTCCCACAGCTGGATGTCATGGGATTGATCGGGCTGTCTGCGATCCGAGCCATGATCCAGCGCGTGCGCGCCATCCGGCGGGTGCTGAAGGCAGAGGCCTGGGATCTTGTCGTGCTGATCGATAACCCAGGGCTGAACTTTCATTTTGCCCGGGTGGCCAAAGCTGCCGGCCGACGCGTGCTCTACTACATTGCCCCTCAAGTGTGGGCCTGGCGGCCGGGGCGCATGAAGTGGATTCAGCGCCGGGTCGATCATGTCGTCGTCATCCTCCCATTCGAACCGGAGCTCTATCGACGGGCAGGAGTTCGGTGCACGTTTGTCGGCCATCCACTACTTGATTCGGTAGCGCCGCAGTATGATCGTGCGACGCTTCGGAAGGAGTTCGGCTTTGATGACTCTGCCCGCGTGGTTGGATTGTTGCCGGGAAGTCGAAGGAGCGAAGTCGAAATGCTCCTGCCGGTACTCCTCAAGGCGGCAGCTCAATTGGTCGCGGCCGAGCCGGGAACGCATTTTATCCTGGCGCAGGCCTCCTCAATTGACGATAATCTGATCCAGGCATTGCTCCAGCACAGCCCTGTGCCGGTTCAAGTGGCGCATGACCGAGCCAGTGAGGTGATGGCCCTGTCCGATGTGTTGTTCATTGCGTCAGGGACCGCGACCTTGCAGGCGGCGGTGGTGGGGACTCCCATGGTGCTGCTCTACAAGACGTCGCCGTTGACCTATCGGCTTGCGCGTTGGCTGATCAATGTCAAATGGATCGGGCTTGTGAATTTGGTGGCTGGTCGATCGATCGTGCCGGAGATCATTCAAGATGAGGCGACGGACGAGCGGTTGTGCCAGGAAGTCTTGCACCTCTTGCGCGATCCGTCGGCGTATAATGACATGAAAGAAGGACTACGGCAGGTTCGGCAATCGTTGGGAGAACCAGGCGCATCCCGCCGGGCCGCGCAGGTGGTATTGTCTGAATGTCGACTCTAGATCGCCTGATACGATTGGTCCGCTACCTCAAACCCTATCGGGTTCGGCTAGGTGCGGCGTTTGCGTGCTCGGGGTTGGTGGCGGCCTTCTCCGGCGCTTACGCCTGGCTCGTCAAACCGGTCCTCGACGAGATTTTCATCAACAAAAATGAAAGCCTCCTGCTGGTGCTCCCGCTTGCGCTCTTTGCCGTGGCGTTACTCAAGAGCATCTTCAACTATGGACAAAACTATCTCATGAACTATGTCGGGAATCAGGTGATCACCGACATTCGGCAAGAGCTGTTCGGCAAGCTCATTCGGCTGCCCGTTCCCTATCACGATGTGAATACTTCGGGGCGATTGGTGTCCCGTGTGGTGAGCGACGTCACGTTGATGGCCAACGCGGTGGCGGGGGTATTGAAAGATATTTTTCAACAGGGACTCACGTTTTTGGCCATGATGGGCGTGATCTTCTATCAGAACTGGCGGCTGGGCGGTCTCTCGGTGATCGTTATCCCCTTGGCCGTATTCACGATGGTGCGGATGGGGAAGCGGCTGCGGTCATTAGCCGCAAGTGGCCAGGAGCGGATGGGGGATATGGCTTCCACGCTTCAGGAAACGTTATCAGGCATTCGCATGGTAAAGGCCTATGGGCGTGAAGAGTCGGAGGCGGCGCGATTTCAACAGAGCAACCGCTTGTTTCTCAGTACGACGATGAAGGCGATTCAGGTCTCCTCCCTCGGATCATCGCATATGGAAGTGATCGGTGTCGTGGGGGTTGCCGCGATTATTTGGTATGGCGGATTTCTCGTGATCAACGGTTCGATGACGCCGGGAGAGTTTTTCTCATTTCTGACGGCGATGTTTATGGCCTATGCGCCGATTCGCAAACTGTCCGGTTCCAATAATGCGATTCAACAAGCGCTGGCCGCGGCGGAACGGGTCTTTGGCGTGTTGGACCTCAAGACCGAGCAGGATGCGGAAAAGGGCCGGTTGGAGTTGCCGAGGATTGCGCAGTCGGTGACGTTCGACGATGTGACGTTTCATTATGAGAGCCAATCAGTACCGGCGCTCAACGATATCAATCTGACGATTCGTGCCGGAGAAATGGTGGCCCTTGTAGGCAGCAGCGGCAGTGGAAAGACGACGCTGGTCAATCTGATTCCGCGCTTTTACGAGCCGATAGCCGGCCGCATTCTCATCGATGGAGTCGATATTCAGTCGTACACCCTCCGCTCGCTTCGATCGCAGATCGGCATGGTATCGCAAGATGTGGTCTTGTTCGACGACAGTATTCGTAACAACATCGCATTTGGACGGGAAGATGCAACCGACGAAGATATTATCCAGGCGGCGCGACTGGCCTATGCCCATGATTTTGTCGAACGCCTTCCGCAGGGGTACCAGACAGTCGTGGGAGAGAAAGGGGTAAAACTCTCCGGCGGGGAACGGCAGCGTGTGGCCATCGCCCGTGCGATTTTACGCGACCCTCCCTTGCTCATTCTTGATGAAGCGACGTCGGCGTTGGACACCGAGTCTGAGCGTGTCGTTCAGCTGGCCCTCGCCAATTTGATGAAGAATCGAACGACCGTCGTGATCGCCCATCGGTTGTCCACGATTCAACGGGCTGATCGAATCATGGTGTTGGCCCGAGGGTCGATCGTTGAAGTGGGGACACACGACGAGCTGCTTTGCCGTGACGGACAGTATAAGCGGCTCCATGCGATGCAGTTCCAGGATGTGCCCGATGCATAAACCCGCCATGAAGCAAGTCGAGAAGTGGCTGAAGCTTTCTGTGCTCCCTCCAATCGGGGCTGCGGTGATTCGAGGGCTGGGGCGGTCTATGCAGATGGATTCGCAAGGCCACGAGCAGGTGGATGCGTTGTATCGTCAGGGCAGGCATATCATCCTTGCGTTTTGGCATGCGCAGCAACTCATGGTCCCGACAGGCTATCGTGGAACAGGGGCTAACGTGTTGATCAGCCAGCATCAGGATGGTGAGATTATTGCGCGCATCATCTCTCGATTCGGGCATCGGGCGGTTCGTGGGTCGAGCACCAGGGGCGGAGCCCTTGCATTACGGGAGCTGATCCGCCTTGGGCGATCCGGAGCTGATCTGGTGGTGACTCCCGATGGACCCAAGGGGCCTCGCCAGGTTGCGAAACTCGGCGTGGTTCAGCTGGCAAAGGCGACCGGGCTTCCGATTGTGCCCCTGGCCTTTAGTTGCTCAAAAAAAAAATCTTCGCAAGCTGGGATCGGTTCATGGTCCCGTATCCATGGTCCCGAGGTCTCTATCTCTGGGGCGCTCCCATCTGTGTTCCACGAGATGCTGATGAGCAGGCGTTGGAGGCGGCATGCCTGGAGCTTGAGACGGTCCTGAATCGACTGACGGATCAAGCGGAAGAGGCCGTGAAACGTGAAACGTGAAACGTTAAACGTAAGGAGTCCAGGGGCGTCGTTTTACCTTTCACCTTTCCCGTCTCACGTTTAACGCGCAGCCATGTGGCGTCTCTTCTACAACATTCTGTTGCTGGTTGTTTCGCCGCTCATCGTGGCGGTCCTGCTGGCCAAGCGACGGTGCCGTCCCGGACTGCTTCAACGTCTGGGAATAGGAAATAGTCTATCTGGGCTGTCTGGTCTATCTCGTCGACCGGATCAACCAGATAGACCAAACGAACCAGACAGACCTGATAGACCATCCCAACCAGTCATCTGGATTCACGCCGTTTCTCTTGGTGAAGTGGTGGCGGTGACACCCCTCGTCCACGAGCTCCATCGCCGTCATCCTGCGTACCTCCTGGTGGTCTCGACGGTGACCGAGACCGGGCGGGAAGCAGTGGAGCAGCGGTTGGCCGGCGTGGCAGAACACTGTTATGCGCCGCTCGATTTCCCTTGGGTTGTTTCTCTGTTCATCGAACGATTGCAACCCTGCCTCTATCTGTTCGTCGAGACCGAACTCTGGCCGAATCTCTTGTGGCATCTGCGTCAGCGTGGAGTACCGACCGCTCTTGTGAACGGCCGGCTCTCGACCAGGTCTTTTGCACGGCAGCGGTGGGCGCCCGTGCGATCGTTCTATCGGACGATGTTGCAGACGCTCAGCCTCTGCCTGATGCAGTCGGACCGGGACGTTGATCGTATCGTTGCGCTGGGAGCAGAGGCGTCGCGGGTCAGGCGAACAGGGAATATCAAGTTTGACCAGCCGATACCGGTTGTCGCGGAGGGTGCGACGACCAGGGCTCATCTTGGGCTTCAGGATACGGAACAGCTGTTTGTGGCAGGCAGTACCCATCCCGGCGAAGAAGAAATCCTCGTGGAATGCTATCGGGCGCTCGTGGCACGCTATTCCTCAGCGGTCTTATTGCTGGCACCTCGACACATTGAGCGAGCGGAATCGGTAGAGGCGATGATTCGGGCGCGCGGGCTCGCGGTGCAGCGACGCAGCACTATTGGGCAGGCCGGCGCGCGGAGGTCTACTGGTCCTCGTGTGGTGGTGCTCGATTCACGGGGGGAATTGGCTGCGATCTACCGGGAAGCGGTGGTGGCGTTTGTCGGAGGCACACTCGTTCCGATTGGTGGACACAATTTGCTGGAGCCGGCTCAGTGGGCAAAACCGGTGTTATTCGGTCTCTACACTGACCATTGTGCGGAGATAGCAGATTTATTGATCCAGGCGGGAGGGGGCCGCATGGTTCTTCATGCGGAGGATCTCACGCAACAAGTCATGGCCCTCTTTTCCGATGACAAGGAACGGGAGCGGATGGGCCGGTCGGCTCGTCAGGTGGTCGAACAGAATCAGGGAGCCTTGCAACGGACGATGGAGGCCATCGATAGATTGCTGATACCGAATCAAGGCACCAGTGGGTCTCTTCTTGCAGACCGGTCGCTTTCCCTCACGGCTGAGAAAAGTGGCACCTACTCAGGTAGATAAGCTGAAGGCTGTTAGGGGTCAATCATGCGTGATCACACACAGCATCGGGAATTTGAGTCGGCTGATCGTAATCACTCGGGCAGATAGACTGAAGGTTTCAGCCTTCAGCCTTCGGCTTGAACACCTGAGTCGGTACGAAACGTGTTAACTCCTGGGGAAAAAGTCAGAAGATGGCTGATGTGGGCCGCAATCCCCTATGGGGTGGTTGCGCGGTTGCGCGCACTCCTGTACGACTGGGGCTGGTTCGCCCAGCGGCGATTGCCGGTCCCCGTGCTGAGTGTCGGGAATCTCACGCTGGGAGGGACAGGGAAAACGCCGGTAGTTATTATGCTGGTCGATTGGCTTCTGGCGCAGGGGAAACGGGTGGCGATTCTCAGCCGGGGCTATCGACGGACAAGTACGGCCTCGTATCTGCTGGTGTCGAATGGCGAGCACCTGTTGGTCGGCCCGAGTGAGGCCGGTGATGAACCATTCTTGATGGCGCAGCGTTGCCCCAAAGCAATCGTGGCTGTCGGCGCTGATCGCTATGAGCTCGGTAACTGGGTCTTGAAGCGATTTCCGATCGATTATTTAGTGCTCGACGATGGATTTCAGCACCTAGGACTCGCGCGCGACGTCAATCTCTTGCTGGTCGATGCCACGGATGCGGAGGGACTCGCGGCTCTGGTGCCGGCCGGTCGGCTCCGGGAACCGCTACGGGCGGCGGCGCGCGCGACTGCGATCGTCGTTACGAGGGCAGACGTGCCGGCTCAGGTGACAGAGGTCTGTCGCAGACTGCGGGCCACGCTCGGTTCGATGTCGGACCCAATCCAGGCGGTCTTTCGTCCGGAGAGTCTCGTATCGGTGGTGACCGGTGCTTCGCAGCCGCTCTCCTGGTCCAAGGGGAAAACGGCGCTGCTCTGCAGCGGCGTGGGTCATGCCGGATCGTTTCGCTCTCTCGTCGAGCGAATAGGGATCAGGATTCTTGATGAAATGGTCTATGCCGATCACCATGCCTATACGAACCAGGATGTCGAACGACTGAGTGCCAGAGCAGTTGAGCTTCAGGCTGAGATGGTTGTGACGACGGAGAAAGATGCCAGCAAGTTGGCTGCGCTGCTCCAACCCACCGATAGCTGGTGGGCAGTCCGATTGAGCACCTATGTGATTGTGGGGGAAGATCGGCTGCGGCGGTTAGTTCTCGATAGGCTGAAAGCTGAAGGCATATCTTTCGGAGGGTTGTGAATAAAGACTCAATAAAGAGAATTCTTGTGCGTGGACCTAACTGGCTTGGCGATGCGGTGATGTGTGAGCCCGCGCTCCGTGGATTGCGGAGGCTATTCCCCGACGCTCAGATTGCGCTGTTGGTCAAGCCGGCTGTAGCCGATTTGTTCGCAGGCCATCCGTCATTGACGCGCGTGTTGACCTACGACACCAAGGGGCACCATGCGGGACTCTCCGGTAAGTGGGGTCTGGCTGGGCAGTTGCGTCGGCAAGGCTTCGACCTGGCGGTGTTGTTTCAGAATGCGTTTGAGGCGGCGTTTCTGACGTTCCTGGCCGGCGTGCCTCGGCGCTATGGGTATGCAACAGACGGACGAAGTCTGCTGCTGTCAGATCCAGTTGTTACGCCGGATCGCCGCTCGCTAGTCCATCAGGTTCGCTATTATTGGGACATGCTGGAACCGCTGGGCCTCAAGGGCGACCCTTCTGCACCAGAACTCGCCGTTTTTCCTGAGGAGGAACAGGCGATGGCGGGGAGATTTGCCCAGGGCGGATTGTCCGCCACGGATGTCGTCGTCGGGGTCAATCCAGGTTCGACCTACGGTGGGGCCAAACGCTGGTTGCCTGAACGGTTTGCCGAGGTCACGGAACGACTCTGCAGCACAATTCGCGAATCTCGCGGACAACAAGCCAGCGTGGTCATTTTTGGAGCCAAGGGAGAAGAGCGTTTGGGTCAGGAGATTGCTGAGCGTCTGACGTCCCCATCTCTGGTCTTGTCCGGGGCAACGACGATCCGGGAACTCATGGCAGCGGTGAAACGGTGTGCCATGCTCCTTACGAATGATACCGGTCCCATGCACATCGCGTCTGCGTTTCAGGTGCCGGTCGTCGCGATTTTCGGGCCGACCGATTGGCGCACCACGTCGCCCTTTGGGAGCGCCCATGCCATTGTGCGTCAGCCGGTCGATTGCGCACCCTGCCTATTGCGTGAATGTCCTATCGACCATAGGTGCATGACGCGGGTGACGGTGGATCAAGTCTATGAAGTGGGTCTGTCTAGCCTTTCTAGTCTGTCTGGTCGAAAAGCTCTATCTGGTCTATCTCGTCCGAACCAGACAAACAAGACAGACCTCTCCCACCAGATAGACCAGACAAACATTCTCGATGGTGTCACTGTGTTTCTGGATCGAGATGGAACATTGAACTACGATCCAGGCTATTTGAAAATCGCCGCTGATCTGAAGTTGTTGGCGGGGGTTGGGCCGGCTCTCGCGCGGTTGAAAGGGGCCGGTGCGAAATTAGTGGTCGTGACCAACCAATCCGGTGTTGGCCGTGGAATTGTGACCCTCAAGGATCTGGAAGCGATTCATGCCCGCCTACAAGGTATTTTGGAACAGGAGGACGCGGCGCTGGATGCGATCTATTTTTGCCCGCACCATCCTGACGATGGCTGCCGCTGCCGCAAACCGAATGTCGGAATGGTGGAACGGGCTGTGTCAGAGTTGCAACTGGATCTCCGACGTTCCTATTTGATTGGCGATCACGCGCGCGATATACAATTGGCACACAAGGTTGGAGCCAAGGCTATTTTGATTACGACCACGCAGGTGGACGCGCAGTCGATGGATAGGCTTAAGGTTGAACAGGCCATGCCTGATGCCGTGGCGAAGTCTATGACTGAGGCAGTTGACTGGATCCTGAATGACGTGAAGACACTACTCAGATAGATAGGCTGAAGGCGTTTATGGGTTAAGCATGCGGGATGACACACAGCTTCGGGCATTTGAGCTGGCAGATGAAGTGGTCATGTTAGCGTATCGGACAACCGCAGGGCTTCCAAAGGAAGAGATGTTTGGACTGACTTCTCAGATACGGCGGGCAGCAGGTTCAGTTCCTTCTAATATCGTGGAAGGTTGCGCTCGTGACAGTGAGACAGAGTAGCTCAGATTTCTCAATATCGCCTTCGGGTCGTTGAGGGAGCTACACTATCAAATAAATTTGTCGAAGCGCCTGGGCTTCTTGCCCCGGGAGAATTCATCTCTGCTTGAACCAAAGATCGTAGAAACCGAGAAGGTATTGAATGGCTTGATTCGTGCTCTGCGAGATAATTCATAGCCTTCAGTCTTCAGCCTGAACACCTAACCGTATGTCAGACTATCGCCACATTTTATTGATCAAGCCGAGTTCACTGGGCGACATCGTGCATACGATGCCGACCTGTGCGGCAATTCGCCGAGCCTATCCCAAGGCTCGACTCACCTGGTTGGTCAAGCGCCAATGGGCGGACCTAGTCGAGCGCATTGACGGGGTAGACCGGGTTTGGCCAGTGAAATCGACGCTCAAGGGGTGGCTCTCTCAGGTGCCCGCTCTTCGTACGGAGCGCTTCGATCTTGTCGTGGACCTTCAAGGTCTCTTTCGGAGCGCCGTCATCGGGTGGCTCGGAGGATCTCCTCTGCTTGTGGGATTTGCCAATGGGAGAGAGGGGAGTCCCTGGTTCTATTCGAGGTGCGTGCCGGTCCCACAATCGGAGATGCACGCGGTCGATCGTTACCTGCTTGTGGCCAAGGCAGTGGGGGCTGCGGAGTCCGGTGCGCCGGAGTTCCGTTTCCGCATTCCGCAGACCGATTATGAAGAGGTTGATGGTCTCTTGATCCGATCCGGCGTAACGCCTGGAACGAGTTGGGTGGCGATGAATGTCTCTGCTCGGTGGCCGACCAAGCGGTGGCCGGCTGCGTCGTTTGCCGAAGTCGCAGACCGGCTGCGGCAAGAAGAATGTGGCGCGGTGGTGATGATCGGTGGCCCTGACGAACGAGAGGATGTTGCCGCAGTGAACGGGATGATGAAGGCTCCTGCTATCGATCTGACCGGAGCCACGGCAGTGGGGTTGCTGCCGGCGCTCCTGAGCAGGGCGTCGCTGCTGATTACGAACGATTCAGGTCCGATGCATATTGCAGCAGCGGTTGGCACACCAGTGGTGGCCCTGTTCGGGCCGACGAGTGCGGTTCGAACCGGCCCCTATGGGATGGGTCACCACGTTTTGACGGGAAAGGTACCCTGTAGCCCCTGCTTCAGTCGAACTTGCCATAATACTCTGCAGTTGGAGTGTTTGAGAACGGTCTCGCCACAACAAGTACTGGCGGCGGCGCGAGCACAGCTGTCTCTTCGGGTGACTCCCCGATGAATGTCCTCTTAGTCCGCCCAGACGGGATCGGCGATGAAATTTTGTGTCTGCCGGTCGCTTCCGCGCTGCGCAGGCTCTTGCCGGAGGCGCGGATCACGTTTCTGTCCAGTGAGTATGCAGCCCCGCTGTTGGCTCATCATCCGGATCTTGACGAAGTCTGGACGGTCACGGGCCGGGAATCCCTGCGCGAGCTGATGGCGTTGTTTCACCGGGACGTTGATGCGGTGGTATTTCTCAAGCCGTTCAAGCAGTTGATGTGGGCGGCGTTCCTGGCGCGAGTTCCGATTCGAGTGGCGACAGGCTACCGCTGGTATAGTGTATTGGCGAATCGCCGAATCTATGAACATCGGAAAGATTTCTCCAAGCATGAAGCCGCGTATAACGTCGGTATGCTTGCGGGGCTTGGATTGAATCCCGGTAACATTTCTCCTCCAAGTCTCGTGTTGACCGATACAGAGCGCGCGTGGGGGCAAGAGCGGTTGCGCGGTATGCCCACACCCAAGGTGGTGCTCCATCCTGGCGGGTTTGCGGCCAGGCGCTGGCGCGTCGAGCAGTATCATGCGCTCACGCGCGAGTTGGACCGGAAGGGAGCGGGGGTGGTGCTGACCGGAAGCCAGGCAGAAGCGGACATGTTCAACCAGCACATGGACAGTGGCGCGCCGCTTCTTGCCTCGGTCTTGAATCTTATGGGGCAGTTGTCCCTGCGCGAGCTGATGGCCGTAATCGCGGCGAGTCATGCGGTGGTCTCAGGAGCCACAGGCCCGGCCCATATTGCCGCAGCCTGCGGGGTTCCGAATGTCAGTCTGTTCGATCCTCGGCGCAACAATCTTCCGACGCGGTGGCAGCCGCTCGGCAAGGGAGTCGTTTTGCGTCCTGATGTGCCGACTTGCGAAAAATGCATATACGAGGCTTGTCCCTATTGGGACTGTCTCGACCGGCTGACGGTGGAAGCGGTTGCGCAGCATGTAATCCAGGCAGCCGGAGATCCGTCGCCGTTGAGAGTAGTCCATGTCTAAGCTCTCGGTCTACGTGATCGCATACAACGACGAGCCTAATATGCGGGCCTGCCTTGAGTCTGTGGCAAGCTGGGGCGATGAATTGATCGTCGTGGATTCCCACAGTACGGACCAGACGGCCGCAATCAGTCGTGAGTTCACGGAGAAGGTCCATCAAGTCGACTTCAAAGGATTCGGCAATCTGCGCAATCAGGCAGTCGCCCTCACGACCCATGAGTGGGTCTTTAGTCTGGACAGCGATGAGAGGATGACGCCCGAGTTGCGGGAAGAGATTCAACTGCTGCTCGACCGGGAACCCGAGGCGGATGCCTACTTCGTCCCAAGAAAGAACTATTTTTTAGGCCGGTGGATCAAACATTGCGGCTGGTATCCCGACTATCGGCAACCGCAGTTGTTTAGAAAGGGACGGTTTCGGTATCGCGAAGAACTGGTCCATGAGAGTTTCGACTGCGATGGGCAAGTCGGCTTTCTCAAGAGCCCCGCGCTGCAGTATCCCTTTCGGGACATCGATCATTACGTAGCGAAGCAGAATCGCTACTCGGAACTGATGGCCCGTCGCATGGTGGAGCAGGGCCGGCGGTTCTCTCCCCCTCAACTGATCACCCATCCGCTCGGCGCGTTTTTCAAGATGTATGTGCAGCGCACCGGCTTCCTTGACGGCATGCCCGGCTTGATTCTTTCCGGACTCTATGCCTATTACACCGTCATGAAGTATGCGAAATTCTGGGAACTCACGAAAGACAAGATGTCTGCCTAGTCTGTCTGGTCTATCCGGTCTGTTTGGTCCTTAAAATGTAAAGGCTTGATACTCGATAGACCAGATAGACCGAACAGACCAAAGAGACACCAACTATGAAAGTCAGCGGATTTACATTCGTGCGGAACGTGGTGAAGTACGACTATCCGGTCGTGGAGTCGATCCGATCCATTTTGCCGGTGGTCGATGAATTTATCGTGAACGTCGGGCGGTGCGATGACGGCACGCTTGAGCTGATTCGCTCGATCGGTGATCCGAAGATCAGGATCGTGGAGTCGGTCTGGGATGAGACGCTGCGAAAAGACGGACTGATCTATGCCCAGCAGACCAACATTGCGTTGTCACACTGTACCGGCGATTGGGCATTCTACATCCAAGCCGACGAGGTGGTGCACGAAGACGATTTGCCGATCATTCAGGAGGCCATGCACCGCCATCTCGGCAATCCCGAAGTGAAAGGGCTTCTGTTCCGGTATCTGCATTTTATCGCGGACTATTGGTCGACGAATCCCTGGTTCTACCACAAAGCCGTGCGAATCATCAGGAACAGCGGCGAAGTGGAGTCTTGCGGCGATGCCGTGGGATTTCATCTCAAGGCGACGCAGCAGTATCTCCAGAGTGGACCGAAGGAATGGATTACTCCATCGAACGGGCGAATCTTTCACTATGGGTGGGTGAAAGACCCGAAAACGATGCTGGAAAAAAAGCGGGAGCAAGTGGCGGTCTATCATGGAGGAGGCCATATTCCTGCCGCAGAGGCTAAACAACTGGCTCACGACAGCTTTCAGTTTGAAGACTATGCCATGTTGAAAGAATTCGGCGGATCGCATCCAACGGTGATGGCGGAACGTCTCCAATCCTCTCGGCGCTGGGCTGCCCGCCGCAATCGTTGGCTGAATCTCCAGTTTTATCGGGAAGTCTTTCGCCGTGGCTTTCGGGGATAATATGACAGGCCGGCCAAGCGGCACATCATGCTGAGTGTCATTGTCGCGGTTCATAATCAGCTGGGGCACAACCAGCTCTTTCTAGCGGGGATACAGCGCTATACAACCGGCCCATATGAAGTGATAGTGATCGACAATCATTCGACAGACGGGTCAGCGGAGTTTTTTGAAGCGAACGGGTGCCGGGTGATTCGAAACGATCGAAATCTCTGTTACCCGGAATCGATGAATCTCGGATCCGAATTGGCGAGCGGAGAGTTTCTGTGCCACATCAATAACGATTTGTATGTTGCGCCGAATTGGAACGGGTCCTTGATCGAGGCGATGGAGCGCCATCGTCTCGATGCTGTGTCGCCATTGGGGTTGGAAATGATGCCGACTGCTCCGTTGACCGATTGGATGCAGGGACGTTGGGCGGCGATTGGGCAAGGGCGGCTCTCCAGTGGAAAGGGCATCGAGCAACTGAGAGCGATGATTCAGGCAATGTACGGCGATTGGGAGCGCTATTGCGGGGAAGCGCACCGTGCATTCGCCGGAACGATGTTCGAAGGGATCGTCGGGTCCTGCGTCATGATCAGGCATTCAACTTATGACGTACTCGGGGGGTTGGACGAACGGATTCAGTCCGCTGACTGGGACTTGTACTATACCCTGCGTAAGCGCGAACAGGTGGTCGGGGATATGAAGCGATGCATGGTTGTGGGGGCGTCGTTCGTGCATCATTTCATCCGGGCGACGATGAAGAGCAAGCGGGAGCCGTTTGCCTGCACCCATGAACGATTGACAATCGACAAGAAGTGGAGCCAGTCCGAACAAACCGAGCTGTGGTGTAAGCCGGCTGAATTCGCCTCATCGTCCGCTGGGCTGCGATTCGTTCGGCGCGTGGTAAAGCCTGTGAAGAAGTTGGTGCAGGAGCTGGATCGCGCCTCGGCTTGGCGCCGACTCTGGATCAGCCCTGATCGCGTAGTCGATCAGTACCGCCGGAAGTTTGAGCAGGCGGCAACTGTGTTGTCCAGAGAAGTGCCATCATGATTAATGCAGGCTTGAGACGTTCCCTGATAACATTTTCCTGAAGGAACCGATATGCGTCAAACGATTTCCTGCGCGATTGTCGTGTTCAATGAAGAACGGAACATTCGTGAAGCTCTCGACTCGGTAACGTGGATGGATGAAATCATCGCAGTCGATTCCTACAGCACCGACAAGACCGTGGAGATTTGCCGGGAGTTTACGCCGCATGTATTCCAGCGCAAATGGAATGGTTTTGGTGAGCAAAAAAATTCTGCGATCGATCGTGCAACGTCAGATTGGGTGTTTATTCTGGATGCCGATGAGCGCGTCAGTGACGATCTTCGTGCAGAGATGCAACGAGTATTGGAGACCTCCACTCCGGCAGGTCCAGTGGCTTATTCGCTTCCGAGGAAGAATTATTATTATGGGGAGTGGATTCGATGGGGAGGGGTGTATCCGGATTATCAACTGAGATTGTTTCGACGTGGGGTCGGTCGGTTAGATGATAGCGAGCCTCATAACCGGTTTGTGTTTGAGGGGCTGCACGGAGATTTGAGCAATGCGCTCGATCATTACACGGAACGGACGATCGAAGACCACTTCAAGAAGTTCAATAACTTTACGACATTGGCAGCGCGAGAGCGCGGAAAAACGAAGAAGACGGTTCGCTGGACCGACCTGACAATGCGTCCGTTGTTTACTTTTTGGAAGTACTATTTCAGACGGCAAGGGTTTCGCGATGGAGTGCGCGGGCTCATTATCAGTGTGTTTGCCAGCATGTACACATTTGTGAAGTATGCCAAGCTGTGGGATGCAACCAGGCCGGACGTCTCTCACCCGGACGCCAAGTAGTGGGTACGCGAGTTCTCTATGTGCATGGCATTGAAGCGATCGGCGGGGCAGAGCGAGACCTGATCGCACTGCTGAATACACTCGATCGTCACAAGTGGGAGCCGCATGTAGTCTGTCCGGGAACGGGCCCTTTCCGAGAGCAGCTCCATGCGATCGCCGTTCCCACTCATGCGCTGAGCCTTCCCCCCTGGAGAAAACCCCTCGAACTGTTTCAGCGCCGATCGGCGGTCGGGCGTCTGGGGGCTCTCGTGAATCAACTCGATCCAGCCATGATTCATGTGAACGACATCTGGTGGGTGCCGCATACCGTGAGGGCGATCGCGAGCCGCACGTCCAATCCCGTGCCGATCGTGGCCCATGTGAGGCAGGAAATCGAGCCGGCAAAGGTACGACGGTACGAGCTTGATCGGGTAGAGTCCGTCATTGCGATCTCTCGGCAGATTGAACAGTCGCTGATTGCCGGCGGGGTATCGGCAAGAAATGTCCGGACCCTCTACAGCGGCATCGACCTTTCCGAGAGACGGCTCACTCACGATGACCAGGCGATTCGTCGGATGATCGGGCTTCCGAACGGGGCCGTCTTATTAGGTACCGTCGCCAACCTGTTCCCGCGAAAAGGCTATGAGATCATGCTTCGGGCCCTTCCGGCTATCGTCCGTGCGGTACCCAAGGCGCATTACGTGATTGTGGGCAGTGACGATCACCGTTATGCCGATCGATTGAAGAGTCTCGCGCATGAGCTGAAGATTGCCGATCGCGTCCATCTCGTTGGCTTTCAGGACCCAGTTCAACCGTTCCTGGCTTCCCTTGATCTGTATGTACACCCGGCACTCATGGAGGGGTTTGGGATTGCGGTAGTCGAAGCGATGGCGATGGGAAAGGCTGTAGTCGCGACGACGACAGGGGGGCTTCCCGAAGTTGTGGCGCAGGGAGAGACTGGCTTGCTTGTTCCCCCTGGCGATGCCGAATCATTGGCCGCAACCGTGGTCTTGCTCCTGGAAGACAAAGTCCGACGTGAGCAGATGGGACTCTGTGGGAAGATGCGTGCGCAAGAGAGATTTAGTCTCGCTGCGTCTGTCATACATATGGAACAACTCTATGGTGAGGTGTTGGGAGTACAGAAGGGGCGAGGATGAGAATCGGTTTCGATGCCAATCCTATGGTGGGCGATATGGGTGGGGTGGGGTGGCACAGCTACCATCTGCTCCGTACGATGCTGGCGCAGCAGGCAGGAATCGACTTTCTGGCCTATGCCAAACCGGGCGCTAAGCAGCCTGACGCTGCGAAAGCGTGGACGGGCGTTGAGCGACTCCAGTGGATGAATGCGAACCGCTGGGGGATGGGGAAGCGGGGCTCGTCCGATCAGTTGGATCTCTATCATGGGACCAACTTCAAAATGCAAACCATCGGGCGCTATGGCGGGGTTGTGACTATTCATGACCTCTGGCTGGACCGCCATCCCGAGTACTCGAAGAAGATGTTGGGCCAATGGCCCTCGTCGTTTAAGACGAGGCAGACTGCGCTGCGAGCCAGGAAAGCCATCACGGTGTCAGAATTTTCCGCGCGAGAACTCGTGGAACTGTATGGTTTGAAACGCGAACACATCAGGGTAATTCCCAACGGAGTGTCGGAGGATTTTGTGCCACGCCGGGATGATCAGGCGATGGCGGAGTTGCGGAAACGGATCGGTCTGAAGGCCGAGCACTATGTTTTGTTTATTGGAGGGGCAGACCCGCGAAAGAATCATCAGGTATTTGTTGAAGCGGCGGAGATGGTGCGGAAGAAACTGGGATCGAGAATGTTGGTTCTTGTCGGCTCGCCGGTTCACCCGTTCGGGAACTATGAGGAGACGGCTCGAAGACGCAGCTTGACAGAGAAGGTGCTGTGCCCGGGACGGTTGTCCACGAACGATCTGCAGTTGCTGTATTCCTCCACCGATCTGTTCGTCTTTCCCTCGTTGTACGAAGGGTTTGGGATGCCCGTGTTGGAAGCGATGGCCTGTGGGGCGCCGGTGCTTACGTCCAATTCAACCGCGTTGGCGGAAGTTGCGGGTGATGCGGCCTTGTTGGCAGATCCACAAGATGCGCGGGCGCTCGGAGAGGCCATGATCCGTGCGCTTGATGATGAGCCGCTTCGAGCCGCCTTAAAAGTCAAAGGATTCGATCGCGTCAAGCAGTTCTCCTGGGAGCAGGCGGCGACTAAGACCGTCGCGCTTTACAGAGAGCTGTGCCGCGTTGACCGTTAAACGTTAGTCGTTAAGTGTTCAACGAGAGGAACGCAAACTGGCCGGTTCTTGCGATTCAAGATTTACGATTACCGAGCATGCGCAATATCCTCATCATTAAACTCCGCTACATCGGTGATGTTTTGCTGGCGACGCCGACTATCCGCGCCATTAAAGCGGCATGGTCGGATGTCCGAGTCACGATGATGGTGAATCGAGGGACAGAAGACGTGTTATCAGGAAATCCTGATGTGGACGAGATATTGGCCCTCGATAAAGGATCTCTGGAGGCGCAAGGGCGGCTCATCGCAGGTCTGCGCCGTCGGCGATTCGATACGGTGATCGATTTGACCGATGGAGATCGGTCTGCGTTTCTGAGCTGGGTCAGCGGGGCGCCGGTTCGGATTGGGTTCAATGATGAGCACCGTTGGAGAGGGAAGTGGTATACACGTGTGGTCCAGTCTCTGTCCGGTATACAGCACCGGATTGACCGGGATCTGGAAGCCCTTGAGCCTCTAAGCATCCAAGCCAGATCAAAGGATCTTCAACTTCGGCTGACGCCGGAAGAGGCGAACAGTGCGGATGAACTCTTGGGTCAGCTCGGCGTTCAACGATCGCAGTCGATGGTGATACTGCAGCCAGGCGCCCGGTACTGGTTCAAGGCCTGGCCTCCGGAGCGGTTCGCAGAGCTGGCCGACCGGCTCACATCCCAGTATGGTTGCCAAGTGTTGATCGGAGGCAGCGATCAAGACATTGATCTGGCGCAACAGATTCGGCAGATGGCGAAGAGTAGCCTCGTCATCATGGCAGGCCGTACAACCATTAAACAGTTCGCGGCTGTCGCCAAAAAGTCAGCGCTCTTTGTGGGAAGCGATAGCGGTGCGATGCACATTGCTGCGGCAGTGGGCGCTCCCGTAGTGGCGTTATTCGGCCCGTCGAACCCTGCTGAATGGGGCCCGCGTGGAGAGGCGACCGAAGTGATCTACAAAGGACTGGATTGCCGAGTATGTTTCCATCCCACCTGCCAGCGTGGAGAACAAAACTGCATGAAGTTGATTTCGGTCGGTGAAGTAGAGACAGCGTCGAAGCGTCTGATTGCTTGTGTGAACCATGTCACGCAATAACCTCCCAAGGCATCTGCTCGACCTACTCAGGTTCATTGAGGCCCTGTAACTTCTTTCTCCTATGGAGAGACAACAATTACAAGATGCACGCACTCGGATCCCTTATCGAATCGGATTTGTCTTGCTGGGACTCCTTGGTTCAGCGGCCTTATATGCTGAAGGAGTCCTGAAAAGTGGTTGGCTAGAAGTACTTCTGTTGATCCCTCCTCTGTGGGTCATGGTCTCACGTTCTTTTGGGCTCCGCCAAAAAGGTACGATGGTGGCCATGTTCATGACCTGCATTGCATTGGTGGTGTGCGATCTTGCAGGGAGGACGTTTGCCGATTCCTACTTGCATTTCAACCCCGCAAATATGTTTTCTCGCAAGCTTCCAAACCTTTCGATCCTTGGACGTTGGGATACAAACGTCAACTATAGAGGCCAGGCGTATGGAGATCTAGCGGCAATGAAAGGCGAAAAGGAGTGGCGAGAGATCAGGGAGGTGGTGTTTCAAACCGATCATCTGGGGTTCCGGAACGATCAAGTACATGAGCCTATCGATCTGATCGTCCTGGGCGATTCATTTACTGCCGGAACTGGCACCAGCCAAGACAAGATCTTCTCGCGAGTACTGGAGAGTTCGTATGGACGGTCCGTCTATAACATGGGGTACCCCGGAGGTCCATATGACGAGTACCTGAACTTTGCCATTGAATCGCCGAAGCTCGCGGTACGCCCTCAGGCTGAGGTCATTTGGGTATTTTATGAGGGAAATGATCTTGATGATCCAGGCGGAGAGACGTGGGATCTCTCTTCCCTTCCTTGGAACAGCGGCGTTGGCGCAACGCTCGTACGATATCGTACGTTTCGCAATCGGTCGCCGATCAATCAGATTATGGAAGGAATGAGGAAGAGGTTGTGGGGTAAGACCGATGATGTGATCGTGAGGACACTTCCCGATGGTCGTCCATTTCTTTTTGCCGGCTGGCAAGAGTTGTGGGGCACTCGTTCGCAAAGCGAGATCGAAGCACATCCGAACTTTACGCGCTTGGATACCACCATGAAGGCGATGCAGCGTCTGGCAATTGAGCGAAATGTCCGTGTGTCCGTACTGATTGTGCCGACAAAGGGCGAGGTCTATCGTTGGGTTTTGGACCAACGTCCGGCGATGCCAGCAGATGCGCTATCTTCAGGCTTCGCACTCGCGGTGCTTGAAGAATGCCATCGAATTCAACTTCGGTGTTTCGACATCAAGGGATTTCTTGCAGCTGAAGCTATCCGTCTGTATCGGTCTTCGGAAGAAGTGCTCTGGTGGCGAGACGATACGCATCTGAGCGATCGTGGGCACGAAGCGGTGGCCGAGTTTATTGCCCATGAAATTCTTATGGCTGAATCACGCCGAGCGCAGTAAACGGGCACGTGCCCAAACCATGGGTGAGATCCGGAGAAAGTGCCTTTCGATCGGATGAGACCAGTTGGCCACCCTAACCCATCGCAATAATGTCTAAGACAGAGAGAGTAATGATGACCTTCCCCCATTTGTTACGCCACGGCCAACGAAGTTGACTCCTGTGCTGTTTGGGGCTGGTTGTGCTGGTGGTTGATGAACTCCATGGGTGTCAGATCCCCGATGGCACTGTGTGTCCGCTCTTCATTGTACTCTCGTCGCCAGGCTTCAATCACGAGCTGCGCTTCCTGTAGCGTCAGAAACCAGTGTTCATTGAGACATTCATCCCGAAACTTGCCGTTGAAGCTTTCGATAAACGCATTCTGGACGGGTTTTCCCGGCTGAATAAAATGCAGATGCACGCCGTGGTGGGCGGCCCAGGCATCCAAGGCCGTCCCGGCGAATTCGGGACCGTTGTCCAGAATCAAGGTCTCCGGCAGCGGGCGAGTCAGAAACAGTCGATCCAGAATCCGACACACCCGCGCACCGCCGATCGAGACATCGACCTCAATCACCGGCACCTCTTTGGAGCAGGGATCCGTCATCGTCAAACACTTGAACCGCCGGCTCGTCACGAGCCGGTCATGCACAAAATCCATCGCGTAACAGTGTCCTGGTTGCGTGGGCTTCGGTAAGGTGACTCGTGGAACCGCCGCTGCTTCCTTCCGTCGCCGCCGAAGCGAGAGCCCTTCGTCGCGATAATACAGCCGTTCGACCTTCTTATGGTTCACAGCCCATCCCTCTCGGCGCAACCGTACATAAATCCGGGGACACCCATCGCGTCGCTTGCTCTCGGCAATCTCCCGGATCCGTGTCCGCAGAGCCGCATCGTCCTGACGTCAACTGCGATACCGCAGTGTGTTCCGATCGAGGGCCAGGACGTGGCACACCCGACGCTGACTGAGCCCGACGCGCTCGGCCATCCACTGCGCCGCCGCTCGCTTCGCCTTGGGCCCTACCAGTTTTTTGTGGTGACCGCTATCAGCGCCTGAATGTCCAGCGCTTGCTCCGCCACCATCTGCGTCAATCGCCGATTTTCGTCTTCCAGCTGGCGGAGCTTCTTCACGTCGCTGACTTCCAGTCCCGCATACTTGGTCCGCCACTTATAAAACGTGGCGTCCGAGATGCCGTGCTTGCGGCAGAGCTCTGAGACCCCGATGCCCGCTTGGGCATCCTTGAGCACTGCGATGATCTGTTCCTCCGTGTGCCGTTTCCGTGTCATGGGCCCCTCCTATGGGCCCCATCTCAGCACAGTTGAACTTCCTAGCCAATGGTCTAGTTTCCGGGGGGAAGGTCAATGGCACAATCGCAAATCTTCCCAGCGCAAGAAATGACTATTGGTCAACAGTGAGAGCGTCTCCGTCCCTGGCTCCTCGCTGAAAAATTTCCTTGACTACGCTAATCGTGCTGTTCATATTGTGAACGTCTGCTAAATTTATCCGTTTAATTCATGGATTTACAAGGTCAGCGAGACCTTCTTCTCCTCAGCGAACTCGATCGAGATGGCGGGGCCACTCAGCGCACCCTTGCCACTCAAACTTGGTGTCGCGCTTGGTCTGACCAATCTCTATCTCAAGCGTCTGGCCCGTAAGGGCTGCATCAAGATCACGACCATCCCGCGCAATCGAATCAGGTATCTCCTGACGCCACAGGGCTTTACGGAAAAGTCACGCTTGACCTATCTCTACATGCAGTATTCCCTCTCGTACTACCGAGACATGCGTACTCGGCTAAAAGAAATGATGGCGACGTTCGACGGCACTCATGGCCAGCGGGTTGTGATCTACGGGACGACCGAGTTAGCCGAATTGGCCTATCTGTCGCTTCGAGAGATGAATATCGACTGTGTGGGATTCATTGATGGAAGCTCGCGTGAGTCATTTCTATCTTGCCCGGTTTCTTCGCCGGATGGGATCGCTGGCTGGCAGTTTGATCGGGTGTTGATTGCGGATCTCGAGCATGCGGCAGCCTGTGAAGAACAGTTGGTGCAGTCGGGAGTGCCACGGGAAAAGGTACTGAGACTCGGCCTGCCTGAATAAGGCGTGGCGCTTCCGCTCGTGGTCGACATTGTGTGTGGTGCGTGCGATGTCGGATCTGTAAGTGAAAGGGCGGAGCTGTGTCCAAAGCGGTCTATCTGGTTGATGAGGTCTGTCTTGTCTATCTTGTGCGGGACCGGATCGATTGATGAGATAGACCTGATAGGACCGAACAGACGAGACAGACCTGTCTTATGAAAGTCAGCCGTTTTGAAGATTTGGATTGCTGGAAGGAAGCTCGCCAACTTACCCGACAGGTTTATGAAGCAATAGGGCGAAATCCCCTCTGGCAGAAGGATGTTCGGCTATGCGGGCAGATTCAAGCAGCATCTGTATCGGTGCTGTCGAACGTAGCTGAAGGATTCGTTCGGCATTCCGATAAAGAATTTGTGCAGTTCTTGTTTATAGCCATGTCTTCAGCGGCAGAGACTCAGAGTCATGCCTATGTGGCTCTGGATCAAAAATATCTCTCCCAAGAGAGTTTTGATGCCATCTATGCACAAGCTGGGAAAACAAGTCGAATCATTTCAGGCCTCATTAAGTATCTCCGAAACAAGGCTGGCAAGACCAGATAGACCAGATAGACCAGATGGACCAGACAGACCATTCACTGCGTTGGTATGCGTTACGGACGCGGTCGCGTCACGAAAAGATGGTGCGCGACCAGCTTGCGAATCAAGGCATTGAGCCGTTATTGCCGACGGTCAAGCGAATGAGTCAATGGAAGGATCGGAAGAAAGAAATCGAAGTTCCGCTCTTTTCAGGATACTGCTTCGTCCGCTTTGCATCGGAGCAAAAGTTGCCGGTGCTCAAGACGATCGGAGTGGTCGACATTGTGGGCAGCCGGCCATTGCCCGGAGGCGATCCCGGACGAGGAGATTGCGGCGATCAAGACCCTGATGACCAGTGTGCTGCCCTACGATCCACATCCGTATCTGCACGAAGGCATGCAAGTGGAAGTGGTCCGAGGTCCGTTGCAAGGAGTGCACGGGATTCTCTTGCGCAAAGAAAAACACCATCGCCTCGTGTTGGGAGTCCGACTCATTCAGCAAGCCGCAGCCGTGGAGATCGATGTGAATGATGTGGTGCCGGTGTGATGGGAATGAAGTTTGGCGGGGAAATTCCTGTATCATGTAGCTAAGAGGCAGGTATGCAGAAGCAAGACGAGAATCTTACACGATCGATCCTGGCCGTCCTCAACACACAGTCTGGGATCAGACTAGCCATTCTGTTCGGCTCGCTGGCCGCTGGTCGGGAGCAGGCAGACAGCGATGTGGACCTGGCAGTAGACGCCGGTCACCGCCTCACAGTCGGAGAGAAGCTGGCTCTGGTGACTGAGCTGGCGGAACGGACGGGTCGCCCGGTTGATCTGGTCGATCTCCACGCCGTTGGGGAACCACTTCTAGGCCAGATCCTCCGGCATGGGAAAAGATTGTTGGGGAGCGAGACGTGCTACGCCGACCTCATCCGCAGACACCTCTTCGATCAGGCGGACTACCTGCCATACCGCACAAGAATCCTTGCTGAAAGGAGGCGGGCATGGATCGGGAAGTAATCGAGCAGAAGCTCGAATCCTTGCGTCGCTGTCTTCATCGTGTCGCGGAGAAATGTCCATCCGATCCGGTCACCCTGGGTCGTGACCTTGATCTTCAGGATATCGTTACCCTACCAAGATGCCGGCTGCTCCGTGTCTTCAACACGAGCCGAAAAACAATAGTCATGGCAGCCACAATTTTGTAGACCCGAGACGCGTGCAGCGGCCGCCTGTAACCAACGGCGCCCGTCTGTACACAACACAATTCCGGAAGCAAAGACATCTTTCCACAGGGTCGCCGCCGCAAACATGCGCCGGGGCTCAATAAGACTCCCGACACCATTTCCTCTCCCTCTCGTCAGAACGGATTCGCGAATGTCATCTTCCGGTGTCTGTGCGCCATCAATTTTTCATAACCGATTCTGGGCTCTGCAGTCAGCGGGATTAGTGCTTGTCGGTTTCGCGAGCTTGTTCCCACCCCTCTACCACCTACAAGAGTATGTCTTTCTAGTACTC
Source organism: Nitrospirota bacterium (assembly GCA_963701855.1). Classification (GTDB taxonomy): domain Bacteria; phylum Nitrospirota; class Nitrospiria; order Nitrospirales; family Nitrospiraceae; genus Palsa-1315. The sequence goes on from CAVPBK010000005.1 coordinate 254,041, forward strand.
ATGGCGGCAACTGTCCTCATGAGTCTTGGGCAGAAGACCGCACTGTGGATTCGGACACCTGTCGATCTCCCTCTGGGGTGTTTTCTTCTGTGGGTACTGTGTACCGTTCCGTTTGCAACGGATGTGTCGTACAGTTTCGCGGAGTGGAGGAAATTCCTCACCCATGCACTGGTGTTCTACTGGGCGCTCCTCGTTCTCCATCGCTCAGGCCGTGAGTCCTTGCCGAAATATGTGTTGGTGGCTATCGCAGTCGGTGGAACCCTGCTTGCGGGATACGCGCTAGTTGATTTTTTCGCGGCGGGAGGAACATGGAGAGATCGGTTGATTCGTGCACGAGCGATTGGATCCGATTATAATTGGCTTTCCACCTACATGGTCATTGCCATCCCGGTGCTAGGAGGTTTGTGGATCATATCTTATGCTCCATGGGTGCGGGTCACGCAGGTCCTGGCTCTGGTGCTGACGGGGTTGGCCCAGATATTTTCCTATACGCGCGCGGGGTGGGTAGCCCATGTTGTGCAAGGAGTTGTTCTGACGGTTGTCACGGGGCAGCGCCGTCTTGCGTTGGCGGTTCTAGGGGTTGGTACGGTCGCTGGATTAGTTTTGGTTCTGGCATTTTTCGCCGGATTTCAAGGAGACACGGTGAACGCGACAACCGTCGATAGCAGATTGACGGTATGGCGCATCGGGCTGCGAGAGATTCTTGCCCATCCTGTAGTGGGGATCGGCTATGGGAACGATTCATTTGTGAAGAAGTACCCTGAATACTCACCCCAGGCACAAAGTCACCTTCCTGTACCTGCTCAAGTCCTTCCTGCCATGCACAGTGCATTTCTCATGGTGTCGCTAGGAAGCGGCCTACCTGCTCTCGTATGTTTCGTCTGGATCTTTGTGGCCCTACTGTGGCACTTGCTCTCGATTCGGTCTGCTGCTGGTGACAGCAAAGCATGGTCGCTGCTGGCAGTGGGAATCGGGATTGCGCTTGTGGGGTTTTCCGTGCGCAATATGTTTGATTACATGTTCACGGGCGGTCTGGCGCATTTATTCTGGCTCTTGGCTGCGGTGGGAGTGACGATCAAGACCTATAATCGTAATCTTAACGTCAGTGTTGTGGAGCAGTAGCATTCGACTCGTGCCGTTCTATCGAATTCTTCGGCTCCCGATATCAGCCGCACAGCGCAGCACATTGAGTTCCGAGGCGCTATCAGGTTCCAGAGAGGAAATTCCTGACACTGGAACTTGATCACGTCAGTGGTGGGTGACCGGACCATTCGACTCGTGCCGTTCCCTCCTATGGTCTTCGTCGAAGGCATGATGGTAAAAGTGAGATGGCCGCTGCAAGGAGTGCATGGGATTCTTTCCCACGAAGTAAGACTACATCAGCTGATGATCGCGGTAAGGCTGATCCAGCAAGCAGCTGCTGTTCGAATAGATCTGAATGATGTCGTGCAGTTTAGTCTGCGGTCAGTTCCTGGACTGCGATGCTGTGAACGCCTCCTTGAGCACCTCAACATTTTCAATAGTCACAATCTGTGCGAAACGATGCTGATGCAAGAGGCGGGGTTGAGTATTTAATGATTGGGCATACCGGATGAGTCTCACGCCTGCAAGCTGGTTGCGTTATCTGCCCGCCCCTTTTCGGGTCAGAATCGAGCACCGTCTCAACCTGCAAAAGATTCTCGTCAATATCGGCTGGCTGTTTGGTGACAAAATTTTGCGAATGGGCGTCGGGTTGTTGGTGGGGGGATGGGTTGCCCGCTACCTAGGCCCTGAGCAATTCGGGCTGATGAGCTACGCTATGGCACTATTGTCACCCGGGTTAGTTCAGTGGGCAACCTGGGACTTTATACTATTGTTGTGCGCGATCTAGCAAGGAACCGGATACTTCAGATGTCATCCTGGGCACTGCTTTCCTATTACAGGTCATTGGCGGCGTTTTTGTTTTTGTTCTTGCCGTGATCGCCATCAGTATTGCTCGGCCCGACGACGAACTGGCCAAGCTCATGGTGGCTGTGCTGGGCTTTGCCATGGTATTTAAAGCTACCGAGGTGGTGAAATACTGGTTTGAATCCCAAGTCAAATCCAAGTACACCATCTGGGTCGAAAACGGCGTTTTCCTTGTCCTCGCCGCCATCAGGGTCGGCCTCATTCTGGCCCAGGCATCGCTCTTGGCCTTTGTGTGGGCGGCGTTTGCCGAAGGGCTTCTGGTAGCTGTGGGCTTGCTGTGGGTGTATGTATGGCGGGGCGGCGTCTTGGCTGTATGGCGTATACGATACAGTCGCGCGAATGCCCTGCTCAAGGACAGTTGGCCACTAATTTTTTCCGGTCTGGCCATCATGGTCTACATGCGCATTGACCAGATCATGCTGGGACAGATGCTCGGTGACAAGGCAGTGGGCATATACACTGCAGCCGTGCGGATTAGCGAAGTTTGGTACTTCATCCCGATGGCCATCGTTGCGTCGGTGTTTCCTTCGATTATCGTGTCCAAAAAACAAAGCGAAGCACTGTATTACCAGAGGTTGCAGAAACTCTATGACCTCATGGTTTTGTTGGCCTTGGTGGTGGCGATACCGATGGCCGTTCTGTCGGATTGGTTGGTTGTTTCGCTCTTTGGGGATGAGATGCGCAAGCCGGTGCAGTGCTAGCATTGCATATCTGGACCGGCCCGTTCGGGTCTTTATCGGTTTGGCCAGCGGTAGGTGGTATCTGACCGAAAACCTCCAAATGCTCGCCTTAAATAGAGCCCTCCTAGGTGCTGTTGTAAATATTCTGGCTAATCTGCTTCTGATTCCGGAGTATGGAATCGTCGGTGCGGCGATGGGGACAGTGCTGTCGCAGATGGCGGCATCCTATCTTTTTGATTTCTTTACCCCAAGACGCGAAATACTTTTTGGATGAAAACAAAATCCTTTGTGCCATTTTATCGATACAAATTTTACAGGTCTTGAGTTCTAACTCCAAGTGCAACACTACAGGCCCTGATGGGCTATGGTGTTGCCATGCCAACAAGATGCTACAGACACATGAGTGCCGAAGACCGTGAGACCTTGAGTCTGGGCCTGGCCCACGGCCATTCGCTCCGGACGATGGCGAGGGTGTTGGGACGCGCGCCCAGCACCCTGAGCCGCGAGTCGGCCCGCAACACCACGCGGGGCCGCCCCTATCGTGCCTGCACGGCGCAGACGCGGGCGGCCGCCCGGGCCCGTCAGCCGCGGCGACCGCGCAAACTCCTGGATCCCTGGCTGTGGCAGTATGTGCAGGACCCAGCTGGCCCAGGGCTGCTCGCCCGAACAGATTGCCGGGCGCCTCCGACGCGCGTATCCTGACGACATGCGGAAACAGCTCTCGGCCGAGACCATCTATGTGGGGCTGTATGTGTTGCCCCGCGGCACCCTGCGGAGCGCACTGTTGGCCGCGCTGCGTCAGGCGCGCAAGGCGCGCCGGCCTCGGGCGCGAGGGACGGATCGACGCGGCCAGATCCCCAACATGACGCCGATTGCCGAGCGTCCCGCCGAGGTGGCCACCCGCACGGTGCCCGGCCACTGGGAAGGCGACCTCATCAAGGGGGCCCGCAATGGCTCGGCCGTCGGCACCCTGGTGGAGCGGACGACGCGCCTGGTCATCCTGGCCAGGATGGACGGGACGGATGCGACGAGTGCCCGAGCAGGGCTTCACGAAGAAACTCCGGCACGTGCCCGCGCTGCTGCGCAAAACCCTGACCTATGATCGGGGGAAAGAGATGGCCGAGCATGAGCGCTTGGCCGAGCGGCTCGCGATCCAGATCTTCTTTGCCGATCCGTACAGCCCGTGGCAACGCGGCACCAACGAAAACACGAATGGCCTGCTGCGCCAGTACTTGCCCAAGGGCACGGACTTGTCGGGCTACACCCAGCGCGAGTTGAACGCCATCGCCCATCGGCTGAACACGCGCCCCAGAAAATGTCTGAACTTTGCCACGCCCCTGGAAGTCTATGCGCACCTGCGCCATCATTCACCCGTTGCACTTGGAACTTGAAACCGCCGGTTCTAATGTTTAGACATTAGCCGTGCTTGTAATGAGGTTCACTCAAATCCGCTCTCAGTTGACCTTCCATTGCCTGCGGACCACCTGAAGCAATGCCAACCGGACATCCGCTTGGTCTAGTTGCATAGATGGACATCAAAGGTTGGGCGGCCACTCGACCTCATTAGAAAGTCGACTAACTTACCCTATGTTTGCCGAGGATTTTTCTTTCAAACCGCCTGGTCCCTTACAAACTGCAGTCCTATTGTTGGCATTCAATCGACCAGACGTTACATCGAGGGTCTTTGAAGTGATTATGAGCGTCAAGCCGCCACGTTTGTACGTGGCCGCTGACGGACCAAGGGCGAATCGACCAGATGAGTTTGCTAAGTGTAGCGAGGTAAGGGCGATCGTTTCGAAGGTCGATTGGCCCTGTGAGGTTAAGACACTCTTCCAGATAGAAAATCTGGGCTGCAAGCTTGCGGTCAGTTCAGCGATTACTTGGTTCTTCAAGCAAGAGGAAGAAGGAATCGTTCTTGAAGACGATTGCTTGCCGAGTCTAAGCTTCTTTTGGTTCTGTCAAGAGTTGCTGGAGCGGTATCGCCATGATACCCGAATTTGGCAAATTTGTGGATTCAATCCCGTGGCGGCGGGTAATAGTCAGGGAGAAGATTACTATTTCACAAAAAATGGTCCTGTATGGGGCTGGGCCTCATGGAGGCGTGCCTGGTCTGTATACGACGTTAGCATGTCTTGTTGGCCAGATGTGAGAAGGAAGGAGCTTTATCGGGCTTTCTGCAATTCCCCAAAAGAGGCGCTTTGGCGACGTAAGTTATATGACAAGGTCTTTTCAGGAGAGATTAATACTTGGGACTACCAATGGGGTTTCTCTAAGTTCATAAACAGCTGGGCTTTGTGTTTCTCCCACAAAGAATCTGATTACAAATATTGGATTTAGTGAAGAAGCAACTCATACAAAGAAAGGCATCCTGTATCCAAGCGGGGAACGCGGTTGGCCCTTGAGGCACCCCACATATGTGATAAGATCGTTAGAAAAGGAGCGTGAATTTTTCAGCATTTTGTCCTGCCTGGAGGATGGTTGTCTCGAATCTGGCGCTCCTAATGCGCTTGAAAGAGTGCAACCCCCACATAGACGAATCTGTGGGGAGGCGATGAGCAACTGTTCAACGTGGTGGTGGGTTATGATGTTCTAGCCGTCCACGTTGCCGCGGTGCGTATATCAAAGAGTTCATTACAAGGCGATGTGATTCCAATTGTCCCGGCCGTTAATGAAGCCAGAGACATGCGAAACTCTGGGAGTCAATGATCCTGCTTGCCCTAGCTCGTATTCATTGATGACTCGCTGTGTGACTGGTGGTGGGAGTGGGGAATTGTAATAGGCTGATCTGAATCGAATCCTTCTTCATGTTTTCACGAGAAATATAAAACGTGCCATTCTGGACGAACACGAGTGGGCTCTTCATGCAAAAGATGATGTCGTGGCCAGAAGCCCCTACTCGAACGCTACAGGTCCGAGAGCGATTCGTCACAAAGGCGCTCCTTCAAGGATGTCGGCCGTAGGGTCTATCCCCAATACGACGAAGACAGCATCCTTCTTTATACATTCGGCTTCATTGGTAGCACACCTATTGTGCAGTAGAAATCTGAGCCGGAGATGGTATCGAGTGCAACACGGCCAATCTACTGCTGAATCATCGTTGAACCGGACTGCTGGTAGATGGCAATGCGGAAAATGTGCGGCGCGCAAGGGATTTCTATCGCGCCAGGGCGGAGACGAGACATTGGCCATCCGATATCGCTCAAGCATGGCTAGCTAGAGGGACCTCAACGAGGTTATTGTAAACGCCGGCTACTCAGGCGAGATTGAGCTGCTGTCGCTGGACGTGGATGGAGTGGACTTCTGGCTTTGGGAGGGGCTTTCAGTCGCGCATCCGAGAGTGGTGGTTTTGGAGTACAACTGTCTTCTCAAGCCAAATGTGTCATTGTCCATCCCCTGCCGTCTCGATTTCGTCGCCGAGCTCACCAAGTACGGCAGCGACTATGCGGGCGCATCGCTCCAGGGGGTTCATCAGCTCTGGCCGCCGAAAGGGATATCGTTTTGTTGGGACCAACGTATTCCTTGTGCGGAACGAAATCTCGCCAACTCTGCTTCCTGACGCCAACTCGCTAGTAGCGTTTAATCACCCCGTGCGAAGTTCGGGGATGAGCGGTAGATATCAAGCTATCAAGGACAAGGAGTGGGTGCAAGTCTGAGCTCCCTTCGTGGTCCCATCCTGATTTTTTCTATAAAAGAGTCCCATAAAGTGCGAGTTACTCTTATCACCACGATTGTGCACAATATCGGTGACGATTTTGTGCGGGAAGGTATCCTGCATTGCTCGACTCGATCGGAGTGCTAGATAGTGCAGAATTCATTCACAAGCACTCACCAATCACGGCGGTGTATGGCTTCGAGAAGTATCGTAGGTACCGTGTTTCGAGGGCATTAGATCCTGCCACTCGCGTTTTGCGACTGAAGGACCGGGTGAGTGAGGCCGATGTCCTAGTACAGAGCGGCGCACCCGTTTACTGGTGTCATCTGAACGGGCCTCACTGTTCTGACAACGAGTGGTTCGATCCCCTAATCCGAAAGCGTTTCCTGCCAGATCGCCGCGGGCGGGCGTTTCTGAACGTCGCCGGTGGAAGTTGCCAGCGGTATCACTCCGACGGAAGCGAGATCTCCTCGTGCCAAAAGTGCGGCGACTACGTCCGTGAGTTTTTTGATGCGTGCGCACTCACGATCCTTCGGGATCGTTTGGCGCGTGCGATGTTGAACCGCGTCGGTCGGGACGCACAAATTCTACCTTGTACTTCTATTTTCGCGAGGGACCGCTTGGCTTGACGCCGCAACCAGGCGAATTTGTGGTAATTAATTGTATGGAGAACGGGGGGCATTACACCTTCGGGCAGGCAATTGACGGAGCTCGTTGGAGGCGGCAGTTTCAAGACATTGCCCAGCTGGTGAAAAAGATGGGCAGAGTGGTGGTTGCCTGCCATAACAAGGAGGAAGAGAGATTGGCAAAGATGCTTGTGCCGGACCTAGAGCGTTTCCTAGTTCCCAATGATCACTTGGAGTTTATGAAGTTTTATGCTCGTGCAAGATTCGGAGTCGTAAACAGAGTTCACGCGGGATTTATGATGGCATCGTTCGGTAAGCCAGTTGCCGTGATCGGTAACGATAGTCGTGCGCGAATGATAGAGAGTCTCTCTTTGCAGTCGCATTTTGTGGGCGATATTGAATCGGAGTCAATTGAGAAAGTTGTAGAGTCTGTGAGTGCAAGAGAATTTTCGTATTCAGATGAGGTCGACGCGATTCGATCAGAATCTCGAAGAGAATATCTCAGAGTTCTGGAAGCTGCCTTGCTTCGGTGAGATGTTTAGTGCACGTGCGTATAGAAACTTTAGTCAATGCCTTCGTAGCTCGACATATTAACTGATTTGTATGGCTAGGCGGTTGCGAATACTTCTGAGTCACATGCGCAACTTAGTTTGGGCAGTGATGGATGGTGTGGTGATACGTTTGATAAGGCCTGCCGCGTCTCAGTCTCGTATGCTGATAATCCGACCAGACGCCATAGGAGATTTTGTCTTGTGGTTGAACGCCGGACGAGAACTATGCGCGCACTCTCAAAAACAGGGTTATTCGGTAGTCCTGATCGGTAACGCCGTACTGGCAAATGGGCGAGTGATCTTGGATTGGGCGACGAAGTGTGGGCTCTGGATACGGATCGCTTTTTATACAACCTGCGGTATCGGTGGAGCTGGCTTAGGCGCCTGCGTAGGGCAGGATTTGCAAAGGTTATTCATCCCGTCCATTCCCGTGTTTTTCTCGTTGGTGATGCCTTGGTACGGGCGGCTAACGCGGCGGAACGCGTCGCACCTGAGGGGGATTACAGTAACACCACCTTCTGGCAAAAGCACTGGAGCGACAGATGGTATTCACGACTAATCCCCGAAACCTCAAAGGAGTCGATGGAGCTTCTGCGGCATGCAGAATTTATGCGTGGTCTTGGGTTGTCGAGCTTTGTGGCGCAGGTTCCAAAGTTGCCATACGCAAAAGCGGTGTCAGGATTTAGTTCGGTTTCTAAACCGTATGCCGTTTTGTTTGTAGGGGGTAGTTGGGAGGGAAAAGTATGGCAAGCGAGAAATTTTGGGGAAATTGGCTTGCGCTTGCGAGAAGGTGGAGTCAATATCGTGCTAGCTGGTGGTCCTTTGGATCGCGTTCAGGCGACAAAAACATTAGATTATTTGAGTGGGAATGCAATTGATCTTATTGAAAAGACGAGCCTTAGCGAGCTCGCGGAATTCTGCGAAATGCGGTGGTGGTTCTGAGTAATGATACAAGTGCAGTGCACATCGGGGCGGCAGTCGGCGCGCCAGTGGTGTGCATTCTGGGTGGCGGACACTACGGTCGGTTCTTGCCGTATGTCGTTGAGAAACAGGAACCGTCTTGCCCAACACCTATTGTGGTGATGCAACCCATGTCATGTTTCGGTTGCAACTGGCGGTGCATTCATCCCCGAAAACGGGGAGAGGCTGTGAAGTGCATAAGTGATATCTCAGTGGAACAAGTGTGGCGCCAATTGGAGGGGGTTTTGCCGGCGTGGAATCGAGAAAGGACCGGGTCAGGCAAGATTCGTAGCTGGCCGAAAGAAGAGGCGTGGAAGTGATCGGCATTGCCTTTTGCCGCACTCTTATTTGCTCTTGGCCAGGGAAGCAGAGAAGTTATTGCACAGGTGAATCTTGAGGTTGTAAACCTTGGCTATCTCGCTGACGCTAGTTTTTGTTTGCAAGTGGCCTACTCCGCCGTCGATGTCTTTGTAGCCCCCCGCATTTTATAGAAGCGTTCGGAAAAACTATTGCAGAAGCGATGGTCTCTGGCACAGTCGGCTGTGGCGATTCGGTCAGGCAGAGCATCCGCGTCGCGCGTTGGGAGATCGTCTTGGCGAGATCGAACTAAACAGATCCGGCAACTTGGTCAGTAGTTCGATCCTTCCCATGCTTACATCGCAAGTAGTGCGACGCCTGAATATGCTTATCTTGGACATGAGTCGGCTCTGCTGATCACGTTGGACTCGGTTGTGCAGCTTTCTTTCGAATGTGCTCAGGCGCCGTTTCTCAAAATTGATACACAGGGTTATAAATGGCATGTCCTCGACGGAGGGATTGAAACATCGCCAAAGGTACGTGGAGTCCAGATGGAGTTATCCCTGGTTCCGCTGTACGATGGTCAGCGTATCAGGCGCGAGTGCATTGAACGCCTGGAAGCAGAAGGTATTGTGGTGTGGGCGCTATATCCAGTGTTCGTCGATCCAGTGAATGGGCGCACTCTGCAATGGGATGGATTGTTCTTCCGGCTATGAACCTTTATGAAGGCTGGAGTGCAGGGGTTGAAGAATCGGAGTGATTTGAAACGCTCACGTCAAGTTGACACCCCATTTGAATGGGATCAGATGCTAGAGTTCCCGAACCAAACTTAGATTGCATAAAGCAATGTTCTGACGTAGGTAGCATACGAAATGAACCCTCCTTTTCCCCTTATTTCAGTCGTCACGCCTTGTCTCAATGGTCGCCCATTCATTGAGGAAGCAATTCAGAGTGTACTCGACCAGGACTATTCCCATGTGGAGCATATTATTGTTGATGGGGGATCGACTGACGGGACACTCAAGATTATCAATAAATATCCGCATTTACGTGTGGTCAGTGAGCCAGATCGAGGGCTTTACGACGCACTCAATAAGGGCGTGCGGTTAACCAAGGGCGACATCATTGGCCATCTTAATTGTGATGACTTCTATGAAAAACGCGTATTTGGACAGGTGTCTGAAAGGTTTAGGGAGGCGCCTGATATAAATGCGGTTTGCGGAGGCGTGGAAGTATTTGAGCATGGCCAGGGGGGAGAGAAGCGTGTCATTGCTCAATATATGCGTCCCAAGGATTTGGAGCTTTCGTTTGAAAATGTGACCACTGGTCCGGCCATGACGAATGCGAGATTTTTCAGAAAGAGGGTCTATGAAAAAATCGGACTCTATGAGACGCGTTTCGGTCTTGCTGCTGATCGAGAGTTTCTCATTCGTGCGACCGTGGCGGGAATCGAGAGTATCGGAATACCGAGTGTGTTGTATCACTATCGGGCACACTCTGGGTCATTGACATTTAGTCATGGTAGTCCTAATCGCTTGAGGATGCTCAATGAGTTCTTGGAGATTGCTGAAGAGCATATACGGACAAACGGCAAACGCGAACCGATAGAGCCATTCTGTCGAAATTGGCATGCCAGAACGACAGCCGAAGCTGCTTTACGAGCATTGCGTGAGGGGAACTATAAATTAGCACTGAGCTATGCGAGACGTGGACGAACGTATAGGCCATCGTGGCCGGTTAACTTCATGGCTGTTCTTCTCCGAAGAATCACGACCGGTCAGAGCCATTAATCCAGATGAATCCATGAAAGTTTCCTTAATTGTAGCGACTGTTGGGCGAACATCCGAGTTGCACAGATTGTTGACTTCGTTAGACGCCCAGACCTACAAGAATTTTGAATTGATTGTTGTTGATCAGAATCTTGATGATCGGCTCGAGAAGGTGATTGCTTCATTTTGTGATCGTTTGACGATTATCCATCTGACGTCGCCACTTGGTGTTTCGCGAGCTCGCAATGCGGGGATTAAGAAAATAACAGGAGACATCGTGGGGTTTCCCGACGATGATTGTTGGTACCCCCATGACCTCTTGAAAAATGTCCTTCGATCCCTGGAGGAAGGTAACTGTGATGGTATAACAGGTCGGATCATAAGCCATGATGGGCAAGTGAGTCCCATGGCGCGGTTTGATGAGACAGCAGGCCTCGTGTCTTTGACGAATGTCTGGACGCGAACATGTACCTTTACAATTTTTCTCAAGCGAAAAGTCGTAGATGCAATTGGAGGCTTTGATGAAATGATGGGGCCGGGTGCTGGGACTCCCTGGGTGGGAGGAGAGGACATCGATTATCCTGTCAGAGCGATCAGTGCCGGGTTCAACTTACTTTACCTGCCCAAGATTCAAGTCTTTCATCCTAATCCATTCGACCGAGGATGGGAGGAAATGGCTAAACGCGCTTATGTCTATGGTATGGGGATTGGAAGGGTCTGGAAAAAACACCATTTTCCACTGTGGATTGTTGGATACTATTTGATCCGGCCATTTGGGGGAGCGTGCGTGAACCTTATAACAGGAGAGTGGCCAAAAGCCTACTATCACTGGAATGCTTTGTGCGGCAGGTTTAAAGGCTGGAGATCAAAATTATAAGTGTCCGCACATGAGATTCAAACATGAGAGTGTTACAGGTTGTTGCAGATGGTAATCCTGGCGGTGGAACAACCCATGTCCTCCAAATTCTCCGTGGACTCCGGTCCACACATTCGATCGGGCTTATTACCCAAAGTCAGTCCTATTTATTTCATCAAGCAGAAGTACTTGATACTCCTGCTTACGGATTACATTTTTTTCGCAGTCGATTGAATCTTGCAGTCTCTTTCGGACTGAACAAGATTTATTCCGAATGGAAGCCAGATCTCATTCACGTGCATGGAGGACGGGCCGGGTTATTCCACGCGATTATTGGGACGACTGTCCCTACTGTGTACACGGTCCACGGGTTTCATTTTTCACACAAGCCTACTGGAATACGATGGCTTGCGACGTTTATTGAAGGGGTTACCATCTCTCGTGCCAATCGTATAATTTTTGTGTCGGAGCATGATGCTAATATTGCAAGAGCTTGCAATATTCTTCCGGACAATAAACCCACCACCATTATCCATAATGGTATTCAGTTTCGTGAGATTCCAGAAAGCCACACAACCCTGGCCAAGCATGTGGGATTCGTAGGTCGGCTAGAGTACCAAAAAGATCCTTTCTTGTTTCTGGATGCGCTGGAACACCTGCCCGATTACACTGCGACGATGGTAGGGGGAGGCAGCCTTGAATCTGCTGTTAAACAGGAAATCACCCATCGGGATTTGGCAAAGCGTGTTCGTCAGGTAGGCCCACTGTCTCACGCGGAATCGTTACAGATTCTTTCGACATTTGATGTCTTACTCTTAACCTCTAGATGGGAGGGATTGCCGCTTGTTGTGCTGGAGGCAATGTGTGCGGGGGTGCCTGTTGTAGCAGTGAATGTCAGTGGGCTATCAGAAATAATCGAGCATGAAAAGAATGGCCTGTTAATAGACGAACGATCTGGGAAGGCCTTGGCATGGGCGGTCAGAGCAGTGGTAGAAAATCAGGAGTTGCGAACAGAAGTAATTAACCAGGCGCACCAACATGTGCGTAACCGTTTTTCCGAAGAAAACATGTTGTCTGAAATCCTGAAAATCTATGCCGCGATGGTGTAATAACGAAGACTATGGCAGAGAGCTATGAAAGTTGCGATTGTACACGATTGGCTAGCGTCCATGCGTGGTGGCGAGCGCTGCGTGGAAGTGTTCTGTGAGTTGTTTCCTCAAGCCGATCTTTTTACTCTTCTTCATTTTCAAGGGAAGGTTTCTGAAACCATTGAACGGATGCCAATCCATACGTCTTTCATTCAGCACCTACCGTTCCTAAAACGATATTATCGTCATTACCTTCCATTGTTCCCATTTGCGATTGAACGTTTTGACATGCACGATTACGACCTGATTCTTTCGTCCAGTCACTGCGTCGCGAAGGGAGTTCGGAGGCTTCCGGGAACGTTGCATGTCAGTTATACGCACACGCCCATGCGATACGCATGGGATCTCTACGATGCATACTTTGAGGACAGCGCTGGTCTGGTCAAGAGTCAAATTCTTCGGACTTTGATGGCACATCTTCGACGTTGGGACGTACAGGCGTGTGATCGGGTTGACCGTTTCGTGGCGAACTCTCATCACGTTGCGGATCGAATTAGAAGGCATTACGGGAAAGAATCCATTGTTGTATACCCACCCGTAGATTTTGATCGATTTGTTCCCTCGGAAACCGATGATGGGTTTTATCTGGTCGTATCGGCATTAGCTCCCTATAAGCGAGTGGAACTGGCAATTGAGGCGTGTAATGTGACAAAGCGACCCCTCAAAATCATTGGTACGGGGCAGCAATATCAATTCCTTAAACAACATGCAGGACCAACCGTGGAGTTGCTGGGGTGGCAGCCTGATAAGGTGATCACTGAATATTATCGTCGTTGCAAGGCGTTGTTGTTTCCTGGGGAAGAAGATTTTGGAATTGTTCCGCTCGAGGTCATGGCCTGTGGCAAGCCAGTCATTGCATATGCCAAGGGAGGCGCATTGGAGACGGTTGTGCCGTTGAACCCTGGTGAGCGAAAGAAGCCAACGGGCAACGCCTTTGGGATGCCACACGGTGATGATTCAGGCAAAAATCCAACCGGCGTGTTTTTCTACGAGCAGACTTGTGAAGCACTTATCCAGGCTTTAGAAGTATTTGAACGCTACCGCGACCAGTTTCAACCTGAAATGATTCGCTCTCATGTGGAACCATTTGACCGCAAGCATTTCAAGGCACGAATCCATGCCGTCATTGAGCAAACCTGGGAAGAATTTCAGCGTACACGGTCATGTTGAAACGCCATTCGCAATTTCTTCAGAGTTCCCTCTTTTTATTTGATCTGGCTCTGATCTGTGCCTGCTGGCTGGCAGCCTATTACATTCGCTTTTCGGGTGGATGGGGGCCGGTCGGCAAGGGTGTTCCACCTCTGGAGATTTATATTTATTTACTTGTGCCGATCGTGATCGTATGGGGAGTATCTTTTCGGGCATTTAATTTGTATCGACCTCGACGGATGGGCTCCCACCTGGCCGAGGTCCTCGACATTGCTATAGCCAATTCGTTGTCGGTGTTGATTCTCATCGGGTTAACATTTTTCGTTCGTCAGTTCGAATATTCGCGTCTAGTCTTTCTATATTTCTGGGTTTTGAATCTTGTTACGCTCAGCTTCTCGCGAATGGTGTTTCGCGAGGGCCTGAGGTTTTTCAGAAAGCAGGGTTACAACCAGCGACATTGTCTGATCATCGGGGCAGGCAAACTCGGACAGCGGATTGCCCGCTCACTGTCGCTTCATCCTGAATTCGGCATTAAAGTCCAGGGCTACTTGACCCGCAAGCCGAAAAAGTTGGGCGAAACCTTTGAAGGGGTTCCGGTCATCGGCTTATACGGCGATGTGGAGAAGTATGCGCCAGCTTTGGACATGGTCTTTCTTTGTCTTCCTCCTGAGTCCGAGCCACAAGCGGAAAAGATGCTGGCGTATTTAGCGACCACGACCGTCGAAGTGAAAGTCATCCCGTCAATTTATGAGTTTATTACGCTCCGTGCCGAGGCGGAGATGTTTGAAGGGTTACCGATTATCACGCTACAGGGCTCGCCTCTCCACGGATGGAACATTATCCTCAAGCGTAGCAGCGATTTAATCGGTTGTATGATCGCGCTTCTCCTGACACTGCCGGTGCAGGGATTTGTCGCGTTGCTGATTAAGCTGACTTCGTCCGGACCGATCTTATTCAAGCAGGAGCGCATGGGGTTGGATGGAAAGCCGTTCATGATGCTCAAGTTTCGTACGATGCGCGCGGATCATGCAGGCGATCACGCGCTGTTGACCCAGAAGAATGATCCCCGCGTGACATCGATCGGACGCTTCTTACGATCGACCAGTTTGGATGAACTGCCACAATTCTGGAACGTTCTGAAGGGAGATATGAGCATCGTCGGACCACGGCCGGAACGGTCTTGGGTGGTCGAGGAGGTTCGAAAACAGATTCCTCTGTATATGCTCAAGCATAAGATGAAGGCCGGGATCACGGGCTGGGCGCAAGTCAATGGTTGGCGTGGCGACACCTCGCTTGAGAAACGAATTGAGTTCGACCTCTATTATATTGAGCATTGGTCCCTCTGGCTCGATCTGAAGATCATGTGGCTGACGATATGGCAAGGATTTGTTCACAAGCATGCCTATTGATTGCACTGAGGTGTTCTCTCCTCGCTAAGAAGCAACAAACAGGGATTCCAACAACAGGATGAGTATTGTAGTCACCGGCGGCGCCGGGTTTATCGGCGCCAACTTCGTTCTCGATTGGCTGGCGCACAACGACGAGCCAGTCATCAACCTCGACAAGCTCACTTATGCGGGCAATCTGGAGAGTCTTGTCAGTCTGCAAGGCGACGCGCGGCATATCTTCGTGCGGGGTGACATCGGAGAGACATCGTTGGTCGATCGATTGCTGGCCGAGCATCGCCCCCGGGCCATCATCAACTTTGCCGCTGAGAGTCATGTTGACCGGTCAATTCACGACCCTGGCGAATTCATCCAGACCAATATCGTCGGCACCTTTCATCTGCTGGAGTCCGTGCGTGCCTACTGGGACGCGCTGGAGGGCGAGGCTAAAGAACACTTCCGTTTTCTGCACGTGTCCACCGACGAGGTCTACGGCTCGTTAAGGAAAGATGACCCGGCCTTCAGAGAAACGAATCGTTACGAACCCAATAGCCCCTATTCTGCCAGCAAAGCTGGCAGTGACCATCTGGTGCGTGCATTCCACCACACTTATGGCCTGCCAGTCCTCACGACCAACTGCTCCAACAACTACGGTCCCTACCACTTTCCTGAAAAGCTTATTCCGCTCGTCATCCACAATGCGCTGGCGGGCAAGCCGTTGCCTATCTATGGTGACGGCCAACAAATCCGCGACTGGCTCTATGTCAAAGACCACTGCAAGGCTATCCACCGGGTGCTCGAAGCGGGGCGTATGGGGGAAACCTATAACATTGGTGGCGGGCACGAAAAGGCTAATCTCGAAGTTGTCCAGACTCTGTGCGACATCCTGGACGAACTTGCTCCACCTGCCACCTGCCACTTACCATTTGCCACGTACCGCTCACTGATCACCTTCGTCAAGGATCGCCCAGGTCACGATCGCCGCTATGCCATTGACGCTAGTAAGCTTGAACGCGAACTGGGTTGGAAGCCCCAAGAAACCTTTGAAACCGGCATTCGCAAGACGGTAGCGTGGTATCTGGAGAACCAGAACTGGGTTGCTAACGTGACCAGCGGTGCCTACCGCAACTGGGTCGAAAGGCAATATGGCGAATAGCGAGAGCAGATTCGTAGCTGCTCAGGTGGATAGACTGAAGATTTTTAGGGGCCAATCATGGGCGATCACACTAAGCTTTGGGCATTTGAGAGGGCTGATGGGGTAGCAGGGCTGGTCTCTCAGGGAACCGCGGGAACGTTGCGTGATGATTGGTTTACTTCAACCCTCAGCCTAGATATCTGGGCATTTACCAAAACGCTAAAAATGGATGGAATAAAGAAATGATAGCAACCAACCCTTCGCGACCCGCCACTCGCCACTCGCCGCCTGCCACTCTCCAAAGGCACTACCGCGCATGAAGATCTTGCTTCTGGGAAAGAACGGGCAGGTCGGTTTTGAGCTACAGCGTGCACTGGCTCCCTTAGGGGAAGTCTGTGCCGTTGATCAACCTGAATGTGATTTGGCAGATGCATCTGCTATTCGTGAACTGGTGCGGTCGTTCAAACCAAACCTGATAGTCAATCCCGCTGCCTATACCGCAGTGGACAAGGCAGAGTCCGAGCCGGAGCTGGCTCACGCCATTAATACCGTCACTCCTGGAGTGCTCGGAGAAGAAGCGGCGAAGCAGGGCGCATGGGTGGTGCATTATTCCACCGACTACGTGTTCGATGGCATCAAGCCGAGCGCATATACCGAAGATGACCCCGCGAATCCCCAGAGTATCTATGGTCGCACCAAAAGGGATGGTGAAATCTCGCTACAACAAAGCGGGGTGCCGTACCTGATCTTTCGCACGAGCTGGGTGGTTGGAGCGCATGGCTGGAATTTTGCCAAAACCATTCTGCGATTGGCCGGTGAGCGCGAAAGTTTGAACGTGGTGGCCGATCAATATGGCGCGCCAACCTCTGCTGCTTTGCTGGCTGATGTGACGGCTCAGCTTGTCTGGCAGAAACAGCGTGAGGGGGGGGAGCGCTTCCCATTTGGTTTGTATCACCTGGTGGCCAGCGGTGAGACCAACTGGTGTGACTATGCGAGGTTTGTCGTGTCGGAAGCCCTCGCTGCCGGCAAGCTGCTCAAGCTCTCGCCGGATTCCATTCGTGCGATTACCTCTTCCGAATATCCGACGCCCGCCAAGCGTCCGGCCAATTCACGGCTGGATACCCGCAAGTTGCGCAGTACTTTTGAATTGGAATTGCCCAACTGGCAAAGCGGTGTCCGGCACATCCTTCAACAGATTCTGGCTGATGGTAAGTAGTAAGTAATAAGTAGTGAGTGTGGAGTAGGAAATGAAGATGGGTAAGCCACACGAGCGGCTCGATGCTCGGAAGTTCTCGATGGAATTGGCTAAGGCGGTGTATCAGATGACCTCGAATTTCCAGGCAGAGGAGCGTTATGGATTGGCGCAGCAAATGAGACGTGCGGCCGTCTCTATTCCGCGTAACCTTGCGGAGGGTGCGGGTCAAAAATAGCGGAAAGGAATACGTTCATTTCATCGGTTTTTTACGTGGTTCACTCGCGGAGCTAGAAACTCAGATGCAACTGTCGGTGATGCTCGGTTTTACAATTGCCGATCATGCCGCATTCGATTTGGCTGATCGGGCAGGAAAATTGTCAACCGGTCTGCACAAAAAATGGAGCGCAGCATGACCCCACTCCCCAGTTCCCACTCACCACTCTCAGGGAATGCCCTCTCGCCACTTCCCAGAAAAGGCATCATCCTCGCCGGCGGTTCTGGCAGCCGACTGCACCCGGCCACATTGGCCATCAGCAAGCAGCTGCTGCCTGTGTTCGATAAGCCGATGATCTACTATCCACTTAGCACCCTTATGCTGGCGGGCATTCGGGACATCCTCATCATCTCCACACCGCAGGACACCCCTCGTTTTGAGCAACTGCTCGGCACGGGTGAGCAGTGGGGCCTGAAATTGCAATACGCAGTACAGCCCTCGCCCGATGGTTTGGCGCAAGCTTTCATCATCGGTGAATCGTTCATTGGGAATGATCTCTCGGCCCTGGTGTTAGGCGATAACATCTTTTACGGTCATGACTTCCATTACTTGTTGCGCAACGCCATGGCCCGAACCGAAGGCGCGAGCGTGTTTGCCTACCACGTACAGGCTCCTGAGTGTTACGGCGTCGCCGAATTTGACTCGAACGGCAAAGTGCTATCGCTGGAAGAGAAGCCCAAGCAACCGAAGTCTAACTACGCTGTGACTGGCCTGTATTTCTACGATCGACAAGTAATTGATCTGGCCCAAAGTCTTACACCCTCACCTCGCGGCGAGTTGGAAATCACCGATCTCAACCGTTTGTATCTTGAACGAGGCAAGCTCAACGTCGAAGTCATGGGCCGAGGCTACGCCTGGCTGGACACTGGCACCCATGAATCGCTGCTCGAAGCCAGCCAGTTTATCGCCACACTAGAAAACCGGCAAGGCTTGAAGGTGGCATGTCCGGAAGAAATCGCCTACAGGTTAACGTGGATTGACGCCGCCAAACTGGAAAAGCTCGCGCAGCCCTTGATCAAAAGTGGTTACGGGCAATACCTGCTGCGCGTACTCAAGGAAAAGGTTTTTTAGCGAGATTCGAGGGACAAGGTTCAAGGGGATGGCACGATTTGAACCTTGCCCCTTGAATCTTGAAATGAAAACCACTCTTCGCATCCACTCCAAGTTAATAGGATGCTAGATCGACTCGCCGACCCATTGTTTACCCTAATCACAGATTTTGGTGGGCAACGCTAGGCAAGATCAGTAGTATGCCGGCAGGTTACATCTAGAGGTTGGACAATGGCTCAACGATCGGCAACGAAAAAAGCAGCTCGATCCAGAAAAGTACCGCGCAAGCTACTCCAACGGATCCGTCTGTTTGCCACCGATGTGGACGGAGTCTTGACGGACGGCGGAATGTACTATGCCGAATCCGGTGATGAGTGGAAGAAGTTCAACACGCGCGATGGCATGGGGATCAAGCTGTTGCAGAGGGCAGGAATCATCACCGCCATCGTCACGCAGGAGCGGACGAAGCTGGTGGCGCGGCGTGCCGAGAAGCTCGCGATTCCCGAGCTGCACCAAGGGGTGATGGATAAGTTAACGGTGATTGGGGAGATGGCGGCCAGACATGGGCTCTCGCTCAAGCAGGTGGCCTATATTGGGGACGATATCAACGATCTTGAGACATTGGAGGCGGTAGGGTTTTCCGCCACACCGGCCGACGGGATGCCCCTGGTTGTTGCGGTGGCCGACTATATCTGTCAGAAGAAGGGCGGGGAGGGAGCGGTTCGGGAAATCATTGAGATGATTCTTGAGGCGCAAGGTCGAAGTTCAAAATTCAAAATTCCAGGTTCTGGAAAACGCTCATAGGGTAGGAAACTCAGTGTATGGCCTCTCTCACACGCCGAACTTCGAAGCTTGGACTACATAATCATCTGTATCCCGTGATCATGGCCGGCGGAAGCGGCACCAGATTTTGGCCGCTCAGCCGGCAGTTGTTTCCTAAACAGCTGCTTCGGATTTTGGGAGATGAAACGTTGATTCAGCAGACTATGCGCCGAGTGGTCTGTGCGTCGGCGCCCAACCGGGTGATGATCTCCACGAATCCAGCTCAAGCAGAGTCCATTCGCGTCCAGCTGAGTGAATGGAAAGATGCGCTCACAGATAATTTCGTGCTTGAACCGGAAGGGCGCAATACCGCTCCAGCAATTGCATTGGTGGCATTAGAACTGGTCCGCCGGGATCCTGACGCGATTATGTTGGTGGTTCCGGCCGATCATATTGTCAAAGGCCAGCGAGCATTTGATGCGGCGGTATTGTTGGCGGCGACGCTGGCGAAGCAAGACTATCTGGTGACCTTCGGCATCAAGCCGATTCGTCCAGAAACCGGCTATGGGTACATTAGGCCCAACTGGAAAGTGACGTTGGGAAAGCAGGGGACGCTCAAGGGACATCCGGTCAGCCGATTTGTTGAAAAACCCAATGCCACCAAGGCTGCGCAATATCTCAAGGCTGGGGACTACTACTGGAACAGCGGCATGTTTATTTGGCGTGCGGCAGCGATCCTCGATGAAATAAGCCGCCACCAACCCACCCTCTATCATGGGATCGAACGGATTGGCCAATTGATGCAGACTGGGGCGACCAGACAGGCCATCGACGATGCCTACAGGGCACTCACGTCAGTCTCGATTGATACAGGCGTCATGGAGCAGTCGAAGAAAGCGGCAATCGTGCCCGTGTCCTTTCAATGGTCTGACGTTGGGAGTTGGGGGAGTCTGGATGAAGTGGCGCCGAGGGATAAGGCCGGCAATGTCATGGTCGGTCGTGTGGTCGACGTTGACAGCCGTCGATCGATCGTCTACGGGGATCGCCGTCTCGTGGCGACGATCGGGCTTACCGACATGGTGGTGGTCGATACGCCGGACGCTACGTTAGTCTGTCCAAAATCACGTGCGCAAGATGTGAAGCAGTTGGTCGAAATCCTGAAACGGCAGAACGCTCCGGAACATCTTGAGCATCTGACTGTGCATCGGCCCTGGGGGTCCTACACGATTCTGGAAGAAGGTCTTGGTTACAAAGTGAAACGGGTGACGGTGAAACCGGGAGGGCGGCTCTCGTTACAGATGCACCATCGACGGAGCGAACATTGGGTGGTAATCACCGGGATCGCGCGAGTGACCAGGGGTGACGAGGTCTTCGATCTCAAAATTGGCCATAGCACAGAAATTCCTGTGGAAACCCGCCACCGGTTGGAAAACCACGGTCAAGAGACCCTGCATATCATTGAAGTGCAAAACGGACCTTACCTTGGGGAAGACGATATCGTCCGGTTTCAGGATGATTATGGGCGGGACGTTAATCGTGAAACGTTAACCGTGAAACGCAATAATCGGAAACTGTGATCCATGGAAATGGAAGGTACTGGGGAAGAGCAATCAATCATCAGAACATTCGAAGACCTCGATGTCTGGAAGGTGTGCAGAGACCTAAGAACGCAGATTGCGACCATAGTGCGCACGTTTCCAAGGGAGGAGCAATATCGGTTGCGGGATCAACTTATCAGGGCATCACGATCTGTTACGGCCAATCTAGCAGAAGGGTACGGACGATTTCATTACGCGGAGAACATCCAGTTTGCGAGGCAGGCAAGGGGCTCGTTATACAAAATCATAGTTACTACTCAGGTAGATAGACGGAAGGCTACAGCCTTCAGCCTGAACCCCTGACGAGTTACCGATATTTATCAAAAGCAAGAACGTCATCACGCGGTTCACGATTAACGAGTAACGAGGGTCATGGGACTATTTCGCGAGTACGATTTGCGCGGCATCGTGGGGCAGGAACTCACCGATTCGATCGCGGAGCAGGTGGGTCGGGCCTACTGCACCTATGTGAAAGACCGTGGGGTGAAGACGATTTCGGTCGGGCGAGATGGCCGACTGAGTTCACCTGGGCTTTACAAGGCTCTTGTGCGGGGTCTCCTCGCCGGTGGACTGAACGTGGTGGATATCGGCATTTGTCCCTCGCCGTTGGTGTATTTCTCTCTGTTTCAATTACCGGTTGACGGCGGCATCATGATTACCGGGAGCCACAATACCGCAGAATACAATGGATTTAAGATCTGCATCGGGAAAGACACGATTCATGGAGAGGAGATCCAGGCGCTTCGAGTGGTAATGGAAGCCGGCTCTTTTGTATCTGGATCTGGACAGTTATCGGAGTATCCCATCATTCCCGACTATCTGGCCTATATCAAGAAGAGCTTCACCCATGTCAATGCGAAACGCCTGCACGTCGTCATCGACTGTGGAAATGGTGTGGCGGCCTTGGTGGCCAAACAGGCTTTGGAGCTTCTCGGCTGTCATGTCACAGGGCTCTATTGCGATCTCGACGGGAGATTTCCAAACCACCATCCCGACCCCACGGTTTTAGAGAATCTCGACGATCTGATT
Source organism: Nitrospirota bacterium (assembly GCA_963701855.1). Taxonomy (GTDB): domain Bacteria; phylum Nitrospirota; class Nitrospiria; order Nitrospirales; family Nitrospiraceae; genus Palsa-1315. Next base: position 276,104 of record CAVPBK010000005.1, read on the forward strand.
CAGTCCGTCAAACAACACAAAGCCGATGTCGGGATCGGCTACGACGGAGATGCCGATCGCATTGGGACCATTGATGAGCAGGGCAATGTGTTGTGGGGCGATCGCCTGATGGTGATCTACGCCCGCGATATTCTGGCAGCAAAGCCGGGGTGTACCATCATCTCAGAGGTCAAATCCTCGCAGAGCCTCTATGATGATATTGCAAAGCTGGGGGGGCGACCGATCATGTGGAAGACCGGCCATTCCCTGATCAAGGCGAAGATGAAAAGCGAGCAGGCCCTCTTGGCCGGCGAAATGTCCGGGCACATGTTCTTTGCCGATCGGTATTTCGGGTATGACGACGCGATTTATGCCTCCTGCCGGCTGGTGGAGATTTTAGCCAAGACCACTCGTTCGCTCTCCGCGTTGGTGGCGGATCTTCCGAAGACGTCCGTTACCCCGGAGATCCGGGTAGACGTGTCGGATACCATCAAATTTGAGTTAGTCAGGCATGTGCAGGAACGGTTGACAGACTGCATGAAGACCCGCGAGGAGCTTGGTTCGGCCAAGCTGGTGGCCCGCGATGTCGTCACCATCGATGGGGTGCGTGCCATCTTCGAGGATGGGTGGGGTCTGATCCGAGCCTCGAACACTCAGCCGGCCCTTGTATTACGGTTTGAAGCCACGTCGCCGGAGCGGTTGGCCACAATCCGCGCAGTCATTGAAGGCGAGCTGGCAGCGGCCAAACAAGCCCTTGGCTGCTAAGCAGAATGCGGAAAAAGTCCGCCAGCAGGGAGGGGGGGAGTGCTTCTTGTCCAGAACGGCCTATAAGAAGTGCTGTCATCGTGTGTTAACTCAGACGAACCCCTAACCGAGATAGAGAGATGGACGGGCCTTGCTGGACGGACTTTTGAGACCTGAGGGATGCGTCTTTCTTGTGCCATTACCCGCCTCCTAGCTTACTCAAATGACTGCTTCTCAACCGATACAGCTTATACGCGATGCGTGTTTCGCTCCATGCTCTTTTTCCCGCATGTGGCTCATATTGGCATGGCTGATTTGAGTGCCAGAGCGGTTCGATCTCGTGGGCTGGGTCTGCTAGCGAGCCTTCTTCAGCGCGATCCTTCCAAGTTGGGGAACAGCTCACCTATGAAATTTCTTGGTTGAATATCACAGCCGGCACAGCTGTGATGGCTGTTAGTGATGCCGGTATGGACGGAGGACGATCACTGGAGAAATTGATCACTACGGCGCAGTCGAAGCCCGTCATCACCAAGTTCTTTCCCGTCGATAACCGGGTTGAGTCGATTGTGGATCCCGCCACGCTGCTTCCTGAGCATTTGACTTTCAAGCGGCGAGAAGGGAAGAAGAAAGAAGACTTCGAGTACACATTTCATCAGAAAGAGGGGAGGGTCACAGTCGTCAAAGACGGGACGACTGAAACATTGGAGATGCCAACGGGCACCCAGGATGTCATCTCCTGTCTCTATTATGCGCGTGCTACATTATCGTTCCAGCCGGGCTCATCTCTGACGATGAATGTGTATCATGATAAAAAGAACCGCAAACTGGACGTGCTGGTTGAGGGGGTCGAGACTGTCAGTAGTCCGTGGGGGGAAGTTGAAACGGCTCGTGTGTTGGTGATCATGCCGTTCCAAGGTCTCTTCCTCAACCAGGGCAACATCCGGGTGTGGTTTACCAACGATGATCGGCGCATTCCGGTTCGTATGAAGGCCAAGGTCATCATCGGGTCGATTGTGGCCGATCTCGTCAGCGGATTGCCGGCTTCCTTACGGTAAGGTAGCCAGTCGTTCGTTGCCCGACCAGTTCAAAACGGTTATACTTGCCTCTATTATCATGGCACAGTTTTCTCTTACTTTAAGCAGATTTATCACCCAGAAGCAGGCGTCCCATCCAGGGGCCACCGGGGAACTTTCCAGTCTCCTGGTCCAGATCGGTCTGGTTGGTAAACTCATTGCGCAGGATCTCAGGCATGCAGGGATCATCGATATTCTGGGAACGACAGGCGAGATCAATGTGCAAGGGGAGACAGTTAAGAAGCTGGATGAGATTGCGAATGAGACATTTCTCAACGCATTTCACCAGAACGGGCTTGTGTGCGCATTGGCGTCTGAAGAGATGGAAAAGCCGGTCCTGCTGCCGGAGAATTGGCCGCAGGCCAAGTACATGTTGCTCTTCGATCCTCTCGATGGCTCATCGAACACGGACTGCAACATGCCGCTCGGCGCGATTTTTTCCGTCGTGAAGTTCGAGCGCAAAGATCGGATGCCGACCGAGGATGACCTTGCTCGCAAGGGAACAGAGCAGGTAGCCGCTGGCTATCTCCTGTTCGGGTCAAGCACCATGCTGGTCTATACGGTTGGACAAGGAGTCCACGGGTTTACATTGGAGCCTGGCATCGGCGAGTATCTCCTGTCCCACGAGCAGATCCGCATTCCTGCTCGAGGCAAGGTTTATGGCGTAAACGAAGGCAATTATCATAAATGGACGGCGGGCACGAAGAAGTATGTGGACGACCTGAAGGTCTCGGATAAAAACGCGGGGAAGCCTTACAGTGTGCGCTATTCCGGTTGTCTGGTAGCCGACGTGCACCGGATTCTCCTCGGGGGAGGCATTTATCTGTATCCCGGTGAGCTGGACAAGCCGGAGGGCAAGCTCCGATTGTTATACGAAGCGAATCCCCTGGCGTGGGTTGTGGAGCAGGCGGGCGGCAGGGCCAGCACCGGCACTATGCGAGTCCTCGACGTGGAGGCCAAACAACTGCATCAACGGGTGCCGTTGATTATCGGGAGTGCGGAGGACGTGCGCGATGCAGAGGCATTCATCCAAGGCAGACGTTAAGCGTGAAACGTGAAACGAGGAAAATCCGGCCAAGTTTTTGACGATTGGCGGTTCACGTTTAACGAATAACGTTCACGAATCTACGGGAGGAGAGACATGGCTGATCGGGTACAAGAGATTCTCAGCTGGTATAGCAGCGACAATGCGGGAACACGAACGAATATCGCCCGCCTGCTGCGTCATGGCAAATTGGCAGGCACAGGCAAGCTAGTGATTCTGCCCGTCGACCAGGGGTTCGAGCATGGCCCCGCCAGGAGCTTTGCGCCGAACCCATCCGGGTATAGCCCCCTGTACCATTTTCAATTAGCCATCGATGCCGGCTGCAATGCCTACGCGGCTCCACTGGGATTTCTCGAAGCCGGCGCCGCTGAATTCGCCGGACGGATTCCACTAATTCTCAAGTTGAACAATCACGATGTCTTGCATGACGAGAAAGATCCCTTGCCCTCGGTCACCGGCAGCGTGAAGGACGCGCTCCGGCTCGGTTGTTCAGCGGTCGGATTTACGATCTATCCGGGGTCATCGCACTGCAACGCCATGTATCAACAGTTGCGTGCGATTGCAGAAGAGGCCAAGGATTGTGGCTTGGCGGTCGTTGTATGGTCATATCCGCGTGGGTCGGTGCTCAGCAAGGAAGGGGAGACCGCGATCGATGTGGTGGCCTATGCGGCGCAGATTGCAGCCCAGCTCGGCGCCCATTTCATTAAGGTCAAGCTCCCCACTGCGCACCTTGAACAGGCCGCGGCGAAGAAGGTGTACGAATCGGCCAAGATTCCAATCGCAACACTGGCGGAACGGGTCAAGCATGTGGTGCAGAGTTCGTTCGATGGGCGCCGGATCGTCATTTTCTCTGGAGGAGCCAAGAGCGAGGATCAGCATGTGTTTGAGGAGGCGCGCGCCATTCGAGACGGCGGGGGGTTCGGCTCCATCATCGGGCGGAACTCGTTTCAGCGGCCTCGCGCGGAGGCGATGAAGTTCCTCCATACCATCATGGGGATATATTCCGGAGAAATTCTGTAATGTGCAGGGATGCATCGGTGGTATATGAATTGTTCGAACCACGAGAGATGAAGGGCAAGGGTCACCTATGAAACTCGTTCGTGCAGGGCTTGTTCCGCTTGCCTTGGTCACTGGAGGGGTCATTATCGGGATCGTGGTGGCTTCCAACATGGGTTGGTTGCCGACCGGCACGGCCGGCCCTGAGCCGATTCCCAACCCCATCGCTCGCCCAGTTGCGACTGCGCCGCAGTTGCCGATGGGAGGAGGGAGTGGGAAAAACTTCGTTGAGATCGCGAAATCGGTAAAGCCGGCGGTCGTCAACATTTCGGCGACGAGAAGCGGAAAGCCCGGAGAAGGTCTGCACGGCTCCCCGCACGATGACCCATTTTTTCGCAAGTTCTTCGGCGATGAACTTTTTAAGCGCGATGCGCCTCAGCGAGAGCCAAAAGAGCGCGGTCAGGGGTCCGGGGTCATTGTGGAGTCCAATGGTTTGATCGTCACCAATAATCATGTCGTGAACAAGGCCGACGAGATTCGGGTCTTTTTGTCGGACAAACGGGAGTTTAAAGGCAAGCTGATTGGAACCGATGCGAAGACGGATATTGCGATTGTGAAAATCGAAGCGACAGGGCTCTCAACCATTCCTTGGGCAGACTCCGACCAGCTGGAAGTCGGGGAGTATGTGTTGGCTGTGGGGAGTCCATTCGGGCTCACCCAGACCGTGACCATGGGGATCGTCAGTGCAGTTGGACGAGCCAGCATGGGCATTGCTGAATACGAAGACTTCATCCAAACCGATGCGGCGATCAATCCGGGAAATTCCGGAGGCGCGTTAGTCAACGTGCGGGGTGAATTGGTTGGGATTAATACGGCGATTTTCAGCCAAAGCGGCGGCAGCATGGGTATTGGGTTTGCGGTGCCCAGCAATTTGTCGCGCGCCGTCATGGATCAGTTGGTGCGGACGGGCAAGGTCGTCCGCGGCTGGCTCGGTGTGGCGATCCAAGATTTGACTCCTGAGTTGGCCACACAGTTCGGGATCGCCGATACGAAGGGCGTGCTCGTCAGTGACGTCATGGAGGATAGTCCTGCGAAGAAGGCGGGGGTCGAGCGCGCAGATGTCATTGTCGAATATGACGGGAAGTCGATGGATTCGCCGACGCATTTGCGGAATGCCGTCGCGCAGACTCCGATCGGGAAGAAGGTCTTGGTCAAGTTAATTCGAGACAAGAAGCCCAAGACGATGGAGATTGCCATTGTCGAGCAGCCGAAATCGTTAGGACAGCCAGGAGCAGAGGAGAGCAGGGAGTCGGCGGTGCCGACTGGTGTTCTCTCGGATATTGATGTCCGCGAGCTCAACGAGGAACTGACTGCTCGTTACGGATTGAAATCTACCGAGCGTGGGGTAGTGGTAGTCAGGGTCAAGTCTGGAAGCACGGCGGAAGAAATGGGTGTGCGTGAAGGCGATCTGATACTCGAAGTCAATCGCAAGGCCATAGGCTCGCTCAAGTCCTATGAACAAGCTGCTTCCGGTCTTGCCAAGGATCATGCGGTCCTCTTGTTGCTCAAACGAAAGGGCCAAGCGATCTACCTCACACTGCGGCCCTAGCCAGTTGCGGAAGAATTATCAGGCTTATCGGGTTTGTTTTGTTTATCTGGTTAGCGTTGTTCAACCAAACAAACCAGACAAACAGGACAAGCCAAATGAACCAGGTAGGCGGCCCTGCCTATGACATCGTGTCGAGTCGAACCAATCTTACGTCAAGCCCATTTGGTGGTGGCGCTCGTGCCGGCTGCCGGCCGTGGGCTTCGGATGGGTGGCTCCGTCCCCAAACAATTTCTGTCGTTGGGTGGTGAGCCACTCATCGTTCAGTCGTTACGGACATTGCAAGCTTCTTCCGCGATCGACCAGATCGTTCTTGCCGTTCCGCTTCCCGACGTTGAATACTGTGAGAACGAAATCGTTTCGCGGTATCGATTCACCAAAGTGACGAAAGTGGTGGCGGGCGGTGCAGAGCGCCAGGATTCAGTGCGGTACGCGCTCACTCAGATCCCGTCGGACACAGAGATCGTGCTTATCCATGATGCGGTGCGGCCTTTTGTGACGCAACGGATGATCGAAGAGGTCGTGGCTGCAGCGAGGAAAGAGGGCGCGGCGATTATTGCACTTCCGATGCGGGATACCGTGAAGCAGGTACGGACGGATGGGACGATTGAGCGAACGGTCGATCGTACTCCCTTGTGGCTCGCCCAAACTCCGCAGGCATTTCGGCGGGACTTAATCGAGACTGCCCACAAGAAAGCGCATGCCGAAGGAATTCGGGCCACCGACGACGCCTTCCTGGTGGAGTGGTTAGGGTATTCCGTGGCGGTGGTGGAAGGAAGCGGGGAGAATATCAAAGTGACGAGGCCTGAAGACCTGGTCATTGGCGAGGCTATTCTGGCGTCGCGAATCACGGGGAGCGGGACGCGCGAGAAGAGCGTGAAAAGCGGGACTGGCACGTCTCGCTCTTCGCGCCCGTCACGCAAATCTCGCTGAGATAGAGGAGAGCCTATGACAATGCGAATCGGTTGCGGCTACGACATCCATCCGTTAGGACCAGGTCGGAAGTTGATTCTCGGCGGGGTCGAGGTGCCCCACAGTAAGGGTTTGATGGGACATTCCGATTCTGATGCCTTGGTCCATGCCCTCTGCGATGCGCTGCTTGGAGCGATGGGTGAAGGAGATTTAGGCCGGCACTATCCCAGTTCAGATCAGCGGTTCAAGGACATATCGAGTCTGAAGTTGCTGCAGGATGTCGTCGGGAAGATGCGGGGGAAGGGGTATCGTCTCGTGAACGCCGACACAGTCATTATCGCGCAGGCCCCTCGGCTCAGTTCGCACTTGGCAGCTATGCAGAAGCAAATGGCGCAGGTGCTCGGGGTCGATCCGGACCTCGTCAACGTCAAGGTGAAGAGCGGAGAGGGAATCGGCATGATCGGTCGGGAGGAAGGGATTGCCGCCCAGGCGGTCTGTTTGATTGAACGGCCTTCGACAGCTTAAGATAATTCGACTATGGTCCTGAAAGCCATCAGAGAAGATCTCCGGGCCGTGTTCGACCGAGATCCGGCGGCGACGAGTTGGCTTGAAGTCGTGCTGACCTACGCCGGCTTTCATGCCGTATCGGCCTACCGCGTATCCCATTGGCTCAAGACCCATCATATCCCGTTTCTTCCCCGCTTCATTTCTCAGACTGCTCGCATTCTGACGGGAATCGAAATCCATCCTTCGGCGACGATTGGTACCGGGTTCTTCATCGACCATGGAATGGGTGTGGTCATCGGCGAGACGGCAGAGATCGGAGATTATGTGACCCTCTTTCAGGGTGTGACGCTTGGTGGGACGGGGAAGGAACGAGGGAAACGCCATCCTACGCTTGGCAATCACGTGGTCGTCGGAGCGGGGGCCAAGATTCTCGGCGGTATCACGGTCGGCGACAATGTGAAGATCGGCGCCAATTCGGTCGTGCTCAAGAACGTCGTTGCCAATTCCACTGTCATTGGAGTGCCGGCCCGCGTCATTAAAACTCAAGGCGAACGGCTGCCCGACGCCACCATGGACCACAGTAACCTGCCGGACCCAGTCAGTGACCGGCTCATGGCACTCGAGCAGGAGTTGATCGAATTGCGCAAGAAGCTGGAAAATCAAGACTCCCCCCGCCTGCTCTAGCGAGACGGGTTTATCTGGTCTGTCTGGTTCATCTGGTTAGTTTCGTTCAACCAAACACACGAGACAGACCGAACAGATCAGATGGACCAGTCAGACTGGCGGACTGCTATTCGTAATCTACGCGCATGAGACAGAGTCCATGAGGAGGGGCGGTTTGGCCTGCTGCAGACCGATTCCGCGCCCGCAAGACTTCTGTGAGACTGTCGGGAGTGCGTTTGCCCAGCCCCACTTCGACCACCGTTCCCACTATTGCGCGGACCATGTGTTTCAGAAACCTGTCGGCGTAGGCCTCAATGAGGATCTGATCGTCGTGGCGGATGATCGCGATTCGTTGCAGATGGCAGATGGGATTGTTGTTGTCCGTGAGACTTCCCTCGAAGGAGGAAAAGTCTTGCGATCCGATCAGCGTCGCTGCTGCCTGTTGCATGGCAGTTTCATTCAGCGGTTTGTAGATGTGCCAGGCGAACGCGCGATCGATGGTGGGACGGGCTGGACGATGAAGAAGCCGATAGGTGTAGAGCTTGCCTCGTGCATCGTGTTGGGCATGAAAGCGGTCATCCATTAGGGTCGAGGACCGAACGGCAATGTCTTTTGGCAGCACGGCATTGAGCGCCCGCATCCAGTTGGAGGCGGGCCAATCCAGGTTTGTGAGGAAACTCGCCACTTGACCTCGCGCATGCACGCCGGAGTCCGTGCGGCCTGCGCCGATGACGGATACCGTGGCTTGGCTGACCTGCCGAATGGCTTGTTCGATGGCTTCTTGGATCGTGAGGTGATCAGGTTGGCGCTGCCATCCTGCGTAGCAGGTCCCGTCGTACTCTAAGACTAACTTGACCGTAGGCATTGACGTAGGGGTTTGAACAGTGCGGAGGTCATCGCGTGGCGAGCTTCGACGAGGCGAGGAAGGACTTGACACCCTCCATCAGTGCTTCTGCCACGCGTGTGGTGAAGCGGTTGGTTCGGAGCAGGTCTTCTTCGTCAGCGTTCGAGATATAGGCGATTTCGGCCAGGATACTGGGCATGCTGGTGAATCGGAGCACATAGAAAGGCGCAGTTTTTACTCCATGGTCCACCAAGGTGTAGTGGTCGTTTAGGTTGGTCACCATGGCTTCCTTAGCGGTCCAGGCAAGTTCAAGAGACTCTTCGATCTTTTTTGCCGTCAGGAGATCGGCGACAAGATATTCCCATCCCACGCCGGTGCTGTTGAGAGGGGTTCCATTTTCTCGGGCCGCCACTTCGAGCGCTCGTTGATCCTTGGCCTCTCCGAAGTGGTAAACCTCAATTCCCTTCACGGAGCGTTGTGGGTGGGAGTTGACATGGATCGACACGAACAGATCCGCCTCCTGTCCATTGGCAAATTTCGCACGGTCTTCCAACTCGACGAACTGGTCCCGCTCACGGGTCATGAGGACACGGACTCCAGGTTGCCGGCTCAAGAGATCGCGAAGCTTCAACGCAACTTTCAGTGTAATGTCTTTTTCTTCCGTCCCGCGTTGCCCACGTGCCCCAGGATCTTTCCCGCCGTGCCCTGGATCGATCACGATGGTCTTATAGGATTTGGCTCGCGGCTGAGAAGGCTGCGGAGGAGTGGGGAGTGGAAGTCCTAGGTCTGGTGTCGATTTAACAGGCGGAGCTGTCAGGAGTTCACGGGGAGGCACTACATCGATGACAAGTCGTGGAGGGTCCGCCAGCGTGAGCCATTTATAGCTTTTAAATGAACCAGTTGGCAGAGAGACATGTACAGATCGTTCAGATGGCTGGGTAATGATAAATGGTTTGGCAATCTTGCCAGCTGAAAGCTTCATCTTGGCGGATGTGCTCAAGGTGGCGTTGGGAATCTCGATGGTTACCCCCTCGGCCTGGAATTGGGGATGTTTGCTGGGACGGACCTTCGTGTCGAGGTCAAGCACAAGCCTCGTCAACTCGGGCGAGCTGGCCGTCCTGAGGTTCTGAATCGTCGTCAGCCCGAGCGGAGTGGGGACCATGCGTATAGGGGAGGTACGAGACTGTTTAGGCTTGGCGGGAGGCTCCTGATGGGCGGTACTCGTTGCTGCAAATGCCTGATCGGTGTGAAACGGAATGAGGGTATGCCCAGAGAGGCCGAAGAGTCCGGCCAGGAAGGTGAGGGTAAGAATGCGCCACAGGGCTGATCGCATGGGTATTCACGGTATGTGATGGAATGGGATGGGATATAGAGTTTTTTCTCAGATGCGTGTGCCGTTGTCAAGAGGATCGGTCGTGCTAACAGCCGACGGAACCGATTGACAGTGAGCAGTGCGAGCAGTAGGGTTACGGATTATGGCACTCCACCTGATCGTCGATGGGTACAATCTCTTGGCGCTGACAGGTCGGATCGGTGCAGGGACGAGCTTGCATTCCGAGACGGCACGCGAGTCTTTCCTGCGCGATTTGGCGGCGTATCGTCAACGAAAATCCCATGCGATCACGGTGGTCTTTGACGGATGGCAACAAGGATGGGGCACAGAACAGCGGGAGCATCGGCTTGGTCTTGAAATTATCTTCTCTCGACGGGGAGAAAAGGCCGATCAGGTGATTCAACGTTTGGCTGCTGAGTTCGGATCCGCCTGCGCGGTGGTGAGTTCTGATCGTGAGATCGTCAACGTTGCGACGGCGCAGGGGGCCTTCGTCATGAAAGCCCAGGAGTTTATTGGGAAACTGCAGGGGCCGTCGAGCTTGAGCCGAGCTTCCCTCCACAAGGAACTGGATACAGGGGAGGATCTTCGCCCGAAGCGAGGTCCGGAGAAGCGCGGGAACCCGAGGAAGTTACCCAAGGCGCTGCGACAGCGCAACCGGCAGCTCAAGCGATTTTGAACAGTCGTTTCGCGTTCTCGGTCGTAATGCGTCCGATGGTGTCGACCGACATGCCCGGTGCATCGGCATGAAGCTCCGCCAGTTTTTTCGCGACAAAGGACACGTAAGCCGGCTCGTTTCGTCTGCCTCGATGAGGGATGGGAGTCAGATACGGGCAGTCGGTTTCGATCAGGAGGCGGTCTAACGGAGCAGTCTTGGCGATATCTCGGAGCATTGTCGCGTTTTGAAACGTGAGAATACCGGAGAACGAGAGGTAGAACCCTAAGTCCAGCGCATCCTTTGCCAGCCACGCATCCCCTGAGAAGCAGTGAAAAACCCCGCCGATTTCTGACGCGCGCTCCTCTTTCAAAATTGCAATCGTATCATCTTGGGCCTCTCGCGTGTGAATGATCACCGGGAGTTTCAGCTCGCGTGCAAGTTGGATCTGTTCGCGAAATCGCTCGCGCTGTTCCTTCGGTGATGAATGATTGTAGTGGTAGTCAAGGCCGATCTCCCCATAGGCGACCACTTTTTTGTTCTGTGCTAGCCGGCGGAAATCGTCGTACCAGTTATCGAGGATATGCTTCACTTCATGCGGATGGACGCCGAGGGAGGCATAGACGAACGGGTATTGCTCTGCCAGTGCGATCGCCGCCTGGCTGGTTGCCAGATCGCAGCCGATGGTGACGAAGGCTTCGACGCCGGCTTCCCGGGCGCGGGCAATCATCGCCTCGCGATCCTCATTGTAGCGGGCATCGTCCAGATGGGTATGCGTATCGAAGAGCATTGCAAACGGATACTAGCACGGGCCTCAACTCTTGAGAAAGCATCTGCGGCTTATATCGTGCACAGAATAGCGGTCTGCCCGACGGACGACTGTGAAGAATACCCATCCTTCGAATGCAAGCGCTTCTATGGCTGATGGATGAGCTTGTGTCTCGGAGGGTAGAGAGGTGTACCCGATTCCAAAGGGGGGTTGACATAGATAGGCCAGGACCTGTATTGATACTAATTATCAAATTCAGAAATTCGCCGGTACTGCCAGTCACATAAGGCATTCGGCAAGAGGCCAGAGCACTTCGAGTCCAGAGCCCAGGGTCGCCAATCGGCGACTGTGGGCTTTTTTATTGTGATGAGGGGCGATGTGAACGGGTTCCAAGACAACTCCCAAATGCTGTTCCGTCTTGATGCGGAGGAATCAAGGCTTCGAGGGGAAAGTGCTGTTGCATGGCAGCAAATCTGTCGGCGGTTTCCGGTTCATAGGCAACCGGGGCATGGAGTCATCGTATCGCCATTTCAAGAGCAGTCATCTCCAATTACTCAACAAACAATATTTCGCTCACACAGTAAAGGCAGGGAGCATGCAGGTAAGCAGAGAAAGCTTCTAGGGTGGAACATATCAGTGTTGCTCCATGGTCTTGTCCTGACTGTTGTGACGGTGCTCAATCTTCACATGACTTCTCCACGAGTGACGCCACAGAAGGAGGCGTTCCATTGGGATGTGTCGCTCGTTTCGGTCCCCAAGACTGAACCCGTCGTTGCTGATGGAGTGCCGTCGCAAGAGGCTTTTCAGGCTGAAGAGATCTATCCTGAGGAAACGGGAGTCCGAGAGGTCGACTCATCGACTCAATCAGTAGAGTCGCTGCAGCAGATAGCGATCGTACAGACTATGTCATCGCCTGATAGAGCGCATCAACTCTTGTTTCCTCCAGAAAACAGGTCTCAGACGACAGAAGTATCCAGTAGGGCAACAACGATGTCCGTTGCCAGGCCCGTCGCGTCTATCTTGCCCCCTCCTGAAGTCGAGAACCAGACAGATTCGAAATTATTTCAACTTGAGACGGAATTGGAAAATCCTACTGTGCTGCAACGCCCCCAAAGCATGACTCGAACTCCATTTAGCAAGACCATTCTCCCCGATTATGCATGGTTGATGGATACGCTACGAACGAAGCTCGAGCGTGTCAAAACCTATCCAGCATTGGCAAAAGCCAACCATTGGCAGGGGCGTGTGGTCGTTCAGGTCCATATTGAAAGGGATGGCCGCATTGCGAATTCGGAAATCGAAGAGAGTTCGGGACATGCGGTGTTGGATCGTGCGGCGCTGGAGGCCCTACAAGGCGTGTCGCCATTGATGCTCGCGCATGAACTGAATGGTAGTCCTGTCGTCATGTTGGTTCCCTTCAACTATCAACTCGAGTAAATCTTATGCATGATCAGCGTCTTGTGCTCGAAACCTCGCTCTTTTATCAGTACTCCGGCGAACTGCTACGATTTCTGACTGCCAAACTAGGTTGCAGAGAACAGGCTGCTGATGTGGTGCAGGACACGTTCGTCCGTATCCGCTGCCTGAAAGATTTGGCAGCCGTCGACCAGCCGCGCGCATTTCTTTACAAGACTGCGCTAAATCTCACGGTCGATCTGTTTCGACGGCAACGAGTCCGCGCCGAACGGATTGTCCAGCTTGAGGCGACCGAGGAAGTGCCATCCACGATACCGAGCCAGGACGTCGAGGTCGAGGCAAAAGAGCGTGTTCGACTTCTGTACGACGCGATCGCGGATCTCCCGCCCAAATGTCGACAGGTCTTTCTGCTCCATAAGTTCATGGATATTTCGCATGCGGAGATCGCCGCTCGTCTCGGGATTTCAAAGAACATGGTGGAAAAGCATGTGATGAAAGCCATGTCTCGGTGCCGGGAACGAGTTGAAGGCCTCGGGGACAACGGACACATCGATCCCTCATAGAGTGTCACTATATATATCAGCGACACACGGAGTCAGGTTTCTTCGGACTCTTGCGTCATACGACAGGGGAGCAGGAACTGGATAGGGTGATCTTTGCTTACAGGTTGAGAAGTGAATCGGATGAAGATCGTGCATGCTGTAACGGACGACCAGTTATCGACGGCTGATCAAGCACTTCGATGGTTCGTGCGGTTTCGGTCCGGCGATGCGACGGTCGCCGATCGGCGGAAGTTTCAGTCCTGGGTCAGGTCAGACCCGTCTCACCAACAGGAATTCGAGAAGATTTCCAGGCTTTGGATAGACCTTGACGAAACAAAACCGTTGCTCGCCGATGAGCTGAAGCGTGTCGTTGCCGATGGGAAATCCGAGGCTCATCGATCGCTTGAGAGGCATGCTGGACGATGGAGTACCTATGGACTTTCGAGCGCACTCGCAGCCTCTCTCATGTTGTTCATCGCAGTAGGCTGGTGGATGGTCGATCGACCAGAGACCGCGGTGTATCGGACTGTCAAGGGCGAACAGCGAACGGTTGCGCTCCCGGATGGGTCCAGGGTGATCCTGAATACCGATACCGCGGTCACGACGCAATTGTCCTCCTCTCGGAGGGGGGTGATTCTGCACAGAGGAGAAGCCTTCTTCGTCGTGTCGCATGACAAGCAGAGATCATTCGAGGTGGAGGCGGGCCGCGGAGTAATTCGGGATATCGGCACACAGTTTACCGTCCGTCGGCAGTTGGAGCAGGTGACGGTGACTGTCGTAGAGGGTGCAGTAGAGGTACAGGGCCTATCGGAAAAAATAGGCATAGCACCAGGGCAGCTTCTGACGGCCGGTGACAAGACGTCCTATGGGGCAGATGGCTTCCTCGCTCCAGTCGAAAAGATCGACATTGCCGTATCCACCGCATGGATGGAAGGCAAAGTGCTGTTCGACCATCGTCCGTTGGCCGAGGTGATTCAGGAAATCGGTCGCTATCAAGAGGGAGAAATACGCGTCCTCGATCCCCGATTGAACGATCTCACAGTCAGTGGTGTATTTGGCGTCGATGATCGTGACGGGTTTCTGAGGGCACTTGAGACTGCAATTCCTGTGAAATCGACCCGTGTAAACACAAGGTTAGTTGTTTTGGAGAAGAGCGATTTCCCCTCCCCTCGAAGATGAGGGTTCATCGGTATCATTCGTCCAAGCGTAAGCGGTCGAGGTAATTCGGCCGCCGATTATTCATTTCATGAGGTGATCGATCGTGGAAGCACTGGAACATATGGTGGATTATGGTGTTATTGGATTACTCGTGGGTTTAAGCCTGTGGGCGTTGGCCGTGGCCGTGGAACGGTGGCTCTTCTATCGGCGAGTCACGTTGAACCAGTTTGACAATGTGCAAAGCATGGAGATCGCGTTGACCAGACGTCTGGTCGTCATTGGGACCGTCGCGGCCAATGCGCCCTATATCGGATTGCTAGGGACGGTCTTAGGCATCATGTTGACCTTTCATACCATGGGCACTTCGGGCACGATGGCCATGGGGACTATCATGGTCGGTCTCAGTTTGGCTCTCAAAGCGACGGCGGTGGGATTGTTGGTGGCGATCCCTTGTGTGGTGCTCAATAACATGCTGCGTCGACGGGTCTCCGAACTTCTGACACTCTACAGAGTGCAGCATGGAGCGTGAGCTCAATCAGATCAATGTCATTCCATTAGTTGATGTCATGCTCGTGCTGTTGGTCATTGTCTTGACCACCGCGACCTTTATCTCGACTGGTCAAGTGCCGGTAGAATTGGCCAAGGCGAAAGAAGCCGGCGATCACAAGGACACGCCGTTGGTGATCACGCTCACGGCAGATGGGCGGATGTTCATTAACGATCAACCTGTGGGAGACGATGGTTTGAAAACGGTGCTGACGTCGCACCCGAGAGAATCGTTTGTTGTGGTGCGCGCCGACCGGGTAACGGTGTTGGAACGGTTCGTGGGTGTGGTCGATGAGGTCCGAGGGTTGGGATTTCGGCAGGTGAGTCTCGAGGTGGTTCGGTCATGACAGCGGTCGAGATCAGCCAGGTAGCCAGAGGCCGCGAGGCGCATCATGCTCATGGCTGGATAGTTTCGATGCTGTGTCATGTGTTCGGCATCGGGAGCATTCTCTTGTTCATGGCGGACATCGAACCGCCGGTACTCCCGAACACATTTCAGTGGGAGGTCGCCATGGTGGAAGCTCCGCCGACAGTGGAGCCGGCGCCTGCTCCACCGACGCCGACCCCCGTTCCTCAGCGCCAGGCTGAACGGTCCTTCGACCCTCGCCATCGTGCTCAAACCGCAGAGATGGTTCCACAAACAGTGCACGATATTGTTACTCCGATTGATGCGACGATGGAGCGCGCAATCATACAGACCACGGAAAGCTCGACGGCAGTTACTCAGGCAGTTACCACCAATCACGAATCGGTGGCAGAGCAGGCAACCGTCACCTTTATGCAGAACTTGAGACAGGTGGAATTGGTAGAGCGAGAATCTCCTGCTTCCGACCCTCAATTATCCGCGATCGAGCATCGAGTCGTCCAACATCGGTTAGTGAAGGTTCGTGAGACGCAAGCCGACTATGGCTGGCTTCGGGATGCGCTCTGGGGTCGCATCCATGAGCTGAAGCGCTATCCATCGCTAGCCAAGGAGAACCATTGGGAAGGGAAGGTTGTGGTGCAAGCGGTAATTCGCGCCGACGGTACAATCGTCGATTGTGAAGTTGCAGAAAGTTCTGGCCGGGCGATCCTGGATCAGGAGGCCCTGGCGGTTATGAGAAAAACCTCGCCGTTGATTCTCAAGCATCCGTTGGGGAAGCCGAGTATTACGCTACTTATTCCGATCACCTACAAGTTGGACGGCTAGCATCAAGGCCCCGCCTGGGTCACGGTGATCGTAGAGGAGGAGAATACATTACGTGACTGAACGATAAACAGGAGAATCATCATGATGAATTACTCGATGATCCGGCGCATATCCACGTTGTGCCGCGTGCTATGTGTGATGTTGGCATGTTCTGTGATTGGAAGTTCTGTCTGGGCGCAAACCAAGACTGACAAAGTCTTCCATGCCGTGGCGATGGATGCCAAGGGGGTCGAAACGGACATGAAGAACGTCATGTTCTATTGGGAGGAAAAAATCAGTGAGACGGCCTTCGTGCCGCACGAAGGCCGCGAAGTACCGGTCAAGCGCGGCACGGCCACGGTCAAGATCAAATTCGAGGCTATTAACCACATCGATCTCAAACCTTCCGGGAACGGCGCTCTGCCGAACGTCACGATTACACTCAATGACGGCAAGACGGGAGACTTCGTCCTCGCCATCGCGGGCAGTTTCAAAGGGCAATCAGACTTCGGAGAGGTTGAGCTGCCGGCAACTGAACTGAGGAAGCTCAGCTTTAGATAGCGCCGCAAGCCATGCGACGTCGGGTAGACCCTCGCGGACGTTCATGCGCTTCTCAATTTCGGCTTTCCCTGACTCTGAAGCTGAACCGGTTTGGTGTCCCTGTCCCAGGCCATCACCAGCTGGCTATCTTTTCCGACGGAGAAGTCAGGTTTTTCAATTCTCATGCGTCAAACCTATCGTGGATGGGATTCGGCCTCTGTGCTCTCGTTGAGCAGGACGATAAATTTTTCTCCAGGGGCCAGGGGGGGCAATGAGTGAACAGCGTGCGTCGGCGCCGGCTGCCATGGATGTTCGATGTCGCTGTGGCAGGCTGATTGCTCGATGGGAAGGACACAGTCTTGTCATCAAGTGCACTCGATGCGGGCGTTTCGTACAGATTCACTCTTCGGCCATCAGTGGAACGCCACCTCCTGATCTGAGATCAGGGTCCCACCGGTAATCCCGTCCACAGACAGGCGTTTGTCCGCACGAGGCCAACGGAACTTGAGTCCAGAGCCCACGGCTGCTTAGGCAGCCGTGGGCTCTGTTGTTTTCTAGAGGCAATGAGAACAAGTCAGTGCTGAGAAAGGAATAACGGCGATGACATGGCGCGAGATGGGAATTGGGTTGGGAGTGTTCGTATTGTTGATCGTATTGGCGTTCGTGGTGACACATTCTGCGTTTGCGCAGTCGGATGCGGTGACCGTCACCATTCCACCTCAAGAGTTGTCGACAGCGCTGACGGCATTGGCCGAACAGACGAATCTGCAAGTACTCTATGCATCGGAACTTGCGAGCGGGAAAATGACGAAAGGAGTCGCCGGCACGGTCACCGCGCAGGAGGCTATCCAACAGCTGATAGAAGGCACCGGTCTGGCCTATACGTTTACCGACGCCAAGACCGTGACGCTTCAGGCTGCGACACCGGCTGTGATGATCCCGGGCAATCTCTCTGCTCAGCCGGAACTCGGGACGATCAAACAGAAACCGATTAAAGTTCCAGAAGTTGTGGTGAAAGACGTCAGGACGCGCAGCTACACCGCCGATGAGGCCTCCAGCGCCACCAGGATTCCGATTCCCATTGAAGACGTTCCACGCTCTGTTGAGACCGTCACACGACAAGTAATTGATGACCAGAAAGTCATTCGTATGAGCGACGCGCTTCGGAATGTGAGCGGAACCTCTATGCCAAGTACACAGGGCGGCCGAGGCGGCGACTTCATGATCCGGGGTTTTCGGTCTGATCTGAACGTGTTCAAGAACGGCTTTCGGGAAGATAGTACGTTCGCTGCCCGGGCTGCACGGGACATCGCGAACCTCCAGAATATCGAAGTCGTGAAGGGACCACCTTCCTATCTCTATGGCCGAGCCGACCCGGGCGGTGTGATCAACCAGATTACCAAGGACCCGCTCCGAACACCCTACTACTCGGGTGAAATGATCTTTGGAAGCTACAACCTCTACCGGCCGACCATTGATATCGGCGGTCCGCTCAACGACAGCAGAACACTGACGTACCGGCTCAACGGCGTCTATGAGTCAGCCGAGAGCTATCGCGAAGGGGTTAAGAGCGAACGGGTATTCCTTGCGCCGACATTTGGTTGGGAAGCGACCTCACGGGACACATTTCGGCTTGAGCTCGAGTATCTCTATGATCGGTCCCCCATCGATCGAGGTCTGGTCGCAGTGGGAAGCGGTCCGGCGAATATTCCGATCGGCCGGTTTCTTGGAGACCCCACGAAGCGAGGAGAGATCAATCAGGGGAAGGCGACGTTGCAGTATCTTCATCAGTTCAACGAGATGTGGAAATGGCGAACCGCTGTGCGTATGGCCGTCACATCGGAAACCTATAACAGTCTCGAATCCTGGTTCATGGATGATGCAACAGGGAATCTCAGTTTGGCGGCGTTTCACATTCCATCGCTCGTACAAAGCAATTATATGCAGAATGAGGTACACGGTCTGTTTTCGACCGGGTCGGTGAAGCACAAGCTCTTAGCGGGTGTCGAGCTGGGATGGGAGTATTCGAAGCAGCAAGTACTTTCCGACTCTTTCGACTTCGCCAATTTGAACACCATCAATATTTATAATCCCTCCTATTCTTTTCACAATAACCGCTTGGACTCACAGTTTAACGGCACAACTAAAAACCAGATCGTGGGTGTCTATGCCGGCGATCAAATCAATCTGCTTGAGAACTTAAAGATGAATGTGGGTGGCCGGTTCGATTACTTCCATCAGAAGCAGGAGCTGAACCCCAATTCGTTCGATTCAACAAGCAGCACGGACGGACAGACCAAGAATGCCTTCAGTCCGTCGATCGGGATCGTCTATCAACCGATCAAGCCGATCTCGTTGTTCGCCGATTTTACCCAGTCATTCGCCCCGCAATCTTCCATATCGCGAAGTGTCACCGGCCAAATATTCGAACCTGAGCGGGGACAGCAGGTCGAGGGAGGTATTAAATTTCAAGCGTACGAAGGAAAATTGCGGGCTACGATGGCCGTGTTTGAAATCAAAAAGAAGCACGTGCTCACCGCCGACGTCAGCCAAGGGCCGGGGTCCGGATTCTCCATCGCCACCGGAGAACAACGCAGCAAAGGCTTTGAATTCGACATTGCAGGACAGGTCCATCCAGGATTAGAGATCATCGGCAACTATGCCTACATCGATGCGCGCGTCACCCAAGACAATCTATTTGCCATTGGCAGCCGCCTGCCGAATGTTCCTTTGAACCAAGGGAGTATCTGGGCCAAGTATGTCTTTCAAGAGGGTGTCGTGAAAGGGTTCGGAGCCGGGCTGGGAATGTACGCGCAAAGTAATCGTCAAGGTATTTTCCAGTGTCAGGATCCGATCCAGTGTCAGGCACCCTTCAATTTAGCTGGTTTCGTGCGCATGGATGGGGCGTTGTACTATTACAAACCGGAGGTATTTTCAGGAAGCAATCTGCTCGCGTCGTTGAACTTCACGAATCTACTGGATCAGCGCTACATGACCGGGGCGCAAAACTTCCGTGAAATTATCTACACCGGCGCACCATTGACGGTGATTGGTTCGCTGAAACTGGAGTTCAATTAGATGTGCCGGGAAGGTTGCGCAGCCCGGTCTTGGTTGGGCTAGGCCGTGAACCGCATGCCTTGGCAGAAGCTGTGGCTGCGGGTTCATTGGTGGCTCGGTCTCTTTGCCGGGGCGATGTTTGTTTTCATCGGGCTCACCGGAAGCACCTTGGTGTTCTATCAGGTTCTCGATGTATGGCTGAATCCGGAGCGACTCACGACAGGGGGTCGAGGAAGCTATCGTTCGTTTGATGAGATGGCGACGGCAGCTCGAATGGCGCGGCCCGATGTGCCAGGACCCTATGTCCTCTTGTTGCCGTCCGATACCCAGGGCGTGGTGGTTGCCTGGTTCAAGAAGTCTACTGGCGAGCAGGGGCGCGCCCAGGAGATCGAAGTTGCGATCGATCCGTACAGTTCAAGAGTTTTGAGCAAGGATCGTATGTGGGGCAGCACCCCGGTCTCGTTTGTCTACGAATTTCACCAAGCCCTGCTACTGGAAACGGTTGGGGAAACCATTCTCGGTTTCTTCGCCTTCTTCCTGTTGTTGTCGGTTTCCACAGGTCTCTACCTCTGGTGGCCAAAGCCGGGAAGAATTCGAGAAGCGTTTACGATCAAGTCTGATGGGAGCCGTCTCCGGAGCCTGTATGACCTGCATAAGCTCAGCGGGATTTCGGGCGCGCTGATTCTGCTTGTTCTCGCTTCAACGGGCCTATATCTGGAGTTTCCCGCATACGTCAGCCCACTGGTCGGGTCGATTTCGCCATTTCCCGAAGAGCCTGTATTGCGTTCGAACGCAGGTTCGGAGAGACGATCTATTCCGATCGATCGGGCCGTCACGATCGCCCAGTCTATCTTTCCATCCGGTGAACTGAAGTGGGTCGGGTTGCCGCAACAGCGCGATGACGTCTACCAGATCGGTCTGCGTCAATCCGAGGAGGTTCGGCGTTCGAGTGGCGAAAGCATTGTTTGGCTGGATCAGTATAGCGGTGAGGTTTTACATACGCGCGACTGGAATCGACTTACTGGCGGAGAAACGTTCCTTGCCTGGCTGTTTCCCTTGCACAACGGCGAAGCGTTCGGACTAATAGGGCGATGGATCGTGTTCGTGACTGGATTTATTCCCTCCGTGCTCTATGCCACCGCGCTTCGGATGTGGTGGTTGAAGCGAAAGGCGCATATGCGGCGAAAAGCGAGTGTCGACTCCTCACCTGCGAACGCCTGATATTCCCATGAGTTACGTTTTCCCGCCCATCCGGCATGGGATCTATCTTTTCGGCAAGGATTCAACCCTGGCGCGGTGTCTAGAGGAGGAGTTACACCACATGAGGTTATTTCTAGTTCATACGTCACATCTATATGGGTGGGTTGAGGGAAGATGGCGGCTGCGCTGAATGTTCTTCTATGAACAAAAAGAAGATTTCAATCGTTCTGGCGGTATTCGCAGTGATCGTCATTCTGATGATCAAGCTGTGGGATCGACCGACAAGCGGGTCGGCTGTGTTCACAGAATCGGCCGAAGGGCCCATGTTGGTGGATGTTTCACCGGTTATGGTCGGCTCGATTACTGAATCAATTCAGGCAGTCGGTACGCTGCAGGCTATTGCCTCGATCATGATTAGGCCGGAAATTGCCGGGATAGTTCGCCGGATCCATTTTGCTGATGGGCAATTCGTCGAACGAACAGTTCCTCTCGTCGAAATGGATCCGGAGGAACTTCAGGCACAAGCCAATCAAGCCGCAGCTCAAGAAAAAATGACGCAAGTCACATACGAACGTCTCAAGCGGCTCGCTGCTCAACAGACGACGATTGTGCCCACTCAGCAAGTCGATGAAGCCAGGTTAGCCCTCCAAGCCGCCGCCGCCAATACGGTGCTGTATGCCACGCGCTTGAAGAAAACCATCATCCGTGCTCCGTTCAGCGGCACGGTGGGTTTTCGTCGAGTGTCGGTCGGGGATTACATGCAACCAGGACAGGATATTGTGAATCTCGAAGATCTGAGCACCCTTCACGTGGACTTCAAGGTGCCCGAGGTGTGGCTCAGTCAGCTCTTCGTGGACCAACGTTTGATCGTCACGACCGATGCGTTTCCCAATGTCTCGTTTGAAGGATGTGTATCGGCGATCGATCCGCGGATCGATTCGGTCAATCGAACGGTCGCCGTTCGTGCGGCGGTTCCCAACCCCGAAGGAACACTTCGTCCCGGTCTCTTCGCGACGGTTCGGTTGACGCACGGACAGGATACTCACGCCCTGCTAATCCCGGAAGAGGCGGTGTTTCTGCAACGGGACAAGGTCATGGTATTTCGCGTGGAGGATCAAACTGCCCGGTTGACGGAGATCGCGGTCGGCGCGCGCGAACGGGGGATGGTCCAGGTGCGCACCGGTTTGAAGGAAGGCGATCATGTCGTACGTACCGGCACGCATAAGGTGCGCGAAGGTCTCCGGGTTTCCGTCAAGTCATCTCAGTAAGAAAGGCTCACCCGTTCGCATGCTCAGCTTCAACACACATTTCTTCCGGCTATCAGTATGAAGCTGTCAGAGACATCAATCCATCGCCCTGTGTTTGCCATCGTACTGACGCTGTTGCTGGTCCTGTTCGGTGGGCTGAGCTTCACGCGTCTTTCCGTGCACGAATATCCCGATATCAAACCTCCGATTGTCTCGGTACGCACGGTGTACCTTGGAGCCAGTGCGTCCGTGATCGAAACGGATGTGACCACTCCCATCGAGGATGCGCTCAGCGGGATACAGGGGCTGAGAACCATCACGTCTGCGAGTCGGGAAGAAGCCTCATCGGTGACCCTGGAGTTCGATCTGGGTCGTGATTTGGACGGCGCTACAAACGACGTACGGGATCGAGTCGCATTGACTCGCGCGCTGTTGCCGCTGGGGATTCAAGAGCCCATCGTATCTAAGGCCGCATCGGACAATACCGAAGTGATGTGGATGGCGCTGTCCAGCGTCCGTCATTCAGAATTGGAACTTTCGGATGTCGCCGATCGTTTTATCAAAGTCCGCATGGCCATGGTTTCGGGAGTTTCGAGCGCGTATTTGGACGGGGAACGTCGGTACGCGATGCGAATATGGTTGGACCCCGATCGTCTCGCTGCACGCCGCTTAACCGTCCAGGATGTCGAAGAGGCGATTCGAAACCAGAATGCTTCGATCCCTGCGGGACGGATCGAAAGCGATCAAATGGAATTCGGCGTATCGCTCAGGGGGACGTTGCATACCCCGGAGCAATTCGAGCAACTTATCATTGCCACCCGCGAAGGCTATCCCGTTCGGTTACGCGATGTCGCTCGAGTCGAACTCGGAGCTGAAGATTCCCGCAAGCTCGGCCGTCTGAACGGTACCTCGTCGATCGGCATCGGCGTCTCGAAGCAATCCAAAGCCAATCCCTTGGCCGTCGCCCGCACGCTCAAAGAGCAGCTCCCTGGCATTGCCGCCGGTTTGCCGGAAGGGATGAACCTGACAATTGCCTGGGATAGTTCGACTCCGATCGAACGGTCGTTGCACGAGGTCTATGTGGCGTTGGGGCTGTCGCTGGTGCTTGTCGTGGTCGTGATTTTTGGCTTTTTGGGCAACGCCAGGGCCACGCTTGTGCCGGCCGTTGCGATTCCTGCTTCGATCATCGGGACCTTCACGGTCATGGCCGTCACGGGGTGCTCTCTGAACGTGCTGACGTTACTCGGACTCGTTCTGGCTGTGGGGTTGGTGGTCGATGATGCCATCATCGTGCTTGAAAATATCCATCGACGGATTGCCGACGGGATGCCGCCATTGCAGGCGGCTGCCGAAGGCACGAAAGAAATTTCGTTTGCTGTAGTGGCGACGACGATCTCACTCGTGACCGTGTTCGTCCCGATCACGTTTCTAAGCGGCCTCGTTGGGCGCCTCTTTGCCGAATTGGCCATCGCGGTGGCCTCGGCCGTGCTGCTGTCCGGTTTTGTCGCGCTGACGCTGACGCCGATGATGTGCGGATACTTGCTTCGTCCTGAAACGAAGCAGTCGACCTGGAACCGGTTGGCTGCGCGAGCGTCGGAGCGTCTCGCCGCCGTCTATCGGCGCGCACTGGTATGGACCATGGAGGCGAAGGTCATGGTCGTGATCTTGGCCATAGGCGCGAGTCTGGGAAGTTTGGTTGTCCTGAAACATCTGCCGTCCGAACTGGCCCCGCATGAAGACGCAGGATGGTTCTCAGGGTTTCTCACGGCTCCACAAGGCGCGACCATTCGCTACACCGACACCTATGCCCGAGAGTTGGAATCGTTAATCCAATCCGTTCCGGAGGTCTCGATGCTCTATACGGTTGTGGCGCGAGGAGAGCGCCCTACGATCGTCAATCGGGCTGCGAGTTGGGTGACGCTACGGGATTGGAATGATCGGACTAGGAGCCAACAGGAGATTGTCGCTGCACTGAATCGAGATCTTGGCAGACTGACCGGCGTAAAGGCGTATTTGCTGAATCCATCTCCCATCGAAGAATGGTCGGAGAAAACTCCCGTACAGTTCGTGATTGGGGGCTTGGAGTATCAGGAGTTGCAAAAGGTTGCCGAAGGGTTGCTTGCGAAGCTGGCGGCTCATCCGGGATTTGTAACGCCGGATATGGACTTAGCGCAGAATACTCCGCATGTCGTCGTTGATACGCATCGGGAGAAAGCCGCGGACCTTGGGGTATCGGTTGTCACCATCGGGCGTACGCTTCAAACGTTGCTCAGCGGGAGTCCGGTCAACACATTCGCGCGAAACGGGCGCCAGTATAACGTGATCGTCAAGGTCGACGATCAACGTCGCGAAAAGCCGTCCGACATCAGCGCGCTCTATGTGAGAGGGAAAGAAGGAGTATTGGCTCAGCTGAGCAATCTCGTGACCGTGCGGGAGGAGCCCGCGCCCGAATCATTGCATCATGTCGATCGTATGCGCGCGGTGACGATCAGCGCAGGGTTGACTGAGGGGTTTACCCTCGGGCAAGCGTTAGCCTATCTCGATCAAACGGTTCACGAGATGCTCCTTCCGAACATGCGGACAAGCTACGCGGGAGAATCGAAAACCTTCGTGGAAAGCAATGCGAATCTGTACATGACCTTCGCACTTGCGCTGGCGGTGATCTTTCTAGTTCTCTCCGCCCAATTCGAAAGTTTCCGGCATCCCTTCACGATTCTCTTGGCAGTGCCTCCGGCTGTCTCAGGAGCGGTACTCGCGCTGACTATTACTCGAGGCACACTGACGATCTATAGCCAAATCGGGTTGGTGATCTTGATCGGACTTGCCACGAAGAACGCCATTTTGATCGTGGAGTTTGCCAATCAACTTCGGGATCGAGGCGTGGATCTGGTGGATGCCGTGATCGAGGCAGCGACATTGCGGCTGCGACCGATTCTCATGACAACCTGCGCCACGATTCTGGGCACCCTTCCGCTTGTGTTCGCGACCGGCGCCGGCGCTGCCAGCCGACGACAAATTGGAATCGTGTTGGTTGGGGGGCTGGTCGTTTCGACCCTGGTCACGCTTTTTCTCGTTCCGGCTGCGTATGCGATCCTGTCAAGCCGTAGAGAGAGACCGAAACTTCCGCAATCATTGAATTAGCCAAATCGACATCGTGAAGGATACGGACGGAGCTATCGAGCTTCGTCACTTCGGTCAGATGTTACGAAAACTCGCATTTGAATGCCCCGCCCGGAAGGGCGGGGTTCTTTACTCACCCGCGGTACTTACGAGGCCTCGCGAATCCCCACTTGGTTTTTCAGTTTCTTCCAGCAATCCGTAAAATAAATAAGTTGTGTGGGCGGTATAGGGCTTGCCATGCAAATTATTATATGATATTGTTTCTCAATATCAGACAGTGCAACGCTCTTCCGAGCGCCGATACATAGCAGCTGAGGCCAGAGTCATTCAGGACGGAGCCCAAGGTCATCGCAAGTGGCCGTGGGCTTTTTTATTGGTGCAGGGACAAGAAGATTCCGGAATCTGTGGGACTGATGCGAGGCAAACGAGATCATCGGATAGACCCAATTCAGGGAGGGCTCAGCGGATGTATATCTGTCTGTGCAAAGGGATCAAGAAGGATGAGCTCTGTGAAATCGTGGCACGGCATCGGGCTGTCCTCAAGCAGTGAAATCAGCCATGGGGCGGGATGAGTCTTTTGCGGTCGATGCGAGCAGAAATTGGAATCCATGATTTATCACGTTTCAGCAAGTCTGCTGAACGATTGAATAAGGAGCTGAAGGTGGCTCAACAGATGAAAGGATGGGCGATGACTGGATCGTGTCGGAAGTGCGGTGGTTTCCTGATCGTGGAGCGAGTGCTCGATTACCATAGCTCGACGGACGGTATGAAATGCATCAACTGTGGGTGGCGCCGCCGGGATGTTCAGCCGTCTTTCGGTCCCCCAGATGGCGTGAGGAATCGGGGCGCGCGCAAGTGACCTTTTCAGCAAAGGAGAACCGAGATGAAACGAAACGGGATGCACGCATTGGACTTTCATGGTACGGCGCTGGTCGGAGGAGACCTCACCTATTTGAATGGCACGCGTTATATGAATCGGGTCGTGGCGCTCTGTTTTTTGCCCTACGTCAGCCTTCTTTCGGCCGGCGAGATCGACCGGCATGCTGCGCGCTTCGACAAGGTCGGCGCAACCCTTCTGATCGTTAGCTCAAGTGCACGCCCCCTGCATCGATTGTGGATCGGGCATCGGGACAAGCCGAACACGCCGGTTTTAGAGGATCTCTGTTGCCGGCTCCATCGGTTATTCGGCGTGCCGGGAAGAATGCGGTCGGCACGCTGCCACACATTCATGATCGACCGGAAGGGCATTCTCCGGTTACGTGTCGCGCATGATTTTGTCGATCGAGACATGGAGATGCTTCGTAAGATTGTCAGATTAACCGACCTCCGCAGGGCCAACGCGGAGCCCGATCACGAGGTGATTCCGAACAAGGCGGACTATGTGTCCGTGTAAATCAAATCATTTGTCAGGGGAATCTATTACATCAAGGAGACGTGAACCATGGAAAATGTTCTATCAAGTGAGATGCAATCGAAGGTGGCGTTCTGCGGATGCGGGAAGCGCCTCTTTACCTATGGCCCTCTGACGCTACATTTCGACAGAGTCGAGTTTTTGGCGTTTGCGGATTCGGTTGGCCGACTTGGGGCACTCGTCAGACAAGCCGCCAAAGATTCGTCAACCGTATCGAGGCATGTTACCAACGCTGCCGGCTGCCACTAGGCGGGAAGCTGGGTCATGAAACTCCGTCACCGTCCGAGCTGTCAGTGGCACAGCCGACTCCAAAATGGAGCCTTCTGGACTTGCGAGTGTGTCGGTATGCGATCACGCAGAAGGTGGTACTGATCGACGAGGCCAGGGCCGAAGCCGGTCCGACAACGGCATTCGACGCGTCTTCGTTAAGAGAGACACGTAACGTTAGATGTATGTGGTGCTTTAATCCGAATCATGGGGAGGCGTAAGCCATGACGAAGATAGTTTGCAAGAAGTGCGGTCAATCAAGATATGTGAAGAGCGGGACCATACGAGGCCACCAGAGATATCTGTGCCAGGACTGTGGCTGCCATTTCACGGCGACGGCGGTGCGGGGCAAGCCGCCCGCGATGAAGGCGCTGGCGGTGTTGCTCTACGCAATGGGAAACGCCAGTCACGAAATGATCGCGCAGCTGCTAGGCGTCAGCCCAGTCGCTGTGTACAAGTGGATATGCAACAAAGCGCAAAAGCTGCCGAAGCCGTCTGCAAGAGCTTCCGATGGAACGGTGCGCATCGATAAGATGCGGCACTTTGTTGATGGGGGGAAAACAAGGTTTGAGTCTGGAGAGCCTTCAATCCTGTGGGAAGGCGAACCCTGGCCTGGGAGCTGGGTGGCCGTGATGATGCGTCCTGCCAAAGGCTTCTCGGAAGAAACTGGATCGAAGGAGATCTCTTCCGAGCGGACGACTGGAAGGGTTTCCGATTCCTCATTTCCGCAAGTCGTGAGTTAGGTGTCCCAATAGAATTGAGTCGAAGGTGGTCGATCATGGGGAGCAGCCGGTCTCGAGGCGATGACGATCTGGCAGTGCTCATCAGCCTGGCCATTGCAGTTGGAATGCTGATAGGAGCAGTGGCGGCGATTTGGCTATGGGGCGCAATGTCGGAAAGTATGGAAGCGGTCATATCTCTCCACGCCAACGGGCTGCCGTATCGATCGTCAGGTCACGACATGATGCCTGAGACCATTGAAGAGCTTCGACAAGCCAAGTGACGGTGTTAGATCGTCGGCCTGTACAATCAATCAACCTTCCTCTCGCGCTCGCTTCCGGCGCCGGGGTAGACGGCCTCCGTCAAATCGGAGCGGCCTCAAATGGAGGGCGTATCGTCTCGACCTTCGTCTTGTTGTTTCTGGTCCCGGGCGCTATGCGATCTTGTCTGGTCGTAGAGAGATACGAGAATGGCTCGTGCGCGAAGTGATGCATGGGAGGGGCTGCGCGATGGAGCTAGCAGAAAAAGAATGAATGCTTGAGAGGTTATGCAGGACGTGGGGTGATGGCTTCTGCCAGCTCGCTGAGAAGAGACGCGGTCTCTTCCCAGCCAAGACAGGCATCGGTGATGGAGACGCCGTGGGCCGGCGCTTTTCCCAGCTGCCAAGTCTGCTTGCCGGGATTCAGGTTGCTTTCGAGCATGAGTCCCATAATAGAGTGACGGCCGTCGCGGAATTGGCGGAGGACGTCGCGCGCGACCACACCCTGGCGGCGATGATCTTTACCGGAATTGTCGTGCGAACAGTCGATCATGATGGGACGGACGATACCCTCACTTGCGACAACAGCTTCCGCGCGAGCTACGTGCTCAGTTTCATAATTGGTTTTCCCGCCGCCGCCACGCAGGACGATATGCCTGTCGGGGTTCCCGGTTGTCTTGATGATAGAGGTGAGCCCATCGGCGTTGATGCCGAGAAAATGGTGAGGCTGCTTTGCGGCGACCATCGCATTCCACGCAACTTCAAGGTTGCCCTCTGTGCCGTTCTTGAAGCCGACCGGCATAGACAGCCCGCTGGCCATTTCACGATGCGGCTGGCTTTCGGTGGTGCGGGCGCCGATGGCGACCCAACTCCAGAGATCAGCAATGTATTGGGGGGACACCGGGTCCAAGGCTTCAGCTGCGCAGGGGATCCCTCGTTTGTTGATATTGAGAAGAATCGTTCTCGCGAGTTCCATCCCGGTGGCGATATCGCAGGTACCGTCCAAATGTGGATCGTTGATGAGTCCCTTCCACCCGACCGTGGTGCGGGGTTTTTCGAAGTAGGTGCGCATGACGATCAGTAGCCGGTCGCGCAACGCATCGGCCACTGGTTTCAGCCGGTCAGCATACTCATAGGCGGCTTCAGGGTCATGAATTGAACAGGGCCCGACAATCATCAGCAGGCGCTCACGGTCTTGGCCGTGCAGAATGCGGCGAATGGCATCCCTGGTTTCAACTACGAGCGCAGCGGTTTGGTCAGTAATCGGCAGTGTTGACTTGACTGCTCGCGGTGAGGGCAGCGGTTTGATTTCAATGACGTGTTGGTTATCGAGCGGTCTCTGCATGGTCTTGCCTTTTGCCCGTGAATCGCCTCTGTGGGGTAAGTATAGCTTCGCGGTGGCGATGCGCTCGGATGCGTAAAATATAGCGGATATTAAAGGAAATATCCACTGGAGTGGAAGCCGATCGCAGCAAGATGCCTGAATAACGACCTTAAATCCACTGTTTGACAAGTTGCGAACGCCTATGTTACTTAGCTCGCCCGTAATGACTCTGCATACTTCCATACGACGTCTGCCCTGCGTTCTTCAGGGCACTATAGCGATCGGCCTTGTCCTACTCTTGCTCGCCATTGCGCCGTTTGCCGTGGCGCAGGATGTCCATCATGAGTTGGCGGCGGCTGACCATCATGATGGGCACGAGCATTCCGATAACGATCTCTGCCAGTGGTTACAGCATCATACGGCCGGGTTCTTCGATATCGGCGCTCCTCTCTTCACGGCACAGGAACTCGTCGATCTGCTGGAACTTCCAGCGGACTCCGTTCTGCTTTCCTTCGAACTATCCACGCCCGGCCCTTCTCGCGCTCCCCCCTGCAAGTAATCACGGCATTTCGATTCTCACCATCCTGGCACGGTCGTCGTCGGACTGCCTGCCGGCATGGCGTCTTTTAATACGTGATTGCAGGAGGATTTCATGCGACCCATTATATGGGGCCATCGTATTGTTCGTTCGGTATGTCTCTGTGTCATCTGTCTGAGTTTTCTTTATCAGGGCCATGCTGTTGCAGCCGAGCCCAATCTCATCACCGGATCGGTGCAGAATCAGGATCTCCGCCGGGTGGATCAAGCCATCGTGCAGGTGCGAGATCAGGAAGGGACCGTAGTCGCCCAAGGCGTGACGAACCAGGCTGGCGAATTTTCCGTCATCGTGTCGCAGGAGGGGACCTATTCCGTGAGCGCCATCCAGGAGACCTACCGCAGTGAATATGTGGTGGTGAAGATCGGCACGGAACCTCCGGCTCCAGTGACCCTGTCGTTGGCCCTGACGCAGGACATCGCGCTCGAAATTCGATCGCCGCTTCCTCCCATCCAATACAAGGCCTCAAGCGAGACGTATTCCGTGAGCCGGAAGGACATCGAGATCCTCCCACGAGGCAACAATAACACCGTCGCGGAGGTCTTACAGACGGTGCCCAGTGTGGTGTACGGGGCCTTGGGGGAAACCCATATCCGCCAGGACCACGCCAATCAGCAGTTCCGGATCGATGGGGTGCCCATTCCGGAAGGGGTGAGCGCGACCTTCACCGACGTGATTTCGCCCCGCATGTGGGAACGCGCAGATATTATTCTCGGAGGCATGGAGGCCCAGTACGGCAACAAGACGGCGCTCGTGGTCGATATCACCAGCAAGAGCGGCACCAGTCCTTCGTTCGGCTCGGCCCAGATGTTTGGCGGCTCGAACCAGACGGTGAATCCGTCGTTCGAATACGGCGGCACGGTCGGCGAGAAGGTCCGCTTCTATGCCCTCAACAGCTATACATCGACCGATCGGGGCATCGAGCCGCCGACAGCCGGCCATTCGATCTTTCACGGTCAGAGCGAGCGCAATCAAACCTATCTGCGAGGGGACTTTCAGCACGACAACCGCAATAGCGTGAGCTGGGTGTTCTTGAACGCGGTGGCGAAGTATCAGATTCCGACGATCCCGGGTTTGGCGGTGAACCCAGCTGTGCTACCGCTCCTGCAGGTGCAGGATCCCACCTTCTCACCCGTGGCCTCCCAGGCGGTCAACCAGAACCAGAAGGAGAATTCGCAATACACCCACCTGGTCTGGCGCCATGACGTGGACGCCGAACAGTCTTTCCAGCTCGCCGGGTTCCTCCGGAACTCGTATGCGAACTTCACGACCGACCCGTTCAACACACTCGCCTACACACCCGATCAGCAGACGGCCAATCAGAAGCGCAAGGCCTACTCACTCGGGACGCGGCTCGACTATACGTGGACTCCCAACACACAACATCTCGTGAAGACGGGGTTTCAGTTCCAGTACACGAATGCGCAGAATGAATTCCAGCTGTTTAACTTCGCAGTAGATCCGGGCACGGGTCTTCCGACCGGACCGGTGCTCACGCAAACCGCTGCCAATACCAATGTGCAGAAGCGCGAAGAGTTCTGGGTCCAAGACCAATGGAGCCCGACCGACCAGTGGACCCTCAACCTGGGTGTGCGGTATGACCAGATTCAAAGCTTCTACAATGAAGGGCAGATCAGTCCACGCCTCGGCGTCACGTACAAGTTGAATCCGTCGCACGTCTTTCATGCCAATTATAGCCGGCTGTTCACGCCGCCGAATGTCGAGCAGATCGCCTTTACGAAGGTGAATCTCCAGGGCACCACCGCCCAACCCGATGACCCGACCGGATTCAACCCCAGGGCGGAGCGCTCCAACTATTTCGAAGTGGGGAGTTACCACGCGCTGACCAACTGGGCCACGCTGGAGTTGGCCGCCTATTACAAGCGAAGTCACTTCCAGTCCGATGCGGGGCAGTTTGGGACCACCCCGATGCTGAACTTCTTTGCCTTTCAGTGGGGCTATCAAATGGGTATTGACGGCGCGCTCAAAATGCAAATCACTGACAACTTCAGTGCGCGAGGGAATGTGGCGTGGGGCCGGTGCAAAGCCAATGGGTTGCAGTCGGGGCAATACCTGCTGGAGACAAAAGAGATTAACGACATCAATACGGCAGGCGGCGTCTTCTGCGACCACTCGCAGTTGATGACGAGTTCTGCGGTGGCGGCCTATCGGTTCCGAGAGCGGACGACCGTGTCGGGTCAGATGCTCTATGGTTCAGGCCTGCGGACCGCGGTGAATGATGATGCGTTCACCAACTCCTCACACTTCCAGTCCCATACCACCTACAATGCCTCAGTGACCCACGTGTTTCCTCTGCCGTGGGATCAGCAAAAAATGCTGGTGGGATTCGACGTCATCAATGTGCTCGACCAGCAGTACTTCTATAATACGGGCGGAGGGAGTATCGGGCTCGGGGTGGCCCATGCGGGGATGCCCCGTTCCTTCTTTTTCCGTGCGCAATGGTTCTTCTGATGAGGGCTAGGTTGAGGTCAAGGTCAAGGTTCAGGCAAGATGAAAACAATCGTATGTAACCGGAGGCTAGACCGTACCCCAAGACGACTGGGGAGCTATATCATGCAGAAATTTTATTGGGTTGTTCGGGTGTGCATGTTCGTTGTGTCTCTCTGGCCGGCCATAGCATTCGCGGTGGCGGGCGATGAGGCGACGCATGAGATGGATCATAGCGAAGACGTCTTGGAGTTGCCGGAGGTCCATGTCCATGGCTTGTCTCTCAACAAGGACCAGCAGCTTGGGCCGGTCGCCAAATCTACTCCTTGGCCCGGCATTCCCTCCTCGCTGGACGGCAAAGAACTCGACGACTGGATGAAAGCCCGCATGATGGTCTCGAAAGATGCCAAAGTAACGGTCGTCGTTCTGGAGCCGTGCAAACACCGGGAACTCACCATCGCCGGTATGGCTGCGTTGAACAAATGGACCTTCGAGCCTCAGCTGAAAGGCGATGAGCCAGTTGACGGGGAACTCACTGTGCGCATCCATTTCCGCACGAAGTGATATCGCAAAGAGCTGAAGGCGGATAGCTGATAGTACGGACTAGAATCCGGACAACCAAACAAACCAAACAAACCAGATAGACCAGACAGACCAGATGAGCTTGGACGAATCTCTCTTTCGCGCCATCAACGGGTTCGCCGGACAGTCGGCCTGGTTAGACGGACTGGCACTCAATCTCTCCAATTCAAGCCTGCTGTGGGTTCCCGGTATCTTGCTGACAGGCTATTGGCTGTGGTTGTCGTGGAGAGAGGTGTTGTTGGCCGCTCCGGTGCTGGCTGTTTCTATCGGCTTGTTGGATTTCGTGGGAGCGCGGATCAAAGATTTTGCAGTTCGTCCGCGACCCTGTATGGCGCTTTCGGATATCCACCAGATCGAAGCCTGCGGCAAGACCTTCGGATTTCCGTCGAACCACGCCATCAACACTGCGACAGCGGCAGCCTTTTTCCATGTGCTCTATCCGCGGTCAGGCTGGGTGAGTTGGCCGTTGGTCGGACTGATCGGTCTGTCTCGTGTGTATATCGGGGCCCACTACGTCACGGACGTGCTGGGAGGTTGGGTGATCGGCGGCTTGTTCGGGGCCGGTGCCGCGTGGCTGCTCCTGCGCTATTCTCGTGTCCGCACTTCACGTGAAACTCCTGCTGTATAAGCCCGAATAATTCATGACGCTTCTGCTGCAAGTGCGGATACGCGGCTGTGACGGGCAGTCTCGTCGTTCAGCCCTTCGACATACTGTTGGGGACTGGCACCCTTCTTCTTGGTGCCTGTCCCCGTCCGAGAAGCGGGACAGGCACTGCCGCAGACAGCAGAGCCGGTCCCTGGCCGCCGCGTGCCCGTCTCGCTTCGTGTCTGCACGCTTTCGTGACGAGCCTTCATGAATAATGCGGGCTAACTCCTTGTGCCCTCCTGGCTTTCAAGACAGCGTAACAGTTCTGCTTGGCAGCGCTCCTGGTCGTAGCCTCGTCCGATCAACACGATCGCGTGGCTCGGTTCGTCAAGCAACGTGATGGGCGTGATGGTGGCGTTGCCTGGCGGGGCATATTGAAATTCTTGAAGCTCCGGTCCCTTGGCGAACCGGAAGAAGCCTTTCGCCCGTTCAAGTTCAGGGGGCAGGGTCTTCATCCAGCGCAGGAATCGTTCAAAATTCAACGGGCCTGGCAGCCGAACCGTTGTGGCAATTGGATGATACGATGCCCGTGTCTTCGTCGCGGATGATCGAGGCGCTCCGAATTCTACATTCACTGTCGGTGTAGACGACATGCGGGTGATTGGTTCGAGCAGCGAGGAGGGATCGACTTTGGCATGGCTGGTTTCCCAGGCCCGCGCATAGGGATTCTGATCGGTGATCGAGGTCTTGAATGCTTCCCAATGCCCAGGAACATAGAGATCTCGTTTGTTGAGAATGAGTTCATCGGCGCACCGAATCGCCTGCCTGGTGACGAATCCCCCCATACTCTCCCTATCTGTTGGGATCGGATGTAGTAAGGCGATGACTTTTTCTAAATGTGTGAGGCGCGCGGTATAGAGATCGGTGACGCCATCGATGACTTCGGCTGGATCGGCCATGCCTGAACATTCCAGGATGATCACATCCGACTCATAGTCTTGCACCAGTTGCGCGATCCCCCAGGACAAGTCTTCCTTCGTGTCGCAACAGACGCAGCCGCCGGCGAGGTTCATGACTTGCTCGGCGATGGTGCCTGCGCGGGGGCCGTCGATGCTCACCTCCCCAGCTTCGTTCATCAACACGCCGGCCCGTTTGCCCTGGTTCTTCCAATATTCAAGCAGCCGCATCAAAAGCGTGGTTTTCCCTGCGCCGAGGGAGCCACAAAGGATATAGAAGGGAACTGGAGACGCACGCATGGATTACCCCTGATCGACAGTGAGGACACAGATTCATCCACAGGCATTCTACCGAGACACAGGATGAACAAAAAGGGGGGGACTTGGAGATAAGGCTGCCTGGCGTATTCGCCAAGTATCGTTTTCATGTGGAGAGTAGTATTTGAGTATAAACGGCAGTGCCATCGCCCTTTCAAGTGAAGGCTACACTGTGAACAACCAGAGGCCACCTTAACCTGCTTCTGTGCCCCGATGTCTACCGCGTGGAGATGACGAGGCTGTTGTTTTCGACTCGAACGGATTCAATCTGGGGTGGAAGCTGGAACTTGTCTCGATTGTTCGGCGAATCGAATAATTGATGTACGACACTGTCGAGAGTCGAGGATGGAATGGGTAATGAACCAATCTTGCCGGCCGTGGGTTGGAGCCGAATGTAACCTCCTTGGGTTGTGAGCGTGCCGTCGAGTTGCAGTGAGATCTCTTTCCCATAGAGGGCGAAGAGGGCATAGGCCCGAAGTTGGTTGCCCATGAGGTTGATGCGGACATCTTTCAAAGCCGATTGAATCTCTTGCACGTTCGGTTCGCTTCCTGTGGGCGCCGGGATACCGGCCTGTCGTGCTTGATGGGTTGAGGCGATTGCGAGATTGTCACGCATCCACCGATTCAGCTCTGCTTCACTGAGTGTGAGTGTGTGAGGCTGGTTCGATTGCACGGCCATTTGTAGCTGGGCCATCTTCTCAGCGACGCGATCGGCTGCCTGCGGATCGGTTTGGATCGGCAGTGGCGGCGCTTGGCGAAGAATTAACAGCAAGATGCCGACTGTGGCGGCCAGCGAGATCCAGGGAAGAACGCGGAATACACGAGATACCAATCCTGGCGTCGCTGCTTGCGTCGTGGTCTCAGCGTCGGTGATCGGGGGAGTCTCGACAGCCGGAACCGGTGGTTTGAACTTGGAGAAAACGATTCCGCACCGCCGACACTCCGGTCCCTCCTCCTGTTCGAAACCGCACTTGGGGCAGCGTATGGCCGCCCTGCTCGACGATGGCGAAGATTGCAGTCGCATGAAGTGACTGTAGTTCAGAGAAGCGGGGAGCGCAAAGAATAGTTCGAAATAGCCAGGGAGGGATTGTCATAATCCATCCTTCGCGAGCGGAATCGACCCCACTACTTTCCGTAAAAAATGAGTGAGTAAAGGAGAGGCCTCAAAAGGTTAGCTATGGAAAAATACGGAAACCGATTGCTCCTTTGTATTTGCCCATGTTCTTGTGAAGTTTCAGTTTCTTGAAGAAGGTATACGGATATACCTAAAGGCAGCCTATGCTTTGACCAAGAAAAGAATGCAGGATTCAATTCCCATAAATTTATCTGCAGAAACCTTGAACAATAAATCTCTTTCGGTGCTATTGCGTGATTTTAAAAAATTTAACAGCAATGCTCACTTGATCGATAACATCGGCAAGTTAATTCCGAAACGCAATCATCTCGCTCATGTAGCTTTTTACAGGATGTATCTTCAACTAGAAGAGGGGAAAGACATTACCCCAGATAGACAAGAGGCAATACAGGTGGGCAGTGAGGCTGCTCAGTGCATTAAGTTGCTGCATAAAGAAATCGAAATTGTAGAAAGTCTATGTCAAAAGGAAGGCATCATGACTCTCGAATGATCGCTGAGTCGAGAGTGTGGCTAGCTATCTTGCAGCTGCGATAGCTGCTTCCACCCACCTTTATAGAACGACCTGCTCCAGCCAGGTAAACTCCCCCCACGCTTCTCGCCTCAACTGCATCTCCCTACCACCACCACACTCGCCCCCTCTTCTCCACCCACCCTTCCAAAAATGGTGGTCTGAGTTGCTCCATGAATTCGCGCTTTCAATGAGAGCCTGCTATTCCTGCAGGGAATAGGCAGACTGTTCTTCACTGCGCGCATCCAACGAGGGCCTTCGGAGGCCGCGCGTTGCGCGAGCACAGAAGATCATCAGGCTCCATCCCCGGTCCCCCGTTGACTCTCTTTCCGCCCCTTTGTTAGACTTCTCCTTCAAATCTAAGCCCTTGAAAGACCCCTTGTATTTCTAGCTGGACGGCTTTAGCAACAGAAAGCACCACGGTATGATCAAAGCTTGGCTGCTTGATGAGATGTTTCGGTATGATCGCATGCATCTAACCATCGATGGGACCCTTGGCGAATGGGGCGCCGGTGATTCGATTGCCGCTGAAGAAGAACTTCCACCGCCTCCGGCGAACGTGGCCGCGAAATCGGGGAACGGCTGGGTCACCATTACGTGGGATCCCGTTCCCGATGCCATGTACTACAACCTCTATTTCCAAACCACCAAGGGCGTGATGATCAAGTTTTCCGATCTCACGCGTCCGATTGCCAGCGCCGACGACTTCAAAGCCGTCATTGGGGTAAAAAAAGATAAAGGCACCTGTGTGGAAGGCGTTCAAAGTCCCTTTGTCCATGACGATCTGGCCAACGGGACTTGTTACCACTATGTCGTGACCGTGGTGACGCAAAAGGGGGAGAGTCTCGAGTCTCAAGAGGTCATGGCGATTCCTTCGCCCTATCTGTTGGCCATGAGTATCGGCCGAGAGGGTGTGGACGACGGGGAGTTCAGCTCGCCCACGGGGATCACGCTCGACAAGGATGGCAATATCTACATCGCGGATACCGATAACCATACGATTCAGAAGTTCGATAAGTCCGGAAAGTTTGTCGCGCGATGGGGCGGCGACCCTTCTTCGCAGGAAGGGAGCTTCTACTATCCGCGTGGATTGGCCGTCGGGCCAAACGATGTGCTGTACATTGCAGACAGCGGCAATAACCGCATTCAGAAGCTCGATCTCAACGGCAATGCGATGCAGGCCTGGGGCAAGTTCGGCTTTGCGTGGCGCGGGGCCGATCTGGGCAAGTTCGATGTGCCCTGGGGGCTCGCGACGGACGCAGAAGGGAATCTCTACATCTCGGACACGAGCAACGCGCGGATTCAGAAGTTCACGTCTGACGGGCAGGCCCTGCTTAAATGGGGTCGTGATGGGAGCTTCGACGGCGCCTTCTTCTTCCCTCGCGGCGTGGCCGTCGATTTTGTCGGCAATATCTTCGTCGCCGATGAAAGCAATAATCGCATTCAGAAGTTCGATGCCCGTGGGAGTTTTCTTGCCAAGTGGGGGCGAGAAGGGGCTGGTCCAGGGCAATTCAAGTCTCCCTGGGGGATTGCCTGCGATGCGCTCGGCAATGTCTATGTTGTCGATACCGGTAACCACCGCA
Source organism: Nitrospirota bacterium (assembly GCA_963701855.1). Lineage (GTDB taxonomy): Bacteria > Nitrospirota > Nitrospiria > Nitrospirales > Nitrospiraceae > Palsa-1315. Next base: position 313,913 of record CAVPBK010000005.1, read on the forward strand.
TCCAAAAGTTCGATGGCAACGGGACGTTCCTGTGTGCCTGGGGAAACCGTGGGAAGACGGAAGGGCAGCTCAACTTTCCTTACGGGATTGCCGTCGACAAAGAAGGCGCGGTCTATGTGGTCGACAGCGGCAATGGCCGTATTCTGAAGTATGTGCCGACGGACGAAGAGCTCAATCGCGGCAAGGATGAGGCGTCAACCGATCAGGCGCCGAGCGAGACTCCGGCGCCCCGTAGCGTGGCAGTCAAAGCCGGCGATACAGAGGCCTTCCTGAGTTGGATGACGGTTCCCGGCGCGCAGTCCTACAACCTGTATTTCAATACGATCCCGAAGCTCACGACTCAGACGGCGACAAAAATCGAAGGTGTGACGAATCCCTATACACATACCGGCCTCTCGAACGATACCCCCTATCACTATGCCTTGACCACGGTATTCGAGACCGGCGTCGAGAGCGAGTTGTCGAATGAAGTGACGGTGACGCCGGTGCTTATCGATATCACGGCGCCCCAAAATCCCTATGCCGTGATCAATCATGGCGCGTTCATGACGAATACACCGGAAATCGTCGTCACGATTTCAGCGAACGATGTCGATACCGGAGTCGCAGCCTACTTTGTCTCCGAGGCGCCAATGACTCCCACAGCGGGGATGCCGGGATGGGTCGATGTGACGCCGGCCACCAAGTTCGGGGCGACGATCCCATTTATTTTGTCGCTGGGAGACGGGCAGAAGTCGATCTACGTCTGGTTTAAGGATGTGGGCGGGAACGTCTCCACCCCTGCGAGCGCCACGGTTCTGGTTAACACGTCGGGGTATCTCTGCGTGTCCGAATGGGGCCGTACGGGCCGCGGCGCATCCTTGCTGCATGGCGGCGAGTTCATGGCCCCGATCTACGGGCTCTGCGTCGATCAGCAGGGATCGCTGTTCGTGGTCGATAACGGCAACAACCGGGTCCAGAAATTCGACAATGCCGGCAACTTCATCATCCTGTGGGGCAACTTCGGTTCGTCCAATTCCAACTTCCATAATGCTACGGGGATTGCCTGCGACGGCAAGGGCGACGTCTGGGTGGTCGATACGAACAATCATCGCGTGCAGAAATTCGACGGGAAGCTCGGCGGCTATCTTATGAAGTTTGGGTCGCGTGGAAACGGTGAAGGACAGTTCAACTCACCCTGGGGCATCGCGGTCGATCGGGTGCGCGGGTATGTCTATGTGGTTGACAGCGCCAACTTCCGCGTCCAGAAATTCGACATGAACGGGGAGTTCATCATGTCCTGGGGCAGCTTCGGAAACGGAGATGGCCAATTTTACTTTCCACGTGGCGTGGCGGTGGACCAGACAGACGGTTTTGTGTACATCGTCGATATGGGTAATCACCGGATTCAGAAGTTCGACACCAGCACCAATGTGCTCCCGCAGTTGCTGACCAAGTGGGGCGGCAGTGCCGAGCCGGGTCACGCCAGCAGCCCGCTCGCGCAGGAAGCTGGTCAGTTGCGGTCTCCCTGGGGTATTACGGTGGATGGGGCCGGCGATGTGTATGTGTCGGATACTGGTAATCACCGTGTCGAGAAGTTCGATAAAGAGGGCAACTTCATCACCCAGTGGGGTGGGTTCGGGAATGGAAAAGGGCAATTCAATTTTCCCTACGGCATCGCAGTCGATGCGAAGGGCAGTGTGTTCGTTGTCGATAGCGGGAACACCAGGGTCGAACAGTTCATGCCGGCGGACGAGGGGAGCGAGCGTCTCCAAGAAGACGCGGAAACGGTGGCCGAGATCGGGAACGCGCAACCCGCGAAACGTGAAGCGTGAAGCGTATCTCGTTCAAGTGTTTCAAGCTAGACTTTCGGATGTGATGATGGAGCGATCATGTTAGATAAAGAACCACGTTTGGGACTGACCTATGACGATGTCGTGTTGGTTCCTGCTAAGTCACAGATCTTGCCGAGTGAAGTCGACATGCGCACGAGACTGACTCGCCACATCAAGATCAACATTCCCATCATCAGCTCGGCCATGGATACCGTCACGGAGTCCCGGTTAGCCATTGCCATTGCCCGCGAAGGCGGCATCGGGATTGTTCACCGCGTGTTGTCGCCGGTAGATCAAGCGACAGAAGTGGATCGGGTGAAGAAATCCGAGAGCGGCATGATACTCGATCCGATCACGATCTCGCCCGATCAAACAATTCGCGATGCCCATGCGTTGATGGCGAAATACCGGATCTCCGGGATTCCCGTTACCAAAGACAAGAAGCTGGTCGGTATTCTCACGAATCGCGATCTGCGGTTTGAGACCAGGATGGATTTGAAGGTTTCGCAGATTATGAAGCGGGACAAGCTGATCACGGCGCCAGAAGGGACCAGTTTAGAAAAGGCTCGCGAGGTGTTACACGAGCATCGGATTGAGAAGCTGCCGGTCGTCAACAAACATTTCGAGCTCAAGGGGCTTATTACCATCAAGGATATCGAAAAACGAATCATGTACCCCAATGCCTGCAAGGACGGACATGGCCGACTTTGCGTGGGTGCGGCTGTTGGGGTGGGGCCGGAGACGGAGGATCGGGTGGCGCAGCTCAAGAAGGTCGGGGTGGACCTTGTTGTGGTTGATACGGCCCATGGGCATTCGCAAGCGGTGTTGGATACAGTCAAGATGATCAAGAAACGTTTTCCGGAACTTGAGCTGATAGCCGGGAACATTGGCACGGCTGAGGCGGCGAAGGATTTGTTGAAGGCTGGTGTCGATGCCGTGAAGGTGGGGGTGGGGCCTGGTTCGATATGCACGACCCGCATCGTGTCCGGCGCCGGGATGCCGCAACTGACGGCGATTGCCGATTGTGCAAAAGTCCTCGCGGGCAGCGGAGTTCCGATCATTGCAGACGGCGGGATCAAGTATTCTGGCGATATCACGAAGGCTTTGGCAGCGGGCGCTTCCTCGGTCATGCTGGGCGGACTCTTGGCAGGTACGGAAGAATCGCCCGGGGAAACCGAACTGTACCAAGCCAGGACTTATAAGGTATACCGCGGCATGGGCTCGATCGGCGCTATGGAGCGAGGCGGCGGAGATCGGTACGGGCAAGGGGGGCGTCCGGTGCAGAAGCTGGTCCCTGAGGGCATCGAAGGGCGCGTGCCCTATAAAGGAAAGCTTTCGGCCGTCATCTACCAATTGATTGGTGGTGTGAAGTCCGGCATGGGCTATTGCGGGTGCAGGACGATCTCGGACTTACAGCAGAAGGCCACGTTTATCCGGCAGACGGTCGCCGGTCTCCGCGAAAGTCACGTGCATGATGTGATTATCACGAAGGAAGCACCGAATTACCGGATGGATTGGGAGTAATCTCCTCGTTAAGCGTGAATCGTGAATCGTTAATCGTAGGATGCCTCCCTTCAAATCTCTCGGTTAACGCGTAACGCTGCACGATTAACGTCTTCATGGAACTCTGGCACAATAGAATCCTGGTCCTCGACTTTGGGTCGCAATACACCCAACTGATTGCACGCCGCATTCGCGAAGCCCACGTATACTCGCAAATTCTGCCCTGCACCGCTCCCTTGGCGACGATTCTCGCCTATCGCCCGCAAGGCATTGTATTGTCTGGCGGCCCCTCCAGCGTGTATGAGAAGAAGGCGCCGACGGTGCCCAAGGAAATCTTCGATCTAGGCATCCCCATCCTCGGTATTTGTTATGGGATGCAGCTTGTGACCCATCTCTCCGGCGGGGAAGTGGCCAAGTCCAAGCATCGGGAGTATGGCCGGGCGGATCTCACGATCGACGACCGCAGTAATCTCTTCAAGAACATCGGCACAGACGGATCGACTGTCGTCTGGATGTCGCACGGAGATCGTATCGAGCGGATGCCGCCGGGTTTCCGATCCATCGCGCATACAGACAATTCGCCGATTGCGGCCATGAAGCGCGATGATCACAAGCGCCGGATCTATTGTCTTCAGTTTCATCCGGAAGTCGTGCATACGCCAGAGGGAACCCAGATCCTTCAGAATTTCGTCTACGATATCTGTGGCTGTAAACCGACCTGGACGATGCAGTCTTACGTGGAGACGGCGGTGCAGCAGATTCGCGAGCAAGTCGGCAAGGAGCGAGTGATTTGTGCCTTGAGCGGCGGGGTGGACTCGTCCGTGGCGGCGGCCCTCACCCATCGGGCCATCGGCGATCAGTTGACCTGTATCTTCGTCGACAATGGGCTGCTTCGGGCGGGAGAAAAAGAGCAGGTTAAGCAGACGTTTGCCCAACAGCTCCATCTGAATTTGCGAATCCTCGATGCGGCTGAGTTGTTCCTTGCCAAGCTCAAAGGGGTGATCGATCCCGAACGTAAAAGGAAAATTATTGGGAAGCAGTTCATCGAACAATTCGAGGCCGAGGCCAAGAAGAAGTCTGGCGGCGCGAAATTCCTGGTCCAGGGTACGCTATACCCCGATGTGATTGAGAGCGTGAGTTTTAAGGGCCCGTCGGCCACGATCAAGACGCATCACAATGTGGGCGGTCTGCCTGCTCGCATGAAGTTGAAATTGATTGAGCCCCTGCGCGAGCTATTTAAGGATGAAGTCCGTGTGCTGGGTAATGAATTGGGTCTGCCGGACGAGATTGTCTGGCGTCAGCCCTTCCCAGGGCCTGGTCTTGCCATCCGGGTGTTGGGAGCGGTTACCAAGGAACGGCTGGCCATCCTGCGCGCGGCCGAGTCCATTCTCGATCAGGAGATTCGCGCCGCCGAGTTGTATCGGGAGATTTGGCAATCGCTTGCCGTGCTGTTGCCGATCAGAACCGTGGGCGTCATGGGCGATCAGCGGACCTATGAGCATGTCATCGCGCTTCGTGCGGTCACAAGCTTGGACGGCATGACGGCCGATTGGGCCAAGATTCCGAATGATGTGCTGGGCAAGATGTCGAATCGGATCATCAACGAAGTGAAGGGCGTCAATCGGGTGGTCTACGACATCAGCTCCAAGCCGCCGGCCACAATTGAGTGGGAGTAAGACGTTAACCGTTATTCGTTAAACGTGGGATAAGAATTCTTGCGATTAACGATTAATGATTAACGATTAACGAGATGGAAGTTAGATTACAAAAAGTCATTGCCGGAACCGGATTAGCTTCCCGGCGAAAGGCCGAGGTGTGGATTGCCTCCGGGCGTGTGACCGTTAACGGTAAAGTCGTGACGGAACTCGGCACCAAGGTCGATCCGGACCACGTCCACATCAAGGTAGACGGCAAGCACATCAGTTCCACCCAGCCCTACGTCTATCTGCTGCTGAATAAGCCGAAGAACGTGATGTCGACGTTGAATGATCCGGGAGGCAGGCCGACAGTGAAGGATTTTCTCCGCGGAATATCAGTACGGGTGTTTCCCGTCGGTCGATTAGACTTCGACAGCGAAGGGTTGATGCTCCTGACCAATCATGGCGACTTGGCGCAGACCCTTCTCCATCCCCGCTACCATGTGCCGAAAACCTATCTCATCAAGGTCAAGCAGGTGGTGACGGATGAACACATCAGGCAGTTGGAGCAGGGCGTGCAACTGGAAGATGGCATGACTAGTCCGGCTATCGTGAAGAAGGTGAAGAAGGCCAAACTGAACTCCTGGCTGGAGATTACGATTCGAGAAGGGCGGCAGCATCAAGTGAAACGAATGATGGAGGCGGTAGGGCACCCGGTCTTAAAGTTGACCAGAATTAAGATGGGTCCTTTGTTGTTGGGCGATCTAGAGCCTGGCGAGTTCAGGTATTTGACCGACCGTGAAGCGAACGCGTTGCGCGAGCTTACAGAACAAAAGGTGGCCTCAGCAGAGGATCCAGCACAGCAGGCTCCACGGCCAAGGCCAAAGAAGCCGGTCAGTCGAGCTGGATGGGCTCGTTCCAAGAAAGTGAAGGTGGTATGAAGGTCAGAACTCATCGGTGTGGGGAACTCACGAAAGCAGCCGTGGGGCAGACGGTTGTCTTAAACGGCTGGGTCCAGAAGCGGCGCGATCACGGCATGGTCATGTTCATCGATCTGCGGGATCGGACCGGGATCACGCAAGTGGTGTTTAACGCCGAACGCAATGCAGCGGTACACCAGGCCTCCCACTCCTTGCGGAGCGAGTGTGTCGTGTCGGTGACGGGCCAAGTGATGGCCCGTCCTGAAGAGTCCAAGAATCCCAATCTGCCCACGGGCGAGATCGAAGTCTTCGTGGATGCCGTGGAGATTCTGAATGAGTCGAAGACACCGCCCTTCGTAATCGAAGACGATGCCGAAGTGACGGAGGCGATCAGGCTGAAGTACCGCTATCTGGATCTTCGGCGTCCAAAGATGCAGCGGCTCTTGAGCCTCCGGCACGACATCATGCAGGCCGTTCGTGGATTTCTGAACGCAGAACGGTTCCTTGAGGTGGAAACACCGATTTTGACCAAGAGCACGCCGGAAGGCGCGCGGGACTATTTGGTGCCGAGCCGCGTGAACCCCGGTCAATTCTATGCGTTGCCCCAATCGCCGCAGCTCTTCAAGCAGGTGCTCATGGTCAGCGGGGTCGATCGCTACTACCAGATCGCGCGCTGCTTCCGCGACGAGGATCTGCGCAATGACCGGCAGCCGGAATTTACGCAGATCGATGCGGAATTGTCCTTTGCCGATCGCGAGCAAGTCATGAGTTTGATGGAGAAGATGATTGTCACGGTGTTTCGTGAGGCGGGCGGCGTCCAGTTGCCTACCCCCTTTCCGCGTATGACCTTTGCCGAGGCGGTAGGCCGCTATGGATCGGACAAGCCGGATCTGCGCTTCGACATGCCGCTGCATGATGTCACTGCCTTTGCTGCGGCGAGTGAGTTCAAGGTGTTTAAGGAGGCGGCATCGAAGGGCGGGATCGTAAAGGCCTTGATCGTCAAAGGCGGAGCAGCCACGCCACGAAGCAGGATCGATGCACTCGGTGAGATGGCCAAGGGGTTTGGCGCAAAGGGACTCGCCTGGCTGAAGATCACCCCAGAGGGGCAGCTTGAGTCCGTGATCGCCAAGTTCCTGGATGCCAAGGCCTTCGCGGCAGCCCTTCCCGAGGCTAAGCCGGGAGATCTCGTTCTCTTCGGCGCCGATAAAGCAGCTGTTGTTCACGATGTGCTGGGCCGCATCAGGCTGTTGCTGGGGGAAGAGCTGAAATTGATCGATAGTGCGGCCTGGAAGCCGCTGTGGGTCGTTGAGTTTCCTTTGCTGGATTATTCGCCAGAAGAGAAGCGGTACATCTTCATGCACAATCCCTTTGCCGCGCCGATGGATGAAGACGTGGCGTTTCTGGACTCGGAGCCGCTTAAAGTACGGGCGAAGGCTTATGACATGGTGCTGAACGGAAGCGAGATCGGAGGGGGAAGCATCCGGAACCACCGGAGCGATATCCAGCTGCGCATTCTCGATCTGCTCGGCATTAACAAGGAGCAAGCGCAGGCGAAGTTCGGATTTTTGCTTGATGCCCTCGACTATGGGGCGCCGCCTCATGGAGGCATTGCCTTTGGGCTCGATCGGCTCATCATGTTATTGGGAGCGGCTGATTCGATCCGCGATGTGATCGCGTTCCCCAAAACGCAACGGGCACAATGTCCGTTGACCGATGCGCCGTCTTCCGTCAGTGCCGATCAATTAAAGGAATTGCGCATCAAGCTCGATCTCGTCGAGTAGGGAGGAGTTATCCATCCCATGGCAGGCAATTCGTTCGGTCACATCTTTACTGTCACGTCATTCGGCGAAAGCCATGGACCTGCGATAGGCTGTGTCGTAGATGGCTGTCCGCCAGGTTTGGTTCTTTCTGTCGAAGACATTCAGCACGATCTCGACCGGCGAAAGCCAGGCACCTCCCGCCACGTTACGCAGCGACAAGAATCCGATACCGTCGAAATTCTCTCCGGTGTCTTTGAAGGCAAGACCACCGGTACCCCCATCGCGCTCCTCATCCGAAACGAAGACGCTCGCAGCAAGGATTACGGCAATCTGATCGATACCTTTCGTCCCGGTCACGCAGACTACACCTATTGGCAGAAGTATGGCATTCGCGATCATCGCGGAGGTGGGCGCGCCTCTGCGCGTGAAACAGCCGTGCGAGTGGCGGCGGCGGCGATTGCGAAGAAATGGCTGCGTGAGAAGTACGACATCGTGATCCGGGGGTATCTTAGCCAACTCGGACCTCATGAAGTTCTGTTCAAGAGGTGGGATGCCGTGGAAACCAATCCGTTTTTTGTTGCTGATCCTTCTGCAGTGGCGAAACTTGAATCCTTTATGGACGAACTGCGGAAGGCCGGTGACTCTGTTGGCGCTAGGATCACGACGGTTGCCGAGCATGTTCCCGTCGGCTGGGGAGCACCGGTTTATGCGAAGCTCGGTGCCGATTTGGCCGGCGCCATGATGAGCATCAATGCAGTGAAGGCGGTGGAAATCGGCGCGGGATTTGGCTCAGTCACGCAGCGTGGGTCAGAGCATGGGGACGAGCTGACTCCGGAGGGTTTTGTGACCAATCACGCCGGCGGAATTCTCGGCGGTATTTCGACGGGGCAGGATATTGTCGTCACGATTGGGATTAAGCCAACCTCAAGTATCCGTGTCCCACGTCGATCGATCGACAAGCAAGGCAACCCTGTTACGGTTGAGACGAATGGTCGGCACGATCCCTGCGTGGGCATAAGAGCGACGCCGATTGCCGAAGCCATGATGGCGTTGGTGCTCATGGACCATGCCTTGCTCCACCGCGCGCAGAATACCGATGTGTCGACGAAGACTCCGAAGATCGCCGGCTCAGTGAAACGAACAGCCTCGACAGGGAAAAAGAAACCCTCTACGAAGATCAATCCCGATCCTGCCGAAGCGTAGCATCGGTGTGAAACAAAAACTCCCGACTCTGTTTCATTCAACTATGATCCACGCAATTCCAGGCATGGGCGCTGACCGTCGTATGTATCCAGCGCCATGGGCCGACCTGCCCGACTTCTCAGCGCACGATTGGGTGCGTCATTCGGGTGAAAGGAGTCTGGCTGAGGTGGCTCGGTCTATGTGTGAAGCGAGAGCAATTCTAGACGGCGATGTCATCGTGGGTTCTTCTTTGGGGGGGATGGTTGCGTGCGAGATGACAAAGATCCGAAGCATTCCGGTTCTGTCCCTGATCGGCAGTGCCGTACGAAAAGAAGAGGTGAGCCGCCTTCTGGCTATTCTTCATCCCCTCGCACGTGTTGCTCCGATAGAGTGGCTTCGTGTTTCGGCAGGCAAGGTTCCGTTGGAGCTTGCGAAGATGTTTGCAGGGATTGAAGCTTCGTTTGTTCGATCAATGTGCTCTGCCATTTTCCAGTGGAATGGACTCGGAGTCACAAGCACTAAGGTTTTCCGAATTCACGGCAAACACGATCTCGTGATCCCTCCACCCAAACAGGCAGATCTGTTGCTTGATGGTGGCCACCTAGTCTCGATGACGCATGCGGAGGAATGTGTGGCATTCATCAAGGCCAGCCAAACGGTTTAGCCAACCGGAGTCAGTTGCCTCGCTGAATGGAATATGGACGTCATCAGCAGCTGACTTCCGTCGCTGACCGTTCAGTTAGCAGCTGAATGAAGACTCTTTGGGCATGCAGGATGCTCAAAAAGGCTGTTCAGCAAGGCCGCAGCGAGCGAAGAGGTGAGGCGTACGCTTCGGTACGTTGAGCCTCTGAGTGAAGTGAGAACGCCGCTGGCAGACTTTTTCAGCATCCTGCTAGATTCGCGTTCACGGGAAACCCTATGCCGCTCTCCGACAAACACTTCGCTGAACTTTCTGAGGCCAAGCGCCTCCTTGAGAATCCCGGCCTGGCCGTGAAGATCACCAACCTTGTAGGTAAGCCGATTGAGAAGGGGTTCGAACTCCTTCCTGACAGTTGGAGCCGGCGCATCGGTGTGGCGACCAAGGACGCATTGCTGTTTGCCATGAACGGGGCACTGCTCACGATGGACAACCGACTCGGTGAGGCGCATCCTCGCTGGCACAAGGTTGCGGCGGCCCTCAGCGGTGCAGCAGGAGGGGCATTTGGCCTGCCCGCGTTGATTGCCGAGCTCCTGTTGTCCACGACCATCATGTGCCGTTCTATTGCGGACATCGCGCGTGCGAACGGGGAGTCACTCGACAGCGTGTCTACTCGGTTGGCGTGCATTGAGGTCTTCGCGCTCGGAGGGACGTCGAGGCTGGACGACTCCGCGGAGATCGGCTACTTTGCAGTCCGCTCGTCGCTCGCTCGGGCCGTCTCTGACGCCGCCGAGTACCTTGCCTCGCAGGCATTGGCAGATGAAGGCGCCCCGGCATTGGTTCGCCTGATTACACTGATCGCCGCACGTTTTCAGCTACAGGTTTCGCAAAAGACCGCAGCGCAGATGGTCCCCATCATTGGCGCTGCCGGCGGCGCCGTTATCAATCTATTGTTCATCGACCATTTTCAAGACATGAGTCGAGGTCACTTCACCGTGCGGCGTCTTGAGCGCCAGTACGGAAGCGAAGCGGTGCGCAGGGCCTACGAGCGAGTCTAGCCCCTCGTTCAAGCGGACACTGGACAGCAGGCGAGGTACGGGCTGGCTCATATTCTCCCGCCTCTTTGCAAGCCAGGCGACTGACGCTATAATGGGTGGCATGGAATCGACCAACTACATCTATTGGCAAGACCAGGGGCAGTGGCTCGGCTATCTGCAGGACTATCCCGATTATTGGACGCAGGGGCAGTCCCTCGAAGAGTTGCAGTCCCATCTCCGGGATCTCTATCAAGACCTCACCAGCGGAGAAATTCCCGGGGTCCGCAGGCTCGCTGAACTGACGCTCAGGTGAAGCGAAAGGATCTCATCCAGCAGCTCGAAGCCGTCGGTTGCCGATTGGTTCGCCACGGCGGAAAGCACGACTGGTATCACAATCCCACCACAAAGATTTCTCAACCGATTCCGCGGCACACCGAGATCAACGAGCACCTTGCGAAACGCATTCTGAAAATGTTGGCCAACCCATAAGTTGCGCGATCGACAAGCCCTTTAGATCTCAGAAGCGAGGGATCCGTACTTGATCGTGTAACCTGGTGGCAATGGCTGGCAACCGGTACATTTAAGAACTGATTCCACTTATGTGCTGCGGGTAAGTCTCACGAGAAGAGTGGACGAATGATTGAGATCTATACTGATGGCGCCTGTAGCGGGAATCCCGGACCTGGCGGCTGGGGTGTCTTGCTGCGTAGGGGAAATATCGAAACGGAAATGTGCGGCGGTGAGCCGGCGACGACGAACAATCGCATGGAGCTGCTCGCCGTCATTGAGGCTTTGCAGTCGCTCACTGGGTCGGTGGAAGCACGTGTCTATACTGATTCGCAGTATGTGCAAAAAGGCATTAGCGAGTGGATTCATAACTGGAAGCGACGGGGCTGGAAAACCGCAAGCAAAGAGCCCGTGAAGAATGAGGATTTGTGGCGTCGTCTCGATGCCCTGACTGTCGGTCACACACTCGAATGGCTCTGGGTCAAGGGACATGACGGCCATCCGGAGAACGAACGTGTGGATGCACTGGCTCGTGCCGGCCTCGAACAATCGCGCCGTGCCGGCAAGGTGGTTGACGGCAGGGTGGAAGGGGCGCTCTGCATAGCTATGTCACATCCAATCCTCGACATCCAGCATGCCACGGTCTATCGGGGAGACACGTGCGTCTTCTCTGATTTTTCCTTTGCCTTGCGTGAGGGAGAGCATGCGGCGATCATCGGTCCCAACGGAGCCGGCAAGTCAACCCTTCTTAAACTCCTATCCGGTGAAGTCCACCCGCTTCCATTGGACGAGACCAGCATTCGTCTGTTCGGCGAAGTGCAGTGGAATGTGTGGGACGTCCGCAAGCGTTTGGGGATGGTGTCCCATGATCTTCAACATCAGTATATGGACCAAGTAACCGGGCTGAAAGTGATTCTGTCCGGTTTCTATGCCAGCATCGGGATCTATGGCCATCAAGACTTTAGTTACGCACAGATCGCTCGGGCAGACGATATGTTGAGGGAGATGGGCGCGAGTTCGTTAAAAGATAGACGGTTTGGGGAGATGTCGACGGGAGAGCAGCGGCGATGCCTCCTTGGCCGCGCGTTAGTGCATGAGCCGACGGCGTTCGTACTCGACGAACCGACGAGCGGACTCGATTTGACGGCGACGTTTCACTATCTTGATCTCGTCCGCACCCATATACGGAAAGGGAAAACGCTGTTGCTGGTGACGCATCACATCCACGAGATCCCGCCGGAAGTAGAGCGTGTGGTGCTCCTGAAGCAAGGAAAGATTCTTCAGGATGGGGACAAACGCGCTGTCATCACAGACGCCAACCTCAGTGTGTTGTTCGACTGTCCGGTCGCATTGGTTCAAGCCAATGGGTGGTATCAAGCACTGCCTGGACACAGCATACCGCACTGACTTCGTCTTGCTATTTTTTCCGAAATCCGAAAAACATTCCGACTGCTCCTGCCCCTGTTGACGGGAGATACCCGGAGAGGACGTGTTTGAGTCCTTGAGCGCCTTGGTGCGCCGCTGCTATGGCATGGCTGATCTGTGTTTCCACTGTCGTCCAATCGAGTTCGATCCAGCCGGTCTCTTCCAATACGGCGATGCCGGCGAGCAATCCACCGGTGATCAGCGCAGCCATTTTCAGAAATCGCCGGGATGCCCAGCCGATGAAAAACCCTGCCAGATAGCTACCGCCGATACCTGCCACAGCAGGCGATGAGTAATCAGCCACCCAGGAGGCGAGGCCTCCGACCGTTGCGATACCGGCGGCGGTGACGGATTTTGCATTCCAGGGCGCATCGGCCAGTAAGGTTTGGCAGAAGCCCTGTGCGGAGGAGGTTTCCGGCTGATCCAGTTCTTGATCCATGGACTGGCTACAGTCGGCTGTTCGCAAAGGTATCACAGGCTTTCGGATCGCCGGTCTCCAAACCTTTTCTGAGCCAGGTCATGCGCTGTTCAGAGGATCCGTGCGTCCAGCTTTCCGGCTGAACAGAACCGCGAGACATCTTTTGGAGCCGGTCGTCTCCAATTGCTGAAGCTGCGCGTAGTCCCTCTTCGAAATCTCCCGGTTCGATCAGGTTCCGTTCACGCTTGGCGTGGTGGCCCCAGACGCCGGCGAAACAATCGGCCTGAAGTTCCATTCGCACTGATAAGGCATTCCTCTCTCGTTCAGAGGTCTGGCGCTGGAGGCGCGTCACCTTTTCTGCAATGCCCATTAAATTCTGCACGTGATGGCCCACCTCATGGGCGATCACATAGGCCTGTGCGAAGTCGCCTGGCGCACCCAGGCGGTGCGACATTTCGTTGAAGAAGGAGAGGTCCAGATAAACTTTGTGATCGACGGGGCAATAGAAGGGGCCAATGGCTGACGAGGTGGTTCCGCAAGCAGACTGGACTGCGCCCGTGAAGAGCACGAGTCGAGGATCTTCATACCGAGGCCCAAGGAGTTGCCTCCAGGTGGTTTCCGTATCGGCGAGGACGACTGAGGCGAATTTCCCCAGTTGGTCGCTGGGGGCTCCGGTCGGTGCGGGCTCGGAGGGCGCCGATGAGTCAGTTATCTCCTGCACGCCATTGAGCATGTTGAGGAGGGTCACGGGATTGATGCCGGTGAAATAGCTGACGGCGAGCACCAGCACGATGCCTCCTAGCCCCAGGCCTCCCACGCTTCCGACCCTGGCCGGTCCCATTCCTCGGCGATCTTCGACATTGTCGCTTTCTCGTTGCCCTTCCCAGCGCATACCCTCACCGTTTCTTCCAGCACATAAACCGATCAGATGGAACCACATCCGTCGGTGCAGTGCAAGCCGATAGCCCGCAATATTTATGACAGTTCGTCGCAGCAGCGAACCCACGATTGCAGCAGAAACGCTCATGAATAATGCGGGTTAGGGTGTTGGTTCTTGGCGGGTGTCTGTTGGAAGTGGTTGGAGAGGAGGCGCGATACTCTTAGATACGCGCCTCCTCTTGGTCTGTGCCGCTATCTCAATGCAGTCGTACTCGTCTCGACTTGGCCGGCAATTTCTTTGAGGTCTTTGGGGTACAGCACGATCTCGATTCGACGGTTGGATGATCGTCCCTCTTCGGAGTCGTTCGAGGCGAGGGGTTGTGTGTCTGCGTAGCCAACTGCAGAGAGGTGCTGTCGGTCGACACTGCCTTGATCGATCAGGTAGCGCACCACGGTCGTGGCTCGAGCAGTCGAGAGCTCCCAATTCGTTTTGAAGCGATCTTGTAACTTTGAGCTGATGGGCACGTTGTCGGTGTGGCCTTCGATCCGGATTTGTTTGTCCGTGACCGTTTTCAAAATGTCGCTGACCTGTTTCAGGACTTTCACGCCGGCTGGTTTGACCTGTGCTTGGCCGGAGTCGAACAAGACGCGGTCCACCATATTGATGGTGAGGCGGTCACGTACTTGCTGAATGGTGATATTGCCCTTGGAAATTTCGTCTTGCAGCGATTTGGATAGTTCTTCCTGTGTCCGCGTCAGCCGTTTGATCTCTTCTTCCTTGGCGGCTCGCTCTTGATCGAGCGTCGCGGCCAATCGGGACTGATCCTGGCGCAGCTGTTCCCGCTCCTTTGCGATGCGGGCGGCGTCTGCCTCAAGCTCAGAAGCCTGCTTTTGTAACTTGGCAATTTCTTCCTGCGACGAGGCGTTTCCGCTCGCGAACTTCCGTTCGAGATCGGTGATTTGACCGCGCACATGACCAAGCTCGCTATTCAGTTGCCCTTTCTCCTTCTCCAAACCGTCCAGGCGAGATTGCAACTCGCTTGAGCGTACTTCGAGCGCTTCACGTTCTCTGGCCAACGAGGCTGCCTGCTGTTCGGCCGCTTTTCGCTGAGTGGCTTCCTGGTCCAGTTTCTGTTGCAGCTGTGCGGTCGCTTTCTTTGCGGCCTCAAGTTCAGCGAGCGTCTTGGTGTGGGTTTCTGTGCTCACGCACCCCCCCACGGCTATTGCACACAGCATGGCCAATGCTGGCACCCGGAGTAGCTTCGTTCGATCAGTCAACGTTTGTCGCATCGTCTCCTCCTTTATATGATGGCGAACAGAGTATTGCGAAGGGAGAGCAAGCTCAGTGCCCAATGATTCTGAAACGCCTGTGAAGAGAATGGTTCATTTCTCATGGAGTTGGAGGGAGATGTATTGCTTGAGAGGTGTTTTCAGCAAGGAGAGTGAAGCATGATGCCACAATCACTGTAGGCGTCACCCTACAGACTCTGGGTGCTGTTGGAGTGATCAGCCGTGAAGTCAGCCTGCTGCTTCATGGGGAGGAGCGGACTGGCTATCTAACGATGGATTGCAAAGAAGAAGGTGGGGCGCAGCAGTCGCTGCGCCCCGAAGCAAGGCCTACTTGCCGCCCATGTCCTTTTTCTCGTCCTTTTTCTTATCGTCATCGGCCTTGGGTCCGCCCATGTCTTTCTTATCCTTGTCTTTATCTTTCTGCTCGGCTGGGATCGGTTCGCCGGCGAAAGATACTGCCGTACCGAGACCAAATGTGAGGAACGCTGCGAGTGCGATGAAGCTTGCGTAGCGAGTCATGGGAACCTCCTTGTGATTTGGTGAGTTGATGAAACGGAGCCACTGCAACATGCGATGTTGTGGCTCAGAAAACATTCTGGGCGACCGATGAGAGCGGCGAGGCTCTTTGGTTATGGAGTAGAGCAAGGCAGATGCCTCATATCTTCATTTTGGGAAATCCACCGGGACTACAGTCGAAACGGCACGAAGATACTCCGTTCTCAACAGCTTAGGGAGAGCCTTTCTGCAACGACGAAGAGTAGAGTTTCTGGAAGGGCAGTGAAATTCTGTAGGCGAGACCCTGCGAAGCAATCGCTACTCTCGTCGTGAGGTTGATGTATGAGGTATAGTGTGCGCATGAGCGGACGATATCTTTTCTCTAGCTGAGCCTCATGTCTCAGGCGAGTCGTGTGAGCCAGTCCATTCTATCCACCCGTGAACTCACTCCTCGTACGATCGCATTTAATAAACCCTATGGTGTGTTGCCCTGTTTTACCGATTCGGATGGGCGGCAGACCTTGACGGGCTATATCGATTTGCCAGGCGTCTATGCAGCTGGCCGCCTCGATTTGGATAGTGAAGGGCTTTTGCTTCTGACGTCTGATGGTCGGTTGGCACATTACATCACGGATCCGCAGCATAAGTTGCCGAAGATGTATCTCGCGCAGGTTGAACGCACTCCGAGCGAGGAGGCGCTGGCACACTTGCGAAAGGGAGTTATGCTGAACGGCAGGAAGACAAAGCCTGCCGGAGTACGTCTCTTGCCGGATGATCCTCAGTTGTCGGATCGCCCCGTACCGATCCGTTTCCGAAAAAACGTGCCGACTGCTTGGGTGGAGATCACGCTACGCGAGGGGCTGAACCGACAGGTCAGGCGCATGACCGCTGCGGTGGGGCACCCGACGTTGAGGCTTGTGAGGGTGGCGATCGGGCCGATTGGGCTTGGCGGCCTCCAGCCAGGCGAATGGCGGGACTTAACGAGTAGCGAGATCAAGCAGATCTATTCCGCTGCTCGCCAATAAATCCTGGGTGTGTTGGAGATGTGAGGTCCGATGATCCTTAATCAATTGCGATGGGGAACCGCGTTAGTCATAGGCTTATTGATCGGTCTCGTCGGCTGTCAAGCAGGAGGCGGGCGAGTCCTGCGAGGGATAACTTGTCCGGAGATTGAACGGCAGATCGATCTTTCAGACAGGATCGGTACCCTCAACCGACTGGCCGATGCCTTTGGAGAGCGGTGTTATGAGACTGTGATTGTTCATGGCGAGAAGGCCCGGTCAGAATTCAGGCATAAAACATTTTCCTTCCTGAAGGAAACCACCAACGTTTTTATTCCGGAGGGCTCCTTCATCGATTACGTGTTGGAAAGTTATGAGCGCGGCTATCTCAGCCTTTTGCTGGCGGCGAGCTATGCGAATGTGCAGAAACCGGAAGAAGCGAAGGTTGAACTCAGGCAACTGGATCATGAGCTGTTTACGCCGCTCTATAATTACGGCGAGGATCCGGTGAATCTTTTGCTGTCCGCTGTGCTATGGGAGCGAGTGGGAGAGGTGAATGAGTCGCGTGTTGATTGGCTCAGGCTGAGAGACCTGGGCCTGATGTGGAAGGGCCAGCAGGATGCGGTTAGGCCATTTGCAGCGCGGCAGGTGGACCGGATCGATGAAGGACAGGGTTTCACCGAACCATGGCACGTCTATGGCATCGGTCGATTTCCTGAACTCACATGGGACCTGCAATTCTTTGGATCATCGAACGGATATTTTTCCGTGACGGCGAATGGGGAATTTCTTTCCGCCTGCCGGTCCGACACTGGCGTGCGGCTGTCTACGAGGAGTTGGTTCGACAAGGTAGCGATTCGTCATAGCCATGGGTATCACCCGCTCTTGAATGTGCAGGCATGGATTCGGTTACCGTTTGGTCTGACCTATAGCCTTGTCCCTTTGGTGGCAGGAGCCGGGGTCATGGTTGGAGGCTGCATGCTCGATGCGGCGGCCAATGGCAAAGGGGGGCTCTGTCAGCTCTCGGTGGTCGGGGGAATCGCCTTGATGCGCACCGCGCCGGCGGTGATGGAAGGCGCGCTACGACCGGACTTGCGGCACTGGGAGCATGTGCCGGCAGCGTTTGTGGTAACCAGAGCCTCAAAGCCAGAACTGGAACCCTGCTTGGCGAAGTCTGGAACTGCTGTTCAGCGTCTTTGGTAGGAATATTCCGCCGGCGCGCTTCGGAAGGTGTGCAGCTGTATGTCAGGGGGAGACCCCACTCTATGCGTGGCTCGCTCATCTTCGTGAGCGACGACGGCGTGCTTGGGGTTGATCGAGTGCTTGGCCCCAGTGGCACAGAAACTTGGTAATGAAATTGTGTTCTTGATCCGGCTCCACGGCTAACGGGGCCAGTGCGAGCGCGACGGCGAGCGAAATGTGATAACCCACGGAGCGGGATGCCAGCGCACGCCGATGGGCGGGATGGGCTTGGTTGATCCATACGGTGGATTCGACGAGTCGGCCTAGTTCCGAATCATCGGGTCGGTCTTCGAACTGAATTCCCAACCCGTACCGCATTGGAGCATGTGAACGACCATGACCCGGGAGCATGGCAGAGGTTGAATCAGGGATCGTGGAAGTTGCCGGCTCGGTTACTGCCGTATCCTGGTCAGACGGCTGAGGGAGATTTTGCGGCTGTGCCGGTTCGGTTTCATTTGGTTCCTGTTCAGTCGTCGATGGAGCGGTCAGAATCACAATGGCTTCTGCTCCCGCTGCGATGCCGGTTGGCTTGCCGTCGATCGGCAATCGCTTTTGGCCGCCAGCCCGGCGCTCGACGAGTGAGCCGAGTAACGGAAAGTCGTCGGATAATTCTTCCAACACGCGATCGAGCTCTCGTTCCAACGGCCGCATCATCCTGGATGAGGCTTCCGGCGTTCCGACGCGCCCGTCGCCCCAGGCTTCAAGTTGCCGGGAGACTGCTTCTTGGATCGCCTTCCGGTATGCAAGGTAGACGGCCCCTCTGGTGCCCGTGCGGATGAAATCCCCTTTGTTGAGGGTGAGCGAGGCGGCGAGGTCGGGGACTTCGATCAAACCGTTGATTCGCTCCGACTGCAACAACGTCACACCTAACCAGTCCCATCCACGTTTGATGACTTTGCCCAAGGTGCTGATCGCAACGCCGCGTTGGTCCTCCGCTAAGGGCGTGGGATGGCGGGACAGATATCCCAAGGCCGAAGGCTTGCGCCGCCGGGCCAATCGAATGGCCAGTGGGGCTTGGTCAGGCGCCGACATGGGATGCCGTTCCAACGATCGCCCATTGACTTCGAACGCAATCCCCGCTGGGTAATGGCAGGCCAGAAAAAGATCGAAGGAGGGCTCCATCAACGGCTGGAAATGCCGACGCATTACGCCTTCGAGAAACCCGGGGTCAAGAAGAGGAGAGAGTGGGGTTTGTAGCTTTAGCCGCACCGCAGTGCC
Organism: Nitrospirota bacterium; assembly: GCA_963701855.1. Taxonomy (GTDB): domain Bacteria; phylum Nitrospirota; class Nitrospiria; order Nitrospirales; family Nitrospiraceae; genus Palsa-1315. The sequence goes on from CAVPBK010000005.1 coordinate 332,878, forward strand.
CTGCTCGCCGACCAATCCCGACGGGGTCACCCATTGCCACGGCGCGCGATGGCGCGAGGCTAAGTGCCACCGCGTGGCCACGTGCGTATTGCCGCGCCTGGTTTCCGTGAACACTTCTTCGCATACCAGCAGCCCCAGTTTGATGCCGACTCCGGCAAACCCGATGCCTTGGCCACGCACTTTCGTGCTGGCAGCGATGTCGTGATACTGCCGCATCGCTTTCCGCTGCATACCGGACCCGTTGTCTACCACGGTCAGCGTGGACTGCGCGGGATCGGCCGTCATGGTGATTCGTCCGGCCCCTGAGTCCAGAGAGTTGGCAATGATCTCGGTAAGGATCGTTTCCGCAATACTGTAGGGGTAGGCATCCCGCAGGTCTTCCAACAGATGTTCAAGATCGACGCGGGTCTCGCCCATGTACTACTCCGTGAATCTGCCCGGTGAGGGAAAAGGACTCTAGACGGAGGCGCTGCCGAAATCAAGGCGAGAGATGCAAATTTCTGGGTGTGGGCTTAGACCAATGAGTTACCTGCTTCAACCCAAACATTGGCTGGAGAGTCCTGAACAGGCGATTGGTCAATGTTGGATCCAAAGACCTTGTATCTTGATAGGAGGTTTTCCATCATGGCACCACGGGAGCGGGACAGATCGCAAAGATCCGGGTCAGTGCGAGTGAAGACCGTGGATCAGCTCGGGTCGTCCCGTTCCTCCGTTCACCAACCCGGACAGTTGAGGGGGCCTCGAGCCCGCATTGTGCAAGGACGGGAGACACGGAGGTGTACCATGAACGTAGAGATCTGTGTCGGCATGGATGTCTCGCACGCGTGCGTCGATGTGGCGGTCCATCCCGGGACCGCATTCCAGATTGCGCATGACGAGCATGGGATTGCGGAAGCGGTGGAGCGGCTCCACGCCCTGCACCCCACCTTGGTTGTGCTCGAAGCGACGGGCGGCCTTGAAGTGCCGCTGACGGGGGCGCTGGCCGCCGCTGGTCTACCGATTGTCGTGATCAATCCCCGACAGGTGCGGGATTTTGCCCGAGCGACGGGGCAGTTGGCCAAGACGGATCGGCTCGACGCGCAGATTCTCGCCCGGTTTGCGGAAGCGATTCGGCCTCCGGTCCGTCCGGTGCCTGATGAGCAGACGCAGGCGTTGGCCGCCCTCGTCGCACGCCGTCGGCAGCTGATTGAGATGCTTACGGCGGAAAAGAATCGGCTGCGCCTAGCCGCGCAGCCCATTCAGACACGCCTGCGCGCGCATATCACCTGGCTGGAGAAGGAACTCGCCACCATCAATAGGGATCTCACCGCGACGATGCGCGAGAGTCCTGTGTGGCGAGAAAAGGAAGAGGTGTTGCGGAGCGTGCCGGGCGTGGGTCCGGTCCTCACCACGACGCTTTTCGCCAATTTACCTGAGCTGGGCACCTTAACGCGCAAAGAAGTGGCGGCCTTAGCAGGCGTCGCCCCATTCCCATGCGATAGCGGCACGCTTAAGGGCCGACGCGCGATTTGGGGCGGGCGCGCCCATGTGCGGGCGGCACTCTACATGGCGGCTCTGGTGGCCACACGGAGGAATCCTGTGATTCGGGCGTTCTATCAGCGACTCTGTCAGGTGGGGAAGGCGAAGAAGTTGGCGTTGACAGCGTGCATGCGCAAACTGCTCACCATTCTCAATGCGATGCTGAAGAGTGGGACGTCGTGGCGGGTGGCGGTCAATCAGCCAGCTTGATTTTCAAGACAGTTGCTGTCTCTAAACCCTGTCAGATTATGGAGAGATAAATCGGCGATAAATTACGAGGTTGAAGGAGGGCGCAGACCTGGCCACAAACCAGATGACTTTGAAACACCGCCCCTAAGACACTGAATGGGGGGTCGCATATTGAGCCGTCACCACAAGCATATCTATCCCTTCGTCCGTAGGGTGCTTTATTTTATGTTTCTCCCTAATTCATCTTGACAATGTTCCCTGCGGAGCGCATACGGAAGCAGCACGGCTTGCCAGAGCCGCTTGGGAGTTAGAGCGCACTAGAAAGCGAGATCCAGAGCAAGGCAGGTCATCGTCTCCGTCCACGCCGCTGCCCCAGGCACAAGGAGGTCTACGGATGCCACCCCCACGTACCAATCATTTTCGATTATTGTTTCAAGGGTACTGCCTGACGTGTCTCATTCTTTTCGTCAACGCCTGTAGTACCCCTTCAACGCAGGACAGCGCATTTTCGGAACAACATCAAATCAAAGGAAATTCAGAGTCGATTGCCGCTCCCATGGATGCCGCGTGGGGATGCGTATTAGAAGTGATGGCAACACGGGGGTGGCTCATCCAACAGGCCGATACCAAGAGCCATCTGATCCTCGCTCATCGTGAGATGCGCGACAAGGATGATACAGATCTCTCCCATACGATTACAGCCACGGTGACACTCGTCTCGACGACCGATCAGATGACGCAGGTGATCGCGGCCGCAAATATGACGACAGAGCTGCATAAAAAATCATATACATGGTGGCACTTGTTGTGGTTGATCCCGATCTTCCCGACCGGAACGGAATACACCACCGTCGTCATCAATCGAGATACCGTGCATAATCCGCAGCTCTACCATGATTTCTTTACAGCCGTACAAAAACGGTGTGATGAGAAAAAGCGGTTGCCGTCCTCGACACCTAGTTCGTGAGAGAGAACGTTCCCGTCGTCCCTAGACGACAGACGGAAGCCGTTAGGGATGAAGAAACAGGGACATTCTACGTTTCAGGCTCGGCTTAGTCCCTCACACGGTGCCCACGTCCAACGACCGAATTCCAATTTTTTCTAACGCTCTGCAGAGGAGTGGCCGAGGCTGCCCTTTACTGCGCGCATCGAGGGAGCTCATTCTGATCGTGCGGTCTCTGCGAGCAGGGAGATCAGAGAAGCCATCACCGTTGAGACCGACTTGTTCGGTCGTCTGTCCCTTCCAGTGAGGGCGTTGCGGATGTGGTTCACCGCGCGCGTCGAACGAGGGCCTTCTGAGGCCGCGCGTTCCGCGAGCACGAAGCACACCTGCTACACCCTCACCTTCCTCCTTTGTGCGCTTCCATGTAGGCCCGAAGAAGGGCATTGATCCTGGTCTGGTAGCCAGGCCCTTTCGTTTTGAACCAATTCAAGACCTGGCGATCCAATCGAATGGTGACGGCGGTCTTTGGCTCAGGAAGCCTCAAGACTGCGCGTTTGAAGAAAGCCTTGCCTAGTTCTGGGATGTCAGAGAAATCAATCGCGCTATCCTTGAGAGCGTCAATTCTTGCCCAATTCGTCCGCGACCGCTTCTTGGTAGTAGGCTTCTTCATGGTGATTTGTCTGATCTGCGACTTCAAGGCCAGCGCTACGCTCAAGACTATGCAATCTTTCTGCGGCGAAGAGCCTTATCGAGATCGTACGTTGCTTGAAGATTCATCCACAGCTTGGCTGAAGTGCCGAGTACAAGTGAGAGATCAATGGCAGAGTCTGCTGTTATATCGCGCTTGCCCTTGATCAGTTCGTTCAATCGCGCGCGTGTCCAGCCGAGCTTCTGCGCGAGGACAGTTTGCGTCATCTTGGCCGGAACCAGGAATTCTTCCAGGAGCATTTCGCCAGGATGAAATGGGTTCTTGGGTGGTCTCATTGCGACACCTCTCTCGCTCCTTCGGGGCTCAATGGTAATCTATGACTTGGACTTCGTAGACGTTTCCGTCTTTCCAGCGAAAGACCACACGCCATTGATCATTGATTCGTATCGAATGAAATCCTTTCCAGTCTCTTCGCAGTGCTTCCAGCCGATTGCCTGGTGGTTCGCGAAGATCTCCGAGCACTGCAGCATCGTGCAGATAGAGTAGCTTTCGCCGCGCCGCCCGGACCAATTCAGGGGGAAACCGGAGTACAGCCTTCGAACGTCGGTCATCAAACAGGTCTTCTGCGAGCCGATTTCCGAAGGTTTCAATCACTATTTCAGGTTATCGCAACTCGATAATATTTGGCAAGGGGAAATAGGGGCTAGATCTGATCGACATCCGCAATGATGGTATGTAGCCCGCTCGCTCCAGCTGGTTGGGGCCTCACGATTTCAGCGATCTGCAACTGTCCCTTCGTATCCGTCGCGCGCACGACGGTTTGGAACTTGCCGGCTTTGGACGGGCGCCATTTATAGTTCCAGATGACCCAGGAGTAGGGCGACATCGGCTTTTCAATTTCGCACTCGTTCCACGTGCGGCCAGCATCAAAGCTTAGTTCCACCTTGCTGATGCTGTTCGGCCCGCCGAAGGCAATGCCGCGGAACTGTTGTTCTTGCCCGCGAAGTGTTTGGTAATGGCCCGGGCTGTCGATACGTGAAAATATTTTGATGGTGCCGTCGTCTGTCCAGCCTTTGCGCTGCCAGTAACCTTGATAGTCACCGGGATAGACTTCGATCTCGACGATCCATTTCACATTCTTGATCCCGTACAGGCCTGGTACGAGGAGTCGGATCGGAAAACCATGTTCCTTCGGCAACTTCTCGCCGTTCATCAGAAAGGCGAGCATCACATCATCTTGCATGGCTCGCTTGAACGGAATGCTGTCGTCGTAGCCATCGATGCCGCGGAATACCACATCGCGTGCGGTCTCTTCATCGGCGCC
>CAVPBK010000006.1:0-1632501 GCA_963701855.1 Nitrospirota bacterium
AGAATCACTTCCCAGAGCCTTTCGCGTTGAATCGAATTCCCAGAGTGGTTCCCAGAGAGCTGCAGGAATTCGGCTCAGAACGACAAACGACAGTTGGTCACCCGGAAAATCGCGCAGTATTTCAGAAAGAGGGCGATGCCTTGTTCTCCAAACTTGGTATTTATCAGAACCTTGTGGAAGAGAATAAAAGTCTCTTGCGCGAACTCCGTCTTGCATAAGCCAATGTTCATATTCGCATGCAATTTCTTGAGCAAGCCCCCGGATATCGTCATGATTCACTTTCTTGCGATAACGATAGAATTCATTCGGCTCCGCTTTTCGTCCGAGGAGTATTGATACAAGATCAGCGGATAAGGGAACTTACTGCTTCGCGATTTGAATTGACTGAGGAAATTGTCAATAAGAAAGCCTGCCACCCATGCACCTCGATTCTTCGGTGGTGCTCCTTTTCTACTCACATGAGTTCCTTCTGGCCAACCTCTTAGCCAACCACGAGCCTCAATCGCTCGAACCATCCCGGGGCCTATGGCCTCTATAACAAGTTCAGCAAGCTCAGGGTTCATGTCCTGGGGATGTTGCCTCAACCATCTCCAGAGGTCTCCCATTGCCGCCTGAACCTCGGGATGTTTGATACGAAACTGGGCACCGCATAGGAGAGCAGCGAAGAGCAACACTTCTGGCTCGGCCGAGGTTTCTCTTATGACATTGTCAATCCAGCGCTCCAGTTTCCTGGGGTTGGCATCAGGGAAGACTTGCATGAGGCAGGTCTGCAGCGTCGAGGCTCTGCTTTTTGGGCTTCTGATTTCGTCGAAGCCAGGGTGTTTTGGAATATTCAGGGAGCCGTCCTCTTTTTATTGAGGCTGATCCGGAAGAAGGTGATGGAAATGTGGCCTTATCTCGATTTCTGTCACTAGGAAGCATCGGAGGAATACCTATATAGATTGTTGCATGGAGACTGAGGGTACCACCGAGCCAACGGCGAATCAACGCAAGGACCTACGAACGCGGTGTCCATTTTGTATCGCTATGATCGATGTGAACTTGGATAAACGAGACCGCCCCTACTGGGTCTGCGTGTCATGTCAGACGCGCACCTTTGCCACACGCATCACGCTCGAGCGTTTCATGGACTGGGGCTGGATTTGGAGGGATGAGCCCCCACTTGAGGCATTGCGAGAGTGGATAGATCAAGTCGCCATTGCCGCAGGACTGAAAAAGATAAAAGGAAAAGCACTCGTGGCTGACTCTGTGATCACAAAAGTCTTGGCCCATCTGAGTCAGGTTAAGCAGACCGGTCATGGATGGACCGCACAATGCCCAGGCCACGACGACCGCCAGAATAGTTTGTCGATCGCCGAAGGACAGGAGGGCCGGGTCCTCCTCAAGTGTTTTGCGGGTTGTGACGTGACTCAGATCGTGACGGCTCTTGGCCTCATGATGCAGGATCTATTTCCCGATCGGAGGCAGAGAGAGGAGCAGCCCCTCTCGAACGGGTCAACCGTGCAACAGGGATGGGTTGCACCCTGATCCAGTACTCTGAGGCTAAACAACTACCGGTAGAATTCCTTCGTGGTCTTGGGCTGAGTGACATGGTCTATCAAGGTCGGCCTGCGATCCGTATTCCATATCGAAACGGGCAGGGGAAAGAGGTTGCAGTCCGCTACCGTACTGCCCTCACTAAGTCCGATCAGGGCGATCACCGATTTCGGTGGAAACAAGGCGCAAAGCCCTGCCTTTACGGATTGTGGTGGCTTGAGCTGATTCGATCTGCTGAGTCTGTAGTCTTAGTTGAGGGTGAATCAGACGCGCAGACCTTGTGGCTACATGGCATACGAGCGCTCGGGTTGCCGGGGGCGGCGTTGTGGCAAGAGGCATGGGCGCAACACTTTGAAGGGGTCACCACGATCTATGTGGTGGTCGAGCCGGATACTGGTGGGCAGGCGGTGCAGAAATGGCTGAGAAGCTCGGTGATCCGTGATCGAGTGCGGCTGCTGGATTTCAAAGATTCCAAAGACCCTCTCAACTCTACCTCAGTGATCCCCTGCGATTTCTGAAACCTGGCAATCCATTCAAGCTCAGGCGGTCCCCTACCGCGAAGTCATACAACGCGAGGTGGAGGCCGAACAACAAGAGGCTTCGGCCTGCTGTAACGCCCTCGCACAGCATCCACACCTGCTCGATGCCTTTGTCGAGACCCTTCCCCAACTTGGAGTGGCCGGCGAGGAGCGAGCTGCAAAACTCCTCTATTTGGTCCTAACAAGCCGCGTCCTGAAGAAGCCGGTCTCGGCCATCGTGAAAGGCCCATCGTCGGCAGGAAAATCCTATCTCGTGGAACGAGTCTTGGAGTTTTTCCCCCCGAGTGCGTCATACGCCCTCTCGGCCATGTCCGAACGAGCCTTGGCCTATTCCAAAGAACCGTTGGTGCATCGGGTGCTGGTCTTGTATGAAGCCACCGCGCTGCAGGGGGAGCTTGGAACCTATCTCATACGTTCCCTATTGAGTGAAGGCTGCATTCGCTATGAGACCGTCGAAAGAACCAAGAACGGCATGGAACCCCGACTCATTTTCCGTGAGGGCCCGACGGTCTCTTAGTCACAACTACGGCGATCAAGCTCCACCCGGAAACGAAACACGAATGCTCTCTATCCCTGTCTGCGATACGACCGGCAACCCGTCACGTTCTGTTGGCTCAAGCCGAAGGAACAAACCCCTGTAGTCGATCTCATCAGCTTGGCAGGCACTGCAAACCTGGATAGCCTGCGACACACCCCCCGTCACCATTCCATATGCGAAGCGCTGGCCAAGAGCAATCCCCCCAGTAGCCGTGCGGTTACGGCGAGACTTTGGGGCACTCCTCAACCTCATTCGTGCCCATACGCTGCTCCATCGGGCAACGCGAGCCTACATGGCAGACGGGACATTGGTTGCCTCCTTCGAGGACTATGCGGTCGTGCGTGAGTTGATCGCCGATCTGGTGGCAGACGGAGTGGATTCAAGCGTGTCTCCGCAGATTCGCGAAACCGTCGAGGCCGTGCGGATTCTCCAAGGTGATAGTGGCAAAGACATTTCGCAGGCAGCGGTCGCGACTCATCTCAAGCTAGACAAAGGGGCGACTTCTCGCCGGATTCGAGCGGCCGTTGACCGTGGCTATCTGAAAAACCTTGAAGACCGGAAAGGACGTCCTGCCAGGTTACAACCGGGAGAAGCTCTCTCCCCAGACGTGGACCTATTGCCTACTCCAAAAGCCATCGAGCGAGACTGTTGCACCGTTGCGCAGCAAACCGAAAGCAATACCCTCCCTTCTGAGGCAAGGGACTTTAGTCAGCACGAGACAGACCGCAACACCGGGGACACCGAGATCATTTTCCCCGACTCTCCAGATCTGGAGTCAACCGGCTGGCCAATTGCGTTGCCAAGATTTGGACCTGGAGAGCATACCGAGTTCGAGCAATGCCATGCCTGTCCGCAAGGGACATGGCAACGATATGGCGGAGTGCCAATCTGTAATGCATCATGCGCTCGAACACTGGGAGAAACAGGGAGGTCCAAAAACGTTGTCTACGAATTGTGACGGGCTGACCGATGGTGAGGACAAGGGAAACCACACACAAGGAGAAAACGAATCATGAACGAACCACGAGACAACCACGCTCGGGCCACTCCCGACCCCCCGTTTTCCGTGGAAACAAGTGCTGTTCACAGCCGTAGCGGTGCTCGCCGTGGTGGGGCTCATCATCCTCATACGCAAGGGCGGCGGAGCAGCCTTAGCGACAGCTGCACCCGCTGTCGCGTTGAGTATGGTCCAGGCTCACAGGAGAGGACCGAGCGCTAGGGTCGAGCCCAAAGAACCGATCGACATGGAGTTTTTGAAGGCCCAGCTGCGACAGGGCGCGAGCGAGAAGGTGGTGGCCACTCCAACCGAGTTAAAAATTGTGCTGAACGGATTTTTTGAAGAGCACAATCTGCCTCCGCCGTTCGAATCGGAGCAGCAGATGGCGAAAATTCTCGCACCGCTGGGCCTGCAGTCGAAGGTCCGATCGATGCCAGGGCGATCGGAACGGCGGTGGTATGACCTAGCCGGTATGGAGGCCCATGAAACTCCAGCGCAGTAAGCGTCAACACGAACAAGACGCTCGACAGCGGCTGATACGAGAAGCACTGGGTTTCGTGCGATCGGGTCAGTCTGTTGCCGAAGTGGCGCAGAAGACGGGTCTGCATCGCTTGGCGATCGAGCGAGGGCTCCGAGAAGGCTTCGATCGGCAACATGTGATCCGTCAGCATCTTCAAGCACGTGCAGGACTGACCTCCCTCTTGCGCTATCCCGATCGGGGGCCGTGGGGGCAAAGCGGCTATATGGGTAATTGTCCTGGCTTCCTGATCGTAGATCTCCTCGACTACTTTAACCCCACCTCGGTGTTCGATCCCATGGAAGGGTCTGGCACAACTGGCCAAGTCTGCGCGGATCTCAACGTGGACTATGAAGGCCGCGACTTGCGAACGGGATTTGATCTGCTGTCAGGACTACTCCCCGATCGACAGTTCGATCTGGTGTTCTGGCATCCGCCCTATTGGCCGGGATTTCGGTACAGCGAACACCCCAATGACTTCTCCACGGCCCGGACGATCACAGACTACCTCGATCGCGTTAAGGCAGGCTTCCAGCGACTGGCTGGACTGCTCACGCCGAACGGAAAGCTGGTGATCCTGATCGGCGATGGACGGAAGAGCGGCATGTTTTACCCGATTCATAGTGACGTCATCCGCTGGGGGGTGCTGCCTCTGGAGGCGATGCTGATCAAAGAAGGTGATCATGCCCGCCGTGCCCGACATTTTCGCTATGGTCCCACCCGCTTTATTCCCACCCTGCATGAATATGTGCTGATCTTCACACGAGGTGCCGGATGAACGTGGCACTGTATGCCCGTGTGAGTACCGATGGGCAAGATCCGGAATTGCAGCTCTCAGCCTTACGGGCCCATGCGGCCAATCGTGGTTGGGTGATTACCGAGGAATTCATCGATCAGGGCTATTCCGGGTCAAAAGAAACACGTCCGGCGCTGCATCGGCTCATGAAGGCGGCCTGGACCGGGGGCCTACAGGCGGTGCTCGTCTGGCGGTTCGATCGGTTTGCCCGATCGGTCAAACACTTGATCAAAGCTCTGGAGGAGTTTCGCTCTCTCAACCTCAATTTCATTTCCTTGCAGGAACAGTTTGATACCTCGACGCCGATCGGGCAGGCCATGTTCACCATCATCGGGGTCATGGCCCAGCTCGAACGGGACATCATCCGCGAACGGGTTCGTGCGGGGTTGGCCCTTGCGGAGGCTCGCGGGATAAAGCTGGACGGCCGAAAGTCCGAATGAATCAAGAAGAGTTGATGTCCCTTAAGAGCAGCGGCCTGAGTCTCCACGACATGGCTCGACAGCTCCGCTGTAGCCGATCGACGGTTCGACGCCGCTTGAAAGAGGCTCAGCATGACACAGCCTAGCGTGATCGAACCGCGCTTACTCTCCCAACACGAAGCCGCCCGTTACCTTGGGATTTCGTACTGGACCGTTCGAGACCTGGTGTTTCAACGGGAGATCCCGTTTATCAAGATCAGACGGCGAATCCTGGTAGACCGCCTTGATCTCGATGCCTACCTGGACCGGTCCAAAATCCACGCAGGCGCTTGACTATTGGCCCCCTGCGGAGCGATCGATCAGGAAAGGTGGGTATGGGACGAACCTATCAGCGCGGGAACATCTGGTGGATTCAGTACTACGGACAGGGACAACTGTTCCGCGAGAGCACCCGATCCAACCTCAAGTCCGCGGCAACTTCGCTCCTCAAACTGAGAGAGGGAGAGATCGGACAGGGTCGAATTCCAGCCCTGATGGCTGAGAGAACAACCTTTGAGGAACTCGCCGCCCTGTTTCTGCAGGACTATCAGATCAATGGGCGGAAAACCCTGCAGCGTGCCCAGGAACTGACGGCGCGATTACGGAAGACGTTTGGCCGGTTCCGAGCTTGCCGCATACATCGATCACATCCGCGGCTATATCGCTCCGCCGTCAATCGGAGGGGCTAGCCAATGGCACAATCAACCGCGAACTTGCAGCCCTCAAGCGGATGTTTCGGCTTGCCAGTCAGCAAACCCCTCCGCTAGTGGTCACCACGCCGCATATTCCCCATCTCCAGGAAAACAATGTGCGCCAGGGATTCTTTACCGAGGACGAATTCAAAGTGCTCAGAGCCATCCTCCCTGATTATGTGAAGATGCCGCTGATCATGGCCTACTGGACCGGGATGCGGGCGGGAGAAATTCTCAAGTTGAAGTGGGATCAACTTGACCTGGAACAGGGTCTGCTTCGGTTGGAACCTGGAACGACAAAAAACAATCAAGGCAGGCTTATACCGTTGGTCAAGGAATTGACCGCAGCATTGTGGCAGTGGAAACAGCGGACATTGCACCGTTATCCCTCATGTTCGTGGGTATGCCACTACCGAGGGAAGCGGCTACTCAACATACCGACGAAATCCTGGAGGAAAGCTTGCAAGCGGGTTGGGCTTGAGGGGAAACTGTTTCATGATCTGCGCCGAACGGCTATTCGCAATATGGTGCGAGCCGGGATTAGCGAACGAGTCGCGATGGTGATTTCTGGGCACAAGACAAGATCAGTATTCGATCGATACAATATTGTATGTAGTGCTGATCTAATCGAAGCAAGGCAAAGAATTGAAAAGAGAGCTACGAATGGCTTTACTGAAAATGCTTCAGGAGAAGCTCTTGTACAAATGCCAACACGCTGTTAACGGATGCCCGGTCAATCTTATCCCAATTGGCATGTAAAGCGTGATTCCTAAAACTCAGGTAACTGATCGCTATTCCAAGTTGAGGCGCAACAAGAATTCCTTTCGTTTTCAAAACATCGATAACATGGCTTAAATCGTCTTTCCCCATTATGCCAGCAAAACTCGTCCCCATTCTGCGAATAGTATCCTCGTATGCCGCAGCGGCAAGGACAGCAGCAACGTTCTTTGCGCTGTCTCCTGATTCATCAAGAACGATACGCGCAAGTTGAACCAAGTCAGTCAGAACCTCGCTTGTCAGCCGCCGTTGCAGACTACCAGTAAGACCTGAATCTAATTCCTGCTTGAGATTCCGAAGTGCTCCTCGTACAGCATGAATAAGCGTACCCATATTGTGCTGATAATTATAAAGCTTGCTGTTTCGCAGTTCGTTGGCGACATCCTGCAGCGTTCTTGCTTGAGGGCTGTCTGGCCCATAGACGGCGGATAAAAGGGTTAGTGCCCCGCTGAACATTTGACTAGATACAGCGACCGCATCTGCTCGTGAACCTTGCTCACCGAGGGCGAGTAACGCTTCGATCCGGTCCTTTAAGGTCTGTAAATCCATGAGTGTCTTCGTAACCTTGAGCACACTTTCGAGCACAGTACGGATACCAGAGGCAATGAGAAGCAAGCTAACTAATTGAATAATTGGTGCCCCCGATACGAATTGAACGTACGACAAACGGTTTAGGAAACCGCTGCTCTATCCAACTGAGCTACGGGGGCGTGGCGTGAATTTAGCGCACTTAGGGGTGGATTGGAAGCGGAGATTGAGGGCCCTGTGCCCATATCATCCCTATGAAGCTCGCGGTCGGCGCTATGACGGAAATCGTACCGGATGATCCCCGTCAAGCCAGCGTTCGAACATGCGATTCGCCAAGAGGCCGATTCTGTCATCGCCTTAGCCGGGACGTTAATTATTCACGGAAAGATACATTGTGACCCGCCCACTCTTCTTCACGTCAATGAAATACACCCTGATCGCCGAATTCGCTCCTGGCTTAGTTGCCATGAATTTGTCTGTCTTGGTGTACAACTCTGTGTCAGAATCCTGATCGAGATCCGTTCCTGTCCAACCATCAGGCAGGCTGTTGCGCAACCGCTTCATGATATCCTTCACCGCTTCGTCGGCTTCAGACCTGTCGGAAAACTTGAATGTGCAGTTCCACCTGGCTCCATCAGAATCGTCTTTGTCTCTCACCAGACATTGCTTGGCACCGGCAAAGGCAACTTTCGACCGCCATGTTGTCCCGGTAGTATCCACAACTTTATGTCCAGTGCGTAACGTTTTGAAGTCTCCGGGGGATGCCGTGAGAACGGCTTGAATCACTTCACGGTCGTCTTTCCCAGCGACGCTATCCCCCACTTGATGGTTGTCGGACGGACAACCCTGCCCGGTGCAGGTAATCCGGTACATCGTCTGGTTCCACTTCATCTTTGAGAGAAATCTCTTGAAACTGACTTCATATTGACCATCATTTTCTCCTGACATATCCATGTTTGGTTGATAGGGGTTCCCGATCCAGAGGAAGCGATCGTCTTCGAAGGGGAACGGATCATTCACGGTCAGCATCAGGTTTCCGGAGCGATCGTCGTAGCCCACGATGAGAGCCATATGTTGAGAGATGCCATTTACCTTGAATCCAGACGGGGAAACTCCAACAATAATTGGGTGGCCTTCATTGAGCTCTTTTTTTACCTCTTCTTCGGAAAGGCTGCCGGCCTTCAATTGGACTGTCAGCGTGATATCTCCGGCCGCACCACCCCGTGTAGCCATTACAGGATACTGTTGAAGCATGCTCACCACGGTGGCTTCATTGCCAGCCGGGAGATCGCATTCAACGCAATTCGGCATCCCTGTGCAAAGGTTTCTACCCTGCACGACTCCACACTGATAGTCTGTCCGATGAGCAGCTGGCACGTAATAGTATTTGAAGACCATCTCCCCAACGGCTGCCCAACACCAACTAGGGCGTTCCTGAAACACCGGAGAAATATGTAATTTAACCTCCGCTGCCATGGCCGGAATGACTGGCGCCAAGAGAACAAGCAACAGCCCGACTCCGAATGCCGTCAGTCTGTTTATCACTGCTTTCCTCTCCCCCACCCTTGATATCTCTCGATCAAGTTTCAAGCTCCCTCCTCAAAAAACTCATTGACCAAGTCTCCTTATAAAAGCGTCGTCCCCTTCAACATTCGATACCCCATCCACGTTATATGTTATATGGGAGAAGGGCATTGCTTCAATAGATATGGGTCCGCGTGGGTGGGCGTTGATCGCTCATGGACATCCCCTGAACTGTGCGACCAACGCCAAAAAGCCTCTTCTGGGTGTGCCCTTCTCTGTGTCCGTGAGGGGGCTTTATACCAACACCCACCACCCCCGTCATCCAACGAGATAACAAAAAACCCCTTGTAACCAGTGATGATCACAAGAGGCCTCTATTCTAAGCCAGTTTAGAAAACCACTGCTCTATCTAATTGAGCTACGGGGCATGAAGTTAGCCATACCACCGATCGTCTTGTTTGCCGATTGACGTGGTGGCGGAGTCGTCGTAGGAAAGCGGTGCCGAGGCAAGCACCTCGTGAACCAACTGCATCAAGGCCTCAACGGAGAAGGGCTTCTGGAGAAAGGGCACGTGATCGATGACAGTTTGATACGCCTTGCGATCATGGTATGAGAAGCTCGACATTAAGATCACTCGAAACGACTTCTTCATGGCCAGGGCGCGTTGGATGATGTCCTGACCATGGACCCGTGGGTACGGATTTTTTGTGGCGGCAAATTGAAAGCCCGGCGGAGGCAACATGAGATCGGTCAACAAAAGATCGATTGGCTCTTGGTGGGTGGACAAGATCTGTAACGCCTCCGGACTGCCTTCTGCTTCAAGGACAGTAAACCCTTCGGCACGGAGCGTCTTCACGCAGATCAACATCGTTGATGGGTCATCGTCGACGACCAAGATCGTTTTTGCGAGGGATGAGCGCATAGGTACGGGGGTGTCCATTAAGACCTCCGGGCTCGGACAGATACTGGACTGTCTGAGCCGACCGTCATGTCCATATGTAGACGATGCTCTGCGTCTGTATCGGTCTGAGCCTTAGAAACTTAAATGAGGAGATTTAGCAGGATGTTCTCTCTTAGCTGTTAGAGAGCAGGGACAGGCTTCTGGTGATACCTAATAAATAGGTGGGCCGGTGAGGCGTACTTCAGTTTCCTGGCTCCAGACAATGTGGCGCGTGACAATCAATCGGAATGGCTACATCGAAGTGAGAGGGCTAGACCAACCGGGTCTGGCTAATGTCCGGAGGATGTCTTCTCTGCTTGGGAAGCCAAGAGGTCGTTCTTTATAGGGATCTGTGTGAGTAGGTCGGCACGAATCTGGAAAATGCCTGGGATTCGTTGCCCCATGGCATAGGCCAATCCGTTGGCATGGCTCCCAATCGAAAGTTTCCCTGCGATTTTTCCATCCCTTCCTGTAGCAATAAATTCTGCTGCCGGTGTCACAAGGCCATAGGGGGCCAGCGGTCCGGCCTGTTTGACCACTCGTTCCTCGGCTGGGACATTGGCGACACGGCTGACAAACAAGTCAGTGGCCTGCTGGTCTAACTTCTCCGTCGGCTGATCCTCTAAAACCCATTCGTTCTGTTGGTTGATCAAGACATATTGCTCGGTCGGGGTTGTGACGGAGAGTATGGCGATGTCGGTATAGTCGATACCAAGTAGCCGCTTGTCTTGGAACGAAAAGAGTTCTCTGGTCAGGTCTCTGATTGTGGTCGGATTGACGCGATAGAGAGGACCGGTGGAACTCGTTTCTGCAAAGGCTTCACCGCTAGCCTGGTCCGGTTGGTACAGCTTGACTGTCTGGTCGCCTTCGGCCGTATGAATGGTGACTTTCACTTTCGGCACAGTGAGCACTTTGGCCAGAGCGTCGCGTTCGGGCCCTGGGTCAACGATGCCCAGTGCCTTGAGGTCTTCGAGCCTAAACAAAATAGTCCGTACCTCCGTTTGATCGGCTTCGCCTTCAATCGGGTAGCGAAGCTTCCATTTGCTTTTTGGTTTCTCCTGTCCTTGATAGAGCACAATTTCTGTGGTCGCATAGGTGAGACGGATGCGATCGACATCGCCTTGTGACACACGCAAAAGGTCTTTGCGGCGAAAGGTCATCAACGTCTTGTTCACGAAATCTTTGGGAGCCAGATTGGTGAGCAGAACCTTGCGATCCGATTCACGAAGGACATACAGGGTAGAGGTAAGGGGACCGCTATTCCCGATAGAAAACGTCTCCCGTGCAGCACCGGCAGTAACGGTGATGGTCGTTACCGGGGTGTCGAGGCCAAAGGGACTCAGGTTAGTCGGATGGTCTTCGACGGAGCGGGTCACGGTACCTGTGACCAATGCTCGGATAAGACTTTGTACTTCCCGCTGATCGGCTTCGGTGCTGAGAGGCGCGGTCAACATCCATCTTTTCTCAGGAGTCCGAGCGAACACGAGTTCGTGTTGGTCGGTCTTGATGGTAAGCCCGGAGAGAGTGTCCTGGTCAAAAAGCAACACCTTCTTGTCGGCCGTGTCTTGTCGCTCGTCCGATTCCTTCTGCGGAAGTTCAATGGCATAGAGGTACAAGCCGAGTCCGGCCAGTACGAGTGCCATGACGAGTGTGGGCCAATAACGCATGAGCTAAAGGCGCCGGCGTCTGCGCCAGACCATGATGCCGGAAAAAAACATGGTGGCCGGCAGAAGGATGACTTGCAGATACAGCAGGGCCCGTTCCTGCAAGGGGTTGGGAGTAAACGGCCGAAGCGCGGAATCTTTTGGGACGATCGCCAGAATATTCCGTTCTTCTGCCAACCACCCGGCTGAGTGGAGGAAAAAGTCGCTGTTGCCTGGAAAATTCACGAAAGCATTGGTCGCGAACGTGGAATTACCAATGACGACGATCGCTGGACGAGGCTTGCCTTCCTCCGGTGCGAGCTTTGGCGCGAGGGCCGCGGCCATCGGTAAGGGGCCTTTGATGTCTTCCTTTTCATCGAGGTTGACGACACGGCCCCTCAGATCGGTTTCTGCCCAACTGTTCGGCGATGTTCGGGCAAGCGGCACAAAGTCCCATGCGCTGCCGGCCTGTTCATCGAAGGTGATATGTCGCGCGAGGGGAAACAGCACGGCAGCGGTAAGGTCCTGTGTAATTTCATGTTCTGTGAACGTGCGGACAAGCAGGGACGTCAGGTCGCCTTGGGCTAATCGATCTTGCACATCGACCAGGGCTCCAGGACCGACCCCCAGGCCCCACCGTTTGAGCAAAGGATTCAGATCGGCCTGCGTGTCCGGATCGATGAGCAACAAAAGATGGCCGCCCTTTTCCACATAGGCATAAATTCGTTCTTGCTCCTCGGCGATCACAGGCCTACGGGGGCCGGCTAAGACAAGGATGGCGGTATGATCCGGCACGGCTGCCTCTTTCAGCAAGCTGAGGGTGCCGACATCGTAACCCTGCTTGAACAAGATTTCTCTGGCGGCAGACAGTCCAGTTCGCTCCCGATCGTCTAAACTCGGCTCCCCGTGCCCTTCGAGAAAGAGCACACGTTTCTTGCTGTCTTGAGAGACACGGATCAGCGCCCCTGTCAGTTCCACTTCAGAGGGAGCGTTGACTCGGACGCTGTGCCCGGCGCTTTCGAACACAGCCGTATCGGTTCTTGTAATACCGTAGTTTTGGGCGATTTTCGGCTGTCGTTCCGGATCGACGAACTCCACGGAAACCTTCGGACTGGCTTGCCGATAACTATCGAGCCGTTCTTTGTAGGATTGATAGCCGGGATCCTTCTCTCTCGTAAAAACGGTGATGGTCACCTCGCGCGGAAGACTCCTCAACACGCGATACGTTTGCGGAGCGAGAGAGAAGTTCTGATTCTCCGACAGGTCCCAACGAACGGAATGGCGCGCGGCCAGAAAGTTGACAATGACGAGAATGCCGACGAAGAGGAGGATCATCAACAGACTGTTGGCCCCTACGCGCGTAGAGCGGCGGGTGGAAAAGGCTTTCAGGCCGCTGAAATGAACGATGAAAAAAGTAATGAGACAGAGGAGGGCCGATCCTTCCAGGAGGGCCGCCAGCCAAAGGTTCTCCGGGGCGACGCTATAGCCGATCGCTCCGGCCACAGCCAGAACCGCACCGATCACGCCAAGGGGAATTGTCTTGAGGTTCATTTCCACCGCGCCGAGTCCACAACTCGATGAGACAAAAAGAGCATCAAGGCCAACCCGCTGAAAAAGTACACCAGGTCTTTCGTATCGACCAACCCCCGCACCAAGTGGTCGTAGTGCTCCATGAATGATAGATACGAGACGGCCTGTCCGATGGCCGTATCCCCGAGCAGTGAACCCAATCCGGCGAGAAGCCACAGAACCAATAGTAGGCCAATACTCACAAAGGCCGCGACGATCTGATTTTCGGTCAGTGCCGAAGCCAGCACACCGACGGAGAGAAAGAGGGCGCCGAGTAGGACGAGTCCCAGGTACCCGGTCAGGATGGGATACCAGTCAAAATCACAGAAGAGGGCGAGCATGAGCGGCATGAGACCGGTCAGCCCGAGTAACCCCAGAAAAACAAGAAATACACTCATGAACTTCCCCGCCACGATTTCGTTGATGCCGACCGGAGAGGTCAATAAGAATTCAAAGGTGCGGAGTTTGCGTTCTTCGGCGAAGAGCCGCATCGTCAGGATCGGCAGAATAATCAGAAGGATAAATCGCGTGCTGGCAAACAGATTGCGGAAGACCAGGTCATTTAAATTGATCTGGGCGCTTCCCTGCACCTGCATCAGCTGGATTGCTTGGGCTCCGGCAAAGACCATGTAGAGGTAGGCGAGCAGTCCCACGGTCAGGAGAAACACGAATCCCACGGCATACACCACCGGCGAGACAAAGTACGAACGCAGCTCTTTTGCAATGATGGCTTGGACTGGTGTCATACTGGCTGGCCTGCCGGTTCTGCTGAGGCAACCCCTGTCTCTGTCGCGAGGCCTTCCTCATGTCGGGTCAGTTGGAGGAATACGTCTTCCAATGTCATAGAAATCGCTTTCAGTTCGAGCAGCCCCCACCCGCTGGTGACCGCCAGCCGCGCCACCTCTTCCCGCACATCCCGGCCAAGTTCGCATTCCAGGAGAAAGGTGCCGAAGGCGCCGCTCGCAAACACATTCTGGACCCCCTGCACCGCCTTCAAGCGGCTGTCGGTATCCATGGCTGGAGATTTGAGGGTCAGCGAGATTTTTTCGGACTGTCGCAGACGCGCAGAGAGCTGATCGGGTGTGTCTTCAGCCACAATACGCCCGCCGCTGATGATGACGACGCGCTGGCACACGGCGGTCGCTTCAGGAAGGATGTGAGTGCTCAGAATGACGGAATGAGAGCCGGCCAGGTTCTTGATCAACTCTCGGATCTCGATAATCTGTTTCGGATCGAGTCCAACGGTCGGTTCATCCAGGATTAAGATCTGGGGATCGTGCAGCAGCGCTTGGGCCAGCCCGACGCGTTGGCGATATCCGCGAGACAGATTCCCGATGAGCCGGTGTTGCACCGAACCAAGTCCTAGCCGCTCGATTTCACGCTGCATGGACGAGGTCAGGATTTTTCCACTCAGACCGCGAAGGCGGCCCACGAACCGAAGATATTCTGTGACTGTCAATTCCTGGTAGACCGGCGGAGTCTCCGGCAAATAGCCGATCCGGCGTTTCACCTCCATCGGTTGGTCCGCACAATCGAATCCCGCCACCCGTGCTGTGCCTTCGGTAGCCGGCATAAAGCAGGTCAGGATGCGCATGGTGGTGGTTTTACCCGCCCCATTCGGGCCCAGAAATGCCAATACTTCGCCCTTGGCGACTGAGAAACTGACGCGATCGAGAGCGGTATGTTGGCCATACCGCTTCGTGATCTGTTGGACTTCAATCATATGTGGTGATTGGATCGATTACGTTGGGGAGTACTGCCAGCGGGGTGGTCGTTGCACCCTAACACGGCAACACATGGGCATCTTACTCAGTCGGATTGGGGCAGTCAATATCGAGTTCCAGCCGTTGTAACTTTACACGTTTTCTCCATCCTGCTAGAGTCCGCTCGCGCTTAGAGAGGCCTGCCTGAAGGGATTGATCGATGATCACGGTACGCCGAGCAAAGGGGGCGCTATTCGCAATCGCTGCGTTGATGATGCTGCTCTGCATTCTGCCAGACAGTGAGGCAGCCAGCGGACGAACCTATCGAGCCCATGGCCTGGTGATGGCAGTGAACGTCGCCCAAGTCCCCCCTATGATTGTCGTCAAGACACCGTTGACCAAGCATAACGACATGATCGTGGGAGCCAAGGTGACAGCCCAAACCAGGATTGTGCGAAAAGGGAAGCGGGTCGCGCTTCAGACCATCAGGGTGGGTGAAACAGTGTGGTTGACCTATGTCAAACAGCAGGATGGGGTATTCGCTCGGAACATTCAAGTCCAATAGCGCTAATCATTCATGCTCCCATGAGAATAATGAGTTGGGTCGTTACTGGCCCCGATGGTTCCCCTTGAAGTATCGGCAGTATGACAGTTTCAAACCTGCCCCCATCAAGCCGACCGCGTCCGTACCGATCGTGGGTTGACTGGCCCAAGTACTTTCTTCTATATATATGGTCATCTGGGTTGCCAGCCAAGCAAGATTGTTGGTCCGTTATTGAACAGTTCCTTATCCATCTCCCCTTTCCCCTTCATCCTAAAGTGGGGGTCCAGACTACGCTTTCGGTATTGTAGGACTCTCGGTCGGACCGTACTGTGAGGGCACACAGGCCATGATCCTGTGTGACAGCGGTTCCACCAAGAACAAGAGGTGATACTAGATGACCCGCCGAACGCATGGAAGCAGCCGACAACTGTTATGGGCGCTGAGTCTCAGCCTGGGAATGCTCCTGAGTGCCTGTTCGTGGGTTCCTAAGGGGGCTTCTCAATTGGACGTGGGGATTGAGGATCGTGGGGTGGCCTCCTGGTATGGCGAGTCGTTTCATGGCAAACAGGCGGCCAACGGCGAACTGTTCGACATGGAAGCATTGACCGCAGCCCATCGGACTCTTCCGCTCGGCAGCGTGGTCAGAGTCGTGAACTTAGCGAACGGGAAATATCTCCACGTACGGATCACCGATCGGGGTCCCTATGTCAACAATCGGATCCTGGATCTTTCCCGTGGTGCAGCGGCTCGGTTAGGGATGATGGAAGAGGGCCTATCCCATGTACGGATTCAGCTGGTTGGGGAACGCCGGCCCGCCGCTCTGCTCTCTTCTGAGGCTATGAAAAACGCATCGGTCGCCCTCATTCTCGGGCTAGAACAGGCCCCATCAGAAACCACTGAGCCTCTCTCCTCAACATGGGAAAAGCCGGATCCTCTAATGACCTATCCCCTTCGACTGCCTCCTGGTGATATCTGGATCCAGCAACGCACACGACGTTTGACAGGGATGCAGGCGGCAGATCATACCGACCGTACCGAAGTTGCAACCGTCGTTTTCACCTAAAACTCGATTCGAAAGACGCCCTTCGACAGGCTCAGGCCTTCTTGAGCCTGCTGAGGGACGCTTCGCGAGGCACGAGAGACAGTTTCTAAGCCACTACACCCACTCCGTGGGCTCCTGGATCGACCGTTCAGTCACCTGCCCAACGAGCGCCTCACGAATCGTTCGACTCACCCGATCGATCTCTCCCATCTCTGATACAGGAACAATCCAAGCCTCTCCCGGCTCCAGTTCGATACGATAGTGATTCTTCCTCGCCGAGAACCATTCGATATACGGATGAGGAGCGAGGTTCGGATGAGGGTCGAACGAGATCAAGTTCACATCCCCAATCTGAGGGTTTTCCATGTCACCAATCACCTGCCCAGCCAGATCCTCGTCCTCAAACCTGCGATTCCGAAACTGAATGACTTGCCCCGCGATATCGGGCTTGAAGTTTCCCTGTAAATACAGATCGACAGGACCGACCACCGCAAACACAATCCGCCCCACGATCGTTCCGTCAATGCGATTGTCCAAAAACCCCTCCTGCACCCAACGTCCATTAGCAAATTTTTGTGCCATCTGACTCCCTATAAGAAGTTTGCTCACATTGTTTATGACGGTTCGTCGCGAACTGGCGGAGTGGCGCGCAACAAGCGCGAGGAGCAAGACTTGCGTGACCTGTACGCCCTGTCCCTGCTAGTTGTACTTTTCCCACCAGTCTTGCCCGTCTCGCTTGAGTCAGGCATCGGCGATTGCTACAGATGCGTTCATGTCTAGTCCACGCTAGACCGGCTGGACTGTGCTGATTACGGGCGATGACGACCGAGGGCCGCTCCCGTAAGCACCCACCACCACCGCCACCAATATGAGGCCACTTCCAATCCACCCCTGAGTATCCAGCGTTTCCCCCAGAAAATACCAGGATAGCCAGGCCGCATAAGCCGGCTCCGATGCAAAAATCAATGCCACCTGTTGCGCGGGCACAATGCGTTGCACCCACATCTGAACGGCAAAGGCCCCGGTCGCAAGCCCTCCCGTCACCCCAAGACCGACGAGCAACAACGCCGTCGGCGCAAAAGCCTGAACCGGCGCCTGCTCAATCAGCATGGTAGGAAGCAATAAGACGACCGAGGCCATCATCTGCCAGGCAAACAAAGACGGCGCATCGACCTCGCGGGTAAACCGCTCCAGGCAGGCAATGTGCGCGGCAAACGAGACCGCACAGCCAAGCGTCAAGAGATCGCCAAGATTCCCGGATGCGCTGGGCTTCACCAGCAGCCAGAGTCCCGCCGTGGCGATCCCAGTGGCCAGCCACACCCGCCGGTCGAATCGACGCAGGATCAATGGCACAATGACGACATACAGCGCCGTAATAAAGGCGGAATTTGATGCGGTGGTATAGTGGAGCCCGACCGTTTGGAGAACATAGCCGAGGAACAGCCAGCAGGTAGCGATCGCACTCGCTCGCAAGACCGCCGGCTCGCGGTGCAAGCGAAGTCTCCAGAGCAGAAACCCGCCCCCGACCAGCACGACCCCTAGGAAAAATCTGAGAAACAGAAACGAGAACGGAGGAATTTGCTCCAACGCCGCTTTGGTAGCGGGGAACGTCGCGCCCCAGATAAGCGTTGTCAGTAGGAGCGCAAGTCGTGGCATCAGGTCAGACAAGTGCTGAGAACTGAGTGCTGAGTAACGAGATCCCTTTCGCCCTACTCAGAACTCAGCACTCAGCAATTAGGCCTTGCACAGCGCACACCGGCGCTGTTCGGTCGTCCCGGCCTGCTCCATCGCCGCTAGCGCTCGCGCCTTATCGGGGTAATCGAACCACCCGCCTTCCCAAAAGTCGCTTGAGGAGCCGATCGACGTAGACGGCACCTCGGAACAACGATCTTTGTGGAGCGTGACCCGATCGATTGAACGCGCGATGTGAATCCAGTAGCTCACAGAAACAGCACCTCATAGGCAGACCACGGCATCGCCATTTCCTCGTAATTGTGGGCTGGACACAATCCTGACCAGCGATCGGATTCCGATTCAATCTACGATGGGATCTTGCCGATGATTGAGTCGTGCGACACAACTTAGGGCAGGAGTTGCCACTCATCCTTCTCGATGAAGACCTTGACGCCTGTCTCAAGCTTCTTAATATCATCCTTGTCGAAAAGCTTCATGTACCGTTCGATCCGATTCGGATCGTCGATCCGCTCTTCCTGCATCATTCCACCGACACTTTTGTACTTACGAATCAACAGGGACATCAAAATCCTCCTCTAACAGGATGCTGAAAAAGTCGCTCGTCTCACCCGCCCAACCCCGGCGCGCCGAGACGCGCCTTTTCCCATGCATCGTTCTCGCCTCGCTTAGGCCCTCCACGTACCAAATGAGATTCCCGGAGATCGGAAACGCTGGAGGGGCTTTTCCGTTCGCCAAGATCCATTGTACGGGCGAACGGCCCACACGAAGTGCGGCCTATACCTCGTCGGCCTTTCACTCGCTGCAGCCTCGCTGGCCGCCTTTTTGAGCATCCTGCGCGCTGTTCTTCTTCTAGCCCCAGATGTGTAGGCTAATGAATGTTTACCGTGTCACACTAGTTTTTCCGCAGACTGCTAGCCCACTAGAAGTCATATCAACGAGATGTGTAGAATAAGGCAAAGCTCAACGGTCGGTCAAGAGCGCTTTCTCTCTCTGTGTAGCTTTCATCTGACGTGAAAGATACGAACCATGCCAATCTATGAATATCATTGTGGGCAATGCGAGAAGCACTTTGACGCCACTCAGTCCGTCCATGCCAGAGTGGAAGACACCGTATGCCCTCACTGTAATGCCCAGAGCGCCACGCGGTTACTGTCTGCCTGCACGACACAAGTGAAAGGGACTCACAAAACCGGCTTCGCCGAAATGAAGGCCTACAGTATGTTGGACGAACGGATGGAAAAGTTCGCCAAGCTCCCTCCGCTGATGGGTAAACGCGCAACGCCCGACTCGTCTCCACCGTCTGATCCTTCAGCCGGAACCGGTGGCACAACGGAGAACTGAATTAGAAGCCTGTCTGACATTGACCGTGACCGGCATGTGTACGAGTGTTGTCCTTTTCTTCCCAATACCCACCCCAACCCTATGGAGATCCCATGATCGCGAGACTCATGCTCTCGCTAGGCCTTAGCCTTCTGTTCAGCTGGGGAATGGCTCTTGTCACCTTTGCGGACGTCGCCGGGAGCCTGACCATTGTCGGCAACGGACCGGAACTGACGACCATCGAACCCCTCGCGCGTGCCTTTGAAAAAGCCAACCCGAGGGCCTATCTCGATGTCCTGTGGGATACCAATTCGAAACCGGTTGAGATGGTCAAATCGGGCCAAGCCCACATCGCCGTTACCGGGACTGAAGCCCCAGGCCTTTCGGCAACGCCCATTGCGTGGGACGGGATCGGCGTGCTCGTCCATCTCTCCAATTTCACGAAAGACGTCACGACGCAACAAGTCGCAGACATTTTCTCCGGCAAGACTACATTATGGTCCGACGTCGGGGGACCCGAGACGAAAATATTGGTGATCGACCGGCCTCGCAACCAAAATATCCGCGATGCGTTTGAGTCTGCAGCTCGGCATCACCGGCAAGATCACCGGTGCTGCCAAGACGATTGGCCCCGATGAACAGGTCGTGAAAACCGTCGTGGGAACACTTCCCCCTCTGTCTGCGGTCACCTACCTGTCCCTGAGCCAGGGATTGTCCGTCGTCTCAGGAGGCGTCCCCGTCAGACTCTTGCCTATCGACAGGGTCGAACCGGAAGGCCCTACCGTCAAAGATGGCCGCTATCCGCTCCGACGCCCCGTTCTTCTCTTATTCAAGAAAGAGCCGTATCCCCTGGCTGAGGCATTCATCCAATTCGCCCTGTCTCTGGCTGGTCAACAACTTATTGCCGAAACATACATACCAATCAAAGAGAAATAATCGTGCATTGTCGTGGTTGATGGAGGCGCCCATGAAGATATGGCAATTGTCGGTGTTCTTGCTACTGGGACTCATTGGATACATCGCTTCACCCATGACGGCCTCCTACGGAGAAGAGCCAGGCGCGATGGTTGATGGCGCCGGATTTACCCTCTACGGTACCGAATCAATCAAGGGGTCCGATGCCGAAAAAGTCGAACGAGACCCTATCTGCGACCGAACCAAACACCCACGGATCGCCAAGTTAGAACCGGATGAGGCCAAACCTGGCGACAAAGTTGTTATTACTGGCGAAAATTTCGGGACGAAGGAATGCTTTCATACAGTGACCTTCAGCGCGGCCTCAAACATCCCCGTAGCCTTCAAATTCATGAGCGATTCGTCGATTGAAGCCATCGTGCCAGATGCGAAAGCAGGAATGTCCTTTGTCATCATCGTCACGGGCGGCGGAAGCGCCCAGTCAAAACCCGTCTTGATTAAGTCTAAGTAGGCCGGTTCCCCCGAGAAAGTCGACTGGGGTGAGGTTTATCTGGTTGTCTGGTTTGTCTGGTTTCTTTTGTTCTTCGGAGCAAACAAACAAGGCAAACGGTCTCACGCACCACGGCAAGGACCACCGGGAAACTGTATCAATATCCCCCTAAGAAGCGGCCCATTCTACCACTGCCCTCCCTCGACAGGACTCCTGATCCTATGCTAGCTTACGCGCTCATTTTCGTCTGATAGCTCTCGCAGAATCGTGATCGATCTGAGGGGGAAGGGACTGGTATGTTCAAGAAAATTCTGGTGGCCAATCGTGGTGAAATCGCCATGCGGATTATCCGCGCCTGCCGCGAATTGAACATCGCGACCGCCGCCATATACTCCGAAGCCGATTCGACCGGGATCTATGTCAAGAAGGCGGACGAGGCCTACATAGTTGGCCCGGGACCGGTCAAAGGCTTTCTGGACAGCCAACAGATCGTCAACCTGGCACAACGAATCGGCGCTGATGCCATCCATCCAGGCTATGGATTTCTCTCAGAAAACTCGCAATTTGCGCAGCTGTGCCACATCTCCGGCATTACCTTCATCGGCCCATCGCCGCGAGCCATCGACTTGATGGGAAGCAAGGTCAAAGCCCGCGATCTAGCCAAACGAGTCGGCATTCCAATCGTCCCCGGAACCGAAGGAGGCATCACCGACGTGAAGGATGCCTTGTCCTTTGCAAAAGATACCGGGTACCCTGTCATCATTAAAGCCAGCGCAGGCGGGGGAGGTCGTGGTCTCCGGGTGGTGCGATCTGATTCCGAACTTCACGAGAACATGGCCGTCGCATCACGGGAGGCCCAGGCTGCCTTCGGCGACGGAAGCATCTTCCTCGAAAAGTATATCGCTCGGCCGCATCATATCGAATTCCAAATCCTGGCCGACCGGCATGGCAACATCATCCATCTGGGTGAGCGGGATTGCTCGATTCAGCGCCGACATCAAAAGCTCATCGAGATTGCGCCATCTTTGATTCTCACGCCACAGCTTCGCGCCGAGATGGGTGAAGCAGCCATCGCCATCGCCAAGGCGGTCGATTATGACAATGCCGGCACCGTCGAGTTCCTCCTTGATCAGGATAACCGCTATTACTTCATGGAGATGAACCCGCGCCTCCAAGTCGAGCATACGGTGACCGAGCAGATCACGGCGATCGATATCGTGCGCAATCAGATCGCCATTGCAGCCGGCCTTCCTCTTGAGATCACGCAACAGGAGGTCACGCTTCAAGGCCATGCCATCCAGTGCCGCATCAACGCGGAAGACCCGAAGAACAACTTCCGGCCTTGCACCGGCACCGTCACGGCCTATCTCTCACCGGGCGGGATCGGGGTGCGCATCGACGGAGCGGTATACAAGGACTACACGGTGCCGCCCTACTACGATGCCCTCTTGGCCAAACTCACCGTGCGCGGCCGTACGTGGGAAGAAACTGTCAGCCGCATGAGACGCTCGCTCGAAGAGTATGTCTTGCGCGGGGTGAAAACGACGATCCCCTTTATGATGGAGATCATGCAGGATCCGGACTTCATGGCAGGTCATTTCGACACCTCCTACCTGGAGACGCATCCTGAGCTGTTCAACTACGACGATTTTGAGGAGCCGGAGGATCTGGTGTTGGCGCTTTCCGCTGCCATCGCCGCCTACGAAGGGCTGTAGCAGGATGCTAAAAAAATCCGCCGGCACAAAACGCCCGTTATTTGATTTGTTTGGTTTGTCTCGTTGGTCTGGTTGAACCAGACCATCCGGATCAACCAAAGAATCCAGATAAACCACTCAAAGCAACATGGCGACACGACGACCCTCACGAACACAGCCCCCCAAGAAACGGGCAGCTGGGCCAGCCGTCCGGACGTCAAAGACACGCACCCGCAGCGGCCAAGATCTGACGATCCAACCGGCTGCGGGCAAGCCTATCCTGATCACCGATGTCGCCTTGCGCGACGGCCATCAGTCGCTCTTGGCCACGCGCATGCGGACGGAAGATATGCTACCCATTGCCCAAAAGCTCGACGCCATCGGCTATTGGTCACTCGAAGTCTGGGGTGGCGCCACGTTTGATACATGTCTCCGCTTCCTCAAAGAGGACCCCTGGGAGCGGCTCCGCGCGCTGCGCGCCGCCATGCCCAACACCAAGCTCCAAATGCTGCTCCGCGGGCAGAATCTGGTCGGTTACCGGCACTATGCCGATGATGTGCTGGGACGGTTTATCGAACGATCCGCCGCTAATGGCATCAACGTCTTCCGCATCTTTGACGCCCTGAATGATGTCCGCAACGTCGAACAGGCCATGCGAGAAGTAAAAGCCTGCGGCAAACATGTCGAAGCTGCCATCAGCTATACCGTCAGTCCTGTCCACAGCATCGACCGTTTTGTCGACATGGCGAAACAGCTGGAGGATTTGGGAACCGACACACTCTGTATTAAAGACATGGCCGGGCTCTTGAAGCCGCTTGATGCCTACCACCTCATACACCGTATCAAAGCGGCGGTGCAGGTCCCGATACATTTGCATTCACACTACACCTCGGGGATGGCCTCGATGACCTCCCTCATGGCAATCTTGGGCGGTCTGGACATGCTGGATACATCCATCTCGCCGTTGGCCGGCGGCACCTCACATCCGCCAACGGAAACGCTGGTGGCCTCCTTGCGCAACACCCCATACGACACGGGCTTGGATCCCGCCGCGTTCCTCCCGATCACCGAATATTTCCGCACCGTTCGGCGAAAGTACCGGCAGTTCGAAAGCGAGTTCACTGGTGTCGATGCTGAGATCCTCACCTCGCAGATTCCCGGCGGCATGCTCTCGAATCTTGCCGCACAATTGACCGAACAGAATGCGATCGATCGGATCAAAGAAGTCCTGGATGAAGTGCCTCGCGTCCGAAAGGAGATGGGCTATCCCCCACTTGTCACCCCGACCAGTCAGATCGTGGGCACCCAAGCCACGCTCAACGTCTTGACGGGAGAGCGGTACAAAGTCATCACCACGGAAACCAAGAACTACTTTCTCGGACTCTACGGGCGGGCTCCGGGGCCCCTCGATCACGACATCATGGCACGTGCGATCGGGGACGACCATCCGATCAAGACAAGGCCCGCCGATCGGTTGGAGCCTGAACTGGAGGCAACCAGAAAAGATCTGCCCACCTCTGCCGCCACGATAGAAGATCAGCTTTCGTTCACCCTCTTCCCCACAATCGCACGAGACTTCTTCGAGGCACGCGAGAAGGGGGAGTTGACGCTGGAGCCGCTCGAGAGCTTCTTGCCCAGCGGACCGGCTGCGGCCACTGAGCTCCATTTGGCCCCGGCTGAATTCAACGTCACGGTCCACGGCGAAACCTACCATGTACAGGTATCCGGTTCAGGACGGAAGGTGGACGGACGCAAGCCCTATTACATCCGGGTCAACGACAAACTCGAAGAAGTCTCGTTAGAACCGATCCAGGAAATCCTGGCCGGCGTGCCGGAAGCTCCCGGCGCTGGGCCCAACGCCAAACCCAAACGGCCCAGACCATCCAAGCCAGGAGACGTAGCCCCCCCGATGCCGGGCCGCGTCGTCAAATTACTCGTCGCAATCAATGCCATCGTCAAAGCCGGCTCCCCCCTCCTGATCATCGAAGCGATGAAGATGGAAAGTCAGGTCCCGGCGCCGATCGACGGGAAAGTCACCGCCATCCTGGTCGCCGAAGGCGACAACGTGAAAACGGATGAAACAGTCATCCAGCTGGAGTAATCCGGTTGACCTGCGTACTCCCGGTCCTGCGTGCAGACAGCCGCATATTGCGCTGCTCATCTTCACCCTGTTGTGTCACCTCATGACCGCCTGCTCGTCTCCTTCGTCGATTCCGGCGCAGTTCGACGCCATTGAGCGCATGCCCGTTCACAGCGTCCTCGTCCACGGCCAGCGGATCGCCTATCTGGATGTAGGCAAAGGCCCACCGGTCATCCTCATCCACGGCTTCGGGGGATCGATGTGGCAATGGGAATATCAGCAACATGCGCTATCGCAGCACTTCCGCGTCCTCACACCCGACTTGCCGGGCGCCGGGCTGTCCGATAAACCTGAGATCGACTATAGTCCGGATCAGATGCTGGACTTCTTTGTCGGATTCATGGACGCTGTGAAAACCCCGCAGGCCACGTTAGTCGGCAATTCCATGGGCGCCGGCTTAGCCATCGGCATGGCGCTGGCACATCCCGCACGCGTCGCCAACCTCGTCCTTATCGACGGGCTGCCACAACACGTCATGGAGAAACTCACCAGCCCGTCGGTCAGGCGTGCCCTGGAAACCGGTGCGCCGTCCTGGCTCGTCTCATTCGGCAACATGCTGTTCGGCGGACTGATGATCAAATCCATGTTACAAGAAATCATACATGACCCGGCACTCCTCACACCGGCCGTCATCGAGCGATCCAATCGCAACCGTCAGCGTCCTGGACTCATCAAACCTATTATGGCCGTCAGAGAGAACCTTCCATTATGGGAGTCCGGTTTTGCCACGCGCCTCGGTGAGATCACCCATCCGACGATGGTGCTCTGGGGGGAAGAAGATCGGGTATTCCCAATCGCTGTAGGCAAAGAACTCCATCAGACCATCAAGGGGTCACAATTCATCCGAATCCCCAAGGCCGGACATATCCCGCAGTGGGAACAACCGGATATGGTCAACCAGGAACTCATCACCTTTATTCGTCCCTAGCAAAGATGTTATTCTCCTGCCCGCACAGGCAACCCATCGAGGTTCTCCGATGCAGGCATAGGTGTTCCAATGCCCGCCGGCGGCACAAGCACGACACTATATTCATGGTCGAATGGTCATCATCGATCCACCAAGGAGGGCAGTATGAGGGCAGCACATCGAATGATCGTCGGAGCCACACTCAGCATGGCGATCGGGTTGGCCGGATGCGCAAGCACTGGCAGCCCCAGCTTTCTCTACAAGAACTACCCCGTCGCCGATGGCAGTGCGGTGGCTGGTGAGGGCCGCACCGTCCTCTTCAAGGGAAGCCCTCTTGCGTTATCGGGAGCCGGCATTAAAGTCGGCGACTCCCTCAGGGAAGTGACGCTGACACAGACGGACCTGTCGCTGATCGCCCTCACCGACACAACGGGCAAGGGCAAAGTCCGGATCATCAGCGTCGTGCCGTCGCTCGACACCCCAGTGTGCGAAGAACAGACTCACTATCTGAGCGAAAAAAATAAGGGCCTCGACAAGATGGTCGAATTGGTGACCGTGAGCGTCGACACTCCATTTGCACAAAAACGATTCGCAGAAATAGCCCATATCACCAACGTCACGTTCCTCTCTGACTATAAGGATGCTGAATTCGGGAAGGCCTATGGACTACTTCTCAAGGGCCCTCACATCCTGGCTCGTACAATCATGGTGGTTGATGCCCACAATACTGTGCGGCATCTGCAAGTTACCCCTGAATTGACCCAGTTACCGAACCTCGATGAGGCCTTCGCCGTGGCCAAGTCATTGATCACCGCAAACTAGATCAAGAAAAAGGCTGAGGGAGAGGTTGAGTCTAAGGAGAGGGGGGCGCATACTTCTTCTTAACCTTAGCCTTAACCTCATCCTTCCTTTAAAATGAAGAGATGGCCCAATACGATCTTCTCGTCATAGGGAGCGGGCCGGCCGGCCAGAAAGCCGCGGTCCAGGCTGCCAAGCTCGGTAAAACCGTCGGCATCGTCGAGCGCAGGAAAGTCGTCGGCGGCGTCTCCACCAACACCGGCACTATCCCCAGCAAAGCCCTCCGAGAAGCAGTTCTCTATCTCTCGGGATTCCGCCAACGCAACCTGTATGGAACCGCCTATCGTCTGAAAAAGACGGTCACGATTGAAGACCTTGCGTTTCGCTCAAACCACATCATCAGAAACGAAATTGGGATCGTGGAAGATCAGATGGCGCGTAACCGCATCGATCTAATCTATGGAGAGGCCCACTTCGTCGATCCTCACCGGCTCCTCATTCAACAGGCCGACACGTCGACCGAACATTATGCCCACGTGATCGTCATTGCAGTGGGGACAGTGCCGACCAGACCGGCCAACATTCCATTCGACGGTCACACCATCATCGATACCGACGGCCTCCTCACGCTCAAACGCCTTCCGACCTCGATCGTCATTGTCGGCGGAGGGGTGATCGGCACAGAGTACGCATCGATCTTAGCCATGATCGGTGTGCAGGTCGTTCTGATCGACAAGCGGCCGCGTTTGCTTGAATTTGTCGACGCTCAGATCATCGACGCCTTGCAACGTCAGATGACAGACATCGGCGTCACGCTCTGCCATGAGGAAGAAGTCGTCGCGATTCTGAAAGAGCCCAATGGGCAAATTACGGTCTCGCTGACACACCAGCCACCGATCACCACCACGACACTCATGTATGCCATCGGACGCATCGGCGCCACGAAGCGCCTGAACCTGGAGACCGTCGGGCTCACGCCGGATGCACGAGGCCGCATGACCGTCAACAACCATTTCCAAACAGCAATTCCCCATATCTACGCCGTAGGCGACGTCATCGGCTTTCCCGCCTTGGCTTCCACATCCATGCAGCAAGGGCGCCATGCTGCCTGCCATGCCTTTGGCCATCCCGACCACATAGACACAGACCTCCTGCCCTACGGCATCTATGCCATTCCTGAAATCTCCACGGTGGGACGGAATGAGGAAGAGCTGGCCAAGGCAGGGATCCACTATGCGGTCGGCATCGCCCGCTATCGGGAAATCGCCCGCGGGCAGCTGAGCGGCGATGAAACCGGCATGCTCAAACTACTATTTAATCAACACACCCGTATGCTCCTGGGTGTCCATATCATCGGAGAAGGCGCCACGGAGCTCATTCATATAGGCCAGGCCGTCATGGCCTACAAGGGAAACATCGATTACTTCATCGATACGGTCTTCAACTACCCGACCCTTGCGGAATGTTATAAAGTCGCGGCGCTCGACGGGATCAATCGTTTGCCGAGACCATGGCCTGAGCAGACGACAGACGTGAGACATGAGGCGTGAAACGTGTCTCGTTCAAGCGTTTCAGGTTGCAAGTTTTTAGTTGCAAGTTTTCAGAGAGTGGCCCGATAACTTGAAATCTGAGATTAGAAACCAGTACCTCCACTCCCGAACGACGATCCACGAACGACGCTCTATATCGAAAGGGCTCACATGTCGTTTACAAATCACTTGAGGCAACTCGCTAAATCCATCTGGAACGCTCAGATCACTCATCCCTTCGTCCTGGCGTTGGGCAACGGAACCTTGCCGGAACGTAAGTTCAAGTACTACATCCTGCAAGACGCACGGTTTCTCGGCGACCTCGCCCGTGTGTTTTCTGCCGGAGCGTTAAGAGCGCCGGATTCTGATTCCGCACTGCGCTTCGCCAAACTCGCGGAAGAAACCATCACCGTGGAGCGGAGCCTGCACGAGAATTATGGAAGGCGCTGGAAGATGACCGCGAAGGAAATGTCGTCTGTGCCGATGGCGCCGACGAACTACGCCTACACCAGGCACATGCTCACCGTCGCCCATACAGGCTCGGCAGCGGAGATCACAGTTGTCGCCCTCCCTTGCGCCTGGATCTACTGCGTCATCGGCCAGCATCTCTTGAAACATGGCACGCCAAAAAAGAATCATCCCTATCGGAACTGGCTTATGCTCTATGCCTCACCGGAGTTCGCCGAAGTGCAGGAATGGATGCGCGGAAAAGTGGACCTGTGGGCTAAGACGGCGGGCAAGGAAGAAAAGCAACGGATGGAAGAATCGTTCGTCATCAGCTCACGGTATGAGTGGATGTTTTGGGAGATGGCGTGGAAGGAGGAAACCTGGCCCGTGTGAACTGACGGGTCCTGTCGCTGACCAGCCCGTCCGTCCTCGCACCCCGCCAGGTGTAGGGACCCCGCTGCGGGCGGACGGGCGCCCAGGTCAGCGCCACCCGTCAAGTCACGACGGGCCAGATTGGGAAGAGACAGAAAGACCGAAGACCGAGGGTGGGGTGCCCTTGTGCTCGCAGAACGCGCACAATAAAGCAGTGCTCGTCCGATGCGCGCACTATGGGGCATCCCACCCCCGACTCAGGGGACACACGGCCACGGATTAGAAAGAAAAGTAAGGAAAGGAACAGGCGGTGGTCGCTCGATGAGCGCAGTTCGAGACAATCTTCCCCCTCGCCCTAAATTCTAGACTGGCCACAGGAATGGGGCCGACGCTCCATGTGATTGGCCACAAACCTACGGACTTTGTACCGTTCCCGTACAGACAAACCAGCCCAAGGCGAATCGATACCTAACCAGGCATGCGGGCTTCATGACTTCAGGAGGTAGTAACGTGCTCAATATAGCTGGTCTAGTGTTTGATATCGTTGGGGCTTTTTTTCTGATGTGGGGAGAGCTACATCAAAACGCGGCTTTTCTGAAGTATCAGGGAAAGGGCGAAGGCCAAACCTGGTTTGACAGCCAGGTGAAAAAGCTTACTTGGTGGAAACAATGGCCGCTTAAATTTGCGAGAGCTTGGGGTTCAACAAATTCAGCCGATATGGGGCAAGAATCCCTTCTTGACTCTTTTCCGCTGAAAGCATGGGGGATCATTCTCTTGACTCTCTGTTTTGGCCTACAAGCTTTGGCAAGCCTAATTCGTTAGAAGCGACGGAGCGCCCAAATCAGGGGGACGAAACTGGTCATGATGAAGTCACATGGCTCCGGCGAAATGTGGCACGGTGGTAGCAGCTACGCCTCTCAGCTTCTCATGATTTCAAATGCCTGATCTACTACAAGGGCGAAATCATTTTTCAATTCCCGGAGCCGGTCGTGGACCTGCTCGAGCCTCTGAACTGAAAGCATGGCGTTCTTAGCTAATCCCGTTAAGGCCACTTTGTCCGCTCCCTTGAGTACCTCCAAGAACTATTTTGACAACTCTTTGCTATCCATGCGGCTTTTTGGAAAGTGCAATTTCACGGCAATGTTCGTCGGCATCTTTCATGCCGAGTCTGAGCGTATCGATGTCCCGTTCGGTAGAGTTCTTGAGGATGCATTGCCTAAACACAGGCTCATTGCAACCCTGGTAAACCTTGGCTTTTGTCCCATCGCTTGCCTCTAAGAAGAGGTACACAAGGGCCTGCGGACTCCCTGGAAATATTGGCCACTTGGAGATGAGCTCCCAGAGTTTGGATATTTGGAAACTCTGCCGAATACTTTCTGCATTTGTGAGGTAGGCTTTTACCAACTCTGAACGCTCATTTATCCCGATCCCCAGCTCCGTGTCTCCCGGATCAAAAATTGGCTCAATCAATTTGTCAGCCACATTTGGATTCCGCACTAAGGCCAACCGCTCAAGATGGGTGGATTCCTGAAAATATTCTTGCCAGTGATATATGAAATCGAAAACACCAAAAACCTCCGGGTTCTCTCGCAAGCACGCACGGACGAAGGGATCAGGATCATTTCTCAGCCGATCTTCCAGATTTCTTTCAGGTGGTCCGATCTTTTCACCTGGATTATCTGGATCCCAGTCCCTGTAATCCAGCCGTATAGCATGCCGAGCCATCCATTGGCGGAGTTCGGCATCTTCGAGGGCAAGCAGTGCAATTTCATAGGGAGCGTAGTAACCCTTTTTTTGCAGTCTCTTAAAAAGGCGGATCCGCCCCTTGATATCGGAGTTCCTGTATTCATGCCGAAGTTCTTCCAAAGTGTACGCATCAATGGCTGCATACCGATAGAGTGCCATTGTGTGAGATCCTTTCCAAGCATTGTATCAACAGGAGGCGTCGGGCGATATCGTATCAACGGTTCTGCTGAAGGCAAAACGTTTTCGACGAAACTGCGGGCCGCATGAATCCCGACCCTAGCCTGCATTGCTCATGACGGTTCGTCGCAAATAATGAGAAAATCAACTGTGCCGCGTGATGCAGTAGCGATCTGACTGAGTCTTAGTGCGCGCGAGTGTTGATTGGCCTGCTGAAATTGGTCTATTGGTAGCGTACGAGGCAAGGATGACGTGACTAGAAGCTGTGTGGATGCTATAAAAGAGCGTGGCTACCGTCCGGTTTGAGATTCATACACCGCTCGGCTTCACTGTTCGGACGACCGATGAATATTGGGAGCGCATCGTCAGTGAGAAGCACCGGAACATGCGGGGCCATGAAGACGAGGTCAAGAATACATTGGGCGAGCCCGATGTGGTCAAACAGAGCATCGCTGACCCCAATGTCTTGCTCTTTTACCGACCACGCCAAGAAGGTTGGACAGTCGCGGTTGCTCGCCGCTTGAATGGAGAGGGGTTTTTGATCACCTGTTACCTGACAGCCGTCATCAAGAAAGGGACGGAGATATGGAAACGAAAATAAAGCTGTTCTTCGATCCAGTCGGAAATACACTGACGGTGTGGTTCGGAGACCCCGATCAAGAGCACCTGTGCGAAGAAACTGGCAATGATGTCATCCTCATGAAGGATCGCAAGGGTCAGGTCATCGGTTTCGAAAAGTTGAACTTCGTCCCATTGGGAACAGAGATGCCGCTCGTCAGCTTCGAAACCATGGCAACGCCCGCCTCGATAAAATAGAGCACCCATGATCTGCAATATCTGTAAAAGCAAGGATGCGCTGGTTCGAAAAGTCACTCGGAGCTACAGCAAGGGCCGGAAACTTCTGGTGATCGAAAACGTGCCGGTTGTGACCTGTCCAAGCTGTGGAGAAAGCTACCTCACGGCAGACGCATTGCATGAGATTGAACGCATCAAGCTTCAGCGCAAGCGTGTCGCCCATCAACGTCCAGTCGCTGTGGCTTCGTTTGGCTGAATCTCTCCTTCTCCTTTTACACTCGCATATTAATTCTCCCGCTGGACAGGCCTGGGATGCTGAGTATAATCTGCGCATCTGAGCAACGGTGATTCAGGAGCACTCATGATATTGAAGCAGGTCTTGACGATCGCGGGTTCGGATTCTGGCGGAGGCGCGGGGATTCAGGCCGATATCAAAGCTATGTCGGCCAATGGCGTGTTTGCGATGTCGGCGATCACTGCCATCACTGCGCAAAATACGGAAGAGGTCACCGATGTTTTGGAATTGCCGATCTCGATCATCGCGGCACAAATCGATGCCGTGTTCGACGACTTCGATGTCGCTGCGGTGAAGACCGGGATGTTATCCTCGACGGCCATCGTCGAGGTCGTCGCCAAACTTCTGAAGCCTCAGAATGTCACAAATCTCGTGGTGGATCCGGTCATGATCTCAAAGACCGGCCATGCGCTGCTCAAACCGGAGGCGATCGACGCCATGAAGACACAGCTCTTCCCCCTGGCACTGCTCGTCACGCCGAACATCCATGAGGCCCAGCAACTGTCCGGTATTGAGATCAAGACACTCGCGGACGCACGCCGCGCCGCCAAAATCATTCACGGATTTGGCTGCAAGCATGTGTTGATCAAGGGCGGTCATTTGGCGGCAGAGCGAGCCACCGATCTGCTCTATGACGGCCGGTTCTTTAACGTGTTCAAGGGAGAGTTCATCGATACTCCTCATACGCATGGCACCGGCTGCACGTTCGCCTCGGCCATCGCGGCCCATCTTGCACGAGGCAAATCCATGAACGACGCCGTTCAGGCCGGCAAGACCTATCTTACCGAGGCTATTCGCCATAGCCTTGCGATCGGTCACGGAACTGGACCGACGAATCATTTCTACTTTCTCCATACATAGATCAGGATGCTGAAAAAGTCCGCCAGCAGCGTTCTCGACTCATCGAAATCCTCAACGGGGACCCGGCCGCCTCACCGACTCGGCGGCGCGCACAGACGTGGTGCTCCTTATTCGTCGCACCGTGCGCCCCAGAGGGTACGCCTCCGGTTTCGACTCGCCTGCGGCCTTGCTGAACGGACTTTTTGAGCATCCTGTTTGACTGAAAGACCATCCCATGGAAGAAGCGCTGTTATTTCACGATCACCATGGCCACGGCATCGCTGCGATTCTGAGCACACCTGACGGACCAACGACGCGTCTCGCCGTGTTGTGCCATGGATTTCTCTCCAGCAAAAATAGCACGACCAATAAGACCTTAACCCGCCTCCTCAATGCACAGGGCCTGGCGACCTTTCGGTTCGACTTTTTCGGTCAAGGAGACAGTGACGGACCGTTTGAAGAAATCACGACAACCCT
The DNA here is from genome assembly GCA_963701855.1 of Nitrospirota bacterium. GTDB lineage: Bacteria > Nitrospirota > Nitrospiria > Nitrospirales > Nitrospiraceae > Palsa-1315. Next base: position 32,981 of record CAVPBK010000006.1, read on the forward strand.
GGCCGTGCAGCAAACCCAATCCGTACTGGATCTGGTGGCCGCCAGAGGCTATGACCGAATCGGAATCGTCGGCTCAAGCTTTGGAGGGCTCGTCGCCATTCTCACGGCAGCCCAACGTCGTGATATCGCCTGTTTGGCTCTCAAATGTCCTGTCGTGGACTTTGCAGAAGAGCTTCGCTTAACTTTCGAACCAGAAGAGTTGGCGCGGTGGCAAGCCACGGACACAATTCAGAACATTATGGGAGGGCCGGATCGGGTCCGTTTGCGGTATGCCTTTTACGAAGACTGCCTCAGACAGATCGCCTATGAGCCGGCTGAACGAATCACCATACCCACACTGATTGTCCAGGGTGAAAAGGATGAATGTGTCCCTCTTCATCAAAGCCGTCGATTACATGATGCGCTGAGAGGACCAAAGAGGTTGGATCTTCTGCCAGGCGCCGATCACCAATTCACTCGTGGGGAAGATTTTCACCAGATGACGACATCGATCAGTGATTGGCTCTTCACCCATCTCACAGCAAAACCTAGCGGCGACTGAAACTGCCTTCCAACTTCGTTCTCAGTCGTGCGTCTCCTTGAGACGTACCCCAAGGGTACGCCTCAGTCGCCTCACTCCCTGCGGCCTTGCTGGAAGGCAGTTTGAGCCGCCGCTTTGCCCACACCCAGCCTCGGCGCCGAGACGCGCCTTTCTCCATACGGCCTTCTCGCATCGCTCTCAAGAGCCGTGAGAGGTAAAACGTGTGACTGCCGAATGCTCTTTCTCCGAAACGTTTCACGATTCACGTCTTACGGATCGCTGAACGGTCTTGTTGAGCATCCTGCCGTACCCTACTCCTCTCATAATTCTGATCACCTGCAGTTTCCTCACATTCGAACTTTTCAGGATGCGAGTCTGTTTCCCGCTCACCGTTGCACGCTATTATGAGGTATTCGGCGAAGGAGAAAAAATTGATATTTTCCTGGCGCAACAGGCACCTCCGAGACACAATGCAACGGAGCCACAGACAACTGAGTTCTATAAGACTTGCCACGAATGATTCCCGCGACAAACATCGTGCCCCCCCGGCTCCAGCTTGCAGCCCTTGCGGCAATACTCTGCCAGAGCCTGCATCCTGTAGCGATGTCCACAATCGTCTCAGCGGCAGAACAAGAGCCGCCATCCCGTCATAGCTTGATTCACCGTTCAGCTGCTGAATCTGCCGCTCCACCTGCCACGACTCATGGAACCATACTTCAGCCATCCAGCACTGAGTCCACTCACATCACGAGCCCGATCGAACCGCACCAGCCATCGATATCGGTATCACCAGTACCTGTCCCAGCGCCACATCATCGGACATTGACCAAGCGTCCGGCCATTGCCACGATAACCGCTCCTGCGATTTCATCCCAGACTCCCCCTGCAGCATCGGTATCAAGCATCGCAGATGGAAAGGCCACACAAGCGACAGTCGATACCGCCAAGAGCGCAACCCCCACGGCAACGGCGCCCATTATAAAGGCAACGGCTGCGACTCTTCTTGGAACAGCCCCGGCTGCCTCTGCTACGGTGGCTCCGACCGGTTCCTCTCCGCTGGCAGGAGCTACAGGCGTTCATTCTGCAGCCTCAGCGGGTAGCGGCTCAACTCCTATGTCTGGCGGTTCGAGATCGGCAGCGAACGTGCTCAAGAACTCTGCGATCACGCGCCTGTTGCAACCCGCGACTCCTGTTGTCACAGCAGCTCCGCCATCGACTCCACCCTCACCTCCGCCTTCGACTCCGCCGTCAACCCCACCACCATCTCCGCCTCCTGCTAGCCCATCGACAGGGAACGTGACACTTACATGGTCGGCGAATGTAGAGCCTGATCTGGCCGGTTACAAAATTTACGTCGGTACGAATTCCGGCATGTACAGTTTCCCTGGATCTCCCTTCGTGACAGGAAAAGTCACGAGCTATACGATCTCCAATCTCCCCAAGGGCCAGACCTACTACTTTGCGATCTCTGCTTACGATAGTGCCGGCAACGAAAGTGTGATGTCGTCCGAAGTCAGCAAGAGCCTCTACTAGCGGCTGCTGAAAAATGGAGCAGGGGAGCGGCCAGGTGCCCTTCTTGCTCGCAGAACGCGCACGATGAAACTGTGCTCGTTCGATGCGCGCAGTAAAGGGCAGCCTTGGCCACTCCCCTTAAGAGAGGGTATAAGGAATCGGACGGCCCTCCCTGTGGCCTCGTTGGAAACCAGTTTGAGCAGCCGCTTATGAATACGAAAACGATGAAGCGTGCTCTCTGTAGCAGGATGCTCAAATAGACGATCCAACAAGGCCGCAGGGAGTCCGGCGACTGAGGCGTACATTTCTCACCCACCCACCCCGAGCTGCCAAGACAGCTCTTTCACCAGTGGGTACGTCGCAAGGAGACGGGCGACTGAGAACAAAACTGGAATACAGCTAGAGCCGCCGCTTTGATGAGGCAAGTTGTATGGGGTCATTGTGCTAAAGAAATCCCGGCAGGATGCTCAAAACGGTCATCCAGCAAGGCCGCAGGAGAGAAATAACCGGAGGCGTACCCTCTGGGGTACGTTGAGGATTATTTCGACCCGAGAACGACGCTGGGGACTGTTTTCAGCATCCTGCTAAGATTTGGCGCAGCGGAAGCCCGTATAGCTATTGCGCGTCTCGGGTGAGAGCTTGAAGCGGCCATAGGTGAGGAGATACTTCGGCAGGTCTGACCAAGATCCACCGCGCAGCACTTTGAATTGCCCCTGTTCTGGTCCCTGCGGATTTTGTTCCGGCGAGACTTCGTAATAGTTCGCGGCATACCAATCCTGCACCCACTCCCAGACATTCCCAGCCATTTGATAGAGCCCGTATGGACTCTTGCCTTGCTCATAGGACTGCACGGGCATCAAGACCTGGCTGTAGCTGAAGCGCGCACCCAACCCGAAATTCGCCAGATCTTTACTTGGAACCCAATTGCCCCAGGGATATAATTTTCCGTCTGTTCCCCTGGCCGACTTCTCCCATTCCGCTTCGGTGGGAAGCCGCTTTCCCATCCACTGACAATAGGCATCAGCGTCCGACCAGTCCACTCCAATCACCGGCCGATCACTATGCTGCGACAGATCGACCATGTCCCATTGCCAGGGCGCAGGGCGGTTTGTCGCAGTAAAAAACGAAGCGTACTGTCCTGTCGTGACCTCGTAGAGATCGATAAAGAAAGCAGGCAGCCAGATCTGATGTTTTGGCCGCTCATCCTCTAAGGCCTGCATCCCATCCATTCCCATTCTAAACTCACCGGCTTGAATCTCGGCCATAGGAGTTCCAGCAACAGCCATCGTGTCCAAAGCCTTGGACTTCCTGAGCCGGTCAAGCTGAGCGGTTGCATTAGTATCGGGCACAAGAAGGAGAAGGATAGTCAAAACGATCAATGCTCTCACGCACCCAACCCCGGCGGCTATTCCACCCTCCCGCCCTGAGGCTACCAAGATAGCCTCTTTGCCCATGGGCGCGCCTTTCACCTTACAAGGCCGCAGGAAGTTTGAACGCCGAGGTGTACGCGGAAGGATGCTCAAAAAGGTCATCCAACGTGGCCGCAGGCGAGAGAAAACAGGAAACGTAATATTCTCACCCGCCCGCTCCGAGCCGGACGAACAGCTCTTATCCGATGGGCTATGTTGAGAATTTTGTCGAGCCGAAAACCAACCCTGGGTCAGGCGCGTCCCGGCGCGCCGGGGTTGGGCGGGTGAGAAGATGACCTTTTTCAGCATCCTGCTGTCAATGGAGGATTCCACTGACCACCCAATGCCGATCATCGATGACGTCGATGAGCAGGCGGCTGAGGTTCAGTTCGGCTAACTGCGCCGCTACTTCATCTTCGGTGAACGCCGCCAACAGCGAATTATAAAAATCACGCCGCAACACCTCTGGCTCCTTTGCCGCGTAACGATCCACGATGGCCTGCGCCTCTTCGGGCGAATCCGGTCTGAGCAGATCCATCACGAGCACAGAGGAGCCTGGCTTCACCAGTTGCCGCAGCCGATACCAGAACTGCAAGGGATTGGGCACATGATGCAACAGGCTGTTGGAGACTGCGGCATCGGCCGGTTCAACCAGCGAAACCGCTTGAAAACGCTCGCAGCGAAAGGTAATCCGGTCGGCCAGACCTGCCAGCGTCACAGACGCGCCAGCGAGGCCAATCATCGGCTCCGACGCATCGACCGCGGTGATGCGACAAGCGGGATAGGCCTGAGCGAAGCGGATAGGAATATCGCCGGGACCACAACCCAGGTCGAGCAGATGCCCCTCGGAAAAATCGGGAAAGTATTCACGGAAACGATCGACGAAACCTTGATTCTCTTTTTCAAAATCCGCCTTTGCATAGACAAGCGCCTGCTCAGGATCGTCCATGAGTTCTGGTTCAAGGGTACGGTTCATGGCTTTCCTCGCGTAGACTGAGGCTGAGGTTAAGGCTAAGTTCGATCAAACGTGACCTCAGCCTTGACCTTAGTCTGCTTCTACTATGACTTCGTCGCCCGGTCTCACCACGCCCTCACGCAGCACTCTCGCATAGAGCCGACTCCATCCTGGGTTCAATTTCTGAGACACGCGTTTGTAGTCTCTGTCCCGGAACCACTGTGCATTTTTATCGCAGGGACTCGTATAACTCATGATCTCTATCTGCACCTCTGGCCCGACTTGGAGCCTGTCCCCTGGTTTCAGCTTTTCCCACTCAAGCCCGGCGAGCGTCAGGTTCTCTCCGGAAAAGCCGGCCTCGATTGAATGGCCCTCGTCCTGCAACCGCTCGATCAGCTCTTGCGAATACAGACAAACCGCACGATCGGGTCCGCCATGGAATTTGAGGTTCTGTTGCCGGTCGCCCTCGACTCCGGTTTTTGAGATAACGGCCTCCAGCACCGGATGTTTCGGCACACCTCCATCCGACACATTAATCTGGTACACGTGGGAATAGGGTGGCCATCCATTCTCAGTCATCAGCTCACTCCTTCACAGGATTCCGCCACTAGCAACTCCAACGCCACCCAGCCCTCTTGTTCACGCCGCTGAACCAACAGGGCGCCGACCTTGGAGAATGCCTCGATAATCTCTTGTTCTTGATCAAGCAGAATGCCGGACAGTAAGAGCTTCGCACCGTGGCTTACGTACTGCGCCAATTCATCGCGCAGCAGGAGCAGCGTCTGGCGATCGAGATTGGCGAGCACCAGATCTGGCCGCAGCTCGCCATGCGGGTCAACATCTTCCAGAGTTCCGCACCGGAATTCGAGATGGCCCCCAAACCCGTTCTCTGTGGCATAGTCTCGCGCGCAATTTACCGCAACAGGATCGCACTCCACTCCGATGGCGGAGGCTGCCCCGAGCCGCAGCGCAGCCATCGCCAGAATGCCGCTCCCCGCCCCCACATCCAGCACGGATTCACCACCGTGAACGAGGTCTTCAAGCCATTCCAACAACATCCGTGTCGTCGCATGATGACCCGTGCCGAATGCCTGCTTCGGATCGAGTACGATCTCAATGTCCCGTGTCTGCAACGCCACCGGTTCCCAACTCGGCCTGACCACAATCCGCTTACCGATCCGAATCGGTCTGACCGACTGAGCCCACTGCCGATTCCAATCCTGATCGGGCAATTCCTCAACACGGATATCGCTCTCGGACGAAACGTCCGGATCGAGTTCCTGCAGAGTCCTGCTCAGGCGAGCACGTGCCTCCATGCTCCACTGTGGTTTCGGCCAATAGAGATGGACCACCCCGTCCTCATCCCATCCGCCTTGAATCGAGGGATCAGACAGCATGCCGAGCAACTCTGCCGCATCGACCACGGTCCGAATCTGGACATCGATCCACCCCTCTGAGTTCATAATGGCCTAGGAGCCTGCGGAAAACTCTCAAGGCACGCCGAAGTTTCATTTTTCAGCACGCTTGGAATACCGATGGTGCACCACACAGGATGCTCAAAATGGCCGCCAGCGAAGCCGCAACGAGCAAAAAGGCGAAGGAGGTACGTACCGCACTTCGTGTGGGCCGTTCGCCCGTCGAATGAATCTTGGCGAACGGAAAAGCCCCTCCAGTAATTCCGACATCCGAGAGGCTCTGTTCGGTATGTTGAGCTTCTGAGCGATGCGAGAACAAAGCATGGGAAAAGGCGCGTCTCGGCGCGCTGGGGTTGGGCGGGTGAGAAGGGTGACTTTTTCAGCATCCTGCTAGAGTTGACGCACTCTTCCCCATCCAGTAAGGTCGGCGCTATGCTCCAAGACCAACCTGTCACGCCCATGACGAAAGCCCATACACTGACACGCCTGGTGGCGAAACTCGACCGTGTAATCGCCTTGGCCACCGCATCGAGTTCCGCACTCACCCGTTGGCGTCTCATCCTGTTCATCGTCGGAGCGATCTGCACGGTAGCCCTGTACAAAATGGGATGGTATCAAGCCGGCAATGGGGCGCTTCTCATCTTCGTCGCCCTGTTTTTAACTGTGGCCGCCTATCATAACAGGCTCGAAAGTCGCTTGCACCGCCTTCGCCTCTGGAAGCAGATCAAGCTCGTGCACTTGGCACGTCTCCGGCTGGATTGGCCTCATATTCCCACTCGTCCGTCGAGCGCTCCCGAGCACCATCCCTATGCCAAAGACTTGGACCTGGTCGGCCCCCACTCGCTCCTTCATCTGCTCGACACCACGGTCTCCTCACACGGACAGGCGCGGCTGGCGTCGTGGCTGCTTGAGCAACCGCCGAAACCGGACCAGTGGCTCAAGCGTCGCCGCCTGGTGCAGGAACTCATTCCGCGATCGCTGTTTCGGGATCGGCTGGGGCTTGAAGCTCAGCTCATCGGCGAACAGGAAATCAACGGGCGACGACTGGAAGCCGTTCTTCAGCATACAGTTGGATTCCCTCGCCTCACGACGATCTTAGCGATTCAAACCCTGCTGGCCGCCGCCACCATCGGACTCGGCTTGAGTGCGCTACTTGACTGGCTGCCGAATTATTGGATGTGGTCCTTTGCACCCTATGCCTTGATCTATTTCTGGACCGATCAGGGCGAAGAGCTATTGGAACATGCGGTGGGCGTGCACTTCGAACTGGAGAAGCTGGGAGCCGTACTGGGGTTTGTCGAACGACATGCACGGCCTAGCCACACGACGCTCACCGACTTGTGGGCACCGCTGCTTACGCCGGGGATGAATCCGCCTAAGCTCGTCCGGCAAGCGGCCCGCACCCTGCATGCGATCAGCGTCAAAGCCCATCCGCTCATCCATCTGGCCGCCAACGCGTTCTGCCCATGGGATCTGTGGTTCACCTACCGGCTCCAACAGATTCAGGCTCAGGTAGCCGACCACCTGCCGACCTGGCTGGATCGACTGGCCGAGGTCGAGGCCGCCTCGGCACTCGCCACCTTTGCCGCGCTCCATCCATCGTATCGCTGGCCGGATCCATTTACCGCCGATCCGCAGCGTAACGGAGCGCAGGCCAGGCTGTCGGCCAAAAGCCTCGCCCATCCGCTGATTCCTGAGACTCACCGGGTCTCAAACGATCTTGCCCTCGAAACAGGGGGAACCGTACTCCTGATGACCGGGTCCAACATGTCGGGGAAGAGCACCTTCTTACGAACCCTGGGCATCAATCTCTGCCTCGCTCAGGCAGGCGCCCCGGTCTGCGCCGATCTTTTCGAATGGACCTGGGCGCGCCTCGCCACCTGTATCCGCGTGGACGACTCGCTCGAAGCGGGCTTGTCTTTTTTCTATGCCGAGGTGAAACGCCTCAAGAGCCTGCTCGACGCGACGGCCGATCGATCCAGCGTACCGGTGGTATTCCTGATCGACGAGATATTCAAAGGCACCAACAATCGTGAACGGTTGATTGGGAGCCGTTCCTTCATTACCGCTCTCTCGCAAGGCAATGGATTTGGCTTAGTGACCACCCATGATCTGGAATTGACCGATCTCGACAAGACGGTGCCAGGATTGCGGAACGCCCACTTTCAGGAAACCGTGGCAGCCGGCGCGCTGCAATTCGACTACAAGCTCAGACCCGGTCCCTGCGCCACAACCAACGCTCTGCGAATTATGGAACTGGAAGGGTTGCCGGTGCCTTCGCCTCAGGCCTGACCGTTGCCACCTTTTTATTCCGTCCCTGCTGTGCTAAGACTCCGGCACGATTCGGGCGCATTCACCTGCTTGAGAGGCGCCATGACCATCCAACCCTGGATCACCTGCCTGCAAAGCGGGATACTCATCCATCATCTCGAAGCTCGCTACCCTGAAGAGGCATCGAAAGTCGATCTCCAGCGGGTTATGGGAGCAGCCGAATCGTTCCAAGAGATTCAGGATGCCCGTGCGTTCCTCACCGATACAAGCAATTGGATTCCCCATTCGGTCTTTCGTGAATTGATCAAGACCTGTGAGCTGGCATCCGGCGAGAAAGACTTCACCTATCTGGCCGCCCTGGCCTATTACGAAACCGTCAAGACACAGACCCCGACACTAATTGAAACAATTGCGATCCTCCTCAACGACGTCGAATCGGTCTTTCGTTCTGTCGGCAACTGGGCCTCAGCCTATACGAACTATCTTCAGCTTCAGTCGTTCGTCTGTCCGGATGAACCACGGACCTTGCACATTCTGTCCCGAAACTTACCGCCGGTCGATCCTGGATTGGGAAATATGCGTCTGGTGCAGGGCAATCTCGAAGGCACTGCGAAACTGGATCCCTCCGTCGAAACTGCTGCCTGCGAAGAAGCCTACTCACAACTCCGCTTAGAAACCCTGGTCAATGAGTTTGGCGACGCCTACGACATGACCACGAAGAACGATCGGATCACTGTGGCCCGCCGATCGACGGGCGACGTCGTGATCACAGGACGAACGATTCGTCTCATTCAGACGCTGATCCCCATCAAAACCGATCGCATTCCCGCTCCGCATGGTTCAGACGCACAACTTGTCGCCGCACTTGAAGGGCAGGACCATCTCTCGGTCTGGACAGCTGAAGAGCCGGTTCGAAGATCCAAGACACACCTCCCCAAGCAGGACGATCATTGCACCGCTCTCCGCATCGAGCGCGGCGGCACCCTCTCGACTGGATCACTCAGTACCACGATCAAAGCCGGCTCGATCTACAACGCGCCGTATACTCATTATCGCCTGCATTGGGCGATCCGCTCTCCACACGCAAGCAACGCCGCTGCCGCCGCCCGCTCGCAACACGTGACGGACCGGCGCGCCTTCGCCTATCAGCTCTTTACCCATTTGAAAAACCTACAGGCGACGCATCGACACATGCTCACCATGTTCCTTCGCAATGTGGAGCTGGCGCAGGAGAATATCCAACTGAAGCAGGAGCTGTCTGCGCAGCAAAAAACCGGCGGCATTATCGGCAAGAGCGCTCTCCTTCAAGATCTTCTTTCCCTGGTTAGAACCATCGCTCCTTCGGACACAACCGTTTTAGTGACCGGAGAAACAGGGACGGGGAAAGAACTCGCCGCCCGTTTAATCCATCAACTCAGCCGACGCAAGGACCGCCGTTTTGTCGCCGTGAATTGTGGAGCACTGCCTGAAACACTCTTGGAAAGCGAGCTGTTCGGTCACGAGAAAGGGTCGTTCACCGGCGCGATAGCCCAGAAGAAAGGGAAATTCGAGCTCGCCGAGGGAGGCACACTGTTTCTCGACGAGATCGGCGACATTTCGCCCGCGGTGCAGGTGAAATTGCTACGAGTGCTTCAAGAACGAGAGTTTCAGCGCGTCGGAGGAACGAGTGATCTTAAAGCGAATATCCGGCTGATCGCTGCCACGAATCGAGACCTCCTGGCAATGATGGAGCAGAACCAGTTTCGACAAGACCTGTTCTATCGTTTGAATGTCATCCAGCTCTATGTCCCGGCCTTGCGAGAACGTCCAGAGGATATTGCTGAACTCGCCCAGCATTTCGTCCAGCGATTCGCCGAGAAAACCGGAAAATCCATCGCTGGCTTGACGCCGGACGCACTGAAGCTCTGCCTGGCTTACAAATGGCCCGGTAACATCCGCGAGCTGGAGAATGTCATGGAGCGCGCCGTGACGTTGGCGCCGGAAGGCAAGAAATGGATTGCTCCTGACCTGCTCCCGAGCAATCTACGTTCGACGACGGAATCGGCACCCTCGCTCGATCTTGCCGAGTTGGTGGACCATGTTGACTGGAGTGCGCTGCTTAAAACCCTAGAGACACGAGGATCGCTCACCGGACTCTTGAACTACCTCGAATGGACCATCACGCGCCGCGCCGTCGCCGAATATGGCGGCAACAAGAGCCGCGCCGCGAAAGTCCTCGGGCGCACCTATCGCTGGTTGCGAAAACTCGAGACGGAAATGACTCATCGAGAGACTCCACCCCCCAATCCCGACTCACATTCCTGATTCCCCGATCATCTTGCCAGCACTCGGTTCCACCCCCAAGGATGAACGCCGGCTCCGCCCTATGAATAACAATTCATAGTTCAGCCCGCTGAGCTCATCTTTGGATAGCAACGACAGGGAGGCATTGGTGATCCTTTTGACCTAGCTTGTCACTCAAGCAATTGTTCTATGATTTGAACTGACTAGTCTCTACAAAGAAAAGATGCCTTGTGCTTCCTTCATAGACTGCCCCTTGACCAGATTTCGCATCCCATCTGATTCAGCCTTGAATCGAATTTGATACACAGAGTAGGGCTGCCTCGTATGAACTGACTGCGTAACATTCCATCCAGCCCAACAATTGATTTCATTCTCTATCTGGCATTGCGATTGCACAAACCTGATCAGGACACCGGGCAAGGAGCCGCACAATGATGCGTACAGTTCATCAATTTTTCGTTCAACATCTAAGAAGTGTTGTTTGTATCGCAATTACGGCGACCCTCGTATCATGCGCCTCAACGACCGGGACAAAAACCACTCTTACATCCGCAGACCTTTCGAAGATCACAAAAACGGGTATCATCGTCGAATCCAAACACTCCCTCTCGGTTCGTGTTGCCCGAGAGCAGATGACAAATACGGGGGCTGTTCTCTTTGGCTTGATTGGCGCTGCTGTGGAGGCAGGATATAAGTCTTCAAAAGACTCTGGTCATGAGGAAGAGATTGGTCGCGTCCTTGGCGACTTCGATCCGGCGAAAGACAGCGCTGCCGCGTTTCGCGAAAAGTTCCTAGCAGGAAAAGTATTTCCTATTGTCGAGGTCGTTCAAACAGAAAATGCCCGTGGCCTGAAAGAGCAGGGGTTCGATGCCGTGTTTAAAGAAACGATCGAAGAATGGGGGTTACGGCTGTGTTCGGGAGAGGAAAATGTACAAGTGGGATTTGACATACATGCGCAGCTTGTCTCGCTCCAGAATGATAGGACGATTTGGGAACGCGATGAGTTGTTTATGGAAGGCCCCTGTCGTCCCTTGAGAGATTTTCGGAGTGATCGAGAATTGCTTCGAGCCAGCCTTAAGCAAGCATCCGAGACCATAGCGGGAAGAATCGCGAACGAGATTGCCTTTCCGTAAATACAGTGGAGGCTTTTATGAATACACACTGGCATAAGCTCGCAGTCCTATCACTTCTCTTCTCTGTCGCTCTACCTGGATGCGCGCTAACGGACGCTCACGTGAATCCAGGGTTCACACCGGAGCCTGGGAAGAAAAGTCCGTTAAGTACAATAAACTCTCTAGCAATCTCAATTCAGGTCGAGGATCAGCGGAATCCAGCCGAGCAGGACAGAGTGGGCGATAAGAAAAATGGCTTCGGTTCAGTGACAGCAAAAGTGTTGTCGGACAAGGTGCCCACAACCATTCTTTACGACGCTCTGAAGGCTGAGTTTGAGAACAATGCGCACAAGATTGTTCAGGCAGAAGATCGTAAGGCTGATGCACTGATCAAGATCGGGCTCAAGAGATACTGGAGTGACTTCGCTATCCACTTCTTCGATATTGAGATGAAAGGGACGTTGGATGCCAATATCGCGATTTCGAACGGGATCGATCAAAACCGATTAGCGTCCAAGCCACTCAATAGTACATTTCGTGAGAGTCGACAGATTGCTCTCGAGGGGGCCTTCGAAAGCGCCTTAAATGGAGCTCTTTTCGAGTTTATACGGAGCTTTTCTCGTGATCCCATCGTCTTGGATGCCCTTAGAATAGTCGCTTTACAGAAAGAAAAAAGATAACAGCTGCCAGTTCGATTCCCTCCAAGGTTCAATAGCTTGAGTCCCTTCAGGCGACAGCCGGTCGGGCGGAACAGCCCCCGTTTCAGTAACACGAGGAACTAGAGTTACATACACGAGTAGTCTATTAATCTTTCCAACGAGGGCGTCGCCGCCACTGCCGTCCAAGACTAACTCGAAAATAACTTATCAGGTACAAGAGTGTAACAATTCTGCTTCCCCATCAAATGCTCGTGATCATGATTTGGAATTCGACTCGTCTTCATTGAGAACTCCCGTTCAGGTGCTCTGAACCGCCGTTCATAGTCCGGGCTTGATGATCCCGCCACCCTGGTTGCCTTCCGATCCGGCCAATCGCGCAAAGTCCTGCCCACCAAGCACTGCGACGAAATCACCAAGCCTGACCATTCTCGGCGTGCTCCTTGCTCATGCGACAGAGTGAACCTGAACTGAGCGCTCTCAAGGAGGTGCCTCATGCTCGGACGTTGGCGAGACTCGGAGTTGTTCACATCCATTGAAACACGTTCCAAAGATTTCACGTCACGAACTTCCCACAGATACTGCCCCTTGCTCACTCTAGATTCGACAGTTACTGGTCGAGCTCAAGAGGCAGGCTGGAGTTTTAGTCCTCCCAGCTTCTATATGGTTCGGTGTCAATCTGGCAGGCAACTTTGGACACATGCATCAGGGCATAGATTTGGCCATTTACATGACAGAAAGAAGTAAAAAGGAGGCTTATCATGAAAAGCAACGGTATGAAGAATGTTGTATTACTTGGCGCCATCGTCCTGGGAATCATTCCGCTGTCAGGCTGTGGACACTACACGACACAGCGGACAAGTAACGTTCTGACCTATCTCAATCCAGGCGACATGCAGCCTATGGAAGTCTCCAAGGATATCGCCAAGACTTCTCTGCCTAATATCCCGGTTCCCATAACACTCGGTATTGCGTTTGTGCCTGAGTCCAGAACAATTACGGGCGGACGGGACATCAAGATTGAGCCATTGACCGAGAAGGTCAAAATGGAAATGATGCAAGAATTGACCGCGCAGCTTCGCCAGTATTCAATCTTTGCAAAAATCGAAGAGATCCCTTCGACCTATCTGAAGATCGGGGGCGGCTTTGCGAACTTAGATCAGATTCACACGATGACGGGAGTCGATGTCATTGGTCTTGTGTCCTATGACCAAGTCCAGTTCACCGATAGAGGGCTCGTCTCGCTGCTGTATTGGACCGGAATTGGGTGGTACTTCGTGCCTGGAGAAAAAAACGATACGAACACGATGATCGATGCGGCCCTGTATCACATTCCCACTCGGAAACCCCTGCTGCGAGCCACGGGTCAAAGCGGGGTATACCATTACTCCACCCCGATGAATCAAAGCCAGAATTTGAGAGATGACAGTGAACATGGGTTCAAAGACGCGCTCCATATGCTGGCCGCAAACTTCAAAGAGCAGCTGAACCTTCTCACGCCCAAGTTAGTCCACGCAGCAACTGGTAGCCCGAGCGCTGGCTCAGGCAAATGACGGAAGCTACTCTCCCCCTGTATGGTTTGCGAACCTCTCTAGCAGAAAGGGGTGGAAACGTGACGGCCAAGACGTGGATAACAGCCTTAGTAGCAGCCTATGTCCTTGCCGCCAATACAGGCTGCGCCGTGTATCTGGCAGGAAAGGGACAGCCAGGAACAAATCTTGAGGCGCTTGGAGTCGGAACCTCGGAACAAGAAGTTGAACGCCAGCTCGGAACTCCTTCTAGTATTGAACCGGTGGGCGCAGGCAAGCGACTCTCTAGATATCGCATTGAACTTGCAAAGCAGCCAAATTACGCACGATCAGCGGTTCACATCCTTCTTGATCTCGTAACCTATGGTATCTGGGAGTTGCCGGGAAGCATATATGAACTGAGGAGCGAGCACAGAAAGGGAGAAGTGGGATTTGTGTTTGGACCCGACGACCATGTCCTTGAGGTACAAGACTACCAGGCTAGACGAGTACAACCTCCGAGTACCGATGAACTGCAGACGCCAAATGAGCAAGTAACGGCGTTCTGGAATGCTATGAACAAATAAAAGCTTCAGCCTGTCGAGAAAGTGTGTGCCGTGCTCATGCTCATCATGTGTTGTGGTGGCTGGTCTCATACGAGCATTCAGACGCAGTCATTCTTACTTCCATTGCCTCGGAGCGTCAAAGCTGGCTCTGGTCCGTCGCATGACCTCGCCCAAAGAGTCGGTCTTTGAATTCAACCCGATCATCCCGCTGTACCAGTACCGACATGAGACGGAGAGGGGAACCTCCTGGGATCTCTTCAAGAGGGCCGGTGGGAATGGACAAAGCCAAGCAACAGACTCGTATCAAGCTGTTCTGGCTGTCTCTGTGAAGACACGTCGTTGTGCGATTCATACAAACTGCAGGGAAGGAAACATTTGCCTCCGACTCCAAACACTGGCACACTGCAGCCGATACGAGGCCTTTTCTGGTGGACAGTCTTCAGCACAAACCTTCAGATATCAGCCCTATTTCGCATCCCCTTCGCGGCCTTCTCATTGCGCAATTCTTCGGCGCGTTCAACGACAACGCCTGGAAGCTCATGGTGGCCTTGCTGGCCATCCGGCAAGCGACCGCAGGGATGGCACCAGGCCCTGAGCTGGAAACTGCGGCACAGACGCAAACCGCGCTCACCTATATTATCTTCACCTTGCCGCTGGTATTGCTGTCGTTAATCGGCGGCACCTTGGCCGATCGCCTGAGCAAGCGCACAGTCATCATCGCAATCAAAGTCGTCGAGGTGCTCCTCATGAGCGCCGGCGCCGTGGCGCTCTGGCTAAACCCCGCCGGTGGCATTCTGCCCTTGATCGTCTTATGCGGGATGGGCGCGCACAGCGCGCTCTTCGGCCCATCAAAATATGGCATTCTCCCCGAATTGATTCCGCATGAACGTCTCGCCGCCGGCAACGGCCTGTTGGAGATGTGGACCTTTGCCGCCATCCTGGCAGGCACGGCAGCCGGAGGCTTTCTCTTGCAGACCGCCGGCGACTTGCTTTGGATGGCCCCGCTCACCTTGGCCGCCTTGTCGGTCGCGGGTCTGGTTGCAGCCTTCACCGTTCCCCACGTCTCGCCTGCGCGCGCGACCGGCGGCGTAGGCTCAACGATCCTCGTCGCCTGGGCTGCCATTCAGACAGAACGCCTGTTGCGCCTTGCCATTCCAGGAGAGATCTTTTTCTGGACGATTGCGAGCCTCTTCGCTCAAAACATACTCGTCTATGCCAAAACTGTTCTGCATCTCTCTGATGCAATGTCGGGACTCCCGCTCACGTTGTTGTCCGTCGGTATCGGCGTCGGCGCCATGCTGGTCGGGCGACTGTCTCAAAACCGGATTGAGTACGGACTAGTCCCCCTGGGAGCCATGGGCGCGTCCATCGCACTGTCCTTGCTCGGCGCTCTGACACCACCATTGTTTGGAACATTCCTGGTGTTGGGTCTCCTCGGAGTCTGTTGCTCCTTCATCTTCGTACCCCTGAATGCCATTCTCCAGTGGAGATCGCCACCCGATCGGCGCGGCGCCGTCATCTCGTTTTCCAACACCTGCGTCTTCACCGGAATTCTATTGGGCTCGCTCGCCGGTGGCTCGCTCGCCAATGCCGGTTTTTCGACGAGCAACATTTTCCTCGTCACCGCCGGAGTGACCATAGGCGGTACGCTGTGGGCCCTCCGGCTGATGCCGGATGTATTTCTACGGCTCGTGCTCGTCATCTTGACGAACACGTTCTATCGCCTCCGCATTGTCGGCCAGCAGCATGTTCCCCAATCCGGCGGGGCACTGCTCGTCCCAAACCATATGTCGTTCGTCGATGGCTTCATACTCATGGCCAGCGTCGATCGATCCATACGATTCGTTGTGGATGCCGCCTATGCCACACACCCGCTGTTCAAATGGCTGATGACCACCATGAAGGTCATTCCGATTACGTCTGCAGGCGACACCCGCATGATCCTCCGGGCGCTGCGCAGCGCGGGGCAAGCCCTCGACGACGGAGAGATCGTCTGCATCTTCCCTGAAGGGCAGATTACCCGTACTGGCACGCTGTTGCCATTCCGTCGCGGCTTCGAACGGATTGTGAAGGGGCGGCAGGTGCCGGTCATCCCCGTACACTTGGATCGCCTGTGGGGCAGCATCTTCAGTTTTGAAGGCGGTCGTTTCCTCCGGAAATGGCCTGAGCGGATTCCCTATCCATTGACGGTGTCCTTCGGTGCGCCGCTGCCATCGGATACGCCGGCGCACAAGCTTCGCGACGCGGTCTGCACACTCGGAGAGGAGGCCTGGCGTCTTCGCAAATCCTATCGCCGCCCGCTGCACCGTGAATTCATCCACGCCATGAGGCGGCATCCCTTCCGTTTCGCCATGGCGGACCAGAAGCGCCCACGTGTGACATCGCTCCAAGCCCTGATCGGATCCATCGTCCTCGCCAGAGTGCTTCGGCCACATTGGGAAGGTCAGCGTCATATCGGCATCCTCCTTCCGCCGACCGTCGCCGGCGCATTAGTCAACGTGGCCGCTCCACTCTGTGGGAAAACCAGCGTGAATCTAAACTACACAGTCGGCAAATCCGGTCTCGAAGCAGCCGTGCGACTCGCCGGCCTTCGCACAATCGTCACCAGCCGAGTCTTCGTCGAGAAGGCCAAGTTGGAGTTGCCTGATGGGCCGTCGATCGTATGGCTGGAGGACGTGGCCCGTACCATCGGCACAGGACAGAAGCTCGCCGCGAGTCTCCTCGCCCTCTGCGCCCCTGCGCGCCTGATCGAACAGGCCTGCGGACAGGACACCCCCCTGACAATGGATGACCTGGCCACCATCATCTTCAGCAGCGGCAGCACCGGTGAACCGAAGGGCGTGATGCTCTCTCACTTCAACATCGACGCCAATGCGCAGGGGGCCAACCAAGTTCTCCATCTCTACCGGGACGAACGAGTGCTTGGCATCCTTCCATTTTTCCATTCGTTCGGCTATCTCGTCTTCTGGTTGGCCATTTTCAAGAATGTGGGCATAGTCTTTCATCCCTCCCCGCTCGACGTCACCGCCATCGGCGAACTCGTGCATCGCTACCGCGTCACGTTCCTCGTCACCACACCAACCTTTCTCCAGCTATATCTGCGCCGTTGTACACCGGAACAATTCAGCTCGTTGCGCGTGGTCTTGACCGGCGCTGAGAAGCTTCAGCCCAGGCTCGCGCAGGCCTTTGAAGATCGGTTCGGAATCGGACCGATTGAGGGCTACGGCGTTACCGAATGCGCTCCCGTCGTCGCCGTCAATTGTCCGGACTTCCGAGCAGCCGGATACTTCCAACCGGCCTCACGACGTGGCACTGTTGGTCAACCGCTACCCGGCGTATCTGTGCAGATCGTCGATCCCGACAACTTCGCCTCATTGCCCCCCGACACTCCAGGCATGTTGCTGGTCAAGGGTCCCAACGTCATGAGTGGGTACCTAGGACGTGAAGATCTAACGGCCAACGCCCTGCACGATGGCTGGTACATTACGGGCGACATCGCGAAGTTGGACGAAGACGGGTTCCTGACGATCACCGACCGACTTTCGCGCTTCTCCAAAATTGGCGGAGAAATGGTCCCGCATGGCCGCGTAGAAGAGGCGCTGCAGCAAGCCGCCGGCGCCGATACGCAAGTCTTCGCTGTCACAGGCATTCCAGACGAACGTAAGGGTGAGCAACTCGCGGTCCTTCATACCCTGGATGAGTCACAGATTCCAGGCATCGTAAGCAAGCTCGCAGCAAACGGCCTGCCGAACCTCTATATTCCACCACGCCCGAATTTCATTAAAGTCGATGCCCTCCCGATGTTGGGCACTGGGAAAATGGATCTACGGAGCCTGAAACGGATTGCGATGGAACGGCTCGCCCAGATCAATGAGGGCTGATGACATCTCCCATCGCTGAACGCCGAGTGCTGCTCACCGCCATAGTCATTGGACTTGTCCTATCAGGGATTAGCCCCAGAGACCGCCTGACTTGGTTCCTGGAAGCCGCACCAGTACTGATCGGGATTCCCATCCTCGTGGCAACCCACACCCGGTTCCCTCTTACGCCATTGATATACCGGCTGTTTGTCGTGCATGCAGTCATCCTCATGGTCGGCGCACATTACACCTATGCCGAAGTCCCCCTGGGTCGTTGGGTCCAAGACGCCTTCGGCCTCGCCCGAAACCACTACGATCGCCTCGGCCATTTTGCCCAAGGCTTCGTGCCGGCAATGCTGGCGCGGGAGCTCCTTCTACGAACGTCTTCGTTGCAACAGGGACGCTGGCTCTTCTTCCTTGTTACCTCAGTGTGTCTCGCGTTCAGCGCAAGCTATGAACTCTTCGAATGGGGAACTGCGCGTACGCTCGGTCAATCCGCCACCGCCTTTCTCGGTACCCAAGGCGATGAATGGGACACTCAGTGGGATATGTTTCTCGCACTCCTCGGTTCAGTCATCGCTCAGATATGTTTATCCAGCACACATGATCGCCAATTAGAGGCTCTGCATCTCCGCCCTTTGCAGAGAGGCCGCTTGTGAAAGAGGCAGCTAAGAAAATTCTGATCGACTGCCATGTCCACCTGGCCGCTCTGCCGGACGGCGACAACGGCTGCTACATCTCCCCGAAGATGCTACGAAGCCCGCTGTTTCGCTATCTCCTATGGAAACACCAACTGTCTCCGGCAAACCCACGGGAAGCGAACCGGAAATATCTCGACGATCTGCTCACCGAATTGCGCGCCTCCCTCCATGTTCAACGAGCCGTACTCCTTGGTATGGACGGCGTGTACGACCAAAACGGCCGCCTCAACCAGGCGCACACAGACTTTCTCATCAGCAACAACTATGTACTCAACATTGCAAGGGCCTACCCGAATGAGTTCCTCGCCGGCGTCTCGATCAATCCTCAACGACGTGACGCCGTCGAAGAGGTCCATCGTTGCGCCGATGCCGACGCCGCATTGGTGAAGGTCCTCCCGAACGCGCAGCAGTTCAACCCGGCCGATCTGCGCTACAAAGCGTTCTACCGAGCACTCGCAGAACGGAAGCTGCCGTTCCTGAGTCACGTCGGGTATGAATTCAGCCTCATCGGAAAGGACCAGTCCGTCGGAGACCCGAATCGCCTCAGGCCGGCGCTGGAAGAAGGCGCTACCGTGATTGCCGCGCATGCCTGCAGTTACGGATTGATCATCTATGAAAAGTTTCTTCCGACTCTGCGCGACTTCGTACAACGGTACCCGAATTTTTATGCGGACATCTCCGCCCTCACGCTGCCCACGCGGGTCCAGATGCTGCTCCACCTACGTCGCTACCCCGAAATTCATGACCGCCTGCTCTTCGGGACCGACTATCCCCTGTCCGTCTTTCATCTGGCAGCCTGGGGGCGCGTCTCGCTCGCCACACTCTACGACATCCTTCGAACGAAGAATCGTTTCGATCGGCAAGTGTCAGTCTGTCGTGGATTAGGGCTCGGCTTTCGATCGCTGGGCGACATTGTGGCCCAGCATACGTTGTAACATCCCGCGACACTATGAACCGAGACCAGATACTGACCAGCCTCAGAGAAAGGATTCTCGCCTTCGCGACATTACGAGTATCGAGGGCACAGGCCGAGGATTTGGCTCAAGAGGTGCTGGCGGTCCTCCATGAGAAGTATGCGTGCGTCACAGAACTGACCGAGCTGGTTCCCCTGGCCTTTCAAGTCCTGCGATTCAAGATGCTGGATACCCATCGCAAGTCGCTCAGACGAGGTGAGTATAATCAGGCATCGGTCGATGACCTCCCGCTCGCCGATCCCAACGACGACCCGGCGACGCAACTCGACCAGAGACAGCGGGTAGACCGGTTACTGGCTGCCATGGCTCAGCTCGGCGAACGCTGCCGCGAACTCTTCAAGTGGAAGTTGGAAGGGAACAGCTTTCCAGAAATCCAGAAGCTCATGGGACAAACCTCGATCAATACGATCTACACCTGGGACCTACGCTGCCGAAAGCAGCTATTAGCCCTCATGGGCGGATCATGGGAATGAAGTGGGGAGCGACAGGCAGACTGGCCCTTTGCTCGCAGAACGCGCACGATAAGACTGTGCTCGTTCGATGCGCGCAGTAGGCCCAATCTGCCTGCCGCTCCCGGGTGGAAGGGTACAAACGTAGAAGAACGATGTCTGAACACGATCTCGAAAAACTACTGGGTGGATTCGCAGCCAATACGCTGACACCGGAGGAGAAACAGACGCTCTATATCGCCGCGCTGCAAGACCAACAACTGTTCAATACGCTGGCAGATGAGCAGGCGTTGAAAGAGTTGCTCTCCGATCCAGACGTGCGTCGCAAACTCCTGGCTTCATTGGAACAGAAGAGCGCCTCAGGCGCCGGCAGTTCTCTATCATGGCTGGATTGGTTCCGCCGTCCAGCAGGCCTGGCCCTCGCCGGAGGGCTTTCGGCAGCTGCCCTCGCAGTAGTGCTGGGCGTCAGAATTTATCAGGACAGCCTGAGATATGCGGCAGAATCGACCGCAACCGAAGACACAGAGCCCGCGCCTCCATCAGCTCCGATGCCTCAAGCCGTTGAGCCACAAGCGAAAACGAAAGAGAGCCTCGCTCCAGCGATCAACCGCCAGAAGAAGGACACGTTGATCGACAAGCCAGCCCTACAGGAACAATCCATGCCGCCTCCTTCAAAGAACGAACGAGTTTCCGATGTTGCCCGAGACAGTCTGAAACAGCGAAGCCGGCAAGAAGAGGTCCGCAGCCAAGCCGAAACGCCCGTGGCTGCGCTCAGCAGGTCCGCGGAAGGAGTGACATCGTCTGCAGATCAAAAACCCGCAGCAAGCGCTGCACTACCAGCCACCACACCGGAGCCCGAGCAGATACAAACACCGGCCGCTGGGCGAGTCGCTGCCACCTTCACACCTGCGCTCGGCGCGCGGGCCCTGTTCTATGGAAAAGAACCAGGCCGAGCCGACACGCGCTCGATGGCCAAAGAGCAAGAGCAGGCCATCAAACCCCTGGCCGAGTCTGCGCCACAAGCGAACCAGCCCGAACGAAAACCGGAAAGGCTTTCACATCTGGGCAAAGCAGCGGGCACGATCGCTCAACTCAAACCTCTAGGACTCCGCTACAGCTTTGTGGTTCGGGAAATAGATGGGCAGGAGCGAGAAGTGGATACGGCGACGGCGTCGAAGAGTACACATCCGGTATTTCTCACAGCGGAAGCCAATCAGAACGCCCATCTGCAAGTTTGGAAAACGGTTGGCTCCTCAACGCCGCAACTGCTCTGGCCTGGGAAAGAAACTGGTCAAATCTCCCTGAAGCTGACCGCTGGTCAGCGTGAACAGATTCCTCTGCAGAGGGAGGACGGACCCATCACCCTGACGGCTCGTCTCTCCCTAGTCCCGTTCGAACCAACCATGAAGCACGAAACCGCCATGTTCGACCGGCTCTCTCCTAACCAACTCCAAGAATCTATCACCGCAAGCAATCGAACCGGCACACAAGAACACGCCACCTACGTCGTCAACCAAGATACTTCCAGCGGCGCACAGGTCACCATCAACATTACCCTCGGTCAGTAGCCTCAAGCGTCAGGCAGGCTCCTAGCCTGGTAGCTTTGCCGCGAGGACATCGACTTTCTCGATGGACGGCGGTTTAGCCAACAGCTCACCGGCCTTTGCCATAAGCGCCGCTGCAACCCGGCCCGTCAGATGGGCCTGACGGCCCGCCTCATCAGGGAAAGCGTCAAAGATGCCGAACGTGGATGGCCCCAAGCGGATCCCAAACCACGCCGTGGTGGCCGGCTCTGCCTGTACGATTGGAAGACCGGATAAAAGAAAATTTTCTACATCTTTCTCTTTCCCGGGCTTTGCTTCTAGACGAACGAACAACGCGACCTTGACCATGAGGTGCCTCCCCTTTACGCGGGACTTGCGAAAAACGCGCGACGGGTCGGAAGTTTCATCTCCTCGAGTCACGCCTGTCGCGCACGTTTAGCTTGTCTCGCTCATGAATAATTCTGGCTGGGCTTCCATATTTCTGCTCGCAATTTACTCTCCACAGGCTTTTAGCTTCCGTTCTTCTATTGCCGCGAGTGACTCCTTTCGAATTTTCACATCCGACGCTTTCTCACCCTCAGGAGAGTGCACGTCCGTGTCGACTGCTTCTGCGTATAAACGGGCGGCCTCAACACATGCCTTACTGGGAGGCGATTTTGAGTCACATGCCGCAATAAAGATTGTGCAAGCGAGAGCAGCGGTAATAGGTATGACAAAACGTGTGGTCATTGTGTACATCCTCCAAATATTAGGCACCCAACCACTGCGTATACCGACCGCAATAGTACGCAAAGTAGGGTGAAAAATTCCACTGTGATTGTCGTGCCGATTCAAAGGCCCCTCAACACTATCCACACAGCCGGTTTGGCGTGCGATACGGGTCGGTGTACCGCTTTAAATTGAGGAGGGTATTCTGAATTCACGTCGACAGCCAGCCTGCATTACTCATGCAGGTTGGTCGCCCCCCACCCCATCCCTCCCCATAATATGGGGAGGGATGAAGGAGGGGAGCGAGACGGGAACCCGGAACCGTAAAGCCCTGAGGCATACTCGTGCAGTATGTCGAAGGGCTGAACGGCGAGACTGCCCGTCGCAGCCGCGTATCCACGCTTGTAGCAGAAGCTTCACGAATATTGCGGGCTAAAGCCCTCACGACCACCTCGCACAGCCCTATCGATCTTGGATCCGTCCAATTTTACTTTCGATCGCCCGTTGTAGTTTGTCTGCGGCTTCAGTCACGGCGATCTCGATGGTCGCTGCCTCATGGCTCACCGCGAAAGGCTGGAGACCGGCCAGTCTGGCTTCGAGCAAACACCGTTTGTCGTCACCCTTTGATTTGTGACTGTTAGTGTCACTGAGGTGAGCCTCCACGCGGGTAATCCGGTCTCCAAACCGGCCAACAGCCCCCTCTACAGTGGACTGGACGAGGCTCACGACATCTTCACGCCCTGTAATGTTGTTGTCTGTATGAACCTGAATCTGCATCAATCCACCCTCCTCGTAGCGACCATTCACTCTATAGACCGGAACCTAACGACAAGCCTGAGAAATGTCAATCGGATGAACGCAGAGGGTCCAGACTCCGATGTTTCCTTCCATGGCTATGGCTTTTGCGCCTATAGTTCAAATGGCACTACCAGTCGGCTGTCATCACTTAGTCTTCTTAGCTACAAGATAGACATGATTCTCCGGGTATTGATCATATTCAACATGTTGAATGGCGCAGCCAAAACGCCAGAGGAGCTGGACAAAATCTGGAACCCCTAGCGAGCTATATTCAAATCGCTTTCCGCCAAATTCGCCTTGAACTCTCCCCCGTTCTTCACCGCCACCACAGGAAAACAGGATCACCCCGTTCTTGGACAGCCCGTCACATAACTTCAGCAGGACCGGTTCATGACTTTCCAGTGGAAGGTGGAACGTGCTGTCCCAGGCCGTGATCAAATCGTACTTGCGTGGAAGCTGCCATGTGCACATATCGCCCACCAAAAAATCAGCGTCTGGATATCGTGTACTCGCTAAGGCGACCATCGCATCCGAGATATCCAGCCCGGTGCAGTGGAACCCGCGCTCCTGAAGAATTCTTATAAATCGCCCTTCACACCCACAGCCAACATCCAGTGCATGACGGCGGTTCTCCACAAATGTGAGCGCGCGCTCAAGAGCCGCGACTCCGTACGTCGACTCCTTCATTTGCTCGAGCCACCACGACGCCATCGCATCGTAGTTCTTTCCGGTTTCTTCTGGATTCATCTATCTATCGTATTGAATCAAACGAGGTAGTCCGCAAAGAAACAATTAAAAGGGTCTAAGAAAGCCTTTTTCTCTCCCTTATTTGCAGAATCGTCAATTACGGTTCTTCCACATGTCAGGTTCTCGGTGCAGATGCAGAACAGCCAGAACGTTGATGTCCTCCGACGTTGCGAGGAAATACACGCCATAAGGAAAATGGCGAAGGAGGGCTCGGTGAATGTCTCCTTCCACACGCGGGAATTGTCGAGGATTGTCCGTGATACGTTGAAACACCACATCGAGTTCGTCAAGGAACCGCGAACCTAAGCCGGACCGCTGATCCTCATACCACACGGTGGCTGCTTGGATGTCGAGGTCAGACTGAGGGAGGACAACGAGTTGCCATGCCATTCGTCAGATCAACGATCTCGCAACTTGCGCTCGATGTCTGTGCGGACATCTGTCCAGAGTCGGCCGGCGCTGGGGTTCGCATTGTATGCCGCCAAGCGCTCGCGAATGATCTGTCGGTGCCACTCGGGCACAGGAACTTGCTCAGCGGTCGCCGCAATCCGGTCCCAGAGAGATTGCACGAAGTCGATCTGCTCATCGACTGAGAGATCGTCGAACCCTGGAGGAGGAATGGGGACCATCTTGGACATGGAGAGAACTCCTACGATCGGAAGTATATCGTAAACGGACGGTTAAGAAAACCTGACAAAGTCAGCCCCGATAGTGGCAATCAATAGTTTCTGGAACCTTTTTCGGCTCGATTCATCTGATGATCTCAATTCCGCTGCGGGCCGGACGCCTTACATGTCAGAAAAACCAGAATGTCCCCGTTTTTTCGTCCAACGTTCCTTCTACGCTTGCTCCTTACCGCCTAGCACGGGAAGCTGCTCAGTCTCCCACTGCGCTTGTTTGGCAAGACTCAACTCTTTCACCTGCACTCAGCGAGGTGGCTGGTGTGGTCTCCACTGCGCGCATCGAGCGACCACCGCTTTATCGTGGGGGCTCTGCGAGCAAAGAGACCATACCAGCCACCTCGCCACCCTCTTCCCAGACCGCGCGTTGCACGAGCACAGGAAACTACCAGCTTGCTTTATCGATCCCATCCACCTCTCCTAGGGGAGTGGGCAGATTGTCCTTCACTGCGCGCATTGGACGAGCACAGTTTCATCGTGCGCGTTCTGCGAGCAAGAAGGACGGCCTGCCCACTCCCCTCATCGCTGAAACGACAACGGCGAGGCGTGGGATACCCACGCCTCGCCGTATCTACACTCGACGCCAGCCAGGCGGCTGACGCTGTTGCCCTAACAGGGTGCTGAAAAAGTCCGCCAGCGGCGTTCTCGCATCGTTCAGACCCTCAACGTACCTCAGAGGGTACGCCTCGGCCCTTCACTCGTTGCAGCCTTGCTGGACGGCCATTTTGAGCGCCCTGCAAAAACGCTCTTCTGCTTTGCTAACCATGCAGGCTATTGAAGTTCTGACATCCGTAATTGTTTTTCCCCGCTGCCTGCTAACTTCGGATTGAAAGAGATATCGACGTCTGGCTCAACGCCTGATACGCAAAAGCCACGTTGGTGCTCATAGTCGCCGGTGCCTGCACCTGGGTTGCGGGCTGATCCTGATCGTGCTCCCGCTCACCTTGCAATTCCTTCCCCAGATCCTCTCGGAGCTTCTCAAAGAAGTCCGGCAGATACTTCTGAACCTTGTGCAACGCCACCTTTGATTCCTTTAGCGCATCCAACACTTGCTGAACTAGCGACGCAGGCCGCTGCATCTCCTGCGCAGGGGCACTGAGGTGTGTGATGTCAGCTGAACTCGCAACAGGCCCTGCGGACGATAACGGGGTGGGCGCCGTGGTACCAGTGGACGGTTGCGGGATCGCCGCAGCCGCCGAAGGCGCCCCACCCGGGGTAGCTGTTTGAGATGTCGTGGCAGAAGTCTGTGGCTGTTGGCTCGCCGGCAACATGGGAGGACCGGTCAACTCAGAGGCAACCTGTGCAGCGAGAACCGTGACGGACTGTTCCACATCCACACTGAGGTTCAGGTCTGAGAGAGATGCCAGCGGTCCAAACCGCTCGGCCAGCTTCGCAGTCTTGGCCAGAGCCGCGTCATCCTGTCCGTTCAAGTACTTCTGGAAGATGTTGGCGATTTTCCTGAACAGCTTCGCCAGATCCTTAACCTCTTCTTCGTTCAGATCGCCTTCGACCGTCACGCCGAACTCTTGTTTCAGTGAATACTCGGCATACTTCGCTTCAACATCCACCGTCTTGCCATCGCCTTCGACATGGGACTTGTAGTTCACGGCGCGGAAATCGGATTCAAGATCCGCCGAGAGGGTGATGGTATCCCCTTCCGCCGTCGTCACACTCAATCGACCGGAGAAGTCGTTGGAGACTGCGACCCCGCTGACCTTGGTATCCAATCGCTGGATTCCCGTGCCATTCGTAGAGGGCAGGTTAAAGAATTGCTTGGGATCGACTTGAGTCAGACTTTGGACGGACATGAGGTGTTTCCTCAATTATTAGGCTTGTTGCAACGTACCGCGTAGCTCTCCTATCGGCACACATTTGGCTGAACTTAAACCCGCATTATTCACGAGGGTTCGTGACGAAACCGCCAAGACGCCAAGCGAGATGGGCGCGCGGAGCCGTGAGGGAGGGAGGCATACTTGAAACAGTATGTTGACCGACCGAGCGGCGAGCCCGCCCGCCGTCAGGTGCGTCGCCACCGCGCTTGCGAGGTCGAGCGCCCTTTGTATGATCCTGGCGCGAAGAAAGAATACTGCAATGAATTCTGATT
Organism: Nitrospirota bacterium; assembly: GCA_963701855.1. Lineage (GTDB taxonomy): Bacteria > Nitrospirota > Nitrospiria > Nitrospirales > Nitrospiraceae > Palsa-1315. The sequence goes on from CAVPBK010000006.1 coordinate 59,753, forward strand.
TTCGTATCGGCGGTTGCAGTAGAAGCCTTCGTGAATGATGCGGGTGAGTACGGTTGTGATATAGTGGAGCCACCGATGAAGGAAGCCGTTCCCTTCCACACCGAGGAGGTACATAAATGAAACAAGTCTCTGTTTGGACCATATTACCGGCGCTCCTGTTATTGGCGTCAGGCTGCACACTCAAGGCCACGATCAAAGAGACCACGGATACCACCTCCAACGTGACAGGCACGACCTCCGGCCGCACCTGGTTCACCGAAGACGGTCTTTTGCAACCCGACTTCAAAGTCACGGCCTTCGTCGCATTGAATGCGGAGAATCTCCGCCATGACATGGCCAGGGGGCAAGGTGAATATCTCTCCTCTGTCGGCAGTTTGCTGAACGTGCCGGCAAATCGGCAACCCGAGTTCTTCGCCTTGATTCAAGCACGCTACCCAGCGTTCGCCGCCATGGACTTCACGGCAACACAGCAAGTCGTCGCTACTCTGCGCGACGTATCCACCCCCTTGGCGTCTGAACAATAGCCGCCTATTTCGAACGAGCCACGGCGGGGAGGTTGGCACGAAGGTCACCCTCCCCGCTTCTCGAATCCCGTCCGATCATAGACCGCACCACCGCCCCATCGCGAAACACCACGAAATTCGACGGCACCGCAGGCACGCGCGGACCCGGCAAGATGACTCCTGCGAGATTCAACGGATCGCTGGCAGACAGTTTGATGTCGTGAGAGGCAGCACCCAACGCGTTCCGTTTTCTCGCCGCCCGTAATGATTCGACGGCTTCCGGCAACGCGAATTGCTCCCCTGTAAAGCCGCTCACAAACCTCCCCCCACGGATCTCACCTTGCAACTCCATCCGACGATACTGCACCAGCAGATCGCGCCAGGACTGAACCAGAGACTCACGTGCCAGCAGATCACGGAAGACGACTCCGTAACGACGCAACAATTGGCGCGCGACGGGCTCAGCAGGGAAGTGCTGAGTACTGAGTGCTGAGAGCGGACGGTCAATGACATTTCGGAGCAGCGACCAACGGCCGGCGGCATGGCGAGGCCGGCGCGACCGCTCTCGTCCTTCCGCACGGCGGCGACGCGGGTCCATGAGGGCACGGAGATTGTCGAAACCGTCGGCCGTAACCAAGCCGGCGGCCACGAGTTCCCAGAGTCCTTCTTCTACTTCTGTCGGAAGATGGCTGGTCATCCGCACGAGGTCGGCAAAGAAGCTCGCACCTCGCTCGTGTAAGGCACGACGCAGGTCTTGCGCCACGGAACTCAACTGGGCAAACGGGTCAGGCCCATGCGGTGTTGCGTCATCGTGGAAAACAGCCCTCAACCATTCGCTCTCTTCTCGTGGAAAGATACTAATTGGGGCCACACTCGTCGGGATAATCCGGCGTCGTTCAAGCTCGCCACCGTGCGCAAGCCGTGGATGAGGAGACAGCCTGCCCCAGCTGACTGCCCCGCTCAGACAGAGTCGGTCCAAAAACTCCGGTTCATACTTTGCCAGCCTCGCCCGGAGCAGATGCGGCTCCCAGGCCGAGGCGGCCGCTTCAAAACCGGCCAGTTGCGCGACGACGTCCAAGAGACCGGCCTCGCCATGCAGACGCGACCCAGGTGAAACATGTTGCCATTGAAATAAAAATTGCATGAACTCGGCCGCAGTCACCGGCTCAACGTCTTTTCGCAGTCTGCCAATGGTCAGGCGATGAATCCGCGCCAGCAGTCGACGGTGGCAAAATTCGGGCGCTCCAGCGCCCGACAGTGCTGAGTGCTGAGTTCTGAGTGCTGAGTTAGGTCGAAAACTGGCCACGGAGGATTTGACCTGATGCTTCGAGGCGAATTAATGATTGATCAATCGCCTGAGTCGGACAATGCAATCGCGTCGCGAGTTCGATCGCCGTCGTCGGCCCGATGCTTTCCATCCAGCCAAGCACAACGGCATCGAGCGTCGTATCATCGCCAGACACAAACATCGATTGAATTTGGACCCGATGCTCCGTCGCCACCCATCCTCGTACTTCTTGCGCCTCACCTCTCACGTTGAGTTCAACCGCACGCCCCTCCTCGATCAAGGGCGGCAGGTGGATCGCCCAGTCCTGTACTTCCTCGACCGGCAGCCAGAGCAACGTCAGCAAGGCATCGTGCAATTCATCCGGATCGCGCACGACGGGCCAGGACTCCCTCAGCACTTCCTCAATCGCTGCTGGGTCCAGCGCCCCGACCTCGCCGGCCAATTGAGCCGGAAGCGTACGCCGCATCTCCACCGCCCGCGCCCGCCGCTCTTCCAACGGCGCATCGTCGAGAAACGCATAGGGGTTGGCATTCAAGATCTCGTGCGAGAACGGAGACGGCATCGGCGTATCGACCGCCACACAGCTGATGGCCCCAGCTTCAATCCGCTTGAGGAGCGCGGTCAGCCCATCGAGATCCATCGCCTCGGTGAAACAGTCCCTCAACGTCTCATTCACGAGCGGATGATCCGGAATCTGGCGAGTCCGTTCGCCGACAATATTGTCCTGACAGGCCATCGCGTCAGGGAAGACGGCGCCAAGCAGATCCTCCGCCTTCATCCGTTGAATCTGTGGGGGAACCTTTTTGCCATGAGAGAATCGCAGCAAGACCAACGAACGGCTGACATTCCAGCGCCAGCGCGTCATAAACATCGGGGCCTGGAGCACGGCGGGAAGCAAGACCTCACGAAGCGTATGGCTGTGCAAGAACCCGAACACCGAATCGAGCGGGAAACTGTGCTTCTCGCCCAGCGAAATCACGATCCCGTTGTCGGTCGCCGCAGCCTGCAGTTCGAAATCGAAGGTCACGCAGAACCTCTTCCGCAAGGCGAGGCCCCAGGCCCGGTTGATCCGCCCCCCGAACGGCGTATGCAAGACCAGTTGCATCCCGCCGCTTTCATCGAAGAACCGTTCTGCGACGATTGTCTCCTGCGTCGGCAGGGTTCCCAGAACCGCGATACCGGCGGCGATGTAGGCGACAGCTTGCTCCGCGCCACGTTGATCCAGCGCGCATTCACTTTTGAGCCAGCTGATCGCTGATCGCTGATGGCTGATAGACGGATCAGAAGAAGATAACCGCTCGGCAATCGCTTGCCGCAATGTTGCCACCTCCAGAGAGAGTTCCGCCGTGCGCGACGGAGCTTCGCCACGCCAGAAGGGAATGTTGGGTGGTGCGCCATGAGCGTCTTCCACCCGCACCTTGCCCATCTCTACGCCCTTAATCCGCCAGGAAGTATTCCCCAGCAACATGATGTCGCCGGCCAGACTCTCTACCGCAAAGTCTTCGTCGACCGATCCCACGACCGTGCCTTCAGGCTCTGCGACCACGGCATAGTTCGCTGTGTCTGGGATGGCCCCACCGGACGTGATCGCCGCCAGTCGCGCCCCTCGCCGACCTTTGATCCGACGATTGATCCGATCGTGATGCAGATAGGCCAGACCCCGCCCGCGATTGGTCGCAATTCCATCCGCCAACATCCGCACCACCTGATCGAACTCAGAACGAGCCAAGGCCCGATAGGGATCGGCCCGGCGGCAGAGATCGAACAGGTCGTCTTCCTGCCAGGTCTGCGTCGCTGCCGCTGCTACCAATTGCTGCGCCAAAATATCGAGCGGCGCCGACGGCACGGCAATGCGGTCCAAGACTCCTGTTCGAATCGCGCGCATCAGCGCCGCACATTCGAGCAGGTCATCCCTCGTCATTGCGAAGAGACGGCCCTTGGGAATGGCTTTGATCCAGTGACCGGCCCGGCCAACCCGCTGCAGACAGGTGGCAATCGCGCGAGGTGAACCGATCTGACAAACGAGATCCACGGCGCCGATATCGATGCCGAGTTCCAGCGAGGCCGTGGCGACAACGACGCGCGTCTTGCCGCTCTTGAGCCGTTCTTCCGCCGACAGGCGAATCTGGCGCGAAAGGCTGCCATGGTGCGCCGCGACGGCATCGAAGCCTAAGTCCCGCAGCCGCTCTTCCAGGGAGTGCGATACTCGCTCAGCAAGACGCCTCGTATTGACGAAGACCAAGGTCGAGCGATGCTGCCGGACCAGTTCGGCGACGCGATCATAGACATCAGCCCAAATGGCGTTCGTGGCCACGGCACTGAGTTCGTCTTTCGGTACTTCCACGGCCAGATCCATCTCACGCTTATGGCCCACGTCGATGATGGTGCAAGGGGTAGAGCTGCTAGCCAACGGAAAGTGCTGAGTGCTGAGTGCTGAGCTAAGGACGCTTGCCGGTTGAGGGTTGACGGTTGACGAGGTCTGATTCCCGACGAGGAACCGCGCGATGGTTTCGATTGGCCGTTGGGTCGCAGAGAGCCCGATGCGTTGAGGTTTCGTGAGCGTCAGCGCTTCCAATCGCTCCAGCGACAGAGCCAGATGGGCGCCGCGTTTATTCGGCGCAACGGCGTGGATTTCATCGACGATAACGGTCCGGACCGTCTGCAGTAACCGGCGGCTTTTTTCTGCCGTCAATAAAATAAAGAGCGACTCCGGCGTCGTGACGAGAATATGGGGCGGCCGCTTGAGCATCTGCTGGCGCTCCGTCATCGGCGTGTCGCCGGTGCGGACCAGCACACGGAGTTCCGGCATCAAGAGCCCGGCAGACAGAGCTGCGGTACCGATTTCAGCCAGCGGCTGCTGGAGGTTTTTCTGGATGTCGTTGCTGAGCGCTTTCAGCGGCGAGACGTAGAGCACCTGCGTATGGTCGTCGAGTTCGCGCGCAAGGGCTTGTTTGAAAAGACGATCGATGCAAGAGAGAAAGGCGGCAAACGTCTTCCCGGAGCCGGTCGGCGCCGCAATCAGAACATCAGCCCCAGATTGAATGACTGGCCAAGCCTGAACCTGTACGTCGGTGGGCTGGCCAACCTGCTGGTGAAACCATTCGGCAATGAGAGGATGGAATCGAGAGAGGGGCATGGCACGTGATCGTACCACGCTGCCAGAGGAAGCTCTACCGGTTAAGGCATCGCGCGGACATAGATCTGATTTCCGCCAACCGCACCGAGATTCGTCGACACCGAAGAAAAGACCACAAACCCACCATTGACGCTGACCGATGGAGTATTACTCAATCCGTCTCCTGGCACTGGGAGAGAGCTATTATCCTTTGAAACAAGGCTCGTGCCGTTTCCAACTGTGTCCCTGAGGAAGATCTGCGACGGGGCTGAGCTCAGATCCCCCGTTAGATTACTAGACGCCGAGGTGAAGGCCACGAACTGACCGTCGTCACTGATAGTGGGTTGGCTGCTGGCTCCATCACCGACCGCTACACCCACGCCGGTGGCCTGCGAGACCAACGTGGTGATATTTAACTGCGTGTCCCTGAGAAAGATCTGCGACGGGGCTGAGCTCAGATCCCCCGTTAGATTACTAGACGCCGAGGTGAAGGCCACGAACTGACCGTGCTCACTGACAGTGGATTGGCTGCTGGCTCCACCACCGACCGTCACGCCCACGCCGGTGGCCTGCGAGACCAACGTGGTGATATTTAAATGCGTGTCCCTGAGAAAGATCTGCGACGGGGCTGAGCTCAGATCCCCTGTTAGAGTGCTAGCAGCCGAAGTGAAGGCTACGAACTGACCGTCGCCGCTGATGGTGGGTTGACTGCTGGCTCCATTGCCGACCGCTACGCCCACGCCGGTGGCCTGCGAGACCAACATGGTGATATTTAACTGCGTATCCCGGAGAAAGATCTGAGACGGGCCTGGGTCTAGATCCCCCGTTAGATTGCTAGCAGCCGAGGTGAAGGCCACGAACTGACCGTGCTCACTGATGGTGGGTTGGCTGCTGGCTCCACCACCGACCGCTACGCCCACGCCGGTGGCCTGCGAGACCAACGTGGTGATATTTAACTGCGTGTCCCGGAGAAAGATCTGAGACGGGCCTGGATCCGGATCCCCCGTTAGATTGCTAGCAGCCGAGGTGAAGGCGACAAAGCGGCCATCAGCACTGATGGTGGGTTGGCTGCTGGCTCCATTGCCGGCATTGCCGACCGCGTCCTGCGACACGAGGGACGTTTGATTCGTCTGCCAGTCATGAATATAAATTTGCGACCCGAAGACGCCGGGGATAAGAGTGGCCGATGAGGCAAATGCCACAAAGCGACCGTCGTTGCTGATCGACGGACTGCTGCTGCTCCCCCCCGGGACTGGAGGAGTGCTATTATCGACGGAGACCACATCCGTCCTCGGATGGATGGCAAACAGCACTGAGCCAGTCGCGGTCTGACCTGTGTTGTCCGTCACAGTGAATGTCGCTGTGAAGTTGCCTGCTGCGGTCGGGGTACCACTTACGACACCCGTGCCGGCATTGAGAGATAGCCCATTTGGCAAGACTCCACCGAATAGTGTCCAGGTGAACGGAGCCATTCCCCCTGTAGACGCGAGATTCGAAATATAGGGCGTGTTGACCACACCGAAATTGGCCGCTGTCGTCGACACCACAATGGTTGAGGTACTGCTGCCCCCACCGCCACCGCCTCCTGAACAGCTTAAGAGTCCGAATCCAAGGGCAATGACCGACAACAGAGACACAATGGATTTCATATGAGGCATTCTCCTACGGATTCCTCTATGAGGCAACAGTTGTACCATATTACGCAACTGTGGAAAGATGGGCTAGTCTTACGATGGGGGGTATCGAGTGACGCGACAGATGACATCACCGCTCGTTGTGCTGGGATCTGGCTACACAGGACGTGTGTTGCACAGAACGGGAACCTCGCAGGGGTGGACTGTCCATGCCACCAGCAGGAATCCCATGAGCAATCTCGCAGACATTCCTTCGGAACAGCGCCTCGAGTTCGACCTAGAACAGCCTTCGACCTGGCCGAATATTCCTGCGGGCGCTAATCTCATCTGGTGTTTTCCCGCCACGCCGATTTCCCAGGTCCAGGCCTTCGCACGCACACTCGACGCGCCTCCTCGGCGCATTGTCATCTTAGGGAGCACGTCCGCCTACGAGGCGTCCGATCATTCCGTCGAATATCCTCCATCTTGGATTGACGAATCAGCCCCGATCGATCTGACCAAGTCGCGTGTCCAGGGCGAGGAATATCTGCGCAAACACCATGGCGCCATCGTTCTCCGCGTGGCAGGCATCTACGGACCTGGGCGGAACCCGCTGGATTGGATCAGGCAAGGCCGCATCGGCCCATCGCGCAAGTGTGTGAACCTGATTCACGTGGAAGACTTGGCGGCAATTTGTCTGGCAGCAATCGAGAAAGGGAAACCCGGCGAGGCCTACAACGTCAGCGATGGCACGCCTTATCTTTGGAGTGATATCTGCGCAACTGCGCAGCAGCGGTGGAGTGTGGCCGTGACAGCGGCAAACGAAGACCGCTCATCGGGAAAACGAATCAGCAACGCCAAGCTTCGGTCTGAGCTAGGCTACACTCTAAAACACCCAGACTTATACGAGGCGCTAGCAATGATCGAATCAGGGAACGGGGTAGAAGCGCAGGATGGTCAAAATGGCTTCCAGCAAGGCCCGAGGCGAGACGGAACCGGAGGCGTACCCTCGGGAGAGAACTGAAAGTAGATATTATTCCCGCCAATACTAATATGGCACCAGCCCTCGTTTTCTCTTTGCGGATGGTCAAACTGGTTCTCCAACTAGGCCGCAGACGAGAACAAACCGGAGACGTACCCTCTGGGGTACGTTGAGGATTTGGGTGAGTTGAGAACGACGTTGGAAGCCAGTTTCACCGTCCGATTAGCGGAGGAGGGCCATCACTGCTAAGCACACCAGCAAATTGTTGATCGCATGGGCCAGAATACCCGGCAGGAGGCTCCCGGTCTTTTCATAAATCCAAGCCCAGAGCACGCCGCTCCAACAGACACTCAATAACCCCACCAATCCATAGCCATGCGCGATGCCGAAGATACCGGCGCTGATCAATGCAGCCGGTAGAAAGCGGAACTTGCGGCGGAGAATCGCGAACAGCAATCCACGAAACGCAAGTTCTTCAAACAGCGGCGCAAAGACCACATATTCGACTAAACTAATGGCCGTCAGAGAAGGCGTAGCCCAGATGAGATCTGCGTCGAACCATTCAGCCCAGTGACTCGTGAGATGGAATGGTTCCGACAACCGATCCATGACCCACCCGCCCCACAAACCTGCGGCCACCACCGCCAAGACCGCGGCCACCAGACGTCCGGCATTGGCCCATCCGATTTCCAGCCCAAAACCGGCATCGAATGTCATGCCGGACGGCCTGAAGAGATGATGGTAGGCCAAGAGAAGTAACGGCACATTCGTCAGCGGAATGGCCAGCGCCCGCAGTGAGGCATTGTCGGGCGGCGCGTAGAGTAAAAACACCGCCGTGATCATGGCGCCAATCGCGCCCCCGCGCAGCAACACCGCCGCGCCAATGCCGCCAGGCCACGGCGGCGGCACGCCCGGTTCATGCAGGCGAATGAAACTAGCCGGCTCATTTCGTCTGATCCAGAGCAGCACGCACACCACAGTGCCGACGGCCATCGCGCCGAGTTCGACGAACGTCAAGCGATGCGACCGGACAAACTGGCGATCGACACGCACTGCGGCCTGTTCCTGAACCCTGGCCAAGAGCGCGGCATCGTTGGCACGCCGTGCCAGGCGTTCAGCCAGACGGTCGTAAAACCAGCCGGCAGGCATCATCTCTGCCAGCTCTGCCTGCCACAAGACATACTGGTCCGCGTCATGCACCGGTCCTTCGCCATAGGCAGCCGTCACCAGATCGGCGAACTGAGGAAGCGGGTCTTCTGCTTTGGCCCACTCATGCGCGGAGAGGAGTGCCTGCGAGATATGGCCGGCCTCGGCTTGGAGAATCGCCAACTGAAGAGGGACCAACGGGTCTTCGGAAGTCTTCGCCAGTTCTTGATACCATTCAATCTCGTGCGCCCGTTCAGCCTCGTCGCCGCTGGAGGCCCAAGCCAAGAGCTGTTGTTCCCACTGAGGCGCACGCTTGAGCCCCTCCTCCACATCCCTAGTCCGACTGACCATCAGGCTGAGTGCTTGCTCAGGTGACTCGATCTGATCCAGTTTAGATCCCGATGTCGACAGCCCCACCACCGACCCCAGAGCCACCGTGAGAAAAAGCGCAGACAATAGCGTAACCGTGGGCGAGAACCGCCCAAAATAGACCCCGACCGTCGGCGGCACGTCTGTGGCTCGCCACCAAGACTTTGATGGCTGCGGATCGTTGAGAGCGAGCGTGGCAGGTTCCATAATCCTAGAGACTATAACATGCTGTTTTTCTGGCTCGAAACCCCCTCGAAATGACTAGGCGACGAAGGAAACCGCTCAGAATACCCGTGGCCGAACGCGACCCAACTCCGCTATACTGAGAAGCATTTCTAGCAAACTAGGCTAAGGTCGAGGCCAAGGCTGAGTGAAGATCTGACGTTCCTTATCTATCTTAGCCTCAACCTTAGCCTGAACCTCAACCTTCTTTCTGCTTCGGAGTGCAATGTCAGTTCGGAACTTTATTCCCCCACGCCGGTTGCTCCTTGGCCCAGGGCCGAGCATGGTGCATCCGCGAGTCCTGCGTGCCCTCTCGACTCCTCTCCTCGGCCATTTAGACCCGGCCTTTCTTGCACTCATGGACGACATCCAAGTCCTGTTGCGCCTCGTCTTTCAGACCGAAAATCGCTTCACCATTGCAGTCTCCGGGACCGGCTCAGCCGGGATGGAGGCTTCGATCGTGAATATCGTTGAGCCCGGCGATGCGGTCATTGTCGGAATCAATGGTGTCTTCGGCACACGCCTCGCCGCAATGGTTGAACGCTGCGGGGGCAAAGCCATCCGGATTGAAGCCCCCTGGGGACAGATCATCGAACCAGAAGCCATAGAGACGGCATTGCGCCGATCCGGCCCGGTCAAAGCTGTGGCCATCGTCCATGCTGAAACCTCAACCGGCGCCTGGCAGCCGCTTGAGACGATCGCCCGCCTTTGCCGCGACCATGATGCGCTCTTCGTCGTCGATGCCGTGACCTCCCTGGGAGGCGCACCGGTCGAGGTCGATCGTTGGGGCATCGATGTCTGCTATAGCGCCACCCAGAAATGTTTGAGCTGTCCACCCGGATTGTCTCCCTTCACCCTCAGCGACCGTGCGTTCGCCGCCATCAGAGCTCGCCGCACCCCCTGCCAGAGTTGGTATTTGGATATGACCTTGATCGCGGACTACTGGGCCGAAGGCGCCAGGGCCTACCATCACACAGCTCCAATCTCCATGCTCTATGCCCTGCGGGAAGCGTTACGACTCGTCGAAGAAGAGGGATTACCCGCCCGATTCACTCGCCATCAACTCAATAGCGAGGCCTTGATCGCAGGCTTGACCGAACTCGGGCTCATTTCCCTTCCCCCGGCGGGACATCGGCTACCGATGTTGACTTGTGTCACAGTCCCCGCTCCTATTCCTGAAACCGAGGTACGAATGAACTTGCTCTCGACTTATGGCATTGAAATCGGTGGCGGGATCGGCCCCCTCAAAGGGAAGGTCTGGCGCATCGGCTTGATGGGTGAATCATCGACCGAAGCTCATGTCTTGACCCTGCTCAATGCACTGGAAGAACTGTTTATCCGCGGCGGCGGGCTTTCTACTCCCGGAGTCGCACTCCAAGCGGCCGCACGAGTCTACAGCCGTAGAGCATCGTGACAGCAGAGGACATCGCTCGCATGAAGAGTAAACCATCTCTCTGGATGCTCGCAGCCGGAGCCTTTGCTTTTATCGCTATCATCGCCTACTTAATCTTCGCTCTGACGCTGGCGGAGCACATGGAGCCGTATCCCGTTCCTGAGGACAAGGCTGCGGCCACAAAGTCGGGGGTATAATCGGCCACATCATCATCCATCGCCTCGATACACCATGATGAAAGCCATTGCCATTCGCTCAGTGCGTGTCATCGACGGGACCGGTCGGACGATCGAGCGAGCCACGGTGATCGTTCGCGGAACCAAGATTGCCGCGGTCGGATCGGATCGAGACCTCTCCATCCCACATGGTGCGACCAAGATCGATGGCCGAGGACTCACGCTATTACCGGGCTTGATCGACTGTCATGTGCATCTCTGCCTCGGAGCTGAACCGGATGTCGTCGAGGCGATCGCCAAAGAGACGCCCACACTGACATTACTGAAATCAAGCCAGGCTGCGCGACAGACCCTGGAGGCAGGCTTCACCACTGTGCGTGACGTGGGGTCGCGAGACCACTCCATCTTTACATTGCAACGGGCTATCGATACAGGTCTCGTTCCCGGACCTCGCATTGTCGCGAGCAGGCCTGGCGATTTGCATGATCGGCGGCCACGCCCGGTTTATCGGTCAGGAAGTGGAAGGAGACAGAACAAGTCCGTTCCGTCGTGCGCGCGCAAATCTCCGCCGGGGCCACCGTCATTAAAGTCATTGCATCGGGTGGTGTCCTCACGCCCGGTACCTCGCCGGACCAGGCGCAAATGACCGTGGAGGAACTCCAGGCCGCCGTGGATGAAGCGCAGCAAGCCGGGAGGAAAGTCGCAGCCCATGCCCATGGATCGTCGGGGATGAAGAATGCTATCCGCGCCGGAGTCCATTCGATCGAGCATGCCACGCTCATGGACACAGAAGCCGCGGCCATGATGAAACGGCAGGGTGTCTTCATGGTGCCGACACTCTCTGCGCTCGCTACCACTGCCGCCTGCCGACTCGGATGCGGCATTCCCGAAAGCGCCTTGGACAAAGCCAAATCCATGACGAAGCGCCATCAAGTAAGCTTCAAGAACGCTCTGCGGGACGGTATCCAGATTGCGATGGGCACGGATGCGGGGACGCCCTTTAACTTTCACGGCGAGAACGCTCAGGAGCTCGAGCGGATGGTCGCCTTCGGGATGAGCCCGATGCAGGCGATTCTCGCCTCGACCTCCGCTGCCGCACAGTTGATCGGGATTCAGGACCAGGTGGGAACGATCGAGAAGGGGAAACTGGCGGATCTCCTCTTATTCAAAGGCAATCCGCTTCGTCGCATCGACCTGCTACGCGATCGCAGCAGGATTATGGGCGTGATGCAGGCGGGCAAGTTTGTCGCAGGGCCTCTTTCAAGGACGTGAAACGTTACATGTATTAATCGGTACTTAATCGGACAGACAAGGTCAGATGAATTCGGGCCTCGAAGGACCGCTCCCGGCCACTTTGCGACAGTCGCTACGGCAAGCTCCACGCCGGAAAGGTGCCGTTCATTAGAGATGGTGCTCGCTTCGCGCTACGCTTGGCTGGATTGGGTCTGAGTCTGCTGGGGGAGGGTCGTCCGTTGGCTAATACGCGTGTCGGTGTCCACAAAACCTGCCCAAATGTCTTCCCGTACGTTCTCGAACTCATGTGACCTAGAACTCGACTCGAACCGTCCAGAAATCAGGAGATTGAGGACAGGTTTAGTCGCAGGACAAGCGGTTTAGGAAAGCGTTGTCACCACCCTACTCCAGCCTACTCAGACTCACTCAGGCCTACTGCAGCCAAGGTGGTCTTTCCCTGATTTTGTGGACACCTTCCGTGCATAATCAGCGAAGGGAGGTGCCTCATGGGCCAGCAGCGACGGAGTTTCACGCCAGAGTTTAAGCAGGAAGCCGTGGACTTGTGCCGACGCAGTGGGAAGAGCGAGTGCCAGGTGGCGCGGGAGTTGGGCATTCCCCAACCGACGTTCAATCGATGGATGCGGCAAGCGGCGGGGGCGCCCCAAGGATCCCACAGCTTTCTGGCGACCGAGGAACTCAAGGTCTTGCGGCGAGAAGTCGAGCAACTCCGCATGGAGCGCGACATCCTAAAAAAAGCCGTGGCCTTCTTTGCCAAGGAGTCGGGATGAGGTATCGCTTCATCCAGGCGGAGAAGGCCGCGTATCCCGTGGAGGTCTTGTGTCGCGTCCTCAGCGTGGCCCGGAGCGGCTATTACGCCTGGTGCCGTCGTCCGCTCGGTGCACGCGCGCAGCAGAATCAATGGCTGGTCACGCATATTCGGACCTGTTACCAGGCGTCGCGCGGCCGCTATGGGAGTCCGCGGATTCATCAGGATCTGCGCGCCCACGGGTTGCGGGTCGGCCGCCATCGCGTGGCTCGGCTCATGCGGCTGCATGGGCTCCGCAGTGTTCGACGGCGGAGCTGGCGCCCACCGGCCAGCGCGCTTCCCGCGGTGGTGCGGGCGAACGTCTTGCGACGAGCCTTCACCGCCACACGGCCGAATGAGAAGTGGGCCGCCGACATCACCTACGTGCCCACACGCCAGGGTTGGCTCTATCTCGCCGTGGTGATCGATTTGTACTCGCGGCGGGTGGTCGGCTGGGCCATGGATGCACAGCAGACGATCGCGCTGACGCTGACGGCTTTAGAGATGGCGCTGCACCAACGGCCTGTGTTGGCCGGGCTCCTGCACCATTCGGATCGAGGCAGCCAGTATGGCGCGGTGGCCTATCAGCACCGGTTAGTCAGCTGCGGAATCCGGGGCTCGATGAGCCGCCCCGGCAATTGCTGGGACAATGCCGTCGTGGAGAGCTTCTTTGCTACGTTGAAGACCGAGCTGATTCACCGACGGCAGTATGCGACTCGCCAAGAAGCCCGCGCCGACATCTTTGAGTACGTAGAGGGCTTCTATAATCGAAGCCGACGCCATTCGCGTTTGGGGTATCGGAGCCCGATGGACTTTGAGCATCAATACCCATACCATCAATCGGGGGCGTCTACCGTATGGACGCCGTGATGATCGTCGATCCTGGATCAATGGTGTGCGTCGATTTTGCGGCGCGCACGCATGAGATCGCGGTTGGCTTCACATGGAGATGGTCCACACAGAAACCAGTGTCTATAAAATCGGGGGAAGATCAAGGTTTGCGCTGAACTCGAACTTGGCTGGAGTAGGCTGGAATGAGCTGGAGTGAGTTGGAGTTGAGCACAAAATGAGCACAATTACGATGCCACAACGTAGCGCACGACTAACTTCTGCACCCATCTGATTAAGCCCCTTGTCCACAATTTAAGCGGGGCAAAACACGGAATTAATCAAAGGGGTCTTCCCCCCTTCTTAACTTTTCCTTGGCATCACTGGAGCAATCATTTCGGTCGAATCTTCAAGACTGAAGCTCTCTCTAGCCTTGCAATTCAACCCAGAAGTCGCATCGCACTCCAGGTGGAGGGCCACATAGGTGCCAATCATTCTATAAAGGCTAGCGTGCCAAGCCCCGATCTTCCCGTCAGGTAAACTGAAGCACACACTCCATTTATAGACTCTATGAGCGCCGATGAACTGTACGAGCTTCAGCTTGTAGACCGGGTCAAAGTGGAATATTCCTTCTTCCGTTGTCCGAGTATCGAGGACCGGGTCATCACAGGTACCCCCCAGTGATAATGTGACCATCGTGCTCTTCATCGGCTGCCCCTGCTGAATCAGAGTCCCGATTAATTCTGGGGAATATGGGTCTGGGTAAGGAATCGGGATACAGCCAGCCACGAGGGAAGAAAACAGGAGAAGAAGAACCCCAATAGTCAACCTGGTTTGCATAAGGATTGAATGGCGCTGCCTTGAATTTCGTTTCTGAAGGGACACACAATTCTTTCTGAACCTATCACAGGAGTAAACGCTCGCCTACGAAATGCACCGCTTTTGACGCAAAATTAGAGTTCTCGTGCCAAACTCGAATCTTCGAGCCCTAGCTTTTCATACCGTTATTCCAAACAAAATGAAGAATCGCAAAGCATTTGCTGACAAAGACGGCTGGCTTGGGGGTGTCAAAAACATTGTGAAGAACTAGACGCTATCCTTCGGGTTACGTTGAAGATTCATGGTAGCTGTTGAAGAGGTCAAAAAGAACTGATTTTGATCCTGCTGTTTCTCGTTTGCTCAGCTGACACGCGGACTCGACACCATACTGCTTGTGCTCGTTAACCCAGCCCATATCAAATAAATGTTGAAAACGACAAACGTGGCAGCCACACCCTGTGCACCTGGCCACCCAAAGGGTGTCTCACGAAATATCTCCAGATAGAGTACGCCTATAGGTGTAAGTGGAGCGAGAACATACGTCCATGGAAGGCATAATACTAAGCCTAGCAATCCATAAATCAGACCATGCCACAGCATCACGCGTGGCAGAATAGCACCTTCCCTCATCTTCACATATACGATCCCGTAGAAAGCAATCATCGATAAATTAGGACCAAATCTCCAGGCAACATCAAAGATTCCGCGTACCATCCCTAAAGCATTTCTATACTCTGGAGAACTCAGTGCTAGGACGAAATCAAGAGCGGCGAATGCACCCAGACATGCGAACCCAACCCGCACACAACCGATCTTTAGCTTACTCATCTACATCTTCCCCAACAGAGATTTGAGTAGGTGCACTGCCTCACGTAACTCCAGAAGCCTCCTACGGTAACCATTGGAATAACGATTATTCCCAACACATGTGTTTTCAAGCCTACCACAAGGCCTGAAACACGCTGGAGGGAATTGTCTTATTCCGCCTTATGACGTAGGAAGGATGACAGTGGAACTTGAAAGCACTGGTTGAAAGAAATGAAGAGGATTGAAGGTCAATTTCATTTGTTTTTGGACCAGCATCAGCATAAGTCAAATTCCTTGAGAAATCGACCAACTTTGGGCTGGCATTTTAGATGGGGATTTTGACAAGGGGGTATTTGGGATTTTCGGGAAGTTGACACCCCGTGGGATCCCGATGGTGCCGTCATTCGATTGAACCACCTGATAGCCGTCGGTCGTGTACTTCTGCTTTGGGTCGAAAGCGGTCATTGCCTCGGTGACCGGCACGGAAACGGATCCGCAGGGTTATTCGCGGCAGGTGAAAACGCGGCGTGCCGCTGGCGTGCTCGTGGCGGCGGCCAGGCTCGCCGCGCAAGCCGTCGGTGCGCCACCGGCGTTCAGTCTTCGACGCCCACGCCTCTCACGATGAGCACCGCATAGTCCTGCTTCGTGCAGCCCTCGACCGGAGGCATCGCTCCCCCTGACGCAACTGGAAACGCCGTCTTCTGCGCGTTTGCCGGCGAGCACGAACCACCAACCGCCGCCGGTGTATAACGCGCTGAGCGGCAGGCCAAGTGCGTCACATCGTAGAGCGTCGCGCCTTTATCAAGCTCCCAGCGCCTATCACCATTCTTGTCGGCGGGATGAATGGTCAGCACAGCCGTCACCTCGCGGTTACCCGTGACCAAGTATTTGCCAGGAGGGAGCGGAAAGGTCGGCTGCTCCATAATCAAGCCGTGTTCCTCCAGCCACCAGTCCGTGCCGTCAAATTTCCAGCGCGCCGGAGCGACGCCACCTGCATCCTTCAACCGTTGATAGTGGTTCAGCTCGACGCCCCGAGGACCCGGGTCCAGAGGCCACAGACCCCACGATTGCGCGCCGCTCCCGGAGGTCGCACCTGGATCGCCCAACGCCGCGATGAACTGCGTTGATATGCGCTGGAACTTCGTTTGACCTCCGCCTTCGGCGTGAACCGGCTGAGCCACGGCGGCTATCGTTACCAGCAAAGCCGTCGCAAGGCATGCGCGGCGAATGAGGCGCTGCGTTCTCCTCGTGAGCGCCAACACGGCACCTCGCTGTACATGGGTTCGCACCCCGATCGTTCTGAGTTCTGAAATCATCTCTCGACTTTCCTTTCAGGACGGGTAAGCAACAACTCGATCACCACAGTGTCCCCAATGGACCGCAAATCTACACCGCGAATGACCGTTTGGGTCGATAGCTGACACTGACTGCCGGCTCGAATCTGAACTAATACACGTTAAACGTGAGACGTGTAAGGATTTCCGAGTTCAACACTGCACGTTTCACTTTCTTTTTACGTTTACCGCCTCTCGTAGAACAACTCCAGTGCGGCTGCAAAGCCCTTTAGTACGTCCTTTGCGAAACACGTCCTCAAGCTGTCCGCGTAGCGATCTGACGCCTCCCTCATCGTCTCGTTTGACCACGCCTTGGGACAATAGCATCTCCGTCGCCACTTCGAGGAGCCGCTGTTTGCGCCCCTCCATCTCAGCCGTGACCAGCTCTTCCATGACCTCCGATGCCCGCTCCTGAATTATCTCTTCTTTAAACGTGTCGTACCCTTGATCCGCCACGGTCCGCTCATGAATCACGGCGAGTTCGGCTTTGATCCGCGTCACATTTTTCATCAAGACCGCGAATATTTCCTTGCGCCCTTCATCGAAGAGCTTCTTCTCCATCTCGTCGAGGATGACGGCTGGATCTGGCGCTTCATCCCGCGCTGTTTCTTCTCCCCAATTGAGCCGGTCATAGCTCAGGCGCTTGCCCGGATCGCCGACGACTTCATAGGCGGCATTGATATCACGGATCTTGGCTTCGGCCTGCGTGCTATCGGGATTGCGGTCAGGATGGTGCTGAAAGACCAGCTTCCTGTAAGCCTTCTTGATCGCATCATCGGACGCGTCGCGCGAAACCCCCAACACTCGGTAGAAGTCAATTCGTGCCATAGCTGGCGAACTATAGCATGGGGCTTCAGCAGGCTTCACCTTGACTCCCTGGCAGAAGCTCCCCAGCCTGTCGCCATCCATTTATTGTCAGCGAGCAGGCCATCTACGGCGGAACAAATCGGCTGGTACGCGGGATCATCTTTTCAATTTTTCTCATCGGCTAGGCCATCGGCGGAATCACATTCGGCATCCAGGCCGACCGCTTCGGTCGGACTAAGGTCTTGATCGCGACCATCATCTATGCCGTCTTCATCGGAGCCGCTGCATTATCGGAGACATGGTGGCACCTCGCCATCTATCGATTCTTTTCGGCGCTTGGCATCGGGGGTAATGGGCGGCCGGCGTAGCGATCGTCGAGGAAACCTGGCCGGAAAAACGGGCAAAGGCCGCAGAGATTTTCCAATCCGCCTGAGCTGTCGGGTTCTTTCTGGCCGCCACATTCAACCTTACGCTTAAAGAAACGTACGGATGGCGGGGGCTCTTTCTCGCCGGCATCCTGCCCGCATTTGTAGCCCTATTTCGTTCGATGGTGGGTAAAGGAACCAGAACGTTGGACTCACGCACAGGAACAACAGACCATCTCTCTCACAGCAGTTTTTGAGGGTAACTTACGACGAGGAACCTTGGTGGGTTCGGCCTTAGCCTTCGTGGCTGTAGTTGGCCTCTGGGGTTCGACGAACTGGGCTCCGACACTCACCCGCGAGCTGCCCGACCTGAAGGGACAGGATCCCGCTATCCTGACAAAATACGTGAGCTACGCCATTATGGCTCTGAACGCGGGAGCGATTTTCGGCTATCTGGGCTTCGGCCGCGGCCTGTCTTCTCCTTCATGTGCGTGGGCAGTTTCGTGATGCTCCCGATTACCTTTCTCGTTCCATCCAGCTACAGTGGTGTGCTTATGCTGCTGCCGATCCTCGGATTCTTTAACAACGGCATCTTTAGCGGGCTTCCCATTTATCTGCCCGAACTCTATCCGACCGGACTTCGTGCCACCGGCGCCGGATTTTGCTTCACAGCGGGACGTATCCTGGCTTCCGCCTAGCCATTCCTGACAGATTGGCTTGTCACAACTTTCGACACCTTTGGGCGAGCCACCAGCACTGTGGCATTGATCTATCCGGCAGGATTTGCGGTCTTAATCTTTGCACCGGGGACAGGGGCAAACTACTGCCGGAATAACTGATTCTGAGTCAGCGTCAAACGTATCGGTCCTTGACATCCCATTAAAGAGGCTTATTAGCTATAGCATGATTAACACACAACCACCAAAAGCTTTGACCCACGACGAGAAGAAAGCCGCCGAAGCAGCCTTCGCGGGCCACCCCTTCAATGAAGCATGGTCTGCTGCAGCTCGAGCGGTCTACGACGGTATTGTGAAAGCCTTACCTCACACAGACATCGCGATCCCCGCTCCTTCCAACATAGAAGAATCACCGGAGGTTCTTTCCTCGAAGCGCGAGCCTCTACAGGCTCAAGAGCCTCTCGCACTAGCCCACGCAGGTGAGCAGGAGTTGGTGGAGGGGACTACGATGCTTCCAGCTTTTCGCGACAGGGAGGCGGCGATTCAGGCCGGAGTCTTGATCGACGTGACGCCGACCGCTCTACAACTCGGCATCACGTTCCCCGTCACGATCACCCGACCGCTCTGGGAAATAGGCATTGTTACTGATCAATCGCTCCCCGAAGAAGATCAAACCAGCCGGTTGCGCGACATTCTGATGGCTTTTCGTCTGCGCCTTGCCAGCCTGACGACAGTATCCCCTCTGCTCGACTTTCCGGTTCTGCTAGCCTTGCCGCCGGGCAAAGTACCTCAGCCGGTGCCATTGTTCGCCCTCATTCAACCGGACCCCACGCACCAGGCAAACGTGACGCTCTTGCTGCCGAATGAGGTGTCCTTGTCCATCACCTCGCTGAATTAATCGGCAGCTGAAAAAGTCCGCCAGCAGCGTTCTCGCATCGTTCAGACCCTCAACGTACCCCAGAGGGTACGCCTTCGGCCCTTCACTCGCTGCGGCCTTGCTGAACAGTCTTTTTGAGCAGCCTGTGGGCTAGGGCGCGTTCCTCCGCCTCGGTTGTGACCATTCCATCAATGCGCGCATCCAACAGTTTTCCCAGGATGGTCTTGTACTCTGGCCCAGGCTCTAAACCCATCGCCTGAAGATCCCGCCCTGTCAGTAGCGTCTTCATTGTCCTGTTCTTCATATAGGCCACAAGTTGTCGTTTCAGCAGACTCACGCGCACGCCGTGCTGCGCGCTTACCTCCTTCACTAGAAACAGCACAAGGGCCTCGTCCGAGAAACCTGCCAAGAGGCGATACACCTGCGATGGCCGTACTGTCTCTTTATTGGTAAGACGCTTCAGAGCGCGATCAACCCAACGTCCTACTGCACTCACCTTCTTGGCCTGCTCCCGTGAAAGCGCTAACCGCCGAATCAGCGCGGCCACCACGACCGCGCTGGACTCGTTCGACAACGCCATGAGGCAGACGATCGGCCGGTCGATCACAGAAGCCGGGAATCGACGCGCCCACCAGGCGAGCGCCTTGGGAACGGCAGCGACCATTCGCTTCACGTTTTTCGTGTAGCACAAACGTCGGTGGAGGAAGCGAAGCAACTTCAACTGCGCAAGCCGCGCAATCACGCACGCCGGATCGCGCTCGGAAAACAGCAACAAGATTTCGTTCTGCAATCGAGGACCGGAGAGTTGCCGGATCAGATTCGTGGAGGCCGCTTGCGCGAGCAGGCGCACTGTGGTGCGCTCAAGGCGGAAACCAAACCGTTGTTCAAACCGGATCGCTCTAAAGATGCGCGTGGGATCGTCTTGAAAACTGCCCGCATGCAGTACACGGATCGCGCGCGCCTGAAGATCGCGCCGCCCTCCATAGGGATCGAGCAAACGACCGAACTGTCGCGGATTCAGTTGTACCGCTATGGCATTGATCGTGAAGTCCCGCCGGGAAAGATCCTCTTCGATCGACGCCGGCTGAACCGTCGGCAGAACAGCGGGCTGCGCGTAGGACTCTCGTCTGGTCGTCGCAATATCCATCTTGAGTCCGTCCGGGAATGTGAGCCGCGCCGTCGAAAACCGTTCAAACACCGCCAGCCCTGCCCCATACCGGTCGGCCACCAACTGCGCGAAGGCGACCCCATCCCCCTCTACCGTGAAATCGAGATCCCAGATCTCTCGCTTCAGCAAGAGATCGCGGACGACTCCGCCGACAAGGTACAAGCGCTCCCCACTCTCATCCGCAAGGTTCCCAAGCTCACGAAGCAGAGCAAGTCGCTCCCGAGGGAGACGACGCAACAGATCGTTTTGAGTCATACGATGCTTCACGGCACGCCATTGTAGCAATCTCCTTCTCGATGAGGAACAATCTTCCTCATCAACAAGACGGGGCGCTCAGGATACGATCCTGGGCGCCTCGTTGGGTCCCCACGTAGTTTCAAATTACCGGTGCCGCTTCCCCTGGCGGTCGTGCTTCTCGCAGGCAATATGGCGCGCGGCTCGCTCACAATGCAGGTGAAAAATTTTGGATGGAGAAACGTCTTCAGCAGCGAGATCCTTCCAACACTTACTCCAACTGATCGGCGCCGCGAATCTGCCGATACTACTCTCGATCCAACATATCCAGGCTCACCGAGATGACGACCGGCAACCGACTCAATCACTCAAGTAGTTGAGGTGTGACCTTCGTCCCGTTTGTAATCAGTGTGAGGTGACCGCCGATCCTAAGAGGTCTTCGCGGATCTCCGGAATATCGCGCCGCAACAACGGCTCGCCTCCCTGCACCAGCCAAACCGCACACCGTCACGATAGAGATGGGAGAAGACACCCTGAATTTCTTCGCGTGCCATCTCCTACCGCCCGACATTGAGCGGCAGATCGCAGTGGCCGCAGGCAGGATTGCATCCGAGATTTACCCGAAACGTGGCCAATACCGGCCGGCCCGTTATGAGGTTGGTGAAAGGCTTGGGCGCTTGATCAGGACCGTGAAGAGGACTGCCGTCATCTATCCTCGCATCGATAGATATGGCCATATTTGGACAGGCTTATGCCGTTTTTTTCTCGTTTCTTCGGAGATCAAAGACCTTTTCTCGCCAACTCCTCTAACCTACGAACTTTCTTGATCAATCTCGCTCTAGGCTCCGGCACATACCTTGCTGATGGGTTCTAGGTTGAAATTGACTCTCACCCTGCAAGGAGGTCCATGATGCAGAAGGCAAAAAAGAAAATTCTCCCGGTGCTCGTGATCACCCTGGCCATTGTGGCGTTAGCGATGACCCCGGCGCTGGCCAAAGACTCAAAAAACAAGAAGCCTAGCCATTCATCTGCAAAAGCGCCGGCAGAGGCAGCCAGCCACGTCCCTGAAGAAAACAATGCGCCCAAAGCCGGCCATCACGATGAGAAACCAGGACCAGCCTGGATGACGCTCGGCGGCACAGTCAAAAAGATCGAGGGCAACGCGTATACCGTGGAAGATTACGAAGGCAACCGCGTCAAGCTTTACGTCGGCCAGGGCACGAAACAGATCAAGCAAAAGAAGGTCGGGGACACCGTCCGCGCGGAAATTACGCGAGGCGGCTTCGCCAATTCCATTCAGTAACCCCTATTTCGAATCCGCGCACCCACCTCACGCGCAGTGGTGCCCTTGAACGGGCCGGCCCTGAACAGGCCGGCCCGTTCATTATGAGCCACTATGCGGCATAGGGTCATCGAGCCAACGTCTTCATCGATTTCTGAAACACAATGTCGCCGTAATAGGCCGTGACCTGTTCTTTGGTATTATCAGTATCGCTCATGATCGCGACGCCATTGATCATCGGTGGCTCCTCCCCGAACGCCTTCTTGTAGTCTTCGTAAATATTTCGCTCTTCGTCGATCCATATGCCCACATTCTGAGTTCCGCTCTCAACGATCACCATCTTGGCAAAATCGGTATAGGCATTCTCGACGATCGTGCCGACCGGTGTCTTTGTTTCCCATATATAGTTCAAGGCAGCGATTGGAATATCGCCGAACAGAGCCTGCCCGGCTTTGAACTTGAGCTTCTTGCTAAAGCTGACTTTTTCGGGATCGTATTCAAAGGTAATGTAGAGCCGGGCCGGAAAGTCGTCGCCCTCTTTGAATGCCACGTCGCTACGCTGGAGCACGTTGTCGATTTTCCATCGCCACCTGACGATCGGGAATTCTTTTGGATCGATCAACACCTGCTTGATCAGGCCAGAGGCCGAGGCTTCGCTCACAGCCTTCACGATCGTCACACCTCCATCTTTCACCACTTCATAGAAGGTATGTTTTGGTATCTTCTTAAAAGTGAGCGGTTTCCACCCATCTGGCAACACGGTACCGACCTGACTGGCTGAAAATTTTCCCACCTCAAGCACTGTTCCGCTCTGTGCCCAGAGGCATGTCGGAGCTAACAAGAGCCCCACGCTCATGAGCAACATTCTATGTAACGTTCGGCCCTGTGTCATACGCTGTGAATCGCTACCGTCGCATCCATGCAAACAATTTCATCAGCAAGGCCTTCGTGCGTGGGGTAAAGTGCGCCTTGCGCCAAAGATTCACGACCTTCTTATTCACCTCGGCTTGCGTCGGATAGGGATGAATCGTACCGGCGATCGTCTTCGCTCCGGCGCCGGCTTTCATCGCAACTGAGAACTCACCGATCATCTCACCGGCGTGGACCGCCACAATAGTCGCGCCGAGAATCTTGTCGGAGCCTTTCTGGATGTGCACTCGCGCGAACCCTTCGTCTTCGCCGTCGAGAATCGCGCGATCGACCTCATCGAGCTTATAGGTGTAAGTTTCAACTTCGATGCCTTTCTCCTTTGCTTCCTTCTCATACATCCCAACATGCGCGACTTCCGGCACCGTGAAGGTACACCAGGGCATGATCAACGATTCGACGCTGGCATAGCCCACGCCGAAAGGATGTGGGAATAGGGCGTTCTGAATGACCAGCTGCGCCATGGCATCGGCCGCATGGGTGAATTTGTAGCGTGAACAAATGTCGCCGGCCGCAAAGATCCTGGGGTTCGTCGTCTGCAGCCGCGCATTCACCTTGACCCCGTTCTTGTCGTACTCAACACCAACCGTTTCCAGCCCGATGCCTTCGACATTCGGGGTACGGCCGACACCGACCAGAATCTCGTCAACCGTCACATCGTACTGCTGGCCATGTGAATCGACAGTGAGCCGCTTGCCGGCATCCGTTTTCTGTACCTTTAAATCTTTCCCGCAACAGAGCAGCTTCACTCCGTCGCGCAACATCTGCTGTTCGACAATTTCAGCTGCGTCTCGGTCTTCGTTCGGCAGGATGCCGTGTACCGCTTCAATGAGGCAGACCTGGCTCCCAAAGCGTGCAAACGACTGCGCCAACTCGCAACCGATGGGACCGGCGCCGATTACCCCGATGCGTTGCGGCAGTTCCGTCAGCGAGAACACCGTTTCATTGGTGAGATAGCCCGCCTCTTTCAATCCGGGCGTCGGAGGCACCGACGCCCTTGCTCCTGTGCAGACAGCCGCCTTCGCAAAGTTCAGCGTGCGATGGCCGGCCGGCCCTTCAACTTGAATGGTGTCGGGGCCGGTAAAGCGCCCGCTGCCGATATAGACATCCACACCCAATTTCGTATAGCGATGAACCGAATCGTTGTGACTGATCCGCGCCCGCAGTTTTCTCATGCGCTCCATCGCTGCTCCAAAGTCGTATTTGACCCCTGGAGGAATATGCAGGCCGAACTCCTCGGCATTCCGTACATCGGCCCAAGCCCTTGCCGCACGTATGATGCCTTTCGAGGGCACACAGCCGACATTCAAGCAGTCGCCACCCATCAAATGTTTTTCAATTAAGGCCACTTTGGCCCCCAGACTTGCAGCCACGACCGCCGTGATCAATCCCGCAGTCCCGGCTCCGACGACCACAATATTGTAGCGACCAGCCGGTTCGGGATTGACCCAGTTCGAAGGATGCACGTTGCTGACGAGCGTTCGGTTATGCTCATCGTTCGGCAGCATGAGGTTCTCTTCATGCTTATTCATCACAACGTTCCACTCTTCTGCCGGCTGCAAAACCATCGTGTTGCTCCCTCATTTCGCCTACGCTTCACGTTTCACGCCTCACGTTTTTTATGGCGATTGCGGTCACGCCGGTTTCCCAGACCATTTCTTATATAGGCTTGGCACAAGGGCCAGAAGCCCTAGCAATACAAATGCTCCAATCACTCCAGGGGAAGCAATGTCTTTCAACGAATTGATCGTACCGAGTTGCCGGCCCGCGTAGGCATAGACGAAGGAACCGGGGATAATCCCGATCGCCGTCGCCGCCACATAGGTGCCGACATTCATGCGAGTCAGGCCGGATACCAGATTCACCACAAAAAACGGAAAGAGGGGAATCAGCCGGAGGGTCATGAGATAGCTGAACGCATTATTCGCAAAGCCTTGTTGAACCGGACCCAGCCACTTGCCAAACTTCCGTTCCACCCAATCGCGCAGCAAGTAGCGGGATGCAAGAAACGCGAGCGTCGCGCCTGTCGTCGCCCCTAGGTTTACGAATCGTGTGCCCCACACAAACCCGAAGAGAAATCCGCCTGCCAGTGTCAGAATCACGGCGCCGGGAAGCGAAAGCCCCGTCACGGCCACATAAACCAAGACGAACAACGCGGCGGCGACGGCAGCATGTGCTTCGGTAAACGACAATAGATAATCACGATTCTCTTTGAGCGCATCCAAGGAGAGGAAGCGACCCAGATCGAAGTAGAAAAATGCAGCCACTGCAACTCCGATCGCAAGGACCACGGCAATTTTCCCGACACTCAGCCCACTCTTTGCTTCAGAAGATGGGATATCGTTCGTCATGACGGTTTGTCCGCTTATCATGGGGACTCCTATTCTGGCTGTCAATGTGGACAAGTACCTCTCAGTCGTCTGAAATCCCGTGGTCTTACAGTGGCCATTCTCTGCCACACACAAGCGCTTAGCTGCTAGAGCAGGATACGGGGAAAGTCGCCCGCAAGAACCGTGAAAGGTCCCTCGGCTTGGCTCAGGACGGTGAGCTGTCGAACCGTAAGACGGAAAAGGTGAGAGGTAAGACTAGCGAGTGCTCTTCCTCCAAAACGTTTGACGCCTCACGGATCGCTGACAGACTTTTGAGCAGCCTGCTAGAGGTCTACGAAACGAGACGGCGATTGGATGTTGAGGCAGCAGAGCCAGCTATCGTGGCCGGCGATCATGAAGATCGCGATCCATATCGAGCCGGCCGAACGTCCGTTCAACTGGGTCGATCGTTCCATCCTGGTTGCGGTCGAGTTCTTGGAAATGGTCGTGGGTCAATTCAGGATTGTGCGGGTCTGGAACTCCTGCACCAAGATGATTCCGGCGAGGATCGTAGCGCTGGGGGCTCTCTAGCATGCCGTGGTACATAAGATCGGTTCTTGGCTGCACGACGGCTTTCGGCACCCTTCTCCTATGAACTTTCATACGTCGAGGGCTCTTCGGACTTGTCGACTTAAGCTCAGCCTGTGCCGGCTTGGCCTGCTTCTGAATCGCCTCCGGTAGACGCTCCGTGGCAACGGATGTGGGGTTCTTCTTGGCATGCTGGATCGACGGGTTTTGCCCTCGTTCAAATTGTTGCTTGGCAGGCTTATCTGCGACAATAGCAGGAGCCGGCTCTCTTGTTTTTTTGGCAGCCGCGAACGCATCTCCTGCGGCAGCCCCTGAGAAAGCCAGCAAACAGGCATAGACCAATCCCCTCACACTGGAACCCACTCGCGTCATACCCCTCCTATCTAAGAACCCATACAAGTGTAGCAGGTCACACATGCGATCCTAAAACCAAGAAACTCAATGAATTAGAGCCTATGTCATCTTGAGGGGGAAGATAATCCCGCATTATTCATGACGCTTCCGCTGCAAACGCGGATTCGCCGCGCTTGCGCATGAAGCGCAAGCGCCGTGTACTGGTCCCTCGCTTCACGCGATACACTTCAATAGAACACGCGTTTGAATAGTTTTTCGACGAACCGGCATGAACCATGTGGGCTAAAATGGGAAGTAGAGTTCCACCCCGCCGTAGGCACCATTCTGAAATGTTTGCGTGTATTGATAGCCTCCTTTGAGCGTCAGATAAAAGCGCTCGACCGGCACTTGAACCAGCGGGCCTGTTTGGACCGCATAGAATTGATTGTTCCCCATGCCTGCGAGGTCCCACCCAAGGTAGGTGGAGCAACAGCCCTGTTCGCTCTTGTGGACCAACCTGGTAGCTCTGAGGCGGCTCCACACGAAACTGTCCAAGTCCGTGTAAGACACGATGCCATGA
This sequence comes from Nitrospirota bacterium, assembly GCA_963701855.1. Lineage (GTDB taxonomy): Bacteria > Nitrospirota > Nitrospiria > Nitrospirales > Nitrospiraceae > Palsa-1315. The sequence goes on from CAVPBK010000006.1 coordinate 86,533, forward strand.
AATGTTCCCTTTTCATGCCAATAGAAAGCCTCCCCTTGAAGGTACAGGCCGACATCAGTCTCGTCTGATCTGCCGCCAGTTTGGCGATCCTCCTGTTTCCATCGAAACTGAGGACCGGCGAACCCGATGAAGTTCCATGGGCCCTGAATAAATTTGATTCCCAACGATGGGGACGCAAACTGAACCTCGGCCTTACGATTTACGCCGTTATCTTTAAATGTGTACCCGAGCCCGGCTCCCATGACTTGAATAAACGGTTGGAGATTTGACTCTCCCGATGTGAGCGGCGTCCGAACGCCCAAATACGTGAAGTATTCGCCCTGATTGTCGATTTGGTAACCCGTAAAGACGTCTCCGGCTATCCCGGCACCGGGCCACAACAGCGCCGCACACAGTGCTACGCAGCAAGTGACGTGAGTTCTCGCCATTGGTCCGCTCCCTTCTCCACCTGCTCGATCGCAAAGCCTGCCAAGACCGCTCCTTCGGCCTGCATCGCCCAACGCCGGCGGACTTTCAGTGCAACGGACTCCACATACAGGATCCCATTCTCGCCGACAAGATCAACCGTTCCAGGGATGTTTACCGAAAGACCGGTCGCTGAAATCTGCTCGACTGTACCTTCCAGGGTACGGTCTGCCGATACCAGGCGACAGTTCCCTTGATATGCAAGGCGAAGGTCACTCCGATGTGACTTTCTCAATGGCTTGATGACTTTTCCGAACACGCGCAGTAGGGACCATAAGCTCCGAAATACTCCCGGCTCGGCTTCGGGTTGATTCCATGCACGGGAATCGGAAAACACGGCGGCGATCAATGAATCGCCGGTCTCGTCGTCCAGATCGATAAATTTCAGTCCGATCTCTATGGAATCCGATGACACCCGCTCCTGGCGACACATTCGACTTTCGATGGTGAGACAGTCACCTGCTAGGTTAGCGACGCTGAAGAGCAGATGGTCGTTTACTTCCAGCAGTGGCCTATTCACGTGAATAAGAGCACCAGTTTCATTCATGTCTTCCACCGTGCCGCTGAACCGTTTCCCTGCTGCGATCAATTCACAGGGCAGTCGGTGCCTGATGCGAAATGTTTTGCGCCACTCCGGCAGCTCCGCGGCAGCCAAAATGACCACACCAATCAAAATGAGATTGACCAACCCCCAGAAGAGGCTGACCTCCAATCCCGGGAGAGGAACGTTTGCCATCCACAGGCGAATGCCCGTCACCAGTCCTGCAATGAGCAACCCCATGATAATGAGGTGGGGCAGGATATAGGAGAATCGTGAGACCCTGCGCCGCTCCTCTTGAACCACTCCCTTTGGGGTGATGACGAATGGGCGTTTCTTCCAAGGCCGTATCGCGGTCTTGAGCGACGGTCCAACTCAGTGCGAGGCTACCCGCCGTTTCGTAGATGTCAGACCAGAAAGCATTTCGCGTGCCCCGGCTGACGGTTCTCAGCATCACGAGCGTCGCCAGATAATAGGATCCGAAAAAGTTGACGAGCGATGGGACATCAGCCGTGACAGGAATGATTCCGAACAGCAGGGCAATCAACGGGGCGACGAGGCAGACGACCCGAGGAATTCCATGAAGAAAGTAGAAGATGGATGCAAAGTATCCGAGTCGTTGGGGCATCGTGAGACCGAGCATGGTGAACGGATTTGTCTGAAAGAAGATTTGCACATGGCCCGTAGCCCATCGTATCCGCTGTCTCATTGAACTTTCGAAACTTTCCGGCATAAGACCGGCTGCCAGCACCTTATTAAGATAGCATGAGCGATAGCCCTTCGCATGGATCACCATGCTCGTGTGGACGTCTTCGGTCACGGTCTCGGTGCGGAATCCGCCGATCTCAACCAGCACACGACGGCGGAACAACCCGCAGCTTCCCGCGAAGAACGCGCTATTATGGCGATCGCGTCCGGATTGAAGCACACGATAGAACAAGGCTTGCTCATTCTTGAGGATTCCCTCGAGTTGCAGGTTTTTCTGAAATACGTCGGAATTGTAAAAATGATGCGGCGTCTGGACGAAGGCGACTTGTTCGTCCTGGAAAAACCCTACCGTATCTTTCAAGAAACTGCTGGTCGGAACGTGATCGACGTCGAAAATCGCAATGATTTCTCCCGATGTTTCATGCAAGGCATGATTCAGGTTTCCAGCTTTCGCATGTTGTCGATCCGCCCGGCGGATGTATCCACAGTTCAACGATGAAGCTAATACCCTAACCTCGTCTCGTTGACCATCGTCAAGCACATACACCCGGTAGCGGTCGTTGGGATAGTCCTGGTTGACACAGCCGATCAGCGTGCGGCGAAGAATGCTCAGAGGCTCATCGACAACCGTGACAAAGATATCCACGATCGGATAGCGGCGCAATGGCACCGGTTGACGTTCGAGCGGCGACCAGGCGTGGTAAGCAAATAATAGGATTTGCACAAAGGCATAGGCTTCCGCCATATAAACCGTCCAACTCACTAGGAGGCTTGCCCAGTCGCCGGTGTTCAGGGTATAGAGGCCTCTCCACAACAGGTACCGTGCATACAAGAACAGGGTCAGGGCCAGGATGACCTGATGCCCCCGTTTCTTCCAGCTGAGGAGGCTGATGACAGCCAGGACAACGAGCGACAGCGGTATGGCCACCGAGGAGTTATAGAATTGATTGAGCCATGTCATAGGTATTTCCTTTATACGGCTCCCTCTTCTGAGTCGTCTCCCTCACGTACTCGCTTCAATTCACGAGACAACCGCATCAACCGATCACCGTGATTACTGCTCCTAATCGAAATGCCGCACCATTGACCGGTGATTCCCTATCTTGCCCTGACCAGGATTTCTGGGTTGCTTTCATTTCGCCGCGTGCATGACCACCTTAGAATGGGATGCCTTTTCTGCCTATACCGAGGACGGAGGGAGAACAGCTATACAGGCGGGGTACTTTCTATGGGGTAGAAATGCCGCACGCGATGCTAACCCGCAGTATTCACGAGAGTTCGCGACGAACCGTCATGGATAATGCAGGCTGTCCTGCTTTTCCTGCTTGTAAGCTCTCCCTCTCCTGTCCTACTCTGTACACGGAGGCCGGAATATGGATGAATCTAGTCGTCTAACCAAGACGAAAGAACAGTGGGCGAAGGCTCGGCGTGGCGGTGAAGAACGGGAAGTGTTTTACGAAGGAGATGCCCGCCTGCCACCGGGGCAGCATCTCGTCGAGACCTGGCCTGTGCTCGATCTCGGTCAAAAGCCTGACATTCCGCTCTCGGAATGGAAGCTCACCATCGGCGGATTCGTGACAACACCCGTCACCTGGACCTGGGAAGACTTTCTCGCCCAGCCCCAGTTCAAAGACGTCTCAGACTTCCACTGCGTGACGAGCTGGAGCCGGTTCGACAATGAGTGGGAAGGGGTCAGTTTCAAACACATTCTGTCCGTGGTGAAGCCGTTGCCCTCGGCGAAGTTCGTCCTCTTCAAATCGTTCGACGACTACACCACCAATTTGCCACTTGACGCCTGCAACGATAAAGACGTGCTGCTGACATACAGATGGAATGGCAGACCCCTCACAAAGGAACATGGAGGCCCGGTTCGTGTGATTGTCCCGAAGCGCTATGCCTGGAAAGGCGCCAAGTGGGTGAAGGAGATTACCTTTTCGGATAAAGATGAAAAGGGGTTCTGGGAAGTGCGGGGCTACTCGAACAGTGCGTTCCCCTGGGAGAACGATCGATATGGGTGAGCCATTCCAGCCAGCGGAGTGGCGCACGGCAAGCGCGAAGAACAAGACTCGCGCGACGTGTGAGCCCTATCCCTGCAGTCGCGCTTTTCCCGCCAGACTTGCCCGTTTCGCTTGAGACAGACATCGACGATTGCAGCAGAAGCCTTCCTAAATAGTGCGGGCTAAAGACAGGGCCCTTTCTTTCCAATGCGCGACATGTCGAGCACCATACGCAAGGTGGAATTCTGGCCAGTGGATGTGCCCATCACGGACCCTTTCGTCGTCGCCACCGGCGCGCGAACAATTGCGGAAAATGTCTTTCTGCGCGTTACTCTGTCCAATGATGCACAGGGCTATGGCGAAGCAGCGCCGTTTCCTGAAGTTGGGGGAGAAACTCGTAAGAGCTGCCTTCTCGCACTCCACCAACTCGGCAAGACCGTCCTTGGTCGTTCAGCCGCAGGCTATACGGAAGTTGGGTGCTTGCTGTTTGAGCAGGCCCCCGCTTATCCAGCAGCACGTTGTGGACTTGAAACCGCCATCATTGATGCCTATTGCCATGTGGCGAATATCCCGATGTGGCAGCTTTGGGGGGGAGCGGATGTGCGAGCGCGTGAGACGGACATCACCATTCCCATCGCCGACCTCGACAAAACCGTCGCCCTCGCGCGCGGATGGTATGCGAAGGGGTTCCGCCTCTTCAAAATGAAGGTCGGCAAGGATGTCGAGAGTGATGTCCGGCGTCTGGAAGTCGTGCATCGCGCACTCCCCGGCATCTCGTTCATCGGCGATGGCAACCAAGGCTTCTCGCGCGAGGACTGTCTGACCTTTGCACAAGGGGTGAAGAACTTTGGCGGGACGATGGTGCTGCTTGAACAGCCGGTGGTGCGGGATGACCTCGATAGCATGGAGGCGATTCGTCGAGAGACCGGCATTCCCGTTGCGGCGGATGAATCGGTCCGCTCGCTCGCAGATGCGCAAGAGGTCGTCGCCCGAAACGCGGCTGACTACATTAATATCAAGATCATGAAGACCGGCGTCGCCGAAGCAGTGGAGATCGCGTCCTTCACTAAAACATCCGGCCTCAAGTTGATGATCGGCGGGATGGTCGAAACACGCGTGGCAATGGGCTGCTCCTTCAGCCTGGTCCTGGGGCTCGGAGGCTTCGAGGTGCTTGACCTCGATACCCCGCTCTTGCTGGCCGGTGATCCTGTGACAGGTGGCTACCGATATGACGGTTCACGCCTCCAACCTTGGTCAAGACCAGGCCTCGACATGACAACTGCCCTTTCTCCGAACGTCACCACCATCGAATAGATCACGTTGTAGCTTCGTCACACTTCTTACAGTTCAACGTCTCTCCGAGATGCTGGCTCCGGCCCTTCTCTGTCAAAACCCAGAGGCGATTTGTCATCGGTGGCTGATGGCGTACATGCTGACCATGGCCACAGTGCAGATCGGCCACCCAATCGCCATATTCATCCATATGATAACCAACAATGGGTTGCTGCACGCACAAGCCTCCTTCGCGTCCCCGTTATCGATTCCATAGAGGTATGCTACACTTGCGCGCATGTTAGCACGAACGAAGGAGCACAAGTGATGGGGCAGCCTGATTCAAGAATCGGCTTCGTGGGAGTGGGACGGATGGGGGCCAACATGGCCCGACGTTTGAAGGATCGAGAGGAAACGATCGTCGCCGTATACGATCGAGATCAAGCCCTTGCCACCGGCCTTGCGACCGAGCTTGGGTGTGAGGCGGCTGCATCCGCTGCCAGGGTTGCGGAACTTGCAGGCATCATTTTCACGGTCGTGTCCGATGACTCTGCGATGCGCGAAATCTTTTCCACGACCAGCGCAGAGAATCTGCTCTTCCACTCCAAGAACCGACTCTTCATAAATTGCGCCACCCTCTCGCCGGCTGTGCACATCGAGGTCGAAACTCTCGTGATACAACACGGTGGCCAGAGCCTTGAAGCCTGCATGGCCAGCAGCATCACACAGGCACGCCAAGGCACCCTCTACCTCATGTGCGGCGGATGTCCGGATGTGTTTGAATCGGCGAAGCCGCTCTTGGAAAAACTGAGTGCGCAACTCCGCTATATCGGATCGGCAGGAGAAGCCGCAAAGGTCAAAGCCCTGGTGAACATGGTGATGAACTGCAATACGGCCGCACTCGCAGAAGGGCTTGGGCTTGGCGCATCACTTGGCTTCGATCTGACGATGTTGCGGGACATCTTCGCCCAAACAGGGGCTGCATCGCGCGTGTTAGAGACAGATGGCGAGGACATGCAGAACCGCGCCCACGACTGCTACTTTTCGGCTGCGCATGCAGCCAAGGACTCAGGCATCGCCCTGGCATTAGCGAAAACCGCCGGGCTCGCGGTCCCGTTGACTCAAGCGACACACGATCAATACCGGCGGCTAGTTGCCCTCGGCAAAGGTGAGATGGACAAGTCCGCTGTCTCTGAGCTGACGTTTAAAGATCGAAGCTCCTAGCTCGTATGGTTCACGACAGTCCGTCATTCCCCGCCCTCACCGTTTCTCAAATGGCAGTTCAGATCGCTGACTGGCCGGAAAGTAGGTCCAGACCTTCTGCTCATTCTCATCGAAGCTGCCAATGAAGGTCACGAAGCGATCGAGTGTGCGAAACTCAGCCAGTGTAATAGTACAGTGCGGTACATCGATGACACGAGCATCGAATTGCCCCACCACATAGAGCACACCAGCTCCCGCTTGGTAAAGATTCCGTCGGCTCGCATACCCAGTATTGGGGAAGAGCTCAACCTCAAGGGAGCAGCTGCCAGGTCCCCTGAATACGAGATGAAGATCGTGCCGGGAGAGGAATGGATTGGTGGCGGTTCTGGTGATCGTCAGGCGCACCTGATCTGCCGAGAAGTCTACAGAGGCAGGCACCGGCACATCGTTGTTGCAGGCCGTCAGCAGCAAGAGGAGAGCAGTCAAGTATCTTGCTGGATTGGCCCCCGTCACTTGCTTGCCGGAACTTTCGAGACAGCGCCAATCGCATCAAGCCCTGCTTGAGCACAGACATCGTCGAGATGTGCCCCTGGCGCCCCACCGACGCCAATCCCTCCGACAACCTCACCTCCGATCTCGATCGGGAGTCCGCCCCCCAGCATCAGCACCTGATCGTTCATATCGCGAAGCGCTTGCAAGGTCGGCACCTTATTAATCAGCTCAGCCAGTTCAGTAGTAGGACGGCGGAGGCTGGCAGCAGTATAGGCCTTCTTCCTGCTACTATCGAGTGTATGAGACCCTGCCCCATCGGCTCGGGCCATGGCACGAAGCACGCCGGCCCGATCCACGACCGACACGCTCACTCGATAGCCATCCTTGTTGCAGACATCCAACGATGCCTGAATTGCCTTGCCGGCCAGCGAGAGCGGCAATACCGATTCTTTCGGCAATTCATCAGAAGCCGACACCGTATAAGACATCAACATTACGAACGCCGTTGCAATCATGAGCTGATACGCCATAGGAACAAAACGTTTACGACGCAGTTGAACGCATGCCATCGGTGTGTCTCCTGATTTAGAATAGAAATAGATATAGCGTGAGGAGCCTACGAAGGAGCGAGAGAACTGTCAAGAGGACAACTTTGGACTGGGGACTATGGGAGTGGAGAGTGCGGTCGTCAGCTCCAGACGACGCGTTCTTGATTGAGGAGGTAATCGATCACTTCGATGCTATTACGCATCTGAATCTGCGCCTTTTCTGACATGGGGAGGACGGCACCGACCAGCTTGCCTGACTCGACGTCATCGAGCGACGGAATTCCGTCAGGCCCACGCTTTTCCAGCTCTTGTCGGTAACTTGCCACCGTCGCCTCCTGTTTCTCTGACAGTTGGATCAGCAATCCTTACGCCAGAGACTCATCATCTATCTGATACGGCGTACTGGTAGCATAGCACATGGAGATCAGTGCCCTGGGTAAAATGCCTATCATATTGATTGAAGGCTACTTTTCAGTCGATCGACGTGCGGAGGTCGAGGCAGGTGCGAGGGCGCCGAGGTATGGGAACTGACCAATTTTTAGAAGCGGCGTATCAAAACGTAGGCGAAAATCGTCATGCCCTGGGTCAACAAAGTAGGGGTCCCCGGTAATATCTGACTGGGCCTTGAGTTCCGGGGCCGGTTGGTTCGGATTACCCACCCGAAGATAATCACCATCTCTGTTGTAGAACGCATTGAAAGAGGTGGTAGTCTGACTGGATGGGGCGATCACAAACCCTACTCGATTCAGCCCAACCACGTTGCCGGTGACGTTGCTCTCAGATTGCCCGAGGAACGCCGCGCCACCGCCATTTTTGACCAAGGTATTGCTTACGAGCACGGCTTGGGCACGATCGCTGACTACGACTGCTTCAAACAGACTGCGGGTAATCACGTTTCGCTCCAGCCGCACATTCGACTTGCCGGCAATCGAGACGCCATGATCGTTGTCATGGATAAAATTTCCGATGAGGACGGCTTCTGAATCGGCAAATTGAACGCCGGTCGTCTCACTTCCCCCGATAACACAATCTTCTATCCGCACATCGTGGACTTGCTGACTGAACAATAGGCCATTGATCTTAATCCGGCGGAGAACAATCCCTTGCCCATTGAAGAGACCGACGGCGTGCCCCCCTCGGTCATTAATCGTCATGTCACTGATTTCAATGTCCGTCGCTCCATAGGGCCACTTGCCCACATGGAGAGCGCCTACCACAATATCGCGCCCCAAAATCGTCACCTGATCCACCCCAGCCCCGACGAACTTGATCTTCTCTTTGCTGTGAATGGTCACGTCCTGAGGATAGTGGCCCGCCTTGACGAAGACGGTGTCGCCTTTCTTAGCGGCATCGACCGCTTCCTGAAGAGAGACGTAGTCCCCGCTTCCATCAAGCGAGACCACAATGGTCCGTGGGCCAAGTGCCGGCCCCTCATCGGCCCATACCAGGCCGAAGCCCCAGAATCCAAGCGCCGCGATGAAACCTAAGATCATCACTTGTTTCATCATGCTCGAACTCATACAAGCCTAAGCAGTTAGAAGTCAATCGGGGTTGATTGTGAGGCAAGAGTTCGCATGATATCCTCCACGCCATGATTCTAGTCGGCCTCACAGGCGGCATCGCCACCGGGAAAAGTACCGTTGCCAAGATGTTCAAGCAATGCGGCGCGGTCGTCATCGATGCCGACGAATTGACCCGTGATATTGTGTTGCCGGATAAACCTGCCTGGCGTCAGATCGTGAAAACATTCGGTAAGACCGTCCTCCATCTTGACCACACCCTCAATCGCCGTGAGCTGGGAATCGTTGCTTTCGGAAACCGGACCAAGTTGCACCGACTTGAACAAATCATCCACCCCCGTGTAGCACGCGAACAAACCAGGCTAACGAGGCAAGCTGCACGAAATGACCCTCAAGCCGTAGTAATCTACGACGTGCCGCTCCTCTTCGAAGCCGGTGTAGACAAGCGCGTGGATAAAGTCATCGTCGTCACCGCCGACCGAGAAACACAAATCGCCCGTCTCAAGCAAAGAAACGGCCTCTCCCGCGCTGAAGCCATCCGCCGCATCCGCAGCCAAATGCCCTTGGCAAAGAAGATTCAGCGAGCGGACCATGTGCTAAGTGGAACCCTCCCTCGCCCCTCACTCCGCCGGCACGTCGGCCAGCTCCTGAAGCAACTTCGACTCCTCGCATAAGACCCAACCCTCTGCCGTGCATTCCCTCAACCCCTTGTGTTAAATTTTTGCCCATGCGCAACGTCGTCATCATTGGTTCAGGCCCAGCCGGCTTGACCGCCGCCGTCTATGCGGCACGGGCAAATCTCTCGCCCCTGCTCATTGAAGGCTGGCAATCGGGCGGGCAATTAACCACGACGACGGAGGTCGAGAATTATCCTGGCTTCGCCAAGGGCATCATGGGCCCGGAGTTGATGAAAGAAATGCGAGCGCAGGCCGAACGGTTCGGCACGGAGTTCTTGACCGGTGATGTGACAGCCGTAGACTTTACACAGCGACCATTCACAATTACCGTTGACGCTGAGCAGACAATCCACGCAAAGACCGTCATTGTCGCCACCGGCGCATCGGCTATTCAGATCGGATTGAAGAACGAGGCGCGCCTCACAGGGCACGGCGTCTCAACCTGTGCAACCTGCGATGGGTTCTTCTTCAAGGAAAAGGAACTGATTGTTGTCGGCGGCGGCGACAGCGCAATGGAGGAAGCAACCTTCCTGACTAAATTCGCCAGCAAGGTTTCCGTTGTCCACCGGCGCGACAAACTGCGAGCCTCTAAAATCATGCAAGACCGCGGGGTGAAGAACGAGAAGATCACATTCGTGTGGAACTCCGTCGTCGAAGACATTCTCGGCCATGATGTGGTCATCGGCGCCCGCCTCAAGAATCTCGTCACAGGCAAGACGACGGACCTGCCTTGTGCCGGCGTGTTCGTCGCCATCGGGCACCGTCCCAACACCGCTCTGTTCGCCGGCCAGCTCGCGATGGATGCAAAAGGCTATATTCGAACAGAGAAGGGAACCGCTACTAGTGTCCCTGGTGTCTTTGCTGCAGGTGATGTGCAGGATTCGGTCTATCGTCAGGCTGTCACTGCAGCAGGCTCAGGCTGCATGGCAGCTATCGACGCTGAACGATTCCTTGAATCAGGGAGTCATACCCTCTAAATCCCCACGGGATGCTCAAAATGGTCGTCCAACAAGGCCGCAGGCGAGACAAATACCGGAGGCGTACCCTCCTCTCCGGTAGGTTGAGGATTTTGTCTCGCCGAGAACGAAGCTCGCGGAACCGCATGTCTCGGCGCGCTGGGGCTGGGAGGGTGAGAAGTCTGCCATTTTCAGCATCCCGATAAATTATGCGCTGCGCTATCGTCCATTACCACGAACTCGCCCTCAAAGGCCGCAACCGTGAATATTTCGAGGAGCGGCTCGTACGCAATATCCAATGGACACTGAAGGACCTCGGCGTCAGACGCGTCGAGAATCTTCGCAGTCGAATTCGCGTGGTCCTGCCTGACACGGTTCCGGACCAGACCATCAAAGAACGGCTCACACGAGTCTTCGGGATCGCCAACTTTTCACTGGCCCATGGCTTGTCGCTTGATCTCGCACATCCAGATCTTGGGGTGCTCAGCAAAGCGGTCATCGACTCGCTCCGGTTAGAATCCTTTTCCACCTTCCGTGTATCGGCAAAGCGGGCTGACAAGCGCCTGACCCTGACCTCCATGGAAGTCGCGCGGGACATTGGCGCTGCCATCTGCGAAGAAACCGGCAAGAAAGTCAGTCTGAAAGATCCCGACCTTACGGTCTATATCGAGCTGCTCTCCAAAGAGGTCTACTATGCGACCGAAAAGATTCAGGGGCCTGGGGGAATGCCGGTGGGTGTCAGCGGAAAAGTCGCCTGTCTGATCTCCGGAGGAATCGATTCGCCGGTCGCAGCCTATCGCATGATGAAACGCGGATGCCGAGCCCTCTTTGTCCACTTCTCCGGCCGGCCGCTCGTCAGCCGTGCCTCAGAAGAGAAAGTGCGCGAACTCGTGCAACTCCTTACGGTCCATCAATACCGGTCGACGCTCTACGTCATCCCGTTCGGAGAAATTCAACGCGACATTGTGTTCAATGCACCGGCTCCATTTCGCGTGGTGCTCTACCGACGGGTCATGATCCGCATCGCGCAGGAATTAGCCAAACGTGAGCACTGTTGGGGACTCGTCACAGGTGACAGCTTAGGGCAAGTCGCCTCGCAAACGCCTGAGAACTTGACGGTCATTGAAGAGGCGGCAGAGCTGCCGATCCTGCGTCCGCTCATCGGCATGGACAAGGTGGAGATCACCGACCAGGCTCAACAGATCGGCAGTTTCGCCATTTCAATCGAGCCGGATCAAGATTGCTGCTCGCTCTTCACCCCACCACACCCCAGCACAAAAACCAGACTCGACGACATTCAGAAGGTTGAACGGGTGTTCGATATTGGCGCGCTGGTGAAGCAGGGCATCGAGAAGGCTGAGCTATCCCAATTCACCTTTCCTCAGTAGCAGGGCACTGAAACGGTTCGGCAGCGGCCATGGGGCGTGACTCGCGAGACAGACGAGAAATGCGCGACGTGAACGGATTGGGCTTCCATCTCGGTTGGCCCGTCTCGCTTGTCCCGCGCCCGCGACGTCCCTTCAACCTACTTTACTCATTGCCAGGCTACTGCGCTTGCGCGAGCGCCTTTTCCTTCACGAGTCGGAAATGCGCTTTCAGATCTCGCCGCATCGCCGCGGCAACCATCCAATCCGGCACCATCATGTCGATCTCAACAAGCAGTTCGAACTCAGCTTTTGTATGAGCCCCGCCATCAGCAGGGGTAAGTTTCCAGAACCGACGGTACTGTTTGAAGTCGCCGCCCTTCAATTCTGTCAGTATCCCTCCGGTCGGCAGGATCCTTGTCTCACTCAAGAGACGCTGTTCTCCTGGGAGCAGGGCATGGCCGATCCGAATATCTGTGAACACCTTACCGTCTTGCTCCCGTGTCTCCACCATCCTCATCCGTCCATCGAAAAGATCAGGCCAATGGGCATAGTCGGTTAGTATTCGCTGGATGATTGCCACCTCCACCGGAAAGAAAATCGTGGCCGTCGCCCGTACGCCGCCGGTGGGTTCTTTACGGACATCCAGCACATCAGGCTCGACCGCACAGCTCCACCCGGACCAGCCGAATACGAGACATCCCACAATGATCATCACACGCCACAACATGGCACGATTATATAGACTCATTGAGAACCAAGCGAGCACTAACAGTGATCCGCGAGACGTGAATCGTTAAACGTGAAACGTTTGAGAGGGAAAGCGCTCGGCAGTCCACCTTTCACTTTTTCTTTGGGAATGGCAATGGTGCAAGAGCGGCTCGCAGGATGCCCGAAAAGACCACCCGTCTCACCCACCCAACCCCGGCGGCTACTTCACCCTCTCGCCCTGAATCTGCCAAGACAGCCTCTTCACCCTGAGACACGCCTTGTCCCAAGCAAAGCCGCAGCAGTTTATTACTCGCATTCAAAAGGGTAGCCTGGACTGGTCCCAAACCGCGCGCATCGAGGGCGCACATTCTAATCGTGCGCACTCTTCGAGCGAAAGGGACCATCCAGGCTACCCTCTCCATCCTTTTTCAGCATCCTGCGGAACTTCTCTGTGCTACGATGCGTGACTATGAAACGCTGGTCCTTCCTGCTACTCGTGCTCATCGGCCTGTGGAGCCTATTAGAAGAGGCTCACGCGCAACCCATGGACGATTCACATGCCACGACAGAACAGTCTTGCAGTTTCGGTATGGCGAAGGGAGAGGCGTCGCAAAGCTGTCGAGTCCCCTTCCCAACAGGTTGCCTCGTAGCCAATACCCCTGGAACCGACAAACCCTGGACGACCATCTCCAAGGGTGGAAACACATTCTGCCGATTAGACGAGAACGCCACGGACTGGAAAAGCAAAATCACCGGCTCCTGCACCCGTTGCAAATCCGACCATTGCTCAGCACAGTTTAGCGTCCGCTTCGACTGTTCCCAACAATTGCACTAGCAGGATGCTGAAAAAGTCCGCCAGCTTCGTTCTCGCATCGTTCGGACACTCAACCTACCCCAGAGGATACGCCTCCGGGTCTTCATTCGCTACAGCCTTGCTGGGCGGACTTTTTGAGCATCCTGAACTGTATTCTCCTGTTGGCCCAGACGTGACAACCGGTGACGCTCTAGTCTGCCAATTTAATTTTTCACCGACGGCTAGACATGTCCTTGGCTGAAGAGATCAAACGTGAAGCCCTTGCCCTTGGCTTCGATGCCGTCGGTATCAGCCAAGTCACCGGTAGCGGGCCGCCTTCAGCCTTCAGCCTTCAGCCTGACTCCTCCCTTCCCGACCCCGCTCCCCCGTTACCCCATCACTTGCTCAGCCGTCTCACGAAATGGCTCCGGCAAGGTTATCACGGCACGATGGCTTGGATGACTCGCGACCCAGCCCGTCGAAGCGATCCGCAGCTGGTCTTGCCAGGATGCCGATCGATGGTCTCGGTCGGAATGAACTACTACACCGATAATCGTGCAAACGAGCAGCCTGGAATGGGACGCATCGCCCGCTACGCCTGGGGAAAGGATTACCATGCAGTGATGAGCCAGCGGCTCGCGCAACTCGAAGCGAAGATCGCAGCCCTGGCGCCCGGCGTGACCACAAAGGCCTATGTCGATACCGGCCCGATCATGGAAAAGGCCTGGGCGCAGCAGGCCGGCCTCGGCTGGATCGGAAAACATTCAAATCTCGTCTCGTCCGAATCTGGCTCCTGGCTTCTACTCGGGGAGATTCTGACGACCCAGGATCTGAAACCGGATGAACCGGCCACAGATCTGTGCGGAAGCTGCACCCTCTGTATCCAAGCTTGTCCGACAGGCGCCATCGTCGAACCCTATGTCGTCGATGCCAGACGCTGTATCTCATACTTGACCATCGAACTGCGCGGCGGGCGCGAGGTCATCTCCGACGAGCTCGCCTCTCAGATGGGCAATCGCATCTTTGGCTGCGACGATTGCCTAGACGTCTGTCCCTTTAATTTGAGAGCAGACCCAACAAGTGAACCAGCCTTTGCTCCCACGCCCTTGACTCTTACTCCCAGCCTCGACCGTCTGGCTCAGATTGGCCAGGAACAGTTTTCGACCACGTTCAAGGAGAGCCCTCTCAAACGGGCCAAACGAAGCGGGCTTCTTCGCAACGTAGAGATTGCACAAGAGAATCTCACCCGACAGACAGGGGGCCGGATATCTTAACTGCCCCCTTTTTTCTTGGCCGGAAGAGGAGTAGGCTATTTCCAGTACTTAGCAGGGAGGTTTGAACACGTGCATCCTCCGGTCCTGCTACTCATCTCGGCCGATCCCCACACCAGACCGTTGCTGGAACAATCCCTCGACGACCGACGCGCCACCATCCTTGTTGCCCCAACAACCGAAGAAGGCCTGCGCATCCTGAAAGACCAAGGAGACCTGGCTCTCGTCGTATGTGACGAGAGCCAGGGACGGATTGCGAGCCAGGTGATCCTCTCTCAGTCCAGACGCACCGCTCAGCACCTCCCCGTGATCATCCTCGGAACAGACGGATCGGCCAAAGCCGCAGTCGAGGCCTTGCACCGTGGCGCCACCGACTACCTTGCACAACCGGTCACGATGAAAGATCTCCTGACTGCCATCCACAAAACTCAGGTCTTCGAAACACCAAATCTCCAAGTACGGACGGAGCGACCCTCAGCATTCGATCAGATCATCAGCCGGTCGCCTCAGATGAAACTGCTCAAACATCTGGCAACCGAAGTTGCCCAAACCGATGCGACGACCGTCCTTATCACCGGTGAAAGCGGCACCGGCAAAGAACTCTTTGCTCAGGGCATCCATGCTGCCGGCCCCAGGTCCAAAGGCCCGTTCGTAGCACTCAACTGCGCCGGCATTCCCGAACACCTCCTCGAATCGGAATTGTTCGGTTATCAGCGCGGCGCCTTTACCGATGCGAAGCAGACCAAACCGGGACGATTTCAACAAGCGGAGGGCGGCACACTCTTCCTTGACGAAATCGGTGAGATGAGTCCCTCCGCGCAGGCGAAGCTCTTACGGGTCCTGGAAAATCACCGGGTCGATCCGCTCGGCGACACACACAGCATCCATGTCGACATTCGCGTAATCGCTGCCACGAACGAAGATTTACCGGCTCAGATCAAAACCGGACGGTTCCGCCTAGATCTGTACTATCGGCTGAACGTCTATCAACTGCGCATCCCGCCGCTCCGCGAACGGCCAGAAGATATCGAGCCAATCCTGACATCTTTCCTAGAGATCGCCCGCCGCGATCATGGCTGTCGCATCAAAGGCATTACCCCAGCCGCGCTGGCCATCTTGCAGACCCACGACTGGCCCGGCAATGTGCGGGAGCTGCACAACGTGGTCGAAGGGCTCACCATCACATGTAAGACCGAGATGATCCAGCCGGACCACCTTCCTATTTCTGTGCGAGACATCCAGTCGGCAGGATCGAACAGAGAGATCGAGAATACATCGCTCCTGGCCTTCGGCCTCTCGGCTCAGGAGATGGAAAAGAAACTGTTAAAGGAAGCGCTGCAGCGCACAGGCGGCAACATTTCCGAAGCCAGCCGACTCCTCAAAATCACGCGCAATACGCTGCGATATCGCATGGCAAAATATCAGCTCTAGCAGGTTGTTGAAAAACAGGGGAGGGGTACTATGGATGGTTCCTTTCGCTCGCAGAGTGCGCACGGTGAGGGACCAATCCAGGCCATCCTTAGGAGAATGAGCCCTCGCATAGGATCCCCGTGTGCGTGTTCATCAATTTGTCCGGGACACCACAACCATCGCTCACCGTAGCCAAAGCAGCGAGAACTCTCACCATCTACAGTGTGGTCTTTCTTCAAGCCGCATTTGACTTTATTATTATCGCTTTCGTAGCCTTCCTCGCAGTAAAGCAAGTCAACCGCTTCAAGAAGGAAACGCGTCCAGCACCACCAGCAGGGCCGCCACCAAGCGCCGCTCCTGCGACGAAATTTCCCACGATGTGGGAATGAGAAGATTCACACGATAGATGACCCGCGCAATGCAGAAGGAGGAGATCATCATGCAGACATTCAAAACCGCCATCCTGGTAACAAACTTGGCCGCTCTGGCAGGCTGTGCGAACTGGGATAAGAGCCCCATTTGTCCTAACACTCACGGATGGCAGGCTTGGTCTGACAGTCGTTGCAATGCCGACAACGCATCGAAGGATATGGCCGCCGGCGTCCAGGCTGGGGCAGGAGACGAAGATACGCTTGCAGCCGACCTTGCCGCAGCTAGGCAACGGAATGCCGAACTCGAGAGGCAGCTGGCTGATCGAGACAAGGAACTAGTTGGACTGCGCGGCGAACTCTCTTCCGAGATGACGAAACTGAAAGCAGCTCAGCGTAGATTGATCCCGGCGCTTCGTCCTCAGATCGAGAAGGGTGACATCACCGTCGATCTTAACAATGAGCGGTTGTTGATTAACCTGGCTTCCGGCTATCTGTTCGGGTCCGGCCAGGATGTACTAAAACCAGCGGGCGCAGATGCACTGAAGCATGTCGGGGCGGTCTTGAAAGATTTCCCAGAGTACAAGGTGGCGGTGGACGGTCATACCGACAACGTGCCAATCGGGGGCATACTGACGAAGAAGTTCCCCACGAACAAGGAGCTCTCTGAGTCCCGTGCGGCCAATGCGGCGAAGGCGCTGATCGAAGGTGGCCTCGGCACCGCGACGACGCATGGGTATGCAGACACCAAGCCGGTTGAACCGAACACGACCGATTTGGGTCGGGCGAAGAACCGCCGCGTCGAGGTTCGCGTCACGAAGTAGCGCTTCCCACAGGAGAACGACGACGGGGGCCTCTCCATACCCGAGAAGCTCCCGTTGCCTCATGAGCCATTTTCACCCGTAAAAAAGAGGAGAGCTGAGAAAGTCGTCTTGAAATCTGAGGATTGATCTTCCACCGCGCGCGACTTTCTCAACAGCCTGCAGAAACGTTTCCCTGCGCCCTAAGCATGCCAACCATAGAAGTTCTGCTCTGCCGAAACAGTATTCCCGCAGCCTACTACGATACTGAAACAAGCCCCCAACTTCGTCTCATCTCAACAGAATTCTCAACGTAGACGGCAAGGCTTATACAGAGCCAGTTCACAGCTACCTTGCTATCTACATTCTCGCGTACCTTTCTGCCCAGCCTGTTGGAATCTTCTATCCATAGAACCGCGAGTGGACCATGGCAAGTTATTGATTTGTGGCTCCAGCTTGGGCCAACAGGCGGGGCTTCATTCTTGCTCAACTGCTCATCCAGGATTTTTGTATGCCCAATGCACAGACGCGAAGAACGGAGGATTCGAGCATGGAACAACCAAGGTCCGCTCTTGACCACTATAAACGCGGTCGTGTGCTCAAGCACGCCCACATGTTCGACCAAGCGCGCGAAGAGTTTCTGCACGTGGTCAGTGACCCTCAGTATGCCGGCAACGCCCATGTACAGATCGCTATGTGCTTGCGGGCGACGGGGCGCTATGACGAAGCCGTCGAGGCATTCCGCCAAGCCCTGGAAGTGGGCACGTTCTCCTCCAAAGAAAAAGCGCACATCCTGTACTTCCTGAGACTCACGTTGCAGGCACTCGGTCGATACGCCGAAGCGCTGGAGGCCTATGGCTGGACCAGAAATGAGGCCCCCGGGTTCCAGGACGTGGCGCAGCGGATTAAACATCTGCTCGCAGGAGGACGCGGCCTGCTCCCCCGGCGTCGACCGGCTGCTCAGTCCGTAGTTGGAAACATGCTCAAACTTGAGGAACAACTCACGCCTCAGGTGCTGAATCTGCTAGGACAGGCCTGGACATCATTCGGCCAGTATGCGGATAGATTGGTGACCCGAGGGGACCAAAAACAGAGCCCCAGTTTCCGAGATGTGGGCCCCTCCAGTGGAGAACGAGAGCTCACGTCGACACGATGCAGTCCACCAGCATCCAGGGGTCGGAAGAGAAACACACGTCGGCACGTTCGCGTCGCAGTCCGATTGCAGAGCCACTTTTCATCAAAGAGTCAGAGAGTGGACGGTAAAGGAGAGCTGCGAGACCTCTCCCTTGCGGGCTGTCGCGTCACGAGTCTCGTGGCTGTCCCCGTGGGAGCCGAATTGGAGTGTTGTATCTTCTCGCAGGACGCAGACAATCCATTCACCATCGACGGCGCAACGGTGCGCTGGAGCCGTCCTCAGGAATTCGGCTTGGCCTTCACCAAGATACGTCCGGGCGTACAGAGGCAAATCGCGCAGCTGTGTAGAGAACGGGTACCACTAGAATAGAAGAGCTTGGGATGACGCAACGCAGTGGGCCTTTCGGCAGATGGCCGTGGACCGGCTAAACCAGTACGACAACATCGGGGAGCTGCACAACGTAGTCGAAGGACTTACCATCACATGTAAGAACGAGATGGTCCAGCCGAACCACGTCCCTGTCTCTGTGCGAAGATCTGGATTGAACGGAGAGATCGAGAAAACAGCGCTCCTGGCCTTCGGCCTCTCGGCCCAGGAGATGGAAAAGAAACTGCTGCGACCTCGTTGTATGGCTTGTTTGAACACCCTCACTCGAGCATGCGGACCACCAGAAGCGTACTGAACGATATGAATGTCAGCCACAGCCCACGGTCAAACCACCTGGCAGGATCTCGTCCGATTGCACGGGGCGCGCCTCTCTGATGTCGAGTCAAGTAGCGACCTCGTTTCGCACACCTTTTGCACCTCGTCATGTCGCCATCAAAGTACTATCCGACTGTCTCTTTCGAACAAACCACTGCTTTCCAAGAAGTCCTGTATTCCAATAAAGTAACGAGCGGAATCAGGGACTTTTCGAAGCTCTTCGTCTAGAAAGAGATACTGCCCATTATTCTCAGAAAACTGGAGAACACCGTCCCCGAACGACCTATCAATGTTTGATCCTATGATCCAAAAACCTCGTTTGGGACTGCCATCTAAGAGGACGGCTCCCCAACCCGTTAACTCATGATCAGCAGCTGTCTTTTGCAATTCCTCAACATGCGTTCGTAGTACGCCCCAAGAATTTGACGAAGCGATTGTTATGCTCTCGGTGGAACAAGTGGCCCCTCATCCATGATGGCTGAATGCAAACGCAAGAACCAGTCGTATTGTTCGGCATGGATCGGATGCAATTCCCGTAACTGGAGAACACGCATGCCGGCCGACTGACCCCACACAACGTTACATGGGTGGACTAGTCGAGTATCATCAAAGTGCAGCAAAGCGCGATGCTGATTCGGAACGTCCCGAGGCCACCAACTGTCGTCAGTAACCACGCTCTCATCGAGCGCGACACACGGGAAGGTAGTCCGCTTTTCAGTCTGCACGGCCTTGACTAGTGCCTGACTGACCACTTGCAGGCGGCCTTCTCAAGATTTTTCGATATGGCGCTCGAAGCCGACGCCCCCTCGTACAAGGAGGTCATTGAACAATGTCTGCATCACCCCCCCCTGAACGGCCTCAATCAAGCGTGTTAGTTGAGGCGACGCCATGACGAAAGCATCTGAAAAGACACGAAGGGAAACGTCCTGCCTCAGCATCTTAATAATGGCAGTGCTCTCAATCATCTTGTCGTAAACTTTGACAATTCCATCAAAGTCCGCTTCGACGAGGCTAGAGAATCCTAGTACATCAATAAACGCGACATACTGTTCGGCATTCTCCATGTGCGGCATTCAAACAAGGTTACAGATGATCCGTCCAAGCTCGCTCATTCTCTCCTCAGGAATGAGGACTGATTGATCTTCCACTGTGCGCGTTCAACGAGGGCCTTCTGTTTCTTCACTTTCTCCAGAGGGGGCAGGCAAACCGTCCTTCACTGCGCGCATCGAACGAGCACATTCTTATCGTGCGCGTTCTGCGAGCAAGAAGGATGGGTGCCTGCTCCCTCACCCTCCCATCGTCAGCACCACTCGGAACCGCGCCTTGCCGCTCAGCATGCGATCGTAGGCGGTCGCGGCTTGTTCGAGCGGGAAGGTCTCGACCATGGGACGAATGCCGGTCAGCGCACAGAAGTTCAGCGTGTCTTCCGAATCCCGTGCGGTCCCGGATGGCCAGCCCTGAATCGACCGTCTCGGACCAATGAGTTGAATGGGCGTGACAGTAATGGGGTCGGCTGATGCCCCCACTACCAGCAACTTGCCACCGACACCGAGTCCATCGATCAGCTCCGACATCGATTTGCTGTTCGGAGCGGTGGCCAGAATGACCGAGGCGCCGCCAAGCCTGGTCAATTCGTTTGCTGCGTTGGTCGTGTCTGTGTCGAGATAGCGAGCAGCGCCTAATTTCAGCGCCAACGCTTCCTTGTCTTGGCCCCGCCCGATCGCCACGGTGCGAAAGCCCATCTTACTGGCAAACTGAACGCCGAGATGCCCCAGTCCGCCCAGTCCCTGCACCGCCACCAGGTCGCCAGCTTGCGCACCGCTGTGGCGCAAGCTGTTGAAGGTCGTGACGCCAGCGCACAGAATCGGCGCCGCCTCGACCGGCGAGAGAGCGTCTGGAATTGCGGCAACAGCTTCGCTCCGGGCAATCATGTATTGGGCATACCCGCCATCTTCCTGGAATCCCGTGACCTGAAAATTCTGACAGCCCATGAAATCCCCACGGCGACAGGAGACGCATTGTCCGCAATGTCCGCCGTGCCACCCCACGCCGACCCGTTGGCTCTTCTTCCAAATCGTCACACCAGGTCCAACGGCATCGATCACACCGGCGACCTCGTGCCCCGTCACTCGTGGATATTGCAGGCCAGGCCAGTGCCCTTCCTTCACAAAAACGTCACTATGACAGACGCCGCAAGCCTGTATCTTGATGCGGACGGTATGAAGCCCCGGCTCCGGCACCTGCCGATTCACGGTTTCGAACGCGCCGCCCGGACCGCTAACTTGCACCGCAGTCATCTGTGACATGACTGGCCTCCTCGGGTTGGATTGCACATGAATAATAAACACGACGCGCGAGTCATGGAGCGCGGGTGACAATTCTTGCGCGTCGCGCTCATCTCACAATTCTCGCGTATCTCAACGTTCTGCGCAGGGTGTGCTCTGGTTATCCGACGAGACTAGCGCCGTCGTGAGCGTGGGATCGATCGGGAAATCAATCCTCACTCCGCTGCCTCCTTCTTTCCATCCAAAATGTCGAGTCACGCAACGACCCCTTTGACCTTCGCAATCGACTTCCTAAACTGAACGATTTGCGAACCGTATGATTCGAGCTTTCACACCAAAAGACTCCTAGTTCACAATCAACTGTTTTTGAACACTACCCTAGAGGAAAAAAGAAGGCTCCGGCTTCTTCGATCGTGGATGTTCGAGGCCACCCACGAATTACTGCCTTACACTTATCTCCAGTCTCTCCCCATCTCGCTCAACGGTCACAAGAAGGGGAAGTGATATCGGATCCGTCCAATTTCCTAATGGCTGACCATTCAACGCTAGAATCTGATCACCTGGTTTGAGTCCTGCCCGAAAGGCCGGGCCCCCTTGGAGAAGACCGAGCAGCCGCATCCCCTTTCCGGGCCAGCTATAGTCAGCGACCACCCCCAGAGGATTGTCGCCAAACGCCGCCGCCAGGGCTGCTAACCCATAGGCTGTGGCTTCTTCGACCACAAGACGACGGACAACGGGGTATGACTCATAGAACCGACCTGTGGTTACCTCTGCCACAGAGGGACTGTTTGTCGACGATGCGATCTGGCGAAAGACCGTGATACCGCTCTCCACCTTAAGAAGCCGAAGTTCGAAGGACGCGGACATTGGCTCGCCAGAGCCCGATATGGCCAGACGATAGGTCAGCAGACTGTCCGCACCGACGAGTTTACCCACGCGAATCGTCGTATCTTCATCAACTCGCCCGGTATATTGAATGCCAACTTCATCGAGAACCGTTCGCAAATCCTCCCGTTCCACAAGCACCAAATCCCGATGTTGTGTGCGCAAAAAATTTAGCGTCAGATCAAGCCATGAGATGACTCGGTTATCTGTTGTTCCAGCGACCGGCAAAACCGCCAGTCGCTGTGGCAGCGGAGAGATGGTGGGAGGCATGAACACAGGAATCACGGAAACCTGCAACCCTCCCCTCACGAGAGCTTTTATCGACCGAGATCCCTCCGGTCTCGTAGCCTTCCCACAAACTTTCCAGGCCAAAGAACGAACGACATCAGGCGTACCCCACATGCAAAGCTGATTATCCTGTAGCACCACGTAATAGGGGTTGGCAGGCTCTGCCGGGAAATAGCAGTTGGGAAAGAATGGACAGTGCAACAGGTACCCCATCCACTCGCCTTTCGGATAGAGCTGGTACTCCCATATGGCTTGCTGTCCATCATCCTGGACCACACGGTCAGGTTTCCCCAAATTCTTCAATACTTGCTCTTTCGGCGTAGATACGGCCAAACGGTCGTCAAGTTTTCCTGCATCGTACATGTAGGGGAGAAACACCCCGCAGCCGGACAGGGGAAGCAACAACATGAGACAGAACAGTGCTCGCTGCATGGCGCTTTTCCCACTGCCGTATGGAATGCGGAAGGTTTTCTCAAAGGGGGCTGTCTTCAAGTTAGCCATAAGGAACTTGTTATTGGAAGCCGTGAACGCCAGCCAGATGTGGCCGGTACCCTTGATCAATCCCGGGTTGAGTGTCTTGCTCTTCGTGCTCAGAAGAGCGGAATCGCCCCATACATCCATCTAAACCCTTGCTACCTCCTGGCCCTTAGGGAATCGGCTCTCACCGTCCTTCGCTGGGTGGCTCCCCAGGATTGATGAGGATGGGGGCCTTCAGTTGGTCCGGCAAGAGAATCAGTTTGGAATTGGGGCTGTCATACAATTTGTACCGAAGATAGGCTGGTGTGAGTGTATGTGAGATGGTCTCCTGCGCCTTGGCTTGTCCGACGGCCCGGATACGGTTCCCTTCTGCCTCACCTTCGGCCCGAATTCGAATCGAATCGCCCTCGCCTTTCGCCCGTGTGCGGGCAATCTCGGCATCCTTGGACGCGATAGTCAGTTCGAATTCTTTTTGTTCCTTCTCCTGCTCCTTCGCCTGTTTCTGCTCAATCGCGCGCAAGACAATTGGCGGAAAATCGACATCGGCCAAGGCGATACTATGGATTTCCAAGTGACGTCCTTTGAGCTTTTCGACCACCACCGCCTGAATCTTGCTCGCAATCTCCGCGCTCTTCTCCGGCACCGTCACCATGGTATAGCCGGAGACCACGCTCCGCACCGTGGCCATAAACTGGGGTTTGACAATCCGCGGATAGAAGTCCGGACCCATTTCTTGGGCCAAAAAATACAGCTCCTCCGGAATGGGCCGGAGGATGATGGCCGCCTTGATGAGCACCTGCAGATCATCCGCGCTCAAGGCATCAATGTCCTCGGTAAAGCTCTGCCACCGAATATCGTAGAGGTACACGCTATTCCAGGGCGCCTGGAAGTAATACCCGTCCTTCAGTGTTTCAGTGGAAAGCCCTTGGGAGAACGGACGCCAAGACAACCCGCGTTGGCCTGGTTGGACGGTGGTGCCGCAGGCCGTGGTCAGCAGCAGTCCGACGAGCACAAGACTCGTCATAGTTGGGCGTGTCATAGATTCCTCCCGGTACAGCCACGCCATGCGTGGCAGGTTAGTAACCTCGTGATCGTGTCGACTGATTGGACGAATGCCCCCCACCCAGTTCCAGGTGCAGATCGGCGAGCCGGTCCTGTTCACGTGCAGCGTCTTCGTAGAACTGAACTAAGAGCCGTGTGCCTGTCACCCATTCAGACTCCGGTCCGAAAAGCCGCTCATAGGCCACAATCGAACCGGTCAATGCCTCGGCCTGTTGGCGTGACTCCGCCGCCTGGCGGCTGTAATAAGCCGCGATTGCCCAGTGGTCTTGGCCGGGATCGCGCGAGGCGGGATCCAGCAGAGTAGTGGATCTTCCGCTGCAACCAGATTGGAGGAAGATGGCGAGAAACACAATGAGGATGGCTGTATGCATCGTGGGATCTCCTCCGTCATCCCCAAAGGACGGTCACTGGGCGAGAGGCACACGTGGTTGAAGGAACCTGACCGCCACGGAAACGCTGACCGAACGGCACTGTGATTATCGCATTCGCATCCGCTTCAGCACAATATGGGAAACTCTGAAAGAGGATCGGTTCTGCACCCGCCCCAGCGCCGAGAAACGCTTCTGGAGCCATTTCTTTTCCCAATGTGCGGAGGGTGAACAATCGTGGCCAGACAGTGCCACGTTCACGATTCAGCCTCAGACTGGAATGGGAACCCGGAGACGAGACAGAAGCCCTTGCTCCAGCGCCTCTGCTGCATTCCTGGATATTCAGACGAAAGGCATACGGACCAGAGGCTAGGGGGCAATTAGAAAGAGTGCCTCTCCTCTCGCCTCGTGCCCCTCGCCCTTCACCAGATCTCTATGCAATTTCACAACGAACCGTCATGATTACTACGAGATCCGTATTGACTTACTGAGCCCGCTCAGAACACTTCAATGGACGTCTTGACCAGTCCTGAAAAAATCAATGATCGCCTTATTGTTTCCCGGCCATTCAGGATGCGTTCCCGTTCCTTCGCAGTAGCGTGTTGCGACATTGTTCTTACACCCCCTGTACGTTACACAGCCCTCAGCGTCTTTTACAAGACTTGTAGCATCGCAACCATTACAGGCAGCCCACCATTGTATTGCTTCGTTACCATATCCTGGGAACAGGGTGTCATGACTACTGTGCATAACCAAAACGGGAAGCGGGTTGGGACATTGATAGGCTTTCAAGTCCTCAGCCCTGATACCCGCCGCACTCGGAGCAATCGCCGCTGGAATATGTTTGGTGCCATTGATAAAGGCTATGGCCATAGCCGTAGTCCCGCCATCAGAATGACCGGTGAGAAAAATCCGTTTGTTGTCGATACACCATTTCTTTTCGATCAGTCCAGGTATTTCAGCAAGCTCCTCGATCGTTTTGGGAGTCATTGTGTGGTGATCGGCATAGGCCACAATAAAACCTGCCGCCGTCGCCTCTTGCGTAAGATGCACAAAGTCTTCTGACTCATATCGATTTGTCCGCGCCGGCGCATAGACCATAAGTAACGGATGGGCAATGTTTGAATTGTAATTGACCGGCGTTTTAACCATATAGCGAATACCGGCTGATGTCTTTTCATCATTGCTGGCACCTGCATGACCGGGTTTTGTTCCTGGGTCGCAGTACTCTGTATCATTGTTGACTGTATACAAAGCCTCCCCGAGCATTTTGCCACGATTAACGGCTTCAGTATCATTCCTTCCAGCATATCGAATCGCACCCGCGCCGATAACACCCATCAGCAATACGCCTATTGCTACGGCAACAATAGTTGTTCGGTTGAGCTCTTTCTTCCCAAAGCGCACCCACTCCGGCTTCACGATACCGATAACTAACAGGGCGACCGAAAGGACAATCGTCACACTGAAGATCATTGGAAACATTGCGTTCATCAGTTGTACTCGCTTCTTTACGTATGAGCGGCTTCGGGGTCAGCAACTGTCCTACCGGTCAAGCCTGCCAACCCACATCATCCACGAAGGTTTACT
This sequence comes from Nitrospirota bacterium, assembly GCA_963701855.1. Lineage (GTDB taxonomy): Bacteria > Nitrospirota > Nitrospiria > Nitrospirales > Nitrospiraceae > Palsa-1315. Next base: position 112,418 of record CAVPBK010000006.1, read on the forward strand.
ACAACCGCCGATACGACGCTGCGACAAGTCTGACGGCAGGCTGCGCTCACCGCAGTCAGACGTCAGAGCCAGTCCCCTGGCCTCCGCGCGCCTGTCGCGTGTGACGACTGCGCGATTTCTGGGCAAGCCGTCATGAAGATTTTGATTCGTGGCGGATGTGACCGCAGAGAACTCACAAGCCGCGGCTGATGTGTTCGATCACCTAACATGTGGCGTCGTGTCGGATTGTGTCATCAGCTGTATCAACGTCTCTTCAACAAGGCCCGAAACTCTTCCGGTATGGGCATGGACCTAAACGGATGAACATACGCACCGCCGGTATTCCCCACCGGCACCCAAATGCGTGAAAATAGCAACGCACCGATAATCCTCGCCACTTGACCGCTCATCTCTATTGGGTCCTGGCGTCTCCAGCCGACCTTCAGCATCCACCAATGCGCGTTCGCATGCGCGAATGCGAACGATTGGCTCAGGATATGCGCGCGTTCTAGGTGATAAAACGCCCTGTCCAGGTTATTGCCAGAGTAGTGCTCGGCTGCAGCATGCATCTCCTTCTCGTAGGCTTGTCTTCGTTCTGCGTGCATTCTTCTACCCCTGGCAATCAACCAGACATTGATGCCGAGAAAACTTCGGGCTCATTTACGAGCCGACTCTCGCGAATTACTCAGCCTTGGAAGCGTTCAAGGCACGGCTCAGAAACGTCTGTTTTGAATCATTTTGTCGTGTCCGATGCCTGATGTTTTTCGGGTCGGATAAGATTTGGCTTTCCCTCTTCACCTATGAAGACGACCAATAATCTCAATGGTACTTCTCCTAAATTCTTTGCGCTATGCACGATGTTTACAACCTCCAGAAACCCGGTCCCGGCCTTAAATGTTTGTCGAGCGCCATCCTCAAATTCCACCGTCATTATTCCCTCAAGGACATGGACATAGGTTGGGGCCGAATGTATGTGGCGACCGTTTTCCTTTCCCGGTTGGATTTCGACCAGGACCGAAGCCATTTCTGCATTCTCAGTTTTGGGGTATTCAATCTTTTGGCCGCCGATCGTTGAAGAACTCTTCATCACAGCGGTGACTGTGACATCTTGTGGCTCCGCCCACGCTGAGACGGTCGTTTGGACAAAGACCGTGATCAAGAAGATCGAGAAAATTGTTCTCATCGTCATACCTCCATTGCCATGTACTTTCGAACCGGGGAGAGGATATGTCCAACGCTCTTGAAAGCGGCAGTAAGACATCACTCAACGTCACTATCTCAATGAGCCGAGACTCCCCTTCAACAACGGGAATGGTACCACAGTGACGGCACATCATTTTCATTACGGCCGACCGAACCGTATCTGTCTTCTTGGACGTCACGAGACCAGTTGACATGCTCGTGGACAATAGCCACCTCCTGCTCACAATGCCACGACGACCGGGCCAGGTCACCGGCTTCCGACGAACGTTCGGCTCGTTCACGAGCAAAACAACACGGGCGACCCCGCACCATAGTAGGAGGTCGCCCGTGGATGGCACTGAGGACACCAACAGCCTCTTTCTTCTAACCGGCCAGGTTTGTGGCCAGCTCACAGAAGCTGACTGAAGGATTTAGTACGGGATCACGTGCAAGCAGTCCTTGCTCTCGTTGTTCCAGACCACATCGCACAGGTTCGACATGCGCGCCACGATCTGCGCTGCCACGCCGCCCGTGCCACCGAACAACCCGCACCAGCCCAGGGTCACAAACCCCCAGTGCAACGGCGCGGCAAAGAGTTCATCGACAAACCAGAACGCATGCCCCCACTCGTTGAGTCCCACGTTGGGCAGAATCATCATCGGCCCCACAACCGCCCCCACCAAGGGGAACGAGACCGCCTTGCTGAACTGCGGCAGTCGGGTCATGGCATAGAGATACCAGGATACGCCACAGGTTATGTACAACGGGAAGGTGAAGTAGAAGGCGATGATATGGCTCGCAGTAAAGCTCGTATCGCGGATGATCACCTGGTGCCATGACGCATCCTGCTCAAGGGTGTAGCTCCCTGCCCAGTATACGCCAAACACATACACCGCGCCCCACATCATGAAGTAAAAATACCGCTTGAGTTCCGTCTTGGGATCCACGTTCGCCACGTTGCGATCCCGTGTGCTCCAAATCCACCCTATACAACTGGCCGAGAAGATGATGTTGGAAATCACGTTAAACCGCCACAGGCCCATCCAGACGGTCTCGAACTCCGGCGTCATGGAGTCCAAACCGTGGGAATAGCCGAAGACGCGCTGAAACACGACCTCGGCACCCACTGCCGTCAACATTGCGAACCAACCAATCTTAAGAGGCCTGGAGTCGTACCAGAGCGCCATATCATATCCGAGGTTGCTCTCACCGAATGTAGCTGTTTTTGCCATGTTCTTAACCTCCCTTCATATACTTAAGGACCACCTTTGTGGGTTGGTCCTGGACGTCTCTTCGAAAGATCTTGCCCACTATTTCCACCTCCTCCTTTCTATGAGATCCACACGGGCAACCGTCAATCCATGGCGACGTAAATGAGCAATTCACATTCCAGCAGAGATCTCGCATGACTTCGCCATCGATGATGCTGAAAATCATCGGAGTGAGCGATTTCGTTCGAGAATTTCTGCAGCAAACAAAATGACGTGCCGAAGACGAGCTGCTGAATTATCAGCACGGTGCCGAAAAATCAGCTTTCACTCGGAACACTCACAGGGGCTATGTGAGAAGCCAGGCAATGAATGGCGAGAGGTATCGAGCTTCTGTATTTAGGCCGGAAAAGTTTTCCGTTTCATACCAGGACCGATTGACAGGGTGGATGAACGAACACAACGTGGCGTGACGGCCGTTCTTATTCTATGTGCCGGTGCATGACGTCCAAGATAGAGGCTTACGACACCCGTTGATAGTCAGGCTAGTGATTTTTGACGAGCATCGGGCGTATTATTGATCTCCTGTGATATGATCGAGACGCTACTATCTCCGTCGGTTGAGTGAGGTGCGCATTCGGCGACTCTCTGTTGAAGACTTGCCAGGAGCTTATGCTTCGCGCAATGACGGGACGAGAGAGAGTTCGCCAACAGGGCGACGGCCAGCCCAGCATCCCCTTTTGCTGGTCGTGACGGAACCTGCGTCTATTCAGGAGAGGACATATGAAACCCAACCTTCACAATGAAACCACTCAGTGGTCGGCCACGCCCGATGACCTCTCTCATTCCGATATTGAAGACCGTACAGGGGCCGAGACATTGCTTGCCGGAGAAAATCGCCTACTCGAGATGCTCGCCACCGGATGTACGCTCACGGAATTTCTTGACGCTTTGTGCCGACTCATCGAAGAGAGCGCGAGCGGAACTCTCTGTGGGATTGTGCTGGTAGATTCTATCGGCAATCGGCTACAGCATGGTGCAGCGCCCAGCCTTCCTCTCAGCTACAACGAGTCGATCCATGGCAGACCGGTGAATCTCCTATCAGGTCCCTGCGCCATGGCGGTCTCTCTCAAAGAACAAGTGATTGCCGCCGATGTCGCGTCGGACACAAGATGGGATACATACAAATGGCGTACTCTGGCAATGGCACATGGGCTGCGGGCCTGTTGGTCCACGCCTATCTTGTCATCCAATGACACAGTATTGGGCGCCTTCGCAATCTACTCGCGCGAACCTGGTAGCCCTAGTGCGTACCATCAACACCTCATCGGACAGATCACGCATCTGGCGACGGTAGCTATTGAGCATAAGCATAGGGAGGAGAAGCTCCGTCAAGACGAACGGGAGCTTCGGCGCATCACCGACGCCATCGATCAACGCATTGCTGTCCACGGGCCTGATGGAAAAATACTCTATGCGAACCGAGTGATGCTCGAATATAGCGGCCTGAGCATGGAAGACGTCATGGCGGATGACTTTCGCGCACGGCTCGCTCATCCTGATGATTTGGAGCGATCACGGGTCGAGCGCCAGCAGGGGATCGAACGCGGAACCCCGTTTGAACTTGAGTTGCGCGCTCGCCGCAAGGACGGACAGCACCGCTGGTTTCTCGTCCGCTATAACCCGTTCCGGGACGATGAGGGACGGATCATTCGCTGGTATTCGACCGGAACCGACATCGACGACCGTAAACGAGACGAAGAGAGGACTCAAAAAGAAAACTTGGCATTGCGCGAAGAGATCGATCACTCTTCGATGTTCGAGGAAATCGTCGGTTCGTCGGAACGTCATCCGCAACATACTGAAGCAAGTCACCAAAGTGGCACCGTCGGATTCCACGGTACTCGTGCTGGGTGAGACCGGGACGGGGAAGGAGCTTATTGCCCGGGCCATTCACAAGCGCTCGAAACGGTCGTCCCGGGCGTTTATTACCGTCAATTGCGCGGCGATCCCCGCGTCGCTCATTGCCTCTGAGCTGTTCGGACACGAGAAAGGCGCGTTTACGGGTGCGATGCAACGGCGTCTCGGGCGATTTGAACTAGCCGATGGCGGGACGATCTTCCTTGACGAAATCGGGGACCTACCGGCCGAGACTCAAATCGCTCTCCTGAGAGTCCTGCAAGAGGGAGAAATTGAACGGGTCGGCGGCAGCCAATCGATTTCTGTGGACGTGCGCGTGCTGGCCGCCACGAACCGCGACCTGAAGGAGGCCATGGCGGCAGGCACATTTCGTCAGGATCTCTTTTACCGGCTGAATGTCTTCCCAATTCAGGTTCCCGCGTTACGCGAACGGATAGACGACATCCCGTTACTCGTCAGCTACCTGATTGAGCGCTATGCGAAGAGGGCCGGGAAACAGATTAGGAACATACAGAAAGAAACCCTGGAGTTATTTCAAGCATACGACTGGCCCGGCAACATTCGCGAGCTACAGAATGTCATCCAGCGAGCTATCGTGCTGTGCGAGAACGAAACATTTTCCGTCGACGAGACCTGGCTGAAACGGGAGAAGCGCCGGCTGTCGGGGTCGGTGATTCCCTTAGGCGCCACGCTCGCCGAGCACGAAAAAGAAATTATTGAAGCTGCGTTGACGGATTGCGGGGGGCAGGTTAGCGGCCCAACCGGCGCCGCGGCCAAGCTCGGACTCCCAAGGCAGACACTTGAGTCGAAAATCACGGCCCTGGGAATTAACAAGCATCGGTTCAAGACCCGACAAGCCGACCATGCACGATAAAAAGACCGTACGTTGTTTGCTCGCCAACTGTAAGAGCCGGTCTCTCGCGAATTGTTCCTTCTGGTTTAGACAGCTCCTCTGATTTCGTCCCCTCCCACCGCCTTCAACCCAATCGGTTCGGAGAATTAGAACGTCCCCTAATATTTCTGCCTCATTTGCCGATCATTCAGCAAATGCTGAAATTTCGGCAGTTGCTTTCACGCCAAGTACAAGCATCTCAATCGTTTACAACTGGCCTCTTCATTGCACTAGTTTTATATCGTTCAGGTCGCAGAGGTCACAGATGACAATAAAGTTTGAAAAAGAAACCCGCCGTCTCAAGACGATGATTTGTCTGAGCGGTCGGCTGCAAGCGAGACATCTGGAGGAATTGAAGAGGCAAATGGAAGGAACTCGGTCGCGAATTGCGCTGGACCTCAACGGAGTGACGCTCGTGGATGTCGAGATAATTCGATTTCTGAACGCCTGTGAGAAATGCGGTGTCGAGCTCCTCAATTGCTGGCCGTACATACGGGAGTGGATGATCTGTGAGAAAGGCAGGGAAGGATAAGGCGATGCAGTTCAGACAACCACAATCAGCCCATATAAAAGGAGGGAATTCCAATGCCAAATATTACTGTTCAAAATGGAGATCACACCATGAAGCACATCATTTTCTTCATTCTTGGTGCCGTGATTCTTATTGGTCTGGTACTGGCTACTGGTCTCCTCAGACCCTAAAACCGAATGCTACGGCTTTGGCGGATGCCCAGACCATGCGACAGATTCCTTTGTCTCAGCCCGTCAGCAAGAAGACCAAAGAGAACACGTCAAACAGAAGCGTGAGCGCAACAACCCCAATCCTTCGATCCACCTAGGATCGTGACAGAGAGAGGAACTAATTGCGATGCCAGTGAATAAAAAAATATCCTTTTCGGTCCTGTGTGTCTTTCTCACGATTGGGGCAGTCATGTTCGTGCACAATTTCATCACGCCCATGCAGATGCTTGAAGAGCTTCCGTATAGCGAATTTAAGGCGCTCCTGGCGGACGGCAATGTGGCGGAGGTCACGGTCACTCGTCAGTCATTGCTCGGGAAACTGAAGCCGGAAGAAGGATCAAAAGAACCGAAGCTGTTTACGACTGTCCGGGTTGAAGATCCTGATTTAGTCAAGGAACTCAACGTACGCAACGTCAAGTTCACCGGCATGATTGAGAATACGTTCTTGCGAGATATCATGTGGTGGGTCATTCCTGCGCTAATCTTTGGCGGTATCTGGTTTTTTGTGATTCGGCGCCTCGGTCAGGGGCTTGGACAGGGTCAAAAAGGGTTCATGACCGTGGGGAAGTCGAAGGCGAAGATCTATGCGGAGAAGGATACGAAAGTGACTTTCGCGGATGTAGCCGGCGTGGAGGAGGCGAAGGAAGAACTGGGCGAGGTGATTGATTTTCTCAAGACGCCGGAAAAATTCACGCGTCTCGGAGGAAAGATTCCGAAAGGCATCCTGCTCGTCGGTCCGCCTGGAACCGGCAAGACGCTCCTGGCTCGCGCTGTGGCAGGAGAGGCAGGCGTGACGTTTTTCAGCATCAGCGGGTCCGAGTTTGTGGAAATGTTTGTGGGAGTGGGGGCCTCCCGCGTGCGAGATCTGTTCGAGCAGGCGAAGATCAAGGCACCCTGTATTATCTTCATCGACGAACTGGATGCGTTGGGAAAAGCCCGTGGGGCAGGACCCATGGCGCATGAGGAGCGTGAACAAACCCTGAATCAGTTGCTGGTCGAGATGGACGGCTTTGATCCCCGCATCGCCGTCATTCTGATGGCGGCGACCAATCGGCCTGAAATCTTGGATCCTGCACTGTTGCGGCCAGGCCGGTTCGACAGGCAAGTCTTGGTCGATCGCCCGGATAAGATCGACCGTCTGGCCATCTTGCGCGTTCATGCCAAGAAGGTAACCCTCGGTCTCGATGCGGACCTCGAGGTGATCGCTGGGATGACCCCAGGATTCTCAGGCGCCGACCTCGCCAATATCGTCAATGAAGCAACGCTCTTGGCTGTGCGCCGGAATAAAGGGCAGGTGGGTCTCCCAGAATTGCAGGAAGCGGTGGAGCGGGTCGTCGCCGGGTTGGAGAAGAAAAACCGAGTCCTCAACAAGATGGAGAAGGAACGCGTCGCCTACCATGAAGTGGGCCACGCCTTGGTAGCGTTGTCGTTTCCTGGCTCAGACCCGATACAGAAGATCTCCATCATTCCTCGCGGGATTGCTGCCTTGGGTTATACCCTGCAGCTTCCGACGGAGGATCGCTTTCTGATGGCCAAGACGGAGTTGGAAAACAAAATTGCCGTCTTACTCGGAGGGCGGAATGCGGAAGAATTGATCTTCGGCGAGGCCTCCACGGGCGCACAGAACGACTTGGTCAGGGCCACGGACATTGCCAAGAGCATGGTCAAATCCTACGGGATGAGCGAAAAGCTAGGCACCGTTACCCTGAATCGTGAACGCCAGCCTCTCATCATGCAGATTCAGGCGCCTCAGGAAAAAGGCGACTACTCTGAGGAGACCGCCCGCGAGATCGACTGTGAAGTGCGCCGTATCATCGACGAGCAATACGATCGCGTGAGATGGCTCTTAGCTGAAAAGAAACGCGCACTCGTAGAAGGAGCAAGAGCCCTGCTCGATCGCGAGGTAATCAGTGGTAGTGAGCTTAAAGTCATCATGGACAATCACTGAAATGCAACCGCACATATGCAGATGCTCGAAATCCTAGCAGGAAGAACAGCGGGAACGCCGCGAAGTGTCAGACGCAAGACCCCATCAAGAAAGGAGACATGTAATGAGGTGCGCACGCTGTGATGGATTGATGGTGCATGAGACGTTTGAAGACCTTATAGGACTCGGGTCAGGTGACCATGAGTATGCCGGATGGCGCTGCATCAACTGTGGGGCGATTGTCGATCCCGTGATTCCTGCACATCAATGTCTCACGTCGCAGACAGCAGCGACTAATCCGGCATTGCACGCTGTCTCCTTAGTCTCAAGGGCCAGACCCAGCAGAAGCAGACGATCAACATGGTGATCCAATGATACCCGATAACCACGCAGAGATACGGAGACCGGTTTCTTCTACTCGTTTGGATGGCGCCGCAGCTCTGCACGGCGTCTCCCGCTGAGGTGGGCAGGCCTCTCCTTACACCCCGGAGGGGCCTGTCTCTTCAGTGAACAATCAGAAGCGGATGACAAGAATGAAGGAGCGGGACTGTCGGAAGTGATGAGGAGGGCAGCATGGACCAGAATTTAGCAAGGTCCCAAAACAGGGAGGTTGGCCATGATTAAGCAAATGACACGAGCAGGTTCTATGGTGCTCCTTCTTGTTGCCACGCTGCACCTCGGCTTAGCCGCTGCGCATGGAGGAGCGGATTTGGAATTAGACCCTTGCGTGCGCTGGGTCGGTGAAAGCGCAGTGCATTTCAGTACCTACCAGCCGCAGTATGAACTGAAAGCTCAATACTGCACAGACATTCCCAAGACAGGCGAGACCTTCCTGGTCGTGGACCTCGTGGACCCGGCATTGCGTAACGTGCCGGTCGGCATGCGAATCGTGAAGGGGAACGGAAACAATGAGGCAGAAGTTCAGACGGTGGCAGACTGGCGTCCAAGCCATCACCCGGCCGGAGTAATCAGTGGAGAAACCAATCTGGATGAGGGTCTGTACAGAGTCATCATTACAGCGGAGGGGCGGAATCCTTTGCGCTATCAGTATCTCTTGCGTGTACAGATGATCGATTATCAGAAGTTGGTGAATTCCGTGGTGGTACCACTGCTCGGCGTACTGTTATGCGCCTGGCTGGGGTACAAGCTCCTACGATCGAAGTGGCTGCGGAATCGGTGGGCAGGCGTCCGTTCGTAGGAAGCCGGGCGCTCCAGCGCGCGAGCACATGGTTCACCATTTCAGAGTAGGAGGCTGACAATGGCTATGCAATTTCTGAAACTTTCTGGCCTGCGCTTCGTGACATCGCAAACCGACACACCTTTGAAAAAGAAAGGCAAGATTCCCTGGTATGTCTACTTTATCGGAGCCGCAATCTATACCGCTCTTGCCGGTTGGCTGTTCGCGGAATCGTCTCCTCTGGCATGGATTTGCCTCATCAGCGCGCCGGTGGGGTTTTTCTATGCCTGGGGAGCCTGGAAAAAAGAGAAACAAGGCTAGAGGTACAGTCTAAACCCTGTGCGACAACGAGCCCGACTATGGTGCGATGGACAGAATCCACTCCTTAATAAGCCCGGTTGCCGAGCTGAGGTCGCTAGAGAGCACTGGATCGAAAAAAGACGGCCAATGGCCAACTGCTCCAATCAAGCGGAGACGTCATGGATGAGGAGGAAATCTGATGGAATCATTGATGGACACTCTTGTCGACCGTCGGGCAAACAACAATGCGGGTCTTATACCGTTCCCCGCTCCAACCTATGCGCAAGCTCGCTGGTTCTTCGGCGGTTTGGTACGCGCCATGTATCGACTCGAGGTGGTCGGCGCCGAGCGCCTCCCCATCACCGGGCCTGTGGTGTTCGCACCGAATCACGACTCGTTGCTCGACGGAATCGTCCTCGGAGCAGCGATCTCAAGGGAACTCCGTTTCCTCGCGAAGGCAGAGCTCTGGCAGTCCCGACTGCTTGGGTGGATGCTCGACGGGCTCGGCGCGATCGGGATTACGCGTGGTTGCGGCGACCACCTCGCTCTCGCTCGGATGCGGCAGGCGCTCAACGCAGGACAGGCTGTTGCAATCTTCCCGCAAGGCGCCGTTCGCGGCGACCGCGTGTGGCACCGGGGTGCCGCGCGCATGGCGCTCGTGACGGGCGCGCCTCTTGTGCCGGTCCGCCTTGTCGGCACAGCACGGGCTCTCTCACGGGACAGAATCGGCTTCCCGCGGTTGCGAGTCATCTTCGGAGAGCCTATCAAAGTCATGCGGGAGCAGGAAGAGCCGATTGCGGCGACAAAGCTGACCGAGCGGTTACGAATCGCGGTCGAATCGCTGACCTAGTCCACCTCTCATATTCTGAGCATACGTCTCCCGCAAGTACGAGAACGCCTCAGCCCAGATCCACACCCTCCCTCATCCATCAATCATAAGAGAGTGGTCAGATTGTCGTTCACTGCGCGCATCGAACGGGCACATTCTTATCGTGCGCGTTCTGCGAGCAGGAAGGACATCTGGCCGCGCCCGCTCTTCTAACCATCACGAACAGATCCTAACGACGACCTGCGATAGAAAAGACACTCCTCCCTTCTTTTACTCGAATGCTGCCCGTTCCTATCCGCTCTCGCTCATCCTCGCACGCCGCATCTGCGACCTCTCAAGACTCCACCTACATGACCGATAGCACACACATCCATTCACAGAATCAATCGAACACGAGGGCTCCATGCTCTGCTGGTCACCATCGATACAAACGAGCGCCTTCCTCACGGCATTCTTGCTGGCGATCTCACTCTATGAAGGGCAGGTATACGGCGCCCCGCGGGAGCAATTAATTCCCATCTTGGGCGTAACCACGGGCCAAAATCAGGTCGGCACGGTCTCCTATGTGAGGGTTTCGTTCGACGAACGGCAAGACCAGGCAGGACTGATGCTGCACTTCCACCCGACACCGGGACGATTCTCGCACATGGCCCAGACTTCAATCGAACAGGCGATCAGACGGAGCGCGCGATCCCTGGGCATCTCCACCGACTCTTGGACGGTCAAACTCTCCATTCCCTATGAAGGCATGACGATCTACGGGGACAGTGTGTCAGCGATGGTGAGCCTCAGCGTCGCGGCCATGGCACAAGGCAAGATGGTACCGACCGGCCACGTACTGACGGGAACGATCACTCCCGAAGGTGAGATCGGCCCGGTCGGATCTGTCCCGTTAAAAATACAGGCGGCAAGGGCAGCGAAACTCCGCCGAGTCGTGGTATCCAAGCAGACACCTGCTACCGAGAGTACAGGGAGCCTTCCGGTCTCGATCCAGGTATCGACGGTGCAATCGGTCCCAGAAGCCTTGGATGCCCTCACCGACTCATCGCCCGCGAATTCAGCTATCACCGAAGGCGAACCACGGTAACTCCATCTCCGCCTTCTGCCCGATCTCCCGCACGGAACTCCGCCACATAGGGTGAGTCTTTCAAGTAGTCTCGCAACGACACTTTGAGTTTCCCCGTGCCATGGCCATGAATGATGCGCAGAAACGGCGCGCCAGCCATCGTCGCACGATCCAGCGCTGCAACCACGTCGTCCAAGGCCTCGTCCGCCGCCTTCCCTCGAATATCTAAAACCGTCTGTTCATCCAGTCCCAGCCCGCCATTTGACGGGAACCGGCGTGGGCTCGATGGTGGAACTGGCTTCGACGATGCCGCCTGCCCCCGTGCGAGGCCAACAAGATTCGCCACTGTGGCCAGCACTTCCCCCTCCCCCACCTTCACCCTCACACGCTTCTTCCCTTGTGGCGTTTCGAGCAATGTGCCGGTCATGCCGAGCCCGCTGATCTCGACCTGATCCCCCACCCCCAACTGCGCAAGCGGAATCGGCGTTCCAGCCGGAGCCAATTCGACTCTCGTCTGCGCCTCGAGTTCGAACAACCGCTGCTTCGCTGCTTTGGCTTTGATCAATTTCTGCTCGCCCTTGACGGCATCTACCGTGGCTTGCACTTCAGCTCGCGCGCGACTGAACTGCTCACTGAGTTTTCGCTTAAGGCCCTTCTGCGCTTCCCGTTCTGTGTCCTTCAAATGAGCCAACTGTGCCTTCGCTCGTTGCTCAGCCTGTTCTGCTTCACGTCTGGCTTCGACAGCGCGGGCCAGGTCGTCAGTCAACTGCCGCTGCGTGACTTGTAGATGGTGGAGCATCGTTTCCATGACTCGGTCGTCTTTATGGAGCTTCAGTCTCGCCTCATCCAGCAAGGCCCGGTCCATCCCCAACCAACCGGCAATCTCAAGCGCAGACGATCCACCAGGCACCCCCATGAAAAGTCGATAGGTCGGCGAGAGCGTCGCGACGTCAAATTCGACCGCGGCGTTTGCGAAGCCTGGCATCGTGTGGGCCAGGGCCTTCAGTGAGCCGTAGTGCGTAGTCGCGACGACTTTCATCCCCAGCGTGGCCAGCCGACAGAGTAACGCTTCGGCCAAGGCCGCTCCTTCTGTCGGATCGGTCGAGGTGACCGGTTCATCGAGAAGAACCAACCATTGCCGCGGGGCGCCATGTGGGTCGCTTCTGCGCTGACGGTCTGTTTCATCGAGCAGCTGAATCATCTGAGTCATGTGTGCAGAAAAGCTGGACAGGTCACGAGCCAAGTCTTGGGCATCGCCGATATCGGCATAGATGTCGGGGAAAATTGCCATCTCGGACTCCGCGTCACAGGGCAGGTGCAATCCAGCCCGAACCATCAAGGCAAAGAGCCCAACGATCTTCAGGGTCACAGTTTTCCCGCCCGTATTGGGACCGGAGATAACGAGCACATGAATCAATTCATCCAAGACAATATCGTTGGCAACCACCTGTTCTTTCGACAGCACGAGCAAGGGATGTCTGGCACGCAGCAACCGTACGCGTCCTTCTGCGTTGAGATCGACTGGATGCGCCTTGAGTTGGCGGCCAAACGATGCCCGTGCCGAAATACCGTCAAGCACGGCCAGCGCTTCGAGCCCCGCCAGCACAACCTCGGCTTGTGCGGCGACGAGGGCGGACAACTTACGGAGAATGCGGTGCACTTCCCGCTCAATTTCAAGGTCAGCCACTTTGATCGAATTGTTCAGCTCAACGAGTTCACGCGGCTCGATAAATACCGTCGCTCCGCTGGCCGACACGTCATGGACGATCCCTGGAACCCGTCCCCGCATATCGGCTTTCACCGGAATAACATAGCGGCCTTCTCGCTGAGCAAAGTACTGTTCTTGGAGAATGTCCTCATAACGGCGCGACTGGAGCATCTGATTTACTTGATCGCGCATCTGCTGTTTGAGCCCCTGTGCCTGATGGGTCAATCGACGCAACTCCGGTGTCGCCGATTCCTTAATCGAGCCGTCAGGATGGATCGCTGCATTCAGTGCGGTTTTTATAGGCCGCCACTCCTCCACCGATTGCAGCGAGTGCGCGGCGGATGCCAGCGCGGGAGCGTCATGCTGATGCCGCCTCACAAAACTGCTATTCTCCTCCAACAATTCCAGGACTATTGCGGAATCCCGGAGTTCATGAACCTCCAATACTGCCCCTTTTTTGGCCCGGGCGAGCGGATCCCGAATATCCGGAAATGCCATGGCCGGCAGGGCCTCGCCGGATGCTTGTAGCTGTCCCATCTCCGTCGTTTCCTGTTGGCGCCGCTGTGAATCCTGGAGGCTGGTCGCCAATTCGAGGGTGCAACAACGCGCCGCTCCCATCGTAGATCGAGCGTGTCCGGCAAGTGCCTCAAGCAGTCTGGACCACTCCAGCACCTGCATGGTCTTTTCGAAGAGATTCACCGATACCTCAAGGGAAAATTCGTCGCGCTAGGAGCCTGTCTGACATTGCCTTCGTGACGAGACGAAGGAGGGCCAGGCAGATGCGCGGCCACAGGCCACGAAAAACCGGAGGCGTATTCACTGGAATACGGTGAGGATTTTTCGAGGCCGAGAACAACATAGATGCCTGGCCATCATTCGCCGCAGTAGAACGGTCAATGTCGGATAGGCTCCTAGGATCGACGAACTCTAACGAACCCGGCGACAGAGACGCAAGGCACAGGTCCGTGAGCGGCGCACTCATTCTCTCGGCATCCCGTTGAGGTGGCAGGGGAAACTGCTGTGATTCAGCGCAGGGTTACCGCATTGGTATGGCTTGACAAGGCCTAGGGTCGCCGATATCATCGGCCTCATTCTGGCCGGTGGATTCAACCGGCCAATTTTTCTTGAAGGACCACGCATCATGGCTATTCGGATCGGTATCAATGGATTTGGACGGATTGGACGAAACGTCTTGCGGGCATCGCTCGGTGACCCCGACCTCCACGTCGTCGCAGTGAACGACCTCACAGATGCGAAGACGCTCGCCTATCTTTTAAAGTACGACTCTGTACACGGGACGTTACAGGGGAGCGTCGAGGCTAAGGGCGACCAGATTTTCGTCGATGGCAAGCCCATTAAAGTGCTCGCGATAAAGGACCCCAAAGAACTTCCCTGGAAGGAGCTGGAGGTCGATATCGTCATCGAATCGACCGGGCGCTTTACCGATCGTGAAGGCGCGGGAAAGCATATCGCTGCCGGAGCCAAGCACGTCATTATTTCCGCGCCGGCGAAGGATCCGGACGTCACCATCGTACTGGGCGTCAACGACGCAGCCTACGATCCGAAATCGCACCACATCATCTCCAACGCCTCCTGCACGACCAATTGTCTGGCTCCCGTGGCAAAAGTGCTGTTGGATAATTTCGGCATCAAGCACGGCGTCATGACCACGATCCATTCTTACACCAACGACCAGCAATTGCTCGATCTGCCCCACAAAGACTTGCGGCGCGGGCGCGCGGCAGGCATGTCGATGATCCCGACCAGCACCGGCGCGGCAAAGGCGCTGCATTTAGTGTTGCCGCAACTCAAGGGCAAGATCGACGGCCTGGCCATTCGCGTCCCCACACCAAATGTCTCGCTGATAGATCTGACCGTGGAAACCGAAAAAGACTGTGACGTCGCCTCCGTCAACGCCGCGTTTCGGAAAGCGGCGAACGGCCCGATGAAAAATATTCTGCTCTATTCTGAAGACCCGATCGTCTCGATCGACCAAAAGGGCGACCCTCATTCGGCTACTTTCGATGCCCCGCTCACGATGGCCATCGACAAGCGGCTCGTCAAGGTGACAGCCTGGTACGATAATGAGTGGGGCTATTCATGCCGCGTGCGCGATTTGATCAAGGTCATTGCGGCTAGAGCGAAAGGACGCTGAGTACCACTGAGGTCAAACCGACCTCAGCCCGATTCTGTTCCATGCTGACTCCTATTTCTGGAATGACCGATTTGACGGAACCGCAATGAGACTGCGCAAACAAACGCTCGACGACGTCGTGCTGCGAGACAAGCGTGTCATCATCCGGGCCGACTTCAATGTCCCGTTGGACGATTCGCACCAAATCACCGACGATACCCGCATTCGTTCGACCCTGCCGACCATCAATCGAGCCATCGACGACGGCGCCAGGGTGATCCTCTGTTCGCATCTCGGCCGACCGAACGGAAAATTCGACTCCACATATAGTCTGGCCCCGGTGGCAAAACGCCTGGGACGGCTTATGGGCAAAGACATTATATTTGCACCCGATTGCATCGGCCCGGCAGTGGAAGCTCTTGTCGCCAAGATGAAGCCTGGCGACGTTCTTCTCCTTGAAAACCTCCGATTCCATAAGGGGGAAGAGAATAACGACGACGCCTTTTCGAAAGCGCTGGCGGCCCTTGGCGATGTCTATATCAACGACGCGTTCGGCGCTGCACACCGGGCTCATGCCTCCACCGTCGGCATCACCAAATTCATTCCCGCCTCGGCCGCCGGCTTCCTCCTCAAGAAGGAAATCGAATACCTTGAAGGGGCCGTCGAAAACCCCGTTCGGCCCTTTGTCGCCATTCTCGGCGGGGCAAAAGTGTCGGGAAAGATCGGCGTCATCGAGAATTTGGGCAAGCGCGTCGACAAAGTCATTATCGGCGGCGGCATGGCCTTTACCTTTTTAAAGGCGAAGGGACTGGAAATCGGCAACTCGCTGGTCGAAAACGACATGCTGGACTTGGCCAAAGGCATCGAGGACCATGCCCTTTCCCGCGGCGTGAAATTTTACCTGCCGGTCGATTGTGTCGTCGCGGCCAGCCGCGAGCCCGGGGCGGAAACAAAGATCGTTCCGGTCCAGGAGATTCCGAATGGCTGGTACGCGCTCGACATTGGTCCGGCCTCCGTCAAACTCTTCAACGAAGCAGTCCAGAACGCAAAGACCATTCTGTGGAACGGACCAATGGGGGTATTCGAAATCGATGCCTACGCACGAGGTACCCTTGCAATGGCTCACGCGGTCGCCAATGCCTACGCCCTGACAATCGTCGGCGGTGGCGAAACGGCTTTGGCCGTGCATCGAGCCGGCGAATCTGAAAATATGTCGTTCATCTCGACCGGCGGCGGCGCCGCGCTGGAATTGCTCGAAGGCAAACAACTCCCGGGCTTGACGGCCCTCCCGGATCGAGTCGTGTAATCGCCTCGTCATTGAGTGCATCCCCTTCTACCACCTCTGAGTATCGAGACACCTTTGCGCAGACCCCTCATCGTCGGCAACTGGAAGATGAACAAGACGGCCTCGGAGGCTGCGGCCTTCATTCGCGACCTCCGCGAACGAGTACCTGCATCGCCTCACGCCGACATAGTCCTTGCGCCGCCCTTTACGGCCCTCGAATCGGCCCGCAACGCCTTGGGCCCCTCCTCTTGGATCAGCCTCGGCGCACAAACTTTACACTGGGAAACGCACGGGCCCTTCACGGGGGAAGTGTCCGCTCCGATGTTGCGCGATCTTGGCTGCCGTTATGTGATCGTCGGCCACTCTGAACGTCGCACGCTCTTTGGCGAACAAGATGATCATATTCAGAAGAAGGTCCGGGCGGCGTTGAAGCACAGGCTCTGCCCGATCCTGTGCGTGGGAGAATCGCTGGCGGACCGAGAGGCGGGGCGAACGGAGTCGGTCATCACAGCTCAACTCAACAGCAGCCTGGCAGGACTACCCACACAGGATCTGGCGACCATCACGATCGCCTACGAACCGGTTTGGGCCATCGGCACAGGACAAGCTGCCACTGCAGAGCAGGCCGTGGCCGTGCATCGCTCGATCCGGCTGTTCATGGAGACCGAATGGAATAGTGAAGCGGCATCGGCCATCAGAATCCTGTACGGTGGAAGCGTCACGCCCCAGAACATCGAGTCGCTTTTAATTTTGGACGCGATCGACGGGGCTCTAGTGGGTGGGGCTTGTCTCAACCTCGATTCGTTTGCTACAATCATCAGTCGTGCTCAGATACCGCGTGCCTAATTGATCGGAGTGCCATGTATATCTTCCTCATTATCATCCATATCTTGGTCTGTTTTCTCATGGTCGGCGCAATCCTCTTGCAATCAGGAAAGGGAGCTGAAATCGGTGCATCCTTCGGGGGCTCCAGCCAGACCGTCTTCGGTAGCCGTGGACCCGCGAATTTTTTGAGCAAGTTCACGGTCGTCGTTGCGGCCATCTTCATGCTAACGTCGCTCAGTCTGGCTATGCTCGCCAAAGACCGGAACTTTTCTTCCACAGTGATCGATCTCAACAAGAAAGAATCTCCTCAGGCCGCCCCTGAAACCCCGTCGGCTGCGCCGGCAGCCCCAGCCGCTGAGAGCCACACTCCAAGCGACACTTCTTCCGGCAAACACTAGCAGGCAGTTGAAACGGTCCGCCTGTCTGTCTTGTTTATTTGATCTGTCTTGTTTTTTTGGTTGAACGAGACGAACAGACGAACCAATCAACCAGTAAACAAGACAAACCAGATAGACCAGTCTGTTCTCACAGGTGTCAAAAATGCCGCGTCGGGATGTACGTGGGAGAGAGAAACGACTCAGCGTCTTACTAAATTCTGGTGAGCCACGCTTCGTGGGAAGGATCCTCCCCACGCACGATGGAAAAGAAGGTCTTCTGCAGAGCTTGCGTAATCGGACCTGGCGTTCCAGTTCCAATGCGGCGGTTGTCGATCTCCCGGACCGGCGTCAGCTCAGCAGCGGTCCCGGTCACAAATACTTCATCGGCAATATACATGTCATCGCGTGTGAACCGCCCCTCCACTACAGGGATACGCTTCTCCCGCGCCAGATCGATGACGGAACTTCTGGTAATGCCGTCGAGGATTGAGGTGAGCGGCGTAGTTTTAATCTGCCCTTTCCGCACAATAAAGATATTCTCCCCCGTCCCCTCGGACACATACCCCTCGGTATCGAGCAAAATGGCTTCATCGTATCCGTCCGCTTTCGCTTCCCGCTTCGCGAGAATCGAATTCACGTAGTAGCCGGAAATCTTTCCTCTAGTCATCGAGACATTGACATGATGGCGAGTAAACGACGATACGCGGGCCCGCATCCCATTCGCGAGCGCATCATCCCCGAGGTAGGCGCCCCAAGTCCAGGCCGCGATGGCCAGCTTAATTGGGTTATCGCCTGGATAGACCCCCATCGCTCCATGCCCGATGTAGACGAGGGGGCGGATATAGCAGGCTTCCAGCTTATTCACTCTGACGGTTTCCACGATGGCCGCTGCGACCTGCTTCTTGTCGAAGGGCATCTGCATCATGCCGATATGGGCGGAATCGAACAGCCGATCCACATGTTCCTGCAACCGAAAAATTGCGGAACCGGACTTTCCCTTGTAACAGCGAATCCCCTCGAACACAGCCAGCCCATAATGGAGCGAATGGGTCATTACATGGATTTGCGCGTCCGCCCAATTGACGAACGAACCGTCCATCCAAATCTTTCCTTGTGGTTCAAGCATAGGCAATGCGGGCGAACACATGAAACATCGAGCGGTGGAATCGGAATATAGCAGCGGGCTCGAAGAAGCGTCAAGCAACCGGGCGCGGCATGGCCCACGGCAAGAATGAAGAAGGGGGACGCTCAGGCAGGTAACTGAGGGGCACGAATCTGTTGGCTCAATGCATCGGTGATGTGCTTTACGGCTAATGGACTAAGGTGGACAAAGTTCAGACCGAAATCATATCTATTCACCCACCGAACCGTTGCTCGTTCAATCTCTATCGGCGGATCATCGTCCGCAAACGTAACGCGTAATGCCAAATCGAGTCCTAGCTTGACCTCATGGTCACCTTGGACACGCATTCCCGATTGAGACAGATTGGTCACGATACCTTTTCCAACACATTCCCCACTGAGATAATAGAGCGCTAGCCAGGTAGGTATGCGACGATAGGGACGGAGCACGAATCGAACGCGTTCCGGCTTGGAAGGACGAGGCTTCGGTGATGCAGCCATCATTAGCTCCAATCCATAAATGGCTCAACAATAAGAATGCCAGCATACGCCCAGAAGCCGGAGCAGGATACCCCTACATATAGGCTAACCCGAATGAGGGAGGGGCGCCGGCGTACCCCCCGAGGCGAAATCTTAGAGAAGAGGCGTCCCTTTACCTTGACAGGCCTCAAATCCATATGTTACACAGTCATCTTCTGTAATGGAGACAGTGGCTTATGTACGCAATCATTGAGACAGGCGGCAAGCAGTATCGGGTCGAACCTGGGTCATTGGTCCAGGTGGAATCCCTTCCTGGCGAGGTCGGGGGAACAATTGAAATCGGCCAAGTTCGGTTGGTTCACGGTGAGAATGGCATGGTAGTCGGACAACCGTCGGTCAAAGGGGCCACGGTCAAAGCCGAGATCATCGCCCAAGATCGAACCCGCTCCATCACCATATTCAAAAAACAACGGCGCAAGAACTATCGACGGACCAATGGCCATCGCCAGGGCTTTACCAAATTGCGCATTACCGGTATCGAAACGGCTTAGTGAGGATCAGTCATGGCAACAAATAAAGGCGGCGGATCGACTAGAAACGGGCGCGATAGTAATCCGCAATATCTTGGGGTCAAGGCCTACGGTGGAGAAACCGTGAAGGCCGGATCAATTTTGATCCGTCAACGAGGGACAAAGTTCTTCCCCGGTTTCAACGTGGGCCTCGGCAAAGACCATACCCTCTTCGCCCGCATCACAGGGATCGTGAAGTTCGAACGCGGTCGCGGACGGCAGAAGATCAGCGTCTACTCCGCCCCCGCGATTTCATAGTACATTCTTTTCCTCTTTTCTCGTCACAGCTTCGTTACCCGTGAGGACTCCCGGCATGACTATACGTGCAACGGGATATTCCTCGCAGGTAATGATCTCACAGCCTTCACACTGAAGAAACGGTGCGCCAATGTTTGTCGATGAAGTTCGTATCCGTATCACAGCCGGTCGAGGCGGCGACGGATCATGCAGTTTTCGACGCGAAAAGTTCGTGCCCCGCGGCGGGCCGGACGGCGGCGACGGAGGCCACGGCGGCAATGTCGTGTTTGAAGCGTCGCCTCGCATGACCACGCTCCTCGACCTCCGGTACCAAAAACACTACGAAGCAGAAGTCGGTCGCCAGGGAGGCGCTGCCAATTGCTCCGGGCGAACCGGCGAGGATGTGGTGGTGGCCCTTCCTGTCGGCACCGTTATCTTCGATGATCAGACAGGTGAGGTGCTGGCCGACCTGGTCACCCCTGGACAGCGGTTTGTGGCAGCTCGCGGAGGCCGAGGAGGGCGAGGGAATAACCATTTCGCGACCTCGACCAACCGCACGCCTACGAACTTTGAAACCGGCACCGAAGGCGAAGAACGGTCGCTCAGACTTGAACTAAAACTGTTAGCCGATGTCGGACTTGTGGGCTTTCCTAATGCCGGAAAATCGACGCTCATCTCCACAATCTCGGCGGCACGGCCGAAGATCGCCGACTACCCTTTCACCACCCTGACGCCGAATCTGGGAATCGTCCGCTGGGGAGAAAAAGGAAGTTTTGCCGTCGCAGACATTCCGGGGATCATCGAAGGCGCCCATGAGGGCAAAGGGCTAGGACTCCAGTTTCTCCGACATATCGAACGCACGTCGTTTTTGCTGTACATGATCGACGTGTCAGAATGGGCCCCCGAGGGGCCGGTCAAGAGTTTTGAGGTCATGCGTCAGGAATTGGCCGCCTACGATGAGCCGATCATCACGCGCCCCTTCGCGGTGGTCGCCACGAAGATCGATGTGGTTGGAGACGGCTCGCGCATGCGCGAGTTGCAGAAGTATTGTAAGCGCCATCGCTATACGTGTCTCCCGATCTCTGCCGCCACGAGAGAAGGGTTAACAGAACTCGTCAGCTATGTGGGACAACAGGTTGCGCAACTTCGAGTCATACCATGCGAGATCAGCTCATAAAACAAGCCACCCGCATCGTCATCAAAGTCGGGAGCAGTCTCGTCGCATCCCGAGAGACCGGACTACGCCCCGAACGGATCGATCGACTCGCGGATGAAATCGCAGCCATCCGGTCAGGCGGGCGTGAAATCCTGATCGTCTCCTCCGGCGCGATCGTCTCCGGCATCAAGAAATTGGGTCTGACGGAATACCCCAAGAGCCTCCCGGTGAAGCAGGCGGCTGCGGCGGTCGGCCAAAGCCGGCTCATGTGGGCCTATGAGAAATCCTTTGAGCGGCTCAACGTCAAGGTCGCACAGATCCTACTGACACACCACGACCTCGCCGATCGTCGGCGCTTTCTCAATGCACGCCACACCCTGACTGCGCTGATCGGATTTGGCGTCATCCCCATCATTAATGAAAACGATACGGTTGCTGTAGATGAAATCCGCGTGGGAGACAACGATACTCTGGCCGCTGAGGTGGCCCATCTGGTCGACGCAGAACTACTGATTATCCTGTCCGATATCGACGGCTTGTTTACGGAGGACCCGCGCAAAAACCCTGCAGCCACACTGATTCCATTAATCCCGGACATTACCGAAGAAATTGAGCGGCGAGCCGGTGTCTCCAGCTCTTTCGAAGGAACCGGAGGCATGGCCACGAAAGTCCGGGCTGCCAAGAAAGTCAGTGAGTACGGAGTGGCCACCTTGATCTTGAACGGACAAAAAGCAGGCCTCCTTCCGCACGTATTAGCCGGAGGCCCTGGCGGTAGTCTCTTCCTTGCGAAGGAACGTCGCTTTACCAGCCGCAAACATTGGATCGCCTTCACCCTCAGGCCGCGCGGAACCCTGACGCTCGACCCCGGAGCCGTCGAGGCGCTGGCCCGACGGGGCAAAAGCTTGCTGGCTTCAGGTATTCTAGATGTCGGCGGGTCGTTCGATACGGGAGATGCGGTCAGCTGCCTCGACCAGGACGGCAAAGAGTTCGCCAAAGGACTCGTGAACTTCTCCTCCGACACCTTGGCACGGATCAAAGGGCTCAAAACGACCGAGATCCAGCAGCAGCTCGGCCCACAGGAATACGAGGAAGTTATTCATCGGGACAACCTCGTCATTCTCTAGACCAGAGCGCTGAGTTATGATGTCACCAAATTCTGAATCTCAGCCCTCAGCACCCGGCACTCAGCACTCTGGTCTACTTCGTCTCGGCCTCCTCGGCGGCAGTTTCAACCCCGTGCACAACGGTCACCTGACCATTGCACGCCAGACACGCGAGGCCCTCGGACTCGACCAGATTCTCTTCGTTCCCACAAGTCTGCCTCCCCATAAGCCAAACGGCAGCCTGGCGCCGGCCCAAAACCGCTATGAGATGGTTCGCCTGGCCATCGCCTCAGACCCCTCTCTCGCCATCTCAGATGTGGAAATCCGGCGGCCAGGCAAATCCTACTCCATCGACACCATTCGCCTGCTGCAGCAAGAGTATGGCGCGAAGACCCAGCTCTTTTTTTTGATCGGGCTCGATGCTTTCCTGGATTTTCCCTCCTGGCGTGACCCCCTGACACTGCTGAAACTCTGCTCATTCGTCGTGCTCTCCAGGCCAGGCCTATCGTTTCGTTCCCTCTCAACCGTCGCATTGCTACCACCGATTCCCTACCCCTCGCTGGCAGACCTCGATGCGGAACGGATTTCACGAATCGAAGCCCAAATCGGAACACAAAACTTGATCTGTCTCAAACTGCTGCCCTCCGCGGTCTCCGCATCGGACATTCGTTCACGAATCCGTCAAGGGCTCCCGGTGGCAAATCTGTTGCCGCCCTTAGTGGAATCTTATATACTCCACCATCATCTCTACCAAGAGGACCGTAATCGCACGAACAGCTAGGTCCACGGCCCTCGCCATTGCCCGGGCCATGCTCGATAAGAAAGCCACCGACGTTCTCGTCCTCCAGGTAGCGCCGTTGACCTCCGTTGCCGACTACCTGGTCATCGGCTCTGCGGATTCGGATCGACAAGCGAGTGCCATCGGAGATCATATCGACGGTATCCTTTCTCGCTCCGGCTCTAAACCGCTGGGCGTCGAAGGCATGCGGTCATCCCAGTGGGTTCTGATGGACTTTGGCGATGTCATCGCCCATATTTTCAGGCAGGACATACGGAAGCATTATGCACTCGAACGGTTGTGGGCCGATGCAAAACGCATCGCCATCCCGGGCAAACCGCCGGTCACACAACCAGCCGCGACCCCAATGCCCGTGAAGCGGAAAAAGGCGCCGACGAAAACAAAGGCCTAGATCGATGCTCCGACTGCTCACCACCATCTTCCTCGTCAGCGCCGGAATCTTCCTCTACAGCTATGCACGCGAGTTGAATCCGGGGGCAGTCACAGTCCGAACCAGTCCCTCCCTCCAGTTTGAACTGAGCCCCGTCACGCTCGTCGTCTTTTCTATGGCAGTCGGTGCTGTGCTCGTGGCCTTGGCAGTCGGCATGCGGCAAACCGCCCACGTCATCGGCAACTGGCGCAGCACGCGGCTGTTGCGGCGCAAAGAAAAGATCGATGCGCTCCATCGTGAAGGCACCCATGCCATCATGTCAAAACGCACCGTCGAAGCCATCGGCCTGTTCGAACGGGCGCTGGCCATGGACCCAAATCGTGTCGACTCACTGCTCTGGCTGGGAAACATTTACCGTGTAGAAAACAACTTCGCTGAGGCGATCCGCCTCCATCAACGAGCGAATCGCGTTGACGAGCGCAACATTGAAATTCTGCTGGAATTGGCCAACGACTTGGAGGGCGCCAAGCGCTATGAGGACGCCCTACAGACCCTGCACAAGATGCTCAAGGTCGAACCGGATAACCTCACCGCGCTCATCCGCAAGCGCGATCTGTTGATCAGGCTCGAAAAATGGAGCGAGGCGCTCGAAATCCAACATCGTCTCCTGAAGGCCAATCTGCCTGAGACTGAACGCAAGGCCGAGGCCCGTCTCCTCACTGGCTGCACATACGAGGTCGGGCGTCAACTGCTGGAACGAGGCCATCCCGATAAGGCACGGCGCTATTTCCGCGGCGCCATTAAGAAAGACCGGACATTCTTGCCGGCCTACGTCGGCATCGGCGAAATCTTGATCCGCGAAGGCAAGACCAAACAGGCCGTAGAAATTCTCAAGAAGATCTATGCCAAAACCCGCAGTAACATCATCCTGCACCGACTCGAAGAACTCTTTCTCGAACAGGGCGAACCCAGCGAAATTATCCGTGTCTACCAGGAGGCCCTCCGGCAAGACCCGAATAACCCTGCCCTGCAGTTCTATTTAGGCAAGCTCTACTACCGACTAGAAATGGTCGACGAAGCCTTCGACATCCTCTCGACCGTCGAAGGAGTACAGGACCAATTGGCCGATTACCATAAGATCATGGCCAATCTCTATTTGCGCAAGCAGCAGATGGAGGAGGCCGTCGCCGAACTCAAGAAAGCCCTCCATTTCAAGAAACGTGTGGTCGTCCCCTATGTCTGCACCGCCTGCAGCCAAGAGTCGACCGAATGGTCTGGACGCTGCCGTCGCTGTGGAACCTGGAATACATTGGTCGCACTGCCTTTGCCGAACGACGGGCAGGCGGTCCCCGGTCAAGATAGCAGCCCCCTCCCAGTCTCAGCAGTTCCCTACCAGGGCATTGCTTCTCCCTTCGAAACCGTGTAGGTTTTCTACCTGACGTACGCGCAGCCATCCGCATTGCAGTCAAGACAACCTCTACAGATGATGGAGCCTCCCATGGTGGTCGACTATCAGGATTTCGCTGCCAAAGCCTTGCGCGACGAGACGCTGACCAGAAGCGAATGCCAGGCCGTTCTCGATACTCCTGATGAGCAATTACTGGAACTCCTCCAAGCCGCCTTTACCGTCCGATCCCGTTATTTCGGCAAAACCGTTCGCCTCCAGATGTTGCAGAACGCCAAGAGCGGGGCCTGCCAGGAAGACTGCCACTACTGTTCCCAATCTGCGATCTCCACCGCCCCCATCGAGCGCTATAACCTCTTGCCGCAAAAAGAGATGATCGACGGAGCCCGGCAAGCGGCGGCCTCAAAGGCCCAACGCTATTGCATCGTCATCAGCGGTCGGAGTCCCTTGGATCGAGAAATCGACGAAATCGCAGGAGCCGTCCGTTCGATCAAGCAGGAGATTCCGATTCAGATCTGCTGCTCGCTGGGCCTCATGAATGAGCAACAGGCCAAGCGACTGAAGGCGGCGGGAGTCGATCGGGTGAACCACAACTTGAACACGAGCGAAGCCTTTCACACCTCTATCTGCACCACGCATACCTTCCAAGACCGGCTCAGCACCATCCGAAACGCCCGAGCGGCAGGATTGGAAATCTGCTCCGGCGGGATCGTGGGAATGGGAGAGAAAGACGAAGACCTCATCGACCTAGCGATGGCCCTAATCGAGGTAAAGCCGGACTCAATCCCGTTGAACACACTCCATCCAGCGACAGGCACACCGCTAGAAAACTGTGATAACCTGACTCCTCAACGCTGCTTGAAAGTGCTCTGCCTGTTCCGATTCCTGCACCCACGCACAGAACTCCGCGTGGCCGGAGGCCGCGAACACAATTTGCGCAGTCTCCAGCCGTTGGCGCTCTATCCAGCCGATTCCATCTTCGTGAACGGCTACCTCACAACACCAGGCCAGCCAGCCCCGGAAGTCTGGGGCATGATCGAAGATCTGGGGTTTAAGATCGAAGTGGACTACCAAACGGCTGCTGAAAAAGTCCCCCAGCTTCGTTCTCAGTCGCTCGAACCCCTCAACGTACAGCACTGAGTACGCCTCGGGGTCCGAGTCTCCCTGCGGCCTCGCTGAACGCCTTTTTGAGCAGCCTGCAATCTCTCTGGTCAGCAAGATTTTGGAGGCACTTCCAGGTGCGGAAAGATCAACGGACGAAAAAGAAATACCCAATGGACAGCAAACAGTTTTCTCAAGCCGTCATGCGCGCACTCAGGAGAGCCGCCAAGGTGGCTCGCAAAATCGCACGAATGCATGGCACGCCGATCTACGTGTGGGAAAACGGCAAGGTCGTGGCGAAGAAGCCGTGAGTAGGAAACGGTTCCAGCCACCCATCTCTCTCTCTTGAGGGAGGGATTGTCGCGCTCGATCGCGGCCATCGCATCGTCAACCAGCGTGCCGATAGCCGGCTGCGGGGCGTTCGCTTTGAGATATGACCAGTGCGCTTCCTTCGGCACCCAGAAAATGCTGGCGGCTTTGTATTCGTCGGGATCTTCAGGGTCAGCACCCTTCTTGCGCTGCGTTTCGAGCTCGGCATGCTTCGCCTCAAAGGCATCCGAGATCTACTTGAGGAAGATCAGGCCCAGGACGACGTGCTTGTACTCCGCCGCATCCATGTTGTTGCGGAGGCCGTCGGCCATCTGCCACAGCTTGGCCTCGAAGCCGAGATTGGCGCCGGTCTCAGGCTTAGAATCTGCTTTCCTCTTGTTTGCCATTGATGGCATTGCTCCTTGTTCTGCTGCACGATCCGCGCACCACTGCCCACACGAAAACTCTGAGTAACTTTGGTGGCCGAAGAATACGCTTTTTACGGTGTGAAATCACCCGCCTTTCAGGGAAGGTGAGACGTGACAGGTGAGCGTTGTGCGTGAGGGGTGAACGCGCGGACGGTTGGACTGGTCAGTCTTGTCTATCTCGTCTGTCTGGTCTGTGAGTAGCAGGCGAAACGACTTCAGCTTCGTGTTCGTCGGCAAAGAGACGGACGTGTTATTTCTCCGGGAGCGGCTTTCCCGGCTTGAGAAGGTCGCGTTTCCCAGCGTCAGAGAGGTCGTATTCCTCGCTGTCCTATGGACGTGCCATACACGATGATCCCTACTTCTTTACCTAATCCGGCTATTACCCTCTTTATTGCCCTCTTTTAAGGTTACTACCCTCTTTCGCCATTTTGCTCCTGGCCCGCGACCCAGGCACTCGATTCGCCCGGCAGCCTTCAACTCGCGCAACAAGAGGCGGATCATGTCGCGGCTCACGCCGGGACACAGCCGTTCCACATCGGTGATGCCAAATTCGCCGCTGATGGTTTCAATGGCGTGTTCAACCATTTCGGTTTTTGCGCCTCGCGGGCTTGCCATCCGGCCGACTCGTTCTTCAAATTCCTTGCACGCGCGCGTGAGAATGTAGAGCAGAAAATTCATAGTCGGCCACGGATCGTGTTTACCCTCGTGCCAGCGCTGGGAACTTTGTTCGAGGACTTCGTAGTAACGCTCTTTGTTGTCCTCAATGATGCGCTCAAGGCTGATGTAGCGCCCGGCCTCGATGCCGCAATGGTAGCAGGCGAGCAAAAATAGCAGACGCGAGGTGCGGCCATTGCCGTCGCGGAACGGATGGATACACAGGAAATCGAGGTTCAGCGCGGCAGCGAGCACCAGCGGGTGCACCCATTTCTCACGCACGCCGCGCTGCCAGAGGTCGATCATCTCGGCCATCGCCCTGGGTGTGTCCTTCGCGGGCAGCGTTTTGAATCGGATGCGGCTACGGCCATCGGCATAGGTCTGGATGATGTTCACGTCCTTTTCTTTGTACGCCCCGGCATCCCAGATTTCTCCGCGCGACAGTTTGTGGAGCATTTTGATGGTGGCGTCGGAGATGGACAGCTTCGCGCCGTTCTCATGGATGAGCTTCAGCGCGTCACGATAGCCGCGCACTTCTTGTTCGTCGCGGTCGCGCAAAGCGGGCTTGCCGAAGACGAGCGTGGCGATACGAGACTTGTCCACCTCCACACCTTCGATTCGGTTGGAAGACACAGCGCTTTCGATGAGCGCGTGTTCGCGCAATATCTTAAGTTTCTGCGGCGACTGGCGGGTGAACAATTCCTGCTTGCCACGCGCCTCGGCAAGATCGGTCAGATACCACGTCGTCTGCGTGGGCAACGTGAGCGGTTCGGCGGCAAGTTGACGGAGCGTCATCATGGTTTGCTCTTGTACTCCGTGAAACTCACGGCGAGCACGGCGAAATTTCTCGGCGCGTACGGCGAGTTTGCAAAGTGAGGGTGAAGCGACATTGGGATTTCAGAAGGCTTTGGGGCACAAGAGTAATATGAGATTGGGTCTTAGAATCATACATTCATCCAGAGATCGTAGGCATCACTGAGTGTTCCGTCCGAGATATTCGCAAGCAGACCAGGACTCGATGCAACCTTTTGTCCCGCAGGATACCCTTTTCCCCATGTGAAATCACCCAGCCTTTCAGGGAACGTGAGACGTGAAAGATGAACCCTTTGTCGTAAGGGGTGAGGGTGACGGTGGTTGGTCTGGTCTCTCTCGTCTGTCATGTTGATCGGACCACAAGCACCAGAGAAACCAGATAGACCAAATGAACAAGATAGACGAGTGCGCTGTCAACTCAGCATATAGCGTTCTGATTTCTTGGTCCCGTTGCGTTGGACCAGCCCTGCTTCGGGGACGGAAACAGTTAGTCAAGGATGAGTCAAGTTATGAGTCAACCTCTGAGCAATAAGAGAGCTGGTATCCGGAACCAACATCGCCTAGGAATCTGCGTGTAGAGAGAGCACCGAAATATATCCGGAACGGGACGGCTCTCACTTGTCTTGCCACAGGATCACTCCCTAACGGCCACGCGAAACCTTTGTCTTACAACGCAATTATAACCCTATTGCGTTGACACCCGTTTGTTTCTTGCTACAGTTTGAACACGATGCTCACCATGAAATGTCCCGATTGTCAGGAGGACCTTATTCAGGTTCCGACAAGCCATGGCCCGGGGCTCGATGTCTGTTCCTCTGGACATGGACTCTGGCTCGATGTGGGAGAGGTGAATTTTTTCGTGGAGGATTACATCTCACTGAAACGGGCGATTGGTGACACGGGAGGCGTCGCGGTCAGGACAGAGACACTGTGTCCTCGATGCGGGAATCACATGGAGTCTGAGACGGTATCACACACGTCCTTCCTCAGCTGCGATTCCTGTCGCGGGTGGTGGCTACCTCACGGAAGCCTCAATCGTCTGAATGAGACCTATCGAGGCGCGGCGGTTCCGATCCAGATCCATGAAGCTGCGCTGTATACACAAGCTGCGGCAAGACATCGTGCGCTCAACGACACGTTTCACAATCAACCCAAGTTCAATGCGACACGCTCCAACCCCCAAGGCCTGTGGGTCTGGGTCCTGTTTTTCGGGCTCGCCTTCGCAATCGGAGGGATCATCTTCGTCTCTGGGATCGGTAAAACCATGAGAACCACTCAGTGGAGTCGGCCACCGGACCAACTTCTCTTATACTTGGTAGCTGGCACTGTGGGAGGATTCGGACTCTTCGTCTACGGATGGAAGGTTCGCCAACGGAAGCGCTTGATCGAAAGCATTCCGACCTCGACGATTCGTTCACTGGCCATGGGGTTGGTCGAGATTGGTGGGCAAGCACAGCCAGAGGGAAATCTTCTCTCCGCACCCTTCAGCGACCTTCCCTGTGTGTTCTTTTCCTATGCCGTGGAAGAGCATGTCGGGTCCGGGAAACATGCACGGTGGGAGACCATTGCGAAAGGCACTTCGGAGCAGCCCTTTATTGTACGCGATACAACCGGAGAGGTGCTCGTCGTACCCCTTGGCGCCGAGCTGATCTTGCCGGATGGGCGCACTTATCGAAACGATTGGCTCAGAGAATTGCCCCCCACTGCCATCGCCGGATTGAATCGACTGGGAATTTCGACCGAACGCTGGATAGGGAGCAAGACATTACGGTGCCGAGAAGCATCTATTCAACCGGAAGAGCACGTCTATGTTCTCGGGACGGCCCTTGAACAGTCCGGCACAAAAGAACTCGTTGAGAACTCCGCTCGTCTGTATATCGGGAGCAGCCAAGACCATGAGTTCATTATCTCGGATCGAAGCGAAAAGGACTTATTGTCCCGATTGCATTGGCAGATGTTGGCTTATGGAGCAGGGGGCCTGGCACTGGCTGCAACCTGTTTGATCGTCATCTTCAGATACTACCTGACAACCGTGTCGTAACGTCAGACCAAAAGGAGCGCGCCCATGAATACCACTTTACTGATCGGAAGCCTGCTCGTGATCGGAATGAGCGTACTCGTCGCCTATGTGATCGGCGTTTATAACATGCTGGTCCGGCTTGCCAATAACATCGACAAGGCTTGGTCGAATATCGATGTCATTTTGAAGCAGCGGCATGATGAGCTTCCCAAGCTTGTTGAAGTCTGTAACAGCTACATGACGCACGAGCGGGAAACGCTGGAATCCGTCACCAAAGCCCGTACTGCCTATAGCACAGGGGTGAGTATCGACGACAAGGCACAGGCGGAAAATCAGATCATCGGCGCCTTAGGAAAACTCTTTGCCGTGGCCGAACAGTATCCGGATCTGAAAGCCAATCAAGAATTCTTAGCCGTTCAACAACGCATATCGGCGCTGGAAAACACCATTGCCGATCGGCGCGAGTTCTATAATGACTCGGTCAACCTGTACAATATCGCTATCGAGCAAATCCCTGTGATCTGGGTGGCGCAGGAAGTCGGATACGGAGCGCGGCCATTGTTGACAGTGACGCTGGCCGATCGCAAGGACGTGCCGCTCGCTTTTGCCAATCGTACGGCCATGGCGGCGTAGACACACCATCGGCTGATAGGGGTAGTAAGAAGTAGCACATCCGTTCGTCCCCACTGTGCACGTCCAACGAGGGCCTACTGACCTTCCCCTCTCTGCCTAAGGGGAGCAGCCAGACTATCCTTCAGTGCGCGCATCGGACGAGCACTGTTTTATCGTGCGCGTTCTGCGAGCAAGAAGGATAGTCTGGCCGCTCCCCTCTCGTCCCTCCAAGCTTGCTCGTTTTCCATTTCCAGAGTAGCGGCCTGGTTTGGTCCTCCACTGCGCACATTTCTTCTTATCAACAACCATCACTGAGTGAGGCCACCCCTGTTGGTCCCACTGCGCCCGTCGAGCGAGCACATTCTGATCGTGCGCGCTCCGGGAGCACCGGACCAATAGGGTGGCCTCACTCCTCCCGCAATCCATCCATGACCGGTTGCCGTGCAGCCCAGCGCGCCGGCCAGTAGCCGGCTACCAGAGCAGCCGTGAGTGCGAGTCCTACGGCTTGCAGAATGACTCCACCCGGAACCGTCATCTGGATCGTCCAGCCAAATGATTGTTTATTGATCACGTGGATGAGCAGCAGAGCGAGCAGCAAACCTCCCGCAACGCCCAACGCAGCCCCGATCAATCCAAGATACGCCGCTTCCCACAGAACTAATCGCTCCACTTGCCTCGTGCTGGCGCCGATCGCCCGCAACGTGGCAAACTCACGTCGCCGCTCCAACACGGCTGTCACCAAGGTGTTTACAATGCCGAGCACGGCCACTAGCACGGCAATGGCTTCAAGGACATAGGTTAAAACGAAGGAGCGGTCGAAGATCTCGAGGATCTCATGCCGCAACTCGCGGTTCCGGATTACCAACGGTGGAAGCGTCATTCCATCCATCCCGGCGACGTGTGTCACAATCGACTGCCTTACTCGCTCGACATCGGCCCCGGCAGCCAGGTAGACGGAAAATACCGTTACCCGATCGTCGTGCCATTGTTGCTGATACCATGTTCGATCCATCACCATCTTCCCGCCGTCGGTCGCGTAATCGTAAAAAATTCCCTCGACGGACACGGCAGTTGGTCCCGCCGGCGTCGTGATCGAGACCTTGTCCCCCTCGCGAAGCCCTAGCCGATTTGCCAACACTTCCGATAGGAGGGCGCCTCCGTTCTCGGCGGCTCGCCGCAGGGCCGCACTTGAATCTCCATGAACCATCAGATACCGGCTGCGCTGCGCATGGAGCCGAAGATCTCGTGACACCAACGCCACCGGCTGACCCGCAACGTCCACATACACATCACGATAGGTATCGACCGCGGCAATGCCGTCAATCGCCGACAGGGTTGAACGCCAGGCCCCCGGCAAGGCACGCGAGGCCTGCCCAGACTGCTTCCCCTGAAGCCAGGATTGTGGCGCCACGATAAGATCGGCCATCACGGTTTCATCCACCCAGAACTCGACCGTGTCACGAAAACTGCGAACCATCACGACGACACCGATCATGATCGACAATCCCACCATCAACGCCGACACCGTCACGGCATTCCGGCCCGGATGCCGCGCCGTCTGGTCTGCCACAATGAGCCGGAAACTTCCCCCTAGCATCATCGTCTTGCTCTCCCGGCGAAGATGCCGCCAGCCCAACACCTTGATACAGATCGGCGCAAGACAGGAGAGGGCCCCTAAGAGACAGACCGTCGCGAAATAGCCAAAGAGCGGCAGGTCTCCAACTGGACCCATCAGCGAGCAGAGGCCTGCCAGCACCAACAACCCAAGGCTGATCCACCCCCACAAGCCTGCCCTCAGCTGCTGAGTCGATTCATAGCCTCCCGGCGCCAAGGCGCGAACTGTCACAGTCCTTCCTGCTTCCACGCTGGGACCCAAGGCTCCTACCATCGAAACCACCGTCCCCAGCAAAACTCCTTTCGCTACTGACGTGAGGGTCAGCATGTCCATCGACAGGATCAGCCCACTGGACGTGACCGGCGCATAGAGGTCTGAGACCGTTCGGCTGACGAGCGACACCAAACCCATAGACAGCCATACCCCGCCTAGACCTCCCAAGAGCCCGCCAAGCAGACCGAGCAGTCCCGCCTCCATGAGAAATAAGCCTGCGACCCGCCGCTCCGTCATGCCGAGCGCTCGGTAAATGCCTATCTCGCGCCTCCGTTGTGCCACAACAAAGGCGATCGTGTTGTAGATCAAGAACACCCCAACGAGCAGCCCGACCCAGCTCATGACCGAGAGATTGAGCTGGAAGGCCCAGACCATGTTTTCAACTTGCTTCGTCCGTTGTGCCGGTCGTTGCACAATGAGATGGGGAGGAAGAACCGCGCGCAGGGAAACGATGATGTTGTCGAGCGGTCGGTTGGGCGTCGTCACCAACTCGATCCGATCCAGCCGCCCGATCGATCGAAACAACAGTTGCGCCGCGGCAATATCCATCACGGCAAGCCGATCCCAGAGGGACGTGCCTGCCGCTTCGTGATGAATGAGCCCTGCGACTCGCAGCCGTACGACGCGCCCTCCCGTCATCACCTCGATGACACTACCAACCCCCAGATTCCAGTCTGCAGCCACCTGACGGCCAAGATACAGCGCGTCCGGAGCCAGAAGCGCCTCCAGCGCCACGTCGGCATCAGCCTGCGAAACCCGAAAGCCACGCGCTCCAGCCTCCGCAAGTAGATCCAGTCCCAATACCTCAAGCGCCTGGCCACGCATCTCCCCCTGGGCAAATACGACCGACTCTTCAATCACCGGAGCAGCGCTCACCACCCCCTCGACCGCACGAACAGCCGTAATCGTGGATTCATCCACTCCGAGATCATGGCCTGCAATTTCCAAGGTGGCTGGGCCGGCTACCGTCGTGACCGCTTGCTCGAAGGAGCGCAGGACTTGAATATTCGCCGTCCCAATGGCCACCGAGGCCAGCACCCCCAGTGCCACTCCAGCGATGCTGAGCAGGGTGCGAAATGGCCGCTGGAAGGCATGGGCACGAATCAGGGCGCGATAGAGCCTAAGTGGTATAATCATCTAGAACGAGAGAGCGGTAATAGCAGAACGACACATCATGGATGAGGGCCTGAAGACAAATTGAATCGCCCGGGCCGGTAACTGAGCCCTGCACAAATTGGTCGTTTCGTTTACAGTCAAACAGACCTTTGCTAGACTCGCGTGAGTCGATAATAAGAGGTCATTGATGGGCATGCGAACAGCTCTGAATCGAAAAGTCCAGCCCCTACAGGAGGAGATCGACACCGAACTCCTCACACCTCGGCAGCGTGATATCCTTCGCCTGGTGTCGATCGGGCACACGAACCGTGAGATTGCGCAGGTGCTGGATATCAGCGTGCGCACGGTCGAAGTGCACCGATTCAACTTGATGCGACGGTTGAACGTGCGAAACGTGGCGCAACTACTGCGACGATCTCTGCAGTTGGGTCTCCTTGCCAAGACGTTCGGGGCCAAGTAGCCTATAACTCCTTCAGCTTGCCCCGGCAGTCCTCCAACTTCGCATACCCCTTCTTGCTGAGCTGAGCCGCCAGTTCCGTTTCCAATCGGCCAAACACGTCGATCCCTTCCTCGACCAACACCGTCCCGATCTGCACGGCCGACGCGCCACACAGCATATGTTCGAAGGCATCCACGCCGTTGACCACACCGCCGGTCCCGATAATCGACATGCGTCCTTCAAAGATTTTCCAAAAAGCCCGCACGTTGGCCAATGCGACCGGCTTGATGATCGTGCCACCCAGTCCACCGAACCCACCCTTAGGCTTGATGACGACCGCCTCGTGCTCAGGATCGACGACGAGCCCGTTCCCGACCGAGTTAATCAGGTTGAGAAAATCGACCCCGCAACGGCCAATTACCTTTCCCATTGCTTGATGATGGGCAGGATCGAAATAGGGAGGCAGCTTGACTCCCATCGGAACCGTGATCACCTTACGAACCCGCCTCAGCAGGCGCTCGGAGGCTTCGACGTCATATCCGATCTGAGGTTTGCCTGGAATGTTGGGACAAGAGAGATTGATTTCGATCAAGTCCGGCTTCACCGCATTGATCGTGGCCGCAATCGTCGTGAAATCGTCTTCACAGAGACCTGCCACACTGGCGATAACCGGCTTTCCAAGTCTCTTCAATTCAGGAATGAGTGCGGCATACGCCTTGTATCCGAGATTGGGCAAGCCCATGGAGTTGATGGACCCGCCGGGAAATCCAACATACCGGGGTGTCGGATTGCCGTCGCGAGGCTCAACCGTCATCGACTTGGTGACGATGGCCCCGGCCCGAGATCGACCGAGAGCCAGCAGTTCGTCACGCGTGACACAGAGCGCTCCCGAGGCATTCATGAAACAGCTGGGAAATCGTACACCGGCAATGGAGGTCGACAGATCCATCACGCGACCACCGTGGTAGGCTCGCGCTGCGTTCTCGTCATAAGCCGCCCATCCTTCATGGCCCAAATATAATCTGCCGCCGCAGCAGCCTCGGTGCTGTGGGTGACCAACAGCACGGTTTGGCAGAAGCGCTGAACGAGCGACCGAAGGAGAACGATGATCTCGGCCCCATGCTGGGAGTCCAAATTGCCGGTCGGCTCATCGGCAAGAATGATCTGGGGCTGATGCACAATCGCTCGCGCAATCGCCACACGCTGCTGCTCTCCGCCCGAGAGCTCGCTGGGGCGATGATGTCGTCGTGCGGTCATCGAGACCAACTCGAGCACCTCCTCGACGCGAACCTGGACCGATGTCCCTCGTTCCCCGCGCAGCAACAAAGGAAACGCGACATTCTCCGCAGCCGTCAACCCGGGAATCAAATGGAATGATTGGAAGACAATCCCGACTGTCTCCCGCCTGATCCTCGTCCAGTCATCGCTCGTGAATCGACTGGTTGAACGCCCTCCGAGGAGGATATCCCCTGAAGTCGGCACATCCAATCCGCCAACCAGATTAAGCAGCGTACTTTTCCCGCAGCCGCTGGGACCGATAAACGCACAGAACTCTCCCTTTCCCACTTCAACAGAAACCTTATCGAGCCCTGTGATGCGGTCGCCACCCCGCTCATAGATCTTCGACACTTGGTCGAATGTCACCATCGTGATCTGCTTCTCCATTCGTATCCAAACCTGTAGAATAGGCAGGCGCGGCAGGCTGATCTGATTCATCTGGTTTGTTTTGTTCGTTTGGTTAATCTAGTTCAACCAAACAGACCAAACAAACCAGAGAAACCATCCATTTTCGCGCATCGCTCGCGCCTATCCTGCTGCCTTCGTATATCACAACCATTTACAGAGCAACAACCTTGACAGGCGCGGCACATTCCCATAGAAGAAGCGCACGGACTCGTTAGTTGGAGCGTTTCCCCTGCGATGTTACGTGAAGACACACAGGATCGACTCGTCGGGTGGTGCCGTCAGGCCCTCCGTTTTGTGTTGCCGGTCGAATGTATCACCTGTGGCCGGTCCCTCAGCACTGATCCGGTGCCCTTCTTCTGTACCGCGTGTTGGCACACCATCCGCCCGCTCCAGCAGCCAGTGTGTGCCCGCTGCGATCAGCCGTTTGTCTCGCCGGCGGCCACGGCCTATACCCCGAACCACCAATGTCAAGACTGTATAGAACGGCCGCCGGATTTTGAACGGGCCTGGACCCTTTTCCCCTATCTTCCGCCACTGCGGGAAGCCATCTGCGCATTCAAATATCGAGGCAAACATACATTGGCGCGGCCACTCGCGCGCCTGATGATCAGCGCCCTGCCAAGCGGGATCGATGTCGATGTGATTATTCCTGTACCCTTACACCCGGCCCGCTTACGATCGCGTGAATTTAATCAATCGTTGCTGCTGGCCGATCAGCTCAGCCATCACTTAGCCCGGCCAGTTTTAACCACGAACCTCGCCAGGATCGCCGCCACTGATCCCCAAACCACATTAACGCGGCAGGCACGGTTGCGAAATCTACGGAAAGCGTTTGAAATCCGTAGACCGCAGGACCTCGCGGAGAAACGCATCCTCCTCGTGGACGATGTCTTCACCACTGGTACGACGTTGAACGAATGCGCGAAGACTTTAAGAAATGCCGGCGCCGGGCCAGTCTTTGCCCTGACGCTGGCCAGGACGGTCGATACGGGGCTGGTGCCGGATCGTCTCTTTGCCGAACAGGCTCAACAGTCCCTGACGACCATGGGAATATAATCGATGCCGTTATACGAATACCGCTGCCTCGACTGTAAGAAGTGCAGCACAGTCCTTGTATTAAGCCTGGCCAAACAGGCGCCGGCAGCCTGTTCCCATTGCGCGAGCGCACGAGTTGAACGAATCTTGTCTCGATTTGCCTCCCCGAAATCCGAAGAGGCTCGCCTTGACGCTTCTTTGGACCTCAATAATCTTGCGGGACTCGATGAAAACAATCCACAGAGCATGGCTCGATTCATGAAAACAATGGGCAAGGAGATGGGCGAGGATCTCGGTGACGATCTCTCAGAAGCAATGGAGTCGGATGAGACCGGCTCTGTAGAACCGGATAACACTGGCAGCCTATGACAGGAATTGTCATGTATTTTCACTTGACAGATCGTTCGAGTTTGCCTACCCTGACGACAGTGTCCGGAGCCTCATGAGGCATATGGATCTCTATCGAACCAGGTTTTTCAATGGCCAAAGAGCCCAAGAGCGAGCTGATGACGGCAGAGGAGACCTGCCACTATCTCAAAATCACCCCTCGCACACTCTATCGTTATCTACGGAGCCGCCAGATTCCCGCCTTCAAGCTTGGAAAAGAATGGCGCTTCGTACGCTCGGATCTGGAACAATGGATTCGCGATCGCACCAGAACCACGTTAGCGTCGTAAAGGACAACCTACATTGATGTTCGCCGGTGAATATCTGTGCAAAGTGGATGAGAAGGGGCGGTTTATCGTCCCCTCGCCGATTCGTGAGCAGATTGAGTCTGAGGGACAGGCCGTCGTCTTCCTCAAGGGCCCCGAGGAATCGACGCTCATCTACTCCATGAAAGAGTGGGAAAAGGTTCTCGAACGGACGAAAGCCACGCTCGATGAAGACCAGAGTCGCCTGTTCATGCACTTCGTCGTGTCGGAAGCCGGCACATCGGAAATCGACAAAGCCGGACGCATTTTGATTCCTAGCCGGCTCAGAAAAATTATTCCGTTGGATGAGGACCAGGAAATCATTTTGGTTGGTTTGTACCATCGCATGGAGATCTGGAATCCGAGCACATGGCGCCGGTATATCGGCCAATCCGAAGAGCGATACGAGCAGAATATGTCCAAGATCCTCAACCTCCTGTAACCCTGACGCGCATGCCTACGTTTCAGCGCCCGCCTCGGATTCCTTCCTCTCCACGGGCCGTTCGTATGACCTCCTACCGGAACCCGGACAAGAAGGCCGCGGTGTCACGTATCGCACCGAGAACAACTCCAAAGTCCCGTATGCCTGGAATCTCCCCATCACCGCATCCACCGACAGAACATTATGCGGTCGCCTTGACCCTCCCTGTGCCTCCCAGCGTGAACCATCAATATGCCACAGTGAACGGACGACGATTAATCTCTTCCGTTAGTCGTGCCTATAAGGCCCAGGTAGGGCAACTTGTGTGGCTGAAGTTGGCGCAGTCCTCTCACCGAGCTGCCCTACTTGCACGGCTCCAATCAGAGTGGCTCACCCTCTCCATCCGATTCTATTTTACCTCGGCCCTGCGACGAGACGTCGATGGCGGGCTCAAGATCGCGCAGGACGCCCTCTGTGAAGGGCTCAGCATCAACGACAACCGCATCGTCGAAACCCACCTCTACAAGCACGTCGATAAGAACAATCCTCGAATCGAGATCTCTCTTTCAGCCTCATCTGCTCCCGAGGTTAATCCAATCTTCACATCGTAGCCTCCCTTCTAAAAACTGTACCCTAAAGTATTTCCTCCATCTTGCCGAATAGAGAACACCATTGCCTTGCCCAATACGCAAACAAAGCTCCACAATCTTTATGGCACTAAGTCAAGACCGGAACGGGGACACCTCTCTGAGCCAACACGCCCTCACAACCTGCGCACTCTCTCTTCTGATTGGGAAGACCTTTAACTTTAATCCGCTTGAACTCCGCGAATTGGCAACAGCCGCAGTTTCATGAATCGTGCAGACTGCTCGGATTCAAGATCCGAGTATGGCGAACCGATAGGGGATCGTCGGCTCTTGCCCGATCCCACTTCATGATCGATCGGTGTGGAATGCGCAAACGTATCCCTCTGCATCAACTTCAGGTTGGAATGTATGTGGCAGGGATCGACTGCTCGTGGTTCCGTACCCCGTTTCTGAGACACCGATTTCTGGTTCAAACCATCGAGCAGGTTGAACGTTTGCGGCGATCCAATATCCACGCCGTGGATATCGACTCCTCCAAAGGACTCGATGTGACGTCCTTCCCGATAGCCGAAGCGGCTCTCCACACGATTGGCTTACAGACCTCCATCCAAATAGCCCCGGTCCAGGATGCACCCCGTTCAGTTGAAACACTGCGCCAGGAACTCATAACGGCCCAAGAGACGCGTGACAAACTGATTCAGTCGGTCAAAACCGTCTTCGACGAAATCAGTAAAACGGGCGCCGCAAGGCCAGAACCGGTCAACGAAGCCGTACAGGAAATCACCATCGTCACGCGAACCCTCAGCACCCACGCCACATTCATGGCAATGAGCCATGGACGGCATCTCGATGCCTCCTTCAATAACCATAGCCTCGCCGTCTGCACACTGGCAACGATTATCGGCCAAGCTCTGGGATATGATCTGATGAAGCTCCACGAGTTGGCGACCGGTGCGTTACTGCATGACATCGGGTTGTTTCAACTTCCCCGCCATCTATTCCGCACATCGACTCCCCTCTCCGGTGAAGACCTGGCAGCCTTTCGCCACCATCCACGGCTCGGCGCCATTGCGATTGAGTCTCAACGCGAGTTCCCCCAGACCGTCCGCCGAATCGCTGCTGAGCACCATGTCACACTCGATGGGCAAGGCTATCCCGCTGAAACATCGGCAGGCTCCACAGCGGAAGCAAGTCGCATTGTGATGATCGCGGATCGATACGATGAGTTACTGACCGGATTCGGAGGGCTCCAACCGCGGCCTTCTCACACAGCAATTCAACAATTATTTCAAGAAGGAGAATTCGGCCGTCTCGACCTTCATCTCGTGTCCCTGTTCATCAAGCTGGTTGGCATCTATCCCGTCTACAGCGTCGTGGAGCTCAATACGAAAGAACGGGGAATGATCATCGCGATTAATCCCACCACCCTGCATCAGCCGATCCTCGTGTTAACCTATGACGAGACAGGCAACCTATACCGAAATCCGCTCACGATCGATCTCTCCAACCAGAACCAGCCTCCCATGCGGTCTATTGAACGTGTGGTCATATCAAAATCAAGGGAAGCAAGTCGCGCAGCGTAACTAGGCTGTTATTTGGTTTTTTGGTTCATCTTGTTTATTTTGTTGAACCAGACCAGCCAGGTTTGTCCCAGACGTGCATACATTCGAAGTTCTGCTGCGCCAAAATGGTTTTCTCACAACCTGCTAAGGCCCTGTGCTGGACAAGAGTCACCAGATCTCCAAGACCTTCGCCTATTCGTACCGGAGCGCTTCAATAGGATTGAGGCGAGCAGCCTTGTTGGCAGGGTACAATCCGAAGAACAGGCCCACCACGAGTGAGAAGAAGAACGCGAGGACGATAACGTTGCCGGAAATGATGGTCGGCCAGCCGGCAATCAGCGTCGTCAACTTCGCCCCGGTAATCCCCAAAGCGATCCCCAACACGCCTCCCACCAGGCTCAGCGTCATGGCTTCGATCAGGAACTGCATCACAATGTGCCGGCGTTTCGCCCCCACCGCCATGCGGACACCGATCTCTCTCGTCCGTTCCGTCACGGACACGAGCAAGATATTCATAATGCCGATCCCGCCGACTAACAGGGACACCGAGGCAATGGCGAACAACATCATGGTCAGGGTTTCACTGGTGCCTTCTTGAACCTTCCCGATATCGACCTGCGTCCTGATCGTAAAGTCGTCGTCCTGCTCCGTCTGAAGCCGGTGCCGCGCCCGCAACACCTCTCGAATCTGTTCTGCAGCCATCGGCAAATCCTCGACCTGATCAGTCGAGCCGAACATCGCCCCGACGGACCCAAT
The DNA here is from genome assembly GCA_963701855.1 of Nitrospirota bacterium. Classification (GTDB taxonomy): domain Bacteria; phylum Nitrospirota; class Nitrospiria; order Nitrospirales; family Nitrospiraceae; genus Palsa-1315. Next base: position 153,328 of record CAVPBK010000006.1, read on the forward strand.
AAATGACGTCCCGAACACCTTCCGTTCTGCCGTGCTGAAGGGGATAAAAATCACATCGTCTTGGTCAGACCCTTGCGCAGACTGGCCTTTCGGCGAAAGAACTCCGATGACACGGAACGGCACGTTCTTGATGCGAATCACTGCCCCCACCGGCTCTTCGCCTGGCTCAAACAGATTCCCCACGATAGTTTGGCCGATGAGCGCAACTCGGGCGGCGCTATCCAAGTCAGTCTGAGTAAAGGGGCCTCCACTCGTAAAGGACCAATCACGAATCGTCAGATAACTCGGTGAGATGCCGTTGATCGGTCCGTTCCAATTCCGGTTCCCATAAACAATTTGCATGACATCGCGCTTGGCCCATCCGGTATCGGCCAGTAAAGGAATGCGCTTCTTCAAGTCCAAGGCGTCGGACACCGTAAGTGTCACGGCGCTCCCCTGACTCCCTCGTACGCCGCTCGCAGAAGTCACCCCAGGAAAGATGACAATGACGTTCGTACCCATCGTCGCAATCTGCGCTTGCACGGCCCTCTTGGCGCCTTCGCCGATACTCACCATTGCAATGACCGCCGCCACACCGATAACGATCCCGAGCATCGTAAGACCGGCACGCATCCGATTCCGAGCTAAGATCCGCAACGCGGTCAGAATGGTGAGCCACACAAACGCCGACATCTAGCAGCCCTCATTATTCATGACGGTTCGTCGCGAAATCCCTGAGCCGCGTCGCGAGACCAGCGCGCGGAGCCCGGGGGACTGACACCCTTCCCCGCGTCCGCGCGTGGTGCCTGTCCCTGTTCGGACGGGGACAGGCGCCAGGAAGAAGGGCGCCTGTCCCCACAAGTACGGTGAGGGGCCGAGGAGCGAGCCCGCTGGTCGAAGGCTCGTCGTAGCAGCGGATCGGCGATTGTAGTAGAAGCGTTCATGATTAATGCGGGCTATACCTCAACTGGGCTGGGCATTGGCCGCGCTTTGGTTACGCGGTCGCTTAACACCTGTCCGTCTTTAATCACAATCTCTCGGGCCGCATAGGCCGCAACATCAACCTCGTGCGTCACTAAAATAATTGTAATCCCTTCATCGCGGTTCAGCGTATCCAGGACTTTCATAATTTCCTGGCTCGATTGGGTGTCCAGGTTGCCGGTCGGTTCATCGGCAAGAAGCAACGAGGGCGATGTGACCAACGCTCGTGCAATCGCCACACGTTGTTGCTGCCCTCCCGACAATTGGGTGGGATAATGGTGCTCTCTACCCTGAAGCCCTACCCGCCCTAACGCCGCTGCCGCTTGCGCCCGTTGTTCTCTGAGCGAGAGCCCTCGATAGAACAACGGAAGCTGCGCATTTTCGAGCGCGCTGGTTCTGGGAATGAGATTGAAGCTCTGAAAGACGAACCCGATCTGTTGATTGCGGATGCCGGCCAATTGATCGGGCTTCAGGTTACTTACCTCTATCCCGTTCAGCCGATAGCGCCCCTTCGTCGGTTGGTCGAGACAACCTAGAATATTCATCAGGGTGGACTTGCCGGAGCCGGAAGACCCCATGATGGCAACAAACTCACCTTGTTCAATCGTGAGGCTCAGACCGCGCAAGGCTTGGACTTCCATGTCGCCGACACGATAGATCTTCCACACATCCTCACATTCGATCAGCGAGCCCATAGACATCCCTCGATCTGACCTGGTTTTTTCTTTACCACTTCAAAGCACTGGGCAGGGTCGAGGTGCTTTCTCCTGCGCGAGGCCAACGAGCACCTTCCATGGTGTGTGCTGTCTGAGCACAGAAAGCACCCGCACCCTGCCCACCCCCCTACATCCCACGATTGCGCGAGGAGCCCCGCTGGCCGCCGCTCCCAAATCCTGGAGGCAGGTCGCTCCCACTCCGGTCGCCTTTGGGTCGCTCAATCCCCACGACTACAAGTGCGCCTTCAGACAAGCCCTCCGACACAATCTCCGTTGCCAAACCATCAGAAATACCCGTTTGGATCTGCATAGACTCTAGTTCTCCCGACACGCCCTGCATCCAAACGGTTCGACTAAGCGCCGTGGCTCCCCTGCCGGCGCCCGCTGCCTGCTCTACGCCCTTCCCTTTGCTCGGCGTGCCGCTGGACGTGGAGCGATCGGCAGTGCCCGCTGTCGGGGGTGTAAATCGCAACGCGGCATTCGGTACTTTGAGCACGGCGTCTCGTTGAGCCACAACGATGGAAACGTTCGCGGTCATCCCAGGCTTCAGGCGGAGATCCTGATTATCGACACTGACCACCACGTTGTAAGTCACCACATTTTGCACATTGATCGGTGCAAGACGGACCTGACGGATCGTGCCTGAAAATGGATACCCTGGATATGCATCGACTGTGAAGGTGGCCTCCTTCCCTTCGGTGATCCCCCCGATATCCGACTCACTGACATTGGTGTCGACTTGCATCTTCGTCAGATCGAGTGCGATTAAAAAGAGATTCGGTGTGGCAAAACTAGCTGCAATCGTTTGACCTACCTCCACATTTCTGGCGACTACGATCCCGTTCACCGGCGAGCGAATGACGGTGTACTTCAAGTCTAACTCTACAGCATTCAACGCTGCCTCAACCTGTTTCACTTGCGCTCCCGCCACGTTCATCTGCGCCTCAGCCGCCTGGAAATTCGTCGCAGCGACGTCGACATCGTTCTGAGAGACGAACTGCTGCGCCACCAACGATTTCACCCGGTCCAGTTCACGCTTGCGTTGAGCCAGGTCGGTTCTGGCTCGTGCGACATTCGCTTTCGACATTTCAAGATTGCTGACAGCTTGATCGCGACGAGCTCTGAGCGGTTCCGGATCGATGACGGCCACGATATCGCCGGCTTTGACCACCGAATTGAAATCAGCATGCAGGCTCTTGATCATGCCGGACACTTGGGTCCCAACCTGAACTGAGACGACAGGATTGATCGTTCCTGTCGCAGTCACAAGTGAAATTACGGGGCCTCGCTCAACCGCGGCACTCCGATAGCGAACAGGGGTTTTACGCTCTCCATTGAAGAAGACATAGCCTCCAATGGCCAGCCCGACCGCCAGAACACTCATGATTAGGATGGCACGGCGCATCGACACCTTCTCCTATTCCTTCGCCTACTTGGTATGCATTGTATCAACAAGGTTGCGGGGGAAGCATCAAGCTGAAACAGCCTCCTTATGGCTTCGTAAAAACGAACAGGCCGTCCGCCACTCGGCGGACGGCCTGCCAGACTCCCCGGGCTATAGCTCCGATCAGGGACTGACGCTGATCCGCTCCTTGATCAAATCAAAGGTTTCCTTGGGCACCACGTTCTTGGCGACCAATTCACCCTTCACCCGGTACGGACGATTCGTCACAATGCGGTCTGCCACGTCTTTGGATAGGCCGAGCACGAGCACCATATCACCGGCAGATGCCTTATTGACGTTCATAGAGGATGCGATGGGCTGAGGGGCTGTCATCGCCGGGGAAGCCGGCGCCCCTGAAGGAACGGGACTCACGGACGGCGCGGAAGGCGCCGAGGCTCCTGTCACGGAACGCGATTGATCTTTCAATTCTTTTTGATATCGAGCCACCAGGGATTTGAGCGTCTCGTTATGCTGCTTCACATCCTCATATTCATGACGCAAAGCCCGATTCTGGAACGTGAGCTGCCTCACAGAAGCTTCGAGTTCCTTGGTCCGACCTTCGACACTGCCTCGTTCCTTGTCACGGCCATGTTGAATGCGCTCAAGCTCATCGTGGGCGACCTGAGCTTCGTTCCCAAATTTCATATTGAGATCTTTGAGCGTCTTGACTTGCTGTTCCAAGGCATTCTTTTGTGCGCGGACCAGAGCCAACTCGGACCTGGCCGAATCGGTGTCGACCATCGCCTCCTCGTACTTCTTTTGACTGACACAGCCGACCATTGAGACTGCGCCGATCATGACGATCGCCGCCATCCACCATGACTTCATGCGTACCTCCCCTCCCACTGAACGTGGTATCTGCAACAGATGTCGATTACCCCTCTCATATCCAACAGGCCTGTCGGAATATGAGAGGGCAGTACGGCACCTATACGTACAATGCTGTGTTTATGCCAAGCCTGTCATTTTGTCAACACATTAACGGGTCCTCCGCCACCACAAAATTGTCGTGCGAGGGTGCAGCGAATCTTCTACCTGCTTGACGGACTGTCCTCACTTTGTGAATATGCCCGAGACTCACCGTCTAGCCCGCATTATTCATGACGGTTCGTGGCGAAATCGCGCAGTCGCCAAGCGAGACAGGCGCGCGGAGCCGTGAGGGAGGGACGCATACTTGAAACAGTATGTTGACCGGCCGAACGGCGAGCCCGCCTGCCTGGACGCTGGGCCAACCGCGTCCAGGCTTGTCGTAGCGGCGAATCCGCGATTGCAGCAGAAGCGTTCATGAATAATGCGGGCTAAACACAATCTATCTCGGAAAGACATTGCATGAACGAATGGGGTCCTGGTCTCGCGACGATCTTAGGTATCGTGGAGGGGCTGACAGAGTTTCTACCCGTTTCATCGACCGGCCATTTGATTCTCGTCGGCCACGTCCTAGGATTCGAGGGAGACCTCGCTGCCAGCGCCGAGATTTCGATCCAACTTGGCGCCATCCTGGCCGTCATCGCCTATGAACGGCACAAACTCCTGTCCATGATCGGGCAAGCCGGACGGGAACAGCAGGACGTCTCCGCGATGATCCGGACACGTGGGACGACCCCATGGTCGACAGTCCTACAAAACTCCTGGGCAACTCACCCAAATCTCTGGTTTCTCATCGGACTGGGTCTCGCCTTCTTGCCTGCCGCCGCGATCGGATTTCTCACCCATAGCTGGATCAAAAACCATCTCTTCACTCCGCAAACTGTGGCTGCTTCCTCCATCGTCGGGGGCCTGATTATTCTCGCAGTCGAAGCGCGCCGTGACCAGGCAAAGATCCACCAACTCGAACAGGTGAGCCTGACATCCGCATTCTGGATCGGCATGGCTCAGTGCGCCTCATTACTGCCCGGCATGTCACGATCCGGCTCCACGATCATCGGAGGACTCCTCGTAGGACTGGATCGAAAAGTCGCCACGGAGTACTCGTTCTTTCTCGCACTTCCAACCCTCATCGTCGCGACCTGCTATCAAATGTGGAAATCCCGGGACGTCTTTAGGCAAGACGACTATCTGGCTCTCGGGATCGGAATGCTCGTGTCATTCGTCGTTGCTTGGATTGTGATCGCGGCCTTTCTTACGTTTGTGAAACGCCATACACTCCGGCCGTTTGCCTATTACCGTATCCTTATGGGCATCGTCGTCTTCTATATCTTCGGCTTCTAGCAGGATGCTGAAAAAGGAAGGAACGGGTGGCCTGGTCGTCCTCCAGCTTGCGGAACGCGCACACTCGAAAGGTGCTCGTTCGGCGCGCGCAAGCGAGGGTCGACCAGGCCACCCGTTAGAGATAGTGTGAAAGACCGCTGCCAGCCTTGCTTGCGGAACGGCGCGTCTTGGCGCGCCGGGGTGGGGTAGGTGAGAAGTCCGGCCTTTTTGAGCATCCTGCCAATGTTTGCCTACTGCCCAACCGTGCAGACCGTAAAGTTTCCCATACACCTGTAGTTTTACTCCCGCACTGCCGGCACAATGCCAGCAGGTAATTGGACAGGTACTTAGGATTTCAGTTATTCTACAACCGCTTTTGCCCAGTAATCGGTCTTGTGTGAGCCCCATGACTGGGAAAGTAATCAGCCTGATCGTATTGCTATTTTTGATGCACGACAAAGGAGGATATCTCACAATGGCTCATTCTCAATCCGACACAGTCCATGTCTTCGATACGTGGGTGAAGGGTACGAAGCGGCTGCTGCACTTTGACGTGATGACGACTGATGAGGCGACAGCGCTGACGCTCGCCAAGCAGCATCTGGCCAGCATTGGGGAGGGCGACGTGCCGGTGACAGTGAAAGAATGTCAGTTCTGTCACACTGAACCGCTCGTGATGTTTTCCCCCGAACAACAGCGGCAATTTCGCGAGCAAGGCGGGTTCATCATCACCCTCTCGACCTGAGCGCGCGCGAGGGTTGATTTGGTTCATCTGGTCTGTCTGGTTCATCTGGTTAGTTTCGTTCAACCAAAAAACCAGACAAACCAAACAAACCAAATAACGGTTTTCTTACGCTGACGGGCTTTTTCAGCATCCTGCTATGAAGCTGGTGGAGACTCGTGAGGCAAGAGGGGCACATCTTTCTTCTCAAAGGCGAAATGAATGATCAAGAAGACGACCCCCACGCTGATCGCCGAATCGGCGACATTGAAAGCCGGCCAATGGTAGGAGTCCACATAGACATCGAGAAAATCGATCACCTCGCCATACCGTAATCGATCGATCAAATTCCCGATCGCCCCTCCAAGAATTCCCGCAATACTGAGCTGCCCCATCCAATCTTTCTTCGGCAACCGGAAGAGAATCGTTCCTAGTAGGGCCAGAGCAAACAGCGATGTGACCCCGAAGAACACCATGCGAAATGCGTCGCTGCTACCGGCCAGCAATCCAAAGGCGGCGCCGGGATTACGGATATAGGTCAGGCTGAAGAGATTGGGAACGATCGGAATGGATTCATTCAGTCGCATCGACTGCACGATAGACAGCTTCGTCGCCTGATCGATCGCGACGATCGCGCCGGCCAGCAACGCCAGGAGCAGATAGCGAAGAGGCCCGCTCATCACTGCACCGCCTCCACGCAACGATCGCAGAGCGTCGGATGGGTGGAGTCTTTCCCAACCGCCTCTCGATAGTTCCAACAGCGTTCGCACTTGGCGTGCGTCGACTTGGTTACGGAGATTGCGAAGTTGGAGTCAGACACCGCACCGGACCGAATATCCGACGTCACCTCCGACACAATGAACAGCGTAGCTAAGTCACTGCACGCGTTTATTATCCACATGCCGGTCCTTGCATCCATCGTAAGATGGACATGCGCCTCAAGCGAAGACCCAATGACCTTCTCCCGCCGCCTCTCCTCCAATACCCCTTGGACCTGGCTACGGTATTTCAACAGCCGCTCCCATCTCTCAGCTAACGCGGCATCCTGCCATTGAGGCTGAACCTCCGGGAATGTACTCAGATGGACGCTGCTCACTCCGAGACGCCCCCCTGGCTGCGCGGCCAAGGTCCGCCAAATCTCCTCAGCTGTAAAGCTCAACACTGGAGCCATCAACTTCGTCATCGCGACGACGATCTCGAAGAGCACCGTCTGCGATCCACGACGCAAGGGCGAATCGGCCCGGAAGGTATAGAGACGATCCTTGAGAATATCGAGGTAGACGGAACTCAGATCCACCGAGCAAAAATTGTTGAGTGCATGGAAGATCGTGTGAAACTCAAACTCGTCATAGGATTTCCCAACCCGCAAAATCAACTCGCTGAGCCGATGCAGAGCCCAGCGATCCAATTCAGGCAGCTGCTCATAGGAGATTCGGTCCTTCTCTGGATCAAAGTCGTACAGATTACTCAGCAAGAAACGGCAGGTATTCCGAATCTTTCGATAGGCTTCTATGAGGTGGGTCAGAATTTCAGGAGAAATTCGAACATCCTCGCGATAGTCCTGCGCCGAGACCCACAGACGCAGGATTTCTGCGCCTGATTGTTTGATCACGTCCTGCGGTGCGACGACATTTCCCGCCGATTTGGACATCTTCTTGCCCTGCCCATCGAGGACAAACCCGTGGGTCAAGACAGCCTTGTATGGCGCGCGATGATCCGTAACGACACCGGTCAGCAAGGCACTGTGGAACCAGCCCCGATGCTGATCCGACCCTTCGAGATAGAGGTCAGCCGGCCACCACTTCCGAGCTTTCAACACCGCGGCATAACTGACACCCGACTCGAACCAGACGTCGAGAATATCCCGTTCCTTCTCGAATGCCGCCCCGCCGCACTTCGAACAGGTCGTGCCCTTGGGCAACAGATCGGCAGCCGATTGCTCGAACCATACATCGGCCCCTTTGGACTCCATCAACGTGGCTATGTGCTCGATCACGTTCGGATCAGCCAGGACAGACCGGCACCCGACGCAGGTGAAACCGGGAATCGGCACACCCCACACGCGCTGACGAGACAAACACCAATCGGGACGGTTCTCAATCATCCCGTTGATCCGATCACGGCCATAGGCTGGAATCCATCGGACCCGTTCGATCTCCGCCAGCGCTTCTTTCCGAAGGTCGTTTATCTCCATCGACACGAACCACTGTTCGGTGGCGCGGAAGATGACGGGATTCTTGCAGCGCCAACAGTGCGGATAGGAGTGATTCAATGACCCATGACCGAGCAAACGTCCGTTGGCCTGTAGGAACTCCACAATCTTTGGATTTGCCTTCAACACATGCTGACCGGAAAATTCTTTCACAACATCGGTAAACCGCCCGCTATTGTCGACCGGCGCCAGAATCTCCAACTTTTCCCCCGACGACGCCTTGGCATTGTGCTCAAGGACGAGGATGTAGTCTTCCATGCCATGACCCGGCGCAATATGGACACAGCCGGTTCCCTGATCGAGAGTGACAAAGTCACCAAGTAGAATCGGGGATAGGCCGGTGGTCAGAGGCCGTTGCGTTTCGATTCCTTCGAATCCTTCGCGCCCTTTCTTCACCCCGAACACGCGAGCCCCTTCGAGCTTGCAGACCTTTGTCACGCTCTCAAGAAGCTTCTCCGCCAGGATCAACACCTCGTCGCCGACCTGGATAAACGCATAGTCGATCTCGCCATGGAGACAGACTGCTTGATTGGCCGGGAGGGTCCATGGGGTGGTCGTCCAGATCACGACCGAGACCAACTTGATACCGAGGGGGAAGGAGATGCCGGGAAAGGTCTGACTAAGCACCGTGGGCGACGTGACCAGCGGAAATTTCACATAGATCGAGGGAGAGGTGTGATCTTCGTATTCGACTTCAGCCTCGGCAAGGGCGGTTTGGTCCGCCGTGCACCAGAGCACCGGCTTCAGTCCTTTATAGACACCACCACGCTCCACGAATTTTCCGAACTCACGGATGATCGTGGCCTCATAGCCGGGACTCATCGTGAGATAGGGGTGCTGCCAATCGCCCAAGATACCGAGCCGCTGAAACTCCTCACGCTGAATCGTACAGAACTTCTCCGCATATTCCCGGCAGAGTCGGCGAATGGCCGGAGTATCGAGCGTCTTTTTCTTGTCCCCGAGTTCTTTGAGGACTTGATGTTCGATCGGAAGGCCATGGCAATCCCACCCTGGCACATAAGGCACCTGGTAACCCGCCATTGTTTTCGATTTGACGATGATGTCCTTGAGGATCTTATTCAGCGCGTGACCGATATGAATTCGACCATTGGCGTAAGGCGGCCCATCGTGCAAGACATACAGTGGCCGGCCTTTCCCTGCCTCCTGAATCTGTTCGTACAACCGTTCCTTCTCCCATGAGGCAAGGAGTTCAGGCTCCCGCTGCGGCAAGTTCGCCTTCATGGGAAAATCGGTCTTGGGGAGATTGAGTGTGGCCTTGTAGTCCATAACCTGTCCGGTCTCTCGTGCAAACCTTAGAACGTGATTGGGATCAAGGGTTGGAATATACCGGAATGACAGGCGGGGCACCAGTCCTTAGCTTTGATGCGGGGTCGTCAAAAACGTCTTCCAGCAAGGCCGCAGCGAGCGGACATGCGAGGCGTACCCTTGCGGTACGTTGAGCTTGTGCGCGATGCGAGAACGACGCTGGAGGCGTTTTTCACGATCCCGCCCGCTAACTGACGGCCATCATGCGGTCTAGCGCAACCTTCGCCCAATGCTTCTCGTCATCTGGAACGACGATGTGGTTCACAACGTGGCCGTCGGCAAGGTTTTCCATCGCCCAGCAGAGATGGGCTCCATCGATCCGGAACATCGTCGCGCACTGGCAGACCGTGGAGGAAAGGAAGAAAATTTTCTTGTCGGTGAGATCGCGCTTCAATCGATTGACCAAATTCAATTCAGTTCCCACCGCCCAAGCCGTCCCAGCCGGCGCCGCCGTCACTGTACGGATAATAAATTCAGTGGACCCGGACAGGTCTGCCCGATTGACGACATCCTCGTGGCATTCGGGATGGACAATCACCTTCCCAGCCGGATACTGCTTGCGGAAATTATCCACATGCACTGGCTGGAACATCTGATGCACACTGCAGTGGCCTTTCCAGAGAATGAGCTTCGCGCGCTGAATTGCCTCACGCGTATTGCCACCATTTGGTTGATAGGGATCCCAGACGATCATCTCTTCTCGCGGAAGCCCCATCTTGTTGGCCGTATTGCGGCCCAAGTGCTCATCTGGAAAGAAGAGAATTTTCTCCCGCCTGGCCCAGGACCATTCGATTACCGCCTTCGCGTTGGAGGACGTACAGGTAATCCCGCCATGTTCGCCGCAAAAAGCTTTGAGCACCGCAGCAGAGTTCACATAGACGGCCGGCATGACAGTCTCTTCCACGGGAAGAATGCGTCCTAACGTCTCCCAACATTGATCGACCTGCTCAATGGCCGCCATGTCCGCCATAGAGCAGCCTGCTGCCATATCCGGGAGGATCACCGTTTGCTTGGAACGGCTCAGGATGTCGGCGGTCTCGGCCATGAAGTGAACGCCGCAAAAGACAATATAGGGCCGCTCCGACCGCTCGGCTGCCAGTTTCGAGAGCAGGAGGGAATCCCCGCGAAAGTCCGCATGTTCGATGACTTCATCCCGCTGATAGTTATGGCCTAGAATCATGACCCGATCACCCAGCACACGTTTAGCCTCAACAGTCCGACGGAACAGTTCATCCGCAGACAGTTGCTGGTAGTCCGTGATCGGTTTCGGAAGTGTCGAGACCGTTCGCATAGATTCCTTGACGAAATAGCGTACAGCATCATTCTACGTTAGGGTTTCCCGACAATCAATGAAGCAGCCGTTACAAAGAGGTCCTACACGGACGACAACCCTCTTGGCTCAACCCCAATAGGCCTAATACCCCGTTGACAACGCAAATGGCCGGCGCTACGATTCTCCGTCGAAGCTAGGGGAGCCACACGGCTGAGAGTCCGCCCAAATCGGACGACCCTCAGAACCTGACCTGGGTAATACCAGCGTAGGGAAGCGAGAACAACTGGAACTGTTGGTCTCTCTGCCGCACCCCCTGCTAATGGTGCGGTTTTTTATTTTTGACAGCTGAGCACAGTTCACGTTTTGGAGAAAGGATCTCCTCATGAGTGACCATACAAACGGCAATGGAAATACAATTGGTAACGGACACAAGTCTGCCGAGTCAGCCTTGACGACCACGCCGTTCCCAGCCTCGCGCAAAGTGTACGTGGAGGGAACACAAGCCGGCGTGCGGGTTCCGATGAGAGAGATCGGCCTGACCCCCACCAAGTCGATAAATGGGGGCACGCCCATGCCAAATGAGCCGATCACGATCTACGATACCTCCGGCCCTTACACAGACCCGGACGCACAGATCGATGCGCGGTCTGGATTGGCGCCCTATCGACGGAACTGGGTGATCGGCAGGAACGATGTGGTCGAGCTCCCTGATATCTCGTCACATTATGGCCGCCTGCGCGCGACTGATCCCAAGCTGGACGAACTCAGGTTTCAGCACATTCGCAAGCCGCTGCGGGCCAAGCCCGGCATGAACGTGACCCAAATCCACTACGCCAGACAAGGCATCGTCACGCCGGAAATGGAGTTCATTGCGATCCGTGAGAATCAATCTCGCGAAGTGACGCGCGAACTGGCCTCGCGGAATGGACACGGTGGCGGGGTTACCCAGCACCCGGGCCAGTCATGGGGCGCAAGCATCCCCTCTGCGATCACGCCGGAATTTGTCCGCGATGAAGTCGCCCGTGGCCGCGCGATCATCCCGGCCAATATCAACCATCCGGAGAGCGAACCGATGATCATCGGCCGAAACTTTCTGGTGAAGATCAACTCCAACATCGGCAACTCCGCGGTCGCCTCCTCCATCGAAGAAGAAGTCGAAAAGATGATCTGGTCCATTCGATGGGGCGCCGACACAGTGATGGACCTCTCCACCGGCAAGAACATCCACGAAACCCGCGAATGGATCATCCGCAATTCACCGGTGCCCATCGGCACCGTGCCGATCTATCAGGCTCTCGAAAAAGTCGGTGGCAAGGCCGAAGACCTGACCTGGGAGATTTATCGCGACACACTGATCGAACAGGCCGAACAAGGAGTCGACTACTTCACCATCCACGCCGGTGTGCGCCTCGCCTACGTGCCGATGACCGCCAAACGCATGACCGGCATCGTGTCTCGAGGTGGCGCGATCCATGCGAAGTGGTGCCTGGCTCATCATCAAGAAAACTTCACCTACCGCCATTTCGAGGAAATCTGCGAAATCATGAAGGCCTACGACGTGTCGTTCAGTTTGGGCGACGGATTACGCCCAGGCTCCATTGCCGATGCCAACGACGAAGCACAATTCGCCGAGCTGGACACCTTGGGAGAACTCACCAAGATTGCCTGGCGCCACGACGTCCAGGTTATGATCGAAGGACCGGGCCATGTGCCCATGCACATGATTCAGGTCAATATGGAGAAACAGCTGAAGGCCTGCCAGGAAGCACCCTTCTATACGCTGGGGCCGCTCACGACCGACATCGCGCCGGGCTACGACCACATCACCTCCGGCATCGGCGCAGCCATGATCGGGTGGTTCGGCTGTGCCATGCTCTGTTATGTAACGCCCAAAGAACATCTGGGCCTCCCCGACCGCGAAGATGTAAAGACCGGCGTCATCACCTACAAGATCGCTGCCCATGCGGCAGATCTGGCCAAGGGCCATCCGGGAGCACAAATCAGAGACAACGCGCTATCTAAAGCCCGCTTCGAGTTTCGCTGGGAAGACCAGTTCAACCTTTCGCTCGATCCGGATACGGCAAAACTCTTCCACGACGAGACCTTGCCGGACAATGCCGCCAAGGTTTCCCACTTCTGCTCCATGTGCGGCCCTCATTTCTGCTCGATGAAGATCACGCAGGATGTCCGAGACTATGCCGCGCAACTACAAGTGGATGAGCACACAGCGATTCAAATCGGCATGAAAGAAAAATCGGAAGAGTTTAAAAAGACCGGCTCCGAAATTTACCGATAAGGCATGCGAGGATGCTCAAAACGGTCATCCAACAAGACACGAGGGAATCGAAACCGGAAACGTACCCTCGGGTACGTTGAGGATTTCGATGAGCCGAGAACGAAGTTGGAGGCCGTTTTCAGCATCCGTTGAACGGAGAATCGACCATGAGTAAGCCACGACCAGCCCCGCTAAGAGAAAGAGATATTACTCGACAGATCGCGCGTGAATACTATAAGGAATTCGACCAGCTCATCGAGAGCGATGTGATCATTGTCGGCGCCGGACCTTCCGGCTTGATCTGCGCCCATGATCTGGCTGCGATGGGATTTCGGACGGTCATCGTCGAACAAAGCCTTGCCCTTGGCGGCGGGTTTTGGTCAGGTGGTTATCTGATGAACAAAGCCACGATCTGCGAACCGGCCAATGAGATCCTTGAAGAGATCGGCGTACCCTGCAAGAAAATCACGGAATGCGAGGGCATGTACATGGTCGATCCTCCGCACGCCACCGGTGCGCTGATTGCTGCTGCATACAGAGGCGGCGCCAAGATCATGAACCTCACGAGAGTCCTCGACTTAGTGCTCCGTCGAGACGGTGTGCTCGAAGGCGTGGTGGTCAACAACACGACGGCTGAAATGGCCGGCCATGACATGATCCACGTGGATCCCATCGCACTCGAAAGCAAAATCGTGGTGGACGCGACGGGCCACGATGCCGTCGTCGTGGAACTCTTGCACAAACGCAATCTCTACAAAGCCGTGCCCGGCAACGGTGCCATGTGGGTTTCTCGGTCCGAAGAAGAGGTGATGGACCGGACCGGGGAGGTCTATCCCAACTGTTTCGTCATTGGGCTAGCAGTAGCGGCAGTCTACGGTACCCCGCGCATGGGACCGGCATTCGGCTCAATGTTGCTCTCGGGGCGCTACGGTGCGGAGTTGATTAAGAAAAAGTTGAAGAACGAATAACCTGTCCCAGCGGTACCTGAGGCCGATCAAAAAGGTCATCCAGCAAGGCCGCAGGGAGTGCGAACCCGGAGGAGGTACCGCCCGCACTTCGTGGGGCCGTTCGCCTGTATAATGAATCCTGGCGAACGGAAAATCCCCTCCAGTACCTCCGGCCTCCTAGAGTTTCAATTGGTACGTTGAGGAATTGCACGACTGAGAACGAAGCTGGGGACATTTTTCATCGAAGCCGCACTATGGATGTACAAGATTTTTTAGTACAAGGCGAAGGCCACGAAGAAGATAAGCGCGAAGCCTGGCAACTCTTCCAACAGGCCTATGAACGCCAGATGAAGGGCGAACTGGAAGAGGCCGTGACGCTCTACAAGAAATCGATTGAGACTCATCCGACTGCCGAGGCCTATACCTTCCTCGGGTGGACCTACAGCTTCATGGGACGACTCGACGATGCGATCGAGGAATGTCACAAGGCGATTGCACAGGACCCAGATTTCGGCAACCCCTATAACGACATCGGGGCCTACCTGATCGAAAAAAACGAACTCGACGAAGCAATTGTCTGGTTTCAAAAAGCCCTGCTGGCAAGACGCTATGAGAGCCCGGCCTTCCCTCATCTCAATCTGGGTCGGGTCTACGAACGCAAGGGCCAATGGACCGAGGCCATTGATTCCTACAAGAAAGCTCTGGCCCTCAATCCCAGCTACGCCTTGGCAAAAAAAGCGCTGGGACGATTGATCAGCTCGTTGAACTGAGCGCCGCGTTTATTTGGTTCATTTGGTTTATTCTGGTCTATCTGGTCTGGCAAAAATGTCTCGACTCGTGACGCTGATAGCGAAACTGTAGTGGCCACTTATATGACGACGAATACTCTCCAAACAAACAAAACAAACCAGACAGACCAGATAGACCAGACAGACCAGAAAACCATTCTCGTCGCCGTCACCGACATCTTTTTCTACACCAAAGTCCGCGACGCCCTGATGTCTAAGGGCTACCGGATTGAGCGGGCTCGCACACAACAGGACATCGCCGAAAAGGCCTCGGCAATAGCCCCGTCTGCATTCATTTTAAATATGAACGACGAGCGACTAGACGCCTTTCAAGCCCTGGAAATACTCAAAGCTGACGCAGGCATGAAGACCATTCCCATCCTCGCCTTTGCCAATCATGAAGAAGTCGATACGTTTAATCGGGCCAGAGCCCTGGGTGTGGCTAAGATTGTCTCGCGCAATGAGTTCTCCTCACGGCTCAAAGACCTAGTGGAGGAAACTCTCGCGGCTCCCCCTACGCCTCACGTTTCACGCCTCACGGATTTAGGATGAAGCACTCACCCATCCACCATCTCCACACGAAACTTGATGCAACCTTTGAAGAGGTCGCCGGATGGGAGATGCCCGCTCACTATGGCAAGTGGGTCGCGGAATATCAGGCGGTGCGCCAGGCAGTCGGACTTTCCGACCTCTCGCACCGTGGCAAGATCCGCGTCATTGGCGACGATCGCGTGAAATGGCTGCAGGGCCTCATTAGCAACGATATTCTCCCGCTCCAGCCAGGCGAGGGCCGCTATTCAAGCTTTCTCACCCACAAGGGGAAGATGCTCGGCTATTTTCGAGTTTATACCCTGTCTGAAAGCCTGTGGGTGGAAGATGTCGGTGAAGTCGGCGACGCCACCTTCCAAGCCCTTAGAAAGTTTCTGCTCTACGGCATCAAAGCAAAGATGGAGAACTGTGCAGAATCCTGGGGACTCTTGCTTGTCAGCGGGCCCAGGGCCTGCGCGACCGTCAGCGCCGCCTTCGGCGTCGAGATGAGCGACCTTGATCCAGTGAACGCCATCGCAGCCCAGATCGGCGGCCATGCCTCGTTCGTCCTGCGTACAGAAGAAACCGGAGAGGATGACCTAGAGATATTACTGCCTGCCGATGCCCTCCACACGGCCTGGGAACGGCTCATGGAGGCCGGCGCAACATACGGCATCAAGGCGGTCGGCAGCCACGCTCGTGAGGCCCTCCGCATTGAAGCAGGGCTTCCAAAGGCCGGGCCGGACCTTAATGAAGAGATCGTCCCACCGGAAGCGAATCTGGAAGGGAAAGCGTTCAGCTTGAATAAGGGCTGCTATCCCGGGCAAGAAGTCGTGGCGAGGATGGATACCTACGGCAACGTACGGCGGCATTTAGTCGGGCTCGTCATGAATGGCTCGATCATCCCGCCGAGAGGCGCCAAGCTATTCAGCGGAGACCGGGAAGTCGGCTGGGTCAGCAGTGCGACGCACTCGCCACAGCTCAAGACCCCTATCGCCCTGGCATTCCCACTCCGAGACTTTTCAGCCCTCGGCACCAACCTCACCGTTGAAGTCGATGGTGTGCGCCACGAGGCAACGGTCCACGCGCTCCCCTTCTACCGCCGCGCCTAGCAGGACGCTCAAAAAGTCCGCCCGCGTCGTTCTCGCATCACTCAGAGGCTCAACGTACCGAAGCGTACGTCTCGCCTCTTCGCGTGCTGCGGCTCGTGAACAGCCTTTTTGAGGTCCGCGATCGCTATTTCTCCGGATTTCTGACTGACGACACGGCGCTAGCGAAAGCGAGCAAACTCTTCCGCTCGTCGTCTTCGAGCGCCAGCAAGAGGTGGGCCTCTTCGGCATGCATCAGCCGAAGGCTCAGGAACGGTTCTTCACGGCGTTTCTCCTTGTTGTCCCACATCGCATCAGTCAGCTGAACTTTGTCCAGCTGACTGACCGACACAACGTCGTAGCGAAAATACGAATCGCCGATAACCATATCAAACACGACGTTGCCGGCAGTGAGCAACACCAGATTAAAGCGCCCCTGATCTTCGTAGCCCTCCGGCAAAAATTTGTTGATGTGGCAAAGCGCGACCTTGCGACTCCCCAAGGCTGCCCGGAACTTTTCCTTCAGCATCGGGTAATCGATCTGCATGGCCTTTTCATCAAGCCCAGTCGCCGCAGCTGCGGCGTTCTGAGCCATTTCAAAAATCTCATCCGCTGACATCAACCCTGCCATCTGTGTAGTCCTTTCATCCGAGCACAGTTAACTTGCCATACGCCGGGCCTTCACGGCCCTGGCCACGCCGACCAGTCCAAGAGCGGCCCACGCAAACTCAAGGAAAATGAATCCCACCCGCTGATCCACAATTGCGACGATTCCCAACAACAACGACCCAACGATGTTGAACGCGAGGTATCCCGCGTTCAACTCACGCCAGATCCCACCCTGAAGCAGACCATACGCCGACAGTACCATCAGAGCGCCCAGCACGGAAATCAGCTGCAACAGCATCATGCACCTCGCCCCGATCTCAAACACAGTGCAAGCGAATGTGTACCGTAACTGGCCACCCGTCCCGAATTCAAGAGGAGCTTTTCTGCGGACTGTGACAGCTACCTGGCGGCCAGATGATGAGAAAACCGCGTGGCGCCGGCCTCATCGAGGACCGTCACATCGAACGAGGATTTCGTGACTCGAACTAGACCAAAATTCATGTACCCGCCTTCATTGATCAATGTGGTCGGGTGCAACTCCACATTAGCCGGCGTCAATCGGTCGGATGCGGCGGACAATGGACCAGCCACAAACTCATGGAAGTCAGAAATCCCGTCACCATTCGGATCGTACGCGTTTGCCTGCACATGGTGAACGTCGCCGGCCAGGAACACCACGTTCTTCATCCTCCGACCGAGAATATGGTCCACAAGGACCTGTCGCTCCCATTCAAACCCCGGATAGCCAGGCCCTCCAGCCCACCCGTCGTTCCCGGGAACGCTTGCGCTTCCTCCCTTCGAAATGGACAGCGGCACACTCGTCACAATCACTTTCCACGTCGCGGTTGACTCGGCAAGCCCGCTCAGCAACCATTGAAGCTGCTTCTCTCCCAACATTGTTTTCGCCGGGCCGTCCTGATCGACATTGCGGCTTCGATACTGCCGCGTATCGAGGATAAACACTTCGAGATCCGCCCCGGCACGCACCGTTCGATAGAGCCGATGGGGATCGTCAGCCGCCGCACGAATTGGCCAATACTCGCGTAACGACTGACGCCCAACTGGCATCCGGCTGTCGAAGGGCCCCGAAAAATCGTTCCGCACTTCATGGTCGTCCCAAATCGCATAGACTGGGGTGGTCTCCAAAAACCGGCGCAACGCCTCCGCACCCCGTTGATAGCGATGGCGTGCACGGTACTCAGCCAGGGTCGTCGCTAGAAAGTCGGCTCCGGGCTCGTTCGGAGGAGACGGACACAGGCTGTCGCTGTATATCGTATCGCCGAGAAACAAGAAGAAATCGAGCTGCTGGGCGCGCATCACATCGAAGATGGGGTATCCAGCAGCGCCACGCCTACAGCGCCCCTGGCCGCCCAGGTCGCCACTCCAGGCAAAGGTCACGGGCACATGACTTTTCGCATCCGGGAGCGTCATAAATTCTCCTCGTGCCGCCACTAGTGCTTCAGTCGATGTGCCTTCACGCCCCTTCGTGCCGACAGAGACATACAATCGGTATCGTGTAGCCGGCGTTAACCCCTCAAGGGGAACTGCCAAGGTAAAGTCCGATTCCGAGCCGGTCATGAACAACGGCGACCGCGCCACGGGAGCCACGGCTGTCCCCATCTTCGACGCGATATCCCAGGCTGCCACCGGCGCCCACTCCAATTGAACCATCATCGGTCCATCGGTCCGCAACCAGAGCAGCGCAGACTGGCTCGTCACGTCCCCTACCGCAATCCCCTGAGGCAGCAGATTTGTCGAAACAGCAGCCGTGTCGGCAAAGGGGCTCCCAGGGGGAAGCCCCTCTCGATATTTTGCCGCACAGCTCGAAAGGGAAACGAGTGTGGCCAAGAGTAGGAGAGGGATAGAAAGCGGACCCATCATGCCGTTGGACTTACCGGAACAGGAGCGGCACGTCAAGGTTCGCCTGCATTATTCATGAGCGCTTCTGCTCAATCGCCGATCCGCTGCTACGACAAACCTTTGGCCGACGGGCTCGCCCCTCGGACCCTCATCGGACTCACGAGTACGCATCGGGGCCTCAGGGCTCCGCGCGCGGGTCTCGCGACGCGGCTCAGGGATTTCGCGACAAACCGTCATGAATAATGCAGGCTAGCCCGATTGATAATCAGCCCATCCGTCCGGCATACTGCCAATCTAAACGGAGTACGCGATGCACGATCTGACCTGCATGATCAAAGGCTGCCAAGCAAGAGTCTATGCTCCAGCTGGCACGCATAGCATCTGCCGGGAACACTTCCTCAGCTATCTTACCTGGCGCCGCCGCAAAGGCCCGCAGATGTTCATGAAGTATGCCGGGATGACGATGGAAGAACGAGACCCCTACGTCGCCGAGTGGGCCAACACCATCCGAGTAGAAGAAGCCCCCACCGCCTCAGCACCAAACACCTAACGTTCCACGCCCTCGCACAAGAAAATGGTTCCTGCCACCGTATTCCTACCCCCGAAGGTCTCTCGGCATACCTGATACACGTAGTCCCGCGAGGCCCCCGAAGAACTATGCCGGTCATGGGAAGTGCGGACGGGGCGCTTGCCGATCATGATCGACGGTGCGGACGTTCCTCAGTTGACACGTTTCTTTCTCCAAAGTAGCCTACCCCATATCCTGGCGAGCTCCATATATAAGGCCACACGATCTAATGGAGTGTTGGAGAAAGGAGAGAAATAATGAATAGATTGGGGTGGATGTCCTCCATCATCGTGGTAATGATGCTACTTCTGGCCGGATGCTTTTTGTCTGTGGAACAGCGCTGGGAAAAGATTGACGAGCAGATGCAGCAGGAGATCGGTGTGAAGACCAAAGACTACTATGTCAGTGAATGGGGAAACCCGGCGAAGCGAGTCAAAGCGGCGGACGGCGGATCGATCTGGACGTGGGAATTCCGGGCGTATGGCGGCAGGGAGGGCTGGAATAAGATTCTCATCTTTACGCCTGATGGGGTGTTGAAGGAATTTCGTCGGGAATACTGGCCTAAGGAATATCAGTGACTCGGGGAAGACATCGGGGTGGTAGTCAGGACTCGCATCCTACATTGTACGGCGCGTGGCGGACCGGTTCCTTCTCCCCACTCTGACACAACGATTGACCAGGCCAACCCTCAGCTTGAAGCGTTCCCTCACGACGGTTCAAAGTTAGAGTGTGCGCCAATATCGGATGAGAATAATTATGGCGCGATTGTGGGTGTTAGTCTGTCTCAGTGTCTTAGTAATCAGCTGTCGCTCTTGGAGTATTCAGCATCTCGATGAGGACACGGGAAGAGCTACGCAAGATGAGATCAGGAAAAAGCTTGGACCGCCTCTGGAGGAGCGGACACTGAGCACCGGCGAGTCAATATGGCACTATCGAATCGAGAAATATAGCACCGTATCAAGGGCCACCCTTTGCAGTATCTACGATCTAACGTTTGACGCTCAGCGGGTGCTACAGCAATGGAAGAATGAGGATTGTCAAAGTGGAGAACAGAAATGAGAAGAAGAGCCCGGTCTAGCAATCCAACATTTCTCAGCGCGTGGCGTGATCGCTACCGCTTCCTATATTGTCACTCATGTAGTCAGGTGTCCAGGGGTGAAGAAGCAACAATAGAGAATCCTGGGCATTGTACTTCTCAAGATTGGCTTGGGCTATCGTGATGTCCGGCAGGGAAAGGGAGGACGATTCAGAGGCAGTCGATTTAGTTTATTTCGTTCTCTGACAAGAATACGGTTCCTGCCACCGTATTCCTGCCCAGAAAAGTAGCCTGCCTCATTTTTCCCTCCCTTTTCCCCTCCTCGATTTTGATATAATTCTTCGTAACATGGCATCTGATGCACCGACTTCACAGCCGTCCGCAAAAGACCGTCGCGCGTATTTTCGCGTCAACGCCGTCCTGCCCATCAGCATTCAGGCCG
This sequence comes from Nitrospirota bacterium, assembly GCA_963701855.1. GTDB lineage: Bacteria > Nitrospirota > Nitrospiria > Nitrospirales > Nitrospiraceae > Palsa-1315. The sequence continues at coordinate 174,308 of CAVPBK010000006.1, forward strand.
AGACGGACACAACAGAGGGTGTTCTCATAGAGAAGTCCGTCAACATTAGCGGCGGGGGTATTGGCGTTACCGTGAACGTTGTCTACAAACCCGACGAGATCCTGTCGCTCACTCTGATCCTGCCCGATCAGGTCATCTTCAAAGCCTACGCCGAAGTTTTGCGGCTAGAGCCCATCCCGCATCACGTCGATACCTACCGCCTACGCGCCCGCTTCGTCAGGATGACCACACAGAATCAGGAATTATTGATCAGACACATCCTACGTTTTCAACGCGGCCGCCTCGAAAAACATTATTCTGCATAATACGTGCACTGCCCGCTGGCATTCAGACTGGGCCAGCACCATCCGCGTAGAAGAAGCCTCAACCACCGCAGCACCGAAATCCTAATGTCCCACGCCGTCACACAGACACTTCCTGCGCTTATAGGGCCACCCCACAAGCCAAAGCAAACTGGTCGGCACTCCTCCACCATGCTACAATGCCGACACAAAAACCAGTGCCCCTCTTCTGAAGATGGAGCCGACTATGGCAACAGATACAAGAACGACGGTCTATCTGAAGCGAAAAGTGTACCGAGCTCTGAAAGCCAAAGCAGCTTCGACAGATCGAACCGTCTCAGACCTCATCAATGCCGCGGTGCTGGAAGCAATGCGGGAAGATGAGATAGATCGAGCCGCTGTCGCCGCACGACGCAAAGAGCCCTCACGTCCGTTTGAGAAGGTGATCGAGGACTTGAAGCGTGACAGGCGCATATAGACTCCTCCTTAAGAAATCCGCAGAACGTGAGCTGCGGAAAATCCCCAAAGCAGATCTTCAACGAATTACCGAACGGATCAACGAACTTGCGGCAGCCCCACGGCCTCCAGTAGCGAGAAACTGACAGGGCAGGACTCATATCGCATCCGACAAGGCGATTATCGCGTCGTCTATACCGATAAACAATGACGAGCAACTATTGAGATCATCAAGATAGGGCACCACAGAGAAGTCTATCGCTGACGCAAGCCCGACTGCTTCGTCGCCGAGTGGGCCAACACCATCCGAGTAGAAGAAACCCCCACCACCGCAGCACCAATACCTAACGTTCCACGCCATCACACAAGAAAACGGTTCCTGCCACCGTATTCCTGCCCGGGTCTGCTTCACAGCCGAATCATGTCACAACTGAAGGACTGGCAATGCCTAACGACTGGGTTCAGTGACGCACGGAGGCCGTCGACTAGAACTATGGGTTAGGCATCGACATATATCTCTGCCCGTCGTCGCGGGTTCACAGCGCACTTGACGCCTACTTCATAGGCAGGCTGATTAGCTACCACTCGGTCGACGCTAACACCCATGACCTGCAAAGATACTATTGGCTGCGACATACAATAATTCGAGCCGAGCAAATGAACATGCATCCCAAGTTGTACTTCGGTACCGTTATCCAGCTGGGCAATGAAAGCACCTGCGCTGGCGAACGTTTTCGTCACCAGTCCAATTCGCTTTGTCTTACCAGCCTTTATGCGTTGCATCAGCAGATTCTTGGAAAAGTATGCTGCAAGCGCCCTAACAATTGCCTGTATGAGCGCGCAGTACCTCGCAAGATTATCTTTACCTTCAAGTGTTTCCAGCACGCCGTGTGCGGCTTCATTGCGAAGCTGAACAAAGGCCCGGAGCTCGGCATCAAGCTGTTCAACAATTGCGGCCTGCTCTTGGTATAGAGCAATTATCTCTTCACTGCAGTTGAGCCAACCGCGCAGCTCCTTGAGGTTCACGCGTGAAACGAGCTTTTCAACAACGCTTAGTCGGAGATTGTGATCGTGGCGCGTGAGCGCTTCAGTAATGAATCTATATTTGTCAATACTCGTCAACGCCTCGTGATACCAAAGAATGACATTCTCGTGAGCCAGATGGCTATAACGTTCTTCGTCGAGCTTGCTGAGGACATGAGAGACCCCAACTCTATATTCCTTCTTTAGGCTATCAGAAAGATCAGAATAAGGAATGAGCTCAGGAATCGAATCCAGGAAGTCAGAAATAATGGACTCGACAAAGCGCTCGTAAATAGCATAAAGCCGAGTCACACAGGAGGTTACCGCATAAACTTTAATGGCACTTCGACGCTCAGTTGGCTGGGCGCGAATGAAGTCATCATGCGTTGTAATGAGAGTCTCGACCACATGAATCTGATCTATAGCATTCGCCTCCAGGCCTCCAAACATGGCTCACGCCTCAAGGGCCGTACGGAACAGCGTTCGGAATAAGCCGATGCGGTTCTCGAGATCCTTCTTGGTGCTGGCGCGTCCAGTTATTGCAGAGACCCCTTCGCGCACAATAAGCTCTATCGTCTTTGCCACGATGGTGTCGCGGCGCTCGATCAATCTCGGAAAATCTGGGACGAACTCCGACAACGGCACCATGATGGCGTCATACATGCCCTTTGATGCCTTCCCAGACCATTCGCCGTTCTCGTGGACTTTGAAGACGTGTTTTCCAAAGATGGAATGCGCACAGGCAAGAGTTGATTCAAAGAGGGTGGTGAAAAATGCGATGTCTTCGTCGTTAAAGGCCTTACTGCGAATCATGTACAAATCAAGGAATCCTTGGATTCCGTACTTGTAGTGATCCATATGTCGGAGCGCAAAGAATCGGAGGACAACTTCGATATCCTCCATAGTCTTAAAGAATGCCGCCTTAAATATCGGCCGCTTGTGATTGGTCAGTTCTTCCGGATCAAAATGCGGCAGACCCCATATGTCACGAAAAAGGTCGCCTCGCGCCAGCTCGTAGAGCATTTTGTTGAACGGACCATGACTTAATGAGTTTCTGATTTCTTGGCGCTCAAGCTTGACGCCACCCGTGTTTAATCGTTCAAACACAAGTTGGCGTAAGAAAACGGCATCCTCCTCGTCGGGAGCGGACTCCTTCAGGAGAACGATTGAAGAGATTGAGCGGCGATCAAGTCCGGCTCGGATTTTATTCGGAAGTTCTAAATATGTCAGGCCGTTAAGCTCTGGCCAGAGATCGAGCCCTTTCAGAGCGAATCGATTCTTGTAGAAATCCGCAATCGCGGTTATCCGCTGTTGCCCATCCATTACTTCGTATGAATTGAAGGCGCGCTCATACAAGAATATGGGAGGAACTGGGATGTTTATGATGAAGGACTCGATCAACTTTGACTGTCGTTCTTCGTCCCAACGTGAGCGACGTTGATAGAAGGGGCGGACCTCCATGTACTCGGCGCGGCCCAAGGCTTCCACGAAGTTTGGAAGCTTTTCCCGATTCATTTCAGTAACGATTCGCTGTTCGCCGCGTTCGTATTTTTCATTAATCTCAGATGCAGTTGATGAACCCTTTCGGTCTTTGGGCGGAATGGCCCACATACCCCGTTCAGTCTTTGAGTACATGTTGTCCCTACGCCTCGGTTTCTATTTCAGAGGGGTACCGCAATGTGGCTTTGCCGATGGCTACCAGTAAGTCTGCTTCATGCCGACGTGCAGCAGAGCACGTCGGCATGAAAACTCTGATGGAAGACAAGTCTACTTGAAAATCCAATCCTTCTTCAATGCAGCGCCCTGTTCCACTGGCCTGACAGACTACTAATCCTATAGTCTATCCAGCATCAACCCCAAGCATATCTGGCCAACGAGTCACAGTCAGAGGCGGTCTGCGAGGCTGCCCACTCCATGTCCGCCTCGATTGAAGACATGTGTATAGATCATCGTCTACTGACGTACTGATGCTCAAGCAGCTCCTGAATCGTCCGAATATCATGCCGGTCTTCGAGCAAATAGGTGGCGAAGGGAGCAAACAGGGGGTCATTGATTCAGGCGGGCACGGACATTCTCAAAGACACCTTTGCCGGACACCGGCTTCACTTTTCCCTCGCGGACTTCGCGATGGCGTCTTTGCGCTTCAAGTCGCCATGCACTCTCGACGTCAACGTCAGCAGGACCATCGAGTTGAACTATCAGAGCCCGCAGCAACTCGGTCTTATCTTCGAAGCTCAGAGACCGAATCCTTGCTTCAATCTCAGCGACATCGGTTGACACAGTGACCTCCGTGCTGCCGACTACAAGACGCGAAGGCGGGGTCATGCCTCCTTTTAAACTTTCCCTCAAAGATGCTGAATATCGACATCTCCCCATTTCCCCCGCAAATACTCCGCAACAAGCCGACGGTGACAATGGTGGGGAGTCGGCTCGCTGCAAAGTAAGCACGCACCGGCGACGAGATCCTTATCGATGGATGTTTCTATTCGGCGCTCCGCCATCAATGCAAAAAACTGCTTCTCGTAGGTTTCCCAGTCGCCACCGTTCTTCTTATATGCGTCCAGCATTGCTTGAGTTGGCGCTAATGCTGGCAGATGGACGTAGTCAATGTGGCCAACTTCGCGCAGGAAGAACCTAAGGTCATCCTTCTTCGTGAACCCTGCCAACTGGGAAATATTGTTTAGCCTCGTGTCCACCACACGCTGAAGGCCGGGCTGTTTTAGGCGGGCAAAGAACTGCTCTGCATTTTTCTTTGTGAAACCAATGGTAAAAACCTTCATGAAGCGGATGCTCTCTCAAGCTGCTTCATATTTTCGTCCTGATACGCGACTCGCTCGCCTTGGATCGCATACGCTTCCGAAACGAATTCGTCCCGCTGTTTAAACATGTCTCCTTCCGGCAGCTTGCACACGCCAAGAAGACGAGATTCCAGCGTTCTGTGATCTTCAAGTGAGCCATCAGCATGAATATGGGTTACTTCAAGACCTGTCTCATGAAGTTTGCGTGCGACTAGCAAAGTTCTATGGCATTCCAGCGGGTCCTTTTCTGCACACATTAGAGCGATGCAATACCGCTGCATTCCCTCAATGACGTGCCTTACTCCCTCAGCGAATTGGGGCTGCCTAGCCAAACAGTCGTATTGAACCTTGCCTTGTCTATAACAGGCCGGGTCTTCACTCCTGGCACCTAGCTCTTTACCGAGAAAAACGTATGCAATACCCGCCTGCGTCAAAGCAGCCTGTAGCGGTTCGCGAGAGTATTGCGGGACATAGCGGCTGTAAGGATGCGACCGCACGTCGCCAACGGCAGTGATGCCATGTCGATGAAGAAGCGCGATGAAGGCTTCTATTGGGTGATTTGAATGGCCAATAGTAAAAATCATCTGATTCACTGCTACCGTTCTGCGTGCAAGATTCCCGCGACAAGCTTGTAAAAGTAGCCTTGATATGAGTCCCCAAGACTGACGCATAGGACAGGCTTGGCGATGTCATAGTGACCATCGGCCTGTCCGAGATATTTTCGCTCTATTGTCGGATCGGTTACATCCATGCGATACATCGAACCTTGGTAGCTGAACTCGCCCCTCACAGCCCGCTTGGAATCAGGATACTCCGGAGCTTTACGACCGACTAGCAGCCGAAGACGAGCGACCGAGATGAGGTAGAGTGATGAGCCGTTTTCGCTCCCAATGGCCACACGGTTGTTGAGGCCAGCGTAGCTACCTTCTCCGGTGCCCCAGAGCGTATCCGGTTGGTCGAGCCATCCAGAAATGTCTTTCCATGCCAGGGTTCCCTGCGGAGCCCAGTAGTATCCGGGGTCAATTACATGGTTTTCGCGTTGATGCGGCAAGGGTTGATGGCTTTCGCAGGGGACAAAGACGATGTCGAGCAGCTGCGGGTCTCGTCCATCCTCGTATCGCCTTTCTTCCTCTGAGATTTCATGTGTAGGGCGCGTGCTTACTGGGCGCACCCATTCTCCTGCAGTGCCATCATGCCACTCCTTTCCAGCGATGCACCGCCCAGAGGTCTTGCGAGAATTTGCGAAGCAGACAATGGTCTTGCCGTACTTCATGAGCGCTCCACACTCGCCTTTGAAAAAGCCTAACTAATAAGTGAGCTAGGGGGGCCATGTCGTTCAGTGGCAGCCTACCCCAGCTGCCTTCCTATTCCTAAATGCCAGAACTTCGAGGATTATCTTCCGCTTCTGAACACGTGTCAATGAGACTTCCTGGGCAGGGTTTCCACGCGCGTCGACCAAGACTTCCTACTCTATATCTCTTCGACCAAAACGGGGTATGAACCACTAACTGTGCCCGTCGAGCGGTCCCTTCCCCCACCCTAAAACAACGGGGTAGGGCCTGGGTGTGTTTCGATTGCGCGCATTGAGGGAGCACCGCCCATAATTTCACTATATCAATCATTCTTGCGTGCGCACTCAGCGAGCACGGAAACACGCCCAGGCCCTACCCCATCACCGCCGATCCATGATGATGTATCAGCAACCACTCATCCCCGATCCGCTCGAACAGATTTGTGGCTAACACCTGAGCCTGTTGCGGTTCGTCGGATTGATGGGTGGTGATGTTCTCCACGCAGACGACCCAGGCCAAATCTCCCGCCACCTGCACCGTCACGTCGGTCAACTCGAACGTCATAGAAAAGGTGTTATTGAAGATCAGGACCCAGGAGTCGCGGACCGAAGGCCAATCCGACCGCAACGTCCAGCCAGGATGAATGCAAGTCACATATTCCTGGTGCGCCCAAATCTTATCCATCTCGGCAATGTCGAGGTTGCCGAATGCGGCATAGAACGCGTGGTTCGCTTTGTTCACTTCTTCAATGCGTTGTTCCAGCATGCGTGGCTCCTTACTTGAAACATGAGCCGTATCATACTGCAATCACAGAGATGAGGGCGAGAGAGGAATGGGGGATGAGAGAAGCAGATAAATTCGATCTGGCAGGCTGCTCAAAAATCCCGCCAGCAAGGCCGCAGCCGATGAAAGCACCGGAGGCGTAGCCTCTGGGCTACGTTGAGGATGCTTTCGAGGGGAGAACGCCGCTGGTGGGTTTTTTCAGCAGTCTGCTAAAGGCGGGAGGTTTGCCGATCCACCACCCACACTCCGGCTAGGATCAACGCAATGCCGAGGATTTCACTCGTGCCCACTGATTCGTTCAACATCACCGCAGATAGGACGATGGCGGCCACAGGCGTCAAATTGCCAAAGACGGAGGCGCGAGAAGGCCCAATGCCCTTCACGCCATATAACCACGCCTGTTGCGCGATAGCCGTGGCGAACAGGACCAGATACCCCAGCGCCATCCAATCCGCCGGCGACACGGACCCGAGTCCCCCATCCAGCATCTTGCGATCCATCCACAACAAAGGAATTTGGAGAACCGTTGCGACGAGCAATGTCGTCCAATTGACAGTGAGGGCCGAGTGGCGCTCCATAAGCTGCCGGCTGCCGATACTGTAGAGGGCCCAACTGACCACGCCGAGAAAAACCAGCAGGCTGCCGAGAAGCGGCTGATCGCCCGCGGTCTGGAAGCCCGCCACTGAGACCAACCCCACCCCCGCGAAAGACAGGAGACCGCCCGCCCACAAGGCGCGCAACGGAACATCCCGAATCAACATGGCCGAGAGCAGCGCAGTCACCACCGGACTCGATCCGATGATCACCCCGCCCACGGCCCCGCTCACATATTTGAGCCCCATCATAATGAACAGATGGTTGCCCAACACACCGAGCCCGAGCAGTCCCAACAGACGCGCATCCGCCTTGGTCAGTTTGGCCAAGGTGCCTTCCTGCCACCACCACATGGTCAGGAGAATCGCCAACCCACCGATGTCCCGCAGGACCGAAGCTTCAACAGCGGAGAATCCGCTCAGAGCCAGCTTCTGGGCCACAATCGACCCGCCCCAAAGCACAGCGGCAGCGATAATCGCTCCGTAGGCCAGGCGGTTTGTCTGAGGTGTCATAATCAATGGCTACAGTCTTGTTGGTGGAGGCAAGCGATGTACGTTCAGGATTTAGGCCTGATGACCAAGACACCGTCCCTGATGGTGACCAGCACTGCTATGACACGCGGATCAGACGCGACCACTCGATTCAATTCTTGAATGGCCGCCGTTTTCTCGTCGGGCGCAGGCTGTTTCAGCACATCCCCGTCCCACAGGACGTTATCGATAAGAATGACCCCCCGCGGCGACAGCAAATCAAGCGATCGCCGGTAGTAGTTCACATAGTTGACTTTGTCGGCGTCGATGAAGATCAGATCGAACGGTCCCTTGAGCTGCCGCATCGTCTCAAGCGCCGGCCCCATGCGGATCTCGATCTTCTTCCCGATCGGCAATTGCGCGAAATACTGGCGCGCGAGGGCGGCTGACTCCTCATCGACTTCGCAAGTGATCACTGTTCCATCCGCCGGTAACGCTTCTGCAAAACAGAGGGCGCTATAGCCGGTGAACATCCCGATTTCCAACACGCTGGTCGCCTGCACCAGCTGCGCCATCATCTTCAGAAAGGCTCCTTCGAGCGGCCCGACGATCATCTGCGGGGACTCCATGCGCCGCTGAGTCTCTTCCCGCAAGGCACAGCAGAGGTCCGACTCCGGCATGGAGTGGGCCTGGGCATAGGCCTCGATGTCGACAGACAGGAGTTTACTCATCGTTCTGTGCAACTATGGGTTTGAAAACGGATAGTTCGTTGCGTACACTACATCACAAGATGCAAATCGGCGCGATCATAGCATGACGATTCCTGAAGGAAACACTCTACTGTGAAAACCCTGAAGACCGTGGAAGCCTTGACGACCAGACTCTTGGAAGTCCAGCGCATTAACAGCGCGGCCTCACTCCTCTCGTGGGATCAAGAAACCTACATGCCGGCCGGCGGGGGCGAGGCCCGCGCCGAACAGATTTCAACGCTCCAGGGCATCGCACACCAAAAGCTCGTCTCGCCGGAGGTTGAACAGTTACTCGCCAGCTGGGTCGATCCAGAGACCGGTGAGATCCGTGACAGCCCAGGTGAAACTTGGGACGAGCCCGCTCGATCGTTACTCCGCGAAGTGTGGCGTGACTATAGCCGTGCGAAGAAACTGCCCTCGGACTTTGTCATCAAGCTCAGCCGGGAATGTTCACTGGCGCAGCAGGTCTGGGCCGAAGCGAAGGAAAATCACGCCTTCTCGCAATTTCTTCCGAATCTCCGCACGGTCCTGTCACTCAAGCGAGAAGAGGCCGAGTATCTTGGCTACCGAGACTCGCCATACAATGCCTTACTCGATGTCTACGAACCGGATTCCACCATCGCGGCATTGCGTCCGTTGTTTGCACAAATCAAGGAGCGGCTTGTGCCGCTGCTCAAAAAAATTCAGCAGAGTTCGGTTCAGATCGACGATACGATTCTATTTCACACCTTCGATCAAGCGCGCCAACTGGAGTTTGGCCGCATGGTCTTGATCGCCATGGGATATGATTTTGAACGGGGGCGCCTCGACCTGTCGGCACACCCCTTCACGACATCATTCCATCCGACAGATGTGCGCGTCACGACTCGTGTGCACGAACACGACCTCCAATCCTGCCTGTTCAGTTGTATCCATGAAGGCGGCCATGGGCTGTACGACCAAGGCCTCGACCCCCGCTACTTCGGCACACCGCTGGGCGATTCGGTCTCGCTCGGCATTCATGAAAGCCAATCACGCATGTGGGAGAACTGCGTGGGCCGGTCTCGACCGTTCTGGCGTTTCTTTTACCCCATGCTGCAGCAGACTTTTCATCATCAATTGCGCGCCCTCGACGTGGAACAATTCTACGCGGCCATTAATCGCGTGAGGCCGTCGCTGATCCGGGTCGAGGCCGATGAGCTTACCTACAATCTCCACATCATGCTGCGGTTCGAAATCGAGCAGGATCTCATTGAAGGCCGGACACGTCCGGAAGACTTGCCGGGGATCTGGAACCAAAAAATGGAGGAATACCTGGGCATCGTTCCCTCCAACGATGCGGAAGGCGTGCTGCAAGACGTCCATTGGTCGTTTGGCGCCTTCGGTTATTTCCCGACGTACACGCTGGGAAACCTCTACTCCGTTCAATTCTATGAACAGGCCAAACTGGAGATCCCCCATCTGGAGGATGAAATTGCAGCAGGACAATTGATGGTGCTGCAGCGTTGGCTCGGACAGAAGATTCATCGCTGGGGCCGGATGTTCACACCGGATCACCTCTCCCGACGAGTAACGGGAAGGAGCCTCGATCCTGAACCGTTCCTCTCCTATGTAGAACGGAAGTATGGAGAGCTCTACCACCTCTAGCGGCTGCAGAAAAAAATCTATGGGCACATCGGACTTCATGGAGCCGAACGTCTAGGACAAGAAGAGCATGCCACGCAGGATGTTCAAAAAGTTCGTCCAGCAAGGCCGCAGCGAGTGAAGGCCCGAGGAGGTACAGACCGCACTTCTGTGTGGGCCGTTCGCCCCTATAATGGATCTTGGCGAACGGAAAAGTCCCTCCAATGTTTCTGACCTTCGAGAGACTCCTCCTCAACGTTGAGGATCTGACGATGCGAGAGCGCCGCATGGGAATAGGCGCGTCTCGGCGCGCCTGGGTTGGGCGGGTGAGAAGAGCGACTTTTTCAGCGTCCTGCCAGCGGGAGGCTAATATCCCATCGCTTGATTGAGCCTAGCCAGCACCGCTGTAGGCAATATGAACTCCGCCTGCACCTCAATGCGAGACGGCACCAAGATCGTCGTATGGAAAACGATATCGCGGATCGGGATCTTAAACTCCGGTTGTTGGGGGGTGCTCAATTCGACTGACTCGACCGACAGGGTGATCGCCCCGCTATCTTGAGGCCCATACACCGTCACGACCGCCTTCAGAATCTCTAGGACCTTCTCGTTCGTCTCAACCCCTTCAATGCCCTTTTCCAGCAACGGAATGACCTCTTCCTGCGCCTGGTCGGACAGCGTGAAGTTTTCCACCTGTTCTTTCCGGCGCAGCGACATGAGGTCGTTATCGAGATCCTTGCTGAAAGCCCCATAGGCAAACCGAAAGAACTCAAAATGAAAACCTTTGAAGCTTTTGCCGAACATCTGCAGCTCACACAAAAAGCATAATTGTTGCAGTTTTACGTCGCTGAGCAGCCCGTAGGGCTCCGCCAGATGCAGGACGTAGAGCAAGAGAGCCCGGTCGACCGTAATCTGATTGGGTTGTCTCATACTGGTAGTTGCGCGAACGTTCTGCCGCTTGGAGGGCTGCACTATAGACAGCGGCGGAGATCTCCGTCAATTCCTCCCTTTAAGGCACGTGCGGCTTGAAGCCCCTTGACCGGATGATCAGTTTGGTCTTTAATGAGCCTCATCGGAGGCCTGTCTTGACAAATACACGTGTAAAAGAAATGCAGGCATTAAAGGAACACCTGGGTAAGCATCAGCTCAAGCTCACCCGCCAACGCGAATTGATTCTGAACGCCTTCCTCCGGCAAGAACACATTACAGCGGAGGCCATGTATCACCAGCTGGCTAAGTCAGATCCTCATCTGGGGCTCGCAACCATCTATCGGACACTCAATCTGTTCTGCGATGCCGGCCTTGCGCAAGCCCGGCATTTCGGCTCTCAGACGAAATACGACAACGTCTCCCATAAAGGCCACCACGATCACCTCATCTGCACCGGATGCGAGAAGATCGTGGAATTTGAAAACGAAGAAATCGAGCGGCTCCAGGAAGAAGTAGCCACCCGGAACGGATTTACCATCAAAACCCACCGACTTGAGCTGTACGGCCTCTGTTCTCGCTGCCGTCATTGACGAACCAACTTTTTTTCAGTATCATTTTGAGACAGTTTATCAATTTCAATTCCATGAGGATCTCCACATGTTACTTACATGCTCCGTGCCCACATTATGTCGAACGATCCTCTCAAGCCTCCTTCTACTCTTTGCGGCCGGAACCTTTGTGCCCTCGGCCCAGGCTGCCGATACCCTCACGATTTACTCCGGTCGCTCGGAACGTCTCATCAAGCCGGTGCTCGACGCCTTTACAACAAATACCGGCATTCAAATCGAGCTGTTGTCATCCGGCACGACGGAATTGGTCAATCGGCTGAAGGCTGAAGGCGATCGCACATCGGCAGATCTCTTGATCACCAATGACGCCGGCAGTTTGGAACTAGCCCGGGCAGCCGGCCTCCTCCATCCATTGAATATGCGGGAAGTTGACCGCGCCATCCCACCCCAGTTTCGAGCATCGGATAATGCCTGGGTGGGACTTTCCGGACGATTCTGGATCGTGGTGTATAACACCACGATGGTAAAACCTGACCAAATAAAGTCGCTCCTCGACCTTGCCGATCCGAAATGGAAAGATAAGATTGCAATTCCGAATTCCGGCAGCGAGTATCTGCAAGCAGGCGTGTCGGTCATCCGCGCCACCTATGGCGATGAGAAGACCAGGCAGTTTCTGCAAGGCCTCAAAACCAATGCGGACAACCAGGTCTACCAGAAAAGCTCACAAATCGTGGATGCTGTCGCCAAGGGGCAAGTTGCCTTGGGTATCGTGAATCACTACTACGTGTACCGTCATCTGGCTGCTCAGCCAGGGGCGCCGATCGCGGTGGTGATGCCGGATCAGCAAGAAGGCGGCATGGGGGCGATCATGAACGTAGCCGGCGTCGGTATCATCAAGTCGACCAAGCGCCTCGATAGCGCCAAGCTGCTCGTGGAATTCTTAGTTGCTCAAGCAGGACAGAAGTTATTTGCGGAACTCGACAAGGAATATCCTCTCCACCAGGATGTAAAGGCAGACCCAGCGCTCGTAGACCGAAAGAGTTTCCGCGCGGCGCTGGTCCCCCTATCCAAGCTGGCTGAACTGCGCGAGCCAACTATCACATTGATCGAACAAGTGGGTCTCCGGTAACTCGAAGGGACCCATCGTGAACACGAATCGCCACCAACTTGTTTCGCCACTGCAACTCGTTGCCTTGGCTACTGCCGGAATTATTCTCCTCCCGCTCGGCTATGTCACCGCACAAGCCCTCTCAGCCGATCCAGTTGTCTGGAGCCGTTTGTGGGCGACTCGCATTCCCGAGCTGCTGTTCAACACCGTCTCGCTGGCTGGCAGCGTGTCGGTCATCACGCTAGTCCTCGGCGTCTCGACTGCCTGGCTGGTGACACGCGTAGAGTTTCCTGGTCGCAGACTGTGGGAGGGCGCCTTGGTCCTTCCATTGGCAATGCCGACCTATGTGCTGGCCTATGTTTATTCCTACCTCTTGGGATTCGGCGGCCCTGTCGAGCATCTCTGGCAACTACTGGCCGGACCCCAGGCGAGAATCTTTTCTCCCCATAGTTACTGGGGCGCGACACTCGTGATGGCATTGGATACCTTTCCCTTCGTCTATCTCCTCAGTCGGAGTGCGCTTCTCAGCATGAACGTGTCGTTCGAAGAGGTGGCACGGGCCAGCGGCGTTTCCCGTCTCTCGACTCTCTGGCGCGTGACGCTGCCGCTGATGCGTCCTTCGATCGCCGCCGGGGTTGCGCTCGTCATCTTGTACGTCGTGTCGGACTTCGGTGCGGTGTCATTGCTTCGCTACCAGACGCTCACCTATGCCGTGTTTCAGCAGATGACCGGACGATCCGACAATACCGCAGCGAGCATCTTGAGTCTCCTGCTGGTCGCGCTGGCACTGATTTTCCTGATCACTGAACGGTGGTTCCGACAACGGAGCCGGTTTTATCAGACTACAGGCCGCTACCGAGCTCCTCAACGGCGCCAATATGGCTGGCTTGGCACCGCCGCCGTCACCGGCTATCTCGGGCTGATCATCGGTACAGCCTTCGCACTCCCAACCTCGCTATTGATTCAATGGAGCCTGTCGCCAGAGGCGCAGGCTACACTCGACAGCCGATTCTTCGGGTTCGTCTGGAACAGCGGCATCCTGGCTGCCTGTGCCGCCACAGGTGGCGTATTGATCGGCTTGCCGCTGGCCTACCTGGCCAGCCGCCGCCCGACTGTGCTGAATCTGGGCTGTCTGCAAGCCGCCTATGCTGGCTATGTGCTTCCAGGACCGGTGGCGGCACTGGCTGTCCTCGTCCTCTTTACCAAGCTGGCTCCGGTGTTCTACGGCTCAGTACTGATCCTCATCGTGGCCTACGTGATTCATTTTCTCCCAGCCGGCCTCCAGTCTCTGGAGCCGGCGCTCCAGCATATGTCGCCAAATCTGGAAGAAGTCGCACGCACACTGGGCCTTGGAATGCGTGACACCTGGCGACGGGTAACACTGCCACTTATTCGGAACGGATTTGTCGTAGCCTGGGTTTTGATATTTCTACAGACGATGAAGGAATTACCTGCGACTCTTTTGTTGCGGCCGGTGGGATTCGACACCCTGGCCATTCGTGTCTGGATGGAAGCGAGCGAGGAATATTATCAGCTCGCCGCCCCCTCCGCGCTCCTCATTGTCTTACTAAGTCTCCCGGCACTGGTCTTGTTGGTCTCCAAAGATTGGCGCGCAGGATAGCAGGATGCTGAAAAACTATGTTGAGACAGCGAGAACTTCGATAGGCACACATGTGGGGCAACAGGAAAGCATCGCGAAGGATGCTCAAAAAGACCGTCCAGCAAGGCCGCAGGCGAGTCGAAACCGGAGGCGTACCCTCTTGGGGTACGTTGAGGATTTCGGTGAGCCGAGAACGAAGCTGGCGGACTTTTTCAGCATCCTGGTAGAGAAAGGATCGTGATTCCGTGATCTCCGACCATTCCACTGCGCCACGCCCATCCGGGAAGGGCACATTCCAAGGCAACCTCTTTACACCCGCCTCCTCGATCTTGGAACTTCGCCACGTCTCCTGCGCCTACGAAACCGGCCGCCCAGCGGTCCAGGAAGTCTCATTCGCGGCAAGGGAGAGTGAAATTCTCTGCCTGCTCGGCCCCTCTGGATGCGGGAAAACGACAATTCTTCGGGCGATCGCTGGATTTGAACCAGTTCGCTCCGGCCAGATTTTCTTATCCGGCCAGCTCGTGTCGTCATCGGACACGATGACCCCTACGGAGACCCGGCGCGTCGGGATGGTCTTTCAAGAATATGCGCTGTTTCCCCATCTGCGTGTACAGGACAACATCGCATTCGGCCTCCGCCATCTCGCTCGAAGCGTTCGCTCCGAGCAGGTCCAGGAGATGCTGCGCCTCACAGGACTAGAGGGATTCGAGCGGCGGTATCCGCACGAATTATCGGGTGGCCAACAACAACGGGTCGCGCTGGCTCGCGCCCTCGTTCAAAATCCTGTCGTGCTGCTGCTCGACGAGCCGTTCAGCAATTTGGACCCTGACATGGCCGGACGCATGCGCCAAGAGTTGCACGACCTGTTACGCCGGACGAAAACAACGACCGTGCTCGTCACACACGATCATGACGAAGCCTTTGCCATGGCCGACCGGATTGCCGTGCTCAACCAGGGCCGCTTGGAACAGTTCGATACGCCGGAAATCATGTACCACATGCCGGCCACGCCCTTCGTAGCCGACTTTGTCGGTCAGGCGGACTTCATTCCTGGAACCGTGTCTCAAGGCATGGTCCACACCGAACTGGGAGAGTTCCCCAACACGATCGAGTGCAAAGACGGCACCGCCGTGGTCGTCATGATTCGGCCGGACGACATTCACCTCGTCCCCACGGAAGGCGCCCGCGCACGCGTCATCTCTCGCCAGTTCCATGGCTCAGAGAATCTGTACGCGGTCAGTCTCCCATCCGGTCAAATTGTCCATAGCAGTCAAGGTTCCACGAGCGTCTATCAGGCAGGCACGACGGTGGAACTCCGTGTCTTGGCTACCCATACGGTGCTGTTTCGGCGAGAGGAATCCACCGGATAGGTATCGCAGCCAATCCGACCAATCGCACGAGAGCATTGACAGGCTTTTTCACGATCTGGCATTGATAGACCCTCACGACGGTCTCTAGCCTACCAGTTCGTGAATTACTGAGTGATAATGAGGCATCGTCTATGAACGCGCTACAAAGCCTGGTCGATTATGGAGTCATCGGACTCCTGCTAGCGCTCAGCGTCTGGACGGTCGCCATTGCGGTGGAGCGGTGGCTCTTTTACCGCCGTGTCGATCTCGCTCAATACCCCAGCAGCCTGGGATTGGAGATGGCTTTGACCAAACACCTGGTCATCATCGGCACGGTAGCCGCGAACGCCCCATATATCGGTTTGCTGGGCACCGTGCTCGGTATCATGCTCACCTTCCATACGATGGGGACCTCCGGCACCATGGCCGTCAATGCCATCATGATCGGGCTCAGCCTTGCGCTGAAGGCTACGGCGGTCGGACTGATGGTTGCAATTCCCTGCGTCGTCATGAATAACATACTCCGGCGGAAGGTGGCGGAACTTCTCGCCCGACACAAGGAACAGCATGCAGCGGGACATTGACCAAATCAACGTCATCCCCCTCGTGGACGTCATGCTGGTCCTGTTGGTCATCGTGCTGACTACCGCCACCTTTATCAGCAGCGGACAAATTCCGGTCAATTTGGCAAAAGCGAAGGAAGTCGGCAATCGTAAAGAGGCTCCCATTGTCATCACCCTGACTGCCGATGGCGCACTCTTTCTCAACAACCGCGCCGTTCTTGAAGGAGGGCTCCAGGGAGCACTGGCTGCGGAACCTCGTGAGTCGTCGGTGATCGTGCGGGCGGATAAAGTCACCCTCCTCGAACGATTCGTGTCCGTGGTCGATGAAGTGCGTGGTTTGGGATTCCAACAAGTCAGTCTAGAGGTCATTCGACTGTGATCACTACTGGGCCATATCGCTCCGTAAACCATAAGGAAGCTCACGTCCAGGGATGGCTCGTCTCCATCCTCTTGCATGGCACCATGGCGCTCGCAGCAATTCTGTTTGTGAAACAAGTCCAACTCGCGCCACAGGACGAGGCCTTCAAGTGGAACGTTGCCATGGTATCGCCTCTACAATCGGTTCAGCCAACGACATCATCCCCGAACCAAGTCCCGTCTCGGTCCATTCCACCGCCGGCTTCGACTCCCCCACCTCCCATGCAGCAACCTGCGTCGGCACAGATGCTTCCAGCGCCCCAGCCGTTTTCGCAACAGACGAGGCCTTCGATTTCTGAGCGGACCAGTGCCGCGGTGATGACTGAATCTTCCGCACCGACCCCAACACAATCGGCTGAGCCGATCAAACATGAGACTGTGACACCGATGGTCGCCGAGTCTACATCCACTGTGAAACCGGCCGACGCGCCGACAGCAGTCCCTGCGGAGCCTGCTGCCCAGACGGAACCAACGAGCGCGCCGCCTGCAATCCTTGAACAGACCGCACAATCTGACGCGGCTCCGGCACCAACACAAATGGCAGCCATCTCCTCTACACCATCAAACGCGCCGAAGAAACGCGACTACGGATGGCTCTCTGAGACGATTTTACGTCGTGTGGAAGAACTCAAACGCTACCCCGCCTCAGCTCGGGTGGATCGAGCCGAGGGGAAAGTTGTGGTGAAGGCCATGATCGACGAGGATGGGAGCATCGGTGAAGTGGAAGTTTTTCAGAGTTCGGGACATCCCGGCCTCGACAAAGCTGCGATTGAAACTCTGCGACAGGCAGCCCCGTTCCACTTACCTCGTCCATTAGGACAGCCGCACATGACGATCAAGATTCCCATGAGCTATCGATTGGACCGGTAGCTCGAAGGAGGAACGGAACGCATCCGGCTAGGGTACGCGAATCCGCTGCCTCAAGCCGGAGGAGACCAGCATGTGACCATCTTGGTCGACAATGATGGCTTCGACATCCGGCAACTGTTCGACCAATTCCATGCCTCGCGCCGGCCCCATTACAAAGATACCTGTATCGAGTCCATCGGCCCAAACCCCTTCACGAGCAATCACTGTGACACTCTGGCAACTGCGCGCTGGTTGAAGCGTGCGCGGATCGAGAATGTGATGATATCGAACCCCTTCCCGTTCGAAGAAGCGTTCATAATCCCCGGCGGTAGAAATGGCTTCGTCCTGCAAATCAATCCAGGCCAGCACCAATCCATCTTTTCGTGGGTGTTGAATGCCGACGGGAAACATCTTCCCTCCCGGCAACCGTCCGAATGTTTTGATATCCCCTGATACCGCTACGACTCCGGCAACAGCGCCGGCTCTCCGTAACGCCTCAACGGCTTGATCTGCTGCGTATCCCTTACCGATTCCACCCACGTCGATCCGCATCCCTGCTTTCCTAAGATAGATTGTCTGGTTTCGCACATCGACATGAACCGCCTGCAGATTCACTAAGGGCCGGAGAGTCTCCAGTTCAGATTCTGTCGGTACTCGTTGGCTTTCCATCACATTCCATGCGTCCACCGCAGGACCAATGGCGATATTGAATCCACCATCGGTCATCTCCGCAACTTGAATCGCACGTTGTACGACCGTCAGCGTCTCTGGGCTTACATGGACCGGCATGATTCCCGCCGAAGCGTTCACACGAGAAAGTTCGCTCGTCGGAATCCAAGTGCTCAGGAGTTCTTCCAATCGTCGGATTTCAGCAAACCCGGCGGTCGCCGAAGCGTGCGCGACCGCCTCGTTCCGAGCGACCGCGGTGATCGTGACCAGCGTGCCCATTTGCATCTGAACCCGTTTCACCACGACAGGCTCGGACTGCATGGGAAAGCCCGCGCACCCAACGGACAACGCCCCTAGCATAAACAACATACCACCTGATATGTGAGGGAGTGTCCGCCACACGGTCAGCGTCTACCACCAATGACGACGGAAATATCCTAAAATGCGGGGATAAGGCATGACTTCATACAGGCGGGCCGCTTCATGTGACGGTTCCGGAATCAGCATCACCGGAACCCTCGCATTATAAGTGGGATATGTGTCCTTGACGAACTGTCGGGCTCGCTCCTGGTCTTGCTCATCAAGAGTCATGGATACAACGACTTGGCGTCCATATTTCGGAGAATCCACTCCGAAATGCCAGGTGCCGAGAAAAGTCATTACGTTCGGCTTGAGCACAAAGTTCGCTGAGAGCTCCGCCATGGACAAGAATGGACCTTCGCTGATCTGCACGCGACTCAGTTCATAGGTCCCAGGAGGAAGGGCAAGCGAAAAGTACTCGTCCGCGGACTGCACATCGACCTTAAATCGCTCCTGGTTCGCCATATTTATCACCTCGAAAGAACGGAGTTCCGGAGCATAGATTCGTTGCATTTCACCGGTAATGTTCGTGACAACCCGTCCCACCACCAAGGTCCCCGAAATGTCAGCCGCCGCCACCATCACGGGAAGTTCTGTGGCACAGCCTGAGAGAGTCAGGCAGAGGGCACCGATAGACAACCACCACCGATATTGTCTCAATAATCTGTACCGCATATGTCGATATTATAACCCAACTACGAGACCAATACCTGGCGTCCCGCTGATCAAGTCCCCCCTCTTGACTCCAATTGCGAAAATAGGATATTAATAATCGTTCTCAATTTCATTTGAGCAGAGGAGTATCTCGCAATGACGAGCACGACGTCTCCTATGAACCACTTCGCCGACTGCGGCGAGACCCGCTGCGAGTGCGGTCAATTGATCGCCAAGGTGCGCGATCAAGGGTTGGAGCTCAAATGCAAGCGCTGTAAACGTATCGTTGTCATCCCATTCTCTTCAATCGAAGGATGGGGCACTGTTGATTCATGATTCGTCTCACGAAAGGAGGCATTGGAAGTGTTGTCGCACTATCCCATTTGCACAGACTAGTCATTTCTTCAAGAAGGCCAGAGACCATCGAGTCCCGAGTCAGACCTCAACCATCTCACTCACCACGGAGGATACCGATGAAGATCCGGTCAATCCTCGGGGCTCTCGTGATTGCAGCTTTGCCGTTTACTTCGGTTTGGGCTGAGAACATGACCCCAGAGGACATTAAAAAGTTAGTGGATGAAGCCGTGACGAAGCGGCTGCAAGAACAGGAACGCCGCGATGGCGCTCCTGAGCAGAAAGAGGGTACGGCAATACCCAAGGCCGAACCGGGAATTGGACCGCTGCCGGAAGTCAGTAAAGACCTTCGTACGGAGACACAGCCTGCGTTGTCCTTTAGTTCAACCGGCTCAGGTCGTTTGGTCTATGCCAAGCCGTTCGTCTCCGCACCGAAGGCTATTGTCGGAGGATACATGGATATGCAGTTTCGGTCCCAACGGCAAGCCAGCATCGAAGCCGGTGATGGCCGACCCGGTGTGACCAACAACTTCGATCAGCAACGGTTTATCCCGTTTATTTATGCCGACGTCACCGAACACGTCAAGATCGCGACCGAACTTGAAATTGAGCACGGCGTCAGAGAAAGCTCTGAGAATGAGATCGAAGTCTCACTTGAGTTTGGTTTTATCGACTACTTAATCCAAGAAAAGGTCAACCTACGTGCCGGAATCTTGCTTATGCCCCTTGGGAAGTTCAATTTGCTACACGACTCCCCACTAAACGATCTCAGTGATCGGCCGCTGGTCAGCCAATTGGTCATCCCTTCTACCATGTCGGAAACTGGAGCGGGAATCTACGGAACGTTTTATCCCGGCCGGACCAGTAAGATGGACTACGAGTTGTACGTCACAACCGGTCCCTGCGGCTACGGGGCCAACGGCAGTCCTCTCGTCAATGAAGCGGATGGCACAAGTCAAGGGCGTCAGAGGACCTGTGCAGGGCACGATGGCGCCGATGTCAACAGTGGCAAAGCGGTCGTCGGACGCATGGCCTACAGCCCAATGCTTGGGGTGGAAGTCGCCGGATCAAGCTACTTTGGAAATGCGAACAATAATGGGAGCAATTACGCCCCTCTCAACATCACAGCGATCGACTGGACGCTCCAGCGAGGCCCCTTTGAACTCATCGGCGAAGCTGCCTGGGCTTATGCGAGAGGAAATTCTCGAGCCGTTCAAGGAAATACGATTGGATTTTCTCCGGGTTCCCTGCTTATTGGTTCCCCCGACATCAGCGGCAACAGCGGTGCAGGCATCCCGCCGCAGCGCATGATGGGCTACTATATCCAAGGCAACTATCATTTCATGCCCCAGTTCTTGACCAATTTCTCCCCAAAACGCTTCGGTCCAGGTTCGACCATGACCGCCGTGATCCGGTACGACCGGGTCAACACCAACTTGGATGACTCCAATGGAACAGGCGGCTGGGGCAATCTGGAACAGGTTTCCTTTGGCCTGAATTATCGACCGATTGAAGATACGGCCATTAAGCTCAGCTACCAATATCAACCGATGGCGTTTAACGCGGTTACATCACAGCGTATTCACGACAGTGCCGTGGTAATGTCGATAGCAACATATTTCTAGGCGGAGTATGGGCGATCCCTCTCTCAACAGAGAGGGATCGCCATGACCAAGAAAGAGCAGTGTGCAGCATGACAACACTCCGAATAGCTATGGTGGTCCTCGCGCTCTACTCTGTTGGATGCGCTACTCTGAGTGGAAGTCACGATCAATATTTCGTATGCTCCTATGACACTGTCTGGGATGCCGCGCTCGACACCATGAAGGGACAATCCATCGCAACCTACGACAAAGATAAGGGAGTGATCGAGACAAACTGGCTGGACGTCCCTCCAATCTCGGAACGGTCCTACGGGATATTTGAGCGTGATAGCTTTGGGAACCAAGAACGGGCACGCTATACTGTCTCCGTCAAGCGAATGAACGACGTGTCCTCTGCAAGCATCTTAGAAACCAGGCAGCGATGGCATGCACGCGGTGGCGTCACCCAGCAAGCCTTGAGGTGGTGGCCCATCGAACCATCGGATGATGCGACGGATGTAGTCGTCAGTCGGCTCAATGCCAAGTTGAAAACCAAGGGGTGTATTCCCGCATGAGGCTTCGATTACTTGCGCCCGCACTGGCACTTTCCTGTATCATGTCTCCGGCCATGGTCCTGGCTGAACGTGTATGGGACAAAGATCTCAAACGCTACCTCACGGACCAAGAGCTGATGCGGGCCGACGTCTTTCTGACAGAAGAAGACGCCCTCAAATTGATGTTCCCCCAATCAGAACGGATCCGGAAAGAAATTCTGAAGCTAAGCCAGGAAAAGAAACTGCAGGTTGAGGAACGCATTGGCTGGAAATTCCCGGAAGATTCATTTGAGATCTACATTGGAGAAACGGGCACCCAGATTGATGGGTATGCCCTGGTCCAGAACACAATCGGTAAACACAAACCCATGACGTACATGGTCGGAATAGATAACACCGGGCATGTCTTGAACGTAGAATTGTTGGTGTTTCGGGAAGCTCGCGGCAGCGAGGTGCGGACCAAACGCTTCAACGTACAGTACGAGGGGAAAACGGTCCTCGATCCGGTCCGCCTCAACAAAGACATCATCAACATCAGCGGCGCCACCATGTCGGTCCGCTCAATGACCGCAGGAATTAAACGGGGGCTGGTGTTGGTCGATGAGTTTTATTTGAAACCGGCAGGGCTCGGTAGCGATACTGTGGATTCAAAGAAATCGGAGAAGGGCATCTTCGGCTCACTCTTCGGAAACTAAGAGGGGTAGACCACATTTTCAGCTATGCGCAACTTCAACACTCGCTTCCGTCTCCGCGACTCAGATCGGCACATCCGGCTCGTTTATACCTTCTTTCTCTTCTTGATGCTGGCTGGCTTTACCTTTTCATTTTTCTGGGCGCACAGCATGACGAGCCTTTCGCCACAAGGAATCGCCGATCATTACCGGGGATCGGATGTCACATTCGGCGAGCCGATGTCATTCAGAGAGCTGGCAGAGATCACCCACTTCCACCTCTTCACGATGCCAGTCGTGTTTATCATTCTCGTGCATGTGCTCTATCTCACCAGCGCCAGCAGTATGCTAAAAGTCCTCACGACCTGGATCTCATTTGGTGGGGTGACGTTGGACCTGGTATCTCCCTGGCTCATTAGCTATGTCTCCCCCGTATTCGTGTTCACCATGCTGACAGGCGATACCTTGATGACGGTGGGTTTTCTCATCATGATGATCATCCCTCTCTACGAGATGTGGATCTTGAACCAGCCGCTATTGGCAGGGAAACACGGGAAGGAAGAATGACCTAACGCGCTCTGACTTCGACACAATTAACGGCCAGAGGTTTTTCACCCAGAGCCCAAGATCACGCGATGTGGTCTTGGGTTCTGCTTTTTTTCGGAGAAGCCACGATGTACCCATATATCTCTGAACAGATTCACCCTGGAATCATCACGATTCAGGGCATGCTCAGGAAGATCGATTGCCTTCGACTCCCTCTCGCATCGCGCCGTGACGTCGAAAGCATCCTTGTGCGGCAAGTCAGCAAAGAAATCGATCGCGCACTCCCCTGGCAAGCTGGTCATGGCCGCCGCACTGCTGCGATTTCGTTGTTGATCGGACGAGCGGTCGGCACGACGACAGGCGAGTTGCACGATCTGAAACTCGCCGCCTTCCTCCACGATATCGGGCTCTTGAGGCTCCCAGCCCGCCTCATCCCGGCCAAGGAACCGCTTGAATCTGAAGACTACGTCGCCATTCAGAATCATCCCCGGCTTGGTGCGACACTGCTTGAGCCATTCTCCTTCTTAAAAGAGGCTTCGATCCAAATCGCGCACCACCACGAACGGTGGGATGGATCAGGCTATCCGTATGGTATCAGAGGACAATTCATCCCTCTCGGAGCCAGAATCCTCTCGATCGCCGACGCCTTCGATGCCATCCGTATCCCTGAAGTCTCAAACCGAGCCGTGCGAAACAGGATCGCACTCAGAATTCTCCGAGTCGCAGCCGGCACCCAGTTTGACCCGGAGTTAGTCGAGGCATTGTGGCTGTTCCAAGAATCTATTCCGGGCTCAAATCTTATCGAACCAACGACGAGAAACTGTTTTGATTCACATTAGAAGTATGGGAGGTTTCACCATGTTTCCCTCTTATCGCCGCCACAGGGTCTTCGCGCATGTCGTCGGAATATCATCTTGGATCTTCATCTCGCTTCTCCTGGTCGGATGCGGAGGGGGCAGCGGCAGTTCCGCACCACCTTCAGTCGCGGCTACAGGAACACCTGGAGCCCAAGCCGACGTCGGCGAACGGCTGTTCGTCGAAACCCGCTTTGCCCAATTCTTTAAGGCAAATCTTCTTCCAGGGGGAAATGTAAATGATCCACTGCCAGCCGGCGACCCGGTCGTAGCCAAGGTGTTACTCCCCGGCAGTACTCCACCCGGTGTCGCTAGTCCATTTGCTGGAATGTCCATGAATTGTCGATCCTGTCACTTCGTTGACGAATTTGTGGGAGTTCCTGGTGGAGGTATGCGCACCTATGCCGACTTCGCCACCCGCAGTCCAATTCCATCTCGCCCGGATGGAAAACTCACGGCGCCGCGCAACTCTCCTCCGCTGGTGAACTCCTCACTCGATAGACCAGGAGGAACGTTATTTCACTTTGATGGAGAGTTTTCGACGCTGGAGGATCTCATCGTCGGAACCTTCACCGGTCGGAATTTCGGCTGGTTGCCGGGGCAAAAGGCGGAAGCCATCAGCCACATTGCACGAGTCATGCGCGAGGATGATGGCACGGGAGCTATCGCTCAGCAATTCGATGGACTTTCCTATAGCGCCCTGTTCACCGGAGCCAACCCAAACATTCCGGATGAACTTCGTCTGCCCACGGAATTTCGTGTGAACATCCAATCAGCCAGTGACCAGGAAATCTTCGACGCGGTCGTGAAAGTGGTCGCGGCCTACGTCAACGGCTTGCGCTTCTCACAAACCGACGACGCCGGCAATCTCATCCGTTCGCCCTTCGACGTGTTTTTGAGTCGCAACGGTCTCCCGCAAAAGCCGAACAGTGGCGAAACTCCCCTCGATTATAGCCGCCGCCTCCTGACGCTCGTGAACGGATTGGCTAGTCCTCAGTTCGTGACTGCTAACCCCAATAACCCCAGCCTGCTTGGAAAGTTCCAGTTCCACGGCACCCAGCCCTTTGCATTCGGGGCTCAGGAATTAGCAGGCCTTAAGATATTTCTTACAGAACCGGCTACTCCGCCAACCGCTTCACCAGCAGAAGAACTCGCCGGCAAGGTCGGCAACTGCCTGGCCTGCCATGCCGCACCAAATTTCACGGACTTCAAGCTGCACAATACAGGGATTGCACAAAATGAATACGACGGCATCCATGGCAATGGGTCTTTCATGGGCCTCACGATTCCAACTCTCGCTACGAGAACCAGCAATGATCTGCCTGCTACGGAAGACCACCCCACTGCAACGGGATTTTTCCGTTCGATCCCTGTCCTAGCCGATCCTGCCCTGACCGATTTGGGAATCTGGAACATCTTCCTGAATCCAGACATGCCGAACCCACAAGCAAAGATCCGAGCCATTCTGTGTGACGAGCACCTTCCCGCCGCTTGTCCTGCCGACAGTGTTCTACTGGATGAAGCCATTGCGAGATTCAAAACACCTGGTCTTCACGATTTGGGGCATTCAGCTCCCTATATGCACAATGGCCAGTTCGTCGCATTGGACAATGCCGTCGGTTTCTATCTCGGCTCATCAAGCGCGGCAAGGGCAGGAACGCTTCGTAACGGCGCCAACACGTTGCGAGGAATTGCCTTGATTTCGGCAGACATCGCGCCACTTGTGGCGTTCCTTAAGTCGCTGAACGAGGACTACCAATAGAGAAATTCAACAACAGCAGAAGCACTCAGCCGGTGCCCGATATACCTGCAGCGGAGAGAGAGGGGTGGTGCCCTCCCACTCCGCGGGCAAGGGGCTCCTCTTCCCTCTGAAGCCTTCCCGCCTTACTTTCCGAAGATACAACGCGGACTGGACGAACATGGAATATACAGTGGAGATGCCTTAGGACTCCTTTTTGATCTGTTCAGCCAGGTAGTTCTCAAGCCCCACCTGTTTAATCGTTTCCATCTGCGTTTCGATCCAATCGATATGTTGATCCACGTCTTTGGCCATATCTTCAAGCATGTGCCGCGTGGTGAAGTCGGTCACCTTCGTACAATGCACCACACCATCGTTTAACAGACTGAGCATTTCTTGTTCCGCTTTTAGATCCAGTTTGAACTGCTCAGGAACAGTCTCCCCTACCTGCACAGTATTCATACGCTGCACGTTCGGCACACCATCCAGATAGAGAATGTGGCCAATGAGTTCATCGGCGTCTTTCATCTCGGCGATGCTCCGCTCTCGCACTTTATGATGGAGCCGTTCATAGCCCCAGTTCTCACACATCTTGGCATGAACAAAGTATTGATTGATGGCGGTGAGATCCGCAGTCAGGATCTTATTGAGGATGTTGACGACGCCTTCTTTCGCTTTCATGGCTTTCCCCTTTCTGAATTATGACAGGCCCTTAGAGCCGCTATGGGTGAAGAGACTTTCACCGCCAGATGGCTTCATCTCGATTCATTATCAACACGTCTGGGTGCTTCGTCAACTCGGTCATTCGAGTGTCCTTGAGTTTGATTTTCATCATTAGCGACACTGGTTCTCAATCTCGTGGCATCATCATGCGACGACGGAGGTGCAAATGCCGTGTCCCATTTTCAGGATGGAGGGGAAGGCACGATAGAATGGAGGATGGGTCAGGTCGGACTTATCCTGCTTCGCGGTAGCCGCACTCTTCGCTACGGCATTGGACACTGCGGCCGACTTGCTTGCTGACTTTCTCGATAAGAAATGGGGCGCTGCAAGTTGGGCAGGTCTTGTTGATCGGGCGATCCCACAAGGCATATTCGCACGCTGGATACTTACTGCAGGCAAAGAACGAACGCCCTTTTCTTGTGCGCTTCTGGACGAGATCGCCACCACAGCCTGGCTGAGGACACTTCACACCCAACGAGAGCGGCTTGGTAGTCTTGCACTCCGGATAAGCAGAACATGCGATGAACTTTCCAAACCGCCCGGTCTTGACCACCATCGGACTGTTGCACTTCTCGCACTTCTCATCCGTCGTCAACTCAATCTTCGGGACAATTTTAATCGTACCATCCTCGAGCTTCTCGAAGTTCTGCGTATTCTTGCAGGGAGGCTTGTCCTTGTACGCAGGGCAGGCGAGAAACTTGCCGTTACGCCCCCATTTAATCTCCATCATTCGGCCGCATTTCTCGCAAGCAATATCCGTCGGCGGCTCCGGGGTGTCCTTGGGACCAGGAATCGTCTTCGCCTTCTCCAAATCCGTCGCGAAAGTCCCGTAAAACTCCCGCACCGCCGTCACCCACAGCTTGTTGCCTTCTTCGACTTCGTCCAGTTCCATTTCCATATGTGAGGTGAAATCGACGTTGATCAGGTCCGGAAATCCCTTCATCAGAAAATCGTTCACAGTCCGCCCCGTTTCGGTGGGCGCGAACCGTCCCTCCGTCTTTTCCGCATATTTGCGGTCCTGAATCGTCGAAATGATGCTCGCATAGGTGGATGGCCTGCCGATGCCTTTTTCTTCCAATTCCTTGATCAGCAAGGCTTCGTTATACCGAGGCGGAGGCTGCGTGAAGTGTTGTTTCGACAGCACGCCGTCGATCGTCTGTCCCTCCTGGGATACAAGCCGCAGCCGCTCTCCCTCGCTCAGCAGCGGAAGCTGACGCTCAGCCTCGTCCTCGACCTCCTGCTCTTTCTGTTGCTTCTGCGCAAAGAGTTCCTTGTCGATCCCTTCCATGTAGACAATCGTATGGCCGGGAAATTTCACCACGGTGCCGGTCGAGCGGAATAGAAACTTCTCTTTTGTCGCGACGGGGCTCGATTCCACTCGAGTCACATCGAGAATCGCAGGGACCATCTGTGACGCAATAAACCGATTCCAGATCAACTGGTACAGCTTATGGACATCCGGTTCTAAATACTGCCTGATCGACTCAGGGTCGCGTGCCGCCGATGTGGGGCGAATTGCTTCGTGCGCTTCTTGAGCCGCTTTCTGCGTCTTGTACACATTCGGCGTAACGGGCAAGTACTCTGCACCAAACCGCTCCTGAATCACCTGGCGTGCTTCTGTCATTGCCTCGTTTGAAATGCGCGGAGAGTCGGTCCTCATGTAGGTAATGAGTCCGGTCGGGCCTTCTGTCCCGATTTCGATCCCTTCGTACAGCTTTTGCGCCAGGGTCATCGTTTTCTTCGATGAGAAGTGCAGCTTGCGCGCGGCCTCCTGTTGGAGCCGGCTGGTGATGAAGGGCGCGACCGGATTTCGTTTCTTTTCTTTTCGTTCGATCGAGTCGACGGCAAACTCTTTCCCTTGAATACCCAAGACAATGCGCTGGGCATCGGCTTCGGTCGCAAGCGACGCGTCCTGCCCATTAATGCTATGCAGTTTGGCTTCGAATGGCGGGGGGTTGGCCCCAGCTAACATCACTGCAATCGACCAGTATTCCTCAGCGCGAAAGGCTTCTCGTTCCTGTTCACGTTCGCAAATTAGTCGCATCGCCACGGACTGAACCCGACCCATGCTGAGCCCGCGACGCACCTTGGTCCATAGTAATTGACTACCTTGGTATCCGACAATCCGGTCAAGCACTCGGCGGGCCTGCTGCGCATTCACCAACTTCATATCGACTTGCCCAGGCGCCTGTAGCGCGCGCTTGATGGCCGATTCCGTGATTTCATTGAAGAGCACCCGGAACACCTTGCCCTCTGTCTTTTTCTTAGACTTTGACTTGGATTTACCGAGCAATTCCTGCTCAAGATGCCACGCGATAGCTTCACCTTCTCGGTCAGGGTCCGGCGCGAGAAACACCTTATCGACCTCTTCTGCCTTTTTCTTAATCTCCGCCAGAACCTTCGATTTACCCTTGATCGTCACATATTGCGGCTCGAAATCGTGCTCCAGATCAACGCCAAGCTTACTGGTGGGAAGATCCTTAATATGCCCAACCGAGGCCATGACGGTATAGCCACGCCCCAGATACTTACTGATGGTGCGTGCTTTCGTCGGGGACTCGACAATAATAAGTGCCTTGGCCATTAAGACTCCGGTTCGCTAGAATGATTGCCCACTCATCCGTATCAAAAAATACAAGTCTGTGCAACTCTTCGGCGATTATGCCCGAAGGTAGCGTTGCCCCGGCAGCTGCCTGACTCGCTGTCGAAGCTCCAGGGACAAGAGCGACGCCATCACAATGGATACCGACAACCCTGTGGCAACGATCACGTCGTCCACTGTGAATGGATCATACGATAGAGCATCATACACTCGTTGTTCCTCTTTGCCTAAATGATCACCGGGCAGGTTCTTCTCCCGAGAAGGCTGCAAGCGCAGGCGCAACGCCGGTTCCAGCTGCGGCAGGACCGCGTCGATGACATCCTGCGCGCGTTCGATCAAGGCCGCACCCTCTTTGAGCAATGCATTCGTCCCGCGGCTAGTATCCTCTTTCACAAAACCAGGAACTGCAAACACCTCTCGGCCCTGCTCAGCGGCCAACTTCGCAGTAATCAGCGATCCGCTGTTGATGGCCGCCTCTGTCACAATCACGCCCAACGACAACCCACTGATAATGCGATTTCGTCGAGGAAAGTGATGGCTGTGGGGTGGCGCACCCATCGGCACCTCGGATACAATCGCCCCCCGCTCCTCAATCTGCCGGCGTAACCGCTCATGTTCCGGCGGATAGGTCCGATCGATCCCGCAGCCCAGCACCGCAATGGTGCGCCCCTGCGCGGCGAGCGCGCCTCGATGGGCCGCCGCATCGACCCCGCGCGCCAGCCCACTCACCACCGTCATGCCTGCTCCAGCTAAATCGTGGCTCAACTCTTCAGTCATGGCACGTCCGGCTGGCGTCGCACGCCTCGCGCCCACGATGGCCACCGCCAGTTCATCCTGCTCAGTCAATGTGCCTGTGATGTACAGGAGTGGCGGAGGGTCTGCAATCATCTTCAGCCGCGCGGGATACGCAGGATCCAAGAGACTACGGACTTCAACGCGCTCACGCTCGATGGCTTTCAGTTCCCGTTCAATACTTCGGCAAGCGGAACGATCAGGTCCTCGTCGGATCGCATCCGCCAGCTGAGAACTGCATCCCTTTTGAATCAACTCATCACGGGAAGCTTGCAGAACAGCATCGGGAGAATGCCAGGCGCGCACTAACCGAAGCACCGTCAGGTCTCCCACTCCATCGATCGCCCGCAGGCGGAGCCATGACTCTAATACCTGGCTTATCATGGACTGAACGGAGGGAAGGCCCGCGGCCTCAGCAGAGGAATCCACACCTACAGACTCGCTGAACGATTGCATACGCCTTGTCGCACAAGAACCACAATCTTTAGAGGACCGCGAGGTCGTACTGTTCCAAATGCAACTGCTCATCCGGCATAACAATGATTTTCGCGGCGCACTCTCGCTCCACGGCCTCCAGACCTTGGCGCTCTTCATCTTGCAGGAGCCCGACGACCGAGGGGTGGGCGCCGATGACGATTCGCTGCATCTCAGGACTACTGCCGATCCGGCGGACATCGCGGAATATCTCATAGGCCACTGTGGTCGGAGATTTTGTATAGCCCCGCCCTTCGCAATAGTGACAGGGCTCGGAGAGAGAACGCAGGAGGTCTTCTCTCACCCGTTCGCGAGAGATCTCGATCAGCCCCAGGTCAGAGATTCTTGACACTCTGGTACGGGCCTTGTCGGTCGACATCGCATCAAGCAACGCGTGATACACCTTGTCACGATTCTTCTCTCTCTCCATGTCGATGAAATCGACGATGATGATTCCGCCGATTCCACGCAGCTTCATCTGATAAGCTACTTCTTTTGCCGCCTCCAGATTGTTACGGAGAATGGTCTCCTCCTGATCGCGCTTCCCCACAAACCGTCCAGTGTTGACATCGATGACGGTCATCGCTTCCGTATGATCGATTACGAGATGTCCACCGGACTTGAGCCAGACTTTGCGGCTGAGAGCCCGTGCCATCTCCTGCTCCACCCCCAGATGATCGAAGAGACTTTCATCTTTATCGTACAAATGAATGCGTGACGTTTGCTCCGGCGAGAATCGCTGCACAAAATCCCGAACCGCCTGGTACTCCTCTCGCGAATCGATCCATAGCCGATCGACTTTCTTTCCGAAGAGATCACGCACAACCCGAAAGCTCAGGCTCAGATCGGCGTGGAGCAATGCCGGCGCCCCCTTCTGTTCGCGCTTCGCCAAAATGTCCTGCCAGAGCACGTGCAAAAAATCAACGTCGGATCGCAGCTCGTCTTCTTTGACCCCTTCACTCACTGTGCGGACAATGTACCCGCAGCCCGGCTGCCGCACCCGCTTCATAATGTCCTTGAGTCGAGCCCGTTCCTCGTCTCGGGCAATGCGGCGGGACACACCGATATGTTCCACATTGGGCATGAACACGAGATACCTGCCAGGAAGCGACACATAGGTCGTGACCCGCGAGCCTTTCGTACCGATAGGCCCTTTGGAAATCTGCACCATCAGCTCCTGCCCCTCACTCAGCAACTGTTCGATCGGTTTGGAGCTTTGGCGCCGAGGGCCCAGCATATCCCCATCCTTATCAGCATCCTTGTCGTCCTCATCCGCATCCACGAGCGTGTCTCCTGGCTCGGAATCCAACGACAAATCAGACACGTGCATGAAAGCCGCCTTCGCGAGGCCGATATCCACAAATGCCGCCTGCATGCCAGGCAACACTTTCGCCACTTTTCCTTTATAAATGTTCCCGACAAAGTCCTTGTGCTTCGCACGATCCCCGAAGAGATCAGTGACGACTCCGCCGTCCAATACCGCGACACGAGTTTCCTCGCGTGCGACTGTAATCGCAATTTCTACTCCCATACCCACTCCTTCCATTCAGTAGAACCATCACATCGACGTGCAGGATGAACGCGGGAAATCCCCAGGTTTCGGCCTCCACTCGACAACTCGTCGATCTGACGGTTCGTACCCTAGTTTTAATCTCTTGCCTCGATCCCGACTCATTCGAGACCGTGCGATGGCCCTACTCGCTAAAAGAAACTTAATCGACGGCGTTTGACGTTCAAAAGCAGACCCAGAGACGCCATTGTCATAATCGTTGCACTTCCGCCGTAACTCATGAGCGGGAGGGGAATTCCCACGATGGGGAACATACCAGCCGTCATACCTATATTAATCACGACGCAAAAAGACAACATGCAGAGGATGCCGACCGCCAGCAGCGCTCCGAGCTGATCCTTCGCGCGCGCCACAATTTCTAACGACAGCCAGATCAACCCGACAAACAACAGCAAGAGAACCAGCACCCCGAGAAATCCCCATTCCTCCGCAAATACCGAAAAGACAAAGTCGGTATGTCCCTCAGGCAAAAACTTCAATTGACTTTGCGTCCCTCCATAGAGCCCTTTCCCTGTCAACTCTCCCGCTCCAATGGCAATCCGTGACTGGAGAGCATGATATCCCTTGCCTCCAGGATCGTAAACTGGGTCGACAAACGTCATAATGCGCTGCCGCTGATAATCATGCAATGACCCCCACATCATCTCCCAGGCGAAGGGAAACAACATCAGCGAAAACAGGAGGATGACACCTATCGCCTTCGACCGCATGCCCACCATCAGCAACATCGCCGCATAGACTGCCAAGAAGCTCAACCCGCTCCCGAGATCAGGCTGTTTCAAGATCAGGAGCAGCCCCGGCAGCACCAACAGCCCCGGGAGCACCACTCGTTGGAGCCAACCCACCCGCGGCGCCTGCGAATAGTAGTGCGCCAAAGTCAAAATGAGGATCAGCTTTGCAAACTCCGACGGCTGGAACGCAAATGGCCCCATCGGAATCCATCGTTGTGCCCCTCGGCTGCTCTTGCCCTCAAACAGCACGACGGCCAGTAAGATTAAGATAATTACATAGGCAGGATACGCTAACCGCGCGATACGATGATAGTCCGAGAGCCACATAACGAGAAACGCTACCGTGCCAAGTAGAATCCACACGATCTGTTTGGCGTAAAACGGGTAGACAACCCCTTGGTCATGCGTCACGCTATAAATCGACAGTACGCCGATCCCCAGGATGGCAAAGATCAGTCCGATAAAACGGAAATCGAAATTGTCGAAGCCTCGGCTCATGAACACCCGATCGATCATCTCGTTCCCTGTCCTCCGGCATCCCCTGCCTTCGCAACAGCACCATCCTTCACGCCTGAAAGAGTGGGAAGATTCAATTTTACATAGGTCTCGATCAGCTCTTTGGCGAGAGGCGCCGAGGCAGAACCCCCGTGGCCCATATGCTCTCCCAATACTGCAACGGCGATGGTGGGCGCATCAACTGGAGCAAATGCGACAAACCAGGCATGATCGCGAAACTTTTTTGGAATATCTTTTTCCGGACCGGTGCGCAATGCCGTCATCTGAGCTGTACCTGTTTTTCCGGCGATCGTCACCAGCGCCGACTGCGCCCGCGTGCCTGTCCCCTCTTTGACCACCCCCGCCAAGGCCTCTTTAATCACCGGTAAGATTCCAGGCCTCAGATTCAACGTGCGCTTGGGAACCGCAGACCGTTGTTGCAGTTCTCCGGTTGCTCGATCCATCACAGCCTGGACCAATCGAGGACGAAACATGACGCCGTCGTTTGCAACGGTGCCAATCAAGCTCGCCATTTGCAGCGGGGTCACATTCACGTAGCCTTGTCCGATCGATGCCGAAATCGTTTCGCCCGGCAGCCAGGCCTCATTCTTGGCCTTCTTTTTCCAAGCCTCGGAAGGTACGATCCCAACCCTTTCAGACGGCAGCTCAATCCCTGTCTCCTCTCCCAACCCAAACTGATGGGCAAAGGAGGCCATCGTCTCGATCCCCATCCGCTGCCCAACGGTATAGAAATAGACGTCGCACGAGTGTACGAGCGCATGCCGGAGATCCACCGAGCCATGCCCACCAGCTTTCCAATCATGATACACGCGGCGACCGAACTGATACCCTCCATTGCAGTAGATAGATGTCGACGGCGTCACGGTCTTGGTTTCCAACGCTGCGGCAGCCATCATCACTTTGAAGACCGACCCAGGCGGGTATTGCCCTTGCGAGGCTCGATTGTTCAAGGGGCGCCCCTCGTCTTGCACGATCTCGGCCCATTGTTTCGGCGTGAGTTCCCGCGAGAGGATGTTCGGATCGAAACCCGGACGGCTGGCCATGGCCAGCACGTCGCCTGTCCTCGGATCAAGTGCGACGATCGCGCCAGATTCCTCCCCCAATAGGTTTTCAGCCACTTTTTGCAGCCGCGCATCAATCGTGAGGTATAAGTTGTCCCCTGCATGGGGCTGCTCCACAACTACGGTTCGTTTCTCATGACCTACCGCATCGACTTCGATGCTTTTCTGCCCGGCCTGACCGCGCACGAGCCGGTCAAAAAATTTCTCCACGCCATATTGCCCGACAATGCTGCCCTGGTGCAGGTCGGCAAATTCAGGTTTCTCTAACTGCTCGGGCGACACTTCGCCGACATAACCCAACAGATGCGACGCCGTTATTCCGCCAGGATAGTTCCGCTGCGATTCGACTTGCACCATCACCCCGGGCAAGTCCAGCCGGTGAGACTCGATCAACGTCGCTTCTCGAAGGGTTAAGCGATCCTTCACCTTACGCGGCAATTGTTTACTGCCGCGAGCCGTGAGCTTCTTCCTCACGAGCACCGCGTCTAGCCCCAGGAGATTACTGAGTTGATCGATGAGCAGGTCGCGATCTTTGACGTCTTCGAGCGAAACATAGAGCGTAAAGCTGGGAACATTATTCGCCAACAACACCCCATTGCGATCGTAAATGAGCCCCCGAGCCGGCTCCATGATGACAGAACGTGTCCGATTGTTCTCCGAGAGATCGCGGTAGTAGGGGCCCTCACGAATCTGCAAGTTCCAGAGCTGCAGCCCCAGTAACGCCACGACGAGCAACAAGCCGACGCGGAGGATGATCAGTCGGCGTTGGAGTTCCCCAAGTTCAGAATCGTGCAAACCAGCTGTTGCCATGCGTCACAATCAACATTCCACAACGCCCATTACAGACCTGCTATTCGGTCCTCAGGCGGTTAAGATCAAATCGTCGGGAGAGGAGCCAATAGAACCCCGCCCCCATCACCCCGTCAAAACATGCCTGCGGAAACACAATGGACTGGACCATCCACCACACCTGAGACACATCGAAACCCTTGAAACTCATCGCGGCAAGCAGCCCGCTCGCCAACGATACCAGCAGCAACCCTGCACCCAGTGAAATCGCGGTCACCTGCGACACTTGCCGCCCCAGGAATCCTGCCAAGAGGCCAACGCCCCCGTTCGTGAGAAGACTCAGCCAAAGCTCGCCGGCTGAGAACAGACTCAAGACCCATCCAATTGCGAGCCCCACGAGAAGGCCTTCCAGTTCAGCGGCAAAAAGCCCGACGAGTGCAGCGGCCACAAGCCCCAAATCAGGTTTGATATTCCATACGCTCAGATGTGGCAGCAGCGTCGTCTGCAAGGGGACAAGCAGCAACACGAGTATGAGATAGAAGAGGAGTTTCATGGCGCTGACTTCTCGATCAGATCCGCTCCCGCCCCAGCCTTCGTGGCCTGTCCATACGACGTCTGAATTACCAACACTTCCTCCACACGACCGACATCGACTTCCGGCATGAGTTCGGCGGACTGGAAAAGGGCGCCTTCCTGTTTATCGATGCTCGTGATCGTGCCGATCACGAGCCCGCGGGGGAAGTCTCCGATAAGGCCAGAGGTCACGATTCGATCACCGTCTCGGAGCGTCGACAACAACGGAATGTACTTCATCTGGGCCAGCCCTTGTTGAGTCCCTTCCACAATGCCTTCATCTCTCGTCCTCTGGATGAGACCAGCGATGGCGTTGTTCGGATCAGTCACCAAGAGCACCACCGAAGACGCCCCTGTCGTTTTCACAACGCGCCCGACAACACCGGCTGGTGTGACCACTCCCATATCCGGCTTAATCCCATCGCTCTCGCCCTTATTGAGAATAAGGGCACGATACCGATTCGTGGCATCACGCCCGACGACTTGAGCGGCTATCATTGTAGGGAGCGCCTGCTCCTTAAAATGCAGCAAGGCCGTCAATCGTTCTGTCGCGGCGGCTGATTCGCGCAACTGGCTATGTTG
Organism: Nitrospirota bacterium; assembly: GCA_963701855.1. Lineage (GTDB taxonomy): Bacteria > Nitrospirota > Nitrospiria > Nitrospirales > Nitrospiraceae > Palsa-1315. The sequence goes on from CAVPBK010000006.1 coordinate 210,137, forward strand.
GCCGCGCAGCCATTCGATTTCTTTCCGTAGTTGCTGGTTCTCTTCCTGCACCCCTTGCAACGCCACGTACCGCTCCCAACGATCGGCAATGCCGGCATCGATGGACGCAATGGTTTCAAGTGGAATACGTACCACGTATCCGACCGGCCCACCTAGATACTGCAAGAGTCCTTGGATTTGACTGGGAAACAGAAAAAGAGCCACCAGCAGGAGGGCAAAGCAGGCAAGCGCAATACGTCTGGCACCGTAGGGAGAACTAGAATGAGCCATCCACATAAGGAAATTCGGGATGGAACCTTATCGGTAGGTATTAGCCTGGGACATCACCGACACTTTGGCGAGCAGATCCAACTCATCGAGGATTTTTCCGACCCCCAAGACTACGGAGGTCAGGGGATCGTCCACGGTGATGATCGGCAGATTCGTCTCCTCCCGAAAGCGCGTGTCCATGCCCTTCAACAAAGAGCCCCCGCCCGTGAGTACGACGCCACGATCGATAATGTCGCCCGCCAGCTCAGGCGGGGTATTCTCCAGTGCCACTTTAATCGCGTTCACGATTGTTCCGATCGGTTCCTGTAGCGCTTCACGGACCTCTGCGTCATCTATCACCAACGTGCGGGGAATGCCTGAAATCAAGTCACGCCCCTTGATCATCATAGTCTTGCGTTCCTCAAAGGGATAGGCGGATCCGATTTCGAACTTGATCCGCTCCGCCATATGTTCACCGATGAGGAGATTATATTTCTTCTTGATGTAATTCATGATCGCATCGTCCATGCGATCACCTGCGACCTTGACAGACTCGCTGTAGACGATTCCACCGAGCGAAATGACGGCGATATCAGTCGTGCCGCCACCGATATCGACCACCATGTTGCCTGAGGGCTCAGTAATCGGTAGACCGGCGCCAATCGCTGCGGCCACCGGTTCTTCGATCAGATACACTTCTCGGGCGCCGGCCAATTCGGCCGAGTCCCTGACTGCTCGCTGCTCCACTTGCGTAATGCGTGACGGCACACCAATGATGATGCGCGGACGCACGAACGCGCTGCGGTTGTGTGCTTTTTGAATGAACCGTTTCAACATCTGCTCGGCCATTTCGAAATCGGCGATTACGCCTTCTTTCATAGGCCGTACCGCAATAATGTTGCCCGGCGTGCGGCCCAACATTCTCTTTGCTTCCGTGCCAACTGCTAGCACTCGTTCGGTCTTTTTCTCAACCGCCACAACCGAGGGTTCGTTGAGCACGATCCCTTTGCCATGCACATACACAAGGGTTGACGCTGTCCCTAGGTCGATGGCCAGATCGTTTGAGAACCATCCGAAAATATCACTTCCAAAACCCACGATTGCTCTCCCTTCCCCTCAAACTCCGACAGCGCACTCAGTCAGGCGACGCCAGACGACCAATATCCAACACCTGGGTACCAGCCACTTCGTCACCAAGACGCCGCCCCTGTTCGTTCCCGATAATCAATACCGCTTCGAACACAATGATTGCTGCCGACACAATCCATCCCACATACGGAACGACGAAGGCTGCCTGAGCCACTGCAAATGGCAGATTACGGATAATGGATTCACGAAATCCTGCTGCCTCGCCCAGATTTGGAAGCACCGTCTGGAGGCCAATCAACCGCTTACCGATACTGCGCCCACCCCCAAATCCATCAGCGATCAGTATATACGCCAATCCGCCAAGAAAACCTACCGGCATGAACATTTGACCAGCTGCTGCGACGATAAGCAAATCGATCAGCTTGGCGATACCACGGTTCAGCACCTGCGCCTTGGGATAAATCCCGGCTCCGATTGAATGAACCCCTCTGACCTCCTCCGCCAAGGGATCTCCTTACAATTAGTGGCAAAGTATAACAAATCGGACTACCTAGCACAAACAAAGACCATTCTTCGACAGATCAGGCCTTGTGAGTGATATTTCTCGTCTTCACGAACTGCCAGCTCTACTCGATGTAGTTTTGGGGAAAGGTCGTCTCTTGCCTTTGGACAGATCCCTGAGTAGAATTCGTCCCTACAAATTTTCCGAAAGGTTGTCATGCTCAAATTGATGCGTGAAGCGTCGCATAGCTATCCCTGGCTCCTCAAGTCCATCATGGGGATCATCGCGCTCGCATTCGTCATCACCATGGGCTGGTGGGGGTTCGGTGAACAGACCGGCTCCGTCGTCGCCTCAGTCGGAGATCTCAGTGTGTCCCGCGATGAGTTCCGACGTGCCTACGAGAATACCTATCGCTTCTATAAAGACAAAGTCCCAGGAGAATTCAAAGACGAAACGATCAAGCAATTAGTGGTGGATCAACTCATCGACAATCGGACCTGGCTCATCGCGGCAAAAAACATGGGCCTCACAGTCGCTGACGACGAACTGCGTGAAGTTATCATGCAGATTCCAGATTTTCAAAAGAACAGCACATTCGATCCAGAGGCCTACCAACGGCTCCTCGCAGCGAATCATCTGACACCCGCGACATTCGAAGCGATGGAAGCGAAAGAAGTACTGAGCAATAAAGCCCGGATGATCATCCGCGACGCCGTGGCTCTTACCCCTGCCGAGCTTGCCGAGGCGCAAGCCCTCACACTTCGGCAAACGGAATCAGACCCGGCAAAGGCCGCAGCCGGGAAGGACCGCGCCGTGCAGGACGTCCTCTTCCAAAAACAACAACGCGCACTGATGGCCTACACTGAGTCGCTCAAAACAACCATCCCCATCAAGATCAACCGAGAATTGCTCTAGCACCCCTCGTCAGAAACCATCAAGTCCTAACGTCTCAGGCGATCTTCAGCCGGAGCTTTCGGACTTGTCGGCTTATGACTTTCAGGCTCTGTCAGCAGGCTGCAGAAAAACTCAGTTTATGCACAATACGCCGTTGGAATCTGACAGAATGGTCTGATAAAAATAGCCGCAGGGTGCTCAAAAAGGCTGTCCAGCAAGGCCGCAGCGAGTGAAGACCGGAGACGTCCCCTCTGGGTACGTTGAGGATCTGAACGATGCGAGAACGCCGCATGGGAAAAGGCGCATCTCGGCGCGCCAGAGTTGGGCGGGTGAGAAAAACGACTTTTTCAGTATCCTGCTAGAGAATCAACATCGCATCGCCATAACTATAGAAACGGTACCGTTCGCGAACCGCTTCCGCATAGGCCTGTCGAAGACATTCGGTCCCGGTCAATGCGGAGACCAGCATCAACAACGTGGTACGTGGCAAGTGAAAATTCGTGAGGAGGGCATTGACTACCTTGAACGGAAATCCTGGTGTCATAAACATATTTGTTTCTCCACGATAGGGCCGGATCTGGCCGACCGCGCAAGCTGCTGTTTCGAGTGCGCGTACGACGGTGGTCCCGACAGCGACAATTCGTTTCCCTGTTGCTCGAACCTGCTCAATGGCACGCACCGCCTCTGCTCCGACCTCGATCCATTCTGCGCCCATCCGATGGTCTTCGATCTGATCAACCGTCACCGGCTTGAAGGTTCCAACGCCGACATGGAGCGTGACGGTCGCAAGACCGATCCCCCGCTGTTGCAGCCGTGCCAGTAGCTGCGGTGTGAAATGGAGTCCGGCAGTCGGCGCCGCAATTGCACCCTCATGCTGCGCGAACAGGGTCTGGTACCATTCGCGATCCTGGTCGGTCGGTGCCCGTTTCATGTAAGGTGGAAGTGGCATTCGACCATGTTGCCGCAGCCATTCAGACAACGGAATCGGACTTTCGACTCGAACCGTCGTTCTGGTCTCGCCACGCTCAACCACCACAGCCACAGCCTCTGAACCCATCTCAATAATCTGTCCCGGTCGAAACGTTCCCTTGATCAGCACTTCCCACATCGCATCGCCGAGATCCTTCACAAAGAGGATCTCGACTTTCGCGCCGGAAGGACGCTTTAATCCAGCCACGCGCGCGGCCAATACCTTTGTGTCGTTGGCCACGAGGAGGTCGCCTGCCTGAAGAAGATCGGGCAACGCGTCGATGCGGTGATGGGCGAGCGAGCAATCGACACGCTGCAAAGTGAGCAGCCTGGCGTGATCGCGCGGGAGGGTTGGGTGAGAGGCAATCAGCGAGGAATCAAAGGGAAAGTCGAATTCTGAGAGCTGCATCAGAAAGACGGCGGGGTCGGAGCTTTAGTCAGTGTCATATTCTGCAATTCTGTCCCTGGATAATAATACTGAAGAATCGTGGAGAAGGGATAGCCCAATTCAGCCAATTCCTTCGCACCCCATTGGCACATGCCAACGGCGTGGCCAGCGCCGAAACCAGAAAGCACCACATCTCGGCCGATCGATTCGATAGCAAACTGCGTGCTGGGGATGATGGTGTAGCCGACGGCTTTCCGTAACTCCTCTCCACGAAGAACCAATTCTCCACCAGAGTGGAGAATACGAAGCTTCGCGACTCGCCCTCCACGGCTAAACGACAACGGGGTGATCGTTGCGATGGTGCCAACGGAAAACCCCTGCTGCCGCAAATTCTGCTCAAGGATGTCGAGTTTAAAGGAGGACCTCCATTGATAGTAGGGCGACATAAGATCGAAGGGGCACTCCACGCCCTTGAGATAGGGATACTCTTTCGACCACACATTCATGGCATCTTCCGTCAGTCCGGCAGCCGTCGATGAGAACGCTGCATAGATCGGCGCATCCTGGTAGGTCACAACCAGCCCACGTGTTTCTTCGACCGCGCGAAGAATTCCAGCATCAACCCCCTGCTTCCCGCGATAGACTTGGTCTTGCACCGTCGCCGCGACGTCGTACTCTCGCGTCGCGCTCAGCATCTGCTGATAGAGTGCATAGGTCCTGGCTGCAACCGCCTGTGCTTTCAACATCTCCGGATGCCAGGTTGAACTGACCTCGGCGGGAACCACCCCTTTGACGTATTCTTCGATATCCACCAGATTAATGACCAGAAACCCGTTGCCTCTTCGCACGAGATGGACAGCACCGCTCACCGAAATCTCTACACCGGAGTCACCCGATGACACCGCTGTTCCGTTGGGCCTCCGAGAAAAACGTGGAAAGGTCAGCGTGAGACCTTGCTCTCCAGCCTGCAGCGTCAGCTGATCCGTCTGCATGCGGACACCATTCAGCAAAAACCCCGTTTCTTCGACTGCAACCTGGACCGACGCACGCAGAGTCTGACTATGACCTTTTGCATCCGTCGCCCACAACGGACTGTCTGCACGCATATCGAGCCCTAGCACGTCGGACGATAGCAGAACTCTGATCGACTGCGCTGCCTCGACCCCCGAAGACAGAACAAGAACGAATGCTCCTGCCGCGATGGCCCGGCACAATCCACCTCTCAATTGCTTCACCGGCGAAAAATCCATGTTATCAAGTAGAATACCAGACTTAAGATGATGCTCAGGAGCAGGCTGGTTGCGAGCGGAAATGAGAAGCTGAAGTTATCTCGTCGAATGGAGATGTCGCCGGGAAGCTTGCCGAACCAGCCCAAGAGGCTCCCAACTCCTGGAATACGGTCTGCAATTAACATCAACAAGCCAACCAACACCACGCATAGCCCGACTCCAATGATGACCTTGCCTAGATTTCCCCACTCAGTCATCAGCCTTGAACTAAATGTTCTGCGATTTGTACCGCATTGAGCGCGGCCCCTTTGCGCAAATTATCCGCTACCACCCACAGATTGAGCCCGTTGGCGATCGATTCATCTTCGCGAACGCGGCCGACATACACCTCATCCTTCCCGGCCACCTCCAACGGCATGGGATAGATCTTGTGTGCCGGATCGTCATAGAGCAACACGCCGGGCGCGGTGGAGAGAATGGCACGGGCATCGTTGGCCGATAACTTTCGCTCCGTCTCAATATTAACCGCTTCCGAATGTCCGACATACACCGGGACCCGCACGGTCGTCGCCGTCACATAAATCGACTCGTCACCCATGATCTTCCTCGTCTCATGGACCATCTTCATCTCTTCCTTCGTGTACCCTGAAGGCAGAAAGTCGTCAATCTGAGGCAAACAATTGAATGCGATCTGATAGGGGTAGACCTTGGGACTCGCCGGCTTAAAGCTCAGCAGATCTTGGCATTCCGTCATAAGCTCATCCATAGCATCTTTTCCCGTACCAGAGACCGATTGAAAAGTCGTGACGACAATCCGCTTGATCCTGGCCTCATCATGCAAGGGTTTCAACGCCACGACCATTTGAATCGTAGAACAATTCGGATTGGCGATGATCCCCTTGTGTCGTTGAATGTCGCGTGCGTTCACCTCCGGCACCACAAGCGGCACGTCAGGGGTCATCCTCCAAGCGGCGCTATTATCAATCACCACAGCACCAGCCTTCACTGCGATCGGAGCGAACTCTCGACTAAGATCTGCCCCGGCAGAAAACAGTGCGATGTCCACGCCGACAAACGAGTCCTTCGTCAACACCTCGACGGTAACCTCGTTTCCTTCAAATGTCACCGTACCGCCAGCCGACCGAGTCGATGCGAGCGGCACCAGGCGTGCAACGGGAAACTTTCGCTCCTCAAGCACCTCGATCATTTCGGTGCCCACCGCCCCGGTGGCGCCGACGACCGCCACGACATACCCGAACTGTTTTTTCACCATGAGCCTCGGCCCTACCTACTGCGCGATCTCGCGAATGCAATGATTGAACGTATCAGCCACAAGCACATGCCCTGCGCGATCCAGCACGATGCCAAACGGATAGCTTAAGCCGGCTTCGAGAGCCGCGCCCCCATCGCCTCCATAGTTGGCCACACCCACACCGGCAATGCGCTCAATACGCCCGGTGATTCGGTCCCATCGCCGTACCAGATGATTGTCCGAGTCAGTTATGTAGAGATTCCCCCCTTCATCCAACGCAATTCCCGATGGCCGGGAGAGACTATTACTGGACGGTTCATCCGGCCCCTGGTACCGATATTCACCGCCGTCCCCTACCACAGTTCGTATGAGACCAGTGACAGGATCGACAGCACGGATCCTTCCATTGAAGCTATCGGAAATGAATAGTGTGCCATCTGATGCCAGCGCCAATCCGCATGGACCGGCCAGACCGGTTTCTGTCGCAGCCACACCGTCTCCATTATACACAGCCATTCCTGTCCCTGCGACCGTACAAATCACTCCGGTGGCCAAATCCACCGCCCTCACGCGGTTATTGTTCTGATCGGCAATATAGAGGATGCCTCCCTCGCTCAATGCTAAAGCAGCCGGCTCATTCAACCCGGCCTCCACGGCCAATCCTCCATCACCAGAGCACCGAGCCCGGCCCAGGCCAGCGACCGTCGAGATCATCCCGGTCGCGGCATCCACCCGCCGTACCCGATGGTTTAGCGTGTCCGCAATGTAGAGATGCCCTGCCCGATCGACCACTACCGCAGTCGGAAAATTCAACAGCGCATGATCCGCAGGACCACCATCACCACTGAATCGTGTAGCCGGTGCTGTACCGGTCGCAATGTAACGCACAGTCCCACTCAGGTCCGTCTGTTGAGTAACGGCGTGCAAATTGACGCTGCCGCACTCAGCAAAAGGATCACCATCCACTCCCTCAGCAGCCGGAACGGGCAAAACGGGTTTCGCTCCTGCTTCAAACGCCTGAATACGGCCCGCGACCGTCTTGATACGGTTGGTCTTCCGGTCGATCTTCCGAACGACGTGGTTCTCAGAGTCAGCGATAAATAGGTTTCCCTCTGCGTCGAGGGTGAGACTCTTCGGCTCATTCAGACGAGCCGCACAGGCCGTAGCCCCATCACCGGACCAGCCTGAGTCTCCGGTACCGACAACGGTCTGGATCAATCGAGTTTTGAGATCTATCTTCATCTGCATCGAGAGTCTAGCTTAGCTCAGATTACGCAGGATGGCCTCGCCCATCTCTGTTGTGCTGACCAGGCGAGTACCCGGACTATGAATATCTTTCGTGCGATAGCCGAGATCCAGGGTTTTCATGATCGCTTGCTCGATGGCAGCGGCTTCCTTCTCCAACTTGAATCCATAAGACAGCATCATCGCCGCCGAGGCAATCGTCGCAATGGGATTTGCCACATTTTTCCCTGCAATGTCCGGCGCGCTGCCATGAATCGGCTCGAACAGTCCGACCTGCGCACCAATACTAGCCGACGGCAGCATACCGATGGACCCGGTCAACATCGCGGCCTCATCGCTCAAAATATCGCCAAATATATTGTTGCAAAGCATCACATCGAACTGCCGCGGGTTGCGCACGAGTTGCATCGCCGCATTGTCGACATAGATATGACTCAACTCTACATCTCGATAATCATTGTGAACGTCGGTGACTACACGACGCCACAGTTCGGATGACTCCAGCACGTTCGCTTTGTCGACGGACATCACTTTTTTTCGGCGTTTTCTCGCTGCCTCGAACGCGACTTTCGCAATGCGTTGGATTTCTTCAGTGGTATAGACCTCAGTGTTGACACCCCGCTCACTCCCATTCGGCAGCTTCTCGATCCCTTTTGGTTTTCCAAAGTAGATGCCGCCGGTCAGTTCCCGGATGACGAGGATATCAATCCCTTCGATCACGTCACGTTTCAGCGTGGAGGCATCGGCCAACATCGGGTACAACTTCGCCGGCCGTAAATTCGCGTAGAGACCCAGTTGCTCGCGCAATCCCAACAACGCGCGCTCTGGACGCAGGCTATACTCCAACCCCTCCCACTTAGGGCCACCAACCGCACCGAGTAAGACGGCATCGCTCTGTTTGGCCAAGGTCAGCGTTTCCTGAGGGAGCGGGACACCCACTTTGTCGATAGCCTGCCCACCGACATCACCGGACAGGAACTCAAGTGTGTGCTGGAACTTCTCGGCCACAGCTTTCAGCACCTTCACGGCCTCAGGAACGATCTCCCGACCTACTCCATCACCAGCTAGTACAGCAATCGTTGCTTTCACAGACCACTCTCCCTCTGTATGAGATATGACCGCACAAGCTCTATTCCAGAACTTCCTCATCCTCTAGTCGCCAAGCAGGATCGACCAAGCAGAGAAACTCGATGGCAGTGGTTCCACTATTTTCCAGAGACTGCTTGCCTCCAGGCGGCACATAGATGACGGAACCTGGATTCACCTCGACGACCGAGTCGTCTATGGTCATTCGTCCCTGGCCAGCGATAATGTAGTAGACCTCTGAGGAGGTCAGCCTGTGCCATTTAGACCGAGCGCCGGGAGCCAAGGTTCCATGCGCCATACTATATCCAAGCCCGAGTGTTTGTTTTCCCGGATGCAGCAGCTCTCGCAGGAAGGTATGGTCGCCGGCCAGAAACTCCGGACGATCTGCCAAGGTGACGTGAACCACGGGGCACCTCAGATCCAACAATATATTTCCGGTCTCATGTCGGGACCGCTGACTGTATCGTGGTGACTTTCCCTAAATCAAGTTCACCTTCTGTTCGCCCTGCGCCTGTTTTCCTGCCAAGTACGACAGCTTATTCAGCGCATTGAGATAGGCCCGCGCTGAGGCCATGATAATATCCGTATCCGCCCCATGGCCCGAGACGGTGCGCCCACCTTCTTGAACCCGGACCGAGACTTCGCCTTGGGCGTCAGTCCCACCGGTAATCGCCTTGACGACATACATGAGAAGCGTACTCTTTGTCTGCGTGATGGCGGCAATCGTCCGATAGACCGCATCAACCGGCCCATCGCCTGTCCCGGTCTGCGAGATCATTCGTCCGTCGATCTCGAGTTTGACCGTGGCGGTCGGCACCTGATCCGTCCCGCTGGCCACATGGAACGACTTCAGTGTGATCCGATCGGCCATCTTGGCCAACTCTTCGGAGACAATGACTTCGAGATCCTCTTCGTAGATCTCCCTCTTCTGATCAGCCAGCTTTTTAAATCGCTCGAATGCATGGTTGACCTCTTCGTCCGAGAGCGTATACCCTAACTCCACCAGCCTCTGTCGAAACGCGTGCCGGCCTGAAAGCTTCCCCATAACCATCTTGCTCTCAACCAGACCAATCGTCTCCGGTCGTATAATTTCGTAGGTCGTCTTGTCCTTCAGCAGACCGTCTTGGTGAATGCCGGACGTGTGGGCAAAGGCATTGGCTCCGACAATCGCTTTGTTCGGCTGCACCACCATGCCGGTGATTTTGCTGACCAATCGACTGGTCTTCGAAATCTCTTCGGTGCGAATCTTCGTGTCTGCTTGATAGAAATCCTTCCTGGTCCGAAGCCCCATGACAATTTCTTCCAATGCAGTATTCCCTGCCCGTTCGCCAATTCCGTTGATCGTGCATTCGACTTGGCCTGCCCCTTCGAACACCGCCGCCAAGCTATTCCCTACGGCCAGGCCCAAATCATTGTGACAATGGACGGAAATCACCGCCTTGGCACTATTTGATACCTGCTCGCGAATGCCACGAATAAGCCGGCCGAATTCTTGTGGCACTGCATAGCCGACCGTATCAGGAATATTGATCGTCCCGGCTCCTGCGGCAATCACCGCCTCGATCACCTCATAGAGATAGGCAGGATCGGAGCGACTGGCATCCATGGGAGAAAACTCCACATCGTCCACATAGCCCCGTGCCCGTTGCACCATCTCCACCGCGCGCCTCTTCGCCTCATCGCGTGTCATTCTAAACTGGTGCTTCAAATGGATATCCGAGGTCGAGAGAAACGTATGAATCCGGACCTTCTGAGCCCCCTTCAATGCCTCCCAAGCTCGATCGATATCTTCCGGACGCGCCCGCGCCAAGCTACAAATCGTCGGCCCCTCGACTTCCTGAGCAATCCGCCGCACCGCTTCAAAATCTCCAGGAGAACTATAGGCAAATCCTGCTTCGATGATATCGACCCCCAACCGTGCCAGCTGCTTCGCCACCATGATTTTCTCTTCCACATTCATGCTAGCCCCTGGCGATTGCTCGCCGTCTCGCAAGGTCGTGTCGAAAACTCGTATCATGCGTGTCATGCTTTCACCTCTCTGGTCTTATGAGATTGCACAAAATGCCTTTCCAGCAATCTCAAATAAAAAAGCCTCCGTCCCTACGCCCAGGGACGGAGGCTTTGAGAAGCTCCGTGGTACCACCCTGATTTAGCCATGAGCAACGTCGCTGCTCACAGCCCTTCGTTACGCCCTGTCACGGGGGCGAGACGGAATCCATTACTCAAGGTTCACGGATTCTGGCTCAGAGGCGAGTTCGGCGCCGCGCAGGCTGGTTTGCACCATTCACCAGCTCTCTCGCTGCTGTGCGTATCGCGTACTACTCCTCGTCGCAGCCATTAGCAGGATACTGAAACGTCTACTAGCTTCGTCTTCGCATACCAAAATAGTGTTTCACCAGTCTATTAGTACTTCGATTCCGTCACCGACTGCTCAGGCTTAGGCGACGGACGCCTCCCAGTCACCTTAGATAGAAGGCCGACGAGCCGTTCTGCCGGACCGAGCAAGGCGTATCCGGAAAAAATGACAAATAGCATAACTTGGGGCCAGGCGGCTACGAGCATGAGCGCCAAAATTCCCCAGACGAGATACGTAATATGTTGACCACCTCGAAACTTCATGTCTTTAAAGCTCCGATACTTGATGGTGCTCACCATCAGGAACGAAAGGGTCAGCGTAATAATCAGGACAAGGAGAGGTTTCACTTCCGTTCCAATCCTGACGCTATAATGGTCGAAAATCACAAGCGACGCCACAACCCCTGCCGCTGCAGGAATGGCTAAGCCGGTAAAGTACTTGCCGTCCGGAACGGATGTAGTCGAGTTAAACCGGGCCAACCGAACCGCACCCATCGCCACATAAGCAAACATCACCGCCATACCGAACATACCCTGTCCGCTCAGCGCCCAGGAATATATCAAGAGGCCCGGAGCAACTCCGAACGACACCACATCGGACAATGAGTCGTATTCAAAGCCGAAATGGCTGGTACTGTTCGTCAACCGTGCGGACTTTCCATCAAGCACGTCGAAGACCATAGCCACCAGGATGGCGACCGCTGCGACCATGTAGTCTGCATTGAACACGGACAACATCGAAAACACGCCACACAATAGATTCCCTGTCGTAAAAAGATTCGGAATCAAGTGCATGGCGGCTTTACGCCGCTTCCCATCTCTTCCAAATGATTGCCGAAGTCCCATGGGTTTCACGGTAATTCTCCCAGGATGGTTTCCCCACCTTTGACCCGGTCGCCGACTGCAACTCTTACAGCCGTCCCGATAGGAAGAAACGTATCCATTCGCGACCCAAATCGAATCAAACCGAACCGTTCACCGCATACAGCCCGATCTCCCGGCGAGATCCAACAAACGATCCGTCTGGCAATCAACCCGGCCACCTGTACACACAGCACCCTCACACCCTGCGCTGTCCGAATCATCAGGGCGTTTTGCTCGTTCCTCAACGTTGCATCCGGCTTGCTGGCAACCAAAAACAAACCTGGTTGGTACTGCACATCCTCGATGACTCCTTCACAGGGCATCCGATTAATGTGCACATCGAATACATTCAAGAAGATGCTGATCCTGATACTACGATCCTTGATGAATCGGGGCTCGAACTCTTCCTCGATAGCGACGACCTTCCCGTCACCGGACGCCACGACAAGACGCGAACCTTGAGGGATCACCCGGGATGGATTACGAAAGAACCAAGAGACAAAGAGCGTCAGGAGCGCCGCCCCAACCGCCACAACCATCCAACCCAACCATCCTGCCAGTAGTGTAACGCCGGCAGCGGCCACGATGAAGGGAATTCCTTCTTTGGCAAACGGGATGCCGACGGCACGATCCGCCACAGAGTCCTCAATCTTCAGTTTTTGCTCTTGTCGACCAGTTGGTCCTTCTTCAGCCAGGGCATCATCGCGCGAAGCCGGCCCCCGACCTCTTCGATGGGATGGGCTTCGCCTTTAGCCAGCAGCGCATTGTAGACTGGACGGTTCGCTTGATTCTCCAGCACCCACTCTTTAGCAAACTGGCCTTGCTGAATTTCACCCAAGATCTTCTTCATTTCCTGCTTCGTCTGCTCCGTCACAATCCGTGGTCCGCGAGTAATATCACCATACTTGGCCGTCGTACTGATGGAATACCGCATGTTGGCAATACCGCCCTGATAGATCAAATCCACGATCAGTTTTACTTCGTGTAGGCACTCGAAATAGGCCATCTCCGGAGAGTAGCCAGCTTCCACGAGCGTTTCGTACCCTGCCTGAATGAGAGAGGTGAGTCCTCCACAAAGAACGACCTGCTCGCCGAAGAGATCCGTCTCGGTTTCTTCCCGAAAGTTTGTTTCGATCACACCAGCCCGCCCGCCTCCAATCGCACTGGCATAGGCAAGGCCTACCTGCTTGGTTGTTCCGCTTGGATCCTGATGGACCGCGAGCAAGCACGGCACCCCGCTGCCCTTTGTATATTCCGATCGAACAAGATGGCCTGGTCCTTTAGGAGCGACCATGAACACATTGATCGTGGGCAGTGGCACAATTTGTCCAAAATGAATGTTGAACCCATGGCCAAATGCGAGATAGGAGCCCGGCTTCAGGTTTGGCGCGATGTCTTGCCGGTAGATAGCCGCTTGGGCTTCATCAGGCGCGAGAATCATGACAACATCCGACGCCTTGACGGCATCGGCTACCGGCATGACTTTCAGTCCGCTTTGCTCCGCCTTTTTCCATGAAACACCTTCGCGCAGCCCAACAACCACACTTACGCCGCTCTCTTTCATGTTGAGCGCATGGGCGTGGCCCTGACTGCCGTAGCCGATCACCGAAACTTTCTTGTTCCGGATCTGTTGAATGTCGGCATCCTTATCGTAGTATATCTTCATCGATCGCTCCTGGGGTAATAGCCGTGTCAAGAAACCGATTGGGCATTGAGTCCGAGAAGACGCCTATTCGTGGGCAATCTTCTTGGCCTGCACGTCCGTCGATCGAATCGACTCGCGGGCGACTGCAACCCGTCCGGTACGTGTGAGCTCTTTGATTCCGAGGGGCTGCAGCAGATTGATGATCGCTTCGATTTTTCGAGGGTCTCCGGTCACCTCGATCGTGTACGTAGTCGGCGTGGAGTCGATGACGTTGGCCCGGAAAATATCGGCGATCCGCAACGCTTCCGCCCGATCTTCCGTCCGCGTATGCACCTTGATGAGCGCCGTCTCCCGCGAAACAAAATCGCTCTCGTTCAGATCCACAACCTTAATAACGTCGATCAATTTATTGAGCTGTTTCACGATCTGCTCGATGATCCGCTCGTCTCCGGATGTGACAATGGTCATCTGCGACATGGACGGATCAAGCGTCGGCGCCACCGAGAGACTTTCGATGTTGAATCCTCGACCGCTGAATAGGCCGGCGATGCGAGATAACGACCCAAACTTGTTCTCGACGGTTACAGAAATAATATGTTCCATGCCCGCGCGACTCCTGCCATCGTCGATTATGCCGTAAGGATCGTGTCTGAATCTTTCGAAGCCACTTGCCCAGCTCCAGGCTGCTTGTTTTTCAAAGCCGGAGGATCTTCCAAAATCATCTCATGGTTGCAGCCGCCCGCGGGAATCATGGGATAGACGTTTTCATACGGATACGTCGGCACATCGACAATAACTGGTTTATTCACCGCGATTGCTTCCTTAAGGACGGCATCGATCTCAGATGGCTTGCTGGCCCTGAGCCCGATCGCTCCGTACGCCTCCGCCAACTTGACAAAGTCCGGCGTCGTCTCCAGATAACTCGAGGCATATCGTCCCTCGTAGAAGAGATCCTGCCATTGCCTGACCATCCCATGGAATCGGTTGTTCAAAATGATGATCTTCACCGGCAGCTTATGCACCACCGCCGTTGCCATTTCTTGCATGTTCATCTGGATACTGCCATCGCCCGCGATGCAGAGAACTAACCGTCCTGGAAACGCCGCCTGCGCTCCCATGGCGGCGGGAAATCCGAACCCCATGGTCCCAAGGCCCCCCGAGGTTAGCCAGCGATTCGGCTTCGCCAGCTTAAAGTATTGGGCAGCCCACATTTGGTGCTGCCCAACATCGGTCGACACGATCGGATCCCGATCTTTCGTGAGGTCATAAAGCCGACTGATGACATACTGCGGTTTGATCGGCCCATCTGCCTCTTGTTGATATGCCAGAGGATTTGCCTGTTGCCATTCGCGAATCTGATTCCACCAGGGCTTTCGCAATTCCCGTTGATCGCCGTTCACCGTGGCACGAAGAATCTGAATCAACTCACGAAGCACCATCTTGCAGTCGCCGACAATCGGAATGTCGACATTGACATTCTTCCGTATCGAGGTCGGGTCTATATCGATGTGGATAACCTTGGCGTGGGGGCAAAACTCGGAGACCTTTCCAGTCACGCGATCGTCAAACCGCGCTCCGATGGCCACCACAAGATCGGAATAGTGCATGACCATATTCGCCCAATAAGTACCATGCATCCCCAACATGCCCATGGACTGGGGGTGTTCGCCGGGGAAGGCACCCAACCCCATTAACGTCATGTCGACCGGCATATGAGTCAGTTCAGCCAACTCCATCAATTCTTGCGACGCCCCCGAGAAGATGACACCGCCACCGACATACAGCACCGGCTTCTTTGCCTTCGTCATGGCCTCAGCCGCTTGCTTGATCTGCCACTTATTCCCTTCGTACACTGGATTGTAGCTACGGATAGAGATGGAACTCGGATAGACAAATTCCGCTTTCTCCATGGATACGTCTTTCGGAATATCCACCAGCACAGGGCCTGGACGCCCCGTTGTCGCAATGTAGAATGCCTCTTTGATTGTGATCGCCAGATCTTTCACATCCTTCACCAGGAAGTTGTATTTGGTGCAGGGACGACTCAATCCCATGTTATCCGCTTCCTGGAACGCATCATTCCCAATCAGGCTGGTGGGAACTTGTCCACTAAAACAGACTAGGGGCACAGAGTCCATGTAGGCATCCGCCAACGCCGTGATGACGTTCGTCATGCCGGGTCCGGAGGTCACAAGACACACCCCAGCTTTACCCGTCGCCTTGGCATAACCTTCCGCCATGTGGCCCGCTCCCTGTTCATGGCGAGTCAGAACCACTTCAATATCCTTCTGCTGATGAAGCATGTCAAAAATCTTAAGAACGACACCACCAGGAAGCGCAAAAATCGTCTTTACGCCTTCCCGTTTGAGGCATTCGATGAGGATCTCAGCACCTGTGAGCTTCATGACGGAACCTCCCTCCATACCACCGGTGAAAACCCGGCAGAGGAGTCAGCACAATCAAAGTAGGCTACGCTGCAGCTCGTCAAAGCTTAGACGAGATATGACTCTCACGACTGTTCAGAACATTCTGAAAAATCAGGGAGAAATATAAATATGTGTGATCCTATCACCACGCGTTTCAACGCGTCAATAGTAGGGCCGGTCTGAGAACCTCCTTCCCTGACAGTCTGCCTTAGCACATGATATCTTCAGCACTCCAACTCATTTGCCTGGATCGCGCTTCCATGAGCATGCCTATCCGTGTGACCATCCTGTCTCGTGAAAATTGCCATCTATGCGATGTCGTCTACCAAATTGCCACTCATCTTCAGTCGGAGCTACACATCGAAACAAGCAAGCTGCCTATCGACGGTGACAGTAGCCTGATGAAGCGCTATGGAATGAAGGTTCCCGTCGTTCTTCTCGATGAGATCGAGCACTTCGCAGGAATAGTGACCGAAGAAGAACTACGTCGAGCGATAAAAAAAGCGCGGTGGAGAAGACCGATAAGCCGGATTCTGTCCCGCCTGGGATATGCTCTCAAGCGGGGGTGATCATTTCTCTGGGATTCGAGTTACCTCGAACCTCAAGCGACCTACCCGGAGACCTCGGCTGGGCCAGCCGGTCGCCGACCTCCCGAAGAAAGCCGGCAGGTATCTCCCTATTTGGCCTTGCATCGGGCGACGCTTACCTTGCCGGTGATGTCGCCACCACTGCGGTGGGCTCTTACCCCACCGTTTCACCCTTACCTGAGCCATGGTAACCGGATTGGAGTCCTGCAGCCTTGGCCATCGGCGGTCTGTTCTCTGTGGTGCTGGTGTCGGATCGCTCCGCCTGGGAATTACCCAGCGCCCTGCCCATGAAGTCCGGACTTTCCTCTCAGAGCGTTACCGCTCCAAGCGATCACCCAGTCTTCTCCCTCGCGCCAGACTACTATAGGATGGGATGTGCGCACTTTCAAGGACGCACCACGAATGCCTCGACTTACTGCATGGGCGGCAACAACGCCGCAGGCACAGGCGACTTGGCCTGATAAATGACCATGGCCTCCGGCATCAATTTTTCGAGCTGCTCAATCCTCGTTTCATGACCCGGATGGGTCGACAAGAACTTCGACGGCCCCTTACCACCGGACACCTGTTCCATTCGTTCCCAAAGATGAACTGACTCGCGCGGATCGTACCCCGCATCGGCTGCGAGCAAGATTCCGATATAGTCCGCTTCTGATTCATGCTTCCGGCTGAAGGGCAGCAGCACACCAACCTGAACACCGGCTCCGAGGGCCGCCATCGCAGCCTGCCCTAACTTGGCATTGTCTCCCGCCGTTCCGGCAACCGTTCAAAGAACTTGGAACGTCACATTCGTAAGTTGGCCTTGGCTCATCCGCTCGGCACCGTGGCGAGCCAACGCATGGGTTACCTCATGCCCTAAAACCGCAGCCAACCCCGCCTCTGTCTTTGCAACCGAAAAAATCCCCGTATACACTGCGACCTTCCCCCCAGGAAGTGCAAATGCATTCATCGTCTTGTCATCTTTGATAACCGTCACTTCCCATTGAAATTGGTTTGCCACCTCAGCATATTTTGATCGTTTTGCTGCTTCGATGATGCGAGCAGCCACACGTCGGACCGGCTCAACTTCTCGCGGATCCTGCGGCTGGTGCATTTTCGGATCGTTTTTGACTTGACGATAAGCCTGCGCTCCCATCTGCATCTCTTGGTCGACCGATGTCATCAACAACTGCGACCGTCCCGTGTAAGGATTTGTCTCGCATCCGGATAGTCCTGCAAGACCAACCGCCATGACCAGCACTAATGCCGATTGCGAGGACTTCGTGAACTTGTCCATCACGCCCCCTCTCATTTCAACGCTCGCTTCTTGAAATTTTCGACAAATTGACCGACCTGCGAAGCTCTGTTAGGTTACCCCCCTCATTCAGAATCATCTATCAGATGAGCTCCTAGCCTGTGACCAAAACAACAGAAATAATACGGGTGGAGCGAATTGGCATTGATGAGTCCGGCAAAGGAGACTATTTTGGACCTCTGGTCATCGCCGCTGTCTTCGTCGACGCTACCACCCAGAACGAATTGGCTCTCATGAATGTTCGGGACAGCAAGAAAATATCAGACAGCCGTATTCTTGAGATGGCACCCGACATTCGAATGCTGTGTCCCCATAGCATTATTGCAATTGGTCCACAACGATACAACGAACTGTACGCGAAGATCCGAAACTTGAATCGCCTGCTGGCCTGGGGCCATGCCAAGGCCCTAGAAACTCTGCTGGAAAAGGTCTCGTGCGGGCGGGCGATCGCGGATCAGTTCGGCGATGAACGGTTGATTCTGAATGCACTACAGGAGAAGGGACGCACGATCGTATTGGAGCAACGGCATAAGGCCGAATCCGATCTGGCTGTGGCTGCCGCCTCGATCCTGGCCCGTGCGGAATTCCTCTTGCGATTGAAGCGTCTTTCGGATGAGATCGGCACAACATTGCCCAAAGGGGCGTCACCCGCCGTTGAACTGGCCGGACGCATGATCGTGAAAAAGCATGGAGAGGAACGACTGGGGTCTGTCGCCAAACTGCACTTCAAAACAACTCAGGCCGTGTTGGGGAAAATAGACTAAACCGACTCACCGATCTCAAGGATCGACGTCTTATCGAGATCTGAGCGAGGCGTGGATTCGACAGAAATTTGCCCATCCCAGTAGAGCATCCGACGACAGTATGGGCAGGTGTGGAGATCTTGCGCGCGCTTGACTTCCGAAATCAGTTGCGGAGGAAGTTGCAGACGGCACCCGGAACAGTTCCCCTCTTTGATTTCAGCGAGCGCGTGATCCTTGCGTGAAGCTTTGATCGAGTTGTAGCGACTGAGCAACCCTTTCTCGATATGAACCGAATGAGCTTGCTGCCGTGCTTCAAGATCGGTCAGTTCCGTTGAGAGTGTGCGCTCCAGCTCATCGAGCGCCTGCTTTTCCTTCGTAAAGGTTTTTTCGATGGCCCTGAGCTTCTCTTGCGCTTCTTTTGCTGTCTGCTGTAGTCGTTCGACCTTCTCCATACACAGCAAAATCTTCTCCTCGATATCCCCTCTCTTCTTATTGGCGACCTCGATCTCGAACAGATGAGCTTGGTATTCCTTGTTGGATTTCAGCTCGGACAACCGTGATTTCATTTTCTCAGTGTGCGCTTCATGCGCTTCAAGATCCTGTTCGTGTGACCGTCGCTCTTTGATGAGAGTCTCCACTGAAGTACTGGTCTGTTGATGAAGCTGCCGGGCCTCTCGAAGCGGGGCGTCAACGGCTTGAAGCCGCTCTGGAATTTTTCGGCGTTGGTCCTTGATCTCCGCGATGCGGAGATCAAGCTTCTGCAGTTCGATAAGGGGGGAAAGATTCTGGTTCAACGCACTCCTATTGCTGATTTTCCGAACAACGATCTCAAACGATGAGTTCCGCAGCTGCGCTGGTGGGCCCACTAGGACTTGAACCTAGGACCAGCTGATTATGAGTCAGCCGCTCTAACCACCTGAGCTATGGGCCCGATCAGGCGGATGACTCTCTCGTGCCTGCCTCGCAGGCACGAACAGCTGATTTTAGGCTGCCCAGAACGGGGAGTCAAATCCCAATGGGAACGCTCCATGGCGCATCACAGACTTTCCACGAAACTGCGCAGTTTCTTGCTCCGGCTCGGATGACGCAGCTTGCGCAAAGCCTTGGCTTCGATCTGCCGGATACGTTCGCGGGTTACTTCGAAATCCTGACCGACTTCTTCGAGCGTATGGTCGGTGGCTTCGCCGATGCCAAACCGTTTCCGCAGAACCTTCTCTTCCCGTGGTGTGAGCGTTTCCAATGCGCTGTTGATCTGGCGCTGGAGATCGTACCGAATCGCCGCCTCTAGAGGAGACACCGCCTTCTTGTCCTCGATAAAGTCGCCCAGATGGCTGTCTTCTTCTTCGCCGATCGGGGTCTCTAGAGAAATCGGCTCGCGTGCGATTTTCAAAATCTTCCGCACTTTGTCGAGCGGCAGATCCATGCGCTCGGCAATTTCTTCCGGTGTCGGTTCGCGTCCGAGTTTCTGGACAAGATGGCGGGAAGTTCGGATCAGCTTGTTGATCGTTTCAATCATATGCACGGGGATACGGATCGTCCGGGCTTGATCAGCGATCGCACGAGTAATCGCTTGGCGGATCCACCAGGTGGCATAGGTACTGAACTTGTAACCACGCTTGTACTCGAACTTATCGACGGCCTTCATCAGACCGATATTACCTTCCTGGATCAAATCGAGGAACTGGAGACCGCGGTTCGTATACTTCTTGGCGATACTGACGACGAGGCGAAGATTCGCCTCGACCAGCTCGGCTTTCCCGCGCTTGACTTTGTCCTCCGCCACATCCAGATGCTTGACCGCATCTTTAATCTCTTCCGCGGATACGAGGGCCTCTTCGGTCTCAAGTGTTCGAATCCGGCCCTTCGCTGCCTGATAGACCTTTTTTATATCGCTGAGCGCCTCCTCCGAGCAGCTCGTCTTGCGTTTGACAGCGAGGAAATCTTTCCGATCGCGGCAAAGCTTCTTGAGGGCTTCCGCACCTGCCTCACCGCTAATCCCAAGCCGTCGCTGACAACTCACAATCTCCCGCTCCGCCGTCCGGATCTGAATCGCCAACTCCCGCACACGCTGCACCATCCGATCCTTGAGCACGCCATGCAGATTGACGGACTCCATCTTCTCTACAACCTGATCGCGAATCGTATCGATCTGCTTCTTGATCTTCTTCTGCTTCACAGGATCGCTGTTGGCATGCCGGGCCACTTCATAGAGACTCTTGAGCGAGGTCGAGATTTTTCGGACGGAATTCAGCCCTTCGAGAGTCTTCACCCGGAGCTCTTCATAGTCCCGCTGGATTTGCTCTTCTTCGAACTCCTCTTCAGTCTCAACGATCGGGACGATCTCACGCACATCAATGGTCCCGTTCTTGAGCTGATCGTACAAGGCGAGAACAAACTCAATCGTCATCGGCATTCCATAGATGACCGAGGCGATATCCTTCTTCCCTTCTTCGATGCGTTTCGCGATCTCGATTTCGCCTTCACGACTTAACAGCGCCACACTTCCCATCTCTTTGAGATAGAGTCGGACCGGGTCGTCGGTCCGGCTAAGTGCGCCGGGAGTTAAATCAATCTCCTTCTCTTCCTTTTCCTCCTTCTCATTTTCCTCCCCGGAACCGGCAGCGGTTTCGACCTCAGCCTCCTCAGCGTCCTCATTTGAGTCTTCGCTGTCCCGGGCTTTCTTAATCCGTTCCCCCTCTGGCGCATCGACAATCTCGATGTCCATTTCGCCGAACATCGTCATGATGCTGCCGAACTGCTCTGAGGACACTACTTCCGCAGGTAACGTGCTATTCAGCTCGTCATACGTCAAAAAGCCCTTTTCTTTCCCCATGGAGATCAGCTTTTTCACTTCGCCGAGCAACTCTGGTTTCGCCATGACTACTCCTTCACTAAAGACAACATTCCGGTGGAGGACCGACCGGCCTTGTGCATTCGCAATTCATTCACTTGGGCGTTCAACATCCGCGCATCCTCCAGACGGCCATCCCGTTCGGCGGCCTTGAGTCGTGCGATCAGATCACGAAACACGGCCTCGGTTCGCTTCCGATCCAACGTCTCTAAGCACCCCGTGATGTGAGCTCTCACGTCGTCAAAATGGTCTTCTCGCAGAGACAGCTCGGTCGCGAGCGACCCGCAATCCTGGTGATCCACGACCGCATCCAACAATGATCTGAGCCCGACTCGGCCGTCTCGATCAAGGTGTTTCAGCGCCACTTCAACGAGAGACCGACAGGCCGGAACCGAGAAGGCCTCGGACTTCAGTCGTTGCACATCTGCAGGCGTCAGGTGCCCGTGCAGCAGCAAGTACACCAGATCCCGCTCTTCGCTCACACCCTTGAATGTCGCCGGCGGAAGGGTGGCCGATTGAGCGGACGCCGGTCGAACGTCCCTCCGACTGTACCAGCGCTGGATACCGTTCGATCAACCGTTGCTGGTTGACCCCCAGTCGTTCTGCAACCACGCGAATCCGTTCTTCTCGTTCGATCGGATGTTCGCTCTTTTGCAAAATCCGCAGCACATCGTCCACGCTGCGGATACGCCCTTCGATCGTACTGGACTCCGCTGTGCTCAAACTATGCTCAAGGGCAAAATCCAAGAGGCTCGGAGCCTGCTCTTCCAAACGCGCAAAGGCATTCGGCCCTTCCTTCCGCACATAAGTATCGGGATCCTCTCCGTCCGGCAGCGTAACGACTTTCACACCAATCCCACTGTTCACAAACAGATCGAGCCCTCGCAGTGCGGCACGGACCCCGGCCTGATCCGGATCGAACAACAGCACGACCTTCGAAGCAAAGCGTCTCAACACCTGAATATGCTCTGCCGTCAGTGCGGTCCCCAGCGTCGCAACCGTATGGGTCAGCCCAGCTTGATGAAGTGCGACCGCATCGAAGTATCCTTCCACCACAATCACGGTCTTCAGCCGAGCCACCGCTTCACGCGCCAGATCCAACGCATAAAGCGTCTGCCCTTTCTTGAACAAGGGAGTATCCGGTGAGTTCAGGTACTTCGGAGTCCCCTCACCAAGGATACGCCCGCCAAACCCGACGACCCTCTTGCGCAAATCCGTGATAGGAAACATCACGCGGGCGCGAAAACGATCATAGGCCCCGGAGGCATGTTCGCGCATTACCGTCAATCCAGCGGCGGCCAAATCACTCTGTGTAAAACTCTGCTTGCTCAGCGCCTTAATGAGCCCGTCCCACTCAACCGGCGCACAACCGATTTCAAATCGCTCGATCGTCCCAGCCTGAATGCCCCGGCCAGCCAGATAGTCTCGTGCTGTCGCACCAGTTACCCCATCCCGTAAATTCTGTTGAAACCACGCTGTCACCGCCCTATTAAGCGGTTCAAGACAACTCGCCTGCGCCGCTTGTGGTCCCGCGCTCGGCCCGCTGTCCGGCACGTCAATCCCGAATTTCTGTCCGAGTTCACGGACTGTCTCAGGAAAATTCGCGCCAGTGATCCGCATCAAAAACGTAAACACGTTGCCGCCCGCGCCGCATCCGAAACAATGAAAAATCTGGCGGGAAGGACTGACCGTAAAGGAGGGCGATTTTTCCTGATGGAAGGGACAGAGCCCCTTCAGGTTCTGGCCGGCCCTGGTCAAGCTTACATGATGTCCGATCACCTCGGTGATATCGACCCGGTCCCTGACTTGATTGATCACGTCTTCAGAAATCAGACCTCGGCCCACGGGAGTAGCGGCTCCTATTTCCCCACCTGGCACCGGCGAGAAAGGTAAACGTAAGTGGTCGTAAAATAGACCGATTAGGGTAACAGACGGAAAAGAAACCTGTCAATGTGCTGAAAAGGCACTAGCAGGTTGAGGAAAACGATGGCGGCACACAGGAAATCCACTGGTCCACATGTCTGGGACAACGAGACGTGACTTCGCAGGAGGTTCAAAAAGTAGGACTTCTCACCCGCCCAAACCTGGCGACTATCACCCGCCCGCCCCCGAGTCTGCCAAGACAGCTTTTTCGCCCAAGGACGCGCCTTTTCTCGAGCAAGGCCGCAATTCTGAGGCTGACCTTCGTTTCACAGATCCTGGGAGCGAAGCGAGAACACCGCTGGTGGACTTTTTCAGCATCCTGCTAGCCAGGAGGCCAGGAGAGATGGCGTCCGCCCAACACATGGAGATGAAGATGGAATACACTCTGACCGCCATGAGCGCCGGTATTAACGACAAAGCGATACCCAGTATCGGCAATCCCCTTCTGTTTTGCGATCATATTGCCAGCCAACATCAGACGCCCGAGAAGTCCGACATCTGAATCTCGAAGCTCGGCAATCGAGGCCATATGTTTTCGGGGAATGACGAGCGTATGCGTCGGTGCCTGGGGGTTGATATCATCGAATGCTATTACCAAGTCGTCCTCGTAGACAAGTGCCGCTGGAATGGTCCTCGCGACGATTTTGCAAAAGAGGCATTCACTCATGAGGTAGATCCTTTTCTCAAGCCCGACTTCCCGAACCGAGTCGCCAACTCCTGATAGACTTCTTGCGGCGTGATGCAGTGGTATCCCAACGCCACCAAGGTATGGAACAACAGGTCCGCCGTTTCGTAAACAATTTCGTCTTTCTTCCCACCCTTCCCAGCAATCGCCACCTCGCCGGCTTCCTCCACGACTTTCTTCAATATCCGATCGACCCCGCCCTCCAGCAGTTTGGAGGTATAGGACTCGCTCGAAGGCTGCTGCTTCCGCTCTTGGATCATCTGATAGAGACGTTCGAGAATTCCTCCCCAAGATTCGGACGTCTTCGTCTCCGGCGAATCCAGACGAGAAAAGAAGCAGGCCCGCTCTCCCGTGTGGCAGGTCGGACCAACCGGCTCAACTTTCACAAGAAGGGCATCGCCGTCACAATCGAGAAACAGATCTTTCAGCTGCAGCTTGTGGCCAGAGGTTCCACCCTTTTCCCACAGGGTCTGGCGTGATCGGCTCCAGAAGTGGACCGACTTCGTCTCGACAGTTTTCCGCAGTGCCTCCTGGTTCATGAAGGCCACCATCAGGACTGTGCCGTCCTGCCAATCCTGTACGACCGCCGGAATCAGCCCCTGCGCATCGAATTTTACTCGCCCCACATCCATTATCGAACCGCTACTCCTTTCTGTCGAAGATAGGCTTTCGCCTCCTGAATCGTGTGCGTCCTGAAATGAAAAATAGACGCGGCTAATACCGCATCGGCCTTGCCCCTGATGAATCCATCGTAGAGGTGGTCTAAATTCCCCACACCGCCCGATGCTATCACCGGAATCGACACAGCCTCAGACACAGCAGCTGTCAACGCGAGGTCGTATCCTCGCTGTTGTCCATCTTGATCCATACTCGTGAGCAAAATCTCACCTGCCCCATACTGCACCATTTTCTTTGCCCATTCGACGGCGTCGAAACCGGTCGACTTGCGGCCACCATGGGTAAACACTTCCCACCCTGTCGCCGGTGCAGCGCGACGCTTGGCGTCGATCGCCACAACGATACATTGCGTCCCGAATCGCTCGGCCGCTTCTTTCACAAATTCAGGCCGTTGGACCGCTGCCGTATTGATGCTCACCTTATCCGCGCCTGCATTCAACAGCGCCCGGATGTCCTCGAGCGTTCTCACTCCCCCGCCGACGGTCAGCGGCATGAACACTCGCGCCGCCGTTTGCTCGACCACGTCGATAATGGTCTTACGGTTCTCATGAGAGGCAGTGATGTCCAGGAAACAGAGTTCATCGGCTCCTTCATGATCGTAGGCTGTGGCCACTTCGACCGGATCTCCCGCATCGCGCAAATTCACAAAGCTCACGCCTTTGACGACGCGACCATCTTTGACATCGAGGCAGGGAATAATGCGTTTGGTCAACATGAGAACACGTGAAGCCTGAAACGTGAAACGTGAAACGAACATGTCAGCAAAGAATTCATCACGCCCCACGGAGAGCTGCGACGGCGGCCCGAAAGTCGAGTTTCCCGTCGTACAATGCTTTCCCCACAATCGCGCCTTCAACTCTTAGACCAAGAGCCTGCACAGCCCGCAGATCCTCAACCAGGGAAATACCTCCGGAGGCGATCACAGGGAAGGGCGACAACTCAACTACCTCCTGCAATGCCGCCAAATTCGGCCCGCCCAACATACCATCGCGGGCAATGTCCGTATAGATCACGGCACCCAAGGCATACCCTGCCAACTCCTTGAGCAGGTCTGTTGCCTTCGTCTCCGATACCGCCGTCCACCCCTTGACCGCCACCTTCCCATCCC
Organism: Nitrospirota bacterium; assembly: GCA_963701855.1. GTDB lineage: Bacteria > Nitrospirota > Nitrospiria > Nitrospirales > Nitrospiraceae > Palsa-1315. Next base: position 236,199 of record CAVPBK010000006.1, read on the forward strand.
GCGCATCCAGTCCCAACAGAACCCGGCGAGGGAACTCCCGACAGGCCTTCTCCAAGAAAGACCGATCGGTCAAGGCCGCAGTGCCGAGCACCACCCTGGTCACACCCGCCCCAAGATAGCGCCGCACTGTCTCAATCGATCGGATCCCTCCCCCGACCTGTATATTTAGGCTCACGGTGCGAATGATTGCTTCAATTTGGGAAAGATTACGCGGCTCCCCCTCCACAGCTCCATTCAGATCCACCACATGGATCAATGTCGCACCGCCTTGTTGCCATTGCCGCGCGACAGCCGGCACGTCATCGGAATAGACCGTTTCAGCCGCCATGTCGCCCTGACGCAGCCGCACACAACGGCCATCCTTTAAATCAATAGCAGGAATAACGAGCATACAAAGAACCGCTTCCTCTCAGTGCTCTCCGACCGTTCCAAACGGAAACTCGTGTAGCATATGTTCAACTCCATACGCGGCCAGCTCTTCCGCCGTAACAAACATACCCCTGCGTTGGATAAATCCCATCACGTCTTCGTTCATCGGCCGCTGCTTCTCATAGTAATTCCCTTCCCACAGGACTTTCCCGTCAGCCGCGACCACCTTGGCTTCAAACCCCACCGTGGCCGGTGGGCTGGCGCCAAAGCGACCACCGACTCGCTCCTGATACACCAACACTTGGCCGATCAGCGAAGCATCCGCTTTGAGTTGCTTTGCCATCGTCACCGCTGGTGACTGACCGACGGAAGGCTGCGACGCCGCCTGAGACGTAAGCGCTTTCGCTGCCTCACTCGGCGAAAGTACGGTCACGCCCTGCCGCGCTTGTAACCGGCTCCACAGTAGCTGCGTGACGATGTCTCCAGCGCCAGTCGGCACTGTGACTGTTTGGCTGAGAGGCCGTTCGATATTCAGCGGCACCGCCCTCCCAATATCAGACCTGAGAACGTCGGGCGGCACGGAGAAGGTCTGATCGGCGACGTCCCTCGCCTGTGGCGTCGCGAGAGTCGTAAACGGTACCAAGGCGATGGTATGAATCTGATAGCGTGGCAATTCTGCGGACAATTTTGTGGTCACTTTCGACCCGCTGCACCCGGCAATCATCAGTACGAGAACCGCCAGCGCGAACGCGCGAAGCATTAGGCGCAGGGAGACGGTTCGCTTGTTTAGCATTCTCACCAGTTCACCCCTCAGGCCTCACCCCCGACATCTATGCGTGCCAGGATCCAAAATTTTTGATCAACTGTAGCCCTACAGCCTGACTCTTTTCAGGATGGAACTGACAGGCCACCACATTGTCACGCCAGATGCTCGAGACAAACGGGATACCGTATGTGGTAGTCGTCGCTGCGATTTGCCGGTCGACCGGGTCGACAAAATACGAATGCACAAAATACCAATGGTCTCCGTCCACAATCCCATCAAACAACGGACAAGGCCGCTGAATGTTGACCTGATTCCAGCCCATGTGAGGAACTTTCAGTGTAGGATCGATCTCAAACCGCCTGACCCTGCCAGATATGATGCCGAGACCCTTGTGAGTCCCGAATTCTTCGCTTTCCTCAAACAGCAATTGGAGTCCCAAGCAGATTCCCAGAAATGGTTTTCCCGACTGAATCGCTGTACGAATCGGCTCCGCCAACCCATAACGCTCGACGTTGGCCATGCAATCGCCGAACGCCCCGACACCAGGCAAGACGACATGACTCGCATTCCCGATCACGCGCAGATCACGCGTGACCACCGCCTGATGCCCCACCGCCTCAAAGGCCTTGGAGACACTGCGGAGATTGCCCATGCCGTAGTCGATGATCGCGATCATGCAAGCCTGCCAAATCTCAGGAAGGTGTAACAATACCGCAACCAGCGCCGTCCTGCCACTGCCAAACTGACCAGAAAAAATGTGGAGGCTTAAAACTTAGACTAATGAAGCCTACGCCTGTTCAGCCACAATGGGGAACGAGCAGGCAAACGAGGAAGGTCTCAGCTATTACCACAAAACCAAACCAATACCTTGCGCTACTCACGGAGCTATTGCTGGTGGCTCCAGTTATTCAACCCACTTTGGCTTTCGTTCTCGCTTTCCGAAAACCATCTCAAAGACAACAGACTCATCTTCTCCTGCACCAATTCTGTCGAAACGTATGGTTGGCGACAACTCGGCGTGTTCACGTATAAGTCGTTCCTGTCCTTCCTTTTGCGCAAAGATGGCCTGAGACCCGAAACGACAGACTTGCCGATTAATCATCTCGACTAAACCCGTATCCGACAAATCTGCTATTCCCAGTCCCTCTGACACAAACCGATCCCGCCACGACGAGTGCCCATAGATAATGAGTGACGGACTAACCGGAAAGAGCAAGACAACCGGTCCATCAGGCCGAAAAACATATGGCCGCAGATCAGCATCCTGAACAGAAGGGTCGAACCAGATTACCGGATTATCACTGGTCAAAAACGGAACATCGGTCTTGTTATGCGTCGCATAAAAACCAATCTGATCGAACACCTGGCCAGTGGCTTGCATCACGGTAACCATAGACGTGAATGGATTGGTGGGGATTGATCGACACTTCAACATGGTCAAGAATATCTTCTAAGCCCTCAGGCTTCGGGGCTAGTTTCCCTTCCACATCCAACCGCCGAGCCGCAGCCATTACACCTTCTGCATGTATCCTCTCTGTTATATCGCGACTGGCTGGGACGCGCGCCCTCTGCAACGCCATGAATTGAAAGATCTCTTCCAGAGAATTATTGACATTCTCTAAGCGATGAAGTCGCTCGACGATCCCCGGCCACTTATCTTCCATACTTGAAAAGCAATCCTCGAGAGCATTGTGGTCTTTCCCACCATCAGGTCTCGGCTGAGAGTAGTAGTACTTGTGAAAGCCTACGTTGTCCGGCGACATCTGGATTTCTTTGCCCGGATCATCCTTACGATAGACACGTACTTGCCCTGCCTCGTCACAGAAGAATTTCAGATAGGATTTCGGGATGTAATGATGACGTTTCTTGTTCATGGCAGCAGAATACGTTTCAACTCTGCAATCGAAAAAATTCCCGCGTTGCCGATGGAATACAAAGGGCAGGCTCCTTCTCAGAAACCTGCCCCTTTAGACCAACACATTTTGATAATCCTCTTCGAACTACAACATCCCCTTCGTCGATAGCACCTTACCAGCCAGCCGCCCTTCCAACATCGTCGCCTGATCGAGGGCCTTGGCCAGCGCCTTGAAGATGGCCTCCATGATGTGGTGCGGGTTGCGGCCATACATGAGGTTCACATGAAGATTGAGCCCGCCGTGGGTGACGAAGGCCTGGAAGAAATCCTCGAACAGGCCTAGGTCGAATGCTTTAATCTTCCGATCCGGCAACAATACGTTGTAGACGAGATAGGGTCTGCCGCTGAGATCGACTGTGACTTGCGCCAGCGTTTCATCAAGCGGTGCCGAGGCGAATCCAAATCGCTTGATCCCGGCCTTTTCGCCCAATGCCTGATGCAGAGCCTTGCCCATGACGATGCCGACATCTTCGACCGTGTGGTGCTCGTCAATGTCGATGTCGCCTTTGGCCTGGACGGTCAGGTCGAAGAAGCCGTGCTTAGACAGCAGCTCCAGCATGTGGTCGAAGAAGCGAATTCCTGTATCGATCTTTCCCTGGCCGCTGCCGTCCAGCGTCCATTCGACATGGATATCCGTTTCCTTCGTGGCACGATGAATCGATGCCTGTCGTGATGCCGATCCGTTTTTCTTCATGAGAACCTGCTCTGGGCCGACTTGGCATGCGCGTCGAACCCTTCGATGTGAGCCAACCGAACGAGATGATCTTTGACCTTGCTCAATTCCTCACGCGTATAGTGCACGATGTTGCTCACCTTGATGTAATCGTGGACGGAGAGTGCCGAAAAAAAACGCGCCGTCCCGCCGGTCGGCAAGACATGATTCGGGCCGGCAATGTAATCCGCAACCGATGGTGGAGTGTACCGGCCCAAAAAGAGCGCCCCCGCGTGCCGGATTTTTTCTAAATAGTCGAACGGCTCATCGACCGAGAGGGTCAAATGTTCCGGGGCAATCTCGTTGGCCACATCAATGGCTTCGTCCATCGTAGTGACCACGAAAGCCACCGAATGGCGCGCGATGGACTTTGCTGCAATCTTTTCCCGTTGGAGCCCCTTCAACTGGCTATCGATGAGCCTCACCACGTGCTTTGCTAACTGGGCCGAGGTTGTGACGAGATAGACCTGCGCGTCTTCGTCATGCTCCGCTTCGCAGAGAAGATCGGCTGCGACATGCGCCGGCTTGGCATCGCCATCTGCGACGATGAGCAATTCGCTTGGACCTGCCACCATGTCGATCCCAACCGTGCCGTAGAGAAGTCGCTTGGCCGTCGCAACATATATATTGCCGGGACCCACAATTTTGTCGACACGTTGGATCGTCTGGGTCCCATAGGCCATCGCTCCAATCGCTTGCACGCCCCCGACGCGATAGATCTCCGTAACGCCGGAGATATCAGCTGCGACCAATAAATAGGGATTGATTGGGCCTTTTTGTGGTGGTGTACACATCACCACACGGGAAACACCCGCAACCTTGGCCGGAATCGCACACATCAAGACCGACGAGGGATAGACGGCCTTACCGCCCGGCACATACACCCCGACTGCATCGACCGGCGTGACTACCTGCCCCAGCGTCGCCTCGTTGTCCTGATACATCCAAGTCTTGATGCGCTGGCGTTCATGGAACGACGTGATCCGCTTGGCCGCAAACCGGAGTGCGTCGCCCTCGTCTTTCCGGATATGGAAGTAGGCCTCTTTGATTTCTTCAGGGGAGACACGCAGCCCCGTATCTTTCATGGAGACACGGTCAAACTGTTTGGTATAGCGGAGGACGGCCTTATCGCCCCCCCGTTCCACAGCTTGCAAAATCGACTTGACGGTCTTCTCGACAGCCGCCCCCTGCACACGGGCGCGCGACGCCACTTTCTTGAGTGCAGGGAGGAAGGCTCGTTCGGTGGAGGCCACAATCTTCATGTGCGCGTCCTTCTAACCGTTCGACGTACCCCACGCGACGACTTGCATGGCGCAGCTGTTCGAAACCCGGCTGATGTGCTGCTCACAGCCCTGAGCTTTTTAATCAGCTCTGTGACCACCGCATGCTTCAGCTTCAGACTCGCTCGATTGACGACCAACCGAGCCGTGGACTGCGCGATGCACTCCACTTCGACAAGGTCATGCGCCTTGAGCGTGTTGCCTGTCTCGACCAGATCGACGATCCGATCGGCCAGGCCAACCAACGGCGCCAGTTCAATCGAACCGTACAATTTGACGATTTCGACCGACACACCGCGCTGATTGAAATACCGCTCGGTGATCTTCGGATACTTGGTCGCCACCCGAATTTTCGAGGACAGCCGGTCGCGTGAGGCCTGCCCCTTGAGTGCAGCGACGGCGATTCTACACGCTCCTATTCCTAAATCCAATGGCTCGTAAACGTCACTGTCCTGCTCCATCAAAACGTCTTTCCCAACAATTCCGACATCCGCCGCGCCATATTCCACATAGGTCGGCACATCGGTCGGTCGCACGATCAGGAAAGTCATGCCGATCTCTGGACAGGGGAACACCAGCCGGCGACTCTCGGTGGAGAGGCTGCCCAGTGCATATCCCGCTCGACGAAAGACGTCCAGCGTGAGATCCAACATTTTCCCCTTCGACAAGGCAATCGTCAGCATGATGTCAGCAAGTCTCGTCCGGCGCCGCTCCCTCTTTGTGGCGGGTGATCGTCGCACCTAACCCATGCAGTTTTTCTTCCATCCGCTCATAGCCACGATCTAGATGGTAAACGCGGAGAATCTCCGTCGTGCCATCGGCCGCAAGCCCAGCCAATACCAACCCTGCGCTCGCACGAAGATCAGACGCCATCACCGGAGCCCCGGCCAACCTGGTCGGTCCAGTCACCACCGCCCGATTGCCTTCAACCTTGATCTCGGCGCCCATCCTTCGCAGCTCCTCGACATGCATGAAGCGGCTTTCAAAGACCGTCTCCGTAATCACACTCATACCTTCGGCGGCTGTCATCAAGGCCACCATCTGCGCCTGCATGTCGGTGGGGAACCCGGGATAGGGCAACGTCCGGATGTCGATCCCCTTGAGCCGCGATGCCGCGTTAAGATGAATCCGTTCCTTCTCCACCTGCATCTCGACACCGGTTTCCCGCAGCTTCAGCAGCAAGGCGTCCAAGTGATGCGGACGGCACCGATTGAGCGTTACCGCTCCCCGAGTAATGGCCCCAGCCACCAAATACGTGCCGGCTTCAATGCGATCGGGAATAACGTCATGATCACTCCCGTGCAACTCACGAACACCTTCGATCGTGATAACATCCGACCCAGCACCGTCGATGCGAGCCCCTCGCTTCATGAGAAAATTTGCGAGGTCCACGATCTCCGGTTCCTTCGCGGCATTTTCTATAACTGTGGTCCCTTGGGCAAGCGACGCAGCCATCATCAAATTTTCCGTTCCGGTGACCGTCGGCGTGTCGCAATAGATCTGTGCGCCTGTCAGCCGCTTCGCTTTAGCCCGAATATACCCATGTTCAATTGAAACTTCCGCACCCATTTTGGCTAGTCCTGCAAGGTGGAGATTGACGGGCCGCGACCCGATCGCGCAGCCGCCGGGCATCGACACCGTGGCTTCTCCCCATCGTGCCAGCAGCGGTCCCAGCACCAGTACAGAGGCTCGCATGGTCTTCACAAGATCGTACGGAGCCTGGGTCGAAGTGATCACCGCAGCGTTGATGACTGCGCGATTTCCCTCATATTGAACCTTGGCGCCCAATATGCCCAACAACTTGCCCATGGTGACGACATCCACCACGCGAGGCACGTTGGTGATCACGCACTCGCCACCACCGAGAATGGTGGAGGCCAAAATCGGCAACGCAGCGTTCTTCGCCCCACTGATCTGAACCTCTCCTCGAAGCGGCGTCCCACCGGTGATGACTGTACGATCCATCGTCTGCCCCTACCTGCCTGCTCGCTCGACAATCACCACACGCTCAAGCCCCGCTTCGTCGTAAACCAGCCGGTGGAATCTATACCCTGGTATCTGCTCGACAATCCGGCGCATCGCACGAGACTGCCCGGCACCGATTTCCATAATCAATGCGCCTGAGGGAGAGAGGTATCGATCGGCCTCCCGCAGCAACCGTTCGTGCAACTCTGTCCCCTGAGGCCCCGCTACCAGCGCACCACGCGGTTCAAATAATCGCACTTCCGGCTGAAGTGTCGCCCAATCATCCTCCGCAATATAGGGGGGATTCGAGACAATGACGTCAATCCGCCCTTCCAGCCCCTTCTCGGCTAATGGCCTCAGCAGGTCGCCTTCCAACCATGTGATGCGCTCGCATACCTCATGGCGCGTGGCATTCTGCCTAGCGACAGCAAGAGAGGGATTTGATAGATCGGTTGCGATCACTTTCGCACGAGGCCTCAGCCGCGCAATCGTCACGGCAATGCACCCGGACCCCGTGCAGACATCGACGATGGTGGCCTGCCGCTCGGCGGAAGTCCGCTGTGCGACATACTCCACCAGCAATTCGGTCTCCGGCCTCGGGATAAGCACTGCCGGATTCACGTGAAACTCCAACCCACAAAACTCCTGGGTTCCCAAAATATATTGCAAGGGTTCACGACCAACCCGCCGCTCAAGCAGCCCTCTCGTGGCCATGAGTTCGGTAACAGACAGTACATGGTCTCGCTTGGTAAGCACATGATGTACAGGAAGCCGGAGCACATGCTCCACGATCCACAACGCTTCCTGCTCTGCTCTCTCGATACCAGCCTGCTCCAATAGCCGTCGCGCCTCGGCTATTACCTCACCGAACGTCGCCTGGCCCGTTGACTGCGAAATGGGGACAATCACATCCATGTTACGCCGCACCCACTTCTTGCTGATGTTGCGCCTTCAAGGCCTGAACGAGTTCACCGAGATCGCCCTCGAGCACCTGCTCCAACTTATGCAAGGTCACACCGACACGATGATCCGTTACACGATTTTGGGGGAAATTGTAGGTGCGAATTTTCTCGCTTCGCTCGCCCGTACCCACCTGAGCCTTGCGATTCTGGGCGATTTCCGCTTCCTGTCTCTCCCGCTCCGCCTCGACGATTCTGGCCCGCAAGGTCCGCATTGCCTTGTTGCGATTCTTCAGCTGCGACCGTTCATCCTGGCAACTCACTACAACACCGGTCGGGACATGGGTGATCCGCACCGCTGACTTTGTTGTATTGACGCTCTGGCCTCCGGCGCCGGATGAGCAGAAGGTGTCGATCCGGAGATCCATGGGATCGATATGCACATCGACCTCGTCCACCTCAGGCATAACGGCGACGGTGACGGTCGAGGTATGAATCCGGCCACTGGCCTCAGTGACGGGAACACGCTGAACTCGGTGGACCCCCGCCTCGAATTTGAAATGGCTATAGGCGCCCTTGCCTTCTATCAATGCAACGACCCCCTTGTAGCCTCCGCCTGTGGTTTCTGCGGCTTCGACCATATCCACCTTGAATCCTTTGACCTCGGCATACTTGCTGTACATGCGGAACAATTCTCCGGCAAAAAGCGCTGCCTCGTCGCCGCCGGTCCCGGCGCGGATTTCAAGGAGCAGACTCTTCTCATCTCGCGGGTCTTTGGGAATAAGCAGCTCTTGGGCCTGCTGTTCGATCTCGTGCTGCTGATGTTCGAGCGTGGCACTTTCTTCCGTCGCCATCTTGTGCAATTCAACCCCGGCTGTGGGATCGGCAAGAATTTGCGCAGCTTCCTCTAGCTGTCTTGCATTGGCTCGATAAGTGGCGAGAAGCTTGGCCACCGGCTCGATATCCGTTCGCTCCTTATTCACCTTGTGCAACTGCGAAGGCTGACTCATCATGGACGGGTCCATAAGCTGATTCGTCAACTCATCGTATCGAGTGGCCAGCACTTCCCATTTTTTCAGTAAGACTGCTTCCATGGCTCCGTTTCCCGCCGATTCGCGCTCAATCCCTTGCGCACAAAAACAAAGAGACCCTGCCCCTCAGCGAAGCAGGGTCCCTCGTATGGCCTCTACTCGATCTACTTGTCTTTCTTCGCGTACTTCTTTTTGAATCGTTCAACACGCCCTTCGGTATCAATGATCTTCTGCGTCCCCGTGAAAAACGGATGGCAGTTTGAACAGATATCGACATTGATATCGCCACCCGTCGATCGAGTCTTATATTTGTTGCCGCAGGCGCAATGCACTGCAACTTCCCGATACACGGGATGAATACCCTTCTTCATAATTCACACTCCCCCGACATCATAGTCATCATCAACCTTCTCCCATTCGAAGGCCCGTCACTGTACCCTGTCTCAACGACCAGATACAAGCCGGATATTATCGATTCATCGACTGTAGGAACTCCTGATTGGTCTTAGTGCCATGCAGCTTATCCATCAGAAACTCCATGGCTTCCATCGTCCCAAGCGGACTCAGCACCTTGCGTAGGATCCACATCTTATTGAGACGATCCTTATCAACCAACAATTCTTCTTTTCTCGTGCCGGACTGGGCAATATCGATGGCCGGGAAGAGCCGCTTGTCGGCCAGACGGCGATCGAGATGGACTTCCATGTTGCCGGTCCCTTTGAACTCCTCAAAAATCACATCGTCCATCCGGCTGCCGGTATCGACTAGCGCGGTCGCCATGATGGTGAGACTCCCGCCGTTTTCGATGTTACGGGCCGCTCCAAAGAACCGCTTCGGACGTTGGAGCGCGTTTGAGTCCAGTCCCCCCGACAACACCTTGCCACTTGGCGGCGCAATGGTGTTGTACGCGCGAGCCAGACGAGTAATGCTATCCAGCAGCACCACGACATCTTTTTTATGCTCGACCAGCCGCTTGGCCTTTTCAAGCACCATTTCAGCCACTTGGGCATGGCGTTGGGCCGGTTCATCGAACGTGGAGCTGATGACTTCGGCCTTCACCTGCCGCTGCCAGTCGGTAACTTCTTCCGGCCGCTCGTCGATAAGCAACACGATCAAGGTCACTTCTTTGTGGTTTTTAAGAATCGCCCGGGCGATGGCTTGCAGCAACATCGTTTTCCCGGTTCGGGGAGCCGCGACAATCAACCCACGCTGGCCTTTGCCGATCGGGGTCGTGAGATCCATCACACGGGTGCAATATTCCTCACGGTCGAACTCGAGGACCAAACGCTCTTCCGGATAGAGTGGTGTCAGGTTATCGAAGAGAATCTTGTCACGAGACACTTCGGGATCTTCGTAATTGACCTTCTCGACCTTGAGCAATGCAAAATACCGCTCACTCTCTTTCGGCGGACGGATCTGCCCGGACACAATATCGCCGGTGCGCAGATTGAAACGCCGGATTTGAGAGGGCGAGATGTAGATGTCGTCGGGACCAGGGAGATAGTTCGAATCGGGAGCGCGCAGAAATCCGAACCCATCAGGGAGTGTTTCGAGCACGCCTTCGCCGAAGACCACGCCGTTGTTTGCGGTCTGCGCCTGCAGAATCGCAAAAATCAACTCCTGCTTCCGCAGATTGGGTGCGCCATCGATCTTCAGATCGCGCGCAACCTCATTAAGATCGGCGATCGACTTCTGCTTTAGCTCCGCGAGATGCATAACCTCCCCCTTCGTTTGTGTCATGAATATCCTCTCAAGCCTCCGGCTGCATTAGTTATCGGCAGCGATCGCACATGGTGAACCATGGGAAATTGTCCACGGACTGAATAGTAGCGTAGCCTAATGATAGTGCGTTGATGATTGTGTCGTGTATATCAGCTAAAAGAGAGTGACCCTGTGAGGGACTGACCTGTCTTCGCTTGTCGCTATCAAGGGACGACTCTGTCTCATGGTTGCGGATAATGTTGCAGGCTGGAACTCATGCCGAGCTGACTCGCCTCTGTTCCCTGAGCAATTATGACTTGTATCGAGATGCGCCCAGGAAGTCTTGTGTGTGGAGATAACTTCGAACCGAGCTGAGATAGTAAGAGAATAATAACGTGAGCATGGTTCCTTGTCAACTAGGGCATCTCTTTTTTCACGCTATCCACTTCGCATTGAGCCAGTCCAGTCGGCCTCAGCTCTTCCCGACAGCAGTACTGCTCTGGTTGCAGCGCAAAAGAGTGGTGTGCTAAATGAGAGACTTCGCGGAGGCATAGCATGGCGCACGATGACGAACAGGGACAGCACGAACGAATATTTACATTATCCGAAGCTAACCGCCTCATCCCCCAGCTCAACTCCAAGCTGACAGCAATTCAGCAAGCCAAGGCCGTCTTGTCTCGCACAAAAGAAGATATCAAGAAAGCCAGCGCCCAAGCCGAATATGGTGGGGGCAGTACTGTTGGGCACCTCTACATCTTGGGACTACAACAAGTCAGTGCGAATCTTCAGGCGATTCAAGAACTCGGTATCCTAGTGAAGGATCTGGATCTCGGCCTCTGTGATTTTCCTTATCTTAATGACGGCCGAGTGGTCTATCTATGTTGGAAGCTCGGAGAGCAAGAAGTTCTCTGGTGGCATGAAACGACTACTGGCTATAAAGATCGCTGCCCTCTAGAGGATCTAGCCTGAGATCAGAATCCTCACCCTTGAGACATTTATGAAATTTGTCATACTCGGATTCGACGGCCCCGAAGGAGAGGCCAAGCGAAAAATCTATCGCCCTGCTCATCTCGCCAAGATGGAACCCCTAGATGCGCAAGGCCGGGTCGTACTAGCCGGTCCTCTCACGGATAAGACGGGGAGCCTTATTGTCATCGAAGCGGACTCGCTGGAAGACGCGCAACAGTTTGCTCGCGAAGACCCCTATACCATCCACGGTGTATTTGAACGGGTCGAGATCCACCCATTTATTCAAGTCTTTCCGAAAGAGCGGTAGCCGGAGGCCTGCCACTCCAATCCCTTTCACCCCTAGCCCATCTGTCCCCCTTTGGATGCATTGTCCCTTCCGCTATCAAACGGTATAGTTATATTAATGGAACTGTATTGGCGATTTATCTACCCCTCCCTTTTCGCACTCTTACTATGCTTATTAGGGGGATCTCCTGCATTCAGCGCCTCCACGAAAACCATTGTCGCCAATGGCCACTACGTCATGGCCGATGGCGACACCTTAGCCGTCGCAGAAGAAAAAGTTCTCCAACGAGCCCAACGCAACGCGGTGGAAGAAGCGGGCGTCTATCTCGAAACTACATTCCACGATATGGAAAAAGAATCCGACGGAAGAAGCACGCAAACCAGTTCGCTGGAAATCAGAACGATTGCCGCTGCTGTCACGGAAACGGAAATCCTCGAATCCAGGCGCTCCTTCGAGCTGAATCGTCCCGTCTTTTTCGTACGCATTCGTGCTACGGTCAATATGAGTAGTCTGGCGGATGCCATACGCCGACTTCAATCCGAGCAGCAGCTCACGCAACACTTTCGCCAGCTCCAGCAAGAAAATCTCCATTTGCGCTCACAACTGCAAGAGATTCAACGGCAGCCGGTCGGCGTCCGAATGCTGGCAATCGATCCGAGCGGAAAGTCCGCCTCATACCAACGGGCACGCACGATGATCGAGACTGCTCTCCACACATCGAATCTGCGGGACAAGATCCAGCTCAGCACAGATGCCGCCAGCCTTGACGATCACTACGTCGACCCACTAATTGTGCGCGGACAAACCTATCTCCGGCTCGTCTCACTGGCTTTTTCCCAACGGGGTCAGGCATCGGACTATGCGGACTATCTGGACAAAGCCAGGATAGACTTCAATCGCGCCATCGCACTCGACGCCAAGAACCTATGGGCATGGGTTGGGAAAGGAGATGTGCTCACGTGGCTGAAACAATTCGACGAGGCCGCTGCTGCCTATGAGCAAGCCCTTGAGCTCGATCCGTTTGCCGATATCGCTCGCCAGCCTCTCATCGGCGTATATACAACACAAGCGCGCCGTCAGGCGGACGCCAAATCTTGGCATCAAGCTTTGGCCACGCTGAAAAAAATCCTCAACGCCCAAACACCTGAAAGTTGGATCCCCTATCAAAAAGAAGCGTATACACTGCGGAGCGAGATCTACCTTAAGCTGAATCAACCGGAAAAAGCGATTGAAGATCTGTCCACTTTAATTCGAGCTGACTCCACCAATGCTGCTGCCCTGATGACCAGAGCAAAGCTCTACCAAGAACGTTTACAGGGTCGGCTCGCTAAGGATGACCTTGAGCGAGCCTGCGTTTTAGGCTCCATTCCAGCTTGCGAACAATTACCATAGCGCACAACGTATTGATTTATTTATAATATATAGTTGACAATCGAGTCGGCCTATGCGGCCAAGCGGCTGCCAATTGGTTTGACAGACTGCATAGGCCAACCCTATAATGCGCACTCCTTAAATGTGAGCCAGATTAGGGGGTTATTGGTCTGTTCTTGGCAAAGCCATGAGTTTGAGGACAAAAGGCCTAAGCCTCCTTCATTCAATGGCCCCAAATTTCATAGCGATGGGCCTTCTGCGAAGTTGCAGAGCACATGGAATAAGCTTAGAGTGACAGAGGCTGAGCGTATCAGAAAACCTGTGTTTTTCGTTCTTTAACCCCTTAGCCGGAGAGTAAGCCGTAATGACTCAGTATCGTGTCCTTCCAGGTCCAGAACATTTCCTTCCTCCATCGGCTGCCAGTATGGGCATTTGTTTGCCGAACCCTGGGGAAGCTCATATCAACGGTGTGATTGTTCCAGAAGAAAAAGCCTATGAGGAGGCAGCAAAACAATTCCTCATGGCCAAAGTGCCCACCCTCTTCCCTGGCCCCTTAGTTCTGTGGGCATGGAACGAGAAGGCGGCCAAGAAGGCCACGGCCATCCGTCACTTGTACAACACACTCAAGGAATGCGTGCAACCCGGACAAACACCGATGCTGATCCCGATGCCGGACTACCGCCCCAAGTATCCCAAAATCAATCCTGAGGTCGAGATCAACCCCAACCATCCAAATTTGACCATCTGGCACAATAAAATCGATTGCTGCATGTTCATCGGAGTCCACTGCCATCAAGCGAACTTATCACTCAAAATCATTCGGGGTGGCACCTCCTGCTACACAATTGCGATGTGCGCTCAAGCCGGCCATGAAGATGCGATGCTCTCGTTCCGCGACGCATCGGTTGAAAAGATTATGAAACTAGCCGATACCGTGAAAAGATTAAAAGGGACGGTCAAACCACGGCTGACGTCAGCCAAGAGCGGAGCCTCAAACTAAGCGACACCGCTTGAGGTTCTGGAGACAGTGAAAGGAGCCTGAATCATGGCAGACACACATTCCGTCATCGGCACAAAAAATAAAAAAGGCCAGACCTTTACCGACACCTGGAAGATGATGAATGAGGCGCCGCGCACGCCGTCGTTCTATACGGGTAGCGAGGTTATCAAGGAAGCGCTCCGGCGGGCCAGCTGCGACGTAATGATCGCATATCCGATTACCCCGCAGAGCGAAGCGGCCGCCTTGATCGGCGAACTCTTTGCCGAAGGTTATATCGGCGACTACTTCCGTGGCGAGAGCGAATTCGCCGTCATGTCGCAATGCGCGGGAGCGGCCTTCGGTGGGGCACGTGTGTTTACGACAACTGCAGGGCCAGGCACGATGCGCGCGATGGAGAACTTCCCGATGTGGTCCGGCGCAAGGTTGCCGATTCAGATGATTGTTACCTGCCGCGGCATCAACTCACCGTTGTCGATCCAGCCCGACACACTCGAGATTGCATATCTTCTGAATACCGGCATGCTCGTCTGGCATGCGGAAACCGCACAGGACTTCTTTGATTGGATCCTGAAAGGCTACATGGTGTCGGAAGAGCCTGATGTGCACCTCCCCTTGGCGCTCTGCTGCGACGGATTTTTTGTGACGCACACCAAGGACGTCGTCAATCTTACCCCGGCAGACATGTGTCTTCCACCCTATGACCCCTACCGCTCCCCCGTGCCCTGCATGGACATGGAATGTCCGCCGGTTCGGATGATGCGCGATCCGTTTGTCATGAAGAGCAACTACATCAGCTATGCCACTCACGCTTCCTGGCAGCAAGAAGTCTGGGCAGCAGTGGAACGGTCCCGCAAGCACACAATCAAGTGGATAAACGGGTTGATCGAGACGGAAAATACCGATGCCGAGGTTCTCATCGTTGCCTCCGGTACGGCGGTGTCGCAGGGTCGTGAGGCCATCCGGCTCCTCGATGACGAAGGCATTCGTTGCGGCCTGGTAAAGATCAAGTCCTTGCGGCCTTGGCCAGGCGAAGAAATCCGTGAAGCCACAAAAAACGCCAAACACATTATCGTCCCTGAATTTAACGTGACTGGGTGGTTGGCAAAGGAAATTAAGGCTACCATCCCGAATAGCGAGCGTGTAAATGCTGGCCCGCATGTCTGCGGAGGCATGACGATGCCACCAGAAATTATTGTCTCGGAAATCAAGAACCTGCTCGGCATGCGCACCATGTCGTTGGCCGGTCGCGGCAGTTGATCGCATCTAGCAGCAAGAACGGAACGACCAGAATACGACACACGCACTGAGGAGGCCCACATGAGCAAGGAACGTATCAAGATTTCGGAAGACCTGTATGACATCATGCCGTCTGACTATCAAGACCTGGTCAAGAGCGCGACCTACGGTAAGGAAGACCGAGGCTGGAAGGATATCGGCAACAGCAAGGAACTGATCGAGCAACACTCCCTCTGCGCTGGCTGCCCTGAATCCATGGCCTTTCGTTACATCTTGGCCTCATTGCCGAACCCCGAAGACACCGTCATGGTTGGTTCCACAGGCTGTACCAGTCTAGTCTTCCCCATGGTGGCCGTGCACAACATTCACTCTCTCTTCGGCAACCAAAACGCAATCGCCTCCGGCCTGAAGCGCGCCTTGAGCGTCCGCTTCCCAGGCCGTACGAAAGACGTGGTCGTGCTCGCCGGCGACGGTGCCACCGTCGATATCGGCCTCGATATGACGCTCCAAGCCTGGTTCCGTCAGGAGAAGTTCACCACCATTTGCTTCGACAACGAACTGTACGCTAATACCGGCGGTCAAGAGAGCGGCCTGATGCAGAAGGGATTTGTCGCCAAGATGGCTCCGGTAGGGAAGCTCTTTGACAAGGTCCGTCTGCCGGAGA
The DNA here is from genome assembly GCA_963701855.1 of Nitrospirota bacterium. GTDB lineage: Bacteria > Nitrospirota > Nitrospiria > Nitrospirales > Nitrospiraceae > Palsa-1315. The sequence continues at coordinate 252,363 of CAVPBK010000006.1, forward strand.
TCGCGCGCGAGTCAGGTTGCCATTACGTGGTTCAATGCACCGTCAGCAAACCATCCCTCGTTGAGAAGGTGGTACGGAACGCGGTTATGATCTCACGCGAAATCGGCCCGACCTATCTCCAGCTTTATACGCCTTGCATTCTTGAAATTGGGAAGAACAGCATGGAAGGGCTCCAGGAAATGCGGGACTCTGAAAAACCGACCGAGCGGTTTGCCTACAAAGAGTACATCAGTGAGCCGGCCAAACAACTCCTGGCTGAGATATCCGCCAAGGATAAGGAAAAGAAGGCTGCTGCAAAACAGCTCGCCTCTCAGGGAGCCTAATCCGATTCTGGAGGAGAGACGATCATGATCAAGAAAAGACTGAATGTCCGGATGTCGGGATTAGGCGGACAGGGCGCTGTTACCGCCGCGCATGTTCTCGCCATGGCTGCCAATCGCGACGGCAAGTTTTCAATCTCCAATCCCTTCTTCGGCGCCGAGAAACGCATGGCCCCGGCAGAGAGCTATTGCCGAATTGGCATCGAACGGATCTACGACCGCGGCGAGTTGGTATTTCCCGACGTCATTCAGGTCTTTCACCCCCAGGTCATCACCATGGGGAAGAGCTACACCATGCCCTTCTATTCCGGTGTGAAGGAAGGTGGCCTCGTCATTATCAACTCCGACCAGCCACTTCTCTCTGAAGAAGATGTTCAGCGGCTGAAGGATATAAACGTCGCGTTATTTTATATTGCAGGCACTGAGCTCGCAATCGAAGTTGCCGGGACCGAGCTATCAACGAATATGTCGATGCTCGGGTCGGTCGCGGGCATCACCAAGTGCGTCTCGATGGAATCCCTGGATCTCGCCTTACAGGAACGATTCGGGAAGAAGTTCGTCGCCTCCGGTGGAACCGCCTCCCTGGATGAGGCGATCAAGAAGAAATTCGCCAAGAAAGAAATGTTGCTGGCCAAGAACTTGGCAACTGTGAAGGCGGCCTATGACATTGCCAGTGAGTGGGCCGAAAAGAATCAGTATGAGTTGCGAGTCGGCAATCCTGCCGTGGCGGCGTAACGAGAGAGAAGGAACCACCTCGCATGTATAACGTAGCGCAAGTCATCGACGAAAAATGTGTGGCCAAAAAGGGCTGTCGGCTGTGCATCATGTATTGTCCTGAGGCCAACTGCCTCGACCTCAATCCAACTAAGATGGTGGCCGAAGTGACCATTGACCGCTGTAAAGGCTGTGACCTCTGCGTAGTCGTCTGCGACGCGGCCAAGCATTATGCCATCACCATGCAGGCGGTCAGCGCCACCGGGAAGCTGATGTCACAAAAAGGCGAGTCCGCAGCGCTGGGGCAGGCCTACCAAGGATAACCGTTTCATGTAGCGGGTCTCCCGCGCAAGACCCCATGGCGCCTGCGCTATGGGGTTTTTTGTTGGTGTACTTCTGGAGGAACAGATGGAAGCTGAAGATAATGTCATCGATGAGCTCATTAAAGAAATTGCCGGGCTGATCCACGAGTACCCAAAAGTGCTCGAACGGCGTGCAGTCGAGATCCATGCCACCGGGAAAGACCCGGATTTGGCGCAGACCCTTATCAAGGCTGCCGACACTATGCGCGACAGTGGAAACCTCTATCTGACCTGGGCGAAGCACTACGCGTCCGTCGCAGCAGGCAGGACCGATGCGACATCGAGTGAGGACGAAACCGAAGATTTCGACGTGTAACGAAATAGATGCAGGCAGGTCAAGTATTGTTCTAATAGAAAAAAGTCTCCCCCCAACCAATATCTTTTGTTAGAATACGCCGCCAAACGACGAACTATCTAATTCCCCGGTAGCTCAGTTGGTAGAGCAGCCGGCTGTTAACCGGCTGGTCGCAGGTTCGAGTCCTGCCCGGGGAGCCAATCCAGCGAAAGGGGGCACCCCACTCTGTGAAGTACCCCATTTCGCTTTCTCCCCACCATTGAAACAAGAGTTCCTTCCACACCTGTTCAACTATAGCCGGATCGAGCGGCTGTAGCGAGAATGCGAGGTAGCCCCTCCCAATTTGTTGCACCAGAAAGATTCATGCTGCGGGGCTATGAAATTTTTCTGTAGGATGGCTGCATGACACCAGGCGGACGAGAGTTTATACCGGCAGTTTTATTCCGCAATCCGCATCTCATGACGATTCTCCCTGGTTTTTGGCCTCGCGGAGGACTGCTTGCCGGAGTACCGACCGAGTCGCGCCTCTTTACCACTGAGCCTCACACTCAGTTGCTCGGCTATTGCCACTGGCAGCCAATTCGCGCAGCATCCCAGACGCTGGTACTCGTGCATGGACTTGAAGGCTCCAGTGAGTCTCACTATATGCGCGGAATTGCCACGAAAGCGTATCGCGCGGGATTCAATGTCATCCGGATGAATCAACGGACCTGTGGCGGGAGCGAGCACCTGACCCCGACGCTCTATAACACCGGCTTGAGCCAGGACTATCGCGCCATCGTCCAGGAATTGGCGCGCGTAGATGGACTCAATCGCATCTGGCTTGCCGGCTACTCGATGGGAGGGAATCTCATCCTGAAAGCAGCCGGAGAAGCCGGCTCGTCAGAAACAGCATTGGCCGGCGCGATCGCTGTCTGTCCGAATATCGACCCCCCCAAATGCGTCGAGGCCTTGGAACAACCGCGCAACTGGATTTACCACAGACATTTTCTCGTCGAACTCAAAGCGCGATTGAAACGAAAGGCTGTGCTCTTCCCTGGCAGATGGGATCTTAAGGATCTCGACCGGACAAATAGCATGAGCCAATTCGATCACCGCTATACCGCTCCGGACGGAGGCTACGCCAGTGGAGCCGACTATTATAATCGTGTAGGCGCATGCCTTGTGGTCAACTCTATCGCCGTCCCCACCCTCATCATCACGGCACAAGACGATCCCTTTATTCCCTATTCCATGTTTACGGTGCCGCAGATTCAGCACAACTCTAGGATTCAGGTGATTGCGCCTCGCTATGGAGGGCATTGCGGATTCTTACAATGGGCAGTCAACGGGGAAGATCATTTCTGGGCGGAGAATCGGATTATGGACTTCTTGCAAGGACGAATGTGAGGAGAATCGGCCGCGTCCGTCTGGATGCAGCCGGTGAACTTTGGCGATATACGCAGACCGCTCCGATCAGGCCGTTTGAAGATGCGCCCGCACTTCTTGCACGTAGGTCTTGAACGGGTCTGGCATGGGAAAGGGCGCCTGACCACGTAGTTGGAAGATCGACCAGTTGATGACGTATGAGGGAGAAAACCGTTCTTCCAGTTTAGGATCGGCTGGTGCATCCGAAAGTCCACAGGCCAGCAAATGGCGAACAAGTTCGCCCCGTCCAAACGCTCTGGTATTGCGTGGGGGATGGTCCATCGCCAACGTAATCGCCTTATCCGTAATGAGGCGTGGAACCTGCCCTTCTTCCATGAGGCCATAGTAGAGCCCCTTGCCTTGATGAAGATTGTGATACTCCAGATCGAGACTCTTCAGCGCCGGATCAGTCCACGCCATCTGCTCAGCCTCACGAAAGGTTTCAAGCAGCCATAATTTTGAAGCCCAATCGACCCGGCCCACCAGCGTCCGGTAGTCCCCTCGGAGATCATGCAAGACCTTTTCCCATTGATCGAGCACCCAATCGGTTTCGTCGTCTTGTCCCCGATAGTGTTCTTGCGCCGCCGTGAGAAACGCTTCCTGAACATCGATTGCAGAAATCGTCTTCCCCGATTGCAACTGAACGATCCATTGTCGGTCCTGATCCTGTGACAGTTCCTGCATGGTTTCAACCGGTTCGTTGATCTCAAGATCGAGTGGCGCATGGCCCTCTTCGATCAGCTGAAGAACCAGCCCCGTCGTGCCCAACTTCAAGGCCGTCGCTACTTCAGCCATATTGGAATCGCCCAATAAAAGATGGATGCGCCGATATTGATTGGGATCGGCCAAGGGCTCATCTCTGGTATTGACTATGGCGCGATTCTGCTGCACCCATTCGAAAAAATCATTCACGATGTAATCTGCGCGCTGAGAAATCTGAAACGGGAGGAGAGCCTCCTGCCCATAGCGATGACCGACTCCTCGAGGGACAAGAAGCCGGTCCATCTGAACCCAGCCGTCCTGAGGACCGGCTGCGCCGATACGTCCAGCCCCTGTAAAGATCTGTCTGGTGACAAGGAAGGTCACAAAGGGTCCGAGGCCTCGCCGCGTAAAGGGAAAACGCCGCGAGACAAGATAGTTCTCATGTGATCCGAAGGTCGCATCGGTCTCATGATCCACATTGTTCTTGATCAACGACACCGTGTCGGCCAGACCGAGGTCTTGAATCGCATCCTGCAGTAACTGATCGCCTGCGCGGTCGGCGGCCACCACATCGCTGAGCGATTCACACTCCGGCGAGGCCCACTCCAGATGCCCCATGTCGAGATACATGCGCCCAGCGTTGGTGAGAAATCCTCCGTTCCCCGGCGGTTCATCATGCCCTCGATGATGCAGATCGAGCACGCCGCGCCGTTGAACGTGAAAGAGATGGTCTCGAACTTTATGAGCAAACCAGGTAGGTGAATGATCGGGTCTGTCTTGATTCACCAAGAGTCCGTATTCGGTTTCAAGTCCGAAAATACGGTTCAACATCTCAATTCGTCACGACGGATTGAAGCGCCGTAGGCAGGAGGCGTGAAAGGTCTTCCTGCTTGAGAGGCCGATACTTGGAGCTGCCGGGAGCCTGACGCTCAAGGACCACGCTTTCGATCGTCCGTTCTCCGACAAGTCCCCGCACGTGTGCGATCAAGGCGTCACTGCCTGGGATGGCGGCAGCCGATGAGCCCGCTCCACTTGTCGGTGGCTTGGTCTCAGCCTGTTGATCCACCTCGTCCTGTTGCTGCGCTAACGAACCGATCGCCCAAGCACGCAACGCCAGATCCAACGCTTGTGCCAATGACAGCGTGACTGGCTGTTGCTCCTTAAGATAGGTCAACATTTTCGCCTGAACAGCCGGAGTGGCAGCCAAGACCGCACGTCCTGTCGTTTCCTCAAAGGTCCCATCGTAGTTGATCGTCAACAGTGCATCCTTCTCTGGCTTCTGCCCCAATTCTGTCACCAGAATACGGACGATAAATGGCGCCTTATACACTTCTTCAAAGGCCTGCTTGATCATCGGAGCAATGCCATATTTCACCAATCTCGACCCCGTCACATCGGACGGCGAGCGGTTGAAGCCTTCGACATGCGCCATTTCGAGCAAACTGAAACGAAGCTTTTCTAAATCCGTGGGATGCCCCATCCCGCCCAATGCCAACCTGTCGTAGATCTCGTAGAGCTTCGGAGTCCCCTTGCTCACAGTCGTCAGAAGAATGCCCCCATCATAGGTCAGGGCGACAACCGGGCTCCCCTGCTTGAACTGTTCATCGAGATATTGCCGCCGATTGCCGACCGCTTCTACCCATCGATAGGGTTCTTCATACATAGCGCACCACCTGCGATTCGTAGAGGGGTTTCAATGTTGCATCCGACACCGTCTGCACACCAGCCCCGGCAATCAACTTGATCACGGGATACAAACTCGCCTCCCGGTTGACACCGCCGGTCGCCGAATCAAATTCTGCCGCGCTCGTAAGCAATCGTAACGCCTGCACCATAGCCTGTTCTTCCGATAGCGCATTGAGGGGTTGTTCGCCCCACGTATTCAGATAGTGCAAGATCCCTCGGATCGTGGGAGAACCGGACCCGGATACGGCATATTCCACGCCTTCAAACTCCGCGCCGAGGATATCGTAGAAATAGATCTTAGCCGAGCCCTGCTCCAGATCGAATCCGGCAAACACCGGAACCACCGCGCCAGTCCCGGCCAAGGCCGCAGGCACATTCTCCTTCAAGAGCTTGGAGACGGCGCGCAGCTTGCCGTCGAAACTCAATTCTTGCAGCTGCGTTCTCCGGTAGTATTTGAAGGAATGTTCCAGGACTCGCACCATTTCATAGGCCGTCGCCGGGACACCGGCAATCGCCATGACACTGTGCCGATCGATCTCCAACACTTTGTCCGTACGATCGTACATCACCATGTTGCCGGCGGTCGCGCGACGATCTCCGGCTACCAGCACGCCATCGCGATACTTGAAGGCCAAAATCGTGGTGGCATTTGTGAGTGCATGGCCAGTCCCCACCGATGTCGGCACGCCAAGTGTGTAGCCCTGCTCCTTCAACAGTTGAAAAAAATCCCCTTGCATCCCCATCTCGTCCCCTTAGTTCTGAGTAAAGAGTTCTGAGTACTGAGTAGTCGTTCAAGTCCTGAGTTCTAATCCGTTCTGATTACTCAAGACTCAGCGCTTATCTTCTACTGTCCCGTCCGTTGCCGATACCGCTCGGCCTGTTTCGGATCGACCTTTCGCATGCGCTTGAGCAAATTATCTTTATCGGGCGACCCAGTCTCCGGCCGTTTCGGCCCACCGCCCTCATCGGACGGACTCGGGGCCTTTGGCATCGGATTACCTGGCCCTTCACGACGTTCCGGCATAGAGATGTAGCTCATGATCGAGACTCCTTTTCTCTGCTCCATGTGTTCAGCGCATCCATCGGAGATGCCGCATGCTCAAATATCTGCGCACAGGCTTGAACCGCCTGTGGCTCGAAGAGGTCGCCCATCTCCAATGTTCGCGGGAGCAGCCCCCCGTTGAACTGAATACATTCCCACTGCATCGACTTGATCTGATCAGGAAACCGCCTGACGCAGAGACCTCGGATCCCCGCTCTGGTATCGGCCGGACCGGCCACCAACGCCAATTCGATATCCCGCTCCGATGTCATCCTCCAGGCCTTCCCCTCGGCCTCGAACCCCAGGAAAAGCCCGCGATCCAGATTCACATTATGGTACTCCAAATCCAAACTCGCCAGCCAGGGATCATCCCAGCCAATCCGCTCTTCTTGCATAAAGGTTTCCAACAGCCAGAGCTTGGTAACCCAATCGAGCTTCCCAACCAGTTGCCGTCGATCGCCGATGAGTAACCGCAGTGTAGCGGCCCATTCGCGAAGTATCCAATCGGTCTCTGCGTCAGTACCGGCCAAATGCTTCTCTGCCGCAAGATAGTACTGTTCTTGAATGTCGAGACCCGTGATGGTGCTGCCGTTCTTCTGACGAACCGTTGCCTTCAGATTCTGATCGCGAGACAGCTGCTTCACCGCCGTGACGGGCTGTTCCATTTCAAGACCCGGCGCAGCTCCACGCGCGATCAACTCCAGCGCCAACTGCGTCGTCCCGACTTTCAATGCCGTGGCGTATTCGCACATGTTGGCATCGCCGATGATGAGATGAAGCCGCCGATATTTTTCTCTCACTGCATGAGGCTCGTCCCTTGTATTCAGAATCGGACGATTGTGCATCGTATCGACGCTCAAGTCCGTCTCCATAAAGTCGGCTCGTTGAGAGAGCTGGTAGTGGCCAGGCACGAACCCGCTTTCTTGACCCTCCACCCCGACTTTGCCGGCTCCAGCTATGACCTGCCGGCTGACGAGGAACGGCAGCAGCCCCGCAGTCAGTGAAGGGAAGGGAATGGAACGAGAGACCAGATAGTTGTCGTGACATCCGTAACTATGTCCATGAAAATCCGTGTTGTTCTTGTAGAGCTGCACATGCTGCCCGCCGAGCACATGATTACGCCGCTCTGCCGCCCGCTGGGCAATGCGCTCACCGGCACGGTCATGGGCCAGGAGATCTTTCAGCGTTCGACATTCAGGCGTGGAATACTCAGGGTGCGTATGGTCGTTGTAGAAGCGCGCGCCATTCGGGAGAACAAGATCGCTCTTCATCTCATGAAACGAAAACGGCCGATGGGCATCGACCTTGGCGAATTCGTCTTCTTCTTTATCTTGCTGCAGGCCAAGGACTCGGAACCCCCGCGCATCTTCATGCGGATCTTCACCGCCATAGTCCCATCGCCGCTCGAACGAGGCAGTCAGATGGGCCCGTACCAATTCCATCGACTCCACGACCGGATCAACCGCGTCCTGGTCTTCCCTCGTAATCCCATACTCCGTTTCGATGCCGAATAGCCGCATCTTCGTTCCCATCTTCCTCACTACTCTCAGGGACAGAATCACGATCAGGTAGCTGGGGTGCTCTCGACTGCACCCATCGAGCGACCACATTCTGATCGTGCGGCTCTGAGAGCAAAGAAAGCCCCCAGCCCACCTGATCCCTTATATAATCTGTCCTATCAGCTTCTCTTCGGACTGCCGCCCCCTTCGGAAAGAGGAAACTCCGACGACCTGTTCTGGATGATGGTCGAGGAGTTTGAGCCATTCTTCCGCCGCATCATCAGGTGGCAACATCTCGCCCTCTCGGAATTCTGCGTGAACGGAATTCACCAGATCATCCAAGGTCATGCCGCCTTGCTCGGCCACGCCAGCCGCGATCATGCGATCGATGGCCTGCTCCTTTGCTCGTTGAACGATCGAAGCCAGGATCGCACCGCTGATCAGATCGCTCCGATAGAGGATCTTATTCTGCCCGTTTCGGAGCCTGATCGACAGAAGCCGATTCTCCTCGATGCGCAAAAAGATCGCAGAGAGCGCATGCTCGATGAGGTCGGCACAGGCCTTCTTCCGGTCTCCGCCGTGCTGGTCGATCCATTGCCGGTCCAGAGGCAGGTCATCTGTCAGGTACACGTTAAGAATCGCTGCTGCCGAGTCACGATTCGGGCGGCTCACTTTGATCTTACGATCGATACGCCCGGGACGCAGCACAGCCGGATCGATCAGATCCGGTCGATTCGAAGCCAGAATGATCACCACATCGCGCAGCGACTCGATCCCGTCCATCTCGGAACAGAACATCGGGACCAGGGTACTGGAGATGTTGAATGAACGAGAGGCCCGTCTCGTGCCGAGAACCGACTCCGCCTCATCGATAAAGATAAAGGGTAACGCTCCCTCCTTCCGCCGAGCGCGGGCCTGGGCGAAAAGATCCCTGACCATCCGCTCCGATTCTCCCAACCACATGTTCAGAATCTCTGGCCCCTTGATGTGGAGGAAGGCCCCGCGAGTCACCGGCAGCCTATCTCCATCCGCACCGGATACGCCCTGGTCCGACTCTCCCACCAGCTTTGAGAGGCTGGCGGCCGCTGCTTGTCCTATCAACGTCTTTCCGCAGCCGGGAGGGCCGTAGAGCAGGAAGCCCTTGGGTTGAGTGAACTTGAAGCGCTGAAACGTAGCCGCATGGATCAAGGGATACTCGATGGCTTTCTGAATAGCTGCGATCGCTTCTGTTTGCCCCCCGATCTGCTCCCATGTGACCGTGGGAACCTCGTCGAGCAAGTGGGACTTGGCTTTCCGGTCTTCCAATTTCTCGATCGCCACGTGAAGGCTGGGATCGATACGCACCTCATCGCCGGCCTTCAGGTCCACACCGACAAGATCGCTCGACCGCTGGAGAATCAAGACCTGCCGTCCCATCTCTTGCTCGAAACGAAGCCGCCCATCGGCCAAGGCTTCCGCCACTTTCAACACGGGCCCATTACGATCATAGCCCAATATCTTAATGACTGCGTAGGCTTCGTTAACCAGAATCTGGGCGCCGATCTTTAACTCAGTAGCCTGCACCCGTGGATCGACCGAAGCATAATACTCAGCACCCCCTACCAGAATCCGTGCGAGACCTTCCCCTGGCACCTCAAGCAAGGTACCGACCCGATTAGCAGGCGCCGTGAGCTTCGCGATCACGTCGGCCACTTTCTTGAATTCAACCTCGCGCTGCTGCTGCGCCGCTTGACCAAGGATCACAACATGACGCAGCTTGTAGAGGATCTTCTGCCGAGGATCACTGTCCGGGAATGAGGCGAGACATTGCTCGATAAGATCAAGGGGATCGGACTCCATGCGCGTTGACGGATTTGCGGTATCCTCCGTCTTCCCGTTGGACGATGGATCCTGTGGCTGAGCGGGTCGGCGATCACTCATCGGTGGTCCTCCATGCGAAACAGATGGATGATCCTACCATAGCGACCTCGCGGATTGCCGATCAATTGACGGCTTGGAGGGTTACGGATACACGTTCGTGGCGGGCTCCCCGTAGGATTTCGACCGTGACCTGGTCATTGACTTTGTGCCGTTCCATCACATCCATCAGTTCATCCAGGGTTCCGACTTGCTTGCCGTCGACTGCCGTGATGATGTCACCCAACTCCACACGTCCGACGACAGTCTCACGCGCACCCTTCAGCCCGGCCTGCTCCGCCCCGCCGCCACGCGATACCTTGCCGATAATCAGTCCCTTGATCCCCCACCGCTTGGCCATCGCATCGGGAACGAGCGAGACTCCGAGCCCTGGTCGAATGAGCTTGCCATGTTTGATGAGCTCCGGGACAATCCGGTTAACCGTATCGACCGGAACGGCAAAGCCGATTCCAGCGAAGGCCCCACTTGGGCTGACAATCTGAGTATTCACACCGATCAATCGCCCAATGCTATCGAGCAGCGGCCCACCGGAGTTCCCCGGATTGATCGCAGCATCGGTTTGAATGACGCCTTCAATCGTACGGTTCGATAATGATTTGATCGTCCGACCCAAGGCGCTCACCACGCCAGTCGTCAGCGTATGATCGAGGCCGAACGGATTCCCGATCGCCAATACTTTCTGTCCGACGCGCAAGTCCTGCGACGTTCCAACGGTGAGGGGCGAGAGCGCTTCTTCAGGCGCACGGATCTGCAGCACCGCCACATCGTGATCGGGATCGGCGCCGATGAGCGTGGCCTTATACTCCGTCCGATCGGCCAACGTGACGGTGACCGAACTGGCCCCATAGACGACATGAAAATTGGTGACGATGTGCCCCTGCTTGTTCCAGACAAATCCCGATCCGGACCCTTGTGGGACCTCAAAGAGATTGAACGACCAGGGATCTCGCTGGATCGCCGTATTCGCAATGAAGACCACGGACTTCGTCGCCCGCTCGAACACGGCCATCGTGGCCCGCTCATCCAAGCCCAATTCGGCTGGCGAGGGCGTCACGACGCGCGGCTTCCCTTCAGGGCCATCATAGGCCCCGCCTAACGGCTTGCCCCACTCCGCCGGCGATAAGGCAGGCCAAAGACAGATGAGTAACAGTCCTGCCGAAACGACAAGCTCCTTCATCGCAATCACTCACCCATGATTTGGACAATAATTTCTCTGATCCGGGATCTGGTATCGAAATCGACAAGCACAATCTGTTGCCAGTTCCCTAGCAACATCGCTCCGGCCAGGAAGGGAATCGTGACCGATGGCCCTTGTAGTTGACCTCGCAGGTGACTGTGGCCGTTGTCCTCACCGGCATTCCTTGTATTGTGCTGCCAGGCAGGATCGGCAGGCACAGCCCGATCCCAGAAGGCTTTGGTATCGGCCCTGATGCCCGGTTCATCTTCAATGATCATCACCGACGCGGTGGTGTGCTTGACAAACACCGTCACGATCCCAGCCAACAGCCCGGTGCCTGCCAAGGCGTCGGTCACGGACTTCGTCATGTTTTCGATCTGCGTGTTCCCCTGCATGGGGACACGCAACGACACTGTCTTGACCGCCATCTCAGGACTCCATCGCTCGGAGCGCTTGTCGCTCACCCCGCGTAAAGGCGCAGCCACGAGCCTCCTTGATGATCGCATCGAACTCACCTTGCGCTGTCAACCGGCGCAACGCCTCCATCACAGCCCCGCTCAATATTCCTTCCTGCTGCAGCTTCTCCAAATAGCCGAAGGCATCGACCAACGTCTCTTTCTTCCGCACATAGTAGTCCCTTCCACGACGCTGATTGCTGTAGGCTTCAAACTGTTCGCAAGCAACAAGAATCTCCGCCAACTGCCTGACCCAGGGTTTGGCCGACACCAACTTCTCCGGATAGTAATAGTACAACATCACTTGCTGCATCCAAGGCGCCCAGGTCACTCCCATCTTTCTGATGGTTGGTTGAACCGTACGCAACTGACGGGCAAGCCGACGCGAATACCCCAACCGCATCTCGACCTGTTCCTTGGCCCAAGGGGTCATCGCTATGCCATCGGCCTCAAGATTGTTTCTATAGCACCGGAGAAAGGCCTCCGTTTCGCGCCCGTAAGTCGTCTCTGGATGTATGGCTCTCCATTCACGCGGTCTGGTCGGAATGCCGCGCTCCTTGGCCCAGGACCAAATTTTCCCGAAGAGCCGGCGATCGAGCCCAGCGCGGCCTAAGTCATGCAGCAAACACGCGATCTGATACTGGTGAACCCGCCCGGCTCCGTGACCCAATGCTGTGGCCACTGATGCACACATACGCGCTGTCCGCACCGCATGCGGCCGATCGTACCCACGAATGATGCGGTCAGGGTGAACAGGATGAGGGTAATCGTAGAGACGCATTAACCGAGACAGGAGTACACGGGAAACCAGGAGCGGAGCGCGTATATGAACAGGTTGCATCATGAGTTGGAACGAAGCGGACGAATGGGTTACGGATACAGCCACGAGGAGGATATCGTTCGATGAAACGAGGTGTCAAGGCAAGCCTGTGCACTAACGCTCGATGAAAGTCCTGATCTCTGCTATGCTCGGACCGAGGGCCAAGGAAGTGTCCGCCCAGGTCGATATGGTAACACGATGACAAGAACGCATTGGAGCACGGCGGTAGTTATGGGCGGAGTCCTCTTCTCCTGCACCCTGATGACCTCGATAACGGAACTCGCAGCATTCTCGCTGGATCAACTCACTGAGCTGACAGGCAAGGCCTCCGTCATCGTCACCCTCAAAGGGCGCGACAACTTTACGAGCGAATACCGCTACGATATCAGCGTCAGGAACCACACGTCTGATCTGCTGATCGCCGACTCGCTAGTGATTGTCCTCGACAAAATTACCAACCTTGCAGGCGAAGACCACGAAGGGTTGACAGGCGAATCCTTCCTCACCCGGTTTGAAGTGCTGGGACAGGACGGCGAAACTAATGATGGCAAACCTTTTTTCCGCATTCCGGTCGGCCCATCCCCGGACCTCGGCCCACTCACCGATAGCCTCCCTGCCAGCATCCGCCTCAGGAACAAAGATTACCTCGCAGTATTCACGCCTTCTTTCAAAGTGTTGGGACAAAAACGTCCGCCGCCTGAGCCCAAACAAACCCAAGCTACTCCAGTTCAGCCGGGAACCAATCCGACCGCGCCCAGTCGCAGCTCCGTCGACAAGCTGATTCAGTTATTGATCAAAAAAGGCGTGGTGACAGAAGAGGAGTGGCGCAAGGCCAACCAGCCATGACGGACCCCATGTGCAAAGCCTGCCAGGGCAGCTGGCCGGAAGAAGACCATTTCATCGCTGACCTCGGCCTCTCTAAGGCCTATCTGCACGACGATCAGTTCTTCCCAGGCTGGACCGTTGTCCTGTTCAAACGCCACGCGATAGAGCTGTTTCTTATGGCGCCCACGGAACGGATTCAGCTAATGGAGGAAGTGAACCTGATTGCCAAAGTTGTCGCCCAAATCTATGAAGCCAGAAAGATCAACTATGAACTCCTCGGCAACCAACTCCCCCATATCCACTGGCATGTCATTCCACGACTAGCCGACGACCCAGCCCCCCTCGAACCAGTATGGCGGGTGCAGCACGAGCCCCTGCTCCCTTCGGGATCTGAACTCCAAAACACGATTCAGCGCCTGCGGCAGGGCATTGAGAATGCTCGCTGAATAATGCTCCCCGCAGCAAACTGCGGGGTATCCTGCAAAATCCTCCGAAGCCACTTCCATCCTTCGCCAAAGCTACGGAGGGTTCTTCTCGCCTTCACCCCGTAGCAGCCTACTCCGCCGAAGTAGCCACTTCGGCTACGAAGGCCTGAAATTACGAGATATTCGGCGAAGGGGAATAGCCCATGAAGTCATCCTGATCCGCAAACCGGTCATGCGGGTGCGACGTCCCCTTTTCGACGATTACCCGATAGAGCCAGCATAACGGCTCCACATCCCGCTCATCAGCCAATACCAACTGAACCGGCGAACCGTCTTTGAGTTTCGCGCCGACAGGAAAAAAGAGACTCCTCGACTAGACCTTGGCTCGCATAAGTCGATAGTTATGCCCAACCAGAACTTTGGGGGATATGATTCTAAGTGCTTGGAATCTAAAGGCAAGGCAGCCCATTAATATTTTCTTTAAAAACTGAAACATTTGATATAATTTTTCCAGGAGGCGTATGCCATGTTATACGAATTATTCATGTTATGGATGGTTGGCAGCATTACTGTGGTTCTAGCCAGCATGGTGCTCGGTGGATTATTGTGTGTGTGGTGTGCCTATAAAGGTAGTAAGCGCTCCCGATTGGTCTCCCACCACTCCGCACATCGACTAAGTCATCAATGAAATAGCTCCCTCCAAGCTTGCCTGTTTGCCCTCCTCCGTAATGACACCCATAATCAGTTCTGAGTACGGGCCTCGAACAAATACATTCTCATAGAAATAGCTCCTTGCAAACATTGATATGACTGATGTGGGTACGATGGAAAGGAAACGGGATGAGGGAAAATCGGCTAATTGGAATACTCCCGGCTGGTCTTCTTCGTGGCTTTCCACTTCCACGGCGGTACGGGATTGGGCTGCGACCATAGGCCTTTGCGCTCGGCCCTGGCCAGTTCTTCAAGCGTCTCAAGGCTGGCATCATTGGAGGTCGATTTTTGCCACCAGGCCAACCCTTCTTTCAGCAGCTCGTGCCCCACATTGCGCCCGTCAAGCAACAATATCTCAGCAAATACCCGACCCTCCTTGTTTCGCGTGAGCCCCTGCACAACCACGTCGCGGTTCCCCACGTAGGCAATGATCGCACGCTTCGCCTGTTTCCCGTAGGGCTGCTTGGTCTCAGGGCAATCGATGCCTTTAAGATAGATCGTTTCGCTGCGCCCATCGTAACGAACGGTCAATCGATCGCCCTCATGGACGGTGACGACTCTCGCGGCAAAGTCCGCCCATGATAGAACTGGACATGTCGCTACCAATGCGAGCACAAGACCAGCCATGATGTGATGCTTCACCATGATTCACATGCTAGCGCCCCCTAGACCATCTGACCATCAATTTCTCGATTTTTGGACAACGAGGAAAGCCACAGGGGGATGAAATGTCTATGCCTGCTAGTCTGCATTACTCATGACTGTTCGTGGGAAAATCGCCTGAAAGCGCGTTCCTCGTGAAGCGCGAGAAAATTGGAACAGGTGAGACGGTCTCTAGACTGAAAGCTGAAGTGTTCGGAAAATCGAGTCGCGCTTTTCCCGCCAGCCTTGCCCGCCTCGCTTGAGCCAGGCATCGGCGACTGCAGCAGAAGTGTTCATGAATAGTCCTGCTAGCCCTGAGCGTAACATGGGAGCAACCAGCAGGCAGGTTTACGCCGCGTTAGAGACAGGGAAACAATACCTATTCCCACCCGCCTCTTTCGCACTGTCCATCGCAGCCTTCGCACTAGCGAACAGGTCGTTGATTTCCTGGCCATCGAGCGGGTACACCACCATCCCGAGGCTCACCGTAAGGGTCGCCTCCTGTCGCTCAATGGCCCAAGGCTGCGCGAACACGTTCAAAATCCGATCTCCGACAATTTCCATATCAGCCCGGCTGTTAATCCCTTCGAGCAGGCAGGTAAACTCATCTCCGCCGAGACGCGCGGCCGTATCGACTTCTCGCAAGCACTTCTTGAGGCGATCGGCCACCTCTTTCAACAAGAGGCCCTCCGACTCCTGCCCAAATGTCTGACTAGTCTCCTTGAAACGGTCCAGCCCGCACAGCATCAGACCGACCACATGTTTTTTACGCTTGGCCATGGCCACAGCATGGACCATCCTGTCACGGAACAGCACGCGATTCGCCAGGGTAGTCAGCGGATCCTGCTGCGCGAGATAGCTCAGATGTTGCTCGGCCTTTTTTCGTTCAACGGCATGCCGAACCGCGCGAGTGAGCTGCGCCGCAGTAGACCCGTCCTTAATCACAACTTCCTGCGCGCCATGTTGGATCATCTGCCGCTCCGCTGCCTCATCGTCCTTTTCACCGAGCACCACGATTGGCATCCGGCCCAGCGCGGCCTGGATGAGATCCAACGTATCCAAACCATGGGTGTCGACTAAGGACCGATCCATAAGAATAGCGTCGAAAGACTCGCGACCCAGTCGATGCAGGGCGCTGCTGAGACGCTCTACGTGGATCACCTCGATCTCCCTCTTATCCGTCTCCCGCAGCATTTCAATGGCGCGCATCGCATCGGCTGGATTGTGCTCGACTAACAATACTCGAATCATGCAAGCCTCACAGAACAGATGTATCTCGTCGCCTTGGCAAGGGACTTACGCGCCCATCACGTGCAACAAGACGCTCAACATAGCCCTCGAAATGAAAACGGTTTTCTTCACCGGCAAACCATCGGACCAGAGGATCGAAATTCGCTCAATGAGAAGATTACTAGACTAGGCCTTCCGACGCCATCAATTCGATATATCGATCATGAGGCATCGGCCCAACGAAGTGGAAAATTATACGCCTGGTAGATGCAAATCCCCTATCCGCAGTGATGCAGTCGAACGCGGTAGCAGGCATGATGTGAGATGTGGAGCCGGCGATCCGGATTGAACGGACGACCTGCGGTTTACGAATCTCCTCCTCCCGAAACTGAGCCAACCCAGCAAGAGCCATCCTCACGAAGAAACGAAGATTTGGAACAACCATGATCGTCATAGGTCGTCTTGGTTTGGGCTGCTCGATAGTAGCGTGGTAGCACGTCTACGATCTAATGATGACAGTGCCCTCGCTATAAAAGCTTAAAATTTTGGTGAGCCCCTCGGTTGAGACAGTTTGGAAATCTTGATCTGGCGGGAGAAGGCGAGAAACTTGGAGATGTAGATAGCAAGTTAACTTGTCCGGTTTATGGAGCCCATGATCTGTCCGGTTCTTCTCTTCAAGTTTTTCAGCCGCGCGCCGAAATTGTTGCGCGCACTGTTGCCCTAGGATCGACGATCGTCGGGACGTTCGATCCGTGGGTCGGGCCATTACGGGCTGGGTGGGCGCGTTCGGTCTCGATCAGCCGGCCATCCGCCTGGTAGCGGGCCAAGCACCGGGGGCCATGGAACACGGCCACGGTCCCATCCGGATAGGCGTGCACCCGTACCGTGACCTTCACATAATGGAACCGGTGGGGGTCCTGCGGAATCTGCAGGCTCGTGCCCTGATACCGCACCGTATTGTCCTTGGCCACGACCCGCTCGTCTTGCACACACAGAATCTCGGCGAGGGACGTACCGACCCACGGGATGAAGGCGGTGCCCGGTTCGGTCGCTCGCACCATAAACCGCTCGTTATGCTGGGGGAGGAACTGCTCGGTCAGGTACCGATTGGCCGCCGCCATCTCCGTAATCCCGGCTAGGGCCAACTCTTTGGGCAACCGGCCCTGCAAGGTCCGGAAGGCGCGCTCCGAGCGGCCCCGCGCCTCCGGCGAATAGGCGGGAATGAGTGTCACCCCCAGTTGCTGCAGCGCGCGGTGCACCTGCGTCAGCCGAAGCGTGTCGACTGTCCCACCGGCCTCCTCTGTCAACCAGTAGTGCGCGCCCCGGTCGACATAGAGGGAACTAAAGAGCCCTTTCGTCCCGATGACCTCCTGTAAGCTGCGCAAGCTGCTCAGCGTCCCTTCTTCCTCGACGAAGAAGGCGGAATAGATCTCGCTGGTCGCATCATCGAGCGTCACGATCAAATCCCACTGACAGCCGGGGACCCATTCATGGGTCGAGCCGTCTTGGTGGAGCATCATGCCCGGCAAGGGTTTGCGAGGCCGCTTCTTGCGGTGGGCCCCGCGTCGGGGAGCCTGGGCCACGTGCCCCGCGGCTTGTAACGTCTTCTTGGTCCAGCTATAGGACCGCGTCCCGCCATGCTCGGTCTGCCAGCGCTCATGGAAATGCTTCACGGTCCAGCCGGTATAGCGGGTTTGATACAAGGCCAGCATCGCCACCACGTCATCCACCGGCACGGCCCGGGCGGAGGCTCGGCCGATCCGCCGATCCTGCAACCCCTCGGTCCCCTCCGCATCATACCGGCCACTCCAGCGGCGAAACGTCCGTTCCGTCACGCCCAACATCGCGCCCGCCTCCGCCATCGTGAGGATCCGTTGCTGCCGTCGTGCATAGAGTTCTTCGAACCGCATCTGTCTCACCTCCTGTAGGATCCGTGCCCGTGTCATAGTGGCCCTCCTTGAGGGCGCACCCTAAACCGGACAGATCACGTGCTACAAAAAGCGGACAAATGATGTGCTCTCTACAGCGAGAAACTTGGAGATTGACTATTTCTTATATGTCTATTATTCTGGACATATGGATATTAAAGAAGCTCTCGCCGCTTTCGATACGCTGTCGCAGGAAACCCGCCTGCGGGTGTTTCGTTTGCTGGTCGAATATGGCCAGGCTGGTGCGCCGGCCGGTACGCTGAGCGAGTCCTTACATATTCCTCATAACACGCTCTCATTTCATCTGTCGCATATGAGCCATGCGGGACTCGTCGTGTCGCGACGGGAAGGCAGGTCCGTGATTTACCGTGCCAATTTCGAGTTTTTTTCAGGGCTGATCCGCTACATGGTCGAGGACTGCTGCCGCGCCGAATTTGCCAGTATCCGCAATGACAAAAAGAAGAAATGCTCGATCATTGAACTGTCACACTGTTGCGAACCAAAGGAGTACACATCATGAAACGTTTTCATATCCATGTGGGGGTTGAAAAACTCGACGAATCTATCCGCTTTTACAGTGCCCTGTTCGGCGCAGAACCAGTGAAAATGAAACCTGACTATGCCAAATGGTTGCTGGAGGATCCCCGCGTGAACTTCGCGATCTCCACGCGTGCGAAGAAGAAAGGTATCGATCACCTGGGTATCCAGGTTGAGGAAGAGAGCGAACTGACGGAGATGCGCGAACGCATCAAAACCGGAGACATGGCCGTGGTCGAGGAAGGAGAAACGGTCTGCTGTTATGCCCGGTCGGAAAAATCCTGGATACAAGATCCCGCGGGTATTCCGTGGGAAGCTTACCGGACGATGGAAGACGCCCAGCTATTTTCCGGTCAACCCGATCACGCTGAAACTGCCTGCTGTACGCCGGACACGATGGGGGAGCCTGATTGCTGTGCACCGTCTGAAAAATCCGCCGGGTGCTGCGGCTGATGAAGTCTGATGCGTTCAAGGTGTTGGTTCTATGCACGGGTAATTCCTGCCGCTCCGTCATGGCTGAAGCGCTCATCAATGATCTCGGCCGTGGCCGGTATCGGGCATGGAGTGCCGGAAGTGTTCCCGCGGGATATGTTCACCCGAAATCTATCGCGACATTAAACCGGCATGGTATTGATCCCGGTCAGCCACGCAGCAAGTCATGGGATGAGTGTGCTGCACAGTCATTCGATCTGGTGGTCACGGTCTGCGATCAGGTTGCAGGCGAAAGCTGTCCATTGTTCCCGGGCAATTCCAAGAAGCTGCATTGGAGCACGCCTGACCCAGCCAAAATCACTGGATCAGAGACCGAGATAGACGCGGCGTTTGATCAGGCTTTTTTCATGCTCAAGAACTGCATTGAGCAATTAATGATGAGCTGCCCCACTTAATTTCCGGGAAACTTATTATGCCTGGCTAATCATCCATAACCACTTCAATCAATGCCCGCATGTTTCCGAGTATTCCAAGCATTACTTTACCTCTGTTGGTTAAGCTTAGCTGTAAACAATCAAGGGACCGTTGGTTCGCTCTCCAGGCGACCAACAGTAGTATCTCCCTATGCTTTTCAACCATTTCCGATGCCAGCTCACCGTTTGATCATATACTCACATCAATTAAAGCTACCAAAACTACCTGGTTCAGCGGCAGTCTATGTCACGATCCGTTACTCATCCGTAATGTACCTGTAACATCTGTGGTATATCCTGCTCCGGAATTTGA
Source organism: Nitrospirota bacterium (assembly GCA_963701855.1). Lineage (GTDB taxonomy): Bacteria > Nitrospirota > Nitrospiria > Nitrospirales > Nitrospiraceae > Palsa-1315. The sequence continues at coordinate 272,275 of CAVPBK010000006.1, forward strand.
GTTTCATTTGATCGCGCCAAATATCGAACTTAATCACTGATGATGACATGTCACCCCATACACCCAAGAAGATACTGATCATCGAAGACGAGACAGACATTGCTCAGTTGGTGAAACTCTATCTTGAAAAAGATGAGTTTCGAGCGACGATCGCCACGACTGGTACCGAAGGTCTCGCGCAGATTAAGTCCGACCGGCCCGACATGGTCATTCTGGACCTCATGCTCCCTGAGATGGACGGATTAGAGATCTGCAAGAAGATCCGTACTGCGCCGGACACCGCCTTGCTCCCGGTCTTGATGTTGACCGCCAAGGCTGAAGAGTCCGACACCGTCATCGGGCTCGAACTGGGGGCTGATGACTACGTCACAAAGCCGTTCAGCCCCAAAGTGCTAGTCACCCGGGTGAAGGCCTTGTTCCGACGATTGGAGCGAGCCGAAGACCCGAAACAAACATCTTACACATATGGTCCGTTGCTGGTGGATCTCTCGCGACACGAAGCACTGGTTGACGGCAAAGAAATTCCCTTGACCGCAAAGGAATTCGGATTGCTCGAACAACTCCTGCACCACCCTGGCCGGGTGTTGACCCGCGATGTTCTCTTGAATACGGTGTGGGGCTATGACTACTACGGCACCACCCGAACCGTAGACGTGCATATCCGTCGTCTAAAGCTCAAGATCCCGCTACTCGACGAAGCCATCATCTCGGTCAAATCTCTCGGATACAAGCTATCTGATCAAATCCCTGTGAAGTAGCTTGAATCGACGATCTGTACAGATGACCGTGGCATGCAAATGGCCTCTCCTCTTTTCGTGTTGTCTCCTGTCTCTCCTTGTGTCTTGCAGTCATCCTCGAGTGGATGAATTCGAAGCCAGTATTGGCCAGATCACACAGGACGACATGATCCGTCGATTCGGCTACCCTCAGCGGTTCAAGAAGCTTCCGACCGGGAGTGAAGTGTGGGACTACGAATTCCTGGCAGGGAACTCTCGCTGTGTGGGGTACCGCGTCTACTTTGACGAGGACCGTCGATCTCAACGGTGGGAACCACGGAACTGCCAGATAGGGGTTCCTTAGAAGAACTGAAAAGCGAACCCTACACATCGGAAACAGATCGAGTCACTTGGGTTTCGGGGAAGTTCGAGCCGTATCTTTTGGAGAAGAGCCTGCATCGATGGGTTCTTTGATCTGCAGACCTATATCTTGCAGTGCTTTCCCATACTGCCCACAATACTCACGGGCACGCACCGGCGCCTGCTCATACTTCTCCAAACAAGCACGATACGACGCCAGAAGCAAGGTTGCCTCGTTGTAGACAGCAGTAGCCGCTTCGTCTTGTCGAAATTGTTGACATTGAATCGCAGCTTCTCTATCGACAATGTCTCGCCCGGCATTTTCCCGCACGTAATGTCGATATACTTCTGAGGACGCGCACACCCGGCTGTCACAAACAGCAGCGCACACGAAGCCACCACACCAAACGTTTTCATCATTGAGGCTGCCCAATCGAATTCCTCTATCCAGCATCACTCATACGGTTCGTTTCGAAACGGCGGAACTTAGAACTTCGGATCGCGCCAGTCTCGTTCGTTTCGTTGAGTCTGAGCCTTTACCATCACACTAGCACAAGAGCATGTTACGTGTTTGTTAACTTCTTCCTCTTCGAATACAGACTACCACAACAGAAAATCCACTCTCCTTCTCGTTATTCAAAGATCACGTCACCTTTTTTTCCTCATCTGCGCACTCACATACACGCTTTACACAAATTTGATCTCCCGCTGATCGTCCGGTGCCTTGGACGTAGTAGAAGTACGACCATAGGGAGGTGACGCCGATGCCGAACATAAGCTCATCGAACCATGTCTCGATAAATACTTCGTCGAAACACCCGAACATCCGCATGCAGAAGAGCGCAAATTACACAGATCTTCGAAACGAACTCAATAGACTACGAACGGTGCTCACACACGAACCCATGATGTCCCCTCTGATCACCACAGAACCCGAACTCTTCCCCGACCCTGTCGACCAGGCCGCCGCTGAGCACGAGCTCGATGTCGCCTTGTCCGTGAAAATGCTCGCCATCGAAAAGCTTCGCCGGATCGAACTGGCGCTCACGTCCCTCCATACACATTCATACGGGATCTGTTCCCGCTGCGATCAAGAAATCCCCTATGCCAGGCTCAAAGTGCAGCCCGATTCGCTCTACTGCGTTCCCTGCCTCACTCTCGTCGAGCAAGGAGTCGCAAAAAATTAACCCGATGCCGGACATCTCCTCCGCCATGCCCACACCCGGAGCCCAGCTGCACCCCCCCTCGTGCACCTGCCTCCACGGGCTTGTCCCTTCCTACCAGGAGAAGGGACAAGCCCCGGGCTGCACCATCCTTAACCCTTACACGCATTGCTCATGCGCGCTTCTGCGCAGGAAATTCCGATTCAGCAACAGGAGACCACCTGAATGAGTCCCCACAACTCACAACCGTGTAACAAGGAGCAATTATGCGATGCACCCGTTGTGCCGGCCTGAGAGTACCCGAGATCATCTATGAGGGAGGAAGCAGAGTCGCAGCCCTACGATGCGTGCACTGCGGAGATGTCATCGACCATGTGATCGCCTTCAACCGCCAGCGCCGCCGTCATCCAAAACCAAGCAGAAGCGGCCGAACACCCATCTACGGAAGAGATCGATGGAAGAAGAATAAACCGTCACTCGTGTGACTCCGACTCGTGAGACGACCCATTCCTACAGCTCACGGCCGTCAATTCAAACAATGCTTTTTGACACCAGCGTCTTCCTTTGGTTTGCTTTGTTCATCTGGTTCAAGCAAATAAACAAGCTAGACGGGAGGACTCATGCGCATCTGGTGAGTTGTATAGGCGGCACGAATGTACTCTTTCTCGCTTTCTGATCCTCGTATATGTAGCCACAACGGCCCGCCATTCGGCGCCGCGACAAGCACGAAGATTAATTGCGGAGAATGCTGTCCCTCAAACACAATGTAATCGGCGATGCGCCTGACGAGGAGTTCTGATCGACAAAATTTGAAGGCATAGCCGCCCTCGATTTCTTGAATCTCCGCCATATATTTGAAAAGCCCCGTTACCAATATTTCACGGCGGAATGCGAGCGCCGAGTCTGAAAAACGTGTCACCAGGGATTGATTAAATGAGCTGTGCATGATTGAGCCCCTGCGCGCACGCCACATTGACTGAGCGGGAAACCTGCAGATCGATACGCTTCCTTGAATGGACCTTCACTGATTCATCCATTCGCAAACAAGGACACTGATTAATCGTGCCCGTCGACGTCCCAATTATTCACGGGCAAAATCTCCAGCGTCCGATTATCTCCATGCTGTCCGGTGTAAAAGACTCTCCATCCATCATGAAATGGACGAGGATTCTTGGCTCCGAGAAGGCCCCCTATCGTGGCATCACCGTCGGATACATGGATGCCGGTGATCTCATTGTCGCCTTCGTTCTGAAAACCGGGCAGGCCGCTGAACGCAGAATCGATCGTGGCCGAGGAATCGCGTCCTTGCGCGAGCATGCGGACAGGCTGATTCGCCGAATTGCTGTAGTCGAGCCGGACGTCGAACAGGAACGCAGAATCCAGCGCGTTCCGCTGGGTATGCAACGTATCGCCGGCATCTTCCACAAATACGATCTTATTCGGGGTCACGAAGGCGACGTTGTCGAGCCCGGTATGTTGGACATCGCCCTTGTACAACATCGTCAACTTGCTTTTGTCGCCGGATGGCTTCTGCAGCGTCAACTTCATGATCGATCCGAAGCCTCCGTAATCCCCCCCGCTTCCGTCAACGCATTGGTATCACCGGTTTCATCGAAGAAGAATTCCTGGAATTGGGTCCCGGGACGGAATTGCCCGTTTTCCGGACGCTTAAACGGCGTAGCGCCAGCGGCTTTGGCCGCCGCATTGGCATCGAACGCGGTAGTTCCTTGATGGTCAGTGTCGTGGATGACGATCCACTTGGCGTCAAACACCTTTCCGTAGGTGTGGAGATCGAGCATGTCGTCGGATTTAATATCCGCATCAGCCTGGCCGGAATGGAACACAATCGGCGCTCCCGTACGGAGTGACGTCACTTGCAAGGCCTGCAACTTCCCACCCGCCTTCAGATCCCGTGGATTGTTGGGGATGAAACGATACAGAAAACTGTTCGGCTGTTTGGCGTGGGGGTTGCTCGTTCCTGCTGAGCCCCCCAAATCTTCGACGATCACGATGTTGCCGGACGAATCCGCTTGCATGCCTTCATAGCTTCCAAGTCCCATCACGCCGGAGAGGTCTTCGACGACTGCGGGGACATCGAGCGTGGCTTGATACACGCGGCCAGTGTTACCTGCCTCAGTAGAAAACAGCAGTCGCCGGGAGAAGGGATACCAGGTCGAGCCATCGATTGTCTGCAACGGGACCCCGTTCGTATCCTTCTCAGCGAGAAGCGTGACCCGATGTGCGGCGTCGGCATCGAGGTTGATGCGCGTGATAATTCCTTGCTTATTCACTCCCACCTCATGCCCCTGGAACAGAAAATGCGTACCGTAGTTGTACCGCGGATCGACTCCGTGGAGCCCCGGCAATACGAGATAGGTGTTCTTATCCGGCTCTGTCTTCGTCGCTTCAACCTTGTGCCCCGTAGAGGGAAGATCACCGGCGGGTATGGGAAGCATCGGACCGTCGATGCTGTAGCCGTAGTAACCACTGGTGGCTGCCGAGGGGTTCTCCAAAGGCGTGCTGCCCTGCGCCACGGTCACCTCTTGAAATTCCGGCGACAAGACGTTGGGAGAGGAAATACCAGGCGCCTTTGTATTGGCTGTGGGCACCGACGTAATTGGCCCGGCGATCGCTGATTGCGCTCCCATAATCGCCGCCGTCGCCAGTCCAACTTTTGCGGTGGCTAACCCCCATTTCACCATTCGTTTTCTGAGTTTTGCCATCATCGACTCCTTTTCACATTTCCTCACAGTGCCGGACGACACCAGCAGCAGCGAGCGTGACGTGATCTGTATTGGCACAGGTGGTTGATTGATTGCTCTTGGCCCATACCGTACTGTCATTGACGCTCTCCTCCTTGTCGCATGCGTGCAGTGCAGTGGACGATTGCTCGCGGACGAGGAAGAACCGGATGCCTCAGATACCTCTTTGCTTGTTATCGATGCCGCGTCACGGGAACGGTCCGAAGAAGCTGCAGTCTTCTCCTTCCCAGCTCGTTGTCGGCACCCTCACACGAAGCACAGTCACAGGAGTCTGTTACGAATCGATCTGTCCATCCTCAAAAACTCGTAACAACGGTGTTAAAAGATAAATACTCCAAGATATCGAGCAGTCGAGTAGGCATATAATTGCATCGACTGGGCGAGAAAGTGTATGGTGGACTCAGTCTTATAGTGGAGGTTCACTGATGAGACACGCACGGACACGCACGGTTCTTTCTTCGCTTCTGTATGCTTTCCCGCTGGCGGTGCTCGGTCTTCTCGCAGCCTGTGCTTCAGCCCCCGATTATCCGGCTCCCGATCGTCCTGATTGGATTCGTATCGGTGTGACGACGAAGGACGAGGTGATACAACGATACGGGCAACCTGATTTGGTGATCGCTTCCACTGACGGCGACACCGCCGTCTACCGCCCAACCGCTTCCGGACCATCCGCCCCGCGAGTCGAAATTCCCACTGCCCAGGCCGGCCCCCTCGGATCAGGTACGACACGTATGCAAACGATCAACCCGGGCCTAGGTGCCAACGATATGAACACGAAGACGAAAGAGCGGTTTCGGAGTGAAATTCGCATCCGATACGATGCTCGAGGCGTCGTGCAGGAGCTGTCACCCCCTTAACCCGTCTTACTCATGAGCGCTTCTGCTGCATTTGCGGATTCTCCGCTCTTGCGAGTAAAGTGTGCGCGAGAGAAGCAAGACATGCGCGATGGGCGTGACTCGCGAAGATGAAACTTCCAACCCGCCCCGCTTTTCTCGCATATCTCGTGCGAATAACGAGCTGCGCTTCACGAGGAACGCGCTTTCTGGCGATTTCGCACGTACCGTCAGAAATAATGCAGGTTAATCGGCCGATCTGATTCTAGGTTGCTTCTGTCAGAATCACGCGTATACTCATTATCCGCAGATCGGGCCAGGCGCTTCCGTTGACTCTCTCCCTCTACATCGGTGTTAAGATAACTCCTCACGGGAAACAAGGACTTCGGTGGACGCTTTTTCATTGACTTCATTTACGATCAATAAAGGCACCTGTTATGCCGTGTTTGCCTACGATATCGGGTGGTCGATCAATTTGGAGGATGTCAACCGCCGAATCACGGCTGACAGAGAGCGCAGCCGCCTCCGGCATAAGACAAGAGCTCCGCAATATTTCGAATACCGACCGGCGCCGTTACGCCTCATGCAAGAAGGAGGAAGCCTCGCGGTCGGCCAGTATCAATCCAGCCCTACGGTCGAAGTGATGGTGTATGACTTCGGCGCCGTGACCATCACCTACCGGTTTATGCTGGATGGTCCCTTCGAGGGCCTGCTCGAACTCAGCGAGTCGCTCTACGAAAACAAGCCCTTGCTGACGGAGTCACGCAAGCGGGTAGAGCAGCTCGTTCAGGCGATTCATCCGTCGATCGAACGGCCCAAGATCGCCAAAGAGGTGGAGGATTACAACATCTTCTCGATTGAATCCTATTCGCCGGAGCAATCGCTCCCGCTCTGGACAAGCCAGAAGACAGAACTGGCACAGGTGCTTCGTGGCGAACGGACGCCGCTCGCAGACCAAGAAATTCAAGATGCCACGTCCTGCCGCATTTCGTACGGAGTCGGAGACGCCGCACTCATCGACTGGCACTCGGCCGTGATCTTCGGAAAGGAGATGGACGACGTGCGAGCCGTGCTGGAATTTGCCAATGTGGAGCTCTTGGAAATGCGGATGCTGGACGAACAACTCGATGCGGCGCTGGATGAGGGGTACGCCGCGCTCACCCGAAAGCCTCGCTTGCTGCCGCTCCCCGGTTCGCACGACAAGGACACCACGCATATCGCGCAGCTGCAAGTCGACGGCGCGCTCCTCTTCGAGCGGGTGACAAACACCTTGAAGCTTTTAGGCGATCAGTACCTAGCGCGCGTCTATCGGCTCGCTTCGCAGCGTTTCCACTTGGAAGCCTGGGATGCGAGCATTCTGCGCAAGCTGGAGACGTTGGAAAGCATTTACGATAAAATGTCGGCCCGCGCGACCACCCGTCGCATGGAAGTGCTTGAATGGATCATCATCGTCCTGATCGCCGTTTCGATCGCGGTATCGTTCTTCCCGATGGGCGGACACTGACGAAGGTAAGACATGAACGGTGAAACGTGACGCGTAGTCCTGCCGAGTAATCTTTCTCCAAAACCTTTCACGTTTGACGATTCATATTCCACGGGTCGCCGGGCGACGTATACCTCCTCCAGTCATCAGAGTTCGGCTTGAGCCACCGCCAGGCTCGGCTCAAGCACCGGCACTTCCGAAGTCATCAACCCGGCCGAGTCCCCGAGCCCGAACGGTTCCCGGCGCAATTCGCCGCCGTTTCTTGCCCGATAGACCAATTCATCCGTTTGGAAATCATATTCTGGAATCTCCTGGTTCTCCCACCGCTTCGTGAAGTACTGATAGAAGAGTGTGTAAAGCCCGTGATGGTCGAGATTGTGCTGAAAGACATATTCCGGCATCCAGCGAATGTCGAGCTCCGTGTGATAGTGCTGGGGCCAGAGATAGTCGCCAAGAATGACCATCCGCAGATGGGGTCGATCGGAATAGAGCTTCAACCGGATGACCTTGCCGCTGGCGCGAAAGCGTTTGATCAGTGCGATTGTGTCCTGAAGTTCCCGCCGAAATTGATCCGGAGAAATGTCCGAATGCGAAAGCGACAGGGCTCGCCGCGCCGCTTCTTCTGAAAACGGATTCAAGAGGATTAACTTCGCTTCAAGACAGGTTCCCAGCAAAGCGTGCAGTTCAGCTTTATCGTCCACAACAGTGCCATGGCCGGTCACCCCTATGGCCAAGACCGTCCGTCCAAAACTTTGTTGCTGTTTTAGGTTCCGGATCGTTTTCCCAGCACCAGGATCGTGCAACGGAAAAAACGAGACCAACCCCGCGCCCCTTGCCAGCACGGCCTGGCGGCGGTCCTTATGGGCTCGCCACAGGTAGTTGGACGTGACGATGAGAAAAAGTGCAACGCCGACCTCAATGGTAATCAACAGTACCTTTTCATGTTCAACATGCGACCAGAACGCCAGGAACTGCCGGGCAATGCTCGGTAGCGACCAGGCGATTCCTGCGCTGAGCCCTACGACCACAGCATGAAACGCCAAGGCACTGACCTCGGTCACAAATTCTTGCAGTTGAGAGAACTTTCCTCTATACATGCCTTCCTTTCGATTGCCAAAGCGGGGCGACCAACCGAAAACTGCGTCGCCAATTACCTTCTTTGTACTCTATGCCTGCTATGAGCTTCGCCGAGCCGTGTTACGGACAGGTAAATTCACGGACGACACACGGTAAATATTGAAGATTGAGCGGGCTAGGCCACATCCAGACGCAACAGCCGATTACGGTGTCCGTCGTAGTCGGGCACGAGCCGCTGATACTCCAGCGGCATGAGGGAAGACGAGATGAGAAAATCGGCTGAGGCCCGGTTGCAGGCGATCGGAATGTTCCAAACCACGGCAATACGGAGAAGTGCTTTCACATCTGGATCGTGCGGGTGTGGCTCCAGCGGATCCCAGAAGAAAATGAGAATGTCGATTTCGCCTTCACTGATCTTCGCCCCAACCTGTTGGTCCCCGCCCAGCGGCCCGCTTTGGAGCCGCTCCACATGAAGATCCAGCTCCGTTTGAATTAACTTTCCTGTAGTCCCCGTCGCGATGAGCTTGTGCACGGCAAGGGCCTCACGATTGAACTTGGCCCAAGCCAGGAGGTCTTGTTTTTTGTTGTCATGCGCGACGATAGCCACGGTTTTCTTTTCAGCCATCGTCATGGAGCTGTCTTTCATGTACACCTCCTCCTAACTCTCTTCCATTCTCTCTGTTTGATTCTTGAAAGAGTATGGCAGGCCATTGTTACAGGCTGGTTTCGTGACCAGAAACCCTTCTGCGCCAAAGACCTTTGCCCTTCCCGGCATGGACCAGTGGAGGTATCTGCCGCTGGCCGAAACGCTTCAGGTCTCCACCTGCGTCATTCGCGAAGGCTTCTACTACAACCGCCTGCATGTGGGGTCCGCACGCAGACAGGCCTATCCGCTGTTACGACGCCCTCGGCTTCCTTCACTCTGCCGCCATATGCCGGATAATCTTGCCTTCCACCAAATAGACGACGAGTTCGGCGATATTCGTAGCATGGTCGGCGATCCGCTCGTAATACTTACCGATGAACGTGAGGCGAGCCGCTCGCGTGATGGTTCTTGAATCTTCCAGCATGAATGAGACGAGTTCTCTGAAGAGTTGCTCCGTGAGATCGTCAACAAAAGGGTCGTCCCGGCAGACTTTTCGCGCCAGTTCGGCATCACGATTCACAAAGGCATCCAGGCACTCTTTGACCATCCGGATCGTCCACTCAGCCATTCTCGTAATATCGAGATAGGGTTTAAGCTGGGGTTCTTTGTTCAACTCGATCGCCCGTTCGGCAATGTTTTCGGCCAGATCACTTATCCGTTCGAGTTCTGTGGAGATCTTCATAGTCGTCGTAATAAATCGGAGGTCGCCGGCCTTCGGATGGTGGAGCGCCAGCAGGCGGAGGCACATCTCGTCGATCTCGAGATCCAGTGCGTTGATGTGCGAGTCGTTTTCGACAACTTCAATCGCCAGGTCCGTATTCCGCTCGGTCAACGCTCGTAAGACATCCTGCAATTGAGATTCGACAGAGCCGCCCATCAGCAAGAGCTTCTTTTTGAGATCGTTCAGCTCGACATCGAGATGTCGTTCCACCGCTGCCTCCAAGTAAGAGTAACGGAAGCTGAAGTGTTCGGAACTTCGAACCCTGACATTCAATCTAGAACCGTGCCTGAAGTTCGCGTGCTCAGTCCGCTGACCTCGGTCGCTCACTCCATCGGCCAGGTCTCAATATTGTGCTGAGCCCGAGCATGCCGAGGATGATCAAAATGAAGACGAACGACACCATGAGGAAAAACGCACTGCGTAGTCCCATGATCATGATGACCCACCCCATTTGCTCTCAGGAGACGCCAGGAATCCAGATCGCCGAATCGATACCAACCACGATGCCGGAAGCCGTCATGAAGATTCCGATCGACGTGCCGGACATGATGGGGTAACTTTACCCACACTCAGATCACTACGCCGTTGCAGGTTGGTTATGAATCTGTAACATTTTGATCTCGTGTCTTGGCGGAAGTCTGGTCGCTTCCGGCGCAAGTGCGCAGGTGGGCAACGAGAACGGCGTGATCATTATTGCGGCCAGCCGACGAACACTTGCATTCTGCAGCCGCATGAGCGGATGGGATGAATTCGAATATCGGATCCTGGCGCCCCCCTCCCCCATGCGATTTAACAGAAGCTTGAGCCAATCTTAATCGAGCCGAACCGGCGTTCCTTGTACTCCGCCTCCAGCCCTAACAGTCTGGAGATCTTCATGAGTCCCTCACCAAACGTTCCGTATTTTGTCGAACTACTCGTGCCCGGCGCAGAGAGCGAGCAGAAATTCCTCCTCCTCGCCGTCCAGGCCGCTCTGATAAAATATCGCGCGTCGCATCACCAGGGTACCAGCCCACCACAAGCAACCTCTGATGAAGTATTATATTCTTCCAAGAGAGATCATACTGAGATGCAGGCTTCTTGAGCGTATAATGGCTGAGACCAGGAGCACAATCAAAAGAGCCGAGGTCGATGGCGCGAGTGATTGTCAAGCAAAGACCCCGTACGATGGATCTGACAGACCCCTCTCTCTACTTAAACCGTGAGCTCAGTTGGGTACGTTTCAACGAACGGGTGCTCGAAGAGGCGCTCGACCCCTGCCATCCTCTGCTCGAACGCCTGAAATTCCTGTCGATTTTTGGCAGTAACCTCGACGAATTTTTCATGATCCGCATGTCCGGCTTGTACTGGCAGGTGCAGACCGGCTCAGTTGAAGCTCCGCCGGACGGCCGAACACCTGAGGACCAGATTCGGGCGGTCCAGCAGGCCCTTGCCCCGCTGCTCGCACGGCAGATGGCCTGTTGGGACAGCGATCTCCAGCCAGCCCTGCGTGACGCGGGGATTCATGTGCTGACCCACCCGGATATCTCGAACACAGCGACAAAACACCTCCGCGAGTATTTCAAGGAAGCCATCCTCCCGGCGCTGACCCCACTGGCCTTCGATGCCGCGCATCCGTTTCCCCACATCTCGAACTTGTGTATGAACCTCGCCATCGTCGTCATAGACGCCGATCATAGAGAACGTTTCGCGCGCCTCAAAGTGCCGCGTCTCTTTCCGCGCCTTCTCTGCGTCCCACACGGGTTCCCACCCAGCCTCAGTGCCGACGGAAATCCCTGTGCATTCGTCTGGATTGAGGAGCTAATCGCCGCGAACTTGGATCTCCTGTTTCCCGGCTGCGAGGTGGTGGCGGCCTATCCGTTCAGGGTGACCCGTGACGCGGATCCGGACATCAAAGAAGACGAAGCCGCCGATCTCCTGCTGGCGATTCAGGAAAGCCTTCGGCAGCGGCACTTCGGATCGGCGGTGCGACTGGAAGTCAGCGCGAAGATGCCGGACAGGATACGCCGGATTCTCGGGCAGAACCTCCACCTCGGTCTCGATCAGCTCGACACGGTACTCGGTCCTCTTGGCATGGCCGATCTGATCGAGCTCACCAGACTCAATCGGCCCAACCTAAAAGATCCGCCAGTGCCGCACAAAGTCGCTCCGGCCTTGGCGAGGGACGATGTCTTCACTACAATGCGACAGCGCGATGTCCTGCTCTATCATCCGTACGACAGCTTCATGCCGGTCGTGGACTTTCTTCGAACCGCGGCTGTCGACCACCACGTGTTGGCCATCAAACAAACGCTCTACCGCGTCGGACCAGACTCTCCCGTCGTCGAAGCGCTGATGGAGGCACGGACAAACGGGAAGGAGGTCGCCGCGCTGGTGGAACCCAAGGCGCGGTTCGACGAAGAACACAACATCGTCTGGGCCAAGGAACTCGAACGGGCCGGAGTTCATGTCGTGTATGGATTAGTGGGGCTGAAAACGCACGCGAAGATGTGCCTGGTCGTGCGGCGTGAGGGAGGTCGGCTCGCTCGGTATGTGCATCTCAGCACCGGCAACTACAATCCCACGACGGCGCAGGTCTACACCGATCTGGCGCTTCTAACCAGCAGTTCCGCAATCGCCTCCGACGTGGCGATGCTGTTTAATGCATTGACCGGATATGCGCGACACACAGGCTATCACAGTTTACTGGTCGCGCCGGAGGAAATGCGCACGGGGATCCTCCAGCGAATCGAGCGAGTCATTGCCGGACACGGCAGCACGGGCCAGGGGTATCTTGCATTCAAACTCAATGCCCTGACAGACCCGGTGTGCATTCAGGCCCTCTACCGTGCCTCGCAGGCCGGCGTCAGGATCGATCTCCAGGTCCGCAGCATCTGCAGCCTACGCCCGGGAGTCAGCGGAGTCAGCGACCACATCACTGTGACATCGCTCGTCGGTCGATTTCTTGAGCATAGCCGCATCTTCTATTTCCGATATGGCGAAGATGAGGAACTGCTCCTCGGCAGTGCCGATCTCATGCCGCGCAATCTGGACGGGCGGATCGAGATCCTCTTCCCGGTTGAAGACACACAGCTTCAGCGCGTGATCCGCGACGAGATTCTATTCACCCACCTCCGCGACACAAAACAATTGCGCCGGATGGACGACAAAGGCTCGTACAGTCGGGTCATAGGGAAACCGCTCGATCCGCCGTTCGACTCGCAGGCCTGGATGCTTGAGCATGCTGGAACGTGGAATAGGAGGGAGTGACGACCTGCAAAGACGCGACGCTCAATCCCTCGGCGTCGAAAAGCCAGTGCCCCAGATCATGGGCAGCGGATACCGTAATACCGGATCAGCGTTCCGGTATCCCAAGAGATTGGGTCTGGCTTAGAAGGATCGTGTCCAACCTCACGCGGGATTGTTCATGGAGGCGGCGAAATTCCTCTCTGGCGAGGAGCGGATCGGCAAAGGTCCGATCAGAGGGCGCGATGGGAGCGAGAGGAAACATAGTCAGCGATGACCTCTTGGCAGCCGGTGTGCTCTTCCAGGGATTGTAAAGCGGATCGCCGACGAGCACCATGCGCCAGCTGATCCATCGACTGGTTAAATAATAGGCCTCGACCAGCGAATACTGGCCGGTCATCAGGAGTGCCACGAACTCGAGCGGTTCAGGAAAGGCATCCAGGTACGGTTCACCGATGGAACCGAGCGTCGAGGTGATCCCCCGTTCCAGCGCATTCTTGCACCAGCCTGGCTCGGAAGCGCGGTGGAGGCTCACCGCTTCCGCGGAAGCCATATGATAGCCGATGGCGCCTGACCGAAAGGTAAACGCGTCCTCGTATTGTCTGAGCCGATACCAGCCTACATAGAGCGCGACATCCGGCGCCTCACCAGGACGATGCAATCGAGTCTCGGTGTTCTCTAGTTTCGATCGGTAGGTCGTGTGCTGTGTGAGGAAGTTGTTCAAGTCACGCAAGCTTTGATCGTATCGGCCATAGGTATCCGATTGGTCTTTAACCGACAGGCCTCGAGCATCCAGATAGACGGTTCCGATGAGTCCTTGTTGCTCCGTCTCTCTCGCCCGATCCACTAGACGGAAGGCCAGGTCGGCAGTTGGTGCATCGAGTCGGCTCACCATTAGTATAGGGATATCTCGGCGGGACCCTCCCGCAGCCTTCTTGAAAGAGTGATGGAGCGGATTGGCCCGCCGCCAAGAAGCCCCGTATTGGTGGCGATCCCACCAGAGCAGGCTCAACTCGCTATCCACACTTGCGTCGGCCTGTTCGTCTGACAAGAGATTCAGCTCCAGAGCCGCCAGGCCAAAGACGCCATAAGCCCCATAGACCTTCCCGACCTCTTCATATAATTCAGCTCGCCGGCTGCGGACTGGGAGTTCCAACGACCCCAGCAACAACTGCAATCCCTCCAACTGCTCAACCCGCATAGGTGCGCCTCCCCCGCCAACCGAATCCTGGCCCTCTTGAGGGAGATCATGGTGCAGTTGCGCAAGGCCAGCCATCCCTTGATGAGCCTGAACCACAGCTTCCAACTGCGCAGACCACTGATGAAGGATTGGCGGCTTCAGCTGCGTGACCCGCTTAACGGACTCCTGGACCGCCTCGTCGACTCGCAGCAAGAACGCCACATGGCGTTCATGCGTCACAACCCCTTGTTCCTCCTTTGTGGACGGAGCCGGCTTGGAACCGGATTGCAGAGCAATGTCGCGAGCCTGGCGCTCAATGTCCACCAACTGTGACCTCGCGGCGCCGAGTCTGTTACTCGCATCACGTTGCCAGCGCTGTTCCTCTGGCGTGAGCTTCGGCGGCTCGACTCGTAGAGGCACGCCATAGACCGTCACCAGCACACGAACGGATTGTTGGATTCGCTGGTCCTGCAACGCCTGCCGAAGCGGTATGACCAATCGACGCTCATAGTTTTCCCGGCTCATGGTGTCGTCGAGCGGAAGATCCAGTTGGGCAATCTGTTGCAAGGGGACTCCTCGGCGAGTCGCATAATGTTCCGCGACCATCAGGCTCTCCCGGCTGTTGGCATTGGCAACGATCATCACCTGATTGGCCGAGAGTTCGGCTTGGGCCGGGAGAACTTTCCCCATGAAAGTGATGACGAGGAGAACTAACCCCGTGGTCGCAAGTCGAATCGGCAGGAAGAAAGAGGTTAACTCCTCATGGGGAAAACGTGTGGCCAACGTCATTGTGTGCAGTGTAAAAGATCTACCGCGCATGAACAAGAACAGGTTCTGTGGTCCAGCCGTGCCAACAGCTGAGCATCGAGGTTCTTGTGCGCGAGGAACAGCTGATCACGCAACACAATCAACTGGCAAAACACCAATCCCCGAGGAAGGCGGGATCGCCTACCCATCAGCCTTCAAGTACGGCATAAGTGCCAGCCATCAGCCCGAGATCTCTTATCACTGGTGTCGTGAGCTATTTGGATTATGGTAACTGACGCCGTCTTCATAATCATGCAGCCAGGTCGTCCCCGTTAGTCGGCCTTGAGCGTAACTTAGGCGAAGCTCATTTTAGCGGCGGCCACCCTTTCAGCAATGAGGCTGCGCTCTTTTATGGAAACTTTCTCATCCGGCCGGTTTCTCGGCAGTAAACTATGCTCTGGTTCGGAACGTGATTGGGAGTATTCCTTACCACTGAGTTCTCAAGAAAAGACTCCCGACCACCCTATGAGTCCCCATCGTGTCGTCAACTCGTCCTTCCATCCCTCACATCGAACACCTTTTTTACGGCTGTCAGCAATGTCGCTTGATTGATCGGGTTCGACAAGATGCTGGACACGCCTTGCTTGACAAGCACCCTCGCTCTTTCGGTCGTCACTTCGCCGCTTAACACGATGACTGAGGCATGAGGAAACTGGGATCGAAAATAGGGGATCGCCTCCATTCCGCCCATATTCGGCATTTTAAGGTCGCAGATGATGGCGCCCAATGCAAACGGGTTATCTCCGCGCTTAATAGCCCTGACGCCTGCTTCTCCATCCTCAGCTTCCACCACATACCCCGCCTTCGACAAGATTAGACGCACCGATTTCCTGACATCCGCTTCGTCGTCCACGACCAACACTCTCCCTTCACTCATACAACGCTCCTTCTATGTCAATTGCGCACCTGGCTTGCTGCGTTTCATCAATGATGCAGGTACCCCGACACGGTGCCAGATTCCATCACGGAGCCTTTCCTCACACGCAATTCTCATTGCCAGGATTCGCGAGGCGATGACCCCACCGAGGAAACCGATGGAGTTCCAGTTAAGATCGTGTTAACGGTGGGGAGGTCGCGTGTAGGATCATGCCCAGAGAGGCAAATTTTACAACGTCCTTCAGCATCCGCTCCGCATCCAACCTAAATTTCCTCGTCCTGATGTAGGAAATGGTGCAGATGCTCGGCGTGGATCACGGCTTCGAGTTGCTCCCTCGCGTCCTCGATTCGATCCTGCTACTTCTACATTCGCCAAGAACATGCGCGCGTTAGGGACATTCACGTAGACAAGACTTGAATTTACGCAACGATAACAAGTCTCTAACCGCAGCGCAATGCTGGCCTGGTAGAATCATGCCAATACAAAATAATCAATATTTAAGGAGGAGAAAAGATGGTTACAGTCAGCCAACTCATGAAACGGGACCTCGTGACGGTGGACTCCGGCACCTCAGTCGTCGAAGCTGCCAAATTGATGAAAGCCTGCAATGTGGGCTTCGTGTTGGTCGCCCACGATCACCAGATCATCGGCATCGTCACGGAGTCGGATGTGGTGAGAAAATTCGTGGGAGCCGACAGGGGACCCTACTTTGTTCCCGTCGAAGACATCATGAGCAGTCCGATCGTCGGAATAGAAGAACGCCGCCCGCTCACTGAAGCGGCAGACCTCATGAATAGGCATCAGACGCACCACCTGGGCGTCACCAAGAGTGGGACGGTGATTGGCATCCTCTCCGTCCGCGATTTGCTCCATCCTGTCTCCATCGACGAATTCTAGCCGTCAACCTCCTAATCAACTTTCCTGATCCCTCGTTTCCACCGCATTCGATGCGGAGGAGACGGGGCTCGCTTTTGTTTGTCTTGTTCATTTGGTCTGTTCGGTCTATCTGGTCTGTCTCGTGTATTTGGTTGTTTGGTTGCTCTGGGTCGAACAACAAACACGATAGGCCGGATCAACCAGATGGACCAGATGGACCAGACTAGGCTCGCAGCTTGTATCCCACACCCCTGACGGTCAAGATGAAGGTCGGACTGGAGGGGTTCTGCTCGATCTTCTGCCGGAGCGAATGAATATGCACATCGAGCGCGTGCTCTTCGAGCGCATATCCTTCTCCCCAGACCCGGTTGAGCATCTCCTGGCGAGAGAACACGCGGCGAGGTGATTCGAGGAACTGCTTGAGGATCTGGAATTCTTTTGGGGTCAGATCGATGGCATGGCCGTTGACCAGGACTTCGTGACGATCGAGGTCCATCCGAAGATTCCCCGCGTGATATTGGGTGTTCGTCTCGACGCCGGCGTCTCGGCGTCGAAGGATGGCGCGCACACGGGCGACCAGCTCACGGATACTCTGGCCGCACACGATCAAATCTACATCCTCATCATATCCTAGAAGACAGTTCTCATCCTGGCAGGAGATGCTTCCCTCCTGCACCGCGACGATTGGAACCGTGTTCAGCGCGCTGACCCGACGAAAATTGGCGATGGAACTGGAGTGTAGGTCGAGAATAATCAAGGATGGCGCGTTCGTTTTTGCCTCTATGAGAGCAAGAGACTCCGTGGTCACCGCCGTGCCGCGATACCCACTCGTTTCCAGCGCCTTCTGCAACGACTGCGCGAAGGACTCGGATTTCAGAAAGATGATCACCGAATTGCGTACACTTGTCATGGATGAGTTACCAGTCAACATTGCATAGTCATCATCAACCAGGCTCAACAACAAATCGTTACGCCGGTATTAATTGCTCGTTAAATCGAACAGGCACATGGTGACTCATTTGGCCCTGCACCTGGACGGAGTTAACACCGATTTAACAATTGATTGATCTCGTGGTAATGACACACTGGTATCCTCTTTGCAGAAGGTTGAAAAGTCTATCCGGTCTGTTTGGTCTGTCTTGTTTATTTGGTTAAACCAGACAAACAAAACAAACCAGATCAACCAGCCAGACTAGATGAACCAGATCACCAGATAAACCGGACATTTTGGGGAATGAAGGGAATGGAGGTACGACAGAACATGACACAGTATCGCCGCCCGGCCTCGGTGGGTCTCGGCCTCTTTCTTGTGCTGCTCTTTGCGGTAGCCTTCCAAGTCTCTGGTCAAGTCATGCCCTCGCTGGATCCCAAGATCCCTCCCTATCAGCGCGTGAGCGAGCTGACCGGCACGCTCGCCGTTGCAGGATCGGACACCATGAAACCGTTGACAGAATCATGGTCGGCAAAACTCAAACAGCTATATCCCGGCCTCTCGATCAAAGTGGAAAGCAGAGGATCCGAGACAGGGCTGGATGCGCTGCTGGAAGGGAAAGCCCAGATCGCCGCGATGTCTCGGCGTATGACGCAGCAGGAGGTCGTTGATTTTAAGCGGGAATTCGGCTATGAACCGACTGAGGTTCCTGTTGCCGTGGATGCACTGGCCGTCTTCGTGCATAAAGACAACCCGATCGAGGGATTGTCTCTCGCTGAACTGGATGCCATCTTCTCCAAAGAACGGCGACGCGGGTTGGAATACCCTATCAAGCGGTGGGGCGACGCGATGGTGTTCGAAGAGGAATGGGCGGAAACGCCTATTCAGATCTACGGGCGGAATGGGAATTCCGGTACTGCGTTATTCTTCAGAGAACACGTCTTGAACGGGGCTGATTTTAGGAAGCCCATGACGGTGGGCGTCGGGTCGGCCTCGGTCGTGATTGAACTGATGAAGGATCGATTCGGAATCGGATTCAGCAGCATCGGCTATCGGACATCAGACCTCCGACCTGTCCCCTTGGCAACGGTCAAGGGTGGACGGTATGTGACGCCGACCTTTGAGACGGCAATGGATGGGTCCTATCCTTTGAGACGCAACCTATATCTCTATATCAACCGGCCGCCGAAAGTCGCACCGCCAGGGCCGCTCGCGGAGTATGTGAAATTCGCACTGAGCCAACGAGGACAGAAAATTGTCTTGGACCAAGGGTATTATCCGCTCCCAACGATAGAACTAGACCGACTGATCAAGATGTGGACGCCCCCTGTGTCTGTGCGAACCGCAGCCGCTGAAGAACCAGCCAAGACCCAGAACTAGACTGATCTGTCTAGTTGATCTGGTCTGTCTTGCCTATTCGGTCTATCTCGTGTATTTGGTTGAATGAACTCAACCAGATAGACCAAATGAACAAGAGAGACTGCTGTTCCATTCAACATCATGCCAAGGTACACACACGGACCCTCCCATGAGCCGACTCATCTGCCTGGCTTTTCTTGCCTCCGTCGGCGTCGGACTGATCGGTGCCTGTAGCCCTAGACAATTCACCACCGTCACGATTTACGACAAACCCGATGCCTTTGTCCGGTTGGAGTTTGATCGGACAGTAACGAAGGGAGCAGAGCACTCGCATCCGATCTCGCTCAAAGCCGAACAAATCGCCGCGGTCCTGAGCGGGGTGAGGATTCATGAGCCCATTCCCCTGGCTCAGGGTGATATCCTACAGCGAGATCATATTCCGCGCATCCATCCGGCCTTCTCTGATAAAGAAATAGAGCTCTTCGCGCCGCTGTTCGCTCAGGCCCTCAGCAAGGCAACGCCGGAAGAAGTCGTCACCTTCTATCAGACTCGAGACATTTCAGCCATCACGCGAGAAGTCACGTCCGGAGGGCTATATGTCCAAGGCGATGAACTGCATCTGATTCTCGCGAACTACCGGTCGCATACCCGCTATATGGCCGACTTCGGTGTCGCCGAAACACAGGACGACCGGCTCACGCCGATGCAATCGTTGGCCCCACAAGATGGCCGTCTTGAGTTTGAGCCGGACTCAGCCAAACGGGAACAACCTGCTGGAGGGTTGGGAAAACTCTTTCAATGGAATCATCGCGAACTGGCGGTGCTGTATAAACAACTGCCTCCCCGCCCCTTGGTTCAGCCAGCCCCTTAAGCTGCCACAGTCCCCTAGCTGGCGGCTCTAGGCAGTCTGCTGGCAAATCTGGCGCAGGACGTACGAGAAAAGCCAGTGGTCAAGCACTCATTCTGCCAAGTTGCGCCTCTCTCACTCATCTCGCCTGTCTCGCGGACTAAAAACTCCATTGGAGTTGGAACCTGACCAAGTTGCCGGTTTGGAGCTGGTAGGGGGTCTGGCTGCACGAGACCTGCGAGGAGGAAGTGCCGCAGAAGCTATTGGCAGGAAGGGTGGCCGAATCCCCCGAGGTTCGCTGCGTCCATGAATAGGCAACGGTCAATTCGAGCGAGCGATTGAACTGATACTCGAGCCCCAGTTCTGTTTCCCGCACCGACTGCTGAGGCGCATTACTCTGAAGCTTCTGGCCGCCGAAATATTCTTGCGTGCGTACATACGGAAAGATGCTCTGGCAATAGGTGTCGCATTTGTAGTTGTAATACAATTGAACATACCCGCCGTGCAAGGAGCCGAGTTCCACCGCCGTCCGATCGTTATTCAGTTGAGGCCCCCTCCCAATCAGATACTCCGCCTGAAGGCCGAACGGTTGCGGAAAGACGATAAGATTCCAAGTGACCCGTTCGTCGAGATAATTCCCATTGTTCGTGGCTAGAGGCGAAACCGGGACTCCATCCGTTGAATTGGTGGGCACGACAGGAGAGGTTGACACGACGATTTCACCCGTATAGGCGTCCATCCCGACCTGGACGATTTGACCGTTGGAAAACTCATGGGGATACGCCGAGTGAAATACCACATGCTTGTTTTTGTTCGCATCTTGCTGATCGATACCCTGACCATTGTAGACCCCGATGCCCAACATGCCATAGTCGCCTGACCCTTTGAGGCCGCTCTCCACCAACCGCCGGAACCGCTCGCGCACCACGGTCGGCGCGTAATAGAGAAAGACGCCCAGATTGCGCTCATTCGGGACTGCGCTAAAGGTCGCATCATTGCGGTCGAACGCCAGCCGGTTTTGGCTTGACTGCACGGTCTCGAATCCAAACGGTATCTTCGACTGCCCGGGCCGGATCCGCCATTCTTTGTTCGCTGTGAGATAGATATCGGCATAGGCATCTCTCAGTACCACCGTGCCTTCATTATTGTTGCCTTGCACATTGTTGACGAAGCCTGCGAATTCACCCTGCAGATAGACGAATACGCGATCGTGAGGCTGGCCGCTCACAATGAGGCGGGCGCGGCGCAGAAAGAACTCGTTGTTCTTGACGATCGAGCGATCACCCGGGGAAGTCAGGTTCTCACTATTTGGCGTGGAACTGTAGCG
This sequence comes from Nitrospirota bacterium, assembly GCA_963701855.1. GTDB lineage: Bacteria > Nitrospirota > Nitrospiria > Nitrospirales > Nitrospiraceae > Palsa-1315. Next base: position 293,462 of record CAVPBK010000006.1, read on the forward strand.
GAATTGGGTATAGCCCCTGATACTGATCTTTTCATACCATCGTTCCCGGACAGGCACATCGCCAATCCCCCGGCTTTCTTCCATGACCTTCGCTTCCCGTTTCTCTTCCTCCGCTTTCAGCCGGACCCACTGATCGAAGGTGATCTGCTTATTCTCCAGGAGGACGTCCTCAGTCGGACCTCCCCAGCCATCATTCCACCAGCACAAAGAAAGCAGGGTGGCGATGAGAGCAATCTTAAACGTTCCTCTCATTGCCCCAAAAAACCAATCGCACATGCATCCTCCAAGCCTATGTAATAGCAACGAACCGAGCAACTAGGGGAGGATAGGGAGGAAGGGTTACAGGCAGGTTACGATGGGGTCCGGGATGGGTTAACTCGTGAAGGGCCGGAGTGGGCGAGGCAAGCGGGAGGAACGAGACTCGCGTGACGTACGCGAAATGCGGGACGAGTGAGGGGGTCTTAAGACTGCAAGCTAACGTGTTCGGAACTTCGAGCCCAGATCTTCGAATTTCGTGTCGCGCCAGTCACGCTTTTCCTGCCAGTCTCGATCGTCTCGCTTAGCCCAGGTTAAGGCAGCCGACCACTCGACACCGCCGTGCCCCTGAATTGCTGCCAATTCTGCCTAAGAAACTTGAACCAGGACAGTGGAAAGCCGGATGAGTCATTGACAGAGTCGACTCGACTGGCGATGTCTTTGAAATTGGGGTCGGCCTCATGAATTTCACGGTACTGCTCGTAGGCTTCATCGCGGTGGCCCAACGAATCCAGCGTCAGTGCCAGAACATAGCGGACATGCAGGATATCGCTCGTCTTTGCGCCATTGACGGCAAGAGCATGGCGAAATGACACGGCAGCGTCATCCAGCTTTCCGATCGCCCGCAAACAGAGTCCCCGTTGTGCCGAGGCCTTGAAGCGGTAGGCCTCGTCCCCTTCCGCCGCCTCGAATTTCTTTAGCGCCTCCCGATACGATCCCGCTTGTTTCAAGTCAAGCCCTTTTCCATACAACTCAGCGGCGGCATTCTCATGGACTGAAGCCACAGGTGGTGCAGGAGTATCGTGTTGCACAAACACGGGAACCGGCACCGGCGTCGGCACATGCTCCTGATATTCCTGACTGAGCCGGGCCGGATCGAGGAGAATAGTCCTCGGATCGGCAACGGCCGGGAGGATGCCTCCTTGCGCACGATCAACGGCAGCCTGCAACAACAACGAAGCAGTAATGCGGTCAACCCCTTCCCCGAAGCCATACATGAGCGCCAGATCGCACAGTTGATTGATCAGGCGGGGATTGCCGCCACTGAGTTGATGGACCAGCGAACAGGCGTACTCCGTTAAGAGATCAGGCTCGCCCCCTGCCACGTGGAGCCGATGCTGCACGTAGGCGTTCGCTTCGTCTTCGTTGAGCGGCTCGAGCGCATAATCCACTGCCACGCGTTGAGCCAATTGCTGCATGTCGCTTCTGGTGAGCAGTGTGCGAAGGTTGGGCTGTCCCGCCAAAATGATTTGTATACTGCTCTGTCGGCCGTCATTGATGTTGGACAGGAGACGGAGGTCTTCCAGCATTTGGATGTTGAGGTTTTGGGCCTCATCGACGACGAGGAGTACTTGCTGCCCCGCGGCAAAGGATCGCCCGAGAAACGCTGTGAGCGCCCGGAAGTAACCGACCGTATCCTGGCCGGGACAATCCAGTCCGAACGCATCAACCACCCATGGCAGGAGGCTGCCGGCGTCCGGATGGGTCGTCGTAATGACTCCAATGGTAATCGAATACTGCCCCCTGCTCTGGTCAAGAACCTTGTTCAACAGTGTCGTCTTGCCGGTCCCCGGCTCTCCTGTCAGTACCGTGAACACCGCGCGGTTGAAGAGTCCGTACTCCAGGAGATTCAATCCCTTCTTATGCCGGGTGCTCAAAAAAAGGAACTCGGGGTCCGGCAACAACGAAAACGGTTTTGTGCGGAACTTATAGAATGACTGGTACATGAAGTGCCTACCTTCTCTGTTTCGCATCCCCCACATTCATACGCTTCATTTTGGACAGGCTGAGTTGATCGCGGCCGACTTTATTCAAAACGGTTCCCAGGATCGGGACGCTGCCTTTTAAGATCTGCATGGCCTGCTGGAGTTCAGGCTCCGTGGTCTTGCCATCCTCCACAACCAGAAGCAGCGCGTCCAATTGGGGAGTGAAGGCCAGCGCATCCGCCTGGCCGAGAACCGGCGGAAGATCGAAAATCACGATGCGAGACGCGTAACGACTTTTTAACTCTTTTCCGAGCGCACTCATGCGCGGGGAAGTGAGAACTTCGGCAGACTGGTCCGTCCCCCGCCCACCCGGCAACAGGATCAGTCGACCTAGACCCGGATAGACTAACATGTCCTCGATCGACCGGCCGTCCAGCAGAAACTCCGTCAGTCCCTCGCAGGATTCCAACCCAAGCTCCTCATGAAGGTGCGGAGCGCGAAGATCGGCATCCACCAGGAGAACCGTGAGAGTGGGCTCGGCCGCCAGGGCGATGGCCAGGTTAATCGACGTGAGGGTCTTGCCTTCTCCGTCCTTAGGGCTGGTGATGCCCAACGCATTCCATTTATTTTCGCGTAATCGATGAATCACCTGAGTCCTGAGGACTTTGTAGGCATCCGAAAACTGGTTCGAATCTCGGCCGGTGAGAATGCGATGGCGTCGCAAAATCTCGTCGGGAATCACGACCGAACGGGTCCGCGAATAGATTACGGTCGGCGGTGCGGCCACCTGTGACGCGTTCGGCTTAGGAGGCACGTGCGGGGCATCGTGTTGCTCCTTAAATCGATCCATCGCACTCTGCAGTTTGTCTTTGATCATGAGGGGAATATCTCTTCCTTCGTAGGTACTCAGGGGTTCAGGTGAAGGCTGAAGGTATAAATGATCGCGCAAGACACGGACCAAACCATTCAACATCGTCGAAGCCTAATCCCTATAAGCCTTCAGCCTATCTACCTGAGTCGTTAGCTTCATGCAAGGCCGAACTTTCTGAGCGCCGTAAACCAAAGAACATCCAACGGGGGCCCCATCGCCAGCACGGACACGATCAGCAGCACCACCACCCCCGCTCCCGCCACGGCAACCCGGACTCGATGCCTGACCAATCGCTTGAAGTCGTCTTGATTAGGAAGATAGGGAATCACGGCCAGTGGAGGCAGTCCCGCAAGCCTGCTTAGATGTTCGCCGCCGCGAATCGACTGATTGAGGTGCTCCAGCACCGCGCCGCTTCCGATTCCTCCCGCAATGGCGAGAATCAGACCGAGAAACATAATGACGGGGCGATTGGGTTTCTCCGGCTTCTCCGGAAGCTCCGGTGGATCGATGAGAGAAAACCGTTCACCTTTATGCTGAACTTCCAACTCTTTCGACACCTCCGCTTCCAAGAGGCGGGATACGATCTCCTGGTGCTTTCGAACCGATCCTTCACGATTCCGGCTGAGATCCAGGTATGCAGGTTCAAGTTCGATCGTCCGTTCGAGCCGGCTGGCATAGGTATCGACACGGCGTTTAATGCCTTCGCGGGATTTTCGAGTCGATTGGAGCGAGGCCGTCACCGAGGAGAGTTGTGAGCGAATATTGATATAAGCGGGATTTTCCGGCTTGACAGCGGCGGTCTGGATCCCGGCCGCCACGACACGCTGCAGTTCCTGTTCAAGCGAGGCAATGATCTGGCGTGATCGGATCACATCGGGATGTTCATCGCCATATCTATCGACGAGACTCGCCAGACGGGCCTGTTCTCCGCTCAGCTTCTTGTGCAATTCTTCGGGCGTAGCGTGCTGGCCGGTTTCTCGTTCCAACGCGGCAATCTCTTGCTGCATCTTGAGCACGTCTGGATGTTCAGACGACAAATACCCGACCGCGCTGGCATACTGGGCCCGAAGAGCTTTCAGCCGTTCAGCCGAATCGAGAATGCGCTCCCCGCTCGCCGAGATCATCGGCGTGTGTGGCTTCAGCGTAGCCAGTTCCCCTTCCAGGTACGTTTTCTTTTCCTCGAACGAGCGGATTTCGCGGTCGGCATCCTGGAGTTCACGTTCGGCCTGATTGAGCATCGTCATGTTGAGCGAGGTCAGCTCCGGCAGGGCTCCGTCCGCCTTCTGCTTGACCGCAGCAAGTTGAGACTCCAGCGTGCCGATATGTTGAGCGAGCTGTTCAGATTCCTTTTTCAAAAAGGCAGTTGTTTCATTGGCATGTCGCTCGCGCGACTTGAGATTTTCCCCCAGAAACAGACTCGTGAGTTCATTGGCCACCTTCTGCGTAATGCCAGGACTCTCTCCCTCGTACGTCAGCGTGAAGGCGATCGTCGCCTGCGACGGGCTTTGCGACCGTTTGTCGATGACTTTGGCATTGATCACATCCACACGAATGTCCTTCGTAAAACGTTCCAGCACTTCTTCCGTGGGACTATTTCGGCGCAGACTCGAATAGAGCCCGTATTGTTCGATGATCCCCCAGAGGGTCGACCGCGTCATGACCTGCTGCTTGATTGTCTCGATCCGTTGATCGGCATAGCTGGTGATCGCGGACCGGACGATGTCGGAGGGGATCTCCTGTTCCTCGATCAGGATAGTGGCAGTCGAGCGATACACGGCAGGCAGGAGCAGGGCAACCGCAACACCGGTGAGAAAAATCATGCCAGCAGCCAGTGCGATGGACCCTTTCCGTCGACGAGCGATGCTCCAGATTGCCTGCAATTTCACTGGTGTGTGTTCCATGATCCTCTCTGCTTCACGCAGTCTCAAAATTGAACTCGCCGTCCTTCACCAGCCCACCGAGAACTTGGCCGGTGTGTAGGTGATGGCCACCGACACGATATTCGCCATGGCTGTGACGCTGAGGGAATTGACATCGCGCTGCGAATAGGTGTACCAGGCTTCCGCTCCCCACCAGTCATTAATCTTCCACGAGAATCTTGGTTCAACCGAAAAGTATCGTTGCTTGGGGAATGATGTCACGGATCCGACCGTGGCGGTTGAAGAAGAGGCAATTGCTTGACCGGTAAACGATGCGCTGAGGTTCTCCGTCAGTTTCTGCTCGATTGTCATGCCGATTCTATCCGTCTCGAGCAACAACCCGAAACCGCTGGGATTGATTTGACGGCTTGCGTCCAAGGTCACCGTCGTGCGTTCCAGCTGCTTTTGAATGGTGGCATTGCCCACCCACACCCATGAGTGATCACTACGGTCTTGGGGACCGGATTGCACGACATTGTTAATATAACGTGGCCCCGCCTCCAGTTTCACACTGAAGGTCTCGGAGAATTCGTGATTCAGGGAAGCCGAAGCTCCGAAAATTTTTGATTCAAGATTCCTCTGCGGCGCTTGATAAAGAGTCGCTATTCCCATGAGTTTGACCTGACTCTTCTCTGCGATCTGATAGGAGATTCCTGCGTTTCCCCCGTTCGTCTGATAGTCCACCAACCCGAGACTGAGCCCGTTTTCATAAGTCGCGTCCGCGAACTGGTATCCCGCGGTGAGGGCAGCCCGTTCGGTCAGATTGTGCGTCCAGGAGGGCGACGCGGTCCACAAATTGCGTTGTGTGAAAGCCAAGACCACCCCCGTCTTTTGCAGTTCCCCCATCAAGGTATTGTCACGTGTGAGCCCACCGTCGACATTCCAGATATCCCGTTCACCTCGATACTTCACTGAGAGCGGGAAATAGAAATTCGTGAACGAACTGTCCTGCCCTCCGTAATAATGCACGAAATCAGCTGCCGTGCGGCCACTGATCTCCAGATTCTCCGTCGAGCCTGTGAATGTCATCCCCGGAGAAAGCCAGCTTCCCCATACCGCTTTTTGCGACCCCTCAGCCAGTAACAGATTGCTGTTGTAGTTTCCCCTCGCGGTCACGGTGGGTACTGCCGACCATTCCGCAGCGTCGGCTCCTCTAGCGGTCATGAAGAACAAACATCCCACGATCACCCCTGCGAGAAGAACCTGTCGTCGTGTCATCTGGAGTCCCTGATCTCATCCTCCGCCCCGCGGAAGAATGATCCCTTAATTCAATCAGGGAACCACCACCACGTCGCCGCGTTCCAGTATGATATTCTGGTCCAATTCTTTTCCCTTGCGGACATCCCCGTAACGAAATTGAAACACCAATTGTTCTCCGCGAATCCGCCGCATGATACGGATGTCGTTTTCCGACGCGTACGGAGTCAGCCCGCCGGCCAAACTCAAGGCTTGGAGCACATCGGTATAATGGCCGACCAAAAATTCGCCCGGCTTGTTGACCCGTCCGATCACATAGATCTTGTTGCTCAAAATCTTTGTGGCCAGGACCGAGACATGCGGGTTCGGCACGAATTTGTTGAGGCGTTTGACCAATTCAAGCCGCACGTCTTCAATCGTCCTTCCGGCGGCAGGAATGTCGCCGACGAGCGGAAACGAGATCATGCCGTCCGGCCTCACGACCACTTCCTGTGTCAGGTGTTCATCCTTCCAAACAGAGATCTTGACCATGTCTTCAGGACCAAGCAGATAGGACCCTTCCGCGACAACCGGCAGCGGCTCACCACCGCTTGGTAGCGCGGCGGCGACAGTGTGCGTGCCCAACAGAAGCACACACATCAGCAAGAATCCGCCGAGCCGACAAAAACCAAGGCCTGTGGTACCGGTCAATCTCATGAATTATCCTTGTAACTGCGCCAGCACAGACTTGGCGTCATCGAGACCCTGGAAGGTCTTCTGCGAAGCCACGGCCTTTTGGAGATGAGCTTTTGCTTCTGTCGTATGCCCGGCCTTGAAATGCGCGATGCCCAGATGATAGTTCAGCACGGGATGGTCAGGCGCTTTTGCCGCCGCTTGTTGCATGAACCGAAGCGCCTCATCCCGATGGCCCAACTTGAGATGGACCCATCCGAGGGTATCGAGAAAGTAGGGATTCGGCGCCGATGTCTCAAACTCTTTCGTGAGCAACAGCGCGCGTTCCAGACTTTTTTGATCGCCCTTTTGGTCGACCAGCAAGGACGCCAAGTTGTTCGCAGCGACGAGGGCTCGGGGATCGAGACGTAACAGCGCATCGTATTCTCGAATTGCCCCGTCGACGTTTCCGGCTTCGCTGAACGTCGTCGCCAGTAGCAGGCGCAATTCCTGACTTTTTGGATTCTGTTGGACCCCCTTCTCGAGTACCTCCCGTGCCTCGTCTCCTCTTTTCTGAGACAGTTTGAGCGTAGCCAGGTGCATCCAGGGCATCGGCCAGTCCGGTTTGATCCTGGTCGCTTCTGTAAACCGGCTCTCGGCTCCGACCTGGTCCCCACCGAGGAGCAATAGTTCCCCGAGGAGTCCGGTTGCATAGGGGTGAGCCGGATTGCGCGCGAGCATCTGTTCCAATCGCTCCTTGGCTTGGGCGGTTTTTCCCTGCTTGATGTCGAGCTGCACCAGAGCAACCAACGGCTCCGGCGCATCTGGGTGACTGACGAGCACCCGTTCATAGGCACTCCGTGCTCGGTCCCACTCCTGCCTCGCTTGAGAAAGACGCGCTTCCGTCAGATCGGCCACCGAGCTGTCCACTCCCGCCGAACGGGCGCGCGATAAGGTTTGATCTGTGGCAGCCCAATCCCGTTCCGCCGCCTGAAGATTCAGCAGCACGCTCAAAGCTTGCAGGTTGTTCGGGTCGAGCTTGAGCAGCGTATCGAGACGCACGCGGGCCTCCTTGAATTTGCCGGACGACGTGTCGAGCGCGGCCAGCGTCATATGGGCCTCGACCATTCGGGGATTTAGGAGGGCGGCTTTTTCGAGACTTTCTCGTGCCAGATCCGTATCACCCGTCATCAGATAGGCGCGGCCGATCAACGCATGGACTTCCGCCAACTCCGGCTGATCCTTCAGCACCGTGCGGAAGGCCTGGATCGCGTCCTTTCCGTTCCCTCGCTGCAACGCAATCTTGCCCTGCAACAATAAGGCTTCGGACGACCGAGGATTTTCCTTCAGCACTTCAGACAGCTGTTGCTCGGCCGCTTCCTGTTTGCCTGCAGACCAATCGAGCGCAGCCAGTTTGACAGCGGCGTCCAGCGCGGCGGGTTTGGCGCGATGCGCGGCCCGAACCTGCTCGTAGACGGCCCTCGCCTTCTCCGGCTGCCTGTTCAGCTCGTATAACTCGCCCAGTGCGAACTGAATGGCCGTCGACCGTGGCAAGGCGCGCGTCGCATCCAACAGTGCCGCTTCCCCTTGCAAGACGCCGCGTCGCGATAGCTGGAATTTGGCGAATCCCAAATAACGTTGTTCGTTATCCGGGTCGAGCCGGATCACCTCGCGCAGGATACTTTCAGCCTTGTCATATTCACGCCGCTCATCATAGAAACCGGCCAGACGCAATCGGTGATCGAACATTTTTGGTTCCGCCGCCACGATCTTTTTCAAGATTTCCTCGGCCCGTTCAAACTGATCCAACCTGAGCAAGGCCGAGACGAAGGAGTCCAACAGCACAAGGTTGCCGGGATTGGCGTCAAGGGCGCGTCGCATGACCGGCTCGACTTCACCACGCCGGCCTTGAGCCAGATACAGTGTCGCCAGGATCGTTGCAGCATCGGGATCGGTTGGATGCTTCGCGCCCAGCGCCTCGGCGGCGAGTGTCGCCTCGCTCAAATTCCCATTGACTGCCTGAACGGCGATGCGAAGGCTTTCAGCCTCGACCTGTCCGGGCGATTTCTCCAGGACCTTGCCCGTCATTTCCAACACTTTATCCATCGCGCGGGCCTCGAGATAAAACTTGGCAAGTTTGATCAATGCCCGCTCATGGTCGGGTTTCAACTCTACCGTTCGCTGATAATTCGCAAAAGCATTTCGCCAATTCTTTTCTTTTTCTTCGATCTCGGCGAAGACAAAATACGGTTCAGGATCCTTCGGGTCGATCTTAAGGACGTTCCGGATGGCCACTCGAGCCTTCGGGAAATTCCCTTCTTGAATGTAGTCCTGAGCCTGGGCCAGATATTTGGCTTTTTTCTCTTCAGGAGTGCCGCATCCGATGACGGCGAACAACAATACAAGGACGACGGCTGAGGTGAATGAATGGGCACGCATAAACGTTCTCCTTTTCGACTCGATGGTGAGTCTCACCACCAAGCGCGGAACCCAAGCCCCAGTAAGACCCATAGCGACACGAACTCGAATGGCTTCAGCCGTTCGGCAAAGGTGTGCAGGAGCAATTCAAACGCAAAAAACATGACGATCAGCTTTGCGGTCAGAAGACTAATGTTAATCTCCTCGACCCGTATCTCCGGAAGGAACGGAATCGCAAATGCCATAAAGATGATCAGGTAGTCCAACGGTGTTATCTGAAATCGCTTTTCCAGCCCGAACCGGATCGTCAACATGATGAGGATCGCCAAGCAGAGGAAAAACACATTCAAGGGCGTATGGAAGCTCCATTGCTGTGGCAGACATCCCTTGATCGCTGAAGTACAAGACAAACGTGCTCCCCACATACAGCCCGACCCGTATGAACCAGGGTGCAGCAGAAGGAAAGATCCATATCCCCATCGGGAGAAGAAGGAACAGCAGAAGAGCGACGCCGCCCACGTCGAGCGGCACATGGGAAGGCAGGAACACGCTGCCGAGGAGAAATACTGTGACTATACAGGCGAGTGCATAAATGGGAAGCGTCGAGAACCACCCGGCGCCGGCCTCCGGAATCGCCGGCGGGCCCGTGGGACGGCGTTGGGGAAAGAGCCGGTCGAGGCGTATGACAAATAAGGTAAAAATGGCGCATGCGAAGAATGCGTAGATCGCCAGCACCATGGTGTCCGATTCCCACCGCAACAGAAAGGCGAGACTGACGAGCATAGCCTGAAGCCCATAAATCGCCATAACCGCTTCACGATGCGACAGTCCCAACCCTAACAGTTTGTGGTGCACGTGGTTTTTGTCCGCCACGAACGGGGAGCGCCGTTCCACCAATCGCTGGATCATCACACCGGCCGTATCCAGGATCGGGAGCCCCCAGATGAAACCGATGAGCGCAGGACTGTACGGTCCGCGCGCCGGATCGGTGAGCACGATGGCACAAAGGCCCAGATAGAACCCAAGGAACTGACTCCCCGCGTCCCCCATGAAGATACTCGCCGGGTAGGTGTTGAACCGGAGGAATCCCAAGAGTCCGCCCATGATCGCGACCATCATGCTCATCACGACCCAGTCGCCGGCCAGATAGGCAAGGAAGGCCATCCCTCCAAAACTCAGCAGAGACAATCCGCCCGCCAATCCATCTAACCCATCGGCAAGATTCAGGGCATTGGTCACGGCCACGAGCAGGACGCAGGGTCACCGGCACCGCAATCCACAGAGGCAGTGGCGTCTCGCCCATAAAGGGCAATGAGGAGAGATGCACACCCCCGAGCCAGACGACAACGGAAGCGGCGAGCAGTTGTCCCAGGAACTTGGCTTTATATCCGAGTCCGACTCGATCGTCCCATGCACCGAACAATAAAATGACGGCGCCGCCGATCAGACCCGACGTGATGATCGGATCCTTCGGCGCCCACAGCAACATCGAAACAAATGTTCCCGCCGCGAATGCAATCCCGCCGACCTTGGCCATCGGCATATGATGGACTTTCCGGTCGCTCGGAAGATCGAGAAACTGCAGACGGCCAGCTGTCGCCATCAGGACAGGAATGAGCGCCATACAGATGACGAGAGACCCGAGGAAACTGAAAAATAGAGGACTTGACATAAGTTCCCGACGCACTCAAAAGATCGTCACGACTCAGGTGTTCAGGCTGAAGGCTGAAGTATTCGGAACTTCGAACCGCCTGTCAGACACGTCTTGCTTGTCGCACTCACGCTTCACGCCCTTTTCGATTTCTATGACCTTACCCCCTATAAACCTTCAGCCTGTCTACCTGAGTAGTGACAAACGACCGAAAGATCAATCAGGAACAAACCGGCTCATCAGGGGATTGACCGATTGGGTGAAATCGGCCAGTACCCTGTCGGCTTCTTCTTCGTCATGCCCCGGCTGGACCGAAGCCGTTAATCGAATCAAGGCGCCGTCCGTCCGTTGCTTCGCCAGGGCATCCCAGAAGAGAAAGAACTTCACGAGATACTCATTTGCCAGCGCCCGATCCCGTTGCTTAAACCAGTAGTAGACAATTTGCTTCATGTCTGCCTTTTGAATGACCAATCGATTGACGCGCAAGGACATCGTTACGGCATCGTTCGCCGGCACCTCCATCGTCCGCAAGGAGGTAATCTCCCATCCACCGCCAGGAATGCAGGTTCGCGGTGAATGGGCCGACTGCCCTTTGCGCTGCGAGCCATAATAGGCCACATAGAAGTTCACAGGAGCACCTTCAGCCGCGTGATAATCAGCCAGCAAATAGTCGTCAAATCGCAAGGCTTCGATATATTCCTTTTCCAACGGAAACGTGCTTCCCTGCCATTGTTGAACCTGCATGGGAAAACTGAGGAGAGCCTGCCGCGCCGGCACGATTTCATCACGAGAGATGATGTACGGCGACGCGACGGCGAGGCACACCAACAGACCCACCGAACAGAAGAACGGCGCCGGCAACGTTCCGGCAGGAGAAGATGATCGAACCACGCCAGGCTGGGAGACAGTGTCGGAATCGGACGGCAGACGCAGCAGATCGGAAAACGATTGTCGCTCACTGCCGGATCCTATTCTCGAAAGTCCCCACATTACGAGGGCAAGAATGGCCAGACTCATGAGGAAGATAACCCACCCTTCGAAGAGGTGGAGAAATCCATCGGCAGCTCCTGCCCCGAAGTACTCGACCAGCACTCCGATGACGCCGATGCGGAAGCCGTTCAAAACGATCGCTATCGGCATGCTGGACAAAAACACCACGGCACGCTTCCACATCGGCCCCTGGAACAAGTAGGCGCAAAGCAGCGCCAGCGACATCAGAGGGAATAGGTATCGCAGGCCGCTGCAGGCCTCCACGACTTGCAATTGGATCGGGCCGAGATCGATCACGTTCCCCTCACGGAACGCCGTGACGCCGATGACTTGCAGGCACCCAACCCCCAACGCGGACGAAATCAACTGCAATTGGCCGGAGAGCCCTTGCAAGAGGAATTGTGGCAGTGGAATCATGGTGAGGAGGTACAGCAGAGGAAAACTCAGCTCCCGAAGGATTTTCCCTCCGAGGGCGGCCCAGCAAAGGCCCACCACAACAAGCCAGAACGACAGCTGCAGGAGAGGGGCAAGGGTGCCCAGTTCACCCATAACGTATAATGCGAGACCCGCCAGAATGAGCGACAGGCCCCACCAGGATCCCTGTGACTCAAGCGCCCGGATCTTGGCTCGCTTCATCCAGATCAAGAACAGCGAGATGACGGGCACAAAGAACCCATGACCATAATTTTCATCATCCACCCACACGCTGACCATGACCGCGAGTGCGTCGTAATAAATCACTCCCAACAGCGCGGCGCAGAGAACCCCACCCACCCACCAGTTTCTGTGCCACCAGCCGGACGCGATCGACGGCGTGTCGCCAACCAGCGGCGAGCCGACTTTCGGAGCCATATCGATTCGGGAAAAGTTCATCCCATGACTCGTTGTTTCAATATGTGAAACGCGAACCGCGGCAAGGCTGTTTGACGATGGAGGCGCTGGGGGTTGGTCACCAGCCGGTAGAACCACTCGAGGTGCACGGCTCGAAATGCAGCGGGAGCCCTCCGTACACGCCCGGCAATGACATCGAACGTGCCGCCGACGCCCTGGCATATCTTGACGTTCAACTGCGGCAGATACCGGTCGATCCAGTCTTCCTGTTTGGGACTGCCGAGTGCGACAAACAGAATATCGGCCTGCGACAAATTGATCTTGTCGATCAGATCCGGCATGTCTCCGTCCTTCAGAAAACCGTGCTGCGTGCCGGCGACCGTCAAACCCCTGTAGCGTTTCCGCAAGACTTGCGCGGCGCGCTCGTTGACATCAGGGGCGGCGCCGAACAGGAACACACGGCGTCCGGTTTGCCCCGCCAGTTCGCAGAGTCGTGGCATCAACTCCGATCCGGGGACCCGCTGAAACGTCCCAATCCGAGAATCCGGGCGGCGATGACGACACCGATTCCGTCCGGAATAAGAACCCCCGCCCGCCTCAATTGATCTCGCAGGCGAACGTCATAGCGCGCCCGCATGACTTTTTCAGGATTGACCGCCACGATACTATGGGCCACATTCCCAGCGAGCACCGAGGCGGCGAGATCGACCGTTCGATCCATGGTCAAACAATCGACTGGCACGCCGAGAATCTCAATGCGTCTGGGTTCCATACATCAACTTTCTCAGTGACGAAACAGCAGCCTGTCGCTCCGCCACGCCATGATCTCCTGTGACCAAACAGGTGACGAAGTCGTGCGGGAGCGCCCCCCGATAAGTCACGTGCAACACATCGATAGGAACTTTTGCCCCATACGACGAAGATCGCCAACCGAGGATCGGAGCTGTCTGCCCACGATGAACGGTAACCGCGCCCCCTTCGACCGTAAGACCGATTCGGGCTTCCGCTCCCTCGAGTACATATCCATTTCCATCCGCAACCGGCTTGAGACCGAGATGCCAATTCAACTCAACCTCGTGGGTCCCGGATCCCGTCAATTGGTCAACGATCACCCACAAACCGGGGGATCGGTAGATGATGCCCCGCCAATGAACGACGCCGTTTCGACCCAGATATCCGTCGTGCATGGCAATCAAGACCGTCTCACCGTCAGCGCGCTCTGCGCGGTACACCAGCCGGGAGTTGAAGGGAGAAGACCATTGAAAGGCCGTCTCCTGCACCGCCTGATCGAGCCCATCGACGACCACCGTATTGTGGGCGCTGGTTCCCCTGAAGTATTTCCGCCAATCCGGATCCCCCGAATAGATAAAGGTGCCGGTGTCGACCAAGACGTCCCGCCCCCCTGTTTGGAACAGGACCGATAGGGCATCGGCGTGCCCGTGCGCATAGCAGGGGGCCATTCCCAACGGGCCGTGATCCAGGATCAAACGAGCCGGGGAAACACCGACTGACTCCAGCACGGAATAGCCCGATTCCTCGAAGGTCGTCAGTCCAGGCGCACGAGAGGGTCTGACTGGAGAGAAATCGAGCACCGGACCGAGCGCGAATCCGCCGTCGCCGTCGCCGATCGAAGCGAGCCCGCCCGCCTCGTCGGTCATCGCCGAAAGAAATGTCCAGCTCTTGGTACAGGCGCGTTGCACCGCGTCAGAAATTCGTTCACCGTGCGCCTCAAGAAGCGCCATGACGAGACCGTAGAGATCCGAGATAAACCGCAAATACCACACACCTTGCTCGATCCCCCCGCCGTCGGCTAAGACCTGGTGTGAGGATTCCGATTCCAACAACGTGAGCCCGGTCATGCGCCACTGCGCCGCGTGCGGCATCTCCGTAAAGAGCAAACCGGCATAGACCAGCGCGGTGGCCTCCGCGATCGTGTGGTTGCCCAACGAAGAATGCAGAGAAATCCGCTGCCGGATCAACTCCGCATGGCCTTGGACTAGCTGGACCACGGCCGGCCAGACCCGGTCGGGCTGCCGAATCCACGGACGGACCTGGTCGAACGCATGGCAGACGGCAATGAGCCGGAGCCCGCATTCCATGGCCGAGACATAATGTACCCCAGTGAGATTGGGATTGGCGTCGATCCAGGACAGAAATTGCGCTTCCATCGCACCGACCGCCCGCTCCCGAAGGGAGACATCACCCTGCACAGCGATCCGCGAGAGCACCACCAGCTGTTGAAGGCGAGACGGCTCCCATACCCGACGGACATCGCCGTAAGGGTTGCCCTCGCGATACGGAATAGAACCGAAAAATCTCCGCGGCCAGGTCCGCCCCGTGTCGGGAGCCCGGTGCCATACGTCGGGATCCTGAGTCCAGGACCAATTCCAGTGGTCTTCAGGCAACCCGCCGGCCAGCACCCTGGCGCTCATCGCCTCATCAAGCTGCGGCTCGTAGAACCACACCGGCAACTGCGGCTCGCGCGCACAACAGTATCCATAGCAGTGGAAATCGAGCTGGTCCGCGTGCGTGGCCGTCAATCCGAGACGATGCCGGAGGGAAAGGACGGCCAGCTCGTACTGTGAACCGACTCGTGACAGCACTTCGCCCGGCTGCATCACACTGAGCCGTCTGACATACCAGGCAAGCGCCCGTCCGGAAATCATGTTGGCCGATGTCCTTGTCGTCATCATCGGCTAGGAGCCTGTCCGACATTGGCCTTCGCGACGAGGCGAAGGAGGCGCTGCCAGATGCGAGGCCACAGGCCCGGAAAAACCGGAAGCGTATTCGCTGGAATACGTTGAGGATTTTTTCGAGCCGAGAACAACGCAGATGGTCGTGAATCATTCGCCGCAGTAGAATGGCCCATGTCGGACAGGCTCCTAGACATCGTAGACCGCTCCGGTCTTCAACCCACCGACCGCCAAAAGACAGGCCCGCGTCACGGCATAGATCTCGTCGAATCGTATGGCCGGCTCAGCACCCTGCGCCACACTTTCAGTGAACCGGCGCATTTCCTGTTCAAACCCCTTGTCGCGGACGCTGGTCTTGTACTTCGTCCTCTTCCCTTGGGCATAGAACTCAGTCACGGCAAAATCGTCCAGCGTGACGGCCTTACCGTCTCCGAAAGCCTCAAATCGTTCCTTGGCCAGACCGGTGTCTCCACCGGCGGTATAGACGACGGTGCCGATCGAACCGTCGTTGAAGGTGAGTGAAATCAGACTCTGGTCGTCCGCCATGCCGGAGGTATGGCCGCCGATGCGCGCCGCATGAACCGAGATCGGCCGTCCCCCGCAAACGGCTTGCATGAAATCGACGAAATGGCAGGCCTCCCCGATAAGCCGCCCGCCGCCGACTTCAGGGTCCTGCACCCAATGAGTGGGCGGCAGAGGCCCGGCATTGACGCGATAGACCATGACCAAGGGGTTTCTTCGCCCCCGGAAGAACTCGATGATCTTGGTTGCGTGCGAGGAGAATCGCCGGTTGAATCCAACCCACAGTTGCAAGCCGCGCGCTGCGGCATCTTCGTAGGACTGCGCAATCCGCTCGAGTTCGTCATGGGTCAGACAGAGCGGCTTTTCGACGAATACGTGTTTGCCGGCCTTCAACGCTTCGTCCACGATCTCGGCATGGGTATCGTGCCTCGTCCCTATGAGCACCGTATTGACTGCATCGTCGCGGAGCACGGAACGAAAATCGGTGGTGCAATAGGCCGCCTTGCACTTGTCTCCGACCATCTTGGCGGTGATGCCCGATCCTGTGCAGACCGCCGCGATCGTCACGCCGGACAGATTGGACAAGACCGGTAGCAACATATCCCGCACATGCTGACCCGCTCCGATCACGCCGAGCGTAACAGGTCCGGACGAACGAGCCTGCGCCAGATGACAGACCTGTAACCCGCGATCGCCAATTTCAGCGGAATAGGAAATGAGCAGGCCCAGCGAGGAAGCCGACCCGTCCGTCAGGCGTTGGTAGGCGACTTCAGCCTCTTCGATCGGATAGCGATCCGTGACGAGCTGCGCCACCTTTACGGAACCCTGTCGTAGCAGGTGGAGAAACGCCTCTATGTTCCGCTGCTCGGTCCACCGGACATACCCGAAAGGATAATCGCGACCCTGCTCTTCATACGAACGGTCGTATCGGCCCGGTCCGTAGGACATCGACAGGCGGAACTCCAGCTCTTTCTTGTAATAGGGCTCGCGAGGCAGCGTCATACCGACCGCGCCGACGACCACGACCCGTCCTTTCTGTCGAGCGATCTCACCAGCCGCCTCCACCGGTTCGTTCGACTTGGTACTGGCGGTAATGATGACGCCGTCGACGCCCTGTCCCTGACTGAAAGCCTTGGCTGCTTCGATCAGTTCTGACGCATCCGACACAACATCCGCGCCCAGTTCAGCAGCCAGTTCCCGTCTGGAACGGTCCAGGTCGGAACCCAACACCCGGCATCCGGAGGCCTTGAGTAATTGCACCGTCAGTTGCCCGATCAATCCCAACCCGATCACAGCAACCCGGTCACCGAGCCGTGGCTCGGCCTGCCTCACCCCCTGCAATGCAATGGCGCCCAGCGTGACGAAGGAAGCATCGTCGAAGCTCACGCCGTCAGGAATCTTGACGCAGAGATGCTTCGGCACGGAGACGATCTCAGCGTGGGACGCATAATTCTGGCCCGCGCAGGCCACCCGATCGCCGACTGACAGTCCCGACACATCTCTCCCCATGGCCAGCACGACGCCTGCGCAACTGTAGCCGAGCGCAGCCGGGGTATCGAGCCGATCGAACACGCGATGGAGGGTCGCGAACACCCCATCTTTCTGCATAGCGGCAACAACTTTTCGGGCCATCTCCGGACGATCGAGCGCTTTGCCGAGCAGATTTTTTTGCGCAACTTGCACAGTGGAACGTTCAGTACCAGGACTGATCAGCGACACGCGATTGGCAACCAACACCTCGCAAGCAGACACAGTCGGGGCCGGAACGGACTCGACCTTGAGGACACCGGTCCTGAAGTTTTGGACGACTTGTTTCATCAAGAAGGCCTAACTGATTTGTTCGTTTAGGGATGCAGAATTCTAGCGCATGGGTGGTTGTCCCTGTGGTACGCAAAGGTCAAGATTGAGTTAACGAATTGTTAAAATGGAAGGGCCTATTCAGGGGTTCAGACTGAAGTGGGTCAGGCTGAAGGTTGATCTGGTCTGTCTGGTCTATTCGGTCTGTTTCGTGTATTTGGTCGAATAAAATCAACCAGATAGACGAGATAGACCAGAGGAGAAAATGGGGATGGATCGGCCGGATTATTAAAAGGGCAGTGGCAAAAAAACAACTGACGCATTTAACAGATTCCACCTTACCGACAGAGGGTCAGCATGACATCGGCAAAGCATCTCGCCAAGACCTGGCGGTCGAAATGCTCTAAGAGATAGCACCTGCCGCTTGCCCCAAGTTGCTGACACCTGGTGGGATCGCCAACCTTCTCTTCGAACCTCCAACCTGAACCTCAGCCTCAACCTCGCTTCACCCCTCGAACCTCGAACATCCAGAGCCTGATGGATCAATCCGTCGAGATCATTCTCAGAAAATCCGCCAGCCGCACGAGCGGAATTCCTTCGAACTCTTTGAGCGCCAAGAGGTGGCGGTCGCCTGTGACAACCAGATCGGCCTGGGCCGACAACGCGCACTCAAGAATTCGGTTATCGGGCACATTCTCAAACACGGTCACTGTGCGAGCCGGACGTACAATGGTCGCCGCGCGGCTTATCTGCTTCAGTGCCGCCAAGACATCTCGTTCAGGCTGGTCGAATTTGGTTCGGAGGATGCGAGTGGTCTCGGTCAAAATAGGAACTGAGGTGTACAGATCAACCTTGCGGCGATGGGCAAGCAGGAGAGCCTCTTCCCCCTTACTGCCTGGAACGATGAATGCCGACACAAACACATTCGTATCGTAGACCACCTTCATCAGCGGTCCTCAAACACGATCCGTTCGACCTCCTTCTCGGTCAGCGCGCCGGTCTTGCGAACCCGGCCAGCCATCTTACGCTGGAGCGCAATAAACTCCTGCTCATCACGCTCCGCCTTATAGGTGCTCACCATGCGACGAAACAAGTCGCTTTTGGTGGTCCCTTCGCGCTCCGCGAGTTGCTCGTACTCCCTCGCAAGCGCTGGACTCACCGAAAATCCCAGTACCGCCGTCTTGCGCGCCATGGCAACCTCCTAGCAGTTTGTTGACAAACTAGATGACGGCACCGGAAGCGATACCACTTCTGGATCACTGACGGAAGCTGAATGGTCTGCAGGCTGTTCAGAAAGGCCAGACATCTCACCCCCCAACCCCGGCGCGCCAAGACGCGCCATTCCACAGCCAAGGCCGCAGCGAGCGAAGAGGCGATGCGTATTCTGTGCCGTACGTTGAGCCTCTGAGCGACGCGAGAACGCCGCTGACAGACTTTGTCAACAGCCTGCTAATTGTACAGTGTTAAACGCTACCACGCCCCAAGAGAACGGCAACCAGGGGGTTTAACCCGCATTATTCATCACGGTTCGGCGCGAAATCGCTGAGCCGCGTCGCGAGAGCGGCGCGCGGAGCCCGGGGGACTGACACCCTTCCCCGCGTCGGCACGTGGTGTCTGTCCCGGTCCGGACGAGGACAGGCGCCAGGAAGAAAGGCACCAGTCCCCAACAGTACGTTGAGGGTTCGAGGGGCGAGCCCGCCGACCGAAGGCTCGTCGTAGCAGCGGATCGGCGATTGCAGCAGAAGTGTTCATGAATATTGCGGGCTAGATGACATCGTGGCCTGCGGCCTTCAGCGGATCAACGGCGCCACCCCAGACGCAGGTATCGAGCAGAATTTTCACGAGGCGGATTCGAGAGGCAAAGGTATCTGCTCAGGTGGCAGGCTGAAGACTGGTTGGTTTGGTTTATTTTGCTTGTTTGGTTCATCTGGTTGATTTCGTACAACCAAATAAACAAAAAGAACTAAACAAACAAGACAAACCAAAACTTGAGTCAAATGTAACAGGGCCACTGAACCGGCCATGCTACACTGCGCCCATGAAACTGCTCCTTGTCGCCGGTGCGCGACCGAATTTCATGAAAATCGCCTCGATCGTCGTGGCACTCGACACACACAATCTCGGCGCGAAGAAGCGGATCGACTATCTCCTGATCCATACAGGACAGCATTACGACGAGAAGATGTCCCAAACCTTCTTCCGGGAACTGGACCTGCCCAGGCCGGCTGTGGATCTGGAGGTCGGGTCCGGAACGCACGCGGCTCAGACCGCAGAGATCATGAAACGGTTTGAACCGGTGCTGGTCAAGGAACGACCAGATGCGGTTATCCTCGTCGGCGACGTCAACTCGACCATCGCCTGTGCGCTCGTTGCCTCGAAGATCGTCTACCCAGATGGAACGGACACGTCAGACCGAACCCGCCCATTCATCGTTCATGTCGAGGCAGGGTTGCGCAGCCGGGATCGCTCGATGCCGGAGGAGATCAACCGTATATTGACTGACGCCTTATCGGACCTGCTCTTTGTTACGGAGCAGAGCGCCGTTCATAACTTGCGAAGCGAAGGCATCACCCGCAACCGCATCCACCTCGTCGGCAATACGATGGTAGATACCTTGCTGCGCCATCAGGACCGCGCGGAACAATCTGCCATTCTGCAACGACTCGGCCTCGCAGGATCTGATTCAGACAAACAGGCAGTCCTGCCCTACGGCGTCGTGACGCTGCATCGACCGGGCAATGTCGACGACCCAACCGCCTTTCGAAACATTCTCGACGCCTTGCTCACCATCGGACAGAGGCTGCCCCTCGTGTTTCCGGTCCATCCGCGAACCGTCTCCCGTATCCAGGAGTTCGGCCTTGCCGGCCAATGCCCCCTGCTGGCGCCACATGAGACAGTTCAAGATATCAAAGCAGGTTTGTATTGCATCGAGCCGCTGAGCTATCTCCATTTTCTCAAGCTGATGTCGAAGGCGAGAATCGTCCTCACGGACTCGGGAGGGATTCAGGAGGAAACGACGATGTTGGGCGTCCCTTGCGTCACCCTGCGGAATAACACAGAACGGCCTGTGACAGTCTCCGAGGGCACCAACGTGCTGGCAGGAACGTCGAAAGAGGCCATCGTGCGGCAGGCCTTCAGGCAGTTGAAGCGACGGGTGCAACGAACAAGGCCGCGCTTCTGGGACGGCAAAGCTGGACACCGCATCGTCAAAGTCCTCTCAAAAGCCATTCTCGCTACCCGCAAATCCTAATTCGCGCTTATCGATCCTTATTCGTTCTTCCTTCTCAACTCGAAGGTTTATGTGTGGATTGAGAGATGGATGAGACCCTAAACATCCCGAAGAGCAATCTGCGAAGCCGTTGATTTAAGAAGAGCGATCTTTTTGTGCAGTGACTAAAAACATCGTGGCCATCCGTCGACCACGGTAGCTGCGAAAGAAGTTTTCTGAGAATTTCTGCAAAGGCAGAGAAAAATATTCCTCTTCATTTATTTTATAGCCAAATGCGGCCAGTAATGTATTAACACGGCCTGGATCAAACTGGTGCCGTTGATGTTGCAGATATGAATCCTGCAACGCCAGAAATGGTCGAAGCGTGCGCTCAAAGATCCGAAAGAGAGAAAGACGATTAGGAAGAGAAAGAAGAAGAATCCCTCCTGGCTTTAAAATGGAATGGAACTGACGTAGCACTCTCTCATAATCAGAAACGTATTCCATTACGCTCGAACATATGATTAACCCGGCGGAATTCTCGTAAACCTTGGTTAATTCCTCTGAGAGGGGAAGAGAAGCGAGGATATACTCGGTTCGTGATCCAACTCCTTCCTCAACA
Organism: Nitrospirota bacterium; assembly: GCA_963701855.1. GTDB lineage: Bacteria > Nitrospirota > Nitrospiria > Nitrospirales > Nitrospiraceae > Palsa-1315. Next base: position 314,793 of record CAVPBK010000006.1, read on the forward strand.
GCTCGATGTCTCGCCAGTGCAAGCATTGCTTCACTCTGATCAAAGCCAACTATGCGAATCCCCCGGGCTGCGACCTGCCTGCTAATCGATCCATCACCGCATCCCATGTCCAGACAGAGTGACTTGCCTGGTATATGTGTAAAACTTTTTTCTATGGCCCGTTGCCACACCTTCAAACGCTCTTTGAATGCAGGAGAGTCCGAATAGTTAGAGATGAACGTGGTAGCCTTTCGATTAAAATGGGCTGTGACACTTTCTGGCCTCTTCATAATGCCTCATCCGGTTTGATCAAATACTCCCACGATGCCGCACATACAAATTTTCTTTTACCCTATCAGGCCCGATGCCGTTCAGTCTGGCCCACTCTAGCGGCTGCAACTCGTAGGTGAGGATGTTGCCCTCCAGACGCCATTGTAAGGAGATCGCCCAAATCCTTAATGAATCGTTCGCTGGTATAGAACCGCTCGAACCGCTCCCGGGCATTCCGACCCATCCGCTCGACCTCTTCCGGATGGTCGAGGAACCAGAGAATGCGATCAGTCAGATGGTGAAGATCATTGCACCGCACCTCGAATCCGCACTCTCCCTCAATCACGGTATCCCTCAGGCAGCCTCGGTCCGTAAACAGCACCGGCAGCCCTGAAGCCATCGCTTCGAGCACGACAAGGGGTTGACCCTCTTGCTGTATTCCGGGAAACACGAACAGGTCTGCCGATGAATAGATGGACCGTTTATGTTCAACAGTGTTAACGGGACCGGTGAATTCGACATGGTTGCTGAGTCCATGCTGCGCAACGAACGCTTCCGCCTCCCGTCGATCTTCTTCATGTAGCCAGGGACCGGCGAAAATGAATTCCACGTCCTGCCTAATCTTCAAGACCATCGGGATCGCAGCCAGCAAGACCGACGCGCCCTTCAGCCGGCTCAAGGTGCTCAAATGCAAAATCCGATACCGGCGTGGTTTGTGCGGGTTGGGGATCGGCTTGTGGACAGCCGGCCAGTCGATCCCATTCGGCACCACCGCGATCCTAGAAGGCGCGATGACGCTGGCAAAGAGATGACGGAGCGACTCGCCCAGGACGGCCACATGGGACACGCGGCGGAACACCATCCGCACATACAACTTCATCGGATACGAACGACCATCGTACCAGCCTTTGAAATTCCCTCCATGGAGGTGAAAGATCACAGAAGCGCCCGCAATCCAGGCCGGCAGCATAAAGAAACTGTCTCGCAGAAAACCGATGGTCGACTGGGATATCGGCAAGTAGGCAACCGCTGGCCGCTCCTTTCGCAGAATCGCGAGTAGTTTCCACCACTGTTTGAGGAACAACACGACGTCGTAGAAATCAGGTTTGTCCACATGCTGAATTCCGCGTCGATCAGCTAGATCGAGATGTTCCAACCGGAATCGCTCACGAAGAGGAGATTTCAGAATGGCTTCTGTCGCCAGACTCACGCCGTGAAACGGCGGCGGGGTCGGCCCAATGATTACGACTATTGGAACCTCAGGCGTCGTGATCATAACTTCAAGTTCAATCGATCTTTTTCTGTTGATTGCAGACCATTAGTACAACCAGAATGAAAACATTGGCAGCTATGCTTGCCCTCTATCTCTCCCGATATCCAGAATGAGATCACAAATCGACCCGGAAGTTTGGCGCAATGAACTCGCGGACCCAACGCATTCCTCCCGAAGCTCGACAGGCAGGTTCAGCCCTGATTCAATCCCCCGAACAAGTTCATCCACCGTTCGATTTTCAAGAAGGAATCCTGATCGACCGTCGTGGATTACAAATGGTGCAATCCCAACACGAGTGCTAACCACCGGTGTTCCGCAGGCCAGCGACTCCAAAATCGTAAAGCACAGGCTTTCCTGCTCCGACGCGACAACAGTCAAAGCAGCACTGTTGTATAGCACCGGCAATTCCTCATGAGGAATCCTGCCTAGAAAGCGAACACAGGTGCCAAGATTTACTGCTTCGACTTGTTTGCGAAGCGAGTCCTCTTCTTCACCATTTCCGGCAACCAATAAGAAAATATCAGACCTCATACGCCTCAAGCGCATCACCGCCTCAATGATCAGGTGGACTCCCTTCAGTCGAGTCAACCTCCCGACATAGAGCAACACCCTGCCACCTTGAGGAATGCCGTATCGATTCTTTGTAGCGCTCCGAACCTCCGGTGAAATAGGCTTGAACAGCTCCGCATCCGCCATCCCCCAAAACAAGTGGATATCCTGAGCCCTTGCAGGCCACCGGGTACGATAAGCCTCGTAACATTGTTGGTCTATACAGACAAACTGACCCGCACAGGAGCCAATCTGATTGATCATAGTTGTGTAGAGCCTCCTGAATGCCGATGTTCGACAAATCCAGTACCTGGAATACTGTGCCCCCCACTCTTCGGTACCGTGCGCGTGGTAAACGATGCGTGCCTGCTGAGCCGGCATGAGAGGATATAATTCAGGGGCGTGCAGGTAGAGAACGTCAAACGACCGTTGTGTCACAAGGTACCGATTGCGCAGGCATGACCAAAACATCTTGGCCCTGAGAGGAATGAGTGGACGATGACCATTCACCTCCATCTCAGTCAACTTGCACAAAGGGATAAACGGATAAGACACACCATGGATGGTTCGCCTATACACATTGCCAACAGTTTCGCCTTGTCTCCAGCACAGACCAAATAAGGTAATGTTAAAAGGATAATCCTTTGTGGACTTCAGAATATTCTTGACAGCCGTCAACATACCTCCGGTAGGCCGCTCCTCAAAGTCGCTAGGCAAGATAACAGCTACGTTAACCAGGGAGGATATAGACTTCGTCAACTTCATACACTCGCTCAAGTAAATCTGATTATGATCCTGGTGCAAGCAAACCCAGATAAAACACAATGTCCTTGCACACTTTTGTCCAAAGGATACGAATCGCGGTGTCTGAACGAAGAGCTATCACTTCAAGCCATCATCGGAATACATAACCTTCGTGGTAATTTCTTTCGTTTGCCCACAAACTAAGAAATCCTTCCCTCTTTCCCTCAAACCCTGGAGCGATCTCTTCAGAAGAGAATTCAATCTCATAGATTTTGTCTCCGTGAAAACACTTCTCGATCCCTCTTTTTAGCAGGGGGGCCTGCATCGTGCGTTAAGTGAATTGGTTGAACCGACGCTTCAATTGAAGCAGAACGGCCCTGTCCCCCTCATGAAGCCCAAGGGCAAAAAGGAAACCGACATAAGACAGAATGAAGAACCCAAGCAGCACGGCAATATGAGACAATAAAGGCATATACCTAACGGTTAAGACAAGCAATAAGGCAGCTGCTCCTGCTGCCAATGGCTTGTAGATGGTCGAGTCAAAAGGCCAGATGTCGAGAATATGATGAACCTGAACAGTGCGTAAGATGACGGTCAGCACAAGGCTGGCGCTGGTCGCAAAAGTAGCCCCAATGATTCCGTAGGAGGGGATCAAAATGAGATAGAGTCCGATCTGAACAGCGGAGACTGCGATGCTGTTCCACATAACGAGTTTCGAATGTCCGGCCCATAACAACATGCCGTGGCTGCATCCCGTGACCGAATAGAGAAATTGTCCGACCGCAAGAATGATGAGACAGACAGCCCCGGATTCGAAGCGGTTCCCGAACAGACTCATGATGTCCTTCGCGAACACCGCCATAACGATGCAGAGAGGAAGCGTTCCCGTCACAGTCCAACGTAGCACCGTTCCTGTCAGTGAGCGGATCTGGCTTGGATCGTTTTTCGATATGCTCTCCGAGAGGAACGGGGTCGCGATGGATTCTAATGTCCCTAGCACCAGAGCCATAATGGCGGAGGTCTGGAAGGCTGCACTGTAGATGCCAACATCCTCCATTGAAGACCAAAAGCCGAGGAGGAGGACATCAGATCGTGTGGCAAGACCGTTAAAGACCAGCCCACCGAGCAGGGGCAGGGAGTACCGTAACACGTCCCGGTAGGCGATGCCGGAAGGACGTGCATCGCTCCCATTCGACAATAGACGGTGCAAAGGCAAGATGGCGAATATCGTCGTCAGGCCCAACGCGACAGGAAGAGCCACTAACGCTGACATCAGACCCCAACCCCACCATACGAGAACCAGCGTGACTGCAACCTTCACGACCGGTTCGCACAAATATTTAACGGAAGTTCGCCAGCGAACCTCTCGAAAGGCCTGCAGTACTGCTAGAGAAACTGTTGAAACAACTAGCAGTGGAATGGAAAGGGCGAAGAGCTTCAGTACACTCGATGCTTCGTCATTGTGGAAGAAACGGGTGGCGAGCGTGTCGGAACTCAACAGCAAGGCCGCGGCAGATAGGATGCCGAGACCTGCGGCCAGAACCAGAGCCGCTCGAATGATTCTCCCGATTCCGGCAGCATCACTCTGAACGCGCAGCGTCGGGACAAACCTAAGAACAGCGGTGTCGAGGCCGGCCAAGGCAATGACGGACAGGAGGTTGAAGCAACCGAGCCCGAGCGCATAAAATCCGAACTGTTCGGGACCCAGCACCCTGGCCAGGATAATTGCATAAAGATAGTTGAGGCCAAGCCCTAAGAAGGTAACGACAAAAAGCATCGCGGATCCCCCAGCGATCCTGGCCAATGCCTGATCGGAAGGTAACCGCGAAGTGTTTATCTCAATACGTGGTATGCCGATGCCAAGATCAAGAGCCATGATCGAGTTCTTACTTCGCCTCTATACCCATTGGAGTGGCTGGCGGCTTAAACGGACCGGCCTTGACTGCTGCGATCTGCTCGTCTGATAGCCACTTGTACTCATAGACCCCGACCCCACTCTGCGGCCAACTCCGTAGAATAGTGCTAATTGTCTCGGCGAACCACTTCCCATCGCGCGAGTAATACTTGCCAGGGATCCGCATTTCATCGCTGGTGGACACATTAGAGATAACGATGGTCAATGCATCAGAATTTTTCAAAAGCCCGCGAATCTTGTCCGTCAACTTGACATCAATGTCCCGGTAGTAGGCCATCCGACAGAGCACGTCCACCAGTCCCTTGTTCACCCAGTCGATACTGTTCTGTCCCTGATCCGTGCCGGCAATGAGCGGGATCACGTCCGCGCTGATTACGATATTAGGTTTGATGGCCCGAACTCGCTGTGCGATTTCCTCCACCAGTGCAGCGACGTCCGACTCCTGATACTCGACCAGCGTCGGCACTCGTCCAAACGTCAGCTTGAATTGGGCGGTGTCCAGTAGAAGGTTGCGGTCGTATCTCGCTGCATAGTCGGCTTTGCAGAAGTCGCTCGTGCACAGCCCAACTGCTCTTACATAATCGAGATTAATTCCATCCACGTCATACTGGCTCACGACCTCCGCAATTAGATTCGCCATTAAATGTCGAAACTCCGGCATGTGGACATCAAATGCTCGTTCGGGAGTGCCGGGTGAAGCGTATTGTGGGAGGAAGCTTCCTTCTCGCAGGGTCAGAGTAAACCAGGGGTGTACCTCGATCCCCATTTCGTGAGCCCGGTCGATGAGATACTTCAGCGGATCAAAACCCTGCTTCGGCTGGGCTTTGAGCCAGTAATCCCATTCGGCATATGTCGACGGCCACGTGGTGCCCCTTCCGTGCCAGACCACTGGGCTAAAAGCATTAAAGCCCGCGGTTTTGATTCTCATGAGTAACTCATCCGTTCCTTGCTTGGTCGTCCAGGCAGACACGTCCTCCTCAAAGATTATTTTCTTGCCGGCAAATGTTTTGCCCGACGCGAGAGCATGATCGACTGAGAAAGTCAGTCCAAACACCAGTAGATACGCGAACAAGAGTAGACGGACAAACATGTTGAATCTCACCTTTGGTCTGACAGAAGTGGGAATCGGCGCTCAACGACGGCCTCTCTGAGCGGAGCTTCATGGGGAGCGTCCCCCTGGCCAAGAACTGCTTCCCTCAATGGTTCCTCACTCGCTGCATCGGCGCGCATTCTCAAACTCATGCCAATCACCCCCCATATAAGCCACTGTTCCGCTGGGTAGGCGCTCGGGACAAGCCCAATCGCATCGATCAGCCACATGAGGAACATCATCAATGCTGCAACGGCCATTTCATCCGCCTTGGCGAGCAGATTTCTGACGATCCTGACACCGATAACGATCAACAATGAGAGGTACATCGCCAGGCCCACGATCCCTCCATGAAACAGCATTTGAAGAAAATCGTTGTGTGCCCCAATCGCGAGTTTTCCGCTGCTGAACAGTTGGCTCATTGGGGGAAGACGTTCCCATTCGGCCATCATTTCCATCCACCCGAACCAACGTCCCTGAAACGTCATCTTCCCTTCGACCTTTCCTGAAACGAAGCCGAGTTCCTTGTTAAAGAGCGTCCCGATCTGGTCCATGAGATCGCCAGCGTAATACGTCGTGATCAGCAAGCCCGCGATGCCGAGCAGCGCGAGCACGGCAAACTGTCGCCGGAGGATCGTCCAGCACAACACCCACAGAGCGAAGGTCAGCAGCGCGGCCTTGCTGTACACCCTCACCATGACCACAGTGGAGATAGCCAAGTACCCCATCGTCATGACTTTCAGCGGAATGTTTCTTGTCTTGACGTACAAGGCCGAATAGAGCAGCAATCCGAAAATGGTTTGAAGCGCATAGGTACGCATGTTGACGCCGTCGTGCCAGATACCGATGTTCCGCACAAGCCCTTCGGCTTGTGCCTCACGCCACTGGAATCCCGTCAGAGCCTGATACAATCCAAGGCTCATTGGAAGCAATCCGCCAAGGATCAAAGCCCAAAGGAACCACTTGAACCGATGACCCTGACGGAAAAAAGCCTGAAGGAAGTAAAATCCGATGATCCCATTAATGTATCGCAAAAATATGTTCGCCCCTGTTTTCGGTTCATCGCTGTACGCAATAATCATCGAAAAAAATACAATATAGATGGAATATGCTATCCATATTCCTTTGAGCGGCATCCTCATCAAAGACTTGTCATTTCTGGCCAGTGCCATGTGTGCCAGTAAGATAAATGTAATGAGCACGGAGTAGACTTCGGTTTGCCGGAGTCCGAATAGAAGCTCAAGGTCCCAAGAGGCGTCAATGAACGGTTTTGCGATGAACACCGCCACCATGCCGACGGCTGGGCTCATGACAAGGCACAGAATCGAGATCAGACCCAAACCCAAGGCTATGTGAGGGAGCATTTCCATGGAAATTCTTATGACACCCGAATACCGCGCACTTGCAAGCTGGCCATTCCTACTGCGCGATCGCCGCTGAACGCCAGCCACACCGCGCGTCTTGAGTTGTCCAGATCCAGTCCGCTCACCTCCGCTGATATCGTCTCGTCACTTTGCCGGCGCACAGCAAACAGTGCTCATGCCGGACTCCCTTCGGATCGCTCGGTTCTTCTACCAACGAGGCAATCGCAAGTGGCCCCTTCGTACACCGATCTCGGCATACTCCCAGAGAGATTCTATTCACGCCTTCTTACTTCCTTACGGCCAAACACATCGAGATTCTACCGTTTTGCCCGGGAGCAATGGCAACGGGCATCTCAAGCCTCGGTTAACAAATTGTTAAGAAAGAAATGACTTATAATGTATGGTGGGTATGTATCCGACAGGACCGAGGCTAGAGAAACTTTGAGAACTCAATGAGAGGCCAAGTTCTAACACATTGATGTACCATCGATAACCACAACTGCACACCGGTGAGGTCTGGTGTGCCGCTCTGTCGGCTCGCTTACATATACCTTCTACCTGGCTAGGAACGAGCCTTCCCCTCAGGCCAGGGAGACCAGAACGGGAGCGATTCTACTCCCGGTTCGGCCCCAGGTCCTGAATCCCTAGGTGATCTGGACGTTCTGCGAGGAAGGGCGTGAGGATCGCATTCGTAGTTTTCTCTACAGGGACTCGTCATTATTGCTCCTGTCTCATAATTAACATGGAATTGACCGTTTTAAGATATCGCTTGTAACCAGGAATGAGAATATTCACTTGATCTCGCTTCCTAATCTCAAGGCATACCGTGCTCATCGAGTCCTTGCTAAAAGGATTCTGTTGAATGCAAACAGAAATCAGTTTTGGTGAATACACAGGAAGAGAGTGAAGAGAAAGAGAGATGGTGCGCAAATCTTTGAAGTTCAGCTTTCTACTTTAGGCATTCATCCTGACCAACATGTTCGTGGCTTCCCCCTGGGCTTGGAGGAGCTGGCCCGGATGGCCGGTTCTGTATTCCATAGGAAACAGGCCTCAAGCGCAGGCAGAGAAATGCGCGTCTTCGGCCTGTCGAACGGCATTAGCAAGACCGAACTCTGCACATCGACCACGAGCACGAGTACGGCGGATGGCAACTCGCCGCAAGTTCGCGTGCATGCCTGGAGGTAGATATGAAGACACTGCTTCTCATGATGACAGCCTGCTTGGTACTCCTGGTGAACGATTCTGTGGAGGCCGATCCATCCAACGGTATAATAGAGAGTACCAGTGGGGTGCCCACGACGGCAACGGATGGCTTCAACAAAGGCTTTTTCCCGGATAATACCGACTCCATCCCAAACCCCAGCTTCATCAAGTGTGCTGGTGGAGACATGGGGAGTCAAGCGGGGGGAGGCTATAACTGTTTGATCCAAGTGGATCAAAGTGATCAGCAAGGCTATGCCTTTGGTATTTTCATGAAGAACGGAACTCAAGATGCGTTTCCCTATTTCCGAGTACGGAAAACCGGGGCAACGATCATGGATGCGTTCAACAATCAACCGAACTATGTGAACACTTTTTACTATACGCCCTATGTCTTCGGTGATCCCACTGACACGTACGAAGAAGCCTGTACGGTCTGCTTAACGACCAACCAAAATATCACGGCACAAAACACGAGTTCCGTCCTCGCGATCTACGGCACACCCACAAATATCTTTCCGAACGTGCTTCCCTTACAGCGCGCCTATGGACACACCACCGCGAATAGTAGCACGGGCAGGCAGGTCGGCACGCTCGTGTATCAAATGGGCGATGAGGGCCATGTCCATTACGGTGGAGCCTATGGGTCTGGCTCATTAGCGGTATCTAGTTGTGGCACAGGGTCTCCCACAATTGCTGGGGCTGATGGTGCGTTTGTCATTACGCTTGGCACCGGCACCCCAGTAGCCTGTACCGTGTCGTTTCATGCTACCTGGACGAGCGCCGATCTCACATGTAGCTTCATTTCGGAAAGCGACTTAGTCAACTGGAAGTTTGCCAAAGTGGGCAACGCCAAAGCCTGGACAGCTGTGACCCTCACGGCGAGTGCGCCTTTGACCAACGGGAGCAAGATTCATGGCCTCTGTGTGGGGCATCTCTAATGATGACACGATTTATCGTTAACTCTGACATCCCCTCTTGATCGAGTTCCACAATACAGGCCTGTCGTGTCAAGCAAGTCTGCTGGAATTTAAACCAGTGGCCCCGGCTTCAGAGAGTGTTTGTTCGGAAGGATACTATTCGAGGACACGGATGCGCTGCCCACAAGATGACCAGACGCGAAAATTGCAAGACAGACCGCGCCGCTCTCGAACGTCGCGCCAAAAAGTTGAAGAAGTTTCAACACGTGATTCCTCCATCGATCACCAACACTTGCCCGGTGATGAAGCCCGCCTCGGGAGACAGCAGGAAATGGACAGCGCCGACGACATCATCGGGTGTCCCCAGTCGCCCTAACGGTGTCCGCCGGACAATCTGATTGCGCTGGGTGTCGCCAAGCCCGTGCGTCATCTCGGTCTCGAGATAGCCAGGAGCGATCGAGTTCACCCGGATGTTCCGCGGGCCCAGTTCGCGGGCCAAACCTCTGGTCATGCCGTCCAGGCCGGCCTTTGTCGCGGAGTAGGCGGCGAGACCTGCATAGCCGCGCAATCCGATGATCGACGAAATGTTGATGATGCTTCCGCGGGAACGGACGACCATCTGTCTCACCACCAGGCGTGTCAGCAGCAGCGTGCCCGTGAGGTTTACGGCAATCACCTGCTCGATCTGACCAGGCTGCATGGTCGCAAGCACTCCGTCGGTCGCAATACCGGCATTGTTGATGAGCACGTCAATCGGCCCGCAATCCTTTTCCACGCGCTTGACCACCGAGCCGAGCGAGGCTTGATCGGACATGTCGCCCTCGAAAAAACTGAAACTCTCACCGTATTTCTCCTTCAGCCGCTCGATTGGCTCTCCCGGGCGCCGGCTGAAGGTCGCCACCCTGGAGCCCTGGTCCAGGAGGCTTCTCACCATGGCCAGGCCAAGCCCGCGGCTGCCTCCGCTGATGAGCACGACCCCGTCGCCTTTCATTCCGCCTCCGACCGCACGACCTTCATCGCACCGTTGTGCGCGATGGATTCCACCATGCGCAGGAGACGCGGCACTTCGTGCTGAGCAAGCCGGCCGCGCGCAATCCGGTTGATTTCTCCGCGCACCACAATCTCATCGCTCCCGCGTGCCAGCACAATGTCCGCCGCGACGAGCTGCCCGACGAGCGAACTGCTTTTGCCGTATACCCGCACGTCCCCGACCCCCGTGGCCTCGCGCAACACCATCTCAACCGTCGCCGGCATCACCTTTCGCCCTCCCACATTAATGACGTCGGTCTTGCGTCCTTGGAACAGCACACGGTCTCCATGACGCTCGACGAGATCGCCTGTTGCGACCCATCCATCTGGAGGGACAGCTGTGGGCTGCCCGGAATCGCCCGCTGCCCGTCGATCGTACCCGAGCATGGCATTGTGTGAGCGTGCCACGAGTTCGCCGTCGACGACTTGCAGTTCGATTCCCTGTTCCGGTGGCCGATCGAGCCATTCGGCGGGAAAACCCTCACGCTTGTCCGTCACCGAGAGGAGCCGTCCCAGTTCGGTGGAGGCATAGATATGCACGAGCCTGGTCTGCGGGAACAGCCCGGATAACTGATCGAGCAACCCTTGGGTGACCGCCTCGCCTCCCATCGTGATCTGTTCGAGTCTGCATTCGCTCAGTTCATCATGGGGCGCAAAGAGCAAGAGCTGCCGCCAGAAGGTCGGCGTACCTGACGCATGTGTGACCGCGGACTCGCGCATCGTCTGTGCGACGATTGTCGGATCAAGTGAGGACGGCGTCACCAAGGTCGACCAATTCAGGAGCGCTTGCAGCATCACCTGCGTGCCGGCATACAAATTGAGCGGATAGGCGCACATCCAGCAGTTCCGCGCGTATCGAGGGTCGCGCCTGACCGGCGAGGCCAGCGTGATCCAGGTATGATTCGCCGCTTTGGGGCGGCCGGTGGTTCCCGATGTCAGTATGGTCACGACTCCCTCACTGAGAGAACCGGTGTCGGCAGGAACTGCCGGACCGCTGTGGACCTGCGGGGAGTCAACCAGATTCCACACGATCACGCTCCATTGCAGCCGGTCCGCCAGCTCCATAATCTCTCTGGGGCTGCGGCTTCCCGCGAGAAACACATGGCAACGCAATGCTTCGAGCGCTGCTACCGCCGGAGCGAACTCCGTGGGTTCGTTGAGCGCGAGTCCGACGCGGAGCCCTGCAAGCGATCGCCACCTGACCGAAAGCTCATGTACACGGCTGGCAAGCCCCGCATAGGTCACCACCCGATCGCCGGCGATCAGCGCCGCAGCGTCGCGACGATCTGACGGCACAGCCTGAAGATGTTCAGCCATCATTGCCGGATTCCCCAGAAATTACACTACCGCCTTCACGTAGAGATCGATCAGGTCGGAGACTGTCTTCAACCTGCCGATCGTCCCTTCGGCAAACGGATCGATGCCCGTCTCCAACTCAATCCTGACGACCACGGCTGCCCAATCGAGCGAGTCCAAGCCGAGGCTGGAATCGACCGGGGAATCGAGTCCAAGCCCCTGCGCGCTCAAATCCTTGGCGACAAGCGTTTCCCCGATGATCTGAAGCATGGCTCGCGTGAGATCGTCCCTGGATGGCATGTTTTCCCCTTTTGTTACGTTGCTCACTCACAGATCCATAGCCCGCATTATTCATGAGGAACAGCGGGACAGGCACCGGCGGGGACTGTCCCGCAGCGGGACTGTCCCACTTCTCTGCCGGAGCCAGTCCCTGCAATCAGCATGCGGCCAGCGACGCCTGGGATTCCCTCTCCGGACAGGCCTGCCGCTCGGCATACTGCGACATGGTCATGAAACGCACCCCCTCGAAACCTGCCATGTATTTCCAGAGGCTGAGATTCCAGTCGAGTTTGGACGAGGAATCGCCGCGATACAGGTGCCGACGGAGCCGCAGCCCATGGATCTTGAGGTTGCTGCTGTAATCCTTCGCTCCCTCGATCTCCTCGGCAAATTCATAGGGATGAAACAGGTACACGATCGGCTTTCCGGTTCGCCACGATTCCGAATATAGTGCGCGGAAGAGCAGCTTCATGAGCCGCAACCCAAAGACATACAGCGTGCTGGAGATAAATGGGATGGCCAGGGCTGACACGGGGACTTCTAGTATCGCAAGGTTGCCTCGTCCATAAGCATCGTCTGCGCTCGGGTGATACGGGTATCGGGGGGCGCGGAGCCACCCTGGATGAACAAGATTCGAGCTGATCAGGTCGAATCGCTGAGAACAGACCGTCGAATCTGCGAGGTAACCCATGCGGGATAGGATCTTCAACGTCGGGCCGGAGACCTTGACGCGGGGCCCCCGGAACGACAGGATCTCGCAGTTGCCCAGCGTGCTGAGCAGGCCCGTCGCCTTTCCCAGATACTCTTCCTGCATGCTCAACGGCATCGAATCGTACTCCTCTTCGTTGCCGTGTGTGAGCCCATGGCAACCGATCTCGTGTCCCGCCTCCCGCAAGATGCGGGGATAGCCGGGAACCTGCTCCGCCTCCCGGGCGACGAAGAAAAACGTGATCCCTCCGGCAAGTTCCCGACCGGCCTGCAGTATCTGCTCGAAGGCCCGGCTCTTATCCTGCTCGCGGTGATGGGTAGAGTAGTCGACGTCCCCTGTCAGGAGGACTGGAACCGTTCGTGCGTTTCGGGCTTGCATCGGTTCTCTCTCTCAAATGCCGTAAAAGGTAAGACCTGAAAGGTGAAAGGTAGGATTGCCCAGTGTTTTTCCTCCGAAACGTTTCACGTTTCACCTATTACGTTTCACGGCTACCTTAGTCCGCTAAAACGTATCGTGGTCGCCGAAGGCAAATCGCCAGGACCGGAGATCTTGAGGAAACCGCAACGGATCCGTTCCTCGATCCGTCCACATTAGCAACGAATATTTTTCCGGTGACTTCAGATACGCACGGCTTCTAACCAGACGCGCGTCATCGGGCGAGAGGCCGTCGAGTAACAACACGCCCTCGCATCCGCTCGCCAGCGCAAGACGCTCGACCCCTGCAATCGCCATCTTGGCGGCACGATTCGAATTCGGCTCATGGATGAGGTCCAAGATGACGGCTGCCCGAATCCCTTCTGCACGCTCAACCATTCGAACGATAGCCGCTGCACGCAACCGGCTTTGATGCCGCACCGCGAGCAACCGGTAATCCGACCCCTGGCCTGCGTAGCGAGCCCGAAGCGATTCGACGCTCCAAGTCTGAGCCGTCTGTCCAGCATGGCCTTGCGCATAGAGACAGGCGAGGTCAGCCACTTCTTCGGAAACCCACGGAATCTCGATGACCTCCCATGACGCCCCAGCGCGAGGCCCCTGAAAACGGATTCCCATACCGACCACTGCATCCGGAATGCTGCAGAGCGCCCGAAGAAATCGCTGGCCCCCATCACGGCGGATGAACCGCTTGTACTTGGCAAATAGCAGCGCGGGTCTCAGTGGTTTAGCCAAAACGGCCATGTCGCCGATCTTTTTAAATCCGATTTTCAGATGCGCTTCCGCAATCTGCTGCCTGCGCACGGCCGCATAGAGACAGTGAATCCCTATCTCTCGGAGTCCGACGTACATCGCTGAGATCAGCCGTGGGTAGATGAAGAAGCTTCGGTATGAAGGATCGATGAACAAGCCGGTCCAGTAGGCAATCCGGAGTTGTTCATCTCCGACACGTAGTTGCCGTTCCTGCACACTGGTCATTCCGACGGCTCGATCTCCATCAAGGGCAAGCCACAATATGCGGCCAGCCCTGTCCAGCTCCGGCCCTCTTGCGTCGGATGACGTCGCCTCCTCGGCTTGCCGGCGCACGGCGAACAGCGCTCGCGCCGCATCTTCATCGGACCGCTCGGCTTTTCTGATCACGAGGCGATTGCGACCGGCCTGTGGGACGCCGATGTCGGCATGTTCTTGCAGTAATTCCCCGGAGACGCTACTCACGGCTTTTCGTTTCCTCACAACCACGCAGATCGAGATCTATTGGTCAGACGATCACAGAGACGCCTAACAAAGCAGAATTGTACCGCCATTGCCTCATCGATCTGGCAACGGAACCGTCAAGCCTCTGTTAACAAATTGTTAAAACCGAAGGGGCGCAGGGGGGATGGCTTGGACAAGCCTGGTATTTCTGGTTCATCTGGTCTGTTTGGTCTATCTGGTTGGTCAGGTTCAACCCAACAATCAGGACAGACTATACTGACGAGACAGACCAGATAAACCGAATAGACCAGACCGACTAGGCCAGAGATTAAGGGCGGGACATGAACCGGGAGTCTATTATCGCTTCCCGTTCGGTTGGTAGTCGAGGCATTATGATCAACTTCTTAGTTTTCACGGCGTGCACTCCTCTTAATCGCGACGCGTCACTGGATGTCCTATGTACCATATGCGAGGCCGTAATATATATATATATATATATATATATGGTGAATCGACTCAAATCAAAATGTTGGAATCCTACTGTTTGGGTGAACGAATCACACGAGATAGACTAAACAGGCCAGTCAGACAGGCTTGTCCTCTACATGCGGACCATCGACGCTCTGCAGTGCCGATATAGTTGTTCCTCAACCTCCTAGCCCGCATCTATGCGCTAGCTGGAAGGCGACCCTGCGCACTCGTACGCAGGGTGCAGCCCACCGCTGAATAACATGAACCTGTTGCCATTCCGCTAGGCCGTGGCCAGTGTCTGCCCGCGCCGTTTCAACCAGGACCAGGAGCCCAGCACGACCAAACCGGTCCCGAAGAGGAACACACTGGCGGCAATGGGCACCGCGGCGGGAGTCCCGCCCACCACTAGCCCTTGAAGAAAGACGGTGCCGAGGTGGTCTCGCATGTGGCCGTGCTTCTCTCCGTTGATCAGATGATCCCACGACAGTTGGAACTCGGAGGTCTGCGGATTGTACAAGCCTTTGGCCGTACCGCCGATATTCCACATGTGGATTTCGTCACCGCGCTGCCAGCCGAGGAAGAGCGACGAGAGATCCATCGTGATCGACATGCCGTCGATCGTCGCCGACGGAGCCGGCGCACCCAGGAAGTTGCTGGTAAAGAGACTGTAGGTTTTGTGTCCCCTGCTAATCGGATCAACGATGTCCGACCACGACTGATATTGCCCCATCTTCAGGGTCCCGTCTTGCTCCAGCAGGCGATCGAGTATCCGGCCCTCTTTCCCGCCCCAGTTCGCAGCGCCGCTCGTAAACTCCACTTGCGTTACGAGCGCGGCGTCGGCGGATTCCCAGACCCCGCTCATCGTCAACAGCCCCGCCATCAAGAAACTCATCGCAAACATGTATACTCCGGTCTTCATCACGCCATCCTTTCTGTGGGCACTCGCGCGCAGAGCGCGGCCCATCGGTGAATAAAATAAAACTGCACTCAACTAGCCCTAGCCAGTATCTGCCCGGGCCGTTTCAACCAGGACCAGGAACCCAGAACGATCAACCCGTTTCCAAAGAGGAGCTCGCCCGGCGGCAAGGGGCACCGCGACAGTTTCTCCAATTTGGGGCCAAATGATGCTGGAGCTTTGGCTGAATGGAAGCTGACCCAAACTGCTCACTTTGAAAAAAATGATGAGGCAGGCGATATGACGCGTCCCCTGCGAGAAGATAAGCAGGAATAAGGGAAAGGGTCGTGCGGGACGATGATAACCGGCCCCGGAAATCCACTTCGCCTCCTGTGAACTCTAATTGCAGTACATTGGACGGCGTGACGAGCACTGTATAAGCGGGCATCTGCCAGAAGAGGTCGAGCAGCGCGAGCATGAACAAGGCAACTTGTCGCATTGCTTTCATATACTTGTTCCGTTCTGTAACGGAGAGAAGAGAATTGTAATCCCCGCAAAATATTGATACAAGCCGTGCATAACAAATGTGTAACAATCACGTTTGCTATTTATTAAATTTTCATCAAGATTTTTCTCCATTCATGGCGAACACCATCAAGCCCCCTCTCGCCCTGATTCATCCAGAAAGTGGAGCACCCTATCCCTGGGTGGTGTGTCCGAGATACTTACCAGGTATTGGGGGTAGAGAGTGCGTGAGGCGTGAAACGTTGTTCGTTAATCGTGAGCGAGACAAGCAAGACCTCAGCGACGGGTGAGACGGACGACGTTGCGAGGTCCAAAGATCGAGGTTTTTGGAACTTCGAACTTCAATTTGTGTTTTTCTTGCACGTCTCGCGCTTCACGCGCCACGGCCTGTAGCGCTGGCGGACTTATTCAGTACCCTGCTAGAGCGGGTAGCACTGAGAAGCGGGGCGGGAGCAGGAACGGCTCGCATGTCTGAAGTCAAAATAAAGACGCCTTATCTGATGCAGGATCGCTGCATTAGATAAGGCGGAAAGGCCGATCAAGCCTTGAAGCAGAACTTAGGCGAGGCTGAGTTTCTTCCGCAAGGCCCCGGAGAGGCCGAGGAGCCCGCTACCGAATAGCAACGCGGCTGCCGGCAAGGGCACCACCGCATTCACGACGTTACCGCTAAATACACTGGTGCTGGTAAACGGACTGCCCGCTCCGTTATCCGGTGCCGCGAAGAGGAGCGTAAGGGCGCCTTGAAACGACGTCCCCGGCGTCAGTCCGTAATACGACAGAAGATCAGCGTTTTTTGTATCGTTGAATGATCCGAAAGTCACTTTGAACTGGGTTCCCAAATCCTGCACGAAGGCGTTGTTGAAATTGCCCGTCAGGAGTGTGGAGCCCAAGGGAATATCGGTGCCGCCCTGCAGTTGGACGCCACCGGTAATGGTGATGGCTCCACCTGATCCGAATGCCCACCACCCACCGTTCTGAGGGCCCGATCCAGTCAAGGTCCCCGAGTTGAAGTTCAGCGCACAGCTTATACAGAGCGCGCCCGCACCACCCGCATTGGCCGGCGTGGACAGGCCGACCACATTATCCACTTCTATGTTGCTCCCGATCAACGCACCACCACTGCCGCCATAGGAGATCGTGCCGGAGGTGGGCGCGCTGATATTGAAAACGAGTTCGACCGCCATCGCAGCCGGGGCAACGAGAAGTCCCGTTACCCACAAGCCCACGGCCATGACTGCCACTACGATTCTTGTTTTCATACTAATGTCCTTGGTCTGAAGAGTCTGCTACTACTCTCCGTAAAGGCTCAATCCACTCTTCTTCATTCTGAAATAATAGAATCTCTCGCTTCCTTGTGGCGCCGGAAGGGATTCCCTTCCGGCGCCCCTGTCTTGACTTAGTGCGAGGAGGCTCCACTCTTGCAAACTGCGCTGATATTGGCCCCATTGTTGCTCGGGGTAAACCAGTTCAACGGTCCACGATCGTCGTTCTTGGCGACGAAGGTGTCGTTCTCCGACAACCAGTAATCCGGCAGGGGGTTCTCGTTACTCATATTCGTCTGTAAGGCAGCGATCAAGTTGTCCGTCCCGGCAGGCGCGAGGATGGGCGCCGCTTCTACCCCGGCATTGCGGGTGACGAAGTTCCAATCCGCCCAATAGATGTAGCGCCCGCAGCGAAGGTCGGTCAAACGACCCACTCCGGTCCCGATCCCGTTGCCCGGCCCCAGGTTGATCTCATGCCCGTTGATGGAGACTTGATAGGCGCCGCTGGGAAAGGTCACCGCAGTCACCGAATCGCTGTCGATGTAGCCGATCGAGTTCAGATGGGTATCAATACACGTCGCCATCCCGCTGGAGCTCCCGGCGTTGATGATCGTTGCAGACGCCGCGTTGGGAAAACTTCCACCCCAGAACTTCGGGTGCATGATGGTTTCATCCAAGGTGGCCAACGTGCCGGACCCGACGCTCCTGTGGCAGCTCACGATCGCCGCCGATCCCGCGCTCACGCTGTATCCCAGATCCGTCCAATTCGCCACGTTTCCGGACAGAATCTGCCGGATTTCCCAATCGGATAACGTCTTCAAAGTGGCGCCATTGCCGTCCCGCACATTGGCACCCACGACAATCGCAAACGGCACAATGACCGTCGGTGTTGCCGTCAGATGACCGGAGGCCGGTGGCGTTATCGGAACATTGAATATCTTCTGGTGCAGAGAGGTGGCTTTCACGTCAGCCCCGCCCCAATGTACCGTCAGGCTTTGGGTCGGCGTGGCTGCGGGACAGGTCGAGACCTTGACGGTGACACCCGTGCCCTTGAAGTTCGGCGTGCTAGTGCCCGCCGGGCACGTTGCGGTGTTGAGATAGACCGCCGTCCCGATTGCGCCATTCGGCTGCGTGAGGTAGCCGTCCGCCGAGGCGGTCGCGCTATAACGGATAATGACCGGGGCTGTCGAAATGTTGCATTGCCATTCGGTCTTGTTGGGTGGAACTTCGGTACTTTGGAAATACAGGGGCGCGGGAGATGGATCGCAGAGAAGAGCCGGCGACAATCCGGCAAACTGCCGCCCAGCTGACGAGCCGGCTCCGTTGGCGACGAGGGTCGTCACAGCCTGAGCGCTTTCGGCCGCCAACGCCAGACCGGCCGCACCCACGAGGGCGACGGTCAATTTCGACATGGTATGCATAATATGGTCTCCTTCGAAGTGATAAATAATCGCACCTGTCTCATTGATTTCGATAATACGAACTATGCCGCCTCAGGCCGTGCACCCGACATCTTGCGACGGGCCAAGCCCACGAGTCCGATCACACCTGTCGCAAAGAGCACCACTGCGGCCGGAACCGGCACCGCGCTGACCACGAAGTGCCCGGTCTGCGAGCTCAGGGACGCTGTCCCAAGCTGGGCCAGCGTGCCACTGGCTCCGCCGACTTGGCGCCCCAGTAGATAGAGCGTGCTGTCGATGGTCGAAAACGCCGGCCTTGAGCTTGGCACTCCGCCACCGAGGCTACCAGAGCTAGCCGGATCCATATTCGTGG
Source organism: Nitrospirota bacterium (assembly GCA_963701855.1). Taxonomy (GTDB): domain Bacteria; phylum Nitrospirota; class Nitrospiria; order Nitrospirales; family Nitrospiraceae; genus Palsa-1315. The sequence continues at coordinate 333,962 of CAVPBK010000006.1, forward strand.
AGAAGGAATTGGCATCTGTTGCAGCAAGCAACTGCGAGCTACTAAGCCCTGCTGTTAACGTAAGCCAACCCGAGAGGCCGGTCTGGATAGTGCCTGCACTTACCCCGGTTTTGTTACCGCTAGTCCACGAAGACAGTTTGGTCCCGTCGCCAAAGAAGATCGAGTCGGTTGTCGTCTCCCCGGTATACCCCACGAGCGTATACTTGAGCGGGGTGCTGGTCGGTCCCGCACCACCCGGGCTGTTCGTGTTGATAATGGAGCTCAGATTGAGATCGACTCCGGTTGACAACAACGTGTTCATGTTGCCCAGGTCCTGATAGTACTCCGTGTTGTTGCCGTAGAGCACGAGCACGGCATCGCCAACGTTGAACAGCGCGGCGTGCGCCGCTGTCACAGGACCGGCGAGCGCCGCCGCTGCCACCGCCGCGATTGACAAACGTTTACCGATTGATAGACACTTCATGGCTAGCTCCTCCTGTTAAAAAATCCTGCTTCTCCCCGCCTGTCATTTCCTATTTACTACTGCCGCTCCCTAATCACCTCCTCCTCGTTTTCTGCAGCCTGTTGAAAACATGAATCGGCGATTCTCACCGCCTTTTGTATGACAGTCCCCTGTTACAGTCTCCTCAACGGTCAGTTGGGAAGCGGTAAATCTTGAACGGTCAGTCCGACTGGTACAGAAGAGAGGCCCTAGGCCTCACGGGTTCTGTTCTAAAGCACATCGGTTACAGAAATGTTTGGGTTGTCTTACTTGAACGGAAACTGTGCGTTAAGAAGTGATGCCCCCTGCACGTCTGAGACAAGCCTGATCTGTCTGTCTATCTGGTTGATTTGGTTCATCTGATCTCTCTGGTTCAACCAAATAACAAGACAAGCCAAACAAACCAAAGAACGGTCTTCTTAGGTCGGAGGGAAGAACTTGACGGTTACGGTCCGGTCCATCCCTTCGGGGGGAGGCCGGACTTGGGCGAGCTTCGACAAGGCATCGAGCGCGGATTGGTCGAAGAGCAGACTTCCTGACGAATTGAGCAGACGGTACTGCAATACGCGCCCTTGCTCGTCGAGCACCAGTTCGCACATCACCGCATATTCAAGATCGTCCGGCAGCGACGGCGGCTGCTGATACTTCGCCTGAATCGACGCCGTGAGGATATCCTGGTACCCGGCGAATCGGCTCCGCGCCTTGCCGAAGGCAAATGGATTGGCATCGACCCCCGGGGGGCCAGGCGCATCCGACGCCTTCTGTGGTGGCGGCGCTTCGGCTTGTGGGGGCGGAGGGGGTGGCGCTTCCTGAGGTTTTGGCTCCGGTTTCGGCGGTTCCGGTTCGGGCTCCGGTTCCGGCTCTTTCTCAGGTGGAGGGGGAGGCTCTTCTTTCTTGAACGCGTTAAGCTTGTAAACTTTGATGAGGTTCTGCCCCCAATCGGTTTGCGACACCCAATAGAGACCGGCACCGATCCCAAGATGGATCAACCCGACGATCAACAGTGTCGTGCCGAGCTTGCTCTTCTTTTCTTCAAAACCCTTGTAGCCGCCCATCACGCCAACTCGTCAGACGTTAAACGTGAAACGTGAATCGTACGGGGTGACGGGTACGTGGTGAGTGGTGAGTGAAGAGCCCATATGGGAAGAGGGCCACATGAATTGTCGAATCCCAAGATGCCAGAACATAACCATGCGCCCTGTGCCTTTTCCACTTCCCACTTACGTCTCACGCTTCACGAACCACAAGCAGAATGCCTACAACGTTCGCCAACAAGGCCCTTCCAATTCTCTCTACCTCTTCTTTAGGGGAGTGGCCAAAGCTGCCCTTTACTGCGCGCATCGAACGAGCACCGTCTTATCGTGCGCGTTCTGCGAGCGAGAAGGGCACCTGGCCACCCTCCCCCTCTCTGCTGGTGGGCTTTTTCAGCATCCTGTTAGGGATCGATCGGTTTCGTGGCTATCGCCAAATCTTCGACCGGAATCCGCTGGAGAATGTCCAGCACCGCCACAACATGTTTGTACTCCACGCCGGAATCGCCGCGGAGCACGAGCGGCAGCTTGCCGCCCTTGGCAGCTTTCAAATCACGGATCAGTTTTTCCAGCTCGTTGAGCTTCACCCGTTCCTCGTCCATGTAGATGTCGCCACCCTTTTTCACCGAGATGGTCGGCGTGTTGCTTTCCATGTCGGTTTCGTGCGGCGTGGACTCCGGCAACTTGAGTTCGATCCCCTGCACCATCGCCGTCGTCGTGATGATAAAAATCACCAGCAGCACCCAGGCCAGGTCCAGCAACGGCGTAATGTTGATGTCCGACACCGCGCCATAACTCTTTCTCGAAAATCGTCTCATCTTTTCACCTAGTCCTGAGTGCTGGGTGCTGAGTACCGAGTTGGAGAGATCTTGCCCTTCTCAGCACTCATCGCTCAGCACTCAGAACTTCCCCATGTTCTAGTGTCCTGTTGCCGCGCCAGAGGGTTCCGACTCTTGGCGGTGTCCACCCGGGCGGTAGTCCTCGATATCTTCCTGCGCGGACGCCGCCTCGTTCTTCTCGCGGAGATACTCCGTCATAAACACGGTTTCGAGATGGGCCGCGAAATTATCGAGTTCCATCGTGAGTGTTTTAGTCTTGGTCACCAAAAAGTTGTAACAAAAGAGCGAGGGGATCGCGACCATGAGGCCTGCGACCGTGGCAATGAGCGCCGACGCGACGCCGGGCGCCATGGTCGTGAGCGTGGCCTGCTGGGCCCGACCGATGCCGGCGAAGGTATCCATGACCCCCCAGACCGTCCCGAGTAATCCAATAAAGGGCCCACCGCTGATCGCCGTCGCCAGCACGATCATCCCGGACTCCAGACCTACCGCGGCTTCACCGAGAACCCGCTCCAGCGCGATCCGGATGGCGCTCATGCCGTGATTCGGGACCTTGTCGGTCCCGTATTTTTCCTGTTGTACTTTCAATTCCTCGCACCCTCCATAATAAAGCTCATACATGGGGGAGCCTTGGAGCTGCTTGATCGGTCCCTTGCTGAAGATGATCAGCGGGCTTTTCGCCTTCGAATAGAGCCCGAGAAACGTCGCGTTCCGCTTCTTGGCCTTCGCCAGTTGGCGGAACTTGTTGATGATGACCGTCCAGCTGACCAGCGAAAACACCAGCAACACCGCGATCGTGATCTTGCCTTCCAGCGTGGCGTGGTTGAGCGCAAACGCCACTCCACCAGAACTCATATCCATTCGCGGGACTCCTTCCTTGATTAACTGGCCGGCTTGACATCAACCTGAATGACGACCCCGCGCTTCACGCGGATTGATTTCGCCAGTTGGCTCTTGCCGTCTTTTTCATCATCATTCTTCGACGCCACCTGTTTGGATTGCGCGTTCTGACTGGACACCTCGGCGGCGGTTTCCTGAACAGAATCAGAAGACTTAGCTGAGGTGCTGACCGCCGCCTGGGTGGAGGAGACCGAGGCGGTCGCCGAGCTTCCGGTCACCGGAGTGACCGGTGTCGCCACAGCCCCCGTTCCGGTTCCGGTAATGCTCAGGGGCGGACCGCTGACGCTTACTGTGGCAGGAATGATGACGTTGCCGATGATTTGACCGCCTTGGTTGTCGACTTTCGGAGCAAATATTTGGACGGTTCGACCTTGGATGCCTGCGGAAGGGATGATGACGCTGCCCCGTTCAGCGACCAGATTCACATCACCCAATTTCAAGGAGTTGATGTACGGCTTGAGCACGGTCTCATTGAAGATCGGCTGACGCTGGGCCTGCAGTTTGTTCGCCTGCGCAAGAAGCGCCGCGGCCGTGGCTGTGCGGCCGAAAAATGTTTCTCTTGACGCCTCATTCTTCAAAGCCGTGATCTGCGGATCGTTGAACTGAATGAACTTGAGCGGCCTGGGATCGTCCGGATGGAAGGTCGAAATGCCGCTGCTCGGCGCGTTAACGTGAAGATCCGGAACCGTTTTTCCCGTGACTGGATCGTTAGGTTGCGCAATTGTGATATCGGTGGATTCATTTCTGGATCCACTGCCTGCGTTAATGTTGCCATTGGTTGAGGTGAGGTTGATATCGCCACCGTAAAAGGTTGAGATTCGCGACTTCTCAACGTTGATATCGCCGGTTGCAAGTACGTCGATATCGCCGCCGCCGAGCGTCGAAATCCCAAGCGGCGCTCCCCTAAGAGCAGGATTCGAGGAGACGTTGGTGCCGACGGTGACGATTCCCGGCAACGATTGCACCTTCGCCACTTGACTGGCCTGAGCCAACAACACGGTCCCATCTGGAGCCTATCAGCACGAACTTTCCATTGACCAGCACCGGATCGAATCCCGTCAGCGTTTTGCCTGCATCGAGCGGGACTTCCGCGCGAACAACTTGGTACGGCTGTCCATTTTTATCGAGGAGCAGCTTGCCCCCCTGCTCGGCGAAACTCAAATGAAGGGTGACGGGACTGACCGAGTCGGCGAGGGTTTGCGCTCCATCCAATATCACCGGATTGTTGTTGAATTGCAGGATCTGTCCGTTGACCGAGATCTCCGACTGACCATTCGCATCCTGTACCACCGTGCCGGTCACCACCACCGGTTTGCCACTTGCACTGATCACGTTGCCGCTGCCGTCGAGAATGGGGGTGGAGCCGATGCCATGGATGGAGATCGGCGCACCGTTGTAGGTTGCGATCCGCGACGAATCCATCTTGATGGATCCCCCCACGGAAATATCGAGAAAGCCCCCTTGGTTCTTGGCCCCGTTCAGAACCGGCGAGGAGTGGAAGTTGATGCCTGTGCTCGTTGCGAGATCCATCAAATCCCCGACGGTCACCCTGCCGGTGCCGGTCCCGTTGAACGTCAGATCGCTCGCCGTAACTGAGTTCGTGCCTGTCGTCACACCCGCCGTTCTCATATTGAGATTATGGCCGGCAACCACTGTGGCCACGACCCCGGCCGGCACCCCGATTTTAGCAGTCGTGGCTACAATATCATTCGCGGCCTGGATGGTCACCTGCTTACTGAGCGGCACGCTCTCTAGATGAAACGTCAGGGTCTGAATGTTGCCGGACCGAGCCTCGATCAGGACGGGCGGGGGAACTGCGGGCTGAGAGATCACATTTGTGGTGCGCGCCGTCAAAAAAGACAACCTAAACTGCTTTGGAACGGGCATGTTATTGAACAGAGTCGGATCCTGCTCCAGCAATGTCACAGAGGGCACGGTCGTCGAAACCGTCTTCAAGGGAAGACCACTGTTGCCCGGGTTTACAATCCCGTTGACGCTCTGAAGCTTCGTCGTCCCGACAAACGGGGCCAAGGTTGGATCGGCAAGCGCGTCCGCAAGCTTCACCAGTTGCCAGTGGCCACCCGGCACATTCGGAAATCCGATAAAAATGTAACCATAGCTGGTGTCAATAATCTGGCTTGTTTGCTGGACGCCGATCAGATCCTTCCCGGCGGACAGCGTCAAGGCCCCGGTCGGTGAGGGCCATAGTTTGACATCGTGTTCGATGAAGATGCTGCCGGTTTTTGTCGTCGCGCTAAAGGACGCCGGATAGATCTGGGCGATATTGTTGGTAGCATTGCTGGTCTGATTGGTGATCGTCCGCGGATTGAGGAAAATGTCTCCTTGGGCATTGAGAACGGCGCTATTCGAAGGATCCACTGTCATTATTAGATTAGAGCCGGGAGTCGCATCCACAACCCCCTTGTCAGCCAACCTGCCGAGGTATATGTTGCCGGTCTGCGCTGTGAGGTTGATCGTTCCCTTGCTGAACGTGATGTTGGCATATTCATCGGGGTCCGTGGGATTCACGCCCACGGTCGGACCACCGATGTTTCGTCCGGCTGTCACGTTCGCCGTCCCGTTCGTGAGAACAAATCCGGGTCCCGTCAACACACCACTCACGACGCCGCCCCTGACATCGTTGCCCGCAGTAATCGTGAGATCGCCGGGGCCATCTAAACGGATGCCCCCCAATACACCTGACCCAACGAGCCCCGTGGTGTCTGTCGCGCTCGGACTGACAACATCGAGTCCCGCCGTCAAGGTGATATCGCCGCCGGCTGCAGACGTTCCTAAAACAGAGAGGTTGCCAAGACTATCGACCAGTTTGATATTTCCCTGCGGCGCCGTGAAAGTCAGGTTGCCGCCAAAGCCGGTTGTGACGAAGCGAGTTGTTGAAGAGCACGTCACCTGTCGTGGCCGTGCCGACATAGTCCCACCTGGTGTTCGAGTTGTTGTTGGTCAGCTGCGCATTGTTGAAGATCAAATTGGCGCCGGCCAGGAAGGTCAGGGTGCCCGGCGTACCGGAGAGGGTCCATCCGGCGCCGAGATCATACTGCCCGGTCACAACGAGATCGCTTCCTGCCGGAGACTGAAAGGTGACGCTCGATGCGCCGCTGCCTTCGAAACTCGCGAAGTCGGCCGGCCCCACCGTTGAGACCGTCGGATCGATCAAGAAACGCCCGCCATGGAAGCCGGCGAGCGTCCGGCCGAGGAATTGGCCGCCTAATCTTACTGCGGCGCCGCTCACTTCGGCAAATCCTCCGTTGCCTCCGTTCCTGCCTCCGGAGACGTCCACCACGGCGCCCTTCTGAAATGTGGCCGTGCCGTTCTTCAAGTCGGCGATGGCGCGGATCGTGCCTCCGTTCGAACTCCCTTCATCGTTTCCGCGCGCAAGCGTGCGGCTCCCGTCCTGCAGCGTGACGGCCTCGCTGGCGAGCAATTCGATTTTTCCATTTTGTTCGCGCACGCTGTCGGCCCGGATGAAGCCTGCTTGATTGACCACCCGGCCGGCCAAGGTGATATTGCCGCCGTCCGCAATTAAATCTTTGAGGTTCACGGCTTGTCCGAGGGGGTTGGAGAGTTCGGCCAGAAACCCTCGCCCGTCGGGCCGGTTCGACAGAAAGGCTGTCGCGCCGGCGGCCAAGACAATGTTTCCCCCTGGACTCGTAATCACCCCGCTGTTTTCGACGTTGGGCGCCAGCAAATACACGCCGTCGTGCGATCCTTGAATCGCGCCCATGTTCTTGACCGATTCCCTCGATGCCCGTTCCTTGGAACAGATAGTGGCCGGCGAGAAAATTGGCGCTCGACAGATTCAGCGACGACGCAATCAGCCCCCCGACGTTGACTTGCGCATTCGGACCGAACACGATCCCATTGCTGTTGAGGAGGATCACCGTTCCGTTGGCATGCAGCGACCCGAAAATCTGGCTGGGATTTTGATCGAAGATTCGATTGAGCGCAATCGCCTGGACATTCGGCTGAATGAACTGCGTCACTTCGTTCGGCGCGATATTGAACTGCTGCCAGTTGATGATGGCCTGTTGAGAGGCCTGCGCGATCGTCACGTGCGAGGTGCCGAGGCCCGACACCGCCGCGTGGCCTCCCACCACGACTGGCCCGGTCGGATTGGCCAGGACGACTGGCACGACTACCAGTTGCGCGAGATATGCGAACAGAATCAGACCGGCGGCAATCTGTTTGTGTCTCATGTTATTTTAATTCCATTCATTATTGCCATCCATCTTCGTTAAAACGCGAGACCGACGGAAAAATGCACGAACGTGTCGCCCCGCTTCGTGGTCGCGGTGTCTTGGAGCGCGAATCCTTGATCGATGATGAGCTGCCCCACATCCTTGGGAAACTTCACGCGAATCCCAGCCCCGACCCCTTCGAGCCGGAATTGTGACGTCTGCCCAGGCTGCGCGTCCTGCACCCAGAGTTGGGCGGCATCGTAGAAGGTGGCGAACTTTACTTTGATCGTGTAATCGGCACTGCGTCGGCGCTGCCAGATTCGATCAATCGGGATGGAAATGAGTTCCGGAGTCGTCAGTTCCGCTCGACCGCGGACGGCATTGTCGCCGATCGCTTGGTACTGAAGGTACCCTCGAACCGTATCAAATCCTCCGGCAAAATAATTTTCGGCGGGAATCAACGGCTGGCTTCCCCATTGGCCATCGGCATGAAGCGCCAGCGTAAAGTCTCCCGGCAAGGGCTGCGCACGATCGAGCCCGCCCTGCAGCACGGCAAATGTCCCCGTCGATCCTTGGCGGTTGCCCGGCTGGCTGGGATCGTTGGGATTTCCTGCGAAATCCTGCTCCGTTCCGCCAGGGATCGTGCCCGCAATATAGCCCTTGGCCGACAACGACAGTTTCGTCAGACCCAATCGATCCGGATAGAAGCCGGTATAGGCCACTGACGCCGGAGTGTACTGAACCGGACTCTTCACCACTGCCGTCCCACCGCCAGGAAATGTCGCGTTCGAGGGCTCCAGTCGTTTGTAGTCAACCCCGACTGACAGTTGATGCGTGTTCGATCCTCCGGAAAAAATCGGGAATATATAGCGAAATCCCGCGACGGTTGCATTGCCGGCGATCGCGACATCGCCTCCACCTCCGAGTGAAATGCCCGACCCTGCCAAGACCGAGTTACTTTTCGAATGGGAACCGTAGACGGCCAGCAGATGATCGGGCCATCTTACCGGGTAGACGAAACTCGCTCCGTAGTTCTGGACTGCGCCCCAATCCGTCGGCGTCTGGACCGTATTGACCGTGAAAATTTCGTCCCCACCGAAAAGATTGGTATGTTGAACTTCTGCGAGTAAACGATTTTGGGGGGTCGTGATCGGTCCCCTGTTATCGGCTTCCAGCTTCCCGTGAACCGGCAGACGATCTTTTACTTTGAGTTCGAGATCCACCGTTCCCGGCTCCGTGCCGGGCTTCAGCACCGGCGCCACTTGGAGATCCGGGTTTGCATTGATCGCCGAGAGTTCTTTCACGAACTTAGGCTCATAGAGCACTGTTCCGATCTGGATGGACGGCAGTTTTTCGAGAATACGGTATCGGTTGTAGTACTGCTGCCCCGTCACCTTCACTTCGACGAGAGGGGCTTCAATCACTTGGAGTGTGACGCTACCCTGCTCGATGGTCTGCTCCGGAAGGTTCACCAGGACGGTGGGATACCCCGCCGCGTGATAGGCCTTCTCCAGCTCGGCACGCGCCTGGTCGACTTCCTTGAATTGAAAGGGGGCGCCTTTGTATTTGTCGAGAATCTCGTCGATCTTCTGTTGGATCAAGATCGTGTTGCCTTCGACGTTGAATTTCGACACAGTCATGGCGCCCGGCCTTACCTGCTCCGGCCGGCCGTCTTGATTCGGGACGGGACCGTTCGTGCCCGGTTCTCCCCGCATCGCTCGTGCGCCGCTCTTGGTCATCTGCACGCGTGGCAGACAACCCTGATAGTCTGCGTGGTGGAGAGACGATCCCTGGATCCTGATGGTTCATCGCGCCCCCCATTGCTTCCGATGTCACCCCAAGCCACACGAAGCACAGGACTATCCCAGCTAATACCTTCCCCGACTGATACTTCATGCTCCATTGCTTTCCCCGGAACAAAGAGAGTTTTGTACTCTGCTCAGGGAGGTTTTCTAGACTCCGGGCAAGGACGAAGTCTTCTGCGTAGTTCTGCTGTCCGACAAATTATCGGCTCGCGTCCAAGAGGTTCAATAGTGAATATAGTGGAGAGATACTGGTACAGCGTTACGGAATTGTTATCGAGGCATTTGGCAGCTGTTAATTATCGTAATCGCCTGTAATTAAGACGTTTTTCCCCTTGCCATGGAACCCGGCTTGTTGTTAGGAAGAGCCATGCGAGTAACTTTGCCGATTCCAAGCACGCGGAAGCTGATGATCTGTCTGTATCTGGGTCTGTTGACTCTCATTGCCGCTCACATCGTGAACGCCTTTGTCGCCCACGAGCTGCTCGTACCGGACATGCTTCCTCCTCCGTTGCCCTCGCAGGACGGTGCCCATCAGGATTCTGTGTCTCCTCAGCAGCTAGCACAGGACATGATGACTCGCGGTCTATTCGTACTGCCCGCGGAATCATCGCAGGGCGCAGGATCTTCGACAAGCACTGGACTGGGACCTCCCCTCGAAGCGGCCAAGAAGCTATTGCTGCATGGCACGGCACTCGGGGTCGACGATAGACCGATGGCGATCGTTCAGGATCGATCAACTCAGCAACAGAAATTGCTGCATCTCCACGACCATATTCCTAACGTGGGCGAACTTGTTTCCATTGAAAAAACTCGTGTGTTATTCCAAGACAGGGGGCAAGAGGAATGGCTTGAACTGGGGATACTCGCCGACTTGGAACAATCGCGGCGCATGCCGCCTCTCCCGGAATCCTCACAAGGACGGCCTCTTGCCATCTCTCAGCCTCCCCGTTCCACCAGCAATGCCGGCCTCACGCGGATGGCGTCACTGAATTCCACCTTGTCCTCCGCAGTCAGCAGTAAGCCGATTCAGATCCTCGATCGTCTTGAATTGACCAAGGCTCTCTCGGACATCCCTCTCTTACTATTGCAGGCCCAACCGGTCGTCTCAATAATCGACGGGCGGTTCAATGGCATCCTCCTTGAGGCTGTGCGCTTCGGCGGATTATACCAGACGATAGGTTTGCAGTCAGACGACGTGCTAAAACGCATCAATGGAATGGAACTCCGCGACCCGAACATGGTCATTGCCGCCCTTGCGCAGATGAAGAACGAACACCGGGTGAAACTGGATCTTGTTCGTAATGGTACGCCTCGCACTTTTACTTACGAAATCCGCTGATCAATCTCACACTCTCGATCGTCCCCCTACGCACATCCTCATGTGGGGTTTCTCACCTCTACGTTTTTGACCAACTGATCATCGCCGAATTAACCGAACGTTAATCTTGGCGTAATGGGTACGTCATTGGGGATGGAATAAGGTGGCTCGGACTTTTGTCGACTGATTTTGCACACCTTTGCGTGCAGAGTCTACCCATCGGGACTTAGGAGGCGTGGAATTGAATCGGCTCGTAACAATTGGTGTCTTGGTTCTGGTGTTCCTCCTTCAGGTGGAGCCGGCTCGAAGTGAATGGTACTTGGGCGGCTACGGAGGCTATAGTGCGGCCCAACCGCTTAAGGATGTCACCATGAATAATTATGGGTATAACTTGGCGGTGAACCGGTACGGGTATGGCCCTAGTAACGCAGAGTTTGGAGACAGCTTAACCCAAAACTTCCAGACCTCTGACCTGTCTCTTAAGCAGTCTGCTCTCTTTGGCGGGAAGGGTGGATATTTCTTCAACGACGAGGGCTTCTCGTGGCTGGGCGTGGAGTTGGAAGCGTTTACGACGACTCCAACGATCAAAACGCAGACTGTAACAACGAACCAGGATATCACATTTCTCCTTGGTCCAGATCACGCTCCCGGAGCTTGCCCTTTGCCACCACCAAATACCCAGTGCTCAGTCCAGGAAAATTTGAAATCGACGTTGCCCCTGACCCAAAGCACGCTCCGCTTGGTCACCGTCATCTTCAATGTGGTGGCTCGTTATCCAGGAACAACCTTCCAACCCTATATCGGTGTCGGAGGCGGCGCCTTCTACTTCAATAGCTCAGGCCAGATTGATGGCCGTCAAGTAGTGCCGGGGTTCAACGCACAGGCAGGATTGAAAGTGCTGGCGACTGAGGAGTGGGGGCTCTTTGTGGAAGGGAAGTACAACTACGCTACGATCACAAACCTCGATCCCTCCGGCTATGGACTCAGCGGCACATACAGCGCCTTCAACATTCTTGGCGGCGTTGCGTACCACTTTTAGCAGAGTCAATATCGTTGTTTGGCTTTTTTGGTTTGTCTTGTTTATTTGGTTGAACCGGACGAACCAGATAAACGAAATCAACCAGATAAGCAAAACAAACCAGCGTGGGATTGCTTCACGCCCCGGCTTGGCGTTTCTCCGAGCACTCGCTCATACGAGAGGGACCCTTGTGATTGAAACAGATGCAGTCTCGTCTCGCTCCGTCTCGCCGTTAACAGTTTATTAACTTATTCGTAACTGTAATTACTGTAGGTAATTACAGTCAGTTTATCTTCTTAAAAATATGACGTTTGAATCAGTAATCTGCCCAATCCCTACAGTGTTTCTGCATCTTCCTCTCTCCACAGCTCATTCAGGGTTTTTTTGCCCTGACCCTTCTTATCCTGAGAAGGCACACACATTGCTTAGCCGCAACACTCTCAATGTGAACGGTTTCATTCTCCCAAGCTCTTCTCGGATCATCTGTCAGTCGACAACTCGATCTTTTGCCTGTGAGAAATAGCTTCTGCGGAACAGGATTGCCCAGGAAAAATCTAAAAGAGTAGCTGTATGAATTGGCTGAGAGTCCTCCTTGGTGTGCTTGTGTTGTGGTCGAGTACTGCGTGGGGTGCCACGTTGATGTGGCAGGCCAACAGTGAGCCGGACCTGGCAGGATATCGCGTCTATCAATGCACTCTGCTACCCTGCACCCAATCGTCTGGTAATGCGTCTCTTCTCGTCACATTGGGAACGGGGATAAGTTTCAATATCGGGACGCCGGCCGCAACTCAGTACTACTTCATTACAGCATATGATTTTTCTAATAATGAGTCAGCCATGAGCAACCTCGCGAGCATCGTTACCGCCGGGTCTCCTCCTCCGCCTTCGCCCCCTGTGAAGCCGGTAGGTCTGACGGTCGTGGGCAATCCGGCCACCGGTCCGTGGCCTCCCACGTTGACGTGGCAGGCCAACAGTGAATCGGACCTGGCAGGATATCGCGTCTATCAATGCACTCTGCTACCCTGCACCCAATCGTCTGGTAATGCGTCTCTTCTCGTCACATTGGGAACGGGGACAAGTTTCAATATCGGAACGCCGGCCGTAACTCAGTACTACTTCATTACAGCATATGATTTTTCTAATAATGAGTCAGCCATGAGCAACCTCGCGAGCATCGTTACCGCCGGGTCTCCTCCTCCGCCTTCGCCCCCTGTGAAGCCGGTAGGTCTGACGGTCGTGGGCAATCCGGCCACCGGTCCGTGGCCTCCCACGTTGACGTGGCAGGCCAACAGTGAATCGGACCTGGCAGGATATCGCGTCTATCAATGCACTCTGCTACCCTGCACCCAATCGTCTGGTAATGCGTCTCTTCTCGTCACATTGGGAACGGGGACAAGTTTCAATATCGGAACGCCGGCCGTAACTCAGTACTACTTCATTACAGCATATGATTTTTCTAATAATGAGTCAGCCATGAGCAATCTCGCGAGCATCATTACCGCCGGGTCTCCTCCCCCGCCTCCGCCCCCTGTGGGGACGGTGAGTCTGAAGGTCGTGGGCAATCCGGCCACAGGTCCGTGGGGTGTGGAAGGTTTCACGAGCGACCCACGGAATGTCATGGCAAGCATAGCCTTGGATGGGGTCGGGCATCATATCGAACACTACGTGCCCTATGGCTTCCCTGACGACAACGGCACGACGGCCACGACGGCGCGGTTCGGCACTGGGTCGCATACGGTGGAGTTCGTGTTTTATCTGGAAGGCACCACGACCGAGATCGGGCGGGCTAGCGTGACCGTGCAGGAAGGGAGCCCCTGAGGTGGGCTACGGGGGTCGCAGAGGGGAGCCCCTTGTGATGGCCTGCGGTTTGTTGGAACGCAATGGAGCCGGCGATCAGAATTGAACGGACGACCTGCGGTTTATGAAGGTGAGTAAGGCGTTTTTAAAAAGGCTCGGTGTTTCAACTGGTTTCCCCGTTTTTCTCTTTGTATCAGGCTCTGTGGTTTTCACTGTCTCCATTGATTCCGATGCGTCTTGGCCTTTACGGAAAGTTTTAGCACAAAATGATATATGGACCCAGCCTTCGCGGCCACGACGGCGTGTCACGCGATGCACCAGATAAAAACAGGGTTGCGTCTATATATCCGGCCTCTCGGTGGACCACAGCTGTGTCCGGGCCTTGATGAATTACGCGCGCGTTCTCCTCATGAGCACCACGGCCTGGTGTGGGCCGACAATGTGTCCAGGGTCTGAACGCGCTGGGTGTCCCTCTGGTGTCATCACGGATCGTCCGCGCTGCACTCCGTGGTGTGAATCCTCCTGATGTGATGCGGCTCGCGTCTCCTCTCCTCCTAAAGACCGTCGCGACCCGTCCTGCCCCTAGGCGGGTGGTCGATACGCTTCATCATGGGCCAACAAGGCCCAGATCACTCGGGCATTGTTGTTGGCTCAGGCCACGGCAGCGACATTGGTGCCTTTGCGGCGCATGAGCGTGCACAGCCACTGTCCCTGCGTATCGGTCCTCCGCGCGGCTCGTTGCACGACAGCGCGCGCCCCATGAATCAGCAACGTCCGTACAGACCGACTGCCGCGTTTCGAAATCCCGCCGAAGCGCTCCTTGCCGCCACTCGAATATTGCCGAGGCACCAGCCCCACCAGGCCGCCAGATGCCGACCGTTGTGAAACGCCTGGGGCTGACCGACGGTCGCCACCAGCGCCGTGGCCGTCAGCGGACCAATCCCCGGCCCCGCCGCCAGTTTCTGGCAGACCGGATGCGCTCGGGACACGCGCTCCACCCGCTGCGTCACCCGCTCGATGCGCGCGTCGAGTTCCGTCAGTTGCGCGTACAACTCGGCGAAGGTCTCGCGGGCAAACGTGCTCAATCCCGACGCCGTGTCTCCAGAAACCGGATGAGGGCGGGCCGGACCTTCCCCGGGGATTGGCCAATCACCAATCCATCCTCGGCCAACAAACCCCGACTCTGATTGATGACGGCGGGCCGGTGTTTCACGAAGCGTGATCGCGTCCGGTGCACGATGAAGGTCCTCGCGAATCCCGATCGTCCCTATACAGCCATGACAACCGAGGGCAAGGCGCGCATCTTCCAAGCACTCTATGCCGATAAAGCCGCGTCTCAACACTGCGCCGATTGCCACAATGTGCACCAGAAAAGCCCAAAGAGGGATTTCAAGGCAGGAGACGTGATGGGTGGGATGTTGATAACCATTGTGCTCCCCGAATAGGAATGGCCAACTGAAGATGAGCGACTTTCATCGACGTAGGTATAGGGGCGAGCAAGGTAGGTCGTTTGATTGATCATAATCAGTTCTCTATGGCCCCATGTTGAATATATCGCAGATCATCAATGAAATTAGATAGATACATGCGAGGCGCATACAAACATTTTGACCCCTTAAAGACTTCGCTTTGATCTGTATCAATGAGAGAAAACGATTCGTCCTATCTGTGATACCTTTCTATAGATAGCGTCCCGTGTTGAAACCGTTGTTTCTTGATGAGAGTTTTTCCACCTGCCACGCTCCCTATTTAAAGGATTTATGTCAAACGGGAAACCACGAGTGCTGATTCTGGGTGGTGGGTTCGGCGGCATGTATGCTGCGCTGGGGTTCGAACAAGCGCTTGCGCGGGGAGCCGACTTGGACGTCACCCTCGTCAACCGCGACAACTTTTTCCTCTTTACCCCGATGCTGCACGAAGTCGCGGCGAGCGACCTCGATATCACCAATATCGTCAGTCCGATCCGCAAGCTCTTGCGTCGTGTGACGTTTTTTCATGGAGACATCGAATCCATCGATCTCGTACACAAACGAGTCGGCTTGTCGCATGGGCACGAGGAACATTGCCATTCGCTGCCCTACGATCACCTGGTGCTCGCCCTTGGGTCGACCACGAACTTCTTCAACATCCCCGGCTTGGAAGATCGCGCGCTCACGATGAAATCGCTGGATGATGCGATTTTCCTGCGCAACCGCCTGATCGCGAATCTGGAAGAGGCGGACTTTGAATGTGCGGCGCCCCTCCGCGCGCCCTTACTGAATTTCGTCGTGGCGGGTGGAGGGTTCGCCGGGGTCGAAACCATCGCCGCCATGAATGACTTTCTGCGGGAGGCAGTGCGGTCGTTTCCGCATCTTCGGGAGGACATGCTTCGTATCATCCTTGTCAATTCGGAGAAGATCATTTTGCCGGAACTCGGAGAGAAGCTCGGCACTTACGCCCAGCGCAAACTCACGGAGCACAAGGTCGAAATCCATTCGAACTGTAAAGTCACAGCCGTGACGGATCGCGAGGTCACGCTCAGCGATGGCACAACGGTCACGACCAATACGCTGGTCTGGACCTCTGGGACCACCCCACCTCCCCTTTTGGACACACTGCCCTGCACGAAAACGCGTGGTCGGATCCTCGTCAACGAGTACCTGGAGGTTCCCGAGTGGCCTGGCGTCTGGGCTCTTGGCGACTGTGCGGTCGTGCCGGATCGCAAAACCGGGCAATCCCATCCTCCGACCGCGCAACACGCACTGCGCGAAGGGAAGCTGGCGGCTCAGAATATCCTGGCAACGGTGCGCGGCGAGCGGAAGAAGCCGTTCTTGTTCTCGACGCTCGGGCTCTTGGCCCCAATCGGGAAACGGAGCGGCGTCGCTAACATTCTCGGCGTGAACTTTTCAGGCTTCATTGCCTGGTGGCTGTGGCGGACGATTTACTTGATGAAACTGCCCCGATTTGAGAAGAAAGTCCTCGTGGCGTTGGACTGGACGCTCGATGTGCTCTTTTCGAAGGATCTCGTCCACTTCAGGACTGCTCGCCCACTTATCCAGCCGCTTGCGGAAGAAGACTCGGAAAGCGAGCCAGTCCAGGTTAGTCGGCACTGACCTCGAGCTGCCGGCCGAGGTCGCCGACGGGGGTGTCAGATTCGGCTTGGCGGATGGCGTACACGATCTGCTCCTCCGAAAACTTCGACTGCTTCATGGGTCCGCTCCTTTCGTGCATGACCACCGAAGCGCCATCGTACTCCAGTTTCAAAATGCCGTCGTTTTCCGGGGAGACGTCAGTAGGAGTTGTACGCAGAAGGCGCAATAGGCCGCTGGAGTAAATACGAGTATTTGAAATATGGTTTGGAAGTTACCCGTGCTCATTGCCGGCTGTCGTGTCGAATATAGTGTGGTAGAGAATTGCATATTCGCAGCCTCGCCCTAACTCGTTGCAGTAGCAAGGTTCATTCTTAACCTGTGGTTCAAGTGTGGCTAATGTGATCAGATCTTGACCAAAAAGCTGGCGAGAGGAATTGAACCTCCAACCTGCGGTTTGCAAACTCGATTCTGACCAACCTGACACGACCCACGACGAGCTAACACAAGGAAAACTGAAGAATCCGAGGAACCATCCTCTTGATGGGTCGGGATGGCTTGTCCTGTTCCGGTAGCAGAGTGGTAGCAGACGATCCTGTGTGCGACCAACATCTTTCATTTCCTTTTCGCCCCCCTAGCCGTGCTGTGCGCTGTGTTCGAAAACCCTTCTCCAATTCAAGACCCGAGAATTCGATTTTCTAGGACTTCGACTTATCCTTCCGCCTGTTCAACTCTCAAATATCAGCGTTGCCGAAACATGGGTGAAATAGTGAACGTGTTTCTAACGGCAGGGGTTGACTTATTCTATATTTCTATTATTATAGAAGTATAGAAGGAGTGCCACATATGCCCAAACAGGATGAAGCCGAATTGATCACTCGCTATGCCGATATGTTCTCGGCCATGGGAACCGAGCCGCGCCTCAGGATTGTGCGCCTGCTGTTAAGCGCCCATCCGGAAGGGATGGTCGTCGGCGAAATCGGGAGCGAACTAGAAATCCCGAACTCGACCCTCTCACACCACCTTGAAAAGCTCAAGAACGAGGATCTCGTCAAGGTGCGTCGCGAGGGTACCTATCTCTGGTACTCGGCCAATGCCGACACGCTGGAGGAGCTGCTCGGCTTCCTCTATGCCGAATGCTGCACCCGTAACAAAGCGATCGCGCCGCAGAAGATTGTCTGCTGCAAATAACGAAAGGACAAGACCATGACTACGGGAAATGATGTGAAGGAAATTGTACGCGAGAAATACGGCCAGGCGGCGCAGCGCGTGGCGGTCGGGCAGGCCAATGGGTGCTGCGGGGCGTCCGCTCTGGAGGGCTGCGATCCCATTACCTCCGATCTGTACGATACGGCACAAGCCGGAGAAGTGCCGGAGAAGGCGATGCAGGCCTCGCTCGGTTGCGGCAACCCGACCGCCCTGGCGGAACTGAAGCCGGGCGAGACGGTTCTGGATCTCGGCTCGGGCGGTGGTATCGACGTGCTCCTCTCGGCGAAGCGCGTGGGTCCCCTCGGCAAGGCATACGGTCTCGACATGACCGATGACATGCTCGCGCTTGCCGAAGAGAACAAGCGCAAAAGCGGCCTGACCAATGTGGAGTTCCTCAAGGGCGAGATTGAGCATATTCCGCTGCCGGATAACTCGGTCGATGTCATTATTTCGAACTGCGTCATCAATCTGTCTGGCGACAAGGACCGCGTCCTGAAGGAAGCGTTCCGGGTGCTCAAGCCGGGGGGCCGTTTCGCCGTCTCGGATGTGATGGTGCGCGGCGAAGTACCGGCCCTTATCAAGAAAAGCATGGAGCTCTGGGTCGGCTGCATCGCCGGCGCACTTGCTGATCACGAGTATGTTAAGAAACTCGCCCTGGCTGGCTTCGAGAACATTGATATCGAGGTCACGCGCACGTACAGCGCGGAGGATGCACGCAGCTTCCTCGTCGGAGAGGGACTGGATACCGACGCGCTCGCCGAACAGATTGACGGCAAATTCATCAGCGGGTTTGTCCGCGCGGTCAAACCCGCCTGCTGCAAGCCGGGGTGTTGCTAACATGGCTGTGGTAGCTGAAACCATAGGGGTGCCTGCGAAAACGGCAGGCAGCGGACTGGGGTTGTTTGAGCGATACCTGTCGGTCTGGGTGGCGCTTTGCATGGGCGTGGGCATCCTGCTCGGCAAGTTTGCACCTGACCTGATTCAGGGCCTACGCGGCCTCGAATTCGGGAAAGGCAGCCAGATTAACGTAGCGATTGCGGTGCTAATCTGGCTGATGATCACGCCAATGATGATGAAAGTCGATTTCTCCTCAGTGCGCAACGTCGGACGAAGACCGGCCGGGCTTCTCGTGACATTGCTGGTCAACTGGATCGTCAAACCCTTCTCGATGGCGCTGCTTGCCTATGGCTTCTTTCGATTCATCTTCGCCAGTTTCATCAGTCCTGCCGAGGCGGACCAGTACATCGCAGGATGCATTATCCTGGCGGCCGCGCCTTGCACGGCGATGGTCTTCGTCTGGAGTCATCTCACGAAAGGGGATGCGGCCTATACGCTCGTGCAGGTGTCCGTCAATGACCTCGTCATGCTGGTACTGTTTGTCCCCATCGTGCAGTTCCTTGTGGCGGGCGCCTCGTCACTAGCTGTGCCGTTTCAAGTTCTACTGTATTCCGTGCTGGTCTTCATTGTCATACCGCTCGTAGTGGGCACGCTGCTGCGGTGGGTGCTAGTTGATCAACGCGGCAAGGCGTGGTTTGAACACACGCTGCTCCCGAAATTCTCATCGGCGACAATCGCGGCCTTGCTGGCAACGCTGACACTGATCTTCGCGTTCCAGGCTGAGAATATCACTGGGCGGTTCTTCCATGTGGCCCTCATCGCCGTACCGATCACGCTGCAGGTCTACTTCAATGCCAGCCTGACCTATGGCCTCATGAAGTTTTTCAACGTCGAGCATGCGGTCGCGGCTCCTGGTGCGCTGATCGGCGCATCGAATTTCTTCGAGCTGGCGGTCGCAACGGCCATCGCTCTATACGGCCCTGAGTCTGGCGCAGCTCTGGCAACAGTCGTCGGTGTCCTGGTCGAAGTGCCGGTCATGCTGTCGGTGTGCTCAGCCTGCAACCGCACCCGGCAATGGTTCCCTCAGCCTTCAATCGAGGGGAACAGACAGCCACTCGTCTCTTAAACTCAACGCCTTCGTAATACTCGTGGCCATCGCATGATGAAAGGAGTGTCTATGAAGAACATACTTGCCAGTTTCAATCTGTGGGGCTTCGTTTTACTGTGGGCCTCGTTCGCCAGTATTCCGCCGGCGTTTGCCGATAACGCAATCACGCTCGACCCAACCTTGAAAGGCTATGTCAAGGTTAGCGGGGTGTCCGGCAATGTCAACAGCATCGGCTCGGATACGCTCAACAACCTCATGACACTCTGGGCCGAAGGATTTCGGAAACAATATCCCAACGTCAAAATCCAGATCGAAGGCAAAGGTTCCAACACGGCCCCTCCCGCATTGATCGAAGGCACATCGCAACTCGGGCCGATGTCACGCACGATGAAAAATACCGAGATTGATGCCTTCGAAAGAAAGTTCAGATATAAACCCACCGCGTTCCCTATCGCCATTGACGCGCTTGCCGTTTACGTCAACAAGGACAATCCGATCCAAGGACTCACGATGGCACAAGTCGATGCGATCTTTTCGAAGAGTCGCCGCTGGGGCCACAATGAAAATATTAAGTTGTGGAAGCAAGCCGGCTTAACTGACGGCTTGGGCGACAGCTCCATCAGTATCTATGGACGGAATTCGGCCTCGGGCACCTATGGATTTTTCAAGGAACATGCGCTCAAGAATGGAGATTTAAAGGACGAAGTCAAAGAACAGCCGGGGTCAGCCTCGGTGGTCCAAAGCGTGAGCGAAGATGAGGCGGGCATCGCCTACAGCGGCATTGGGTACCTGACATCGAATGTGCGCGCCGTGCCGCTGGCGGAGAAAGACGGCATGCCGTTTAAAGAGGCCAGCCAACAAAACGCGTACGATGGATCGTATCCGCTGTGGCGGCACCTCTACATCTATGTGAATAAGGCGCCCAATAAACCGCTGGACCCGATCGTCGGAGAATTCATCAAATACATCTATAGCAAAGAAGGGCAAACTGTGGTGATCAAAGACGGATTCTTCCCGCTGAAGGCCGCATTGATCGAAAAGGAACTCAAGAATCTTGACTAGCGACACTGGTCCCGCAAGCGGGTGGTAGAACATTCAACAGTAAATGGGTAGAAGCATGGAAAAGAGACGGGTATTAATCCTCTGCACCGGCAATTCGGCCAGATCGCAGATGGCCGAAGGTCTCTTGCGGCATGACGCGGGGGACCGTTTCGAAGTGGAGAGCGCCGGTACGAAGCCGGGCATCGTGCGACCTGAAGCGATTGCTGTCATGAAAGAAGTGGGGATCGACATCACCGCGCATCGGTCGAAACACGTCGAAGAGTTTAACGGACAGCACTTCGACTACGTGCTGACTGTCTGCAACAATGCGAAGGAAAGCTGCCCGGTCTTTTTCGCGACGGCAGAATGCCCGCATCATGGCTTCACAGATCCAGCCATCGTCGATGGGGCTCAAGAGAAGCGTATGGCCGCTTTCCGCACCGTGCGTGACGAAATACGGTCTTACCTCAAGGGATTTCCGCAAGGATAGATCGAATGCCCTATGGCATGGCCGGGGCGAGATTTGAAACCCCCTACAGTGTCGGAGACCATAGGGTGCGATCTGCTCTTATCGGTCCTGCTCAATGCCCCGACTCATTGTACTGACCTGCGGTTTCATTAACCTGAGAACGGGTAAAACACTCAGAAGCTCAAGGTGTTACAAGCTCTTCTACCATCATGCTACCGATCTACACCGCGCGGGATTGGCCCACAAGCCTCGCCGCGCCGCATTTCAGCGTGTGAAGAAGAGCTTGCGGAGCCCACCTTCGCCCAGGTGGTGATCAATCTCGGAGAAACAGTTGTAGATCAGAAACGAGAAGACGGCGCAGAGATTAAAAGCAATAAAGTGGTTTACATCCCTGCCCGCCCACAACTCCGATAGCGCCCTGGAAAGTTCACCGTTTTCTCGGTAGAAATGGAACAATCGCTCGGCCAAGGTGACGACGAACACGATGGCGGTGTAACAGAGCGAGCGCCAAAGGACATGGGCAAAGAGACTCGCAGAGCGGAATTGGTTGCCGAACGAGGTCTTCTCAAGCAGGACAACGACCTTGGCGACCACCAGCGCACCGATCAGCGCCGTGTGGAAAATCGTAATCTCCAAGTGATATTCCTCCAAAAAGAGCTTCTTGAGTAAGAGAAAAAACAGGAAGCAGCCCAGAAAATAAAGGGTTACGAGTGCGATCTCTCGCACCTCATGCCGTATGCGTTCGCCTACTGTCACCTGACCGCTCCTTTCTGTTCGCCAGTGCCCGCTGCCTAACGTACCATGACGAACATCCGCCACGAATGAGTCTACGGGCGCAAAAGGCTAAGTCGTCCGCAGCGGACTGTCAAGGCTACTGAGAGGAGAAATGGATGAGGGGGAAAGCCGCTGACAAGTGCAGATAGCCGCCTACTTCTTCTTCCTCCACTCCCCACGGCGGTACCGGCTGCAGATCGGCCCACAAGCCTTTCTGCGACCCTCGCGCATCCCTCTCTAGCACTTCCAGTACCGTATCTCTCGGCGCATATCTTCTGTACCACCAGCAAAACCCCTCTTGACCAACGTGTGATTGACGTTGGTGCCATCGGGCAGGATTACCTCGCCGATGGTGGGCCCGTACTTGTCGAGACCGTGCGTCTGGAGTGTGACTTCTTTTCCATAAAACAACGCTGCCGCGGCTTGCTTCGCTCGCTTGCCGAACGCTTGGCCTTTCTCCGGGCAGTCGATTCCACTGAGGCGGATGCGTTCAGTATGGTGGCCGTTCAAGACTTCGACAGTATCGCCGTCGAGCACGGAGACGACTCCTCCAGTGAAGTCAGTGGCGAAGACAATAGTTGGGATGAGCAAGGCTGCCAGCAGCAGGAATGATGCCCTGTGCGGGACCAGGGTCGTCGCAAGGTAACTACAAATACCCATCTCGTTGGGCATCCACGACAAATTGTGCGGTTGTCGAACGCACAGCGTCTTCGAGCGTATAGGTGAAGAAGTTAATCCAGGAGAATGGAAGCACCAATAGCCAGTAGAATCCTTTTACCGAAATTTCGTATGTGTACGTCTTTGTGAGCGCATTCCGGTCATAGACGCTATAGGACAACTCCCAGCCGATTTGCTCAATAAAGGGGAAAATAAAGAGCGACCGATATGCCCATTTATGCCAGAACTCCCTCCACCCACTAGGAATTTGTTTTTCCAGAGCGCTGACCACGACTTCCGTCTCTGCCCCCTTAGATTTATGATCACCAGGAGAACTGCTGCTACAGCCTCCGTAACTTTTAAGTGCTGCTTGCAGTGCATGAACCAGCCTCAACGGTACCAGCACGTCCCCTTCCGTTACAGTGTAAGTCGATCCGTCTGCCAGACGCGCTAGATACTTAATGGTGTGATGACAACGAGGGGATGCAGCCGGCTCATATGGGTTTGGGAGGGGATTCACAATTGGGAAATCCCGATACGTCACGATACAGCCGGAGAGGGTGACCAGAAGTACAAGAAGCATGAGGCTGCGGGTTCTCACGGATTACTTCTGCCTCGCCACAATCTTGGAGTTGATCTGCTCGTAGGTCGCTCGCGGAAAAATCTTCTTCTGCACCAATTCATCCATCCGCTGATATGGTCGCCCCTTGATAATCTTTGCTGAGTAGGCCTCGCCGATCCCAGGCAGAGCTTTGAGTTGATCCGCTGTGGCCGTGTGGATGTCGAGGAGGTCCGCCTGCCCGGCAGCGATCGCCAGAGACGGGCCCACCAGAATGGAAGGCTTGAGGCTCCAGGAGCAGAGCCAACATAGCGCAAGAACAACAAGACTGACTCGTTTCATGATACGCTCATCCTATGATGAACTGAACTTCCTGCTCGGGCGTGGTTCTGAATGCCTGGACTCTAAAGACAAAGCGGTCCCATGTCATTCGTTACAAAAACGCAGCATGTAACACAATATTTTTAGGGGCAACCTTCATGTTATACGCATTATTCATGTTTTGGATTGTTGCTAGCATTTCAGCGGTTGTGGTTAGCATGGTACTCGGTGGCTTATTGTGTGTGTGGTGTGCCTTTATAGGTCGTAGGCGCTCCCGACGGGATGCCGCCTCCTTGTTAGTGCATCGTCTCCCGCAGCCACCCGCTGCCCCATCTCAATGATGCAGCCCTTCTCCCTGTTCCAATCATAATGCGACTCGCTGCAAAAATTCTTTGCGTTGGGCCGGAGTGAGCTCAATGGCATGAATCAATTTCAGGATACGGTCTATGACCGCTTCCTCCAGATTGGCGGTGTCGCCGATGCTGGCTTGTTTAGGCATATGCGTGCGGAGACGTAGGCTCCCTCCATCTACGTGCCTGTCTAGTGCGTGGTTTCGATCTCTCTGAGCGCTTGGGTATACGGGGCACAGAACTCCTTCGCCTTGGGTGGCGCGTCCTGATATTTCTCCAGGCAGAGCCGATAGTCATGGAGCAACGCGGCCCGTTCTTCTTGGAGATCCGCCGTGGTCTTCTTGACACGAAATTCTTCGTAGTAATGACAGCCCACGGTCCCCCCAAGCAGCACGCTCACCCCGATCCACAACAGGAATCTTGAGAGTATACCCATCACAACCTTTCCCTTTCCTTTGAGCGGTAGCCCCCTCCGTTCGCGCTCTTCCACAATGGCCGCCATCTCCGACATGGTGGAGACGGTCGCTTCTTCGAGGGACAGGGTGTCGCGTTGGGGGCGGTTCTCGCTCATTGGTTTTTCGGCTTCCACTCCCGCGCCAGTTTTTGCGCCTCAGCAATCTGGGCAGGGGTCATCTGCTTGGCGCTCGCATTACGAAGTTCGGCCGCCGGCTTATCCCCGTTCGTTGCCGCCAGGCTGTACCACTTATATGCCTGGACAATATCCTGCGGCACCCCTTGGCCCTCATCGTACATGATGGCAATTTTCGTTTGAGCGAGCGCCTCTCCTTGGTCTGCGGCCAGACGGAACCATCGCAGGGCCTGCTGATAGTCTTTCGGAGTTCCTTCTCCGTTAAAATACAACGTCCCTAGGTTGAACTGCGCCTTGGCCTGTCCCTGTGCCGCTGCTTTTGCATACCACTGCCGTGCTTGGACATCATCCTGCGGCACGCCTCGGCCTTTGCGATACAGCACTCCGAGGTTGTACTGCGCGAGGGCATCTCCCTGTTCGGCAAGTGGTCGCCATTCACGCAAGGCTGTGGCGTAGTCTCCACGGGTAGTGGCATCCATACCAGCCTGAAAGTCGGCCCATGCGGACACGGCGAGGAAGATGATCGACAATACAAATGTGATGGTGAATCGGAGCGACATACGAACCTCGCGGGTGGCGTATTGTAGGAGGGGGACGAAGGAAGGCGCAAGACATGCGTGCGCGGTAGTCCGTCGCTGGAACTTCGTCATGGTGTTGACCAGCCGGGAATTTTTGTACCACTTACCATGTTAGTCATCAGCTCGCAAGCTGGATAGTTTCGGGAGTGGGTGGCTGGCCCACGAGACTGCTATGTGGACGGACCATGTTGTAGTGAGTCCTCCAACGTTCCGTCATGATCTGTGCTTCCTTGAGTGTATAGAACAGCTCGCCGTTCAAAAACTGCTCCCGCATCTTTCCATTAAATGACTCGACATACCCGTTCTCCCAGGGAGACCCTGGCTCGATATAGAGCGGCGCAGCCTGAAGGGCGTTCAGCCATTGTCTGAGTTTGCTCGCGATGAACTCCGGCCCATGATTCGATCGGATGTGCATCGGGATCCCGCGACTGAGAAACAGATCCGCCAGGATCAACAACACGTCTTGTGAGCGGATCCGGCGGGCTACCACCGAGGCCAGACACTCACGGTTGTACTCATCAAGAATATTGAGAATCCGAAAGGGCCGTCCGTCGTGCGTCCGATCTGCCACGAAGGCATACGACCAGACGTGATGGCGGTACGCGGGCCGGAGTCGGAGGCACGACCAATCAGCGCGCCACAGTCGGGCTCGCTTCGGCTGCTTTTGCGGCACTTGGAGGCCTTCGTGCCGCCAGATCGTATACACGGAGTCTTTTCCCACGTCCCAGCCCTCGCGTCTTAAGAGATCCGTCACCGTACGGTAGCCGTACCGCCCATACTCCTTCGCGAGGGCGATGATCCGCTCGCGCACCCGCGCTCGATCGTGATCAGGCTGCGGCACGTACCGATAGGAGGACCGGATCTGGCCGATCGCCCGACACGCTCGACGCTCGGACACCTGGAGCACCGTGACGGCGTGCCCCACGGCTTCGCGCCGGCGGGCCGGGTTTAGAAGTTTCCCGCGGCGACCTCTTTCAAGATGGAGAGATCGAGCGCTTGGTCGGCGACAATCCGCTTGAGGCGCAGATTCTCCTGCTCCAGTCCCTTCAGCTGCTTCGCTTGATCCACGCGCAGCCCACCGTATTCTTTCTTCCACCGGTAGTACGTTTGCTCGGTAATGCTGAGCTTCCGACACGCGTCAAGCACCGCTAGCCCTTTGCTGGTCTCCAGCTCGACCGTCCGCAGATGTTGAATGATCTCTTCGGGCGTGTACCGTTTTTTGGGCATGATCCTGCCCTCCCTGGTTGCGGTCCAGTCTAACATTCACCCTGGACCAGATTTGCCCGGGCAGGTCACGGGCAGGACTCAAATCAGACAAAACATCGATCGTATTACAGCGCGTTTTCCGCTCGTGCTAACGGCTCCTTTTCCTCCCCTCCCACGGCGGCCTTGGCAGACTTCGTGCTTGAAAACCATGGCGTATGAGTTTACGTTCATGCCATTTGAAGTGTTGTCTGAAAGGTAGTATGTCGAAAAACTCACTCAACAAGGAGCTGCTCTGATGGAAGGAAACATATTTAAGGATGCTGATTGGGTATTGGGAGATATGGCGTGGGTCCTTTTAGGGGGAACCGTTGTCCTCGGGCTATTAATGTTGAATGCGTATTTTCAGCGAATAGCTAGAAGTGAGGAGGATGAACGAATAGCACGCCTGGCTTCCGAGCGTCTTAATCAAGAGAGATCAGCAGCTTCTCAGAGTCGTCGACCTAACGACATCTGACGTCCTGGCTGCCTGTGGAACTCGGCGTGTCTTCCCTCCGATTCCGGACACACTTGCTTTCCTCGCATTCTGCCCACAGTGACCTTGTATCTTGCGCCCAAGGCGACAAGGATACAGCTTATCATCAACCCGGGCATGATAGACCGACGTGACCGAGGTCTTCAAAGACCGTGGGGCAGCGAGGGTCGTCATGCCCTTCTACGGAACGAGCCCGAACAGTTGCGTGGGCCATTGAGCCCGTATCATGCAAGGCCGGGCCACCAAGGAGGACGTGATGACGAGTACTCAGGTCTTTGTCGGTATTGATATCTCCAAGGCGCAGTTGGACCTCGCCCTCCGACCGGAGGGGCAGTTCTCCGCTCCCAACAACGAGGCCGGATTTGCTCAGGTGCTCGAACGTCTGAACGCCGTGCACCCCACGCTGGTGGTGTTGGAAGCCACCGGCGGGGTGGAGAGTCCGCTCACGGCGGTATTGGCCGCCGCCGGGGTGCCGGTCGTCGTGGTCAATCCGCGACAGGTGCGCGACTTCGCCAAAGCCACCGGGCGGCTCGCCAAAACCGATGCGTTGGACGCCCAGACGTTGGCGCACTTCGCCGAGGTCATGCGACCGGAGCCGCGACCCCTGCCGGATGAGCAGACCCAGGCACTGGCGGCGATCCTGACGCGTCGCCGGCAACTCGTCGAGATGCTGACGGCGGAGAAGAACCGCCTGGGGATGGCTGGCAAGCCGGTACGCAAGAGCCTGCGCACCCACATTGCCTGGCTCGAGCGGGAATTGAGCCACACGGACCGCGGCTTGGCCCAGGCGATTCGGGAGAGTCCCGTGTGGCGTGAGAAGGAGGCGCTCTTGCGGAGCGCACCCGGGGTGGGGCCCGTGGTGACGACGACGTTGCTGGCGACGCTGCCGGAACTTGGCACGTTGCCCGGCAAACAGATTGCCGCGCTGGTGGGGGTGGCCCCACTGAATCGTGACAGCGGGACATTGCGCGGGAAGCGCACGGTCTGGGGCGGCCGGGCGCAGATCCGGGCCGTGCTCTATATGGCCGCGCTCGTGGCGGCGCGCTTCAATCCTGTCATACGTGCGTTCTACCAACGCCTGCGCGCCGCGGGCAAGACGAAGAAGGTGGGACTGACCGCTTGTATGCGGAAGCTGCTGATCATTCTGAATGCGATGCTGAAACATCGGACCCCATGGCGCACAGAACTGGTTCAGTGTGCTTGACAACCAAGACAGTTGCTGCCCCCTATAAACAGGCCGGATCTGGAGTCAAGATTTCGACCGGTGGTCGGCTCCATAATTTTGTACCATTGCTAGGGAGCGTTTCCCGCCGTGATGCGGGGCTCACAGCGCTGATGCTCCGCGTGGGCCCTAGCGAATTCCTCGGGTGTGCGAGCCTGGAGCGCCTGGTGAGGCCGACTCCCGTTCTCCTCACGCCGCCAGGCCTCGATCCGGTCGTGAGCCTCCCGCAGTGACTCGAACCCGTGTGCATGCAGGCCCTCCCGTCGCAACGTCGCATGGCACGATTCCACATGCGCATGGTCCGTCGGCGTGCCTGGTCTAGAGCAGTCGATGGAGACCGTGTTGTGAGAGGCCCAGCGGTCCATTCGCTGACTCCTGAACTCACTCCCGTTGTCACAGAAGCGCCTCCTCGGCGTGCCTCGATGGATGTTGCGCCGAGTCAACACCGCCACGACGTGCGCGCCGCGAAGACGCTGGCCCACCTCAATGGCCACACCCTCGCGCGTATACACAGCGCTGCCGGTGCGGGCGCGAAATCGGCGCCCCTCGACCAGTGGATCCGCCACACCGTCTCGTAGCCACGCGTCCTGCGGTCTCGTTACCGTCGGCCGGTGCACTCGGGGCACCACCGATTTTCGCCGCCGGGGGCTCCGGCGACGCAGCCTCAGGCCTTCTTCTCGGGAGAGACGAGACCCGAGCTTCTTGCCCACAGCCCCCCGTCCCGATTGAGGCGCCCCCGAATGTTTCGATACCCGTACCGGACCCGCGTCTGGGTCAGCTCCCTGCGCCGCGGCCGGAGTGCGGGGCGGGGATCACGCTGACTCCGATAGTCGTAGGGGGCCCTCGCACCGCGGACGGTTCGGCAGGCGCGCCGCTCACGCACCGCATACGCGGGGCACAGAGACGTCCCCACACTCCGCGTCCGCGAGGGCCGTAGACTTGTTTTGTGAGGACGTCCTGCAGCCTGACTTTGTCCAACGACAAGTCCGCCACCACGCACTTCAGCAAGGAGAAGAGCCCGGGAGATTAACGCGACTGATTAAGGATTCTTAAACTCAGAAGATCGAATATGCCATGATCTCGATCGGTGACACCGATCATTACAAAGCATTCCCGTGGAGTAATTTCAAAGTCGACAAGGAAGAGGGCAACGTCGCGCTCAACGTGACGAGGGAGCAGCTGCGGCCCGAGCTCGCGCAAACCGATCTCTCGCCGGACGTTACGAAAGTGGTGGAAGATCCGCCGCAGATGCTCAGAAAGTCGGAACCTCGAAATGCCGAAAAGCGTGATCGTTTAAGCAGTGGTCCGGTGAGCGAACACGACGTGGGCGACTCCCCATCTTCTGGCAAGTAAAACATGGACGAGGGTTGTCAGGGATGGCCGAAGCAGAGGACTCCGGCGTCATCATCTGACCCCAACTGCTCTCTGCAACTCTGAGAGCTAGGGGATTTCCCAGTACCCTAACCGGCTAGGCAGGAACAGGATGCTTGATCATGAGGGTTGGCATCTCGACTTGTTGCCGTTCTTGGCTCGCCCTGTAAAAAATTATAGAAGGAGGTGGAGAATGGTTGGAGAAACCATGTTCGCTCAAATAATTCATGAGGCGCCGTCCGCTTCGAGAAAAAAGCCGTCGCTGCTCGCCGTCTGTTGTATGTGCGGACTCGTTCGAGACGAGACCAGACATTCCCTCGATCATGAGCGTTGGGTTACGCGGCGAACGTATCGAAAAATACATGGTGCGATGCCGGACGATTGCGTTCTCACTCATACATACTGTCCAAACTGTTATACACAGGTTATGGATAGAATGAGTACCGGCTAGGTCATGTAGTGTCTCCGCGTCCCATGCGGTACAGTTCTACCCGGTCTCTGGTTATCCATAATGGCCGTAGGAGTCACAATGGCTGGTGAATTCATGCCCTCTCAGATAGCGCGGGTGGTGGCTGACGCGAAGGATCAAACCGAAATGGCCAATACTCTCAGAGAATTTGGGAAAAGCGTTGTGGCCTTGCGCGACGTGATGGATCAGGACAGGTCCTTCACTGATATGGAATTACTGTTCATTGAAAACCATTTCCAAGTCATACAGATGGCCTATCTTCGGTGGAAGCGGAAGCATAGGCTCGTACCTAGAGATCCGGCGTAGGGAAAATTCGCGGAATCACCTCAAGTATCTCTTTAATCTGTAGCCAGGTAGAGCCACTTTCAACCTATGGATTGTTGATCTATCCAGTTCTTGGCCTTTTCGAGGGCGAAGACATTCGCCTTATATTCGGTGGTGCAGGTTTCGCTCAATTCACCATATATGTGTTGAAGTAATTCTGGGCTGCCCGCCAGCAACCATGCTAACGCCATAGGTACCCATCGGTCAGCTTCGAGATGTTGCGAACAGGCCTTAATCTGATGATTCTTATATGTCATCCACGTAGGCAACTTCAGCACTCCACTACGGTTCTCAGGAATGCCAGATTAGAACGAGACACATGATCATGGATTTTCAACTTTAAGAATCTTCAGTTTCACGACGAGCCTCTTCCCGGCGAGCGGATGGTTATAATCCAACACAGCCATGGTGCTCCCTACTTCCGTCACAGTGGCAAGTTCGCCCGCATCATTCCGCAAGGCGTCTCCTGGTTTCGCCCCAAACGGCAACAACGTTTTGGGGATATTCAGCTTTTTCCTGTCATCATGAGGGCCAAAGCCCTCCCCTGGCCTCAGCTCTACTTTCTTTTCCTCCCCGGGTTTCATTCCAACTACTTCTCGCTCCAATGCTGGAAAAATCTCGTGCTGACCCTGAATAAACTCAGTGACGTTGCCGTAGTCGATCTCGGTCGAGCCGGGAGCGCTCGCAACATATTGAAGAGTAACTTGCGAGCCTTCCACGATCTGATCCGACCCAGAATTCATCTTAGTTTGTCGCCCGCTCCGTAGATGGATCCGGCTCAAACTGGGACGCCATTCCATACCCAGACCGGAACCATGCCGAGGCTAAGAACCACTGCCGCTAGCAAGAATCGGTGCGTGTTTCATGACCAGTCTCCCTCATCAGTCAGTCTCGATCGATCAACTTCGTCCCGTTCTTACCTATCTCACGAGCAAAGGAAATGCCATTTGCTCATATGACAGTTGGGGCTTATCTTTCAAACAGATATGGACCATAAACTAACGGAGCGGTTGCGTGGCCAATGCGCAGCCCGTCCTAGGATTCAAGGGAACGAGGCTAAGGTCCTGTTTGTTTAGATCTTTCCACGGCGACAGGTTGTCTACGTCTGGACAGATTGTTCAACAATATACGTACAGGATCAGCTCGACCACGCGACGATTGATTGGACGGTGTCCACCGATGGACCCTGACTGAAAAAGAAAGCGCCAGGCGCAGTGGACGGCTCGATGGTGCCTTCAGTTTTCAGAGTGGTAGCAATGTGGTAACAGAGGCGATTATGTTGGACTTGACACGCCAACCAGAGGCCCTCTGGTATTCTTTTGTGCAGAATCATTTCTTCTCGGACCTGACTCACACTGCTGACTTTATAATAGCTTGGCTCGCCATCACACTGTTCGGGACGATGATTTCGCGGTTCTCCGAGGTCTTACTAACCGTGTAGCCCAGCGTGAGGCCTTCTATCGTGCCGGTTTGAAAGCCAACCGGAACCATCAGTTGAACTGGGTCATCGATTTGGAACGGCCCTTGTGTTTGGGTGGTGACAGACGTGTCGATATATTTGTATAGTAAATCCCTAGATATGCGCGATGTGCGCACTGTCACCGGTTTCACGACGTACTATCTCAATCAGACATTGTCTGGGGAAAAGGAGTCGAGCACCATGAAACCACAAGTGATCGTGGCTGATGACCATCGACTTGTCGCCGAAGGTGTCGTCAAGATCTTGGAGAAGGAATACACTGTAGTCGCGACCCCCACAGACGGACGCGGCTTCATCGAATCAGTTGAAAAGTTTCGCCCCGCCCTTGCCTTAGTTGATATTTCTCTCCCTCAGTTGAATGGACTGGATGCCTGCCGCCATGTGAAAAAGTCCTGTCCCGAAGTCAAGATCATCATTCTGACGATGCATTCGGAACAGCATTTTGTGAACGAAGCCTTTCGTGTCGGAGTCGAAGGATACTTGCTCAAAACCTCAGTCGCTGATGAGCTCTTGTTTGCTGTGAAGGAAGTGCTGAAGGGATCCACGTACATTTCGCCGGTGATCGCGCAGGGTCTGGTCGATCAGGCCTTGGAATCGTCGACAGATTCTCAGAGGCGACCGATACCCACCCCGACCGTCACGCTTAGTCTACGACAGAGGGAGGTCTTGCAACTGGTGGCAGAAGGCAAGTCCAATAAGGAAATCGCGTCCGCGATCAACGTGACGGTGAAAACTATCGAGTTCCACAAGGCCAGAATCTCGAAGGAACTCGGTGTCCGTACCACCGCCGAACTGACGAAACAAGCCATCTCCCTTGGACTCATCGCCCCACCTGAGACGCCTCAGGCCCCAAGTTAGCCGAATTGCTTTCTCCGAAAGTCCAGTGACCAGGATCGGATGGAGCATTAGAGCTTGGTCAGCCCCTGTGCCAATGCAAATTTGGTGAGATCGGAAGCGGTCTTCAGACCCAGTTTTTTCACGAGTCCCGCCTTGTGAAACTCGACTGTCTTCACAGAGATGCCCATCGCTGTGGCAATGGTCTTCGCCGAAAGACCATTGGCAAACATCCGCAAGACCTCCTGCTGCCGCGGCGTCAATTGGATGTTGTATCCTTCGGGACGGATCCACGGATGCTCGATCGATTCTCGCACGTCCGCCGCGACTTCGGCAGAGACGTACCGGCGATCACTCATCACGGTACGGATGGCGGTCATGAGCTCGGTCGAAGCGGATTGTTTGAGCACATACCCATTTGCCCCCTTCTTGAACCCTTCGCTGACATAGAAGGGTTCGCTGAGCATCGTCACGAGAATAATTTTTACACGGGGGAGTTTCCCTTTGAGCAATTGGATGAGATCAAACCCGTTCATGTCGGGCAATGAGACATCCAATAGCACAACGTCCGGAGCCGCCCTTTGAGCCTTCTCCAGAAGTTCCGTCCCGTTATGGGCTGTCCCGACAATCACTGTGTCGTTGGCGAGTAACTGTCGGAACCCTTCCAACACTAAGGAATGATCGTCGGCAATGAACACTCGCGGTTGATACATATCTGCTCCGGAGATCAATCTATGTCGCTGCGTCCGAGACGTCCAACGACCACCAGCATGGCACCGTCCCAGCGTCCAGATGTTATCACATCGCCAGATCTCACAACCTATGGATTACCCCAGTTCAAAGGGAGTCGATCGAACGAAATGTAACATTCTAGACAACAAAGTAGATTCTTC
Source organism: Nitrospirota bacterium (assembly GCA_963701855.1). GTDB lineage: Bacteria > Nitrospirota > Nitrospiria > Nitrospirales > Nitrospiraceae > Palsa-1315. The sequence continues at coordinate 367,238 of CAVPBK010000006.1, forward strand.
CCCTAATGCGAGAGCCTGCGCGACAGGTCCGAGCACCTTCAACGTAAAATCCCTTCTCAGCGTAGTCCCACTACATCTCGCTTGTGAGAAGACCCTCAACCCAGCAAAAAAGAAGCACATGCGCAAGGTAAGCCCCCTAATCAAGAAATGACATTGCTCTCGGCCTCTCCGCCGCCCACTTTGTGGAGTGCCACATCTTCACAACTCTGGCAAGTTCTCCCTTTCGTCTTTACGTACAGTTTTTCTTCGACTCGCTGACGGGCGACCACGTTTCTCGAAGGCCTCTGTCCTAAGAGTATGGATAGAATTCCGAATCGCAACTCGGGTTACTTTCGCATCGGGTTCGTTGTTTCTGCCTGTAACACAACAAAAGCCACGGTCGATACGTTCGCCAAATTCACCTCGAGCACCAGCCCGGAGGAATGGATCAATGGTGACGGCGTCATAACCGACAGCCAAAAGGCCCGGCTGTTTACTGCAGTCGCGTTTGAGAATCTGGAGCAGGACATTGCACGTGGGAATGGAGAATATCTCACATCGTTAGCCGTGTTGATGAAGGTTCCTCCCGGGGAACAGGACAAGTTTAGGACGCACACCCAGAGCAACTATCCTCTCCTCTTCGCTCCTGACCGGCGGACGACGGAAAGCATGCTGGGCATGCTGACCAGTATGAGGCAAGACCTCCGAGGTGAGAGTCAACGAGTGGAATGAGACAACATTCGCAAACCCACGTTGGCCGCGGTGGCGTTCTAGGGGTTGATAGTGAAGAACCTGCGAGGCGGTCGTGCCGGAGTCCCCAATGACTCGGGTAAATCCCAGTGGTGGGGATGGCTGACCCATGCGATCCTTCGGATCAGACGTGGGCTGAGAAAACACTATCTTGTACGAGGGGGGCGCCATGCCGATAGTTCTCTGGTTATTTGGGCTTCCCGTCACTCTCGCTCTGGTGATGTGGTTGGTTGAGATTGTGCAATTTTGAGTCCGAGTGAGACAGGCTTGTGCAATGCCCGCGTTCCCTTCTTGCCGATCGGTAGAATGACGCGGGAGATAGGGTTCCCAACGTGGTTGGGAAAAGGAGGTGCCATTATGACCTGCCGAGTGGCTCGCTTGTCCCCAGACCTCCCCCTCATAAGAATGGATCTGGTCTTCTGCTGTGAAGGCTCATCGGATCTGGCGGTGTGCTACCCCTCGAAAAACCTGGGGCCACATTCGTGCCCAACTTGCACCCAGTTCAAGGTCGAGTACGAAATATGGGAGAAAATCAGGGCGGGATTGTCGATGGAGGGAGCAGCCTGTCGCCTGACTTGGCTGTGATGCACCCAAGTGAACTTCAAGAATGAGCGATAAAAAATGGAAAGAGGAACCATGCTTTGTCATCGCTGCCGCGGACTGCTAGTGTATGAACGCTTCAGTGATCTGAGAGAGGAAGCAGGCGGCATGTCCCCAGCAGCACGATGCATCAATTGTGGATATATCGAAGACTCCGTGGTTCGTTTCAATCGCCTTCACCCTCCTGCGGCGAAACGGCCGATCCCTCGTAGGATGGTCAGGAATGTCGCGCTCCTAAGACCTCAATCCTGACGGTATCGCTTCATATGAGCTGAAGGTCCTACGGCGGTTGTGCCCCACCGCTTGATACCCTGCGGTTCCTCATGGAGGGCATTGCCTCCTTCGATTTGATCCTGCGCATCGACCTCGTGAGTCCTCGGTTGCCCTCACGGTCTGAAGGCAAGAGGCTCTCTTCCAAATAATGTGAGCCCGGTCAGTTCTGATCAGTGCAGAGAAGATTACCTCCCCGCAAGCATAGTGACCGTCATGCTACGAGAGGCGCTCTCGAAACCGCATCGAGTCTTCTGGCCTCATCCGACTCGGCCTGGGCCATCAGGGATGGTATGGGCTAGGAGGTTAAAACAACATCGAGGAGGGATCGGTGCACATGCAGACTCGCGTTGTATTTGTTGTATTTAATGAACCCGCGTTTTTTGAACCGATTCATAAAGAAACTCACGCGTGACCGCGTCGTCCCGACCATTCCGGCCAGCGTTCCCTGACTGATCTTGGGAATGATCTGTACTGGGGCATCTTCTCTCTCAAAGTGGGCCAACAACAACAGCGTTCGCGCCAGCCGTTTCTCGGCAGAATTAACGAGTTGATCGACCAAGTCCTCTTGGGTGCGTACGGTACGGGTCACGAGATGAGACAGAAACAGCTCGGAGAACGTCGGCTCCTTGTGGAGGACGCGGATCATGGTGGCCCTGTCGATGCGTACGACCGTGGAGGCATCCACAACAGTAGCCGTCGCCATACATATGCGCGGCTCGGCGAGACAGGCTTCACCGAAAAAATCTCCGTTCCCCAGCATTGCGACAATGGCTTCTTTGCCTTCGGTGGACACAACCGTAAGCTTGACCCAGCCCTCCACGAGATAGAACACGGCATTGGCCTCACCCCCTTGCGCAAAAAGAATCTGATCTCTCTGGCATCGCAGCGTCGTTCTGCCGTCGCCGGCTTGCGTGAGAAAGGTCGCGGGGTTGAATGGTGTCCCTCGTGTGGATTCCCCTACTATCCCTCCAAGTGGTCTCAATATCGCAGTGTGAGATCCCGCCGATAGCAATAAGTCGTGGGCCATGACAGAGACTCCTTTCAACAGTAGAACATTGTGACATGCGCACGCGAGCGTCCGAACCACATAAGCTCGTGCGATTCGCAGATGATCAGGTAGCTAATCGATCATGCCGCGGTGACCAACGTGGCTTCGGAATGAAATAGGGCACGGTTTCGGAGAATCGTCTCGTCCACGATGTCGCCGCACTGAAGGCAACGGAGCGCCCAAAAGGTGCAATACCCCGTGTCACTCTCAAGATCGATACACATTTCATGCTCCAGGCACCCGCTGCAACGCGTGCAGCTCAGCTGAGTATACAGCCTCGTGGGCGCCCCCGCTGTCTTAGATAGCATCGTGTTCATGGGACCCTCCTCTCGGTGGTTTCGTTGATAATGAATTGCTTGCGCCTACACTGCACATGCGCATACTACTATCGTGAGCCGAGCTGTCGCCCTGGCTACCTCCCTAGTTTGACCAGTCAATTGCCCTGGCGCTCTTGGGTCTGTACATGGGAAGAGTCGGTCGTGACGGTATGCCTGGGAGCGAGGATCGGAGACCGACACAACCGAGGACATGGAACCAGAGAAGGTCGAAAGATCATAGCTGAGGGACATCGATGATCCCTGCTAGATCACTAGGGAAGTGCTGAGTTCTTGGAGTTCATCGCCAAAGAAGGCGTAGGGATAGTGGCGGAAGGGTCGTCGCCCATTCCCTATCCCGGTACTCCCCTTGAGGCGCAATCGCTGAGACTGCTACAGTAGGCTGGCCAGATAATCATCAGCAATCTGAAGAGGTGACGCCACACCCAATGCAAGTCATCTAACATTCCAATGCTTTACAACGCTAAGAGACCGCGGTTGATGGAAAAGGTGTGAGCTGCAGATTTAAGTATCGATATAATCTTCGTTTAACTAGGGATTCTCCTAGGGGGAGGACGGCTATTGTACACATATACTCACCGCGCGCTGCCCACCTAGGGTGTTGGCCGCCGAGCATGTTACCTGGATCTCATGCGGACATATGACGGGTAGATCGTAGCGTTCATTCATAACCATCAGAGAGGGGATGATCGTGGGAAAGGCCGACCGTCCTTCTGTGAAATCGAATGAGGTGAATTCGTTACAGCCATCCCTGGCTGACCTTCTCAGTATTTTTACCCTCGCTCTCCTACCCTCCCTCAGGATCGCTCAGTGGATCGGGTATGCTTTGCCTCTCCGGTATGTGTCCAGCTTCTCACTTAAACCCGCTATCTCCCGTACCTTCGTCGCGCTCGCACGCACTGGATTGATCACGGGTGTGGCGTTTTCGCCCATGCTTCGCCATCAGACATCTTCTTCAACTCTCCTCCTGAAACGAGGAACAATATGAACGAAACATCGATTCTCCCATCCCGCAAGAAGCAGCCGTCCGAGGCCGTACTGGGCAATGGTAAGCCCGGCAGGCAGAAAACGAGGCACATTCTGTCGAAGGATTCCTCCGAGGCTCATTCGCGGCTGATTCTCGCAACGATTGTCGCGTTTCGCGATGGGGATTTCTCGGTGCGGTTACCTGCGGGTTGGACAGGGATGGATGCGCAGATTGCGGAGGCATTCAATCAGACGATCGCGCAAAAGGAGCACATTCTGAAGGAGGTCACGCGGTTGAGCGCGACAGTGGGCAAGGAGGGACGGCTGAGGGAACGCATGTCGCTGCCGGGAGCGGTCGGCGCATGGGCGACGGAGGTGGATTCCATCAATACACTCATTGACGATCTCGTGCGGCCCACGACAGAAATCGCGCGAACCATCGGCGCAGTGGCCAAGGGCGACCTCGATCGGTCGATGGAACTGGAGGTGGACGGGCGCTTGCTGAAGGGTGAGTTCCTGCGCTCAGCGAAGCTTGTGAATACCATGATCGATCAGCTTTCGGTCTTCACGTCTGAAGTCACCCGTGTGGCGCGCGAAGTCGGCACCGAGGGCAAGCTCGGCGGCCAGGCGCGGGTCAAGGGTGTGTCCGGAGTGTGGAAGGAACTCACCGACTCGGTAAACCAGATGGCAGGCAACCTGACCGCCCAGGTGCGCAACATCGCCGACGTGACCATCGCAGTGGCGAATGGCGATTTGTCCAAGAAGATTACCGTCGATGTGCGCGGTGAGATTTTGCAGCTCAAGGAGGCCATCAACACGATGGTGGATCAGCTCCGCTCCTTCGCGTCGGAGGTGACGCGCGTGGCGCGCGAGGTCGGCACCGACGGTCGTCTCGGCGGGCAGGCGGTGGTGCCCGGGGTGGCCGGCACCTGGAAGGATCTCACAGACTCGGTCAATGCCATGGCAACCAATCTCACCGCGCAGGTGCGCAACATCGCGACGGTAACTACTGCAGTGGCACGCGGCGATCTTTCGCGGAAGATCACTGTCGATGTGAAAGGCGAGATTCTTGAGCTGAAAGAAACTATCAACACGATGGTCGAGCAGCTCCGTTCCTTTGCCTCCGAGGTCACGCGTGTGGCACGCGAGGTCGGCACCGAGGGCAAGCTCGGCGGCCAGGCCCAAGTGCCTGGCGTGGCCGGTACCTGGAAAGATCTCACCGATAACGTCAACTCCATGGCCAATAACCTCACCGGCCAGGTCCGCAACATCGCCGACGTGGCCACGGCCATCGCCAAGGGCGATCTCTCCTCGAAAATTACCGTCGAGGTGAAGGGCGAAATCCTTGAGTTAAAGAACACCATTAATACGATGGTGGACCAGCTCAACGCCTTTGCTTCCGAGGTCACGCGTGTGGCGCGCGAGGTCGGCACCGAGGGAAAACTCGGCGGCCAAGCCCAAGTGGGCGGCGTGGGCGGTACCTGGAAGGACCTCACCGACAATGTCAACTTCATGGCCTCCAATCTCACCGGCCAGGTCCGCAACATCGCCGACGTGGCCACGGCCATCGCCAAGGGCGATCTCTCCTCGAAAATTACCGTCGAGGTGAAGGGCGAAATCCTCACCTTGAAAAACACGCTCAACACGATGGTGGACCAGCTCAACGCCTTCGCCGGCGAGGTCAGCCGCGTGGCGCGCGAGGTCGGCACCGACGGCAAGCTCGGCGGCCAGGCGCAAGTGCCCGGCGTGGCCGGCACCTGGAAGGATCTCACCGATAACGTCAACTCCATGGCCAACAACCTCACCGGCCAGGTCCGCAACATCGCCGACGTAACCACCGCTGTGGCACGCGGTGACTTGAGCCGCAAGATCACCGTCGATGTACGTGGTGAAATTCTCGAGTTGAAGGAAACCATCAACACAATGGTGGATCAGCTTCGTTCATTCGCCGGTGAGGTCAGCCGCGTGGCGCGCGAAGTCGGCACCGACGGCAAGCTCGGCGGCCAGGCGCAAGTGCCCGGCGTAGCCGGCACCTGGAAGGATCTCACCGATAACGTCAACTCCATGGCCAATAACCTCACCGGCCAGGTCCGCAACATCGCCGACGTGGCCACAGCCATCGCCAAGGGCGATCTCTCTTCGAAGATCACCGTCGAGGTGAAAGGCGAAATCCTCACCTTGAAAAACACGCTCAACACGATGGTGGACCAGCTCAACGCCTTCGCCGGCGAGGTCAGCCGCGTGGCGCGCGAGGTCGGCACCGAAGGCAAGCTCGGCGGCCAGGCGCAAGTGCCCGGCGTGGCCGGCACCTGGAAGGATCTCACCGATAACGTCAACTCCATGGCCAACAACCTCACCGGCCAGGTCCGCAATATCGCCGACGTGACCACCGCTGTGGCACGCGGTGACTTGAGCCGCAAGATCACCGTCGAGGTGAAGGGCGAAATCCTCGAGTTGAAGAACACCATCAATACGATGGTTGATCAACTCAACGGCTTCGCTTCCGAGGTCACGCGCGTGGCGCGCGAGGTCGGCACCGAGGGCAAGCTCGGCGGCCAGGCGCAAGTGCCCGGCGTGGCCGGCACTTGGAAGGATCTCACCGATAACGTCAACTCCATGGCCAATAACCTGACCAGCCAGGTCCGCAACATCGCCGACGTGGCGACCGCCGTAGCCAATGGCGATCTTTCCCGCAAGATCACCGTCGATGTGCGCGGTGAGATTTTGCAACTCAAAGAAACCATCAACACGATGGTCGAACAGCTCAACTCCTTCGCCGGCGAGGTCAGCCGCGTGGCGCGCGAAGTCGGCACCGAGGGCAAGCTCGGCGGCCAGGCCTTGGTCAAAGGCGTGGGCGGCACCTGGAAGGATCTCACCGATAACGTCAACTCCATGGCCAATAACCTCACCGGCCAGGTCCGCAACATCGCCGAGGTGACCATCGCCGTGGCCAACGGCGATCTTTCCCGCAAGATCACCGTCGATGTACGCGGCGAAATTTTGCAACTCAAGGAAACCATCAATACGATGGTCGAGCAGCTCCGTTCCTTCGCGTCAGAGGTCACCCGCGTGGCGCGCGAGGTCGGCACCGAGGGCCGGCTCGGCGTTCAGGCAGTAGTGCCCGGCGTCGCGGGGACCTGGAAAGATCTCACCGACTCGGTCAACACCATGGGCGCGAACCTCACCGCGCAGGTCCGCAACATCGCGGAAGTCACCACCGCCGTCGCGCGCGGCGATCTCAACCGCAAGATCACCGTCGATGTGAAAGGCGAAATCCTCGAGTTGAAGAACACGATCAATACCATGGTCGATCAGCTCAATTCCTTCGCCGGCGAGGTGACGCGTGTGGCGCGCGAGGTCGGCACCGAGGGGAAACTCGGAGGCCAGGCGCAGGTGAGCGGCGTGGGCGGCACCTGGAAGGACCTCACCGACAACGTCAACTTCATGGCTTCCAATCTCACCGAACAAGTCCGCGGCATCGTGAAAGTGGTCACCGCCGTGGCCAACGGCAACCTGAGCCAGCGCTTGACCGTGCAGGCCAAAGGTGAGGTTGCCGCGCTCGCCGATACCATCAATAATATGACCGATACGCTTGCGACCTTTGCCGACCAGGTCACGAACGTGGCGCGCGAAGTCGGCGTCGACGGACGGCTCGGCGGCCAGGCCAACGTCCCCGGCGCAGCCGGCACGTGGAAGGATCTTACCGGCAATGTCAACCTGCTTGCCGCCAATCTCACCACGCAGGTGCGCGCCATTGCCGAGGTCGCCACGGCCGTCACCAAGGGTGATCTCACACGCTCCATTCAGGTGGAAACACGTGGCGAGGTGGCCGAACTGAAGGACAACATCAATACGATGATTTCCAACCTGCGCGAGACGACCGAAAGCAACCGCGAGCAGGACTGGCTCAAGACCAACCTCGCAAAATTCAGCGGCATGCTCCAGGGCCAGCGCGAGCTGAATACGGTGGGTCGAATGCTCCTCACCGAGCTGACGCCGCTGGTCAATGCCCATCAAGGCACCATCTACCATCTTACCGGCACAGGCGACGATCCCACACTGAACCTGCTCTCGAGCTATGCACACGGTGGAGACGAGCCACTCTTGGAACAGATATCCCTCGGCGAAGGCCTCGTCGGCCAGTGCGCAGTGGAAAAACGGCGCATCCTGCTCAATAATGTACCGCCTGATTTCATCTCAATCTCGTCCAGTCTCGGCAAGGCGCGGCAGGTGAGTATCATCGTGCTGCCCGTACTCTTCGAGGGACAGACCAAGGCAGTCATCGAGCTGGCCACGCTCCAGAGCTTCAGCGCCGGGTCACTCGCATTCCTTGAGCTGCTCACCCAAAGCATCGGCGCGGTCTTCAATACCATCGAAGCGACGATGCGAACCGAGGGTCTGCTCACGCAATCGCAACAGCTCACCGTCGAACTTCAGTCCCGCCAGTCAGAACTCCAACAGACCAACGAGGAGCTGGGCATGAAGGCCAAGCTCCTTGCCGAGCAAAACGCCGAGGTCGAGCGTAAGAACGCCGAGGTCGAGCAGGCTCGTCGCGCGCTCGAGGAAAAAGCCGCCGAGTTGGCGCTCACGTCGAAATACAAGTCCGAGTTTCTCGCGAACATGTCCCACGAGCTGCGCACGCCGCTCAATTCCATCCTTATACTCAGTCAACAGCTCGCTGGAAATACCGGAGGGAACCTCTCGGATAAGCAGGTTGAGTTCTCCCGCAACATCAACTCCTCCGGCTCCGACCTGTTGCACCTCATCAATGACATCCTGGATCTCTCAAAAATCGAATCCGGGACCGTCACCGTCGAGGTCGAAGAAATCTCTTTCGCCGGCCTGCGCGACACCATCGACCGCAACTTCCGGCACGTGGCGGAAGCCAAGAATCTGCCCTTACACGTGCACTTTGCCGAGGACCTGCCTCGATTCATGTACACCGACCCGAAGCGGCTCCAGCAAATCCTCAAGAATCTGCTCTCCAACGCCGTGAAGTTCACCGCTCACGGCCAAGTCGAGGTTCGCGTCGGTTTTTCCACGCAGGGTTGGAGCGCCGATCATCCGGTGCTCAACGCAGCCCCGCATGTCCTCTCTTTCGCCGTCGAAGACACCGGCATCGGAGTTGCTCCGGAAAAGCAGCGGCTCATTTTCGAGGCCTTCCAGCAGGCCGACGCCGGCACTTCCCGCAAGTACGGCGGTACCGGCCTCGGGCTCGCCATCAGTCGTGAGCTGGCCGTACTGCTCGGCGGCGAAATCAAGCTTTCGAGCGTCTTCGGGCAAGGGAGCACCTTCACGCTCTACCTGCCTCTCCACTACTCCGGCCCCGATACTGAGAGGAGCGCGCCGGCCAGCATCGCCACACTCGAGACGGCCAAGCTGCTCTCTGTCCACCTGCCAGTCGCACGCGAAGAGCACATCGAGGACGATCGCAACCAGATCGAAGAGAGCGACTCCGTTTTGCTTATAATCGAGGACGACCCGCATTATGCGCGCGTCCTCCTGGGTCTAGCCCGCGACAAGGGCTTCAAGGGCATCGTCGCCACGAAAGGCGCGCTGGGCCTATCCCTCGCCCGGCAGTTCCACCCGGTGGCCATCTCGCTCGATATTGCGCTCCCGGATATGCTCGGGTGGACGGTGCTCAATCAGCTCAAGCTCGATCCGTCTACGCGTCACATCCCGGTCCAAATCATCACCGTGGAAGAAGAACGCCATCATGGCCTCGCGCACGGGGCGTTTTCCTACCTCGTCAAAGCGCCCACCACCGAAGGCCTGAAAGCGGCGTTCGACCGGATCAAAGACTTCACTGTCCCGCGCACGAAGCGGCTTCTGATCGTCGAAGACAATGACATTGAACGCCAATCCATCGTGGAGCTGCTCGGCTATACAGACATTGAAGTGGTGGCCGTCGCCACCGGAGGCGAGGCGCTGGAGGCGATGCTTGGCATGTCGTTCGACTGCGTCGTGCTCGATCTGCGCCTACCCGACATGACCGGATTCGAACTGTTGGAGAAAGTGCACGCAGAACCGACCCTGACGGACGTACCTGTGGTCGTCTTCACCGGCAAGGAGTTGACCGACGAAGAACAGTTGCGGCTCAAAGCGATGGCTAAGAGCATTGTCCTCAAAGACGTCCAATCACCCGAGCGGCTGCTGGACGAGACCGCTCTCTTCCTTCACCGAATCGTCACCGACTTGCCGGAAGAGAAGCAGAAGATGCTCGATCGGCTTCACGGCTCCAATGAAATCCTGCGCGGCAGGAAGGTCCTCGTGGTCGATGACGACGTACGTAACATCTTCGCCTTAACCTCGCTACTCGAAAACCAGGAGATGGACGTGGTCAGCGCAACCAATGGCCGCAACGCCATCGACCTCATTCAGAACACGCCAGACCTGAGCATCGTGCTTATGGATATCATGATGCCGGAAATGGATGGCTATGAGACAATGCGCGAAATTCGAAAAGTCCAGGAATTCCGCACCGTCCCGATCCTTGCCCTCACAGCAAAAGCCATGAAAGGCGATCGCGAGAAGTGCCTCAACGCCGGCGCGAGCGATTACATCGCCAAGCCGGTGAATACGGACCAACTGCTGTCACTGATGCGGGTATGGCTTTTCAGGTAAACGAGATCGAGGAATAAAGAGGCCACATCATGAACATTGACACCAACTCACCGTCGACCGACGCCCAGGTGCAAGATCTGCACTCCCAACGTCGGTCCCCTGCCGTGGCTCTAGCGTCCGCCGGTCTCGCGGGCCCCATCAACATCCTGATCGTAGACGATGAACCGAAAAATCTTACCGTGCTCGAAACCGTCCTTGACGCTCCGGATTACCGGCTGGTCCGGGCCGGATCCGCTGACCAGGCATTGCACGCGCTCGTCATGGAGGAATTCGCCCTTCTCATCCTGGATATCCGGTTGCCCGGTATGACCGGTTTCGAGCTGGCCCAGATGATCAAGCAGCGGAAGAAGACCGCCGACGTGCCGATCATCTTCCTGACCGCCTACTACAACGAAGACCAGCATGTGCTCGAAGGCTACGGGACCGGCGCGGTGGACTACCTCGTCAAGCCGGTGAACCCCGCCATCCTTCGCTCGAAGGTTGCCGTTTTTGCCGAACTGCACAGGAAGAGCCGTGCCCTGCTTACCGAAGTAACCGAGCGCCGCCGAGTCGAAGAGCAACTGCGCGAGCTGAATGACACGCTTGAGCAGCGCGTGACTGAACGCACGCACGCACTGCAGATAGCCAGTGCCGCCCTGCACGAGACCGGCGAACAATACCGTTCCCTCTTCGACGGCAGCCTCGACGCGATCTTTTTCCTTGACGCCGACGAACGCTTCAAGGCGGCCAATCCCGCCGCGCTCCGGCTCATCACTCGCACATTCGAGGAGCTCAAGACCATCCCCTTCTTGGACCTCTGCGCGCCCGATCAGCGAGAAACCGTGAGGCAGGAATTTCACGACGCCTTTCGCCGCCAGGGCTTCGCGATTGACACAGCCTTAGTCACCGTCACCGGTGAGCGCCGCGATCTATTCATCAGCGGGACACCGGAAATCCAGGATGGGAAAGTCGTCGGTATCTCGTGCATCGCGCGAGACATTACCCAGCGCATCAAAACCGAAGAGGCGTTACGTCTCAGCGAAGCCCGTTATCGGGAACTCATTCAAGCTCTTCCAGCTGCTGTGTACACCACCGACGAGCGAGGCCGTATTACGCTCTACAACCAGGCAGCCGTCACCTTGTGGGGGCGTGACCCGGAAGTCGGCAAGGATTTGTGGTGCGGATCGTGGAAGATCTTTCGGCCAGACGGCACCCCAATTCCCTTGGACGAATGTCCGATGGCTGTCACATTACGTGAAGGGCGGGCGATTCGGGGCGAAGAGATCGTCATCGAACGGCCCGACGGCACAAGACGCCATGTGCTGCCGCATCCCGAACCGATGCGGAACGCTCAGGGCGTGGTCATCGGGGCCATTAATATGCTGGTGGACATTACCGACCGCAAGCAGGCGGAGCGCGCCATGGTGCATTTGGCGGCGATTGTGATGTCTTCTGAGGATGCGATCATCAGCAAGAATTTGCAGGGTAACGTGACCAGTTGGAACGGAGCAGCAGAACGGTTGTTCGGATATACGGCGGACGAAATGATTGGACAACCGGTGAGTCGCCTCATTCCTTCGGATCTACAGGATGAAGAAACGGGCATTCTCCAGCGGATCAGACGAGGCGAATCGATCGAGCAATACGAAACGATCCGGGTGAGAAAAGATGGAACCGCTTTCCCCATCTCCCTGACCGTCTCGCCTCTGATCGATCTTCATGGCAGGATCATCGGAGCCTCGAAAATCGCCCGGAATATCACGGAGCAGAAACGCGTGGAAGAGGCGCTACGGGAGCGCGATCGCACCTTGACGATGGTGAACGACGCCTTGAAGAAACAGGCGGTGGCGCTGGCCGAAGCCAACAAGGAGCTGGAAGGATTTTCCTATTCGGTCTCGCACGACTTGCGGGCTCCGCTGCGCACCATCGATGCCTTCAGCCGCATCGTGGAAGAAGAACATGGCCCTCGCCTGGACGACGAAGGGCGTCGCAGCCTCACCATCATTCGGAAGGCAGTTGGTCAGGCGGGTGAACTGATCGACGATCTGCTCGAATTCTCCAAACTGGGCCGTCAAGGCATGACTTTCCGTTTGGTCAAGATGGCAGACTTGGCACGGGAAGCAGCGGATGATTTGAAGATCATGCAGGAAGGCCGGCAGGTTGATCTGAACGTTGGGAACTTGCCCTCCTGCCAGGGAGACCGTCGGTTTCTGAAACTCGTCTGGATGAATTTGCTCACCAATGCCTTCAAGTACACCAAGAATCGGAAAGAGACCAGGATCGAAGTTGGATGGATGCCGGATGACGCGAGCCCGGAGTCGGTGATCTACTATGTCAAGGACAACGGCATTGGGTTCAACATGGCCTATGCGCACAAATTGTTCGGAGTGTTCCAACGGTTACATCGGAGAGAGGATTTCGACGGCACCGGAGTAGGATTGGCCGTTGTCCAGCGCATTGTCCAACGCCATGATGGGCGGGTCTGGGCTGAAGGCAAGGTGGACGAGGGCGCCACATTCTTTGTGTCCCTCCGAAAGGCGATCGCGTGAGGAATGGGATGGAGATATTGTTGATCGAAGACAGTGCCGAAGATGTGGAAATCACATTGCGGGCATTTCGGAAATATGATTTGGCGAACAAGGTTCACGTGGTGCGTGACGGTGAGGAGGCATTGGAATGTCTCTTCAGCACAGGGAGGTATGCCGGGCAGGCGGTCTGCTCGAATACCCGGTTGATTCTGCTTGACCTCAAACTCCCAAAAGTCGACGGCAATGAAGTTTTGCAACGGTGTAAATCCGACCCGCGGACCAAGAACATTCCCGTTGTGGTTCTCACGTCTTCCAGAGAAGAACGCGATCTGACCGATACATACAATCTCGGCGTGAATAGTTATGTCGTCAAGCCGCTCGATTTTTCTCAATTCACCGATGCGATTCGGCAAGTGAGTCTGTATTGGATGGGGTTGAATCAACTCCCGCCGGAGCCTGTCTCTGCGAGGGAGCAAGGCCGGTGATCCTCAGTGACTATGTAACGACGGAGGCTACACGTATGGCCGACTTACGCGTCTTGATCGTCGAAGACGATCCGTTGGACGCAGAATTGACCGTCCGGGAACTGCAGAAAAGCGGCTACGATCCTGAGTGGCAGCGGGTCGATACGCAGGCGGAATTCATGAATCGCCTGACCCAAGATCCGCCGGACGTCATCATTTCAGACCATGTCATGCCGCAGTTCAGCTCGGCGGAAGCATTGCGCTGTCTTCACAATTGCCGGCTGGCGATTCCCTTCATCGTCGTGTCCCACGCCATCGGGGACGAGGAGGCTGTGGGACTGATGCGCAACGGCGCGTCCGACTATATCCTCAAGGACCGGATGGCCCGCTTGGGCGAGGCGGTGCGGCATGTCTTGGAAAAACGGCAGTTACGCTCCCAATACGCCGAAGCGCAGGAAGATCTGCGGCTCCTCAACCAGGAGCTGGAAAGGCGGATCGTTGAGAGGACAGCTGAACTCGAGGTTGCGAATAGCGCGCTGGCACGCGAACTCTCCGAGCGGAGGCAAATCGAAGAGCAACTTCGCCAGCTGACCGGCACGCTCGAAGAGCGGGTCAAGGAACGAACCCGGCAGCTTTCGACCTCTTACACCAGACTCCGCGCCCTCGCAACAGACTTGACGGTTGCTGAACAGACGGAACGGCGCCGGCTTGCGATTGAGTTGCACGACTATTTAGCCCAGATACTTGTCGTGAGTCGCATGAAAGTGGCTCAGCTGCTGACACAGGATCACGATCCTGAAGTGCGTAAGACTCTGCAGGGCGTCGATCAGTTGCTACATCAATCGCTCGACTACACTCGGTCGCTGGTATCCGAGCTGACACCTCAGGCTCTGTACGAGAGTGGGCTGGGTGCCGCCATCCGATGGCTGGGGGATCAGATGCGCAGGCAAGCGGTGCTGAACGTAGAGATTGACATCGACACACCCGAGCTGCCTTTGCCTGAGGCGGATGCGGTGCTGCTGTTCCACTCGATTCGCGAATTGTTATTCAATGTGCTCAAACATGGGAAAATCAATCGTGCATCCGTATCCATGCAGTATGCCCAGAATGTCTTGTCCGTCATCGTGTCGGACCGGGGATGCGGATTCGATGTGTCACGATTGAGCGAAGATCATTCCGATCGGTTCGGCCTGTTGAGTATTCGGGAACGAATGACGGCACTCGGGGGGAGCTTCGATCTGCAATCGGTACCGGGAAAGGGTACGGTTGCGTCGCTCCACCTGCCTGTGACAGCGTCCAGCGAACGCATTGATGCCGAAGCAGTGAATCCCTCTTTCGAGAACGCGGCGTCCCGGAAAACCTTCGAGCCGGACTTGGTCCCCCCTTCTTCCGGCGAGCCGAATGCCGTGACTCCGCTTCGGGTGCTGATCGTCGACGATCACCAAATGGTTCGAGAAGGTTTGTGCTCTATTTTAAGCGAGTATGCCGACTTGGCGGTGATCGGAGAGGCTTCGACCGGAGAGCAAGCGCTTGAATTGGCCGGCACGCTGATGCCCCAAGTCGTCATTATGGACATGCATATGCCTGGTTGGAATGGGGCTGAATCTACCAGGCGGATTTTGAAAGAACACCCCGCGATTGTTGTAATTGGGTTGTCCATTCAAACCGATTCGCATGTATCCGATTCCATGCTGGCTGCCGGGGCCGCAGGGTTCTTGCCGAAGGAAACGATTGGGAGCGAACTGTATTCCACGATTCAAACGGCTGTCCGTCGTATGAAATCCCGCACGCCTAGCAGCTCTCAACTCCCCGTCTAAGGGCTACAGGAGGGTCGGTGTGAATTGACCTCATCCGCACCCTCCGCCAGAACTGCCTTTCGTTATGCAGGAGGCCGCTTGCCCATGACGAGACTGACGATGGCGACGATGACGAATATGACAAACAGCACATAGGCAATATAGGTCGCCGTACCAGCGACCCCAGTGACCCCCAAGAGCGCTGCGACCAGCCCAACGATGAGAAATGTCACGGCCCAGTGCAGCATGATAAGACCTCCTTGGATAGAAATTGCTTAACAAGATCCGAGGTGACATCGTTAGGATTGCATGGATCAATGTACCTCCTAAGGAATTCCCGATTGGATTACGGCGTAATGTTATGGGAAGCCTTGTTCTGTTCGAACCAATCATCGATCCATTTTCTCACTTCATCCTTCCGATCTCCGTAGCGCTCCTGAATCTTCCCTTCTAGCTTATCGTGACTTCCCTCGATATAGAGGATGTCGTCGTCTGTGAAATTGCCCCATTTCTTTTTCAGTTCACCTTTGAATTGTTTCCATTTGCCTTTCAGTTGATCCTCATTAAGTACCAGTACAATTGGGACACCTGTACCGGAGATCGAAAGTCCCTTCTGATGCCACGCCGCCGCCGACATCGGCGATGCGGCGACTGCCACGACGCACATCCCAAGAGCAACCATCAGGATTCGAGTAATATTATTCATGGTGTCTCCTTTGATTGAAGAGGGTGCGGTCGGATGGTCATCCAACCGTACCCGTGGTTGTCACTTCAAAAGAGCGGAGCGAACATGTTGAACTACTTTCGCTCCAACGCTCCGGCCGTATTCTGAGTCTGAACAGAACGGTACCAGTCATCTGCCCACCGACTGATCTCGTCCTTCCGGTCGGCATATCGCCTCTGGATCGCTCCCTTGAACTTGTCGTAGTCCCCTTCGATCTTCATGAGATCGTCGTCCGTGAACGCGCCCCACTGTTTCTTGAGTTCACCTTTGAATTCGTTCCATTTACCTTTGAAATGGTCGGCATTCATGTCTCTCCTCCTTATCGTTATTATGTGACGGGGTTTTGGTGTCCTTCACTCCAACATCGGAACTTTCCCGATTGATAGAAACTCGCTGAGTCTGTCCGTCCTGGAGAGGAACCATCTTGAGAAAAATCTCCACTGACTCCTCCCAATCCTGAAGGATACTTGACTGTCGGTACCTCCCTGGAGACTTCTACATGCATGACTCGACTCTCTCACTCTCTTGATACAGGTATACCCTGGTCAAGGAATGCAGAAGACTGGCTTGTTCCCTAGTTCATCGAGAAGGCAACCCGAGTTCTCGATTCGAAGGTATTGCCTTACTCTCATTAGGGCACGGGCCCTAACTATAAGTTTTGACCAACGCAGCGGTTCGAAGAATGGGTGTGTGCGGAGGGCAGAAACGTTAAGGGAACAGGAGGAAACTGTCGGAGTCGAGGAAACATGCCGCTCCACCGACAGAACAGCATGGAGGAACATTCTTCTAGCCTCTGAAGGCTCAAAGGATCTTGAGCATGTTCATCTTCGGATTAGATTTCTTCCGCCGACCGATACGTGATGAGATTGTCGACAGTCACAAGCACTCTCCGCCATGAAACTCCCGATAGACCAGCAGGCACTTTTGACGTCGGCCTATCGGAGGATACCGAAGGCCCAGAGAATGACGAGCACAGTGAACGGCACGCCTAGCAGCCAGAGAATGAACCATTTTCCCCATGATAGCCTCTCATTTTCTGTTCGGCTAACGACCCGGATCATGAGTCTGTGCGTGCGCGCCCAACTCCTTCAGGAGGCTGGCCAAGTCCTCTGCATGCTCCTCTTCTTGCGCAAGGATCCCCTCCAAGACTTTACGAGTCGTGGGATCATCCGTGCCGACATAGGTGATCATTTCACGATAGCTGTCGATCGCAATCCGTTCGGCAATCAAGTTTTCCGTGATCATCTCCACCAAGGACGTGCCTTCGACATATTCCGAGTGGCTACGGCTCAGCAGCCCTTCCGGGGACAGATTCGGCTCCCCCCGAGTTGGACAATGCGTTCGGCCAATTGATCGGCATGGGTTTGCTCTTCTGTGGCATGCTGGAGAAACTCCTCCTTCACGCTACGAGAACTGAGCCCGGTGGCCATGAAGTAATGGCGCTTATAGCGCAGGACGCACACGATTTCTGTGGCGAGGGCTTCATTGAGCAGCGTGATGACCGTCTCCGCTTTGGCCTTGTATCCCGCGGTCATGGCGCCGTCCTCCATCCCTTGGCGCGCCCGAGTCCGGAGCATCTTGACATCGGTCAGACCGATGGCTTCGTTGACGACTCCTTCCTGTCGGGAAGTACGCGACATGGTGGCTTCAGATTGTGCGGTTGTTGATGAAGCTGTTTTCACAGTTCCCTCCTTTCGGGGAGTTCCCCGTTTCTTATCCTGCCGATCACGAATCACCCAAGTCGTTCCTGGCCCCCTCGGGCGGCTTCCATCAAAGCCCGCTCGCCGAACTGCAACCGCCTCTCCACAGACTTCCAATCGATGTTTGCGAAAAACGCCTCAATATAGGACGCCCTTTCTGCAGGTTTGTAATCGAGAAGATACGCGTGTTCCCACACATCCATGACGAGGATCGGAATGAACCCCGCCACATGTCCATGTTCATGAAGACTGACCCAGTGGTTGGAAAGTCGGCCATTGTGTGGATCCAAATAACACATGGCCCAGCCCACTCCTCGCATCTTCCCCACGCTGGAAAAATCCAATTTCCACATATCATAGGTGCCGAAACTGTCTTCTGCCGCATTCACAAACGCCGAGCCTCGATCGGGCTTTGTAGTTCCAGTATTCTGCAAATTTTCGAAGTAATATTCGTGCAAGACCATTCCGTTGTACTCAAACCCTAAACGGCGTGTCAGTTCCGAATAGGCAGGCATTTCTTCATGATCAATCCAGCCATCTTTAAGCATTTCTCCAATCTCGGCCGTCAGCTGGTTCGCGCTCTGAACGTATCCCTCATAGAGCTTGAGATGCATCTCAAGCGTGCGGTCGGAAATCCCGACCAGCCCGTGTAAGTTAAACGGCCTGACGTCGTAGGTGCCTCCCATTTTCATGTGCCACCTCCTGTATTTCTTCAATTGTTCAAACGGCTACCGCAAAGGCTTCGTGTTGATCATTCGCGGCTTGTAAACACGCTCTAGTTTCAGATTGTGCATTGAATTGTCCTTGTAATATGGTGCCCGATGGTACCCAGCGCAGTTTGCTATGCCGAAAAACAGGTCCTGCTGATTCAAGAGTGGAGTCAGTCATACCGCTGGCTTCACCTCAGTGACTGGCATCAGCTTTTCGAATCGACAGCGCATGATTCTCATAGTTTATCTTTGCCTCAATACGCTCACCCTTCTTGATTTCTCCGATCATCTGGGTCGTTTTATCTGTGTGCAGACGGACTTCCTTCCCGTCTTTCACTTTGACGAAATAGTTTCCGTCTTCGACACGGAACAGTTCGCCCTTGATCGTCTTGGCACCTTCTGCATGACTACTTCCCTGCTCTTCGTTCATTTGTATGTCATCATCAGATTGGAAACCTTGCCGATCGGATTGGGCGTCGATTTTCACCAGGTCTGATGGCGCAGGGGCATGTTCTGCCTGCGCTGCGTTGGACAGCCCGAGGCATAGCAACAATCCACAGGACGAGCACCAACGATTTTTGGAATGGCCTCCTCGGTTAGATGTAAGCGCATAGCTCTACCTATATGCTGCCGAGAGAGTTTTTAGACCTATGAAATTTCCTAGTTTTTGGCGACAAGTCCCTAGGCCGGGAACCAGACGAGAAGGCGAATAAATGACGTGCCCCCTCAGGGAGGCAAGGGCTTGCTAGGGGGTGCAGAGCTGCCTGGGTTCGTTTTCACCGTGGCAGGAGGAGCTGTTTCGGGATCGATCGCCATGTTGGGATCGACTTTCGGAGGAACGACTGCCGAACGAGGGTCAGGAACCGTCTGAGGGCGTCGTTCAATGCCCGGGTCTATACGTGAAGGTGGAAGCCTACTTGGTGATTGAGGATGTTCAGGGAGGACCTCATTAGGTACCGAGGGTGATGGAGTGACATCCGCTGACCAGGCTGGGGAAACCCAAGCGGCCATAATCAACAGTGGTGCTAGCAAGAAGAAGATCATACAGGCCTCATCACTATTCCTAAGAAATGCCCGCTGAAATCCCGGACGGGAAGAGCGGTCAAACCATGAGCGCGCATCATCGCGTGGACATCGTGCAGCAGGTCATTCTCATTGCAATAGACCGGATCAGGGGTCATGACCTTGTGAATGGGTTTTGACGAGGGCGCATTCGCCAGGGCAATATCCCGGTCAGAGAGCGTGCCGAACAGCGTGCGACCGCGACAGACGATAACCGCGCCGACGCCCAACGACTTCATCAGCCGCACCGCTTCTCCGATCTCAGTCAAGGGGGTGACGGTGGTCACGGAACGGCTCATAGCATCTTTGACGCGGATGCATTCGTGTGGAAGGACTCCCAATTGTTCTGCTTCGGTGGATTCGAGATAGATACCCGAACGCTTCTGTCTTTGTGGACGATCGACGCTTGCACGTTTTGACTGCATGACAGTCCCCGGCAATCGATTTTTGTCGACTTTACCCATCGCTCAATCCCTATCTTCCCTATCTATTGCCCTATGGCCAAGACAGACGCCAATCCTCCAGGAACTTGTACGGTCATAGAGTACTGTGGTGAGACAGTTCACAACACTGGAAGAATCCCTAGGTTCGGTTGACGGATCTGGTGTTGTGCCCCAACTAGAATGCAGACAGGGAAAGTCAGGCACCTGGGTGCTGCGCGTAATTCCTATTCCGCATTCGCGAGGGACATCGGCGCGTTGAAATGGTTTCTCTAGATTGTTCTGGGATCGTCAAGAACATCCCCCCCGCAGATGCACCCTCTAGCGCATCGGATATGGCGATGACTTTGAGATTAAAAGTTCCTGATCTTCTCTCACACATTTCAAGACCGTTCATTCCAGGCCTGACAATACCGGTGATGATTTAGGACCTGCTTCTTCAAACCTAGGGAATATCCTAGGTTCACGAAACGAAATCTCAATATAGTAATTCGTATACAGGAGGTGACTGCCATGAGAGATATACGTTCGCTCTTTGATGCAATTCTATATGTACTAGGTGGAGTCGTAGCGATCGGTATCTTGGGTACGACGTTGCTCCCATAGTCACAATCCTCGCCCACCGAATATCCGATACGGTTTTCCGGATTTCTTTTGTCAACAATTCGAGGATCTTCTCATGATCGCTCTCGATATTTTGTGCCAATCCGAAGTGCACCGGTCTGTTTCCCTGGACTCGCCTCCTCCATCGATAACATCCCGATTTTCGCCACCTATCGTGACTCAGTCCCTAACTCTCCCAGCGTGACATTCAAAGCGCATACCTTCGATACCACCAGTACGAACCAACTTCGGCCTACTCTTTGTCATTTCTGCGATCGGTGACCGCTTGTGCCGAGAAAATCGACAGCGCGTGATTTTGATCGTTCACCTTCGCCTCAATATACGTGCCCGGCTCGATGTTTCTTGCCTTCATGGTGGTGAGGTCGATATGTACTCGCATCTCGTTGCCGTCCTGTCCCTTGATGAGGCAGTCATTGCCTTCGACGCGCAATACTTCTCCCTTAATCGTCTTGCCCCCTTTTGACTGGCCGCCTTCCGTATCCTTCATTTGTTTTTCCCCAGCCTCTTGAACTCCTTGCCTCCGATCAGATTGGTCGGCTTTCAGTCTGTCTACAGTCGAAGCCGCATTATCTGCCTGCCCGGCAGTGGACAGTCCAAGGCACAGCAGGAACTCGCAGGACACGACCCCGACGACTTTCGGAAGAGAAATCATGGTAGCCTCCTCGGTTAGATGAAAAAGTACGACGAGGGATATAAGGGCTTCCGCGTTCCCGCCATGGTTGAAGATGGTTGATCACGGATATTCGACCATCTGTCATCGAATTCCAGGGTAGGATTAGGCATTCATTGGAATCGCCGAATATAAGGCTTCCGAGGACACCATGAGTTCATCCCGGCATGCCCTGCAACGGTCCGACTTCCATATCAACGTCCCGTAAACAATTCTCAGCCCAGTGATAGATATCATGTGAGCTAAGATGAAGGCGCATCTGCCGCATCCGCTCTCTTCGTTCGTTCTCCGGCATCTCAAGTGCTCGCCTGATTGAATCGGCCATTTCCTCCTGGTCGTAGGGATTCACAATCAGTGCCCCGCTGAGTTCTTCTGCAGCTCCGGCCAGATGACTCACCACAAGTACACCGGCCTCATCGATCTGAGAAGCCACATACTCCTTGGCCACGAGATTCATCCCGTCATACACCGAGCTGACAAGCGTTAGGTCAGCCATCCGGTAGTACGCCACGAGTGTGGATGGAGTCACGCGTCCTTCGATATACTCGATCGGTTTCCATCCCTTGTTTTTCCCTTCCTGCAGCATTTCGAACCGTTCGTTGATTTCTGTCACGGTCTTTCTGATGAGATCCCGATATTGGCGATAGACTTCAACATTGTTTCGAGTCGGGATAGCCACCTGAAGGAAGGTGAACCTCCCGCGATACTCTGGGTATCGATCGAAAAAATCCTTCAACGCCCACAGACGCTTCATCAGACCCTTGGTGTAATCCAGACGATCGACACCGAGCCCAATTTTCACCCCGCGCGGAACACCCAGGCGTCGCCTTGTGCGAGTCATGAGGTCTTCGACCTCCACCGACTTTGCGAGATCGGAAAACAGATCAAAGTGTACGCTGATCGCACGCGCTGTTAGTTTTGTCTTCCGCTCGCGGCAGAGCACAATCGCCTTCACCGGATCAATGGAGACTGAAGCATCCAAAAACTCCATCACACAATTTGCGAATGCCGTCGCAGAGGACATAGTTTGGAAGGTGAGACAATCGGCTGCTAGAAGGCCTTCGAGCAACTCTCGGCGTTCCGGGAGGATGCGGAGCACATCAGGTCCCGGCCAGGGAACGTGCCAGAAGTGGCAGATTGTGGTTTCGGGAGAAGCGTTCCTGATCAACGCCGGAAGAATCCCAAGGTGATAGTCATGGATCCACACGGTAGCAGGATGCTTGTCTAACTCGTCCAACACCGTCTCGGCGAAGCGGCGATTCAGCGCCTGGTAGCCGGCCCAGAACGCCTTGCGGTAGGACACCCGATCCAGTGTGACATGACAGAGCGGCCACAGGACTTGGTTGGCGTAGCCGTGGCCACCGTTTTTGACCGCTGCCGCTTCCAACCAGACTCTCCGCAATCGATAGGCCGGTGAATCAGGAGGCACAAAAAGTCCATCAACTTGGTCTGGCACTTCATGATCGGCATCCCCGCTACCCCAGGCCACCCATATGCCGCCGATACGTTTTAACACTGGGTCCAAAGCCGAAACTAATCCTCCATCTGTATGCTGACAGACCACACCGCCGTCGACCGAGTTATGCTCGTAGGGTTCACGATTTGAAACAACAAGTAAATTGGACATCACATGCTCCTTCTCCGGATGAAGTTACTTTCATCCCTGTCGCGACCCTGCCCACCACCCTAATACTCCTGGTCGCTTACCCCACGAGACTCTTGCCCTGTTCGATCACATTGCAAATTGATGTCTTGGCGTTGCCCAACATATGACTCGTATCCTCCTCTAGATCCTTAGCCAGACTTTCGAGTTGGCGTCGTGTCCGTGCGCCTGATTGGGGCGCCAGTAACAAGCCGGCGCCGACTCCCACAATGAGGCCGGTGAAAAAGGCAGTTGTACCTATACTTGTGCACCGTGTTCCCTCAGTCATGGCCGTATCCTCCCTTGTTCTTCTCTGAGGTTGTTCAATTCAGGCATCGCGGCCCTGTTCGATTTCGCTCGCTTTCAATTCCCTGGGGTTGCGGCAACGGCTGCATCGACCCACAAGTATTCCATTCATGCCGTCTCCGCTGACGCGAAATACTAGGAAATATCGAGGGCTCCCACAATGAGCACACATAGGACCTTCCAAATCCCGTAGGACAGGCAATCCTCCGATGAGCTTGTCTTTCTGCATATCGTGACATGCCATTGACTGAGAGCGATCGATCTCTTTCATGGACCCTCCCCTTCTGTACACTAATGTCAAATGGGTTCGTCAGTACTACACACGCTCACTGACGTGATGTTCTGACAATTTGCAAGACTCAGACCGCTTTACCACAACGAAAGTTCCGCATTAGATAACTGTCAATATTTACAATGCATACAGACATGCGGCTTCATCATCGCGAGCCAGATAATCGCTTGGAAACTTGGTCAGACAAGCGGACTCGTTGGATACGGCTGCGTGACGGGCGAAACACAAGTCACAGTCACATAAGGCGATTGTGTGTGGAGGGAACATCTTGTCCTCCGAGGACAGGCTGTCTCGATCAAACAATCATCATGCATCAGGGAAAAAATCGACGCGTCCGACTATTTCGTGACGACAATCCCGACTTTGCCTTCTCGCCGCAGTATGTTGATGCCGACATCCTTCGTATGATGTTCAAGCAGGAGGTCAACTTCGGCCTCTCCAATCCTGAGATTCTTAATTTCAATGTATTCCAGGAACGGCGGCAACACAGGTTGTGAGAACGACAGGCGGGAACGCGGAGCCTCAATTCGCAAACCGAGGCACGATTGGAGCAGCAGGAACACGGCAACAGATGACCAAGTCTGAGGACTACAGGCTACCGGGTACAGTGTTGGACCTTCACCGGGGCTGCGCTGGAACCCGCACAACAATTCAGGTAACCGATGCCGATCGAGAAACAGGCTGGCGTCGAACAGTCCGCAAAGAATCTTCAAGGCGCCTTGTTTGAACCGATAGGCGGCCATACCGGCCGCGATAAGGGCATTATCGTGCGGCCAAACGGATCCATTGTGGTACGCCATTGGATTAAAGCGGGGCTCAGTGGCAGCGACGGTTCGGATCCCCCATCCGTTAAAAAACTCATCGCCGACTAGGGTCATGGCCGTTCTTATGCCGCGCTTTGGCTCGGCAATCCCAGTCCAGAGACAGTGGCCGGCATTCGATGTCCTGACACGACAAGGCTGCTTGAACCCATCCAACGCTAACGCATAGGACGAGAGATCGTTGCACCAGAAGCTTCGCTCGAACTGAGTGCGTAACGTGTCCGCCTCCTTGAAGAGACACTTGGACTGTTCCGTATGACCCAGCATCAAAGCCAATCGAGCCGCGCGCCGCTTGGCGGCAAACACATATCCTTGCACTTCGCAGAGCGCGATGGGCCCTTCCGCCGAGCTGCCATCTGCATGAAACACGGCATCCTGCGAATCTTTCCATCCTTGATGGATGAGTCCGCTTTTCGACCGGCGGCTGTACTCCACAAAGCCATCGCCATCGAAGTCCCCTGCGTGATCGATCCACTGCAGCGCAAGATCGATATTCGGCCAGATCTGCTTAATGAAGGCGATATCGCCTGTCCGTTCGTAATAGGCTCCGGCCAACATGATGAACAACGGGGTTGCGTCGATGCTGCCATAGTAGCGGCCGTACGGAATCTCCTTGAGTGCCGCCATCTCTCCCTTGCGAGTTTCATGCAAAATTTTACCAATCTCTGCATCCTGCTCCGGGAGCATCTCCCTCGCTTGGGTCGCAGCCAGATAGGACAATACACCACGGGCGATGCTTGGGTTGATCCACAGAAACTCGAATGCGGTGATGAGTCCGTCTCGTCCGAACGGGGTATTGAACCATGGGACACCGGCGTAGGGGTATGGGCCGTCGGGAGTGTCTGAGACCATCATGTGGAGGTCAGCCAGCGAGCGATTCAGCCAGACATTGAATTGCTCATTCGATGTCACGATCTGACAATCGCCAGCCCTGGCGGAATGGAACGCCCGGTCTACCTCGACGAGCGCATGCTCATACGAGACATAAGACCGATCACGCCTGCCGACTTCACAAGAGATCGTCAGATCCCACTGAACGACTTTTCCAGCCGGCAAGAGCGTGTCAAAACGGATCTCACTCGGATGGACTGTGGTCGGAGCCGGTACACAGAAGAGCGTGACCCACCGATCCACACAATCCAACCCCTCATATCCGAGAGAAATTCCATCCTTGAACGTGATCGCCTCCAACCGTCGGCCCCGCCGGCTTCGTATCTTCCCACGGACTTCGAACAGGTCCGCAAAATCCGCATCCACCGAGAAGGAGAGGCGGACTGGAATGGAAACGAGGCTGTAGTTGTGCACTCGAAGGCGCTCGAAGCAGAGGCCTTGCCACAAGAATCGAGCGCGGGACAGGTGCAGTGCCCCACGCGGAACCTCCACCTGTCCCTCATGAGTGATATCGGGATTCGTGAGATCGACGTTGAACACGACGTTGTTTTCCTTGAGCGTCGAACTGAGCAGTAACGGCCGCTGCCCGTTGAGGCTCAGCTCGAAACGGGACAAAAACCTGGTTCCTTCGTGGTAGAGGCCGTGCGAGCCAGTTCTATGAGAATGGATATCGCCGTATCGATCGAACAAGCCGAACGTGTCGCCCTGATTCAGCACCTCGATGTGGTCATCGGTCAGAGAGGAGGAAGCCACAATGTGACATTGATCATTCCGACAATCGACGCGTTCCATGAGTCCCTCTCATCGGGTTCTGATGGACCAGCTCAACCAACCGCCAAGGGAGGCAGTGAGAAGAAAGGTCACACCGATGCCTGCGACGCCGATCGATTCACCAAACCGTTCTGTGACCCAACCGAACAGACTGATCCCACTGATGGCGGCAGCCATGGCGCCAGTGCTATAGAGACTCATCACCCGTCCGACGAGGTTTCCGGGGGTCAGTTCCTGGACGATACCCCACGCGATCGGGGTGAACGCTCCCATACCCCCACCGATGACGACCATGAGCAGACCGACCAACAAGAGATTATTCGTCCAGACGAGCACCCCGATCGCCAATGCGCTCGCTACGCTTGCCCCAGCGATAATCCTGGTGCGATCCGACAAGTTCCACTCAGTAAACCGCAATAGCGCTATCGACATGAGCAGCAGCCCCACTCCCAGGGCGGACCAGAGGTAGCCCACCTCGACCGGTCCCAGACCTAACATCTTTTTCGCAAAGACAGGAAACAATGTCGTCAGGGCGCTGGCGCCGAATCCATAGCACCCTGCGGCTACGACCAACAACACGATGACGCGTTGTTTGATGACAACGAAGGCCAGTCCCTCGCTGAGATCTTGCAGTGCTGAACCACCGGTCCGTTTTGGTTCTGCAGAAGGCTGTCGCGTTCCCAATCGTACGAGCCCGAGGCATATCGCCGCCACGAAATACGTGACCGCGTTCAGACAGAGCACTTCCTGGGAACCGAAAAACGCGATACCTATCCCGCTCATGGCCGGACCGAAAATGATGCCCAGGCTGGTCGTGCTCTGAATCAGCGCATTCGCGGCTGTGAACTGCGCCCGTGGGACAATCAGCGGCACCGACGCCGTCAGCGCAGGACTGAACATCGCCATGGCCACTGCGTCGAGCAGAACAAGGACGTACAAGAAATTGACCGTGAAGGTTTCGGCCTGGATGGCGCAGGGAATGATTCCGATCAGCACAGCCCGCAAAACGTTTGATCCGATAAGGAAGAGTTTTTTCGGCAACCGGTCTACATAGACACCAATGAAGGGACCGAGCACAATGGGAGGGATCGTATGAAGGAGGCCGATAATGGTGGTTTTCACTGGAGAGCCGGTAATCGAATACACGAACCAGAGGAGGGCAAGGTTCGAGATACCATCGCCAACTTGGGATATGAGTTGACTGAGCCAGATCAATCCAAAATCTCGCGCAAAAAGCAGGCGCCAGGGGCGCACCGCGCGAACCTGTGTGTGTGTCATTTCGTTGGGTTGCGCAGGCACTCGGTTGATCATCAGAGTCTGCCAAGATCTCATCCCTCACTCTCGATCCTGACCTTATCCGTCCTCACAGCCTTTACTCCTGGGACCTGCCTGGCCGCTTCTGCCGCTTCCAACACAATCACTTGGAATCGGACGGCGCCGCTGAGTGACACGACTCCCTGTTCCGTCTTCACGTCGAAGTTGGCCGCGGTCACTGTCGCACTTTGGGCAAATCGTTCTTTGACATAGCGGGTAATGACGTCGTCTTGTTTGTGTGTGATGACGTCCTGCAGGTCTTTGATCACCTCCAGTTTGTTGGACACAGATTTCACGGTCGGTACCGTGCTCGCGATTTTTGCTGCGGCAGCCTTCTCCGTTTCGGTGGACACCCTCCCAGAAAGCGTGACCTCCTCAGACCCGGCGTCCACCTCGATCTCGTACGGAAACAGGCGGGGATCTTCCAGCAACGCGAGTTTGACCGTCAAAATCAGCGAGGATACTGCCTTCTTGCCCGTACCCTCTTTTTCTTTCTCTGCCCCCTCTTCTCTCACGTCTTTTTTTGCCTTTGACTCTTCCCCCTTGGATGTCTGTGTCTTCGGCTGAATCGGCTTCGATTCCTGAGCGGACAACTGGACTGGAGGTGGTTCTTTCTGTGGCTTGGTAGGAGGCATAGAGTCCCCTCCTTTGCCCTGATCGGCGAAAGATGGAGTTGATGTGCTTGCCCGCTGATCACTCTGGGCGAGCATCGGATTCTTGAGCTGATCCGCAAGCAGCGCACACAGGCAGAGCACCAGGAGGGCTGCGCCCTGTCCGAAATCGCTGCGCTGCAACTGGGTCCGTTTCACATCTCTCACGTTCATGCCCATCGAGATGAGTCAATGCGAGAAAACCCGATGGAACCATTTCACACCGGCATGAATTCGGGCGCTGTCCTGTCGGGGCGTCGTCGACTAAAGGCAGCCGCAACGGTCGCGGTCCCCAACAACAGCATCCCGATGCCCACAAGGCTCGTTGCTGGTCCAATGGCATCCGCCACCCAACCGAACCCTGCCATCCCGGCCATGGCGGAGGCCATGGCACCGGTGCTGAAGGTGGTAAAGACACGGCCTAAGAGGGGTTCGGGCGTCAATTCCTGCAACATGGCCCACACGATTGGCGTGAAGACCGCGGTGCTGCCGCCGAATACGATGATGAGGGCAGCGGCCATCACCGGCGCCTGTAGCATGCCAAGCGTGCACACCGCCACGGCGCCGACAGCCAGAGCAGCGGATATCAACCGCAAGCGATTTTGGAAATCTCCCTGATTGATCCATGACAGCCAGGCTGACGCACCCAGCATCCCTATCCCGAGCGATGACCATAGCCATCCGAGTTCGACGGCACTCGCATCGAGAATTTGCGTCGCAAACACGGGCAGTAAGAACACGAAGGCGCTTGCCCCTAAACTATAGAGTGTGGCGGTGAGCATAAGAAGGAGCACGGTCCGATGCTGGATGAAGACAAACCGAAATCCGACCAAAAGATCTTGGAGGATCGAGGCTCTGTCAGCCATCTGCGCGCGCGCGTTCAGAGTTTCACGCAGGCGGATCGGCATGAGGCACATCGCGGACACCAAGAACGTCGCCGCATCAAGGTAGAGAACATTGTGGGCTCCGATCATGGCAATACCCACTCCGCTGACGGCCGGTCCGATCAGGAGACCGATATTCGTCGTGCTTTGAATCAACGCATTGGCGCCAGTCAGTTGAGCGCGAGGCACGAGAAGCGGAACAGCCGACGCCAATGCCGGACCAAATACCGTAGAGACAATAGACGTCGCGAAGACGAGCACGTAGAGCCATTCGAGCGTCAGGATCTCCACGGCGTAGAGCAATGGGATCAGCATGACCAATCCCGTACGGATGAGGTCTACCCAGATCATCACCGGTTTTTTCTTCACTCGGTCGAGATACACGCCGATGAGAGGACCGAAGACCAACGGCGGAATGGTCTGGAGCAATCCGATCACCGTCATTTTGAAAGCTGACCCTGTCAATTCATACACGAACCACAGCAGGGCCACTTTGTTCATGCTGTCGCCGATTTGAGAAATGGCCTGGCCGGAAAACAGAAAGGCGAAACTCCTCGTCCTCAGTAATTCCCATCCTGATCCTGCCCGATGGACCCTCGCGCTATCATTCTCAACCACGACGAAACCTCCTCGACTCTTCAACCGCAGATGCCGACTTGACACATCGCCCCGAGTCCTCTGGTGAACGCCGCACATCCCGTTCACATCCGGAGCCCTGCCCAAGGAGCCTCGGTATCTCGATGTCCTGTACTCAGAACCTGGGCAAACACCTTCCGGCTCGCCGCCATCTCAGGATGCTCCGTTCCAAGGGTTTTCTCGCTGATCTCAAGCGAACGACGAATGAAGCGCTCAGCATCCTCATAGTGGCCCTGTATGACTTGAAATATTGCGATCGTTCTCATCGTAGCCGCCGCAATCGGATGCTCAGGCCCCAAATGTTGCATTGTCAGCAAGAGCGATTGCTTCAACAGAAGATCCGCTTCGGCATAGTGTCTCTGGGAAGCCTTCAGTATCCCCAAATTCTTCAGGATGACGGCCATGTCAGGATGATCTGAACCCAGGACGGCCACACCTATTCCCAGTGAACGTTGGAACATATGTTCGGCTTGTTTGTACTTATGGTGCTTGGCATACAGAATTCCAAGCTCGTTCAAGCTGCCGGCAAGGCGTGGATTGAGCGATCCTATCCGTTCAGCTTGTTCAATCTCAGCATGAATCAGATGTTCCGCCCCGTCAGCTGGTCCTTGCTCAAAGCCTTGTTTCCCATCAGTCTCGGCGTTGTCCCAACGCATGCGAAGTTCATCACACCACCAGCCAGGCTTTAACGCAGCACCTACACCTGCCGGTCGGAGTGACGGTTCGGCAAGCTTAGATTCGCGTGTGGGCATGATCGTACTCTCCCGGGTTTCGTGAGTTATGGCTCGAGTCTCGTGACCGAAAGGGTGTGCCCTTTGGGCGAGATCTTTGCTTCGATTTTATCCCCCGGATTCACCCTTTTCCGGATTTTGGTATTGTCGTCGAGTTCGAGGCGCATCTCCTCACCGGCTTGACTGGTGATGACATAAAACTTGTCCTCGATATCGAGTGTGAGCTCGCCTTGAGGATCCTTGGCCATATGAAATTTCCCTTCGACCTGAGCGACTTCGCCTGTCACGATCTTCGAAGGAGACGGTTCAGAAGGCGACCCGGCGTCCGCTCGAGTTTCCACAACCACTGCAAGCGCGACACTGACAATCACCATGGCAAGACTGCTCGAATCTAGAGACTTCATATGACCTCCTCTGAGGCTGATGAAAGCCCTCTTCCTGCCCACCTCTACCCGGACACGCACGGACATTTACGCACTGGTTAAGAACGTAGGCCAGGAAACGAAATTCATGGCCTCTGCCTCCCTTTCACAAGCATTACCGAGCGTCTGCTCATACACCCTGAGATAGTCTTGCGCCATTCTTTCCACAGTGAAGCGCTGCTCGAAGGTCCGGCGACATTGCCGGCGGTCGATATTAGGAATCCCCTTGATGGCCGCCGTCATTTCGTCGAGTCCTTCACAGACAAATCCAGTGGATAGGTCATCAATAATTTCGGGAATAGACCCACGGCGATAGGCCAGCACTGGCGTTCCGGAGGCTAGCGCCTCTATCAGGACGAGCCCGAATGGTTCCGGCCAGTCGTAGGGACAAACGAGCGCCATTGCGTGACCCAGGAAGTCATGCTTTTCAGCGTCCGTAATCTCTCCGATATAGTCGATTAATGGATCAGAGAGAAGTGGTTTGATTGTTGTGTGAAAGTACTCCTGATCCATCGGATCGACCTTCGCAGCAATCCGCAAAGGAATCCCTACCCGCTTGGCGATTTCAATCGCATGATCCGGTCGCTTCTCGGGGGCGATTCGTCCCAAGAATGCCAGATAGTCTCCGGGATTCGGATGCAAGCCGTACAGATCCCTTGGCAATCCGTGATAGACGGTAGCCTGCCAATTTGCCCAGGAGACCGGTTTCCGCTGAGAATTCGAAATCGACACCATCGGCATCTCCGCATACTCGCGAAACACCGGCTCCAGTTCGGGCAGATCGAGCCGACCATGGAATGTGGTCACCGTTGGGGTTGGATTCCGCCTGGCGAGAGGGAAACCCATGAAATCGAGATGGGAATGAATGATGTCAAAATCGCCGGTTTTTCCGAGGGCCTGCTCCATCAGCATTGTCATGGGTGCATCGCGATTGAAGATTCCTGTATTCAATCGCAGGGCGCGAGCGCAGATCGCTTCAAGGCGAGCGGTCGTGACCGAGTCTCCGCTCGCGAACAGGGTCACGTCGTGACCGAGCCGAACCAGCTCTTCGGTGAGGTAGGACACGATCCGTTCCGTTCCTCCGTAGAGCTTCGGAGGAACGCTCTCCCACAAGGGTGCGACCTGGGCAATTCTCATCGGACTGCTCCTTTCATTATCGACTTATTTAGCGGGCCGAAGTGCGACGACTCTCTCACCGATAATCACATCTGCCTCGATTCTCTCCCCCGGGACCAGCAGGCGCTCACGCTTTGTATTGTTATCGACGTGGAGATATACGAGCCTCCCGAAGACGTCTTTGATCACCCATACGTCGCCTTTGATGGATAAGAGATCACCCTTGATCGTGAGTGGAGACGTTCTCACTGTCAGCCATGGCGCTGGGAGCAACGAGGCTTAGTCCAAACAGCAGAACGATCATGCAACTCAGGACGCTGGACATGGTGACACCTCTTTTATTGAAAGGCTGAAGGGTTTATATCCTTCGCCTTGAGATCGATACTGCGATTGCCGCTTGTGGCCGACGGAACTTCGTGCCC
Organism: Nitrospirota bacterium; assembly: GCA_963701855.1. Taxonomy (GTDB): domain Bacteria; phylum Nitrospirota; class Nitrospiria; order Nitrospirales; family Nitrospiraceae; genus Palsa-1315. Next base: position 399,408 of record CAVPBK010000006.1, read on the forward strand.
GAGACGCGACTGAACCGGTCAGTCTTTGCGGTTCCTGCAACACGTCGGATAATAGTAAGAGGCCCGCCTGCTTGCCCGGATAAACCGATCGCACCGCAATTGACACAGCGCCATCCACCATAGGCCCAGCCTCCAAGGGAACTCGCACCTCCAATAAAGTGATCAGCCACCACCAGCCCGGCACAACGTTCGCATCTCATGGTTTCAACCTTTCTCTAGACGTCTGGTGCTGTTCCAACAACGCCCTGGGCTTTCGTATGCCTCGCTCAGCACACGTCCCTCTTGCACGCGCCGAACGGCAGCGAGCAATTCTTCATTCCGAAACGGCTTCTGCACAAAGGGCAGCGCGGTAAGCTGCTGGTAGCCGAGCCGCAAGGGCAACCGATCGCGCACTGCCTGTGGAACCTGCAGACCAATCAACACAAGCGGCAGGGACTGGTCGTAAGTGTGAAACCTATTGGGCCAGCACAGTTCATTTTCTGCAGGGGTCGTATCGATATCCAGAATCACCGTGCTGGGAGATTGAACGCGGTCCATTTCCTCTTCTATAAAGGTGCTCACGACGCTCACCTCATACCCGTTGTGCCGAAGCACCTCCGCCAAGACAGCCCCTAACACGACATCGGCCTCGACCAGAAGTATTCGTCCAGTCACGATGGGTAATTCCCGATGCGAGCTGCCATATCGTGGCGAATGAGCAAGCCGGATGCCTGAAAATGATTTCATGTGCTGGTTGCTACAAGTTCGCGGAAGATTCGAGGTTTTACCCCGATGACTGTTGCTGCTCGATGTGAGATGTCGCAGATCGCTCACCCAGAAGAGAGACAACTTATTCCGCTGCAGACATCTTGTCTCAAATTCCGATTGAACAAGGAAATATGAGGGACTACCATGGACCTATGCTGAACCGGTGGCACCGGCTGAGCCTTCAAGTCAAGATGACGCTGATGGTCATCCTCATCGTCGGCGTCTCGGCTGGCACGACTGAATGGCTCGAAACCCGCTCGATACAGCACACGGTGGAAGACAACGTCCGAAACGCGGCACTCGCCGTTGGGCGAGCCGTCGACCAGAACGTGACGACTCTTGCCCAGCTGTCGAATCGGGAGGCGCGGACCAAAGAGCTGGAAAAGATCCTCGCGACGCTGCCGGATCTTCTCAACATTGTGCTGTATGAGTTTCCACCAGGACCGGAAGTAAGTCCTCTCGCGATTGCGAGCGCAGGCCCTACGGAGTTGCTCCTTCTCACACACCCGCGTCAGGAGAGGGCTCAAGCCCTTGTTCAGCGGGTGCGCGAAGAACGGCAGCCCCTCATTGATTATGCTGATCGAACGAATACCCATCACGTCTTCTTGGCTGCCCCGATATCCTTGAGGGGTGTCGTCGTTGGGGCCACCTATGCCGAGTTCTCTACCCTGCAAATGGACGAGGCCTTGGAATCATTGCGGCAAGCCTCCAGAACGCGACGATTGCTGACGGGATTGGCGATCGTGATCGCGATTAATCTGTTTCTGTACTTCAAGGTGCATCACCCGGTGAAACGGCTGTTCACCGCCGTCGAATCAGTTTCTCAGGGAACCATGAACTCGGTTGTCTTGGTTGAAGAACAGGATGAACTTGGAGAACTTGCCGGTAGATTCAACGACATGGTGAGGAAGATCCGGGAAGCCACTCACGACAACACTCAATTAACAGAATCCCTTCGGGCTATGAACGACAACCTCCAGCTGAAAGTCGGCGAGGCGACCGCCGAGGTGTTGCAAAAGAATCGAGCGCTGGCCCACACGAACGAACTCCTCTCGGCGGCGCAGCGGGATGCGGCCCGTGCTCAACGCCTGTCGGCGCTTGGACAGATGGCGGCTACCGTGGCGCACAAGATCGGCACGCCCTTGACCGCTCTGTCCGGTCATATCCAACTCATGGCCGAAGATCCGACTCTGAGCACAGAGTCTCGACAACGGCTGGAGACGGTGGAGGCTCAAATCGAGCGTACATCGAAGATTATTCAAGACATGTTGTTGTATGCCAGGAGACCGGAACCGGTTCGTTCTCCCCTCGATCTGAACGCGTGTGTGGCTGAATGTCTCGCGCTCTTCAGACCGGAATTCGAACGAAGGAAGATTACGCTGGTCAGCGAATGGAGTGAGCATGTGGAGAAAGTCGAGGCCGATGTCCAGCAGCTTCAGGAAGTATTTAACAATTTGATCGAAAATGCACTCGATGCGATGCCGGCTGGTGGAACCTTGACCACGCGGATCTCTCCTCACACCAAGTCAGAGCAGTCGGACCCTCAAACCTGGGTGGAGATGGAATTCGTGGACACAGGCTGCGGGATGGAAGCTGATCAAATGGCTCAGATCTTTCAGCCGTTTTTCACGACGAAAAAGGCGAGGCGCGGTACAGGTTTGGGGTTAGCGATCGCAGTGGAAACAATACGGGCGCACGGAGGTCAAATCAAGGTGGAGAGCGATCCGGGAAAAGGGTCTAGGTTTACGATCGTGCTTCCAACCGATGGAGGATTGCGCTGATGCTCCGAGAATCTCGCGTGATGGTCGTGGACGATGACGCCGAAACATTAGCCTTGCTGCGCGAAATCGTGGTCAAGGAGGGATATCAGGTTGAGACCGCCGAAGACGGGGAGTCTGCCTTGCGGCAACTTGCCGAATGGCAACCGGACTTGCTGATCACCGATATTCATATGCCAGGAATGGATGGACTGGCCTTGCTGGCCGCAGTGCGAGAGAAGGCGCCGGATGTCCTGGTGATTCTGTTGACCGCCTATGGGTCCCTCAAGACAGCGGTGGATGCCATCAAGGCCGGGGCTTTCGATTATCTCAGCAAGCCCTTTGTCGTGGATGACATTCGGTTGGTGGTTCGGCGCGCACTCGAACACAAGAAGTTAGTCCGAGAGAATCGGTCATTGCGCGACCAACTGCGTGAACGGTACCGATTCGACAACCTGGTGGGAAGCAGTGCCGGGATGGTGGCGGTATATAAACTCATTGCCCGCGTCGCGGAGACGGAGAGCACGGTTCTGATTCAAGGAGAAAGCGGGACCGGAAAGGAACTGATCGCGCGCGCGATCCATGCCAACAGCACCAGGAGCAACGGACCGTTCGTCGCAATCGATACAGGTTCGTTGGCTGAAACGCTCCTCGAATCCGAGCTGTTTGGACATGAGCGCGGCGCGTTTACCGGAGCCATCGCCAGCAAGAAGGGCCTGCTCGAACAAGCGCACCTGGGCACCTGCTTTTTGGACGAGATCGCGGATCTCTCACCAGTGATGCAAAGCAAGCTGCTCCGATCGCTACAGGAACGCGAGATTCGACGCGTCGGGAGTGAGACACCTCGTGCCATCGATGTCAGAATCATCGCCGCATCGAAAAAGGAGTTGAAACCTCTCGTCGAAGCCGGGACATTTCGGGAGGATCTTTTTTACCGTCTTGAAGTCGTCACCATTGTCCTTCCTCCGTTGCGTGAGCGCACTGAGGATATTCCGCTTCTGAGCCGGTATTTCGTCGACAAATTCGGCCGGACCAAGGAAAAGCCGGTGACGGGTCTCTCGCCGGAAACCATTCCTTTGCTGACACGCTATTCATGGCCCGGCAACGTCCGCGAGCTCGAGCATGTGATCGAGCGAGCCATTGCCTTGACCCCGCATCCCATCATCACAGCAGAGGATTTGCCGGAGACCATCCGGACAACGACCCTGCAAGACCAGGCTAGGGCTCGCGGATGGGACACCCTTGAGGATATGGAAAAAAATTACATTCTGCGCGTGCTGGAGGCCCATCATCAGGACCATGGTCAGGCATCCGCGATCCTTGGGATCCATCGTAAAACGCTCCTTCGCAAGCTCCGCCACTACGGTCAAGTCTGACCCGATCAACGGTCAACCTGTTCCCGCATGTGACAACTTGTCTCAGAGGGCCAGAAGTCCGCATCCCCTCAGGCATTCTTGCTGATCTTCCCCGGTCTCAGCGGCAACTTGTGCCCGCGCACACTCGATTTTCACCGGCTCCTGATGGTTGCCATTCGATCGGCTATCGAGTTGATTTGCCGATGAATTCCTCTTGAAAGACTCCTTTCATGCTAACGCGGCCCATCGTTTGCTCTATTATTTAATCAACTTTCAATTTCCCTTATGCCGACAGCGTGGCTGTCATTGATGCGGATGGATAAGGAAGCTAGAAAGGAGACCAGAGCACTATGGAACGGAACAACAAAAGCGTATTAGTCGTCGATGATGATCATGATTTGCGCTACATACTTTCCGTCAGGCTCGTCAGCGCCGGCTACATGGTCTATGGGGCGGCAAACGGATTGGAGGCTTTGGAGCAGATGGGCAAATACTCCGTAGATGTCGTGCTGACTGACTACCGTATGCCTAAGATGGACGGCTTCGAATTCTTATCACTCTGCCGTATGAAGTGGCCTGGAACCCCTGTCGTGGTTTTCTCTGCAGAACAGGATGATCTGGCCCACGAAGCGCTTGAGCGGGGAGCATTCGCATGGGTTCGCAAGGGAAGTGAATACACGATGCTCTTGGAGATCCTTGCGGCAGCGGTTCAACAGTCAGTCCATGCGTGAGAGAGTTGAACACAGTGGCGGTAGGCTAAATATTCTGGACAAGGAGAGCGACCCTATACGTCGAGGGACTCGCTGGTGACCCATGCCCGTGATCTGCTCCCTGTAGTTGTATCAGCCACGGTTCCCAACGCGGGCGATCGCTCCCTCAACAGCGAACACGACGAAATGATTCGTACGACAAGATCGTGCCCCTGCCCCACAAGTTCACATTTCAGGCAAGTCTTTTTGGAATCGCTACTTAGACTGCATGGCCATTTGAGCAAAGAACTCACCCGACCGCTTCCGCATTTCTTCAGGCGTGAGGTCCTCTTTGCGGGTCGCCAGGTTCCACTTGTGGCCGAATGGATCGGTAAGTTGCCCGCACCGATCGCCCCAGAACATATCCGCCACCGGCATATCCGCTCTTGCGCCGGCTGACACAGCGCGTGTGAAAGCCTGATCCGCATCTTCAACATAGAGGTAGAGACTCACGGGCGTGCCTCCAAGACTTTGCGGCCCGCGACATCCCATCTCGGAATGTTCCTCACCCAGCATGATGATCGAATCCCCGATCTTGATTTCAGCGTGCATGATGCTTTTCTCATCGGGTCCGAGAACGCGCATGCACTCCTCCGCGCCGAACGCGCGTGTGTAAAACCCGATGGCCTTCTCAGCATCCTTCACTGTGAGAGCCGGTGTGACGGTATGAAAACCGGCAGGAACAGGAACTGGCTTCGTTGATGGTGTCATGGTGTCCTCCTTTGTAAAGCCCGTGGGAATCAACCTCCCTTGTTGCCGATCATTCTTTGTTCCAACAACAAGAGACCAATGGGGGCATCTTCACCTCTTAGCCGAGGCACAGACCAGCAATGGTCATGCCGCTGATGGATGCCTGATTTAAGTGAGACGTACCGTGACGGAGGAAGGGTATGGAACTCCCTGATTAAGTAAGGAGATTGTTTCGCTGGCTAACCCTACAATCCTACAAATTCAGAGGTGACTACACAGAGGACGAGGGAACGATCTGTCCGGCACTCACGTGGCCGCGTGAATGCCATGACTGCAAATCACTCGATGTTTCTATACCTTCGAGTTGCCCCTCCCTTCCGGGAAGAATGCTCCGCATCAGACAAAATATCAGCGACCACATCCTTGCGGAAATTCAACTCGTTAGGAGAGCGCACGGGACAACATGTTCTCCGGTCCTTAACTCTTGCTGACACTCGCCATGAGTCAAGAAACCATAAGTCCTTGCAATGTTGACCGTTTTATCTCCTCACAATCTCTGGCAAACGATTTGCGCATGAGAGAAGCATCGGCATCCATCGAAAGATGCGCAGAGCGACAGAAAGCAGTCTCTTCTCCATCATCCTGTCTGTCGCACAAGTACGATCATCATGTTACCGCTCGGAGGTGCAACATGAAGAACACTAGCATCGCAATCGCGACATTGTTTCTACTGTGGACGGTAGTCGCAACTGACCTCGTCAGTGAAGCCGCAACCACCTTTGCAGGTTCAATCATCGGTATTGACCAAGCCCAGCGGACAATTACATTCCAGACGGTCGCCGGGCAAACCTGGACGATCTCGGTGGCCGATCCCAACATCTTGAAGCAGCAAGTCGCAAAGGGCGATCGGGTCATGATCGATGTCGAATTGAGCGATAGCGACTTGAGCCAGAGAATCACCAAGATCACCAAAATTCCCAGAGGTGAGCTATTTGAACCACTGCAACTCCCTCGACGCATTCGGGCCATGACCCGAGTGACAAGAGAATGATCGCTCACCCTTCTGATCAAAATGAGCAGCTCAATAGAGCCGAACACTGAAAGAACGTGACGGAGGGAATCATGAGAGTTGCTACCCGGTATAAGACAGCCATCGTTACCATGGCGACCATCCTGACGTGCCTAGGGTTTCTCTGGAAACAACACGTCGGTGCAGAGTCACCACGAGTAGCCGATGGCTCAAATGTGACGGCCCTGTACCGGATTACCGCTCCCTGCGAATGCGGGCTCGAACTTCGAGTGCTCGGTCAATTCGTCCAGGGGCAACACCAACTATTGCCGGCGTTAGAGCGGGTGGTCACCGGCATGAAAACCGGCGACGAGAAACAAGTCGAAATATCTGCAGAGCAAGGTTTCGGCCCTTACGACGCGAGGAAAAGAAAAACCGTTCCGACTAGCGACCTGCCTGCCTGGACACAGGAAGGAGATGTTCTCCAAGATCGCACCGGGCAGGAGGCCACTGTGACCCAGTTGTCCGATAGGTCCGCGGTGATCGATTACAACCATCCGCTGGCAGGAAAGCCAGTTGTTGTAAAAATTAAAATCTTGCGAGTGGATGATCCGTCATGACAATTCAAGAAGGAGGTGCACCATGAACGAACAATATGTTGCAGGAAACGGATTTCAAAAGTACGTGATTGCTCCCGAAACATATTTCTTTGGAAAGTTGAGCAGATTCGCGACCGTCATGCTGATCGTGACCTTCATGGGCTTGACCATGATCCCGCCAGGCTCGGCACTGGCTGAAGATCAGCCGTCCGGCTCGGATAGTTCAGACGACACCGGGATAAAAGTAGCAAGCTGGCTGCTCACGATCCCCTATTGTGCCGGCAAGAGCGCCTTCGCGATCGCAGGCAGTGTCGTCGGTGGCCTGGGATACGCGTTTTCCGGAGGAAACTCAGAAACGGCGCAGTCCATATGGACCAAAACCGTCTATGGGACCTACATCCTCCGACCAGCCCATCTCAGAGGCGAGGAACCGATCCACTTCCTCGGAAAATCTGAGGATGGCCCAAGCGAGCACATGAAGCGTGTCTCTGCGACATCCGACCACGCGAAGAACTGAGGCGTGTCTCATGAGTACGATGAGCGGGGCGTGTGTTTGGAGGAAAAAATCGAATGAACGAGATGAGTGAGATCAACTCGACAAGGCACAAAAGCTAGACCGGGAAAAATGGGAAGGTGATTCCTCAAAACTCGAGCACCATGAGACCGTGTCTCGAAACCTTGGAGGGGTCCAATGAACGCCACGACGTCGTGCAGTTGGGTCGTCACACTCAGCTTCATGAGCATACTACCCGCTGTCGTGGGAATCATGCCAGCACATTCCCAGTCAGCAGTCGTTCCAGGATCCGGGGGATTGCATCCTGGCAGAAGCCAGGAGACACTCATACCGGCAAAGCCGAGAGGTTCCCATCTTGATGGCGCCATGCGAAGCAAGCGGCCCTCTGATATACCTGACCAGACACCGCCGCCAAATATGCGGGCACGGGCTCTGGAAGAGCGGCTTCGAAGGGGGCAGATGGAGCGCCCGATTGCCCAAGGTGAGGTCAGTGACCGGTTGGAGCAATTGCATCGCGGCTCAGCAGAACACTCAACTGGTGAAACAACCCCCAATCAGTCCGTTCAGATCATTGAGCCGGATTAGGTTATGAGTCCAGACGCGCCTGGATCGATCGAAGATCACTGACAATATCTTAAAGACGCCACCTGTCGGTGCAGGGGCTAGGTCATCGTTGGAAGTTTGGACGCTTATCAGTAGTCGACCCCCCCTAAGCCATTGAGCTCGTTCGCCTATTCGTCTGGCCCATTAATACGCAAATCAGCGGGCCTTGGCGCAGAATCACATTGATATAGACAGGGTTACGCTCCCCGCAGGTCGATGAACACACCTGTGATTGATATTGGAGATGCATCCCGCATTACAGTGTGCGGTGCTCATAGTGGTGTCCAGCGCACGAGCACTCACCCGACCATTCGTTAGCCAGAGAGTTTTTGAACAGTTGGGAGGCTGGTTAAAAAAACCCTTACCTATGCCTGTTCTCTTTGAGACCTAATCCTTGTGATTCGCCAGGCATTGAATATCGCCGCCAAGAAAAAGATGGATGTGTACGGGCACTTATATGGGAGGGAATACCGGCACTTTGTGAGTCGTCTTGATGATGGGAAGGAAGTGGGGGTGCCCGCACCCCCGCCACACCTTGAGATGCTTGTAGTCGGAACAAGCAAGGCAAGCGATTGAAATATGGAGCCGGCGATCCGGATTGAACGGACGACCTGCGGTTTACGAAAGCGTTGTCACTACCCTACCCCAGCCCACTCAGGCTCATTCAGGCCAAGTCCAGCCAAGAGTTGCGAAAAAATCGACTTTGGCTGGAGTAGGCCTGAGTGAGCTGGAGTGAGTTGGAGTTGAGCACAAAATGAGCACAATTACGATGCCACAACTTAGCGCACGACTAACTTCTGCACCCAGCTGATTAAGCCCCTTGTCCACAATTCCACAATTTAAGCGGGGCACAACACGGAATTAATCAAAGAGGTCTTCCCCCCTCCTTAACTTTTCCTTGGCATCACTGGTGCAATCATTTCGGTCGAATCTTCAAGACGGAAGCTCTCTCTAGCCTTGCAATTCAGCCCAGAAGTCGCATCGCACTCCAGGTGGAGGGCCACATAGGTGCCGATCATTCTATAAAGGCTAGCATGCCAAGCCCCGATCTTTCCGTCAGGTAAGCTGAAGCACACACTCCATTTATAGATTCTATGAGCGCCGATGAACTGTACGAGCTTCAGCTTGTAGACCGGGTCAAAGTGGAATATTCCTTCTTCCGTTGTCCGAGTATCGAGGACCGGGTCATCGCAGGTATCCCCCAGTGACAATGTGACCATCGTGCTCTTCATCGGCTGTCCCTGCTGAATCAGAGTCCCGATTACTTCTGGGGAATATGGGTCTTGGTAAGGAATCGGGACACAACCAGCCATGAGGGAAGAAAATAGGAGAAGAAGAATCCCTATCGTCAACCTGGTTTGCATAAGGATTGAATGGTTCTGCCTTGAATTTCGTTTCTGAAGGGACACGTAATTCTTTCTGAACCTATCACAGGAGTAAACGCTCGCCTACGAAATGCATCGCTTTTGACGCAAAATTAGGGTTCTCGGGCCAAACTCGAATCTTCGAGCCCTAGCTTTTCATACCGTTATCCCCAAAAAAAATGAAGAATCGCAAAGCATTTGCTGACAAAGACGGCTGGCTTGGGGGTGTCAAAAACACTGTGAAGAACTATTCGCTATCGCTAGGATATATTTGAGGTTCGGTCGAAGATGTGGATGAGGTCAAAAAGAACTGATTTAGAGCCCGCCGGATGTCCATCTCATAATCAGAGTATGAACCGCGTACCGACACTATTGGGGACAAACGCTTCCGGCAGTTCCCTGGCAAGGGCATGGGTGGCCTTCCAGCCAGTGCAATGGGCCGGCACGATCAGGGCCGGATTGAGGGCTTTGAGCGCCGCGATAGTGGGGGGGATCATCGGCTCAAAGAGCGCCCCTGTCAGATGAAATCCGCCAAGCACGGCATACACCTTCTGGATTCCGGTCAGCTCCTGCGCGTGGCGAATGGTGTTGATGGCCCCTGCGTGCCCACAGCCGGTGAGAATCACGAGTCCTTTCTCCTTGACATGGATCACCACAGCCTGGTCGTCATGGATCAAGGGGTCTTGCTGCCACTGGTCTGCAATGCGGGCATAGTGGATAGGGAAGCCCCGCTCGAAGGCTGTCGAACGATGGACTTGCCCCGTCACTAGCACGAATCTCCCCAAGAGGTAGGAGGGCCCTCGCTCTTCGATTAACTCGATGCCTTCTTGAGACAGGATACGTCGATCAGGAGGGGGAAGATCGAGTTCGTGGCCATCGGGGAAAACAAGCTTTCGTTCGAGAAACGCGTCCGGATGCATGAGCAACGGCAGCTTGCGCTTCCCGAGGCGTTCGACGAGCCCCATCAAGCCCTGTGTGTGGTCCGCATGGCCATGGCTCAACACGATCGCATGGAGCTCTTGGGGTCGCACCTCCAGCACATCCAGGTTGTGCATGAGCCCGTGCTTGCTCAGTCCCGCGTCGAAGAGCAGGGATTCCGATGTCGTATGGCTCCTGACGGTCACCATCGCAGAGAACCCATGCTCGGCAATGAGGGTTTCGCGTGTGATGGCATCAGGAGGGAGAGGGAACCGCGTGGCCTTTGACGTGCCGGCCATGAGCAGATCAATGGTGTTGTCCAGAACGGTCAGGATCTCAACTGTATCTGCCTCACTGAGTGGCATCGTGGCCATCGCCCGACTCCTCCCCAAAGCCCTCGATAAGAGAGCTACTAGTTCTCGCAAATGCTTCGTTGCATAAGACAGGCCGCGCGATCGTATGAGAACCTTCTCATTTTGGTCAGCCAGGATTTTTTTGTCACCTACCATGTGAGCGATCGGCCGGCAGGTTAGATTATCCGGGGAACTGGTAGCCTGCCATCAGTTGTTTAATCTTCCCAATTACGTTTGTTTTTGACCCTTTTGCCTCAGAGTCAGAACCTATTGATTACTCAGGAGGTCGATCACACCGGTCCCATCAAGTTTTTGACACGAGGCAATTGGACCACAAGGAACTGTTATTGAACCTTTCCGCTAGCATGAGCTTTTTGCCATTCGTTCCAGTTAGCTTCCGTCGAAATAGTGTTCAGAAAACTTCATTTCAGTTCTTATGAAATGCCTCGCCAGTTCACGTAAAACCGTGGCAGCAACCTGAAGTCTTCCAAGTTTCTCATCGTCATCTGGGTCAATGTTATGGGGGTCACCGGCATGTGCCACTGCATTTCGACACAGAACTGTTAAATATTTCTCGACTTTCTTATCACCGCAGTGTTCTTCAAACTTTAGTCTGATCTCTTTACCCAGCTTGTCTTTGACAGCCTGGTAATTATTTCTAAACCATTTTTCCTTCAACTTTTTATGACGTATCTCAATGATTTTGTAATATGAGAGCACGGCAAAACCTACGAGAAAGTTCTGCTCTGCGTTTCTTCCCTCTCGGTATATGGCGATAGCCTTTCTTGTATCCGTATCTTCTGGTGTTTTCCTATCAAAACACCAATGGTGGGTAGTCGCAAATGCTAAATTTCTTTTCGGGACAGCAACAGGAACAGGATTGCCTGACCAGCCATCTTGAACTACTGCGTATTGATCGTTACACCATGCTAGGAGGCTTAAAAAACGATGAATTACTGTTCTGGCCTGCTCATGTGTCAGCTTATAACGATGAAGGTCTATATGAATAGATGTAGTATGCTCCCTCGTTTTAGGCATCAACACGAGTTGATACTCATCGAACTCAACCAAGGTTTCTTGCCTAGGCCATGTCACCTGACAATCGACTGCCAAATTTAAAAAGCGAGAGTTTGACGTTATGCCCAAATATCTTGCTCTTTGCTGTTTTTCCATTTCGTCATCGGTTTCAGGCTCCTCAGGATATTCAATAGAAGGCAGTGAGGATTCGTACTTTAGGTCTCTTTCGATGGAAAGGAAGAATGAAGGATAAAAAACTATTTCGTTAATTACTGAAGATGTGATTTTAGAAGGATCATAATCCTTTTCACCACAATCACGTAACAGTGAAACGGCATGCTGATCGACGTAGTAAGCTATTTTGTCCTGATCATCCAGCGTGTAATGAATGGCCGCACGACAATGACTATTTGTATAAATCTCACTATCCGATACGGATACCTTTACTAGGTGTTTAAGTGCGCCATCCTCGTTTTTTAAAATAGCCTCCAAAGCCCCACCGAACGTTTCTCTCTTTTTGAGGGAAACCTTTACGCCTCCCACAGGCTTTAGTGCTTTCAATATCAATGCGGTATGCCCGGAAAACCCAACATTAGACGAAACAATGGATAATATGCCGGATGCAATTTGTGCGTGCGTGAGATGCTGGGAATTCCTTACGCGGCCTATGGGCAAGAGCCCATAGGCGCGCAGGCTTTCAAACCGCTGCGCGATATGTCCGCTTGGTTGGTTTAAAATACCAAACTTTGATATTTCGCGTTCGATAATGGTTTCAAGTTCTCGCGCGATCATATGATTAGTTTTGATTGGTCCAGTACGATCCCCAAAGTGGCTTCCAGAGACTTTCAGAAACCCTCCGAAGAACAAGCTGGGCCAACACCTCTGGCCCAAACTCCTCTAATACTCGCGTCAAGTCTCGATGGCGACCTCTCCAGAGTCCGTACTTGATATTGCGATGGCGGAGCGATTCACGGGACAACCACTCCCAGCCTAAGGTCTTCCTCCTCCACCTTCTCTGTTCTGGTCGACCCTTTTCCAATGTGAAATAGTCCTTGGCTCGAACAGCATCCTGTTGGAGCCAAAATTCATATTCCAAGAGCAAAGATCTAGTCAGTTCGTCTAGGTCATGGCCTTTGAGTTTCTTGCGACGCCGATAGAATTCACTGGGCTCAACCTCACGCCCTAAGAGAACTGTGGCAAGTTCCGTAGCCAACCGAGCGGCATGTTTCCTTCGGTCTGTATTTCTTGCCCAGCAATCGACCAGGAACGCAGCCACCCAGGCTCCTTGTGATGTGGGTGGGTGTCCTCTCTTACGCATATGGATCTTTCCCGCTAGTCCTCGTTGCCAACCTCGCTGGTCATGTGCTTTAGCTACAGCTGGAGCCAGGGCCTCGAACAGAAGGTCCGCCAGCTCTTCCTTTTCGCTTCCGGATACCCATGTCCAGAGGTCATCGAGAATCTCCTGCGTCGGAGTCTGAATAACCCGAAATTGGACCCCACATATCACGATTAGAAACAAAAGAGACTGGGGGGCCGTCTTCCCGCTCCTCTCAACACTAGTGATCCAACTCTCTAGCTTCTTCGGATTCGCATCGGGGAAGGCGCTGAGGACGCCAGAGACCAAGGTGTGTGGCTTATCTCCGGCACTGTGTTCGTGTGCAAACAGTGGATGAAGGGAGGATGAAGTGACTGACCCGGCTATACGAGCATTTCTCGCCGCAGGTGACAAAAATCTATCGTTTTTCCGATTTTGATCCTTTGCCGCCAACGCCGAATCCCTCTATAGATTGTTGCATGAGCGCAGAAACTACCACTGAAACATCTGGGAATCAACACAAGGACCTACGGACGCGCTGTGCGTTCTGCTTGGCAACTATCGACGTGAACCTCGATAAACGCGATCGTCCGTACTGGGTGTGCGTGTCGTGTCAAACGCGAACTTTCGCCACACGCACAACCCTCGATTCCTTCAAACAAGCGGGCTGGATTTGGAGTGATGAGCCTCCGCTTAAGGCTCTGCGATCGTGGCTGGATCGGATCATGGTTGAAGCGGGCTTAACGAAAAAGAAGAAGCGATGAACGATAAACTAGCTTCAAGACTGCAAGCGGCACTCACCTATGCCAGCAGGGGTTGGCTAGTCTTTCCTTTGCACAGTATACGTGAGGGCGGCTGTTCCTGTGGTCGGCCTGCCTGTGAATCTGCTGGCAAGCACCCACGCACCCTCCACGGACTCAAGGACGCGACAGTAGGTGAATCTCAGATTCGTGCCTGGTGGAGTACCTGGCCCGATGCCAACGTCGGCATTGTCACGGGTTCGCGGAGCGGGCTGGTTGTCGTGGATATTGACCCGCGCAATGGCGGAGATGACAGTCTCGCGGACCTGGAGCGAACACAGGGACCCTTCCCGAAAACGGTTGAGTCGCTCACCGGGGGCGGCGGGCAGCACTTCTACTTTCAGCACCCTGGCGGATCAATCAAATCAAAGCCACTTGCTGAGGGAATCGATATCAAAGCCGATGGCGGGTATGTGGTGGCACCTCCCAGCATTCACCGGAGCGGGGAACCGTATCGGTGGGAGGGTGGAGGGCATCCCGAAGACGTGCCTCTTGCGGCACTCCCAGGTTGGCTATGCGCCAAGATGACTGGAGGGCTCGCGCCTCCTTCACAACCACGAGCGGCTACCTCTTCTGAAAAGATTCAGGCTGGATCCCGCAACAAGACGTTGGCGAGCTTGGCGGGGGCCATGCGTCGGCAGCATGCCGATGAAGTGACCATCCAGCAAGCACTCCGAGCCCATAACCAACAGTGTTGTGATCCTCCCCTGCCTGACGCAGAGGTGAACCAAATTGCGGGGAGCATTGCCAAATACCCAGCGGGCGTCAGGACAAATCCGAATGAGGGACAGAACGGATCGGGAGAGAGTGACAAGCCAGGGAAAATCAGCTGCGCTGATCAGTTGATGCAAGTCTGTGAACAATCCGGTGCGACACTGTTCCACGATCAGTTTCAAGAGGCCTATGCCTGGGTGGTGCTGCAAGGCTGCCGTGAGGTCGTGAAGATCCACAGCAAGAAGTTTCGAGAGTGGATCGCCTATCAGCTCTGGCTGAAACAGGAGAAGGCTCCTGCGAGTGAAGGGCTGCAGAGTGCGATCAATGTCCTGTCGGCTCAGGCCAAATTCACCGGACCAGAGCATCGGCTCTGGAACCGCGTGGCGTGGCATGAGGGAGCCCTCTGGTATGACCTCGGAAATGCCGCCGTCAGAATGACCTCGGAGGGGTGGGAGATCATCCTGGAACCCCCGCTCTTGTTTCACCGGTATGCACATCAACGGCCGCAAGTCAGCCCAATCCCGGGAGGCGATCTGCGGCGCCTCCTGACGTTCGTCAATATCCCTGGGAGCGACACCGGGCAGACTCCCGCACAGTTGTTGTTTCTCGTGTCGGTCGTGCTGATGGTGGTACCGACAATTCCACATCCGGTCCTCTGTGTGCATGCCGAACAAGGCAGTGGGAAAACCACCCTCTTTAAAGTGATTCGCGAGCTGATCGATCCGAGCCTTACTCCCACGCTTGGCCCTCAGGACAGCTTGCGCGAATTTGTGCAGGTCGCATCGCATCATTGGGCGATGTTCCTCGACAATCTCACAACGCTGCCGGATTGGTTATCCGACGCGATCTGTCGCTGTGTGACGGGCGAAGGGTTCTCCAAGCGAGAACTCTTCTCCGATGATGAAGACATCCTTTACAGCTTTCTGCGCTGTGTCGGCCTTAACGGGATCAATTTGGTGCCGTCAAAGCCTGACCTCCTCGATCGAGCTGTGATTCTCCCTCTCGAACGAATCCCCGACCGACAGCGACGCACGGAACGCGAATTCTGGGAACAGTTCCAGGCTGAGAAACCCCACCTGATCGGGGCACTGTGTACAGTCATGAGCCAAGCGATGGCATTGTTCGATCGCGTGCAGGTATCCCACTACCCACGATTGGCGGATTTTGCCCACTGGGGAGCCGCGGTGGCCCTGGCACTTGGGACCTCGGAACAAGCGTTCTTAGCAGCGTTAACAGTTAACACGATGGCTCAGACCAACGAAGCGTTAGAAGCCAGCCCAGTGGCCCAAGCACTATTGAAAATGATGGAGGGGCGCTCGTTGTGGGTCGGGACGCCCCAGGAGTTGCTCAAGCAGCTGAACCAAATGGCGGAAGGGGCAGGGGTCGATCAGAAGAATCGTCTCTGGCCCAAAGATCCCCGCTGGCTATGGCGGCGGATCAAAGAAGTGCGGCCCAACCTGCAGGCGGCAGGTCTTCAGGCCAATCATAGGCAGATAACGGGGAAGACCACGATCGAGATCACCAGAATAACCCAGGAAAATGATGCTGGTGATCCCGATGAGGGAATTGATCTGTTCGATCGCGCTGATCAGACGGAGAACATCCGAGACGGTGAAAGTGATGTGCCTCTGAGTGATCCTCTGGGTAACCCTGCGGAGGACCTTCAGAATTCCGACAACGGGGACATCGCCAACATTTTCCCCGCTCATTCTGGTGTGGATGCCAGTGGCTGGCCCATCGAGCTGCCGGGAGTGGGTGTAGGAGAACAAGCCGACTTCGACCAGTGCCATGTATGCCAGCAAGGGACCTGGCAACGATATGGCGGACTCCCATTCTGTAAGCGTCATGCGCTGCAGGCACTGGCCAGCCAGGGTGGTCCAATAACGTCGTCCGCGGGTTGTGACGGGATTATTGACGGTGAAGACAGGGGAAACCACACGAAAGGAGAAAACGATTCATGAACGAACCAAAAGACCACCAACCTCAGACAGCTCCCACACCGCCCTTTCCGTGGACGCATGTCCTGATCACGGCCCTAGCGGTGCTCGCAGTGGTGGGCCTGATCATCCTCATCCGAAAGGGAGGAGGCGTGGCCCTCGCCACTGCACCCGCAGTCGCGTTGGGAGTGGTTCGAGCCCACCGCAAAAAGGAGGGTGCTGGAGTTCAACATAAAGAGCCGATCGACATGGATTTTTTGAAGGCCCAGCTGCGACAGGGCGCGAGCGAGAAGGTAATGGCCACCCCCACCGAACTGAAAATTGTCCTGAACGGATTCTTCGAAAAGCACAATCTGTCTCCGCCGTTCGAATCGGAGCAGCAGATGGCGAAAATTCTCGCCCCGCTGGGCCTGCAGTCGAAGGTCCGATCGATGCCAGGGCGATCAGAGCGCCGGTGGTATGACCTGGCTGAAATGGGGGCCCATGAAACTCCAGCGTAGTGAGCGTCAACAAGAACACGACGCTCGACAGCGGCTAATACGAGAAGCCCTTGGTTTCGTGCGATCGGGTCAGTCTGTTGCAGAGGTGGCGCAGAAGACAGGTCTGCATCGCTTGGCCATTGAGCGAGGACTACGAGAAGGCTTCGATCGGCAACATGTGATCCGCCAGCATCTCCAATCACGCGCCGGACTGACCTCACTCTTGCGCTATCCCGATCGGGGGCCCTGGGGACAAAGCGGGTACCTGGGCAATTGCCCTGGTTTTCTGATCGTGGATCTCCTCGACTACCTCAACCCAGCCTCGGTGTTCGATCCCATGGAAGGGTCTGGCACAACCGGCCAGGTCTGCGCGGATCTGAACGTGACCTATGAGGGCCGCGACTTGCGAGCGGGATTTGATCTACTGTCAGGACCACTCCCCGATCGATTGTTCGATATGGTGTTCTGGCATCCGCCTTATTGGCCTGGATTTCGCTATAGCGAACACCCGAACGACTTGTCGACCGCCCGGACGATTACAGACTACCTCGATCGCTTCCAGGCAGGCTTCCAGCGACTAGCGGGACTGCTCACGCCGACCGGGAGGCTGGTGATCCTGATCGGCGATGGACGGAAGAGCGGGATCTTTTACTCGATTCATAGTGAAGTGATTCGATGGGAAGTGCTCCCCCTGGAAGCCATTCTGATCAAAGAAGGTGATCACGCCCGCCGTGCCCGACACTTTCGCTATGGTCCAACCCGCTTTATCCCCACCCTGCATGAATATGTACTGATATTCAAACGAGGTGCCCCATGAACATAGCCCTCTATGCCCGTGTGAGTACTGATGGGCAAGATCCTGAATCAACAATTCGACGCCGGTTGAAAGAGGCTCAGCATGACGCAGCCTAGTGTGATCGAACCGCGCTTACTGTCTCAACAAGAGGCCGCCCACTACCTCGGGATTTCGTATTGGACCGTTCGAGACCTGGTGTTCCGACGAGAAATCCCGTTCATCAAAATTGGACGCCGAATCCTGGTAGACCGTCTAGACCTCGACGCCTACCTTGACCGGTCAAAAATCCACCCAGGCGCTTGACTATTGGACCCCTGCGGAGCGATCGATCAGGGGAGGTAGGGTATGGGACGAATCTATCAACGCGGGAACATGTGGTGGATTCAGTACTACGGACAGGGCCAACTGTTCCGCGAGAGTTCCCACTCTAACCTTAAGTCCGCAGCAACTTCGCTCCTGAAACTGAGAGAGGGAGAGATCGGACAGGGCCGAATCCCGGCACTAAGGGCTGAACGGACGACCTTTGAAGAATTGGCTGGACTGTTTCTCCAGGATTATCAAATTAATGGGCGGAAAACCCTTCGGCGTGCCAAAGAATTGGCCGCTCGCTTGCGCGAAACGTTTGGCAAATTCAGGGCCTGCCGAATCACTTCTAAACATATTCTCGACTATATCGCCCGCCGCCAGTCGGAGGGTCTAACCAACGGCACGATCAACAGGGAACTCGCGGCCCTCAAGCGGATGTATCGGCTTGCCAGCCAACAAACCCCTCCGTTAGTGGCCACCACGCCTCATATACCCCATCTACAGGAAAACAATGTGCGCCAAGGATTCTTTACAGAGGACGAGTACAAAGTCCTGCGAGGTGCCCTTCCTGATCACATGAAGGTTCCGCTGATCATCGCCTACTGGACTGGGATGCGGGCGGGTGAAATCCTCAAGTTGAATTGGGATCAACTAGACCTGGAACGGGGTCTGCTTCGGTTGGAACCAGGGACGACAAAAAACAATCAAGGCAGGTTTGTTCCCCTGGTCAAAGAAGTAATCGAGGCATTATGGCAATGGAAGCGGGCAATGTTGCAGCGGTACCCCACTTGTGTCTGGGTGTGTTATCACCGGGGAGAACGTCTTCGACAAATTCCTAGGAAGCGATGGAGGAAATCCTGCGAACGTGTCGGGCTCAAAGGGAAGCTGTTTCACGACCTGCGCAGGACAGCGGTGCGAAATATGTTGCGGGCAGGCATTCCTGAGCGCGTCGCCATGGAAATTTCTGGGCACCGAACCCGATCTGTGTTTGACCGGTACAATGTTGTTTCTGGTTCGGATTTGTTAGAGGCACGCACTAAGCTTGAAACAGATCAATCCGTGCCTACTTCAGGGCCTGTTCTTTTGTGATGTATAGAGTAGATCCTTCAGTTCAACCTTAAGTTCTCTGGTCTTACGTAAAACCGATGCAACGTCACTTTTGCTGCACCATTTCTCGGAAACCTTCGAATTTATTTTGTCTTCAACTGAAGAGGCGTCTTTAATCCATCTATTAACAATTTTATTCCATCCTGCTATCCATTTTGTGTCCGGTTTCGCCATTTGCCGTGCCTCCTCATGAATTAGTAGTTAGGTGCTAAAATTCTTCAGCTCTGACCCTCACCCTGTTTGTCCCAACTTCAAAGACAGTATCTCCTTTTTTGAATTGTTCGAGTTCCAATCCTCTAACCAAATAAGACCTGGGTTCTTGCATCCTTTTCGGCCACAGACCACCCCTGTTGCTGGGTAGCCGAATGGTTTGATGGAATGTACGTAATGCCGTTTGATTTCTTTAGGCGGGCTATGCTCGCTACATCTTACAATTACCATTCAGCTATCTCTTCTCCCTTTAGAAAGATGAGCACAATCCCGAGCACAGTGAGGGGGAAGATGGATAGCCATGAAGAGCTAACCTGTTGGGAAAATGGAGCCGGCGATCCGGATTGAACGGACGACCTGCGGTTTACGAATGGAAGCAAGACGATTTTGAAAAGGCTCGGTGTTTCAAATCGTTTCCCCGTTTTTCTCTTTATATCGAGCTCTTAGGTGGTTTTCATTGCCTCCACTGATTCCGATGGGTCTTGGCCTTTAGGGAATTTTATAGCACAAATCTAGCACAAGCTCCGCCTGGTGCTTCGACTTTGATCGTGCACCTCGACCAGAACACATCTGAGCACTAGCGTTGCAGGGTTTGGAGAGCATGCGAGAAAGAGGCCTGCTGATTATGGTTTAAGGATCGGCTCGTTGACGGCCTGCGGGAGCCACCCGATGGCCGCGGCCCGGACAGCTTCATACGCATGTTAGGTCGCTCGCTTGGGCGAGTCAGATTCCTAAGTTTCTCATCTCGGAAGCGTAGGAGAAATTAATTCTGACCCCTCGTGTGGGCGCTTCCGTTTTCGCGAGGCGTCATTGCTGCGCAAGAGACATTAGTCTTTGAATTGTCGACACAGTTGAGGGGGCATTAAAGATTTTACCGAGCGATGCGGTCAGCTCGTTTTCGTCATTAGCTACTATGTCTTTCATCTTGTCGGCGACGACTCTGACGGGGTAGCCAGATTCAACTAGAAATTCGGCTCGCATGAAAGGAAAGTGATAGGACAACTTTCGAGAATAGAGGCTAAATTGAACCTTGACTTCATTTTCCTGGATCGAGGTACTCATCGTCCAAAACTTGACCATGCCATCGGTTTTTTCCTCGAGACCCCGACCAGCTTCTTCAATTACGGCTTTCGGGGAGCGAGGCACTTGCCCGATGTTAAAATCTGGCCAAAGATTTTCAGACATGTTTGACTCCTTTATCGTTATTAGCAAACAGATCCATCCCAAACACTACTGGCAAATGGTCTGAAAATCGTGTGCGATCTGGGGTGCCTCTTGCGCCGGTTAGATCGCTGTTTCGTACTACGGTCACAATATCCAGGGCACTAAAGTCGAACCTGTCCAGCAATGACGGACGGATCAGTACCTGATCCAACATATGCCAATACAACTCGTGAGGATCAGACCCTCGGTAGTAGTAAGTTGCCGGCGCAGAATTGAGAGGTTCATCGCCATACAAGTTCCACATCGGGTTGTAAAAGTAGGGGTAGCTCTGCTTGAGCAGACGACGCGGAATACTTTGAGCAATGGCTCGGGAGATCACTGCGTTCATGCCAAGAGCACTTGCCACAGGCGATTCGAAAGGATTCGCATTGAAGTCGCCGAGCACGATACTGCGATCGTGCCCGACCTTGTTCTCGAAGTGTGAGAGCGCAGCCACGACCTGCTGTAAAAAGAGTTCCTGTTTTGCTGATGAATTGTTTCGCTTGTCAAGACCGTGAACCACACTTAGGAGGACATCCTCTTGAAGAGGCAGTTTGAGGTGCCAGATGTCGAACCGGTCACTAGGGACAGGCAGTGGTAAACGCTGCATGAGCTTTGGATCAAATCTCGCAAGGACCTTGAATCGCTCTCCGCAGGAGATCGGATAGTACTCCGGCCCTCTTTCGAACGCTGCGATCAGGGAGTCGCAAGGTATTCCGCACTCAATCAAAAAGAGCACGTCCAGCGATCGCTCAATAGCCAGTTCCGCTGCAAATCGGGGAAGCTCTCGTTCATCCGTCTGCTGATTGCGAAGCGAATCAACGTTCCAAAACCCGAAGGTAGCCATCCGTACGTCTCATCGGTAGTTCAAACTGCGCTAGATATGAGGAAATTAATATCCTCGGGCCAGCTAGACTTCTTAGATCCCTAACCATGGAGTGCGCGGACCGCGCATGGCACACCAAGACAAACTGCAAACTGGTGCGTGATTGTCGCGTTCCTTCAACTACTTGTCAACGTATGCTAGCGCGCAGGGTCTCCGTACTATACGGACCGGCATAGCGCCATTAAAGCTGCGAGGAGTTGAAACCGTGGATCAGCGCATCTTCGGGGAGCTCGACAGCGTTATTGTTGTGGGTCCATGCGTGTCGAGATCCCTCTTCTCGGTCACCGAAGCTTACTTGACCGACTGAACCAGCGCCGGCAGTTTCACCACCACGGTTTGCAATCTGCTATAGGCCGCCACCAGGGTGTTTCGACGCACGGTCACATAGGTTTGCCCCAGAGGGGATTCAAGAAATTCAATGTACCGCTGCAAGTCTTGATCGCTCGCAGCGCGATAGATGAAGGCCTGTTTCCGAAAGAGTTGCGCCCTGAGGAACTGTTCGATCATGGGGGAAAGCTTAGAATCGGATCGCGGAGCCTGCTCTTTCCCTGTGAAGATCGGTGCAAGAAACTTGGTCCTCTCGGTGGTATCTTCAATTGCCAACTCGGACGTGTGCGTGGCCTTGTCGAGGCGCGGAATCAAGTCGAGTAGAAGTCCCTGTTTAGGTACTTGATACGTATTGAAGCCACTATAGTCGAAGGGTTGTGCCGCCAAGGTAAGCATACGTTGGGCGAGTGGAGTCCGAAGCCATTCCAGGAGATGTTCGAGCGTCTCGGGCCGCTGTGTGCGCAGATAATCTTGCATCAGCGGCACCGTTGATTCGGGACTAAGCGCCTCTTCCATCTCCCGATTCAACGCAAGGGCTTTTGTATCCGCTTCAGATCCCGTGGGAGTGGTCTTGGTGGCCTGCTGTTTAGTCATCTGCTCCGAGGATTGCGACACTTCTTGACGGAGATAGGATCGTTCCAGGAATTCGTCGATTAGCGATTTTTGAGATGGCGTCTCACTGGTGACTGCAACCACTAGATCCCGGTTCATGATTTGATTAAAGCGCTTTAGTGTAGCGGATCGAGTCGAGTCCCATTCCCCTTGTGGCATTACAGTCCCGGCTGGCTGATCATAGATCCCAGTCTCTCGACAAGCCCACCCTGGGTAAGGCGTCTTGGATTTGCGACCGTAGATTCCAGCATAGAAGGCTAGGCCTTTGTGCACCGCACTCGTAAAGCTGTGACCAAAATCGGCCGAACTCTTCCAGTTCGTTCGAAGAGGCCACGCTTTCATATATTGTTGCAGCATCGAGACCCGAAGCCGATTAACTGCCGGCTCAGTACACAAACACCCGTCGAGCACCGTCCCGACATAGGCAATCCCAAAGACTTGCATCGATTTTTCTGGATCTTTCGATTGAAATGCGAGTTCATAGATCAACGGCACATGGGCTTCCTTCATTTTCTCTCCCCACCACGGTTGAAGCCATGCCACGGTTTGGGCATCATGAGGGGTATGCAAAAAGGCGATGACGGTATCATACCGTTGAGAAGCGACTAATGAATCGAGGTCTGCACGAGTGAGCACTTCCTGGCCTGGTTTTGCGTTTGCGGTTAGACTTTTACCCTTGAGTTCCTGATAGGCTGCTTTTTCGTATTCTGTCAGATGGCGCTGTTCTTTCATCAGCAGCGAATCCATCAGGAAACCCATCTTCACGAACTCGTACACCATATCTTTGTTCACATAGAATAATCGAATGCCTTCCTTCTTGTCCTGCGTATCAAACTCATAGATCAATTCCGGTATTCCATAGAAAGCCACGAATTGCTTTAGCATAGGGTAGACACCCTGATTGTAGTCTAAGCGTTTGTAACCAAAACTCTCGTTCGTCTGGTCGACCGACAAGAATCGGCCCACCGCCTCATGACGAGTGGCGCCATACATCCAGGCAGAGCAGCTTGCCAGTATGGGAATGAGGCAACTCAATGTAGCAATCAACACTGTTCTATTCTTCAACGTGAATCGTATTCCTAGATTGATCCGAGTTATGCACTGCATAATTATGTTCCTCTGTAGTGTCAGAAAACGCCTGCTCTGGACGTGATTAGAACCTCTAGAGGTTATGGCAAAGGTTGCTTTGGAAAGTATAGCAGGCGAAACTTTGGAGGCTTTTAAGCCAGGAGAAGGTCCGCGATTTATGCTTTCACCGTTGCTCCCGTAACCGGCTCCGACCTGTTTAATAGGCGGGGCAGGTCAGTTTCCTGTTCAGTCAATTGGGCGCGTCTTGAGCACAACGAAAACCATTGATCGCATTAGGGTGCGATGGTATGTCCGCATACCGGTGTGCAGATCGTAGATCCGACGGATCGATGTACCACGAACCCCCACGGAGCACTTTATACGGGTGTATGGCCATTTCCTTACTGGGTGGACCCTTTGGATTCTGCTCTGGGTTGACGCTGTAATTGCCATGCCAGTCCGCCACCCATTCCCATACGTTGCCAGCCATATCATAAATTCCGTATGGGCTCTTACCGTTTCCATAGCTTCCAACTGGTTTCAACCGATCGGCATAGGGGTTGATGTTGGGCGTAGGATACTGGCCGTAATTCGCCCGATCAGACGACGGTGCTTCGTTACCCCAGGGATATTCTCGCCTGTCGGTTCCTCGTGCCGCTTTTTCCCACTCTGCTTCGGTCGGCAGTCGTTTCTCAGCCCATTGGCAATAAGCAACCGCGTCGTGCCAAGTCACGCCGATCACTGGCCGATCCCCCTGGCTGGCCAGAGCGGTTTGGAATCCATACAACGTCGGTTGGTATCGCCCGGTCGCGTTCAGAAACTTGGCGTAAAGAGTTACCGTTACCTCGTACTGGTCCATGTAGAATGCATCCACGTAGACACGATGGACTGGCTTCTCCTCGGAATGCCCTGTATTGCTGCCCATCGTAAATTCGCCTGCTGGCACCAGCATCATTGGTGCGCCATCCTTGCCGATAATCTCGCGCTTCATTTGCGACGGTACGGATGCGCAAGAAACAAGGATAGCTAGTAATGGTAGGACTGCCAGCATAGCTTTCATGCATTCCTCATTCTGAATAATGACTATTGGCTAAAATTAACTCTTGCCGTCTTTCCATTGTTAAGCTGAAATGAACCCAGCTGGATAAACAAGCGTAAGCGAACTGAACGGCTGGCCTAACACCTGGGGGACTATCATGCCCCTCGGCGGTTTTGGCCATTACAACCATTGGAAGACGAATTCGTTTTCTCTTCGAGTAAATCCAGCCAATGGGCCTAGAATAGTCTAGGACCTATGCCAAAGATTGCTTTGGAAAGTATAGCAGGCAGATAAATGGCGCCTAATAAGTAAAGGCGTGACGCTGCAGAGCAGGCCGCTCCAAAACATTTGTTTTTGGACCAGTATCAGCATAAGTCAAATTCCTTGAGAGATCGACCAACTTTGGGCTGGTATTTTAGATGGGGATTTTGACAGGGGTGTATTTGGGATTTTTGGAAGTTTACACCCCGTGGGATCCCGATGGTGCCGTCATTCGATTGGACCACCTGATAGCCGTCGGTTGTATACTTCGGCTCAGGGTCGAGAGCTGACACTGACTGCCAGGTCGAGTCTGAACTACCACTAATGATCCTAAAATAGCTCTGCGATACGACCGTTTTACGACCGCATCGCAGATTTGCAACGCGTCCGATGCCTCTACGACCACTGACGACCCAGAGCGACAGACTACGACGCCGAAGTAATAAAATCAATGGGTTCAATGTTTCTGTTGCTACTGACTGAGACTGAGCTAGCTTCTGAACCGGGAGCAAAATCGGGAGTGGAACCAGGAGTAAAACCGTGATCAGGGTTTCTTATTAGACAGATCTGGGAACACTCCAGTCGATAGGGTAGGCTTACGGATCAGAAGGCCACTATAAATCCCTTGTCGCTTCTTCATCCAAGCGGTCGTATGGCAGAGCTCCTTGGCGCCCATTCCGTGTCACTCGATCTCACGCCTCTCAGAGCACAAGTCTTCGTACCGTGAAAACCTAGTCCTCTGTCTATCTTCAGAGCCCTCACCTGGCCACGATTGCCTCACCCTATGGTGGTTTCATCAGAAATTTTACTGTTGCTTATTCAGTCCTTGCCCCATCATTCGCAACCCTCCTACAATGCGCCTTCTTTCGAGACTTCCAAGCGTTTCTCGATTCGGCCATTCTGTCGCTTGATTGTCATGAACAAGACCCAAGATCCCATAATTTTTGAGGCCTACAAGCCCTTTCGGAATGCCATCCGGAAACTAGGGCTGGCGGATTCACTCGCAGTTATCCGAGCCTATATGTCCAACCTACAGTTCAATCAGGACATTCCTTCTGACTGTGAGGTTCATCGAGGCTACCTATCGGCCGCGTCACATTCTGAAGGGGCTGGTTGGATAGCAGAATTTCACCTTGAAACAATGTGTCGCGAGATAGTTCTACACGCAAAGGAATCTGGACAAGTCCATGACACCCTAAAGAGTTGGAATACTCTCGCAAGGACAATAAAAAAACTTAAGGATCTGGAAGAAGTAATTGCTGAGCGTTACAGGGCGCCCGATCTTCTTATGCAGGAACTCCATCGTATGGCTCATCGCCAGTTTCCATGGCAGGAGTTCCGACCGACCGCGGAGAATATCACACGCTACCATATGATTTACGGACACCGTCCGCTGACGGAAATAATACGGACAGCAACAGGACTTTCCCCAGAAGAGTTGTTTCTTTTTGGAATGGCATTACTAGGCAATTTCATGCAAACTTTTGCTTTGTTTTACCCTCCCCATATTCAAATCCCTGGCCTATCATCGGATGGACTTGATCGCTTTTTGAATCACTTTTCACGCAGTCTTTCTGATTTGAAGGCTCTGTTGAAGGGCGAGCATCAAATGAATGACAAGTTCGCATATGCACATCACTCCTTGAGAGCATACCCGCTAATTAAAATGAGATATCAAGAGAGAGATTGTTTGGTTTGCCCCATTCCGACGCTTCTCTTCTGGAGATTCACGAATGGCGTCTACTACGAGATTGTCAACCAGCCAGGATTTGAGAATGCGTTCGGAGAAGCATTTCAGTGGTATGTGGGGCAAGTAATAGTAAGAGGAACTACGAAAGAGAAAACACGTCTGTATCACGAATGTAAGTATCGGGTTGGGAATAAATCAAAACAAACTGTTGACTGGATAGTTGATCAGGAGGGCGCCGCTCTTTTTGTCGAAGCAAAGACTAAAAGGATGAGATCCGAAGCCAAAGCTGAAATTATTCAAGAAGATATCCTGCGCATTGAATTAGATAAGCTGGCCGGCATGGTTGTGCAAGTATACAAATCTATTCGCGATTACCAAGATGGCATGTATCCCAACTATGCGTTTGATTCCCAACGAAAGATTTATCCGATGGTCGTAACCCTTGAAGATTGGTTTCTGATGGGACCTAAGTTGGTGAACGAAGTGAAAGACGATGTCTCGCGTCGACTGAAAAAAGAAGAAATTCCCCTCGCATATCTGAAAGATATGCCCTTTTCTGTTTGTTCAATTCATGAGTTTGAGCAGGCTGTGCAGGTGATGGATCACGCGGGAATTCTCACAGTCATGCAAAGCAAGGTTGATGATTCAAGGGAACAATGGACACTTTCGGCCTTTTTAAGAGATGGATTCCAAGAGCATGCGAGAAACACTCGTTTCCTTTTCCAAAAGGAATTTGATGAAATCGGAATTCAGACGACTGGGGAATGGATCAGAGATGAGGTATAGGTGGTCGATCAATTCCTCAGTTTGCGGCCTGAGTCTGCCGATTTGAATGCAACTGAATGGCGCTACGTTCAACTCAATCTGGGATATCTGGCTCATCGCCCCAAACGCCCGAGGTGGCACTATAAGCCATTCCAGAGCCTGCCCGATTTGCCGAGGCGAAAGGAGAGCTTATGCCGGCACTGTCGGTGGTGCGGTACACAAGCCGTTCATTGGCGATGGTTCCAACGTATCGTCCATCCGTGCCATAGACCTTATTTCCCTTGATGCGTCCAACTGGCTGACCCGATCGACTGTAAACCGTTTCCCCGGAAACCTGCAAAGGGCGTCCGTTCTTCGTGTAGAGCCTCATTTCGTCTTACCTCTCAGTCGGTAAAATCTCCGTTGACCTTCTATCCGTAAGTTGTCGTTCAACCTCTTCTACTACGCCGCAGGAGAGTAACCACATCCTCTGCCAAAGCCTCAGCTTCATGGCTCAGAGCAGCTCGCGGACGATGCGCTGGTTGAAGCTGGATGGGGGTATTTTCGTTTTGTCCCCCTCCTCCAGCAATCTGAAATGAGTTTGGGCTGGCATTATGTTCCGCCTGCGCCCGGATTACGGTAAAGCTATCGCCAGCCAGCGTCGCCGCCAGCGCAACATGTGTTAGCTTCTGAGTCGGGTCGATCCGCTCTAGCGCTGCGGCAGCATACTTAAGAGTATTTACAAGCTGCTGTTCCAGAACCTCTTTAATAATTGCAAAGGAACCACTGTCTTTTTTCAGTGTTAGTCGGAAAAGGAGGTTTCCTTCAGTATCGAGCTGCACTATCCTCGCCCCTCTGTCTTGCTGAATTATAAGGCGGTTGCCTTCAACGTTGTCCTCGTTGCCATCAGCAGAGCTGAAGATTGGGAAGGGACCGAATAGAGCCTCTTTAAGCAAATCTTTCGACAGCGAAGGCTTTTCTATTTCACTGGGGCGCAACACGGCCTGCGCTGGTCCTACCGCCACCGCCACAATAAGCGACGGACCGGAATGTCGATATTCTTCCTGCGCAGCACGGGCGGCTTCCAGAGCTGCTTTGCTCAGTGCGCCAGCATCAAGCCGACCTGTAACATTTGAAATCTGCCAGGCATGGATAGCGCGGGTGATTTGAATTCGTAATTCCTGTGGTGTGGAAAAGCTCCCGCGAAACAGACCCATCTCCCAGCCCTGAACTTCTTTAATGAACCCCGCCTGGTCAGTGTCGGGAGTTACACCTGAGCGAATGAAAGCGATGACTGGCCGGTTACCCTTTGCCTCCCGATATTCTTCATGCGTGGCAGATAACCCACCTTTTTGTTTCACACCATAATCTGCGCCTAAAAGGAGAAGTACCAACCCGGACTGTCTTAACCCGTCAAGGCATGCGATCTGCGGGGTCTGTGGCTTCGCGCGAAAGTTTTCTGCCATGACAGGTTCATAGCCCAATGAGTCCACAGCGTCGCTGGCCGCAGCGCGATAATCTTCCATGCCGGTGATCAGCGAACTGATAAAAACTTTCATAATAATCCTCACGGGAAGTTGTAGAATACAATCCTAAGGACACTAACACAAAGCCATTATGAGCAGACCCAATGATTCTGCTATCCACCCCTATCCTATATCCAAATCGAAAGAAGAATTAACTGAAGTTGTAGCCATTGATGGCTCGCGCTGTGGGAAAATCAGGATCGTTCATCTTAAACATGATTCTTGTTGATCGAGAGGCATAAATGCCGAATAAGTGGATCTTGATCTTGATCTCGCTCAGTACACTAATTGTGATTGCAACTGGTCTGGCGATGTATGCGCTCAATGATACGAAATTGTCATCTTATGGCACCATGGCCGCAGCGGCTGGCAGCTTCCTGGCGGTAATATGGTTCACGGGGAGTCTTTGGTACCAAGCCCAACAACTTCTTGAGCAAAAAACGCAGTTCCTTGTGGAGTTTAAACAACACCGTGAAGAAGGACGTTGAAACGCTCTGCTGTTAGCCCGAGAAATTCTGAATAATGCGGAATCGCGAGCATTAGCGTATAACCCCCAGCTATCCAATCTATCTGAGCTACCCTCTGCATATATGAATTTTTCTGAGCTCAAAGATATCTTGGAGTCTGATGATGTGGGAGTCGTTCAGACAGCTGTTAAAAGCTGGTTGAAAAAAGAGGGGCCGGCACTGATGTTGATGAGGGGAGTTAAAACTGCAGCACAGGTGTATTTCCTGGCAGTTGGAAAGGAAGACGTAGACTACTCAAAGGAGCCGGAAGACTTTGTATACATATATGGGCAGCATCTATGGTCCCTTCCGTTCTTTGAAGCATATCAAGCTCCTACAGCAATGCTAACGGAATTCATGATTCGTCTTCAGCCAGGTCGAAAAGCAGTAGAGATCGCTTCTCTAGCAGTCATGGTGAAGACCAGCGAGAGATTCATGAAGATGGATTCAGTTCGTGAAGATATTAGAAAGCATGTTGCTAAAGGTCATCCATTGCCGAAAATAGCCGAAGGGATAAGTTAATGCTCGACTAAAATGTGTGTGATCCAGAGCAGGAAAACCTGACTGCATTTCTTTGTAGCGCCCCTTCGAGAGCTTCAAGATTCAGGCGAGTATAGAAAGCATTTCGTTATTAGAAAATAAGGGGGGAGTCGCACGACACCCCCCTGTTACCCCCCATGATGGTGCGCCCGCGTATACGCCGGCGGATATCGATCGGAAAATAAACTCCTGGTCCAGTCCAGTTCATGTTGCCTTCAATAGATACGGGCGTTTGGGCTTCGGTTTCTTCATTAGCTGATAATGCTGTGGCTTCCAGCGGCTCGATCCAGAGTGAATCACGTTGGTGATCCATTCGGGTCCTACCGCACAATAGAGGGCCGCGAGCGTGGGGCCCATGGCTTGTGAGAACCAGGCCAACACTTCTTCCAACGTACGGTCTGTCGTTTCGACATGAAACCGGCATCGCGTGAACCCTTCCGTCAGCGCATTCCACCAGGGCAGTTCCGGCGACCGACACCGTTCCCACGCCAGGTTGGATTTAAAAACCGACCAATCGTAGACCGGATTGGGCTCCCTAAACGAGGTCCACATCTTCTGACAGTCGCCGTAGGAAGTTTTCTTACATGTTGTCGGTGACAGGCTCTAGATATCAGGGGTTTTTAGCTATAACGGATAAATAAAAGTGTCCGAGTGCTGTTTATGCTCATTCTTTCTGATCAATTGTTAATTGTTGGTCATTCGTTCTCTGCCTTACTGTCTAAAACTTCCCACCTTCTCCTTCGCGAATCCTTGCGGCTGG
The DNA here is from genome assembly GCA_963701855.1 of Nitrospirota bacterium. GTDB lineage: Bacteria > Nitrospirota > Nitrospiria > Nitrospirales > Nitrospiraceae > Palsa-1315. Next base: position 429,909 of record CAVPBK010000006.1, read on the forward strand.
TCTAGCGTTTCTGATTCAAGACACTTTTGTATCGCTATGTTTTGGGGCTATCCAATGTCACAGCGTTCTGAGGTGCATAGTGATACGACGCAGCATAAGTTGTCCCCCTGTGTCCCTTCCTGACCAGAGCTGTCCCCCGTAGGGTCTCTTCCCACGCTGCTATTCTCAGGTTCAGTATCTCGAACAACATGACACTGTTAGCCGTCACGAGGATTAGGCCAGGACGTGCACTCTAAATGTCCCTAACTGTCCTTAGCAGTCCCAAGCAGGCCTAAGTAGGGTACTTCCCTCGCTCACCTTACGCCGGTATGTTCGGTACCGTACCGGCAGAAAGGACTGGGCGTGAAACGAGAGTTGCTCATGGTGAAGGAACTCGCCGCGGAACTGCGGATGAGCGTGAAGTCCATTCAACGGGCCTACCGCAAGGGGGAAATTCCTGTGCAGTGGCTAGGGCCGTATGGCGCGTTTCGATGTCGCAACCAAGTCAGACTTGCAATGGAACGTAATGGTCGAAACCGTGTGCAGCTTCTCAATGACAACAGTGCGCACGGCCGCGCGCGACGGGCGGCAATGCCGGCCGCGCGCCGCCGAAAACGCCCCCGTCTGGTAACACGGGGGCACTACCCACAGGGATCGTTACAGGAGGTCTAAAGATTCCATGAGTTCACCCTTCACCCTCACCATTGATTGGCTCGCCTTCACCCTGCCGGCAGGCTCCGCCCAGGACACGATGCAGATGCTAGGAGGCGACTGGACCAAGAGCAAAACCGGCTTTCGCGGCTATCCCGCGTCCTGGATCACCGCGAGTGCAAGCCGGGGAGTGGGCAAACTGGGAACTCGCGCGCCTCGTGCTCCCCTCGAAGTCCATGTCGATCTCTCCGCTGGGATTGTCGCGCCATGGCCTCAGAGAAGGTCCGTACGGTCCTCCAATGGATTCTGAAGCAAGACGGCCACCTGACGCGTCTCGATTGCGCGCTCGATGATCGAAACAGCTGCGTGCCGCTCTCGACGATCAGACAGGCCATTGAGATCGGTCAATGTGTGACGCGGGCGGACCGTATGCAGCGCATTTCATCGAGCTCCATCCATACAGACACGCCCAGCGGAGAGACCCTCTATCTCGGGAGTCCTCAGAGTCAAACCCTGCTGCGCATCTATGACAAGCGCCTGGAGAGTCAGGCGAAAGAGCGAGAGGATTGGCAGGACTACGGCATCCGGTGGGAGTTGGAGTTGAAGAAGGATCGCGCCCAGGTCTGTGGACAGGTCCTGTCCTACCTGGAGGAAACAGACTGGCTCGAATTCATCGTGGGTGTGCTCCGGGGCTATGTGGATTTTCGAGACACAACCCGAGACGAGGAGGACGAGTTTCGGTATCGGGCCCCGCTACTGGACTGGTGGCTGCTGCTCACCGATGGGTTCAAGAAGGGCCGTCTGTCGTGGAGAAGGAGACTCAGACCTTAGCCAAGGTGAAACGGTGGGTGAGTCGGTCAGTGGCCCCGACGTTGGCGATGTGTGCGTCGAACATCCCGGTGGACAGGCCTGGTTGGAGCACGTACTCGTCGTGGGAAAGAGCCGATTGAAAGCGAAGCATCGGCGACTGTTGAACACCGCCCCCCAGGCCGACCCTTCCACATCGGATGGGGTGCCGCGGTGATGGGGATCGCGCAGACCGCGTCCGCCGTGATCCGGGTCCTTCGGCTCGTGCGGGCCTAAGCCCTCACGCGCTAGGCCAGCCCTGGTCGGCGAAGCTGTAGCAGCGCTCATCGGTGAGGATGAGATGATCCAAGCAAGCGTGATGCCGAGCAGATCGGCTCCTTGCCGGAGTCGGCTGGTGAGGACGCGATCCTCTTGGCTGGGGGTGGGATCGCCGGACGGGTGATTGTGCGCACAAATCCAGGCGCCGGCGTTCATCAGGATCAGCGGTTTGAACACCTCGCGCGGATGCACGATGGCCAATGTCAGGGAGCCGATCGAGACGATATTGACGCCGATGATGGCATGCTTGGCATCCAGCCCGCAGACCAGGAATTGCTCGCGGTCCAGTCCCGCAAAGAGCGGTCTGAGGATGGCCGCAGCGGCGACCGAGGTGGTCAACGGCGACGAGGGCGGTACGGCCCGGTTGTCGCGGACGAGCGTGACCCGGTATCGCGGCACGGCGTATTCATTGCTCGGCTTCGGCTGCCGGATGCCCATTCAGAATGCCCTGTGAACCGTGAATGGCCATATCCGCCTCCTTCTTCATCACGATGTCTAGCCCCACCCTTCACAGCACGAGGGTGGGGCGTCGAAGAAGAAGGCGGGATGGCGCGCTCGCGGGGGACAGGCCTGAACGGGAGGGGCCCAAAGGGAAGGCACCAGGAAGGCCTGGTCGCTGCTCTTCAGCGCCGGCTCGCACCCACTGGGAGTGCAGTCCGAATCCGACGCCGGCGGACACGCGGGCGCATCGTAGGGGGGATGAGGGGTGTCGTAAGACTCCCCCGGTTCGTGTCTCTATGCTGCTGACGATCAAAGAACTCGCTGAACAGTTGCAAATCAAACCCTCGACGCTCTATGCCTGGGCCGCGCAAGGCAAGATCCCCTGCCGGAAGATTCATGGATTAGTCCGGTTTGATCCGACTGAGATTGACCGTTGGCTGATCTCATTCTCTCCTTCAACAGTCCGCCCCTCCCCAGATCAAGACACACAGAGCGGACCACACTGACCTGGATCACCTGATTGCGAGCGCAAAACGCGAGGTCTATACTCCCGGCCACGGGGAAACCATAACACCGAGTCCCACTGGAAAGGAGTGAACGAATGGGACTCGTGAAGAGAGGCAAGACGTGGTGGATGTCATTTATGTATCAGGGCCAGCAAGTCAGACGGTCGACGGGGACGACTGATAAACGGCTGGCTGAGGCGATCTTAGGCAAGGTGAAGGTCCAGATTATCGAAGGGCGATTCTTCGAGAAACCGGAAGCGCAACATCGAACCTTGAAGGAACTGATGGATCGGTACACGAGTGAGCATGCCGCGAGGCGGGCCAATCATCGGCGGGAACTGACTAGCGTGAAGAATCTGAAGGCCTTCTTCGGGAATCCAACGCTGGATCAGATCACGCCCAAGCGGATCGTGGCCTACAAGAACCAACGGTATACCGATGGGGTGAAACCCGCCACGATGAACCGGGAGCTTGCGACCTTGAAGAAAGCGTTCAATCTGGCTCGTCGAGAGTGGGAATGGTGTACCGATAACCCGGTCTGTCGCGTCTCCATGGAGAAGGAAAACAACACGCGGGATCGTTGGCTGAGCGTGGAGGAAGAACAGCGGCTTCTCGCGGCTGCGGCTCCGTGGCTGCGAGAGCTCATGGTCTTTGCCATCTATACCGGCATGCGGATGGGGGAGATCCTGGCCCTCACCTGGGCCGGTGTCGATCTGTTCCGTCGAACGGTGACCGTCTTTCGCTCAAAAAACGGTGAGCGGCGGACGATCCCGGTGAATCACGACCGTCCTTGATCTCCTGAAAGGTAAATACACGGCGCGCCTCAGGGACGATTGATATCGTCTTTCATAGCGAAAGCCATGACGCGCCCTCGATGGGAGCAACATCCGGCGGGCTCTGCACCATCGCGCTCGACAGTGCGAAGATCCACGATCTCCATTTCCACGATCTTCGCCATACGTTCGCGACGAGGATGGTTCAGGCCGGGATAGACCTGTATAAGGTGCAGCGGCTCCTGGGGCATAAGTCGCCGATCATGACGCAGCGCTACGCCCATCACTATCCGGAAAGTTTGCGGGATGGGGTGGAGGCGTTAGAGGCAGGCCGGTCGTTTAGCACAAATTTAGCACAATCGCAGATTCGATCTGGCGAGGCTTCTCTAAGCTGCTGAAAAATTGGAGCCGGCGATCCGGATTGAACGGACGACCTGCGGTTTACGAAACCGCTGCTCTACCAACTGAGCTACGCCGGCTAGGGGTCGTTGACCTGAATGGGCACGGACGCACGAAAAGTTTGGGCCATGATACAGACAGGGCTTTGGACCTGTCAATGAACTCAATCTGTTCGGAAGAGAAATGGTACTGGAGCGCAGTTCTAAATTCAAAATTATTTGAATCGCGCAACGGGCTGCAGTCTGACCAAGGCTCCCTGGCCTGGCCCGGGGAGACAGAGGGGCTCCTGTTCGTTGCCATACTGTTCCTGGGCTACCTTGCGCACCTGCTTCTTGGTGTAGATGCAGAGTTCGCCGGCGAGGATCGTGCCGTCCTTGTCGAGATCGGCTGAGCCGCCAAACCCTTTCAAGAGGTGATAGGTAAACAGCCCATGCTGACCGGGATCGTAAGCGTGCGCCGGTTGGACAGCGCGGTTGCCGATTATCCACATGATCTTTTCTTTCCCACTGCCTTCCTGTTCCCACAACGGGGTGATCGTACCGACAGCCTCTGCGCTGGGCGCCAGTTCAAGCGAGAGATCGAGCATCACGACGGCCTGTTGAATCGGCAATTTGGCCAAGGATTCCTGCAACCGGCGAAGCGAGTATCGGCTGGCGCCTGACGTGGCCATACTATCGAACGACAATATCGAGACCGCGCCGGTGACTGGCTCAACAACTCCCCGTCCTGTGACTGAGACATAGACGACGGTGGTGGGGGTTACCTGCGTGGGCAGCCATTCTTCCAAGACCTTAACCAGATCGCTCTTGAGGGCATGGGTATCCACAAGGGTGCGCACGCGCTCGGGAGGAATCCCTCCGATTGATTTGAGGTACATGGCCATAACCTCCGCATCTCGTGCGGCGTACTTGACCCTGGCCAGGCCGCTCTCCCGAAACTGCCCCACCCCGACAACAATGCCGACAGCCTTCGGCTGTTTGAGCATGCTGGTCCGCTTCGGCAACTGATCGACATCGACCGGCAGCGCTACAGTCCCCGCCGAAGGCTCAGGCGTCATCGCCACTAAAAACTTTTTGGCGGGCGGCAGCGTGACCGATGAGGATCCTGCACGCAATATCAGTGTCAACTCCTCCTGCAGGGGATCTTTCACCATGCCGACTTTGCCTTCCAGCGTCAGATGCTTCACCTCGCCGGGCTGAAGATCGCCGATGGTGACCACGCTGGGAATCTGCTCGATCAAGAGCGGCGTGGCAGTGACCGATAACTCGACAGCCCGTGCGGACCCAGGCCCTTCATTTTTGACTTCAATTTCAATCGCGATAGCTTCGCCGCTATGGAGCACCTGATTGCGATTGGCTTCATGGACGATTGCTCTGAAAATGACCGTGGTAGGTTCGTCCGCTGAAACCGGCACAGGAACGGCTACCGCTGACTGCAGCGCGGCTGTCGGTTTCGCCGATGTAGATACCCCATCGGTTGAAATAGAGGACAGCGGAGGGGCGGTCGCCGTAGCTGCGTTGGATGTACCGGCCTCGCGGGCTTGCGCAGCGTCGATGATCTTGTTGGAAGTCCCGAGTTGATTGGCCATGCCATCTGTCACAAAACCCATGGCCTCTTGGGCAATTGTATCGAGCCCCTTCACCTCGCACGAAGCCTCGGTCACTTCGACCTCTCCACGCCCGATGCTTTGTATTTTCTTGCTGTAGAGGACCGTGCCGTCGGCGGTCTTGTACGCAAAGTCCAATCCCATGGTAACCGTGGCTGGATAACGCTTGTTGGCCTTTCGAACGATAGCGAGATCGACATAGGCCAAGCCCAACGATGCATCGACAACGCCATCCGGCATCGACGAAGGCCTCGTCTCACCTGTCACGACCTTTTCAAAGACGCGGCCTGTTTTCCGTCTAAGCAATTCTTGTAATGGAGCGCTGATCGGTAAGGATTGCCTCTGGCCACAAGCGTCCTGATAGATAAGTTGGGCTCCAACGATGCTGGGGTCGGATCGAAGGTGAACGGTCAACGGGAGAAAGTATCCGATGGTTTCGGAGTCTCGACTCGATAAAGACGAGCAGTTCGCCAACGTCGCAACGCACAACCCCACGACAACCCCTGAGGCTGCACGAAACAGAATGGACAGACGCGCTGGATCAAGAACCTCCACAATCATTCTTATACAGAAAAGCAACCAATGAGCACAACCCGCCGAACGAGACGAGAACCCAGTCTATCTAGTCTGTTTGGTCTATCTGGTCTGTCTCGTGTGTGTCAAACAACAAAACAAACTCGATAGACCAGACCAACCAGACAGACCAGATAGACGAGGCAGACAAAATAGACCAAGAGTCTCGGCGTTGACAGCCCGGAACCCCTCGGCTAAGGTCATCCGCATGACCAAGTCTTTTTCACCAGCACCGGAATCGTCATCGCCGCCTAGGCTCTCCTGGTCGGCTGCCAGCCGGCTCATTCGTTTACAGAGCCAGACTGGGACATGGTTACTGATGTTCCCGACTCTGTGGTCCTTGGTCTTAGCCGCGCGCGGTATCCCTCCGCTTCGTTTGCTTGCCATCTTCGTCACCGGATCCTTTGTGATGCGCAGCGCAGGAGTCGTGCTGAACGATTTAGCGGATCGATCTTTCGATCGACATGTGACTCGCACGCGGATACGGCCACTCGCATCAGGTGAATTGAGCCTGACACATGCACTGCTGATCGTCGGCTTCTTCCTCTTGCTCGCCGGAATGCTCGTGCTGCTCCTCGACCCACTGACGATTCTCTTGAGTCCGATTGCCGTCCTCTTGGCCGGCCTTTATCCCTTTGCGAAACGTGTGATCCACATCCCGCAAGCAATGTTGGGTATCGCTTTTGGCTGGGGCACCATCATGGCTTGGACCGCCTCGCGGGGAGACATCGAAGCGCCGGCTTGGTGCCTGTTTGCTGCGACGGTCTGCTGGGCGATCGGATACGATACGATCTACGCGCTTCAAGATCGGGAGGACGATCGTCGGATCGGTGTGAAATCCTCAGCGCTGTTGTTCGGTTCGTCAACGTGGATTGCGGTCGGCGTGGTCTTCTGCGCGATGCTGCTGTTGCTGGGACTCGCAGGCTGGTTCGCCCACATCGGATGGATCTACTATGCAGCCCTTGCTGCCATTGGAGTGTGGTGTCTGCGGCAATCCCTACAGCTTAGACAGACCATACCGACTCCCACCGCGTTCCACATGTTTCAGCAACATGTATGGGTAGGAGCCGCGGTCTTTATTGGAATGATTGCCGGATTTTTGCTGTAACGGAGGGAATGGAAACAGTCCGCAGCCAGTCTTGTTCAAATAATTCGTCTGGTCTATTCGGTCTATCTGGTTCGCTTTATTCAAGCAAATCAAGAAGACAGCCCGCTAGACCAAATTTTTCTCAGTTCTCGAAAGCTTATTTTTTGGCCTTCTCTTCCTTGGCTTTGGCCGCAGCCTTTGCTGCCTCAGCCTTTTCCGCAGCAGCTGCAGCTGCTGCCTTCTGGATGTCTTCCTCGGTCGTCATCGATTTCAATGTCGTCAGATACAGTGTGACGGCCTTGGCATCGGCATCGCTAAGCCCCAGCGCCGGCATCCTGGTTTCCGCATTCATCGCCTGCGGGTTCTTCAACCACCGATAGACCCAGGTCCCATTCAATCTGAATCCCGCCCGATCGAGCGCCGGCCCAACCTTGCCGCCATCTGGGCCAATACTATGGCAACCGTTGCAGCCATACTTATTTTCATAGAGCCGTTGGCCATACGCTACCGTCTTTGCTAGCTGGTCTGGCTTTATCGTGAGATCCGGTCTGGGAACGCTTGTGCCTTTTCCTGGTCTCGTCACGAGATTCGTCATTGCAGCCTGTGCAACATCGAGTTCTTTCTTCGCCTTGCTCATGGCTGCTAACTCGTCAGCATAGGAGGACTCGTCTGGCTCAACGTCCTTTTTGAGTGCTTCACTTTTCTTTTCCGCTTCCTCGCTGGCTTGCTTCTCGGCCGCCTCATACGCCTTCGTGGCCTGCTCCAAATTAGTTTTCGCAGTTAGGAGCGCCGTCTCCAGCTGTTTCTTCCGTTCCTCGACTTTAAACTCCATCTTTCCGCCATGGAGACCGCGAACATACCCAACAATGGCCCAAATCTCTTCTTCCGATAGGGTGTACTTGAAGGTCGGCATGGTCGGCACGGCAAAATCGTCGTCGCCGATTTCATCTCCACCCTCTTCGCTCGTATCCTTCATATCGCGAGAAATCGTATTGAAGATATCTTCGTCTTTAAACGTGCTCATTTCTGACTTGTTCGTGAGATCTTTGGGCTTCGGATCCGGCATCGAGGACCAATTGAATCCTTCGTTCTGCTTTCCGCTCTCACCGTGACAATGCGAGCAGTAATGGCCATAAAGTTCATGCCCCTTCGCCCCTTGCTCATTGGCACAACCTGCCACGGTCACCAAGGCCCAGACACCGGCCACTACCCCCACTATTCCCATTACATATAGCCGAGCCGCCTTCATGCTGATTGCCCTTTCTTTAGCTTACGGATCAGAACGAACTGAAATCCGAGAGCCAGGCCCACGGCAATGGCCGCATAGTAATAACCAGTATAATCCGGTGGCGCTTCTGCACGGAAATACCACCAGGATGAGACGGCTTTTTGGGAGCCCTTCTCCTTCAGCTCGCCGCTGCTTGGATCTTTCTTGCCATCCCAGGCAGCAAAGCCGATATTGATGAACCCGGCTGTCGTGATCTGCGTATCTTCTTCAGGATTCTCGGTGGCAAGCGGCCGCGTAAAGACCACTTTCCATCTACCGTTCGCGTAGGTTCCTTTGGCCTTCACATCCTGGTGCGTCTGTATTTTGAGTGTGCCGAAGCCCTTGGCGTTCATGTCAACGCCTTTGCCGTCTTTGTTCTTCCAATACCAAATATTGACCGGGCCGCCTTCCACCTGTGCCATCGGCTGGCCATGCGCAAAGTGGGCCTTCTTGTCGCCCACCATGAACTGAATCGCAGCTGCATCGTCCGGATCTTCGGTCGGATCGGCGTACTCCAAGAGAATGGCCACGTTAGTTCCGTCGTGCAAGCCACGGACGATTATGTCTTTGACCGTCGCTTCCAGAATACGGGTCGGCCAATGGACTTGAGGCGACATTGGGAATGTCGCCGGAGGCGCGCTGTTCCACACTGCCGCGGTCGGATCATCTGCCGGCAGGGCACCCTTCACCAGCGGAGCGCTGACCGACGAGCTTGCCTGAGTTTCTGCTGGAGCGGCGGCCTTGGGGTTTTCTTCGGCTGCGGCGGGCTGCACGATCAAAAACCCTATGGCAAGGCACACGCCGCCGACGACATTCGGAACGATTCGACTGAGTCCGCGTATCATAAGTTCCGTCCTCTCTCTACTTACTTCATCAGAGGTGTGGCTCTTTGCCTTCCTCGATATCTCTTCAGGGATGGAGGCTGATTGATCTCCCACTGCGCGCGTCCAACGAGGGCCTTCTGAGGCCGCGCGTTGCGCGAGCACAGGAGATCAACAGGCTCCATCCCATCCTCTGCCCCGCTATTCCCAGGTCCGAGGCGATTGATGCGCGCCATCGTACTCGCCCATGATGATTTTCCAGATCCATTCGTCTGGAAGTTCAAGCTCCCAGCGAGGCATCGCGGATTTCCACGGCATTCCTTCGATCGGGAGGCCGACGCCGCCCTTTTTAATTCGCCAGAACAGATAGCTTTCCTGGAGCATCGCGATCGTCGTGGGATCGGAGAAGTTAGCCGGGGGAGGATTGAATCCCCTGGCCGCAGAACCCTTTCCGTCGAAGTTTCCTCCGTGGCAGGGGGAACAGAATGCCGCATAGAAGCCCTTCCCCTGCTGGATCGTGTCCGGTGTCTTTGGAACCGGATTTGACAACCCTGCATACTCACCCGGCGGAGCCGGATGAATGGTCCTGTTTTCGCCAGGAGGCGCATCGCTGACCGCCGTACTATTGTAGGTTTGCCAGCCGACCAGTAAAGGGAACAGAATCAGGACACCGTACCGTAATGCTTGCAGTCCGCCAATACTCTCTCCCGTCAAGAAGCGTTGAAGCGGACCCCAAAACTCCTCTTTGGACTCCGCGCTCACTGTGGCAAGGATGAGAAACCCCGACGTCGTCAGCAATAGGTACAGAAACACCAGACTGGCCGGCAGCGGAGCCGAGCCAGGGATATTGGGCACCACAAATTTCAGAATCAAATAGGTGATGACATTCAACAAGATCAGTTTGATCAACGGCCCCATACGTTCCTCCTCAGCGCGCTTGCGCCACGGCCACTGGACCGGACTGAGCTGCCTTCACCGGAGCGGCAGGCGCCTGTCCCGGCACGTCTAGTTCAGATGGATTGATAGAAATCGGTTCGCCGCTCATCTGCTGTAGGAATGCGATAACCGAGAGAATTTCGTTCCTGGACAGCCCAATCGGGTTCTTATTGATGGCGGGCATGTCGGCTGGATAGTGCTTTGGCAGCCCTTCATGGCGATAGTCCATATAGATATACGCCTGTGGCTGCGTCAAGCTTTCATAGAGAAACTCACGGCTCAACTTGGCCCCGATCCCCTTCAAGTCCGGGCAACGGGCTGACTCGCTGGGGCCGATCGTGTGACACAGCGCACATTGGCCCTTACTAAAGAAAATCTTCTGCCCAATAGCCGCCAAATCCGTCGGTGTTTTGACCGTGGCAATGTCGAATTTCTCCTCAACAGGCGGTAACGACGCCATCTGCGGAATCGACAACGACGTGAGCATGAAGATGCCGAGCACAATCGCGACGAACCCGATGACCCGCGGGAACACGGATTTAATAAAGAGGAGAATGAGGATCCCGCTCCCTACCACCGAGAGACAAATCAATTGCAGTCTGGCTACTTCACTCATAATCACCCTTCCCTGCGGAATGGTACATATTGAATGTACTCTGTTGAGTGGAACGTCAACTCAACGTTCATCACTCACAATGAATCAATGCGGTTCGGTTTATCGAGCGCACTCGATGCGCCTGCCATCGCCGGCATACCATGGGGCAATTCCCCCTTACTCGGCGCTGTCGTGGCCGCTTTAGCCTTATCACCCATCGTGGCCACCCAGAAAATGAACGCGACAATCATGCAGAAAAAGAACGTGCACAAGGCCATGATCCCGGATGCATAGCCGAGTGCCGGTGAAAACGCGTATTGCGACGTATCACGGACGACCCCATACACATGCCAATGGACGCGAGAGGACGACCGTGCATACCCCATCAAGGTCATCAGGAGGATGACCATGATCGCGTTGAGGACCAGAGAGTAACCGGCACGGGGCGGCATCTTGCCCCAGACCATTTCCGTTGTGGTCTTGGCGCTCTTCAGCAGCAAGGCTGTCAGCGGCGTGATGGTCAACATGACCCCGATCACGATCAATACCTGCGACGTCGAGAAATAATTGATGCGAATAATTGCGGGAACAAAATATCCCCACACACCGAGGATAATCACCCCGATTCCGGCAAGGACAAGCACGGCGCCCATGATTGCTTTGGCGACCTTCGCCCAGCCGGCCGTGTCTTGCTTACCAGCCCGCCAATACATAATGAAACTCATGAATGTCACGAGAATCATCAAGTTCGATACGGTCATTTTTGCCGACATCACACCGAGGACTCCCAGAAGCGGGTGGTGAGTTCCTCCCATCTTTGCCGCCTCTTCCAAACTCGCCACGAGCGAATGGGGGGTCATCCAGACAGCCAGGCACAATAGAAGAACTACCAGCATCGCCAACATCGGCTTCCGGTACTTCAACGCAGACCCGGGAATGCGATAGGTGATCCCCAGCCAGAAATAATAGTTCGACCCGAGAAAGAGCACCCCGATGAGCATGGCCTGCAGAATGAACAGCCACGAGAGGAAGCCTCCCATCAGCGTGATACCCATCTGCTGGTTGTACTGGTAAATTTCACGCATGAGCCAGTAACCGGCAAAGGGGAGCGACAACAGACCGAAGACGCCGATGAAATTCCCGACGTAGCCCATCCAGTCGTAGTGATCGCGCTCTTCCGGGGTTTTGGCAGACAGATAGCGAATTCCGGCGTAGGCGCCGCAGATATAACCGCCCAGGACCACGTTGGCGATGATCCGGTGAATGTTGACCGGCCACCAGGTCGGATTCCATGTCGCGGCCCAGGCCCGCGCCATATCCGTCCCCTCCGCAATCACGACAGGACTGGCCTGGAACGTAGCCCAGGAGTTCGGTATGATCATGATAAAAAATGCAAAGACGTTGAGCATGAGACCGAGAAAAATATGAAAAGTCTTCTTGCCGCCGTACTGCATTGCGTCCCAGCCATACCAGTAGAGGTACAGCGTCGCGGTCTCGACCAGGAAAAGGATGCAATAGACAATAAACGACGGGAAGAAAATATCGGTCAGATAGTTCATCAGCTTGGGATAAAACGCGATCAGCAGGAATAATAAGATGCCGCCGAAGAGCGCGGTTGTGGAATAAGCGGATGTCAGGAGTTTGGTGAATTCCTTGGCGAGTTTGTCATAGCGCTTTTCACCGCCCCTCCAGGCCACGACTTCGCATACCCAGGCAAACATCGGCACACCCAGTACAAATCCCGCAAGCAGCAAATGGAGCTGCGCCACAACCCAGATGACGTTGCGGCTGCCGACGTAGGGAACGTCACGATACTCCGTCGGGGCTGCCGGTGCGACATCTGCCCCAAAAGCCAGCGCGGGAAGGCTGAAGAGGCCTGCTGCTATCACAAGCCCCAAGAGCGTTCCCCCGTGCTCGCTCCCGTTCCGGAGAAGCCGCTGAATCCATCCACCCTGATATCGCATTGCCCTCACCTCATCATCTCCCATGTTACTGGTTCCTGGCGGCAGCCGGAGCTGTTTCTGTTGCTTCCGGTACTTCCTGCACTTTCACGGCTTCTGTGTCTGCTTTGTCTTTTTCCTTGCTCCGCGCTTTTTTCAGTTCAGATTTCGCCCGCTGTTCTACCAGCATTTCGACCTGCGCCGCAAGATGAGCGATCATTTTTTCATCTTTATTCAGAGTCTCAAGAGGCTTGAATACCGGCGCGGGACTTTCTTCAATCTGCTTGCAACAATCGTGCGGATGCGGGGTAAGCACCGGGAGAGAAGACCAGAACAGGAGTGACAACACCACAGCCACGCTGGACAATACTGTCAGCATCAATCCCTGATCCGCCGGCACCCGCATCAAATCCCAGCGGGTAATCAACCCTTGATAATTCTCCGACGCATGACCTGCCGACTCCACCGTCCCCCGAATCACCCGTCCTATGAGTGAAAAACCGATGACAAACAGCAACAGCAACGTCCCTGTGGCTACAGTGGCCCAGAGGGTCAGATCGATACTGATCCGCTCCGCCACAGGTATTCCCTTTAGAAGGTCCCTTTCAAATATCGAATTGGCGGCAGAAATCGCGACTTCAGTGATCGTACTCTGAACCACCCAGAGGATCGGCACATAGATGGCGCCGACCAATGCACACTTCCACCAAAGCGTCGGCCCCAGCAAACTTGGCGGCTCGCGCCGTAACCGTTCGAGGAAAAATGTTCGACCCACGACCCTGAGTGCCCAGATGTCGATGGGAATCGACAGCAAAAACAGCAACACGATGCCAATGCCTTCACCGATGTGCGAATCCAGCCCCAGAGTGATTGTTGGAAGCGCGAACACCGTGACCGGACTTGCCAGGAGCATCAAGAAGGCGAGCCCGATTCTGTTTTCAAATTGCACGATTCCGAATGCCAGAAAGAGTACGGCGATGGCCAGCTTGAACGGCAGGCCGGTCCAGAAGGCGGGCCAGAGAATACCGAACCCGAGCTTTATGGGGGAGATGTGATCGTTCATGCGAATACCCAACGATGAACGCCAGCGGGCAGGTAGGCTGAAGTCGAGGTTGAGCGAAGATCCGACGTGCTCATCTGAGCTTCAACCTTAGCCTGAGCCTCAACCTTCTCCATGCTGGCAAACATTTTCAGCATTCTGCTAATCCAAAAACGAGCGATTGATAATGGCAGAAACCGTGAAAAGGAGGATCGACGCCGTGAGCACCACCCACCCTATCAGAGCAAACGGGCGCTTGAAAATATTCCGTTCTGGGTTGCGGTCGAAGAACGGTAACAACATCAGCATGACCCCAAGGGCGCTGGGAAACGCAATCGAACCGAGAAACTGTCCAAACTGTCCGGAAAACATCTTCAATCGAAGATGTTGGAAGATGAACAAGAAGTACCATTCCGGTTCCGGATGATATTCGCCCGGATCAGGCGTCGCCTCATCCAACAAGACCACCGGCTCCCAGAAGGCCAGCGCGCTGATACAGGCAAAGACCACCGCCATCCCGACCACGTCTTTCCAAATCTGCCGTGGGAAAAAATAGTCGGTCTTCGCCTTCAGCTCTGTCGGCGTACCCTGGAATGGACCAGCCGGCCCCGCGCATCGAAAGAGAAAGAGATGCAGCCCGGCCAACCCAATCAGGGCCGCAGGGAGCACCATGACGTGAATGACGAAGAACCGGCTTAAGGTCATCTGCCCAGGGATCGGACCTCCTTTAAGAAACCGCGCCAAAAAGTCGCCCAGCACCGGTATCTTATCTATAATTTCGACGCCGACCGTCGTGGCCCAATAGGCTCGCTGGTCCCACGGAAGCAAATAGCCTGTAAAGCCAAACCCCAGCACAAGAGCGAACAGCGCCAACCCGACCAACCAGATGAGTTCACGCGGTTTCTTATACGCGCCCCAGAGAAAAACTTGGGACATATGCGCAAAGACGCAGAGCACCATGGCTGAAGAGCCCCAAAAATGGTAACTCAGCAGGAACCAGCCGTAGTCAATATTGTGAATGATGTACTGGGTACTGGCGTAGGCATGGTCCGCCGTGGGCACGTAGTAGAACATCAGCAGCACGCCCGTGACCGCCTGCATGATGAAGATAAACAACAGGATTGACCCGAAGACGTAGGCCCAACGAGAGCCTCCCGGAACCGCCTCATTGAGCATCTTCGCTGCAAGCAGTTTCAGGCCGACTCGCTCGTCGACAAAAGCGAAGACTTTTTCGGCGACGGTTGTCTGCGTGCCGGCAGAAGGGGTGTCGCTCATCTAAACGATCCGCGTTTGAGACTTCGTCCCGGCCTTAAATTCCATATCGATAATTTGCACTTCGCCGCTCGCGGACACCTTTATCGGCAGCAAGTCGAGAGGGCGTGGGGCTGGTCCATCCAACACCTGGCCGGCCGCATCATAGATGCTCAAGTGGCAGGGGCAGAGAAAGACTTGCCCGAGCACCTTGTGCTTACGCCATTTAAACGCGCAACCGAGGTGAGGACATTTACCGGAAAATGCAAGGTACGGCATGTCCTTCTTATTGGTCCAGATGGCTTTCCCTTCGGCGTCCAGAAAGTCCATATCTTTCCCGTGATACACTTTTTCCAGCACCGCAGGAGTGGCCTTGATGAGCCACGCATTCTTCTCGACTTCGGCTTCCGGCAAATAGACTTCTTTGACTATGCGCCTATATTGGAATTGCGTCCCTGTGTCGGGGAATTTCACCTTCTCAATGTTACCGATCTTCAGCCATCTATTGTCCAGCGGCGCATACATCGGCTTCATCAAAAACTTCATCACGGGAAAAACCAGCGGCAATCCGATAAACAACCCCGTCACGTAGGTCAAATTCGCAAAAAATGTCCGCCGTTTGACATTCCGCTCCAACTCAGGAAACGGGACCAGGACTTCACCCGGCGTGACATGAATATGCCTCTCAAGACCAGGAATTTCCACTTCATGCAGCGTGACATAGTCGTCACGCTTGAACGGCGGCAAGCCCAGGACTTCGGACGAGGACGACCGCAGCTGCACCAGATCGTCCGCCACAGTCTGCACCGCACCCATGGGTACCTGCCGTTCGCCTCTGCCGTTCATCGACACGACAAGATGGCTGACCTCATGGGACAGCGGGTCCATGATGACCCTGGACACCTCCCCGATTTCTTGGTCCGTACAGCGGACTTTCGACTTCAGTTGAGGCTGCATGCTACTTCTTCTTAATCGGCTTTGGCGTATTCACGGATGTATTTTTAAATGTGCTCAGCCAGGTGGCGAGTGCCGTGATGTCGCTGTCCTCCATCACGTCCTTAAACTTGTTCGGCATCTTGCCTTTCTCCCAGTCCTTCTCAAACCCCTCGGCCATAAAGCTCTTGGGGTCCATAATTTTCTGCTTAATCTCGGCGACTGTGAGGTACGAGCCGATGTTGTCCAACTCCGGACCACGCTTCTTCCCCCCCTCGCCCTTCAGCTTGTGGCAGTTGTAACATTCTTGCAGTTGCCACTGCTCTTCACCAATTCTTATAAAGTCCCCTGCCGGCGCCGTGCTGGTCACGATCGGGGAAGTGCCGGTTGCCGGCACTTTCGTCACCTGAGAATCCTCGCCCAGCGCCCTGAGCTGCACCTCTAACGCCTTCACCTGCTCGTCGAGCACCTTCACCCGTGCGATTAACTCCTCGGCCTTCCCCTGCTCCGTGGCTTTCCGTTTCGGTTCGAGGATCTTGGCAATCTTCCCCTTTTCATCTTCGGGATCAAATTGCGGCCACATTGAGGCACCGGTAATGAACACCGTGCACAGCACGACGTAGAACATCACAGTGGCAACCACAGATTTCGCCCTACTCATAGTCTTGACCGACGGGGCATCCAGTAACATGAAAACGGCGGCCCCGAACATCGCTTGGGCGAAGAACATCATCTGGAAAACGAATGGAAACTCGAGCGCTCTCGAAAGGCCGAACAGCGCGCCACCCACCACCAAACCGATGCACAGCTTCTTAATTACGTTCCCCATGCAGACTCTCAGTCCTCAGTAGACGTGCTGCACCCCGATTACTTGGCCCTGGCAGGAATAGGACTGCCTTCGGGTACATGCCCCTTCGAATCAGAAGGCCGAAGGGCCACGAAAACCGCAAAACTTACAGCAATGAAAAAAACGACTGAAATTCCCGTAATACACCAGGCGGAATACGACAGCGTCGGCGTGAAGGACTCCGCAGTAAAGTCTGGCAACAAACTGTAGGTATGGAAGTACTTCCGCACCAGCGAGCGGACGGCACCCATCAAACCCATCATCCAAATTGAACTGAAGGCCAGAAAGATCAGCACGAACTGAGAGGCGAAATCGATTTTCCCCCAGATAATCGTGCCTTGTTTAATGGCTCGGTTATACAAGACATAGTTGACGACCGTGGCAAACACCAGCGTGAATATCGCGGCAAGTTTGACCGGCATCGACGATAGAAACTCCCAATCAGACGGCAGCTTCAACTCTTCCATCATCTTGGCGCTGGTGGGCGCGAAACCATGGGGAGTGAGCCAGATCGCATCGCCCACAATGACCATCAAAAAGCCGATTTTAATCACAGTCCGCGCAGACACCGTGTACGGAATGAACCGGCCCAAGAGCGGCGCCAGAACCAACGGGAGGAGGAACGCCAACGACATCGGGTCGGGAATCCAGTAGTAATTCATCACCACCATCATGACAAAGGGGAACGCCACCATCACGATGGGAGCCAGGATCGTCATCCGGACCTTTTCGACCCCCTCAATACGTTTCATGCTGAGCCAGACGTAATAGTTACTGGCCAAGAACATGAGTCCGATCATGGCTCCCTGCATTTCGAAAAACATCGAGAGCTGGTCGGCCATCATGTACGGACAGAACGAAAAATCGTAATCGCACATCTGGTACGCGTACAGTAATCCTGTAAAGGGCTGAAACAGCATCGCGCCCACGCCGATCAGATTTCCGACAAAGCCCATCCAATCGTAGTACGCCCGCTCTTCTTGATTTTTCGCCCCCATGTACATATAGGCGGCGATCATGCCCGTCACAAATCCTCCGAACGCCACATTCCCATCGATCCGGTGAAGGCTGAGCGGAAACCAGCCGACATTGGCGATCTTGTCCCATAAGCTCGCAGCAACGAGAAACTCTTGCGGCGAGATACCCTCAGCCTTCGGCGGCGTATTCATGAACGATGTCGGGCCATTGATCACGAACATCGTGATCATACAGATGAGATTCAAGAGCACACCGAGGGCAATATGACGCCCCTTCTTCTCACCCTTCCAGGTGTCCCACATGTAGAAATACATGTACAACACGATGGTCCCGCTGATGAACAACAGCGGGTAGATCACCGCGAACACAAGATAGAATTGATTAATGAACCATGTGGTAAATTGCGGGTATGCTGCGAGAAGCACGAAAATAAACAAGCCGCCCGTGAGGGCCGTTATGCTGAAGAGAATGACGGACACCTTTGTCAGCTCTTTGGCCAGGCGATCATACCGAAGGTCTTGCTTCCGATACCCCAGCCATTCTGAGATCACAATAAAGATCGGGGCGCCGAGAATGAATGCCCCAAACAGCGTATGAAGCTGGGCGACAATCCATACGGCAGTCCGGTTCCCTGTATAGGGAAACTCTACCGGAGACGCTCCAGGAACTTGGGCATAGGCCACGCCTCCGAACAACACCAGAAACGCACAGACCGCCACCAGACTTCGCTGCCACGTTTTCATAATATTTCGCCGCCCCTCTTCGCTAGGAGCCTATCCGACATTGAGATATCTGCATCATACGTTCTCTGGATTAGATCCAGGTTGAGCCAGCGCACCACCAGGCAGCCAAGGTTTGCCCCCTTCTGCAGTTCCGCAGTACCCGCTCACTCCACTCGTACCCTGTGTACCAGAGGACTTGGCCGTCAGGGGGTTGTTCGTCTTACAGAATAGCGTCATTTCACCGTACTGAACTGTGCGATGATTCCGCGACAAGGACTGACGGGGCGATGAGAAGATCTGATCATGGCCGTAGAAGCGAACCATTCGTTCAGGCATCGTATGGCATCCTAGATCATTATCATGCGAACACACCGCTAGGCTGCCCTGAAGCTCAGTGCAAGAAGGGTTTCTTGGATTACTATCGCACAAGCTCCAAGCATGAAACCGTTTACTTACCCGCCGGTGCCGGAGCAGCTGGAGCTGCAGCAGGAGCAGCCGAGCCGCTCGCCGCATCAACCCAGGTCTTCTTTTCGGCGTCCCACCCTTTCCCAGGCATCCCGAAGCTCGCCTCATACAACACTAGCTTCCAGACGTCTTCGTCTGACAGCTTGCTCTTCCACCCTTTCATCTTCGTATTGGGAACTCCATCGGCAATCCGCCATGCCCACACGGAATCAGAGTAGAGCTTCATCCGTTCAACGACGCGGAAGTCACGGGCGCCTGCCTTAGCCGGCTTGCCGTCCTTACCATGGCAACTGGCACAATTCACATCGGGGTTTTTTTCGCCGGTGTAGAGCTTCCGCCCTTCTTCCAGTTTGGCCGCATCGGCCCACCAACCAGCCGGCATATGTTTATCAGCCCATTCGGCTGGAGCTTGAGGCGGTGGAACGATCGGCCCCTCTCCCCCCTCTCCTCCGCATGCCACCATGAAGAGCCCTACCCCCAACACCATCGTCAACTGATGAACTTTCATCTGCATCATAACTTTCACACACTCCTTATTCCTCAGCCACATCGATGACGCTTGACTCTCGTACTCAAATAAAAGGCGCTTTCACCGAGGAGATTTATCCACAGTAAAAGCGCCGATGCTGATACATACCGTGACACCACGCGCATTCCCCCGCCACTTCGATTCACCGATCCAGCGAGGTGCACATCAGCCCCATGGACCGCTTCGGTTATTTCTTCCGCTTGCCCTGAAACTTCCCTCGTTTCTGTTCCTGCTTCCGCCATGAACGAATGAGTTTGACCCCGATGAACCCACCAACTGCCGCCGCGATAGCCCCAGACCCGAGATAGACCCACAAAGGAGTAGTGTTTCTGTCCTGCGTACAACCGGTCCCAAAATTGACCTGAATGACTCGCTCTGCCTCCAGATCCTTCGGATCGAACGAGACTTTCTGTTGTTGCTGCTGCCCGTTGGCTTCAATCAGCAGCGGATCGCCAAGGTTATCGTTATGAAGATGAAACGAAGCCTTATAATGTCCGTCTCCATCGGTCTTGACGATCTGCCCGTAGGAAATCTTTGTATCCTTGACGAGCACGTCTACATTCGCGCTGCTTTTCCCATCTGCCCCACAGACATACCCTTCGACCGTAAACCGGTGGTCGGCTTCATGCGTCGCGGCCACGACGGAGGGGAAACCGCTCAATATTGCAATGGCTAGAACCCATTCCCGCCATCGTGACTGACTCTGTGCGATCGCTCTGCGCCTCCCACCACGGTACGTGCGATTACTAATAATCTCGGTCAATTTTAGGACTGCGATTTTTAACATAGCCCCTGCCTGTTAGTCAACGAACTGGCGCTTGACCGGATGAAGAGATAAGCCAATTTTCAAGCACTTGGCGAGGACCATTCTCGATACGCCTGTGTAGGGGAAAAGGAAAAAAGAGATGCGATTGGCAGGTGGAGAGTTTACAAAATTCCTCGTGCTTTTGCCTCGGCTGCGACACGTGTAACTTCGACTCGCCGCTCCGAATCTTTCTTGGCAATCCAGGCCTCCCAGGACTTCCCCGTTGCCGTGTCCTCACCGGTGAAGGCGATCGCTGCAATCTGGTCATAACGAATGCGCTGCGCGTCGGTACTGTCGGAAGGGAACATCTCAAGATAGGAATCTTCCCCGCTGACCTTACGATTGAAGAGATAGCCGAAAATGGCATCACCGGATTTTAATGACAGCGTCACATCGCCGCGATAATCGAACGCCAGCTCCACCGCTTCTGCAAGCTCGGAGAAAGAAGCCGGCTGAAATATACGGCCTTCGGGCGATCCCGTTACCCCCTCACCACTATGGTTCTTGGTGTCAGTCATTAAGGAATCGTCAACTGTACAACGTGAGGCGCTTAACCGGAAGATGGGCAGGAGGCCCGGCCCTTACGAACGCCGACAGATCGCCCATGCTTCACACGATCTGTCACCGCGAGGTGGGAAGCATCGTCAACTTGACGGTCCGGCCAAACCCGGACAGCGTGCCGAACGTATCTTCGACAGCAGAGGGTTCATAGCCGCAATGCACCATGCAATCAGCGCATTTCTCGTTCCGCCCGGTTCCGTAGTGATCCCATTCCGTGCTCTCCATCAGTTCACGGAACGTCTTCGCATAGCCCTCTTGAAGTAGATAGCAGGGCTTTTGCCACCCGAACACGTTATAGGTCGGATTGCCCCAGGGTGTACATTCATACTCCCGCCGGCCCATCAAGAAATCTAAGAACAGCGGTGACTGATTGAACCGCCACTCCTTCTTCGGACTTCCCAAAATACGAGAAAACAATTCCCTCGTGCGCTCTCGCTTCAGAAAATGTTGCTTGTCCGGCGCCTTCTGATAGCTGTACCCAGGTGAAACCATCATGCCTTCGACGCCTAGCTCCATCATCGCATCGAAGAACTTCCGCACACGCTCAGGATTGGCATCATCGAAGAGGGTCGTATTGGTCGTGACTCGGTGCCCCCGCTTCAGCGCCGCTTTGATCGCCTTCACCGCCACATCATAGACACCATCCCGGCAGACCGCCAAATCGTGCTCGTCTTTCAGGCCATCCATGTGGACGCTAAACGTAAGAAACTTCGAGGGTTGATACTCGTCGAGTTTTCGCTCCATTAAAATCGCGTTGGTGCAGAGATATATATATCGCTCCTGCTCAACCAGCCCACGGACAATCTTTGACATCTCGGGATGAATCATCGGTTCGCCACCGGGAATGCTGACGATCGGAGCCCCGCATTCCTCCGCCGCAGCCCAACATTGTTCGGGCGTGAGTCGCTTATCCAGCACATGATCCGGATATTGAATCTTTCCGCAGCCGGCACAGGCTAAATTACAGCGGAAGAGGGGCTCCAACATCAGCACGAGCGGATAGCGCTTCACCCCACTCAGTTTCTGGGAGAGCACATACTTCGTAACAGTAGCCATCTGGGAAAGTGGAACGGCCATTCCTCTCTCTCCTTCTTTTCAGTCTGTATTGGTAATGTCAGCAACCGGCCTAAACTAGCAGGTGTCAACCGCTCTGGATTCTAGCACTCAGTCTCACCGCCCGTCAATTTCATCCGCGCATTTTCATCCGCGCATTAGCCCTGCCATATTACTTTCAAGGGACTCAATTGCCATCCATCCTTTCACTTGAAGGGGTAGTGACAGGGACAAGAAGGCGCGAGATTTATCAAGAAAGTTGAAAAGCCCCGCACTCATATGTGTGGGGTCGCGCAAATTCTGTGTGGAGGCGCCGAGCGGGGTCGAACCGCTGCATCGCCGTTTTGCAGAATGAATCCGGAGAATTGTGATCCAACGCGACCAATTGCTAAGGATGGAGAGAATACAGCAACTTATACTGACCATGCAGGCGAGTTACCTGCGATACCGAACGACTGAAGTAGATCTTGAACCGTGAGTAAAACCGTGAGTGAAAGAGGGTCGTCATTGTCCTCTTTCCGCACGGGCATCCTTAAAAGTTCAAATCGGTGGTCTTTGATAAAACCTCGCTATTGCAATGGTTTCCCCAACAACGTTAGTTTTCAAGCGTTAGACCGTTTCTATAACAAGGAGGACGAAAACAGGTCCTACTCGCATTGATCCACCGATACTCCAACCTGTCGCCAGGCAGATCTTACTTTGCATTTATAATCAGAAATGTTGTCACCATAGTATCTGGGTCCCACTATGGAAACCGCAGTAACCATTTCAGCAGCAAATTGTTCAAATGTTGGCTTGTACGAAATACGACCTTGGCGACGGAGTTGTTTTAAAGTCTCAAAATATACTTCCGCCCAGAAGTCCCTCTCATCTTCTCTGATTAATTTTGTCGCCACTAGATTGGGGATGCTACTATTTATATGAGCGATATTTACACCGTTCCAGGTTTCTTCACCGTTAGGAGTATTCTGTTTCTCCATACATGCTCTATTTACTTTGCTGCTCGCATCCGACGGTTGAGGATAATGTTTGGTTTTAAATATGCTGGGAGGATCGATTTGATTGTAACCTGACTTTCCAGGATTCCTAAGATCGCGCGCTTCTACTCCAAGGGCGAGTTCCCCAATTTTCCATGCTTCTCCACTACTACCGATGACGTGATGTCCCGGAACTGACATACGCATTAGGACTGAAAAGATGTCAGCGAGGGACTCTTCTATGGCTCCAGGTATCTCGCCATTTTCCCCGGTGCAGGAATTCACGCCTCGACCGTTTCGGACGATTTGGCTAATTACAAAGTGACTGTATTCATGCATCAATATGCTTAAATCGTTAGCGATGGAAGAATTGCCTATGGCGAAATAACCGCCCATCCAAGCAGCATTTCTCTGCAGATTTAAATTTTTTGGCTCGTACAAAATTTTCAACGGATCACTAAAATAGTCGGTCTTTGATCCTGTAACACTATCTTTTTTATGCCAGCCTAAATTATTTCTAAAATATCTATACGACCTTCTCAAATTAGCGATTGCTGCAAGTCCATCAGGAATATTATGACTCCAACGTCCATTTCGTTGCGTTATTCGCTCGGCACTTAATGGAAGATCCGATGCATACGAGCCTGCGACACTGGAAGTTGGTAAGGCGGCGCTATCAAAAAACAGATGGATTTCGGCTTCGCGAGGTTCTCCCTTGTCACCCATGGACCATTCATCTGGAGCCTCAGCCGGCAACAACTGGATTTCTACTCCTTGAGCCACTACAGAACCGTTTGCAAATGAAGGAGAAGGACCTTCGAGCGGATGATTAAGTGTTTCGTGAGTAAGGGCATCAGTGTAGAAATCAAAGTTCGTATTAGCATTGTTTGATTTTATGACCTCAGCTTCAGCTACCAGGCCCCAAGCGGGTCGCCAAATCATTGTATTTGTCCTAATAAATACCGGCCACTGCACATATACCGGCCACGATACCGGCAACCGCTTTTTGTATGGTGATAAAGAACTATTTTCGTATTTTGCGCTAAAAGGAGAAACTCCGGAGCGGTAGAGTGCACGTATTGCAGCCAGATCGGATGTCAAAAGCGGTTTCCCTACTATGTCAACTATTACATTGTCCTTGGAGATGTGAACGCTGATGCATGGACCATCAATTCTGGCTCCATCAAAAAAATACTCGTAAAACAGATAATGATCATCGTTGAAAGTGTCGCTATTAGTCCATTTAATTACCAGATCTTCCTTCGTATCAAGTATGACATCTTGCGTGTCTTCAATAAGTGTCGTATTGAGTATGTCCAACGCCGCCTCATTTAAACCCGACTCTACATAATCTTGGATAAAATCTCTGTACTGAGCATCTAATATAGCCCGGTTGATTCGCGCACGCCTTTCCTTTGGAGGCAGACCCGCTAGTATGTCCAAAATGTTTGTCGGCAGCTTTCCTCTGTTCGGGAGATCAAAATGTGCTATCGCCTCATTCAAGACTGCGATTAGACGCTCACCTTCCTTTAAATCACGGAGGAGGTCTTGTTTCGCTAAATAGAGTCCCTTCAAAACCGACGACAGAGGGTCATCAGCCGTCATTACGGTGGCTAATAGTTTGCCAGCATCCCTCACATCGGTACTGTCGAGAAAAGGAGAGGCCTTCACACCTTGGTCAAGGCCAAGGATGACAAATTGTGAACCTCCAAACATCACTTCCAGCTTAAGCTGAGGATATAATTTTGCTAGTTCTGCTGTTAAACGATTTTCGTCTTCTGACCGTGATGTTCCTTTTAACGAAGAGGATTTCGCAGACCCCAAAATAGTTCTTCCATATTCCCTTATAAGCTTCAGTTTCGTAGCTTTTCCATAAAGAGTGGTTAGCGGGATAGAGGAAGTTATAATGGTAAGCGGTCGTCGGAGTTCTAGGTGCCTTTCCTGACCGAAGCCACCGATTATACTGATTCGTTCTGCCTCTCCAATATGCGACTCTAAAATCAATTCCAGGTTGTCTTTGAAAAGATCAAGGCAAGGTTGTTGAAGATCAAGAAGATTATCAACACTCCATTCAAGCACTTTTTGAGTTCTGAACCTGGTGATCGTATAATTTTTGAACTCGATCCTGGAGGTCACCAATCTGCTGCCGTCAGACAACGTGCCGATTTCTAGAAAGCGTTTGTCCCCTAAAGCGCGGGCCTCGGCGAGTACCTTCGAAGTGTCAAGATCACTAAGCGTTTTGGCAGCATATCCAATTTCTGTACTATAGACTATTGGGAGTTTATAACCTTCTTTTGGATTTCCACTGCCATCTGGATAATGTGGATGGTTGCAAGCCTGAACATGAAGATCATAGAGAGGAGTAACTTCTCCATTTGGCATCTTCATTATTATAGTGCCGGGGGGAAATATCCCTGAAAGTGGCGCTCCTTTGTAATTAATTCTTTCAAGTGCTTCATCTTCACGGAATGCGATTTCCCCGATCAATGGACTATTGGGCCGGCTCTTGATTCCCACTTCAAGGGAAATCTTGATTATTTTTGGCAATTCTTTTTTTCGAGGAAAACCTTCGAAAAAGTCGTTGTAAATGTTACGGGAATACCCTTCCCACTGATCTTTATTTTGGAAAGTGAACGGGTGAGTTTCACCTAACGTATATATCAAGGTGTCCTCGAAGAATGGTACACCTGAGTCAAAGGTCAGAATAACCCGTAGCGCAGGAGGCTCCGAGGTTTTATCCCTTAAGTCGAGTTCAAGAATAGGAAAGTTTTGAGGATCAATATTAATAGATTTAGAAATTCTCAATACTTTCCCATCTGGGACCATCTTTAGAAATTTCGAATCGCCTTGCCTTATAATTCCGGTGCCATTGTTGAATTTTCCCGCCTCTAATTTCCAGCCGCTAGGTAGCAATCCACTCCCCGAGTGGTTCCAATCTTCAATGATGACTGTTCGGCTTGTACTAGAAGCGACGGCGTGAGAGGTCGCTAATGGCAGGACACCGATTAGTAGAAGAGCAAAAATGGAGTGCAGAGACAAATGCTTTCGCCGAATCCACCAGGCGTAAATTTTAAGCATCGTCATTAGTTCGGGGGCCAAATTATACGCGAATAAAAAAATGACCAGCCGGGAGTTGTTGTACCACCTACCATGTTAGTCTTCCGCTCGCAAGCTGGATGGTTTCGGGAACGGGTGGCCGGCCTCCTAGACTGCCGTGCGGACGGACCGTGTTGTAGTGTCTCCGCCAGCGTTCCGTCATGATCTGCGCTTCCTTGAGTGTATAGAACAGTTCCCCGTCGAGAAACTGCGCCCTCATTTTCCCATTGAACGATTCGATATAGCCGTTTTCCCATGGCGAGCCCGGATCGATGTAGAGAGGCTACAGGTTCGGTTCGCATACCATTTCACTGATCCGCCAGCAATGCCTTTCGTGGGTGGTCACTGTGGTCCTCATCGAGCCGTGTTTGCGCCAATTCAACAGGCACCGCCATCTGCCGCTGTTGCTCGCGGCTTTGCAGAATGAATGATGACAAAGATGATATATCACTACAACGAGTGAATAAGGACGATTTTATAATAACTTAGTATGACAAAGAGTATAGAGCCATTATGAAAGCCGACGATTAAATTAGATATAGAACCATGAGGTCTGAATCCTCATTTGTTGTGCCCCACTTAATATTTGGACAGGTCTCATAAGGCAGGCGGGCTAAATGGACACCGTGATGAAACCTGTCCAGAATGGGCGTGGTCGCAG
This sequence comes from Nitrospirota bacterium, assembly GCA_963701855.1. Taxonomy (GTDB): domain Bacteria; phylum Nitrospirota; class Nitrospiria; order Nitrospirales; family Nitrospiraceae; genus Palsa-1315. Next base: position 456,525 of record CAVPBK010000006.1, read on the forward strand.
GCGGCAGTGGAGCCGTGAGCAGAACACTGACGGTGTTGCAGGAGTGGCAGGCTGGGGTGCCGTGGGAAGAGATCTGCCGGAAGTATGCGGTGAACGCGGCGCAGAGGTATCGCTGGAAGCGCCGCCTCGACCACGGGCTCAAAGACTCGGGCAAGGTGGTGCCGAAGAGTCTCGTGGGCGGGCGACAGAAGCGGGTCGACGAACTCGAACGAGCCGTGGGACGGAAGGCCTTGGAGGTGGACGTGTTCAAACAAACCTTCGAGCGCAAGGGGCTTATTACATTACCCGAGGAGATGTACGGGGGTTACCGCGCACGACGGGCGGCTCCGTGGCCATGGTCTGCCGAGTCTTGGGCCAGCCGCGGCGTTGGCGGTACGACCGACGGCGCTCGAGGCGCGGGCGACCACTCCGGCGCCCGGAGCTCAAAGAGAGCGTCCGGCACCTTCTGGGAGCGAGCCCCCCACCTACGGCTACCGGCGGATCCCTGCACGGCTCAAGCGACGCGGGGTGGCGTGCAATCCCCAAACGGGGTGGCGAGTACTGCGGCGACGGGGAGGCTCTCGACCAGTCGGAGCCGCATCATCCGGTCTGGGCGGCGACACGACGGGCGCGGGCACGTATCCGAACCTAATCGGCGCTGGGCGTCCGACCTTACCAGTATCCGAGCGTGGGATGGACCGTAGGGCCGCTTGGCCCTCATGATCGACTGCGCGGACCGCATGGTAGGGGTGTGGCGGTTTGCCACGCGCATGACGGCCGACGATCTCGCCGAGCTGCTGCGGGAAGCGATCTGGCACCGGTTTGGGGGAGCGCGGCCCCACGCACGAGGAATCGAATGCCTCAGCGACAAGGGGCCGGAGTCCACTGCGCATCGGGTTCGGCCGTTCGTGCGAGCCATGGGCCTTCTCCCGTGCCACACGCCCCGACGGAGTCCGGAGTCAAACGGCTTGGCGGAGGCGTTCGTTGGGCGCGTCAAGCGGGACGATGTCGATCAGGCGTGTCTCGAGCCGGTGGAAGACGGAGCGCGTCAACTCCCGGGGTGGATCACAATCACGAGGCCCCGCACAGCGCCGTGGGCATGCAGTCGCCAGCCGAGTGCGCTGCGGCGTAGCTAGTCAGAACCAAGACTCGACCTGTCCACAATTAGGTGGGGCAGTACAGTTGCACAGTCCGTATCTTTTCCCAAGCCCATTAACGACCGGTCGGCCTATGCAAGGACGAAATTTCGTAGTCAAAATGTATGAGCCAGCATTAAAGAAGGCCGGAATCGAAGGAGCAAATTGGCATACCCTGCGACACACGTTTGCCAGCCGAGCAGTCATGGCAGGTGTCGACATTCGGACGGTCCAAGAACTCATGGGCCATTCCACAATCACAATGACTATGCGATACGCACATCTCTCCCCTGCTCACCTGAGAGCGGCGGTCAACAAAGCTAGTCTGCACATGCCTTCTGTAACAGTTATCGAAACCGTGAGTTCAGGCAAGAGGGTCAGTCCTGAGACTTCTCAGGATAACGTAGAAATAAATGAAATGATTCCGGAAAGTGTTGGAGGCGCCGAGCGGGGTCGAACCGCTGCATCGCAGTTTTGCAGACTGCTCCCTTAACCACTTGGGTACGGCGCCCTAGGCACGCATTATAGTCTGGACAAGGGGAGAGAGGCTAGAGGAACGATCTACCGTTTACTGGAGAGGACAGGAATTTCTTTTCCGAGTGTCGAGGACCGATCTGATTCAGGCTCAAGGGACTCCCATCCTTCATTCGAGGGAGCAATGACCGCCCCGTCTTCTTCAGCATCTTTTTCCTTCGCCATCAGCTCGACCTCGTAAATCAGCGTATCCATCAATTCTTCGATCGGCACTTTTCGGACGAGCTTGCCCTTCTTGAACAGGATGCCTTTGCCTTCGCCGCCGGCAATTCCGATATCCGCTTCCTTCCCCTCGCCGATCCCGTTCACGACACAGCCGAGGACTGACACATTGAGCGGGGTTTTGATATGGCCCAGCTTCTTTTCCAATTCGTTGGCCAATTTCACGACGTCGATCTCGACGCGGCCACAGGTGGGACAGGCAATGACATTGATCCCTCGATGGCGCAGTTCAAGCGATTTCAAAATCTCGAACCCCACCTTCACTTCTTCGACCGGATCGGCAGCGAGCGACACGCGCAAGGTATCGCCGATGCCCTGCGAGAGTAAGTATCCCAACCCCATGGTGGATTTAACAGCCCCGGTCATTGCCGTTCCCGCCTCTGTAATACCGATGTGCACCGGATAATCGGACTGGTGCGCAAACAACCAATAGGCATCGATCGCATGGTGCACATCCGACGCCTTCAGCGACACCTTCATGTTCGTGAATCCCACGTCTTCTAACGCGTGGACGGCATTGAGCGCCGATTCAGCCAAGGCTTCCGGGGATGGCCAGCCGTACTTATCCAGCAACGGCCGCTCGAGCGACCCGCCATTTACGCCGATGCGCAAAGGAATGCCCCGCTCGTTCACGGCCTTGATGACCTCTTCGACTTTCCACCAGGCCCCGATGTTGCCGGGGTTGATCCGGACGCAGTCCACGACCGCAGCTGCTTTCAATGCCAGTCGATGGTCAAAATGGATATCTGCGATCAGCGGCACGGTCATTGCCGCTTTGATCTTGGGAAGCACTGCCGCCGCTGCATCGTCCGGCACGGCGACGCGGATCACTTCGCACCCTGCGGCTTCCAGCTGGCGAATTTGCTCGATCGTCGCCGCAGTATCGCGCGTATCGGTCGAACACATCGACTGCACGGACACGGGCGCATCTCCACCGATCTTGAGCTTGCCGACCGTGATCTGTTTGGTTTTTCGTCTGGTAATGTGCATCGTGTTTTTTGTTGCCTTCGTTGTAACTGCTCAGGTGTTCAGGCTGAAGGCTGAAGGCTATAAATGATCTCGCAGAGTACGAACCTAGCCATTCAGCACCTTCCCGGTTTCTACGGCCTTGGGTTCAAACAGAGATGAATCCTCGTTGCGCAAAAACCCAACCCCTAAAAACATTCAGCCTATCTACCTGAGTCGCTACCCCTCGTTTCGCGCCTTCAATCAGCTTCCCTGTTCATCTCCGTGCGGCAGCCGATCGGTCGATGAAGTCAGGGTGAACTCCTCTCGTGAGGAGGCCGGTGTCTTGTCGATGAGTTCCTTCACGCTTTGATAAATGCCTTCCGCCGTCAGCCCATATCGTTCACGCAGGAAGTCCTGCGGCCCTTGCTCGATGTACCGATCCGGCAATCCCAAGACCTTCGTCGTCACGTTCGTCACGCCGCCGTCGGATAGTGCTTCGAGCACGGCTGAGCCGAATCCACCCATCTTGCAGCCTTCCTCAACCGTCACCACATAGCGAACGCGCTTGGCTACCTTGACGATCAAGTCCTGATCCAGTGGCTTCACGAAACGCGCATTCACTACCGCTGTGGATATACCTTCTTCTTCAAGCTGTTTCGCCGCCGTCACCGCATGCGAGACCGGCACACCAATGGCCACGATCGCCACCTCCGTGCCATCGCGCAACAACTCGCCCTTCCCGATCGGCAACACCTTCGGCTCCTGATCCATCGTGACGCCCAAGGTCAACCCGCGCGGATACCGCACCGAGGCAGGCCCGTCATACTGGATGCATGTTTTCAACATATGCTGCAATTCATTTTCATCCTTCGGCGCCATGACGACCATATTCGGCATGTGGCGCAGAAACGCATAATCGAATGCGCCGTGGTGCGTTGTCCCGTCTTCCGCAACCAGCCCTCCACGATCGATACAAAAGGTCACCGGGAGATTTTGCGTGGCGACATCATGCACGACCTGGTCGTACGCGCGCTGTAAAAAAGTGGCATACATCGCCACCACCGGGCGGAGGCCTTGCGTCGCAAGACCCGCAGCAAATGTTACCGCGTGCTGTTCGGCAATTCCCACGTCGTAGAGCCGGTCCGGAAATTCCTTTTCGAAAACATTGAGACCGGTCCCTTCGCACATCGCAGCCGTAATCGCGACGATCCGCTTGTCCGCTCGAGCCAGCTTCACCAACGATTCGATGGCGATCTGCGTATAGGACGGCCGCGCCGCTTTCTTCGCCGGGGCTCCGGTTTCCCGAACAAACGGCGGGCAGGCATGGAACCATACCGGATTCTTCACCGCAGGCTCATAGCCCAGCCCTTTTTTCGTAATAACATGGAGCAATACCGGCCCCTTCATCTTCAGCACATTTTCCAAGGTGGGCAGCAGGTGCTCGAAATTATGCCCGTCAATCGGCCCTGTATAGGTGAACCCAAGCTCTTCAAAAAGCAGCCCGGGGAGGATCGCTCCTTTGGCCAGCTCTTCAGCCCGGCGAGCCCACTTCTGCATATCTGATCCAATATGGGGAATCTTCCTCAACAGTTGTCCGGTTTCCTCCCGCATCTTGCCATAAAACTCGCCGGTAAAAGTCCGGTTCAAATAGGAGGAAATGGCCCCCACGTTCTTCGAGATGGACATTTGATTGTCGTTCAGAATGACCAGGAAATCTTTCCCCAGCCCTCCGGCATGATGCAGGCCTTCCAGCGTCATACCAGCCGTCATAGCGCCATCGCCGACGATGCAGACGACCTTGTGTCGCTGTTTCAACTGCTCACGCGCTTCAACCATACCGTAGGCCGCGGATACGCCGGTTCCTGCATGGCCTGCGTTGAATGTATCGTAGGCGCTCTCTTCGCGTTTGGTGAACCCGCTCAACCCCCCGTACTGTCGAAGTGTGTGAAATCGTTCTCGACGCCCGGTGAGTAGTTTATGCGCATAGGCTTGATTACTCGTGTCCCATACGATCTTATCCTTTGGAGGATTGAGCAAGGAGTGCAATGCCACTGTGAGTTCAATCACTCCAAGGTTCGAGGCGAGGTGCCCTCCGACGTTGGACACCACGCCGATAATCTGTTCGCGCAGTTCCTGACACAAGGCAGGAAACTGCGTCGGTGACAGCCGCTTCAGATCAGCTGGGCCTTGAATGGTCTTTAAGATTGACATGGCGAATGCTCCTTTACGTCAATGCGTACGTCTATAACAATGAGCTGGCTCAGATAAGCATTGGCGAAGTGATGTGGCAGCTTAACCGCTGGCAGGAGGAAGTTTCACACGGAAGGCCTATGTTGTCAAGTGCTTAGCCATGAAGCTTAGCTCATTGACGATTCTAGCCTGGTTCGAACCGATAGGTGAGTACTGTTGAAAGGGTAAAGTCTGCAGCACTCCCGGTAATAAAATCGAGATTTTCCACCCCGTACACTTGCCACAAGAACCGCGGGGCTACGCGATAGCTGAACCCCAGGACTGATTCTGTCACACCTTGGTCGAATACAGGTGAGCCGGTCCCGGAAAACGGCGACGAATAGTAGTCAAAGTGGGTCGTGATCGACAGGTTCTCCGACCATAAGTATTCAATGGCGGCAAGCCCGGACAGAGTGGGCCGTAAGCCAAAGCCTGCTATGGTGCCGGTCGGGACGACTCCAGTCATGTTCGCATAGAGTAGCCATCGGCCAGCCACAAGCTTTTCAGCCGCCAGACCCAAACCGAAATCCGGACTCCCGCTTCCGAAAAAATCCGCTTGATTCCCCGTCGGTAACTTCACTGCGCCGCGGAGCGAAACAGCCGGCATCGCTGCCCCTTCCGTCAGGAGTTGATACTTACTCATCAGTGTTGTATCCCCCAACCCCATGGCGCCAGGACCTCCGCCCATGATTGTTTGTCCGTTTCGACTGACATTAAACAAGAAGCTGGAATTCTTAAACGCCGCTCGTGCCGGATTCTCGCCAGTCGTTGCCCGCTCGGTCGCAGTAATGGCTCCATTCATAAATCCCTGATACCGGTAGAGCACCGGTACTTCCAGCCCAAGCTCCAATTTGTCCGTGGCGCCATAACGAAGGAAGAGACCGGATCTGAGAGTTTCAAATTTAACGTTCACGTTGATCGGCGGCGTATTATCATTATAGATACTCGCAGTCTCAGCAAGTTCCAACCGCACATCGACCGTACCCGGTTTCACGACGGCGGCACGATCGCCGGGAAGACTCAACACCAACTGCTGAAAGGCCTGGAAGTTTCTGACTGGGAATGGACCGAACCCCTCTGCCCTAACCGGTACAGGCTGGGGAAAGATGGAGAGAAGGAGTGCGGCTAAGACTACTTGATAAACCACCAACGATAACCGGACTTTCACAGCATCCCCTGCCCCCCGGTAATCCAGGTTGATGAGCTTATCCCAGCCTCACAGCATTTGAGGACGCACCCATTCGCTGCAAGCTGACAGCCTACGTTCGTTAGCAGGCAGTCAATAGTAAACTCCGGATGATCCCAACAGGTCTGTTGCGTCTCAAGTGCCATAACGTGTTGCGCAAGGTAATGTGGGGAAGGGATGCGTGGCTATCCCTCAAGAGGTGGGGAGTTTACCTGAAATCGCGTTAATCGCAATACCAAATAGGGCCGATTCACCGCTGGGCCGCAGTCTGAATGAAAGGGAAAGGACGAATGCGGCGAGAACGCTGGAACAACATCATGGACCTGCATACCTAATGCGACTACCCATCAGTACGGGAAGTCGAGCCCGGCAAAGACCGCACCACCCTCCCGGCTGTAGCCGTAATCGACCCGCCCAACGACATTGGGCTTGACGAGTCCACGGAACCCGATACCCGGAGTCATGCGGTATTCCTTAAAGCTGACGTCATTGAAACTATTGAAGACCTGCCCGGTGTCCAAAAACGGCGCCATCTCAAAGTCCGCCGTTGCCCCAGCAATCTTCATTCGCACCAGATGAATACGCTCTTCAATACTCCACGCGACAAGATTCTTATCGATGAAGCGGTCCACACCATAGCCTCGCAGATTGTTCTGTCCTCCCAACGAACTTTGCTCGAAGAACGGCACCTGATCCCCGATGGTGGCTTGAAGGTCCGCCCGCATGACGAGAATCGCGCGCTTCGAGTCACTCGGGAGCAGCTTCTTGACCTCAAGCTCATAGCGGGAGTAGACGGGATGATCGCCGTTGCGGATATTCTGGTTCACCTCCGCATAAGCCGTAACGGCCATTCCGTCGGTGGGTGAAACAAGGCTGTTCCGCGTATCGTAATGGAACGTCGCACGGTTCCCGAAAATGAGCGTCTCACCTTGAACGCCGTCGACGGAGGGGAACTGTTCGCCCGTAAATGGAAGATCCGTTGCGCCCCTCTGCAGACTCACTTGGCGAAATCGCTGACCAACGGAGATCTGCGTCACCTCATTCACATGAACCCCGAATCGCCAGTTCACCCGTCCTTCACGCGCGGTGTAATTCGATTGTCCCGACTCTGATGTCGAATCCCCTAAGCCGAAAAACCGAGCGGTGGCGTTTTTGAAAAACGTGGCACTGAAGTTCAAGGAGTAGCGCCCCTGACTGAAAGCCGGATCGGCGTAACTGAACAACACTTTGCGCTCGATCTTTTCCGCGGCCGATACGATAAGCCGCATTTCTCGCCCTCCTGGCTCGTATTGAAACAGATTGATCGCCCCGCGCGTCCCAACGATGGAATTATGAATGAGCATCGGAGCGAGGAGGTACCTGAGCTCTCCATCAGGATCAGTTTTTAGAATCGGAACAATCAACCCGGCATCGTTCCCATCGTTCTTGCTGGTGGATACGGCAGGAATCGGAAAGTATTCGACCCCGGCTCCTCCATCCTCCGGCAGCAAGATAACACTCGCCGCGAGGAACACGAGGGCAGCGGCAATGAAGCCGCGCAGGCTTGTCATGGAATTCATGGAAGGAGTTATGGGGCTTTAATCTTATCGGATTTCTTGCGAAGCTGGTCCACCAAGTCGGCGAAGGTTGAAGTACGGAGGATCTTCGAGAACTGCCCTCTGTAATTATTTACTAAACTGACACCGTCCACCACCACATCATACACTCGCCAATCGCCACCCTTGTTGAGCAAGCGGTAGTCAAGCGGAATTTCGGTCTTGCCGGTCAACACCTTTGTCCTGACTTCAGCGTAGTCTTTCTCAGTCCGTTCATTGATATACTGCACACCTTCTCCGGAATAGGTTTCAATCTTGTCGGCGTAGGAATTGGTCAATAATGTCTTGAACAGTACGACAAATTCTTGCTTGTCTTTGTCGGACAGCGTATTCCAAGGAGCCCCCAGCGCCCGCCTCGACATTTCTGGATAGTCGAACCGATCCCCGATGACCTGTTCCAATCGCTGTCGGCGCTCTTCGGCTTTCCCCGGCTGTTTGAGTTCCTTGTCCTGAACGATTTTCAGTACCTCGTCGATGGTGCTTTTCATGGCCTCAGTCGCGCCACCTGCCACTGCCGGCTGAATGGCCACCCCGCCAAGCAGCAACAGCAGACAGGCCATCCCGCTCGCGACCCTACCCCAATGCCATCTCTGCTTTTGTGTAACGGCAGATCCCTGGATCTCCATGTATTCTCTCCCTGTGTATGCCCACATGCTTTCCTTGATCAGTCCATCACTTCACGTTGCCATGAACAAACTGACTCACCAACTCCTCAAGATCGAGACCCGATTCGGTATCGCGTATCGTATCCCCCGGCTTGAGTGGATCGCCTCCTCCTCCCGGAGATAGGGCCAAAAATTTCTCTCCGATGATGCCTCGCGTCTTGATAGAGGCAATGGTATCCGTATAGAGCTTGATGGTGTTGTTGACCGCCAGTTTCACCATCGCACGATCCTGGTTGAGCGTAATCCCTCGGACCCTGCCGACTTCAACACCGGCGATTTCGATCGTCGAACCCGGTTTGAGCCCCGAGGCACTGTTGAATTGCGCCTCGACTTCGTAGACGTCGCCACTGATCATCTCAAGTTTCCCGAGCTTGACCGACAGATACCCGAGACACAATAGGCCGATGAGCACGAACACGCCGACCACCAGCTCCAACTTGGTTTTTTCCATCCTTGCTACTCCCCTCTCACCTAACCGACGAGCGACCCCGGCAGCGCCACCGTCCCACCAACTGAAATGAATTCTCGGATCTCCGAATCGGTGGTCCGCTGAAACTCAGCAGCCGTGGCCATCAATGCGATTTTGCCTTTCCGAAGCATCGCCACCCAATCAGAAATCCCGAAGATCTCAGGAATTTCATGGCTGACCATGACCGCCGTAAAGCCGAATCGCCGATGCATGGTGACGATCAGATCGTGAATCGATTTTGCCATCAACGGGTCCAACCCGGTCGTCGGCTCATCGAAGAGGATAATCTCCGGTTCCATGACCAATGCGCGTGCCAATCCAGCCCGCTTTCGCATGCCACCGCTCAACTCAGCAGGAAACTTGTGCCCCATCCCCGCTAAACCGACTTCCTCCAGCTTCTCCTCGACCCGTCGCCCTACTTCCGGGCCCTTCATGCGCAACTTCTCCCGCAACGGAAACGCCACGTTCTCGAAGACCGAAAGCGAGTCGAACAATGCTGCCCCCTGAAAGAGCATCGCAAATTGTTTCCGCACATCGTTCAAGGGCGTGCCCGACAGCCGGGAGATTTCTACATTGCCCACCCATACCTCGCCGCGATCCGGCTGCATAAGCCCGATCATGTGCTTGAGGAGCACGCTCTTTCCCTCTCCGCTGCGACCGATAATGGTTGTGAGTTTGCCGACAGGAATCGAGAGATCGACGCCTTGCAGCACCGGCTGCCCACCTAACTTCTTTTCGACACCGACCAGCTTGATCATCGTCTCTCTTCACTGCTACAACTCGCCGCGGTCCATACTCTACTCATACTCAGCACTCACACCTCAGCACTTTCTACAGCAGCAGCGACGTCAAGATATAGTCCCCTACGAGAATGAGCACCGACGACAAAACCACCGCCTCCGTCGTCGCGCTCCCAAGCCCCTCGGCGCTCTGCCTCGTGTAGAACCCTTTATAGCAGCAGACCCAACTGACAATCAGCCCAAAGCTGATCGACTTGAGAATGCCGCCGTAGACATCTTTCCATTCCACAGCCGATTGAACCGAATTCCAATAGGCCCCTTCGCTCACACCCAACAAGTCCACTCCGACGAGGGAGCCGCCATAGATACCGACCACATCGAATATGGCCACAAGCAACGGCACCCCGACCACGCCGGCCACCAATTTCGGTGCGATCAGATATTGCCGCGGATTGATCGCCATGGTATCGAGCGCATCGATCTGTTCTGTAATCCGCATGATGCCGATCTCAGCGGTCATGGCTGATCCCGCCCTCGCGGTCACCATCAACGCAGCCAGCACCGGCCCCAATTCCCGAATCATGCTCAACGCCACCGCGGAGCCCAACAACCCCTCGGAACCAAATTTCCTCAAGCTGTAATAGCCTTGAAGCGCCAATACCATCCCCGTAAACCCCGCGGTAAGCACGACGACAAATGTGGATCGATATCCGATAAAGTGGAGCTGTTTCATGATTTGATGGAATCGAAACGGAGGCCGCGCCAGCCAGGCAAACGCCGACAGGACAAACAACAGCATGCGGCCCATCTCCTGTACGCGCATGACAGCCCACGCACCCAGCTGCTCAATCACGTTCGTCATCGGTTACCTGGACGGCCAAAGAGATTCACTGCCTGTCTCCGCATAGCGCTGAAACCATTCTGTCAACCGGCCCCCAGCCACCCGACTCTGCTTTCGCAGCCGATTCAGCCCTGCGAAGCTGGAGGGGCGGCGAATGAGGGCCTGCATGCCGTTGATCCAGCCAGTGGGCCTGAGAAAGAGATTGAAGTCAAGAGGGAGATCTTCATCCACCAGATCGGAGACCGTCCGCACGATTGCCATAGGCAGGCCTCGCTCAGCTGCCTCCGCCGCCACTGCCGCACTTTCCATATCAAGCCCGGTCGCATCGGTCAAACGCCGCAGCCGGTGCTTTTCCTGTGCCTGCCACACCACGGTCCCCGATGATACGACTGTTCCAACCCGCGCGACGAGCCCCGCACCTTGCGCCACGATGAGAATGCCTGCGCGTACAGCCCCATCGCAGAGCACACAATCGCTCCCCACCGTCCAGGTTCCTTCACTATGCACAGAAGATACCGCTGTGCCGACGATAAGGTCTCCCACCTGAGCCGGGACGAGCGCGCAGGCAAAGCCCGTGGATATCACCAGCGACATGGGCTGTGCCTTCAGCACCCTTCCCGCAACAGAGCGAGTGGCAGTAGGACCGACACCGGTCTGGATGAGCCAAAAGGTGCGACTCCCTTGCTGTCCAATATGACAACGTACTCCGTCGATGGTCGCAACACGATCCATTGCGAGCCCACGCCGAACGGCCTGGAGTTCCCAGCGAGTCGCGGCAAAGATGGCGATGGGATTCACCGAAGATCCTGAGAGGGGTTGCCATGCGCCAACGGATGACGCCGGCGGACTGGTCAACGTTCGGCTCGATGACACCCGGACACGAGTGCGTGATGCCGTACTTCGTCGGCCCGCATCTTCCCGCGCGTCCGTAAATTCCGATACATGGCCAAGGCCCACAACGGAAAGTATTGGCAGTACCAATGGTAGCGGAGATAAAACACCCGAGGGAATCCAGTGCCTGTATGGCGGACCTCTTCCCACGACCCATCTTTCATCTGGTGACGGAGCAGATATTGGACGCCGCGAGCGACGCTGAAGGCGTCGGCCATCCCCGCTGACATAAGTCCCATGATGGCCCAGGCCGTTTGAGAAGGTGAACTGTCTCCCTTCCCACTCCACGCAGGGTCGCCGTACGACAGGCACGACTCGCCCCATCCACCATCGGGATTCTGCTTCGACTCAAGCCAGGCGACCGCACGGCAAATATAGGGTTCCGAATGGTCCACCCCTATCGCACGGAGACCGGCCAGGACAGACCAGGTGCCATAGATATAATTGACGCCCCACCGGCCATACCAACTCCCGTCGGTCTCCTGCTCTCGCTTGAGGAACCGGATAGCCGGCGCAACGGCGGGGTGCGTCCGATCGTAGCCCAACGTCCCAAGCATTTCGAGGCAGCGTCCGGTCAAGTCGGATGTGCTTGGATCGAGCAAGGCATGGTGGTCGGCAAATGGAATATAGTTGAAGACGATGCGATTGTTGTCCTTGTCGTACGCCCCCCATCCACCATCGGACCCTTGCATGGCGAGCACCCAATTCATGCCTCGCCGGATGGATTCCTGCACGTCACCGGTATGCGCCATCTTGACTTTCGACAGCGCCATCAACACCACTGCCGAGTCATCCACATCGGGATAGAACTCGTTCTCGAACTGGAAGTACCAGCCTCCCGGTTCTGCATCGGGAGACGAGACCTTCCAATCTCCAACCGTTTTCGTTTGGCGAGAGACCAAATACGCACCCGCTTTCTGGAGGGATGGATGGTCCTGCGACATCCCTGTCTCGATGAGGGCGTTCATGAGCAATGCCGTATCCCAGACTGGAGAGTGACAAGGCTGAAGATGCAGGGCTTCGACGCGCTGCTCGCCGATCGATACCGTGCTGTAGACTTCCAGCGATTCGATTTCTTGGAGCACCTTCCGAACCAATGGATCATCCGCCTGATACCCCAGACATTGCAGCGCCATAACCGAATTAGCCATGGCCGGATAAATGCTGCCCAACCCCCCGCTGCCCTTGATGCGTTCCAGCATCCAGGCCGCGGCGCGATGCAACGCTTTTTCGCGCAGCCGCATGAGAGGCATCCGGTCATACAGTTTCAGCATCGCATCCAATGCGACAAATAAATTGTGCGGGGTGAACCACTTTTGATCTTTGTTGAATGGCGGGAATTTCCAATAGCGGATCTCCTTGCGCGGAATGAGATACAACTCCTCAATCCCCTGCTCCTGTGGAATCCGACAGACCGGGCGGTGCGCGAAGATGATCAGCAATGGGGTTAGGACCGTACGGGACCAATAGGAAATGGCATAGATGTTGAAATAGAATCCCTTCGGGAGCAGCATCAGCTCAACCGGCATGTGGGGGATGCCTTCCCAATCGTATTGATCGAACAGCGCCAGCGCAATCTTGGTAAACACATTCGTTTGGACCACTCCACCCTTTGCGAGGATACAGTCTTTGGCTCGCACCATGAAGGGCTCATCTATAGGCACCCCGCTCAACTTCAAGGCGAAATAGGCTTTCACAGAGGCGCTGATCTCCGAGGGCCCTCCATAGAAAATCGGCCAGCCGCCATCGGGCGATTGCATGGCACGGAGATAGAGAACAGCCTTGCGCTCTCGCTCGGGATCGACCCGGTCGAGAAACCGCCGCAGCATGAGATATTCAGCCGTCAGTGTCGTATCAGCTTCAAGCTCTGCAACCCAGTAGCCCTCTGCTGGATGTTGTCTGGACAACATCCAGGCTTGACTGCGCCGAACTGCGTCGTCAAGCGCATCCACTTGACTCATCGAATGGTTGGGGGAGCGGCGTGCTGTGGTCTCGACCGGAGACGAGGGCAGGGGTTTATCCGATACCAGTCGCAGCGGAGACACGTTGCTGGGCTCGGTCGCCAGCTCTAGCTTCTCCGACATGGAAACGAAGAAGTTCTCGGAGAGACGATCCAGAAGCGTTCGAATCAGCTTCATCGTATCAGTCTGTGGAACACTGTGGGTGGATGGGACGATGCGGGTAACTCGCTTCGCCCCCGTTTAATAAAGTTACATAAAGCTCAATCTACGAGCGGCACGCTCATAGATCTGCCTGCCTAGGGCTATATAGCAGACCCCCTGCTAGAAGGTCAAGAAACTGAAAGACGGAAGTCCTCTGAAGTACGAATGTTTTAGCCAGTCCTGTCTGCATAGACCGGCTGCAAATTGTTCAGTCTTACTGAGAGGACTTTTGAGATGCCCGGCTCTTCCATCGTGACTCCAAACAACGAATCTGCAATGGCCATCGTCGCCTTGCTATGGGTGATGACCATAAACTGCGCACCTTCAGAAAGTTCATGCAAGACACCGGTAAAGCGCCCGATGTTCTCTTCGTCCAGCGGCGCGTCGATTTCATCGAGTATACAGAACGGCGTCGGCTTGATCAGGAAACTCGCAAAGAGCAGAGCCATCGCCGTCAAGGTCTTCTCACCGCCCGAGAGCATGGTGATACTCTTCAAGCGTTTGCCCGGTGGTTGCACCACGATATCGACTCCCGGCTCCTGCGGTCCACCCCCTTCTATCGTCTCATCCGCCTGCGCTTCAACCAGTTGGAGTTCAGCCCGGCCACCAGGGAAGAACTTCACGAACACCTCACTGAATTTCTGCTGGAGCTCAGCAAACGTACCGGCAAACATGTCTTTCGTGGTGCGGTTGATGCGCTGAATGATTTCTTTGAGTGAACCGATGGAGGTGGAAAGATCCTGTTCCTGCGTCGTCAGGAATCGATACCGTTCATCCAGCTCTTGATGTTCGTGAATGGCAGCCAAATTGATCGGTCCCAGGCGATCGAGCTTCTCGCGAATCTTCTGAAGTTGCTCCCGTAACGCCAGCTCATTGACCGCCGGAGGCTCTGCCGGAATCGGCTCTTCCCCCAGAGGCAGCTGGTCTGATGTCAGCTCCCCAGCCGGCGCATCGAACAACGTTACGAGATCGACCTGGTACGTTCCCAAGAGCGTGGACTCGACGGTTCCCAATTGCATCCGAACTTCCGCCTTCTTGACCTCCACCGCCATACGGGACTCGCGAAGAGACGTCACCGCGCGACGAATATCCTCCAGCCGGGTATCGAGCTGATGCGCCGCCGCCATGTCCTGCGCCTGTTCTTCTTGAAGTTCGACCAGCCGAGCCTTTATCTGGGCTGCCGATCCGCCGAATTCCCGACAACGCGCCTCTTGGCTCTCACGTTCAATCCGGCTCTGTTCGATCGAAGCCGTGAGCCCTTCGACATGGCGTGTCAGCGTCTCAATACGCACGGTCGCGTCTTGTTGCTGTTGCTGAATCCTCAGAAGGTCGCGATGGCGATGCTCACGGGTCGTCCGAACTTCCTGCGCCACTAATTGCGCCTCTGTGAATCGCTGCTGCAGACCCTGCATGCCGTGATCGATCTGCTCCACTCGCGCGCGCACACGGCTGAGCCCGGCTTCCTGGCCGTCCTTCTCCGCTATCCACTGTGCAAGCTGCGCTTCACCGGAGCGCACATCATGATTAAGCCGCTGCGTTTCCACTGAGCCTCGGTGCTCATCATCCGTCAATGCATCGATCCGCAGGGCAAGATCTCCCAGCACATGCTGGAACCCGGCTTCATCTTTTCGCAGCGAGAGCCCCTGCATTTCAGCATCACGCAGCGACTCCATGAGTTGCCGGCTCTGCTCTCGCAACTCCTGTCCCTGTGCCAGCAATCGTTCTCGTCGCTGCTTCCCTTCTTCAAGACCTCCTGTCAACGAGAGGCGCTGGGCGTCCAGGTCAAGCACCTCTCGGCGCCGTTGCAGCAGCCCCCCCGTTGCGCTGGTCTGTCCACCGATGATCACTCCGGCCGCATCCAAAGTTTCCCCTGCACGCGTCACGAAGATAGGCCCATCAGGGGCCGCACAAGACTGTTGCTCCCACAATGCCGTTGCGTCCTTGAGGGTGTCGACGAACACAATTCGATCGAAGAGATAGTCACGAGCCGCTTTGCGCTCACCCTGTACAGGGATCAAATCGACCGCACGTCCGACCACACCGAGCCGGCCCTCCATCGCGGCCCACCACGGATGAGGCGCCGTGTCCCGCGGCGTCCAGCGAGGCTGCTGCGGGATGAACGCACCGCGACCGAGATCTTTCCCTTTGAGAAATTCGATCGCCTCACACGCCGCGGCAGGACTGTCGACAAACCAGCCCCTGACTCGCTCGCCCAAAATCGCTTCCACCGCACGGTCCCATCCTGGAGGCACGACCAACCACTCGGCAATGGCATCACGAACCCCGGTACAGACTTTGAGCGCCGTCGATTCTTCGTCACCGCGCCGCCCATACCCCATATCTTCTTGCAGCACGCCTTGCAGCGCTTTGAGATGAGAGTCCACTGCAGCCAACTCTTCCGACTGGCGAAAGACCAACTGATCGACCTCAGCTAACTCGGCCGATACCTGTCCGTTCTTTTCCTCAACTTCCTGCTGCTGCCGACGCAGGTCGGCTACCAAACGCTCCGCGTCATGGCAGGCCTGCTGAAGCCCCTGGCGCTTATCCGTTGCCGTAACATGCTGCAGCTGAAAGTTTTCCCGTTCACGAACCAACCGGCCTTCTCAAGCCGCCGCCTCTTGAATCCGTGTGGCTAATTGCACCAGGGTTTGTTCAGTATTCGCAACCAATACCGCCAGGTCGAGTACGTCACGACGCCCTCGTTCTTCCTCAGCCAGAGCTGTGGTTCGTTGATGAACCAACTCTTTCATTTCTCGGTCGAGCGTTGCGAACACCTGCTCCCGCTCAGCACATTCATGCTCGAGCGTGGCCAACGTCTCTTCAAGGGCTGCAGCCTCTGCCGCACCCTGCTGCCGTTCCTGGATGAGACGCTCAAGTTCTTCCCCTCCCTGGCTCTGCTGCTGCGCATAGAGTTCACCGCGGTTACGTTCGACTTCCGCAGCCGTCAGCGCCCGCGCCTGTTGCTGTTCAACTCTCGACAGTTCCTCACGCTGTTGCCCGATCGCCTCATTCGCAGTGGCAATCGCTAGCTTGACCTGCTCGAGTTCTATATTCAGGTGCGCGAGTTCAGCGGACCGTTCGGATTCATGGTCCCCCAACATTTGTAACTCCGACTCCACTTCCTTGAGCGTGGTTCGGAGGACGCGGTATTCGTTGGTCAACAACTGGATCTCCAACGACTTGGCCTCTTGGTGCAACGCCTGATAGGACCGCGCCTGCCGTGCCTGTCGCTCGAGAGAATTCAACTGCTTTTTCACCTCAGCAACGATGTCCCGAACCCGCAAGAGGTTTTGCTGCGTCGCATCCAGCTTGCGCAACGTTTCGGCCTTCTGTTTCTTATAGCGAATGATGCCCGCGGTTTCTTCGATCAACTCGCGCCGATCTTGCGGTGACGCGTTCAGAATCTGGTCGATCTGCCCCTGCGCAATAACCGTGTGCCCTTTTGTTCCGGCCCTGGTATCCAGCAGAATGCTCCTGATATCCTTCAACCGGCAGACAGTCTTATTGATAAGGTATTCGCTCTCGCCATTGCGGTATAGGCGGCGCGTAATCATGAGTTCTTGATACTCCGACAGCTGGCTCGAAAGACCGGATAGGGGATCTAGATGGATCCGATCCAGCCCACTGATCACGAGCGACACTTCCGCCAGGCCGAGAGGCTTTCGCATTTCGGTCCCGTTAAAAATCACATCTTCCATCTTTTCGCTGCGTAACGCCTTCGTGCTCTGCTCGCCAAGCACCCAAAGGATCGCGTCAACGACATTACTTTTTCCGCTCCCGTTTGGTCCTACGATCGCAGTGACGCCATCGGGAAATTCTATCCGGGCTTCAGCGAACGACTTAAACCCCACCATTTCAAGTGATTTCAAATACATCGGAGACTCCTTCGGTAGCCTGCCTGGGAGAACTCAAGCGGATAGAACGGCTGGTTTTGTAGCACATACTTAGAAGGGAAATCAAAGAAAAATACTGCCGGTGGTAGGCGCGAGGAGCGGGACCTACAATATTTGGGGAATGGAACGGTGGCGAGAAATGCGGTTATCCCACCTGAGCCCCGACTGATTTGCCGGAAGACTCAATGGTGATCAATTCCTTGGGAAGAAGAAACTCTACGTCCTCTTCAATTACCGTCAGGTCTTGAACCTCGGCGGTCCCAAAGGTCTTGAGATACGTCACCACTTCTTCAACCAACACCTCGGGCGCTGAAGCACCGGCAGTGATCCCGACAGCTTGCACGTTCGTGAGCCAGGCTGGATTAATGTCGGACGCGGCATCGATCAAGTAGGACGCAATTCCACACTGCTCCCCCAACTCACGTAGACGGTTGGAGTTCGAGCTATTCGGGGAACCGATGACGAGAATGACGTCCACCAGCTTGGAGAGTTCCTTCACCGCATTCTGACGGTTCTGCGTCGCGTAACAAATATCTTCCTGATGCGGCCCCTTGATGTGCGGAAACCGCTTGTGAAGCGCACCGACGATATCCCGGCACTCATCGACGCTCAGCGTCGTTTGCGTGACATAGGAGAGATCGTGGACGTTATCGACATGCAGCTTCTCGACATCGGCTACGGAGGAGACCAGGTGGAACTTGTCCGGAATCTGTCCAAGTGTCCCGATCACTTCAGGGTGGCCGGCATGGCCGATCAGAATGAGATCATACCCTTGCGTATAGTCGCGGTTGACCTCGTTATGCACTTTGATGACCAATGGACAGGTGGCATCGATCACATGCAGTCGGCGCCGATTCGCTTCGTCCCAAACCGACTTGGCAACCCCATGGGCGCTGAAGATCACAACCGAACCTTCCGGCACTTCTCCCAACTCCTCCACAAACACAGCGCCCTTGGTGCGAAGCGAGTTCACGACATGCCGGCTATGGACGATTTCGTGCCGAACGTAGATCGGTGCCCCATACTTTTTGAGGGAGAGGTCAACGATATCGATTGCCCGATCGACTCCGGCGCAGAACCCTCGTGGATTGGCGAGATAGATCTTCATAACCGCCCCCTTCTCCTGAACTCGGTACAGGGTCACATTTCTGCCCGCACATACTCACAGATCACCGATGTCCACCTTACGTCAGAGCAGCGGGCCTCGTCAACTGAATTGGCCCGTGACTCTCTCCCGGTCCGTCTTGACACGATGCTTTCTCCCTCGTAGGCTCACACTACCATCTATGCCAAGCCCCACAAACAAGAAAATCCTCATCGTTGAAGATGAGCCCGACATTCTCCAACTAGTCAAACTGTATTTGGAGAAAGACGGCTTTCAAACCGTATCGGCCAAGACCGGTATGGAAGGCCTCCAGCAAGTGAAACAGGAGAAGCCCGATTTGGTTGTTCTCGACTTGATGCTGCCAGAGATCGACGGGTTGGAGGTCTGCAAACGCCTTCGATCGGCCCCAGCAACCGCGATGCTCCCCATCATCATGCTGACAGCCAAAGCCGAAGAATCGGATACCATCATCGGCCTGGAGCTGGGAGCCGATGATTATGTCACCAAACCATTTAGCCCCAAGACGCTGGTTGCCCGCATCAAGGCCCTCTTTCGACGGCTTGAGCGGAAACCGGACGACAGCCCGGCCCAATATCGCTATGGTAATCTCGTCATGGATCTCGCGCGGCACGAAGTTACTGTGAAGAAGATGGAGGTCCCCCTCACAGCGAAGGAATTCGGCCTGCTCGAACATCTGTTGCGCAATCCTGGCAGGGTCCTGACCAGAGACATCCTCCTGAATACCGTCTGGGGATACGATTACTACGGAACGACGAGGACGGTCGATGTCCATATCCGAAGACTCAAGCAAAAACTCCCCTCGCTCAACGAGGCGATTATTTCGGTCAAATCCCTGGGGTATAAACTGAAGGAGCAGTGATGCGTTATGGGTGAAAAGTGATGGGGAAAGCCCCCTACCCTTCGCTCATCGCTCATCACCCACCACTGTCACTATGACACTCTCCATCCGATGGAAGGTCACAATCGGAGCCCTGTTGGTCCTCGCCTGTGGGCTTCTCATCGCCAGGACCCTGGCGGTTCGCTCCCTCGATCAACAGGAGATCGTCCAATCGGGCCAGATACTGGAGGCTCAAACCAGTCTCATCGCTTATGGGCTGCAGCCGTTTCTGACACAACCAGGGGCGCTGTCCTCGACCCCCCAATTACAAGCGGCCGTACGAGATCTCAGCGCGCGTGCCCTCGCACGCGTGACCATCATTGCTCCGGATGGACGGGTGTTGGCCGACAGCGCCGTCTCAGATAGCAACCTCGCTACGGTTGAAAACCATCGGGCTCGATCGGAAATTCAGCAAGCCATTGCCACCGGGCACGGGACAGACCTCCACACAAATCACACGACCGGTGAGCGCACGCTGTATCTGGCTGTCGGTCTGGGCGGCGCAACCCAGGCGACGCCATCCGTCTTCTTGAGGCTGGGGTTACCGATGACCACATTCGATCGTGAAGTGGACAAATTGCGCCAGAACTTGTCCCTCGCCTTCGGAACTGCATTCTTGATTGCCGTCGTGCTGAGTGTGTGGCTCGCTCACAGCATCACGAAGCCCTTGTCCGATATTACGATCGCTGCGCAGCAGCTGGCGAAGGGCGGTCATGCCATCCGCATTCGAACCGGATCGCGTGATGAAGTCGGCCTCTTAGCCGACACGCTCAACTATATAACGGACCAACTGAGAAACAAGATCGATGAACTGTCTGAAGATCGATCCCAGCTCTTGGCCATGCTGACCTCAATGGTCGAAGGCGTGATGGTCCTGGACCGTCGAGGACGCGTGCTGCAAATCAATCCTGCGCTGGAACGAATGTTCGACGTGACCAGGATGGAAGCGCGAGGACACCCCTGCTCCGATGTCTTCCGGCATCCTCAGTTGGATACGTTGGTCTCAACGGTCCTGACGAAACGCGTGAACGAAGAAGATGAAATTCTCCTGCACCCGAGTGGCCGACGTCTCCATATCGAGGCCTCGGTGACTGAGTCCGATCGAGAGAACGACGCGTGTGCGGTACTGGTCTTTCACGACATGACAGAATTACGACGCCTGGAAATTATCCGGAAAGATTTCGTCGCCAACGTGTCCCACGAGTTGAGAACCCCACTCACGTCAATCAAGGGGTATATCGAAGCCTTGCTCGATGGCGCCAAAAATGATCCTGAGACCAATACGCAATTTCTCAACATCATTCTCAAGCAAAGCGACCGGCTGAACCTGATTTTAGAAGACCTTCTCCAGCTGTCGAAAATCGAATCAGGACAGGTCCAGTTCAAGCGCGAGCCGCTTCATCTTCAGAGTGTCATCGAACGAACGCTGGCCATGATCAGGCCCTTAGCAGAAAAGAAGGGGCACCGGCTCGTCTCCTTTGTGGAGGAAAATCTTCCTGCGGTGCTCGGCGACGAAGACCGGCTGATACAAATCCTGTCCAACTTGCTCGATAATGCTGTCAAATACACTCCCGATAAAGGGACCATCACCGTGGCGGCCCACCCGGTTTCAGACGATGCCGAACAGCACGCGATTGTCACGGCTGTGGAACTGAGCGTGACCGATACCGGCATGGGAATTCCTGAAATGGATCGCCCGCGCGTATTCGAACGATTCTATCGCGTCGATAAGGCCCGCTCGCGTGAGTTAGGTGGAACAGGGCTCGGGCTGGCAATCGTCAGACACATCGTCGAGGGTCTAGGCGGGCGGGTGTGGGCCGAAGCGAACGTCCCAACCGGCAGCCGTTTCGTCGTCAGGCTACCTGTCCAACAAATCGGTCACCCGGTCAGCTAATAGGCTGCTGAAAAAGCCCGCCAGCAGAAGAAGACTGTTAGTTGGTTTGTTTGGTTGAACCTGATAGACCGAATAGACCAGATAAACCAAATGAACAGGACAGGCCTTACCACCGAACCAACCCTGCTGCCCACGTCACGCCACCGCCAAAACTTCCCAACAGAACGATGTCGTGG
Organism: Nitrospirota bacterium; assembly: GCA_963701855.1. GTDB lineage: Bacteria > Nitrospirota > Nitrospiria > Nitrospirales > Nitrospiraceae > Palsa-1315. The sequence continues at coordinate 478,088 of CAVPBK010000006.1, forward strand.
GGCATAATTCTTCCCGAACGGACTGCATGGTCGAGCGCGATCGGCAATGACGCTGACGACGTATTGCCGTAGCGCCCAATCACGGAACAGACCCGTTCAGGCGAGACTCCAAGCCGCTTTGTAAGCTGGTCAAGAATCCGCCCGTTGGCTTGGTGCAAGACCAGCTGTGCGATATCGCGCACATCGATACCGAACTCTTTCACGATCTCGCGGATGACTTGCTCCAATCGCTTGACCGCCAGACGAAAGAGCGGCGCCCCTTGCATCCGCAACGTATGGCTCTTCGCCTCAACCGTCCCTGACGTCGTCGGCCGGCGCGATCCGCCTGCAGGAATCGTAATCAGGCCATGCTGGGCGCCGTCCGCGTGAAGACGAACCCCCAAAATCCCTTGACTCAGCTGGCCTGCCTCCGGCTCGCCCCGCAACAGGGCTGCGCCGGCCCCATCGCCAAATAAAAGAGCCGTATCACCATCGGCAGGATCGACGGAGCGAGACTTCACTTCCGCGGCCACTACCAAACAGGTTTTGACCTGCCCGCTCCGAATCATTGCGTCGGCCATCGAGAGTCCATAGAGAAAGCCTGAACAGGACGCCGCCACGTCGAATGCCGGTATTGTGGAACAACCGAGCATGCGCTGAACATGACAGGCAGTGGAAGGAAAGACCGAGTCGGGAGAGGTTGTCGAAAGCACGATCGCCCCCAGCTCAGAAACCGGGAGTCCGGCAGCCTCAAGCGCCGGTCGCGCTGCTTTCACCGCAAGATCGGAAGACGCTTGGGATTCAGCAGCCTTGCGCCGCTCCTGAATTCCTGTTAAGCGAGCGACAATCGCCGGCTCAATGCCTAATGAAGCCCCTACCTCGCGATTCGACACCACCCGTTCAGGAAGGTATGAACCCGTTCCAATAATTCTCGTTCGTATCATCTGCATGAAGACTATCGGTTCGCTGCAAGATTCGGCGGGATTATAAGTCTCGGTGCTACATGGGTCAACTCACAATGGAGGCGAAACCTTGCATTCAGCTAAGGCTCCTGCTACATTTTCCGGCAGTGATGGTACGCTTTTCCCCTATCTCGACTGCTGCACTACGGATGACAGTGGCTGTCGGCCTCTGTATCGCGGCAATCTCTGTCATCACCGCCTGCTCCAGCGCACCCAAGAATCAAGATATCTCGAAGAAAGCTTTAAGCGGCACCGACGAACAGATCTTCTTAGGCGATGGGATCAAAAAGAACTACGACCCCAACGTCATCATGAAGCGAGGAGAGGCATACTTCGAGAAAGAGGAATATACCGAAGCCATCGTCGAATATACCCATTTCCTCGATCTCCATCGTACCCATATCCTGGCCTCCTATGCAGTATTTCGCATCGGAGAAAGCCAGATGAAACTGACCAGGGGATTCCAGCGTGATCCAAGCCCCATTCAGAAAGCCATCGAAGCCTTTGAACAGGTGCGAAAAGATTTTCCGGGAAGCCGGTATGACGGCCCAGCGCTCCAGAAGATCCAAGAATGCCACGATCTCTTGGCGCAGATGCATCTCTTCGTGGGGGAATTCTATTATCGGCGGGGTTCCTATCTGGCCGCCGCACATCGCTTCGATCAAATCATGAAACTGTACCCAGACAAGTCAGTTGCGCCCGATGCCCTGTACTTTCTGGCACTCAGCTACCACGACATGGGTGCGGACGATTGGGCCAGCGAAAAGCTGACGTTGCTGGCAGAAAAATATCCAGGCAGCGCGCATTCCAGCGAAGGAGCAAGCCTCCTAGCGAAGATCGAAAGGGAAAAACCCACAACGATGCTGGCACTAAAGGCCGAACCCGCGCCCACCCCTGCTTCGCCGGCTTCACCTCCATCGGGAGATCAACCGAGTCTTGCCGCCGGGCTGATTCCCTCTGTCCCAGCTGGATCGTTCCACCTCCCTTCCGCCACAGCATTAGGCCAGTCTTTTGTAAGCTGCCGCCTCGGCGCCTGGTGCTGATCCAGCGGGCAGGATGCTGAAAAATCCCGCCAGCTTCGTTCTCAGCTTATCAAAATCCTCAACGTACCCCTGAGGGTACGCCTCCGGTTTCGACTCGCTTGCGGCCTTGCTGGACGGCCTTTTTGAGCATCCTGCAAGATCTGCTGCCTGAGAGCTATTCCGGACTCAACGGAACGACATGGCTTCGAGGAGCAGATCCTTGAAGGAGGATTTAACCACACTCTTCGCGCGGACATAAAACGTTTGGTAGGTCTCACGCCCACGGAGTACATCGTAGTAGAGCATAACAATGTGTTGATAGCGGGGCAGAAGGCGGTGGCAGAGATACGGATACGAATAGACGAGACTCGCCATTCGGGCCGCCACCCGAAACTCCTCGTAGATCTCCCGCTTGACGGCCTCTTCGTAATCGGCCAGCGACCGTTGCCGATCATTGAACTGGTTCAGAATCGATTCTGCAGCCAACTGTCCAGACCTCACCGCGTAATAGATGCCTTCGCCGAATAGGGGATCGACAAGGTGCGCAGCGTCTCCCGTCAACAAGGCGCGTCCGCTCACCAATTTGATTGACTCCCGATTGTCCTTGGACACGCTGGGCTCACTGAAGAGCGGAAGTGGATGGCCGACCGGCTGCGGTACCTTCCAGAGAGCCAATCCTTTCTCCCCCTGTACGAATTGATCAAAAATCTTCTTCGGGCTCGCGAGACCTCCGCGAAGATCCCCCACGCCGATCGAGAGCCGTTCCTGCTTTGGGAAAATCCAGGCATACCCTGCGGGTGTTGCGCCGATATCGATGAGCGCACGGCCGGTGCCGGGATAATGGGGTGCAGGCCCGATCGGGATTTCACTCTCCAGGGTCGCCATCCGACGGCTCCGGCGGCTCGGAAACAACTGCTGCGCTACCAGGCTGTTCGCCCCATCCGCCCCGATCAGAGCCTTGGCCAGATACCGGCCCCGATCCGTCGTCACTTCAATGCCATCGGGAAGCTGCCGGCAGGACGTCACCGGCTCGTCTTCGTGCACCTCGGCGCCCACTCGCCTTGCTTTCTCTACGAGGAAATGGTCGAACCGGTCTCGCATGACCATGTAGGCGATCGGACTGGAAGAATCAAGGAAGAAGGGATCCGCACCGCGGTAGGAAAACTGTATGCCGTAGATCGTATGCTCGACGACCGACTTGTAATCGTCTTCCAAAATACGGTCGATGCGGGCAGACAGCCCTCCACCGCAGACTTTGTACCGTGGATGTGTAGCCTTATCGAGTCCGAGCACAGACAGGCCGGCTCGACTCAACCGATAAGCAGCGGTGGCACCAGCCGGTCCCATGCCGACAACCAAGGCATCATAAGCTTTGACATCGGGTAAAGTGGGCATGGCATTGTCTTCGCTTGTGAGTTCTGAAGTGCTGAGTGCTGAGACTTGGATTAGGATTGCCGGTGCACGGGTTCTGAAAATGGGGGCTCTCTGACTCAGAACTCAGCACTTCTTACTTTGGCAGTCTGACCTTCTGGTCACTGCCCGAGGTACCAGCCAATCCCGTACCGCTCCAGAAAACTAGTGATCATTGTGAGGCTATTGGCGTATATCATGACGCCCACGACGATGAGCATCACTCCGCTCACAGTGGAGACGCCCCACAAATACACACGCGCCTGCTTGAAATAGGCAAGGAACCGATCGACCCCCAAGGCCGTGAGAAACAACGGCACCCCCAGTCCCAACGAATAGCTCGACAGCAACAGCACCCCGTTCAGCATCGACTCGGTCGTGCTGGCATACAATAAGATGGTCCCGAGCACCGGCCCGACGCAGGGTGTCCACCCGGCGGCAAATGCCACGCCGATCAAGAACGATCCCACATACCCGACCGGCCGATTTCTGAATTGGAAACGATGCTCCATTTTCAGAAAACTGATATTCACAATCCCCAATAAATAGAGGCCGAAGATGACGATCACGATCCCGCCGATTCGTCGAACGTAATCTTGATAGGTCACCAGAGCCTGGCCGATGAAGCTGGCCGATGCGCCAAATGAGATAAAGACCGCTGAAAATCCACCGATAAACAACAGGGCATTGACGACAATGGTTTTTTTAAACTTCGACCGCACCGTCGAGTCGGTGAGTTGTTCGATGGACAGTCCTGTGATGTATGAAATGTAGGAGGGAACCAGCGGGAGCACGCAGGGCGAGACGAACGACAGCAACCCAGCCGAAAAGGCCGCCACCAAAGAAATATTTGTGATCGATTGCGACAATGCCGGACAGACTCCTAGCAGGCTTCGGAAAAACTCTGTTGGTACGATAGAACTTCCCCGATCCGCATGTCTGGGACAACAGACGAATACCACGCAGGATGCTCAAACTGGTTTGTTTTGTTTATCTGGTTCATTTGGTCTGTCCGGTTTAACCAAACAAACGAGACAAACCAAATAAACCAAATAACGGTCTTCTTCTATTGGCGGGCTTTTTCAGCATTCTGCTAGGATTTCATCAACATCTGCACAAGCTGATGCGCTTCAGCCGCTCCCCAGTCACGCGCACCGAAAATTTGATGGCGGACAATCCCTTGCCGATCGACCATGAAGGTCATCGGGAGGCTCCGAGCGCCATAGGTCAATCCCACACGATAATCGGCATCGTGGAGGATGGGAAAGGTCAACCGGTTTTCTTTTTGGAACGGCCTGGTCACCGATACCCCTTCCGCATCGGTAGACACGGCGAGAATCTCAAAGTCCTTCCGCGAAAACGTCTGATAGAGCTGCTCCATTGCCGGCATCTCGACTCGACAGGGACCACACCAGGTAGCCCAAAAATTCACCATCACCACTTTGCCGCGCATGTCCGAAAGCGCTACAAGACGTCCCTGCAAGTCCTGGAGCTGGAAGTTCGGCGCCGGCTCACCTAGCTTAACACTATGGCGACCGGCGACCGGCAAAATATCCGGTGGCGCCGCACCACCTATCCCGACTATGGCGGTCACAAGACAGAGCACCATTCCAGTAACCCCAAGCCTTATTGTCATTTTTTCACTCTGCAATTCAACTCCTGAAGGTCCACCGCCTTGGGTCCGATAGTAACTCCATCAGCCACCCAAGGCATAATTGACCCACATCGCCCTGAGAAAGATACTGAAGGCCAGTAAGGGAAATCCGACCATTATCGCGTTGTAGCTTAACTCATCAATGGAGGCGAGATCCGCAGAGTCAGGTTATCTTACAAGTGGCTGAAAATGGGTGTCAAGCAAGCCGGGGCGTCAACATCCCAGACGATCCCCTACTTTCGGCGGAATGGACAACAGAGGACTCATTCGGATACTATCGCGCTGATCCAGCCTATTGTCTGATTATTGATCACCTGAACCCAAGAGGGGCTAATGCGACAAAACTACCTGTTCACATCAGAGTCCGTCACGGAAGGACATCCGGACAAGATCGCCGACCAGATCTCCGACGGAATCCTCGACGCGATCATTGCGAAAGACAAATATGCCCGAGTGGCCTGCGAAACGATTCTGACCACCGGAATTGCTTTCGTGGCCGGGGAAATTTCCACCAAGGCTTACGTCGAGATTCCCGATATCATTCGCGAAGTCATCAAGGATGTCGGCTATTGCGACGCCGCGTGGGGATTCGATTACCATACCTGTTCCGTGCTCACCGCCATTCACCAGCAATCGGGAGATATCTCCATGGGCGTGGATTCCGGCGGCGCCGGCGATCAGGGACTGATGTTCGGCTACGCCACCAACGAAACGACTGAACTCATGCCGATGCCGATCGTCCTCGCCCATCGGCTCACCAAGCGGCTGGCTGAAGTCAGGAAAAAGAACATCCTCCCCTGGGTCCGTCCCGATGGAAAATCCCAAGTGACCGTGGAATATCGGAACGGAAAACCGGTGCGGATCGACACCATCGTCGTCTCGACCCAACACAGTCCCGACGTGACGAACAAGCAGATCGAACGCGACATCATGGAGAAGGTCATCAAGCCCATGATGCCGAAAGGACTCTACGACCCGACGAGCGTGAAACACCACATCAATCCCACCGGCCGCTTCGTGGTCGGCGGTCCGATGGGGGACACCGGGCTCACGGGCCGCAAGATCATCGTCGACACTTATGGCGGCCACGGCAGCCATGGAGGCGGCGCATTTTCAGGCAAGGATCCCACGAAGGTGGACCGGTCGGCCTCGTACATGGCCCGCTACATCGCAAAGAACATCGTCGCCGCCGGCTTGGCCCAGAAGTGCGAAGTCCAGCTCGCCTACGCGATCGGCGTGGCCGATCCCGTCTCGGTACTGGTCGACACGAAAGGTACAGAAAAGGTGGCGGTCGAGAAGCTGGATAAGCTCGTACGGACACACTTCCCCTTGACCCCGCGTGGGATCATCGACTACCTCAAGCTCCGCCGACCGATCTTCAGAAAGACCGCTTCCTATGGGCACTTCGGCAGGAACGAACCGGGGTTCACCTGGGAAAAGACGGACAAGGCCAAAATCTTGCGCAGAGACGCAGGGCTGTAGTTTAGACCAGATCGATCACAAGGGGGACGGATTGAAAAATCCGCCCCCCTTTTACTGACCACCCGTCACTCATCACTTTACTGGAGGTTTCTGTGGAATACGATGTGAAGGATATCAAGTTAGCAGACCAGGGCAAACTCAAGATCGAATGGGCCGAAGCCACCATGCCGGTGCTGCGGCTTATCAAGAAACGGTTTCAGCGAGAGAAACCGTTCGCAGGGCTCCGCATGACAGCCTGCCTCCACGTGACAACCGAAACCGCGAACTTGATGAAGACGCTCCAGGCCGGCGGAGCCGACGTCCGGCTCTGCGCCTCCAATCCGCTGAGTACGCAGGATGAGATTGCAGCGGCACTCGTCAAACATGACGGCATTCCGACCTTCGCGATCAAAGGCGAAGACAGCAAGACCTACTACCAGCACATCCAATCGGCGATCGCCCACAAGCCGCAGATCACGATGGACGACGGGGCCGATGTCGTCTCGCTGATCCATTCCAAGCGGAAAGACTTACTCAAACACGTGATCGGCGGTACAGAAGAGACTACCACCGGCGTCATCCGGCTCCGCAGCATGGCCGAGAAGAAAGTGCTGAAGTTCCCGGTAATCTCCGTCAACGATGCCGACACCAAGCACCTGTTCGACAACCGCTACGGGACAGGCCAGAGCACGATCGACGGCATCATCCGCGCGACAAACCGATTGATCTGCGGCACCAGCTTTGTGGTCGCCGGCTATGGCTGGTGCGGGCGCGGCATCGCGATGCGCGCCAAGGGCATGGGCGCCGACGTCATCGTCACCGAGATCGATCCGGTCAAGGCGATTGAAGCGGTCATGGACGGGTTCCGCGTCATGCCGATGGAACAGGCCGCACCGATTGGTGATTTCTTCGTCACAGTCACCGGCAACCTCAAAGTCATCCGCGGAGAGCACTTCGCCGCAATGAAGGAAGGGGCCATCGTCTGCAACTCGGGCCATTTCAACGTTGAGTTGGACATTCCCGCGTTGGAGAAATTGAGCCGCAAGAAGCGCCTCATCAGACCAGGGGTCGAGCAATTCACGCTGAAGACCGGCCGTCGAGTCAGTCTGCTCGGCGAAGGCCGACTCGTGAACCTGGCAACGGCCGAGGGTCATCCCTCAAGCGTCATGGACATGAGCTTCGCCAACCAGGCGCTCGGTGCGGAATACCTGGTGAAGAATTACAAGAAGCTGGAAAAGAAAGTCTATCCGGTCCCACCGGTGATCGACAAGGAAATCGCACGGCTCAAGCTCGCCGGCATGGGGATGAAGATCGATACGCTGACGAAGGAGCAGGTGAAGTATCTGGCGAGTTGGGAGATGGGGACATAGCGGCGGGCCTGAGGCTCGCTGTCGCTCCCAGGCTCCCGGAATGACCCTTCCGGCCTCAGGCGAAGCGAACCTTCTGGAATTCCTTCAGCTGCGGTCGCTTCGGCGACCGCAGTCCTTCAGTCAGTTCCAGCTTTCACATCGCCCGAGGCTCGGTGGGTCCCCATTCCTCCGCCAAGGTCGCGCCAGAGAGCCTCAGGCCCTCCTGGGGAGAACGTAAAAATGCGCGCAAGTGGACCACTCCGCACCACTTCTGCCAGCAATGGAGAAGGGAGTAAGGAAAAGGCCACCGGAAACGGTGGCCTTTTTGTTTGCGGTCGAGCCAGCAGTGGCTGACACCGCCCCTCACTGAGGAGGATAGAGCGAGACAGATGCTCCCTACTGCTCGCAGACCGCGCACGATCAGAATGTGCTCGGTCGATGCGCGCAGTAGGGCGCGCCTGCACCCACTCCGCTGTGACAGAAGTTGAGGGATTAGAAAGGCGACCTTTCTGTTTTCTTGAAGCCTTGTCAGCTAACCTTTCACGCAAAGCCCGCTGATTAAGAGTGATAAACGGCCATTTTTCACAAAGCTCGCTATTGCAACGGTTTCCCCAATTTAGTTAGCAATATCGAAGTCCTATAGCATTCTATTCAGTCTATACATTCCCGTTCGTTCCTTTCCTTTCCCGCCTTGTCTGGTCACAAAAGTGGTCACATCTGTTTCACGGCTTCATGACAATGAGCGAAAGCAACAAGGTGATAATAGAAATATCTGCTTCATCGAAGGTCTTTCATCACCAATCCGGACTCACTCGGACTTCCATCCTGAAACCAGATCCCACCCGTGCACCCCTGCTTCGGCAAGACTATCGTGAGTCGTGTCTCGTGTGGGTTAGGACCTGAAAGACGTCATCACGTTCGAGCTACGGCATTCGGCAGCTCTACCATCTTTTGGTACAGCAGTCCGCCAACATACAGGGAGGCACCAAGCACCAGCAGACAGCCAATGCGGACGAGCGAATCGGCACCGGAAAGATCAAAGAGCCAGACTTTGATTCCAAAGGCCCCGAATACAAAGAGCGCGGACTGTCCAAGGCTTTTATTGGACAGCCGGATGGCGACCAGAAGAGTGGCCATCGCCAAGAGCGCCCAGATCAGCGAGATGGCGAGTCGACCATGGAACAGCTGTCCCGCTCCAGCCATGGTATTGGCGTGCCCCATGTAGAGGAGCCAGGGGGAATAGAGGGCTAAGTCCCGCTGACTTTGGAGAAGCCCATACCCCACATACAAGGCGATCGCGTACAGCGGGATCAAGAACTTATACCCCGGGACCTCCTGTACTTCCCACTCCAATAACAAACGACCATCATTGATCAGAAAGATCATGATGGCTGCGGCAAACACCGGCCACCAGTTGATGGCATGCTCAGAATGCAGACTGGCATAGCCAGCCATAAGCACGATTAGTCCCAGACCGACCCAGAGTCGTAATCGGTCAGGCAGTAATTCGAGATACCCTGCATGCAGCATCACGACCGCCGCATAGGCAGCAATGATGAGCCGACCCGCTGACGCGGAGACGGAGTACGCTCGCGCCAGTGCGTAAGCGCTGAGGAGAACTACCAAACTGCTACAGGCAATCCATGGGGCCCAGGTGGGCAGATGCTCTCGCAAGATGGTGTATTGCAGGAAATAAAAAATCAGCAGGACTGGGAGGTGGGATTTGACCGAGCGCATCTCGAGCGGAGCCTGATGGACCACCGAGAAGATAGCTGTGGCCCCGGTGAACAGGAGGAACTGCAGGAGCTGGAAGGTCACTGCGGCGTGCCACTGCGTGGGATTCCCGTCTCTCCACGCGTAGTCAAAGACGATCAGGGCGAGATAGGCCGCAAGCAGATACACCTGCCGTCGCTCAACCTTAATGGCATACCAACAGTACAGCACGCTCCAGGCGGAGAAGTAGATCGCGAGATCCAGAGGATTTTGATGAAAGGTTGTTAGCAGGACCGGGGCGGAATAGGACCCAATGACCGCGACGAGCGGATAAAACTCGCCTTCGAATACACGTCCCAAGACCAATGCGACTCCACAAATGAGCACAACTCCTATAGTCGCTTGCAGTGGTGTAATTAGGCTGTAGTAAAGATGTCCACCATAATCCGCCAGAAAGAGAATGACCAAGCCAGCCCCAGGGAGAAAACTTGCGTACCTCGGATGCTTCGCCTTTACGGTGAAGCCGATGAAAATCAGCACGAGACCAAAGAGAGCGGCCAGCACCACCTGACGAACGGGAGTCAGCCACCCGACGGTGATGGCCAGGCGAATCAGATACGATGCCGCCAGGATGAGGGCCGCCATACTGCCCCACCCCAAGATGGCGGTGGCGGTTGGTGTGGGCGGTATGGCCGGTGTAGACGATGAGGCAGGACGAGCGGTGTGTCGTGGGGGGGCTGGGATGGAGGGCGGCGCAGCGTATGACGGAGGCGCAGCACTCCGGAGCTTCAGGGCCTCTTCAATGGCCTGGAGCCGAACGTCAATCGCATGGAACCGTCCCTCGAATTCGTCCATTATCGAGATCTCAGATGGCGGACGTGATCTTGGCCATCCCGCGTACGCGTGAACCAGAGCAAGTGTGCGATCGATACGCCAAGCCTGAGCATCTACCGAGAAGTATAGACGGTACTGTCACATCGTCAAGGATTCCATAACAACACAACGAATGGCGAAGATCGTCCAGGTGGGAGCACCTGATCGGGACTCAAAGCATCAGGCAAGAGCTTGTGCTAATAATTCCTAACCCCCTGCTCCTACGACTAAACCTATCCTCCAATCAGCTGATTTAAGGACAGCGGAGAGTTGGTCTTGCTAGGCTGAGATAACGAAAGTTTGGAGGCTGTAATTCTCGCAGGTATTGTGGACAACCGACCAGCGGTTTAGGAAACCGTGTACGTCAGCCCACTCAGGCTCACTGGAACTCATTCAGGCCAACTGGGGCCAAGGTTTTCTGGGATACGAACTTTGGCTGGAGTAGGCCTGAGTGAGTTGGAGTGAGGTGGGCTTGAGCACAAAACGAGCACAATTGGCTCCTGAACTGTATGCGCTACGCAACCTAATGGTATGGTTTTCGAGGGAAAACGTGGTCTAGTTCCATGCTTTCCAAGGAGGTAAGGGGCTCTCGCCTAAACTGAGTCGCTCCTCATACCATTGCTTGTAACCTTGAGCCCATCCCTAGCTCCCGTTCTATTTCTGGGGGGAAACACGGAACGAGAATGCCAAGCCAACGAGCCAATGCAGTTTTTCTCAATCTCCATATCCGTACACAATGGCATGTTCGTTCTGAATAAAATGAATTCTTATTAATAGCTTCAGTATGAGGAGAAATACGGATCAACATTTAGAACCTCATTCCCATAATATATCCTCTTTGTCGTCTCCAATTTCGTGAAACCTAAATGCCAACATGGATCGAGCAACTGTATCTTGCTCATCCTCAAGAGTTCTCAGCCGTTCACAAAGCTTGATGGCCTCTAAATGGTTTCCTTCTTTTGCTATCTTAAATGAGAGGTACACCTCACTAACCGTCGCTTTGCCGCATTGAGATATTTCATGTGTACTATCAAGCCTGGTTGTTTGGATTCAACGATACATCGACTCCAATCCAAGGCTCCAACCGGCAAACTCTCGCCTTCTACATTGCTATCCTGAAAATAGGAGAATGGCAAAATATTTCAGGGAAAAGACTAGTTGTCTGGAGGCGTGTCAAAAACGCTGTGAGTAACTAGCCGGTATCACTTGGATTCAGTTGAGGATTAATGGTAGTGGTCAAAGAGGCCAAAACAACTAATTTTGAACCTACATGAAATCGTGGTTGCTGAACATTGTAGAGAGGATGTTGTGGAACGCTACGGGCGCAGGTAACTCAGTGTTCTCGCAGTTAATCCACTTGAATTTGATCGAAGGGTCGCAACTCATATGTTAAATTGTTCTCCTTACCACTGAGACGGAATCGATACCCACCTATTTGATAAACCTGTCCCACACGAAGACTCTCGGCTGCCAACTCTTCTTTCCACCCAGGAAGTGGAACTCCATAGGTGACTTCTTTGAGTGTCGCCTCTTTGCTCATGGGCTTAATCGACCACACAGTTCGATAAGGCTTTTCCGAACCCTTTGGAGACACCTCAAGAACGTCAAACACGCTTACCCATACCCCCGACGTGAGCACCCAGGGGAGGCACTAACGCAAAATGTCGGGTTTCCTTTTGTGTCAAGGCTCTTGATTGACAGATGCCATTCGTATTCACACCCGCTGAGTGCCCACATGACAACGAGGAGCGGTACACCCCATTGGAAATATTTCCATTTGAATCCCATAGGAAATGTCATACTTCAACGAGCCTATCGGTCGCTGGAGACTCCGATGTGTACTCCCCCACTTAATTTAACCGGCCTTCTAATTTAGCCATGGAAGCAGCAAAGATTCCTAACACATTTCTTTTCAAGCCTACCATAAGGCCTGGAACACGCTGGATAGATTTGTCTTATTCCGCTTATGACTTGGGAGGAATGGCTGTGAAACTTGGCGGCATTCGATTAAGAGAGATGAAAATGGCTAAAAATTCACTTTCATTTGATTGGCCCGATGAAAAAAGGCAACGGCGAAGAAGAAAACAGTGTCAGGAACAGTTTGCTAATGCAGAGGTAGCTACCGGTCCAGGTGCTCGATCTCGCACATCATCGCGCATGTGCGCAGGGAGACAAGAAAACAGGGACATCCAAATTTTTCTGCTGCCACGGGTTCTGAGGGTTGGCAGGAGGGAAGACCGCCGGAGGCGCGGAGCCCCGCCGAAGCTCGACCTGGAGGTAAGCGGAAACTGACTGAGTCTGTGAAGGAATTTCAGAAGGTGTTCTGCCTCTCCGATCCTGTGGGGTCGCACCGGGAGATATGAAAGCCAGGCAGGCGGATGTATGGAAAGATGGAGAGGCAGTGCAGGTTCAGCATTGCTGGGTGCATTACCGTTTCGTCCGCACCTTGGCTACAAGTTCTTTGAGGCTCGTCAATTCAAGCGCGCCTTGATACATTTCACCGCCTACAACAAACCCCGGCGTTCCCGAAATACCAAGAAGCTTGGCCAGCGCATGATTACGATCGATCGCAACTTGCCATTCCGGCGCACGCAGATCCGCCTCGAGCTTCTTGACGTCCAATCCGACTCGCTGGGCAATTGCGAAGACTTCTTCCGTGGTCAGCTCATTGTCCGATGCCAGCATCGCCTCATGGAACGCTTGGTGTTTACCTTGTTTCCGAGCGGCTAACGCAGCGCGAGCCCCAAAGACCGAGGTTTCCCCCAAAATGGGATAATCTTTGTACACCACCCGCACGCCTGGCTCGTCTTTTTGCAATTGCGTCACGGCACTTGCGACCCGCTTGCAGTAGCCACAGCGATAGTCAAAAAACTCGATCACGGTCACATCTCCATTCAGATTGCCGCTGACGGGAGAAGCCGGATCTCGGAGCAACTCCTCTTGGTGTGTCGCAATCGCCTGCCTGACCCGCACTGCTTCATCCTCTTGGCGCTTGACCTCATATGCTTGCAAGGATTGCATAATGACCTCGGGATGCGAACGAATATACTGCTCAATGGCCTGGTCTAGTGCAGGCTGTGCGGGAGCCAATGACGGTTCGGCCCTTGCAGAAAGTATCGGGCCAACAGCAAGGACGGTCGCACTGAATACGAGGACAGCACGAAGTTTCATGGTATCTCCATTAATAGGCTCGTTCAAAAACGGCAAGAACACCCCAATCGATTCGTACCAATCATACCGCAAGGCTTCACCCGATAGACAGCGAAGGCTCACCAGGTTTACGCCTCTACGTATCCTCCATCAAACAATCATTATTTTCCAGAAAATATCGCCGTGGAAACAAATAAGGACATTCTAATTTCCCTGACGTCTCAGCGGGCTGTCGGAGGCGAAGGTCACCGAAGGCATGGGAACTAGACGAGACTCAATCAGACCAAGAATTGAAGAAATACGGTATGGTGCTATGGTGGGGAGTCTGGCGAGACGAGCGGCTCCAGACGGTTGATCAGCTCAGGGATGTCATGGCTCACAATCTTCTACCCCCAGCTCGTGCAGCCTACTTGTGTAGTTTTGTATGTGCCTCTCTCAATAGGATGATGTCTGACACCTTCCCTTCACCCCTCACGTGCAGGCTTCTTTTACTTGAGGGACGGTTTGGGCGTATCCTGCCAGTCATGAAACGGTGGTATCTGTATCTGATCGCTGTGCCCCTTGGGTTAGCAATATTGCTTTACCTTGTCGGATTGAACTTTTCAGTTAATTTCACCGACATGTGGAGTAAGGGGCCTCAATCAAAGAACATGCAACGCGATGTCGGAAAGACTCCGGAGGAGAATGCAGTCCCGAAAGAGGCGCTGAGGCTACGGCGCAAGCATCAGCTGAGACCGCTGACTGAACGGGAAGAGGGAATAAAAATAGAAGAATTGCCGGATGGAATATACGGTTTCTCAATGTGCAGCGTCGTCGCGTTACGCGCGACGCGTGGCAACACATTCTCGTTAGAGATTCAGAAGCATGATGGGATCATTTTCTATGTTGGGTATGCCTCTGACGAGGACATAGAGAAATATCTGACTCGTCAAAAAAACTTTCATATCCTCACGTCTCCTTACCCAAGGAAAGGAGCGTCATCCCTATTCGAAATCCCCATCGAGTTTATCTCGAAATGCGAGGAGCGTACTGAGGGAGATGGGTATCTTTTTAATCTGTTTATTACCACTATCCCCGAGTTGCAGATATAAGTAGGTGTGGTCCAGGGCAGCCGCCGCAGGCGGTGATTGGTTGTATGTTAGCTCACCCCTTAATGACGATGGTCAACCTACTCATTCGTTAGGAGTCGAGGCTCTTCATGGGCGGCTTTCTCGCGCTGGTGCTGGCAATCGGAATCGTCCTCGGTGCGCACAAGTTATGTGATCTGATTGGAGCGCCACTATGGTTCGCAAAGTTTTTGTTCATCAGCGCGTCTCTCGCCACCACCTACTTTTTCGCGGAAGAGGTCGTTCCCAACAAGCCTTGGGGTATTTGGCTCGCGATGCTCGGTGCAGCAACTGGAATAATCCCTGTAGGGTTCATTGTGTTTAAACACATCGAAGACGACGACAGGAAAACACGGGACTTTTCTCGACACCATTCAGATTAGACCGCACAACAAGAAATGGGTCTAACATGAGTGACGATCCCACTCTTGTCATCCACGACCCGCGTTGTTCCGAGCCATCTGCTCTTGGAGTTCCAATCCATGACTCGTTTTTGATTCACTCAAGGTGTGGTAAGGTAGAACCCACCGGTGGGGTTGTGAGTATCTGAGACTTCTATGAGATCAACGAACTTCGCTCCTCTCGACCTTTCCGATTACGAGATCTCGCCTGAGCAGGGTTTTCTCCCGAAGGACCCACTTGAAAGCATTCCAGACTTTCCGGCTCTCACCCATCTTGGGCATGAGTTGCCGAAACTGCTGAGTGCTCGGACGGTCCGGCGGTTCATCGATGAGCAACGCCAGCTGCTTCCATCCATCCCCACAACGTGGAGCACGGAAGACTGTCGGGCTGCGATGCGAATACTTTCGTTCGCCGGGCATGCCTATGTATGGGAAGTGCCGGACCAGCCGGTTGCGACATTGCCGCCACAATTGGCGAAACCCTGGCATGAAGTGGCCCAGCGACTTGACCGACCGCCAGTGCTCTCCTACGCGTCCTATGCCCTCGATAACTGGCGGCGGCTCGACAAGACCAAGCCGATTCAGCTCGACAACATTGTGCTGCTCCAAAATTTTCTCGGTGGTTTGGATGAAGAATGGTTTGTCGTGGTCCACATCCAGATCGAGAGGGAAGCGGGGCCAGGGCTGGCCGGGCTCCTGCGCGCAATGAGCGGCGCGGCCGAAGATAAGGAGGGCGAGGTCTTGCTTGGACTCAAATCCTTGGCGTCAGCCCAAACGGCGATGCGCGCCACGTTGCTCAGGATGAAAGAGCGCTGCGATCCTTATGTATACTACAACCGCGTGCGCCCCTACATTCACGGCTGGAAGAACAGCCCTTCCTTACCCAACGGGCTCATCTATGAGGGTGTGAAGTCCTATGCCGGGCAGCCGCAGCAGTTTCGAGGCGAGACCGGCGCGCAAAGCTCCATCGTGCCCTGTCTCGACGCCGGACTCGGAATCGCCCATGCTCCTGACCCCTTGACTCTGTATTTACAAGAGATGCGCGACTACATGCCCCCGCGCCACCGCGCATTTCTAGAGACCCTAGAGAAGGCTACTGACGATCTTGGTCGTCCGTTTCTCGCCGGCTATGTTCGCGATCGGAAACTCCGCACCCCCGATCTCTGGACTGCCTATGGCACCTGCGTCGATCTCCTTGCACAGTTTCGTGAGGTCCACATCGGCTACGCCGACAGTTACATCCACCGCCAGCATCAATCCCATGCCAGCAATCCCACGGCCGTGGGAACGGGCGGCACACCCTTCATGCAGTACCTCCAAAAGCACCTGGATGAAACGAAGCAGGCGATCATCGGGTAACCCGGCATTACCTGGTCGGTCGTTGACTTACTTTCTCTCCCAGCCTACCGTTTTCTCCATCTCCAATTGGGGACAGGGACTGGAGCAGACAGCGAATTGAAGAAACAAGTGCATTCTGAATTTTCTGCTGTCGCAGGCTGTGGGTGTTGGGTAGATCAGGAGCAGGGGTGACAGGCCCGCTCCGATGTTCTGCAAAACACGTCGTTTTTCTTTCCGGATAGGAAAACCCATGCTAGGGTGAGGGCACAGTTCTGATTAATGGAGGGCTATCATGCTCGAAACTATCGTCGTTGCCGCTGCATTGTTCGTCTGCCCTGGCGGGGTCTATACCGATACACCCCGTGCCGGTTGTCACCCGCTTCAAGAGTCTAATAAGGAAGGCTTTAGCACGATTCAGGAGGCGCCGGAGTTCAATTCAAAGTCGCCAGCTCCCGTAACAAGCGATGCCGAAAGACCAACGAGAGAGACGCAGTCTCGCCTTCCCGCAGCATCAGCCAAGGAATGTGCGATGTACGAGGAATGGGTCACATTGTCCACCAAATCGAGCAGTATCGGAGCCCGGGATCTCTCGCCGGGAGAATATGAGCGGTGGACAAACCTCAAGCAGGTCTTCGGGAACAGTCCACCTCCTAACTGTCGCTAACAATCCACTGTTTTCCCCAATGCTCAGCCATCGCTCGGCCACATCTAGCTGGGCCCCTCTTCATTCATCCCCCTCGTGAAAACGTTTCTAGCTCACTTCCGTCCGGCCTGGATCCCAGCCGTGAAAGAGTGGTCGTTGACTACGTTTCCCCAGTAGCGTAGCGTATCATTTCACTCAACTCAAAAGGAGGCCAACAATGGCGATCATGTGCTCCCTGGCGGTCTGTAAGGCACAGGCAGGGCTGTGCGGTCATGAGAAGGCGATGCTGAGCGTCGTTCTGCTCGCGGCCATCGGCTTTGGCACCTATTTCCTGATCGGCTGACCAGAGGAGATAAAACGAATCCCGTCCACCATGCTCACCTGAGCGTGAGCTGTGCAATAGGATTGGCAGCAAAATAAATCTTGGGGATTGCGGTCTAACAGAAGGCTAATCTTGCAGGATGCTCAAAATGACCGTCCAGCAAGGCCGCAGGCGAATTGAAACCGGAGGCGTACCCTTCAGGGGTACGTTGAGGATTTCGATGAGTCGAGAACGAAGCTGGCGGGCTTTTTCAGCATCCTGCTCTAGCGGCTGTGGACCATCGGCAACTCGCGCAACCCTTCTGCTTCCTGTTGAATGCGTAACCGTTCCAGCCGCGACTCTTCCATCACGCTGTGGAGCATTTCATCCGTCATCTGGGTCATCTGCGCCGCCGCGTCTTTCATCTCGCCATGCTCGACGGCGCGGGACAGCACTTCAGCCTTCGTAGCGCCTTT
Source organism: Nitrospirota bacterium (assembly GCA_963701855.1). Taxonomy (GTDB): domain Bacteria; phylum Nitrospirota; class Nitrospiria; order Nitrospirales; family Nitrospiraceae; genus Palsa-1315. The sequence goes on from CAVPBK010000006.1 coordinate 495,926, forward strand.
CTTTTGTCCCAGAAACGGCTTGATGATAATGTAGGCCACATCCCGCGCCGGCATGAAACGGAGAAACCGCCGTAGCAGCCGGAACGTCTGGATGGGATAGTGCAGAAGCTTGTACACGAACAGGCGCTTGAGCCCTTGACGGCGAACCTCATTGATCACTTCTCCAGGCAAGCAGGTCGGATCGATCGTGGAGCATTTGAAATACTTGTACCAATCGGTGGTTTCGTTGACCAATCCACGCTTTACATATTCTTGCCAAAGCGGAGTTCCCCGATACACACAGAGCCGATTAAAACCGAACGTATCGAGCGGCAGCTTGGAAGCCAAGTCGAACGTCGCGTTCATATCTTCGACCGTTTCATCTGGGTTGCCCACAGTGAAGAATCCGTGCACGATCTCGATGCCGGCCTTCTTGGCGTTCGTGACAGCAGTGGCCACTTCTTCCAACGTCTGTTCCTTCTTAAGGCGATCGAGAATCTTCTGACTCCCGCTTTCAATCCCGAACATCACCGTCCGGCAATGGGCCTTGGCCATGGCAGGAAACAAGTGCTGGGCAACCGAGTCCACCCGCCCTTCGATACCCCATTGGATCGAGAGTTTCGCGTCCATCACACCTTGGCAAATCGCCTCGATCCGCTTGGGTTGCAGCAGAAAATGGTCGTCAACAAAATAAACGGACCCGTAGCCGCATTCTTCGAGATACTTGAGTTCCTTCACCACATGCTGAGCGCTCCGCGCGCGCCACTTACCTTCGTTGAAGATCGGAATATCGCAGAACACACAGGGCCACGGACAGCCGCGTGAAGTTTGCATCGTCGTGAACCGCTCCATCGAAAGCACCGCAGGCACATCGAGCGGCATTGATTCTATAAAGTCGAGCGGAAGGCCTTCACGGTCGGGGAACGGCCACTGATCGAGATGGCGTTCCATCGGCCGACCGGAGTTCTGCACGACCCGGCCGTCCTTGGCCCAGGTCAGCCCCGCGACATCGGCTGGGTCATCGATCCGTTCGAGCAGGTCGAGGAGCAACTGTTCGCCGTCTCCCTTACAGATGAAATTTACTTCAGGGCACTGCAGTTTGACCAATGCGGCATTCAAACTCGCAAACACTCCTCCAAAGGCCAATTTGACCTTCGAATTGGCGGCGCGAATCTGGCGGGCCAGGATCTTCGCATAGGGATAGCTGGTGGTACTGAGAAAACTGAGGCCGACCAGAACCGGTTGTTGCCGATTGATTTCTTCGAGGATGACCTCGTTAGGCGTGTCGGGGTTTGCCTGATCGAACATCACACACTCGTGGCCCGCCTGCTTGAGCACCGACGAGAGCGACATGATGCCGATGGGCGGGAAGCCCATCACTCGAATGCGGCCGTTCTTTGCGCGTGTTTTAGCCGGAAGGGCGTAGAACTGTGGGTCGCGAACGTGGATCAGAAATATGCGCACATCGATCTCCAGGTGCGAAATGAATCACACGCTGCACCCATTACGATCCCGCTACGGTATTTCCCGGCTAAGCCAATAGCGGACCCTGTTTTACAAGTCCTAGTTCGGGATTCTTCGAGGAAATAAAAATGGTGAAACGATCGCCGGTTCCGAAAAAAGCGCGCTCTCTGGTTTCTAACCTGCAGTACGGCTGCGGGAGAGATTTCAGGGAAGGGAAGAATCCAGATATCGTTGATAACGTAACACGATTAGACGTGAAGAGATAGGAAATACCATCGCGATTCCATCCCACTTCAGCCATGGGATCTTCCCACATGAACCATACTAAAATGATAGGCCTAACGAACATCCACAGTGCGAGGAGGCCAAGAATATCGATGGGCCTTTGCAAAATAGCCAAAAAATGCCAGAAAAGAGCATGGAAAACTGGTCAATATTGCTCACATTTGAGAAATTGATGCGGCGGGAGGCAGGAGAAGATTAGAAGGCTGAAGTCCGAGGGCTAATCAAGCAGGGCGATATTGAGGAGAGAGCTGCGAACGCGCAATCCGCCATTGTAATCGATGAAGCCAAGTTTCCTGAACTTATTCAGAAAAAAACTGACTCGTGATCGCGTGGTGCCAATCATATCGGCCAGAGTTTCCTGGCTGATCTTCGGAATAATGAGTTCTTCCACTTTGCTTTCTTTCCCAAAATGGGCGAGCAACAACAGAATTCGAGCCAGCCGTTTTTCGCTGGAGTTAAAGAGTTGATCCACCAGGTCTGCTTCAATTCTTATGTTACGAGACAGGAGATGGGATATGAACAGTTCGGCGAATGTGGGCTCTTCGCGAAGTATGCGGACCATCGCAGCTTTGTCGATGCGCATGATCGTAGACTCGTCCAAGGCAGTTGCAGAGGCAGTGCGCACTAGTTGCCCGGTGAGACAAGATTCGCCGAAAAATTCCCCTTGCCCTAGAATCGCAATGACGGCTTCTTTGCCTTTAGAAGAGAGCACGGTCAGTTTGACCTTGCCGTCCAGGAGATAGAATACGGCATCTGCCGTTTCTCCTTGCGAAAACAACGCCTGCCTCTTTCGGCACTTCAGAATATTTTTTCCGCCATCGACCTTTGTCAGGAAGGTCTTGGGGTCAAACAGCGTGGCGCGTTTGCGTCCCATGCGAACTTCCTCTCTAGTTGATGACCTGTCAGCGGCCCAGGGCCAGTTTGACGGTGGCGCCGAGTTCGGCGGGATTTCGGCAGACCCGCACACCAGCCGCTTCGAGCGCTTTCATCTTCTCCGTCGCGGTGCCCTTTCCACCTGAAATGATCGCACCGGCATGGCCCATGCGGCGCCCTGGCGGAGCCGTGATTCCGGCAATGAAGCTGATGACCGGCTTTTTGACGTTCTTTTTGATGAACTCAGCGGCTTTTTCTTCCGCATCGCCACCGATCTCGCCGATCATCACGATCGCCTGAGTCTCAGGATCTTTCTCGAACAACGCCAGTACATCGACGAAGCCTGTGCCATTGACCGGATCGCCCCCGATGCCGACACATGTCGTTTCACCTAACCCAAGCGTCGTGAGTTGATGCACGGCTTCGTAAGTCAGGGTTCCACTGCGTGACACGACGCCCACCACACCCTTCTTATGAATGAAGCCAGGCATAATGCCGATCTTCGCTTCATCGACCGTAATCACGCCGGGACAGTTAGGTCCGATCAATCGGACATCCTTGCCATGGAGTGCACGCTTGACCTTGACCATGTCATTGACCGGAATGCCTTCGGTAATACAGATCACGAGCTTGATCCCGGCATCGGCAGCTTCCAGGATTGCATCAGCACAAAACGGCGGGGGCACAAAGATCAGCGAGGTGTCGCACTGAGTCTTCTTCACAGCATCGCGCACCGTATTAAAAACCGGAATACCCTCAACTTCCTGCCCCGCCTTGCCTGGCGTCACACCCGCAACAACCTGCGTCCCATAGGCCTTGCACTGCGCAGCATGGAACGAGCCTTCCTTGCCTGTAATCCCCTGCACCACCACCCGCGTATTCTTATTAACGAGAATGCTCACAATGCCCTCTTCTTTCTTCCTCTCGCTCCCTCATGGCTAGAAAGCTTCCCCAGGAGAGCGACAGGGTTGAGGCCCTGACTGCGGCCGTCGAGCGAGCACAGTTTCACCGTGCGCGCTCCGGGAGCAAAAGGGACTTAACCCTGTCGCTCCCCACTCTTCATGCCGCTTTTCCAGTCAACTTCACAATTTTTTGTGCCGCCTCCCACAAATCGTTCGCCACTTCCAACTTCAGTCCAGACTCGGCCAACAGCTTACGGCCTTCATCCGCATTGGTCCCCTGCAGTCTGACGACCAACGGCACGTTGATCTTCACTTCTTTAGCCGCTTCAATCACACCGTGGGCAATCCGCTCGCAACGAACGATGCCACCGAAGATATTGATGAAGATGCCCTTGACGTTCGGATCTTTGAGCAGAATCCGGAAGCCGGCCGCCACGGTTTCTTTCGTCGCGCCGCCACCCACATCCAGAAAATTCGCCGGCTCACTGCCAGCCAGCTTGATGACATCCATCGTCGCCATGGCAAGGCCCGCGCCGTTCACCATGCAGCCAATATTGCCGTCGAGCTTGATATAGTTCAGGTTATTTTCTCCCGCTTCGATCTCGAGCGGATCTTCTTCGTTGAGGTCACGCATCTGCTGCACATCGGCATGCCGGAACAGCGCGCTATCGTCGAACGAGACCTTGCCGTCCAATGCGATGAGTTTCTTGTCGCTGGTGATGACCAGCGGATTGATCTCGACCATGGCCGCGTTCTTGTCCATAAACAGGCGATAGAGGTTCCCGAGCATCTGAATAAAGGGATTCACGACGGCCGGTTCCATGGCAGGAAGCCCAAGCGCAAAGGCGACATTTCGCCCGTTGTACGATTGAAACCCGACAGCCGGGTCGATCGCCTCCCGGATGATCTTCTCCGGCTTATGGGCGGCGACTTCTTCGATCTCCATCCCGCCTTCGGTACTCGCGATAAACACAGGCCACCCGCTGTCCCGATCCACGAGGAGGCTTACATACAATTCCTTGGCAATTGCGGCCCCCTCTTCGATCAACAACCGTCGCACTTCCCGCCCCTTTGGACCCGTTTGGTGGGTAATAAGGGTCTTACCGATCAGTTCCTTGACCAGGCCGGGAATGGCCGCCTTGTCCTTTGTAATCTTGACGCCACCGGCCTTGCCTCGGCCTCCTGCGTGGATCTGCGCCTTGACGACAAACACCGGGGTATTGAGCTCTGTGGCCCATGTTGCTCCCGCCTCTGGCGAGGTGATCTCTCTCCCGCGCGGGACCGGAACTCCGAATTGTCCGAACAACTGCTTCGCCTGAAACTCATGAACGTTCATCTCAATCCTTTCAGGTCAAGGCTCAGGCCAAGTGAAACATCTTCCTAGCCTCCCTCAACCTCGGCCTTAACCTCAGCCTATTCTTTTCTTGTGTACGCCGGCAGGATCATGGGTGATACGATTCCGTTTGAACTGCCGTGCTTCTTGGCCTCGGCGCGGAAACCCTTCAGATGTCCGACCGTCAACGTCCCTTGCGGCATGCCGGCGGCACGAGCCGCAGCCGTCTGCCCGGAACGTTTTCCAAAGACCATCAGGTCGAGAAGTGAGTTGCCCATCAATCGGTTCCGTCCGTGCAATCCGCCGGACGCCTCGCCCGCAACGAAGAGATTGTGCACATTGGTTTCTGAATTGGTATCGATCTTCACGCCGCCGTTCTGATAGTGCAGCGTCGGGTAGATCAACACGGGGTCTTTGCTGATATCAATGCCGAATCGTTCGAACTGCATCATCATCGCGGGGAAATGCTTCTCCACGGTGCCGGGACCATGTTCGGCATCGAGCAGCGGGGTATCGAGCCAGACGCCGATGCGCCCGGACATCGTGCGGATGCCGCGCCCCTCTTCACATTCCCGGATAATTGAAGAGGACACGACGTCGCGGGTGTCCAATTCGTTCACGAACCGCTCGCCCTTCGCATTGACCAAATGTCCGCCTTCGGATCGAATACCCTCCGTCACCAGCGCCCCGATGAGTTGTTCGGGGTAGACCGCGCCGGAAGGGTGATACTGGAACGTATCGATGTGCATGAGTTTGGCGCCCATGCGATAGGCCAAACATAGCCCGTCGCCGGTTGCACCGTAGTGATTGCTGGTCGGGAATCCCTGAATGTGGAGCCGGCCGATCCCGCCGGTCGCCAGGATGACGGACTTGGCTGCGACAACGACATGGCGTTGGTTGTCGAGATCTCTGAAGATCGCGCCGGTGCAGTTCCCCTTCTCATCACTTGTCAGCTCGACCGCCGCGCAAAATTCAAGTAGCTGTATTTTCTGATTCAGCACCTCGTCTTTGAGCACCCGCATAATTTCAAGGCCGGTATAGTCCGAACAGGTCAGGAGTCGCGGTTTCGAACTGCCGCCGCCTTTCTTCACATGGAGGTTGCCATCCCCGTCGCGATCGAACAGCACGCCCAAGCTCAATAGCCACTTCGCAATCGAGGGGCCTTCCTCGACCATCACCTTGAGCAGCTGATGGTCGTTCTGCATGTGGCCACCCTTCAGCGTATCCACGAAATGCGTGACGGGCGAGTCCTCGGGCGATACCGAAATCTGCATGCCCCCTTGAGCCATCACGCTGTTGGAATCGCCGAGACGGAGCTTCGTCGCGAGGATGACCTTGGCGCCGGCTGTATGCGCATGGAGCGCCGCCGCGCAGCCGGCACCGCCGCCGCCCACTACCAGGACATCGGTCGTGTAATCGGCCGTCAGATCGAACTCGTCGGCAATGGAGCTATCGCCCTCCAACAATGATGCCAACTCGACAACCGTCTTATCTCCGCCATTGGGGCCAAAACGGATAGGACGGTAGGCCCGCTCACGATAATCCGGATGATATTTGTGGATTAGCTGGTCGCGATCCGCCGGAGAAAACTTGGGAAGAATCTGCTTGCGTCGCGCATCTCGCGTTCCGTGAACGATCTGTTGTAGGGCGTGGATGTCCATGACTTAAATCCGTCAATCGTCATTCGTCAAAGGCAATCGTGGGAGCATGCGATGAATTTCCCACCAATGACGGTTAACCATTAGACCAATGACGCCTCACTTGACGGTTGCGCAGTGATCGGCCAGTTCTTTGTCTGTCATCTTGAGGATCTTGGACCACTCATCATTGAAACGGCCGTCCTGAATCTCTTGAATGCGCACTTCCAGCCCTAGGGGTTTCTCGGTGAAATGAGCGCCCTGCGCCCGGCTCACATAGAGAGCCACGAGATTGGGGGCGATGTCGGCAATACAGACCGGCGTGCACATCCCGCACATGACACAATCCATAAACATCTCGGACACGCTCTTGAAATCTCCGAACACGGCCTTCCAGACTCCCTCACGCACGTCGATCTGCTGCGGACAGGCTTCAGTGCAGGCGTTGCAATTTCGGCAGAGCGGCGTCTCAGGATAAAGATTGAAGAGATCCTGCTTCGGATCTTTGAGCGTCTGCATGTCGTAGGTGGCCTTCCGGGCTGGGAACGGCGGCATCATCGTGATCGACATGCCATCTTGCACCGCCATTTGGCAGGCCAGACAGGTCCTCACTTTTGGATCGTCCTTAGTCCGATAGTACGCAGCGCAGGCGCCGCAAAACCCGCCAAGACAGCCGGCTCCACGCACAACTTCCTGCCCCGAGTACCACAGGGCCTTAATGACTGTGATCCCTTCCGGCACTTCGTACTTCTTGCCGGCGATCTCGACAGTGACCATCTTGTGCCGGATGACTTCCGGCTGATCGATGATATTGCTATCTTCTTGCGCCATTGTCTCCTTCGTGAGGCGTAACGGGTTCACGAGCCCATCCCCTCACGCCTCACGCCCTATCTCTAACGGTCTCTAAGCGATCGCATCCACGATCGCATTCAACGTTGCGCTGGGACGCATCGCTTTTGACGCCTTCGCATCATCAGGATGATAGTACCCGCCGACATCTACCGGCTTCCCCTGAGCAGCAAGTAATTCGCTCGAGATCTTGGCTTCATTGTCCGCCATATCCTTGGCGATCTTGGCAAAGCGTGCTGCCAGGTTCTTATCCTGAGTCTGTTGGGCCAAGGCTTGCGCCCAATACAACGCCAGATAGAAATGGCTTCCCCGATTATCGATCTCGCCCACCTTGCGGGCCGGCGACTTATTGCTTTCCAGAAATTTCGCATTGGCCTGATCGAGCGCGTCGGCCAAATTTTTCGCTGCTTGATTATTCGCCACCTTGGCGAGATGTTCCAAGGAAGCGGCGAGGGCCAGAAATTCACCCAGCGAATCCCACCGCAAATACCCTTCCTCCTGGAACTGCTGCACATGCTTGGGCGCCGAACCGCCTGCACCGGTCTCGAAGAGGCCGCCGCCGTTCAGCAGTGGAACGATCGAGAGCATCTTGGCGCTGGTCCCAATTTCGAGAATTGGGAACAGGTCGGTCAAATAGTCGCGCAAGACGTTTCCCGTCACAGAGATCGTATCTTTCCCTTCTTTAATCCGCTCTAACGACAATTTGGCCGCATCGGCTGGTGTCATGATCCGGATGTCGAGGCCCTTGGTGTCGTGATCTTTCAAGTAGGTGTCGACCTTCGTGATCAATTGCGCATCGTGCGCTCTGGTCTTGTCCAGCCAGAAAATCGCCGGAGCTCCGGTGGCCTTCGCTCGGTTTACCGCCAGCTTGACCCAGTCCCGAATCGGCGCATCCTTCACTTGACACATGCGCCAGATATCGCCTTCTTCGACGTGATGTTCCAGCAAGGTCTTTCCCGAAGCATCCACCACGCGGATCGTGCCATTGCCCGGCGCCTTGAAGGTCTTGTCGTGCGAGCCGTATTCCTCTGCCGCCTGCGCCATGAGACCGACGTTGGGGACACTCCCCATCGTCTTCGGATCGAGAGCGCCATGCTTCTTACAAAATTCGACGACCTCGTGATAGACCGGCGCGTAGCTGGAATCCGGGATCACACACTTCGCGTCCTGCGCCTTGCCGTCAGGGCCCCACATCTTTCCCGAGTCACGAATGACCGGGGGCATGGAGGCATCGATAATGATGTCACTGGGCACATGCAGATTGGTGATCCCCTTGTCGGAGTTCACCATCGCCATCGGAGGCCGCTTCTGGTACACAGCCTGAACATCGGCTTCGATCGCTTTGCGCTGATCGTCGGGCAACGTTTTGATCTTGGTATACAAATCACCGATCCCGTTGTCCGGATCCACGCCAAGCTTTTTGAGCGTCTCGCCGTGCTTCTCGAATACATCTTTGTAATAGACCGTCACGGCATGACCGAAGATCTTGGGATCCGAGATCTTCATCATGGTGGCTTTCATATGAATCGAGAACAACACGCCTTGCTTCTTGGCATCTTCGATCTGCTCTTCGAGGAACTGACGCAGAGCTCGCTTGCTCATGAACGTGGCATCGATGATTTCATTGGCCTGCAGCGTCACTTTCGGCTTGAGCACGGTCGTCTTGCCGTCCTGACCGACGAACTCGATCCGCGCATCAGTCGCCGCAGTCGTCGTCATCGACTTTTCGTTGGACCGGAAATCTCCGCCCTTCATATGGGAAACATGCGTCTTGGAGTCTGAACTCCAGGCTCCCATCTTATGCGGATGCTTTCTAGTGTGGGCCTTCACTGAGAGCGGCGCACGGCGATCGGAGTTGCCTTCGCGCAGCACTGGGTTGACGGCACTACCTTTGACTTTGTCGTAGCGGTTCTTGATGTCCTTCTCTTTATCGTCTTTTGGATTCTCTGGATAATCGGGAAGCTTATAGCCCTGACTTTGCAATTCCTTGACAGCCTCTTGGAGCTGAGGAAGCGAAGCGCTGATGTTCGGAAGCTTGATAATATTGGCTTCCGGAGTCTTGGCCAGCTCGCCCAATTCAGACAGCGCGTCCGCCTGCTTCTGCTGCGGGGTCAGGTAATCGGGGAATACCGCGAGAATGCGTCCGGCCAATGAGATATCGCGCAATTCAACGGCGACACCTGCTGCCTTACTGAACGCGTTGATGATCGGCAAAAAGGAATAGGTCGCCAGCATAGGGGCTTCGTCGGTTTTCGTATAAATTATTTTCGATGCGGTTGTGGTCATGATGATTCCTCTCCTAGCTCCTTGTTAGTTCAACGCATTCAACGCTGAACCGGCCTTGAACCACGCGATCTGTTGCTCGGTGATGCTATGGTTCGCCTGAATGGTGAGTGCCGTACCATCCGGCTTATGGATGGTCACTTGCACCGGTTTGCCAGGAGCCAGACTGTTTAGCCCTGTCACGCTGATGCGATCCTGCTGTTCGATCTTCTCGTAATCCTTCGGGTCAGCAAAGGTCAACGCCAAGATCCCCTGCTTCTTCAAATTGGTCTCGTGAATGCGGGCAAAGCTCTTCGTGATCACGACGCGAACATTGAGGAACCTCGGCGACATCGCGGCATGTTCCCGACTGCTGCCTTCCCCGTAATTCTCGTCGCCGACCACGATCGAGCCGATGCCTTTCGCTTTGTACCGGCGCGCGATCTGAGCCATCGTGAGCCCTGCTTCGCCCGTCAAGACATCCGTACCCTTGCCAGGTTCAGAGAAAAATGCATTGTTTGCCCCCAGGAACATGTTATCGCTGATCTTGTCCAAATGGCCACGGAACTTGAGCCAGGGACCGGCGGGAGAAATGTGATCGGTTGTCGTCTTGCCCTTGGTCTTGATCAACAGCGGAAGCTTTTCGAAGTCCTTGCCGTCCCAACGCGGGAAGGGTTGCAATAGTTGTAGTCGCTCGCTGGTCGGCGGAACTTCGACGGTCAAGCCCTCGCCACTGGCTGCCGGCTCCACAAACCCTTCTTCACCCTTGGCGAAACCCTTGGCTGGAAGCTCTTCACCCACCGGCGGCAGAAACTTGAATTCTTTCCCATCTGCCCCCTTGAGTGTCTGATTCACGGGATCGAAGCCCAGGTCGCCGGTAATGGCGTATGCTGTCACCACTTCCGGACTGGCGAGGAACGACAAGGTTTCGTTGATACCGTCATTGCGGCCGGGGAAATTGCGGTTAAAAGAGCTGACGATCGAATCCGCTTTCCCTTTCACGCCATCGGCCCGCTTCCACTGCCCGATGCAGGGGCCGCAGGAATTCGACAGCACCGTGCCTCCTAACTGTTCAAACGTGTCCAAGAACCCGTCGCGCTTCATCGTATGATAAATGCGCTCGGAACCAGGCGACACGAGAAACGAGGCTTTCGCTTTGAGCCCGGCCTTCAACCCTTGCTGAGCAATGTGGGCCGAACGGCTGATGTCTTCATAGGATGAATTGGTGCAGCTTCCAATGAGCGCCGCCTTGAGTTGGACTGGATAGCCTTTCTCTTTGGCTTCCGCCGCCATCTTAGAGATCGGCCTGGCGAGATCCGGTGTATGGGGCCCAACGACATGGGGCTCGAGCGTCGATAAATCGACTTCGACAATCTGGTCGTAATATTTCTCTGGCGACTGAGAGACCTCCGGGTCAGCCACCAGCAATGACTTATTAGCAATGGCCAGGTTGGCCAGATCGGCCCGATCCGTGATGTTCAGATAGGCAACCATCTTCTGATCGAAGGGAAACACCGACGTTGTGGCGCCCAACTCCGCCCCCATGTTACAGATCGTCCCCTTACCGGTCGCGCTGATGGTTTCGGCGCCAGGGCCAAAGTATTCGACGATTTTATTCGTCCCGCCCTTCACCGTGAGCAAGCCGCAGAGATAGAGAATCACGTCCTTCGGCGAGGCCCAACCGCTCAACTTGCCGGTCAGGCGGATGCCGATGAGTTTCGGATGGAGGACTTCCCACGGAAGGCCAGCCATCACTTCGCCCGCATCTGCGCCGCCGACGCCGATCGCTAATCCGCCAAGCCCTCCGCCATTTGGCGTGTGCGAATCGGTGCCGATGATCAAGCTGCCGGGAAATGCATAGTTCTCCAGCACAACCTGGTGAATGATCCCGGCACCCGGCTTCCAGAAGCCAATGCCGTACTTCTTTGCCGCAGAGGCGAGAAAATTATAGACTTCCGCGTTCTCGTCCACTGCGCGGAGCAGATCCTTCTCAGAGCCCATCTCGGCACGGATCAAATGGTCGCAATGGATGGTGCTCGGCACGGCCACTGTGGCCTTGTTAGCCTGCATGAACTGCAACATGGCCATTTGGGCCGTCGCATCCTGCATCGCCACGCGATCGGGCCGCAGCGCCAACATCGCCTTCCCGCGCTCCCACGTCTGGGTGTCAAAATTGTCTGCGTGTGAAACCAGCACCTTCTCCGATAACGTCAGGCCGCGGCCGAATTGCTTCCTGGCCTTGGCGAACACGTCCGGCATCTTCGCATAGAGGTTTTTGGCAAGATTTATCGACATGGTGACCTCAATTCAAAATTTACAATTGTTGTTACTTCAACGTCGGGACTTCCCGCACTTATTTCAGCGGCGGCACTTCGCGCCGCTTGGGCGCCGCATAATTCACCAGATAATCGAATAGCCGGATCAAGCGGCTATCCTGACGCTTCTGATCCACCCAATGCCCGATCAACCCGATCGTGCGTGAAAGAATGAAGAAGCCGTTCAAGCTATCGACCGGGAATCCAATATCGACGAGCACTGCCGCCATCGTTCCATCAACGTTCAAAATCAGATTGTCTTTCTTCACCGCAGTCACCTGCTCCACCTGTAAGGCGAAATCGAGGCAGGGCATCTTGATGTTCAGGCTCTTGACGTATCCGACCAGCTCTTTCACCCGCTTGTCAGGATTGCGCAAGCTCTTCACACGATGGCCGATTCCCGGCACCGGGCCGACGTTTTTCTTCATATACGCGAGGAAGTCGTCCACGGACATTTTGTTATCGACGGCATACTTGAACCAGCGGCCAGCATCCGTCACCGCCCCACCGAACCGAGGACCGATCATGATCATGCCAGCCGCCACCGACTGGGACAGACCGATGCCGGCGCAAGCCGCGAGAATCGTGGCGTAGGCGCCGCTCACGCAGGGACCGTGGTCGGCTGAGAGCATCATAATGCGCTTGATGATTTCAGCTTCCTGCTTGGAGATCAGTCGTTTATCCCATAGAAGGCCGATGACGTGAGGAATTTCATAGCCCTTGTTGATGAGTTCGGAGGCGGGATAGCCATCGTAGCAGGGCTCTTCGCCACGGTCGTCGCTGATCGTGGTGCGGATCAATGGAGCCACCATGACTTCGTCGGCTTTCATCGCCTCCTCGATGCTTTTCGGCAGCTTCGGCAGCATAGCCGGCTCCACCGGCTCCTTGATCTGGCCTGATCTCAACAACTCCTGATAGGTTTCCTTGATGGCGGGACCCAAGGCGCCGAACGTCGCGGGCACGATTGCGCCGGACTTCTTCAGAGCATCGGACTTGGAACGGGCCGACCCTTCACCCTTCAACCCTTCCTTGGCGCCGGCGTGGCCAAACTTCATGCCTTTCGGCAAACTTTCCTGACAGAAGCCGGAGACGACGGCCATCAACTTCACGCGCCGCTTTTTTGCCCCATACCACTCAGCTGCCCGCTCTTCGAGATCGCCGCCCATTTCACCGACGATGACGACTGCCTTCGTTTGCGGATCGTTCTCGAACATTTCTAGATAGCTGACATAGTCGGTTCCTGGATAAGCATCGCCGCCGATCCCGATGGCCGTCGTGACACCGTCCGCGAACTGCGAGCAGATCCAGATAATTTCGTTGGAGAGACCGCCCGACTTGGTGATGACCCCGAACGAACCTTCGCGGTAAAGCTTCGACAGAACCAAGTTGTCGAATGCGCCACCGATGACACCCAACCGGCAGGAGCCGGCTGAGACAATCCCGATCGACGAAGGACCGTTGAAAACCTTGCCGAGCTTGGTCGCATGACGGCCCAGAATCTTGGCATCTTTTTCCGGCACACCCTCGGTGATCATGGAGACCACTTTGATGTGCGGATCGTCCAAGGCTTCCATCCCGCCCTTCATGGCCCGATCCGCGCCGATATAGACGAGACTGGTGTTGATCTGGGGATGATTCTTCGTCGCTTCCGCAACGCTCTTATAGATGGGAACGGCCACTAAGCCGCTGCCATAGGGAATTTCGTGTGTTTTGCCGGCGTCAGGCGGATAGACGAAAGCCAGGACGTTCAACGAACGTTTAATCAGGTAGCAGAACTCGGCCATCCGGCGCGCGGCGTTCACGCCCGCGACACCACCCTGAATGACCACATAGGTATCTTTGTTTGCCAGGATACTCATCGGGATCTCCCCTTCTCTTCAATGCTGCGTCTGAGCGATGGATCCTGAACTGAGATGCAGTTTCCGTCTGCTCAACACTCAGGTCTCAGCACTCGGTTCTATTTCAGAAGCGCCTTATCGACGATATCGGTCAGCGGCGTGTTACGGTCGAAAACATTGATGTCGAACCCTTCGTCCTTGAGCGCGCGCATCGCATCGAGCCCTTCCTTTTCACGCGGGCCGCCACGGCGCACCCAGATCTTGACGTCCTTGAGCTTGCCTTCGGACTTCGCCTTGCGGAACCCATTGATGATGCCGCCAAACGTCTTCTTCACATCGGTGAAATTGGCAATAGCGCCGCCGACGATGATGTTCTTGATCCCGGGCAACGAACAGACCTTGTCGGTCAGGACTTCAACCGCCCAGTCGGGCGGATCGCCGGAGTATTCGGCGTAATTAGCCAACTTGCCGCCGCGGGCGACGACCGCATCGGAATAATAGACACTGGCGCCGCCGCCTGCCGGGAGCATGGCCGTATCCCCGCCTGGGATCTCAATAAATTTGACCGAGCCTTTGATCTTAGAGTCAACCGCCATCACTTCCACTTCGTGTTTGGAATAGGCCCGACCAAATTCTGCGGCAAAGGCAAAATTCCAATCGGGATGCCGAAACTTGGCATCGCCATCGAGCAACGTCACAGCATCCAATGCGATGAGTTCACTCTCGTGCTCGCGTAGGACCACGGGGTTCACTTCCAAATACTGCGCGTCTTCGCTGTCGAAACAGGTAAACATCTTGCCCGCGAATTCGGCCATCTTCTTCACAAGCGAACCGGTAAAACCCGCATCCTTGGCCAGCCTCTCGAGCGTGTCCTCCGAGGGCTGCTGCCCGACCTCCACTGTCAGGCGCTTCACGCGATCCCAATTCGATTCGACTTCAATGCCTCCGCAGTTGGCGACCAGAATGTCCGTCCCTTCTCGGGTGGATTTCACTGCGCAATAATATTCTTCCTTATGCGGAATCATTTCGGACACGATCACTTGTGAGACAGTGATGCTACCCACTTGGCGGCCAATCATTTCCTTGGCCGCCGCTTCCGCCCCTTTCAGATCCAGCCCGACCTTCACCAACCCGAGCTTGAATCGAGAGCCGAGCGCTTCATGAGCCTTGACCACCAACTTGGATTTCTTGAGCCATTCATTGGCTTGGCCGAGCTTCGTCAATTCGTCAACCGAGGTGACGACGACATAGTGGGGGACCGTGATGCCCCACTTCTTCATCAGCCCCATCCCGGGACCTTCAAGCACCTTCGCCATATCATCACTCCATCAGAATGGTGAGAAACAATTATAAAGGAGGAGGATTCTAACGAAATCGGCTGGGGGACTCAATACGCCAGAGGGACTAAACGAAGAAGGTTCAAAAGACCTAGTGGAGAAGACGCCGGACTGACTACGGCCTAAGTGATTGAAACTGTTTGGTAATCAGCATTTTTATCACGGATCACCTCTCATATATGCGACAAAAATTATCTTGAAGCTCGGTTCGATTGACAGCCTGGACAATAAAATGAACTACGTTCACTTTGGAGACGGCGAATGATCCGTCCGCAGTGGTTGGGACAAGGCTGACCTTCTTTGCCGTACACGAGATGACGCTGCTTGTAGTGACCTTCCATGCCGTCAGGGGCAAAGAAATCTTTGACACTCGATCCGCCGCAGGAAATCGCCTCACGCAGTACTGCTTGCATAATGTCATAGAGTTTGAGCATCGTCGCCACGCGCAGTCGACTCACTTCACGGTTCGGATGGAGCCTGGCGCGAAAGAGAATTTCGTTCGCGTAGATATTCCCAATCCCTGCGATCACTTGCTGATGCATCAAGAGCGGCTTTAACCGTCCACGCCTGGCTTGCATGAGACGGACGAACTCATCCCCCGGCACCGTGAGGGGATCGACCCCAAAACGTCGAGCACGATAGCGGTCGAGTCCTGCCTGATCGAGCAAGGAAAGCCGTCCGAACCGCCGAGGATTCCAATAGCGCAACTCTGATTCACGGCTCCCCATGAACGACATGCGGGCATGCACATGCTGCGGGTGTTTCGTCTGTGTCGCGCGAAAGAGAAGGAGGCCGGTCATGCCCAGCTCCGCGACGACATACCTGAGTTCTCCCTTATTTTTAAACTCCATTGCGACGCTCTTGCCGTATCGCTCTACCCCTTCCAGCGCCGCACCGTGGTACCACGAGAGCGTGGACAACCCTTCCCGAATAATATCCGCTCGCCCCACCCAGCACTCATTGAGCTGTGCGCCGAGGAGATGAGTCCGTAGTTGCTGAGCAACGACTTCAGCTTCCGGCAATTCCGGCATCGAGAAAGGCCCTCAGTAAAGTGCTCGTATCTGTGCTCTACGATTTTTGATTAGGCCATGGGCGGCACAGGAAAGGCAATGTGTGAAGAGCTGCTACGAGGAAAAACACTTTCGATACTGTGGTTAGGTGCCGGAAACTGGCCGTGAAGCGCGCTTCTTCTTACCCTTCGCGCGAGCTTCACGTAGAAGACTGACTTTGATGATAGCTTTTTCGAGGTTAGGAAGGGGCATGGCACCGGGACGGCGCCTCATGACCAGTTTCAGGACCTCATCATACGTCATCCCTTGGACACAACAGAGATAGGCCATCACAACCGACACAGATCGGCCCATGCCGGCGCGGCAACAGACCATGACCCGATTGTCTGAAATATGCTGTTCAACCCAGCTCACGGCTTGGTCCAGCAAGAGCGGCTCAGCTTCGGCATACTCCGTAAACGGAATCCTGCTAGAGATCAACCAATTGGGGGACTCCAAGGCATACTCAGCAGCAACAAGGAGCAGTGCGCCAATCTTGACCGGCGGTTCCTTCGCGTCGTTGATATTCCCGACCAATAGATTCTCGGTGATCATATGCATGATGCAGTTAGTATAAGAGCGCCGCTCGCCAGGTCAAGGAAAAATATGACCCCGTTGCAGTCGTTTCGATGCGAACGCTATACTAGTCCATACTTCTGTACAAGGAGCGTCCCAGATGCCGAACCCGACCATGAAAGAAGTGGAAACCAGGCTTGGAACTGTCCAGTGCGCCATTTGTAAGGGATCAAGCTTTGGAATAGATGAACGCTCTATGCAGGCAGATGGTGAATGGCGAGGCATCTGTAGAAAATGCTACTACACCTTCCCAATATACACAGATATGGAGTTCTACCTGCGCACGCAGCCGGATATCCCCTATCGGCTCAAAGAGATGTCCTGTCCGACCTGCAATCAACGAGGCGTAAGCCTCAATTTTCGTATCACCATGTCTGTCCGAGAATCGATCTATTTCCTGACCTGCACCGCATGCCAGAAAACATACCCGGAGCGTTCCTCCCTGGAAGCGTTTGAATAACTCCCCTTTTCACCCCCTGCGTGGTGTATACTCTCTGTATGAGTGAGACACCAAAAAGTCCGGTCAAGGCCCCCGAAGCTCCCGCTCCAGAGCCCGCGGCCAAGCCAAGAAAAGAAATCCCGCTCATCGCCATTCAAGACGATGGTGACATGATCGCCGAGGAAATGGCCGAGATGTTCGACGAAGACCGGGTGAGTCATCAGCACGGAAGCGCAGAACCAGAAGCGGATTAACGGCTGTTGAAAAAGCCCTCCAGCATCGTTCTCGCATCCCTCAACCCTCAACGTAACCCACAGGGTACGCCTCGCGGGTCGAACTCCTTGCGGCCTTGTTGGCTAGCCTTTTTGAGCAACCTGCAGAACGAGAAAAGGCTCCGGACACATTTCTCTTATCTGACTCCTTCCTCTTAAGCTCTATGTCGGAAGCTTATAGATCATGTCATATATGACATGGAGGTTGTCTTTTGTGAATTCATCAAGGGACTTACCTTTTATCATTGGGCTCGTATCTTCGAAGCCAGTTTGCTTCCTTAACCATGCATTGATCTTCAACGCGGGTACCTTTATGTTTCCTTGATTCATCTGGTCGAAGAAATCCTTGGCTCCGTCTTTGAGGCATTTGATGTCATCAACCACGCCATTAAGTAACTTCATCCCTATGGGATCTTTTGGCTCGATATTCATATCGCGTAATTCAGCAGCGAACGCCTGCAGAATGACAAGCTCCTTGGTCTTTTTGTATTCATCGGCGCTGAAGTAACTGGGATTGTGGCGCAACTTAGAAATCGTCAACAAGCTGAATGCATATAACAGTAGTGGCGATCGGACCAAGGATGACATGACATTGGCCAAGGACCCACGATTAGTTTGAGTGTTGTGCTTCTTGAAAAAGCTCTTTGTAAGTTTTTCCGTAGAACATATTGAGGATTCGAACGTTTTCTGTCACATACGATTTAAGCCCTCTCCCTCCACGCCTAGTGGCTGAGCGCTTTCTGTCCCCACCCTCAACCCAATATTTTGTCCAAAAATATGGCCCTAAGTGAATGCAGGCTAAAACCTCCCCAAGCTCCGAACCCCACGAACAGAAGCACGGCCGAGATTATCAACGCCAACGTCCAACCACGGTTTTCATCTAAACCATGCTCGACGATAAATCCAATTGGATAATGGCGATAAGTAAGCCAATGCCGATGAGCGTGGCTCTTTGATACTTGTTCATAAGATCAATTTGTCGTTTGCACATACCACCAACGAATAAGCTCAGGGGTTCGCGGTTTCATAGCGCCTCCCCTGGAGCGATTGATTAACCCACCTAAGAGGCCCGCCCCCTTATTTTCCCTCGTCCCAGGCAGCGTCGTTCAGTGGTACGCGCAAAATGTGCCCTGTCGTGCTAAACAACACAATCTCGCGCTGATATTTCATAAGCCTGCACAGCTCGAAGAGCGGCCGGATGTAGTCACTTTTAATGCCAGCACCGATAAGGACTGCCTTGATTGGAGGCTGAACGTACTTGAGCCCAGAGTCCGAGGAAGAATCAAGCGATACTCTTTCTCATAAGACCACTGCTGTGCCTTGTACCGAAGCTGATCACCAACAGAAGCACACTCTAGTGGGGCAAGGTCGGCTAGATACTTAACGGGAACAATCTTATCCTCGTACCCAGCAAGGTCTAACTCTAGGCAGATTCCCGAATGTCCATTACCGTAATGGGACCACATCAGCAATGACTCGGGAGACTCGGAGAAACAGCAGAGTCTATACCGGTCGAGTTCCTGATCGACTGCTGACCAGAAACGGCAAGCGCGCTCGAACGACTGCCCCGCAGTCAGTGAAGACGGCGGATTCAGGAGTGATATCCCCGGGACCCTTCGAGCGGGTCGTTAAGTTCATGGAGACTGAGGCAGTACAAGCGCCTTGTGAGCAATAGGTCGACTATATGCACAAAAGGATCTAGTGTCTTGAACTTGTAGAGGAGCATGGCAGATATTTTCTGACTGCAACAAATCCTATGCGTTTCTTCATCACAGAGCAAGAAGGTTATGACGCTCTAGTCCGAGAAACGGGATCGGTCTATAAGCGATCGGTCCCCGTTTCCACACTCTCAAGGAAGCGTGCGGCATTGAGCGACTTGCGCTGGAGCGGCGGGGTCCCCACCCGGCGTCTGAAGAAGGAAAGCTGGAACTGACTGAAGCACTGCGATCGAATGATCGCAGCTGAAGGAATTCCAGAAGGCTTCCACTTCAGAGCGCCGAGGAAGGGGTGCCGCGGGAGGCGCCCAAGCGAGAAGCTGCATGCTTCCTTCGTCCTAATTTCGAAGGCTTAAACGGAGCGAACGATTTTGACTGCCGCATCGCTCTCAATTCTTCCCACTGGCGAAACCTTCCCCTCTCGTTCCTTGCGCACAATCCTCTCGATCTGCACGATTGCGCCCCGATGCCAGCTATCGACAGCAGCATTCTGAGGAGAGGCCTTCCGATCCAGCCGACCGACTTCAGGACGTCCTGTTTCATTGCACAGCCAGGCTCGCTTTTCTCCCTTCAATTCTCGTAGTTCGCTCACGACACGGAAGGTCTGCGGGCTCCGCGTCACAATGGTCCGTCCATCTGTGCGCAACAGCAGATAGGAAAACTTCAATGCGTCTTTGATGAACCCCACCTCCCGGTCGAGTGCAGCAATCGCGGGAGGCGTCTGCCAGGGTCGCTCTTCATGACACCAATCGTCTGGATGGTCTAAGGCGGGACAGGCCCCCTCGTGCAAGCAGGGACTATAAACCGTACAGAGTCTCTGCTTAAGCAGGTGATTGCGCATCTGATGCAGCGCTCTGGCCGTCTGCCGCAACGCCGGCTCGACGATCATGATGGTGCCGTGCGGTGCGAGAAACGGCAAGAGCTGTGCGACAACCGTCGCACGCTCAGTTGGGGGATCGACCGATACGGGAAACAATTCATTGAGGCAGTTCGCGATAATAATCAGGTCGTATGGTCCGCCTCGTACAATCTGCTTACCAAGATCACCCTTGAGCGGATGTTCCAGATTGCCCTCGATACAGCGGAGACCTGCGTTGGGTATTCCAACCTCGTTGCAGTAGGCCTCCCACAACCTCTTCGCGTCCTGCAAAGATGCCTGAGACGCATCTGCAGCCAGGACCGATACAGATTTCGCCCGCTCAGGGCCGCGATGCCACAGCCAATCCAGCAAGGCTAATGATCCAGTCCCTGGGCCACAGCCGAGATCGAGCACAGCCATCGGTCGGTCTGGTATTTCAGTGCTGTCGTCGTTCGGTAGCTCATCCAGCAGAACTTGGATTTTCGAGAGGTTCACAGGGAGAAAATACGAGTGATAGGCGGCTGCCTGTGCCGGATCATCCAGGTAACGGAATGGCAATGATGGGCGTGCGGTCGTGAACAAACGCGATAGATTCACGACCGCTTGCGCTATCGCGTGACCGCTGAGATCCCTGACTGGCGATACCCTTGCCAGAACCTTTAGAACTTCCGATGACAGGCCAGCAGGCTTCTTCTCGTTGAAGGGTTGCATGGCCATAGTGTAAGCTGCTGTCGATTAGGAGGACAACCATGACAGACGAAATTTTGTTGGCCTACAAAGACGTGGAACGTTCGATGGAACGTTTCACCCTGCTCCTACAAAGCCACGTGGACACAATGGGTGCCGACCCATCCCACAACGCCGATCAAGTTTTCCGCTTGTCCCAAGGCACCAAAGCGATGAGGGATAGCGCGATGATCTATCTCTCTTATGCCAAGTACGTCTCCTATGGCATGCCGGAGAGTGAAGACATGGTGCAAGACGAACTGCAGGGATAGAAGGTATTGGTCTGTCTGGTTCATCTGGTCTATCTCATTGCACGAGATAGACCAGACAAACCAAACAGACTCTAAAACAAAAGAGCCCGATCCTTTAAAGGATCGGGCTCTTGTGTTTTAGACTCGAACGGCCTCTCAGATGCTACGCATGAAATGGGCCACGTCATCCTGATTGACCGCACCACCCATAACCGAAGACTGGGCGACATTACTCGACTTCTTCCCGGTCAGACCGGACTCAACTTCGTCCACGATCAACTCCACCGGCATCGATTGACCACCATACACACGCGGCCCACCGATGATCTTGGCTTTGGAGTACCCGTAAATCGCGGTAGCCACCTCTTTCGCCAGCCATCCGACATAGTTGAACTCCGGAACGACAATGAGCTTTGTTTTCCCAAGAAGTTGCCGTAATTCCATCGTCGGAAACGGACGGAGCGACCGAACCTTGATCAAACCGATCTTGATGCCCTTTTCGGCGCAAATACGGACCGCTTCCCTCGACTGAGCCGCTGCACTACCTGAGGCAACAATCACCGCCTCGGCATCATCTACATTCTCAGCCGTGAGCAACCCGCCCATATACTGATTAATGTATTTGCGTGACCGTTCGACTGCCGCCCACACTTCCTGTTGCCAGACCGCATGAATATTGTAGGCCATGAAGTTCGACTTCTGAACCGGGGCGTCACGTGATAAACGAGCGGGAGGATTCTCCGCATCGAGTACCGGCACCGCGCCACGCCAGGCTTCACGAGGAGGAAGCTTCATGCTGCGGTCCTGCATCCGGACATACCCACGGGCGTGGGTCACGAAGAACCCGTCGCAGCAGACGCCGACTGGGAGCGTCACATCGTTCTTCTCGCTGATCGAAAACCCCGCCATGATGAAGTCGTACATGTCCTGCTGATTCTCGGCATGGAAGACAATCATGCCGCAGTTCAATAGATACGCCACTTCGATATTGTCAGGCTGAATGGCCAACGGGGCATTGACGACGCGGCAGGTGAACATGGCGACAATGGGCAGCCGATGCCCCGGCCAGGACGCGATGCCTTCCAGACCCCTCAGCGTACCGGGGCCTGCGGTCGCCGTAAAGCAGCGGACACCGGATCGAGATCCGCCCGCCATCGCCGCCATGACGC
This sequence comes from Nitrospirota bacterium, assembly GCA_963701855.1. Classification (GTDB taxonomy): domain Bacteria; phylum Nitrospirota; class Nitrospiria; order Nitrospirales; family Nitrospiraceae; genus Palsa-1315. The sequence continues at coordinate 518,056 of CAVPBK010000006.1, forward strand.
CGACTTCTTCTTCACCACGATAATACTCTTTCACGTACCCTTCGCCGTAGAGCACGCCGATGAGCTGCATCGTTTCGCTCTGCGGGGTAATGGGATAGGCAATGGCCAGGTCCACGTTGGAGCGCCGAACAGCCTCTTTCGCCGCCTCGCTGCCCGTTATAAACTCTTTCGTTCGCGGGGCTTCGAGGAACAAGTATTCCGGCGTGACCACCTTCTGCCGTTTCGCTTCGGCATGGGGGTCTTTCCTTGCGCCCGTCGTCTCGGCCGGTTTAGGGGCCGCGACGCTCGTGATGGGATCGCCTTGGGGATTTGTCTTCTGTTCTGCTTCGAGTGCTTCGCTCATTATGACACCTCTTAGCTATATCGCCCGTGCGGTTCGACCCTACTCAGCCTTCACGCTTCATCTGCTCGGCCGAATGGCCGAAGGCAGCTGCGCCGGCAACGCCAGCAACAGGCGCAAAGGTGAGGGGATTGGTGTGAGTTTTCCCACCGTGAACTCTCGCTTGTGTGCCGGTGAATCGCACGTTCTCACCGTTCTCCGGCAGCTTAATGCCCATTTCTTCACGCACCCGCTTGAAGACTTGCGCGGTCTTCCGCAACTTGATCGTGTCCGAATCGCGAATCGTCAGCATCGCATCTTCGTGCCCCTGCTCCGCACAGATTGCCATCGTCAGGCAATTCGTCCCGGCACGAATCATTTTCAAGGTCAAGTTGGCATAATGACAATGCACGCCGATGAAGATACAGGCCTCGATCTTGTTGCCCCAAATCGTCAGGTTCGGATGGTTCGGATTGATGACCTCTTCCGGATCGATCTTCGGATACTTCGGGCGGTAGTCCGGCATGGGGATGATCATGACGTTAGGAATCTGGGCGGCAATTTCCAGCACGGCCTTGGCCTTTTCAACAGCATGATCGTTCCAGGCCCAGAGTACCAACGGTCCTGGGAAGATCGTGGCGTTGGGGCTGGTCAACATTTTACGGGCCATTTCTTCGATGACCTTATCCTCATTCTCCTCCAGCAACCCATAGTACAGTCCTTGTCCTGGGTCAGGCAGCGCAACCCCCAACTGAGCCGCGGAGGGCGGATGGAATCCGGCGGGACCAGGAACAATAATGCGTTCTCTTGTATCGGTCGTCGTTGGCACTCCCGTACCTCCCTAATTACCTATCACAGTCATTGGATTGGACAGGACTGCAACGGTGGTTTTCTCTTCATACCGAATGTTATCGGTGACTGCAGCCAGCGGTAATTGATCGATCATAATCATCTTAATGGCATTATTTTTTGCCATCGTGTCGCACACCCACACACAGAGTGCACAACCCTTGCACCGATCCACCGCTATGTAGGCAGTGCCGTACTTGAAGCCCTTATCCGTCCCCATGGTTTCGCTATACTGAATGGTATTCGCTTCAGGACAGTATTGCGTACAGAGCTTACAGCTCTTCGAGGCACATATCTCAACATCGATATTGGCTACCAGATACATGGTACTCCTTCGTGCTAGACCCTGGTTAGGCGTTTACGGTCGCACGGATTTCAGACCGCTTGACCGATGCTGCAGCCCAACCGTGATCGACGGCGTAATTCCAGCCGGCCTGAATTACCGCCACATTTTTATCGATCAACTCCTGCTTCTTTTTGAATTTCCGCTCGACGACACTGTCCAACGCCGCGGTTCCGCCGGAGACGACAAACCCCTTGCCAAGGAACCGATCCTTGACAGACAGCTCCAGCGCTTCGACCGAAGTCAGCCCCGTGATAGCTCCAATGCAGCCCATCAACGCCATATTCGTCGCGAGGTCCATCCCCGCAACTTCGAGGGAAAGTTTGGTGGCGGGGAAATAATAGAGCTTCGCACGACGCTCTTCCAATTCGCGCTGCTGATCCCTGTGAAGGCTCATCGGGCCATCGTTGTTGATCAACGCAACCCCATCCTCCTTCAACCCGAAGTAGAACGGCATCGTATAGGACTTGCCGTGGGTAATGACCTGGGGATGGAAGATAATGATGATGTGCGGGAAGGTAATTTCCCCGATTTCATAGATCGGTTCATCCGACACACGGACGTAGCTCTCGACCGGCGCCATCCGTTTTTCCGACCCATAAAATGGGACTATCGTGCTTTCACCGCCGGCATGGATCACTGCGGTGCTCAGAATGTGTGACCCCGTCACAACACCCTGCCCGCCAACCCCGGCCATTCGAATGTTAAAGCGCTTTGCCATGTCCGAGCCTCCTTCCGAATCGTTTACGCCTTGTTTGGAATTGCCGCGGCAGGAGCAGCCGCCTTCGGAAGATAGTCTTTGTAGCCATACCGTTCGGTCAGATACTGCTTGGCCTCATCGCTTACATATTCCGTAAACTGATACCGATCGTTTTCAACGGTCTTCGCATCTTCCATCACCTTGTCGGTCGGAATCGCATATTCGATGTTACAGGAGGTATAGGCTTGAATGTATGAGGATCCCACTTCACGGGCAATCAGCACAGCCTTCTTGATGACGCTCTCGACACGGCGTGGATTGTTCGGAACCACCGACGCCACGTAGGCACACCCAGCCACTTTCGCCATCTGCAACATGTCCATCTTCTCGAACTTCTTCCCCAATGGGGCCATCTTTAAGACAGCGCCACGGTTGGTCATCCCGCTCTCCTGCCCACCCGTGTTGCCGTACACTTCATTGTCCAGCATGATCGTGGTGAACCGTTCCTTTCGGAACCAGGAGTGGAGCACTTGCTGGAAGCCGATATCCGCTGTTCCACCGTCTCCCGCCATAACCACCACATCCTTCGGTTTGTCACCGAACCGCAGCCGCAGCCCGCGAGACAGCCCGCTCGCGACACCGTTCTGATCGCCATAGTTTCCGTAGACAAATGGGATCGCGGCCTGCGAAATCGCTAATCGCCCACAACCTGCCGTTCCAACAGTGATCGTATCTTCCGGGTTGGGGAAAGCAATGATCGCCAACCGGATGAACAGAGTCATCGCGCAACCGGCGCACATAGGATGCTCTTCAAGAATTTCCTTGAAGCTTCCCATTTGGGAAACGGAAATTTTCTTTCCAAACGGGCCATGCTCAACCATGTCTCGATATTCTTTGGGCATGTACTTCTCAAATCCACCGGAAAACTTTACATAATCAAGACTCATCGGAACACCTCCCTCTATCGTGGCAACGGCAATTCATTGCCTATCGGAAAGATACTATTATATGCAACAAGCCCGCAGGAATTCAGGGCTAACGAACGGGACTAATCTGCTCACAGGTTGTACATGGTAGCAAAGCCTAAAAAAGACTGTCAATGAGAAACATCCATATATATCCTCAAACCGTACGCTACGCGTAGAATACTATAACTTCCTGATAATCAACGCAACTTCTCAGAAGGCCCACGATGCCAGAAAGAAGCCCTAGCACACCACACGCCTGTAGGCCATTCGCCCTAACAACTTGCGGCTCACCATGTTTCCGCACCTCCGAACATGCAACTTACTTCATGACATTTGGAAAGAGAGATTGCCGATTCCAGAAAACCTGTCTAGACTAGACCCCTATGTCAACACGCGTAATCATCCCTGGGGAAGACGAAGGCGCTCAGCACACCGGCGGAGTTCATAAGCGTCCCCCGATTCCCGACAATTCGCTCAAAGCCGAGTGCCCGAAATTCATGAGCCACGGCCCTTGCGGAGGTGTGCGAAAAGGAGGCTTGTGCGAAGTGTACCCCGAAATGCCTTGTCCCTGGGTGACCCTCTACATTCAATTAGAAAAAATCGGTCAAGTAGAATGGATGAAACAAGTCTGAGAAAACGTGAGGCGTGAAACGTGAAACGTGAAACGACAGGGAGAAAATCGAAAACCACAAAACTCGGCTACAACGAGCGGCATGCAAAGAGCGGTATTACCACTCCATTGCCCGACATTGAAACATTCCCGAACCAATATAAGGGCTACGAAATCACCATCGAAATTCCAGAATATACCGCCATCTGCCCAAAAACTAATTTACCGGACTTCGGGACCATCACCTTACACTACATGCCAGACAAAGAATGCCTGGAGCTGAAGTCATTGAAGATGTATCTCCATGCATACAGAAATCTTGGCATCTTTTATGAGAACGCGGTCAACCGCATTCTGCACGATGTCGTGAAAACCTGCCGGCCTGTGTGGGCCAAGGTGACCGGCACTTTCGCCGCCCGTGGGGGGCTGCGAAGTATCATTGAGGCGAAGTACCCGTGAGTCTCATCCGCCATTCCTGCTCCCAGGCTTGAGAGACTCCTGCTCATGGCTACCTACGCAATCGGCGATGTGCAGGGATGCGATGACGCCCTGCAACGCCTCGTCGAACAAATTCAATTTGACCCCGCATCCGACCGCCTCTGGTTCGTCGGCGATCTAGTGAACCGTGGTCCAGACTCGCTCAAGGTCCTCCGCTATATCAAAAGTCTCGGGGCTTCAGCCGTCGTCGTTCTGGGCAACCACGACCTGTTCTTACTGGCTGTTGCCGAAAGCATCGCAACACCGCGCCCAGAAGACACTCTGCAAGCAATTCTTGCTGCACCAGATCGTGACGAGTTACTCGCATGGGTACGTCGGCAACCCCTCCTCTACCGTGAACACCCCTTCGCCCTTGTCCATGCCGGCATACTGCCACAATGGTCGCTCGACGATGCTGAGGAACTGGCACATGAAGTCGAAACCGGATTACGGAGTCCCTACTACAAAGATGTACTCCGCGCGCTCTATCCCAGTAAACACCTGCAATGGTCTTCGAGCCTGACCGGCCTAACTCGACTGGCTACAATCATCAAAGTTCTTACGAGGCTCAGGGCTTGTTCGGCTGATGGCCTGATGGAGTCGTCGTACTCCGGGCCACCGAATCGTATTCCTGCCGGATTTCTTCCTTGGTTCCGAATCGAAAACTTCGGTCGGCGGGACACGACCGTTATCTGCGGGCACTGGGCCTCGTTGGGACTCTACTGCGAAGATAATGTATTGGCCATCGACAGTGGTTGTGTGTGGGGTCGGCAGCTCACAGCCATGCGATTGGAGGACCGAAAGGTATTTCAAGTATCCTGTCATACCGTTGGGTCTTGCGGTGACTGAGCCGGAACCGCCTGACCCCAACTGGCCCCGCTACTCCCTGCACCCATTCCCATCCTATCGTTTCGTGCCCAGCCAGACACCACATCCACGACGAAGCCCTCTTGGTCATTCTTACGGTCAACCAGAGCCGAACCCAATGCCATTCCCTACGGCCCAATGGCAGACTTCAGAGGAATATCTGTATGGGATAGACCTCTACAACTACGCCTACTGGTGGGAGTGCCACGAAATCTTTGAAGGACTTTGGCATGCAGTTGGCCACGACACTGAACAAGGGAACTTCTTCCAAGCCCTCATCCAGTTCGCCGCCTCCAATCTCAAACGATTCACAGGGAACCACCGGGCAGCGGGGAATCTGGTAACCAGCGGCATAGTTCGATTGCAAAAGATACCGGCGTTCTATATGGGGATCGACGTGGCCAGACTCACAGAAGGCTTTCGGCAGCATGTGGTTGGTTCGGACTTTCGTGCACCACTCATTCGCCTGTATGAGCGGGAACTGGTGTAGGCCTTCACTGCTGCCAGGCTACTCAAAAGTGTCAGCCATCTCACCCTCTCATCCCGCGTGCGCCGAGATGCTCGCCTTGCCCATTGCAAGGCCGCAGGCGAGTGAGAACCGGAGGCGTACCCTCTGGGGCGCACGGTGCGACGAATAAGGAGCACCAAGTCTGTGCGCGCCGACGAGTTGGTGAAGAGGCCGGGTTCCCATTGAGGATTCTTTCGACCCAAGAACGAAGTTGGGGGCCTTTTTGAGCAGCCTGTTATTTTCAGTAGCCTGTTAGTGGTAGGACTCGGAATCGCTCGGAAACTTGCCCTGCTCGACTTCCTCTTTATAGCGGCGAAGCGCTTGCAACGCATCCGCCTTGAGGTGGGCGTACGGTTTCACAAACTTCGGCACGAACTCATCGAAAAGACCAAGGAGATCATAGAGCACAAGAACTTGGCCGTCGCAGTGGGGACCGGCCCCGATTCCAATGGTCGGAATAGTCAATTGTTCCGTGATGGTCTTGGCCAACTCGGTTGGGATTACCTCAAGCACGATGGCGAAGGCGCCGGCTGCTTCGAGGGCCTTGGCATCATTCAGCAAAACCTGCGCTTGATCCGATTCCTTTCCCTGCACTTTGTAGCCGCCGTACCGGTGAACGGATTGGGGCGTCATACCGAGATGCCCCATCACCGGGATGCCTATCCTAGTCATCGCAGCCACACGATCGGCCACCACCGCGCCGCCTTCCAGCTTGATGGCTTGAGCCCCGGCCTGTAGAAACCGGCCGGCATTACGCAGAGCATCTTCGCTGCCGGCTTGATAGGACATGAACGGCATATCACCGATGACGAGCGCTCGTTGAGCCACCCCGGCCACAAGCTTCGTGTGATAGAGCATGTCGTCCATCGTGACCGACAAGGTATTCGCTTTGCCTTGTACGACCACACCAAGCGAATCGCCGACTAAGATGGTCTCGATACCGGCCTGTTCGACTATGCGTGTAAACAACGCATCATACGCCGTAACGACGATGAGCTTCTTCTTGTCGAGCTTGTGCCGCTGAAATTCGGGGATCGTCATCAACCTACATCCGCTTTGGCGATAATGTCCGCCAGCCGGTGCGTGGCCTTGATGGCCATAATATGGACTCCGTCGCAATACGGCCGCACCGCCTTGATCGTCCGCACCGCAATATCCACCCCCACGTCCTCCGCGCGATCGGGACCGGCCGCCCTGAGTTCGTCGATCATTTCCTGCGGAACCGACACGCCAGGAATATTGGCATTCATGAACTCCGCCATTTTGGCGTTCCGGAGGACGAGAATGCCCGCCAGCACCTTGGCTTTGAACGGGCGAACTGCTTTCATGAAGGACGCGAACTGTTCCGGATGGTAAATTGCCTGCGTCTGAAAAAACTGGGCGCCTGCTTTCACCTTGACTTCAACCTTGGCGAGCATGGGCCCCAGTGGGTCGGCTTCCGGAGTCACTGCAGCCCCAATGGTAAACTGCGTTGCACCGTCCAACTTGTTCCCGGCAAGATCCCTCCCGTTATTGAGTCCTTGCACCAACTGCATCACTTGGACCGAGTCCAAATCATAAACCGGCTTGGCCTCTTTATGATCTCCGACAGTCGGATAGTCCCCGGTGAGACACAGGATATTGCGGATGCCGAGCATGGAAGCGCCCATAAGGTCCGACTGCATCGCAATACGATTCCGATCGCGGCAGGTCATCTGCATGACCGGATCATGACCGAGTTCGTAGAGAAGTCGGCAGACAGGGAGGGATCCAGCCCGCACCACGGCAGCCGTGTTGTCCGTCACGTTGACCCCGTGCACGCGCCCCACCAACTGCTTGGCATTCTCTAACACGCCAGAGATGTTGGTCCCTTTGGGAGGGTTGTACTCAATTGTGACAGCAAACTGTCCCTGATCAAGCACGTCCTTCAACCGCCGAGGTTCTCGATTCATGGTTTCAATTTTACTCCTCCACTCCACTCACAGCTGTGGGGAGAATGGGGCGCTCCCCCCTGCGCGCATCGGACGAGCACAGTTTTATCGTGCGCGTTCTGCGAGCAAGGGAACGCCCTTTCTTCCTACAGCATCCCCGCCTTGCGCTTCGCAGACTCCACCGTATTGTCCAGCAGCATCGCAATTGTCATCGGCCCGACACCTCCCGGCACAGGACTGATCCAGCCCGCTTTCTGACTGACCGGCTCAAAATCGACATCGCCACACAATTTACCCTCTGGAGTTTTGTTCGTTCCCACATCAATGACGACTGCCCCTTCTCTCACCATGTCCACCGTGACAAACTTGGCTTTCCCAATCGCAACCAGCAACAACTCAGCTTCGCGACAGACCGCTGGCAAATCCTTGGTCTTGGAGTGGCAAATCGTCACCGTGGCGTTGCGCTGGAGCAACATAAGCGCCAATGGCTTGCCGACGATGTTGCTCCGTCCCAGTACAACAGCACGCTTCCCTTCGATACTCACTCCGGTGGACTCAATCATCTTGATGACGCCCTTCGGCGTGCAGGCTTCAAACACCGGATGGCCCTCGACAAGCCGACCGAAATTGTATGGATGAAACCCGTCTGCATCCTTGTCGGGTGACACCGCTTCAAGCACGACTTTGCTGTCGATATGCTTCGGGAGCGGCAACTGAACCAATATCCCGTGGATCTTGGGATCGGCGTTCTCCTTTTCAATCAAGGCCAACAACTCTGCTTGCGTCGTACTCGCCGGCAATTTGTGATCATCGATATAGATGCCCGCCGCATCACAGGCTTTCTGCTTGCTCTTCACATAGAGATGCGAGGCGGGATCATCGCCCACCAAAATCGTCGCCAGGCCGGGCTTCACCCCGGTCTTAGCCAAGACCTCCGCTGATTCAGCTGCCAAACGCTCACGTACTTGCAAAGCCAAGGCTTTGCCGTCGATCAATTGTGCCGCCACGGATTCCTCCTCCGTTGAAAGACTGCCAAAAACCACGGCACCATAGCAGGGCATTTTTGAGCAAGTCAACGACCCGCCTAAGCCGTAGGGCGTCAGGCATGAAACGCGAGTGGTGACGCGAGGAATGAAAGAATTGTGCGATCGATCACTGGCATACTTACCACACACGCCTTACACCCGTCGCCTTACGTCCATTTCTTGACAGGCTCTTCGCCTGGCAGCTACGATGCTTCAGTACCCACAATTAACAGCCGTCTATCTTGTGAGTAGAACCCCCTCCGTGATGTCCCTTCTGATACGTGTCATGCGCCATCCAGCGGCCTGGCTTATCGGGATCATGCCCCTTGTGTTCGCCGGCCCGCTCAACGCCCAAATCACCGTGACTGAGCTACAGTCTCCTTATAGTTTCATCAATGATCCTCTTGAGAAAAACTATTTCATCTCGAGCGTAAACGGCGAGGCGGAGACTGCAGACAACAACGGATTCATCACCAAGCTCAATTCCAATGGGAAACTTCTCAATCTGAAGTTTATCCAAGGGGGGAAGGACGACGTCACCCTCCATGCCCCCAAAGGCATGGCCTTGGTTGAACACGTGCTCTATGTGGCGGATCTCGACACGCTGCGGGGCTTTGACACGACCACCGGTAAGCCGGTCATGGCTCTCACCATCCGATCGCCCGCTACCTCACGGTCTGAGTCGCTACCGACCTCGTTGAGCGACGTAACTTTCGATGGCAAAGGACACCTCTATTGTTCCGACCAGAAAGCGAACACGATCTACCGAGTCGATCTGGCTACCCAGACGGTTTCCGTGCTCGTCACAGACCGCTCCCTCGCAGGCCCCTCTGGCCTTGCCGTCCATCCGAAATCTGGCCAGATCATCGCGGTCAGTTGGGAGAAGGGCAAGATTTCCGAAGTCTCTCCGGAGGGCGTGGTGACGGAACTCTTTTCCAACAGCTTCTTTTCCAACCGCTTTCAGAATCTCCGCGGAGTAGATTTCGACCGTTGGGGCAACATGTATGTGTCCGACTTCACAACGGGAAAAGTCTGGCGCATGAGCTGGGATAAGCGATTTCAAGTCATCGCCGAATTTTTGCCCTCGCCGGGAGATCTCAGCATCGACCGTGCGAATAACCTCATCCTTGTGCCCTATGAACTAGCGCATGCGGCAGAGATGAACGGGCTCGAAACCCCCAGCAGTGCGAAATCGAAACAAGAAAAACGGACGTTGGCAGACTATGGCTTCATCCCGCCTCCGCCGAAGCCGGCGGCGGAAGGACCGGTGAAAAAATGAGCCACTGCGCCTATTGTACGCAACGAAAAGGCAAGCGGCCTTGTCCCGCCTTGGCAGGGCTGATCTGCAGCCAATGTTGCGGCGAACACCGAATCGTGAGAGTGTCATGCCCGGCTGACTGCGTCTATCTCGAATCCGGAAGCGATTATCAGCAGAAACGGCTGGCGGTGCAATTCATGCCGATGCGCCGAGATTTCTATGGTGAACTGGCCGAGCTCGGCGACAAGAAGGCCGTGGCTCTATTCAATCTCGTTGAAGTGGTCATCTTCGGTTATTTTCAAGGACGCCGCGACGGGCAAGATGCGGAAGTCGTAGCGGCGTTACAGGCCTTGCGGCGAACACTCAGCCCCCTCCACGTGCCTGCCGCCCCGATGCCGGTCTTCGCGGAACATTTGAAGAAGGAGTACGACACGTTCAAGAAACAGAACCCGCAGGAAATAGCCGATACGTCTTCCGCACCGGAAATACTGGACCGTGCGATCGCCTTTGTCTCACGATTTTCCGGTACGGACTTCCAGTCACAACGGTTCCTCGGTGGTCTCATCGGCTATGTGCGAGCCTACCATCCGGAAATTGCGGAGTACCTGACCAAGCAACGTGAACCAGGGCACATTATCTTGCCAGGGCAGCAGTTCATGCCTCCCCCGGCGCCTAAGCCCCATATCCATGACCCAGGGTGCCAGCACCATCACTGACTGGTAGCCACCACCGAGGACCGTAGATCGGACACCATGAGTGCGGATAAAGAGCGAAAGATCAGAAAAGCACGCCGGGTGGAATTACGTTGTACTCTGGGATTTTCTTCCGGCGAAGTCGAAGGCGATGCCACGATCACAAATATCTCGACGTCCGGCTGTCGAGCCGAGTCCGATGTCAATATGGCCGAAGGGCTCGATATTCAGGTCATTATTCAACTTCCCAGCCAATCGCCACCAGTGAAAATCGAACGAGCCTCAGTGCGTTGGGTCTCCGGCAACGCGTTCGGCCTTAACTTCATCCTCTTTTTCCCATCTGAACGAGCCCGCCTCCGCACATTCATCGAACATATAAAATAACCTTCTCTGTTTACCCTCCGTACTCCATAGGCACTGCGGTCTCACGGACTCCCACTGCGCACATCGAGTGAGCACATTCTTATTGTGCGCGCCCTGGGAGCATGGGGGTTCGCAAGACCGCAGTGCTATTCAACAATCGTCACCGTTATCTCAATCCGATCGTTCGGTAAGTCGCGGTCGTTTTTCGGCAAGCCCACGATCCTATCGGCAATGCCGAGGCCTTGTGTCACCTCACCGAACGCCGTGTACTTTCTATCGAGGAAGTAGGACGGCTCGACAACGATGAAAAACTGAGACCCCGCGGTGTCAGGTTCGCTCGCTCGCGCCATCGACACAATGCCACGATTGTGAGGAATGTCGCTAAACTCCGCCTTGAGCAAGACAGGATTGCCTTTCTCATCCTTGGGTCCACCCTGCCCATAGGTGTCCTTGCGCAGCGAGCTCTTGGTATTAGGATCACCACCCTGGATCATAAAACCTGGGATAACCCGGTGGAAGATCGTTCCATCGTAAAAGCCGGACTTGGCCAGCTTGATAAAATTTTCAACATGCTTCGGGGCTACATCCGGATAGAACTTGATATGGATGTTTCCAAACTTGGTTTTGATAATAGCTCTTGGGCCAGGGGATGAAGGAGAAGCAAGAGGAGCAACCGGTTTTATGTCGGTCTTCCCTCCACATCCAGTGAGAAGGCCGATCGCCAACAGCATTCCGCACAGCATCAGGTTTCTCATAGCAGCAGCGCCACGTATCATTGCCCACCAGCCTTGCATCATTTACTCGACCACCACGACCGTTATCTCCGCCCGTTCATTCGGAAGATCGCGGCTGTTTTTCGGCAAGCTGACAATCTTGTCCGCCACCTCCATCCCCTTCACCACCTCGCCAAAGACCGTATACTGCCCATCAAGAAAATTCGAATCCTTGACGACGATGAAGAACTGCGAACCGGCACTGTTGGGATCGCTCGTGCGTGCCATCGAGAGAATCCCTCTTCGGTGAGGAATGTCGTTGAACTCCGCTTTGAGCCGCTGGCTCGGCCCCCCCTGGCCATAGGTCTCCGGCTTATTCAGATCTTTGGTGTTGGGGTCGCCGCCCTGAATCATGAATCCTTGAATCACCCGATGGAAGATTGTGCCATTATAGAAGCCGGACTTTGCCAACGCGATGAAGTTTTCAACATGCTTGGGAGCCTTCTCAGGAAAAAAGACGACATCCATATCGCCAAACTTCGTTTTGATCGTGGCCTTGGGACCTTTCGCCCCTTCTACTTTCCCTGCCGGAGCCTTGTCGGCTGCGAAGAGAGTTCCCATACCCAGCAACAGACTCCCAGCAAGCACGAGCATCACCGCCGCCATCCTCACTATCATTCGTCTCTGCATCATCAGCCTCCCTGAAATAATGACAACTGGTCCCGTTATAAAGTACTCCTACCGTGCCGACCGGATTAGATCCCTACCTGTCGAAGGGCCTGTTTCGCCGCCTGTTGTTCCGCTTCCTTTTTGCTTCGCCCGGACCCCGCACCCACGACCTCGCCTTGAATGGACAGTTCTACCTCGAATAACTTCTGGTGGTCGGGCCCTGTTTCTCGAACAGTCGTATAGCGGGGCAATGTGTCATGCCGCTTTTGACACCACTCCTGAAACTGAGTCTTGTAGTCGCCCGCTCCGGGCTGCTCTTGTTGCGCGGCAATATGCGTGAGTTCCTCTGAGAAAATGTGGCGCGTTACCGCGCGGCTTGCCTCGAATCCTCCGTCAAGATGAACCGCCGCAAGCACCGCCTCCAGCGCATCGGCCAACAATGAGTCTTTCTCCCGCCCCTTTGAACGGTCCTCCCCGCGCCCAAGCTTGAGGTGCTCCCCCAATCCGAGCCGGCGAGCCACCTGCGCCAACGATGCCTCACTTACCAACTGTGCTTTTAGCTTCGAAAGGGTCCCCTCTGAAGACTGCGGTAACGCGGAGGCCAAATACTCACTCATCACAAGCGACAACACGGCATCGCCAAGAAATTCGAGCCGCTCGTTATGTTGAGGCGAAGCCGCTTTCTGCTCGTTCACGAGAGAGGAGTGAGTCAAGGCTTCCTCGATCAAGACAAGGGCCTTGAATCGATAGCCCAACGAGGATTGAAGCGAGTCGGCGGAAGAAGCCGAAGTCATAGCGGCAAACGTATCCCTCGCACAGGCCTGTTAGCAGAATGCTGAAAAAGTCCGCCAGCTTCGTTCTCGCTTCGCTCAGAGGCTCAACGTACCGAAGCGTACGCCTCGCCTCTTCGATTGCTGCAGCCTTGCTGGATGGCCTTTTTGAGCATCCTTTTGACGTCAACACCATTATGTAACATTCTAACGGTGTTGTGTATAAACTGAGTTTTTCAACAGCCTGTTAGGCGTCTGGTTTCTTGAAAAGCAGGCAGGCATTGACCCCGCCGAATCCAAAAGAATTCGACAATGCCACTGTCACTGCGGCCGGCCTAGCCTTGTGCGGAATATAGTCCAGATCGCAGGCAGGATCGGGATGATCCAAGTTGATCGTCGGGGGAAGTATCCCATGGTGAAGCGCGAGCACACTAAACACCGCTTCTATCCCACCAGCTGCCCCGAGTAAGTGGCCGGTCATCGACTTGGTTGAACTCACCGGGATGCGGAAGGCCTGCTCACCGAACACCTGTTTGATGGCCTTGGTCTCAATAGCATCCGCCATCGTCGACGTGCCATGCGCGTTAATGTACCCGACTTGGCCCTTGCTGATGCCGGCATCTCTCAACGCCAGCTCCATGCACCGAACTGCGCCCTCTCCTTCTTCAGACGGAGCTGTAATATGGTAGGCGTCACTGTTCATGCCGTAGCCGATCAATTCAGCATAGATCCGAACGCCACGACGGCGCGCATGTTCCAGTTCCTCCAAGACCACGACTCCCGCGCCTTCGCCAAGCACAAACCCGTCACGGTCCTTATCGAACGGCCGGCTCGCTTTCGTCGGGTCATCGTTGCGAAACGACAAGGCTTTCGACGCCGCAAAGCCCGCAACTCCCAGCGGCGTAATGGCGGCTTCCGCCCCACCCGCAATCATGACATCGGCATCACCCGCCTGAATCAGCCGGTACGCGTCGCCGATGCAATGGTTGCCCGTCGCACAGGCCGTCACCGCACAGGAGTTCGGCCCCTTGGCACCCAGTCTGATCGCCACCTGTCCTGAGGCCAGGTTGATGATGGTCATCGGAATGAAAAATGGCGAGACGCGCCCGGGGCCTTTTTCCTGCAGAATCTTGTGGTAGTGCTCGATCGACCCAAGCCCCCCGATGCCCGACCCGATATACACACCGACTTTCGTGGCCTCTTCCGGCGCCACGGTAAACCCTGCATCATCCATCGCCAGCTTGGCAGCCCCCACAGCATAGTGGATGAACGTATCCATCTTTTTGATTTCTTTTTTTTCGATGAACTGGGCCGGGTCGAAGTCTTTCACTTCACCGGCGATTTGGGCATCGTACGCCGCAGGATCGAATTTCGTGATTCGACCGATGCCAGACTCACCGGAACAGATGGCCTTCCAGGACTTTTCAACACCCGTCCCTAGAGGCGTGATCAGCCCCAGACCGGTCACCACAATCCGCCTGGTCGAACGAGGACTCATCACGACCTACGACCGCTAGGCCTTTTCCTTAATGTAGTCCAGCGCTTTCCCGACCGTCAGAATCTTCTCTGCGTCTTCGTCGGGGATCTCGATGCCGAACTCTTCTTCGAGGGCCATCACCAACTCAACCGTATCGAGCGAGTCGGCGCCAAGATCTTCCACAAAGCTGGCCTCTGGCGTGACCTCATCCTCTTCAACATCGAGCTGCTCACCGATAATCTTTTTTACCCGTTCATCCACAGTACCCATTGATTTTCCCGCCTCCTTCCCCATCCTAGACCCTCCTTGTTGCTGCGAGCCTGACGCCGCAGCATCATACAATGTTCTGTCCGCTCAATCTCAGGGCATCAACATCCCCCCGTTCACGTGCAACACGTGCCCAGTGATGTAGGCTGCCTCGTCCGATACTAGAAACCGCACTGCCGACGCAATATCGGCCGGTGTGCCCAGCCTTCCCAATGGAATTTGCTTCTGAAGCGTCTCTTTCACCTCCGTCGGCAACCCCTGCGTCATGGCAGTATCGATGAATCCTGGCGCGACCGCGTTCACCGTCACTGAGCGGCTCGCATATTCCCGTGCCACCGTCTTTGTCAACCCGATCACCGCCGCCTTAGACGCCGCATAATTGGCCTGACCCACATTCCCCATCACCCCGACGATCGACGCAATGTTGACGATACGACCATAGCGCTGTTTGGTCATCGGGAGCAAGACCGCCTTCGTACAGTTGAAGGTTCCGTTCAAATTGACTTGCAACACCAGATTCCAGTCTTCTTCCTTCATCCGCAACAACAGCCCGTCTCGTGTAATCCCGGCATTGTTCACCAGAATATCAACCTTCCCCCACTCCTTGAGTACCTGGTCGACCATTGTTTTGGTATCGGCAGCATCAGCCACATTCACTTTGACGTTCAGCGCCTTGCGGCCCAACTGCTCCACCGCCGCAACCGTATCCTTCGACCGGCTCGGATCAAGATCGGCGACCACAATATCGGCCCCAGCTTGCGCCAATGACTCGGCAATGGCCCGGCCGATCCCTTGCGCCGCCCCTGTGACAATCGCAACCTTACCATGGAGTGACATCCGCTCGCTCCTCACATCCCTTCACGCACTGAACGCAGCACGGGTCGCATCGAGCGACTTAGGATCATTGACATTCATAGTCGCCGCATCCGGCAGAATCCGCTTGATCAAGCCGCTTAGCACTACTCCGGGCCCAACCTCGACGAATGTCGTCACACCCATCGCAGCCATGGCTTTCACCGAATCTTCCCAGAGTACCGATGAAGGAAGTTGTCGTACCAGCGATGCTTGAATGTCGCTCGCCTTCGTGATGGCTTTTGCTTCGGCATTATTAATCAGCGGCATTTTGAGATCGGACCAGGTAATCGCAGCCAAATCTCCGGCAAGTCGATCGGCAGCTTTTTGCATCAGCGGCGTATGCACCGGCACACTCACGGGAAGTGGAATCGCCCTCTTACATCCCTTGGCCTTCGCCAGTTCAATGGCCCGTTCCACTGCAGCTTTTTCCCCGGCAATGACAATCTGACCGGGTGAGTTGAAATTTGCCGCAGCCACGATCCCCACAGATGAGGCATCCCGGCACACCTCTTTCACGACATCGACCGTGAGGCCGAGTAACGCAGCGACAAGGCCTGTCCCAGGCGGGACGGCTTCGGTCATATAGCGACCTCGCTTCTGCACGACCGCCACCGCCTCACGATAAGTCATTCCCTCAGCGGCAACAAGAGCCGAGTACTCACCCAGGCTATGACCGGCCACTGCGATCGGCACAACGCCAAACGGTTTGAACGCATAGAGTGCGGCAAGGCTGCTCACCAACAATGCCGGCTGAGTATATTCCGTGAGATTCAATTGCTCCGCCGGCCCATCAAAACATAGCGCAGCGATGTCATACCCCAACACCGACGAGGCCTCTTCGTAGAGCCCCCTGATACCTGGATAGGCTTCAGCCAACGCTCTCCCCATCCCGACCGACTGAGACCCCTGGCCAGGGAAGACCAATCCAATTCCAGATGACCTTGTTGGTTGGAGCGTCGTCATACTACTGGAGCGATTGCGCGAGGCTGCTGGCTATACTCATCATCGTAATATAAGCTGGAACGAACGTGCCGCACCGTCTCAGCGGGGTTAGATATCGTCGAATTTCCCTTGAATGTCAACGGGAAAAGTTTGTTTGACGCTGTCAGCCCTCAGCTATCAGCCAATCCTTTGAGCTGAATGCTGATTACTTCTCCTGCTACCACCTGATAAGTGCCGATGCCCATGTGAGTCCCGCACCAAACGCACCTAGCATGACAAGACTTCCTTCTTTAATTCGCCCCTGCTGAATAGCTTCATCCAAGGCAATAGGAATCGAGGCCGCTGATGTGTTGCCATACCGATCGAGATTCAGCATCACTTTCTCCAGCGGAAGCCCGAGACGCTCGGCCACGGCCTTGAGAATACGCATATTCGCTTGGTGCGGCACATACAGGTCGAGATCCTCAACACGGAGATGATTCGCAGCCAAGGTCTCCCGCGCGACCTCTTCCAAGCTGCGAACCGCCACCTTAAAGGTCTCGTTCCCCTTCATCTTGATGTACTGCATCCGTTCCACCACGACCTTTTCAGAGGGCGGCAGACGCGATCCTCCTCCTGGCACCGCAATCAAATCACAGAGTGCGCCATCGGAACGAAGATGCGTAGACAGGATGCCGCGGTGGTTCTCACTGGCACTGATCAACGCCGCTCCAGCCCCATCGCCGAACAAAATACAGGTGTTGCGATCGGTCCAGTCGGTAATCGCCGACATCACTTCCGACCCGATAATCAATACATGGCGCATGCCGGTTTTCACATAGGCATCCGCCACCGATAACGCGTAGACGAACCCGCAACAGGCAGCCGACAGATCACAGGCCGCTGCACGCGTCGCCCCCAGCTGATGTTGAATCAGACAGGCGGTGGCAGGAATCGGGTAATCCCCGGTGCAGGTAGCCAACAGAATCAGGTCAAGATCGGCCGCACTCACCCCCGCAGCCGCCAGAGCCCGTTCTGCCGCCTTGACTGCCAGATCGGAGCAGGCTTCACCGGGACCGGCCACATGCCGCTCACGGATACCGGTCCGTTCAACAATCCATTCGTCCGAGGTCGCCACCATCTGTTCGAGGTCGGCATTGGTCAGCACCTTGGCCGGCACGTACGATCCGGTCCCTGCAATGCGGGCCTTCATGCCGGCAAATCCTCGATGGGCTTGGACTGCGAGACACTTTCTTCAATGTCGCGTCGAATCAGCTCATCGACTCGACTCTCTGCCAACCCCTTCGCCCGGCGAATGGCATTCTTGATCGCCTTGGCAGACGAACGGCCATGGCAAATCATCGTAATGCCGTTGACACCCAGAAGCGGCGCTCCGCCGAATTCCGCGTAATCGATTCGCTTCTTTAAGTTCAGCAGCGGCTTGGCAATGAGCGGGTAGGCCAAACGGCCGAAGAAGGATCCGGAGATTTCCTTCACCAGCAATTTCTTGATCGTATCTGCGACTCCCTCGGAAATCTTCAGCGCGACGTTCCCGATGAAACCATCGCACACCACGACATCAGCGCTCCCACTATACACATCACGACCTTCGATATTACCGATGAAGTTAATCGGGCTGGCTTTGAGAAGCTTGAACGCCTCCTTCGTAACCTCATTCCCTTTGCCGTCTTCTTCCCCGATACTCAGCAGCCCAACACGTGGGTTGGGCTTCCCAAAAAGATATTTGCCATACTCATTCCCCATGATGGCAAATTGGGCCAGATGCTGAGCCGTACAGTCCACGTTCGCCCCCACATCCAACATAATCGCCGTACCGGTCAGCGTGGGCAAGCTTGTTGCGATTGCCGGACGCTCGACACCCTTCGTCAGCCCGAGCACAAAAAACGATGCCACCATGCTGGCGCCGGTATTCCCGGGACTGACTACAGCGCTCGCCTCACCGCTCTTGACCAATTCAGTGGCAACCCAGATTGAAGAATCCCGCTTCTTCCGGGCGACGGTAGCCGGCGACTCGTGCATCTCGACGACCTGCGAAGCGTGCCGAATAGACAGGCGGGGGTCCGTGCAGCCGAGACGGCGACATTCCGCCGTGAGCGTAGCTTCGTCACCAACCAGAAGCACTTCAACATCACATTCCTGGGCGGCCTGGAGAGCCCCCTCAATGGCTGGGGCCGGCCCATGGTCACCGCCCATGACATCAAGCGCAATCTTCATAGAGGTTGAGTATTCACCGACTGATGACGTGTCACGCGGTCACGAAAGAAGAGCAGCCGTCACCACGCTACATGCGGTAGGATTTTAGTTCAGTGAACTGATCGACGCAACAGGCAAACCGATCTCATCACGTCGTGATCCATGAAACCACCGAGCCCAACAAGCACGGCGCAACGGCCCCATCACGAGCCAGCCGAGCAGGCTGTTCAAAAAGGCCGTCCGGCAAGGCCGCAACGAACGAAGAGGCGACGCGTACTCCGTCCCGTACGTGGAGTCTCTGAGCAACGTGAGAACGCCGCTGGCGGACTTTTTCAACAGCCTGCTAGGATTCTTCGACCTGGATAACCGCCTTGCCCTTGTATGTTCCGCAATTCAAACAGGTGTAATGCGGCAGCTTGATCTCGTGGCACTGCGGACAGACGGACATGCCTGGCGGGGTGATGCGCAATTTTTGTGTGCGCCGCTTGTCGCGTCGTTCCCGTGAATGTTTATGTTTCGGATTTGGCATGGCAACTCCTTCTTACTTTCGATAACAGGCGGTCACGCTACGATGCTGACGATCCGCCGGTCTTGCGTTTCATGCTCTGGACCACCCGAAATGTCGGAATCGGTGGTTCCACGGCACACTGACAAGATCCCTCATTCAAATTGTTCCCACATCGCGCACAGAGCCCCAAGCAATCGTCACTACAGAGCGGCTGCATCGGCGCAGATAGGATCACATGTTCACGCAGCATAGGAGCCAGTTCCAACTGATTACCCTGATAGTGATATTGATCGTCGGGCTCCTCTTCTGGTTCGGCCTCCACCACCTCCGCACGCGTCTTGCGATGGTCGACTCGCTTCGGATGACGCGGCGCTGGCTTAGGCTCAGGAATAAAGGCCGCCCGTACGGAAAAAGCCAGCGGATCCTCAAACTCCGTCAAGCACCGCACACATTCACGGACAATCGTGCCTTCCAGCACACCGGTCACGGCAACCAGCCCTTCAATCTTAGTCAGGTCCAGACTCACCGCCAACGGACCTAGGACCACAACGTCATCCTCGGTAAGGTCGAGTTCCTCAGCCGTCACTTCGCCAACCAGCGAGAGCCCATCAATAGTGATGTCGGCCAGCAGCGGTCTGAGCAGTTCCATCGTGGCACCTACCTGCATTCCCATCCCCAACGTGACCAGTTATCGCTCTTCCGCAAAGCTGATGAGTGCGATGTGCCGAGCTCGCTTGACGGCGGCCGTCAATTCACGCTGATGCCTCATGCAATTGCCGGAGATGCGCCGCGGGACAATCCGACCCCGCTCAGTTAAAAAGTTTCTCAACAGCCCAACATCTTTGAAATCGATCGACCCTTTGTCGATACAAAACCTGCAAGGCCGTCTGCGTTGAAAAAACCGTCCTCCACCGCCGCCGTCTCGATCTCCACCTTGTTGTTCACGCTCCATAAACCGTCTCCCTATTTGTTAGACGTGCTCGTCGGATTCATACCCGGCATCATCGTGCACAGGAGCCTCAGTCCCGACACCCCCGCCACCGCCATCCTGGCGTTTCGGCATGAACGTCACCGTTTGGGCCACCACCTCGTGCTTGCTGCGCTTCTGGCCGTCTTCCGTTTCCCATCGGCGCTGCTGCAACCGCCCATCGACGATGATTCCGTTCCCCTTGCTGAGATACTGTCCGCAATGTTCCGCCTGCTTGCCGAAGACGACAATGTCGACAAAGCAGACTTCTTCTTTCAATTCATCGCCCTGCTTGTATCGCCGACTGACCGCGAGGCCCAAACTGGCCACCGGGGTCCCGTTCGGCGTATACCGCAGCTCAGGATTCCGTGTGAGGTTCCCGAGGAGAACGACTTTATTAAATCCGGCCACCGGCAAATTCCTCCGATGACGCCTCGAGCGGCCGTGGCGGCACTAGTTCTTTTTTGAGGTGGACGGTCAAAAACTTGATGATCGTATCTTCCAGCCGATAGGAGCGCTCTAATTCACCCACCGTGATGTTGGGCGCTCTGAAGTAGAAGTAGGCGTACGTGCCCTTCCGCTCCCGCTTCACCTCGTAGGCAAGTTTCTTCTTGCCCCAATTTTCTGACTTGATGAACTGCGCGCCGGTCTTCTCCGCCACCGCCTTCATCTTCTCAATCAAGGCAGTGGTCTCCTGGTCGGAGACGGACGCACGAATAATGAACAGAGACTCGTAGAGCTCCATGCAGCAATCCTCCTGGACAAAGGCCCCGAGACTAGCCCGGAGCAAGGTGTAGGCGCCTCTATATGAGGCTCAAAGAACGGTGGACGGTATCACAGCGAAACTCTGGCTGTCAACGAATCGGCTCGCTAATCGCAGAGGAGCGTGTGCCTGGGCTCGTCGCTCCTCACCTCTCGGAGTGGAGCGCGGAGACTGAGGCGTACCCTTGTGGTACGTCGCAAGGAGACGGGAGACTGAGAACGCAGTGAGCCGCCTCTTTCAGCAGCCTGTTACACGTTGAAGCGGAAGTAGACGATATCCGCTTCTTTAATCACGTAGTCTTTACCTTCGAGGCGAAACAACCCCTTCTCCTTCACCTTCGCCTCTGACCCGCAGGCCATCAGATCATCGTAGTGATAGACCTCTGCACGGATAAATCCGCGCTCCATGTCGGAGTGAATCTTTCCTGCTGCTTGCGGCGCCTTCGTGTTTTTCGGAATCGGCCAGGCTCGGGATTCGATTTCTCCAGCCGTAAAGAAAGTCACGATGTTCAGCAATGTGTAGGCTTCGCGGGTCAGCCGTACAAGACCTGATTCCGTGAGCCCCATCTCTTTCAAAAAGTCGGTTCGTTCGGATTCAGGTAACGTGGAGAGTTCCGCTTCGAGTTGGCCGCAGATCGTGACGACGCGCGCGCCGCGTTTGTCGGCAAACTCGCAAACGGCCTTCACCATCGCTTCATCGGCGCTGGCCTGTTCCGATACATTGGCCACGAAGAGCACCGGTTTCGCTGCCAGCAATTGACATTCATCGAGCACCACGCGCTCTTCGGGACTGTAGGTCAGGTTGCCCAACCATTCGCCCTTATCGAGCAATCCAATCAGTTTGTCGATAAAGGCCATTTCAAACACAGCTTTTTTATCGCCGGCTCGAACCTTCTTTTCTGTCTTCTGTTTCCGCCGATCGAGCGTGTCGAGGTCAGCCAACAGCAACTCGGTTTCAATGATGCCGATGTCTCGGAGAGGGTTCACCGCTCCGCTGACGTGCACGATATCCGTTCCTTGAAAGCAGCGAACGACATGGAGCAGCGCATCGACTTCTCGGATGTGCCCAAGAAACTGATTGCCGAGGCCTTCACCCTTGCTCGCCCCTTCTACCAGTCCGGCAATATCGCGCACCTCTAGCGTGCTATAAGTCGTCTTCTTCGACTTGAAGAGGTCGGTGAGGACTCCGAGTCGCGGATCCGGCACCAGGACAATGCCGGTATTGGGATCGACAGTCGCAAAGGGATAATTAGCCGCCAACGCGCCACTGCCTGTGAGCGCATTGAAGACGGTAGTCTTCCCCACGTTCGGGAGTCCGATCATGCCGCAACATAAACCCATTGATTACCTCAGTGCTGAGTCCAAAGTGCTGAGTGCTGAGAATAGGCTCGGAGGCTCTTTCGTCTCAGCACTCAGCACTTATTCCTCTTCCGGCGTCTCCCGCTCCCGCACATTGAACTCGTTCATTGCCACTATTACTCCTCGATGAATCACACATTCCAACGCATCGACGGCACGATCGAGACAGGGATTCAACACCTCGATCTCTTCTCTCGTGAACGCCTGCAACACATAGTCGGCCGAATCCTGACGCGGTGCTGGCCGACCGATTCCGATCTTGACTCGCACAAATTGGGGTGTCCCGATCGCGTCGATGACCGATTTGATCCCGTTATGTCCCCCATGCCCACCGGCTTGCTTGATCCTGAGACGCCCCAGCTCGAGATCGAGATCGTCATGGATGAGAATCAGGTCGTCGGCGGTCAGCGAATACTCACGCAGGAGGCCTTTGAGCGGAGGACCGGTGATGTTCATCCAATCGAGGGTGCCGGCGAGTTCGAGGAGTTCCGACCCGAGTCGCCCCGATCCACGATGAGTCATGCCGCGCTTGGCGAGACGGATGGACCACCGAGCCGCGGCCCGCTCGATGGCCCACATGCCGACGTTGTGGCGGGTTTGGGCATAGGCCGCGCCAGGATTGCCCAGCCCTACGATGAGGCGCAACGTTACTTCTTCTTTTCGGCTTCTTTCTTCTCAGTTTTTGGCGCAGCAGCGCCTTTCTTCTCGCCGCCTTTCGCATCAGGAGCAGCCGCTGCAGCACCGGCTTTCGCCGGTTCACCACCCTCAACGCCTTCACCTGCCACTTTGCCCTTCGCGGCCACCTCAGGCTCTTTCGCGCCCTCTGGTGCGGCTGCACCACTTGCGAGGAGCGATTCAAGCTTGGCTTCCGTCATTGGCGCAGCCACACTCACAACCATCTGCTCAGGGTCGTCCAGATAGCGGACCCCTTCGCGTGCGGCCAAGTCTTTCAAATGGAGACCTTGTGCAATGGCAAGCCCAGAAGCATCAACTTCGATAAAGTCTGGCAACGCAGCCGGCAGACACTCGATATGCAACTCACGCATATTATGGTGGAGGATGCCGCCTTCTTTGACGCCGACAGGTATACCACCGGTCAAATGCAGGGGCACCTTCACGCGAATCGGCTTGTCCATCGAGATTTCAAACAAATCCGCATGCAGCACATGCCCTTCGACCGGATCGACCTGGAAATCTCGCAAAACGCAGTGCGGCTCGGTTTCGACTTTGCCCCGGTCAGCGTAAGAGACACGAGCGCGGCTCCCCCCGCTTGTGCTTTCAAAATCTTGACCAGGCTATCGGGTTCAATCGTCAAGAGCAGGCACTCACCCTGGCCATACAAAACACCAGGAATCTTCCCCTCTCGCCGAAGCTGACGCGCCGCACCCTTTCCTGTTTTGTCCCTTACTGTGACTGCTAGATCGAACTTCATGATAAGCCTCCGTCCCCTTCTTACTGGTCTTTCAATACCTCGGTCTCAAGTTAGCAGGATGCTGAAAAAGTCCGCCAGCGGCGTTCTCGCGTCGCTTAGGGGCTCAACATACCGAAGCGTACGCCTCGCCTCTTCACTCGCTGCGGCCTTGCTGGACGGCCTTTTTGAGCATCCTGCGAGCGGTTCTCCTATTGTCCTAGTCGTGCGAACCAGCGAATTCCCACCGTGCCACAATGATTTTTCCGCAACCTGCTAGGCAAATAATGAACTCACCGACTCATCTTCATGGATTCGCCTAATCGCCTCACCTAATAGTGGCGCGACCGATAATTGATGTAACTTCGGACAAACCTGCTCTTTGCCCCGTAATGGAATCGAATTGGTCACGATCACTTGCTTCAGGCAGGATTGCTGGATCCGTTCCAATGCCGGCCCGGTGAGCACCGCGTGGGTACAGGCAGTCCACACTTCCCGGGCCCCGCGATCCATACAGGCCTGCGCCCCCTTCACGATGGTGCCGGCCGTGTCGATCATGTCGTCCAGTAACAGTGCGCTTTTGCCTGCGACGTCGCCGATGATGTTCATAATCTGCGTCTGATTCGGTCCTTCACGGCGCTTGTCGATAATCGCCAGGCTCGCTTCGAGCCGTTTTGCAAAAGCACGAGCTCGCTCGACCCCACCGGCGTCCGGCGAGACGACCACCAGGTCACTTACCTTCTTCTTTGTAATGTAATCCAACAATACCGGCAATGCATAGAGGTGGTCCACCGGAAGATTGAAGAACCCCTGAATCTGTCCCGCATGGAGGTCCATCGTCAGTACCCGATCGGTACCGGCGGTGCTGATGAGATCGGCCACGAGTTTCGCTGAGATCGGCACACGAGGCTGATCCTTACGATCCTGGCGAGCATAGCCAAAATACGGGATGACCGCGGTAATGCGATTTGCGGAGGATCGTTTGAGCGCATCAATTATAATCAACAACTCCATCAGAGAGTCGTTAACCGGCTGGCAACTCGACTGCACGACGAACACGTCGCCGCCACGAACGTTTTCCTCGATCTTGACGCGAACTTCGCCGTCACTGAACGACCCAACGGTGGCCTCGCCGAGCTTGGTCCCAAGGTAGGCGCAAATCTCATGGGCCAGGGCCGGATTCGCGTTGCCAGAGAATATCTGTAACTCTCCGCTCATCGATTCCTCAGAGGGTCTCTTGATGCAAACCGCGTCACGTTCTGATTTCGTAAAGGGTTCGTCTCGACGGCGGGCGTCGGTGGGCGAAGTCACAACCCGCCTACCGCTATTCGCTACGCGCTGTTGAGGAAGCCAGTTAAGGGGTGAGACTGTAACGGAACTTACGGGGAGTTGTCAACCGAGCCACGGCTTATCGGGAACGTTCATACCGCCAGCCAAGTGGGCCAGAACAGGTGGGCACGACAATAACATTCATCAAATTCTCACTCACAAACTGGGCCTGGGCCAAACGCGCGCGCGCCTCGTCTGCGAACACCCCAAACACCGTTGCCCCACTTCCGGAGAGCAGCGCAATCTCCGCTCCGTAAGCCTGCAAGTTTTTTTTAATCTCCCGAAGCTTGCCATGCGTGGCGAAGACCGGCACTTCGAAATCATTCTCTGCCGCATCAATCAATTGAACCCAGCTCACTCCAGATTGCCGGTCGAGTTCTTGCTGAACCAACGACAGCGGTATAACAGCAGTCCTGGTCGCAGCCAATTCTTGATAGGCCCATTTGGTATTGACCCCAAACCCCGGGTTGACGAGCACGATCCAGCGCGCCCCTTCAACGACGACCGGACGAACCGTTTCCCCACGACCCGCCACAAACGCTGAGGGGGCAAAGAGAAAAAATGGCACATCACTACCTAACGATTGCCCAGCATCAGCCATCTGCGCCGGGGACCACTCCAGCCGTAACAAATAGTTCAACCCTATGATGGTAGCTGCGGCATCGCTGCTTCCGCCACCGAGACCGGCTCCCATCGGAATGCGCTTACGCAGGTCAATGTCGAGACCGATCGATTGCTGGGCTCGCGCCAATACCTCGATGGCGGCACGATAGACGAGGTTACTCTGGTCTGCAGCCAGCTGCGTCGCATCACATCTCAGCTGAATACCCTGTCGCTCAGGACGCAACCTGATCTGCACCTCATCTTCGAGAGCAACCGTCTGCATGATCGACCAGAGATTATGGAATCCGTCTGGGCGGCGGTTGAGGATACGAAGAATCAGGTTGATTTTGGCGGGAGCGAAGACGGTGATCTCGGAGGGACTCGGCTGCGGATTAATCACGGCCCCCCTTGATGGCATACTTCTCTAGTCGATAGCGAAAGGATCGCGTGTTGAGCTTGAGAAGCCTGGCGGCCTTTTTCTTCACCCACATGGTCCGTTCAAGGGCCTTCAAGAGCAAATCTTTTTCAATGCCGTCGATCAGCGCTTCCAAATCCAACCCGTCTTCTGGCAAATCGGTGGGCACGCCCTGCTGCTGAGGGGTCACGACTCGATGAAGCCAGCCACGAATATCCTCATCCGAAATAGGCGCACCGACAGAAAACGTCACCACGCGCTCAATCAAGTTCTCAAGTTCGCGTACATTGCCACGCCACTCATGGCCTAGCAACACATGCATCGCCTCTGGTGTCAATACGGGAACAGGCTTGCCGCTTTCCTGTGAAAACTTTTCGAGAAAATGTTTGACGAGAAGTGGGATGTCTCCTGTTCGAAGCCGCAACGGTGGGAGCCGAATCGGAATCACGTCTAAGCGATAGTACAAATCTTCGCGAAACGAGCCGTCGGCCACAGCTTTCTCAAGATCCTTATTGGTCGCGGCCACAATGCGCACATCGACCTTGACATCCTGGTTACCGCCTACACGCCGGAACTCTCGTTCCTGAATGACGCGCAACAGCTTGACTTGAATCGTTGGGGTCGTATCGCCGATTTCATCCAAAAAGATCGTACCTCCGTTGGCGACTTCAAACAACCCCGCCTTATTGGCCATCGCGCCGGTAAAGGATCCCTTCATGTGCCCAAAGAGTTCACTTTCGAGCAACGTTTCCGGCACCGCGCTGCAATTCACCGCCACAAACGGCATCGTGCTCCGGACACTATTATAGTGAATCGCGCGCGCCACCAACTCTTTTCCCGTTCCACTCTCCCCACAAATCAACACATTGCTCTTGGCATCCGCGACTTTGCGCACTACGTCGAACACCTTTTGCATGCCCTCGCTTTGGCCGACAATCTGCGCAAACGACGACTGGCTCGCCATCTCGCGCTTTAATAAAATATTTTCCGCCGAGAGACGCCGTTTTTCCAAGGCGTTGCGAATGATCAACTGGACTTCATCGACCTGGAACGGTTTGGTCAGGTAGTCGTATGCGCCCTGTTTCATCGCATCGACCGCCGAGTCCGCGGTCGCAAACGCCGTAATGACGAGGACTACGGTTTCAGGAGAAGAAGACTTCACCGCCTTCAGGACTGCCATGCCATCGGCTTTCGGCATGCGGAGGTCGGTGATGACGAGATCGAAGATTTCCTTGCTTATATGACCAATGGCTTCTTCGCCATCCGATGCTTCGGTCACGGCGTAACCCGCGCGTTTGAGCATGATGCTCAAGACTTCTCGCAGCCCCCTCTCATCATCGACAACTAGGATCTTTTCCACGGCGTCCGTCCCTCATGCCACAACCGCACTCCGGCATCCCCTGAGCGCGGCATACATACGACAAACCGCGAGCCTTGACGCTCCTGACTTTCGACCTTAATCCACCCCCCGTGCAGATCGACAATGCGATGCACCGCTGCGAGACCTAACCCAGACCCTTCTTTCTTTGTCGTGAAAAATGGAAGAAATATCTTGTCGAAGTTCTGCTTCGGAATACCTTCCCCAGTGTCTTGAAACGCAATTTCGATGACATCGCCTTTGCGGCCGCCGGCATCAACGTGGCGGCAATTCGTTGAAATCGTCAACTGTCCTCCCTCCGGCATTGCGTCAAACGCATTCGTCGCCATATTCCACAAGACCTGCCTGAGCTGATCTTGATCGACCAGGGCCGTGAGCGCCCCGGTTGCCAGGGACGTGACAATTTTGATCTTGGTACGCGTTCGCGCTTCATGTTGAACGAGATCGAGCGTCTCAGCAAGTACTTTGTTGAGATCACGTTCTGTGAGATTGAGCGCCGGCGGACGTGCATATTGAAGGAATTCGGTAATAATATTGTCGAGCCGTGTGGCCTCTCGAATTGCAATGTCCATCAACCGGCGATCGGTTTCGTCTTCCATGGCATCTTTTCGAAGCATTTGCATCGCGCCAGCCAACGCGCCAAGTGGGTTCCGAATCTCATGGGCCATCCCAGCAGACATCTCACCCAAACTCGCCAGCCAATCCTTGCGCCGCATCTCCTCTTCGAGATCCCGAATTTGTGTTAGATCTTTGAATACACCAACCAAGCCTGTCCGTTTCCCCTGCTCATGCAATGGGGAAAGTGTCATACCAAGAATCAGACGATTGCCGTCAGCTCGCTTACATTCCACTTCGAATCGCGTCGTCGTCGACACGGCACCGCCGAGCTGCTCGTCTGATTCCTGGTTAGGGTGCCAGTTGAAGACTTCGCGCCATGGACGTCCGACCACGTGAGCGATCGTATACCCGGTTGCTTCCTGTGCCGCCGGGTTGAACGACGTGATACCCCCCAAGGCATCTGCCGTAAATACGCCGCTGCTGATGCTGTGGATGATATTCTCATGGAAAGCTTGAAGGCGAGTCAGTCCCCGTTCCTTCTCGCGCAACGTCTGATCAGCCTGTTGAAGCTGTTCAGCTAAGGTTCCGCCCAGGATCCCAACGACAAGAAGGGCGAGGGCATAGACGCCGAACGTTTGGAATGTTTCAGGCACGGTCAGCCGACTCGGCGGCAGCCACCCCCACTCCTCAATCAGACTATGTAATTGAATGTTCGTTAAGAGCCCGAACATAATAATGGAGAAACAGGCGGTAAGAAGCCCCACTCGCCGACGGGGAACAAGACTGGCCATCGCCACCGTCATAACATACAGCACCGCGAATGGGCTCTCGATCCCTCCTGTTCTGGCAACCAACACCGTTTCAAGAAGAAAGTCGATCCCTACCTGCACCCAAAAAAATATCGTGAGCGCCATCGGTGAGGTGAACACGCGGAGTAGAAGGACGGAGGGGATCGTCAGGATATAGGTGACAATAATCAGAGCGTAGAATGTTTCGACCCACCCGCCCTTCGCAGCCTGAAATGTGAGAGACAGGCCGAGTATCAGGGTCACGAGGGCCATCCGAAGCCCCATAATCCAATACAGCCTTGAGCGCATATCATTCATGATCGGAAAACCGCTGGACGAGAAGGAGATCGGCGGAGCATGAAAAAAGATATTCCTTGTTCATTCTCCTCGAATTTGAGGCCTGAAACCGTGCTATCGAACACCTGACCGAGCGCCAAGTGGTTTGGCCAGAAAGGGGACTTAGAGCTTTCAGGCTGGAAAATAGGCCAGCCCTGTGAGAGGGGCCTGAACACCGTCTGCTATCCGATCGCAGACGCCATTTTGAAGATCGGGAGATACATCGCAATCACGATAAACCCAATCACAATCCCCAGAAACACCATCATCATCGGCTCAAGCAGAGCCGTCAACGAGGCAACTGCCTGATCAACTTCGTCTTCGTAAAAGTCTGCAATTTTCCCTAACATCGCGTCCAACGCGCCAGTTGACTCACCGACGGCGATCATGTGCGTCACCATCTTTGGAAAAACCCCGCTAGCTGCCAAGGGATCGGCGATCGTCTTTCCGCCACTGATACTGAGGCGAGCATTGATCAACGTTTCTTCAATAACCTTATTGCCCGAAGTTTTTGCACAGATGGTCATTCCATCGAGTAATGGAACTCCGCTGGAAAGCAATGTCCCGAGTGTACGCGTAAACTTGGCAACCGAAGCTTTTCTGATTAAGTCCCCAACCACTGGTAACCTGAGAAGCAACTTATCAATAACCATCCGTCCTTGAACGGTCCCGCGGTATTTTTTAATACCAAAAATGGCTCCCACAATACCCCCGAGAATGACATACCAGTACGCGATAAAGAAGTTACTGGTGTCGATGACTATTTGTGTGGGGCCTGGCAACGCAACTTTCCCGCCTGAAAGTTCAAGAAACATCTTTGCAAAGATTGGAATGACAAACAGCATGAGAATAGTGATCACAGCAACGGCAACTCCCATGATCGTGGCAGGATAGACCATGGCGGACTTGATCTGTCCTTTGAGTTTCATTGCTTTTTCAATGTATTTGGCGAGACGCGTCAAGATCGTATCGAGCAAGCCACCCACCTCACCCGCATGCACCAGATTGGTGTATAGATCGTCGAAGACTTTTGGGTGGCGACGTAAGGCATCCGAAAAGGTCGATCCTGCCTCCACCTGAATCTTCACTTCCCCGATGGTTTCCCGCAGCACCTTATTCTCAGACTGGGTTGAGAGGATTTCGAGACACTGCACTAAGGGCAAACCCGCATTAATCATCGTGCCGAATTGGCGTGTAAAGACAACCAAGTCTTTATCGGTAAGACCAGACCCCAAACTAATCTTGAATCCGCCTGCACCACTTTTCTTTTCTTCAAGGCTCGTAACGACGACGCTTTGCTTGCGGAGTTGATCCACCGCCTCATCTCGGGTTTTTGCGCTCAGCTCGCCCTTCTTGACGGCACCTGATCTGGTTCTCCCAACATACGCAAAGGTAGCCATACGCAACACTCACCCTTCGATGTGGCCATTGCCCTGGCCGGTTGTAGACTGAGGGGAATACCTACCAGGCGAGTCTACTGGCCACCCCAAAACCTGTCAAACAAATGCAGAATCTCTGCGCAGGCGACGAGGCACTCAGGCTCAAGCAATATAGGGCCTTAGCTGCTGATCGCATTCGTGCACCGAAAACCTCGGTAGAGATAATGCAACCCGGACAGTATCGTGAAGGAGATCATGCCAAACAAAAGAGGTAGTATGAGGGTAAGATCGATGTGACGGGAGCTTAGGAGTATGACCATTACGACATAGGCCAGCTGGAGAAACGTGGTGCCCTTGCCCAAGAAAGTTGGGGTAAGA
This sequence comes from Nitrospirota bacterium, assembly GCA_963701855.1. Classification (GTDB taxonomy): domain Bacteria; phylum Nitrospirota; class Nitrospiria; order Nitrospirales; family Nitrospiraceae; genus Palsa-1315. The sequence goes on from CAVPBK010000006.1 coordinate 548,999, forward strand.
TCAACGCGAGATTCTGTGAAGTGCGCGACAGCCGTTCCCAGCAGCAGTATCACGTCCCGGCTGACCACGAGGATGGTGACCCACAACGGAACCAAATGAATTATCGAGAGCGTGATGAACCCGGAGGTGAGAAGCAACTTATCGGCTAGAGGGTCCAACACGGCCCCAAGCCGGGTATGCTGATTCGTCACACGGGCGATCAGCCCATCAAGCGCATCAGTGAGTCCTGCCACAAGAAGAACGATGAGCGCTTGACCAAATCTGCCGTAGACGAGTAACCCAATGTAGCAGGGAATCAGGATAATACGAAGGATGGTCAAGCTGTTGGGGATATTCATAATCTTCCAAAGCACAGCGGCTTACGGCAGCGGGGGGAGATGATAGGAGGGCGTTACACTGTTGTCAACGGCTTGCAGTCACGGCTTGCAGTCAACGCGGCCTCGCCCTATAATAATTGTGGCGCTGAACTATTTCATTTGTATGTCATGGAGATCGTGATGAGTTCGCTTCCGCTGCTTTTCAAAAAAGAAGGACTGGTTGAAAAGCACCAGGTTGAAGGAGTCGACCCGAGTGATCGGTATTTCAATCGCATGATCCTCGTCAATCGAACCACCTCTGGCTACGCAGCTAAGGTCATGTATGAAGCCCTGATGGTCGAAGGGCACTCGCATCCAACCATAGCTGCCGCGGTACAAGAACTCATCGAAGCGATGCAAAAATTCGGCTTCAGCAGAATAAGAACTCGCGCCAATTTCAAAGGCACCAAGTATCTCGCCGAAAAAGAGACCTGGGTCGATTACCAGGATTTCGCATAGCCCTGCCCCTTACACAGACACAAACTCCCGGTAGACTAGGTCATGAATATAAGGGCGGAAGGCCTTAATTTTCTCATTCCTTCGGCTCGGATGTACCCGGTTTGATAGCAGCACCACCTCCAATTCGCACAGCGGATCAATCCACACCGACGTACCTGTGTAGCCAAGATGCCCGAACGACCGCTCGGAAAAACTGGACCCCGATGAGGACGGCGCAGACGGAGTGTCCCATCCCAATGCCCAACTCAGTCGAGCGACAGATTCTTGGCGGGTCGTAAACTGCCTGACAAGCTCCCCCTCCAAAATCGACTCTCTTCCATGATAGCCGCAGAGCCAGGCTCCGGAAACCGCCAGTACAGATTCAGCAGTCCCGAATAGCCCTGCATGACCCGCGACACCACCCATCGCTGCGGCATTCTCATCGTGCACCTCCCCACGTAACAGTCGATTTCGCCACTCGTCCTGTTCGGTCGGGGCTATTAGTGAAGCATCTATCGTAGAGCGTGCAACATCTAATTGCGTTCGCCCTACCGTGGGGCTAAACATCATGGGGTTAGCCCGTAGCGGTCGGACAATTGCCTCTTCGCACCAAAGATCCATCGGCATTCCACTAAGACGCTCAACCAGAAACCCTAGCAACATGAATCCAAGGTCGCTATAGACGCTTCGCTCGCCCCGCACATAAATTAATGGTTCGTCACGAACCATCTTCAGTACATGTTGCTTAACAGGCTGATTCCCGCCAGAGAGCTCAGGAACAACACCTCCGGCGTCAAGCCGCTCGTAAAATGGTCGCCATCCGGGCAAGCCCGAGCGATGGGCCAAGAGGTCTCTCACCGTTGCCTGACCGATCGGCGTCCCTTCAAGTTCGGCTAATACCTCTTGCACCGGATCCTCAAGAGCCACCTTGGCGCGTTGAGCCAGAAGTAAGACTGATGTGCCCGTCGCCAGCGGCTTCGTGAGAGAGGCAAGGTCATAAATAGTGGTGGGTTGTACGGGAGGGCCTGGAGGCTCTGACGACAATCGCCCAGCTACAATCATGCATTGCAGCTCTCCACGCAGACGCACCGCCAACTGAGCACCGGGAAAGACACCCTCGTCGACGGCCGATTGCAGTGCCGCCTGAATGACGTGATGGGTAGCCATAGGCGAAACACCTGTCATGCGTGGGGAAGTCTGCTGGTGGGCGCCGCGAAGCAAACCAGGAACCACATCAATGAACGAGGACCGACCAAGTCAAACACGTCACAACGCCGGGCTCGATTCTCCTTCGAGCTTCTCCGCAGATGCGGTCGCGGAGTCATGGAACGCTTCCTGTTCTTCCACTTCCAACATACGCTCGAACATCCGCAATGACGCGCGCAACCGTTCAACCATGAGCAGTCGCTGTTTCTGAAGCGCCGAAAGGTCGCGCTGCGTATCGGTCAGCTCGACCCGAGCCTGACGGATCAACTCGCCGGCCTTCAGTTCAGCCTCCTTTATGACAAGATCCGCCTCCCGTTGAGCATTCCGCTTCACATCCTCTGCCAGCGATTGAGCAGACAGAAGAGTACTCGACAATGTCGCTTCCGTCCGCTTCAGCTCAGCAAGCTGTTGTTCTAGAAATATAATTTTTTCTTGCTGAATCGCATGGTCTCGATTCAACGACTCGACGGTCTGAGCCAGTTCTTCAAGGAAGCGATTGACCTCTTCCTTATCGTATCCTCGAAAGTTGACCTTAAACACCATTTGCTGGATATCGAGTGGTGTAATTCTCATGGCATCCCCCATGGTCATCTCAGTTCATCCTCATGGCCAATTCCTTGAGTGACTGCACAACTGCCTTTTGCAGAAAGATAATGATCAGGATCACGACGATGGGCGACACATCCATCCCTATCCGCACCCCGATCATCCGTCGAATCGGAGAGAGGACAGGTTCGGTCGCACGATTGAGAAATTGGACGATTGGGTTCCATGGATCCGGGTTGACCCACGAGATTAGAGCACGAGCAATGATCACCCACATATAGAGCTCTAGCACATAGTCAAGAATGGTCGCCACCGCGGAAAGAACATTCCCCGCGACAAACATCAGCTTCCCAACTCTTTCGATCGCGTGGTCGCCGCTTCGACCGCCGCCATTAATGTAGCACGAAATCCTCCCTGTTCGAGCCGATGAAGCCCGGCGATGGTGGTACCTCCAGGAGACGCCACCCGATCTTTCAGTTGAGCGGGGTGTACACCTGATTCGAGCACCAAGCGAGCCGCGCCAAGCACCGTCTGGGCGGCAAGGAGTTCGGCGGTCTGCCTCGGCAAACCCATCATCACCCCCCCATCCGCCAACGCTTCAATGGCCTGAAATACATAGGCCGGCCCACTGCCACTCAGTCCGGTCACCGCATCCATCAATCGTTCCTCAACCAGCACCACTCGACCGACTGCTTCGAATACCGTACGAGCCATGCGACTATCATCTTCGGACACCGCACTGCCCAAGGCCAAAGCGGTCATACCCTCTCGGACCAATGCCGGAACATTTGGCATCGCACGAATGACCCGCGTCGTCCCGGCAAGCTGTTCCACGATTGTCCGAATCTGCACCCCCGCGGCAATAGAAATCACAAGGGCATGGACCATGATCGGGCCAAGCTCACGAAGCACAACGGGAAGCGTCTGGGGCTTCACCGCCAAGACAACCACATCAGCCCAAGCAACCGCTTCACGATTGGCAGAACCAACCAGAATGCCGAACTGACCTTTTAAGCGATCACGGCGCTCAGAAACAGGATCTGTCGCCCATATCGACTCCGCAGAACAGACCTGCCCTGAGAGGAGACCACCGATCATGGCCTCGGCCATCTGGCCACCTCCGATGAACGCGATCTTGCTCGTGATCGTTGGATTAGGCACGCCGCACTTCTCCACCGGATCTCCTTGAAAACGAATCGAATGTTCTCACCAATCGAACCTCCAGCCTGCAGATCCATCGCATCTAATCAGCCATAGCTGAAGCGCCGTCTCTCGAAAACTTGGAATTATTGTACCGAAACCGCCTGGCAAATGTCAGCGCGCGGACCCAGACCAGGAGTCTGCGGAAAAACTATTGTGGCACGGTGAACCTTCCATGGCCCGCACGTCAAGGACAACAGGAGATCACCTCGCAGGATGCTCAAAAGGCCAGACTTCTCACTCTCCCAACCCTGGCCACTTCACCCGCCCGCCCTGAGTCTGCCAAGACAGCCTCTTAGCCCAGAGACGCGCCTTATCCCAAACAAGGCCACAGCTCTGCGATTGACCCTCGTCTACGTTTCACGCCTCACGTTTCACGGTTCCTGGGAATGAAGCGAGAACGCCGCTGGCGGATTTTTCCAGCATCCTGCTAGCTCCTATCGGTGAGAGAGCAGAGTGATCCCGCTGACCATCGTCCCGTTCACCCGGCCTTCTCGTCGATAGGAATAGAAGAGTTGATCGTGACAGATCGTACATAAATTGACCGAGGAAATAGAGAGTGCGGACACACCCTCTCCTTCCACTTGCCGACGGATCAAGGCCTTGAGGTCCAGCCGAGCCTTATGTCCTCGATAGTCATGCACAACCGACTCCCAATCAGACAGCCCCATTCGGAGCTGACTGAGCACCGGATCATCCACTTCATAGCAGCAGGGACCAGCCGAGGGTCCAATACTGACTCGCAGATCCGACCTTGTCGATCCAAATCTGTCTGCCATCAGCGCAAAGGTCTTCGAAACAATCCCGGCCACAGCGCCCCGCCAACCGGCATGAATCGACGCGACAACACGCTGGCGCGGGTCATGCACGAGCACGGGAACACAATCCGCCGTGCGCACCGCCACCGTCACGCCAGGTTGATCAGTCACCAGGGCATCCCACCCGCCGGGAAACTGATCTGATGTAGTGAGGGGACGATCCAGCACCAAGGCATTGGTCCCATGCACTTGCTTGACGGACAGCAACCAACCGCGCCCCTGCGCCCCGGACTGACGAGCGGGCACTCCTACATCGAGTGCCAGCGAGTCTGCATGACTGCGCGTCCCAAAGAAATGTCGAACGCCGTCGCGTGCGGACGCAAAGGCAGGAACCGTGATGACCGCTGCACTCATAGGCATACTCCGCTGAGGCTACTCATCCCTACAGACCTGTCGGCTCAATCGACCTGCTTGCGCAGAAAGGTGGGTACATCCCATTCATCTTCTGTGACCGCCGCGGTTCGCTCCATCGATTCTCTACCGTCCCCCATCCGCCGCAAGAAGGTCGGGCGGTCGAGATCTTTGAAAGGCCGCTCCGCATACGAGCGTTCTCCCATCGTCTGGCTGGCGCCGGCCATCGCCTGTTGCCCGTTGCGAGAAGTCCGAGCCGCAGCCACGTGAACCGGAGCGGATTGCTCATCTCGTTCAAATCCGGTGGCAATCACCGTCACGACCAGGTCGTCGCCCATATCGGGGTTGATCACCTGTCCGACAATGATATTGGCTTCAGGATCAGCAGTCTGCTGGATAATCGTGGCCGCTTCCTCGATTTCGTGCAACGACATGTTGGGCCCGCCGGTGATATTCAACAACACACCGCGCGCGCCCTCGACACTGCCCTCCTCCAACAACGGGCTGCAAATTGCCTTTTGAGCCGCTTCGATCGCCCGATTCGTCCCGCGCGCCACGCCCATCCCCATGACAGCACGGCCCGTATGCGACATCACGGTGCGGACATCGGCAAAATCTACGTTCACATGACCGGTGGTCGTGATCACATCCGCAATCCCTTGAATGGCCTGTCGAAGCACGTCATCGGCCACCTTGAAGGCTTCAAGCAGCGGTGTCGCTTTGTCGACGATGCCGAGCAATCTCTGATTCGGGATCACGAGCAAGGTGTCCACATGGCGGCGGAGATCGCGAATCCCTTCATCCGCATGAACCATCCGACGATGACCTTCGTATGAAAAAGGTTTCGTCACGACCCCGACCGTCAAGATACCGAGTTCGCGAGCAATGCTCGCCACGATCGGCGCGGCACCAGTCCCAGTTCCACCGCCCATCCCCGCAGTCACGAACACCATATCCGCGCCCTCAAGACACTCCCGAATCTGATCTTTGCTTTCTAAGGCCGAGTCTTTTCCGACTTCCGGTTTCGCCCCGGCGCCGAGTCCCCTCGTCCGCTCAGGACCCAGTTGAACCTTATACGACGCCCGCGACCGATCCAACGCCTGCAGATCGGTATTCGCCGCGATGAAATCGACCCGCGCCAATCCTGACGTGATCATGGTATTCAGGGCGTTGCACCCGGCGCCACCAACACCGATCACTTTGATCCGAACGGGGGACACAACATCTTCTTCAAACGAAAACATCAGGACACCTCCCTTGATAAAATCCGCGTAGCGGACATCCGCCCCGCGCAACGGTTAAAAGAACTCGAACATCCAGGACTTCATACGATCGAATACCTTATACAACGGCCGTCCGCTGCGCAGACCAGCCGTAGCCATCTCCTCAAGATGATGCCGGGCATGGAGCAGCAGGCCGACACCGGTGGCATGCATGGGATTACTGACGATGTCGCGAAGCCCTCCGATCCCTCCGGGCGCGCCTCGGCGAGCCGGAAGATTCAAGACCTGCTCTGCCGCATCGGGCATCCCCTCCAACAACAACGTCCCGCCTGTAATGACCACCCCTGCCCCCAGCATGCCCTCGTAGCCGGCACGCGCAATTTCTCGGCGAACCAGCTCGAATATTTCTTCGACCCGCGGCTCAAGAATCTCGGCAACGTCACGGCGCGAGAACGTCCGTGCCGGACGGTCTCCGACCGAGGGGACCTCCACCGTTTCATGGCCTTGCACTAATCCTGTTCGAGCAATCCCACGATGCAGTTTGATCTTCTCGGCTTCGGTCTGAGAGGTCAGCAACCCGATGGCAAGATCCTTCGTCAGATTCTGCCCGCCGATCGGCAAGACCGCGGAATGCCTGATGCTCCCATCGAGGAAAATCGCGAGATCGGTCGTCCCACCACCGAGATCAACCATGGCAACCCCCAGATCCCGCTCTTCCTGGCTAAGGACGGCCTCACTGGAAGCCAAGGGCTGCAGCACCATATCCACAACATCGAGCCCTGCGCGATTCACACACTTGATGATGTTCTGCGCTGAAGTCACGGCGCCGGTAATGACATGCACGTTGACTTCGAGACGGTTTCCGGACAGACCCAACGGCTCCCGAACCCCCTCCTGTCCGTCCACCATGAATTCACGGGGCAGCACATGAAGAATACGCCGTTCATGGGGGATGACTGCCAGAGTCCGCGCACTTTCGATCGCACGTTGGATATCTTCTCGTGTGACTTCTGACTTTTTGAGCGCCACAACACCCTTGCAGTTTTCCGCAGAGATGTGGCTGCCGGCGATGCCGGTATAGACGGAATTGATCTGGACCGCCGCCATCAGCTCGGCTTCCTCCACTGCCTTCTTGATCGATTCCACGGTACTTTCGATATCAACCACAACGCCCTTGCGGAGTCCTCGCGACGGGCTCGAACCGACCCCGATGATGTTGAGCGCCCCTTCATCGGTAACTTCCGAAACGATGGCGCAGATCTTCGTGGTTCCAATGTCCAACCCCACAAGAATCTGATCACGCTTCGGCATAGCCCTCACGCCTTTTCTCGTACAATGACACGGTTGTTGTAACGCAGATCGATCTCGCTCACCGTGCGCTTCCGGTCATCGAGTGGGGCAATTTTGAATGACGGATTCACTTTCCGAAATCGCTCCCACTGGTCAACCAGGGAATCGTCGCCAAACTGGAATCGCACCCCATTGGCTGACGCCACCACATTCGAAAACTTCGTGAGATCGACTTCAACCCGCCCATCGAAGGTACTGGCAATGAGCTTGGCCAGCACGATACCGGACTGAACCGCGTTGCGGGCGCCTGCTTCACCGTGCTGAAGAGACTGAGTATCCAGCCCGATCAACAAGGGCAGCATCTGATCATCCCGCCTGCCCAACTGAGCGAGAAGGTACCCGCTCTCATCGCTCAACCAATGGTCAGCGCCAGTCCGAATAATGGCTGCGGGTGTACGCTCCAATATGGTGACGTGCAGCAGATGCGGCGGACGGCGTTCGACCGTCGCCTCCTTGATCCAGGCATGCATCCGCACTCGCTCGGCAAGAAATGCTGTACTGACTTGATGGAGCCCCATGCCGGGCTTCAAGACGAGCCGCTCCAACACCTCCGGTTTCGTCACATGGTGAATGCCCTCAATCTCTACCTCGCGGATTTCCAACCAGCCCTGAAGAACCGGCCCCATCTCTCGCGTGACCATGGTCAGCCCCCAAGCCAACACCGCAATACCGACAATCCATTTCCCCACGCGCAACGCACGCCGACCTCGCAAGAGGAGTCTCTCCCGGCGCGCTTGTTGACGCTGATCTGAGACCTGATCCGCACGGGCGCCCTTCCATTGGTTCACCCGAAGACCGATTTCAGGCGCCGTTCGTTTCCGCATGAGCACCTTCATGACATGCTCCCTTCCTCTGACGAATGGGCAAAGCGGGCCGCGCGAACGAGTGCGGACTCGAGAATCCGCTCGGTCAGCTCGTCATAGTCGATCTCGCTCTGTGCCGCCGCCATCGGAAGCAAACTCGTTTCGGTCATGCCAGGCGCCGTATTAATTTCCAATACAACGGGACGGCCACGCGGGGTGATGCGGAAATCGACCCGGGCCGCGCCTTCACAGCCCAGCACCTCATAGGTGCGCAGCGCCAACGTGCGAATCTGCCGGGTCACCGCTGCGGTCAAGGGTGCAGGACAGAGATACTGTGTGTTCCCCTTTGCATACTTCGCTGCAAAATCGTAAAAGCCTCCTGGCGCCACAATTTCCACGGCGGGGAGCACCAAGGGAGAGGAAGTACGCCGACCAATGATTGACACCGTGACCTCATGCCCAGGAATATAGGCCTCGACCATCGCATCTGTATCGTAGCGATGGGCCAAAGCCAAAGCGTCGCGCCACTGCGACATCTTCCGCACGATGGTGACGCCGATCGTGGACCCTTGCGACGCAGGCTTCACCACAACTGGCCAGCGTACTTTTGCCGCTCGCAGTATGGTGGCGCTGGAAACCTTTTCCCCGCGCTTCACGACTGTGCCGTCCGGTACAGGAATGCCCGCTGAGGCCAAGAGCGTTTTCGTCGTCACTTTATGCATGCCGATCGCACTGGCCTGGATGCCGGATCCGGTATAGGGAACTCCCAAAGTTTCCAGGAATCCTTGAATCGCCCCATCTTCCCCACCCGGTCCATGCAAAGCCAGAAATGCGAGGGCAACCTTCTGGTCACGCAAGTCCTGAAAGAGTGTCGGTCCAACATCGATGGCCACCGCTTCGTAGCCACGACGGACCAACGACCGATGTACCGCAGCGCCCGTCCTGAGTGACACATCACGCTCCGCCGATTGCCCGCCCATCAGCACCCCGATGCGGGCACGGGTCAGAAGGGGTCGCTCTGTCAGACTGGACTCGCTCATACCGCTACGCCTTTCCTACGATTTTGAGTTCAAGATCTAACCGCACACCTGCTCGGCGTCGAATCTCGCTGCGGACCATCCCGATCAGCGCAATCACGTCCGCCGCGCTCGCCTGCCCCCGATTGACCATGAAGTTGGCATGCTTCATCGAGACTTCCACATCGCCAACGCGTGCACCCTTGAGGCCAATCGCCTCAATCAGTCGGCCGGCAGAATCGTTTGGAGGGTTCTTGAACACACACCCGGCGCTCGGCATTGCAAGCGGCTGCGTGTCCCGTCGATAGTGGAGGTAGTCTTTGACCACTCGCTCAATCTCCGATCGAACCCCTTGTTTCAATTGAAGCCACACCCCCACAACGATGCCGCGCGGCAGTAAGGCCCGTCGATACTCGAACTTCACCTGAGCTGCCTCCAAATCCACGATGTGGCCTTTCATATTCACCATGCGAAGGGCCTTAATCGAATCCTTCATTTCCCCGAGCTTTGTCCCCGCGTTCATCACGACACAGCCAGCCACAGTACCGGGAATTCCCGCCGCCCATTCCAATCCCGCAAGGGAGTGGCGAATGGCATACCCAATCAATGTCGGCATTCCGACGCCCCCTTCGGCATAGAGGACGGACCCCGGTCCTTCCTTAATCCCCCGCAACCGAGCCAGGCTGACCACAATGCCGCGGATTCCTCCATCTCGGACCAACAGATTCGTCCCACCCAGGACAAACAACGGAATCTTGCGCGCGCGTGCCTGGAGCACCGCCAAACAGAGATCCTCGATATCGAACGGCTCAACCACAACGTCTGCCGGCCCACCAATCTTGAATGAGGTGTACTCTCGTAGCGGAGCCCCAAAGGACACGGACCCCCGGAGTCCTGCCATCGCAGCCCGCACATCCGCCTGCGTGAACTGCGCACGCATTCTCGCCGCTGTCGTGACATGCCGACCACCTCGCTTCATGGCATCATCATGCGATGGGGTTCAATCGTGCTAACAGTCCAAGCCCCGCCTTCCAAATATCTCCCGCCCCTAATGTAATGACGAGATCTCCTGCTTTCAGATGGGGCAGCACCTGATCCACCAACTGCTCTTTTTGTTCCACAAAGGTTACGGACGGATGACCGGCCGCACGAACAATGTCAGCCAACTTGGCTCCGGACACCCCATCAATCGGCTGCTCCCCCGCCGCGTAGATGTCCGCCAAGAACAGTACGTCTGATTGGTCGAACGCCTTCGCAAAATCCTCCAGCAGGTCTCGCGTCCTGGTATAACGATGCGGCTGAAACAGCACCACCAAACGCCGGTCCCCCCATCCTTGCTTCGCTGCGGCCAGGGTGGCCTTGATCTCGGTGGGATGATGACCGTAATCGTCCACAACCATGATCCCTTTGGCTTCGCCTCGAAGATGAAAGCGGCGCTCTACCCCGGCATAGGCCGCCAGCGCTTTTCTGATGAGATCCACCGGCACGTCCAATTCGATCCCGATCGCAATCGCCACGAGCGCGTTGGAAACGTTGTGTCGGCCGGGCACCGCCAGGCGAAACGGGCCTAAATTGCGCCCACGGAACTGCGCCCGAAACTCAGCGCCCCATTGGTTTAAGCTGATCTCTGTTGCAAAGAAGTCAGGCGTGACTCCCTCACGTTCACTGAGCCCATAGGTCTGATAGCGCTTCACGATGTTCGGGAAAAGCGCCCGGAGACGATCGTCGTCGGCACACAACACGGCCAATCCATAGAACGGCACCTTATTGATGAACTCGAGAAAAGACTCGTTGATGCGCTCCATGCTTCCGTAGTGATCGAGATGTTCCCGATCGAGATTCGTCACTGCAGCAATGGTCGGAGACAGGCGGAGAAATGACCCATCGCTCTCGTCGGCTTCCGCCACAAGGAAATCGCCTCGACCAAGGCGAGCATGACTTCCCAGCGCATTCACTTTTCCCCCGATCACCATCGTCGGATCCAACCCGCCCTGCGCCAGCACATTGGCAACCATTGATGTGGTCGTGGTTTTTCCGTGCGCGCCGGCAATGGCAACTCCGAATTTCAGTCGCATCAGCTCCGCGAGCATCTCGGCCCGAGGAATCACGGGAATCTGCTTCGCCTTGGCCGCCACGACCTCGGGGTTCTGTGCTGACACGGCGGAGGAGATGACCACCACTTGGGCCTCCCCCACATTCGATTCCTGATGGCCGACAAAGATGCGCCCGCCGAGCTCTTCCAATCTCCGCGTCGTATCGGAGGCCTGCAGGTCCGAGCCCGTCACTTTGTATCCCAGCGTCAACAGCACCTCGGCGATGCCGCTCATCCCCGATCCCCCTATTCCGACTAAGTGAATCTGTTGCGTCTTACGAAACATCGGCGCGCGCCTTACTCCACCGGTTGGTGGATACGACTGTGATCCCTGTCCACGTTGCTCAATACCATTAGCTTCCTGCCGCTCCAACAGACCGGTTAACATCATGATGCCCCTCCATGAGTGCGTAGCATTCGCGAACGATGACTTCGGCTGCATCGATTCGCCGCAGAGATAGGCTGGCTTCACCCATCGCCCGCAGTCGCTCAGGTTCCCCGAGGATACCCACCACTGTGCGGACCAACAGGGGGCCGGTGAGCACAGATTGCGGGAGCACCACGGCAGCTCCGGCTGCTTCCATCACCTTGGCATTCCTCGTCTGGTGGTCGTAGATGGCGGACGGCAGAGGAATTAGGATGGCCGGCTTTCCGCACGCCGTAAGTTCCGCCACCGTCATGGCTCCGGCTCTCGCCACCACGAGATCTGCCTGCCGTAATGCAGCAGGCATGTCATAGATAAATGGCATGACTTGCGGTTCGATGCCGGCACGACGATAGGCCTCGGCCACCCGCGCATGGTCGGACTCGCCGGTCTGATGGGTCACTGTGAGACGCGGCAGCTGCGTCATCAGATCGGGCAATCCTTCTGTCACCGCTACGTTAATCGTCTTCGCCCCTTGACTTCCCCCAAAAATCAGCAGATGTGGCGATCCTGACTTCTCTTGGTTCCGTTCAATACTTTCCATGAACGCCTTGCGAATCGGAGTCCCCACCACACGTACCTTGGAACGGTTGAACGAGTCGGCTGTCGATTCGAATGCGAGAAAGACGCGTTGAGCGAACGGCCCCACCGCTTTGTTAGCCATACCGGGATGTGCATTCGGCTCAAGAATCACACGCGCCACCCCGGTCAATGCTGCAGCAAGAAGCATCATTGGACTCGTATACCCGCCGACCCCGATCACCAAATCCGCCCGCCTGGTTCGTAGGATTCTCAGGCACTGCCACAAACTAACCGGCAGTGCGCACAGCCCTGTCAAAGCACCGAGCAGGCCTCTCCCCATCACTGGCTTGGCACTGATCAACGCCAGATCGAATCCCTCGTGGGCGAGCACCTTCGACTCAAGTCCACGTGCCGTCCCCACGAAGAAAACCTTGGCCCTGGGATCGTACCGAAGAAACTCTCGCGCCAATGCCACAGCCGGATAGAGATGGCCACCTGTACCTCCTGCTGCTATGACAATCGTCATCCGTGATCCAACCCATCGCGTCCACCTCGAGACCCGCCGGCATGCCGGTCGCGAGAAATGCTGAGCAAGATCCCCACGCCGATCAGACTGACCACCAACGACGACCCTCCGTAGCTCACGAACGGCAAGGTGAGCCCTTTCGTCGGCAAAAGCCCCGTCACCACCGCGGCATTCACTAATGCTTGACTGCCGATCAACAAGGTAATGCCCATGCCCAGATAGCGGCCAAACGGCACCCGCGCGCGCGCGGCGATCTGAAACCCCCGCCACACAAAAAATGCAAATAACAGGATGACCGTGGCGGTGCCGATAAGCCCTAGCTCTTCGCCGACCAGCGCCAAGACAAAATCTGTATGTGCCTCCGGAAGAAAGTAGAGCTTCTGTTTGCCCTCGCCCAGTCCCACCCCAAACGGACCGCCGCTGCCGAAGGACAGGAAGGATTGCGTGATTTGGAATCCGCCGTCCGACGCATCCTTCCACGGAGCCAGAAACGTCATAAGCCGTTGGCGTCGATAACTGGAACCAAGAACCAACGCCAGCACGATCGGGATCGCGCAGAGGCCTAATGCCAAGAGATGAAGGAAACGCGCCCCGGCGAGAAAACACATCCCGACCGTCACCAGTCCGAGCACCACGACCGTCCCAAGATCCGGCTCCAGCAACACCAGTCCACTCAACAATCCGATCACGATCAAAGCCGGCAGAAGTCCATCGCGAAACAACGTAATCTTGTCCCCTTTTTTGGTCAGATACGCCGCCATGTAGACAACAGCCACAAGCTTGACCATTTCCGCCGGCTGCACCGAGATGAATCCCACCCGCAACCATCGCCGCGCCCCCTTGGCCGCCACACCGAGCGACGGGAGCAGCACCATGATGAGCAGGAGCAACATGCAGACCACCATCGGAATGGAGAGCTTTTTCCAAAATGTGTAATCGATGCGCGACGCGAGATGCATCAACAGTAAGCCGAACGCAAGCCAGGCGATCTGCCGTTTCAGAAAAAAACCGGGATCCTGAAACCTGTTGCCCGCCACGATGGCGCTCGCACTGAACACCATGACCAGTCCCACTAGCGCTAGGATCATGGTGACCGCCAGCAGCGTGTGGTCCGCCGCCACCCGTTGCTTGCCCGATCGTTGGCTGGTCTGGGACCATGGGAGCGCCAGAGTCCCTGCTGATCGATGCACCATGGCTCAGAACCACCCCTCCCTCTCCTTGCACGTCACGCCGGTAACGCATGGACCAATGCCTTGAATTGGCGACCACGGTCTTGATAGTCCGCAAACATGTCGAAGCTGGCACAGGCCGGGGACAACAACACGACATCTCCCCGTGCGGCTCCCTGCGCCGCCAGATCCACAGCCTCCCGCAATGTGGCCGCTTCGGTCATCGTAGCAACACCCTCCCAAGCCTGTCGCAGCAGCGGAGCCGCTTCTCCGATCAGAATCACGCGCGTGACCCGCCGACTGACCGCCTGGGCCAGTCGCGAAAAGTCGCCTCCCTTATCTCGTCCTCCAGCAATGAGCCAAATCGGGTGATCGATACTCTCCAGTGCTTTGAGTGTGGCATCGACATTCGTACCCTTCGAATCGTTTACAAATCGGACCCCCCGACGCTCGCGAACAATTTCAAGGGCATGCTCGAGTCCGGGAAATGTCGTGAGGACACGGCGAATCGCGTCGAGAGAACAGCCGCACAGCAGGCCATAGGTCGCAGCTGCCATGATGTTCTCCGCGTTGTGGCTGCCGATGATGCGGATCTCGCTTCGATGGCAAATTTCCTGCCGTATCCCGGTCACTGTCGTCACGATCCGGTCGCCTTCGATGTAGGTTCCTCCATACATATCGGAGCCGATCGTCGACGTGGTCGTAAACCCCAAGCGTTTCGCACGAACTTGATGTCGTAGCCCAGCCACACGGTCATCATCAAGGTTGAATAGCGCAAAGTCCGACGCGATTTGATTCTCGAAGATCCGTTGTTTAGCCGCGAGATACTCATCCAGCGACTCATACCGATCCTGGTGATCGACCGTCACGTTAAGCAATGCGGCGATCCAGGGATGGAATTGATCGATCGTTTCAAGTTGAAAACTGGAGACCTCCACAACGAGATAATCGTACGGACTCGACTTCCCTGCTTGACCGGCGCGAAGATCTTCCACCGCGGCTTCGCTCGCGGCGGTGCCCAAATTGCCGCCGACAAATGCCCGCTTGCCACTCTCAGCAAGAAACTTGCCGATCAGGGTCACAGTCGTGCTCTTACCGTTAGTACCAGTGACTGCGAGGAGCGGGCTTCGGAGGAACTGCGAGGCGAGCTCCAATTCACTGATCACCTTCACGCCACGCCGACGCACCGCTTCGAGCGGGGCTAGTCGATAGGGTACTCCTGGGCTGATCACCACCAAGTCTGCCTCATCAAGCGACGATTCGTACCGCGCCCCGACGGCCACGCTGACATGGTCGCGGTCGATACCGCCAAGGATCGATGCCAGTTCCGACGATTCTTTCCGGTCGGCGACCGTGACACGTGCTCCCGCCGCCTGCAGCAACCGGCACGCCGCTACACCGCTTCTGGCAAGTCCTATTACCGTGACACATGCTCCCGAAAGTTCCACAGCCGCTTCTCCCACCATGCTGTCATCGAAGCTTTAAGGTACTCAGACTCAACAAGGCCAACAGAATGGCAATAATCCACAAACGCACCACGACCTTAGGCTCTTCCCACCCTTTCATCTCAAAGTGATGATGGATGGGCGCCATGAGAAAAATGCGTTTCCCGCGCGACTTAAACGAGATCACCTGAAAAATGACCGAGACCGCTTCGATCACAAACACGCCGCCGACCATTAGTAGTAGCAGCTCGTGCTTGCTGATCACCGCAACCGTGCCCAACGCCGCTCCCAGCGGAAGTGAGCCCACATCCCCCATGAACACGGAGGCCGGATAGGTGTTGAACCACAGAAACCCCAGACTCGCCCCCAGAATAGCGGCGGTGAACACCGCGAGTTCACCCGCACCTTCGATGTGCGGAATGAGCAAATAATCAGACATGAGTCGGTGGCCTGTGACATAGGCCACAATCGTGTAGGCCATCGCCGCGATCATGACGGGGCCAATCGCGAGTCCATCAAGACCATCGGTCAGATTGACGGCATTGGAGCTCCCGACAATCACCAGCACGGCAAAGGCAACATAGAACCAGCCGAGATCCGGAACGATGTTCTTAAAGAACGGAATGCTGAGCTTGGTCGTATAGCCAGGCAGAAAATAGAGGACCAGCGCAATCGCCAGAGCCAGCGCCACTTGCGCCGTAAACTTCTGCCACGCCGACAACCCCTTCGATTGGGCCTTGACGAATTTGAGATAGTCATCGACAAATCCAATCGCTCCGAACCCCAGCATGGCGGCAAGCACCAGCCAGACGTAGGGCTTCGCAATATCGGCCCAGAGGAGCGTCGAGAGGACTACGGCAAAGAGAATGAGCATCCCGCCCATGGTGGGTGTGCCGCTCTTCGCCAGGTGACGTTTGGGGCCATCACCACGAATCTGCTGGCCCAGCTTAATGTCTTGCAACTTCTTGATCACCCACGGGGCCAGCACAAAGGCGATCAAGAACGCCGTCACAGCCGCATAGATGATACGGAAGCTCAAATATCGAAAGACGTTCAGGAACGAATAGTCTGTATGAAACGGATACAGCCAGTTATAGAGCATGCGGTCTTTACCTTAGCAATAACAATGACCCGTCCCGTTTGACCGACTCTTGAGTCGGATGGGCACCACCCCTTTACGATGCCTGCTTGATGACTGCCCTCATCCCTGTCAGCGCCGACACAACCTGTTCCATTTTCATGCCGCGAGAGGCCTTCACCAACACCACGTCACCTTGCCGCACGATCCTCTTGAGACAGTCAGCTGCTGCAGCCGCATCGACCACTTCGTCGATCTGCGAATCTCCCATCCCGCTCTGCCGGGCCCCTTCCGCAATGTCTCGACCCAACGTCCCGCAGACAATCAGCCGCGACAGCCCCTGTGTGGCGAGGAATTGTCCAACGTCCCGGTGCATGAGACCGGTCTCGGGGCCGAGTTCGAGCATGTCTCCCAACACAGCGATCCGTTCGCGTGCAGGACTCCATTGGGCTAGCAATTGGAGCGCCGCTTTCATCGACGCAGGGTTGGCGTTGTAGCAATCGTTGATAAAATAGACGCCGTGATGAGCCACCACCTGCGACCGCATCGCAGCAGGACGAAATCGGCCCAGCCCTTGAGCAATCATCGAACCGGAGAAGTTCAAGGCGGCACCCGTCGCCGCAGCGGCGAGCGCATTGGTGACGTTATGAGTCCCATGCACCTTGATTCGAACGATCGTGGGACGGCTTTTCCCAGGGAGATGCAAGCGGAAGGTCGTGCCGTGGCGTGCATCGGACGTGACCCCGCTCGCACGGACATCGGCCATCTCCGAAAATCCGAATGACAGGACGCGGCATTGTGCGCGCGCGGCAAGGTAATCAAAGTAGGGATCGTCGGCATTTAAAATGGCCATGCCATCGGAGGGAAGTAAGTCCAGCAATTCCGCCTTGGCCTGCGCCGACCCTTCCATGCTTCCGAAGAACTCGAGGTGATCGGGACCAATATTGGTAATCACTCCGATCGTGGGCCTGACAATCTCACAGAGCCTGGTCGTCTGCCCCTGCTGATCCACCCCCATCTCAATCACGGCCGCTTGATGGCGAGCCGTGAGCCGGAACAGGGTATAGGGCACGCCGATCCGATTGTTGAAATTCCCCTCGGTCTTCAGCACCGGCCACCGTTGAGCCAATACCGCCGCCACCATCTCTTTCGTCGTCGTCTTTCCATTGCTGCCAGTCACCGCTACCATGGGGATATGGAATCGACTGCGGTAATGCGTCGCTAGCTGCTGATAGGCAAACAGCGGATCGCGCACGCCGAAAAGAAATGGTGCAGGTCGACCACCGACACGGCGTATCGCTGCGGAGCTTGAAGGAAGGCAATATTCATCGTGAACGATGGCTCCCACTGCGCCCCGCGCAAGTACAGTCGGCACGAACTCATGACCGTCGAATCGATCGCCTCGGAGCGCGACAAATAGATCGCCACGGCGAACCGATCGGGAGTCCGTACTGATTTGTCTGATCCGGCGCTTCCCCGATAACGAGTCCTGTCCCGCAAGAATTTTCACGCTGATGACTTCTCGTAACTCCTCGACTGTAAACAGTCCCATTGACTCCTCACCTTGCATAGTCCCGGTCGTGGCCTGGATTCTCACGCGCAATCCCGCAATTTCTGAATCGCCTCGCGAGCCACCTCACGATCGTCAAAATGAAATTTCTTAGTCCCGATGATTTGATAGTCCTCATGCCCCTTGCCAGCAATGAGCACCATATCGCCTCGTCGAGCCTCGCGAATGGCAGCGCCAATCGCTTCACGACGATCCGGCACCAAGCGATACTGCACATGATTGCGGCGCGCTAGCGCATCGCGCACGCCAATCTCAACTTCTTGGAGGATCGCCATGGGGTCCTCGGTCCGAGGATTATCGGACGTCAAGATCACCACATCACTGCATTCCACGGCAGCGCGCCCCATCTTGGGACGCTTCCCTCGATCCCGATCACCACCACATCCAAATACTGTAATGATCCGATCGGTCTTTAATGCTTGAGCTGCCGTCAGCAGTCTGAGAAGTGCATCTTCCGTATGGGCATAATCGACGACCACGGTAAAGTCTTCCTCGGACGAGACCCGCTCAAAACGACCTGGAACATTAGTGATATGAGCGGTCGCTTCGCGGATCTGATCGGTCGTCGCCCCTTCGTGCAGCGCCACCCCGATCGCCCCCAGCAAGTTGTAGACGTTGTGCTCCCCGACCAACCGACTCTCGACAGTGAACGATCCCGCAGGAGTCGCGGCTATGAAAGTTGTACCGGCTAGCGAGAGACACACTCGTTCTGCCTTAAGATCTGCCTGGGTCTTAAGGGCATAGCCCCAGACCGGTACAGGACAGGCTGCGCGGATCGTGGCTCCTCGGGGATCGTCCAAATTGACAATCGCGCGCTTCCCGGTCTTCTGCCCCCCGGCCAATCCGGTAAACAATCGCAACTTCGCTTCAAAGTACTCATCCATCGTGTGATGGAAATCGAGGTGATCCTGCGTGAGGTTCGTGAAGACCGCCGTGTCGTACTCGCAACCCGATGTTCGGTCTAACGCGAGGGCGTGGGACGATACTTCCATTACTGCAGCGGTGAGTCCGCTTTCGACCATCTTCGCCAAGAGTGCTTGAAGATCAAGTGCGCCTGGCGTCGTGTGAGGGGCAGGTAGTGTTTCCTGCCCAATCTGGTACCCCACCGTGCCGATCAACCCCACCTGCCGGCCAATCCCTTCCAGTAACGCCTTACAGAGATACGTCGTCGTCGTCTTCCCATTCGTGCCCGTCACACCGATCATCTTGAGACGGGCGGATGGATCCCCATGAAACCGGCTGCCGAGAAGACCGAGCGCTTTGCGCGAATCAGCCACCCGCACGAACGGTACCGCCCCCAATGCCACATGTGCCTGTGCGATCACCGCAAGCGCTCCGGCCTTGATGGCCTGCTCGACAAATCCATGACCATCAACTCGCTCACCCTTCACGGCAACAAAGAGGCTCCCATCCGTCACCGCTCGTGAATCGTCCGTGATCGCATGCACCGGACAACTCACATTGCCGCGCTGCTCAAAAATCTCAACCTGCCCATGGAGCGCCGCGAGCAACTGCGTGAGGGTGATGGGATCGCGCGCCATCGCCTAATTAGTGATCCTTCATTGCCAGGGCGATTTTCACAGTGTCTTCTCTGGACACACCAAGATAGTTAAGCGCTTGCTCCCCGACCCGCCGAAAGACAGGCGCCGCCACAGTCCCGCCCCAAGCTTCGCCTTGAGGTTCATCGAGGACGACGATCATCGCCAACCGCGGAGATTCTGCCGGAACATACCCGACAAACGACCCGACAAACTGCGTAGAAGAATACACGCCGGTTCGCGAATCGATTTTTTGCGCGGTCCCGGTTTTACCCGCCACGCGGAAACCCGGAATGGCCGCCTTGGTTCCCGTCCCATTCGTCACGACACCTTCCAGCATCGTCGTCATCGTCCGGGCCGTATCCGGTGACACGACTCGCCGCTTCACTTGTGGTCGTACTTCCTTAAGCAAGCGACCTTTCTGATCGCGCACTTCGGATACCACGTAAGGTTTCATCATCACGCCCCCATTGGCGAGAGTCGCCACTGCCGACACCATCTGGAGCGCCGTTACCCCAATCTCCTGTCCCATCGAAATCGACGCCGCTGATCGACGGCCCCAGTCTTTGGGCGCCTTCAAGAGCCCGCTCACTTCACCCGGCAGGTCGATATCAGTACGTTGGCCGAATCCGAACGCTTGGAGATAGTGGTAAAGCCGCTGTTCTCCAAGGGCCATCCCGGTTTTGGCAGCGGCGATGTTGCTGGACTTTTGAATCGCTTCAGAGAACGTCATCCACCCCAGCTTGTCATGGTCATGAATCGTCGTATTCGCGATCACCATCTGGCCGTTTTCACCGAAGACCATGGAATCAGGCGT
The DNA here is from genome assembly GCA_963701855.1 of Nitrospirota bacterium. Taxonomy (GTDB): domain Bacteria; phylum Nitrospirota; class Nitrospiria; order Nitrospirales; family Nitrospiraceae; genus Palsa-1315. Next base: position 569,487 of record CAVPBK010000006.1, read on the forward strand.
CATCACTTTTTCTTCGAGCGCCGCAGCCGCAACCATCGCTTTCATGGTCGACCCAGGCTCGTACGTATCGGTCAAGGCACGATTGCGCCACCGATCGGGCGTCAATGCGGCAACGACATTCGGATCAAATCGTGGACTGACGGCCATCGCGAGAAGCGCACCAGATTGCGGCTCCATGACGATGATCGTTCCAGACTTGGCGCGGGAATGAGTGACGGCCTCTTCGAGCTCTTTTTCCGCAATGTATTGAATGACCTCGTCGACGGTCAGTGTAAGGGCATGTCCCGGCGTCGGCGCTTGCTCCGACAAACCCTTGGGAAATACCGTGCGGCCTAACGCATCGCGCTGCAACACGGTGACGCGCTTCTCTCCATGCAAATGCGAATCGTATCGGCGTTCGAGACCTTCAAGCCCTTGCCCATCCATCCCGGAAAATCCGAGGACATGGGCCAGCAACGGACCCTTGGGATAAAACCGCCGCCCCTCCATCACCACGCCGATGCCGTCCAACGATAACTGCTCCAACCTACGGCCTTGCTCAGGCTCGACCTTTCGCGCCAACCACACGAAGCTCTTGTCTTGCCGAAGCTTTCTCTCAAGCTCATCGATTCGAATGTGAAGTACCGGAGAAAGATTCCGGGCGACGATCGAGGGGCTCTCCAGCGACGTCGGTACACCAAACACAGATGGTACCTCCACATTCATCGCAAGCACTTTGCCGTGCCGATCCGATACCATGCCTCTGGCCCCCTCGAAAGATACGGTCTTTTGATGTTGCCGATCGGCCTTGGCCGTCAGTTCTGCTGCTTGAAGCACTTGAAGCGTAACCAGCCGAAAGAGAATAATGCTGAACCCGCAAAGGAGCAGGAGCAACACGACATAGCGACGACCACGAGAAGGGCCGGCAATCACTCTCTCTCCCTCCCGATAGATTCATGTTTCGCCACACGGACTTGATCCACTGGTGGGAGTGATAGGCTCGGAACCTCTCCTGGCATATGCACCATCAGCACTTGCCCCTGCTGCGGCGGAACCAGCCCCAACTTTTCTGTCGCCACCTTCGCGATTCGCGCTGGAGCCATCAGCGCGGAAAACTTCACTTGCAATTGATCCCGCTCTCGCTCCAGCAATATTTTCTGGGTCTTCAATCGTTCGATCTGATAACCCAATCGAACGACATCGACACGCTCCCACACAAACACAAAGACCAACAACACACCCGCCACAATCGTTACCGCCTTCATGAATAACCCTCCCTGGATACCCGTTGGGCAGCCCGCAACTTGGCACTGCGGGATCGAGGATTCCTGTCCGATTCTTCCTTAGTGGGGATCTGTGGCTTCTTAGTGAGTACCATCAAGGCAGGATCATCCTTGCTGGAGAGCGCGCGAAGCGTGTGTTTCACAATCCGATCTTCGAGCGAATGGAATGAAATCACACAGAGGCGACCACCGGGAGACAACACATCTGCCGCATCTCGCAATGCTGGATCAAGACAGTCAAGCTCGTGATTCACTGCAATGCGAATGGCCTGAAACGTACGGGTGGCACAGTGAAGACGACCATGCCGGTAATGCGCCGGAACAGCCCCCTCGATCACTGAGACCAACTCATTCGTCGTCGCCAGCAGATGGCGTTCTCGCGCACGGACAATGGCACGGGCAATTCGTCGAGAAAACCGTTCTTCGCCGAACTGAAAAATTGTATCGGCCAACTGTGCTTCCGGCCAGCTATTGACCAGGTCAGCTGCGGTCCCGCTCATCGATTGATCCATACGCATGTCCAACGGACCATCCCCTTGAAAGCTAAATCCTCGAGCAGGCTCTTCCAACTGCGGGGACGAGATCCCAAGATCAAACAGAATTCCATCGACCTGGCCAATGCCACAGAAAGTAAGATGCCGTTTCAAATCCACAAAATGACCATGGAGAAGGAACACGCGGTCGCCGAATCGTGCAAGCCTTTCTCGACTGGCGGCGATGGCCATCACATCGCGATCAATCCCAATAAGCCTGCTCTCAGGATCGCTCGTCTCAAGGATTTCCTCAGCATGCCCACTGTACCCCACCGTACAGTCAAGATAGGTTCGACCACTCTCTTGAACCAGCCAAAATAGAGCCTCTTTTGACATGACTGGGATATGTCGAGAGGCCCCCATAAATTCTTACTAGCCAGACTCACCCACTTTCTCCCACTAAAGGGCGCAGTATACACCCACTTAAAGACTTGTCAATAGAAAATTCATGTACTTATGAAGATTTTGACGCTTTCAGATTTTCCATGAAATCTGAGAGAGAGAAAGTATGCCATACGGGATACAGCACTCCATGTGGGAAAGAGTTTTCCCATTTTTAGGTTAATTCAAACCCCTACGGAGAGAGCTTATTCGGCATCTGGGTCAGGGAATAATCGCCACCGCCGATGGTCAAGTTGTAGACTCGGGGCTACCGAACGTTCGTTGATCACTCTTTGGGTCATGATAAGCTTAACGACATCACATCTTGACCAGCACTCCGTTATGCGAACGAAGTTAGTGAGATTCATTGACAAGAATTCGAGTCGGGTTGAAAATGGTTTTATGCATTCACTCGTAACAGCCAAGGCCATCTGCGTGACTGTCTTCATGGTGGGAGTCGCCTTCACATCCGGCGGTATCACAGCCACCAGGGCGTCCGCGGCATCAACGCTCTATTGGTGTCCCGATCAAAGAACCGATCGGCAATATTCAGCAAAACAAGAGCCAGGATGCGTGCCGGTTGTGGAGAAAAAGGAAACCCCGTCAACAGAGCAAGAAGGGGAAACACCTACCGGCGAGAAACCACCACGCGACTTCAAGATCGAGAATCTGCAAGGCGACGTATCGATATTCCTGAACAAGTATCGCGATTTTCTCGATTGCTGCAAGACCGATCTCTCGGAACTTCAACGGATCCAAGAAATGGGAGACGAAGTTGGAGATTTACTCAAGTCCACTCAGACTAATATGTCGAATCATTCGATGGCTTCACGTGGCATCATGTTGCGCGAAATGATCCCGACTGTCTCCAAAGCCCGTGCTGACCTTAAAAAACTGCGCGCGACGCTCGAACGAATCAGCACCTCGTCCAACACTCGCAATGCAGGAGACTTTGAAGCTTCAGGCCGGGAAGCTAGCGCGATTCGGGAAATGGAAGAATCGATTGAGAGAGACATCCGTGCGCCAAAGCTGTCGACAGGGCCAAAGACGGGCGCCAGTATCGGCACCGCACCAGCAGCTGGGCCAAGTATCGGAAAAACTCCGAAGACCGGCAACACGATCGGTGGAGAAGGCGTCAGCGGCAAAGACATCGGGGCGTCATCGAAAAATAGCCACGACATCGGCGGCTCAGGGCCAGCAGGGTTTGGAATCGGCACCACAGGCCGTGCGGGCCCTTCAATCGGCGAGTCCACCTTCAACAGCGAATCGTCTTCGGCCGTCGGTTCATCGCTGCAACGTTCCACCGTGGGGTCTAGCCTGTCGGATTCGACGGTAGGATCGAGCTTTGGCGGCTCCAGTGTGGGATCGAGTCTTGGAGACTCGAATGTTGGTTCGTCGTTCGGTTCGCCTGGTGTCAGTTCAACCAACCAAGAACGGAGCACCAGCCCGCAGCAGTAATCTCCCTTATTGGCTCGAAAGTGCGGTCGGCACCGATTCCCAGACCTCTCCACGATTTTTACTCCTATACAAGCCGCTCCCGTTCGTGCCTGCATAAAACACAGCCGGATCGGTCGGACTCTGCACGAGTGATCGGATATTGAGTGTCGCAAGACCCGTATTCAACGTGCCCCACGTCGTCCCACCATCTTCGCTCCGATGGACACCTTCCCGACCGCCCAGATATATGACGCCCTTCTTCGTGCGATCCAAGATCATCGAAAACAACATCTGATCTTGTAGCAACTGCCCGATCCGCACCCACACCTTCCCGCCATCCGTCGTCTTATAGAGTCCTTCCAGCGTAGAGGCATACACCGTATCCGGCTCAAACGGATCGACCAACACCAACGTCACATTGAGCGCCCGCGACGACTTAATGATATCCGGCGACACAAGGCCGTTGTTCACCTTCTCCCAATGACCGGCCTCGTCGATCGTTTTGTACACTCCGCCGCTCGTGCCCGCGTATAAGATCGCCGGTCTTGTCGGATCCATGCCCAACGTGACCACCATCAGCACTTCCTTCATCCCTTCCATTTTCTTCACCCAATGCTCACCGCCGTCTTTCGTCTCAGACACACCCATCGTCGTGGCGATAAAGATGTGATTGCTGTCCGCCGGATCGAAGAGGAATTGATTGACCACCGACGAAATCGTCGCATCGTCTAACCCCGAACGCATTGAAGCCCAGCGCTGCCCGCCATCATGACTCTTATAGACCGCATCACCCTTCGTACCCGCATACACCGTGGCCGGGTAGGCCGGATCAAGCGCCATCGAAATCACACGCGAATGGCTCATCCCATGTGACAGATTCGTCCAGGTTTGGCCCCCATCGCGCGTCTTATAGATGTAGTCGTTCGTCGCGACGTAGATGATGTCAGGATTCTTCGGATTGAGCTGAATGACGACGATGGGATCGCCGCGATTGCAGCCTGAGAGGGATATTGCCAGCAGAAGAGCGAGAATAAGAATTCTAGCCATGCACAAGACAAGGCCTTACGGGATAGTCAAAAATGTCGTCCAGCGAGGCCGCAGCGAGTGAAGGCCCGAGGCGTACCCTTGCGGTACGTTGAGGGCCTGAACGATGCGAGAACAAAGCTGGCGGCATTTTTCACCATCCCGTTAGCAGTTACCGGTAGTTGGTGAATTGCAGATCAATCCCAAAATCCTTGCTCTTGAGAAACGCCATAGCCGCTTGAAGGTCGTCCTTGCTCTTGCTCAGCACGCGCACTTGCTCACCTTGAATCTGCGCTTGCACTTTCAATTTTGACTCCTTGATAGCCTTCGTCACCTCTTTCGCCTTGTCCGTCGCGATACCGCTTTGAATCTTCGCCACCTGTCGCACCGTCCCACTCAGCGCAGGCTCCACGGTCCCATAGGTGAAGGCCTTCAGCGAGACCCCGCGCTTCACACACTTGGTCTTGATAATATCGTTTACGGCATTAAGCTTGTACTCATCGTCGGACACCAGGGACAATTCCTTTTCTTTCTCCTTCAACGTAATCTCCGTCTTTGAGTCTTTGAAGTCGAAGCGCTGCTTGATTTCCTTCGTCGCCTGATCGACGACATTCCTCATCTCTTGCATATCCACTTCCGAGACCACATCGAATGAAAACTGCTCAGCCACGATCCCCTCCTCTTCTCACGTTATCCATTTCCTTTTCTACACTTCTCCAAAGGGAGTGGCCGCGGCTGCCCTTTACTGCGCGCATAGGACGAGCACGGTTTCATCGTGCGCGTTCTGCGAGCAAGAAAGGCACCTGGCCGCTCCCGCCATCCCTCAACAGCAACCCCCTCCGGGCAGCTGCAATCGCTTCTCCTCATCATGACGAATCGTCGTCCGCAATCTTCCCGGAGAACCTCCACCGGCCATCACCACCACTTCGCTGCTAGTGAACGGCCGCTTCAAGATCACATAGCCATACCACTGCCTGATACTATCGCCCAAGACGATCACCGCGAGCAAGGCCACCACCGCCACCAGCCCCGCATCCAGATACAAGGCAAAAGCCTGCCCGCCATCGGCGAGGGACGAAGCCTTGGCCACAAACATGCCGAACATCTCATAGGACCCCATCAAAGTAATCGTGCCGATAAACAACATCGGCAACGCGGTGATCCATAGATATTGCGCCTTCCGCATCTTAATGAGCACCGTCGTTCCGATACAGAGTGCCAAGGTGCCGAGCAGCTGATTTGCCGCGCCGAACATCGGCCAGAGGGTCGAGATGCTGCCGGTGCCGATGAGATAGCCCCAAGCCCCCACGATCAGCCCACTGCTCACTGCCACGCCAGGCCACCAATTGATGCGCCGCAACGGAGGGTAGAAGCGCCCGCCCATCTCCTGGATGAGATAGCGACCCACGCGCGTACCTGTATCGATCGTCGTCAAAATAAACAACGCCTCGAACACCAGCGCAAATTGATACCAGTAGGCCATCAACCCAGCCATCCCAGGGAGCGCAGAAAAAATGGACGCCATGCCAACCGCAAGCGACACGGCCCCACCAGGCCGACCCGCTACATCCGTCTCGACGAGTTGCGAGAGTTCTTGAATCCGTGAGACAGGAAAGCCCATCGCAGCCAACGCATCGGGCGAGAGCATCGTATTGATCGCCAGATAGTCGCCGGGGATCAACACCGAAGCCGCGATCAACGCCATCACACCGACAAAACTTTCCAGCAACATCGCCCCATAGCCGACCGTAGCCTGGGACTCCTGCTCGATCATCTTCGGCGTGGTCCCGGAAGAGACCAGAGAGTGAAAGCCAGACACAGCCCCGCAGGCAATCGTGATAAAGAGAAAGGGAAAGAGCGTGCCGGGAATAATCGGCCCTCCTCCGCTCGCAAATATCGTGACGCGCGGCATTTCAATGGTCGGCGCCATGAGAACTACCCCCACCCCCAGCAATGCCACCACCCCAAGCTTCATAAAGGTCGAGAGATAGCCCCGTGGCACCAGCAACATCCACCCGGGCAAGACAGACGCAAGAAACCCGTAGCCGGCCAATGCCCAGACCAATGTCGCTCTTTCCAATTCGAACCAGCCAGCAATCGAAGACTGAGCCACTATCCGCCCAAAGATCACAGCCGCAACCAACAACACCACACCAAACAGAGACACTTCCGCCACCTGACCAGGCCGAAACCGTTGAAGATAGAAACCCATAATCAAGCCAATGGGAATCGTCATTGCGATCGTGAATGTGCCCCAGGCATTGCGATAGAGCGCATTCACAACGGCAAACCCCAGCCCGGCCAGTGCCACCACCACAATGAAGAGCACCGCCACCGCCGTCGCCGTGCCGGTGACAAGGCCCAGTTCATCCCGCGCAATTTCAGGAAGAGAGCGGCCATTCCGCCGCATCGACGCAACCAGGATGATAAAGTCCTGCACCGCCCCCGCCAAGACCGCGCCGATCACCAACCAGAGAAAGCCTGGCAAAAATCCAAACTGCGCCGCCAACACCGGCCCAAGCAGCGGTCCCGCCCCGGCAATCGCCGCAAAGTGATGACCGAAGAGCACATATTTATTGGTGGGATGAAAATTGATTCCGTCATTCAACCGTATCGCCGGCGTCACCCGCTGATCGTTCAGTTCAACGACGCGCCGCGAAATCCAGCGGCCATAGAACCGAAACGCGAGCACATAAATACAGGCCGCAGCCACGACCAACCAGAGACCATTCACTTTTTCCTGTGGATTGACGAAACCGACCACAAAGGCAAGCGCCACCGAGCCGAGGATCGCGATCAGGCCCCAAATCAAGACGAGAAAGTGTCTCACGTGCAGCATCCTAAACAACCGATATGTTGCTTGCAAATCATCGCCTGCACCCTGGTTGCTTCCAGGCAGTAATGTGCTTACAATGTAGCCTCATTGTGGAGGGTCACATGAAAGCGTATATCGTTCGCATTGGCAACTCCAAAGGCATCCGCCTACCAAAAATTCTGCTTCAAGAAGCGCAACTTGAAAACGAAGTTGAACTCCAGGCCGAACCGGGCCGGATTCTGATTTCCAGGACGGCGCAGCCTCGAACCGGCTGGGCGGAAGCGGCCCAACGCATGCGGGCACAGGGAGAAGATCGCCTCCTCGACCCGCCGACAGCAACGCAGTTTGATAAGGAAGACTGGAAGTGGCGCTAACGAACTCGCCACCGACCCGAGGTGACGTCTTTCTGATTGACCTCGATCCCACCCGTGGCAGCGAAATCCGAAAAACAAGACCCTGCCTGGTCGTCTCTCCGGATGAGTTGAATCAACATCTACGGACAGTGATCGTCGCACCGATGACGACCGGAGGGAAAGCCTATCCCTGGCGTGTTCGATGCCGCTTTCGCGAGCGGGCTGGCTTCGTGGCCATCGACCAACTCCGCACAGTGGATAGCACGCGACTCGTAAAACGGCTCGGACGTGTATCTCCCGGTACTCTCACATCCGTATTGGCCATCTTGCAGGAAATGTTCACGCCGTAACCCCTGCACGCGAATCACTCCCGCACCAACCGGTCAATACTCGGCACCATCATTCAACTGCACCGTCGGCGTCACACGCTGATCGTTCAGCTCCACCACACGCCGAGAAATCCAGCGGCCATAGAATCGAAATGCGAGCACATAAATACAAGCCGCAGCCACGACCAGCCCGAGGCGATTCACTTTTTCCTGTGGATTGACGAAACCGACCACAAAGGCGAACGCAACCCAACCCAGAACGGTGAGGAATCCCCAAGGCACCAGCTTTAACGCCGAAATGTGCGGCATCCTAGCACAAGAGAGCGGAAGAACACCCCTGTCGGTCCGTTGCTCCCGGAGCAGAGAAGGGGATGGAGCCTGATGATCTTATGTGCTCGCGCAACGCGCGGCCTCCGAAGGCCCTCGTTGGACGCGCACAGTGGAAGATCAATCAGCCCCCATCCCTGAAGAGAGAACGAGCGAGCTTGGAGGGAACACTGTAAAGCGGTACTTAATCGAATTCGCGCACCGAAATACATTCCTGCTATTCTCTGCGAGAAAGAGAGTGTGGTATTGAGTAGCAATGCCGAACCCTCCACCGCTTGCAACTTATATCTCCTTCAGAGCGTTCACAGGTGAGTCCTGCACACCTGATGAACTCAAAACATTCCTATCTAAATTCTTAAGAACTGAGGTTCTGTTCTTATGCGCTCTGTTGAATACAATTCTGGAAACATGGAGTGGCAAGATTCGGCGCGATGTGCATGACGATCTAATAGGCATGGCTTTCTTGCCTGACGATGCAAACCGCCTCAAAGCCATAATATCAAAATCAACCGAGCCGGCATTCGTGTTTCACCGCCTGCAGATATTGTTCATCGCAAAGCAGGCTGTCATGAACTGTCATGACGACGGCAATGTTATTGATCCCTCGAACCATCTGCATTGGGGAGGTCTTGGCTTAGCTTTCTTAATGGCAAACGATCTTCTTCATTTCGAATTTAATGACACGGAAAGAACTCTCCCACATTCACTGATAAGGATGGCTCACTCAATCCCAATGATGGAGTCCTCGGGAAAAACCTCCTTGAACTACAAAGCGGGAAGGGCTTGGTTGATGCTAAAACAATTTAGCCCTTCTCCCCATAGCAAGGGTTATATCGATGTTGAGGGAGCTTTCAACGCCGCAACTGGCCTATCCACTGAGGACTACCTATCACTTTGCGTCGGTATGGTGAGCCATTATCTTTCACTGGACTTCGAGCGCCTCAGGAAGAAAGAGGACAGCATTATGATAACCAAAGAATGGTTCACAAAAGCTGGGATCCGTCCCGTAACAGTGGATCACTTTTTTGAGGAGGTCTCCGCCTGACCCTCCCCTGATTTCATAGACACCTCCATAAGTGGGAGAATGATGAAATCGGAGGTCAGCATGCCAAAAATAACGCGACGTCAGTTTACTGACGCATTCAAGTCCGAGGCAGTCCGGCTCACGCGGGAATCGGGCCGGCCGGTGGCCCAGGTGGCTCGGGAACTTGGGATTTCTGACAATGTGCTGTATCGCTGGAGGAGCGAACAGCAACAGGTCGAATCCCAGGGCCGCACGCGCCAGGCGGTGCGGGTCGAGCAGGACGAGCTGACACGGCTCAAACGAGAAAACGAGACGCTGCGGAAGGAACGGGATTTTTTAAAACGTGCGGCGGCGTTCTTCGCGAGGGAATCCCAATGAGATACCGCGCGATCCAGGAGCATGACCGTCGCTATCCGATCCGGTTGATGTGCCGCGCCCTCGCTGTATCGGCTGCGGGCTATTACGCGTGGCGCATACGGCCCGAGAGTACCCGTTCGGTGTCCGCCCGGACCGTGCTCTCGGCCATCCGGGTGATCCATCGAGAGTCCCGCGAGACCTACGGCAGTCCCAGCATCTGGGACGCCTTGATCAAGCAGGGACACCGCATCGGTGAACATCGCGTGGCCCGGTTGATGCGCCAGGACGGCATCCGTGCCAAGACCGTGAAGAAGTGGCGAGCCACGACGCAGTCCCATCATCGGTTCCCCGTGGCGGCGAACACCCTCAATCGCCAGTTCACGGTCGAGGCTCCAAATCGGGTATGGGCCGGGGACCTCACCTACGTGTGGACTACCGAGGGCTGGCTCTACCTCGCCGTCATCCTCGACCTCTACTCGCGCACCGTGATTGGCTGGGCCATGGGCACCAGGCTCATCGGAGATCTGGCCGAACGTGCCCTCATCATGGCGCTGGCGAACCGGATACCCGCGACTGGGCTCCTGCACCATTCGGATCGCGGCAGTCAGTACGCCGCCACGAGCTACCAGCGTCTGCTCGGCGAGTATGGCATCATCACCAGCATGAGCCGCACCGGCAACTGCTGGGACAACGCCTGTGTCGAGAGCTTCTTCGGGACACTCAAGCGCGAGCTCGTCTACCATCGGCATTACGCAACCCGTGAAGACGCGAAGCAAGACATCTTCGAGTACATTGAGGTGTTCTATAATCGGAAGCGCCGTCACTCGACCCTTGGCTATGTCTCCCCGGCCGAGTACGAAGCGAGGACGGCTGTGGCTTAACCCGGTGTCCACGGAATCGGGGGAAGGTCAGCCTTCCCCGATACGTTAGCCACTCGCTTCTCATCGAGAGACGGGGGTCCCTCCGACATGACTTGGTTTCGCGACAAGCCTGTCTGCAGACTAAGGGAGGATGCAATATTTGCGTTGGACACGAAATGTCTTACGGAAAAACTAGATTCGGGGATTTTCTGGCGCGTGCACTCTCATTTGAAGAGTGGAAAGGACAAAGACAGCCTTCATAACTACTGGGGAATCGCATTTGAAAACTACCTCAACTGGCTCCTTGGACAGGCCTGCAGGGATAGCCGAAACAAATTCTATCCATCCCCTCATTACAAAAAGACGGGAGAGGAGGTCTGTGATGCTATCGTTGTTTGTGGCACGTCGGCCGTGTTTCTTGAATACAAAGGAAGCACATTTACTGCAACTTCAAAATACAAAGGAGATTTAAACGAACTTGCAGCAGAGATTGAAGAGAATTTGATTGGCACAGAATCGAAGCGGAAAGGTATTAGGCAATTAGCGAATGCCATCCTTGGCGTATTCGACAAGCAAACTCCTACCGTTGTCGCAGATGTTGACCTTTCAAAAGTCAGTACCATCTATCCCGTGCTCATTACACGGGACGAAATTGGCGGATGTTTTGGCATCTCGCCTTACCTAAACAAGAAAGCAGAAGCCTTCTTTTATCGGCGAAAGATCAAACCAAAAATTGTCACACCTATCTTTTGCCTTTCAAGCGAAGGGATCGAGACAATTTCAGCATATCTTCAGGATGACACTCTGTCTCATCTTCTCCAAGGATGGTACAGGGAAGACCCAGGCCTCCATTGGTCGTTTCCCGCAGTAGAGGATTCTGTCATTGGCTCTCGTGGTTACAAGACGAACTCGGATCTCGACACTGCATTTAACCAGGTGTTTGAGAATGCTATACGAGTCTTGTTCCCAAACTCGAAGCCTACCAGCCTCTCTTGAATTATGGAGGATAAAAGGTGCTGAGAACCATTCTTTTCATACTTGTAATCGCTCACCCCGTTTGATTCCCTTCTCGCTTAATTAAATAGTGGACAGCCAACCATGTAATAGCCGATTCTAATCGCCGGCGGGATATAAATGACCCTTCTCAGGTCGCTCGCTACTCTCTCCCCAGGGGGTGGCCTCCGATTGTCCTCTACTGCGCGCGTCGGACGAGGCCCTTCCCAGGGCGCGCGTTCCGCGAGCAAAGAGGACATCGGAGGCCGCCCCCTCTTCCCCCTTCTAATGGGGAATACCTTCCCCTCGTCCCGACTCCGTTAGACTCTCCCCTCCATGGAACAGACCAGGCCCTACCAACGCAGCCTCTACCGCCTGACAGTCACCTGCCCAGTGATGTACTGTGTGACGTCGACGGTCGGCGAAGGAACGATTAAAAATCTTTCGGCCGTGGGATGCACGATCGAAACGGGCCAACCCCTGCTGACAGACCAGAACGTCGCATTGCGCCTGATGCTCCCCGATCATCACGAGTCGCTACCGATCGATGAAGCCTACGTGCGGTGGGTGCATGGTAATCTGGCTGGAATTGAATTTGTCGAAGTAGAACGTACCGCGAATCTCCGGCTGCACGGTTTCGTATGGGATGGGATGGTCCAACACTTCCAGTCGATTCAACAGAAGCGCGCAACATCTTAGCGGGCTACGGAAAAACCATTTTGGCATAACAGCGCTTGAATAGGGGCAAGGGGAGAGCTTCTCCGCAGGATGCTCAAAAAGTCCGTCTAGCAAGGCCGCAGCGCGTGAAGGCCCGATGCGTACCCTTGCGGTACGTTGAGGGTCAGAACGATGCGAGAACGACTCTGGCGGACCCTTAAGGCATCCAGCTAGGGAATCAGGAGCCATTTCCTGTATTGTCGGTCCGGCCTTCCTGAATTGCCGCTGTCCGCCCGCCGTCGAGAGCCAGACAGAGTAAGCCTAGCCCGATCCAGACTAACTCGCGGAACCGCCGGAGCAGCGCGAAGGTGATGCCTGTGACGTCGGAATAACCAAAGGCGCTCAGCAAGAGCATGTTCCCGCCGTCTTGGGCGCCAAGGCTGCCGGGGATAAAGAAGGTGCCGCCTTTGATAAAGACAGAGAGCGCGCCGATGGAGATGGCGGAGAGGGCCATAGCAGGGCCACCCAGATAATAGATGATGACATACACTTCCAACGCTTCCGCCATCCACCCAAGAAAGAACAGCCCGGTGGAGGCATAAAAGGCCGGACGGTTGTCGCGATAGAAGGTTAAGATCGTTCGATCCAATGACCGTAACTTTTCCTCACGCGCTTCGAGATAGGCAATCTTCAACCCGACCTTCCGCAGAAATCCCAAGAGCCACGTAAAGAGTCCCTGCCGCTGCACGAACACGAATGCTGCAGTTCCGAAGGCCAGCAACCCCACACTCACAAGTGCCGCGGCCACGATGTGACCGGATGAATTGTTCCCGCCTAACAGCCACACACCCGATGCAATGCCGAGCAAAATAAAGAGCACCTCGGCAATCGTCATCGTTGTTTTCGCAATAATGACCGAGGCAAGCCCCTCGACCATCGGCACATGGTGTTTCTTGAGGAGATAGGCCTTGAGCGGTTCGCCCCCGGCGTAGGCGGTCGGGGTCGTCATGTTCACCACTTCACCAGCAGTCCGAATTGCGAGCACACGCCAGAACGGAATACCCTTCGCCGACGGCCCCAACGTGACTTTCCACCCGTACGCTTCGACGACATACATGATGAGGGAGGGAATCAGCAGGACAAGGAGCGCGACCGGCCCAAGTTGCGCCGCTGCATCGTAAATTTGCCCGGGGCCAATATGCCAAACGATAAGAAGGAGGGTGAGGAGACCGACAACGAGTAGGAAAAGTTTTAGCACGCTAGGCTAGAAACCCACGGTGAGAACAAGCAGAGTAGGTTATAGGGGAACGTATCGTTATCTCCACTCCTTCAGCAAGAGAGCGCTTTAATGGCCTACACGTCTGGGACAAAAGGCGTATACGCTGCAGGATGCTCAAAAAAGGCCGTCCAGCAAGGCCGCAGCGAGCGAAGAGGCGAGGAGGTACCAACCACACTTTGTGTGGCCGTTCGCCCGTAGCATGGGTCTTGGCGAACGGAAAATACCCTCCAGTACTTCCGAGCCTCTGAGCGATGCGAGAACGACGCTGGCGGACTTTTTCAGCATCCTGTTAAGCACGGGTCCTGGCGGACGGTCTGATGACCCAGAGCATCAGGAGCGAGAACACCACAGATCCGGTCGCGGCCAGACCGAGAAACCAATCGAGCTTGCCGATCACAGCGAACACCAGCACGACGACGGAAAAATCCCGGCTCGCGACGTTCTTAAGCATGAAGTCCGACCAAGCAGCCTGCACCGGTGTCTTCCATCCATTCGAAGACTTGATCCTTTGCGCACGAGTGACGAGCCAAAATGAGAGCCCATTTCCAAGGACCGCTGCCGCACCCAGAGCAAGAGGAACCCAGGCATAATCGGTTCCAGCCATACGCAGGTAGGAGCCCGTGGCAATGCCGGCAAAGATCGCCATGTGCACCACGTTGTCCATTGTGATATCGAGCCAGGCCCCGAACGGCGATTCGGTAAACGTCAGCCTGGCCACTTCCCCGTCACAGCAATCGATGACCGCCGCCAGTTGGAACAACAACGCGGCCATGATGCCCGCGCTGTAGGTCCCGACGCCAAAACCGGCGGCCGCGGCCAACCCAACCAGGGTCGCCAGGATCGTGATGACATTTGGCGAGAAGCCTGCGGCGAGAAAGATACGCGTGAACCAGCGGGAGACCTTCCGATTGAAGTACCGGTCGACGAAACCCTCGAACTCGCTTTTGAGGGAATTGAACAGCTTCCTCTCAGCGGCCTTGACATCGACAGCATCTCTCACGTCCTGATACCAGTGGGAGCGGTTCGTCTCCGTAGATATCACCCGCACATGCCCGTCCACCGCAGCCCGCTCGAGCCATGGACGAATCGGCAACGTACCGGTTTCCACATCGACTTGGCCGACAGTGCGCATAAAGCCGGATGGAACTACCACCAGATCTGTCGCTACCAACGCTGCGTCGTCCTGTTTCGATGTGATCGAGAGGAGTCGTCCTGCCTGCACCTTCATACGCACACTCGACCGTCGTGACTGTCGGTCTCGCTCGCTATCGGCTCGTGCCACGACGATCGCCTGGCCCTCTTGCACCTCATGGCGCAGGCTCTCGATCAAGGGGCCAGCAAACACCCCCTGTACGCCGGACAGGAGACAGAAGCCGCGAATTTCAGAGGCCAGCGCCTCCCATGTGCGTGGATCATCCAACGGAAACTCACGAATCGGCAACCAGCGCACAGGAATTGTCACGCGTGAACCTTTGCTCAACGCCTGTTTGAGCTGATCTTCCTCTGGCCCGACCAACACCATAAGCTGTCGAATACCGGCGCGCTGCAGTGTCAACACCGTCCGCTGAAACAGGCCTATGCCCACCACGCTGGTGAGCGGACCCACCTCCCCGGCGTACAATCCAGCCGGCTCACCGAACAGACTCACTGACGGCAAGAGAATCGCCGTGTTTAATCCCTGGAGGCCTGTCTGCTTCTGAACTGTGCTCTCGCTCATGATCGGACGATCCTTCGTATTCGGGGGAAGGGCTATTCCAAATCACCCCGCCATCCTAACCGCCAGTACCCCGTTTACCCCGATACTCCACTATCCCCGCTGTTAGAGTTTCGGCAACACATCCCGTTCCGCTTTCGTCACATCTTCCATAAAATCGATTTCGGTCCAGGGAAGTCCACCGATCTTTTCATGCCCGACTTTGACGTCACGGAAAAATCCCACAAGCGCATCTTCATATTCCATCTGCCAGGCCTCACGATCCACATGGGTCTTGAGCGACGCAATCACATGCGGCGCATCGGCATGCCGGACCTTGAGGAACCCCACGCCTTCTCCGGCATAATCATAGTGTAACGGCATCGTTTTCGTCAGTGCAATCACGCGCCCGCCTTCGACCACGACCATGCACTCTTCCCCTGTCTGCTTAACGGTGTCGTCCATGAGCAGCGCGTTCTCATAGGGAGATTGTACCAAACGGCGCAAGATCTCTTGATGAAAGAGCACGTCTGCATCCATGACGATTGCGTCGTCATCCAATGCCGTGCGCGCGATCCAGAGCGAGGAAATGCTGCCGCGATGGAACTGCTCATTCACAAGGAAATTCACGCGCATGCCACAAGAATTCGCTGCCACAGCCGCGCGAATCATCTCCTGCTTGTAGCCCACCACCATGTCGGCACAGTGAATACCGACGCTCCGAAGCGACGTGAGGTAGCGATGCAAGAGGGTCTGCCCGCCGATCTCGATCAGGCACTTAGGCCGATGCTGCGTGACCTGCCACAGGCGCTTCCCGACCCCGGCTGCGAGAATAACGGCTTTCATACTGTGCCGCAAATCCGTTCAAATGCGTCGAGGAATCCGACCAACTGCGCCTCCGTGAGGGCTCCCATATTCGCGACACGGAAAATTTGGCTCTGGAGCTGGCCTTGACCCGCATAGATCACGTAGCCTTGATCCTTTAGCCGATCGTGCAATGATTGATAGGTCACACCCTCGGGAAGGTAATAGGCGGTGATCGTGTTGGACAGTTTGTCGGGGGACAGGAGCGGCTTCATGCCGAGTTTCGCCATACGGTCTCTGATTAAGGTCGCAACTTTCTTGTACCGTTGAATCCGCTTGGCGACCCCTTCCTCCATGAGTTCGTTCAAGGCTTCGTCGAACGCGTAATAGACCTGCACAGCCGGCGTAAACGGAATCGTCCCACGACCTTGGTCGTCCACATATTGGGTGATGTGAAGATAGATCGACCGTCTGGGGTAGGCACGCATCCGCTCCAGAAATCCCTTGCGGACGAGCACGAAGGACACACCGGGGAATCCCTGGATACATTTTCCCGCTGTACCCGCCACCATGTAGATATGCGACCCGGCGATATCCAGCGGCTCCCCCGCCAAGGCACTGACCGCATCAAGAATAAACACGCGGTTCTGGCTGTCCACGACATCCGCGATTTCTTTGACCGGATTGATGAGCCCGGTGGTTGTTTCATGATGGACCATGGCAACTGCATGGGCTTCCGGGTGTTGCCGCAGTGCGAGCCGCAACCGTTCAGGGTCCGGCTTTGTCGTCCAATCGTATTTAAGTTCGGACACGCCCAGGCGATAGAGGCCGGCCATCTGGGAAATGCGTTCGCCGTATACGCCGTTGTTCAGCACCAGCATCCGTTTGCCGGATGGGAGCGCCGACATCACGGCGGACTCGACTGCCGCAGTACCCGATCCAGTCAACACCACCGCGGCATAATCCGCTTCCGCCCCCGGCACAAAGAGCTTTAGCAGCTTCGCCTGAATCCCGAGCAAGAGCTCAGTAAATTCCGATTCCCGATGGCAAACATCCGGACGCAACAGTGCCTGCCGCACCCGCTCCGATACGTTGACCGGTCCTGGATTCAATAGAACCACAACACCCCCCGTTAATCGTTAACCGTACAATGTTAATCGCAGAAAGGGCCAACCTTCATTCTTTAGTCGAACTGCCATTCACAAATACCGTTGTTCGAGTCACGTCATTCGATCGCCTGCATGAACCGTTTCGTAATATCCGGTGGATCCAGCATCACGCGCCCGGCATCTTCCACCATCTCGTTGACTTTCACCAGCAACATGCTCGGCCCGTCTTTCTTCAGCATATCTTTGAATTCATAGACGAGATCTTCGCGTTCCCGCACTCGTTCAACGTTCACATACCCGGCTGCCTTCGCGACCTTCTCAAGCGGGACCACATTGGATATCGTCGGCTGATTGCCGGTTGTGCCGTAGACTTCATTGTCGAACACCACATGAATAAAATTCTTCGGCCTCAGCGCCCCCACCGTCGCGAGCGTCCCCATGCCCATGAGGACGTTCCCGTCGCCGTCGAAGACGATCACTTGTTTATTCGGCTTCGACAACGCCACGCCCAGTGCAATCGCCGCCGCCGATCCCATCGACCCGATCATATAGAAATGAGTCGGCCGGTCGGCAATCTTTTGCGCTTCACGAGATGGAAATCCATTACAAATGACGACGGGCTGGTCGGTGAGCAACTCTAACAGCGCGGCCATCGCCATGGCCCGGCTCTGCATGGTACCTTCTTCGGGCCTCATCGATCCTGCTCCTTCATCGCCCCCTCACACCGCTAAGGATGTAACCCCTTCACGACGCCCTTTGTAATATTCAGTGCCACGGGAATCCGTTTCTTCATAAATGTCTCGGCCACCCACTTCAGATCGTCGATGGCCGTCTTTTCCGTCAACGTCCGATGAGGGATCTTCATTGTATCAAGAAACTGCGGCATGACTTCGCCCATCACCAGATGCTCCGGCGCATCTTTGCCGCCTTGACCACGCCAGGACACGATCAGAATGCAAGGCTGCCGATAGATATAGTTGAGGGAGATGAGCGTATTCAGCGATGTCCCAAGCCCGGAGTTCTGCATCAAGACGGCGGGAATCTTGCCGGCCATATAAGCCCCGGCTGCCATGGCTACGGCTTCGTCTTCGCGCACCGCTGGGGTGTAGAGACGCCGCTCCATCAACTCGGCAATGATGCCACCCAGGATCGAGTCTGGAACCCCCGTAAAGAAATCCACCCCCATATCTTGAAGCGCTTGGACAAACGCATCGCTTTCAATCATGTATCGAATCCTTGCCCCAACGCACATAGAAAAACCGGCGCATTATAAGCTATGCCTTCGGACATTCTCAACAAAACTGCGGGAGTTGCGCCATACGATTGGCCATGGTAGCGTTCTGCCATGATCGGACTACAAAGACCTCATATAGGTCGATACCTGAGCCTGCTGGGACTCCTGCTCTGTCTGAGCCGCCCCTTCCCTGTCCATGCGGTGCCAATGGTGAATGATCCGAACGGTTTTCAGAGCCTGGCCTGGGGTATTGCCCTGACCACGAGGCCGGATCTGGAAATCGCCAGAGCAGGCCCGCATATAAATGAATACCAACTGAAAGACAGCCCGCCATCGTATGCCGGAGTCCCGGTTGAGAGTCTCCATTTAGTATCTGTCGACGAGCAATTCGCCCGCGTGACCATCCACTATCAAGGTGAGGGTCGGCACAAACAAATCCTCGCCTACATGGAGCGACAGTTCGGTTCTCTTGAGCGCATCCCAGGACAGATGATGCGGGGCCTCAATCAGCAGTATACGTGGCGCGGGACTGATACTGAGATCAACGTGACGTACCATGCGAACACGGAGAGGGGATTTATCTTCATCGACAGTCGAACCCTCGCCCCTCTGTTCAACGACCATATATCCGATTCGGCGGAGTAACATGCCGCGCTGGCCCCGCACAGACCATTGGATCCGCCATGTCTCCCTCATCATCCTTTTCTTCTCGCTCATCCTGCATGGCACCCCGGCTTTCGCCGTGCCGATACAGAACGATCCAAACGGGTTCGAAGGAATCCCCTGGGGCGCAACGTTTTCAGAAACCGATACGTTCGTGAAAGTCGAGGACACCGGTCGGTCTCAAATCTATGAATTAAGGACTGGGGCTCCTCTGCTTGGCACAGCACAGGTCGACTCCATGCAATTCGTAACTTCCGAAGGCAAGTTTGCACGTGTCACCATCCGTTACCAAGGCAAGGCGACTCACGACAAGATTCTTGCCTATCTCCAATCCCTCTATGGCCCGCTCGACCACACACCAGGACAGATCGCCGGCGGTTCCGTCAAATTATTTAGCTGGACTGGGTTCGAAACCGATGTGACCCTCCGATATGAGACCGGCATCGATCGCGGCATCATTTTTTTCGAAAGCCAGGAGTTCCGCCGAAAAATGACCGACAGCAATTCAGCCACCGTGTTTTGACTGACACCCCCTGCCTACCTATCTGAAGCATCTTAGCGGGATGCTCAAAAAGTTCAGACTTCTCACCCGCCCAACCCTGGCGCGCCAAGACGCGCCGTTCCACAGGCAAAGCCGCAGACGATGAAAGCACCGGAGGCGTAGCCTCTTCTCACCCGCCCACCCCAAGCTGCCAAGACAGCTTGTTCTCCGAGTGGGCTACGTTGAGGATGCTTTCGAGGTGAGAACGCTGCCTGGCGAAAGGCGCGTCTCGGCGCGCCAGGGTTGGGCGGGTGAGAACGGAGACTTTTTCAGCATCCTGCCTGGAAACCCTTGCCAATTGTGCCAGGACCCCCTACTCCCCCCTCTTCCGATGGGGCTTTTATCCCCTCTCATTGGGGATTGTTGAAATTTTTGAATACGGTATTCTCAAACTGTCGCCGGGGGATAGCAGAACCTCGGCGGAACCACTGAGGAGGCACTGATGAAGCTGGTCCACCCCATTCTCAAAGTCAACCACCAGAAAGCCCATTCGCTCTTGGATCGGCGCTATGCCGAACGGGTTCCGATTGGGTATCGAATCAGCTACTCCGGGGAAGAAGGTGCACGGATCGTCAAAGGAGAGGGATTCCTGAAAGATCTCTCCAAAACTGGCTGCAAGATCCTGGGCGCGACCACGAGCTCGCTCGGTAGCAGGCTCACTCTGCTCCTAGACTTTGAAGATGGACAAGCCTCTTTGCGCCTTACCGACGTCATCGTCTCCTGGATTTCCAAAGACTCCTTTGCCGTCAGATTCCCCAAGTTGTCAGCAGAAGAACGAAGGCGGGTACAAGAAGTTATCTGGAAAAATGTCAGCCTGTCGTCCTTAGACGATCAACGGACTGCGTTCCGCATCATCTAAGCATCGATCCAACACCACGGAGAAAATCATGGGTCCTCACACCCCTGCACCCGTCACCAGCGTCGCTGAATTCCCGGGCCAATCCGATCGCCGGCATAACAACCGAACCCCGGCGCTCTTCTCTTTGCTCTATTCCGGTATAAACACTGGCCAAATGCTGATAGGTGATGGCACCGCCTCTAACCTCTCACGAAGCGGGATCGGCATTCGCGGGAACCGATCAGTCACACCCGGCATGGAAATGGCCCTCTTTATTGACCTTCCTGGACTGGGAGAGCCACTGTGCATTGCCCAGGGCCGCGTCTCCTGGGTTGAGGGACGTCGATTTGGAATGGAGCTGGGACCCATGAAGCTGGAGGGGGAGAAGCATCTGCAATTCTTCTTGTGGGATCGCGTCACCCCTTCAGATCGAGATAGTGACATCTGAGACCGTAACAGGAGCACGGAGGTGTCCTCATGAAACGAGAACAGATCACATCTAGAAACGGGCTTCAGTCTGTGACAGGAGCGATCAATCGGAGGCAAGACCCTCGCCCCTCGGTAGAGTTCGGATTGATGTACTCAGCTCAAGACCATTCCGGTGAGATCCTCATGGGCGATGGCATGGTGACAGATCTCTCGCCCACGGGATTAGGCATTCGCGGCAATGCCCCTGTCACACCGGAGATGGAACTCACGATTTTTCTCTACCTCCCCGATGGAAAAGACCCGCTCTTTGTGATGGAAGCGAGGGTGGCCTGGACTGCAGGACATCGGTTCGGAGTCGAGATCCTGAAGATGAACTTACGGGAACGAAACCGACTCAGTTCTTTCTTACGCTCGAATCTCGTGCATTCCGATTAGATCGATTGCCTGCTCACGGAGAACTCGATGACCACACGACGAAAGACGCACAAACGAGCGACGACCCATCGCCAAATTCAGGCCACTGACCGCAGAGCGGCTCAGCGGGTCCCTGTTCAAATCATGGTTCGATTTTCAGCAACAGACAGCTTCCAGCATGTTGGCCAGGGGGTTGCTCTTGACCTGTCTGAGAGCGGGTGTAAACTCTGCAGCACACTGATGTTGCCACTGGGAAGCTTCTGGGATCTCTACCTGACAATCCCCGAGACATCCCATCCGATCCTCATCTCGAAGGTTCGGGTAGTCCGGGTCGAGGGAAACGAATACGGAATCGAATTTCTTCTCGTCACGGAACGAGAGCGAACCCGGTTACGCCATTTCATCTGGAAACATATGAACCACTCCACAGTCAGAGGTGGACCTCCATTATTTACCCTCGTCGACCATTCATCCATACATCGGCCACGTCTCAAATCCCTGCTCTAGTCCGCATGATTCATGAAGCTTCTGCTGCACGCGCGGATACGCGGCTATGACAGGCCATCTCGCCGTTTAGCCCTTTGACATACTGTTGGGGACTGGCACTCTTCTTCTCGGTGCCTATCCCCGTCTGAAGAGCGGGGCAGGCACTGCCGCAGACGGCAGAGCCAGTCCCTGGCCTCCGTGTGCCGGTATCACTTCACGTCTGCACGCTTTCGCGACGAAGGTTCATGAATCATGCGGGCTAGAGCGATTTTGACCTAATGCTTGTTCTCTAGAAACGCTGCGTGCTAGGATAATGGTGAGTGAGCACTTACTTACCATGAAAAAACGAATTGCCCGGGTCCCGAGCGGGCAGCGGGCTTCTGCGCGCGACCGTCAAGCCAGCCTCATCATGGCCGCCGCTTCCCTCTTCGCCGCGAAAGGGTTCAACGGCACCACCACAAAAGAAATTGCCAGAGTGGCGGGTATAAGCGAGGCCTTGGTCTTCAAATATTTCCCGACGAAACGGACGCTCTACGCCGCAATCCTGGAAGAAAAGGTCACCGTCAACGAACTGCTCGAAGCGGTGGAGGTTGCGGCCAAGAAACACGACGACTATCACGTGTTTACGATGATAGCGCGCTATCGTATTCGCCCCGGCGTCGATTCGACGTTCTTGCGACTCCTCTTGTTCAGCGCGCTGGAAGGGCATGAACTATCCGACATGTTCTTCGGGAAGCACCACAAAGTGTTCTACGATCACCTCGCCGCGTACATTCGTACAAGGATTGAAGACGGCGCATTTCGCGCGGTCGATCCCCTCCTGGCCGCCCGCGCATTCATCGGCATGGTTGTCCATCACCGTCTGCTCCATGAGATCTTCGGGGTCCCGATGCATCAATCCCATGAGGAAACGGTGGCATCCTACGTCGACCTCTTCCTTACCGGACTGATTAAAGCGCCGGGAAGGATCTCGCAATGAATCCCCTGAAACAACATCCGATTGTCACGCTCGGAGTGATCATTTTTTTTGCGGTCTCGGCCCTCGTCGTGTTTCGCCTCAGCAGCGGCGCCAAGACCGACACCCGCAAAGCCCGCATCATCACCGTCGCCACTGCGGCGCCGCTGAAACAGGACCTCGACGTTCGGCTTGCCTATACCGCCGACATCACCCCCAACCAAGTGGTCAATCTGTTTTCACGGGTCGACGGCTACATTGCCAAGGTCTACGTCGAGAAAGGCGACTTGGTCAAAGCCAACCAGCTCCTGATCGAGATCGATCACTCGGATTATCGGCATGCCGTCGACCAGGCCAAGGCAAATCTGGCCGCAGCCAGAGCGAGAGTCGCGCAGCAGGATGCGAGTGTCCGCAATACCACCCTCACGCTGAGCCGGATGCAGGCGCTGATCAAAGACCAGTTTGTCTCGCAGCAAGATATGGATAACGCACAAGTTGCGTACGACGCGGCGGCGGCGGCGCTCGACTCACTCCGCGCACAGGTCCAGCAGATGGAGGTCGCCCTGGCGCAGGCTGAGACGAACCTCGCCTACTCGTATATCCGCGCGCCCTTCGCGGGCTATGTGGCCGAGCGCAACCTCGATCTCGGCGCCTATGTCAGCGGGACAACCGCCGGCACTTCCACCATCTCGCGCGGGATTCTCACCCTCCATGAAATTCAGACGGTCCGCATTCTGATCGAGGTCGTCGAGAAAGATGTCCCACTTGTCCATGTGGGTCAAAGGGCAGAAGTACGCGCCGAGGCCTATCCCGATCGCGTCATCGAGGGCACAGTCACCCGTGTCGTTCAGGCCCTGAACCGGGCCACCCGCACGATGACGATCGAAGTGGATCTCCCCAACAAGGATCATGTCCTGAAAGGCGGCATGTTCGCCCGTGTAGAAGTCCTGGTCGGCACCCATCGCAGCGCGATTCAGATCCCCATCGACGCAGTGAGTCGATTGGAAGACTCCCAATATGTCTACATCGTGCGCGAAGGAAAGGCCCAACGGGTGCCGGTGGAGATCGGAGCCCGCGACGAGAATCGAGTGGAGATCACCAAGGGCTTGGACGGGTCGGAGCAGGTGATCGTCTCCGGAAAAGATCTCGTACACGACGGCAGCCCCGTGCAGACGCAACCGCTCACTCAGTCCTGAGTTCTGAGCGGAATTTGCCGATGTTGGGTGACGCGGAAGAATAATGCAAGCACACCTAAAATGATCTTGTACCCAACACCCAGCACCCAGCACTCAGCACTTTCATCATGTGGCTGACCCTCCTTGCACTTCGCAACCGCATCGGCATCCTGATGCTGTCCTTGGCCATGGTGATCCTGGGCGCTACCTCCGTGCAGCGGCTACCGGTCGATCTCTTTCCACAAATTCAAGTGCCCGTCGCTTTCGTCGGCGTCATCTATAAAGGCGCGCCGCCGCTCGACATCGAACAGAGCGTCGTCTATCCCATCGAGAAAGCCGTCAGTTCTGCGTCGAACGTCGAGCATGTCGAGTCGTTTGCAAAGCAGGGCATCGGTGCCGTGCAGATCTGGTTCAACTGGGGTGCGGACATTAACGTCGGTCAGATGGAGGTGATGCAACGCGTCACCCAAATTCTCAACAGCCTCCCGCCCGGCATTTTGCAACCCTTCATCGTCAAATTTGACGTCTCCAATATCCCTGTCTCCCTCGTGACGGTCTCCAGCGACGATCTGGACGAACGAGCCTTGTACGATCTGGCCTCGAATACGATTGCGCCACAGATTGAACAGATTGCCAACGTCGCCGCTGCCACAGTGGAAGGTGGGAAGATCCGTCAAATCAACATCAACCTTGACCCAGCGCTGTTGAACGCTCGAAGCCTGTCAATCCTCGACGTCGTCAAATCCGTGAAGGCCGCCAACCTCATCCTTCCCTCGGGCGACATCAAAGCCGGCAATCTGGACTACAACGTGTTCACCAATAATCAGTTCCGCTCGGTCGACCCGATTCAGGACGTGATCGTGAAGGTCAACCAGCAGGGCAGCCCCGTGCGTGTACGGGATGTCGGAACCGTGACCGACTCGTCGGACATTCAGACCAACATCGTCAGGACGGATGGGGCCAGGGCCGTCTATCTTCGGGTGAACAAACAGCCCATCGCTAACACTGTGGAGGTGGTGGATGCGCTGCGCAATGTTCTGCCGAAACTGGTCGGCATTCCGCCCAGCGTGAAAGTCGGGATTTCCTTCGATCAATCGGTCTATATCCGCCAATCGATCAGCAACCTCGTCGAACAGGCGCTGCACGGATCGTTGCTGGCTGCAGCGGTCATCTTGATTTTTCTCCGCAGCTTTACGAGCACGCTGATCATCTCGGTCGCCATTCCTCTCTCGATCATGGTGACCTTCATCGTGTTGTACTTTTCCGGGCAAACTCTCAACGTGTTCACTCTGGGAGGCTTGGCCCTTGGGATCGGCCGGCTCGTCGACGATTCCATCGTAGAGCTCGAAAACATTCAACGCCACCTCAACACTTCGCCCCACCGCTGGAACGCCATCCTGGAAGCGGCCCGCGAAGTGGCGATGCCCATTCTCGCCTCGACGGTCACCACGGTCGTCGTCTTCCTCCCAATTTTCTTCGTCGCCGGGATTGCCCGCTTGCTCCTGATTCCCCTGACTATCACGATTGCAATCTCGCTGTTCACCTCCTTCTTCGTCTCCCGCACGGTCACTCCTGCACTCTGCTACAGATTCCTCAAGCCGGAACAGGAGTCTCACCGTTCGATGCCTGCATGGTTCGTGCGCTTGATGGATTGGAGTCGCGGACGATATGAGTCGTTAGATAAAGGCTACGAAGAATCGCTCCGTTGGGTCTTGGCTCATCGCTGGCGTTTCATCATCGGCATTCTGCTCCTCTTCGCCGCTTCGCTCGCGCTGGCGTCCAAAATCGGCACGGAGTTTTTACCGGTGTCGGATGAAAGCCAGTTCCGTATCGTCCTGCGCGGGCCGGTCGGTCAGCGAGTGGAAAAGACTGAGCAGCAAGTGGCCGAGGTCGAACGGGTACTACGGGCACAGATCCCCGCAGAGGAATTGGAAACGATCGTCTCCAGTACCGGCGTGCTGGCCCAGGGCCGTTCCTCTTTATTCAATCCGAATACCGGCCCCCATACGTCGAGCATCTCCGTCCATCTCGTCACGCCGGACAAACGGACACGAAACCAAGTGCAAATCATGAACGACGTAAGACCCAAAGTCCTCAAACTCTTTCCGGGCGTCGCGATGTTTTTCGATCCAGGCGGCCTCATCAAACGAGTCACCAGTTTTGGGTCGCAGAAGTCCGTCGACGTAGAGATCTACGGGTACGATTTCGAGCAGGCGCGTGGAGTTATCCGGCAGGTCGAAAGCATAATGCACCAAGTCCCGGGCCTGGCCGACATCGAAGTCAGCCGCGAGGAAAACTATCCCGAGGTCAACGTAGTGGTGGATCGTGAAAAGGCAGCGCTCCTCGGCATCAGTGAAACGGACGTCGCCAGCGCCGTGCTGTTCTCACTCAACGGCAACGGCCCAACCGATCCGATCATCTATACCGACCCCCAAAATGGGAACGAATACTACATCAGCGCCTGGCTCGCGGAAGAACACAGAAAAGATTTCACAGACCTCGAAAATATTATTTTGACCGCACGAACAGGGGAGCCGGTTCTTCTGAAAAATGTTGCCTCACTCAAGCTCAATGCGGGTCCGGTCAAGATCGACCGCAAGTACTTTCAGCGGGTAGTCCATGTGACCGCCAACCCTGTGGACCGGGATCTGGGCGCCGTCGCTGCCGACCTGGAAGCAGCCATTGCCAAGATTCAACTCCCCACCGGCTTCAGCATCCGGTTAGCCGGGCAGATTCAACAACAGCGGGAAACATTTGAGGGGCTGTTGTTTGCGACGGTTCTGGCACTGGTTCTCGTCTACATGGTGATGGCTGCGCAGTTTAAATCGCTGATCGACCCCTTCGTGATCATGTTTTCCGTCCCGATGGGCTTCCCCGGCGTGATTCTGATTCTCTTCCTGACCGATACCACCCTCTCCACCACGTCGATGATGGGTATCATCATGATGTTGGGCATCGTGGTCTCAAACGGCGTCCTGCTGGTCGATTATACGAACGTGCTGCGCCGGCGAGGGCGGGAGTTGCACGACGCGGCGGTCACCGCCGCGCGGACGCGACTCCGGCCCATTCTGATGACCTCCCTTGCTACCGTGTTGGGGCTGCTCCCCATGGCCATCGGCTGGGGAACCGGCGGTGAAACGAACGCTCCTTTAGCGCGCGCGGTCGTTGGAGGACTCAGCTTCTCAACGATCCTTACACTCTTTCTCATCCCCACAATCTACGTGATCTTAGAGGAACGCTTTCCCCGCCATGCGGAGAAAGCGCCACAGGATGTGGACTGGATACCGGCCGAGCCAGCTAGTCGATAGCAGGGTACCGAGAAGGCTGAGGTTGAGGCTGGATGAAAAATGGTCTCGGTCTTCGCTCAACCTCGACCTCAACCTTGGCCTGCTGAGCGAAACCGACCGGTTACCCGACAGTTGGAAAGAGCGCCCTCAATTGCATTGCCAAACCGATGTCCCCGCTGATCTTGAGCCGGCCCGACATGGCGACAGAGGTCCCACTCAACTGGCCCTTCAAAATCTTGATGCAATCTTCGCCTGCCATCGAAAGCACAACGTGAGGGTCTGCATGCAGCCCCTCTGCAATCTGACAGGCCCCCTCCCGGATCGTGAGAATATACTGCCCGCCCTGTGCGCCGCTCAGATCGAACTGATAGACCGCATCAAGATCTTCGGCCGCATCTGAATCGAGCTGATCCGGGAGAAGCTGAAAAAACTCTTTGACGGTGGTGGGATTCATAGCTCGTGAGAAGGCGCTTTAGCAGAATGCTGAAAAAGTCCACCAGTATATTAAGACCGTTATTTGGCTTGTTTGGTTTGTCTCGTTTGTTTAGTTGAACCAGAGAAACCAGATAGACCAGACATGAGGACCATCGAATGTTAGCCTGCCACAATGGTCTTCCCGCAGCCTGCTCGGAATGAGACCGGAGGCCGCGGCATCGCGGCCCCCGGTCACTTCCTAGTATCGGAGCGTAACCGTCGCGGTACTGCGACGCGCGCCGAAAAAGTCTTTGGAGAAGGTCTCAACGACGGCAGGGTCATAGCCCTTGCAGCTGAAAATGTCGAGATAGGCGTTGTTCGTATCGTTCGCAAAATGGCCGCTGATCAACGAGGTCGAGATCAGCTGCACCATGGAATAGCCGGCCACGCGGCCTGAGCCGAAATCGACGACCTGGCACTCGCCAAAACGCTTCATGTCGATGAGCTCGCACAGCTCGACAACATAGCGACGGATATGATCGGCATTTCGAATCAGGTCGGGATGACAATCTTGAAGATCGAGGGCGGTACAGAGTCCCCACGCCTTCCCTTCACCCACCATCTCCTGGGGGGCAATGGAAGCAGCTACTGGGGACTCGGTTGGAAAGATTGCGGACTCGGAGTCAGCTGGGCTACTCATAGATGTTATACACCTTTCTGTTAGGAGGGTGAAAAACCGTGACGGTCAACAGTTATTTCGGACTATATCACGAAATTTTTCACGTGAGTGAGAATGGAGAAACTTTTTTTCACACCGAGGCGTTCCGGAGCCACTCGATCGATTGACAAGGCTCTCGGCAGTCGGAGAGAATACTTCCCATGGCTGATGTCACTCCATCAACCCCGAACCTGACTCCACCCGCAGCCGACTCCCCCGATCGCCTCTGCACTTGGTGCCAGGTGGCGATGAAGAAGCGGCTCGTCGGCGGCAAGCAGTTCGTCCACTATACCTGCCCGAAGTGCATCTTTCAGCACACCACCAGACTCGGCCCAAAACCACCCAGCCCCGCACACTAACCCGGTCTGTCTGGTTGATCTGGTTTGCTTTGTTTATCCGGTTGATTTGGTTCATCTGGTTAGCTTAGATCAACCGAAAACCCGACAAACCAAATGAACAAGACCGGCTACCGGCGAGAAAAACTGGTCTGTACGTGATCGTCAAGGATATGGGCCAGTCGCTCCCTCTCCTCCGGGCTGATCGATGTAATCTTCGCTCCAAACTTAGGGGAACGCACGTGGACGACTTGCAACCCGCAGACTAAGGTTCTCCCTTGCTCTAACTCAATTGTGAGTTGGAGCGCATCACCGCTCTTCACGAACAAGCGGCTTTCAATCCGGACACCAGTCTCGCTGACATCCAGAACTTTGCACGGCGCTGAAAGTGCCCCCCGCTGCAGACGGCCCGCCCGGCTTACCTCAACCCGTGACCCTTTTCGCTTGAATCCCACGACTCCAGCCTCCTGTTTTCGACATCATACGCAAGAGGCGCACAATGCCAAAGGAAAATGCCAAATAGCGCTACAGCCGTTGGCCTACAAGGGCACGCACCTGCTCCATGCGCTTGCGATTAACGCCCAAATCGCCGTATCCGGTGCGGGAAGCGGAACGGAAATGGATGGTCTTGGTCTCGTCGTCGAACAGAAATTCGACATCGTCAACGAAGCGAAGCAGTAGACTGGTGGCCTCGTAGTGAAGATAGATCTCGTCTTCCTCGACGAGTTGCATGCGGGGCAAGGAATGGATGGCTTCCTTGAGTGCCTCCTTCGCCTCTGCCCGCGATTTGCGATAGTGAATGGGCGCAATCGCATGGCCCTCGTCCTGGGCCTGGGTCGAGACGCAGTTAGGGCTAGAGGGGCAGGGTCCTAAGGTACGAGGATTCATGTGCCGCCAGTTAACGCCTTACGAGGGACGGGTGCTCACAATGTCGCGCAACCAGATCTCACAAATCAACACCGCGTCGGAAGAAATGAGGTTCGGGAGGCCTAGTCGCGATAGGCCAAGTGCGGGCTGATGCGCACCTTCCCATAACCGCCAACTTTCATGCCCATCAAGGCATACTCGACACCGGCCATTATCTGGCGGCTCCCGAGCAGGGCCTTGTGGTCGACAAAGGTGACGCCTCCTTCGACTCGAATCATGTCTTTGGGAAGGTGTTCCACCCGTTTCGCATTCAGCGGAACCTCGTCGCCTTTGTTCGCAGGCGTCCCTTCGCCTTTTCGCTCCTCAAGCAGCTTGAGACCACTAAGGCGTTTCATGGTATTAGTACAAGAACGTTCTGGCCATGGCTCCTGTCTCTCCCCGCTCAGCCACCTCAACAGACACTTGCCCGATCACTCGACCGTCTTCGGTTTCGACATCGACGCGCCAGTCTCCGGGATCGAGCCGCTGCTTGAACGTGTAGGCCCGATAGCCGCCTTCGCGGCCACCGGCAATCTTGATTGGAATCTTGTCGGCATGGGTAAAGGGTTTGCCATCGTTCGGGCGGAAGTACCAGTGATGATAGATGGTCGTGTTCAGCGCGACCGGGGCAAAGACCGCTGTGAAGCAGTAGATCGGCTCGTTGGCCGGGAAGATGTCATCCGATCGTTTCCAGATTTGATACCACTGTCTCTCAAACGAGAGTTCGAACCGATCTCCGGTCTTCTTCACCTCATGGTAAACCCCGCCGAACTTCAGTGCGAGCGGCACAGGCGGAATCCAATTCAGGAAATAAAACCCGACGAGCAGACCAATGAGCGTGAAGGCAGGGACCGTGACCCCGATCGCCTCGCGTTTCGAACGATCCGGATTGTTGCGATAGACTAATTGGACCACGCGGAATGTCACGACCGCGCTCAGGACGGCTCCGACCAGGAAGACCGTCGCATTCATGTACCCGGTCATGACCGGGAGAAAAAACGTGAAAAAGGCGAAGCACACCAGTGCGTAGAGGCTTATGAGGAGGCGCAAGCTGGAGAGTCGATCGCGTAGAAATTCGTTGCCGACCAACAGCACGATCAACAGAGCAAAAAAGATTGCCGTGCTGGTGAGTGTGGCGCTACGGGAATAGAAAATCGCATAAGCGCTGAACAACCCGCCCAAGAGAAACTGCACAGCCATTGGATAGAAGGGCCTTACACGCAACACCCAACGCACGAAGGGTGAGAAGGTGGCCAACTGTTCCCGCTCCGGTGCGGGCTCGATCCCCAACCGCCCGGTCAGCACGATGAGCACACCCAAGAGAAGTAGATAGATCAGCAGCAAGAGGTTGTCTTGCAGTCGATCGATCCGGGTGAGTGTCAGCGTGTCATAGGTCACACCGGAAAAAAAGAACACCGGCGGCATGAAGGGCTTGCCCAAAATGGTTCTGAGTGCAGAGGAAGGGGACATGAGTCCTAAACTTCAGGATATTCGTAGGATTGTCAAATGAAGGAGCGAAAGCGGACGGCTCAAAACGATCTCGTTTTCAGCCGTCCGCTAAACGAAAGGAGGAAGAGGCGCATACACCACCCCATGCCCAATCACCCGTTCCAACCAGGAGATCATCAGATCTTCGTGAAGCGGGGCTCGGTTCAGGCGGGCCTCAATGTGAAATCCCGTCTCGTTGCCGAAGATCCCGATGATAGCGGAGGCATCCTCCCCATCTGGAAGCAGTTCCTGAGTTTGAAACTCACAGAGAGTGCTGTAGAGGCGGCCGTCGGGTTCGATTGCAGATCGAATCTCCGGCAAGTCATCGAGCGGACAATGGACCGAACAGCGATACACGGAGCGGGCGATAGGTTCAATCGCTTGAAAGTTATCAAGCGCTTCCTCTGAAAAGCCCGTCAGGTAGGCTCGGATGCCGGCTGGTTCCGATACAGAAGTCGCGGCCAATTTACTGGCCGGCACTAGGAACTCGTAGGCGTCTGCCGTGTTGTATTCAAACTGACAGGGCCCAAAGGCATCGGGCCAGGAGCAGAAGAAGGGTACGGAGGGATCGACCTGGCGCAACATGAGATGCTGCTTCTCAACCAATGTCTCGATTGGAAGCTCCAACAGCGTGATCGCTTCGAGAAACGCCGTGCGCCGTTCCTCCAGCCACTGTGCCCGTTCGGCATCGCCCCGCATCTCGCCGGGAGTGATGACCTCTTTCGTCTGGAGCCGTACACGGATAAACGAATGGGCGTGGCGAAATCCCAGCCAGAACATGCTGCGAGGGTCGTGCAGCCGCAAGGGATCGCGAATGCGCCAGGGATGGCTGATCGAGCAGTAGGTGCCCACATCCTGATAGCGCTGGTAAACAGTATGGTAGGCCCCGGCCAGGAGAAAAAAATCTCCCCGCCATCCCTCTCGGATGTGGATCAGGGTCGCATCTTCCGTAGACCACGCATCCAGTTGATCAAAATCTTCAGGAGACTCGACCGTCCATTCTTCGACGTAACAGATGACGTCCTTCGCGGGCACCGCCGGCTTCAACCCCAACGCAGCCAGCCGGTCGCCCACGGCGAGCACCTGACCGAAGGTCAGCGGGGTCGTCGTTTCCCAACGACGTTCACGCACGGTGGGTCATCTCTTCCCCCAGCCCATCAACGTGCCGGTCGCAACGCCTTGTGCTCGATCGTCGTATCGGCGAGGTACCGATCGATACCGTCCTTCAGGGTCGCCGCCAGTAACTCTTGCACATCTTCCTCGCTGAACCAGACGACGGTATCCCGTTGTGCTCCCTCGACACCTCTGATCGTCAAGCTCTGGTCGCTGATGTTCCTCGCGGAGATCACCAGCTTGCTGCTTGTGTTTACCACGGTCGAGAAGAGTCGGCTCCTGGCGTTGGCTGAAAAATCGAGCAGTTGCCCGCTGATGACGATGTCGGCATCGTTCAGATTCGTCACGTCCCCGCTGGAAACCGCCCGCACCGTCCAGGCCCGATCTTTCCATCCGCGCGTTTTCAGACGATCCACAAGGGCCTGGGTAATTACGTCTCCTGGTCGCTCACCCGCCACATTGAAATAGGTCACCCCACCCCACAAATGGGTCCGCAGACCGAGCCGATTCTTCTCCAGTCGCCGATCCTCGAAGGACTCGATGACGATCCTGACTGGTTCCGGCTCCATGAATTGCGCCGCCGCCTGTTTTTGGTGAAGATCCAGATAGAACGTTTTCCCGGTGCCCCCGCAGCCCGCGCCCAGCAGCAGACTTGCCGTCAGCACGATACCGATGCACAGTCGTCCCCTTGTCTGTTTCACGATATCATCCTCCTTGCGATTGGCCGCACCGCCGTTCAGGCGGACTCAGTGTACCCAAGTTGATGATCAGAGACAAATAATAACCCGCAGGTACCGGGGAAGGGCTCTCCCATTGACCAAATCCTAGACCGGGGGCTAATATCGCTCCTACGTAGACGGCGAAAAATTATTGTGCCACGCGAGAACTTCGATGGTTTGCACGTGTGGCACAAGCTTGGTTTGTCTGGTTCATCTGGTTGATTTGGGTCATCTGGTTAGTTCCGTTCAACCAAAAAACAAGGCAGACCAGACAAACCAAACAACTATCTTCATATGCTGGAGGCCTTTTTCAGCATCCTGCCAGATCAACTCAATTCCACGGAGGAAGTATGGCCGATGTCCCTGATGTCTATGCCGATCAATTTCAGCTCAACCTTGGGCCGCTTGGGTGCACGCTGAACTTTCAAGTCTCCGGAGCCAATCCGGTGGCCCCAGGTTCTCCGCCGCCGATTGAACGTGTGGCCACTATTCGACTGAGCCTACAGCACTTAAAAGCCATGGCGTTCATTTTGCACAAACAAATAGTGGGGTACGAGGCCCAGGCTCAGCTCTCCACTGGTCTTCCGGTCGATGTGCTTCGAGCGCTGCAAATTCGGCAAGAAGACTGGGAGGCCTTCTGGCGGCCCTAACCCACATTATTCATGAACGTTTCTACCCCCATCGCGGATGCCTGACTCAAGCAATACGGGCAAGACTGGCTGAAAAGGCGCGACAGACAAGGACAGGGCTCACACGTCACGCGAGTCTCACTCCTCGCGCTTGTCGCGCGGCGATATTCCTAACGGGTCACGATGGGAAGGATAGCCAGAAATGTCTCGCGGCTGAATTCCGGCATCTGACCTGATTGAATCCGCGGATCGGAGAACGGCAGGAACCGGACGATCTTCAAGAAGGACCGTTCGGCCAACACGGCGGCGATCTGCGCCTTGCGATCGTGGGTAATCGGCAACGTATACCCCTCGCCACGTTTCCATTCCCACAACGTCGGCGCCAATGACAGTTCCAGCCCCTGCCCGGCGAGCTGATGAAACCGGTTCACAATCCGTGCCTTGTGCTGCGTGATCCCCTCCCCCTCCAACATCAAGGCGCACACGACGTAGTGCCCCCACCAAAAGAGCGTTCGAAAAGCAAACGCGTTCGAGTCCTGGAAGTGTTTTGGAAAGTCCAGATATTGGTAGGGAAAGAGTTCCAGAGACTCTCCCTTCACAAAGTGATGGTTGGCGGAATTGAAGTCCGGCGGAGTCACGAGAACAGCCGATGCCACTTCCTCTTTCAAGGTCGCATGCGTGGCCGTGAGCAAGCGGCGCACCTTAGCCATAATCTGCGCCTTGGTGAGAAAAAAGCGCTGATCAGCCATCAAGGCCGCTTCTTCGTGACTAAACTGTGATGGCAATGGCATGGTTGACGATCGGTGGACGACTGTCACGAAAAACGCCGGCTACTTTTGATGCGTTTCGAACTGAGAGACTATCAGATCGTACTGCGCACGGCACTCCGCACAGCGAAGCCACAGCGCATCCTGAAACACATCCATCTCCCGAAGAGACAGGGCGGGAGCATGGGTGCCCATGCAGGCCTTAAGCGCTACGAGCCCATCCGGCGGCGCAGGATCCGGCTCAGGCAAGGAAGAATCCCCCGTCGATACTTGTCTGGTGATTACACCGGTAGTCACCCGATGCACCATGCGGCAGGAGCTGCACGTCAGCACCACGATACGCTCCGGCTCGACGCGCTTGACCGTCAGGCAGAGCGGATGCACCGACCAACATTGTTGGAGAAAGGCCCCGCTCCGGATAATCTCTGCCATCGACCATCCTCACACGTCTGTCTCGTTCGTCTGGTTTGTTTTGTTTATTTGGTTCGTTTGGTTCAAGTTTCGTTCAACCAAAAAAACCAGACAGACCAGATAAACCAAACAACAATCTTCTCAGAGTGCCCACAGAGCCACCATCACTAACACCCCGATCACATAGGGGAGCACACAGGAATAGAGCACTGCCGACCACGCACGGCCCGGCGACTCATTGCGCGACAGCTGCTCCTTGTAGACGAATTCTCGGGAGAGGATCAATACGGTAAGAGTCAGCGCCAGCGTCCCGCTGGTCCGTGGCCAGGTGTAGGAACCACTGATGAGAAAGTTCGCCGTGAACAATCCACTGAGGAGGAGAATCACCGGCGCCAGGATGAGCCGGACTAAGTCGGAAAAAAAAGCATGCCGCCAGCCCGGACGGGCTTCCACCGATCTTGATTGTGAGTGAGAATTCACGACCCGACGGCCACCGGAATCACCGTCTTTGGCGGAATGGAAGGAGTGCTATCTTGGGCAGTACGACAACTCTTACACACACGGGGACGGGCTTTCAGGAACGAAACCTTTCCGTTGGCCAGGCAGCTGTAGTGGACAAAGTCCTCGCACAACGCGCAACGAGACCATCCGCCGCTGAAAAACGTCTTATTGCGGTAGAGCTCTTCCTTGCAGACCTTGCAGTACCGGGGCTCAATCCCCAACAACATTGGCTCCCAGGTCCCGGCGGCTTTTCTGATACTCATGCATCGGAGTATATCGAAGCGTTCGTCGGAAAAACAAGGAGCCTTCACTTTTAGCTCGATGGTGAGGAACGGGAAACGCTACAATTTATTGGAATGAGTAAACAGTCTATTTCTAGCGACGATGGCTACTTCTGCGCGATTCTTTCTTCGGAGGTTGAAACGTGCACACAGGAACAAGATGGCTGGCCTCGATCAGATAGAAGGTTGTTCCGAGATGTGGTAGATCTCCTGCTCTTTCTTCTACCGTATCCCAAGTCACTACATATATATGTGACACCGTTTTTGTGATGCTAACAGAGTCATGCCTCTTCAGGTCAAAGAGGTGGGCAGGCTCTATCGAAAAAAATGGTCCAGCCCTGTATAGAGATTGGATGTGACCTCATCCAATACATCTTTGCCTTCAGGACCTAGGTACAAGTTTTCGAACTGATACTGCCCAGTAAAAAAAGTTCGACGAGATAGACGCTGCAATGATCCATCATTCTCGAACTTAATTTGGACTGTGGCAGTGGTATCCGAAAGCTGCTCCCACTCAATAGGGAT
Source organism: Nitrospirota bacterium (assembly GCA_963701855.1). Taxonomy (GTDB): domain Bacteria; phylum Nitrospirota; class Nitrospiria; order Nitrospirales; family Nitrospiraceae; genus Palsa-1315. Next base: position 605,552 of record CAVPBK010000006.1, read on the forward strand.
TTCGTTTGGCACGATTGGAAAGTCAAATTTTGAGGTGGGACACTTGTGCTCCAAAGACTGAAACGTTTGTACCCAGCTCCGAATTGATGCTGCAGAGGCAGAGCAATTCCAAGCAACAACTATAAGACTAAATGCTAGAAGAAAATTACGACTCATGATGCGGATTATACCAAGGGTCATCCATATGGCCTCTCTTATTCCTCATTCTCCCAGGGACTACACTCGTGATTGGGTCCACAGCGCCCGTTGATCTAGCACGCCATTTTTAAGGGAGAGGGGTTTTGTTGGTCTCCCACTGTGCGCGTCCAATGAGGAGTCCCCAACTCCCTATTCTCCTCTCTTTAGGGAGTGGCCGAGGCTGCCCTTTACTGCGCACATCGAACGATATACATGCTCCCTCCAAGCTTGCTCGTGTTTTCTCTAGGGATGGGGGCTGATTGATCTTCTACTGCGCGCGTCCAACGAGGGCCTGCCGAGGCCGCGCGTTGCGCGAGCACAGAAGATCATCAGGCTCCATCCCCCGCTCCGTTTGACAGCCTCCGGGCCATTTGCTACGCTCCGCGCCGGTTCAGCGCCTGTCGCAGCACAGGTAATTTATCCCATGAACATCAAGGACTACCTCGAACAGAAGCGGATCGATGTGGATCGGTTCCTCGATGCCGTCATGCCTGGCGTTGCCACGCCGCCCACCACACTCCACGAGAGCATGCGCTACAGTCTCATGGCGGGAGGGAAGCGTGTCCGCCCGATCCTGGCCATCGCCGCGGCGGAAGCGGTTGGGCAGTCGGCGCCGGGGTTGATGCCGATTGCCTGTTCCCTGGAGCTGATCCACACCTACTCCTTGATTCACGACGACCTGCCCGCGATGGACAACGACGACTTTCGGCGCGGGAAACCGACGAATCACAAGGTCTACGGCGATGCGATGGCAATCCTGGCCGGTGACGCGTTATTGACGATGGCCTTCGATCTCTGCAGTCATCCGGATCTGATGAAGGGCTGCGACCCGACGCGCCAAGTGCGACTGATTCAAGAACTAGCCTACGGATCGGGAAACATGGGAATGGTGGGCGGTCAGGTACTTGATATCCAGGCTGAAAACAAGGACATTGATCTTCCGACGCTCCAGAACATCCACAAACATAAGACCGGCATGTTGATTCGCGCAGCGGTGCGGATGGGCGCCCTTGCCGCCGGTGCAAGCGATCGACAACTGGACGATCTCACGAGCTATGCTGAGGACGTCGGACTGGCCTTTCAGATCGCAGACGATGTGCTCAACGTGACCGGCACCCGCGAGGAACTGGGCAAGAATCCCAATACCGACGCAGAACGCGGAAAAAAAACCTACCCGACGTTCTACGGGGCCGAGGGAGCCAGAACACTAGCGGACGACTGCGTGGCCCGCGCAATCGCCCGCCTCTCTCCCTTCGGTCCAGCCGCAGACCCGCTCCGCGAACTGGCCCGGTATATCACGTCACGGAAAAACTAGTGCTGAGCCATGAGTGCTGAGACGGAAACAGGATCATACGCCCTAATATGCTGTTCGGGCAGCAATCCTGTCTTAACCCTCCCCCCTCAGCACTTTCCATGAAAGTTCTCGTCACTGGCGCAACCGGATTTGTCGGCGGCGCAGTGGTACGCGCGCTGGTCAAGAGCGGCATTGATGTCCGCGTTCTGGCACGAGCAAGAGCTGACCTCCAGAATCTTCAGAATCTGACCGTCGAGCGGGTCGAAGGCGATCTGCGCGATCCAACCTCGTTGCGCACATCGCTCACCGGCTGCCGGCAGCTCTACCATGTGGCGGCGCACTATGCGCTCTGGGCCAAAGATCCGTCGATCTTTTACGACATCAATGTCACTGGCACGAAGAATCTACTGGAAGCGGCTCGCGAAGTCGGTACCGAACGGATCGTCTACTGCAGCACCATCGGCGCGATCGGCCTTCCACACGGCGGAGGGCTCGGCACGGAAGAGACGCCCGTCTCGCTCGAACAGATGGCTGGCCACTACAAACGGTCGAAGTACCTGGCTGAACAAGAAGTCTTGAAGCTCGCAAAGGCAGGGCTGCCGGTCGTCATTGTGAATCCGAGCGCCCCGGTCGGCACAGGCGACGTGAAGCCAACTCCAACGGGGCAAGTCATCGTAGATTTCATGAAAGGCCGCATGCCGGCCTATATCGAAACTGGGATGAATATCGTGGACGTCGATGACGTGGCTGCCGGCCACCTGCTCGCAATGGAAAAGGGTCGGATCGGCGAGCGATACATTCTGGGCAACAAGAACTTGATGCTGCGTGAGGTGCTTGAGATCTTGAGTCGCCTGACCGGCGTCAAGGCGCCCTCGATCAAGTTGCCAAGATTGGCAATCCTTCCGTTGGCCTATGCCAATCAATGGATCGCAAATCTCACGGGCCAGTCTCCTCGTATTCCGCTGGAAGGGGTGAAGATGGCGAAATACAAGATGCACTACGACTGCAGCAAGGCGATCCGAGAACTCGGCATCCCGCACACGCCGCCGGAAGTAGCACTTGAGAAAGCCGTGCGTTGGTTCAGAGATCACAAGTATGTGTGAAGGTTCAACCGTGAATCCTGTAACGTTAACCTCAGCACTCAGCACTCAGCACTGATGGAACTCATCGAGCTCTTCTTCAAGACCATCCTCTTCCGCCCTTACGTCTTCGTCTTCCTTGCGGCCTTTTTGTTTGCCGCAATCAAGCTGATCGGCTGGCCGCGAACCTGGCGTTTCTGGCTGATTAGCTGGGCTATGGCCTTCCTCTCCGAGTTTTCGTCCACTCGCATCGGCATTCCCTTCGGGTGGTACCACTACAATGGCTCGACCGTCGGACAGGAACTCTACATCTCCAACATTCCGATCATAGTCCCGACTTCATATAGTTTTCTCCTCTACGCGGCCTACTGCGTGGCCCTCTGTCTTGTTCTTCCAATCAAGACATCCACTGCTTCTACTCCCCCAATACTCAAACCGTTAGATCTTGATGGGGGAGCACGAACGAGTTGGTCCGTGCTCTTGCTGACCGCCTTCTTGTTTGCCTTTATCGACATGGTCATCGATCCTCTGGCCCTCCGCGGCGACCGCTGGTTCCTGGGAAAGATTTACTACTATCTCGACCCAGGCCTTCACTTCGGCGTCCCATTCGCCAACTATGTTGGCTGGGTCGTTGTCGGGCTCCTCTCCCTCGCGATCTATTTCCCGCTCGAGCGACGACTCTCTGCGCTCACATCGCCTCCGTCGGTCACGCCTCAACTTCTATTAGGCGTCGGCCTTTACCATGGCGTCCTAGCCTTCAATCTCAGCGTGACGTTTTGGATCGGTGAATTACTTGTGGGGATGACCGGGCTGCTGATGCATCTCCCCGTCATTGCGCTGCTGATGTTTCGCCTTGCAGGACCACGCGCTGGCCATTCATCGGGATAGCTCGGTGGCAATCAGACAGAAGACTTTGTATAGTCATGGGAGCCCGCATTATTCACGAGAGTTCGTAACGAAACCGCTGAGACGCTTCGCGAGACGGGCGCGCGGAGGCGCGAAGGAAGGTGGCATACTTGAAACAGTATGTTGACCGACTGAGCAGCGAGCCCGCCCGCCGTCAGGTGCGTCGCCACCGCGCTTGCGAGGTCGAGCGCCCTTTGTATGATCCTGGCGAGAAGAAAGAATACCGCAATGAGTTCTGACTTTCGTATCAACGGTTGCAGTAGAACGTCTTCGTGAATAATGCGGGCTAGTAGCCATGCGAACAAAACTGATCGTCTTCATCATCGTGGTGGGCCTCGGAATTGTCGGTGCCTTCGGGTGGGTGGGATATCAATTGTTCACAACCGGCTTTAGCGCTAAAACCGAGCCGCATGCCCTGGAGATCTTTATCGCGCGGCAAGTCCGCCACCTGGCCATCCCGATCGAACAACGAAACGCGCAGAATCCCATCCCATTGAGCTCCGACGTGATCAAAGAGTCGCTGGCACATTTCGCCGACCATTGCGCGCTATGCCATGCCAACGACGGAAGCGGCCAGACGCTCATCGGCAAGAACGTCAACCCCAGAGCGCCGGACCTCCGATTACCCGACATCCAATCGATGTCGGATGGCGAGATCTTCTGGGTAATTCACAACGGCATCCGCTTCACCGCCATGCCGGCCTGGGGAGAGGGTGACCCAGCAGAGGACAAGGGCAGTTGGAAGCTGGTCCACTTCATTCGCCATCTCCCACAATTGACGACGGACGAACTCAACCAGATGAAGGCCCTCAATCCCAAGACGAAGAAAGACCTGGAAGAAGAAGCCGCCTTCGGAGAATTCCTACAGGGAAACGACGCGGCGGCAGCCAAGACCAGTAGCGGCCATCATCACTGACTTTACTCGACGATACAGGAAAGAGGATTCACCCATGTGGTTACGCTTGACTGTCACGCTCACATGTCTCGTCATTTCGACGCCAAGCTTTGCCCATAGCGCGGATCAACATGTGCTCGGCACGATTATGGCCATCGACACAACCCATGTCGAAATCAAAACGACCAAGGGCCAGTCAGTGGACGTGCGGCTCAACAAAAAGACCCAGTACAAGGATGAGCACAATCCGAAAGGCGCCGGCGTGCCCGAGGTGGGCGATCGTGTCGTCATTAAGGCCGAAAAGGGCGAAAAAAAAGGCGATAAAATATTGCTCGCCACCGAAATCCATTTTTCCTCAGCCAAACGTGTACTGACCCCCATGCCCATGCCACCGGTTCCGGCCCAACCGGTTCAGTAGGATGATCGATGCCGATGCTTCACGCATCACGGAATCTCAATGCACACATTTTTTAGCGGCGGATTTCGCGCGGCGGTCATTCGAGTCCTGATCACAGGCATCGCGGTATTTCTGGCGGTCATGATCGTCCCAGGCCTTGAAGTCGACTCGTTCGGCGCGGGACTCGCCGCGGTATTGGTGCTCACGCTTCTGAACCTCTTGGTCCGGCCCATTCTCTTGATGGTGACCCTTCCCTTGATCGTCCTCTCGTTGGGGCTTTTTCTCATCGTCGTCAACGCGCTTCTTCTGGAACTCACCGCATACCTGGTCGGAGGATTCTCGGTGACCGGGTTTTGGCCGGCGGTCGGCGGCGCGATCGTGATTAGTGTGGTCACCATGATCCTCAACACATGGACCTCTGAGCAGCGCCCGACGGAACGTCGCTCGTTCCCCCAACGCCCTCCGAAGATCATCAATCCCGACGAATAACAGGACTCAATCAGGCTGCTGAAAAAGCCCGCCAGCTGCGTTCTCCCCTCGAAAGCATCCTCAACGTAGCCAGGAGGCTACGCCTCCGGTGCTTTCATCGGCTGCGGCCTTGTTGGACGGACTTTTTGAGCAGCCTGCGGGAATGTATTCCAGTTGTGCCACACGTGCAGCTCCTCGATGATCTCATATGCCAACATGACTTCCCGCAGCCTGCTATTCCTTTTCATTGAATTGCTGGTTCTGCATTGTTACAATGCCCGCGCGTAGCTAGCTAACCCACGAATGATACCCACAGCTCCACAGAGCAAACCAATTCCTGAGACGCATCTCCAGCGGACCTTGACAGCCGTGCTCAATGAGCTGCCGGTCGACGCGGCGCTTGCCGCCGTGTTCCACCGTGACCAAGGCCCGCTGGTTAGCCATGCCGCACGTGGCTTCACACCTCGTGACATTCAAGCCATACTCAGAACACTTTCGGCGCCCGCCATCGCTGCATCGGCCCCTGCGAACGATCAGGACGGCGGGCGCACCATTCGCCTTCGCTTGATTACGCCGGGCACGAAGTCGTTGCTCGGGGTTTCCCTCCTGCATCGGAACCGGACATACGGCTTCCTCGTCATCGGACGTAAAGAGAGCGCCACGTTCGCGAAAAAAGAGAAGAGTTTGATGGAGCAGGCCAGCGACGAGGTCACAAAAGCGCTGGATCGCGAAGGTCTGTTCGATATGAACGTCCTGCTCAGCCGCCCGTTTGTCACGCACGAGCCGGTCCCTTCCCCGCCCTCTCCGGCGGAGCTGTTCACGGCTCCGGCGTCGCAGCTCACACCGGAACTCCAAGACAAGATTATTGCCGTGTTGACAGATGCCAACCAATACGTCGCCTACGATCGCATCTGGGCCTGCCGCTACGATCCCCTCGCGGGCAATGTCGAAGTCCTGGGACTGGCCGGCGATCTCAAGAGCGAACAGAAGGATGGAAAAAAGGATCTAAAGCCGGGCCACCGCCTCACGCTCGATAGCTCAGCTTCCGGATGGGCAGTTCGCCATCGTAAGCCACGCGTGGATCATGATCTTGCCTCCACACAGGGACGATTCCTCGATCATAAATATCTGTTCAAGGACCGGCTTCTTTCTTCGCTCGTCGTGCCGTTCTTTGTCCGGGGACAGGTAGGCGGGACCATTACCCTGGCATCAAAAGAGTCCGGGCGCTACCAACAGACGGATGCCCGCACGCTTGAACCAACAATTGTGAAAATCGCGGACATTCTCCAGGCTCCGGCACTGGCGCCGACCAGCCAGACCCCCGCCACTGGACCAGCAGGCGTCCCTGGGGCAGCCATAGCCCCCGGTCCCTCGGAACCCATCATCAGGAAACAAGAACGGCAAGCCGCAATCGGCGAGTTCAGCATGTTCCTGGCCACAGAAGTACGTGAGCCGCTCGCTTCGATCCGCGCCCAATTGGAAGAAGTCACGGGTGAAGGTATTCTCGATTTCGACCCGCAAACGCGTGTCGAGAACGCGATGCGTGATTTGATCCGTATAGAAGCCATCCTGAACGAGATTTTGGATTTTGCAAAACCGCTCGAACTGACACGGCGGCTTCTCCGCATCCCCGAAGTGATCGAGAGCGCGCTCACACTGATCACGACCGACCTCGAAGTCACCCGGATACAGGTGACCAAGGACTATGCGACGATGATCGCGCCGGTTCGCGGCGACGAAGCCAAGCTCCAGCAAGTCTTTCTCAGTATTTTTAAGAACGCCTGTGAAGCGATGAACCCCGGTGGGCATCTCCACATTCAAGTCACCCAGCATCGCGCTGGGCGCGGCGTGGAAGATCAGATCCTCATCAAGAACGACGGGGCTCCTATTCCAGCAGAAATCGTCGATAAGGTGTTTGAGCCGTTTTTCACCACGAAGCGAACCGGCATCGGTCTGGGCCTTGCTACGGTCAAGAAAATCGTCGAAGAGCACGGCGGCTCGATTGCGATCGGCAGCGCGCCAGGCGAAGGAACCACCGTCACCATCCGCCTCCCCGGTCTCAGCCATGGCCCGTCCTATCGCGGACGCGGGCGCCGCCGTCCACCCGCACGCCGCCAGGCCTGATATTTCGTTTCCATCGGTTCCCTACTCTGATACTCACGACACCTACTAGCTTCTCACAAGAACGGCCCCTTCACCGCTTTGAAACTAAGGGATTTGATCTGGTCGCCTTGCCGTGCGACCAGCGGTTTAGGAATGGAAGCAAGACATTTTTGAAAGGGCTCGGTGTTTCAATGGTTTCCCCTTTTTTTATTTGAATACCGTGGCTTGATAACTTTCTAGCGACTCTATTGATTGCAATAGTTTTCATTCATCAAACAGCTTTTAGCACAAAATTAACACAAGCTTTTGGGGTAAACCCCTCCGGTGAGACATGAGAATAACGCACACATGGTGATTTCGCTTCCTGATCGGCTCCCCAAAGATAGAACGGCGCACGGGAACGCAGTTCGGTTTCAATGGCCTTGATGCCTTGGCATGGGATTTCCGTTCACATTGATATGCAAGCCTGTCGCATGATATAGACTGAAACGTCATAAAACCTATAATGGTCCACGTCAAAGAATGACTCTCAATCTGCAGAGCGTCGGGATTACCATGGTGGCGGCGATTATTATCGCCAACACTGCCTGAGCCTAACTGCGATCGAGAGCTTCATCTACGCGAGCAAAAGGCCCCTGGCGGATTCGGTTCCGCCAGGGGTTTTTATTTCTGAGGATCAATGTAATGCCTTACCGAAACCGGACGGAAAAAGGGAGGAAAGCTGTGCATGCTGAGTCTTGAACATATCGAAGCGGCAGCCGACCGCATTAGGCCCGAGATCTATCAGTCTCCACTCGTGCACTCACAAACCCTGTCTCTCCTGACTGGGAATTCGATCTATCTCAAGCTTGAAAACTTGCAGATGACGGGGTCGTTTAAGGAGCGTGGGGCCTTGAATCGAATCCTAACGATGACTGATCACGAACGGCGACAGGGAGTTATTGCGGCCTCGGCTGGAAATCATGGACAAGGGTTGGCGTATCATGCTGCCAAGCATGACATTCCGGTCCAGATCTGGATGCCGCGCTCGACGCCGCTCATCAAGCTTTCTGCCACCCGTGCATACGGTGCAGACGTCATCCTGTATGGCGATAGTTACGATGAGGCCTGTGTGGCGGCTGTCGAGCGGAGTGTCCAGAAGAATGCCACATTTGTCCATCCCTTCGACGACGATGAAGTAATTGCCGGTCAAGGAACCCTCGGCTTAGAAATCCTAATGCAGAACTCGGCGTTGGATGTGATCATCGTACCCATTGGTGGGGGCGGGCTTATCGGCGGTATCGGGTGCGCAGTGAAATCGCGGAACCCGCAGGTTGAGGTGGTTGGAGTTCAAACGTCCCGATTGCCATCAATGAAAGCCGCTCTGGAACACCAGGCACCAGTCAATCTGCCTGTACAATCGACACTGGCTGACGGAATCGCCGTTCGCCAGGCGGGATCGCGAACCCTTCCACTGGTCCAGAAATATGTCGATCAGATCGTGACCGTCGATGAAGATGAAATCGCAGCGGCGATCCTGATGCTCCTAGAGAACGAGAAGACCTTGGCAGAAGGGGCCGGTGCCGTTGCGCTTGCGGCGGTGCTACAGGCAAGAACAGGCCATCGCGGCATGAAGATCGCGGTGCTGGTGTCCGGGGGCAATCTCGACGTGAATCTTCTGGCGAGAATTATTGAGCAGGGCATGGTTCGGGATGGGAGGCGGCTGCGTCTGCGAGTGCGTTTGCCGGATTATCCAGGGGCATTGGAAGGATTGACAGCTCTGATCGCAAAGGCCCGCGCCAACATCGTGGAGACATCCTATAACCGTGCGCACTATGGCGTGGGTCTGAACGAAGCCGCCATCGACATCACTATGGAAACCCGCGGACGTGATCACGCCTCGGAACTGTTGGCAGCGATCACAGACTCGCACTATCAATTCAGTCTCGTCGAATGAGCAGTGGGCTGGAACCCTTACAATTGGCACACGCACACTCTTTTGAGATGAACTCCTCCGTTGAGACAGATCTAATTCCCTTCTTATTCAGGAGGCAAATTCATCCGTTTGATCCTTCGTTGCTCAAGTGCTTCGGTAAACTGCTTTCCTCTAGTTAGACCTTCCGGCGAGATGTCTTTCGAGGTGATTTTTTGATATTCTTCCTGACTATCTTCCACCAATTGCTCATAGGAGTACTGCTTGACGACTGCTCGTCGAGTTATACAACCGAGCAGCGAGAGACACTCCTCTGATTCAGGTGGTCGAGCAACCTTATAGGTTCTTGCCATTATCCACAGACACACGTCTACGACTTGCAATCCAACCGATACGTGAGATGACACTAGCTCAATTGGACACCCAAAGGTCTTAACCTTTTCAACAAGCAAGGAGTCTCGTGGCATTGTGACTCCATGCAGAACTTTAAAGGTTTCAGCAATTGCGCGACCGAATTGTTTCTGCACATCGTGATAGAAACGCACCACCTCGACTCCCAATGGCTTTATAAGATCGTGGAGCCCATCAATTAGACTGATGAAAGCTTGGATATTCGGAGAATCTAACCCATAGGTATCATCTTCCTTAGGTAATTTTGGCCTCAGCACCACTGCGGGGTTTCTCATTGCCCATGAGATGGCATCGAGCAATAGCTCCTTTCCTCTTGGGTCAGTCATTTGCTCGGATATCCGGAGCTGCAGGGTTTCGAGCACTTCACAAAACACCTTATGGTTCCCATTCACATAGGCGTTCCAAAACTTTTTCTTGTCACTTCGGAGCAGGGATGCAACCAATGGGAGTGTGAGCATCCTGCGAAATGGAAATAGAAGATCATGAGATGGCGATACAGCCTGATTGTAATCACTATCCAGCAACATCTCTGCCAGTCGGATGGCAGCTCTGTGGGCCTTTTCAGTTATAGTAAAAAGAAACCGTTTCCACGGCCCTCCTCCAGCCTACCCAGACTCACTCAGGCCAAGTCCAGCCAAGAGTTAAGAGAAAAGCGAACTTTGGCTGAAGTGGGCTGGAATGAGTTGGAGTTGAGCACAAAATGAGCACAGCACAATCGGATCCCCGATCTGGACCCATTGCGAGCCTTGCGACTTGAGCTTCCAAGGGGACTAGTCGCGTGAATCACACGGATTGAGAACGTTCCAGACTTCATCGAACCTGGTCCCAGTTAAGGGGAGCAGGTCACTCGCTGTATTTCATGGGGGCAATTCGATCGGAGATTTACGGATCGATGGATCTGGGGGAATACGTGGCTTGGGCGTTAGGTGGGGATCAATTAATTATGGGGCGGAGACCAAGTAGCCGCTTGCTCACGCATTGGCACATGCAGAGGTCGAGAGTCGCCTTTTCAAGTGGTACTTTTTCGAGAGGTACCTCAGTCTTCGAATACCGAGCACTCTTCATCCACATGGTGGTGCAAATATAGCCCCTTCCAGCGCAGGCCTGGCCTGGATTCGCGCACACGTTGCTCTTGGGTGCCATGCAGTGCGCACCCTCTGGTGCTTCCGAGAACTGTGGCTGTAGTGATTGGACCGCATGTGTAGGAGCACGACTTCCTTCGGCGACTTGAATGGACTCGCAACCGGCGGCTTGTGCGCAATCTTGGATCAGTAGGGGTGAAGAGCCTTGTATAAAAAGAAATAGGGAAATGGAAGGGAGAATGGTCGCCCCAATAGCCAATTGGGGCATTAGCCGATTGAGATGCATTATCCCCTCCAATTGGAAAGAGTCATGGCGTCATGGTTGTTATTCCTGAAATGCTGCCATCTGCTGTTCCAGCCAATGAGAATTGGCACATCATAGTTACACCTAATTCTCATAATATAGCAACTCAGCTTAAATCAACCGGGATTCGGTTCCAACAGGGAGTGTCAATTTCTGACCAGCCGAGGGAGGATTGCACCATCTACCATGCTAGTTCTCACCTCGCAAGTTGGACGGCTTCGGGAGCGCGTGGCTGGCCCCTGAGACTGCTGTGAGGACGGATCGTGTGGCAGTGAATTCTCCAGCGTTCGATGATGATTGGAGGCTTCTTTCAGCGTGTAGAACAGTTCCCCGCCTAGAACTCGAACCTGTGGACTCTAACTGTTTATTCCGTCATCCCAAAAATCGAAGGTTGGCAAAACATTTGCCTGATAAGACTAACCGTCTGGGGGCATGCCAAAATCGCTGTGAAGAACGAGCCACTATCCTTTGGATTCAGTTGAAGATCAATGGGAGCTGTCAAAGGGGTCAAAAACAACTGGTTTTGAACCAGGCCTTCATCACATGGCCCCTGCTCAGCACATTCACGGCTAGAAACGAGTGGCCATTTTCTCCGCCAGCGGATGCAACCGTTCGATCACGACCATAATCTTGCTGGCTCTTCGCAATCACCTCGACTCCGGCGATAGCCGTCGCTTTACTGACCTGCATGTCGTATTGAACGCGTGCTGCGCGAGGTTCGCGGGTGGCACCATGGTCGAGCAAGTAATCGGCCCAAAGGTCTTCACGTCGACCTTAATCCCCATTCTGCTTGACCCTTTCGATGCCTCCCTTCTCTGTGCCGCTGGAGCGATGGTGCTTTCCGGGCCGCACATGTGTGACCAAGTTAGAGCCGAGCGGCGGCGGTCCTCAGCAGCGCGACGAGTTTCTCCTTCTGTGCGAGCGGGTTGCCTCCGTGGAATGTGACCATCAGGAGGGCGCCTTTCGTTTTCACGAGGTACGCCTTCGCCGTAGCGTTGTGCATCTTGGGGTCCGCCGTGAACACCGCGCCCTCGCCGATGCCGAGGATCTCCGATGCCCCTGGCCCACCCTTTCTGACCTCCACGAGGACTCGCTGCTTGATGTCCCCAGCGCTCAAGCCTCCCCGCCAGAATTGCGACGCGTCCGTGACGATGACATTGAGCTCGGTCTCTCCCCACTCACTGGTTCTGGGTCCCCAACTGTAGGAGCAGGCAGTAGCAACGGGGGCGTCAGTGGTCAACACCCCACTGCCGATTTGGGCGTTCGGAGCGAGCCCTTGAATGTCGACGGGCTTCAGGAGTGCGCAGGGATCTTTGGGCAGTGCCGCTGCCGTGGCGTCGTCGCTTGCAAGGCCAGCAATAGCCAACGCAACCATGAGAGACCTCATCCGGAATTTCCAGTATGGATTCATGTGTTCCTCCTTCCTGCTGTGGAGGCCCTACATCCCGTGGTGCCGACGGCGGCGCTTTCCGGGCCGCACATGCTTGATCAGCGACCCGTAGGGCGCCGGGGCGACCGGGGCGGCCTGCTGCGACATGACACAGGCGGGGTTGGCGGCACAATTTGGGATGCATTCCATCCAGATCATGGCACCGAATACCAGAGCACAAATATATTGGTTTTTGAACCGGCCCAAGGATAGTTCAAATCATTCAGAAAATCGACCCGCAGCCCTCCGGATTTCAGAGGGGGATTTTGAAGCAGTCAGGCGGACATTCCTGCAGGAATGGATTTTCGAAATCCCTAGTGCTCAAGAGAACACAGCAAAGAACAGGCGCATCGAACCCACGAGGCTACAGACAATCTCTCCAAGCTCGCTCGTATTCCCTCTCTTGGAAGGGCATCCATGTTGGTCTACGTGCGGCCGTCGATTGCTTGCCCTCATCTACCCATTCTCAGCGAGGAGACTGGCATAGTCTCTACTGCGCGCATCGAGGGACCACCGCTTTATCGTGGGGCCTCTGCGAGCACAGAGACTAGTCAGCTTCCTCGCCTCCCTCCTTCTCAGGGCGTGCGTTCCGGGAGCACAGGCACCCATCCCATTCTTCTCATTTTTCTCCACTTCGCCCTCAAGGGGAGCAGCCAGACTGTCCTTCACTGCGCGCATTGAGGGAGCACATTCTGATCGTGCGGCCTCAGCGAGCAAGAAGGATGGTCTGGCTACTCCCCTCCCATTCTTCCTTGTTTTTCCCCCACTTCGTCCCCAAGGGGAGTGGCCAAGGCTGCCCTTTACTGCGCGCATCGAACGATATAGATGATCCCTCCAAGCTCGCTTACTTTTCCTCTCTTGGAAGGGCACTCATGTTGGTCCAAGTGCGGCCGTCGAATGAGGCACTTCTTATGGCGCGCGTTCCGGGAGCACAGGGCCAACGTGGGTGTCCTTCCTCCTTTTCTCCTTTGACAGAGCCACCCCCTCCTGGCTATGATCACCCCTGCTTGATTCGACCTTAACGTTGAGAACCTATGGTCCCCAGCCACCATCATTTACCCAAAGGAGTAGGCGTATGAAGCTCGTAATCGGCACTGTTGCAACCGTCTCCGGTGTCCTCTTTGCGTTATCGATGGCCTCGGCGAATCCATCGCTTCTCCCCAAGCACGAAGGCTACCCGATGAAGAACAGCGGGAGCCCCGTGACCGGGCAGCCGACCGCCAATGACCCAGGCCAGACCAATGCAAGTGGTGAGAAAGCCGAACTCAAGGCCGCCGCGTCCGACGATAAACATGTCCAGCAGAATCTCATGAAGACAGACAATGCACGCATTACCGCAGGTCAGGGAGCGAATCAGCTCCCGACTGTGCAGGGGCCACAGATCAAGATCGCTCCTCCGGTCACCTCCGCCACGAAGATCAGCGGCGACCGGAAGATCGAGTAGTCGAGCCCTTCAGAAGGATACAACAGGGGGGTGCCGGACTTATGCGGCGCCTCCCTGTTTTTTTATGTGTCGCGTCCGAGTGGCGGCTGTAACCGTACGCAGCCGGAATCGCCAAGGCTTCTTGGCCCACTCACCCGCATAGTCAACACCGATTCGAGGGTGTACCCCTACATCTGCTTTCTTTATCAAGGTCTCTCGATCCTCGAACCAGAGGGACTCACCGGTCGTAAGATCCAGACAGTTGAGACGGCGATCGATCTCCAGCGCGCGACAGAGCCGCCCCGGTCCATCGATTAACTCTCCATCGATTTCAATCGCCCTGATCAATACAGCTGAGGGAAATTCTTCACGCTCTGTCACGACATTCAGACAATGGTACATCCCGTAGATGAGGTAGACGTAGGCAACGCCTGCTGGACCAAACAGCACTTCGGTCCGTTGCGTTCGCCCCTTCGATGCATGGCAGGCCTTATCCTGGGCCCCGACATAGGCCTCCACTTCGACGATCTTCCCCGCAAGAATACGATTATCGATGACTCGAACGAGATACTTGCCGATGAGTGACCGCGCGACCCGAAGAGTAGACTGAGCGAAGTACCCTCGCTGCAGGATTGCCTGCCCCGGAGTCGGTTTCTTCATGAGTCCCTTATTGTTGGATCGAGGAAGCGCAGGCAATGAATTTTCGCCCCAGACCGCACCGGAAGGGATCTTGCCTGGACCGAATATCTAGACACAAAAGAGGTACCTATCTTCTACCGATAGACGCTTGCCAGGCTAGCATCAGGGTTCCTTGTCAAGCGGAGGATGGACTTACCACCCAAGGACATAGGCAAACACCAATGGCGCGACAATCGTCGCATCGGATTCAATGATGAACTTTGGTGTCTCGACTCCTAACTTGCCCCACGTAATTTTTTCGTTGGGAACAGCCCCGGAATATGAACCGTAACTGGTGGTTGAATCGCTGATTTGGCAGAAGTATCCCCAGAACGGCACCTGGTTTTGCCGAAGGTCTTGACTCAACATCGGCACCACACAAATCGGGAAATCACCGGCAATCCCTCCCCCGATCTGAAAGAATCCGATAGACTGCTTCCCTGCATCTCGCATATACCACTCGGCCAGGGTCGTCATATATTCGATTCCGGTTCGAACGGTATGAACATTCCGGATTTTTCCGGTGATGCAATAGGCTGTGAAGATGTTCCCCAGAGTCGAATCCTCCCACCCCGGCACAAAGAGCGGAAGGTTTTTTGTCGCAGCGGCGTGTAGCCAGCTGTCCTGCGGATCAATTTGATAGCTATCTTTCAGCGTACCGTCGCACAAGAGGCTGTAGAGAAATTCATGTGGGAACCGGCGCTCGCCCTTCTGGTCGGACAGAATCCATTCCTCGCGTACGGCGCGCTCGATGCGGCGCATCGCCTCTTCTTCCGGAATACAGGTGTCCGTCACTCGATTGAGATGTTTCTGAAGTAACTGCTCTTCATCCTGCGCGGTCAATTCACGATAGTTGGGAATTCGCTTGTAGTGATCGTGGGCCACCAGATTGAAGAGGTCCTCTTCGAGATTGGCGCCCGTACAACAAATGGCACTCACCTTGTCCGTGCGTATCATCTCCGCCAGCGACAAGCCGAGCTCAGCCGTACTCATTGCGCCGGCCAGAGTAAGTAGCATCTGGCCACCCTTATCCAGATGTGCCCGATACGCATGTGCGGCATCTTTTAAAACGGCGGCATTGAAGTGTCGATAGTGGTGATCAATAAACTGCGATACAGAAGTAACCGGCATACATCACCTCGCTCCTCTTGCATTGAATACAGCCCAGGCACCAGCCACGGTAACTCTTTTTATGACGCCCGAATTTCCTCGCGAGAAGACATGAAGATTGCTCGACGCCGCTCACAGAATAGCACGATCAATGTGCCAAGATCGGGCAGTTTGTGGTCTTAGAATCGCCATTCTACTTGAAAGCACGCGGACCGCAGTTATTAAAAATACAAGGCAACGCCGCCCATCACAAAGCAGGGATTGCCCGGCACGAAATGAACCCAGCTAACCCGCACTGGTTCATTTTGCAGACGCGATCAAAAAGATGTCCCTATCGTTACTTGGACCGAGGCTGCTCACCTAGCTGGCAGCACAAAACTCAACGTGGCATTATACAACTCGCGCTCAGCCAGTTCGGGATGAGTGGAGGGCACGATATGATCCACAACAAGCAGCTGCAGCCCCCATTTGGAGACTGGAATCACGGCAACCCCCTGGTTGTCCGTTTTAAAGCGGGGTATTTCCTTTTCCTCCATCGGAGTTATTCCATCGCCAATCTCCACTTCAGCACCAACCAATGGTTTGGCATCGAAATAGACTTTGACCTGTAAGCCTTCTCCAGGTTTGGCCAGAAATGGATTGCCAAGAGGAACCAGTTCAAGCCGATTGCCGATGATCTTGCCATATTCGTGAGATTCAGCTGCGGATATCTGGAAGAGAGCCTTGGCGAACTTTATGGATAAGAGACTGTCTTCGGCAGAAGGCACCTGTTGCTTGCTCGTGTTGCGGTATCCACTTGGGGTCTTGACCCAGTAGCCATTATCGTAACGGGCAGCTAAGAGAACAAAGCCACTCTCGATCGCCACCGGCTCCGTTATGAGAACAGGTATGCTGCCCTGAGATGCGCTTTTGATTCCAGGAAGAAGCGAACGCTTTGACTGACCTTCAGCAAACACACTAAATTCAAACAGTTTATCCTGGTCGGGTGTCTTCATCTCTCCTGGATGACCGTGATGCACCATGGCGCGCAGGCTGCCCGTCTGATTTTTGGCCACCGTCACCCACACATCATGCGCACCTACCGGACAAGCGACGACGAGAACGCTGACGAAGATCAATACCGCCATGCATGCATGGATCACATGTCTACTAACCATCTGTCACTCCTTGGTTGTTCCAGGCAAACAGGTTCTCACCCGCCGGTCTTGAATCGGTAACTCGCGCCGACCATCAGAGCAAATGGTGCCTGAGGACTCACGAAAATATCCGCAGGGGTCGCATTGATCGGATTGCCAAAGTTAATGGCCGTCTCACTCAAGCGGTCCGAGGGATACCAAATCACATCGGCAAACCCAGTCCATCCGCTCTGGTGCCCATAGAAGAGACGCCCGGATATGCGTTGGTAGGGATTGGTCGTGATCATTCCGTCTTCCGTTAGCATCTTTTTTCCAATGAACTCGACATACAACTGCCCACCGACACGATGAGGGGAATTCTCGCCACCCAGCGGCACATCAGCGTCGCTGCCGATCTTGACGATATAAGCGGGCACATTGGGCACATAGGCGACTGGAGATTGGTCTGTGAGGGTCGCGCGGATCTGCGTGTAGTTCACGAATATGGACGCTTGGCCCTGGTTGTCCTGACGCACAAAATAACGGGCTTCGATATCGTATCCCTCTCGGATGGAGTGCCCAAGGTTCTGCGGGTCGAGCCCCGCGGTAGCCTGGAAGATCTCTTGGGTCAGGGTGGTGTACCACAGATCCGCCAAGAACTTAAAGCGCGAGGTGGGCTGGATTTGAATGCCCACTTCCCGGCTCCGTAGTTTGATCGGCTTCACGGTGGAGTTGAATATGACATCATTTACCACGCTGGGGGATCGGAACCCTTCACTGTAATTCGCAAATATTTCCAGCCACGACACCGGTGTCACTGCGATCCCGGCCTTCGGACTCCAGACACCGGTGTCTGTGGTTGGGACGGAGCTGGTGGAAAGCTGGTTATTAACGTCATACCAGAAGTGGTCGTAGCGGGTTCCTCCCGTCAGCTTGACCCATGACAGAGGTTGCACTTGAGCCTGGATATATTCTCCCAATCCCTGTTCTGTATAATTGAGATTCACCACGTCCGGCCCGCTGGCCATACGACCCACCGTGGGCATTTGCGTGACCCCCACTGAATCGTTTCGGAAGTTGGTTCCGACCAAGAGCTGAGCTGGTATGAGATCAAACAGACTAGAGGTCCATGTTTTTCTGAGGGTCAGTCCTGAGGTCGTCCGCTCTTCTCTCTGCTCCCGCTGCCCACCGCCGAAATCCGCAAAGCGAACGAAGATATCATGATTCACAAATCCCGTGGCGGTCAGTGCCTGGTCTAGATCGCCCAAGAGATAGTTAAGCACCACGTTTTGGAGTTCTTTGTTGCCTCCGTCCGACGAATTGACGGCCGTCTTTGGACTCAACGCCCCCGATTGCACTAAATCCCGTGAGATATACCCCGGAGCGCCCCAGTCCCCGCCGTAGAATTGCGTTCGAATGGTAAAATCCCCATATTTGGTCGGCGCTGTCACCTTCCCAAAAAGGTTGTAGCGCTGATACCCTTGGTTATCGCGGTACCCATCGGTTGTATAGCCCTCAGCCGCCAAATAGGGCACAATTGCGCCTTCCTTTGCACGGGGTTGGCTATAAGTCATAATTCCTCGGCCAGTGTTAAAATATCCCCCGTAGCCCTTCACTTCTCCGGTAGAGTCAAACCGTTTCGTCACGATATTCACCGACCCTCCCAGATTAGAGTCTCCGTACAAGGCGCTGACCGGGCCTCGAATCACTTCTAATCGCTCCACCGTTTCAGGAATCAAGATGTTGAGGTCGGCATAGTTCGGCGTATGAATGCTAGACACCGCATTGATCGGGACGCCATCAATAAAATACGCCACATCGCGGCCATGCTCGAGGTCTGTGAAGCCGCGGATGGCGATCCCATTCCCGATCCCGCCCTGCCCGAAGTTGTTCACGTTGAAGCCAGGAAGGGGACGAAACAGATCTACATAACTGTTCACGATCGGGGTTCGCTGGATAGCCCCAGCATCGAGAATTGTGGTCGCCGCGGGCAATCCAACCGGGTCAGCGGTCACGTCTGTTCGGGAGAGATGTTTCCCTTGCACCACGACTTCTTGGATCTCAACCGGAGCCGAGTCTGCCTGCTCGTCTGCCGCAAGCGCGACTACCACCGCTTGAGGGGAGATGAGCCATAACGCCCATGTCCCTATCACGAGCATACGACCGAACAACGTGCGCATGGATCCACGCCTTTCTTGTTCCCTGATGGGTCAATAGCAACCCAAGGGAATCTATGAATGGCTACGTGAGCAGCCGACGCAGACCCTCGTGATCTGGCAACAACGATGCAGTGTAATATCTGGCTAGACCTGCGGGACTGAGCTGACCAAGAAACGGACTCGCGACAGGGACTGCGTAATCAACGCTTCGAGGGTATAGGCCCCAGAGCCCACAATTTCCACGCGAGCCCGATTGAGGGGCAGCAGGACCTTCGTGGCCCATGCGCTGAGGATGGCTTGCGCGATCTCCGGTGTCACCTCACCGAGCATCGCGCCTGGCAATACCAAATTCAACGAGGTAATAATCACGTCCACTGTCGGCAGCATGTCGACAATCGCACGAAACCCGACACCGACCTGCGTCGCGCCGGCCTGTTGCATCGCCGCCGCCGCCACAGTATTGGTCCCCAACGCGACAATGTCATGATCCTCGCCGAGTTCCGACGGAGTCCTGTGACCAGCCGAGAACCAAGCCCACCACCACGCCCGTCGATAACACATAGACGCATCGCCTACACCAGCCCCTTACCCGTCGTCGTCATGGTGAGTTTTCCATGCTTCACGCCCTTGACCGACACCAAAGCGTCCCCCACCTTCCTGATCTCAGACCCCTTCCCTTTCACCACCAAGACCTCAAGACAATGGTCATGGTCGAGATGGACATGCATTCCGGCCATGATGTGGCCTTGAAAGTCATGCTGAATATGGGTCAGTTTCCTTGTCAAGTCGCGCACATGATGGTCGTAGACAAACGTGATGGTCCCGACCGTCTCTTTATCGTCGTCCCACTCCTGCCCGACCAGGTTATCCCGGATCAGATCCCGCAACGCCTCCGAGCGATTCGTATACTTGCGCTTCTTGATGTGCAGATCGAAATCATCAAGCAGATGATGGTCCAACGACACACCGAATCGAATGAGCTTCTTCATGGCATTATCATGAGTAGCACGATTTTTATAAACGTAGCATCCTAGGAAACACAAGTCAATGCAGCGTCGTCACAATCAAACAGGGAACAGACTTGGCTGGAATTTATCCTTTCAACATGCTGGGGGGGGATTAGACTGCGGGCACATTCTAAGACCTTTTGCTGCCCTCTCTGAGACATCACACTTTCGCTACTAAGGGAGTCGCCGGACTGTCCTTCACTGCACGCATCGAGCAACCATGGTTTCATCGTGGGGGCTCTGCGAGCAAGAAGGATGGGCCTGGTTGCTTCCTCCTCATCCTTCTGAGCCTACACATTCTCCTTGAAATCTACTCTCCCTAAAAGCGGGGTGACCAGGCGCGCCTCAGACTGCGCGCGTCCAACGAGCACCTTCCAAGCGTGCGCGTTGCGCGAGCACGTGAGGTGGTCGGCCACCCCGCACTCTTCTATTCGCTCTTCACGGGAATATACATGACGTTCCCCTGCCGATTGACCAGCAGGAGGGCAAGGTCGGATGGCTTAATCGGATCGGCCAGCCGCTGAAACACGGTGAAGTTGGGAACAGGCTGACGATTAAGTTCCACCACCACGTCGCCCGGTTGGAGGCCGGAGGATTCCGCCAGACTGCCTTCTTCGATGTCCGTGACTACCACCCCGGTGGTGACAGTCAGATCCATCTGCCGAGCCAACGGCACAGTGACTTCGTCGAAGACGACGCCGGCAAGGGGATGAGCCGTGGCAGCTGAGGCCGATCCGGCTTGATTCTTCTTGGTCCGGTCACGCGGCGCCTCCTGCACGACCAATTCAGCCTGGTACGGCTTACTCTCCCGCATGAGATCAAGCCGATGCTTACTCCCGACCGTAGACGCAGCCACGAGGTTCCGAAGATGTCCGCTGTCCATCACGTCGCGCCCGTCGAATCGCACGATCACATCGCCACGCTTGAGTCCGGCTTTCTCAGCGGACCCTTTCGCCTGCACGTCGGTCACGATCGCGCCTTTCACGTCTGGGAGACGAAAGACCTTGCCTAACAGGGGCGAGACATCTTGTGTCGAGGCGCCGAGGAACCCACGGACAACGTGACCGGTCTTGAGCAAGCTCTGCATAGCAGACCTGGCCATATTGCTCGGAATGGCAAAGCCCACACCGACGCTCCCGCCTGTAGGACTGGCAATGGCAGTATTGATCCCCACCAATTCTCCATTGAGAGTCACTAAGGCGCCACCGGAGTTGCCTGGATTGATGGGGGCGTCGGTTTGAATGAAATCTTCGAAGTCGGCGACACCGACATCGGCCCGACCGACAGCACTGACAATGCCGAACGTCACACTCCGGCTCAAACCAAGCGGGTTCCCAATCGCAAGCACAAATTCACCGACGGCGAGCGTACTCGAATCCCCCCATGTCACCGTCGGCAGATTGGTCGCTTGAATTTTTACCACGGCCACGTCGGTTTTCGGATCGGTGGCCACCACTCGTCCTTTATATTGCCGTCGGTCGGCGAGAATCACTTCCACATCGACCGCATCCACGATGACATGGTTGTTCGTCATAATGTAGCCGTCCGACGACACAATGACGCCGGAGCCCTGGCCATATTGTCGCCGAGACGGGACATCCTTGAACAATCCGAACGGCAGCGCTTCGTCGCTGAATGCTTGATCTCGAACCATCACCGTCGAGGCAATGCTGACGACAGCGGGAATCACTTTGGTCGCGGTGGCCTTGACCTGCGCCTGAAGTTCACCCCCGCTCGCCATGGAAGCCGCACGACTCTCGGCCAGTGCTTCTCCACAGACGAACAGACCCCACACACAAAGCCCGGTCACAATTCGCAAGATCACATTGGGTTGAAACACGCCACGGTCCTTTCTAGCAGGATGCTGAAAAAGTCCGCCAGTCTATCTTGTTCATTTAGTCTGTCTGGTCTATCTGGTTAGTCACATGCACCCAACCAAACTAGACAGACCAGATAAACCAGATGACCGGACGGCAAACGCTTGTAGCCTAGCATGCGTGCCTCGGAGGCGCACTTACAATTCCACATGACGCAGCCGAAGGGCATTGGAGATGACGGATACAGAACTGAAGGTCATAGCGGCACTGGCGATCATAGGGCTCAAGAGTATTCCCCAAACTGGATACAGCACGCCGGCCGCGATCGGCACCCCGATCACGTTATAGAGAAACGCAAACAAAAGATTTTGCCGAATGTTCCGCATCGTGGCTTGGCTCAGCCTCCGCGCACGGAGCAGCCCGCGCAGATCTCCTTTCACCAGCGTCATCCCCGCGCTCTCAATGGCCGTGTCCGCTCCCGTTCCCATGGCGATCCCGACATCGGCCAACGCCAGGGCCGGAGCATCATTGATACCATCGCCGGCCATCGCCACCACGCGGCCTTGCGACTTAAGGCGGGCAATGATCTCTCCCTTTTGCTCAGGTAAGACTTCAGCCATGACTTCCTCAATGCCAAGTTTCCGGGCCACTGCTTCTGCCGTATCGCGATGATCTCCCGTCACCATGACGACGTGAATGCCTTCGCCCCTGAGTTCCTGCACCGCGTCACGAGTAGAGGCCTTGATCGGGTCCGCCACGCCTAGTATGCCGGCAGTCTGCTCATCAATGGCAACAAACAGGGTCGTCTGCCCTTCACAACGTAGCGAGGTTGCTTTTTCGTCCAACGGAGTGAGGCTCTGGCCGGATACCCCGATGTCGTTCCGCAAAAACGCGGCCGTCCCGATGGCGATGCGACGACCAGCGACCGTCCCGGTCACACCCTTTCCCGTCACTGAACGAAACTGCTCAACCGGAGCGCACGCGATCCCTCGCCCTTCTGCTCCCATCACGACCGCTGTAGCCAGAGGATGTTCGCTGCTTCGTTCAAGACTTGCGGCGAAGCGCAACAGATCGACATCAGACCAAGGAGGCACAACCAGCACCGACAGCAGTTTCGGTTTGCCCTCTGTAAGGGTCCCGGTCTTATCAATCACAAGCGTATTCACCTTGCCGAATACCTCCAATGCTTCAGCCTTCTTCACCAAGACACCCACCGTCGCTCCACGACCGGTCCCAACCATGATCGACATCGGCGTCGCCAATCCCAACGCGCAGGGACAGGCGATTATCAGAACCGCCACGGCATTGACCAGCGCATAAGCCAACTTCGGCTCCGGGCCCCAGATCGCCCAGGCCACTGCCGTGATCAGCGCAGCAACCACAACCAGCGGGACAAAATACGCCGCGGTCACATCGGCAAGACGCTGGATCGGCGCCCGGCTCCGTTGCGCCTCACTGACCATCTGCACGATCCGGGCAAGCATCGTGTCTCGCCCGACTCGTTCAGCGACCATCACAATCCCGCCTGTGCCGTTGATGGTCCCCCCTGTCACCCGCGCCCCCACTGTTTTTTCAACCGGGATCGACTCCCCCGTGATCATGGATTCATCCACAGAAGTCGTACCTTCTTGGACCGTCCCATCGACCGGCACTCGCTCTCCTGGCCTGACACGCAGCCGATGGCCTACCTGAATGTGCTCAAGCGGCACATCTTCTTCCTGCCCGTCCTGCTTGATCAGTCTGGCTGTCTTCGGCGCAAGTCGAAGCAAAGAACGAATTGCGGAGCTCGTCTGACTCCGAGCCTTCAATTCAAGGACCTGGCCGAGCAGAACGAGCACCGTAATGATGGCCGCCGCCTCAAAATAGACCGCGATCGAGCCATCATGCAGTCGGAATGAACTGGGAAGCAGCGTCGGCGCAACGGTGGCCACAGTGCTATAGCCATAGGCCGCTCCCGTTCCCATGGCAATGAGTGTGAACATATTGGGTGCCCAGCTCACGACCGAGGTCCATCCTCGCTGGAAAAACGGCCAGCCACCCCAGAGCACCACTGGCGTCGCCAGCAGCCATTGCGCCCAGTTCCTCGTCGAGCCGGTGAAGGCCTGCGGAAGTGACAAGCCAGGCATCATATCGGCCATGGCCAGGAGCATGACCAAGAGGGAGGGTCCGAGACAGATCCAAAATCGCCGGCTCATATCCGCAAGTTCGGGATTCCGTTCATCTTCAAGCGAGACAACTTTGGGTTCCAGCGCCATCCCACAAATTCGGCAAGCTCCTGGTTGAGTCTCAAGCACCTCCGGGTCCATCGGACAGATGTACTCGACCGCTCCACCGGATGGAACCGGCATGGCACGAGGAGTACGCTGCTCAGGAGGAGCCAGATAGTAGGTCGGGTCGGTCCGAAACTTTGTGAGGCAACTCGTCGCACAAAAATAATAGGTCTTCCCTTGATACTCATAGGAACCGGCTGCTGTGGCCGGCTGCACCGTCATTCCGCACACGGGATCGATAGCTGCTACTCCGGTCACGGCCGGAGCAGGCTGCATCATCGGAAGAGGTCTTCTTGTGGTCGGTTTACCGGAGCTAGTCGGCCGTGGCTGCAACGCCCGCTCCGGATCGGTCTTGAATCGTTCCAGGCAGGACAGGCCACAGAAGTAGTAGCGTTGACCTTGATGGTCGTGACTTCCGGCTGCCGTAGCCGGATCGACCGTCATTCCGCAGATTGGATCAATTGCCATATCACCTCAGAAGGAGTCTGAGTAGAAGTCCTGAGTTTTCGGACTCACAGTAGTTCAACACTCAGAACTCAGCACTCAGAACTTTCGAGTTTACTTCTTCCCATCGGCATCCAGAATGCTTTGGATGATCAGTTTGAGATTCTCCGGATCGATACTCTCCGCCTTAATATTCCCGTCGATGAGCACGGTTGGGGTAGACTGAACCTTGATACGCTCGCCCCACTTGCGCCCCTCTTCGAATATCTTAGCCGGCTTCCCACTGGCCATTCCTTCTTCAAACACTTTCGGGTCGAGGCCGACTTCCTTAATCAGGGCTTCCCGTAGCGAACGATCCAGAACTCCGGTGATCTTGTCTTTATGGATAGTACGAAAGAGGACGGCTTTCATCTCGTTCCCTTTTCCCATCATCTTCGCCTGCTCGTACATATCGAACGCAGTCGGCAGCTTGCCATGAATGACCGGGAACCCGACCATCGTAATTTCCAACTTGCTGCCGAACTCTTTTACGAGCAACGGCAATCCTGTTTCATCGAACTGATGACAATGCGGGCAGTAGAAATCGGCAAACTCAATCAACTTCACCTTGCCGGGCGTATGCGTAGACACCTCGCCCGCCAGAATTTCGAACTTGCCCTTCAGATTAAGGGGCAAGGCGGTAGCTGGTGAGACCCAGAAGACGGCAACCGTCCATACAATCGCACAGACCGCTAAAGCCCATTGCACATACTGTCTGTTCGCCATATCGACTCCTTTCTTAGATCAACGCGGCTCGCCCATTATAGCGAATAGGCCACGAACTTACTCTTTGTTATACTGTGGCCATGCCGGACAAGTTCCTGGCAAATTCGCTGCTATCTGCCCTGTCCCTGCTCATCACGCTCACAGGATGCGCCTCGATGCAAGAAGCGGAGGACAGACAGGGTCTCACCTTTCTCCAAGTCAAGACAACACCGGATTCTTTTAAAGGTCAATCGGCGGTCTTCGGCGGAAAAGTGTTGACAGCCAGGCGACAGAAAAACGGCACGAGGATTGAGATCTTACAGTTGCCGCTCGATCGATCACTGCGCCCCGTATACGACTTGACCCAGTCACAAGGCCGCTTCATAGCCGTGCAGCGAGAATTCCTCGATCCCGCGACCCTCCCGCCGGGAACCAGCGTCACCGTGACCGGCGAGATCTCCGGCACCATCACACTGCCATTGGATGAGACGGACTATACCTATCCCGTCATCGACATCAAACGTGTGCAAGTTTGGCCAAGATTTGAAGACGTGCCTCCCCATATCCGCCCCTATTATATGGGGCCAGGTCCCTATTGGGGACCTTATTGGAGCCCCTTCTGGCGGCCTTGGCCCTACTGGTGAGCAGGATGCTGAAAAAGCCCGCCAGCAGGGGATGGGATAGCCCGATGAGTCCCCTGTGCTCGCGCAACGCGCGGCCTAGGAAGGCCCTCGTTGGACGCGCGCAGTGGAGGACTCATCCGGGCCACCGGGGATAACGTACACGAGCAAGCTTGGAAGGATCATCTTTGGTCGCTCCCTGCGGCCTTGCCCTGGCAAGGCGCGTCTTGGCGCGCCAGGGCCGGGCGGGTGAGAAGGTCGCCATTTTGAGCATCCTGCGAGAGCGTTCTCCTGTGACGCTACATGTACGGACCATCGAAATTCTTGCGTGCCTCAATAGTTTTTCCGTAGGCTGCAGAAACAGCAACGCCTCGGCTCCTTCTGGGCTTCCGAGGCATTCAGTTCATCTCCATCGCGGTCAGCTCGATCAAGGCAGCTCAACTCTTTATCCTGCTCGCACAATCGTCATTGGCCTCCAGATCCGACGATCCGCGCGACACGATCGTCGCGTCCACCGAGGTTGAGGTACTGGTGATAGTGAGCCAGTGCTTTGGGTAGGTCTTTCCGATGTAACTCATAGAAGACACCCAAGTTGTAGTGCGCTTCAGCAGAGTTCGGTTTCAGCGCGACGGCTCTCTCATAGGACTGCTCGGCCTCATCAAGCCTGTTCAGCCCGGTATAGATCACACCCAGATTCATATGCGCTTCGGCATACTCCGGGCGATACCGCAAAACCTCAAGAAACTCCCGCTCCGCCTCCACAGGCTGGTCTTGGCTCCGATAAATAAACGCGAGGTTATAGTGCGCGTCCACTAACGCGGGCTTCGCCTCGATGGCCTGTTTATAGGAATAGGCGGCTTCCACGAGATCGTTGTTTTTCTCCGCCATCCGCCCGGCAAGGTACCAGCCATCGGCATACTTGGGATCAAGCTTGAGCAATCGACTCACCGTCTCTCGCGCCATACGACTGTCTCCCTGCGCTTCATACAACAATGCGAGATTGTACAGGCCGTCACGGTGGTTCGGATGGACGGCCAGCAAGGCCTGATAGGTCTTGATGGCCGAGGCAAAGTCACGACGTTGTTCATACAGCTTGGCCAAGTCGAAGTACGAATCCGCATGGCGTGGATCAATCTCGATCGCCCGCTTGAGGGCCTGCTCCGCTTCGGCCGATTTTCCCTGAATCAGATAGACCTCGGCCAGATCGTTCAAGGCATCAGGATATGCAGGCTTGAGCTTGATCGCGATGGTGAAGGCATCCACTGCCTGAGCCGCCTTCTTTTCTTTGAAATAGATCAGGCCGAGCAGATGGTGTGCTTCAGCTGAGGAGGGATTCAACGCGATGGCTTTCCTTGCAGCCTCGGATGCCGCGGCAAGGTCGCCTTTTTTCAGCAGTGCGGCGCCTCGCTCGTAATGCCGCTGTGCAGCATCCGGTTGCTCAGCCGCCGAGACCGGGACAAGAGGAGAAATTATAGCCGTGCACAGAGCGAATAACACCATGGCTCTATGCTGGATGAGACGGTTCATGGTCAGCCAGCCTGTCTTGCTCATTTGGTCTGTCTGGTCTGTCTCGTTTATTTGGTTTATTTGGTTTGTTTGGTTGAACCGATCAACTCGATGAACTAAACAAACCAGATAGACCAACCAACCGAGAAACCAGATGAACCAGCTGGACCCGCACCAGTCCAGCAAACTATAAACGGCAGCAACCATGAAATCAACGAAGGCGCCTGACTGCAATGATACGCGAAAAAACATTCGAGGATGAGCAGCCGGTTCGGCGAGAGGGAAGAATGATCATCAGCGAGCATGAAATGGATGCGTGATTGTAAGACATGGCCCCCACCTATTGACGTGGGCAAGAGTGAGAGGCGTTCCCTACCCTATGCAAGGAGATAGGACCATTGTGAGGTGACCCAACCCGTGTGACCTGCAACGGGTAATTAAACGGTGGTTGCTTCAAGCGATCGAATCTTTTTCTCAATGGCTCTTGGAAAATTTACAAAGACGAAGTGGGCCTTGTGATAGAGGTAATCCTCTCCACTTTCATCCATGATCCGCACCAGATCGTCCTTGGCAGCTTGTGGGTCTGGGATGATTAGATACACCTTGCCAGGAATCAAAGAGGCTTTATAGTCGGTGTTATCCACGCAGAGGGCGAATGATTTTGCTAGGTGTCTCATGATTCCTCCAAGTACCGCTTGATTTTGAGATCCCGCTTTCCTATACCGTGAGCTTCATACCAATGAATCTCTACCATTCGCAGTGCACCGTTCGGCAACCGGACAGTCGCGATTCCTTTCAGCTTCCGCCAGCGGCCTGGACCGTAGGCCTTGCGGAGATAGCGCCGGACCGTCGGGCGCGACGGCTCCATTTGCGTGTTAGCCCGCGCTCGGATCATCCGGTAAACCCTTTGCTCGTCGGTCA
The DNA here is from genome assembly GCA_963701855.1 of Nitrospirota bacterium. GTDB lineage: Bacteria > Nitrospirota > Nitrospiria > Nitrospirales > Nitrospiraceae > Palsa-1315. The sequence continues at coordinate 633,823 of CAVPBK010000006.1, forward strand.
TCTCTCAAGTACTTGTCATAGTCGGCAGAGGTGTGGTGATCGGGGATGACTGCAACTGTCGGCATATCAATCACACATAGCCGTTCGGCTGAGATAATCTCCATAAACTTGATATCACGGGGCTTTAGTTTCCCTTTGCCAAGTAGCCATTGGCTCCGGCCAACTGCGAAAGCAGCGAAGTCGGCCAGTTGCAAGAACGGGCATTCATGAGATCGACGAAACTTGATCTGACTCTCTTCAAAGACGTCCGCCCACCAAGGTAGCTTCAATGAGCTGTCGGCCTTTACCAGACCCTCATCGATAATCACTGGAAGTGGTCTTCTGAAATGCTGCTCGTGCTCGAGCATGAATCGCCGCACTCGAAACAAGAGGAAAAGCAGTGCGAAATGATCATGCCGACTCATATTTAGAAAGCCGATTCTCTGATCTAGTGTAAATTTGGATCTTATCTCTGATAGGAATGCCGGTGAGCTCGTTTGAAAGAGTATCGGAAGCTGGAACTGTTCGAATATGGTGGCCATGAGATCCATGAGTTCGAATCTCTGCTCGATTGAGGTATTTTGAAAGGAACCACGCCCGCTATATATATCCGTGAAGTGAAGTTCGTTTGCCGAATAGTTGCGACGAATTCCCTCGAGAAAGATTTCTATGCCAACTCCCACGTTGGAGGCAGCATCGTCGGGGACAATGACAGCCGCCCACGACTTCCTGTCGCTGTGCAAGAAATCGGATGGCGACTCGGCACCTGGCGTACCGGCGTCATCAATGTAGATTCCAGCGGACATCACACCAAGTTCGCGGGCTAACTATAATTAGACTGATCCGCATAAGATGCGGATCTCTGTTCTCTGTCCGTATAACACGCCTTGGAATTTCTTGCCGAAGGCCTGTTAACCCCTCTGCTTTCAATTGTTTACTCCCTGCCGCGGTTTATCGGCATCGAAAACAGAAACGGGGACATTCTGAATTGTTGCGGGAAGCCGTTCAGATCACGTGACAAGAAAATCAGAATGTCCTCGCTTCTTTCGCCCCGCAGGATGCTCACAATGACATCCCAGCATGGCCGCAGGGAGCGACCAAAATGATCCTTCAAAGCTTGCTTGCTTACTTTATCTCAGTGATGGCCGGATGAGTCCCCCACTGCGCGCGTCCAACGAGGGCCTTCTTAGGCCGCGCGTTGCGCGAGCACAGGGGACACACCGGGCCATCCCATCCCCTGCTGGGGGACATTTTCAGCATCCTGCTACGGGCGTCGGTTGGAACCTGTGATGGCCTGTTTAAACACCGTGCGGAGGCCGAAGTAGGCAACGGAATCTTTGAGGTTGGAGTACAGCCGCTTGAAGGTTCCCATGTCCGGGTTGGTGACGTATTCCATCGTTAAGGCGATCCGTTCTTCTCCTTCGCCAAGTGGAGTCACCGAATGCCAAAGCTTATCTCCGTTGAAGATGACGAGATCGCCTGGTTGTGTGATCAACTCCAGATGCCGAGGGACTTTCACAGGATCATCCTTAAACAGTTCGCAGACCAGTTTGCATTGCGTAGACTTATCGACGAGTCCCATCAGAATGGTGTAGCGAGCCCCTTTGTAGTAGGAGGTGTCATAGTGAAACCCGATATGGTCTCCCGGCTCCGTGTAATAGTAGAGCGCGCAGGAATGGGGATCGTTCTCAGGGCATAGACTGAGCTTGGTCCGAACCAGACGGCTCAAGAATTCGATGAAGGCCCCGGATCGATACAGATCGAGAAAGCGCGGGGCCTTCTCCATCACCGTGTAGTAGCTCACACTCCCACCCTTCTTATGGCCGGGAATGTAATTGCGATTCAGCAGGCTCTTCACCCCCTGCGCTTGAGGAACGAGGTGTTCTTCCACCACCGACCGGGGAAGAAACTGTGGAATAAACAAGAACTCGTTCTGGTCCCAATACTCACGCGAGACTCGATCGAGATCCAACCGCTTGACTGCTTCATCCACCGTTTCAACGAAAGAACCGACCATTGACTGATTCATAGACTCACCCTTCCCTCAATCGCCCACTAGGCTGCTGAAAAAGCCCGTCAGCTCGTCTTGTTCATTTGGTTCATCTGGTTTGTCTGGTTTTTTGGTGGGACGAAACTAACCAGATGAACCAGATAAACAAAACGAACCAGATCAACCCTCCCGCATCCCGCGTCCACAATCACTGCGGAGCACTGAACACCGGAGCCTTCACCACTTCCACACCGTCCGGCAACTTCAGAGTGAAGAGCGGGTCGCCGAGACCCGTATTGGGTTGAAGCGACGAAAACTCAAAACTCGCGACATTGCCACTGATTTCGTAGAGGGAGATCGTCCGAATAAAATAGGTTTTCGGAAACACTTCGAGCACGATCCGTTGTAAGGATTTCCCCGCTTCACCTTCATGCGACTTCGGCAGGAGAGTGAGGAGCCGGATTCCTCCCACGCCACGTCCCTTCCCCGGCGTCGGCTCAATGTCGAACGACTCATCCAGTTTGGCTGCCCCCAGCAACAGCTCCAACGGAGCCTTGGAGGCCGCCATTTGCGTGAGCTTTCCGACCAACACTTGTTTGTGCTCCGGCACATACACCTTCACATCGTCCCGATTGACATAGATATCCTCGACTGAAGGATCGAGATAATTCCACCGTAACCGGCCAGGTTTTTTGATATAGACCTTCCCTGAGGACATGATCGGCCGCTCGAACCCCTCGATCGTGGTCTTCTGCGTAAAATCTGCCTGGAGATCTTTCGTTTTCTCATACCGAGCCTGGAGCTGCTTGACCACCTCTCGCACTTCCGTCAAGGCATTCTCATCGAACTCTTCAGCGCCGGCAAGAGTCGGCAATGGGAATAGGCTCAACGCACACACGAGCACGCCTCCTACACAACTTCTCCAATTCAATTTCTTCATCATACCAATCGCAAGGGGAATGGCCAAGGCTGCTCTTTACTGCGCACATCGAAGGAGCACTATAATATTGCTCCTTCCAAGCTTGCTCGTTATCTCTTCAGGGATGGGGCCTGATTGATCTTCCACTGTGCGCGTCCAACGAGGGCCTTCTCAGGCCGCGCGTTGCGCGAGCACAGAAGATCATCAGGCTCCATCCCCTCATACCCCTTCCTCTGCCCCCACCGGCCCTCGCCGCCCAACCACCTCTCTCCGCCCATCGCGACCAGCCGCGCCCACGAGGCCATCCGCCTCCATTTGCTCGATCATCCGCGCCGCCCTAGGATAGCCCACCCGCAGCCGGCGCTGAATCAGCGATGCAGAGGCTGAACCGGTAGATAGGACCAACTCTTTGGCTTGCTCGTAGACTTCGCCCAATCCTTCTTCCTCTTTCGCCCCTTCCTGTTTCAGCGCGATCTGCAACTCCTGATTGTAGGCAGGCTTGGCTTGATCCTTCACGAACTCGACCACGCGGCGGACATCGTCATCCGACACAAACGACCCGTGCAACCGCATGACTCGTCCGGTCCCCGAAGCCATATAGAGCATGTCCCCACGGCCAAGAAGCGCCTCCGCGCCGTTCGCGTCCAGGATGGTGCGGGAATCGGTCTTCGACGACACTTGGAACGCAATGCGGGCCGGAAAGTTCGCCTTGATCAAACCGGTCAGCACGTCGACCGACGGGCGCTGCGTCGCCAGCACGAGATGGATGCCCGATGCGCGGGCCATCTGCGCCAAACGCGCAATCTTGTCTTCCACTTCCTTCGGCGCCACCATCATCAAATCCGCCAATTCATCGATCATCACGACAATATACGGCAAGGGTTCAGGCGGAGTCGGCGGCGGTGTGAATGATCCGGGGCTGCCATCCGGAAGCGCGGTCTCTCCGGCAGAGAGCCGGTCCTCTTCAGACAGAAACTGGATGGGCAATTCCGGCTGGTCCAACTTGGCTGCCGATTCCGTATCCAGTACACCCTGCTTCCCGGCGACTTTTCGATTATATGTATCGATGTTTCGCACCCCTGCCTCAGCCAGCAACTTGTAGCGCCGTTCCATTTCAGCGACGACCCAACCGAGCCCCCGCGCCGCCGACTTGGGGTCAGTGATGACCGGCCGTAACAGGTGAGGAATGCCGTCGTACGTTTGAAATTCGAGCATCTTGGGGTCGATCAAAAGTAGCTTAACCTCATCGGGTCGAGCCGAAAACAGCAGGCTCAGGAGCATCGTATTGAGACTCACACTTTTCCCTGCCCCCGTAGCGCCGGCGACCAGCAAGTGCGGCATCGTTTTCAGATCGGCGACCATGGGGGTTCCAAAAATGTCTTTCCCTAAGGCCAAGCTGAGCTTTGATCTGGCGCGTGAAAATGCGTCGCTCGTCACCACTTCCTTCATCGACACTGTCTCGCGATAGAGATTCGGCACCTCGATCCCTACCACAGATTTTCCCGGAATCGGCGCGACGATCCGGAGGCTGATCGCCTTCAGTGCCAACGCCAGATCGTCGGCGAGGTTCACAATGCGCGCGACTTTGGTCCCCGGCCCCGGCTCGAACTCGTACATCGTCACGACTGGTCCGGGGCGAACTTCTGTTACCTTTCCCGCGATGCCGAAACTGAGCAGGGCGCGGGTCAGTACATCGGATTGCGCCTTGATTTCTTCTTCCGTGACACGCCCTAGGGGGCCTGACGGTTCGCTCAAGAGCACGGCCGGATCCGGCAAGATATAGTCTCCCGCCTTCGCTTGGGCGACTACGGCCTGTTGGTCAGACTCGGTTTCAGTCGGCTCAGCCGGCTCGGGAGTCGGTCGTCGTGATGGTTGAATGACCGGCCAATCCAATTCCGGCTCCGCGACCGCCTCAGGAAGCGCCTCCTCAATCACCGCACGAATGGCTGTAACCGATTTCTGTTTGGCCTTCCTTGGAGACTCAGAAACCGCTTCTTCCACCGGCCGATCCGGGATCAAGGTACGCGCCCTGTTGAACATCCAATTGCCTAACCCGGGAAGCCGCCGAGCAATCTCCAACAGAGAGATGGGCGCCGTGAAAAGGAGCGAAACCAGTAGTCCCGCCACGATCAGAATGTGGGCGCCGGTACTCGCAAAGTAAGCCCGTAAACTTTCAGCCAATACTTGTCCGAAAAATCCTCCCGCCATCCCTCGGTAAATAAGACCGCTAGAAACCGTCGGCACCGCCATGATTTCGAGATGGAACAAGCTGCTGAGAAACAGCAATGCCGCCAGGGAGGCGCCGGCATTCCGCAGACGGATCGATAGGTCGCTCTGAGTAAAACAGCGGACACCCATGAGACCGAGGAGAATAGGAAACAGGTAGGCGGCCCCGCCGATCGACCAGAATAAGGTAGATGCGAAGAACGCGCCGGCCGACCCAATGAGGTTTCTGGGCGGAGGCGTAGCAGTTGCCCCAGCCTTGACCTCCCCTGGAACAAAGGACAGCAGGCTGAGCAGCGTCAAGAGCGCCAACGCGATCAGGACGACTCCGATCACTTCTCGTTTGATGTGTGAAGGGGAGGAAGCGGCGCCGCGGGGCTCACCCCGCTTGGCCGAAGTGGTGACAGCCATGCGCGCGATGCTAGCACAGGGAATCGGTCATTTCAAACGAGAGGAGGGGATGGAGCCTGATGATCCTCAGTGCTCGCGCAACGCGCGGTCGCGGACTCCCCTCGCCTGGGCTAATGGCACGTCCCGGGAAATCGATTGCGAAGCAATCGGAGGGTAGGGCGGGTGAGAAAGTTACGCGCAGTGGAAGATCAGTCAGCCCCCATCCCTGGAGATAACGAGCGAGCTTGGAGGGATCATTTATATGGATGGTGGTCGCTCTACGTGCGCAGTGGGGGGCACATCCAGACCATCTCCTAAAGACGGTGGAGGGAGAGTGGAAGAGCGGGCAGGCGCTGCCATATACCCTCGCACCTCGTCAAACGTGCGTAAGAGCGAGTCGGAGAAAGTCCTCGACCGACAACGTCTCTGCCCGGCGAGTCGGAGTAATTTCCAATCGCTTCAATCTCTCGACGACAGATGAAAGTTCATACCCTTCGTCTCGCAGGGAATTAACCAGCGTTTTCCTTCGATGCGCAAAAGCCGCTTTCACGAGCGCGCGGAATGCGGCCTCTTCCTGCGAACTGAGCTTCGCACGCTCTTTCGTGCGCAACAGCACTACCGCCGAGGCCACCTCTGGTCTGGGGCGGAAACACTGGGCTGAGACACGAAACGATTTGGTAATGTATGCGGCGTACTGCGCCATGACAGAGAGGACGCCATAGTCCGACCCGCCGGGCTTGGCCACCAATCGATCGGCCACTTCGGCCTGCAGCATGAGCACCATCCGGGGAAACCGAGCCCGCTGGTCAAGTAATCGAAAGAGCAACGGGGTTGAAATATAGTAGGGAAGATTAGCCACGATGACCGTCCCGATCGGCAGGCGCTCGACCGGATAGGCTAGCGCGTCCTCACAGACCAGCTCCACATTCGAAAGCTCCGTCTGCCTGGTTTCGAGATAGGCATGGAGCTGTGGATCCACTTCGATCGCCGTCACATGACCGGCTGCGCGGCACAACGCCTCTGTCAGGATGCCACGGCCTGGACCGATTTCCAACACGTGGTCGCTGGGCTCCAGTTCTGCCAACGCGACGATTTTGCGCACAATGTTGGGATCGATCAGAAAGTTTTGGCCGAGCCGTTTGTTCGGCGGAGGGAGGTTAGCCCGCATAATTCACGAAGGCTTCTACTGCAACCACTGATACGAAATCAGAACTTATTGCGGTATTCATTCTTCGCGCCAGGATCATACAAAGGGCGCTCGACCTCGCAAGCGCGGTGGCGACGCACCTGACGGTGGGCGGGCTCGCCGCTCGGTCGGTCAACATACTGTTTCAAGTATGCCTCCCTCCCTCGTGGGCTCGGCCCAGAAGCCTGCCTCACCCACTCTTACAAGGGGGCCAGCCCCCTTGTAGAATCCCCACGAAGGGGGCACACCCCCTTCGGAACTCCCAGGCGTGGTGTTACCCCGCCTCTCGGCTCCGCGCGCCCGTCTCGCTTGCCGTCTCGGCGGTTTCGCCACGCACCCTCGTGAATAATGCGGGCTGAGGATGGACACCGGTCAATTTCCACCGGAAGGAGGCGGAGTGGCTACTCGCGCCAGTTGTTTCGCCAGATCGGTAAGCGGAGCTCTGAAATAGTCGGTGAGGTCGGTAAACTCTTCCACTAAGTCGTTAGTAAATGAAGGCCCCGGCTGCAGGGCGGCAAACTTCTGCCCTTCCTTCTGGCCCAGGGATTCGGTGATGAGAGCACTCGTCCTGACTTTCCACTTGGCCATTCGTTCGGCTCCGGCAACGGTATTGAGCGTCTCCATGGTCTCTTGGAAAATCTGGTCCAACTCCTTCAATTGCTTCTGAAGCATGTCAAGCGCCGTACCCGATTGGTTCGTCATCGATAAACTCCTCTTGCATTGGTCTAGCTGGTCTATCTGGTTCGGTCCAAACTAGGAAACCGGACAGACGAGATAGACCAAACAGACCTCTCACCGTCTCTTAGCTAGCTTGGCGGCCAGCGTGATCGCCTCAACCAGACTGCCAGGATCTGCAATGCCCTTCCCCACAATATCAAACGCGGTCCCGTGATCGACCGAGGTGCGAATGATCGGCAGACCCACCGTCAGATTTACGCAGGTGCCGAACGCGACAAGCTTTAAGGGAATGAGCCCCTGGTCGTGGTACAGAGCCACCACACCGTCGTAGTCGCCCCTCGCCGCCTTGCCAAACAGCGTATCAGCCGGCAAGGGATCGCTGGCACGAATACCCTGGGCCTGCGCCGCACGAGCCGCCGGGAAAATCACTCGCGCCTCTTCGTCCCCAAACAGTCCATGTTCTCCTGCATGAGGGTTCAACGCGGCGACACCGACTCTCGGTTTCTTAATTCCAAAGAGATCCCTCAACGCCAGATGGGCTAGTCTAATGGCTTTTTCAATCTTGGCCTGGGTGAGGAGTGACGGCAAATCTTTGATCGCGACGTGGGTTGTCACAAACATGATTCGGAGCGGCCCGCCGATAATCATCATGCCGGATTCTTGTGTCTTGGTCAGATCTGCCAGCAGTTCCGTATGGCCGGGGAAATGACAGCCGGCCATATTGATCGCTTCTTTGTTGATCGGCGCAGTGACAATGCCGTCGATACAGCCAAGCTGCGCAAGCTCCACGGCTTTCTTGATAAACAGCACGGACGCCGCTCCAGTTTCAGGTGCCGCGACTCCTCGTGGGAATCGCCCAAGGGAGTGATCGAGCGGGTCCAGCACAGCGAGGCGATTCGGTTGTGGAGGCGCTGTTTCATGACCCTCCATGCGAATTACGTTCATCTTAAGTTTCAAGCTCTTGACCGTCTGCTGCATGACCGGAAACGAGCCGATGACAATTGGACGACACAGGCGCCGCAACGCTTTTCCTGCCAAAGCCTTCGCAATCACCTCCGGGCCGATCCCCGCAGGATCTCCCATGGTGATTCCAAGAAGCGGTTTGGCTTTCATCCTCGTCATGTTCTTCTCAGCACTCAGCACCCATCACTTCCTTAGGCCCAATACAAATACACCACATACCCTATATAAAGGATGGCGCTCCCGCTCAGCAACCAAGGCCGCCAGAGAGCACCCCACGCAGCCTGCGCCAACAAGAAGGTAGCCGCGGCTATAGCGAGCACCATAGTCATCAATGCCGTCGGCGCCAACGTCCAGTCCGTGCCCAGGAGCCCGATCGAGACTGGGATTGTACCCTGAAAGACGATCGCGCCGGTGACATTCCCTATCGCCAGCCGATCTTTCTTTCGGTAGAGCCAGAGAAAACTGTTCGACATCTCAGGCAACTCGGTCGCGAGGGGCGCGATGAGGAGGGCCAGGATTAATGGAGAAATCGACAAAGCGCTCGAAATCGTTTCTGCAGCGAGCACGAAGAGGTGCGCTCCGAGCGCGAGACCAGCCAAGCCAAGGATTGCTTGAAGACCGATGAGCCCAAACGACGGGGTTGCCGCCTTTCTGGCAAAGAGCAGCGGCTCAAGCCCGCCCTCGCTCCCCTCCTCATCAGTTTCACTGAACTTCAGTTTGACGTAATAGAGGTAGAGGCCTATCAACCCGATTGCGGCGACGATATGCACCGATCGAGACGGGACATACGCACAGGCCAGCGCGAGGCTGTACGCCGCCACAAAGAAAAAAAGATCGCCTCTTACAGCGCGATAGTTTACTCGGAAAGCCGCGATTCGCTTCCCCAATCCGGCATAGACCATCAACAATATGGCCAAGACGGGAATCACCAGGGTGGTCAACATGAAGGGGGCACCGAGGATCGCGCCCAACCCCACCTCCACTTCGGCACGGCTGGCTCCGAAGAAAATGGCAATCACGGGAATCGATGTTTCGGGAAGTGTGGTGCCGATGGCGGCCAACACGCCGCCGACCGCGCCTTCTGACAGATTGAATCGCTTGCCCAACCACTCGATGGCGTTTGTAAATAACGTGCAGGCGCCCAGCGTCACCACGACAGAAACGAGGAAGAGGAGGGTATAGAGTAGGACCGTCATCCCCGGCTCGTCGGCCTAGTGACCCGCTGTTTGGCATAGGCAAGAGCCGCATCTTCGAGCACCTCTTTTACGGGACGGCCTGTCCGTTCGGCTATCCGCTTGCAATCGAGATATTCCGGAGCCGCTTTAGTTGTCGCATCGTTCACAACGGCGACCTTCATCCGAACAACGCCCCCGCGCACCTTTACCGAGACAAACTGCCGAGGAAGGATCTGTCGCATGACCTCACGAATCCGGACTCCTAACGTTGTCGTTTCCTGAAATAATACGTCAAGAATCCGATCCCGCTGCGCCGGAGCAGCAAGACAGGACAGAACAATGCCGGGCCGTCCACGTTTCATGATGACCGGCGCCAGTGTCACATCGAGCGCCCCGCGCGCGAATAGCTGTTCGATCACATACTCATATGTTTGCGGGTTCACATCGTCGAGATTCGTTTCAAGCTGCAGCACGGTATCCTGTTCACGCACGCCTCGGGATGACGGCCGCGAGAGAAACACACGCAAGGCATTCGGCCAGCCGTCGGGGTCGGCATCGCCCGCTCCATAGCCAATGGCTGTCGGTGTCATCACCGGCATGGGACCGAACTCCGATGTCAGCGTGCGCAACAGCGCCATGCCGGTCGGCGTGGTGAGTTCACGGGAAGGGCCGGCACTATACACCGGAATCCCTTTCGCCAATATGGCGACCGCCGGGCCAGGCACCGGCAAGATCCCGTGAGCGGATTGCAGCGTCCCCGTTCCGACATTGACCGGGGAAGACGTCACGCGCGTCACGCCCAACAGGTCGCAGCAGATCAGCCCACCGACGATATCGACAAACGAGTCCAGAACCCCCACTTCATGAAAATGGACGTGATCTTTGGCCACGCGATGGGCATGCCCTTCCGCTTCGGCCAACTGATCGAATACCGATCGGCTTTGTTCTTTGATCTTGTCGGGAATTCGACTCGCGGAGAGGATGGAATGTATCCGATGAAGCGAGAGAGGCTTGCGCAATCCCGACGTGATCACGACATCCACTTTCGTAGCGTGAATCGCCCCTCGATGCACCCGCCGCCTCTGCAGCGTAAACCCTGAAAGCCTGAGCTGTTTCAGCCCCCTCACCAAGTCGGAAAACGGGACGCCCACATCCACGAGCGCGCCGAGAGTCATGTCGCCGCTGATTCCGGAATAACAATCGAAATGGAGATGCGCGCCCACGTGTGTCCTTTCCTTACTCAAGTCAAACCGCGCCCATCTTACCCAAGCCACCTGCGAACGGCAATCGGCTCAGAAGCGAGTGGTGCGCGAGGAGTCGTGCCTCGAACCGTGACGTGTGAGCCCGGACTCCATTCCAGTACGCTCCTTTTCCCGCCAGTCCCGCCCGTCTCGCCGGCTCGGAACATTGACAGCCTACCGACGCTATGTTATCCCCACTGCACTTGCCCACTGATTGGGCTCCCATCACAAAGCCAGGATGAAAATGCCCATAGCCCTATGACAATTTGCCGGTCCCTGATTACGCCCTGTTCAGAGTTATTCAGATCATCGAGTGGTCGGGTTGTCTGGGTGCTGTTCTGCGTCGCGATCTTACTCTGGACCCCGCTTGACGTCTCGGCAAAATCGAAGCCTCACCGAGCCCCACGCCCCGAACCGGAGCTCAAGATTCTCGACCTGAAGATCTTGCCCAATCCCTACACAATCTCATCGGGACCATTGCAGTTTTCTGCTTTGGTTCAACTGCCCAAGGAGCTGAATGGCTCAACCCTGCTGGAATTTTCCTCATTCATTACATCGCCGTCGAAAAACTCGCTCCGTTTCCTGACCACCCGTACCGCACTGGAGCCGCATCAGGCTTCGACCACCGGCGCCGCCCCTCCACAGGTCTCTGTCCTCCTGACGTGGGACGGATTGGACCAGAAAAAAATCCCGTCGGTGGCAGGTCTTTATCAATTTGAAGTGCGGGCCAAGTTACTAGCGAACGGCGAAAAGGGACCCAGGACGCAGATGAATGCCTGGCCAAAACGCGGAACGATAGAAGTGAAATAAACCGCGGCGGAACGCGCGAGACAGGCGCGACTGGCGGGAGAAATCATATCTGTCACTCCTTCAGCATCTCACCTTTCGCGCTTTTCCCGCTGGTCTCGCCCTTCGCGCGCCTCGCCTAAGAGGTTGATCCGGTGCGCAAGACAACCCGCCCCGAATCCATTGTCGATGTTCATCACGCCGACCCCCGCCGCGCAAGAGTTCAGCATCGTCAACAACGCAGCAAGTCCACCGAAGCTTGCGCCGTAACCACGGCTCGTCGGTACGGCAACGACAGGACAGGGAACCAACCCGCCGACCACGCTTGGTAAAACCCCGTCCATCCCTGCTACTACCACGACCACCCGAGCTTGCATCAGCCGGCTTTGACGCTCCAGCAACCGATGAATACCAGCCACGCCCACGTCATAGAGCGTCTCAACCCGACTCCCCATTACCTCCGCCGACACTCTCGCTTCTTCCGCGACAGGAATATCCGAGGTGCCGGCTGTAATCACTAAGATATGGCCCTGCAGTAACCGCTTGGGATCACGGATCGACACGATGCGCGCCTCGTCATGATAGACCGCTCGACGGTCAAGCCGCTTGATGAGCGTAGCCACTTGGCGAGTCGCTCGCGTCGCCAACAACGGGCGATGATGTTTCAACAACGCCTTCGCAATAGCGCGAATCTGGACCGGCGTCTTCCCCTCGCAGAAAATGACCTCGGGGAACCCCTGCCGCAGCGACCGGTGGTGATCGACTGAGGCAAATCCAAGATCTTCATAGGGCAAAGTGCGAAGCTGTTCAATAGCCGCCGCCACGGGCAGAATACCCGTTTTCACCTCAGTCAGCAGTCGTTCAAGCGCCTCAGGATTCATGGCTGTCCTTTCTCCGGCTTTGCGTCGCGCTCCATCAGATCGGTCACCGCCTTGCGGCATGACTTCCCTTCGAACAAGACCGCGTTAATCTCTTGCACGATCGGCATGTCGACATGATGACGTCGCGCGAGTCCTAACGCCGCCTTCGCCGTCCGCACACCTTCCGCCACCGCCTGCATGTTGGCGAGAATCGCCTCCAGCCGCTCGCCTTTCCCCAGTCGAACACCGACCGTATGATTTCGGCTCAAGGCTCCGGTGCAGGTCAACACCAAATCGCCGACGCCGGATAACCCGTAGAACGTTCGCGGATCTGCGCCCATAGCGACGCCCAGCCGCACCATTTCCGCTAATCCTCTCGTGATCAACGCGGCCCGCGCATTATGACCGAGATCTAATCCGTCCACCACGCCGGCTGCAAGCGCCATCACATTCTTGAGCGCGCCGCCGAGCTGGACACCCAGCATATCGCTGTCGGCGTACACGCGAAGGGCCGGCGTCATCAACGAAGCCTGGAATGTCTTGACCAGTCCCTGGTTGTTTCCGGCTAAACAAAGCACTGCCGGTTTCCCTGCGCTGACTTCTGTCGCGAAGCTCGGACCGGACAACACCAGGAGATCCTGGTGCATGGCAGGAGGAAGGACATCGGTCATCACCTGAGTCATCAAATTCAACGTATCTTCTTCAACTCCCTTCGTTGCGCTGATGAACGGGATTGGGGTGGAAAGGGATCGGACCAGCTCGCGCAGCACAGAACGCGCAACGTGGGACGGCACCACGAAGAGCAGTCCCTCGCTCCGCTCGGTGAGATCTACCAACGATCCAGTAGCCACAAGCGATGGGGGAAGCGCGACACCAGGCAGAAAGACCGAGTTTTCGTGTTTCCCGTTGATCGCATCCACGACCTCTCGTTCATAGGCCCAGAGCCGAGTTTCGAGACCTTTCTCCGCAAGATGTTTCGCCAGAGCCGTGCCCCAGGCTCCGGCCCCGATAACTCCTATACGACGGATGGATGACATGATTAATAAAATGCTTTTGATGGAAGGGTTGACATCAACAAGGGTTGTGAGCCCCGCGGATTATAGGAACCGGTTCTTTCACCTGTCAATGAATGAGAGACGGTCTTCGAAATTTGTCAAGTCGAGCCAGATTCCACAGCCCTGCCAAAACAGGGTCGTAGGGCTGAAGTGGCACATGCCTTGCTCCTTCTTTGTATGATTTCACATTTTTCTTCGTTCAGATGCATCAGACGACTAGTATGAAAGCGTGCGTGGTTACAGGTGAACGTGAGGGAGAAGGCCATGAAAACCACACGATTGGCAAAGCGTTTCGTGATCGCGGGCCTACTAGCGCTGCTGATCCCGATTGTTCTCTTTGCGCCTCAGGCGTATGCAGAATCCTACGTGGCCGGGCAGTTCGGCGTGACCCTCCCGCAGAGCCTGAGCAACGGTACGATCACGCAAGATGGATTTGGGGGACTCGATATTTCAGACCAGCCCTTAAAAAGCTCCGCGATGGTGGGTGCCAAGATCGGACACTACTTCACGAAAGCCCGTTGGCTGGGCATCGAGACCGGTGTGTCCTACACAACCCCTCATATCGAACAAGGGTCGCTTACTTTTTCGGGCCCTGGTGGGTCGTTAACATCCCCAAATTTAACGGGCATTCACCAACGCATAATTACATGGGACACGGATGTAATTTTTCGCTATCCAGGCTACCGGCTCCAGCCCTATATCGGAATCGGCCCCTCTTTTTACTTTGCAGAGCTAAAGGGCCCCGACGCACCTCCAGGACAATCGGCCGCCTCAATCGGCTTCAACGCCGAAGGAGGTATACAATACTACCTCACGCGTCAATGGACCCTGTTCGGGGAAGGCAAATACAACTATGCCCGCATGAACTATTCCTCAAATCATAGCGATCCGAACGCTGACCCATTCGGATTCCGAGCGACCTACAGTGCCTTCATCCTCTCCATCGGCATTGGCTATCATTTCTAAGTATTGGGTCATTCTAATCCCACCCCCATCTAGTAAACCAACGTGGTTCCGTGTAGCCTAGGCACGGAACCGCCCATGAAACTTTGCCCATCATGTCGACAGGAACTCCCGGAGATTAGCCGTTACTGCTCGAAATGCGGCCAACGGCTTCATGCAGATCACGTTGACGTTTCTCCGCCGCCGCCAGCACCACCAAGTGCGACAGCTGGACCAGGACAGCTCAACGTTGAATTTCTCTATGGCATGGTTGCGATGCTGTCCCTCGCGATCCTCTTCCCACCCTGGGAAACCCCGCAGTCACAGGCTCCCGAATTCCTCGGCCTGCATTTCATCTTTTCGCCCCCTACACCAGATGCCATCGTGAGCCGACTGCTACTGACGATCGAACTCGTCACCATCGCGATCGCCGGGCTTTATGGATCGTTCTTCTTCCGGCAAAAAAAACCCTGAGCACGATGCTGAAAAAGCCCGCCAGCGGCGTTCTCAGTCGCTCGTCTCCCTGCAACGTACCGCAAGGGTACGCTTCGGTTGCCGAACTCCCTGCGGCCTTGCTGGACAGGCTTTTTGAGCATCCTGTACAGAATTGTTCCGATGCCTGCTAACGGATCATTGGTCGGTGAAAAGGTGGTGAAGCAGTCCTCGACCAGCGACTCTGCTCAGTCCAACGCCAATGTCAGACACTTCGCCGAGCCGCCCGATTTCATGAATTCATCGAGCGGGACTGGATGGGGAAGATAACCGCGTGAGGTCAACAGGGATTCTGTTTCCGGACATCCTGCGGGCAGCACGACGTGTTTCCCGACACAGACGGCGTTGCAGGCAAACCTGAGAGCCTCTGTTTCCAGCACCACGAGACGCCTGGAAGGATCGATCCGTTCGGCAAGAACCTTTTGCCCATAGTGATCGAAGGCGGGAGGGAAATATAGGAGTTCACCTCCGCTCAGGGGGCACAAGCAGGTATCGAGGTGATAGAACCGGTTGTCGATCAGTTCGAGCGGAATGATCTCTCGGTGAAACCAGTCGCTGAGCGTCGGGAACACACGGATATCCGACCGTTGCCGATAGCCACCGAACCAGGTGTCAGGGAATCCCAAGAGATCCCCGGCCCCCTCGAAGAAGCAGCCTGGATCCAGCGTGACGACTTCATACCCCTGGCCGCGAAACCAGTTCTCAAAGTACGCCTCTTCCTTCTGCCGTTCGACATAGCGAAAACGGCTCGGCACCGCTTTGCCTCCAACAACGATGCCGGCATTCGCCGTGAACACGAGGTCGGGCAGCCCCGGCACCGGCTTCATCCGTTCCAGGACCGCGCCCACGTCCTGTTCGAGCACCTGCATGAGGTGATGCCACTGGCGGATGGCCTCATCTGAATTGACGGCATTCGAACGGCGCATCCATGGATTAATCTCGTATTCGATACCGAAATAATCCGGTGGGCAGACCAGCAGACGACTCATGACTTCCACCCCAACTCGCGCGCTAGATCGCGCAGAAACGACGCGGCGTCCATGACCAGCCCGACAGCCTGAAAACTTCCTCGATCCGCGAGTTTCGTCGGGACGGCCGGATTAACGTCGACGCAGACGGAGGGGATCGTGGCAGGCAACAAATTGCCCGTCGCCACCGCATGCAGCGTCGAGGCGACGAGCAAGGCCAGTCCGATACCAGGGATTGCCGCACGCATGGTTGACTGGGCTTCTACTGAATCCGTGATCACGCCGGGCAACGGGCCGTCATCGCGGATCGTGCCGGCCATGACAACGTGGACACCCCGTCTGACGCAGGCTGCCATAATTCCGGACTTCACGACTCCTGACCGGACCGCTGCCTCGATGCTGCCGATGGCCCTGATCCGATTAATGGTTCGCAGATGGTGTTCATGCCCATGCGGCACGACGCGACCTGCCGCATGTCCATAGCCGAGGGACGTGCCGTAGAGATCGACCTCCATATCATGAGCGGGCAGCGCATTCCCGCAGAACAAGACATGGATGAATTCTTCATCAATCAGCCATGTCAGCGCCTCACGCCCTCCAGCGTGCACAATCGCCGGACCTCCCGCCAGCAGCACCTTGCTGCCAACTTTCCCCTCCCGAAATCCTGTTCGCAGCTGCTCAAGGCGCTTGGCAATGTCGCTAATGACGCGCCCATGGGGACGCTCGGACGAAACCTGCGATTCCATAAAGCTGAACACATCGCGATCACGTGGCCGCTGGAGCGGGATCACCCGCACGCCCTCACGGCCGGTCACGATCTGATCACCACGCTTCACCTCTCCCATCGGAACAGTCTTCGCAATCAGACGAACCGGGTCCACAAGAATCCCCAGATCCATCTCGATCCCCTCCACCTCCACCCACTGATCGCGAACTCGCACCTGGGTGGGTAAATGGGTGGTCGCGTAAAACTCGTCGGGAAAGATGCCGTTCGCCGGGGCCGCACTCAGCCGACAATCCCGTTCACTCTCAACCGACGCGCCGTGGGGTTGAATGGTATGGAGAATCTCGCTGAGCAGTTTCGCGGACGAGGCCCGCACGACGATTCTGGCGCGCGACGGTTCCTCGCGGGTCTTGCCGATCTGCATATCTTGAAGATCGAAGGTTCCACCCATCATCAAAATCGTGTCCAGAACCTTCGCCAGGATCAACGAGTCGATGATATGGCCTTGAAGCAGGACAGTTTCTTGATCATGCATCATAAGTCAGACTCCCTCTCTTACATGGAGAGGCTCCGCACAGATTCTACCACCCAGTTTCAACTGTTGCAGATCAGATCCTGACTGTGCACCGAAGATTAGCAGGGCGCCGAATCACGTCCGCAAGATGCAGCCATCCCTGCGGGCGACTCAAAATGCTCCGCTAGCAAGGCCGCAGGCGAGTGAAAACCGGAGGCGTACCCTCTGGGGTACGTTGAGGATTTTCACGAGCAGAGAACGAAGCTAGCGGGCATTTTCAGCCGCCCGCGGTTTTCATGAGTTCGCGCAGAACGCTGGTCGCATAGGCGCCAGGCGGAAGTGAAAAGGAAAGGGTGAGCACCGACCCCTCCTGAGCCCATTCCAGATCGGCAAGAGGGATTCGGAACGAGCGCCGTTCGCCGCGAAACCCGCAGGCCTTCGCGGCTTCGGTAAGGCTTTCCGGGGTCGCGCCGCTCTCAGCCACCACGGCCCGTTCGATCTCTCCCGGTTCTCCGCCGGCCCACGAGGCGCGCGACCCAAACAGGATGCCGGTTGGACTGATCTCGAACCGGTCGGCCCGTGGCTGTTCCTTCACAGCATCCTCGACCAGAAAACAGGCGCCGTTCTCCATTTTCATAGCCCAGTCTCCAATCAACACACGATCGAGTCGATCCAGTCGTCTGGCTAACATGTCATTAAAGAGATACGACTGATAGGCATTGAGGTACCACATGCGCTTGGACCGGTTCAGCCTGTTTCGGCGAGCAGGGTCCACCAGTAGTTCGGCTCCGATTTGGTAATTCTGTCCGCTTCGCCCTTGCCGTTGCGGGCCGAAATAGTTCGGCACACCTCGTCGCACCAATATGTCCGTGACCAGGGGCACCGTCTCGCAGGCGTGCGTGGCGACATCCCGAATCACCAACCGAAAGCGATTGCCTGCATGATGCCCTGGACGCAAGCGATTGCGATGCCGGCCCAGTACTTCCACAGACAAGAGTTGCTCGTCCAGTTTCAATCGATCCAGCCGTTCAGGCGTAACACCGAGGAGCGAAATCATTTGCGTGGTCACGGCCCTGGCGTCTTTGAGGCCCGCTACCCCAATCGCTTGCGCTTTCACGCCTAAGACCGAGGACAATCGCAGAATGAGATCCGGAGTCGAGAGCAGGCGCTTTCTGATTTTGATGTAGAGATGCTCACCCTCTCCACAGGGGAGATACAGCGGATGCTCCTCAACCTGGAAATCTTCCGGGAGCGTCCGCATCTGTCCGCCAATGCCCGGCAACGCCGCCGTCAAAAAAGGCATGGTCATGGCGCAATAGCCCTCTTCTTCATTCGCACGTGATTGCCCTCACCGCTCAGTCGATCTCGATGGGGAGTGAGACGACTCGCATGGTATACTTTTCCTATGTTATTCCGCCCAGTGATGGTCCAATGGCCTAAGGTCCGCCTGTTCGCGGCAGGCGTGTTCCTCACCGTTCTGATATGTACTCTGTCCCCAGGGAGCTCGTTTGGTAGAGACAATGCGATCTTTCAGCAGTTCACCCAACACATCGGCAGGCAGATCCACAAAGACAAACAAGCCTTTGCGCATGCGAACGCCTGCGTCTCTTGGTTTTATCAGCTGAACAAGACACCTCCTCCGACCGTGCAGGGAATCGGGTGGAAGCCCACGTCTTCATCCCAGCTCGAAATGGATTGTCTTCGCAACTACCCAAGCGGAATGGACGATGCGCGAAACGATCTTGCCAAGACACAGGCGTTGCTTTCAGTCAGTCTGACTTTCTATGAATTTGCCCTTGTCGCAGACCAGAATGACGATGCCATCTATAGTCCCATTGAACTTCAAGACTTGCTCCGCTCCCTCACTCTCTCGTACCATGACGCGGAGCCAAACCCGAAGCAGGTCACAGCACTCACAGAGCGGTTCGACAGTTGGTACCGCACCCGCAACATGGACGCCTTGATGCAAGGCATGAGCGATCTGTATGAACGAGGCTATCGCGTAACGCCCTCCGATCGTGTTGAACTGGATCGGGTGATGGGATGACACGACACGCGAGATCCTGGCCTGATCGAGCCCGTTCCTTCATCGGATATTGTCTCAGTGAACCGCTCTACCAGCTATTTAGTCTCGTCCCCCACTTGGAAATCGGACTATCCACATACGATATTTCACGACTCACCTATACACACAGCATCTTGGCAGGCCGACGGGCCGTTCATCTGAGCGATCTGCACCTTGACCGTTATCAGCCACGGCACGATCTCATCGTCGCCACCATCGGCGAGCTCCGGCCCGACTGGATCTTTGTCACCGGCGACCTGCTCAACGTGCCAGAGGGACTGCCGCATGTGTTTCGATTTCTCGCCGGCTTGCGCGAAATTGCGCCGGTCTTCGTCACCTTGGGCAATCATGATCATTACAGTGGCGTACCGATCGATCGGTACTGCGAACTTGCCGATCGCCACAAAATCACCCTCTTAATCAATCAGGCCACCTTTATCTCCACCGGCTGTGGCGAAATCGCCATTGTCGGCGTCGACGATCCCTCTCTGCATCGAGCCGACCTAAGCTGTCTGCCGCCAAGCGCACAGAATCGCTTCACTCTCCTGCTGGCCCATGCACCGAACATCCTCGATCAGATGGAGGACCACCACGCCGTCGACCTGATCCTTTGCGGGCATAGCCACGGAGGCCAGTGGCGCATACCAGGCATACCGACATTCTGGCTCCCGCCAGGATGCAACGGCCGAATTGAGGGACATCACGGAGAGCCTGGCCGCCAGCTCTATGTCAATCGTGGACTCGGATGGTCGTTTCTTCCCCTGCGGTGGAATTGCACCCCGGAGATCGCCTGCATTGAATGGATCCACGAACAGGCGCAACCAGAAGGCTGAAGGCCGACGGTCAGGATTCGAAGTCCCAATACTTCAAGCCCTCAGTCTTCAGTCTTCAGCCTGCTTCGCCTGTTCGAACGGTTTCATGACTGCTTGATCCGCTCCAACGCTTCCTTCGATCGACTCCTGACAGTTTGATCCCAATCTTTCTCCATGGCTGTCGTCAGTTTCTCCTTCGCCTCACTCGCGCGCAACCGGCCCAATCCCAACGCTGCGCTGGAACGTACATAGGCGTGGTCATCTTCTAGCGCCTTTAACAGCAAGGGAACGACTGTCGCATCGTTCAAGACGCCAAGGTGACTGGCCGCCATCCCTCGAATCCGGTGCTGCTTGTCACTCAGCGCCTGCTGCAACGTCGTCGCAAAGAGGTCTCGTAACGCGGGCGTCACGGATTCCAATCCTTTGGCGCGGTACCCATTTACTTCAATCAGTGCAAAGGCAATCTCCAGCTTCTTCTCCTCTCCCGTGGCCCGTTCGAACGCCGCCAATAACTTCGCACGTTCACGCCGTTGCGCCCTGCGGCGGTTGACCGCCCGGACTAACAGAAACAGCCCTGCCGCGACCACCAATCCCGCGAACGCCACGGGGATAGCTTGATCGATCACATACTCCTGGGTATCGAGCGACAGACGCTTCCACACCCAGACGCCGGTAATGACGAGCCCGACGAGGACTGCAATGGCAGCCAGGTTGGTCTGGCCCGATTCAGAACGAGTGCTCATGGGGATAGCATCTTAGCAGGATGGGGGAAGGGATGGGAGGGGACGGAGGCTGATGCTCTTCTGTGCTCGCGCAACGCGCGGTCTCGGAAGAACCTCGCTCGGGCTAATGGCACGTCTCGGCGTGCCAGTGGGTGGGCGGGTGAGAAAGTTGCGCGCAGTAGAAGATCAATCAGCCCCCTTCCCTGAAGAGATAACGAGCGAGCTTGGAGGGAGCATTTATATCGTTCGACGCGCGCAGTGAATGGCAGCCTCAGCCACTTCCTTGAAGAATGGTATGGGGAATTGTGAAGGGTCTCGCACTTCACACATCCATAGCCGAGTTCACATACCGCCGATGCATTTCATGCCAGACTCAAAGAACAGAATACCCAGGTTTCTCTCACTGACAACATCTTCCCCCTTTCCAGTGAACTGTCCGATTGCAAAGTGCAAGGTCACGCAATGACCCCGAAATTCTGGTCAGAACTGTTGCGCCTGGATGATCGCCTCCAGCAATGCGCTCCGTTCCTCTTGCAGCTTCTTCGATGGCGGCACGCTCGCCACAAATCGTTCCGCCGCTGCCGTCAAGGCCTGCAGCGTCTCGGCCATGTCCCCCTGCCTTGGGGCAGGCGACAACGAGGCTTCACGTAACAGCGCGCGCCTCCTCCTGGGCCCGACATACATCTGCGGGGCGATCGGGTTATCTTTTTCCAACTCGGGTCGTCGAAATACCGACATGGCTCCTCCAAAGCATCAGACAAAAAGAAATAATTCGCACACTGTACTCGATTCGCGTCGGCAATTGCATCGGAGCTTGAGCACAGGGAGGGAATGGCTGCGGAGCGGTGCGGCAGAATGTCGGATGCGGGCGATGCGTGAGACGGCACGACTGGCGGAAAGGATTCCGATTAAGTAGCCTGTCCCCTTTTCTCCCTCCTGCTGATGAATGAATCTTGAACGAAGAGCGCAGACAAGTTAGTATCAGCCACTCCTTTCCCCTAAACCTCACCAGAGAGTTCGAGGCCCTTGTGGCAGACAGCCCAATAAGCCCATCGGCCGCAACGCGAGGCATTCAACTCCAGCTGATCGCACCTCTCCGCCGCCATCCTCCTCCTGTTGCAGTCGTCGAGCCGAAAGGCGTCGTATACACAAAACGTTGGGTCGTTGAACTACTCCTCGATCTGAGCGGCTACTGCTCGAATAAAAGCCTGGTGGATGCCCTGGCAGTCGAACCAGCAGCCGGTGATGGCGCATTTCTCGGCCCAATGATCGAGCGCCTGGTGGAGTCGTGCCGGAATTTTGGTCGATCATTGTCAGAATGCCAACATTCCTTAATCGCATACGAACTGGATGAAGAGAGCGCTGATCGTGCGCGTTCTCTTGCCCAAAGTATCCTAATGACTCGTGGGGTAAAGCGCCCGCTAGCCAAACGACTGGCCGATGCGTGGGTGTTAAACCGAGATTACCTTCTCGATACCGACAGCAAACAGGCTGACTTCATTATCGGAAACCCTCCATACGTACGACTTGAGGATATTCCAGAAGAAATGGCCTCGGTCTACCGTAATGCATATCCGACGATGCGCGGTCGAGCCGATCTCTATGTGGCATTTTTTGAAGCAGCGCTTCGGCAGCTGAAGGCCGGTGGTGTATGCGCATTTATCTGCGCTGACCGATGGATGCGTAACCAATATGGGGCGGAACTGCGGCAACTTATTACCTCAGCGTACAGTGTTGACGTGCTCCTGAGCATGCACCACGCCAACGCCTTCGACGATGAAGTGGACGCCTATCCGGCGATCACGGTGATTCGGCACAAAAAACAGCAGTCGACCATTGTGGCAAGTGCCGATCAGGTAGCTGAGAACATTCAGCCAAGACTATTGGCGACGACGCTCCAGACAAACAGCCGCGACATTCTGCCCCAAGGTATCCATCGGGCAGTGGTGAAAACATGGTTCAAAGGAGCTGACCCCTGGCCCTGCCATTCGCCAGAACAATTGGCGCTCCTCCGACGACTGGAAGATCAGTTTCCTCCTCTCGAGATGAATGCCAAGGTGGGAATCGGCGTCGCCACCGGGAACGATAACGTCTATATCACAACAGATGCTGACCTTGTGGAGCCTTCCCGCCTCCTGAAGCTCGCACTGGCGAAAGATTTGTCGAGCGGAACGGTGCGATGGTCCGGGCACTATCTTGTGAATCCATGGAACCACGACGGACTGGTCAATCTGAAAACCTATCCGAAGTTACGAGCCTACTACGAGCAACATGCAGGAGCCTTGAAGAAGCGCCACACAGCGGAGAAGAATGCCGGCAAGTGGTACAAGACAATTGACCGCGTCAACAATGCCCTCACCGATACACATAAACTCTATATCCCAGATATTAAGAATACGCTCGAGCCGGTCTTAGATCAGGGGGAAACGTACCCACACCACAATCTGTATTTCATTCAATCGGACGAGTGGGATCTGGAAGTACTCGGAGGCCTGCTGATGTCGAAGATCGGACAGTTTTTTGTTGAATCATATGGAGTCCGCATGCGGGGTGGCTATTTGCGTTTCCAAGCACAGTACCTACGCCGGATTCGAGTCCCTGCCCCTACGACCTTGTCCAAGATCCACTCTCATGAACTGAAAGACGCCTTCCGTCATCGTGACAGGCTCACGCGCAACCCAAGTGGCGTTGGAGCTGTATGGGATTAGCGCTCGCATGATGGAGACGGCGCTTGAACATTGACAAGAGACTGCAAACCGCTGTCCAAAGCTACTGGAACGCCCGAAGACGAAATAAAGCAAAGCAGGTCAAATCGGGGAAGATCGACGCCGGGACGCGAGGTGAGGTCACAGGAGGGACCCAGATGGGTGCCCTGGAAGTCTTGGTTTCAGACATCCTGTGCGAAGCCGGATTGAAGAAGGTCGATGTCCGCACAAGGACTGCGCTTGAACTGCCGGGTTATTTCAGAGCTACGAAAAAATGGGATCTCATTGTCGTCTCCGACGGCGCGTTGGTCCTGGCGATGGAGTTTAAGTCCCAAGCCGGCAAGTCGATCGGCAACAATGTGAACAACCGTTCAGAAGAAGCGGTGGGCAGTGCCAAGGATATTTGGACAGCATTCCGAGAAGGCCGCTTTGGTCAGGCTCCTCCCCCCTTTCTTGGCTACCTATTCTTATTGGAAGATCGCGACAACGTCAAAACCCCTGTCGTCAACAAGGAACCGTACTTCCAGGTAGACCCTGAGTTTCGCGGAGAAACTCATCTCAAAGATACAGCAGCCCTCCGACGGTATAGAGGAGTCTCCTATAGCAAGCGCTACGAACTTCTGTGTCGCCGCTTGCTGCTGGAGCGGCTCTATACCTCAGCCTGTTTCATGATGGCCACGAACTCCAGAAAAACCACAATCACGCAGCCGGCTGAAGACCTAAATTTTCAGCGCTTCGTAGCCGCGCTACGAGGTCATGTTGTCACCTTCTTGGGCAGCCGCAGTTAGTAACTAAACCGCACGAGCCCACGCACTGACGAGGCGGTTAGAAATGTAGAATGTCCCCATTTTCTGGCCCTCTCGAACGTGCAGGAGATAGATGCGGTCGTCCTTCATAGAGGGACAGCTTCAGCATGGATTCGCTGCTCAAGGTATGGACTCAGGCCCTGATCGGTGAGAATGTCGACTTTACGCTGGAGCAGTGTTTCGAGGTCTTGGCTGAGTTCAATGAGATCGAGCAAGCTGCGCCCATTATCCATTTCAACAAGGAAGTCGACATCGCTTTCCGGACGCGCCTCCCCCCTTGCCACGGACCCGAAAATCCGCACATTGTGGGCTCCGTGCGCCTGTGCGAGGCGCAGTATTTCAGGCCGTTTGAATTTGAGTAAGTCCGCGATGCCCATTCTTCACTCCCTGAGAAGTCTCTCGTCCTTGGAGGATACCGATTTACTCACGGCCTGACAAGCAGGACTCACAAAGTGTTGGGGTTCTGGAGTGCGCGTGTTCCATCGAAAGGTCTTGGAACGACGCTTTTCCAATTCGCTATGCCTCACTCTAGGGGAGTGGCCAAGGCTGCCCTTTACTGAGCGCATCGAGCGACCACCGTTTCATCGTGGGGGCTCTGCGAGCAAGAAGGGCACCTGGCCATACTTTCCCGTCTCTCGAAACTTCCGCGTTATCTCTCTAGGGATGGGGCCTGATTGATCTCCTACTGCGCGCGACTTTCTCACCCGCCCACCCAATGGCACGCCGAGACGTGCCATTAACCCGGGCGAGGGCCTTCTGAGGCCGCGCGTTGCGCAAGCACATCCCATTTCTCTACATCTCCCTCTCAGGGGAGCGGCCAAGACTGCCCTTGACTGCGCGCATCGAACAAGCACGATTATAAATGGTCCCTCCAAGCTCGCTCGTATCTTTCCTCACAGGGCGGCCTGGTTGATCCTCGATTGCGCGCGTCGAACGAGGCCCTTCTGAGGGCGCGCGTTCCGCGAGCAGGAGGATGACCAGGTGCCCAGCCCTTCCTCTGCGAGCAGAAGGGCACCTGGCCGCTCCCCTTCCTCCTCCAAGCTCGCTCGTTATCTCTCGGGGCTGGGGGCTGATTGATCTCCTACTGCGCGCGTCCAACGAGGGGAGTCCGCGACCGCGCGTTGCGCGAGCACAGGAGATCAACAGCCCCCATCCCCTCCCCCTCTTGAATTTTTGTCCTAGTGCGGACTATCCTCTCGCCATGAAATTGCCGGATCTTCAGGACGATCCCTATCTGAAAGTGTTGCGGCCGCTGGTCGAAACCTATCTGGCCTTCTGGCGCATCGACATCCGCCACATCAAATCTCTGCGGCTGACGCCCTCGCAGTTCGATGTCATCGCCACGCTGGGAGATACGGAGGGCATGACCTGCTCAGAACTCTCGGCCCATACGCTCGTCACCAAAGGCACGCTCACCGGCGTCCTTGATCGCCTCGTCGCCAAAAGTCTGATCCGGCGGGATGAGATGAAGGGAGATCGCCGTTGCACCAAGATCTCGTTAACCGTGAAAGGCGATGCGCTCTTTCGAAAGACCTTTGCGGCCCACTTGGCCTTTCTTCGTCCATTCTTTGAACGGGCCTTGAGCCCCGAAGAAGTGGACCAGACTCGCGCGCTGCTCCTGCGTCTGCGGGATAGCTTCCAAAAATAGGTTGAGGTTAAGGCCGAGGCTCAGGATACAATGCACCAGATACGCTATCACTCAGCCTCAACCTAGACCTCAACCTCTGTGAATCTATGCGCGTCACCATCCTCGGCTCCGGCACGAACATACATCCCACGCGAGCAGCCGCAGGCTATCTCGTCCGCACCGACCAGACATTATTGTTGGACTTTGGCCCGCGCACCTTGGCGAATTTACTAAAAACCGGCGTGAACCGGCATCGGATTACCCACATTCTCTTCTCCCACTACCACGCCGATCACTTTTCCGACTTCATCACCTACTTTTTCGATGCGATGATCTTTACCAAATACCAAGGAGGAACGAGACCGCCGCTCACGGTGATCGGGCCTCACGGGACGAAGAAATTCTTTCAGACCCTCTTCGCTACCCTACCAGGCTTCACGCACGCACCGTTCGCGGTTCATTTCAAGGACGTAGCCGATCGGGCATTTATGATTGGAGACACGAGAGTGATTCCCCGAACTGTGACCCATACGCAGAACCTCCATTGCCTGGGGTATCGAATCGAATATGGAGGGAAGGCTCTGGCCTATTCCGGCGATTCTCAATACTGCGACAGCCTCGTGCGGCTCTGTGGAGACGTCGACCTCGCGGTGTTGGACTGTTCTTTCCCTGCGAGTCGTCCGAGCCCGGTCCATCTGCATGCCGGTCAATGTGGGCTGGTGGCAAAAGAGGCCGGAGTCAGCCAACTTGTCTTATCGCACTTCTATCCGATTACCGACCGATACAATGTGCGGGAACAGGCAGGGGAAGCGTTCGGAGGAAGGATTGTGGTTGCGCGGGACTTGATGGCAATCAAACTCTAGCAGGCTACTGAAAAAGCCGCCCTTCTCACCCGCCCAACCCTGGCGCGCCGAGATGCGCTTTTTCCCATGCTGCGTTCTCCCCTCGAAAGCATCCACAACGTAGCCCACTCGGAGAACAAGTTGTCTTGGCAGCTTGGGGTGGGCGGGTGAGAAATGCTACGCCTCCGGTGCTTTCTTCGGCTGCGGCCTTGCTGGACGGACTTTTTGAGCAGCCTGCGTAGGTTTTTCGCACTATGGCTAGAAGCTATGAGTTCGTTGCGCGGGTAGCTATCTAGTCTGTCCTGTCTGCTTCGTCTCTCTTGTTCATCGCACCAGACAGACCTCTGCGCCGGCTAGAGTCCGCCTTCGCGGTTATCGCACCCCAGGATCTCGATGAATTTCGTCAGGCGGGCCTTCCTGAGGGGATCGTCGAGTTTGGCATAGATGGCCAAGAGGTTCTTGATCATGCGAGAGAGAATCGAGCGCACCGGACTCTGCTGCAAGTACTTCTCGTCAAATCCATAGCCGGCTTCCGTGAGAAACCGCTGGCAATTCTTCTCGGTCAACAACGCTCCTCCGTTGAAACAATCGACGAAGACTTTGTAGCGATCCGATTCGTACTTCACTAAGAAATGGCCCGGCATCCCGATCCCATGAACCGGAAGACCCAGCCGCTTGCCGACAAGGAGGTAGACCGTCGAGAGGCTGATCGGAATACCCGTTCGCCGGTCGATCACACAGTTGAGGTAACTATTTTCCAGCTCATAATAATTCTTCGTGTTGCCTTTGAAGCCCATCTCCGTGAAGAAGTACCGGTTCAACGTCTTGATCGTTTCCTCTCCAGAGGCTCGCGGACCGATCCGATCTTGTACTTCCTGCGCCATTTCATCGAGCTGTCGCGTATACGAGGTGACAGACAGGGAAGGATAAGCATACCGGGCAATCAGAAAGGCGCCCTGTTCAAGATCCATCGGGCCATCGGGTAACGCCGCCAACTGCGTGAGTTCATCTTCGAGATTTCCACCACGGATTTCCTCGAGCACCGAGACAAGGCGGTCGGCCATTTCCGGCTGTTCGATTTCCGCTTCCTGAAGCAGGGGAACTGCAGTGGGGCCGATGTCGATGAGTTTCCCGCTGATGGTCCGGACGATCTTCTCGTCCTCATCGGCCAGCAGTCGGATCAGGGCCCGGATTTGGCTCTCGTTTACCAGCATGGTGGGACCCCCGGAAAGCCCGCCCATTAGCCCATCGCCCGACGGAATACTTTGGCGCTCCCATAGAGACAGAGGCCGTCGAATATCACCATGACGACCACCACCATCCCGACATGCGGAAGCGCATCAGTCCAGCCGGAAAGGATCAACGGCCGCACCGCGTCGATCGCCCAGGTCATTGGATTGAAACGCGCCAGGAACCCCATCCACGCAGGCATCCCCGCCAAGGGCACCAAGGCCGAGCTCAAGAAAATCATCGGGAGCGACAGAAACCCAAGGACCGAAAAGAAATCGCCGTGACTTTTCACGGAAAAGGCCATCGCCATGGAAATCGCCGTGAGGCCGACGCCAAAGAGCATCCCGATCATGAGAATTGTGGCGATGCCGAGAAGCCCCGTCGCCGGCTGAACGCCGAACAGAAAGGCCACCCCGAGGATCACGAGCACTTGGAGCGAGGTAATCGTCATGACGAAGATGAAGCGGCTCAGGATCACGGAACTCCGATGGATCGGCGTGGTCATCAACCGCTCCAAAAATCCATTCTCCTTATCGAACAAGAGGTCGACGCCTCCGGCGAGTCCATTGTTGAGCACCGTCATGACAACCACGCCGGCCGTCAGGAAACTGATGTAGTCCGGGGCCTGCGTCACTTGCACATCCGCAGCCCGCTGGAACAGGTTGCCGAAAAAGATCAACCAAAACAGCATCGGCTGCACCAACGTGAACAACATGCTGAATTTCTCGCGGCTGAGCCTCCGGACCCACCGCATCGTCAACGCATGAATTTCTTGCCAGTACTCCGCCACTGTCTCTCCTTATACGGTCTGAATATCTTGGACCGATTCGGTCATGGACCGCCCCGTATGGGCGATGAACACATCATCCAACCGCGGCCGGTGGTACTCGATAAATTCCAGTTGGCAATCCAATCGATTGGCAGACTCGAGGATCGCGGGCAGGGCCTTCTCGGGCGAATCGACCCGGATATCCAGGCCCGTCGGCGTCGCTTTCACCGCTCGCATCGCCGGTTGCCCTGTCAACGCAGTGACCAACGTGGGAATCTTACTCCGGTCCTTCAAGGTCAATGACACGATATCGCCGCCCAGCCCGATCTTCAGCTCAACCGGCGATCCGAGTGTCTTAATCTTGCCTCCATCGATGATGGCCAGCCGATCGCAGAGCTGGTCCGCCTCATCCAAATAATTCGTTGTCATCACGATCGTCATACCGCGCGCCTTCAACATCCGCACATAGTCCCAAATCCTGAGCCGGCTCTGCACATCCAAGCCCAACGTCGGCTCGTCGAGGAACAAAATCTTGGGATCAGGCAAAAGACCACAGGCAATGTCGAGCTTTCGCTTCATCCCTCCAGAGTAGGTTTTCGCCGCGCGATCGGCAGCCTCTTCCAGATCCACGAGCTTCAACAATTCGGCAATGCGTCTTGCGGCCTCGGCCTTGGGCAAGTGATACAGGGCGCCGAGCAGTTCGAGGTGTTCCCGCCCGGTGAGAAAGCGATCGATGGCCCGTTCTTGAGGCACGTAGCCGATGAGTCGGCGGACGACATCCGCCTCGCGGACCGTATCGTGGCCCAATACGCTGGCCGTGCCGGACGTCGGCGTCAGCAGCGTGATAAGTGTCCTGAGCGTGGTGCTTTTCCCTGCTCCGTTCGGCCCCAGCAGACCGAAAATCTCGCCTGCATAGACCTCAAACGACAGATCGGAGACGGCCGTATGTTTATCGTAGGCCTTCGTGAGCCGGGACACCTGGATCGCAATGGCGCGATCCATCAGCCCCGGCCCTTCGCGCCAGATTGGTCGTGCATCATGAACTCGATGAGGTCGTTGAGACGGCGGGCTTGTTGGTGAAGACTGTCGGCTTCCAACAGAAACTGCTTTTCCAACGGCGTACACTCTAAATAGGTAGATAGGGTATTGACGAAAATCTCGTCGCTGACTTCTTCCCGGAAAAACTCCTGCCATGTGGGCGCGTCGTCGCGGGACCGGAGATAGGACTCCAGAGTGGTGAACAGGTGTCGGCGGACTGTGGGATCCAGCGACGTCTCTGTGCCACGAATGGTCACCGCGATCGTGGCCTCACGATAGGCTTTGTCATACCACTCACGTTCAATCTCAAACCGCTCCAGCCCCTGCAGCAGGATGTTGGATCGGCCATCGGCCAGTGGCTGCACGCTGGCCAATCGACCAGCACAGCCCATCGAGTACACGGGCGGATGGCCATAATAGTCCGTTTCCCATCCATCCTTGAGGAGGGCCATGCCGATGCACTGCCCGCTCATCGCCGCATCCGCGACCATGGCACGGTAGCGTGGTTCAAAGATATGCAGGGGAAGATAGGTCTTGGGGAACAGCACAACGTTCGGAAGCGGAAACACCGGAATCCGAGCCGGAATGGTAAACGGCACCGCACTGTTGGGCTGGTCACGCCCCGGTTGCTCTCGCTCATGATCGGTCTGCATGAAGCACGATAGCTGATGGTCGATAAAGTTGTCAACGGCGAGAGATAGACATCACTCACCCGTCGAGTTGATAAAAACCCTTATCAACACAGGAGATTTGTGCCGGCTGCCGGAGCATGGTATAAGCGCACGGTGCGAGTCTTTCACCTCACGGACGATCCTTTACCCATGCGAAAATTGCCGTGCTATCTCCGGCATCTCCTATTCCTTGCAGGCAGTCTGCTGGTCGTCGTGCCCGGACTCGCAGCCGATACTGCAGAGGAATTCCGCTTCGCCACGGAAGGCTATCGATATTCATTCCCGCGCGATCACGGGGCGCATGAGGAGTTTCGCACCGAATGGTGGTACTACACCGGCCAGGTTACGGCGAAGGACGGCAGGCCATTCGGCTATGAACTCACCTTCTTCCGCCGTGGCATGCCGCGCGATCAAACGAAAACCCTGCCGTCGCAGTGGGCCGTCACGCACCTGTACCTGGCCCATTTCGCCATAAGCGATCTCCGCAAGGGCCGGTTTTACTATGCAGATAAAATGAGCCGGGCCGGTTTGGGCAAGGCCGGTGCAACGCAGGATGGGCTCCATGTCTGGGTCGATCGGTGGAGCGCCGAATCGCCATCGGCTCCCCCCGGCACTCAAACCCTCCAGGCAGCAGACGGCGACATGGCCATCCAATTCACGGTCTCGCCGGAAAAACCACTGGTCATACATGGCACCAACGGAATCAGCCGCAAAGGCTCAGTCACAGGACAAGCCTCTCACTACTATTCCTTCACCAGACTGGCCACAACTGGCACCGTCATGATCGGAAATGAATCGTTCGACGTGACCGGCACAAGTTGGATGGACCATGAGTTCGGATCCGCCGATCTCGACAAGGATCTGGTCGGATGGGACTGGTTCAGCCTGCAACTCGACGACCAGAGAGAACTCATGCTCTATCGACTCCGCCGGGCAGACGGATCAGCCCATCCAGCCTCAAGCGGCACGTTGATTGACCGAGACGGACTGGGGCATCATCTTCTGCTCGAAGACTTCACACTCGAACCAACCAGTTATTGGACCAGCCCTGCGAGCAAGGCCCGCTACCCGCAGCGTTGGCGCCTGACCATTCCCTCACAACAGCTTTCACTGGAACTCGTCCCCCGCATGGCCGACCAGGAGCTTGCTCCCAAGCACAGCAAACAAATGATCTATTGGGAAGGCGCCATCGAAATGACCGGCACGGCGCAGGGAAAGCCAATCCACGGACAGGGCTATATGGAACTCACCGGCTACGCAGAACGGATCCCCGGTAAGTTGTAACAGGATTGGTCACCTTGACTCAGCGCTGAATCCTATTATGATGAGGTCTCTCGCTACTACACCCATGCTGATTCGAACTGCCTCGCAGATCGCTCAACTCGCCTCTCTGATGCTCCTGTTGTTCTGTGTCGGCTGCGAGAAGGAAAGCCAGGCGATCGTCTCCATCGCGCTGCATCCGACGAACGCGAACATTCTTTATGTGGCCACGAACGACGCGGTCTATAAATCACGCGACGAGGGCCGGTTATGGGAACGGTTCCCGAGTTTCAGCGCCAGACGGGTGACGACACTCGCTATCGATCCTGAATTCCCCGCCACGATCTATGCCGGCACGATGGCCGATGCCGTCTACAAGAGCCCGGATGGCGGCCAACATTGGCTCCCCCACAACGTCGGGCTCAAAGAGCACGTCTCTTTTATCAATCAATTCGTCTTTCACCCGACAGACCACGATCAAATCTACGCCGCCACGACCGTCGGCGCCTTTTATACCAAAAACGGTGGACGTGAATGGGAAGAACGCATGGCCGGGATGAAGGAGGTCCACATCGTGGTCTCCATTGCCATTCATCCTCGCGATCCTCGGGTTCTCTATGCGGGAACGACAGGAGGGGTCTACCGATCCGATAGCGCGGCAATGGAATGGAAGAAAATTAATACTGGACTGATTCCAGAACAGGAGCTGATGGGGGGAATGGCGCTGGGAGTGAATGTGATCGTCTTCGATGTGGTCAATCCGGACATCGTCTATGCCGGAACCACGAAGGGCCTTTTCCGCACCGCAACGCGCGGGGAACAGTGGGAGCGGATCGGGCAATCGCTCCCCGATCTGTTCGTGAGCAGTATCCTCCTCGACCCGACACAGCCGAAGACTCTCTACATCGGAGGGCCGGGGGGAGTCTGGAAAAGCTCCGACAGCGGACAATCCTGGAGGTCAATCAACAGCGGACTGGGCTCACTCAATATTCGCACCCTGGCGATGAGCCAGCGCGATCCGCGCCTCCTCTATGCCGGCACGAATGGCAGCGGCCTCTACCGCTCGACTGATGCCGGCGCAGCCTGGACGTCCCTGCCGCTCAAAGCCGCACCTCCAGGCGCAGGCTGAGGTTGAGTTCAAGGCTGAGCGAATACACTCCGTATTCCGGCTCAACCTTAGCCTCAACCTTAACCTTTTAGTATCCAGTCTTCGCCCCCGCGCCACCGTGTTGGTATCGACTGCTGTAGGCCAGCATCTGGTCAGACAAGGCCTTCCACTCCTCGACCGTCATGAGGTCCTTCATCCTGAAACGGAGTGAGAGAATCTTCGCGGCCGACTGCATCCGCAAATTGTTTGCGTCATCTAGGACTTTGGTGAACTCCTCCGGAGTCGCCGCGTAGTTTGCGCTCAACTCATACAGCCGGCGGTGCCCCGCACGCTCCTGCTCGCGGCTGGCTTTCAATTCCGCAACGATCTCGCTCACGACCGATTTGACTTGTCCGGCTTTCTCCTGATCTTTAACGGTCCGATCGATCAAGGCCGTCCATGTCCTGCTGGCCTTTCTGCCAATAGGCATCGCCTTTACCTCCACCGGACATCCCATAATGATAGTGGGACGAACAACCGGCCAAGGCGAGCACGGCAACAATTCCAAGAACATATCGCTGAATACGCTTCATTTACGAGCCTCCTTGTATATAAGTATGGATAACAGGTTGTCGCAACGACGGTACTTCCCGTATCATCATTCGGCCATTATGTCTGAACCTGTTGCTTCCTCACCCGATCACACCTTAGCTCTTCGAGAGGAGTTCCGTCATCACCTCGAAACATTCTACGCCCGGCTCAAGCTGGCGCCGCCCTATGAGAGCGTCGAGAAGGCTGTTCGTTCCCTCACGACCTCAGTTCACGCATTGCCGCCGTTGGAGCGAGCGCGTCTGGCCACCGATGCGACCGCGCGATGGCAGTACTTTTGCCAGGCCTTTGAATCGTCCGGGCTCAGTAAGAAGCATCGAGGCATTATTGCAGGTCTTGCCCGCAACCGGTCCAGCCTGAATCTTCCCGCCGAATACGATCTATTCCTGAATCTATATCTCTCCTAACAGGATGCTGAAAAAGTCGCTCTTCTCACCCGCCCGACCCCGACGCGCCGAGACGCGCCTTTTCCCGTGCGGCGTTCTCACCTCGAAAGCATCCTCAACGTAGCCCACTCGGAGAACAAGCTGTCTTGGCAGCTTGGGGTGGGCGGGTGAGAAATGCTACGCCTCCGGTGCTTTCATCGGCTGCGGCCTTGCTGGACAGCCTTTTTGAGCATCCTGCTAATTCAGACGGGCAATCTTGTTCCTTCGAGCACCTCCCGGAGTTCTTGATACACCATCGTAAGCCGGGCATTCTCCAGCCGATACGCAAATACGACCGTAATGGCTCCTGAGAGTAAGAAAACAACTCCCAGTCCTATAATCCCCACCGCCAACACTACTCCACCGGATGCCGTCATTTCTCCCTCGATGAACAACGAGATCACAGCCCCCACCGTACCCACCGCCACCACGGCAAACCAGATACCGGTGAGAAGAGCTGAAGACCAGGGAGTGAGCTTTCGGCAGAGCACCGCGAGCGCGTCGCCTTCCGGAGACAGGGAGATCAACCCTTTCAATGGCCACAGGGTTCGGAAGCCTAGGGCGAATAGCCGATATTTCTGACGAATCACAATCTGGTTCAGATCCTGATACAGCCGGGCGGTGCCATGCGGCAATGTCAAGAAACCGCCGGCATCAAACCGGTCCGCCAGCTGCTTCATGGTCGTATGCGTGAATCGGTCGTGCGTGCGGGCAATTCCACATCCATACCGGCTCGCATCCGGCGTGAGACGCATGAAGTAGAACCAGTCTCCAAGAATAAGGCCGAGACACAACGCACCGGCGAAGAGGCCAGCGAAGATCATGCTTGTACCTATCCCATAGGGGCCACAGGTGAATCAAGGGACGGAACCGAGATAATTTGTTGACTCGTCGCAATGAGTTGGCTACAGTAGCCCGACGTGTTGTTCAGGCGGGTCCCCTCGCTCCACTCAGGTGCTCCGCCGCACAAAATTTCCCTTTCCTGTAGTTGCGGCAGTCGACTCATCCCTCGCGTGTCGAGGAACGCAAGTCGCCTATCTATAATGTGGAGTCGGAGGTGATATGGATTTAGCAAAGATCGAGCGCGTCTATACATCATACGCTAAGATCTACGATCGGGTTTTCGGGAAAGTGTTTCACGAAGGGCGCCAGTCGATCATTCAGAATTTAAACGTCCAGCCTCATGAAAAAATCCTCGAAGTGGGAGTCGGAACCGGCTTGGCCCTGCCGATGTACCCCCGCCATTGCCAGATCGTCGGCATCGATTTTTCAGAAGGCATGCTGGATCAAGCGAAGCAGAAAGCGGAAGAACACCGGATGGGCCACGTACAATTGCACCGAATGGATGCCGGCGAGATGGAATTCAAAGACGATAGTTTCGATACCGTCGTCGCGGCCTACGTTGTTACTGCTGTTCCCGACTACCGCAAGGTGGTCAGTGAAATGATTCGCGTCTGCCGACCCGGCGGACGGATCATCATGCTGAATCACTTCGCCAACGACAATAAGGTCATCGCCGCTGTAGAGAGAGTGCTTTCTCCTCTCACGAAGCACTTAGGGTGGCGCACGGACCTGGCACTCCAAACCGTGCTGGATGGGACGCCGCTGCACGTCGCCAGGAAGCAAAATGTGAATCCGTTGCGGCTCTGGGCCTTGGTGGAATGTGTGAACAAGAAGAACGTAAACGGCAAGACACACATCAACGGCGTGAAAAACGGCAACGGCACCGCGGCCTACGCACACATCAACGGCACCCGTCTGTCGGAACAGGCCAGCGGACAAGCGCTAGTCTAGTCTCGTTTGTCTGGTTCAATCAGACAAACGAGACAAACCAAATAAACTAAATACCTGCCTTGTTCCGCCTTGCCTTTTCGCCCTACACATCAGCCCCGCGTTGCTGTTCAAATGATTTCCAATTCTGCCATTCCCCGCCTGGAATAATCGTATTGCCCACCAAACACTGTCCGGAGAACCGTTGAGCGATCAGGTCAGCCAGGAGTGAAAGCAATTGACCAGTACGGCGATCCTGCACTCCACGGACCCGCAGCACCACGCCGAACCCTGGCCCATCGAGCGGCCCGTACAACATACAGTGAACCCCTGTGGCATTCATTGTTCCCTGCATCGACGCCGGAAGCAGATCCCCTTCCCACTGAATGGAAGGATGACGCCCGGATGACGAAGTAGTGGCCCGCCAGGCACAGGGAACACCCGCCACATCCAGCTCCGCCAAGAGCCATGTGACCGTCGGCCAATCCGGCATCTCACTTTGAAAGGTCCATTGAGCCACCTGTTCCAGCGACAGGGGTTCGAGGCTCGGCGCCGCCACTTCCTCCAATTGCGCTTCCTCGCACACCACATAGAGTTCGCCCTGCGGATCGAACCAGAAACGCAATCTCCCGTCGGTCAACTCCGCTTGGATCACCCCCAGCGTCGAGCAATCGGCTCCTTCCTGTTCAAAGATCGCGAAATCTGTCACGCCGGTCATCGTGAGTTTCGCGACGCGAACCATCTGACGAATACGATAGCGGATCACGACCGTGACCGCGGTCCCCGCCGGCACCTCGCGGCCCGACGCTTCATCCAACAGCCGTCGCTTCGACACCTGCACATCCGTCACATAGCCCCCGCGAAACCCGCCAGTGTGTCCCAGCAGCCAGCGCAAATCCTCGATATTCACAACATGATATTTCATAATAGAATTGCTCGCGAACTCCGAACGATCTTAGCAGACTTCAGAAAAACCATTTCAACTCAACAGAACTTCGATGGACAGCACTTCTAGAATGAGAGAAGGGCTCCTCAAGGAGAACGCTCAAAAATTCCGTCCAGCAAGGCCGCAGCGAGCGAAGAGGCGAGGCGTACGCTTCGGTACGTTGAGTCTCTGAGCGATGCGAGAACGCCGCTGGCGGATTTTTTCAGCGTTCTCCTAGAATAAGGGTTGTTGCTGCTTAAGCCCCTCCACCTGACGCTCCAGCTCCTCGACGCGATCCTGCAGGCGGGTATTCTCGATCCGAAGTAAGTCCAAGCGATCCAAGAGTTGCTCTCGCTGAATCTCCGTCCACTCCAGCGTTCGTTTCAACCCCTCCAGCTCAAACTGGATCTGTTGCTGTTCCTCAGTTGGAAACGACATGTGTCCTCCGACTGACAGGCTGTTGAAATAGCCCGCCAGTTTCGTTCTCGGCTCATCGAAATCCTCAACGTACCCCAGAGGGTACGCCTCCGGTTTCGACTCGCCTGCGGCCTTGCTGAACGGCCTTTTTGAACAGCCTGCGATGCTGCTGGAACCGCCTATGACTTCCTCAACCCTGCTAGTATAAATCCTGGAAACCCAGGCGTCCATCACGACTTTCGGCAATGAGACAGCCCTTGCCGTCACTACTGCAACCGTGTATGTTTCAGTCTAAAAGAGCCACAGCCTACGAATAGGTATCATTCATCATCGATACACGAGATCTATTGGATGCGCGCAGTCTGTCTAACGCATGTTCCCTTTGAAGGGCCCGGAGCCTTCGCGACGGCACTGACTGAACGCGGTGTGAGCCTGGAACGTTATCTCGTTCCACAAGACGGACTGCCCAAAGATGCGGGGGATCTCTTGATCGTCATGGGTGGACCAATGTCGGTGAACGATCCCGATCGGTGGATTGCGGAGGAGACATCGTTTATTCGGTCAGCGCTTCACGCCGGCACACCTGTGATCGGCGTGTGCCTAGGCAGCCAGTTCATGGCGAAGGCGTTGGGTGCCATCATACGTTCTGGTAAGGCCTTGGAAATCGGCATGACACCGGTTAGGCTGACGGCTGAGGCGAAACAGGACCCGGTTTTCAGCACGCTGCCTGAGTCATTCGAAGTCTTCGAGTGGCATGGCGAAGTGTTCGACCTCCCCAAAGACTCTGTGCCTTTGGCCGGCTCCGACATCGCCCCGCTGCAAGCCTTCCGCTATGCCGCTCGCGCCTACGGGCTTCTATTTCATTTGGAGATGGAAGAGAACGGAATTGAATCCTTGTCCCGAGAGTGTGCGCCGGATCTCACGAAAGCACGCTTGACCGCGCACCATGTGAAAACGGCAGCCCTCCCCCATCTACCGCAACTCCATCAGATGGCCGATCGGCTGATCGGCCATCTGCTTGATTCTCGGCGTTGATTACCTCCTTGTTCCTGAAGTAGTCTTAGTCCCTTGTCGAAAAACTCGAATGTCATCAAGTCAAACGTCTGCCAGAATCCGTATGACTTGAAGACTTGATGACCTGACGACTTTAGGACCGATTGATTTACGAAAGGAGAGCGTCGGACATGTCTGGTTTTCCCATTGAAGTTGCCACGCGAATCAAGACACTGCCTCCTTATCTGTTCGCCGCCATCGATACGATGAAGCAAGCCGCGATTGCGAAAGGCGTCGATATCATCAATCTTGGCATCGGCGACCCCGACCTGCCGACGCCGGCACCGATCATCGAAAGCCTCGGTAGGGCTGCCAAAGATCCGAAACACCACCAGTATCCCTCGTATGAGGGCATGCTGTCGTTCAGGAAAGCCATCGCCGACTGGTACAGGCGGCGATTCAACGTGACGCTCGATCCGGCGCATGAAGTCCTGACGCTGATCGGTTCGAAGGAAGGCATCGGGCATATTCCACTCGCATTCGTCGATCCGGGCGATATCGTGTTGGTCCCGAGCCCCGGTTATCCAGTCTATCCCGTTGGTACCAGCTTCGCCGGAGGCATTTCACACCTCATGCCGCTCACGAAGCAGAACGGGTTTCTGCCTGATCTGAATGCCATCCCGAAAGACGTGGCGAAAAAAGCGAAGCTGATGTTCCTGAATTCGCCGAACAACCCGACGTCGGTCATCATGAGCAAGGACTACTTTAAGCGAGTGGTGGAGTTCGCCCAGGAGAACCAGATCATCGTCTGCCATGACGCAGCCTATTCGGAGATTTTCTACGACGGCAACCCCCCTGCGAGCTTCATGGAAGTCGAGGGCGCGAAGGACGTGGGGGTCGAGTTCCACTCGCTGTCGAAGACGTACAATATGACCGGCTGGCGCATCGGATTTGCCGTCGGGCACAAGCAGGTGTTGGCTGGACTCGGCAAGGTAAAGAGCAATCTCGACTCAGGCTGTTTCCAGGCCATTCAGGAAGCCGGCATTACCGCGCTTAGCCTGGATGATTCTGTGACAGATGGCTTACGCAAGATCTATCAGGAACGGCGCGACACCCTCGTCCCAGGCCTCAAACAGCTCGGGCTTGAAGTCGATCCTCCACCGGCTGCCTTCTACATCTGGGTCACGGTACCGAAGGGGTACACCTCCGCTTCTTTCACGGCTCACTTGCTGGATAAAGCCGGAATCGTGACGACTCCTGGCAACGGCTTCGGCGCGCCGGGCGAAGGGTATATCAGGATGACCGTCTGTACGTCGAAAGAGCGATTGGCTGAGGCGGTGGAGCGAATTAAGAAGGCAGGGTTTTGAGGAGACGTCGTTCGTGAATCGTGAAACGTCAATCGCAAGATAGATATTCGCTCGTTCTTCATTGTGTGACGATTTACGGATAACGCTTCACGAGGCACGCCATGCGCGAGACGGTCTTCATCGGATTTGGCTCAAACGTCGGCGATCGAGTCGACTTCTGCGATCGTGCGGTGACGTTGCTAAGCCTGCTGCCGCACTCGCAAGTCGTGGGGATATCGCTGCTCTATGAGACCGAGCCCGTGAACGATCATGCCCAGCCTGGCACTGGCTGGTTCTTGAACGGCGTCGTGCAGCTTGAGACAGATGTCACGCCGAAAAGTCTCTTAGCTATACTCCGTGAGATTGAGCGTTCGCTCGGGCGTGATGAGGAAAACCGGTCAGGCCCCAGGACCATCGACCTGGACATCTTGTTCTACGGCCAACGAATCATCAACGAACCTGATCTCGTGGTGCCGCATCCTCGCCTGCACCAACGCCGGTTCGTTCTCATGCCGTTTAGCGAGCTCGATCCGCTGTTCGTGCATCCGATACTCCAGCACACAGTCAGCCACTTGCTTGCCATGGTTGCGAGGCAGCCTGAGGTCCACCTCCTCTTTCCTCAGCCTTCGACCCGCTACGGGTCTCGCCCTACTTGCAACCCACCCCCAGGCTCATGAAGATTATCCGCACTGCACGATCCATGGCTGCATGGAGCGCACGACTACGCCGGGAAGGCGTAACCATCGGGTTCGTTCCCACGATGGGTGCGCTGCATGACGGTCATCGCTCCCTCATTCGAGCCGCACGATTACGATGTGATGCGCTCGTCGTGAGTATCTTCGTAAACCCGGCGCAGTTCAGCCCGACCGAAGACTTATCCGCGTATCCACGCCCGATTGCCCATGATCGTGCATTGTGCTGCGAGGAAGGGGTAGATGTCTGTTTTGAACCGACGGCCCGAGTCATGTATCCCGAGGGATTCCAAACGACCGTGACGGTGCCGGCGCTCGCGCACCGATGGGAAGGAGCGGCCCGGCCTCATCACTTCGCCGGCGTGGCCACAGTGTTGACGAAACTTTTCGGAATGGTGCAACCCCATCTCGCCTTGTTCGGCCAGAAAGATTACCAACAGGCAGTGCTGGTTCGGCAACTTGTGAACGATCTCAATCTCGGCGTGGCTATTCTGGTGCGCCCGACAGCCAGAGAGCAGGATGGACTGGCCATGAGTTCGCGCAACATCTTTCTCAGCGCCGACGAACGTCGGCTGGCCCCCTTGCTCTCTCAGGCACTCAGCGTCGGTAGACAGATGATCGTGGGTGGAATGAGCGACGTGGCTGCGATCGAGCGGATCATGCGGCAGACCATCGAACAGGAACCCACCATCCATGTCGAGTACCTGGCAGCCTGCGACCCGGACAGTCTGGAGCCTCTGTCCGTCATCTCGGCTCGTGCGGTACTCTTGGGCGCAGTCCGGATCGGGTCGATTCGCTTGATCGATAATCTGCTGGTGAAAATGCCTGGTGGAAAGAATTTCGCTACGCGTTAAGCGTGGGATCAAGCCCATGACCGACTATGAGCCCGAGGACGGCCTGAGCCAAACGGCGATAATGTTCCGGTGGGATCTCCAGGAAGCGGATCCCTATCGATGACGACCGAACGGAACAGACCATCGCCGTTTCAATACGGATCATTTCCTCCTCCACCGTCGGCTTCAAGATCAATTCGATAAAGGCTCCCTTCGGGAACCCTGTTGTCTGCAGGGTGCAGCCATCCATCGAGATATCAGTGATTCGGTTGGTCACGGCCGGCTGTTTGTAATCGAGAACCTGGGCCTCGATGGAGGCCGCCAGGCGTGTATACTGACGCCGATCGAACGCTTGCGTGTTGTGGCGCACACCGGAATAGAACGCCCGAAAACGATTCGTGCAGAGCTGGCATCGAAACGGAAACACATTGACGAGGCTCAACAGGCGCTCGACCCTGCCCTCTTGATAGGTCACGCGGATGAACGGAGCTCCGCAATTTGGACAGTGCAATTCTCTCATGAACCAGAATGAACCTTGCGCTACGCCGGCCCTTGCTCAGCCACAATCGGTTCAATGCGTGCCGGCGAGTATGTGGCCGGCTTCACCCATTTTCCATCTTCGCGCTTATAGCCACCGATCTTGCTCATGTTGGACCGATGGACTTCTCGAAAGACCGGCTCCATGTCAATGCCATAGGACACCGCAGTGCCATAGACGACGTAAAGGAGGTCGGCCATCTCCTTGGCAATGGAGGAAAGATCTTCTGCCGCGAGAGCCTCTTTCAACTCATCGAATTCTTCCTGAATGAGTTTGACGCGCAGTTCGCGTGTCCGCTCATGGACGACCGTCGGGACTGGATTGACGACTATATCGAACGTCCGATGGAAGGCTTCTACCATCGCTTGCTCGTCGGCCATCAGAAGCTCCCTATTCGCTGTCAAACGGCAACCCTTTGCGAGAAACGAGTTCCACCGGATCCAACATGGGGATCTCTTTCTCCGACGAGACACCGAGCTCCTTAAACCGGCGAGCCGCCGGCAAGATTCTCGTTTCGAGCGACCCGATCGCTTTATTGTAGGCCAGAACGCTCTTCCCGAGCGCCTGTCCAACGTCGTTCAAATGTTCGGTCAACACTGCCATCCGCTCGTAGAGGTCCTTCCCTAACCGCCCGGCTTCCTCAGCATGCTCCGTCAATCGCTCCTGGCGCCACCCGTAGGCGACCGCCCGTAAGAGGGCCATGAGCGTCGTGGGGGTGGCAAGGACCACGCTTCGAAGGAATCCATCCTCAATGAGTCGCGGGTCATGTTCCAACGCGGCGCCAAGAAATTGTTCGCCCGGCAAGAACAGCACGACAAACTCCGGCGCCTGTGCAAATTGATTCCAATAGGCTTTCAGGCTCAACTCGTCCATACGAGATCGGACTTGGGCGGCATGACGGCGCATCCCTTCGAGACGTTGCTCCTCGGTCGAGGCTTCATGCGCATCAAGATAGCCTGCCAGTACAGTCTTCGCATCCACAATGATCTGCCGTCCACCCGGTAACTGGACCACCATGTCGGGGCGAAGCCGGCCGCCGTCGACCGTGATGGACTCCTGCTCGAAAAAATCGCAATGCGCCACCATGCCGGCCAACTCGGCCACGCGCTTGAGCGTGATCTCACCCCATTGGCCACGGATGGCCGGCGCACGTAATGCCTTCACAAGATTGCCGGTCTCCGACTGCAGCCGCTGCTGCGACTCAGTTAAAAGCTTGAGATGCTGATCGAGGCCTCCATAGGCCGCTTGCCGCGATTGCTCCAGCTGCCGGAGTTGGTCGTCGTATCGATGCAGCGAATCTTGGAGGGGCTTGACCAGACTATCGATCGCCTGTTGCCGCTGAGCGAGATCGCCCTTTGCCTCGGACTGGAGCGTTTCGAATGAGCTGCGTGCGAGGTTCAGAAAGGCTTCGTTGTTCTGTTTGAGGGCTTCGCCGGAAAGCGCTTGGAAGGTCTCGGCCAGTTCCTGCCGGGCCTGGCCCAGCAAAGTCTTTTGTTCGTTGAGATGGAGTGCAACCTCAGCAGCCCTCGTCTCCGCCACCGCACGGGCCTGGGAGGCATCTGAAAGATCCTGTCTGATCCGGTCAAGATCGAGGCGATCCTGCCCCGCCTGTCGGCGCAATTCGTCTGCCAGCGATTCTGCCCGCTGTGCCCGTTCACCGATAGTCAGCAACTGTGTCTGTACATTCGCGCGTACGCGGGACGCAATCCAAAAACCAACGATCAGCGCGCCGAGGATGGCTCCGACGAGAACCCCCGCACCGAAGACCGTGCCATCAATCATGGGTGACCGCCCACGTCATGCCGCCGTCCCATTTTCGACCCAGTTGTTGGATATTGCGATAAGGTAAGAATGGGTATGGAGAATACGAAAACTCCCTTGAAAGGTCAAGGACACAACATGCTAGAGACATTCAGCCCTATAACATCGCATCATAATTATCTGGATGGTTCCGGCCTCGCAGACAATTCTCCTCCTCGCCCTTGGACAATGATCTCTCCTCGCTCCGCATCCAAGCTGACTCGATCTCCTTCCTTGAGTTTGGTGGTAATGCCAGGCACATTTGCCACTGTCGGCAGTCCGTACTCGCGGGCAATAATGGCCCCGTGTGAGAGTGTCCCGCCCATTTCGGCGACCAGCCCCGCTGCCACGCCAAACAACGGCGCCATACCGGGGTCGATGACCG
The DNA here is from genome assembly GCA_963701855.1 of Nitrospirota bacterium. GTDB lineage: Bacteria > Nitrospirota > Nitrospiria > Nitrospirales > Nitrospiraceae > Palsa-1315. The sequence continues at coordinate 677,275 of CAVPBK010000006.1, forward strand.
AGACCACAAGAATGTCGCCACGGCAGACTCGGCTCCAATCCTCCATCGATCGGACGAAGCGAACCGGCCCCATGACCTGCCCCCCACTGATGGGAATACCGTGCAGTATCCCCTCCGAAGCCACAACGGAAGATGCGTCCGCGCCTCGGACCATATCGTTCCAATCCTGAATCGTATCTGGAACACTGATCGTGGCGTAACGATCTCTCTCGGCCCTGCGAGCCTGAATGATTCCTTGCCAATGACTCGACCCTGTGGCTAGCAATTCCGGGCGTTCCTCGATCTTGAAGTAGAAAATATCCTCCTGCGACGAGAGTTGCCCCCGTTCGACCAGCCATTCGCCCAAACGAAGCAGGAGGCTACGTACCGCTGCCGAGTAGTACATCAGATGATGTCGATTCGCCTCCCGCAGGGCGAAGAACCGGCATAGCCGTCGATACCACCAAGAAAAAATGGCCCACCGATGGAGTCGCCATCCGAACCTGGCGCGAATCTCTGCAAGCGCCCGTTCCCGCACCATTGTTTGGCGTTGAAGAATGTCTGCCGGGGCAACGCCGGCAGGAGCCAGAATCTGCGTCCGCAATACCGTCAGCAACACCTCCGGTCGATCTGCGAACCGAGGCGACATGACATCTGACTCACCGACCCCTCGGTGTCCGTAGTCTTCGAGATACCGGTTAAAAGCACTGAGAACTTCAGTCCCGCCAAGCTTGCGACAAACCTCACCCGGATTCCATTCCTCTGCGGTGAATAGCGAAGTCACTGACGAGTCTCGCCGAACCATGTCCACTATTTCCGCCAACCGGACAATCTGTTGCGCGCTGATCACCGCGGCCTGACCCTGCAGCGCCCCGTTCAGCAGAGCTCTCCAATCTCCGCCTAGCCAGCGAGGCAGTACACCGCCTAGCGCTTGCAAACACTGCGCGACCCCTCCCGCAATGCCGAACGTCAGCTCGCGTTCATCGAGCCATTTCGCGATGGTTTCGAGGCGCAGGGCGATGTCTTCACCTGAGAGAGACCGAAGCCGATCGGCGCGCTGCTCTGCGGCCATTGCTTTCATCTCCGCAAACCAGGCCGGCCCATGGCGCACAGCCTTTCTCATCTCGGCCATCATCACGACGCCGGCACGGGTGAGCGAGAGCCACCCGATCGGTCGGGTCTCCGGCGGCCTGGCAAGGATTTCCCCTCCCATCTGCTCTACCAACAAGGACGGATCTCCCCGCAGTTGTGCGACGAGGGAATAAAACAGTGTCATATTGATGTAGGGGCGTCCCTTGAAGGTGCGAACCGACGAGATCCCTTCTGGAATCTGGCACCCCATACGCCGATAGGGTGAAAGAATGTAGCACTCCATGAACTGCTCGAGAAACGACAGGCCGAGCGGGCTCGGCAACTCCGGCATCGTCTCTTTGAAATTGGCGCGCGACCATTCGCAATCATCATTGGTCAACTGCGTGGATCGAGTCAGAGCCGTGATGGGGCGGGCTTGAAGCAGCCATAGGCCACGATCGTCGTAGAGCCACTCGATATCCATTGGATGCCCGAATGTCTTTTCAATCTGCTTGGCCGTACGGGCCAGGTCAAACAGTTGGTTGTCCGACAATGTTGCGCGCCCAACTGCATCATCCGACAGCGGCACTTCGCAAAGCCCTTGGCCCGTCATCCGTAATGCCTGGGTCTGCCCAACGATGGTCCGTTCGCTGATCCGGTTGGGCTGACTGTTCTCAGCTGTCTCAACCACATACTGGTCCGGCGTTGCGCGCCCATCAACAAGGGATGCCGCAAGCCCTGCAACCGCATTGACCATCACCTGGGTTGTTCTACCTGTGAGAGGATGGACGGAATAGGCAACGCCAGCAGCGCTCGCCTCTAACAGCGGTTGGATCACGACGGCCATCGCGGGAGGCGCTCCGATCAATCCCGACGCCACATGATAATTCAAGACTCGTTCATCCCAGATCGACAGCCATAGATCCTTCATCGCCAAGCCTATTTCCTCCAGTTGGATGCCGAGGCGCGTGCGGTAGACTCCGGCAAAACTCGCATGTGCTCCATCTTCGTTTGTTGCCGATGACCTCACTGCCCAGAGCCCAGGCAACGGCAGCTTCAGCCGGCGCACCTGTTCGACGATCTGCGAGGTCAGTTCAACGATGTCGTGGTTCTGAATGATGGTGCGAGAGCGGGAAAGTATCTGCCGGCGTTCAGCCCCGGAGGAGTGCAGAGCCGCCCGCCACTGTTCCTCTTGAGAAAAATCCTGCGCGCGAAGCGCCTGATCGTAGGCCTCCGTCGTCACGCAGAATCCTGGAGGAACGGGGAATCCTGCGGCGAGCAGACGCGCTAAGCCTACGGCTTTCCCCCCAACAAGAGATGGTTGTGTGCAGGCTTCCAAGGGAAGAAGGAGAGGGAGATCCATTGAAATGGATACTACCTAGCAGGCTGCGGAAAAACAATTTTTGATCTCTGTTTGTCTCCGCAGATCAATTATCCATAAGGATTTAAGCACGGCCCGCAGGGAGCTCAAAAAGGCCAGACTTCTCACCCGCCCAACCCTGGCGCACCGAGACGCGCCTTGTCCCAAGTAGGCCGCAGCGAGTGAAGACCGGAGGCGTACCCTCTGGGGTACGTTGAGGATCTGAACGATGCGAGAACGAAGCTGGCGGGCTTTTTCAGCTTCCTGCTACAGCACGAGGAGGAGGTAAAGGTCATTGACGTTCGTACCGGTGGGACCGGTGATGATGAGCTGATGGAGCTTCTTCAATGCGGGGTAGGTGTTGTGGCGCGTCAACGCGCCATTGAGATCCACCGAGTGGCGCTGCGCGTGCGCCACGGTATTATCATCGACAACGGCGCCAGCCGCATCAGTCGGACCATCGGTGCCATCGGTGCCGATCGCCACCACCCACACCTTGGCCAGGCCGGCGATTTCCAGAGCGGCGGCGGCGGCGAATTCTTGCGCCCTCCCGCCTGTTCCCTTTCCGGTGACAGTCACGACGGTTTCCCCTCCGGCCACCACACAACAGGGCCTCTGTAGCGGTGTGCTCTCGCGCACAATATCTCTCGCCAGAGCGCCAAACCACTTCCCCGCCTCTCGGGCATCTCCGCTTACGGCCGGTGTACACACAAGGGTTCGAAGACCTGCCTCTCTGGCCGCGCGGGCCACAGCCGTGACGGCTGCTGCATTGTTCCCGACGATATGATGATGGACGCGACGAAACAGAGGCGAGCCCGGTTTCGGAGTCTCACTCACGAGTCCCTGGCATCCACGGTCAAGATGCCGACGCACTCGTTGAGGAACTGCCTGCCAGATGCGATACCGTTTCAGAATCGCGACCGCGTCTTGATAGGTTGTCGGGTCTGGGGCTGTCGGCCCTGAGGCAATGGCGCTGAGGTCGTCACCCAACACATCGGACAGAATCACGGTCACAACGGTGGCCTCGGTCAACTCGGCGAGGCGTCCGCCTTTGATTCGCGAGAGATGTTTCCGAACGGTATTGATGTCACCAATACTCGCCCCGCATCGCAAGAGTTCCTGTGTGGTCCGCTGCTTGTCGGCCAGCGTAACCCCTGCGACAGGAGCAGGCAGTAAACTGGACGCACCACCCGACAGGAGCACGATCAAGAGATCGCGTCGACCAAGTCCTGCCGCCATGGCACAGAGCCTGGCCGCCGCCCGCTGACCGGACCGATCGGGAACTGGATGACCGGCCTCCGCTACGACGATCCGTTTCGTCGGTACAACATGGCCGTGCTTGACCACGACGAATCCGCCCTGCAGCCAAAGTCCCAACCGCCGTTCTACCGCCTGGGCCATGAAGGCCGTGGCCTTCCCTGCCCCGAGCACAACCACCCGCTCATAGCGACGCAAGTCATACCGACGCCGGCCGATGATCAGCCTTTCGCCACTTCTAGAGATGGCGCGACTGACCGCCTTTCGGGCGTCGACCGCGTCCAGTCCTCGAACGATTAATTTCTTCAGAAGTGGCCGGATAGGAGAGAGAGGCAGGCTGAGGTCGAGGTTAAGGTTGAGCGAAGACCTGACGTTCTTCATCTCAGCCTTGGCCTCAGCCTTACCCTTCCGATAACACCGGCGATGGGCTAGGGATTCTTGTCCTGCTTGAAGCAACGAGTCGGGCAAGTCTGCCGAGGGACTTTCATCTGATAGGTCCCGCGTGGAAGCACATCCTTCTTGAATTCAGGGTTCAGCATCTTGAGTTCCAAGAAGTAGGTCCCAAATTCTTCGGCAATCGAGGTGAGGGCTCGTTGGGAATCTTTCACGTTGACGGTGACCGTCTCAGTTTCTATCGGCATATACAAATCTTTCTTGCTCAGACCTAAATACTTCTCCGGCTGCGAGTAGATTTCCTTGGCGGCAATGATTCTCGGGACATAGCGCATCGTTTCCCGTGGCCCATGCATCTTCCAATAGTCGGTAATATTCTGGTCCTTCAATAACCGGCGAACTCGTTCCTCACCGGCATTGTACGAGGCCATGGCCATGAACCAATCGTTTTCCTTGAAATCTTTCAGATAACGCAAATACTTGACGGCCGCCTCCGTCGACATTTCTAAATTGCGGCGATCGTCGCGGACCGCGTCGCTCTTGAGACGATAGCGTCGCCCGGTGGAAGGGATAAACTGCCACGGCCCGGACGCTTTCGCCTTTGAATAGGCGGCGGCCACGCACTTGCTCTCCACCAGCAGCATATACTTGAGGTCGTCCGGCAATCCGGAATCGGCCAGCTGTTTTTCGGCAGGAGGGAAACAGCGTCCGGTTCGCTTGGCGAGGATGATACTTTCGCCCTGGTCTTCTAAGAATTGATAGAACTCATACTCGATACGTTCACGTACCTGCCAATTATCGAGCGGAACCGGTTGGCCTGCAAAGGTCAGTTTGTCGGGCAACTTGAACGAACTGAGGAAGTAGCGCTCTCCCTCTCGCTTGATTTCCGGAAGAATGACGAGGCGATCTTCCGGCTCGTTGGGATCCTCAAGGGGATCGAGCAAGGTCGAATCTCGCTCTGGTTCTCCATTGGCTCCAGATCGAGGCGGGCTCTGCTTCGCCTCGGAATGTTCAGGTTGCGGCTGTGCCCCTGCCGCAATGGGAAGCACGACCACCATCCACAACCCACTGAGCATCAGTGTTCGTCTAACCCATGCCATCATGCCAATCCTGTCTCCTCCATGCGGTGAACGATCCAACGTCTGGGACGTATGCTAACAGCCTGACGAAGGACCGGCAAGCATGATCGACTTTCAGATTCGTGCTAGACTGCGCGACCATGCGTACGCTGTCTCTCCTCAACGATCGCATCACACACTGCACTGCCTGTTCACGGCTTGTCACCTATCGGGAATCGATCGCCGCAGAGAAACGAAAGCAGTTTGAAGACTGGACCTATTGGGGACGTCCGGTCCCTGGATTCGGGGACTCGCATGCGCGCCTCTATGTACTCGGGCTGGCGCCGGCCGCCCACGGCGGCAACCGAACCGGACGGGTATTTACAGGCGATCGTAGCGGAGACTGGCTGTATGACGCCTTACATCGATTCGGCTTCGCCAACCAACCCAATTCTCATCACCGGGATGACGGGCTGAAACTGTCGGATTGTTACATTGGCGCCACGGTTCGTTGCGCGCCGCCCGACAACAAACCGGCCCCTGAAGAATTCAAGGCCTGCCGCCCCTATCTGCGTGAAGAAATCCGGTCATTACGAAAAATTCGAGTGGTGGTGGCGCTGGGTAAGATTGCATTCGATCACTTACTTGAAAGCCTGCCGCGATGAGGAACGGCAACTTCCCTCACCGCTCCCGAAGTTTTCCCATGGAATCGTCCAGGTTCTTCCCTGGGGCATTACACTAATCGGCTCATACCATCCAAGCCAACAAAATACATTCACTGGACTATTGACCAGGCCGATGTTTCACCACATCTTCGCAACTGCTCGACAGCGACTTGCCGCACCGCCAGGCACAGGAGCCGGCCCATAGACCTTACTTCTTGGTCTGAGCCTCCCAATCCGCCAGGAACTTCTTGAGCCCACTATCTGTCAGCGGATGTTTCACCATCTGCTGAAAAATCGAAAAGGGCATCGTGCAAATATGCCCACCGGCTAGCGCAGCCTCAACGACGTGCTGAGGGTGGCGCACGCTGGCCACCAGCACCTGCGTTTTATAGTCGTAATTACGGTAGATGGTCAGGATTTGGCGAATGAGTTCCATTCCGTTCGAACTGATGTCGTCAAGCCGGCCGATGAAGGGTGAGACGCACCACGCGCCGGCTTTTGCTGCAAGGAGCGCCTGGGTTGGAGAAAAGCACAATGTCACATTCACCCTGATACCGTCGGCAGCCAATCTTTTGGTGGCCTTCAATCCCTCCGCAATCAAAGGCACCTTTACGACAATGTTCTTATGGATCTTCGCAAGTCCCTTTCCTTCCTTCACCATGGCATCGGCTTCGAGGCTGACGACTTCTGCGCTGATCGGCCCATCCACGATGTTGCAAATTTCAACGAGCACTTCCTTAAAACTGCGCCCTTCTTTGGCGACAAGCGACGGATTTGTGGTCACTCCGTCAAGAAGTCCGAGGCTGGCCGCCTCCTGGATTTCCTTGACGTTGGCGGTATCAAGAAAGAATTTCATGGCCTTGTCCTTTCATGTCGAGATGAGAAACCCTTGTGATCAGTTCACGATCGGTTATTTTATGAAGAAATCAATCTGACTGCAATCATCTGCCGACATGCGCCAGTTTGACAGGCCTCAGGCTGCCGGTTAGAATTCGAGTATTGTGACTGAGGAGAGTGCATGATGCAACGATCGGCTTGGGTGCTCCTATTCAGTCTGGCACTGACCGGCTGCGGCGGTAGTAATCCCTATCTTGAACAGTCGCTCAAACCGGCTGAGCTTCAAGGCAAGGACAAGGCCTGGTTTGAAAAGAACTGGGGAGCACCGAGCGCCAAATCCACGAGGTTTTTTGGCGGAGAAAACTGGACTTACTATCGCATCGCCGGCGGCAAATCAGGCCTGCCCCTCTTTAACTTCTCCCCTAATCAGTGCCAGATCACGCTCAAGTTCGATAAAGAAGAAAAGCTTTCCGACTCCAGCTACTCGGGTTGTTAGCCCGCGAGTTTTTCTTGAAACTTGTGCGCGCAAGATCGGCTGCAGAAGTAATAGGTCTGCCCCCCAATATCTTCCGTCACCGCTACTCCCCTTGGAACAAACACCAGGCAGACAGGATCCTGGACCATCTGATCATTTCCAGGAGCAAGACGCTCTGGCTGCCCCTGGCTTTTGAACCCCCGAAGAGCCTTCCGAAGTAGGAAGTACAGCACTACAAGTAGCCCAAGAATGAGGATAACTCTATACATAGTGGGTGCTCTTCCTTATGCCACAATCCTATGGGACAGGATCACCGCTGTCAAGAACTCCAGCCTTTGTTCTTACCAGTAAGTTGCCGAATTCTCATTCGTACCCTCAACTCAAATGGCCTAGTTGTATGTGAACGGAAGACCCATTTTCATACAGCACCCAGTACTTCAGATGGATATGCTTCTATATTCCAGCATGGTAAAGTGCACCATGACAATTTGCGATAAATGCCGTGGGGCAATGTTACCGGAACGGGCAGTGGATCTGAACGCAGGGCTTGCGATCACAGTATTTGCGTGCTTGAACTGTGGACGCCGGAAATCAGCGGACCAAGAACCTCGGCCTATTACCGCGAGACATTAACCCGCGTAATGACAGAGCCGAAGCCGCTTTCCGTGGGTATCCGCCCAATACTGATTGGACGAACTCCGCCAGGAGCTGTACGCTCGTCTATCTGTAGCGATCTCCAAACAAAGAACCACTGCTCTCGATCCCACTAGCAAGCGGGATTGAAGAGGTCAATCGGTAACTGGTGGTGTAATCCTCCCCCGCCTGCACTAGTCCCAGAGATCGTCCTGTTCGGCTCTTCATTCAAGCCCGCATCTCTGCACTGCTTGATTGTTGTGGACCGGAAGGACCCTTCGGTTGAAACTCCCTTGCGGTAGCAGATTGATGCTGGTCAGGCTCACGATATGGGATCTGGAACAGGAATGAGGACCTATCGGAGACTCAGGACATCCATCATGTCATGGTGATGTGAACATTAGGAAATAAGTCCGCTATCAGTTAGAAGTGGTAGCCGACGCCAGCGGCAAAGATGTTCACATTATAATTATACGACAGGTCAAACCCATTAACCCCCAGGAAATTATTGTGGTCGATATTCGCGTAATTGTATTTCCACTCTCCGAACAGTGAGAGATTCGGATTGACACGATACCTCAGCCCAAGTTGCGTGTTCAGTCCCACATCCGTACTTGAACTGGAATCAGTACCATCCGAAATACGGGAAAAGAACACCCCGAGCCCCACTCCAGCGTAGGGCTCGAACGCCCCTGCTTGATACCTGACTAATACGACCAATGGAGTCCAGGTCAAAACCCGATTAGTCAACCCTTGTAGCGTCCCTGTTGTGCCTACTGTATTAGCAATAAGGGCGGGGGAACGAGGATCTAGCGTAACCTCTTGCTGCTTAATATGAGGCGTTGAATTGAATACTTCGGTTTCGACGCCTAGATTGAAGTTCTGCCATTTCAGCGAATCAAAATAGTATCCTGCCTTGGCTCCATACATCAGGGAGTTCTGTAACACGAGGTCACTCAATCCTAAGGTCCCTCTCCCTGCACTTAATTCCAGGTTGCTAGCGTCTTGGGGAATGTTCGCACCCACTTGACCCGCGACATACATCTCCGCCTGTAGGGGGAGTCCAGACAGAACATACCCATAGCAACAGAACACACTCCGAGCGTATAGCGTAAGTGTCTCATCTCTCTCCTCCTAATGATCTCTCTCGAAAGAAAGCTGAAGCATCTTAAGAGAGAGAGTTAAGCAATTTATGTGCGTGGTTGGAACCAAGGCAGTTTCATTGAGAATGTCAATGGTGCGGCGTACCGATCGATGAAACAAACGAGAAGAATATGGTTCAGTGGAATCTAAAAGGGTACGTAGCAGGATCTATACTGATACAGACTGACCGTGGGGAAGGCTGTCAGATTGCGATGAAGAAAAATTGTGTTTGGGCGAGAGTTCAAATGATACTTGGAGCTGCTTCTCGGCACTTTGTGGGGGTCATGAGCTGGTCACTGCGGGCTATTGCGCGAAGTGTTGGAGGTGTCTACTGCGAGTGTGGCGCGGGGGTTACGGTGAAGGTGGGACTTCGGCGGACTCGACTCAGCAGCCTTTGAACTGCTGTGCCTGACACTGTTGCGCGAGTCGTTGGGCTTTTGCAACCTGTGCGGGAGTTAGTTGCTGGACGATAGCATCCCGACGTTGTGCGTACGTTATGTTCTTCCTGCCCTGTCTTAGAGATTGCTCAACCGCGAGGTTGTACCACATGTAAGCACGCACCTTGTCCTGCTGCACACCGCGTCCATCGCGATACATATCGCCGAGTGAATCTTGCCCTCCCGCGTCTCCCTGCTCGGCAGATTTTCGTATCCATTCCATCCCTTTTTTTTCGTCCTTCTGAACGCCCTTCCCATCAACGTAAAGATAGCCGAGGTTGTTCTGCGCATCCGAGGAGTTCTGGGCTGCGGCTTTTTCGTACCACTGCCGCGCCATCGCGTAATCCTGAGGCACGCCTTCTCCATTGTCATACAATACGCCGAGGTTGTACTGAGCGGCAGCATCCCCATGAACAGCGGCTTTCTCATACTTCTGCCATGCTATTGCGTAGTCCTGCGGCACGCCCTCTCCCAAGGCATACATCGTCCATAGAAGGACCTTCGCCTTCATGACCCCCTGGGCGGCGGCTTTCTCATACCATTGCCGTGCCATCGCGTAATCCTGCGGTACGCCCTGTCCCTTGACATACAGCGATCCGAGAAGGACCTGCGCGGTTGCATGTCCCTGGCTAGCGGCATCCTCCCACCACTGCCCTGCTGTCACGTAGTCCTGAGGAACACCTTGTCCCTTGCTATACAGCACCCCAAGGTTGAACTGCGCCTCCGCATAGCCTTGGGCTGCCGCTTGCTTGTACCATTGCCTGGCTATCATGTAGTCCTGTGGTACGCCCTTCCCGGAATAATACATCGTCCCCAGATCGTACTGCGCCTTCGAGATGCCCTGGGCTGCCGCTTTCTCCCACCACTGTCGCGCCGTCTCGTAATCCTGCGGGACACCTTTCCCAAGGGCATAGAGCGACCCAAGGTTGTACTGCGCCATTGCATCCTCCTGGGCTGCCGCTTTCTCAAACCATCCTCGCGCTTTCGCATAGTCTTGCGTGACACCCTGTCCAAAGGCATACAGGGTCCCGAGGTGGTCCTGTGCCTCCGCGTCTCCCAGGGCTGCTCCCTTCTCCAACCATTGTCGCGCCGTCGGATAGTCTTGTTTGACACCCAATCCGAAGTAATACAACCCCCCGAGGCGGAACAGTGCGCCCTCGTCCCCCTGGGCAGCAGCTTTTTCAAACCACTGCCGCGCTGTCGTATAGTCTTGTGGCACACCCTGTCCGTCGCGATACAGCACCCCGAGATTGGACTGTGCCAACGCATTCCCCTGGGCTGCCGCTTTCTGGATCCACTTCGCCGCTTGGGCATAGTCCTGCGGCACACCCTTCCCCTTGGCATACAAAAACCCAAGGTGGTCCTGCGCCTCTGCATCCTCCTGGGCTGCCGCTTTTTCCCACCACTGCCGCGCTTTGACATAGTCCTGCGGCACACCCTCTCCTTCGGCGAACAACAACCCAAGGGTAAACTGCGCCTTCGCGTAGCCCTGGGTTGCAGTTTTTTCAAACCATCCTCGCGCTTTCGCATAGTCTTGCGGCACACCCCGTCCAAGGTAATACAGTGCCCCGAGGGCGTGCTGCGCCAGCGCGTAGCCCTGGGCTGCCTGTGTTTTCATCCTTTGAAGGTCTTCTGGTGAAACGTCGCTCGGTGGGGAACCTGACGCATGCCCAGAGGGGAGAACGAGTGCACTGAGAAGGACTATGACGAATAGGGCGCACATAAAACACTATCGCCCTAGTATCTTAGACCGTCAAGGATTAGCGGATTGTTCGCTTTGCTGAATAGATCATCAACAAGGAGGCTTGTGAGGTGTGGCTGCAACGGAGGAAGAGCGAAAGCAGCAGCATTAAAGTACCTCAGCAGCCCTTGAACTGCCTTGCTTGACACTGTTGCGAGAGTCGCTGGGCTTCTGCAATCTGTGCGGGTGTCATGCGGCGTGCGACCACGTCTCGATTGTTTGGTGCAGGATTCTGCTCATCGTCCATCGAGTGTGCAGCTGCGAGGTTGTACCACATGTATGCACGCACATAGTCCTGCGGCACGCCATGTCCGTTGTCATACATCCACCCGAGGTTGTTTTGCGCTTTCACGTAGCCCTGCGCGGCGGCTTTCTCCCACCACTGCCGCGCTGTCGCGTAATCCTGTGGCACACCCTGCCCGAAGTTATACAGCACCCCGAGGCTGTTCTGCGCCCTCGTGTGCCCCTGTGCAGCGGCTTTCTCGAACCACTGCCGCGCTGCCGCGTAGTCTTGCGACGTGCCCCGCCCGAAGTCATACAGCACCCCGAGACCGAATTGCGCATCTGCGTCCCCCTGGGCAGCCGCTTTTTCATACCATTCATGCGCTTTCGCATAGTCCTGTGGCACGCCTCGCCCCCTGTCATACTGCACTCCGAGTGAGACCTGCGCCGTCGCATACCCCTGAGCAGCCGCTTTCTCGTACCACTGCCGTGCCGTCGTGTAATCTTTCGGCACGCCTTGTCCCTTGGCATAAAGCACACCAAGATTATTCTGTGCTTCCGCGTAACCTTGTACTGCGGCTTTCTCCCACCACTGCCGTGCTGCCGCATAGTCCTGTGGCACACCCTGTCCATTGTAATACAGCAACCCGAGGGTGGTCTGCGCTTCCGCGACACCCTGGACTGCCTGTGTTTGCAGCGTTTGTATGTCTTCTAATGAAGTGTCGATCGGTGGGGAAACAGTTGCACATCCAGAGGAGAGAATGAGTGCGATGAGGAGAATTATGACGGAAAGAGAACGCATGGGAGCGCAGTATGGGCGCGGACCTCTGAGAGCGTCAATGGACACAATGGGGGGCATGGTCTGGTCGCTATGGATGATTGCTAAGAGTGTCGGCGTGTCTACTGCGAGTGTGGCGCAGGGGTTGCGGTAAAGAGAGAGCGGTAACCCCCAACTCAGCAGCCCTTGAACTTCCTTGACCGACACTGTTGTGCAAGTTGATTGGCTTCTGCAATCTGCGAGGGAGTCATGCGGCGTGCGACATCATCTCGATTTTCTACCGCTTGCTTCTGCTCGTCACCCGTCATGTCTGCGGCTGCAAGGTTCACCCACATATACGCCCGCACATCGTCCTGTGGTACGCCCAGTCCCGCGTAATACATTTCCGCGAGGTTGTTCTGCGCGAGCGCGTGACCCTGAGCAGCGGCTTTCTCGTACCACTGACGCGCTTGCGAATAATCCTGCGGCACGCCTTGTCCATTGGCATACAGCATCCCGAGGTTGGTCTGCGCCTCCGCATTCCCTTGGGCTGCAAGCGATTGAAATGTTTTCAACGCAGTCGCGTAGTCACCGCGTTTATTTGCAGCCGTAGCATCTTCCAGTGGACCTGCCCACACCGTACCAGCAGTCAGCAAGAGTGCAGTACCTATAGAAGGTAAGAGTCGTGTCATTGTAATGCCTTTGTAAGAGATCGTAGGAACTGAGGCAGTGTGCTCCGTTTGAAGGGGGCGGTCAAATGAAACTTGGAGCGGCTTCGCGGCACTTTGTGGAGGGGCAAGAGTTGGTCGCTACGGATGATTGCAAAGAGTGTTGGCGTGTTTATTGCGCGGGGTGGTGCGGGTACTGGGGTAAAGATGAGGCTTCGATGGAGCCTACTCAGCATCCCGTGAGCCCCTGCGCCTGGCACTGTTGCGCGAGTCGCTGGGCTTCTGCAATCTGTGCGGGTGTCATGCGGCGTGTGAGTGCCCCATCTCGATTGGTTGCTATGGACTTCTGCTTGTTACCCGTCGAGTGGGCGACTGCAAGTGTGTACCATATATATGCCCTCACATCGTCCTTCGGCACGCCGTCTCCAGTGGCATACATGAGCCCGAGGCTGAACTGTGCATCCGCGTCCCGCTTCGCTGCCGCTTTCTCGTACCACTTCGTCGCTTCCTCATAGTTCTGTGGCACGCCGAGCGCAAAGTGATACAGCTGCCCGAGCTTGAACTGCGCCCCAGCATAGCCCTGGGCTGCGGCTTTCTCGTACCACTGTCGCGCCTTCGCATAGTCCTGCGGCACGCTATATCCCTGGGCATATCGCAATGCGAGGCTGAACTGCGCATCCGCGTTCCCCTGAGCTGCCGCTTTCTCGTACCACTTCGTCGCTTCCGTGTAATTCCGTGGGACGCCGTCTCCCTTTTCATACAGCGAACCGAGGTAGAACTGCGCATTCGTGTTCCCTTGCGCCGCCGCTTTCTCGTACCATCCCCGCGCATCCGCGCTGCCCTGGGCTGCCGCTTTCTCATACCACTGTCGCGCCTTCGGGAAATCTTGCGGGACGCCCTGTCCATGGGCATACATTTCACCAAGGATGTACGACGCATTCGCTCTTCCCTGCGCGGCGGCTTTTTCGTACCACTCTCGTGCCATTATGTAATCCTGAGGCACCCCATGTCCATTGGCATAGAGCAGACCGAGGTTAAACTGTGCTGCCGCGTGATTCTGTGCGGCGGCTTGTTCGTACCACTGCCGCGCGACCACATAATCCTGGGGCACCCCATCCCCGAGGTCATACAGTAGCCCGAGGTTGTTCTGCGCCAATGCGTTGCCTTGGGCTGCCCGTGTGCGCAGCATTTGCAGTTCATCTGCTGAAATGTTGATCGGTGGGGAAGCTGACGCATATCCAGAGGAGAAAAGAAATGCAGCCAAAATCGTTATGGCGGAGAGGACGCGCATGGGAACGCAGTATGGGGGCGGAACCCAGAGACCGTCAATGACACAATCAGGGGGCATGGGATGGTCGTTATGGGCGCTTGCGAAGAGTGTCGGCGTGTCTACTGGGAGTGCGGCGCAGGCGGTGCGGTAAAAATGAGATTTCGGCGGACCTTTCTCAGCAACCTTTGAACTGCCGTGCCTCACACTGTTGCACGAGTCGCTGGGCTTCTGCTATCTCCCCTGGAGTCAGCCTGCGGGCGACAATATCTAGATTTTCTGCTGCTAATTTCTGGTCCTCACCCATCGAGTGAGCTACTGAAAGACTCCACCACATGTATGCCCGCACATAGTTCCGCTGCACGCCCCGCCCTAAGCCGTACAGCGTCCCGAGGTTGTTCTGCGCCTTCGCATCCCCCTGCGCGGCGGCTTTCTCAAACCACTGCCTCGCCTCGACGTAATTCTGTGGCACCCCGTGTCCATCGAGATACAGATTCCCGAGCATTCGCTGCCCCTCTGCGCCCCCCTGGGCTGCCGCTTTCTCATACCATCCTCGTGCTTTCGCATAGTCCTGCGGCACGCCATTCCCGCCAGATGAATAGATCTCCCCGAGGTTGACCTGCGCTGACGCGATGCCCTGGGCTGCCGACTTCTCGTACCACTTCGTCGCTTGGGCAAAGTCCTGTGGGACGCCGTGTCCCTGGACATATAGACCCCCGAGGTTGTGCTGTGCCATCGGATGTCCCTGGGCTGCCGCTTTTTCTAACCATAGCTTCGATTGTCCGTAATCCCGCTGAACGCCATATCCCTTGTAGTGCAGGACTGCGAGGAAGAATTGCGCCTCTGCGTCCCCCTGAGCTGCCGCTTTCTCATACCATCCTCGTGCTTTCGTATAGTCCTTCGGCACGCCTTCTCCAAAGACATAGAGCGTAGCAAGTTTGAACTGTGCCTTTGGATTGCCTCGGGCTGCTGCTTTCCCAAACCACACCCGTGCCTTGGCATAGTCCTGCGGGACACCACCTCCTTCGTAATACAGCGACCCGAGCTTGACCTGTGCCTCCGCATTCCCTCGGACTGCCTGTGTTTGTAGTGCTCGTAAGCCTTTTGCTGAAATGTCGCTCGGCGGGGAGCCTAACGCATACCCAGAGGGGAGAACGAATGCAGCGAGGAGAATCATGACGAATACGGCACGCATAAACCACTTTCGCCCTAGTGCCTTGGACCGTCAAGGAATAACGGATTGTTCGCATTGCTGAGTAGATACTCAAGCAGAAAACTATGACGTTGCTGTGGGTTCGAGTCGTGTCCTTCCCCACCAGAATAGTGCCCTGTTCGCAGCAGCAAGCTGTCTAAATCATCTACTGAAGTCTGTCAGAGATAGACCTCGCGTTGGCGATTGGAGCGGCGCGTAGAGGCTCTGCGAAGGGGCTTGAGGATACTGTGCGGTGTGGCAAATGCTAAAGTATTAGTCAGGACGGGAACGGTGAGAATAATGAATGAGAGTGACACACTCGTTACACACTTACTTTTTATAAATACAAGTCATTGAAATGTAACTTACAATATGCCTATGCTTTTAGTCCTAACACATCCATCATGTCATACAGGCCTGGTGGCTGCCGAACCACCCATCGAGCGGCACGCAGGGCGCCTCCCGCGAAGGTATCTCGGCTACTCGCTCGATGCGTCACTTCGATACGTTCACCCATTCCACCGAAGAGGATCGTGTGGTCGCCGACAATGTCTCCGGCACGGATCGTTTGAATCCCGATCTCACCCTTCTTTCGTTCCCCGATAAGACCTTTTCTGGCATAGACGCCGACCTGATCCAGATCGCGACTCACGGCTTTCGCCAAGACCTCCGCAATCTTGAGCGCCGTCCCGCTCGGGGCATCTTTTTTTAGGCGATGATGGGCTTCAATCACTTCAATGTCGTAGTCGTCCCCCAGCGTTTTCGCCATCTCACTAATGACCTTATAGATCAGATTGATACCCACGCTCATGTTGGGGGACAACACGCAGGGAACTTGGCAGGCCAGCGATTTCAGCTCTTCGAGCTGAGGAGTGGAAAACCCCGTCGTGCCGATTACCATGGCTCGCCGATATTGCGCCGCCGTGCGTAAATGATCCAGGGTCGCTTCAGGAGCGGAGAAGTCGACAACCACTTCGCCTCTGTCGAGGAGCGCCGCGAAATCATCGGTGATCGAAATGCCTGCGCGGCCACAGCCCGCTGTTTCCCCGGCATCGTCACCCACGGCGTGATGACCCTTCCCTTCAATGGCACCGGTCAACATCAGGGTGGTCGAGTCTTTGATAAGCGCAACCAGACGACAGCCCATGCGACCGGCTGCCCCTGCGACAATGACGTTGATCATAGAATGAGTACCTGAGCTACGACCGCCTAGGTTCTAGACGAGGCCTGCGTCCTTTAAGGCCTTTGCAAGTTGGTTCTTTGTCTCGGTCGCCATGGCGCAGAGCGGCAGCCGTAACTCCGGATCGATTTTTCCCATCATGCCTAACGCGGTTTTTACCGGAATCGGATTGGTCTCGTAAAAGAGCGCGGTGAAAAGCGGCGACAATGCGAAGTGAATCCGGCGCGCCTCTTCAATGCGTCCACTCAAGAAGGCCTTGACCAATTGAGCCATCTCGGATGGGACGATATTTGACGTGACGCTGATGACCCCTTTTCCTCCGACTGCCATCATGGGCAATGTCAGAGCGTCATCGCCGGCAAGGACTGTCATCCGGTCACCACAAGTACTCGCAATCTCAGAAGCCTGCTGGACTGATCCGCTACCCTCTTTGATTCCGACAATGTTCTGTAATCCACAAAGCCTTGCGACAGTGGACGGCAGCATATTCACGCCAGTCCGCCCCGGAATGTTATACAGAATCTGCGGAAGATCCACGGACTCCGCGATTGTTTTGTAATGCCGGTACAATCCCTCTTGTGTCGGCTTGTTATAGTACGGCGTAATGAGCAGCGCTCCATCGGCCCCCGCCTGCTTGGCATGTTGCGTGAGTGACACCGCTTCTGCCGTGCTGTTGGAGCCAGCCCCGGCAATCACAGGGATGCGCCGATTGACCACCTCGACAGTCAACTCAACCACGCGGTGGTGTTCCTGGTGCGAGAGAGTAGCGGATTCGCCGGTCGTGCCGCAGGGCACAATCCCGCTCGTCCCGCTGGCAATTTGCCACTCTATAAGGTCGCCGAAGGCCTGCTCGTCGACTTTGCCGTTCCGGAACGGAGTCACAATGGCAATCAATGCGCCTGTAAACATACTGTCTCCCTCACAGAAAACGCTTCCACTACGCTCGCTTCTTACTCAAGAAATGCCGGGATCGTTTCGCCCTTCACCAAGTCGTCGTATGTCTCTCTAGTCTTGATGACGTGGATCTCCCCGTCCTTGATCAGGACTTCCGGCACCCGCGGTCTTGAATTATAATTGGAAGCCATCACAAATCCATAGGCCCCCGCACTCATCACCGCCAGCATGTCACCCGGGTTGACCTCCGGCAGTGACCGGTCCTTCGCCAGAAAATCGCCGGACTCACAGACCGGACCCACAACATCCACCTGATGCTTGGGCCGCTGCAGCACCGCCTGTGATAAGGGACGAATCTCGTGATAGGCCCCGTAGAGGCTTGGCCTGATCAGGTCGTTCATCGCCGCATCGACGATAATAAACCGTTTGGCTTCGCCGTCCTTCCGATACAACACTTTCGTCACAAGAATGCCGGCGTTGCCTACGATGACGCGTCCCGGTTCCATGATGAGGGTGACATTCAAATCTTTCAGCAACGGCGACACGGCATCCGCCAAATCTTGTGGTAACGGCGGCGTTTCATCCGAGTAGGTAATGCCGAGGCCGCCACCGATATTCACGTACCGGATGTTGAGGCCCTGATCCTTCAAGGCTCCGACCAGCTTCACCACCTTCTTCACGGCCTCGACGAACGGCGCGACTTCCGTCAACTGCGACCCAATATGCTTATGAACCCCGACGACATCGATGTTGGCGAGCGAGGAAGCCAGCGTGAATTCTTCGAGAGCCCGATCGGCAGCGATCCCAAACTTGCTCTTCTTGAGACCTGTCGAAATGTAGGGGTGCGTTTTCGGATCGATGTCGGGATTGATGCGGAGCGCGACTCTCGCCTTGGTCCCGACGGAGGCGGCCACCTCATTAAGCGCCTGCAGCTCGGCCGAGGACTCGACGTTGAACATGAGTACGTCGGCCTTCAAGGCCTCGCGAATCTCCTCCGCGCTCTTGCCGACGCCCGCGAAGACGATCTTTGAAGGAGGAACGCCCGCCTTGAGCGCCCGAAAGAGCTCCCCGCCAGACACAATATCCACCCCGCTCCCCTCCTTGGCCATGAGGCGGAGGATCGCGATATTGGAATTTGCCTTCATAGCGAAGGCAATCACATGGGGGATACTCTTGAAGGCCCCATCATAGACCCGGTAATGACGAACGAGGGTTGCGTAGCTGTAAACATAACACGGCGTGCCGACCTCCTTCGCGATCCGGCTGACCGGCACCTGCTCGCAATAAAGTTCACCGTGTCGATACTCAAAGTTATGCATCCTGCAAATCTTCGTTGAGATGCTCGATGCCTGCAAGCGGGAAACCCTGCAATGAGGCCTCGAATGCATCCTTGAATTTACGATAGCGGACCTTCACATTCGGAATTGCTACCTTCATTGCGTCTGAATCCACCAACGCTTTGAGGGCGTCTGGCGTTGCCAGCTTGAGGTGTTCGAAGTTGACGATGATGTCCATGCGTGCCTGATTGGCCGCTTCCTTGATCCGCTTAATCAATTCCAAGGCATTCAGACGATCGAGGGTACCGTCAAGATCCACGAACAACGCGGCAAACTTGTCATGCCGCTTGGCCTTGATCTGGAATATCAATTGTTGTGCCGAGAGCGCGTTCGGATCTAACGCCTGCTTCAGTGCATGCAGCGCGCTAGGAATCAATTGCTCCTTGTCCAACACCGGAAGCTTCGCTTGGAGATTCTTCAACACCCCCGCGAGCGGCGACAGGGACGCTTTAGGGCAGGTTCGCTTGACCAACTTCCGAAACTCCCGATTCATCTCCAATCGCGGAATGAGCCGTTGGCTCGTGCCCGACAGCCGCTTCCAGATTGAAGAGATCGAATAGAACTCATGATTGGCCCAGTGGAAGCCGTCTTGTAGTTGCTCGATCGTCATCCGGCTCGGCTGGAACACCACGTGCTTGCCGTCGTACTTTGCCCAGTCCTTATCGAAGATACGACCGGCCTTTTCTAAGCGGTCGAACAACTGCGTTCCAGGCAGAGGTGTCAACACGTTAAAGTACGCCAATTCCACCTGGTTCTTTGTCAAGAAATCGACGGCCCGTTCAAACACGGTCACATCGTCGCTGTCGAATCCGAACACGATCCCGGGATTCACCATGATCCCGTAATCATGGAACATCTTGATCTCCTTGGCGAACTTCAGAACCCTGTTAAATGGCTTGTTCGTTTCATCCAATGCATCTTCATCAAGCGATTCCATCCCGACGAAGACCGACACGCAGCCGCTCTCGGCCGCAAGCTTGACCATCTCCTCGTCGTCGGCGAGGAACATCGTGGATTGGCAGCCCCATTTAATCTTGAGCGGTTTCAGCGCGGCCCAGAGCTCACGACAATAGGCCCGGTTGCTGTTGTGCAAGTCATCGACAAACGCGACAATGCTGCCGTCCTCGATCCCCACCCGAATACGAAGCGCGGTGACAAAGGCGTTCCACATCGGCTCGTCGCGCAAACGCTCGACCAACTCACTGCGAATCCATCGTTGAACATTCCGAAGCTCCGTGACCACTTCCTTCACTGGCCTGCGCCGCGTGGTCTTTCCGTTAAACGGGGACACGCTACAGAACTCGCAGTCGAAATGGCATCCGCGGGTCGTGAAACTACACTGTCTCGTCATGTACGAGTCGGGGCTTAGCAGCTCGACACGAGGACTTTTGTAATTCTCCAGAGAGGGGAACGATGTCATCTTATACATGCGCTGCATCTTCCCAGCCTCATAGTCCGCAACCAACTGCGGCCAGAGATCCTCGGCTTCTCCACAGACAATCGCGTCGGCATATCGAAGCGCCTCGTCAGGGCAGTAGGTGGGATGGACGCCCCCCATGACGATTGTCTTGCCTCGCTTGCGAAATTCCGTTGCGATCTCGTAAGCGCGCGGAGCATAGGTGGTCATGATGGAGAGGCCGACCATGTCACAGGGATAGTCGAAGTCGATATCTTGAACCGCTTCATCAACCAGACTTACCTCCCAGTTCGCCGGCGTGTATGCGGCGATCACCGGCAAGCTCAGCTTGGGAAACCATACCGCGCGACGCTCCGAAGCAGTCAACCGATAGGGGTTATTGCGCGGGTAGGGATCGACCAGCAACAGCCGTTTGCCTGATGCGTGCTTGATCGTTGTCGCCGGCCCAATGATCTGAGTCTGCCGAACTGGCTGAATAAGCTCCATGAATTGACCCTCCTCACCTCAATCCAGCTGAGATTGTCAATACATTCGTTGAAATGTTCTACGGTGTGCTGGTGATCGTCTCACGCCGTCCCTTCGACCGCGCTCAGGACGTGAATTTTCGTCGGAGCGAGCTCGCGACTCCGCGTACTCGGCCTCAATAGGGGCAAGACCCCTACGCCCTTCCGGCACAACCATTCAAACAGCTTGATAGTATAGCTTTATCAGGCCACATAGGTCCAGCAAATGACGGCCTCAACATTACCGGGTTCCCACCGGTTGCAACGAGGGGAGATCCACATCTTGCTCCTGCAACATTACGTCCGGTTGTGGTTCGGTTGATTCGTCTGCCGCGGCGGCCGCTTGCTTCTTCTTTTCGAGCGCCTCCAATTTCTTTTGCCGCTCAATGGTCGGAGTCACACCGACCATTTCAGGAGGAATCGGCGACCCCACGACCCCGCAGGCCACCAACGTACCCATCGTCACACCCGCCACGACAGACATCGCCTTCGGCCTCCGCACCGTCATGAGAACATCCGCTCAAGTTCTTTAATGCGCTGTTCCACTCTCGCTCGGGCAGTTCCGCCGATCTGAGACTTCCGATCGATGGCGGCAGTGACCGTCAACCGAGCGAACAGGCTCTTCTCAATTCGCTCGGAAAATGTCCGCAGCTCCTCGAGCGAGAAGCCCGTGAGTTCACGGTCTTGATCCAATGCGGCCCGCACCAATCGACCCGTGATCGCGTGCGCTTCGCGAAACGGTACCCCTCGGGTCACAAGATAGTCCGCCACCTCTGTGGCCAATATTCCGCCGCCCTGAACTGCCTGTTTGAGAACATCCCGGTTCACGGTGAGTCGACGCATCAGTTCCGTCAAGATTTCTACCGATGCGGTGACCGTATCGAGGGCATCGAAAAGCGCCGGCTTATCTTCCTGAAGATCTCGATTATAACTCAAGGGGAGAGCCTTGAGCATCGTCAACAGATTGATCAAATGGCCATAGACCCGCCCTGTCTTACCTCGCACCAATTCCGGCACATCGGGATTTTTCTTCTGCGGCATCATGCTGCTACCGGTACAGAAGGCATCGGGAAGCTCGACGAATTGGAACTCCTGGGACGACCAGAGAATTAATTCTTCGCTAAGCCGAGACAGGTGCATCATCGTAATCGACAGCGCCGAGGCCACCTCGATCATGAAATCTCTATCGGACACAGCATCGAGACTGTTTTGCGTCACGGAAGGGAAACCCAGCAGCCCGGCGGTGAACCGGCGATCGACTGGGTAGTTCGTCCCCGCGAGCGCGCCGGACCCCAACGGCATGACATTCAAACGCACCGATGCATCGCGAAATCGCCCCTTGTCCCGCTCGATCATTTCCACATAGGCCAAAAGATGATGCGCCAACAGCACCGGCTGGGCGCGCTGGAGATGTGTATAGCCCGGCATGGCGACCGTTCGATTCGCCTTCCCCTTCGCCACCAAGACTCGCTGAAATTTTACCAAATGCGCCACGAGCTGACTGAGGTGATCCCGCAAATAGAGCCGGACATCCAGCGCGACCTGGTCGTTCCGACTCCGGCCCGTGTGCACCTTGCCGCCGAGCGGACCGATCAGTTCGGTCAGCCGACGCTCAATCGACATGTGAATGTCTTCATCCTGAGGGGTGAAACGAAAGCGGCCACGATCCAGTTCCGTCTTCACCGATTCCAGGCCCCGCACGATCGTCCTGGTTTCAGAGGCGGTCAACACACGCGCCTTCCCCAACGTCTTGCAATGGGCGATGCTGCCCTGAATGTCATAGGCATAGAGCCGGCGATCGACCGCCACCGATACGGTGAACGATTCCACCAACCGGTTCGTCTTGTGTCTGAACCGCCCGCCCCACGCTTTTCCGCCTTCCGACGCGGCAGCGCTGCGGCCAGTAGCTCGTGCCATTAGGAGGAGGCCTTCTTTCTTTGGGCTCTGATTTTCAGCCGCAACGCGTTCAACCGAATGAAACCCTCGGCATCTTTCTGGTTATAGACTTCGTCCTCTTCAAACGTGGCGATATCGAGACGATAGAGCGAATTCTTCGACTTGCGCCCGGCCAACGTGCAACTCCCCTTATAGAGCTTCACCCGAGCCGTGCCGGTCACATCCTTCTGTGCCGCATCGATCGAGGCCTGGATCACCTCTCGCTCTGGGCTGAACCAATAACCGTTGTATATCAGCTCGGCGAAACGTGGGATCAAACTGTCCCTGAAGTGCAGCACCTCGCGATCCATCGTCAACGATTCGAGTCCGCGATGCGCCACATGGAGGATCGTCCCGCCCGGAGTTTCATAGACCCCGCGAGATTTCATCCCAACGTAACGATTCTCCACCAGATCGACACGTCCGATTCCATGCGCGCCACCCAGCTTGTTGAGGTGCGCCAACAGCGTCGCCGGGCTCATCTTCTTGCCGTCGACGGCCACCGGATTACCCGCCTCGTAGCCAATCTCGACTTCGAGCGGCTTGTTCGGCGCCTGCTCCGGCGACACCGTCATTTGAAATATTTCATCCGGCGGCGACTCCCAAGGATCTTCGAGAATACCGCCCTCATAACTCACATGGAACAAATTCAGATCCATGCTATAGGGCTTGGCTTTCGTCGCCGTCACGGGAATGCCGTGCCGATCGGCATACTCAATCAATTCGCGCCGCGACCGCATCGTCCATTCACGCCAAGGCGCGATGATCTTGAGATTCGGCGCCAGTGCCGTATAGGTCAACTCAAACCGCACTTGATCGTTGCCCTTTCCGGTTGAACCATGCGACACCGCCTCGGCGCCTTCTTTGAGCGCGATCTCAGCCTGACGCCGCGCGATGAGGGGCCGCGCAATCGAGGTTCCGAGCAGATAACAGCCTTCGTATACGGCGTTGCCTCGCAACATCGGAAAGACATAGTCCTTCACAAAGGTCTCGCGCAGATCCTCGACATAGACCTTTTTCACGCCGAGCTTTTGCGCCTTTGCCTTGATTGCTTGCAGATCTTCGCCTTGTCCAAGATCGGCGCAGAATGCGATAACCTCACAGTCATAGGTTTCCTGTAACCACTTCAAAATCACGGACGTATCGAGTCCGCCTGAATAGGCAAGCACCACTTTCTTGATGACACGACTCATTGTCTCGTTCGGCTCCTTTTTCCTAATAAGTTCGTTAAGATGGCCTTCTGCATATGGAGGCGGTTCTCCGCCTGGTCGATGACGACCGACTGCGGACCATCCAGCACATCGGCGCTGATTTCTTCACCCCGGTGGGCTGGCAAACAGTGCATGACGATCGCATCAGGCTTAGCGCGATGTAACAGGCGGCTGTTCACTTGATACGGAGACAAGACCTTTAATCGTCGCGCATGCTCCCGCTCGCGGCCCATACTGATCCAGACGTCGGTATAGATAACATCCGCTTCCTTCGCCGCGACATGGGGATCCTGACCGATCTCGATTACCGCGCCGGTTTTTGCGGCCTCGACCCTGGCCCTGTCCACAACATGTTGCTCCGGTTGATATCCCACCGGACAACCGAGGGTGATGGTCATCCCCATCTTCGCCGCCGCCTCGATCAGGGAATTCGCCACATTGTTGCCGTCGCCGATATAGGCGATCTTGATTCCCTTCAACCGACCCTTCTTCTCGCGAATGGTCAAGAGGTCTGAGAGGGCCTGGCAGGGATGACTCAGGTCGGTCAGCCCATTGATCACCGGCATCGTCGCTTCCCTCGCCCATTCCTCTACAATCGCGTGGTCATAGGTGCGGATGACGATCGCGTCGAGATAGCGCGACAACACACGCGCCGTATCGGCGACACTTTCTCCACGTGAGAGCTGAATGTCGGCCATGGGCAGGACCAGAGCGTGGCCGCCCAACTGGTTCATCCCCGCCTCGAAGGACACTCTCGTGCGCGTCGATGGTTTCTGGAACAGAAGCCCCAGCGTCTTCCCAGGAAGCAGTGAATGAAGAACCCCGCGCCGCTGCTTATCTTTCAACAAAGCCGCCGACGCCAGTAAACGCTCCACCTCTGCCTTGCTGATGGCCGCCACATCCAGAAAATCTTTTTTCCGGCTCGCATTCCTGTCGCTCGTGTGGTCATTCCGGTTGTGTCCATTCGGCGTACATACGCCTTACACCGCTTGCTTGATGAAAATCTCGCCAAGCGTATCGAGCAATCGATCGATTTCCAACCGGGTGATGATGAGGGGCGGCACGAATCGCAGCACACGTTCGCCGGTCCCATTGATCAGAATGCCTCGTGCCAAACATTCGCTCACGATGGTCTTCCCATCCATATCGAGCTTCCATCCCCTGCAAGAGCCCGAGGCCACGCACCTCTCGCACCACCCGGTGTCGCTGCTTTACAGTCGGATAATCCCTTTGCAAAATACTCTCCCATTAGGCGCGCATGATCGAGCACGTGGCCTTCCAGCAGAGCCGGCACACGGCCAAACCAGCCGCGCAAGCGAGCGGATTGCCGCCGAATGTCGAGGCATGGCTGCCGGGCGAAAAGGCCTTCGCGACAGAATCTGTTGCGAGACAGGCTCCGATGGGCACGCCGCCCCCCAACCCTTTCGCCAGGGTCATGATGTCCGGCTGCACCCCCAATTGCTCGTAAGCGAACAGCGTTCCAGTGCGTCCCATCCCGGTCTGTATTTCATCGAACATCAACAGCACATCTTTTTGTGAGCACAGATTTCTTACCTGCCTCAAATATTCGCGATCCGCGACGTAGACACCCCCCTCGCCCTGAATGGGCTCGAGCAGAATCGCCGCAGTCTTGTCGGTCACGGACCTGCTCCAGCTCCTCCAGATTATTGAATGCGACATGGCAAAAACCTGGGAGTAACGGCTCGTAGTCCTTCTGCACTTTCTCCTGGCCCGTGGCCGTTAATGTCGCGAACGTCCGACCGTGGAACGAGTTCTTCATCGTCACGATCTCGAACCGCCCAGCTCCATACTTGTCATGGGAATACCGACGGGCCAGCTTGATCGCCGCTTCATTCGCCTCCGCCCCGCTGTTGCAAAAGAACACCTTGTCGGCAAACGAGTGATCTACCAGCATCTGCGCCAGTTTCACTTGCGGTTCGGTGTAATAGAGGTTGGAGGTATGGATCAGCTGCGCAGCTTGGCGCTGGATCGCCTGAACCAGATCCGGATGGCCATGCCCGAGGACGTTTACCGCAATCCCGCCGACGAAATCGAGGTACTCTCGCCCCTCAAGGTCGTACACCTTCGTCCCACGTCCTCGCACGATCGAGAGCGGTTGACGCGTATAGGTCTGCATCAGATAACGTGCGGCGTCCTGCTTTAGTTCTTCTGTCGGCATGACAGACGTATCCCTTCGTAAAGCAAGGGAAAGTAGCATAGGCTTGTCGGTGGAATCAACTTGAAGGAGCGGCGGGGGGTGTGAGGCCCGGTCATGACGCTTCTTTACCCAGGCGGCGCTTCTTTCTATTGTGATACTCTCGGACAGATGAAACTCTGCGCACAGTGCCAACAGCAAAATAAGGAGGATGCAAAATTCTGCCACCAATGCGGACAGCTGCTGACCGTCGAACCAGAACCACCAATCGCCACCGCCACCACCCACTCTGAAATCCACCCTGATGAACATCTCTGGCGCCAATTCATCGGCCCCTACGCCGATCAATATCTGAAACATTTTAAAAAGTTTGGATTGGGGAAAGAACCGAAGTTCGCCCTAACGTGGAATTGGCCGGCCTTTCTCTATATTTCCTTCCTCTGGTTTCTCTACCGAAAAATGTATGTGTACGCGGCGGTCTACGCCCTCGGTCCGATGATCTCGACCTACTTGACCGGCGATATGACCGTGGGTCTCGTCTGGAGCATCATGGCCGGAGCGACCGCGAATTATGTGTATTACTGGCACTGCCGTGAACGTATCGGTGAGATCAAGAAGAGCGCAGGGATCGATCCGGCGAAGCAGGATGAGGTACTAAAAGAAAGTGGAGGCGTCCAGCCTTATGTGGTCTGGATCGGAGTCGCCTTGTACGTGCTGTTTGCAATAGCCATGTTCAAAATGCTTCAGGACGGGTTGCCAGATGGTGAACGGCCGCTAGAGAAGCCGGCAAAACCGACTGCGGCAAGCAGCGTATAAACCAGCCGGTACTCCCGGTGTCTGTCAAAAGTGACCGCTTGACTTGAGCGCCTGTTCCAGTATGCTCTGGCCTGTGAATAATCCCTTCAGGCTTGAGAGGAACACACAATGGCTCGATTGATCTTGCTGCGTCATGGCGAATCGCAATGGAACTTGGAGAATCGTTTCACGGGTTGGGTGGATGTGCCCCTGTCTCCGCGCGGCATTCAGGAGGCGAAGGACGCGGGCGAAAAATTGCGCGATTATACGTTTGACCGGGCCTTTACCTCCGTGTTGGCCCGTGCGAATGAGACGTTGCGGCTGGTGCTCGACACCATCGGCCAGACCGGTATCCCGATCGAGAAAGACAAGGCCCTCAATGAACGGATGTACGGCGAGCTCCAAGGATTGAACAAGGACGAGACCGTGAAAAAATACGGTGAGGCACAGGTGAAGATCTGGCGGCGGAGTTACGATGTACGTCCGCCGGGAGGGGAAAGCCTGAAAGACACGGCGGAGCGTGTATTACCCTACTATGAACAGACCATCAAGCCCTATGTTTTGAAAGGGGACACGATCCTCGTCGCAGCGCATGGAAACAGCTTACGAGCCTTGATCATGGAGTTGGAGCAACTCTCTCGAGAGCAAGTGCTGGAGTTAAATGTCCCAACCGGTGCGCCGCTGCTCTATGAATTGGACAAGACCGGGAAGGTCGTCGATCACCGCTACCTCTGACAGGTCTCGGTAGGTTAGGAAATTATCCGATATTTTCCAATAACTGCCCGTAGGTGTTGACCGGCACGAAATCGATCAGCAGGGTCAATAGATTGCCCCGTTCTGCTTCTCTGATTAATTGGTTCTCCTCCATCAACGTAGCGGCTTCCGCACTCACCGCAAGCGGACTTACCCCTTCTTCAATCAAGCGATTATACCGGCGGCGGCGGTCCTCCCAGTCGTTGAGGTAGGCGGCCCAGGAAGCTGAGCCGACTGGAACAGTTGTACCCCATCCTGCTTTCATCGTATCCAAGATGAATTCCAACAACGCGGACTGATATTTCTGAGGGATGTGCGCCTCGATGGCTGCGAAGATCCAAAACAGGTTCAGCGAGAGCACTTCTTGCGTGATCGCCTGAGCCTGCTCGGTCGTTGCCTCGATCCCATATTCCTCCAGCTGCTGAACGGATAGGCCGAGCGGCATCGCTGCAACCAGGGCCACTGCTGCTTGCTTCGGTGTCATCGAGTTGGCTGACATACCTCATCTCCTCCCTCGTCCACAATGGCAGAGAGTACTCTACTGCTGCCATTGCGCTCAAGCAGCATGTCCCAGCCTGCCTCCTGTGCTAGAGTCCGCCGCCATGATTGGGCAGATTGCCACCACATTTTCACGATGGACCTGTGCCGCTAGTCTGTTGGCTCTCTTGGCCACAGGCACGGTCATGGATGCACCTCACACCCAAGCAGGCGAACCGCGCTGGGGATTCGGGAGCGGCCTGGGATTCACATCTGGAACGGTCAATGCCACGGTGTTCACCCTGGCATTCATAGGCGCAGGCACTTCGGCGGAGCCTTGCGAGAGTCCAGCTCTCTGATACGCGAATGAAGTATCTGAGGATGTGGTGAGAAGTGGCAGTTAGGCCGCTTTGGCCGGCCGCCAGCGAAGTCCGATGTTCAGCAGTTCTTGCAACAGATCTTTATAGGTATATCCAGCTTTCTCTGCCGAATCAGAAAAGTCTTCATCGTGCGCGATTTGTGGATTCGGATTGGCTTCCAGCACGTACACGTTTCCCTCCGCGTCCATTCTTACGTCGATGCGCGCATAGCCACTCAAGCCGAGTGTACGATAGACTCGCTTCGCGAGATGTTGAATCTCCTCGGCTTTCCCTTCAGGAAGATTCCTGGCTTCCCCTGAACGAATCCCATACTTGATTTGATACGTGCGACTCCATTTGACTCGTTCTGTCGCAATCCGGCGGGCGTCATCCGGAAGCTTATCCATAATCAACTCCCATACCGGCAAGACGTGGACATGCCCATTGCCCATCACTCCGACATAGAATTCACGTCCTTCGATATACCGCTCGATGAGGGCGCCGGTCCCCACGTTCGTATGGATGAATTCGACTCGCTCCTTGAGTTTGTCGTCATCCTGGACAATGGACGCCTGAGAGATCCCGAGCGATGCCTCTTCGGTCACCGATTTGACAATTAAAGGAAATGACAGCCACTTGGGCCGTTTGACCGTCCGCCCCTGCTGCACCACCATGAAATCCGGGAATGGGATTCGATGGAATGAGAACAGCTTCTTGGAGAGGACTTTGTCGCGTGCCAGCATCAACCCACGTGGGTTACAGCCGGTATAGGGCATGTGAAGCAGTTCAAGATAGGACACGACGTTCTGGTCGTACACCGCCACCCCATCAAACTCTTCGAGCAGATTGAAGGCAATGTGCGGCTTCCAGTCTTCTATGGCGGATCGAAGCACACCGAGATCGCTCTTGACCCCCAGCGGCTTGACGTCATGTCCCAGCTTACGGAGCGTGGAGACTACATCGTATTCCGTCTTCCACTCGGCTCCTGTCACCTCCTGCCCGTTGAGAGGGTCCGGAGGAACCAGATCTTCGTGCATCAACACGAGAATTCGGAGACGTTTCATACCGCTACCCTATGCCGCCCGCTGCGCAGGTAGTTCATCGTGTGGACGGTCAGCAAAATGGTGAAATCCAATTTCGCCTGCTCTTCCGCGAACGGCAGGCGCAGATGGAGCTGACGGCAGCGCTGAATCATGTCCTCCAGAACCTGATCAATTGTATACTGATATTCGCCGGTCCAGGCTGCGACTTTGCGGCGCACTTCTTTTCTAAAGCGGTTCAAGAAGGTGGCGGCGCTCATTTTATCGGCATAGGCAGGGGCATCGGAAAAAAGTCGCTTTAAGTCCGGATCGTACAATGACGGTCGTTCAACCCCATAGTGCCTACGCTTTCGCTCATAGTGCTCGCGAAGGGTCTTCTTCAGTTCGGACAGCGGATCGATCTCCTCACTCGTGACCACCTTGGGTGGAACAGCCGCCAGCCCTTCCATCAGCCCGTTGACATACTGCAGCTTCTTGAGTACCGGCCATCCCTTGTAGCGGTCGGTCCATATCGAATCTGGGGTAAGCCAGACCGCGAAGGTTTCTGCAAAGTCTTCGTCCGGATGACTTTGCGCATACCACACATCGAGGTGCCGCACGAAGCTCCGACTATAGGGTCTGGGGCTGTAATATTTTGGGTAGGGATCGGACGAGCGACCAAAGACCTGTTGCCGGCGGCGGAGACGGCGGAGCCGATAGGCATTTTCCACGGCGTGGCCGGCCTCATGCCGCAAAATACGCATGCACCATTCCGAGGTCCCGCCCTCGACCTCGAGCATCTGTTCCATTTCAAGTTTCGCGAGGCGTGGATGGGCCAGATAAAACGGCACGGCAATCCCTGGCACCCCATCCGGAGTAAACCATTCGTTGGACAACCAAAAGTGAGGACGGAATACGAGCTGTCTGGCTTCGAGTTCGGCATAGAGTTGCTGGATCTGTCCTGATAGGAATGCCCCGCTGAGCGTGACTCCGAGTTGGCTCATGGGGAGGCTCAAAAGCTTCTCGTTGGACCACGAGACCCATTCCGGCTCGTGATCATGGTTGTCAGACGCTGTCACATCCTGTGCCCGTAATCGTTGCATCGATACCATGCTCCTCACGATCAACCTGTAAGAAGTACTATGGAAAATATAGCATGTGCGTTGACGTAGCCTCGATTTAGGAGGCCATTCCGTTGATTATCCCTAATTAAGTGGAGAAAAAATGTCCGATCGAGTCCAAGAATGAACCGGCAGAGGCAATAGATGCCGGAAAGCCTGGCTAACGGAGGCGCGAAAGAAGGGCTGGTGCTGTGACCCAGATGCTATCGATTACCGAACATACATAGGCGCGGGCCCGCTCAGGGTTAGTTTCCCAATCCGGTATCGCTTCATGCAAATCCAAAATCGGCTGGTCGTGGCCGAGACAGATCTGATTAAACAGGGAAACGTCTCGTCTAAATTTTTCCCGAATGAAGGCTTGGTGGTTTCGCCCCATCGCAATGACGAGGTCGGCACCCTCGACCAACTCCCTGGTGAGTTGTCGTTGAACGTGTCTGGTTATATCAGCTCCTTTCTCCCGCAATCGGATCTGGACCCAGTCATGCACCGATTGAGGCTTGGCGTCGATCCCGGCCGAGCTGACGACGCAGGATGTACTGAGGCCAAGTCCCGCCTTGAGTGCGTATTCTGCCGTCATACTCCTAAAGATGTTCCCCGTACACACGAACAGGACTGACTGAAGTTTCCCGCCGGAGCAATTCTCATCCTTCTCCATGGTGCCCCCAGTTGAAGATCGACAGCCGCGTGGCTGACCACGTAGAATGCCAACCTATGGCACATTCGGCAAGCCCGTCACATCCTCCCGTAAAACTGAATGAAGCCACGGAACAGCTGCAAACCAGGCTACTTCGCCTTGCTGGGGAGACCATTGGCGAATATGGTCTCATCAAAGATGGCGACAAGATCATGGTCTGCCTATCGGGCGGGAAGGACAGCTATGCACTGCTCGACTTATTGCTGGTCTTACAACGTCGTGCTCCAATTCACTTCGACCTTGTCGCGGTAAACTTGGATCAAAAACAGCCCGGGTTTCCAGCCCATGTACTTCCCGACTATCTCTCACAGATCGGGGTACCATTCCATATCGAAGAACGAGACACCTACTCAATTGTCAAGCGACTCATCCCCGAAGGACAGACCACCTGTTCCCTCTGCTCCCGACTCCGTCGTGGCATCCTCTATCGCGTCGCCACGGAATTGGGCGCGACCAAGATTGCATTGGGGCATCACCGCGATGACATTGTTGAAACCCTGTTTCTGAACTTGTTCTATACCGGCAAGCTTAAGACGATGCCGCCAAAACTACGCTCGAAAGATGGCCGACATGTGGTCATCCGCCCGCTGTCCGCCGTGCGGGAGAGTGATCTGGCCAGGTATGCGGAGTTGCGCGCATTTCCCATTATTCCCTGCGATCTCTGCGGCTCACAAGAAGATCTCAAGCGAAAACAAGTGAAGGAGTTTTTACGCGAATGGGAGCAGCGGTCTCCTGGCTGTACAGACAGCATGTTCGCCGCCCTATCGAACGTGGCGCCGCCCCTGCTCCTGGACCGACGGCTGTTTGACTTCGTGGGTCTTCACGCATCCGATCAACTGGAGGGACAGGAAGACGCCTGGCTGGATCAAGTCCCTGCCTCACTCTCATGAGCCTTACAACTTCGAACCGAATGAAATGAGATCGGCAACATCTGGCGAGCGCCCGGATATTGGCCACAAAATCGCGCAACTCCTGGCGAGTCCGCCATTGCGTTGAACGCCCGTAATTCGCTATACAGGACTTCCAATTTTCGTCGGCAGGGTAAGGTTCATGACACACTATCCTGATTTCAAGATGGTCGCTGAGCAACTGGTCCAAACAGCCCGCTGGGCATCTCATATGGGCTGGGCTCCTGCTACGAGTACAAATTATAGCGTGAGGTTACCGGAAGACCACGCCCCCGCATATTGCGCGATTACAAGTTCAGGAGTGGACAAGAGCACGATTGAAATCGAGCACATCCTCGCCGTCGACCAACAGGGCAGGCCTATTGACGCAGGCGGACTGAAACCTTCAGCCGAAACCCCTCTCCATTTGCTCCTCTATCACACGATGGGGGCCGGAGCCGTGCTTCATACGCACTCGCTCCCAGCAGCGTTGCTCTCGCAGTTGGCTCGCGACGAAGGACAGGTACTGCTCTCTGGATGGGAATTGCTGAAAGGGTTGAGCGGCATCGATACCCACGAAGTAGAAATTTCCTTGCCGATCTATCCGAACTCACAGGATATGCAGGAATTGTCGGCGCGAGTGGAACAATCCCTTTCGACGGAGCGGGCATGCTACGGATTCTTGCTGGCAGGACATGGCCTCTATGTCTGGGGCAAGGATCTGCTTGAAGCCAAACGGCATCTTGAAGTCTTGGAATATCTTCTCCAGTGCCAACGGGAGGTGACACGGCATGGCCACTCTGCGAATACCAAATAAGAACGTAACCCTGCGGGATCCATCGACTGTGCGGCAATTTCTGAACGCGCGAGGCATCGTCTATGATCGATGGTCTATAGACAAAAACTTACTCTCCGGAACCACGAACGAGCAGGTTCTCGCCGCCTACGACTCCCTGCTCAAGCCTCTCATGGTAAAGGGGGGGTACCAGACGGCGGATATCGTCAATGTAGACGGGGATACGCCGAATCTGGCCGGAATCAGAGAGAAATTCCTCAGAGAACACACTCACACCGAGGATGAAGTGCGTGTCTTTGTTGAAGGCCAAGGATTTTTTTGGTTTCACAAGGAAGAACCAGACGAGGAAGTCTTCGCCCTGTTGTGCGAGCAAGACGATCTCATTTCGGTCCCAGCCAACACAAAGCACTGGTTCGACTTAGGCGACCCTCCGAGGGTACGTGCGATTCGCATCTTCACCGATCAAGCCGGCTGGGTACCGCACTATACGAATTCTGGAATCGATCAACGGTATCGCTGGTAGCCGCCCCATGGTCCGATACGTTCTCATGGATATCGAAGGCACTCTTATTTCGGTGGCTTTTGTCCGTGATATTCTCTTCCCGTTTGCAAAGCAACGTCTCACAAGCTTTCTCCATGAACGTCGGCATGATCCCGATGTACTCCGATTGGCCACAGAATGCCAGAATGCCATTGAGCACGAAACAGGTACACGTCCTAGGTACGAGGAGTTGCCAGTCATGCTCGCAGGCTGGATCGATCAGGATCGAAAATTGGCCTGCCTCAAGGCGTTGCAAGGAGTGATCTGGGATGAGGGTTATCGACAGCGGGCATTTGCACCGGAACTGTATGGTGATGTCCTGCCGGTATTAACACAATGGCGGACGAGCGGCATCCGACTCGGAATATACTCATCCGGCTCGAAACAGGCACAGCAGCTCCTCTTCACACACACCAACGCAGGAGATGTGACATCGTTGTTTGAACACTTTTTCGATACCAGTGTCGGCGAGAAGAAGACAGCATCCAGCTACCGCACGATCAGCGAACAGATCGGTCTGCCACCCCATCACATTCTCTTTCTGTCGGACACGGAACACGAACTAGATGCCGCAGCACTGACTGGATTCAGGACCGCCCACATCGTGCGGCCTGGAACTGATGCGAGCACGCGCCATCCTATACATTCCGATCTCACGTCCATCCTCGTTGAAGGATAGACTTTCCTATCGACACAATGTTCGGGACAGCTCGAAAGACACAAGAGGGTTAGGCCTTCAACTTCGAAATGAACTGTTTGCGGAACTTGACTACTTTCGGTCCGACGACGGCTGTACAGTAACCCTGAAAGGGATTCCGCACAAAATATTCCTGGTGATAAGACTCGGCTTCGTGCCAGATCCCGGCAGGAGTGATCTCCGTCACGATCGGATTGGCATAGAGCTTCGCATTTGTCACGGCTGCGATCACCTCCTCAGCAATCTGCTTCTGCTCAGGCCCATGATAAAAAATTGCCGACCGGTATTGAGTCCCGGCATCATGTCCCTGCCGATTGAGTGTCGTAGGATCGTGGATGACAAACAATACTTCTAGCAATTCGCGATAGCTGACGACGTTGGGGTCGAACGTGATACGTACCGCTTCCGCGTGACCAGTCTTGCCGCTACAGACAGCTTCATACGTCGGATGATCGACCTGACCACCTATATAGCCGGATTCGACCGCTATCACACCTTTCATCTGGTCATAGACCGCTTCAAGGCACCAAAAGCAACCGCCGGCTACGGTTGCAATGCGATATCCAGTCTGCGCTGGAGATACGGTGTGTCCCATCGTGTAAATCTCTGATTATATGGCTTGAAGAAGAGTCGCGAATGGTTCCACGTTCTTTCATGCCTACTGTTATCTTATACCATAGGCACCGTGAAGCCGTGAAACAGTTCCGCGAGCAAGAAGCACAGGTTCTTCCTGCCTAAGGATTGTAGGCAAGGTGGCCAAACCGTCTGGATCTATCTGGGTTCTAAAGGAGTAACGGTGGGTGAGAAAGACTACGTCTTAATTTCTTCGTTTAGACTGGCGATAACCTGCTTGAGATTTTCCTCATCATCGGGTTTAATCTTGATGAACTGGATCCCAAATGTATTGGCTTTGACCCACCGCACTTGGGCTTCGTCGATCCGCAAAGGCCAGTCAAGCCCAGGGACATAGATACGGAACTCAAACGAAGCTCCCACGGCGACCGGAAAATCCGCCTCTATCATACAGCCGCCAACAGAGAGATCCAGCGTCCGACCTTGGCCTTCACGTTGCCCGCCTGAAATTGTGCTCCTGAACTGTGAAGTAAAACGTGGTTGCTGGCGTTTCTCTATAGGAAACTCTTCTTTGATAGTATGAGACTGAGGATGCTTCTTACTTAAATCCTGCTTATTCTTCATAAAAATCATGCTTGCATCAGTTCCAATCAAACAATGAACCCCAAGCCTGTTTTAGAGGCGCAAGGGTTCTTTGGTGTCGCCGATCGTTTGATTATTTCTTCATATTCAACAATACGTGTCCGCGGCGATTCTGCTGGTAGCAGGACTCAGTAGGATCCTCGCAGAAAGGACGCGCCTTGCCGTACGACACGATCGCTACCTGCTTGGGGGCTACGCCCGATTCGATCAGATAGCTGCGCGCAGCCTTGGCTCGCTTATCCCCCAGCACGATGTTGTAGTCGGACGTGCCCCGTTCATCGCAATGACCCTCGACCTTCATCACTGCTCCAGGATGATCCTTCAGCCACTGTGCATCGAGGTTCAATGCCTCCATTCCGGCGTCTGAAAGAATCCACTGATCATATCCAAAAAACACGTCCTTTAGGCCAGCCTCGATGGCCGCTTTTTCCTCTTTGGTTATTTCAGCACGCTGACGGGCGCTCATCCCAGAGGGAGAAAGTGATACGATATCGCCGCCCTTCCCCAGACGCTCTTCCGAGGGATTCTTAGAGAAACCACTTAGCCCTTTCCCTGAACTACCGTTTTGCGCAGACCCTGCTCCCGTCTCTCCATCGGACTGCAACCATTTCATGCTACAGCCCTGACCAACCAACAGGACAAGCCCTATCGCTGCCACAACACCTATTTTCATTGAACTTCCGATCATGATTATTCTCCCATTTTTTGAATAACAATTCGCACGTGTACATGAAATATAGCACCTGAATGAAAAGATGAGACTCTCCTGCGGCTCGTAGCCATTTCGCTTTAATTGTCAGTCTGTTGGATGTGGATCTTGAGGGTGACCGCATCAGACAAGCAAGCAGTTACGCCGCTAGATCAATCACGAAGGAGGGGACCAGTGAGAAAACAAGTTAGAATTGGGCCTCCTTTCGATCAGCCCAGCGAGCCGGACGCATCACGGTACTTAATGCCGCTACAGCACAAATGAAGGACAACATGGCCAAGCCCACCATTAGAAAGAAACCAGCTCGGACGTCGTGGAGGACTACATGATTCATGGTAAGCCCCTCCTCTTGGTGACTATGCTTTTATCCGCTCAGCCATCCACAAGAACAGACCCAGGGTGCCGTGGGATCCTGCTTCGTCAACCAGCGTCCACAACAGGGACAATGCCTCGTCCAGGCATACCGCTGACGACGCCTGAGAAACCTTTCGCTAGAAAGTCTCACGCGATCTTGCCTATAGCATAGCACCATTCAGACACCCCCTTGACCATGCTCTTTGTTGTAAGAGTACTGCGGGGGATACGAGGAATCTATGCACCTTTGGGGGGAACGACCCTCTCGAAAGGGCCAAACAGGCCAGCTGTAAGCTACTAGTACTCCAATGATTCTATCCATCGGCTTCAGCCGATGGAGTGGTGCGCCCGGAGGGACTTGAACCCCCAACCCTCGGACCAGAAGTCCTACCGGCTACTCCTGAGACAGAAAGTGAACAGGAATGACAGACAGCGACGTTACCACTATGGATACTGATGATTAGGCCATTTGGCTCGACCATCAGTAGTGATAGAGGTACATTGGCAACCACGACCGGCAACCCCGACGCGACGAGCGCCCCGATGAGTAGCAGCTCGAGACCACCGGTCGCCTCCAAGACGATCAACGCAACCGGGAAGGTCCGCAGGCGTTCGACCACGTGGGTATGCCCGGTCTCATCATTGGGTACGACGAACTGTCCTTCGGGCCGCAGGGCAATATCCAACTGCGCCTTTGAGACATCAATACCGACAAACCATGGGGCAGGTGTCATGATCGCCTCCCTTGGTGGCCCATCCTTGCATGATGCGGGCTTGTAGCCCCGTGCAACTGTTCGGGCTCATTCAGGATAAAGGCGTGACGACCCTGGCTACTCCTCGGTCTCAGACGACCTCGGCTGGATCGGTCTATCACGCCCTGGGTGAAATGTGTTACGCGATTACACGGAATCAGAGAGTAAAGATATAAGGTGGAGTTGAGTACACAATGAGCACAATTGGCTCACCAATTTCCACCCATTGCGAACCTGTGAACTCTGTTGGAAGGGAAGCGATCATGTAGGTTCGAACGATGAGTCAATGAGCATCCAACTATCGTTTTTAAAGAACGGGGAAAAGTCTTCTGGTTGAGCCAAAACTAAAAAGAGGGCAAAAAGTACGAATTGACCTGTCTATGCAGAACAGCTAAACGCATCCCCTGCGCTCGGCATTGCTCCGAAGCCAACGGTTTGTTAGGCTTGCCACACCGCTCGGACCATTCTTCGAACGGATGAGAGTCTTGATCAGACGTGTGCAAGTGAACGTCACTGCGCTGGGCGCCCGCAAGGTGACCGAGACGTGGGTCGGTGAGTGAGGAGGCAATCGAAGGTACCGTTCCCGGAACGAATCAGTATCAGCATCAGCAGATAATCGCCATAATGAGATCGATCTTCCCTTAACAGGTAACAAGGTACCGGGTTCAGTCTGAGGCATGGGGGAACGATGAGTTGGGAAACGTCCATGACCAATGAGTTTCCTGAGGCTATTCCACAGGACCGGTTCGTCGCCGGATCATTTGAGAAACTGCACAGACAAGGATTTCTGGTGGAGAATACAATCGCCTTCGCGTGTGTCTGCCGCGACGAGGCCACCTTGCCCCTGGTGAAAGATATTGAGAAAACCTGGGGAGAAGTGTTCATGTTTTCCAGTCTCGGTGGAATGATCATTTTAGGCAAGACCGGATTCTTGGCCGCCCAACAGCATGCCCCTATTGATGAAGGTGGCATAGAGCGATCTGTGTATTATGCCCTGCCGCATATTGCCATTGGGCCTCACGGGGAATTCGGCGTCTATTTTCGTCCAGGTCGCCAGAAGGCCTCCCATGCCTGCGGCGCCTTGATGGCGTTTCAACATGAACTCGAGAGTCGGTCTCTCCAATTGGCGCCCGATCCTGATGATATAGAGCAAAGTTTTCTCAAGCGACATCTGTTGGGCAAGCTCCGGTATGGCGATGTCCCGGATTTACCGTCTTTGACCAGGATCGCTCATGCGGTCATCCTCGAAGAACTCGAACGGATGATCCGGCTGACTGTCGATCCCACGCGAAGCGATTACGGCCTGTTCACCGGGATTCAGATCCACACCCCGAACGGCGGTCACTTCGTGTGGCCTGGGGCCGCCTATGCCATGAAGAACGGGAAAACGGTGAGCCTGTCCGACGTGAAGTGATAAAGATCACAACATGAAAGGGAAGAGCGACGCGGAACACCTTGCAGACGGTCTTGGCCGCGAGCTGGCAGTAGTTGACCATGAAATTGTCTGAGGTAGACCAAGCAATTGCTTGAGACCGATCGGATTTCTAAAGCCGTGGATTCCAGATTCTCAACCTCTGTCTAAGTGGAGTCCTCCTGCCCTACGGCCACACACACGTCTCCCTCCCACCAAGAAAGGAAGGGGGAGTCTTCTCAATTTCAAATCCTGCCCAAAAAGGAAACCCCTGAGTCACACAACCAAACAACCAGAGTGGGCCATGCCATGATCCCATTGCGCTATGATTTCCCGAAGCGAATCGGCCCGACGCAGATCTGCACCCCGTCTGCTATCGCGCCTACTCGCGAGCTTAGCGCACGACGGTTCGCGTCTATCAACTGGTGCGCCGGGATTGGTTGGGAAAATTCGGAACTCTTTGGCGAAAACTTCCAGATATGAAATCCTCACTATCCTACCCCCAAGCGCACCGACTTATCAGGGTTGTAAGCGCGAGTTGAACGCCATCACTCGATGTGCCAAGCAACGGTCTGCCCGTCATCGTATCCCTGAAAGTCGGTGCCCACTGGTCTCCTCAGTGTTTAGCCAACCTGCTATCCTGCGTTTCCGTTTCTTTATTGTTGATATCGTGAATGGCCAGCACGCTTGTCACACCACCGTTCGCTTTACCGAGTTTCGCCTCAATCCAATCTCCTGGCTCGAATACGTGGCCGTTTCTCAGGGCTGCGGTGACTGGCAACTGCACTTCCTGCCCATTAAATCGCTCAACGACAAGCGTATCGCCGTCCACGCGCAGGACCTCGCCCTTGATGGTTTGAATGCCCTGCCGTTCTTCTTGACTACACTGCAGGAGATTCGGGAGACCACCTTTTCGACTGGCACAAGGGTCAAGGCGAAATGCCTGCGATGCATCGGCCAGACTCAGGCACAGCACAACACCGCATGAGAGGACACCGATGATTTTTGGAAGGGATACCATGACAACCTCCTTGTTAATGATTGGTAGTTCGAAACCCGTGTCTTCCAACCCCCTGAGTTCGCCAGGGAGTCATATGACCTTTCATCTATACGTTTACACAACGGGTACATGAATGAGTATCAGGGGATTTCTGAGAGTTCCTGGAAAAATACCTGAGCAGGCCTGTGGGAGAAGTGGATGCTCACGATAGGCAAACGGTACAAACACCGTAAAGGACAGCGCTGAAGCTCCGACAACTAGCGCGGCGAGATGCCGCACCCCTGGAATAAAGTATGCCACCAGCAGGGAATATTTGCCGAGGCAGCATGCTTGGCCTTCTGTCCGTAGGCCTGGCCTTTCTCTGGACAGTCAATCCCGCTGAGTCGGATACGTTCAGGGTGTTGGGTGTGTAGGACTTCGATGGTGTCGCCGTCGAGGACGGAAACGACGGGGCCAGTGGGTCTCACGCGCTAAAACGACATGGATGCCCGCTTCGGGATTGAAACAGATCCAGTATCGCTTCGCTCCGCCTCATTCTTTGCTGTCGCATGTGTCGGCAAATTGCTTGCGCACCAGCCTGAGGTGTAGTCTATTGACCGATGCCCCCGTGTATCGACGGGGATGTGATCGAAGTACATGCCGTGTGTCCACATTACGGAAGAACCGCGATGTTTCGATATGGGGCGCTGACACTGGTTGTCTTGATCTCCCTGTCCTATGGCTGTAGTCCACCAATTACACAGGAGATCGCCGTTCGGGAACTTGAGGCAATGGCGCGCAATCCCAGTATTCAGTTTAATGATGCAAGATTTTCTCATGTGAACCAAAAATCGCTGGTTTCTATCCACTATAGGAATTCTGGTGCGAGTCACGCCTATCGTGTGGTTACCGACCTTAAAGTGTTTCTGGACGCACACAAAGTGCCGATAGAGCAAGATTCTCCCGAGTTCGAGTCCACGCTGGCTCCGAATGCACCTCGAGAGTTGCGTGGTATCCTTCCAGACAAATTCATTGAGGAAGTGATGAATGGCAAGGGGAAATTAACCATGGAATTTGCAGCTTCATATCAGAATCAGCAGGGCAAACAGTTTGTGGCTTTTTCAAGCTGGCAATTCAGTCGGATTACGATGGAGCCATTTCTCCTAGAGAATCAGCTCACTTCAACTGGTCCTCCGCCCCCCGCGCCATGATGGAGGATGAGGAACCTCACTAGGACTTGCGGGCATGACCATCCAGATTGCATCGCTGACGGTCATCCTTAGAGGAAAGGCTATTTCTACTTCGCCACAATCTTGTAGTTGATCTGCTCGTATATCGCCTCCTTGTCAGTGCATCGTCCCCTTCAGCATCCGCTGCCCCATCTCAATGATTCTGTCCAGCCGCTGCAGCAGGTTCATCGACTGGCGCGAGACCTTGTCGGTTGCAGGATACGATGATGCCCCAGGTTTGACGCTGAATGCTGTAGCCGTCAAGACCTTGACGGTATTCGACGGTGGTTCGGTCGGATTGCGTCTGTTCAAACGTGACATCAAAGAGCATAGTGCGTGAATAGATTGCGTAGACGCGAATCAACGGACCTCCTTCTCGCTTCCAGCGTATGCTGGGTTCTCCTCCGAAGAGCCACAACTCCCTTTCAAGGCGTTGCTTCACACAGGTGGCCAGTATGTCATAGGGTGCCTGAAAGGTGGTGGTTCGAAGGGGTTTGGCAGCACGGGCTTCGTCTAAGTTTTCGGATGCACAGCCTACTAACGCGGCTAGTACCAGAAGAAGGATAGAAAAGAGCGTGGCCGGCATCTTTCCAAATGGACCTTCGTTGTCGGTACCGGAACATTGCACAGGGAAACGACGGTAGGGACCAATCCAGAAGGACATGGAGGCCTCGCAGGGAGGCGTATTCTAGGAGGGATGCCTAGGGTGCGCAAGAGGCGAACAGGCCGCCGATGGGAGCGGATGCCGAAGACGTGGGAGGCGTGAGGCGAATACGCGAAACGTCGACGAAGGCAGAGGGGGGGGTTAGGCGGGCGCCAATATTTTGTAGTACACAACCCGGCCCTGCTTTCTGCAAGTGAAGCAGATCCCTTCTTCTCCTAAGACCAGTTCATTCCTGTGTGAAGGACGGCTAGCATCAATAAATTTCTTGGATTCGGGTAAGCCGTCTTTCACGGAGACCTTACAGAGGCATCGAATGCAGAAAGACTCTGTCTGATCCATGAGATACAATGCCAGATCTAGAACATGCGGGGACTAGGAATCTCCCTAGTCGTGCTGCCGACGTGCGTCGGCGTGGGTACGTCCCGGACTTTTCGCGGCGGTGCGGGCTTATTTTGGCGAAACGCCTGGTGGGAACGGTGCTGTGGTGGCGGGCGGCGCTTGAAGCTGCTGGGCGCAGCGGGCAAGGAGGGCCCAGGTTTGCTGGGCAAGCGCATGACCGTCGCGATGGCCTTTTCGCAGTTCTACTTTGGTGAGCTCAGTCTGCGCAACAAAATGCAACTCAAACCCCACGATCCGTTGAGCTAGAAGCGATTGTCGTGTGACGGTGAGAAAAAACTCCCGCTGCTCA
Organism: Nitrospirota bacterium; assembly: GCA_963701855.1. Classification (GTDB taxonomy): domain Bacteria; phylum Nitrospirota; class Nitrospiria; order Nitrospirales; family Nitrospiraceae; genus Palsa-1315. Next base: position 719,202 of record CAVPBK010000006.1, read on the forward strand.
GGCCCCCCGCTGAGGTGTGCCTCATAGGCAGAGTCGATGGCTTCGATCCCACGCAAGACACAGTAGGAGAGGGCAGACGCCGGGGCCGAAAAATTACCTACCTGGTCCGGAGGCGCCTGCCGAACCTCGGCCAGACTCGCGACGCAGCCTGAGAGCAGCAGGGCCAGACCGAAGAGTGAGAGACGACGCATGCACGGAATCCTAGCACAGCTCATGGCCGGGAACCATCGTACTTATCGAAACATCACCCCGAGCATGGTGTTGCCGACGATGGAGAGGAGAGAGATGGCTCCGCTTGATTGGACAGGTTCTGCCGGTTCATAAGTGGCGCCCGGCGGTTAGGGCCTACGCAGCGGAAGGCTGTGCGGGCCGGTTCTCCCAGTACACGCGATCGGGCGTGCGTCCGTCAAGCGCGCGATGCGGCCTGACTTGATTATAGAATTGGACGTAACGGTCGAGCCCCTGCTGCGCGTCACGAACCGTCTCGTACGCGTGGAGATAGACCTCCTCATACTTGAGGCTCCGCCAGAGGCGTTCCACATATACGTTATCCCGCCAACAGCCGCGGGCATCCATACTGATCTGGATGCCCTGGTCATTCAGCAAACCCGTGAACTCCAGACTGGTAAACTGACAGCCTTGATCGGTGTTGAAGATCTCCGGATGGCCATACTGCGTGATCGCCTCCCGCACCGCGTCGAGGCAGAAGTCCGTGGTCAACGTATTGGAGAGCCGCCACGCCAACACTCGGCGACTCGCCCAGTCCAGGACGGCGAAGAGAGACACGAAGCCCCGACGCATGGGAATGTAGGTGAGGTCCGCCGCCCAGACGTGGTTCGGGCGAACGATCTCCAGACCGCGCAGACGATAGGGGTAGATCCGATGGGCAGGATGCCGCTGAGTGGTGCAGGGCTTGCGATACACGGCGGTGATCCCCATGCGCCGCATGAGGCTGGCCACACGCCGCCGCCCAATGGCCTGGCCGTCCTGTCGGAGGAGAGCGCGCAGCATCCGAGCCCCGGCAAAGGGATACTGGAGATGCAACTCGTCAATCCGGCGCATCAGGGCCAGTTCGCTATCGGCCACGGGCGTCGGTTGATAGTAGGCCGTCGAGCGTGCCACGCCGAGCAGCTGGCATTGCCGAACGACAGGCAGGGGATGAGTTCGGTCGATCATCGCGTTGCGCTCAGCACGCCGGCCTTGATGAGCGCCCCTTCTAAAAATCGTTCTCCAGCGCCAGTTGCCCGATCTTCGCGTGACGCGTCTTGAGATCCGGCGTCTCTGATGGAGCCCTCGTCCCGCCAAACACGTCCGCGGCTCGCGCCAGCAACTGTTGTTTCCATTCGGTGATCTGGGTGGGGTGGACGCTGAATTGCTCGGCCAATTCGGCTCGCGTCTTGTCGCCTTTGACGGCCGTCAAGGCCACCTGCGCCTTGACGCTCGCTCCGTGATTCCGTCTCGTTCGTTTCATCGCCTCGCTCCTGTGGTTCGCCACCCCTCGGTGGCGTTGGTGAAGCCAGGCTACCACTTACCATACTGTCCGAATTTCCGGGCCCCCCTCTCTGTCCCTGCGAAATTGCGAGCGCACGCTGACCCGCATGCGCGGCATGCCGAGAAGGACCCGTGAGAATGGCGGGCTTACTCACTAAGATGCTAGCAGACGCTGAAGCCGGGCCCGAGAACAGCTGACGGCGCTGCGTCAAATACGCAGAATCGTGTCGTGCTTCTAGGACAAACCCTCGGCCTGAGTTCAGCTCCTCGTCCCTGCCCTCACCTTGCGGTTTCCTTAGCTCCCTCCTAGAATGGGCCACCCTGCGAGGCCGCTATGCCCTCTCAAGCGACAAGTACCACAAGGACGGAATCAGATCGGGTGTTCACTTTTAATTGGAGGAGGACTGCCATGCGTCCATCATTCATCGTTGCGGTTGTGATCGCCACTGCGGTCGGTATCAGTATGACCCCGATTCTTCATTCGCCCGCGTGGGCGCAAGGGATGCCCCCAGGTGGCCAAGGGGCTACGCCCGGTGCACAGCCGTCCATCAAAGAGGCCGCGGGACAACTCAAAACGGACACCGGCAAGGCCAAGGATGACCTCAAGGCCATGGACGTGAACAAGGGCAAACAGGACGCGGGTCAGGTGAATAAAGATGTTCAGGGCCTCAAGGAAAGCGTCAAGGAGATGCCGGCGAATCCGTTCGGCAAATAATTCTGCGGGGTGGGTCAACTCGCCGTGAAGTGATTTGAACGGGTAGTCTTGCGGCGCAGCGGCAAGCGCAGAAGTTGAACTCCCAAAAGGAATGAGCTACCAACGCCCCAAACGCGATAGCATGTCCCTCGAAGCGACCGTCTCCAACATATTCTTGATGGGGATCATGTCAAGATGGAAACTGGCATCGATTGGATTGCGCAATATGGCTATGGGATGCTCTTTGTCTTACTGGTGCTGGGCATTGTGGGACTCCCAGTACCCGACGAAACGCTACTGACGTTTGTCGGCTATCTGTGTTTCAAAGAAAAACTGCACATCGTGCCCGCGCTAGCCACAGCCTTCCTGGGGAGTGCCAGCGGGATTACGTTGAGCTATGTCATCGGACGTGTTGTTGGGGTACAAGTTGTCTCGAAGTGGGGACCCTACCTTCATCTTCGCCCTGATCACCTCGCCCAGGCACAGCGCTGGGTTCTCCATTGGGGCAAGTATTCCCTGCTGGTGGCATACTTTATTCCAGGGGTGCGGCATCTCGCCGCGCTGGTTGTCGGAGCTTCGGCGCTGTCCTTCACGGTGTTTGTACCGTTTGCCTATACCGGCGCGTTACTCTGGTCTGCCACGTTTATTGGGCTTGGCTATGTGGCGGGCGAAGAATGGAGTCAGCTCTCCTCCGTCCTGCATCCCTCCTTGATCATTGGGGCAATCGTGGTAATGCTGGTGCTCGCAGGTGTGTTGCTGGTCTTGCGGCGACGGGGCAGGCTGAGCTAGCAGACAGAACTTCTTACAGGGTTATGATCCCATCCGCAGTCGGTGTCGCCGTGGGAGTGGAGGAAGCAAATGTAATCGGCGGATCGCGGTGGGAAGTGGACCGCTCAATCGTTGCCTTGACAGCGAACGTGTCCAGCTCAACGCCAGAAACCGCCCGAAATAACGTGTTGTGAATCTCGTTGTGTTGTTCACATGATAGTGTCCAGTTCCATGCCAGCTGCTCTGAGTGCTTTCGCCAGATTGTTTTGCCAGCGCCCGGTGCTGTCCATGGTCGTACAGGGAACGTCAGCGATCTCGGGTGGGATCTCGGCGCGATCTTTCAGGAGCGCATACACTCTGGTGTGTCCCAATTTCCCAAGGAAGTAATATAGATCAAGCACGACATTCCGACGCGTGCGAGGTGGGGGTTGCGGTCGGGTGTTTTTCGAAGAGCCCACATCGTCGGGTGTCAGGATCACGACCGCGAATCCCACGTCGGCGTTGCGTTCAACCTTCTCAATGAGCGTTTTGCCTGTGTCCGCTTGCTCGTGCAGGATGATGGCACGCAGCCCAAGCCGCTCGATGACGAGCCTGACCTCCTCCTCCGTCCCGGTATCATGACCATGAACGATGAAAATATCTCGCATCGGTGCACAGTCTGCCATAGCTAGCTGACCTTTCGGCGGGACCGCCTCCATTTGGCTTTCAGGGAAGACTTCCCAGAAACTGGTGACAAACTCTTGAGGAAAAAGGTGTTGTGAAAAGCGTTGTGAAATGAATGGGGAAACGGGAGGAATTCTGAGGAAACTTGGGGAATGACTGAAACGCTGTTCCCTCAGTGTTCATGGGGTGTTCCTCGTGTTGTCGAGATGTTGGGAGCGAAGCTTTGAAGGGTTAACATGTCCAGTGCGGCCGTGAAAACTACGAGGGCTGTCACCGTTTCTTCTTTTGCGATTATATGGACCTTGGCGAGAGAGGGAGCTTTGTCGAGATACCCCTCGATGAGCTTTTCGTGAGGAGTTTCTGGGTTGGCGAATCGATTGACAGCGAGCAGCCCTGCCTGCACCGCCTCAGCAGCCTCAAGGTAGATGTCCTTTCGTAATGACATCTCACGTTCACGGTCCTTCATCTCCCGCTCGTGGGCGAGCTGCGCCTGCAATCTCTTATTCTGGAAATAATTTTCGACGAAGACACCGCTGAGCGTCGCTAAGAGCGTGACGCCGCCGGTGATAAGGTAGCTGCCAATGTCCATCTCAACTCCAAAACGGGAAACTCTGGGGTGGGGAAACCCCGCCTCCTACTCAGTCCTTATGGCCGGGATTCAATAGCTGCTTGCTTCGTCAGTGCAATCAATTCACTCACACGCTTCGCCATCTCTGCCTTGGTGCTGTCGATATTCACGCCTGCCCGCGCGTGAGCCAGTTCGTGTCGGAGTCGCGTGTAAACCGTTTCCCCCATACTGCGTTCGGATTGCGCGGGTCTGGTGTAACTGGGACGGCAGGATCTTTGCTGAGGATAAAAGTATCGACCTGAAGGAAACTGTTTTCACAGAGCATCAGGAGCATGTTGTAGACGTGTACGAACTCCTCCACCTGGCTCATGGATTGCCGAGCCGAGCGAAGGAGGCCATAGTACTGCTCTCCAGGCGATGATTTCTTCTCAAGCTCCGCCTTGATGCCTTCGCCGGAAATACCGTCAACGAGCCCGACTGGCTGTCCGATGGTGGCGCAGCACCCAGCCTCGGCATATATAGCACCGGGAGTATCGTTGAGCGGGGAGAATTGCATGCCGCTGATTTTTTCATTCTCGATGGCCTTGCTGAACAAAAATGAAATCCGGTTCAAGACCGCTGTGCTTACCTTCATCGCTAAAGCTGTTCCAGCTTCACGGGTTGCCACGGAAGGCAGATGTACAGTGCACTCGATTACATTTATGCTCTCGGCTCCGTTCTCTGGTTTGATCTCTGCTTTAATCTCGACCTTGTCAACGCCTGGCTCGCTGGGGTTGAACTCAACCAAAGGGAACGTGAGGCCGTTGCCTCTAATCCGTGCCTGACAGATGACAGTTCCCTTAAAAATCCGTAATCTCCTCTCGGTCGATCTTCCCAGCACAGCGGCCAGGGCTGGCCTTTCTTCTTGTGCCGATTTTCTACACTTCCTCTACATTCATATTTTTCTTACAAGACATAACTCATAGACTATTGATTTATTGGTGCGCCCGGAGGGACTTGAACCCCCAACCCTCGGATCCGAAGTCCGGTACTCTATCCATTGAGCTACGGGCGCTCTCAGCTATTTCAAACACCTCGAAGAAGGCTTTGTCAAATATGGGACAGGCTCATCCTAACGTGACAGGGGCAATGATCGAGCATGCTCACACCAACGTGAGTATGGCCTCAACCAATTGAATAATTGATCGACTGTCGGTCGTGATGATATGATTTGCGGCCGCTTGATATTTCGGCGTTCGCTCCTGCAATACATCCTCGATTTCATCGATGAACGACTTGCTCCCCATCAGCGAGGGGCGCTGATTATCCCCACCGATTCGTTTCTTGATGGTCCCGACGGAAGCCTCCAGCCAAAACAATGTGCCATTCTTGTTCAATGCTTCGACATTCTGCGCACGAAGTATAGCCCCGCCGCCAGTATCGATCACGAGCTGATCACGGCTGGCAAGTTCCCTGCAGATATCGGACTCTAGGTTGCGAAAATATTCCCATCCCTCTTGGGCGACAATCTCCGGAATCGTACGATGAGCACGCTTGACGATTTCTGCATCGGTTGACACGAGCTCTCGCCCCAATCGCGCCGCAAGCAGCCTGCCTACCGAACTCTTGCCAGTCCCCCGATAGCCAATCAGCACGATGTTCATGAGAGGCGGGACTCCAGGACGGCGCGCATGACGTCGGTTGGAGCAGCCTGATTGGTCCAAAGCTCGAACTGTGCTGAGGCTTGATGAAGAAACATCTCGATCCCTGGAATGACACGACAACCTGCCACCTTGGCATCCTTCAGCAACCGGGTATCCCGAGGGTTGTAGACGATGTCCATGACCGTCAGTCCCGTATGGAGCAGCGTCGCAGGTACAGAGGTCTCGTGTACTTTTGGCGACATACCTATCGGTGTGCAATGGATCAACACATGAGCATCCGGAAGAACCTTTTGCAACATACCATCATCAAGAGGCGATTCCTCTACGGTCATCCCTGTCTTTGACCGAAGATCCTGGGCTAAGGCTGCGCGTTCCTGCTCATCGATTCCTAGTATAGTCAAGTGCTCGACCTCAGGCTCTGTCCCTAGCGCAAAAGCAATTGCGCGGGCGGCGCCTCCGGATCCGAGCATGACCACTCGTTGTCCTTTCAAGGCCACGCCACCCTCACGAAACGCTCGTAAAGCACCGATCGCGTCGGTGTTATACCCTATGAGGGTCCCACCCACAGCCACAATAGTGTTGATCGCGCCGATATGACGTGCGGTCGGTTCGATAGAGTCAAGAAACGGAACAGCCGCCACCTTGTGGGGAATGGTCACACTAGCACCACGAAAGTTTCCAAGGACGCGAAAACCCTTGATCGCATCGCCAATCACTTCCACGCGGAACGCCAGATACACGAAGTTCAGCCCGAGTTTCTGAAACGCGGCATTGTGAATCGCGGGTGAGAGCGAGTGCTCGACAGGATTGCCGATGACGCCGCAGAACTGAGTATGTGCATTGATGTCCATAGATTCGTGAAATCGTGATTGCTGTTGGCCTTCGGACCAACTGACAGGCACCCATCACCGCAACGGTGCCCCCCCACCATTCGCAGGGAACACCCGCTCACGAGATGGTCATCCCTCCATCGATAGGAAAAGTCCCGCCCGTGACCCAGGCCGCTTCATCGGAGGCTAGATAGAGAACCATATTGGCCACTTCTTCTGGTTTCCCGGCTCGGCGGATAGGATAGTGCGAGAGAATAGGGTCCAGTTGTTCGGGGTTGCTCATCAGCGGAGCCGCCATTGGCGTATCAATGAGTCCAGGATTCACTACGTTGCAGCGAATGCCTTCTTTGGCGTAGTCGATCGCGAGGGCTCTGGTCAAGGCATCGAGTGCCCCCTTGGAGGCTGCATAGGCAGGCAATGTGGGAAGCCCGACCAGGCTCGCGATGGAAGAGATATTGACGATCGCTCCCTTCCCCTGCTTTAACATCTGCGGCAAGACGGCTCGCGTCATGCGGAACACCCCGGTCAAGTTGACATCAAAGATCTGCGCCCAAGTTGCATCATCGATCTCATGCAGGCGCTTCCCAAAGTCCCCTACTCCGGCATTATTGACGAGGATATCGAGTTGTCCGAACTGCTGTATAGCCCGACGCACCGTCTCCTGGACATGGGGTTCATCTGTGACAGATCCGGCGACTGCAAAGGCCTTGCCCTGCGCCTTCACGATATCATTCACGACTCGGTCCAGTTCCCCTTGCCGTCTTCCCGTAATCACGACCGATGCCCCTTCGCGCACAAAGGCTTTCGCAATCGCTTCACCAATACCCGCGTTGCCTCCTGTGATGACCGCGACCTTCCCACTCAACCGATTCATCGCGCGTGATCCTCTCGTTCTTCGTGAACATCAGCGGCCTCACCGACAGACTCAGCAGCGTGAGATGCGGGCCACAAGCCAGATTCAATTTTCCTGGCCACCGTAATGAAACCTGAATGGGCAATCATTCGATGATCCGGCCGTACGCTCCGGCCCCGAATCGACCAGGTCCTCAACAACGTTTCAAATGTTTCGACCATACCAAAAACCATCGCTCGCTCAAGGGCCTCAACCGTCTGCACCACTTGGGGGACGGTCGGAACAAAGCTCAAATAGATGCCGCCAGAACGAAGCACCTGTGCGGCATGCGGCACTACCTGCCAGGGCTCAGGAAGATCGAGGACGAGACGATCGAAGGGCAAACCATCTTCAAGCAGGCTGACACCCTCGTACGCGTTCCGACGAAGCGGGATGAGATTTGGCACCGGACCCATATACCGTTCAATGTTCGTCATTGCCGTTCGCGAGAAATCCTCACGAGCTTCGTATGTCACCACCAACCCTCGCGGGCCCACGGCACGCAAAAGGGCCATCGTCAATGCTCCAGAGCCAGTCCCCGCTTCGAACACGCGCGCGCCAGGGTAGACATCCGCCCACATGGGAATGAGCGCAAGATCCTTCGGATACAACACCTGCGCACCACGCGGCATCTTCAACACATAGTCGCCGAACGTGGGTCGAAGCGCCAACATCGTTTTGTTTCCGGAAAGCATGGCTAACGATCCATCAGGCTTTCCGATGAGGTCGTCGTGGGCAATTTTATGACCGCTCAATTGGTAAAAATCTCCTGCTTTCAAGGTCAGGGCATACTGCCGCCATTTTTTGTCGACGAGATGGATACGCTCGCCTGATTGAAAGTATGACATCGGAATCCATTCTAGAAGTGCCGTGCCAAGTTTTCAACAAGACAACAACCGCGAGACGGATTTCTTGACTTCTCCCACAGATCTTCTTGGAGAGCCGATTCCTTCGATACGATCATCCATTGTAAAAAACTAGCCTAGAGAATAGATGTGGCAATTAAGTCTATTGCTCTAGGCCCCCCCTGCACACCTGCAGCAAGGTTGCCTCACACTCTCTCAACCCCCTTCATTAGATCACGCTAATAGTGCTGTCTTTTCGCAGTGATCACGATCCGCCGTTCTCATAAACGATCCAGCACAGGATTTGCTGCGTAGAGAGATAGTGGAACAACTTGGCAGTACAGAGCCCAGCATGAATCGTTTAGCAAATAGCTGTCTCTCACAGACTAGAGCAAAAAAACTTAAGTGTGTTGAGAGCACGACCATGAGAAGTACAACATCTGGTACGCAGAAGGAGGGGCGACAACATGAAAAAGAGCCTATTCCCAACCCCTGAACCGGAAGAGCTTGTCACAATTACAAAGGACGTTGATGAGGACGATTCCGAGGCGAGCGGCCTCTTAGATGTGATCGGCCGAGATACATCCGAAGAGGAACAACCTGAGGAGCCGACAAAGTCGGTGACTCGTACCGCCGTGAGCGGCGGCCCATTCATGTTGGAATCACTCTACTTTCGCTCCTTCGGCGAACGCGCCCTATTGACCAGGGAAGAAGAAGTCAATTTGGCGAAGAAGATCGATGACGGAACAAGCACCATTCGGAAGGCCTTACGCGACGCCATACGAGTCTTCCCTCGGCTCAAGCGTACGGACTCGGTGCTCGAGGCACAACACACACTCCAGGTGGTCAGAGGTTTGAGTGGACTCTCAGCCACTGCGATCGATAAGGCCGAGCAGAGTCTCACCGAGATAATCGAGCAGGGAACGGGGCAGCAGAAGCTTCCGATTGCCATTGCTAAGCAGCTCAAGGAAGGGTTGACCACCCTCCGTTCCGCTCGGATCGTGCTTGAACGGGCAAAGGACGAATTGGTTCGCTGTAACTTGCGGCTTGTTGTGGATGTCGCAAAACATTACACGGGCCGTGGCCTAACTTTGCTGGATCTCGTGCAAGAAGGAAATATCGGGTTGATGAAAGCAGCCGAGCGCTATCAATACCGCAAAGGATTCAAGTTCAGCACCTATGCAACCTGGTGGATTCGTCAAGGCATCACGCGAGCGCTGGCGGATCAATCAAGGACCATTCGCATTCCAGTTCACCAAACTGAAGCTTCGCACCGCATCCTCCGCGTGACCAAACGGCTCGGGCAACAGCTGGGCCGTCCGGCTCGACTCGAAGAAGTGGCTCAGGTGCTACGAATGAGATCGGAGCGACTCCACGAAACCGTGCAGGCCTTTCAAGAGCCGGTCGCCTTGGAGAAGCCAGTGGGTGATGGAAGCACAGAACTCGGGGAGCTGCTCCCCGATCTGCAAGCCGTCCCACCCGATGCCCATGTGCACCGGATGGAAATGTCGCACCAACTGGAACGCATTCTCTGCACACTCACGCCCCGAGAGCAAACCGTTATCCGACTGCGCTTCGGTATCGGCCACGATCAGGCCTGCACGCTGGAACAGGTAGGACAGAGCCTCTCGGTGACAAGGGAACGGATTCGCCAGATCGAAGCAAAAGCGCTCAAGAAGTTGAAGACCCCCCAGATTAAGGAAATGTTTGCCGCTATCCAGTAAGTCATAGACTCGTGGAACAGAAAAGGTCGAGGCCGAACCTTGCATCTTTTCTTTCTACGGCTTTTACCCTGAGAGCACTTGTGCGACAATGAGGCCAAATCGAGTAGACGAGGCCCCATGACGAGTGTGCGTACAACACAGAAGAGCTCTCTCAGCTTTCGCTTCTTCACTATTCCATTCCTTCTCATCATCACCCTGGCACTGAATACTACGACGATCGCCCATGCTGAATCGACGTTTGGATCGGCCCCCTCTGACGAAAAATCTCTGCCGGCATACTCGGTGGTCACCATTCTCATGCGCGACATGACGACAACTCCTGCGCAAGCCCCATCGAGGTCAGTGGCCGGTGTCGGAGGCGCCTTGCAGCAGTATCACCCCGTCGGCCAATGTCAGATTGACGATCCTGGAGACCGTTGGCACTCCCTCTTCCCTTCCGGAAACCAGCTAACACTGCAACTGACCATTCAGAGAAAGAACGCCCAGTCCACGATCTCGCTTCAAAATCCGCTGCTGCTAAAGGCTGTCCTGTGAATTACGACGATGGGTCACACCTAGACCATGATTTCCTCGGGCAGGGAAGTGGACCTCTCCCGACGCTTACCTCGCATGCTGGTACGCTCGTCCGGTTTTCGCAACCTGTTCCCTATGTCGAAGCCTGGGCGCTTCAGAAACAGCTACAGGAAGAACGAATTGCAGGGAGGCAAGGGGATACGTTGTTGCTCCTTGAGCACTCGCCAGTCTATACCCTGGGCCGTACCACCCAACCATCACATTGGGGCTGCGGGGAAGAGGTTCTCCGCCGAACAGGCGCCAGCCTCCAATCCGTAGATCGTGGCGGCTCGATTACCTACCATGGACCTGGACAAGTCGTGGGTTATCCCATCCTCAAGCTGTCACAGTATTGCTCAGGACCGAAACAGTATGTACGGAAATTAGAGGAGGTTTTGATCCTTACACTCTTGCGATGGGGAATTGAAGGCTATCGCATTGAGAGGAAACCTGGCGTCTGGGTACACTGGAGTAATGTTGATGCGAAGATTGCTGCGATCGGAGTCCGGATCGATCATGGGGTCACGATTCATGGATTTGCGCTCAACGTCGATATGGATCTCTTCCCTTTTTCCCACATCCTGCCCTGTGGCCTGATCCAGTGCCAAATTACATCCATGGCGGAGATCCTGCAGTCAGCCCTGTCGCCCTCAGTGGTCGCGCAACAGGTAGCGAAGGAGTTCGAACGAACGTTTAATATTCAATGGATGAGCTTCCCTCCCGACAACATTGGGCAGAGACACCATGATCATCCCCTCACATCGACATCTCCGCTTCACACCTGACCAAGGGAACACACAATGCACGAACTCGACACACCGACTTTTCGACTAGCCGTTGCACAGTTTGATCAAGCGGCTGAAGCCATGGAGCTTGATCATAATTTACGCGAGCGGCTCAAACTTCCACAGCGGTCGCTGATAGTCAGCCTGCCTGTCAGGATGGATGACGGTCGGGTCGAAGTTTATACCGGCTATCGTGTGCAACACGATTCTTCCCGCGGCCCCACGAAAGGCGGCATTCGCTATCATCCGGACGTGAATCTTGGGGAGGTTGCAGCCCTGGCCATGTGGATGACCTGGAAATGCGCCTTAGCCGACCTACCCTACGGCGGAGCCAAGGGCGGAGTGGCAATCGCCCCCAAACAGTTTTCGCAGCCGGAGTTACAACGATTGACCAGGCGCTATGCAGCGGAAATATTCCCGCTAATCGGGCCAGACAAAGACGTGCCGGCCCCAGACGTCGGTACCGACGCCCAAGTGATGGCCTGGATTATGGATACATACAGTCAACAGATGGGATATTCGGTACCTGGCGTCGTCACAGGCAAGCCCTTATCGATTGGAGGAAGTCTCGGGCGTGAGGAAGCTACAGGCCGCGGAGTGGTCTATGTCACCATAGAAGCGTTTCGCCACCTCAAGCTCGACATTCGAAACGCAACCGTGGCCATACAGGGGTTCGGTAACGTCGGGGCCCATACCGCCCGCATCATGCGAGAATGTGGCGCACGCGTTATCGCAGTGAGCGACGTGCAGGGGGGCATTCACAATTCGAACGGTTTGGACATTCCTGAACTCCTTACTCGCTATAAGACCACGGGCCAATCCCTCCGCGACACCAAGCTAGGAGACTGGCTCTCCAACGACGAATTACTGCAACTCGACTGCACCGTCCTGGTCCCCGCTGCGCTATCCGAACAGATCACCGAACGCAATGCTGCCAAACTGCGCTGCCGGATTCTCGCCGAAGGCGCGAACGGTCCGACAACCCTGGAGGCCGACCGTATCCTGCAGGACCAAGGAGTCTTTATTATTCCAGACATCCTGGCCAACTCCGGTGGCGTCATCGTGTCCTACTTCGAGTGGGTGCAGGATGTACAACGATTTTTTTGGAAAGCCACTGACATTCAAGAGCGATTACAAGATATTCTGATCTCCGCTTTCAATCGAACATTAGAGTTTTCCGTTTCCAAAAAGACTTCTATGCGGATGGCCGCCTTGATGAGCGGGATCGATAAAGTGGCTCAAGCACATCTCCATCGCGGGCTCTACCCGTGAGTTCCTAATGTCATGATGACGGGGGCGTACTCTCGAACTTTCTTGTTGAAGAACTATACGGTAGCCGTACTCATAGGGGTTTGGCTGACAGACTCCATACCCATCCTCCAGGCCCCCTGCTACTTCATCGCGCAGGTTCGCAGGTTGATCACCGCAATCCCCTGCAGGAATTGCGGTGAGAACTTCTCGCAATCATCGAAGGCGTCTTCGTGCTCCTCGATTTCTACGAACTACCCGACCAATGACTCAGGAAAAAGGCTGCGGGCGGCATGAGCGCAACGGGGACTTTTTGTTAATCGAATTGCACACATGGCATGGGTCGATCATTGATTGGTATGTCGGATGAAAAGACATCGACTACAGACTCTGGTGGCTTAATCTTCGCGCCCTTGCGGTTCTGTTGCTCCATGCGCTAGGGTGGATTGACTGGAGCTGAATCAGTCTGGATCGTTGGAGATCTGCGATATGGAGCGGGATGCCGTGCTGTCTCTCTGGGGAACCCACAAGGAGGAGCAATGGCCTCAAGTAGGAAACCACCACGAGGGGCCGTTGATGACACTGGATACGGTAATCAGCGGATGCGTCGTGTATTTCCTTGATAGTCCTGAGGGGCTCGATGCCCAGCGGGTCAGGATCGTCGAAGATTGTGTTGCTGACCTGGATAACCTGACCAACGAGCTTGACGAAGACTGCCGGCCTTATTTTCAACGGCTCCGACACCTCGGAGCCCTCCTCATCGCCACCCATCACACTACCTAACCTATTCCATGTAAAAGCTGCTGATAATGGATTGGTCCGCCCCCATCACACGCATTCAACCGTTCTTGCAAGTTCTCAGGCCGTTCGATAAAATGTACCTGCACTGCATGAGCCCCACCAATTTCGCCAATAAATTTCACTGTCATACATCGTTCGGAACCCATGGGTAAGGAAGAGTCGATGAAGTATGTACTGCGAGTCTTCACGCTAGCCTGCATGGTGACGGCCAGTGCCGCCGTATGGGTATCCTCTGGCTATAGCGAGCCCTACGAATTGAGCAGGAACGACGTGATGGACCCCAAAGCCTTGAAGAGTGTTGAGATTTCATTGTTTGGAGTCAAATTGGGAGACCCCGAAGCCAAAGCCCTGGACTCTCTTGTAAATGAGAAGATTCCTGGAGTAAAAGTGGAACAAGAAGCCTCGTTTATCTTCTTGCTTGACCAACGCAAGCCGACCGGTCCTATGGCTGGCGTCCGAATTCAGGACGGCAAGATCGACCTGATCTTTATCAATAATCGATTCTCCTATAAAACGCGCGGCATCTTTCGCAACGTGTTGAATAGCGAAAGCCCCGATGACGTGCGAAAAATATTGGGGCAGGAAGAGTACGGGGACGAAAACGTGATGGGCGCCATACTCGCGTACGACAAGCAGGGATTCGTCATCAACTATCTGGGGAAAGATGTCAATGTGGAATTTTCCCCAGCTCGGTAGCGATACAAGTCTGATGTTCGCCCTCCACGCGTACTTGCCGGCCTCGATACTTCCCATTCTTCTTCCCGATTGCCGATGCAAATTCTTTCCCCTCCGTATCTCCTCCTCTGTTTCCACATACCCTTACAAGGTCTATAGGTCTTCGCCATAGCTCACGAGAGGACCCGAACGGGCAGATCGCGGGTAGAGCCCTCAGGCTGAGACGCCCTTCTCGCCTCTGATTACATGCGTATCGACTTGATGAAAGCAGGGGAGAGTTAAATTCAATGCGATGTTTCGGCTGCCTGTAGCCCGTAGGCAATAAGATTCGTCGCGGTGTTCCAGCGGCGCTTAGAGTTAAGGATTACGAGGAGAAGGTCGCTCCCGTTTTGGGAGACTTTGGCAATGAGACACCGGCCGGCCTTGGAGGTAAATCCAGTCTTGATTCCTTCAACGCCAGGGATACGCCCCAACAATCTGTTCGTATTGTGCAACACATACGCACGATGACCGTTGATAGGCGCAATGATCGCGCGCTCCTCACGGACCAATTGCCGAAAGATCGGCTGATCGAGGGCTATAACACTCAACGCGGCGAGATCTTCGGCCGTCGAGTAATGGTCCGGGTTGTCGAACCCGCAGCCATTACTGAAATGCGTATCAGACAAGCCGAGCGCCTCAGCCTTGGCATTCATGAGAGTCACGAACTGTGCTTCATCGCCACCCACATGCTCTACCGCTGCAAGACAGGCATCGTTCGCGGACACGATTAGCATGGCCTTCAGCAGATCTTCCAGTCTAAAAACCTGCCCTGCCTTCACGCGCAAGTGCGTCTTGTGCGCCCGTGCGGCATTGGGACTGATCGTGACAAAGTCATCCAACTGACCCCTTTCAAGAATGACTAAGGCCGACATGATTTTTGTGAGACTAGCAGGGGACATTCGCTTCCCTGCATCGTGTTCATACAGCACCCGCCCACTATTGAGTTCCTTGAGAAGAATGCCATGGGCTGGAGAGACTCGCCACGGAGGGAACTGGCGTGAAGCAATCGCGGTCCGAACAGGAACAGATTGAACCGCGACCCCTTTCGCAAGGACCTTGGATGGCGTGAGGGACTCGGCGGCGATCAACAAGAGACCAATGAACACCCCGGCTGCGCAAGCAAGAAATGACGGACGACCTAATCTCCCGCCACCTCTTGTCATCATGAGGGCATCGCTCCTACTCATAGTGTATACGATTCCCGCACCTTCCCTCCACGAAACCCGCTGTCAATCACTTTGTGGAAAAAACGGAGCAGATCGGCAAGATCGATCCAAAACCCGCAATTCAAACAGCGGGCATAGAGCCGCCGATTCACCAGCGTATAGTGACGTTCAACCATCATGAAACCGTTACATCTCAAACAGTGCATTGACGCGTCTATCTTCAGTTTCTGTGTCTGTGCCTATCGAAGTCGATTCATCACCAATGCCAAGCAACCTGCCAACAATCCTCCGCCGAAAATTGTGGTGCCAAATGAGAGGTATGCGCCGGCCCCACTGCCGGGGGAGGCTCCGTCGAGCAGGTCTCGCACACCCCCCTGTACCATCAGCACGGAGAGAGTGAGCAATGCTCCAATAGCAAACCACCATCTAAAGGATCTCACTGGTGTCCCCGAAACAGAATGCCTAGAGGCCTGGAAACCGCACTTGTCGGTCACTGTAGCCGAGGGTCGGTAGGTAGTCAAGAAGACTGCCCTTTGATTCACTCCGCCTCTCGACTGACGCCGACGGACCTCACGGGGAAGGCGCAGCGGGGATGGACACCGCTTTCAATCCTCGATGAAGAAAAACTGAAACGCTTCCATTGCCGTTGTCCGCCGTCACGAGTCCTGGCTCTTCAACCTCCTTCGTGGTGACGCGAAACGTCGCGAGGGCGAAGGGGCCTGATTTTGTCCGATAGTTTCTCGGCGGATATTCGAAGGTTCCATCGCCACGGCCGTAGAGAATGGAGAGATCGCTCGACTGAAGATTGACGATAGCGACGTCTATGCGACTGTCGCCGTTGAAGTCTCGCGCAAGCCCGAAATTCGGCCCTGCATCAGCGCCGGAATCGTGCCCTGCCATGAAAGTCCCATTGCCTTTTCCAAGAAAAGTAGTGAAGCTATCCTGCACCCCGTTGATCACAAGTAGGTCGCGGATCCGGTCACGATTGAAGTCGGTAAAACTCACCCCAAGTGGACGCTTCCCAGTCCGATAGTCGGTGGGAGGGCGAAATGTGCCGTCGCCATTCCCCATCCAGATGGAAACAGCGTTCGACATCGGCCCCCCGTTCGTCACAGCCATATCGATCTTCCCGTCGCCATCCAAGTCGGCCAACGCCACCGACGTGGGCGTATCGCCATATTCGTACTGCACCCCATGGGTGAATTCACCGGTGCCGGATCCCAGGAAGACTTTAATCTTGTCGTTCCGCAATGCGACAACGAGGTCAGGCACCTGGTCGCCGTTCAGATCGTCACTGGCGATGGCAATGGGAGTCCGATGGACGGGATAGCGCGGCCCCTCTTCAAATTTTCCGTCGGCCCGGCCGAAGAATACAGCTACTTCGTCGCCCCCGGAACAGGCCAAGACCACATCGGGATACAGATCGCGGTTGAACATCCCTGGGGCAAGCGAACGAGGCTCTTTACAGACATTTAGTTGGACTTGATCATGAAAAGTGCCGTCACCGTTGCCTAGGAGAATCGAAAGAGTATTGCTGCCGATATTGGTTGTGATCAGATCGGTAAAACCATCTTGATTGACATCAGTGGGGGTGACAGTCGTCGGGTTCTTACCGACTTTGTAACTGGCAAAATAGTAGAAGAGGTCTGGTGGGGCGTAGGGATCTTGCTTGGTACAGCCGCTTGCCATAAGCAGGAAGACACTTGTCGCCACGACCACAAGGTTCCTGGCCCTATGCCTGTTGTGGCCTTCAGCGCTTATGCTCACGCACTCCTCCTCACGTGAGGGACCAGAGACGTGGTGATTCATCCGTATGCGCACACGCCCCTCAACCAGGCCTTCCCGCCAAAATGAGCGTGGCCAGTATACAGACCACTGCTTTCTCCTGGCAATCGATCCAGTTGCGCAACAATCCCCGCCAAACGCGGTTTCCCAAAATCTAAGCCCATTCAGCGAAGGCTTTGAAAACGGGACAGGGTTTGAGGTACACTGCCAGTCTTGGTAAGGAGGACTCCATGAGCAAGATGATGAAGATTGAGTTGTCGATGTACGGAATCGCCGAGATACTACATTGGTGTCACGACCGCAATAAAGGCCGCGTTCCCGGGGTGGATACGGCAGGCTTCGATACAATGAAGGCGCTCTTGGCTGAGAAGCCGCAGTCAGGTGATTATTTTACCCTCGATCAGTTTTGGAAGAAGCGGGTAACCTTGGACCTGACCGAAGATGAAGTGGCAACGATTGATCGCTGTCTCTACGATATCCCAAATTTCGATAGCGAGCCTCTCCCGCAAATCCGGCATAAGTTTTGGCCGCAACAGACGGCTGCCCACTGAACACAGGGGCCGCCCTCAAGTGGCCCCTGCTCTGCCTCATACCGACTCGTCCGGCCTGCTCTGGGCCTAGACAGGGTCGAGAGCAGCGTGAGGAACTCGTTGCGTTTTTGTGCAAGCTCGCAAGGAGAACTATCTGGCGGAATCAGCAGCCTTCCGACTACGGAAAAACTGTTTCGGCGCAACAAAACTTCGATGGTCCACACATCTGAGACAAGCTCGGTCTGGATGGTCCATCTGGTGTTTTGTTCATCTAGCTGGTCTTGTATAACCAAACAAACGAGACAAACCAAATAACCGTCTTCTTCTGCTGTCGAACTGTTTCAGCATCCTGCTAGAGCGTCCCTTCTCCTTTAAGATAGCGGCGAAAGCGGTCCATCAAGTCTGTGCCCAATGTCCCACCTTCCGGTTTCTTGAGATCCGGATCAGCAAAATGCCCGCGAATTTCCTGGAGGCGTTTTTCCGCCTGCTCATTTCCCTGCAACCGCTTAGTCTTCTCCAGCGCCGTATCGAACGCTTCAAACGTCAGCTCGTTGTACCCAAACGAGCGAATCCGTTTAACGGCTTTCATCATGGCCTGATTTCGGAAAGTCGTCAGGTGTTCCGAATCGATCTCTGCGAGCCCGAGCTTCCGCGCCCTGCGCTCAGCGGCCTTACGGATTCCGCTACGCACAAAATCTGGGGACGTTTGCAGCCGTTTCCATGCTTCATCGGTCCACACAACTCGTTCCTGGGGTGCATCCCACAATTGAAGCAGTGTCGACTCGTCGATCCGCGTCACACCTCTCTCTCTCGCTAAATCTTCGGTGTCTCGCCTCAACATGTCGGTCACGAATTCTACGGCGATCGGCGGTGACTGTTTTAATTTCTCGTGAAGGTGGGCCAACGCCCCCTCGCTCCACTTCAACGGAGGGCCTGAGGCCTCGCGGAGATCGCCCAGTGCCTCCACCTTTTCGAAGAGTTCGACATTCACCTCGAGATGGCCCCGCTCCCTGGCGATCTCTTCGGCAATCTGCTTGATCATGTGGCGCATGAATTCCGGAACTGTGTTCAGGCGTTCCTTGGCAGAGGCAGTCCAGGGGAGATGGCCTTGCGCTATTTGCTCCGCCGCATCGGCCATGCCGGATTCGCCCCCCATACCACCCATCATTTGATTCTTGAATTGATCCAGAAGGTCCCCCGTAATCTCCGCGCAGCCAAGTTCCCGAGCTTTTTTCTCAGCCAAACGGCGAACCATGCCGCGTAGAAATAGCGGTGCCCGCTCTAAACGTTTGGAGGCCTCGTCCGTCCAACGGACATCTATCCCGACCGCCTCGTGAGAGTCTGGTGCATTCATGATAAACACCCTGTTATGACTGGTTCAGGAGTTCCTTCAATTCCTTGCCGGCTTTGAAAAACGGGACCTTCTTGGCAGGGACCTCCACGGTCGCGCCGGTCTTGGGGTTCCGCCCTTCTTTCATCCGACGTGCCCGCAGCCGAAAACTGCCGAATCCTCGGATCTCCGTCTTATCGCCATTTTTCAATGAATCGCGCACACAGTCGAAAATCGTATTGACGACGACTTCCGCCTGCCGCTTGGTCAAGGTTGTGACCTGTTCGGATACACGCTCGATAATTTGTGCCTTCGTCATATTGGGCTCCCCTTTCGTGATGATGAATCGATCTCTGGGCCGATCTAACCGTGCTAGTACGCCATGAGATACTTGAGTCCAACCCCGGAGTGGAAATCCAACTTGGGGAAGAGCCCCGATATTCGCGATTCAATCAATTCTCTGATCGAAAACCGTCGGCGAGGCTCAATGACTTTCGGCTCGCCCTCGATGCCTGCCACATCCGCGGCAAGCTGAATGGCAGCTTCGAGATCGCCGAGTTCATCTACAAGCTTTGATGCTTTGGCTTGACGGCCCGTGAAGATTCGACCGTCCGCCAAGGCCTGCACAGCCGCCACGTCGAGCCCGCGCCCTTCCGCCACAGCCTCGATAAATTGTTGATGGACATCGTCCATAACGGATTGGAGCAACGCCTGTTCTTCATCGCTCATCTTCCGTAGAGGCGATCCCACATCTTTAAATCGTCCACTTTTGATCACGACACCTTCGACCCCGATCTTCTTGAGCAGCCCTTCGACATTAGCCATCTCCATGATGACCCCAATGCTCCCCGTCAACGTCCCTGAATTGGCCATGATCCGATCGGTCGCCACCGCAATATAGTAACCTCCTGATGCTGCCACCGTGCCCATCGAAGCAATCACCGTCTTGTTGCTCTTGTTACGAATCCGCTGGACCGCATCATGGATTTCTTGCGACGGCACAACCCCACCGCCAGGGCTGTCGATTCGCAGCACGATCGCTTTCACGGAGGGGTTGTCGGCAAAACGCTTCAATTCGACGATCGTGGATTGCGCATCTACAATGACCCCTTCAATACGAATTAATCCAACCCGATCCTCCATCGAAAAGTCGAAGTCGGGGAAAAACAGGTTCATCAGAAAGAGCAGACCCAGTCCGATGCCGAGCGCCCAGAGCGCTCGGCGCACTATTCCTCGCTTGGCCGGCCTTTCTGCTATTTCATCACTCATCGTTCTGTTCGCTCACAGCACCGGAGGACACGAAGACCTCCCGATTCACACTGAAATCTGCGCATCAGACCTACTTATCGTCCTCGGCTTGCTCTCGCTTCCGGTTCTGCTTCGCCGCACGGCCCAAGCTTTGGTCCAGTGCGCCTTGCGTGGCATGGTATTCATCGACCGTTCGGCGATCGGAATCCATTTGATGGTCGCGCAGACTGAGCGCGATCTTCCGTTCTTCACGATCGACCTTGATGATCTTAGCCGTCACTTCATCCTGCAGCTTGAATTTCTCTTCGAGCTTGGCCTGCGGGTCGAGCCCAGCCTCGCTGATGTGAATCAACCCTTCAACTCCTCCGTCCAATTCGACAAAGATGCCGAAGTCGGCGACCTTGCTGACCTTCCCGACCGCCACATCCCCGACTGCGTACCGGCTTGGAATCTCGTCGTCCCAGGGATCGCTCTTGAGCTGCTTATACCCGAGTGACAACCGCTCCTTTTCCTTGTCGATCCGCAAGACCACGGCCTCGACCTTCTGTCCCTTCTTGAAAAGCTCAGAGGGATGCTTGATATGTTTCGTCCAAGACATATCAGAAATATGGATCAATCCATCAATGCCCTCTTCGAGTCCAATGAACGCGCCAAAGTCGGTGAGACTCTTCACCTTCCCTTCGATGCGTGTGCCGATAGCGTACTTCCCTTCCACCATATCCCAAGGGTTCGGCGCAGTCTGCTTCATGCCGAGCGAAATCTTCCTGCTGGCCGGATCCACATTCAACACCGCCGCTTCAACCTGATCCCCGATGGACACGACGCGTGATGGATGCCGCACCTCGTGCGTCCATGACATCACGGAGACATGCACCAGTCCCTCGACGCCAGGCTCGAGCTCGATGAACGCCCCGTAGTCGGTCAAGCTCACGACACGGCCCCGGACGCGGGTACCGATCGCGTACTTACTAGCCACGCCGGACCAGGGATCGGCGCTTTTCTGTTTCAAGCCGAGTGAAATGCGCCCAGTCTCTCGATCGTACTTGAGGACACTCACCTCCACCTTGTCTCCGATGTTGAACATTTCAGACGGATGGCCGACACGCCCCCAGGACATGTCCGTGATGTGGAGCAGCCCGTCGATGCCACCGAGATCGATGAATGCCCCGTAATCCGTGATGTTCTTCACTACACCTTGAATCAATTGCCCTTCTTTCAGTGTGGAAAGAGTCGTCTTCCGTTTCGAATCCCTCGTCTCTTCCAAGAGCACACGCCTGGATACAACAACGTTGCCGCGCCGATGATTGATCTTGATAATCTTGAGAGGAAATGTGCGTCCAACCAACCCGTCAAGATCCCGCACCGGATGAAGGTCGATCTGCGAGCCCGGCAGAAACGCTTTCACGCCGATATCGACCATCATGCCGCCCTTGATCCGCGCCACAATCTTGCCGTCGATGCTTTTGCCGTCATTGAAGAGCTTTTCCAGCTCTTCCCAAATCTTCATCTTGTCGGCTTTTTCTTTGGAGAGAACCAGATTGCCGTCGTCGTCTTCGCACTCCTCGATGTAGACTTGAATCCGATCGCCCACCTTGATGTTCTGCAGTTCCTCTGTGGAGAACTGATCGTTCGGAATCATCCCTTCGGACTTGTAGCCGATATCCACAACCACTTTGTCTTTGGTCACAGCGACAATCCGGCCCTCCGTAATGGTGCCCTCTTCGAGGTTTTTGAATGTCTCCTCGTATAAGGCCGCTAAAGCCGTTCGGTCTAACTGTTGGTCACTTGATGGCGAAACCGTACTCATAGTATGAATCCTACTCTTCCGACTGGAGTCGGGTGCTGATGGTTATACACCGACATTCACTCAGCGTTGCGAATGCCGGCACTGGACTGCTGGGTCGGAGACTCCACTACACCTAGTGCAGCGATATGATCCATCACGCTGCAGCTCACCTCCTGATAATATTGCTTGGCATCTCCGCTCTCCCCACTCCAGGGAAACGTGAGCGCCTCTCCATAGTAAACGGTCACGGGACGGAAGCGCGGCCATATGGTTCCAGACGGCAACACGTCATGCGTCCCTTTCAAATAGACTGGCACTACGGGACAGCCGGTTTGTGCCACAATCACACCAATCCCTGGTTTGGGGGACTGCAGCCGGCCGTCCAAACTGCGGCGGCCCTCCGGAAAGATCACCACAACCTTTCCTTCCTTGATCAGAGCAACAGCCTTACTAAATGCGTCCCGGTCCAACCGACCGATCCGCAAGGGGATCCATCCCAACCATTGACAGATCGCCTTAAGACCCGGAACCGGAAAGAGATCGCTGCGCCCCAAAAACCAAGCCCGTCGCCGCATCCCACACCCCAGGAGGGGAATATCCAGATAACTGGCATGGTTCGCCGCAACAATGAATCCACCGGTCTGCGGAACTGCCCCAACGACCCGATAGTGAAAACAGAGCCGTCCAATGGTCCGGGCAAGAATCCACAGTATACCGTAGAAAACCGAACTCACAATTTGGCCGCAACCGCAGCCATCATCAGGTCCACCACCTCCGCGATGGACAACGTTGAGGTATCAATGAACTGGGCATCTTCAGCGGGTACCAGCGGGGCGATCGAACGAGAACGATCTCGCATATCGCGTCCTGCCAGGTCAGTTGTCGTCTCTTCAAGCACTCCTGAATGTCCCGCCGCAACAAGTTCACGATGTCGGCGTTGCGCCCTGACCGTCGAGTCTGCTTCGAGAAAAAATTTCACGTCTGCCGAAGGGAATACCTTCGTTCCCATATCCCGCCCCTCAGCCACCACCGCTCCACCTTGTCCGACTTGCCGTTGGATAGGCAGCAACCAGGCCCGGACTGCTGGAATTGCGGAGACCACCGAGGCCGCAGACGAAACTGTAGGCGTCCGGAGTTCGCCGCTCACGTCTTTGCCATTGACGATCACTCTCGCAGCCCCGTGATGGAATTGCATCTGAAGCGTGAGGGTGGGCAACAGCACGGTAACCGCCTCGGCATCTGCCGGATCCAGGCCAGACTCAATGACTGCCCAAGCCGTCGCACGATAGAGTGCTCCTGTGTCGAGATACAGATAGCCCAATCGAGAGGCCAATAACTTCGCCACTGTGCTTTTGCCGACACCAGCTGGACCATCGATCGCAACAATCAGCCGGCTTGCTTGCTTTTCTTTCGCAACAGATCCCACGTCGTGGCCTCACGTAATAGCTGTCACCGGCGCTCGCCCAATAATTCCAAGAGTGTGCGATGAAAGTCCGGGAATGATGTCTCAATACAAGCCGACTCGTCAATCACAGTTGGAGCCGGAGCGGTCAAGCCCGCGATGGCCAAAGACATCGCCACCCGATGATCTCCATGGCTGCGGCCATGGGCAGCCTGCAATCGACCGTTGTCTTCTGCTGTGCCAAGTCCCCGCACAACCATCCCGTCAGGCTTCTCAGTGATCTGAGCACCCATCGCGCGCAACTCTGCCGACACCGTCGCAATTCGATCGCTCTCTTTGACCCGCAATTCTTCGGCCCCGGAGATAATCGTCTCACCCTCTGCAACTGCAGCTGCGACGCATAGAACGGGAAATTCATCGATCGTCTGTGGGATTAAATCTGGTCCGATCGCCACTCCATGCAGCCTGGCCGACTTCACCCGGATATCCGCAACCGGCTCTCCCGCTTCTTCCCGCCGATTGAGCAATTGAATATTTGCGCCCATCCTCATCATCACGTCCAACAAACCTATCCTCGTAGGGTTGATCCCTACTTGTCGAATTGTCACATCCGAACCAGGGACAATGGTCGCCCCCACAATGAAAAATGCAGCAGCCGAGAGGTCGCCAGGAACAACCAATCGAGACGCCGCATTCCACCCGACCGAGGGTCGTCCATCGATCAGCAGGGTGGTCCCTTCCCGTCGAAACGCAATATTAAAAAACAGGAATAACCGTTCCGTGTGGTCCCGTGAAAGACGCGGCTCTGTGATGCGGGTCGTCCCTTCAGCAAACAAGGCTGCGAGCAACAACGCCGACTTGATTTGCGCACTCGCCACCGGAGAGGTGTAGGTGATCGCGTGGAGGCGGCTACCCATCACGGCTAAGGGCGCAAGTTCACCGCCCTTGCGTCCGGCGATAGCCGCCCCCATTTCCCGCAACGGCTTGACGATCCGCCCCATGGGACGGCGACGAATCGATTCATCGCCGGTCAGTACCGTAAAAAAATCCTGTCCCGCCAGCAGGCCGGTCAGGAGACGAATACCCGTCCCGGAATTCCCGCAATCAATCGGTCCGCTCGGCTCGGTCAGCCCCCAAAGTCCCTTGCCATGCACACATAGCTCATCGACCGATTCATCGATGCGCACGCCGAGAGCCTTGAGCGCACGTACCGTATTCAGACAGTCTTCTCCCCGGCAATAGCTCGCAACCCTGCTGACCCCGTTCGCCAAGGCTGTCAGAATGATGGCGCGATGGGTGATCGACTTATCGCCAGGGACGGAAATCGTTCCCTGTAACGGACGGCCTGGTGTGATAGTCAAAGACGCCATACGTGTGCTACGTAGACACCGCTGATTGCGTGGAGAGCTTCTCTCGTTCCTGCCTTGCTCGTTCGAGTTCCTTCTCGATGCCTGCGGCATCGCCCACTCGAATGAGCTGCTTCAGTTGGCTCAGCGAACGCTCATAAGTCTCAATGAACGTGACCACATTGTCGCGGTTCCAGAGAAAAATATCGCGCCACATTTCAGATGAACTGGCCGCAATCCTGGTCGTATCCCGCAACCCGCCACCCGAGTGGCTTGCCAGATCGAGGGAGGGAATCTGTTGACTGCGTATCTCAGTGAGAGCATTCATCAAAGCAAAGGCTGCCACATGAGGCAAATGGCTCACCGCCCCAAGAATCTTGTCATGCAGATGGGCATCCATCGTGAGCACCACCGAACCGGTTTCTTCCCACATCGTTCGGATCTGCTCAAGTGACTGTAGGTCCGTCGTTTTTGTTGGAGTGATGATGCAGCGCGCCCCCATAAAAAGCTGATCCGATCCGGCAGCCACACCAGTCTTTTCCTTGCCGGCGATGGGATGAGCCCCGACAAAATGAACACCGGCAGGCATGGCTCGTTCAGCCTGTTCCACCAGCAAACCCTTCACACTTCCGACATCGGTCACAATCGCGCCTTTTTTCAAGCAGGAGGCCCACTCCGTCAGATGCCGGTCATAGGTGTCGACGGGAGTGGCCAGCACGACCAAGTCGGCATCCCTCACTCCGTCTTTGGGATCCACAACATAGCGGTCAATCGCGCCCAGTTCGACCGCAGTTTTCAAGTTTTCTACACGTCTCCCAACCCCGACGACCTTTGCCGCCAACCCCTTTCGGCGGAGAATCATGCCGAGCGAGCCGCCGATCAGCCCGACTCCAATAATCGTGACCTGGGTAAAATGCAGCATCAGTCCTCAATCTGAACCGAAACCGTGTCTAAACAATGAGTCCGTAAACGCATGATCTCTTTGATTACAGTTCTCGACCAACCGCCACCGCAATCTTTCGCATGTCCTGCATCAGTTCTTTGAATTGGCTCGGCTTAATGGATTCCTCACCGTCGCACAGCGCACATTCAGGATTCGAGTGGACTTCGATCAAAAGACCATCCGCTCCTGCAGCCACTGCCGCTTTCGACATCGGCGCCACCAGATTCCACTTGCCTGTGGCATGGCTAGGATCGACGATGACGGGCAAATGCGAAAGTTCTTTCAACGTCGGGACTGCAGCCAGATCGAGCGTATTGCGATATTGCGTTTCGAAGGTTCGGATCCCCCGCTCGCACAACATGACGTTCTGATTCCCGCGGGACATGATGTATTCTGCCGACAAAAGGAATTCCTTGATCGTAGCCGAAAGTCCCCGCTTCAACAACACCGGCTTGTCGTACGCCCCAACCTCCTTGAGGAGTTCAAAGTTCTGCATGTTGCGGGCGCCAATCTGGATGATGTCGGCTTTTTCAAGAAATAATTCGATGTCACGGGTATCGAGTATTTCGCTGACCACCGGCAACCCGGTTTGTTTCTTCGCCGCAATCAGATAATCCAACCCTTCACGCCCCAACCCCTGAAAAGAATAGGGCGAGGTCCGTGGCTTGTAGGCGCCACCGCGCAAAATGCTCGCTCCAGCTGCCTTGACCTCATGGGCAATGCCGACCGTGATTTCAAGCCGCTCCACTGCGCAGGGTCCTGCCATGATGACCAGCTTGTTACCGCCGATTTTCACGCCGCCCACATCGATGGTCGTGCCTTCCCGCTTAAACTCCCGGCTGACAAGCTTCCAGGGTGCGAGAATCGGCAACACGCTTTCAACGCCCGGCAAGGCCGTGAGCGGTTGATTGTGCAGAACCCGATCGTCGCCGATCACTCCAATAATCGTCCGTTCCTGGCCGGTCGAGAGTTGTGATTTCAGTCCCAACTCGCGAAGCCGATCGATAATGTGGTCGACTTCCCGTTCGCTTGCCTCTGGTTTTAATACAATAATCATGTTGCCCTCACCATGCGCTCAGTGCGGATAGATTACCCGCTTGAGCGCAGCCAAGAATTCCCTGATTTCTTCTTCCGTGCCGATGGTCACTCGAACCATCGGCCCCTCAATGTGACGAACAATAATGCCCTCCCTCAGCAGGGCCTCAAACACCGCGCGGCCATCCCGCCTGACATCGACATACACAAAATTTGCTTCGCTTGGGATCGGCTCAAACCCGAGCGATGTCAATCCCTTGACCATCTCCTCCATCCCTGCTGCATTCATCGCCCGACTCTGCGCCACATGTTCGTCGTCACCAAGAGCGGCAAGCGCGGCGCGTTGCGCAAGACTATTGGCGTTAAAGGGAGGACGGATTCGGTTCAAAAAATTGGTGATCTCTGGCGTCGCCACGCCGTACCCAACTCGCAATCCTGCGAGGCCATAGATTTTCGAAAACGTCCGCAGCACGATCACATTCCGCCCCTGATTCACATAAGACATGGAATCCGGAAACTGCTCGCTCCTGACATACTCGAAATAGGCTTCATCGAACACGACAACGACATGCGCGGGCACGAGTGAGAGCAGACGTTCGACCTCAGCGGCTGACACCATCGTTCCGGTCGGATTATTGGGGTTACAGAGGAACAGGAGCCTGGTCCGGTCGGTAATGGCATCCGCCATTGCCTGAAGATCGTGCCGCCACTGCTTCAGGGGAACGATGATAGGTTTTCCGTGGGCTGCCGTCACCTCCATTTTATAGATGACGAAAGTCTGATCGGCCATGACCGCTTCATCTCCCGGAGCTAAAAACGTCCGGGCGAGCAGGCCCAAGATTTCGTCCGATCCGTTTCCAAGAATAACCTGATCGGGAGTCACCTTCCAACGATCTGCCAGAGCTTCGCGCAGGCGAAACGCGCCGCCATCAGGATAGCGATGCAGGGTCGAGGTTCCCTCCCTCAACGCGTCGAGCGCCTTCGGGGAGGAGCCTAACGGATTCTCGTTGGATGCCAGTTTAATGACGCGTGTAAGACCCAATTCCCGTTGGAGTTCTTCAATCGGCTTCCCGGGAACATAGGGACTCAGCGAGGCGATATCTGGATGGACCTTCAACGACATGGCGTCAACTGTGAGCTGGATAGGAGCCCAGCACTTTCATGAAGAGACAGCGGCCGGTGATTTCTTCAATGGCTTTCTTCACCCGCTCTTCCTCCATATGCCCTTCGATATCAACAAAAAAAATGTACTCCCAAGCTTTTCGCCTGGAAGGGCGCGACTCAATCTTGGTCATGCTCAAGCCATGAGAGGCAAACGGACGGAGAAGATCGTACAGAGCGCCGACTTTGTCTTTTACTGAGAGCATTAATGAAGTCTTGTCTTTTCCCGTACGCTCGGGCGGCTTCTGAGACAACACGAGAAAGCGAGTCACGTTGTTGATATTGTCTTCAATGCGGGCCTTGATGACCTTCAAGCCGTACAGCTGGGCCGACAACTCCGATGCAATAGCTGCAAAAGAGGAGTTTTCCACGCACAGTTCCGCTGCCCGTGCCGTGCTCGCCGCCTCCGATACAGGCACATCAGGCAAGTTAGTTTCCAACCAGTTTCGGCACTGAGCAATGGCATGGGGATGAGAGTGGATCTGTTTCACCTCTTCCATCACGCCGGACTTTGACATCAAATGATGGGACACCTCCTGGAACACTTCCCCATAGATCAAGAGGTTCGAATCAATGAACATGTCGAGCGTGTGGTTGACCACACCTTCAGTCGTGTTTTCGATTGGGACTACGCCAAAATTGGCTCGCGCCCGCTCGACTTCACTGAACACATCCTTGATGCTATTGACCGGAATATATTGGGCGGACGACCCGAATTTCTGCATGCAGGCCATGTGGGTAAACGTTGCTCTGGGGCCGAGATAGGCCACCTTCTGAGGCCCCTCGAGAGAGAGGGAGGCGGACATGATTTCTCGATAGACTGGCCGAATCCCCTCGGATGGAAATGGCCCGGTGTTCTGCTGTATGAGGCGCTCGATTATCGCCGCCTCCCGCGCCGCGGTATGGAGATTGGCATCCGTGTCCCGCTGTTTCTTGAGCTTGCCGATCTCAATGACGCTTTTGGACCGTTCATTCAGCAGGCGCAAAATCTCGTCATCGATGCGATCGATCACTTTCCGATACTCGGAAAAGTCTCCGGACATAGCTAACCCCCTCTTCCCAGCCCAGTGAGGCGGGCACCCGTCCGTCGGCTGGAATGGCACAAGCTAAGTGGGAAATGATACAGGAACTATTCCTGGCAATGCAAGGAGACCCCCGACGTTTCAAGAGCTTGAGTGAAGATCCCCATCCCCTTGCGCTACCATCAGACCGGGGCCAGTTGTATCACGAAAAAAGGAGGGAGGTCGGCCTCTTGAAATGATCAAAAGCCAGCTTCGTAACTTGGCGGCCACGGCCAGTTCGTTCGAGGAAGCCGGCCTGAATCAGATAGGGCTCATGAACATCTTCGAGGGTGCCTCTATCTTCCTGGACTGCGGCCGCCAAGGACTCCACCCCGACCGGCCCTCCAGCGAACTTGTCGATGATAGTCAGAAGAATCTGACGATCCATCTCATCAAACCCCGCCGTATCGACACCCAGCCATGCAAGCGCATCCTGGGCTACAACCTGGCTGACTCGCCCCTCCGCCTTCACTTGGGCATAGTCGCGCACCCGTTTGATAAGCCGGTTGACGATGCGAGGGGTTCCTCTAGCGCGACCGGCAATTTCTTTGGCTCCCTCGGAGTCAATCGGGATCCCAAGCACACCCGCCGAGCGTGTCACGATGGTCTGCAGATCTGCTGGAGAATAGAACTCCAAGCGGTGAACGAGGCCAAATCGGTCCCGAAGTGGGGAGGTCAGAGCTCCGGCCCTGGTCGTGGCCCCGACCAACGTAAACCGAGGAAGATCCAATTTCACCGTTCTCGCTGCAGGCCCCTGGCCGATCACGAGATCGAGCTGGTAGTCCTCCATCGCTGGATAGAGCGCCTCTTCGACAGAAGCAGGGAGTCGGTGAATCTCATCGATAAATAAGACGTCGTGTTCTTGAAGGTTGGTCAGAATAGCGGCTAAATCGCCCGCATGGGCCAATACGAGACCGGAGGTCGAGCGGAGCGCAGCCCCCATCTCACGAGCAATGATATGAGCAATGGTGGTCTTTCCCAACCCGGGAGGGCCATAAAAGATCGTGTGATCGAGCGCTTCGTTCCGCTGCTTCGCAGCCTCGATACAGATCCGCAGGGACTCCTTCATCCGCTCCTGGCCGACGTACTCCTCCAAGGTCTGCGGACGTAGCACCGTCTCGATACTTCGCTCTTCGTCCGTAATCTGCGTGCTGATAACTCGCTCGGCCATCGTGAGGGAACCTCTCTCGCTTTAGGAGCCTGTCCGACATTGACCGTTCTACTGCGGCGAACGATCCGCAACCTCCTGCATCGTTCTCGGTCAGAAAAATCCTCAATGTATTCCAGCGAATACACCTCCGGTTTTTTTCTGGCCTGCGGCCTTGCATCTGGCCGCGCCTCCTTCGCCTCGTCACGAAGGCAATATCGGACAGGCTCCTACTTATTTCTTCTCCGGCGTTGGGAGGTACTTGGGTGGAGGCGGCAAAGCACCCTGCCCAGGCGTTGCTGTGCTCCCGCAATCCGGCGGGCAAGTCTTACCGCCTTGGGTTGGATCGGGAAGGTTCAGCTCCATCTTCTCCAGCTGACATTGCGTGACCCGCCCTCCATCTTTATTTCCGCAGCGAGACGGCACAGAAGAGTTGCCGATTTCACGATAGCCCTCGGGGCAGGAACCGCAGACGGACAGCAGATTCGCCCCCAGAGGGACACACTGAACGAGCGTGGGATCGCCGTCCTTGCACATCTCTTTGGACTCAGTCACGTTCGTGGTCGCATAGCCTTCAGGACATTGACCGCACATCTTGCGAATGCTTTTTGGCTCGCTCGAGTCTTCGGCTTGTACGGGCATAGCCCCTAGCGCCAATAGGAGCATCACAAGTCCGATGGACCATTGAGTCTGGACCATTCGTTGAATCTGTCTCGTCATCATCCTTACCCCCTTGCAAGTTCCTTTAGCGATTCACGAATCATATCTTTGAGTACGATGGGCTCGGCATTGGACCTCTTCACTTGTTTCAACGCGTCTTTGGCATCTTGCGGACGATAACCCAAATTCACGAGTGCTGACAGCGCATCGTCGAAGACCGCATCTTGCCCCTGCCTGGGTAAATCCCTTGCCTGCGCGAGGCCAGGATTGAGTTTTCCAACTTTATCCTTGAGTTCCAACACGAGACGGCTGGCCGACTTGTTACCAATTCCTGGAACCGTCGTCAGCTTCTCGACATCTCCCGACTGAATTGCTGAAACCAGGTTGGACACCGGAAGAGCCGACAGCACACTCAGCGCCAGCTTTGGTCCGACGCCGGATACGCTCGTCAGCAATACGAATGCTTCTTTTTCCTGCGACGTCAGAAAACCGAAGAGCTGAATCGCGTCTTCGCGAACGTGGGTATGCACACTCAGCGAGGTGCTTTCACTGAGATTGGGCAACCCGTAATAGGTGCTGAGGGGAATACACACTTCGTATCCGACCCCATGCACGTCGAGGATCAGATAGGTCGGCGCCTTGAAGGCCAATCGGCCTGTCAATGAGGCGATCATGCGGTCTCATGCCATCAGCTGGCGACGTAACGTGCAGACAGCGCTGCTGCTGCACACTTCATCCAGCGGCGGCCACTTTCTCCATCACCTCGTCGGAAATATCGAAATTCGCGTGAATCTTCTGCACATCGTCATGCTCGTCCAACACTTCCATCAACTTGAGCATTTGTTCGGCTGCCTTTTCCTCTAGCCTGATCGTGTTCTGCGGAACAGCTGTGACCTCCGCAAGTACCGTGTCGATCTTCGCATCGGCGAGGGCTTTCTTCACAGCTTCAAACTGGTGCGGGTCCGTGATGACCTCAAAACTTTTCTCCCCCACCTTCACGTCCTCCGCTCCTGCATCCAGCGCGAGGGACAGCAGCGTATCTTCGTCAACTCTACCCTTCTCAATCGTCAGCAATCCCTTCTTGTGAAACTGCCAGGAGACAGCGCCGGCTTCCGCCATGTTGCCGTGATTCTTCGTGAGGAGATTTCGTAGCTCGGCAACAGTGCGGTTGCGGTTATCGCTCGTGATTTCCATCAAGATGCCGGTCCCGCCGGGCCCGTACGCTTCCAAACTGAACTCCTCATACACCAAGCCGGGCAATTCTCCCGTGCCGCGCTGAATGGCTTTTTTCAGCGTATCGCCAGGCATGTTGGCCTCTTTGGCCTTCAAGATGGCCAGCCGGAGCCGTGGATTACCGTCTGGATCTGCGCCTGAGCGAGCCGCAATCGCTACTTCACGGATAATTCTGGTAAAAATCTTCCCGCGCTTGACGTCCTGAGCGCCTTTATGCCGCTTAACTGTTGCCCAATGGCTATGCCCACCCATGCTCACCCCATGCAGCCGAACTCAGGACAACCGACTGCGCAAAAACATATTGTCGATCGAAAAGAGTTCGTACTCGTAGCACAGGGTTTGGAAAGGTGTCAATTACACTGGGGAGCATTCTGCAGGCACAGTTACTCTGAATATATCAGCAACTGTATCCCGATGAGCAGAATCAAGCCGGCCCAGGGCAATTCCCACTTGGAAGACCCTATGTTCGACGGGGAACGGAACCAATCAGCCAGCAGTTTGGACGAACCAGCTGTCACCGCCATGGTGCCCATAATCGCGTGGTCCATTGCAATCTGATGGGCTGAAGGATGGTCGCCGTGGGAATGGGCAAACAACATCAGCCCCCCGATGATGGCAAACAGAGGTAACGGTGCGGCCCAAACCGCATGACGGATCTGTCCAAACCTGCGGAGCAGTTCGGTGATACCAACCGTCAACGACAAGAGCCCGTAACTCTTATGTTGAATGATCTCCGAGTCGCTACCGAAGAAGGTCTGCACAAAGCTGAGCGATCCGATCGGCCACGCATTATGGTCGCTCCAGACAAGTAGGAAAGAGCCCGCTGCGAGCAAGGCTCCGGGCAGAAAAAACCTGGTCCAAGCCCAGTATGGGATGGCCAGTGCCTGGCGCAGTTCACTGAGTCCAATGATGAGTATCAAGATGCCGCTGAGGTGATGATTGAATTCAGAATAGGCAATGCCTGCGATGGACCCTTCCCAGCCGGCTGGGGAATCAACAACACCATGATGTCCGTGGTCAGTTATGACCTCTTCATCCACCGATCTCTGATCATGTCCACTATGCTGCGCCCATAGTGGCAGGCCTGACAAGAGCAGGCTGAGCAGAATGACGAACCCCACCCAGCAACTCCGGTGCGATCCGTGCCATATAATACCGCCATCACGACTGTTGCGTAATAGAAGAAAGGCCCGTCCAGCTAACTGGACAGGCCTCTGTACCATCCTCATTATGTATATTTTCGCCTTACCCGCTTACATGAACTTCATAAACTTATCTTTTGTCTCGTCCATCACTTGAGCCGTAATGGTCGCCAGTCCACGTTCCTTCGCCACCCGCTCAACTTCTTTTCGAGCCATGGGACGGATAAAGTCCGGGATATTTTCAAGCCGCTTTTCAGCTTCCGGCGTCCAGGCGATCCCATTGCTCGAATCGTTCTTGGAATCGTCCATCACTTGCAGGGTGATCGTCTTGTAGCCCTGCTTGCGAGCAAAGGCCTCCACACTGCTCTGCACCATCGGCTTCACGAACGAGGGAAGGCGGTCGAGTTTTTCCTTCGCATCGGCCGACCAGGCAAACTCTGAGATCGTCGGTCCAGCATCGCCGGGCTTACCGCCTGAGCGTGAATCCCATTTCAGCCACCATCGCAGAGAAGGGGCAGCCGCCGCCGGACTTCTCTCCAGGCTTGGCTGCCGGTGCAGCCGTCGCTGCGGCGACCGCCGGCTGACCACCTTGGATCTTCTCGTTCAAATACGCCGCCATCTGACCAGCGCCTGCGGCTGCTTCGTCTTTCAGCGTACCCCGCGTCATCTCAAAAGGCTCGGCCTCAACAGTACGCCCACCCAGCTTCACCCCGAGAGAACTGACCATCTGGGTTTCACCTGGATTCGTCACCATCGAGAACTTGGCATTGCAAGACGGACAGCCGAAGAACACGCCGAGCGTGCCCTCCCCTGGCTTCTCCACCTTCTCAAAGTTCATGTAGGTTTCACAGTTGAGGCACACAAATTTCATGGCGTCTCCTCTTTGCTGGCTACGGAAAAACTCGTTTATACACAATACATCTTTGGAATCTTACATTATGGTGATGATGCCAGAATACCCTGAGGATGCTCAAAAAGTCCGTCCAGCAAGGCCGCAGCGAGCGAAGAGGCGAGGCGTACGCTTCGGTACGTTGAGCCTCTGAGCGATGCGAGAACGATGCTGGTGGACTTTTTCAGCATCCTGTTAGGTACGTGACATCATAGCTTGTCGGCCAGCACCTTCTTGTAATCGATGAGCGTCCTGATGCGCCCGGCAATTTCCTGGTACCGTTGAATCGTCGGGTACGTGTCGTCGAGCAATGGCTCTCCCTTGTCGAACGTGCGCGCGAGTTTCCGGTCGAATGGAATCCGTCCGAGCAACGGCAAGTCCAGCATCTCGCACATCGCCTCGGTGTTGCCTTCGAATAACTCGTTCACTTCACCACAAGAAGGACAGCGATACTCGCTCATATTTTCGACCATGCCCATGACCTTGATACCTATATCGCGGGCATAGGTGACCGACTTCTGCACCACATCCGATGCCACCTCTGATGGCGTCGTGACGACAATCGCTCCTGCCAGGTCAGGAATAAACCCGGCAATGACCGGCGGCTTGTCCGCCGCGGCCCCCGGAGGGAGATCGACCAGCAGATAATCGAGCTCACCCCAGACGACATCGGCCAAGAACTCTCGAATGACATTCATTTCCATCAGCCCCAACCACACCGGGCTGACATCCATCGGCCCTTTCCAGCGAACCGGCGACGCATCGTCCAGGAAGAAATCCATCGACGCGACTTTCACCCCGAGCGGTCCGACCGGAGGGAATCGCCCCCTCAGGCCTCATCGTCAACGACTGGCCGTGCATGCCCAACATGCGAGGCACGCAAGGTCCGTTCAGGTCCACGTCCAAGAGTCCGACCTTCGCGCCCTGCCGAGCAAAGGCCAACGCCAAGTTGACCGTGGTCATGCTCTTACCCACGCCGCCTTTTCCGCTCATGACCACCAGCTTGTGCTTGATGCCGGCCATGCGAGCATGAACCAGTTTGGTATTTTCCGAGATCTGTGCGAGCACTTTGGCGTCGTCTGAGTACTTCAAATTTGCCAAGAATGGCCTTCAGATCTTTTTCAACCGCCATAACGGAAACCTCTCGCTAACTATACGAATACACAGAGGATGACCGTAACACAGGGATTTCCGGGGAGTCAAACTCCATACATCCAGTCCGCCAGATGGCGCATATTCCGATGCCTAACGTTTGAGGTGAGCCGCAGCGCCACCCTGACGGCGACGTCGACTGGAGCGATTTGTTATGTTCACACATGAAATTCACTCCTTCCTTACACCCGAAGTGGTATCTCAGATGTAAGCACTTCAATATCTCCATATCCATGCTCGGAGAGCATAAGCTCAAGTGATCGAGTCTCAGAATCGGGATCTCTACATGGACCGATCATGATTGATTGTATGGGAAGCTTTCCTTTCTGAAGGAATCCGATCTCGACGTATGGAGTCAGACCAAATCGTCCCATTCGGTACTTTGCGTCCAGCGAGAGAGTTGAAGTGGCAGGCTGGTAGATCTGTCGGTATTCGTTCTCCTCTTCAAAGGCGGAATGCTTGATGATACAGGCTACGTTGTTGAAGATGCCCTCCAACATCCCCATGAGATAACCAACCTCAACTTCCCCAAAGTCCTGGTCGCCAAGATATTTGTTAACGCGTGCTAACAACAGTGAAAGAACCGATTCGGCAGTAGTCTTGGAGTAGATAACCTTCTCTAGCAGAGGCATTCGACCATCTATCGTGGCCATCTCGCTTGTCTTGAGCCCAATACAGTAGCCAGTTCCTGTCCCGGAGTACGCGCGCCATTGGCTAAGCACATCTGCGGTGGCAGAGTAGCATGCGATAAAGGTATCGACAGATCGGAGCTGAGAGATTGCTTTGTTGATAATTGCTTTAGATGCTCGTTGAAGGTTAGCTCCAATAAAGTTTGTGACAAAAGATACGCCTATTTCGTACTCCATTGCGTCGTTTAGACGAGACACATGCGTCGCCCAAATTCGCCCGGAGGCAATCATGCCGATTAGTGCGCGTACATCCGTGTAATGATATATGACCTTCGGTGGGTTCTCAGAAATCAACTTGGCGAGCTCTTGTCGGACCGATTCCGACCATTCATTCATGATCGCAATTCGGCCTTCGTACTCAGCGTGATCCATCGCTACGTAGCTCGCCCAAAGTGAACATAACGTCGTCGCTCACCGGCGCCGAGGCGCGCTAGCGCCGAAGGCGTCCGGTGCAGCGGCTGGTTAGCTGCCATAGTTTGCGATCCCAAACGGCACATGGACACATGGGGTTGAAGCGGATGCGGGCTTGAGGTGACCAATCTGGTCATCGAAGAAAAATGTGTGGCTTGAGTACGTCAAGCACCAGTTTCTTTTCAATCCCACCAAGCAAAAACAGCTCATCCGCATCGATACCAGCACTTGAGAGGGTTTTGATGAGCCGTTCATGCGCTGGGGCATTTCTGGCAGTAACAATCGCGATTCGCAGCATTTGCGTGTACTGGGCCATGTTCTGAGCTTTCTGCCTTTCGAGCTTCTGAAACTCAGAGATCTTTAGTAGCAGAGGCATGAGCGGACCGGCTTGCAAGGGCTTGTCCTTGAACTTCTTCTCGTGTTCGTGAAAAAGGTCCAGGTTCCCTGTGTCTTTATAAACTACTTCAGCCTCGTCACCTGCAATAACTCCATCGAAGTCGAACGCTATTCGCAGTTGCTTGTCTTCATCGGTCGGAATTGTTTCGCAGGGAAGCACATAGCCCGCGGGAAAGCCGCTCTGGACGGCTGTGGCAACTTCATCCTTGTTTGTGCTGAGGTAAAGAACCGCACCGACCGATTGCATGTATGGATACGGAACCTGACCTGCGAGAAAGAACGATCGAGAAATCTCGAGTTCGTAGTGAGCAACTGCATCCATTACGCGAAGCCCAGCATCGGCATGATTTCTGGACAGAATGACGACTTCGATTGGATGTTCGTCTTTATAAATTCTGTTGAGGTGAAGTAACCGCTGAATGAACGGGAACGCAGCGCCGCGTTTCGGAACATCTTTTCTGTGTTCTCGTTGATACGCGCGAAAATCGTCCACTCCAAGCTTCAAGTAGAGATCGTGTTCAGCCGCCAAATCGAAAAGCGCTGTTGATGAGACAGCGACGACCAGCTTCCTTTCGATTGGGAATGGCACGTGCTATGGCAGCTAACAATGATTAGGCGGACCTGCATAAGCTGCAGATGTCCGATTTCCTATCCGTCTAACACGCTATCGATTCTCTTGAAAAGTACGCGATAATCCCTGCGATCTCGGTCAGTTACTGACCATGTTGCGGTTTATCACGGCATCTTATGCGGATCGGCATAATACACCCTTCTTGGATGAGTTAACAGCCGGTCCAGCAGACTACGAACGCCCGCCGGTACACGGTTGAGCACATAGGTATAGATCTTCGTCGTCCTCACGTCACTGCACCCGAGCAACTCCTAGATCGTGCGGCTGAGGAAAACCTGTTTCGTGCAGGAGTGCTTCGATGGCCTGCACGTATGGAACAAGAGGAAAACACCCCCCGCAGGATGCTCAAAAAGTTCGTCCAGCAAGGCCGCAGCGAGTGAAGACCGGAGGCGTACCCTCTGGGGTACGTTGAGGGTCTGAACGATGCGAGAACGCCGCTGGCGGGCTTTTTCAGCATCCTGTCAGATCGAATACTGAAAGGTCGGCTTCGCCCCAATCGCCTGAGCCAGAACTCCACGGCGCTTGAGCTCCTCAAGAATCCGACGAGTGGCCGCATCAAAGTCTGCTGGGCCTGACAGGACGATATCCGTATTGGGAGGGACTTCTTCGGGCGCTTT
The DNA here is from genome assembly GCA_963701855.1 of Nitrospirota bacterium. Lineage (GTDB taxonomy): Bacteria > Nitrospirota > Nitrospiria > Nitrospirales > Nitrospiraceae > Palsa-1315. The sequence goes on from CAVPBK010000006.1 coordinate 757,183, forward strand.
GCTCATGTGAATGGCGATGACTGGGACCGGATGGACGAGCGTCCTGATGGCCTGTGCCGCTTCCGCATAGGCCATGCCGAAGGGATTGGTTGTCGAAACGACGATCAACCCGGTATCGACCAGCAGCCGCGCCACTTCGCCATAGCGGCGAGCCATCTCGGTCGCCTGCCCCCGTTCATCCTCCGAAAGGTCTGCATCGAGGCCGCGGCGGAGATTCTCTCCATCGAGCAGGTACGCATGCCGGCCATCAGCTACTAGCCTCGCCTCGATGGTCCTGGCAAGGAAGGATTTCCCCGTATGCCGCCCGCCGGTCACCAATACAATGGCGGCTCGATGACCATATTGCTGCGCGCGATCCTCGACGCCGACTTGACCCTTCACCCAGGCAAAGTCTCGCTGCCGCGCTTCTTCGCGGAGAAACTCCTGATCGTCATGGACCAGTTCTGTCACGATGCCGCCACCGGCAATGTCATATTCATCCACGAGGACGAACCGGCCGGTCGACTCAAACGAGGCCGAGAGGTCGAAGGCAACCGGCGTTTTGGCCCGAATCGTCAATTCAGCGACTTGATTCTTATTGACCACGCTACTGCCTTGTTGCTGAGCCAGATCCATCGTATCGATGATCCGATGAATGGTCGCCACCTCACAATCGACTTCCCTCGTCGCCACTCTGAGTTGATAGCGCCGCCCCCGTTCCAACGGCTTCCGGCCCAGCCAGAACACATTGGCTCGAAAGGCCGTCGACACCAGCGGGAGTTGTTCTTGATGCGAGGCTACCTCTCCTCGTTCGACAAAGATCTGCTCATCGAGCGTGACGCCGACTGATTGGCCTGCATGACCCTCTACTGGCGGAGGATCGATATTGAACGCTTCAACGGACTTGACCGTCGCCCGTTTGTTCGACGGCGAAAAAACCAGGGAGTCGCCGACCTTCACACGCCCGGCTGTGACGCGCCCTGCAATGATGCGGCGGGCGTCGAATTTATACACATCCTGAACCGGCAGACGAAGCGGTTGTTCGAATCGTCCCGGTTCCTTCCGAAAGGCGCTGAGCGCGTCCAATACCGTCGGACCGCTGTACCAGGGCATCTGCTCGCTCCGGTTGGCAATATTATCTCCAAGCTTGGCGCTGACCGGAATGATCTGCTGTGGTACCGCCTTGAACTGTCCGAGGAACTCTCGATATTCCTTTTCGATCCCATCGAACACATCCTGTCGGTAGCCGACCAGATCCATCTTATTCACCACGACGGCAAACTGGCGTACGCCCAGGAGCGATAAGAGATAACCATGTTTTTTGGACTGTTCCTTCACGCCCTCCAAGGCATCGATCAGCAGCAACGCCCCTTCAGCCCGGGCTGCTCCGGAGATCATGTTCTTGAGAAACTCCTTATGACCCGGCGCATCGATGATGATGTAGTGCCGGCCCTTCCAGCCGAAAAACGTCCGCGCCGTATCGATGGTGATTCCTTGCTCCTGCTCCTCAAGAAAGGCGTCGAACAGAAATGCGTACTCAAATTCCTTGCCCTGCTGGCGGCAGATCGCTTGAACTTTTTCAAGTTTGCCGTCTGGCAACGATCCTGTATCGGCATAGAGACGCCCCAGCAAGGTGGACTTCCCATGGTCCACATGCCCGACAATGACGATATTCAAATTGTCTGATGGTTTCATAGTCGTTGTTGTCATTCGCATGCTCCAGAATGCTCAAACGAGCAGGCCAGCGAGGCCGCAGGGAGCGAGCTAAGTGAGGCGTACCCTCTGGGGTACGTCGCAGCGAAGGTCGCGACTGAGAACGAAGCTGGATGCTCGTTTCAGCATTCTGGGCCTACATGTAGCCGTCTTTGCGGAGTAGCTCCATCCCGCGCCCTTCATCCTGCGCACGGCCTGATCGCTCTGCCACCGTGGTGTGCCGCAACTCGTCAATGATGTCGTCCACGGATTTTGCCGTCGATTTGATCGGAGTCGTACAGGGCGCACAGCCGAGACTGCGATAGCGGGTCCCCTCCCCCTTGTCGAGATAAAGATCGATGAAGGGAATGTTCTCGAACTTGATGTATTCCCAAATATTGATTTCTGTCCAATCCAGCAGCGGATGGATCCGGATATGTGTTCCCGGAGGAAACGTCGTTTTGAATTGATCCCAAAGCTCCGGCGGCTGATCGCGAAAATCCCAATCGCCATGTTTGTCACGAGGCGAGAAATAGCGTTCCTTGGCTCTCGTCCCTTCTTCGTCTGCGCGCACACCGAGAATGATGCCCGTATAGCCCTTTTGCTCGATCAATTGCTTGAGGCCATTGGTTTTCAGAGCCGTACAACAGTTGACGCGGCCCAGCGTATGATTCATCCCGGCCGCGAGCGCTTCCTTGTTTTGCCCTACGACCAACTTGAGGCCCCACTCACGGGCCACTCGATCTCGATATTCGATCATGGCGGGAATTTTGTAACTCGTGTCGACGTGCAGCAGAGGGAAGGGAACATGGCCGAAAAAGGCCTTTCTGGCCAACCATAATAAAACAGTCGAATCCTTCCCCATCGACCACAGCATAGCCAGGTTGTCGAAATGCTTATAGGCTTCCCGGAGAATGTAGACGCTCTGGTCTTCTAATTGACGAAGATGTTGCACGGACTCGATTCCCTCGTATGGTCAATATATTCGGCCGGTCACACCGATACCCACCGGCTCTTGAGTCAACTCCTCCAGCTTTTTGGCCGCCGCCCCCTCTTCGAGCGCTCGACGCGCCAGCGGAAGGCACGACGCCCATGTCGCCCCTTTGCCTGCGGCGTACAGAATCAATGCCGCATTCATCAAGACCCAGTTGCAAGAACCACCAGGCACTTGATTATGGAGAATCCGTCGGAGCAGATCCGCCTCCTTGTCTCGCTGGTTCGATGGGAAGCCCGCCATGTCTCGTGGCGTACCCAGGGGCAATCCGACATCTTTCGATGCAAACGAGAGGGGTGTAATCCGCTCATCTCGCAATTCCAGCACCCTTGTGAGCCCGGCAACCGATAGCTCCGGATCGCCTTCAACGCCACTGACCACCAGCGCCCGCGGGGAAGCCAGCATCCGCAACACTTCAGCCGTCTTTTCAAAATGAGGAGGATGGGATAGGCCGACGACCTGCGACAAGGCGCGAGCCGGATTCAGGAGCCTTGCAATCGGATGAAAGATATTCCGCGCTCCCAGCTCCTGGCGCATCTCTAGAAAGCGATAGACCGGAGGGTGGTAGAGGGCAATATCGAGATAGGCGAATCCGTGCCGCGTCACGGACTCTGCCGCCGCTTTTGGTTCCATCTCGACCGGCAGGCCCAAGGCCTTGAGCACCCCGGCATTCCCTGCACGGCCGGGAATTCCATCATACCCATGCATCAAGACCGACGCGCCTGCCGATGCAGCCACAATGGCGGCAGCCGCAAGGGCATGGAAGGTGTCCTGTTTCCCCGCGTAGCTCGGCAGATCGACAACGCCAAGCTCTCGCGGGATAGGCACAGGCGCCACATAGGAGCGCGCGGTCGCGGTCATCGACGCCAGTTCGGTGACGGATTCCATCTTGATCCGCATGGCCATGAGAAAGGCCCCCACCTGCGCTTGCGTGGCCTCTCCTTCAATGAGGGCCTTCATCGCCCGCTTCGCTTCGTCCCAGGTGAGATCCTTGGCAGCTCGTGGCCCCTTGGCAATTTTTGCGATAAGTTCCTGCATCGACATCACGAGGCCTTGTGTAACCCGCACTCAGTCTTAGTAAAGTTCTTCCACCGTCCCGCACGAGTGTCTTCGCCGGGCATCACCGGGCTTGTGCAATAGGTGCAGCCGATACTGGGATAGTTGCGGTCATGCAATTCGTTGTAGGGAACTTCATAGACACGAATGTAGGTCCAGACATCCTCCCAGCTCCACTTCGCAAGCGGATTGACCTTCGCCAACTGAAATTTCTGGTCCCACTCGATCAACTTGGCATTGGCTCTCGTGGGAGACTGATCTCGTCTGATCCCGGTGATCCATGCGTCGAATCCCTTGAGTACTCGGGTGAGCGGCTCCACCTTGCGCAACTCACAACATTGATCAGGCTGGCGTGCCCAGAGGGCCTCACCATGCTGGTCCGCTTGTTGTTCCGGCGTGAGCAACGACTTCACCTGAATGACCTGCTGCGGTTGCAACCCATAGCGTTCGATCGACGCGATCGCGCGTGGCATAAGTCTCAGGAAAAAGAAACTCCGTGTCGAGATAGAAGAGCGGCACAGAGGGATCGATGCGGTGGACCATATCCAGGAGCACGACGTCCTCCGCTCCGAAACTGCAGGCCAGCACGATCTTCGACGGGTACCGCTCAATCGCGGCAGCCAGGATCTCTTGCGGCTGCTTCGCTTCGAACGACTCGCCCCAGGCCTTCAATTCTTCTGATGAGAGATTTGCCATTGGGCTCTTTCTACTTTCACTCACACTTCAAGCGGCGAGAGGGATGATTTCCAACTGCGCGCGTCCAACGAGGGCCTTCTGAGGCCGCGCGTTGCGCGAGCAAGGAAACATCCCTTCGCCGCATCATTCCACTTTTTCGACCAAAATCCGATAATGATCCGCGGCGGCTTCGAGTGGTTCCTGCAGCAACAACAAATGCCCATCGTTTTTCAAACTTAGGGGCACGTTCTTGATGGGTTCGCCCGCATCGAGCCAGACTTCCAAACGTTCACCCGCATCCATCATCTCCAGCTTCAGCTTGGTCTTCACATAATTCATGGGACAGGCAACCCCGCGCAAATCGTAGACCGGCGCGGTGGATGCAGCAGGCGCGGTCACAGAGACGACAGCCGGCTTGACCTCGGATGGCGCATTGGTCGTGACCACCTCTGCCTTGTCCGCCGGCGCCAATTTGAGATCTTTACCCATCTGCTCAGTGGCTGCACGACAGGCGTCGACGAATCCCTTGGCAAAGGCCATCTTGTCGCGGGCCGATTCACCCGTCGTGTCCTTGGGCCCTAAATCGCCGACCCGCTTCCTCAGTTCCCGATACATTGTTGGAACGATGCCTTTCTGCGCAATCCGACTGTCGAATTCGATAAAAGTTTCCGCATCCGTCGAAGGCTCAAGTCCTTCCGTGACGAGTAACGCCTTGGCAGCAGCCAATATGGCGCGATAAGACTTGTTCACCGAGACGGAATATTGATGATTATCGACAAGCAGTTTTGCCTGATACAGCTCTTGGTCAGCTTCAAGAATTCCGTTTTCGATCATTTCAAGCGCGCCACCCGCACATTCTCCAGGCCCAAGATCCTCCAAGACAAACTCTGCTTCTCCTTCCCAATCGTAGTAAAATGTCGCGTCGTCTTGAAAGGACGGAACGATGGTGTAAGGAATCAATTCGTCCTTGAGTTTGACCTTGCCGACACGATCGATGAAGGCCGGCAGCCCTTCCCCGGAGAGACGATCCCGCCGATATACGTCAATCAAGTGCGTGATCGCAGCCGACACACTCTTGGCCGGCAACTTGACCACCATCTGTCCGATCTTCGCTGTCCCGTTGACCTTCCCGCCCAAATGCAATTCATAGAAGGGCGCGACATGCTCGCCAATACGTTTCCCCACTCCATGCAAACCGATCGTGGCGATATGGTGCTGGGCGCAGGAGTTGTGGCACCCGCTGATCTTGACCGTCACATCCTTCAGATCCTCGGGGACCCGGCCGGCCGGAAATACCTCAGCCAAGGCTCGCGCGAGACCCTTTGAGGACGTGATCCCTAATCCGCACGTGTCGGTGCCGGGACAGGCGATAATATCTTCGACCAACTCGGCGCCGGGATCGGCCAAGCCCTGTGAGGCCAAGTCGGCATAGAGGTCGGCGATGCGCGACTCCGGTATCCATCGAATGATCATGTTTTGATTGATCGTCGTCCGAATGTTGCCATTGGAGTAACGATCCGCAAGGTCAGCGATGAGCAGCATCTGCTCTGCCGTAAGATCGCCCATGAATAATTTAGTCACTGCGGCGACGTAGCCCTCTTGCTTCTGGCGCACCACATTGGTCCGCCGCCACATCTCAAATGGCGTCTCCGTCGGCGCCCCGTTTACATGCCCGTTGGCCTGCATCGCTGTCTGCTTCGACCCATTCGACATCGGCATGATGAGAGGAACTGGTTCATCCGGATACGACAGTAACTTGATGGGCTCATGGGTGGGACGGGCATGCCCCATCGACATGTAGGCCTCCTCCCATCGACGTTTGAACTCCGCAAAGCCCAGCTTTTCGATCACAAACTTCATCCGGGCCTTTGTGCGATTTTTTCGATTGCCCAGGGTGTCGAACACCCGAATCACGGCTTCCACACTTGGGATGAGCTCATCCATCGGGGTAAACTCCCGAAGGACCTGCGCGAGCCGAGGGGCCGAACCGAGTCCGCCGCCTGCGACCATGCGAAAACCGACGACTCCATCCGCGCGCTTGGCTGCGAGAAGCCCGATATCGTGAATCGGTGTGAGCGCACAGTCCTGCTTACAGCCGGAGAAGGCAATTTTGAATTTACGCGGAAGGCTCTGATTGAGCGGATTCCGCAAAAGATGGAGCGCGACAGTTTTCGCATAGGGCGTCACGTCGAACACTTCCCCCTGGCAGATCCCGGCAAGATGACAAGCCGTCACGTTACGAACCGTATTGGCGCAAGCTTCTCTGGTGGTCAAACCGACCTCAGCAAGCCCGCGCATGATCGTCGGCACATCCTTTAATTCAACAAAATGCAACTGGATATCCTGGCGCGTGGTGACATGCCCGACGCCGGTGGCATATTGCTCGGTCAGTTCTGCAACCCGACGCAATTGATTGGCCGTGACCCCGCCGAAGGGAATCTTGATACGGATCATCTGGACACCGGCTTGCCGTTGGCCATAAATGCCGTACTGGAGACGAAAGGGCCTGAATAGATCGGCTGAGACGTCGCCCGAAACCATGCGCATTGCCTCAGCCTCGAATGTCTCGATCTCCTCGACAACAGCAGGAGGAATGGGCTCTGTTTTGATGGGAACCGTACTGAGTGGTGTGCGATTCATAGGTAACCTCAAATGTGGTACATCAACGACCGCTCTTCTTCAAGCACTCGTTGCTGTCCGGCTAATTCTTCCACGCTGATGGCTTCAAGTACATGGCGTTCTGCTTGATAAACCTGCTCCCAAACCCTCCCAAGCAGAAGTTCCGGTTTGCTGAGTCGTCGCCCCTGTGTACGGCCAGCTCCGCCACTCGGGAGTGAAAGCGGACCATCAAGTGCCTCGATGATTTCGACAACCGATAGCTCGGACGGTTTCTTCGAAAGCACATACCCTCCCTGCGCTCCTCGAAGGCTCGATACAAGACCGGCCTTCTTCATCCCATAAAGAACTTGCTCGAGAAATCGAGCAGGGATGGCCTGTCGACGCGCAATTGATTTTGCTTGAACTGGCGCTGTTCCGAGATGCATCGCTAGATCGACAGCTGCCATGATTCCATAGGTAGCTCTGAGGGACACCTTCATACATGAGTATTCCGGTAGGAATTAAAACACATGTCGTGTCTTATACTCCCTGAAAGACTCTACTGTCAAGCGACCTCTCGCTGAAAGTCCCGAGTGCGCAGTCTTGGCAGAATGCTGAAACGGTTCGCCGACGGAAGAGGATTGTTATTTGGTTTGTCTGGTTTTGTTCGTTGAACGAAACTAACCAGATGAACCAACCGTCCAGATAAACAAAACAAACCAGATCAACCAGACAAACCAGGCCTGTCCCACATAAGTGGACCCTCTATGTTCTCGCCTGCCAAAGGAGTATCCCGGCAGCCTGATCGAGAGCAGCCTGCGTTAGCCAGGAATGAATTTGTCGAGAGGATTACTGCACGTACATGCTAGTCGAATGAAATGGGCACGGCACAGAAACAGTCGGACCAGTGAAGCGTTTCTCCCAAAACATCGATCCTCATTCGCTAAGACAAGACCGCCCACCCGGCGAGAAAAAACCATTCAGTTTTCCGTGCTCAGTTCAGCAAGAACCGCTCTCTCTATATTTTCCCGGTTGACATCAAATTGGCTCTGGGCAATAATCACCCCGCTTCACCGATTTTTTCTCCAGGAATCTTCATGTCGTCTACGTCATCTGGCTTCAGCATTTTGTTGCTCAGTGGTGACCCGGATATCCAGAGTCAGTTTAAGCACGCGTTCAAAGATGCTTCCGTGACTGTTGCGAAATACTCGTCCACGCTACCGAAGGACGTGACCCGACGCACGTTTGATGCGGTCATCATCGAATTGAAACCCGGCTCATCCAGTGGAACCTCCATCATACCTGCCAACATTGATCTCACGCACACCTTGGTGATCGTCGGTTCTCGAACTGTGCTGAAACGAGCCTCCAAGTTCATGCTAGCGACGGCGCAACGGAAAATTGCGGAAGCCAATGGGAAAGAAGCCTTATCTCTTGAGGACTATCTCGAATGGAAGATGGGGGACTTTGTAAAAGGGATGAGAAACGGTTCCGGGCAGAACCTACATCCCATGTTGATCAGTGCCATTGAACGTCCCTTGATCACCAAAGCACTTCAGGAAACCAGGGGCAACCAGATTCAGGCAGCAGAACTGTTGGGCTTGAATCGCAATACCCTCAGGAAGAAAATCCATGACTTGCACATTCCCATGAAACGGAATAGGACCACGCAGATGCGAGAGGCCTGATATGTCTGCGCACGTTCCCGAAATGCCGGACTCATATAGATGCGGTAACAGCAAACGTCGGTGACAAGGAATCGCGTAGTTCAACTCAAAATAGGAGGGGCACGATGACAAAAGAAGAGCTGATCGCAAAGATGGCGGCATCCGCCGGCATCACGAAAGTTGCGGCAGGCACTGCATTACAGGCCTTCACCGGAGCGGTGACCACGTCCCTGAAGAAAGGGCAGCGCGTCTCCCTAGTGAATTTTGGTACCTTTACGGTAGCTAAGCGGAAGGCTCGTCTCGGGCGGAATCCAAGAACCGGTGAGGCGTTGCGGATTCCCGCAGCCAAAGTCCCGAAGTTTTCGGCAGGGAAAATCTTGAAGTCAGCCGTCAGGTAACGTCGTGCGATCATCAGATCGCGCATCTGGCAAGCAAGAGAGAAGGCGGCGTACTCCACCAAAGGAGTACGCCGCCTTCACATTTGCGTTTCAGTATGACATCTCCTTGACCGGTGCGGTAACCTGAGCAGTGGCTGTAAAACGAAAACGATCGGCCACACATGTAGATCTGCTGTGCGGACGGTCTTCGAACCCGGGTTCAACTCCCGGCGCCTCCACCAAAAACAACTCGCGAGGGAATGGGAGAGGGCAACCCGTCCCCCGCTCGGTCATGGCGGGCCCCAGACAGTCATGCGGGCTTCGCCGGTAAGTCGAAGGGGGCTCCAACCCTCGTCGCGGAACTTACGCTCGCGAGTCCCGTCCCCTCTTGTTTGTGCCCGAGTGTTCCTATGTTCACCCTAGATTTGTCCGCCTCTTTTCGTTACTCTGACGGGCATGCCTTGCGCCGTCGTGAAATTGAATTCCGTTGCGTGTTGAATCTGGAGTGACAGGAGCATGTGGGCTCAACGGATGGTTCCCGTCGTGGTGATCAGTCTGTGGGTGGCGGGGTGGTTCCTCGGCCTCGCCCTTGCCAACGAGCCGGTCCCTGCCAAACCAGAATCAACCCCAGTCAAGCCTGAATCGGGTCCGGCAAAGTTGGAGTCTTCGCCGGTCAAACCACGCTCAGCAGGGAGTGACACAAAGCCGGCGGAGAAGACGCAACATCCGACCAACGGAAGCCCCGCCTCGAAAGCCACTGTCCTCCCAGCGACGATCCTCGGCAAGGATGGGGCACCCATGGTGCTGGTGCCGGCCGGGGAGTTTCCGATGGGGAGCGAGCAGGGCGATGACGACGAGCAGCCCGTCCACCGCGTCTTTCTCGACAGTTTTTATCTGGACACGTTCGAAGTGACGAACGGGCAGTTTGCGAAGTTTGTCGTCGCGATTCAGAGTGAACCACCGTGGGGGTTTGCGGACCAGGAGACGCCGGTGCTCCATGCCGAGCGGCCGGTGCGCTGGGTGAACTGGCTGGAGGCCACGGGCTATTGTCTCTGGGCGGGGAAGCGCTTGCCGACCGAAGCCGAGTGGGAGAAGGCGGCCCGGGGCCCGGAGGGCCGCCTCTATCCGTGGGGGAGCGATCCCCCGACGCCCCTGCATGCGGTCTTTGGGTTGAAGGAAGGGACGGAGACGGTCTCGCCCATTGGGGATCGGAACAAGGGCACCAGCCCCTATGGGGTCCATGATCTGGCCGGCAATCTCTATGAATGGGTCGCCGACTGGTACGACGATGCGTTCTACACGCCGCTGCCTGCGCTCAATCCCCGGGGCCCGATGGAGGGCACGACGAAGGTACAGCGCGGCGGCTCGTACATCAATGGGCCGTATCGGCTCCGGGCCGCCTTTCGGACAAAAAGCGACCCCACCGAGCATGACCCCCACGTCGGCTTTCGCTGTGTGCAAGACGTGCCGCCCCTGCCGTAGGCCGCGCGGCCTAGCGTGCCGCCTTGGCCTCGCGTTTCGTCGGGCTGCCGGCGGGCGGACCGGCAAGGAAGGGATAGACCACGCCTGCAAGGGCGCCGCCCAGGATCGGCGCGACCCAGAAGAGCCAGAGTTGTTGCAGGGCCCAGCCGTCGGCAAAGACGGCCGTGGCGGTGCTGCGCGCCGGGTTGAGGGAGAGATTGGTGACCGGAATCCCGGCCCAATTGATCAGGGCCACGGCGAGGCCGATGGCCAAGGGGGCGAAGCCCTGGGGGGCCCGGCTGTCCGTCGAGCCCAGAATGATCAGGAGGAAAAAAAAGGCGAAGACGGTCTCGGCGCAGAACCCGGCCAGCAGGGAATAGCCGGCTGGAGAGTGCTCGCCATAGCCATTGGAGGCGAAGCCGCCGGGGACGAAGCCGGCCCGCCCGGTGGCGATGAGATAGAGCACCCCGGCCCCGAGAATCCCGCCGATCACTTGGGCGGCAAGATAGCCCGGGACTTCGTGGGCGGGGAAGCGCTTGCTGAGCAGGAGCCCGATGGTGACCGCGGGGTTAATATGGCAGCCCGAGATATGGCCGAAGGCGTAGACCGCCGTGACCACGGCCACTCCGAAGGCAAACGCGATCCCGACGACCCCGATGCCGAGCTGCGGAAGGCCGGCGCTCAGGAGGGCGCTCCCGCAGCCGGCAAAGACTAACCAGAAGGTGCCGAGCGCTTCGGCGGCGAGTCGTGGCCCCATCGTGCCTCCTCGGATCGTGTCGTGCGATTTCCCGCACTATGCCCGGAGCCGTGCCAAAGTGCAAGCGGCCTTGGAGCCAGGCTGGCGAGGGTCGTCGCTCTTCGGACTAGCCTATGATCGGGAGGAGACAATGAGCAAAAAGGAGGCGAAGAATTACAGGCTATCAAGCGATACCAATGTGAGTTCAATCCTGCTCCAGCCTGAAATCAAACTCTCCCAATACGGCCATAGCAACTTCTTTCTTCCGCGATCACTTCGCCGATATCCAGCAATCCCCGTGGGTATGTTTTATGCGGATGTGTCAAAGGGAGAAATAAAATTCTCCATTGACACATTTTTCTAATGGGCGTAAGAGAAATCTACGGCCCATTCATTCACTCGATCAGGGGGACTGGACAGGGCGCGCGACTGTTAACGGGTTCCCCCGCCAACTTTCCAAAGAGAGGAGGGTAGCGATGGATGACCTGACTCCACCTGGCCACACAGGCCCGCCGATTCGAGGGCGGGTTTCTGATCGGTCGTGCTAGCCGGTTCTCCACTGGCTGTGTCGTAACGACAGCAAAGACCAATAGGTTACTAGCCGATTTTCATCTTGGAGAACTCGACGCTGGCACGAGGAACATAAGCGCCTGGGATGATTTTATTTTCTCCCGATCAGCAGCCCAATGCTTTAGTTGTCGCGCGGGCCTCAGTTTTATTAGCTGGGCCGAGACAATCACATAGCTGACCCGGCGTCCTAAGCGCCACGAACGGGCGACCTCCCACCTCAGTGCAGGGTCGCCCGTGCCGTTCTAACAGGCTGTTGAAAAAGTCGTTCTTCTCACCCGCCCAACCCAGGCGGATATTTCACCCACCCACCCTGAGTCTGCCAAGACAGCCTCTTTGCCCAGGGACGCACCTTTTCTCATGCAGCGTTCTCACATCGTTCAGATCCTCCAGGTACCCCAGAGGGTAAGCTCTCGGCCCTTCACTCGCTGCGGCCTTATTGAACAGCCTGCGGGTTCAGCTGAGACCTTCCGTGAGTTCACCCAATCCTGGATTCTTCTAGTCCACAGTAACTCTTCAGCATCCTGCTAGATTTGTCAGGGTTTGTGCTGGGGAAACGTACGGCGTTTGCGCCAGAAATAATAGAGCGGAATTCCACTCAGGACAGTCACCGCGCCATACAACGATTCTGTAGGACGTTGGACGAGACTGTAAATAACCAATGTAGCGGCTCCGATGACGAGAACTGCGGGCAAGAATGGATAGAGTGGGATGTGGTATTGGTGGGGGTTCGCGACGCTTGTAGGACGAAGACGAAAGATCGTGGAGAGAGTCAACGCCATGAACAATGAGAGAACGAGGCCACTGTAAACAAGGAGTTGCTCGAAGGTTCCGCTCAGAATGAGCAACGATGCCCAGAGGCTTTGAAAGACGATGGCGCGAACCGGCGCCGCAGTGCCGGGATGAAGATGCGCAAGCCATGAACCGATCATGCCGTCGCGAGCCATGGCCCAATAGACGCGAGGCCCTGCCCAGGTCATGGCGCTTACTGCCCCTGCAATGGAGAGACAGAGAATGGCGGCCACAAGCCGCCCGCTCTCCGGCCCCCACAAAGCTGTGGCTGTCTTCTCCACGACCGGGATAATCGGTTCCTGTGCCAGCTCCGTGATCGACAACGCCGATAGATAGACGACGTTCAGCAGCAGATAGATCGTGGCGACGAAGGCAGTGCCCCCGATCATGATCTTCGGCAAAGTCTGCCTGGGATCGACCATGTCGCCGGCAATGTACCCTGCAACGTTCCAGCCTAGATAACAGTAGGTCACAATCACAAGCGCAATGGCAGATGCCCCAAGCGTCGGCTGTTGCATGGTGGACCTGACAAGGAGATTGTCCCCGTGCCCAATCACCGCTGCGAACCCACCGAGAATCAATCCCCCAATGGCGACGACCTTTGTAGTCGTCAACAGCAATTGCATGCGGCCGCCAGCTCCCACACCTCGACAATGCATGGAGGTTAGTATCCACAGCAGAGAGAGCGAGAGACCCTTCGCCACCCATCCCTGCGCATCTTCGATCGGGACGACGCGCAGAGCATAGGACGAAAAACTGATGGCTGAGGCCGCGACTGCCGCACCAAAGCCGATCGTAAAGGAGGTCCAGCCACTGAGAAATGCCACCAGTGGTCCGTAGGCCTCTCGCAGGTAGACGTAATCGCCTCCCGCATGAGGTAGAGCGGCTCCCAGCTCTCCATAGACCATGGCACCACCGAGAGCAAAGAGCGCTCCGACGAACCACAACAGGAGAATCAGCATCGGGTCACCGAGATCGCGGGCCATCAATCCCGTGGTGGTGAAGATCCCGCCCCCAATGATGTTGCTCACCAGGACGCAGGAAGCTGTGAACCAACCGATCTTCTGCGTGGTTGATTTGAGGCTTGGCTCGCTGATTGAGAAATGGCTCATAGCGTTGGTGGTTGGATGAGAATCGGGGGCTTTCTTTTCTTCCTCTCCTTCCCTACCATACTGAGCGATGCCTGGGAAGCAACCAAAAGCCCCCCGTGCCGTCGGTGTCGTGCGACGTCGTCGCCAGCCTGCCCATGTGTCGGCCGGTTTGAACGCGATCGAACTCCAAGCCGCTGCGCCTCCGAACGATGTTGCTGACCTGCATAGAGCGATCGAGGGTGATGGCGGGAAGGTTTTCGCGATCTATCGGGAGCCCTATGGTGGACGCTGGCTGTTGCTGGCAGCCTTGCCGATTGCACTCGTTGAGCCGACCCCTTTTCAGCGCAATCTCTCCGAAACGCACGTTCGCAAGCTAGAGCTCGTAATCGGCAAGATCGGACGATTTCTCGATCCGATCATTGCGGTGCGCGCGCCAAAGAGTGAGCAGGCCGCGAGATACTGGACCCCCAACGGCAACCATCGGCTCTCGGCGATGAAGACGCTGATGGCGAAGAGCATTGTCGCGATTGTAGTGCCGGAGGTAGCCGTGGCCTATCAAATTCTGGCATTGAATACGGAAAAGGCGCATAACCTGCGGGAGAAATCGCTGGAAGTGATTCGGATGTACGAGGAGCTGGCCCATCTCGATGACGCGACCGAAGAGATCTACGCGCTGGAGTTTGAAGAGCCTAGCTTCATTACGCTCGGTCTCTGCTACAAAGAACGGCCACGATTCAGCGGCGGAGCTTATCATCCCGTACTCAAGCGAGTAGAGGAGTTTCTCAAGAAGCCGATGCGCACGACGATTGAACTGCGGCGGAAGCGGGCGCGCACGGTGCTCGTACTTGACGATGAGATTGTGAAGCAAGTCGAGGCGCTCAAGGCACGGGGATTGACAAGTCCTTATCTGAAGAGCTTCCTGGTCGCGCGTGTGAATCCCATCCGCTTCCGGCCAAAGGATGCTCCTCCCCTGTCATTCGATGACGCACTGGATCGGATGACCAAAGCCGCGGAGAAATTCAATCCCGAGAAGATCAAGCTTGACGATCTGGCAAAAACAGGCGGCGCGCCGGACGAAGGCTAATAAAGGAGGTTACATGCCCTATTTTATTCTTGGCTTGTCATTGATACTGTATGGGCTCAGTCTAAACCCGTCTGCGCTGGCCGCCGAGATCATGCCCATTGCCAAGATTATGGAACGTCCTGCGGACTATCAGGCCAAAGTCGTAATCGTGGAGGGACGGGCGAGGGAGGTGATGGAGCTGCCACCTCGATTCAGGGTGCATCGCTGCGCCGGGGGACCCGTCTACGACGCACAACTGTTCACGCTGCAGGACCAATCCGGGTCCATCCAGGTAGGAGTGGCCGGGACTTGCAAGCCGAATGCGATGCAACCGGTTGTCGAGGATGAACGTTTGCGCATCCGTGGAGTCGCGGTCGCAGATGAACAGGATCCTCGAGGGATTCCCATCATTTACGCAGACGCCATCGACCGCATGACACCCTAATCTGAATCTACTTTTGAAGGGAGAATCATGATGAGCTTAGCCGACAATACATGCGTGCCCTGCCGAGGTGGGGTGCCGCCGCTTCCTGCCGATCGGACACAGGCGCTCTTAAAGGAACTCGGCCGCGGCTGGTCGTTGAATGCCCAAGGACATCTTGAGCGCTTGTATACGTTCAAGGATTTTGCCCAGGCCTTGGCCTACGTGAACAAGGTGGGTGCCGTGGCAGAAGCGGAAGGCCACCATCCTGATCTCTATCTTGCCTGGGGTAAGTGCAGGGTCGAAATATGGACGCACAAGATTAACGGCCTGACGGAGAGCGATTTTTACATGGCCGCCAAAGCTGATCGCGAGTTTGAACCGTTTCGCGGAGCTGCCAGTTAACCGCAAATCAGGATGGTTGCACCATGAACCCACAAGGCAACAGATGAGCGACAAGGCCCAGGTGGCGCTCGTCAATATGCCGTTCAGCTACTCGAAGTATCCCTCGATCCAACTGGGCACACTCTCGGCGCTGCTCAAATCAAAGGGCATCCCCGTCGATTGTCATCATCTCAACGTCCGTTTTGCCCACAAGATCGGCGTGCCCCTCTATGAAATGGTCTGCGAAAAACGGGCTCTGTTTGGCGAATGGATTTTTTCATACCTCTTGTTCCGCGACAACCCGAAACGCGCTGAGTATCCTCACCTGTTTAAGCCGGTGTTCGAGCAACTCGCCAAGGAAAGCGGCCATCCAGCCTCATTCTTCGAAAACATGGCGGCGAGAAGTGCGCCACAGTTCTTAACCTGGGCTCTAACCTCCATCGACTGGGGGCAATACAAGATTGTCGGCTTCACTTCCACGTTCGATCAAAATGTCGCGAGCCTGACGATGGCAAAACTCATCAAGGATCTCTATCCCAACGTGATGATCGTCTTCGGCGGAGCAAACTACGATGGCGAGATGGGACTGGAATACTTCCGAGCTTTCCCCTTCATCGACCATGTCGTGGTGGGAGAGGGAGAAGAGGTGTTCCCGGAATTGGTTCGATATCTCCTCGCAGGAAAAGTCGGGACCATTCCCACAGGCGTGACGTATCGAGAAGGAGCGGCGATCTCGTTCACTCCCAACCACTCGCTCTTCTCAGACTTCGCGAAGACCGGTCCACCCGACTATGACGACTACTATCATCTGCTGGCGGAGTTGGGCGAAGCGGCACAGGGGCTCGATCGAATCTTGTTGTACGAAGGTTCGCGAGGCTGTTGGTGGGGGGAAAAACATCACTGTACGTTTTGCGGGTTGAACGCGCAAAGCATGAAATTTCGGGCTAAATCGTCCGAGCAAGCGGCCCGGGAGATGGCCTACCTTTCTAACCGCTACGATACGGCCCGATTTCGCCTGGTGGACAACATCATTGATATGAAATATATCGAGAGCCTCTTCGGTCGGTTTGCGGCTGACCATTGTGACCTCGATGTATTTATCGAAACCAAGAGCAATCTTCAGAAGAGCCAGATTCGAACGCTCGCTGCCGGGGGGGTCAAATGCATGCAGCCGGGCTTAGAGAGCCTGAGCATCAATCAACTACAGGCGATGGATAAGGGCGTGACGCCGATGCAGAATATTATCTGTCTTAAGTGGAGTTCCTATTATCATGTCGCGGTGTCCTGGAATATCTTGCTCGGATTTCCCGGAGAAACGAATGAGGATTACCGCCGGCAGATCGACCTGATTCCCTCATTGTTCCATCTGCACCCACCGGAAGCCACCGGGAAGTTCTGGCTGCAACGATTCAGTCCCTATTACACCAAACCACACGAATATGGAGTCCGCATCACCGGTCCCTGGATGGCATACGAGTATGTCTACGATGCCAGGCAGGTGGATTTGAGGAAGATTGCCTACGATTTTGAGTATGAGCTGGACAATTGGAACGTGGACCAGCAGGTCTACCAAGAATTAGTCGACCTCGTGCAGGAGTGGCAGAAACTGGCCGAATCAAGCGATCGGCCATTCCTCTATTACTCAAAAGCGATGGACTATGTCACCGTCTACGATGGCCGAAACCCAAAAGGACCAATACGAAAGCGCTACGATTGGCCTGCAGCGGGAATCATCGAAGTCTGCAACGAAACGGCAAAAAGTGTCGAGCAAATCCGCACGTTACTGGCAGCCCGACCTGGTAAGAGCGAGAATGTTGATGCAGAAATCAATCAGGCGCTCGTTGTATTGACGGCTGCACGGATTCTCTACGAAGAGCGCGGAAAGTATTTCACCCTGGCCGTTCCAGAAAACCCCTACCTTTAGCCTCTAGCAGGATGCTGAAAAATTCCTCCAGCGACTCTTGCGCGTGACAAGCGCGACGCCAAGCCCCTACTCCGAGTGTCTCGTTTTCCCCGCCAGTCTTGCGCGTCTTATCCCGTTACCCCGGGGGCAGTATTCCCCCGATGTGCTCACATCGAGAGTTTGTCGGCGACGTTGCGCATCTGGACGCCGTGCGCGAGGGAAGCGCCGCCTCGGATGGCACAAGCGACGTGGACGGCTTCTGTCATTTCTTCGATATTCGACCCTTTTTCTAAGGAGGCCTGTGTGTAGGCATCAATACAATAGGGACATTGGACTGCGTGAGCGACGGCAAGAGCGATGAGAGCTTTCTCTCGCTCCGTCAAGGTTCCTTCAGCGAAGACGGCGCTGTAGTAGGCCATGAATTTCTCCCAAAGATCCTTGCTGCCCTTACCCATCTCGGCGAACTTGCCTAGGTCGTGGGGATGATAATAGGTTTCCATAAACGGCTCCGTCCATATGGTGAGTGTTCAATGTTGAATGCTGAAGCGGGGTCCGCTCTTCGTTCACAATTCATCATTCAACATTGCGGTTCGATTACGCGTTGCTAGGCGGTTCGGGATCAGCCTGCGTGAGCACCTGCGAAAACCGCGTGCCGACAATGCCGGTCACCTTGGCCATGAGGTCGGTCACCTCTTGCCATTCCTGCGGCCGTAAATCCTGTTTCAGTTGTGGATGAATCACCCATTGGGCATCGACTTGTGTTCCCTTTCGGCTCACGAGCACCCGAAGCAGTTCCACATCCTTGGTGCGTGAATCGGCCCCTGCGTCTTGAGGTGGGTTTCCGTTTGGTTGTCCCGATGGAAGCGTTGAACGTGCCATGCAATCAATCTCCTTCCCTTTTGTAGTAGGAGATCATACTTTATCGTCATTCTGTCTGTATATCTGCCAGGAATCCCTTGTGGTCGGACTGGACTGTTCGGCCATCTGGCTGGTCTGGTGCGAGGATAGCGGGACTGAGCCTTAATCCGCATTATTCGTGAAGATTCGTCCCGAAAGCGTGCGGACGTGAAGCGAGACAGGCACTCGGAGCCATCAAGCCCTGAGACATACTCGTGCAATATGTCGAAGGGTGAACGGCGAGACTGCCCGTCGTAGCAGCGTATCCGCGTTTGCAGCAGAAGCTTCATGAATAATGCGGGTTAAGAGGCAATCGTATTTTCTTTGAGCAGCTCAAGCATGGCTTGCTGGATAGGCCCGTTACTTGCGACCAGTTCGCGCCCGTAAATAGAGTGCGGAGCACCTTTGAAGTCCGTTACCTGGCCACCAGCTTCGCGGAGAATGACGACTCCCGCCGCCATGTCCCAAGGGTTCAGTGTCACTTCCCAAAATCCATCGAACCGGCCGGCCGCGACATAGCAAAGATCCAGAGCTGCCGTTCCAGTTCGCCGCAATCCTTGTACTTTTAGGGCGAATCGCGCGAAGTGATTTAAGTTATTGTTCGGGGTTTCGCGAATGTCGTAGGCAAATCCGGTCACGAGGAGTGCACGGTCGAGATGGTCCGTCGCGGACACGGAAATGGGGGCTCCGTTGAGATAAGCTCCACAACCGATTCGCGCAGTGAAAAGTTCGTCTCGAGTCGGGTCGTAGACCACCCCGATAATCCCGCGTCCGTCACATTCCAGCCCGATGGACACGCAGTAGGCGGGAAACCCGTGGGCGAAGTTGGTTGTGCCATCAAGCGGATCAATCACCCATTTGTAACGGGATGGAAATTCCTCGGTCAGCCCACGTTCCTCGGCAAGGACATGATGGGTTGGGAACGCCTCGTGGATGACCTCGATGATCCGTTGCTCCGCCTGACGGTCGGCATCGGTGACAAGATTGATGATCTGCTTATGCTCAATCCGAAAACCAGTGCGCGTGCAATCTGTTAGAACGGCTCCAGCCTGGCGGGCCGCGTCGATGGCAACTGAAAGAAGTGTGTCGGAAGGGATATCCTGGTCATACGGTAAGGACATGGGACGGCATCATAGCACGAGACTGTTTTTCTACGAATATTCAAGGAAGAGAACTCTCGAACGGGAAACAATCCAAGTTATTTAGACCAAAACTAACCGATTCTTTGGCATTCTTACTGACCGAGCAGATGACACTGAACGCAAGTACGGACACGATTTAAAGCGATCATGCCATGCAAGCCACTATTGTAACTTTATATATTGACTTGCTACGCAAGCAATGATATAAAGCAAGCATGCTTCATCTGGGGGCAAGTTTGTGGAAGAACTCACCGACATATTGGTTGGCCTTGAACAGCGAATCAGCGCCTACAAGAACCGGCTGCAGGAGCTTGAAAAGAAGCGGCGTCGTTTGGACGATGAAATCGCCACGATTAAGAAATACTTGGAGTTGGCAGAAACGCTCTATCGCGTTGAAGCGGACAAGGCCAAGCTCGCTAGTCTCTCTAGTCAATTTTATTCAGATGAAAAAGGTGCTCGTCAGCGACCGAATACCGATGTCACCGACCAGTCGAGGGAAATCCTCATGGGGCGGAGCAAGTATTCGGGTAAAAGCGTGTCGGAAGCCGCGTACGAAATGCTCCGAGAGGCGAATCGTTCGATGCATGCAAAAGAGCTTGTGCAGCGATTAGTCGAGGGAGGGCTCCAGATCAAGGGGAAAACGCCGCTGACGTCTGTTGCCACGTCCTTGAAGCGGGACAAGCGGTTCAAAAAAGTGGGGCCAAATACGTTCGAGGCATTGGAAGAATCCCTGATCCATGCAGTGTAGTGTGTCTGGGCTTGTTAGACCTCAAAATACACGAAGGGGGGTGAGAGTCTTGGCGACGAAGAAAGCAGCAAAGAAGAAGAAGAAGTAGTCCCCGCCGTGATTCTAGCGTCGGGGGCGAGGCCACTTGCTCCCGACGTTAAATCGTAACTTTATTACCTGCAGGTCATAATTCATCTCGCCTGAACTGGCAAGACTGTGCACAAGTTTCCATTCAAGAAGATGAGCGGCAGCCCGCATTGTTTATGAAGATTCTTCGCAAGAGCGCGTTCCTCGTAAAACGTATCTCGCATTCGACGATACAGACACACTCGTTCCGTCCTGCGCTCATGCTTCACGAACGACGTTTCACGCGCAATAGCCGCGTATCCACGCTTGCAGCAGAAGTTTCATGAGTAATGCGGGTTAAGAGGCTTGGAGAGCTACCAGCGATGCGGGTCGCGATACAGCTACGGCAGAGCGTGGCTCAGACACGGGGACTGTCTTGTCGGCGTTGAGCAACACCCAGCTATCAGGATGGGTGAGAATCTGTTGAACGAGGCGTGTATGTATTGCATGCCCAGAACGCTCGGCGATTAAGTGCCCGATAAAAGGTACACCGAGCAGGGAAAAATCTCCGATCAGGTCCAAGATCTTGTGTCGCACGAACTCATTCGTAAAACGAAGGCCTGACTCATTAAGAATGCCGTCTTGAGAGAGAACGATCGTATTATCTAAATTTCCGCCCTGACCGAGCCCGCGAGCCCACAGCGCCTCTACTTCCTGCAAGAATCCGAATGTCCTGGCATCTGCGATCTCCCGTTCAAATGCATGAGCTGAGTGCTCATAGACGTAGGTCTGCGTCTGGATCAACGGATGATTGTAGTGGATGGAATAGGTGATCTTGGTAGTCGAGGACGGTTCGATGCGAACTCGACGAGCTCCATCCACCACCTCGAGAGGCCGAGTGATTTTCAGATAGGGTTGCCGCCGGCCCTGAAGAACAATTCCGGCTGATCGAATCAAGCGAACGAAGTGCGCCGCGCTGCCGTCCATGACAGGAGCCTCACCGGCATCAAGCTCCACATATGCGTTATCAATGTCGAGTCCGGCCAAAGCAGCCAAGACGTGCTCAATCGTCTTAACCTGAAACCCGTTTCCGCTGATCGCGGTGCAGAGTTCCGTAGGCACCAAATGCTCGATGGAGGCCGCGAGAGACGCTCCATCTTTGCCGTTCCGGTTTATAAAGACGACGCCTGTATTTATTGGAGCAGGCCTGAGCGTAAGGGTAACGGGCTGTCCTGAGTGGAGCCCAACTCCAGCACAACTCACTGCATTCGCTAAGGTTTGTTGAGCTCTCACACAGTCACCTCATTAAGTACACAGCGGGTATCAGCAACTCATGTGCCAGACTGTATTTTTGTGATAAACTATCACATCTTATTGATAATAAACATTATATTGCCGTTAATGGATATGGGGCCATGTTGCAAAAACATGACACCTGTGACTTTTCAAAGATTATTGAATCCTAATTCCCTCCTCTATGCAAAACGAACCAGCGAATTGCACATGGAATCGATCATTGCGAGTGGCAGCAAGAGTTGACGGAGATGACTCACCATCTGTTGACAGCTGACAAGGAAACTGTGGTGATCAGTCGATTTAGGAGAGCTACAAGCCGCTTGTCTGATCAGAACGTTTCTACTTGGTGGCCATAGACAATTACGGCCGAGGATCCAGCTCGATGAGTCCTTTCCGAATGGCCAGGATGGCCGCTTGCGTACGGTCATAGACTTGCAGCTTATGAAAAATGTTCCGCACATGATTCTTGACGGTCTTTTCGCTCAGATCCAAGTTATTGGCAATTTCCTTGTTCGTCTTGCCGTCTGCGACCAAGCGCAAGACCGTGATCTCTCGCTCCGTCAGATCGTGCTCAACCCACCCAGGCTTTTTCCCCTTCTTCTGTGACATCAAGGAGAACTCCGCCAAGATCTTGCTCGCGACGGATGGATGGATCAGCGACTCACCCTTGTAGATCGCACGAATCGCGGCGACGATCTGAGAGGACTCGGAATCTTTCAACAGATATCCAGTGGCCCCGGCGCGCACCAAATCGAAGATGTATTGTTGCTCGTCATACATGGTCAGCGCTACGACTCCGATGTGAGGGAACTCGCGCTTGATTTGTCTAGTCGCTTCGACTCCGCCCATTCGAGGCATGCTCACGTCCATCAGCACGACGTCGGGAACCAACGTCCTCGCCTTCTCAACCGCTTCCATGCCGTCTTGGGCCTCGCCTACGATATGAATGTCGTCTTTCGTCTTGAGGATTGCGACCAGTCCTTCGCGTACGACACGATGGTCGTCCGCGATGAGCACCTTAATCTTTTCCATGAGCGGTCGTCTCCTTTTTAACCAGGGGAATATTGACGACGATCGTCGTGCCACGCCCCTTCTTAGACTTGATCTTGCCTTCACCACCCACCAGTCGAGCCCGCTCCAGGATTCCGCGAATCCCGAAATGGTCCCATTTGTCGGGATCTCGCAGCACGGTGTCCATATCGAATCCCACACCGTTGTCCCCGATGGTGACCCTGAGGCGTTTGGTGTCGATGTCCAGCCCCACAGTAACCCGAGTCGCTTTCGCGTGCCGTTCCACGTTGCTCAGAGCCTCTTGCACAATGCGAAACAAAAAGATCTTGGTACGCGGAAATAAAATCTGTTCATCGCCGGATACGCGGAACTGCGTCTTGATATGATACTGGGTCTCGTACGAGGTGAGATAGTTGGTCAGAGCTGGGAGGAGTTCCATCTTGTCGTAGTGAAGTGGGCGGAGATTGAAGATGACCTGCCGCGCTTCATGGATGGCCAGTTTCAGCTGGGCTTTGCTTTCGCGCAAGGTAGCCAGGCTGGCTTTCGGATCTTTTCGAATCAGTTGCAGGCTCAGATCCAGTTTGAAATTCACCCCGGCCAAGTTCTGCACGAGGCCATCGTGCATTTCACAGGCGATGCGTGTCCGTTCCTCCGTCACCACCACACCTGTCTCCTTGACATATAGTCGATAGAGTGATTGATATTTATTCAATGTTTTCTCGATATCTGACGTGGCACGAATGCGGGCCTCGATAAGCTCCCACATGAATTTAGCGCTAGCCCCACCAATAATGGTAACGCCCATCCGGTGGAAGTCTTGGAGCAACTCCCAGACCTTGGTATCACCCGACACATCGATGATGAGATCCACTCGCTCGAGGTCCAGAAGCCGACGGTAATCGCGGGTCACGGGAATGCCGAGCCGTTTCGCCAGTTCGACGCCCGGAGCGGTTTTCTGAACTTCGGCCACGCACACGATTTTTACCAGTGGGTCTGTCGCAAAGATTTCCATCAGTGCCGTGCCGCCTCGGCCTGCACCGATAATCGCCACATGCGTACCACTCGGCGCTCCTGCCTTGGGTAGTTGTCCGGGAGACTTGGATTGGATTGCCGGCATCATGACGCCTACTTGCGGAGACATCGCACCATGTTGTAACCCGACGAACGGCAGAAGGAAAGGAGAGGCCGATAAGGAAAGAGCAGGGATCCCGCGGCCCTCATCGCTCGCGGCGTTGCTGAGCCAACGTTTTCAGCTCATCCATGAACTGGTCGATATCTTTGAATTCGCGGTAGACAGAAGCAAAGCGAACATAGGCGACCTGGTCCAGTTGATGAAGTTCTTTCATCAACTCTTCACCCACGACCCGGCTCTCGATTTCTGTTTCGCCCATTTCCTGAATACGTTTCTCGATGCGATCCGTCACGTCTTCGATGGTGGCGGTACTGATCGGCCGTTTTTCACAGGCCTTCTTGAGACCGGCGAGAATTTTGGTACGGTCGAACGACTCCCGGCGGCCGTCCTTCTTCACCACCATGGGAAGAATTTCTTCGACGCGTTCGTAGGTGGTGTAGCGACGCTTGCAGCCGAGACATTCGCGGCGGCGGCGAATCACCTCGCCCTCCTTCGCCATGCGCGAGTCAACGACCTTGTCTTCAAGTTCATCGCAGAACGGACATTTCACAGGCGGTGATCCTGCCCCGTTTGGCGCGGGTTAGTAGGCATGAAAGATAGGGAAACGACCGCAGAGCGCTTTGGCTTGAGTGCGGATTTCCTCGAGCGTCGCAGGTTCTTCCCGATGCTGCAGGGCCCGGTCAACCAAGCCAACAATCTCTTTCATCTCGGCCTCCCGCATTCCACGGGTGGACACAACGGGAGTTCCGAGTCGAATCCCACTGGCGACGGCCGGCGGCTTCTCGTCGTAGGGCACGGCATTCTTGTTCACGATAATGCCGGCAGTGCCCAAAGCCGCGTCCGCTTCTTTGCCTGTAATACCCTTGTTGGTCAGATTCATTAACATGAGATGAGTATCCGTGCCACCCGACACAATCTTATAGCCACGATCGAGGAGCCCTTGGGCCAGCACCTTCGCATTGGCAATGACCTGCTGCTGGTAGCGCGTAAAAGCCGGTGAGAGGGCTTCCTTGAAGGCAACGGCTTTCGCTGCAATCACATGCATCAAGGGACCACCCTGTATTCCGGGGAAGAGTAATTTGTCGACCGCTTTGGCATACTCAGCCTTGCACATCACGACGCCACCCCTAGGTCCGCGCAGGGTCTTGTGGGTGGTCGTAGTGACAAAGTCGGCATAAGGAACAGGGTTCGGATGGAGCCCTGCGGCGATCAACCCGGCAATGTGGGCGATGTCGACCAACAGGTAGGCGCCGACCGACTTCGCGATCTGTTGGAATCGTGGGAAATCGAAGGTGCGCGCATAGGCGCTGGCGCCGACGACGAGCAGGCGTGGCCTGCATTCCTCGGCCACCTTCTGCACTGCGTCATAGTTGATGGTTTCGGTTTCACGCTCTACGCCGTAGGAAAACACACGGAACAGTATCCCTGAAAAATTGACCTTGCTGCCGTGGGTGAGGTGCCCCCCTTGGGAGAGGTCCATGCCCAGAATGGTGTCGCCGGGTTTCAGTACGGACAGATAGGCCGCCATATTGGCTTGCGACCCCGAATGTGGCTGCACATTCACATGCTCCGCCCCGAAAATCTGCTTACATCGCTCGATGGCAAGATCCTCGACCGTATCCACATACTGACAGCCGCCATAGTACCTCTTTCCCGGATACCCCTCGGCGTACTTATTGGTCATGATAGAGCCCTGAGCGGCCAGGACGGCTAGACTGGCGAAGTTCTCCGAGGCGATCAGGAGCAGCCTGTCACGCTGCCGCTCTTCCTCGGCAATAATCGCGGCATAGACATCCGGGTCTGTGGCTTTGAGTGCGTCTAAAGAACCGACCGCATCGCTCATGACAGCTCGTTCCCTCGTTAGGCTTCTGCTGGGACCGTTTCGGCGTCCTGTTTCTTCACGACGTGGATAACCACAGTGGCAGTCACATCCCGTGGAAGCTTAATCGGCACAGTGAAGGTGCCGAGTTCCTTAATCGGGTGATCCAACTGGATCTTGCGCCGATCCACCGTAAATCCCTGTTCCAGCAATTTTTCCGCAATGTCCTTGGTTGTGACAGACCCGAACATCTTGTCGTCCTTGCCGACCTGGGCCTGCACTGTGAGCGACACAGCTGAGATGCTCTTGGCGTGGGTTTCGATCTCCAGCTTTTCTTTTTTCGCCCGTTCGCCGGCTACGCGCTTGATATGTTCAAAGGCCTTGATGCTGCGACTGTCGGCCAGCACAGCTTTTTTTCGCGGGAGCAGAAAATTCCGTGCGTACCCATCTTTCACATCAAGTAGATCTCCGAGATGTCCGACCCCGTCCATCGTTTCTTGTAGAATGACCTTCATGCCCCTAACTCCTTCTGTTGGAAAGGGAAAGAGGATACTGGGGGACCGGTGAAAAGTCAATTCGCAATGTGCGGGAAGATGTTCATTGAGACATAGTCGTAGACGATCATGAACGAGAATGTACTCACCTGCCAAACTGGACAGGTGTAATAGGCCGACCGTATGATGACGCGCTATACGAGGACTATCACCCAAGAAGCTTATGACCGCGCGAGACCTTCTCGAAACATGGGCGCTCCGCCTTGAAGCCGAACAAACACGGGTGAGGGATACAGCACTCGACCAGCCAATTGCTCAAGTGGCAGGCCGGCTTGTGCACATGATCGGCACGCTACAGCTGTATGAGATGACGCTCCCGCAGGGCTCGTCCATCGCACATGACACCCCTCTCTCAATTATCCCCTCAGACGACATAGAGCCAACCGAAGGCATCGTGCTTGGCGGGCAAGGCAACGTGGCCCTCGTGCAGACATTTGATGCCATTGGACAGTCCTGTACCGAGGCGACAGTGGTTCCTGATCGAGCCGGACTTCTGGCCACGTCGGCCAAGCGTTTGCGTGACATGCTTGCGCAACCCGACGCCTATCGACTCGGCCCAGCAGATCGCTTGGCGCCTCTCCTCGAAACACCGACGGGAGCAGGAGAACGTTCCGTGTCAGACGCCGGGTCGTCGATCCTCACAACCGTTTGGGCGAACGAACTTCCGGTGCGACGACAACGATTAGCTGTGCTGGCAATCGAACTGATTCGCGCTAATAAGCGCATTCTGGTGGTCTGTCCTGATCACCAGGCGGCAGACGCACTTGTCGGAACCATCGCGCGAGCCATGAAAGCCGTAGGACTGACGTATAAAACGTGGGTAAGCCGCTATGAAATGGCCTTGGCCCAGCAGAGCGAGGGCATCGGGATTCAGGAGCTGGGATTCGAAGCGCAGATGCACCAATTCTATGCCAAGTCTCGCGCAGATAAGGCCGCGCTCCGACGCAAGTACGATCGATTCCGCGAACTGACGCCCGTACTGGCGTATAAGAAGCAGAAGCAAAAAGATCTCGATGAAGTACGTCTATTGGAATGGCGATTGCTGACGCAACACAGCGACCTACAGGCCAAGATCTCAGACGTGAATGCCACGCTGGCCGAGTATGAGAACCTTCCACTCCTTAAGCGGCTCAGCCTGCAGGTTGTCGGGAAAAATGTCGAGTCGCTGCATCAATATCTCGAGCTGTATGAAAGTCAGTGCGCCGAATTGAAAGGGGAACTCGATGTCGCCAAGGTGCGCGTCGATGAACTGGTGCCGGAAGCCGCTGTGCCGAAAGACATGCGTCCGGAGTTTGACGAACTCAAGGAAGAGATCCTCCGGCTGGGCGGTACGAAAAAGATCCGAGAGTTACTCGCGGCGGAAGAAGACACGAACCGCCAGGCCTTCATTCAAAATCGACGGCTTGTGGTCACGACGGCATCGCGCGTCCTGAACGATCCCCTATTCAGTCGCGTTCGGTTCGATGTCTTGATGGCCGATGAGGCGCCCTGGATCGCGGCCGCCCCATTGCTCGGCGCCGCCGGGCTCGCCCACGAAAGGATCGTGATCAGCGGCGACCAGCGCGACATCGAATCGGCCGGACTGTGGGCCTCACGCGAGTCAGAGCTGCGATGATCGAAGCCGCTTGCTTGACGGGGACCTCGCGAATTCAGGATAATCCGCTTCCACCTCGATGTGCCGAAGTGGCGAAACTGGCAGACGCACTAGATTCAGGGTCTAGCGCCCGCAAGGGTGTGCGGGTTCAAATCCCGCCTTCGGCACCACCGTTCTTGCCCTCTTTGTTTTTCATGCTCTTAGCTGTCACTAAACTAGGTTTGCTAACCAATTGCTAACCAGTGATTGCAACTATCCATGGAGGACTGTCTCTGTTGTGCCCCGGTAAAAGGTAGACAGGTCCTCTACGCGAGGAGGGATTCATGGACACTGCAGTGAAACCTGTCCAGACTGGTCGAGGGCGGCGGCGACGGTGGAGTGCCGAACAGCAATTGATCGTGCTGCAGGAGTGGCAGACTGGGATCCCGCTCGAGGAGATCTGCCGGAAATACGCGATGAATGCCGCGCAGATGTATCGGTGGAAGCGCAGCCTGGACCACGGGCTCAAGGAGCCCGGTGAGCTGGGGCCGAAGAGTCAGGTGCTGGGCTTGCCGAAACGGGTTGAGGAATTCGAGCGGGCGCTGGGGCGGAAGGCCTTGGAGGGGGAGGTGTTAACAAAAGCCTTCGCGCTCAAGGGACTCAGATTACCCGAGGGAATAGAAGATGGTTGGCGCGGGTCACGGGATGTTCTAGCGTCTTGGCCTGTCGGGTCTTGGACAAGCCACGGAGTTGGTTTGACGACCGACGGTCGTCCGGGCTGGGATGGCCGGTGAGGCGGCCGGACGTGGAAGCGGCGATGGGCCGACTCCTGGGGAGCATCCTATGGCTACCGACGGATCCACGCGCTGCTCACGCGCCAGGGACTGACGTGCGATCTCAAGACCGTGTGGGAAACGATGCGTCGGCGTGGCGGGCTCTCGACCAGTCGCACACGCCTGATCCGGTCTGGGCGGCGACACGAGGGGCAGGTGCGTGTGGCCGAACCGAACCGGCGCGGGACCTTGGACATCACGAGCCTCCGAGCGTGGGACGGTCGGAAGGGACGCGTGGCGATCATGATCGACGGTGCGGATTGGATGGTGTTGGCCTGGCGCTTCGCCACGCGGATCACCGCCGAGGATCTGGCCGAGATGCTGCGCGAAGCGATATTCCGGCGATTTGGGGAGACACGAGTCCACGCGCAGGGGATCGAGTTTCTCAGCGACAACGGACCGGAATACACGTCGCATCGGTTCCGACCGTTCGTGCGAGCCATGGGGCTCATCCCCTGTCACACGCCCCGGCGGAGTCCGCAGTCGAATGGATGAGCCGAGGCCTTCTTCGGCAGCTTCACACGGGATGATGTGCACCAGGCGTGTCTCGACACAGTGGACGCGGTCCGGCGACAGGTGCCGGCGTGGATCGACCATGACAACCGGGAGGCGCCGCACAGCGCCTTGACCATGCAGTCGCCGGTCGAGTGCGATGCAGCGTGGTGAGTCAAAAACAAGACACGACCTGTCCACAATTAAGCGGGGCAGTACAGTCTTCGGCAAAGGCTCCGCGCTCCACCATGAATGAGAACCAGTCCAGTGCGTGGAGGGAAAGTGTTAGAACACTGACTTGACGCTTATCACCCGTCACTATTGGCTTGCGTCGAAATTGAGGCGTGGATGTACTGGATTCCAAAAGGCTGAGACACTTTGCACCCACTTTCACGTAGTCGCGCTCTGTCCATACTATCGGCTGCTGTTGTTGAGTTACCGGCAATTGGCGCAGAGCCTGTCCGATTTTGGCGGTGTCCTACGTCTATTGATGCATCCGAGCGCCAATGGTAGCATGTCACGCATGTGACGAGGCTGGAATTTTGTAGCACCGCCCATAGTTACTCGTGGCACATGATTAAATCCGTTAAATCCACATGGTTCATTTGATCCACGAAGGCAAGATCATAAAAACCCACCAGAAACTCTACGCCTAAGAATTGACCACGAACGACGCAGTACTCACCGAGAACGCCTGCGGTAAGCGCTGCTCCAATGACTTCTATCTCGACGCCTTGTTTTACGGCTACATAATCCTGTGTCCAGGTCCTAACGAAGCCCGATTTATTCCACTCCTCATGGTTCGTCAGCGCATTCCATCGCAACCATTTTCCGTCGAGTGAACGCACATCAGCTTCTTTGTTCGTGCGAATAATTACTGTCCCTTTCTGAGCGGCTTCTACTGCGGCTTTAAACGAAATGAATGGTATTACCTCCTCTTCTGTTTGGACACCACCGACACTGCTGATGATTGTGTCATATACTGATTCCTTCGATGCAAAGCGGCGATCGGAACTGCGTACACCGAGCAAATGTTGCCCAACTGGAACCGAAAAGCTTTTCCTTTTACCGGGACCCAATTCTCCAATGACTTTGGCATCCAGGCGTAACGCACAAGCAATGGGAGCATTACACTTTATTAAGAGCTTACCGGATGGCTCAGCCCAAAGCGGGGTATTATGCCAAGGCAGTGAGGATGCTGAGATCATGGCGAGCAAAATGAGTATCTTCCGAAATCTGATTAATATACAAAGCAGCAAAGAATCATCCTCGTTCAGATTAGGAGCTCTTCAGAACATCCGGAGACTTGGTTATAGACTCCACATTCCGTTACAGAAGTAAGCAGCGAAGACTTTCACCATAAACCACTTCAAAGTATGGCGACAATTTACCTGCCAGCCCAGTTATATTATCAATGATGGCATTCTTGTCTCCATCCGATAGTCTTCCGGTAAAGATTAATCCCCAGTAAATGAGGAGTGGTCTGGATCGATTTGTCGAGAAGACCTTCGGCCAACTTTCTAGCCTTCTAATCATCGATATTGCGGTCCTTCGATCTCTGGGAGTACATGCCTCCCCAACCTGGCCAGTTGGATAGGCCTGGCATCGCGTTTCGAAAACAGGACCTCTGCCAAACAGGGGAAAATGCTACCGCAAGCAGACTTTTCCTCGAAAACGTGAGCTAGGCTAGGGAAGATTTATCAGAAGGTATCACAACAACGCCTGGGTACCTAGGACAAATCATGGTTTCGGCTATACCCCACTCGCACATCAAGTATTGCAATCAACACGCAATCTGCCAAACTGACGCCGAGTGGTTGCCAGCAATGTGTCTTTTGTTTATTTCGCGTATAAATGCCATGACTCCACAGCATGCCCCTCCGGGGGGTGTGCCGATTAAGGCAGGTGTTAATACAGTGTTAACGGACGCGACAAAACGGGTTGAAGTGAGACGAACAGGGACAAAGTGAGACAAGTAGCCATGGCGCGAATTGCCTGGAGCGCAAAGGGGATTGCCCACGTCATCATAGACTTGAGCAACCCCCTCTGATACAATTCCACCTTCGGCACCAAACAAATCCCCCATGCCCTTCACGCATCATCCCTGCCGCCGCTTTCCTGTGCAATGTTCCGTGACATATAACGCTGACCCATTTTTAAAGCTGATCCTCGTTTCATATTTCACCCCTCACGGTTTTTATGAGTGACGATCGGATCATGGGGTTCCGGCTCCCCGTCGCCCTTGCACTGTCGATTGTCTATCTCACCGCGCCTGCGTGGGCTGACTTCAAAGCAGGCATGGACGCCTATCTCCGCAGCGATTACGCCACGGCGTTGCGTGAGTGGCAGCCGCTGGCCGAGCAGGGACAGGCCGTCGCGCAATACAATCTCGGTCTGCTCTATGCCAATGGACAGGGTGTCACAAAGGACGATGCCAAAGCCCGGCAGTGGTACGAGAAAGCCGCCGTCCAAGGACACACGGAGGCTCAGGTTAACCTGGGAATTTTATTGATGTATGCGCGGGGTGGTCAGCAGGATTACAAGATGGCGGTGTACTATTTACGGCTGGCCGCCAATCAAGGAAACGATTTAGCGCAACGACGACTTGGCCAGATGTTTGAGCGCGGAGAGGGCGTGCCGCAGGACTATGTCCGAGCCTACATGTGGTACAGCCTTGGGTCAGCAAACGGCGCGGAGGCCGGGGCCAGGCTGCGGGATGCGCTCGCCAAACGGATGGAGCCTGAGCAAATCACCGAGGCGCAAAAGCTGGCGCGGGAGTGGAAACCGAAAGGGAAATGAGCGACGAATAGGCCACAGAGGGAACCGTATCCATCGAACAACAACGGCCTCCGTAATCCGAAAAAATATCGGATAGGCTCCTACCTCTCACTCAACATCCACGACTGCATCAGAAACGCTCTAAAAACATGCGGGCTGAACCTGCAAGAGTTCTGATCCACATACCCTCGAAATTCAAGCCTGCCAAAGTTGGCCGACCGCATCCTTAAGTCAGATGATGGAGGACAGGTTTAGTCATAGGAGCAGCGGTTTAGGAAAGCGTTTTCACCACCCTACTCCAGCCTATTCCAACTCACTCAGGCCCACTCCAGCCAAGGTTTGCGCGAAATGATCTTCCCCCGATTTTATAGACACTGGTTTCTGTGTGGACCATCTCCATGTGAAGCCAACCGCGATCTCATGCGTGCGCGCCGCAAAATCGACGCACACCATTGATCCAGGATCGACGATCATCACGGCGTCCATACGGTAGACGCCCCCGATTGATGGTATGGGTATTGATGCTCAAAGTCCATCGGGCTCCGATACCCCAAACGCGAATGGCGTCGGCTTCGATTATAGAAGCCCTCTACGTACTCAAAGATGTCGGCGCGGGCTTCTTGGCGAGTCGCATACTGCCGTCGGTGAATCAGCTCGGTCTTCAACGTAGCAAAGAAGCTCTCCACGACGGCATTGTCCCAGCAATTGCCGGGGCGGCTCATCGAGCCCCGGATTCCGCAGCTGACTAACCGGTGCTGATAGGCCACCGCGCCATACTGGCTGCCTCGATCCGAATGGTGCAGGAGCCCGGCCAACACAGGCCGTTGGTGCAGCGCCATCTCTAAAGCCGTCAGCGTCAGCGCGATCGTCTGCTGTGCATCCATGGCCCAGCCGACCACCCGCCGCGAGTACAAATCGATCACCACGGCGAGATAGAGCCAACCCTGGCGTGTGGGCACGTAGGTGATGTCGGCGGCCCACTTCTCATTCGGCCGTGTGGCGGTGAAGGCTCGTCGCAAGACGTTCGCCCGCACCACCGCGGGAAGCGCGCTGGCCGGTGGGCGCCAGCTCCGCCGTCGAACACTGCGGAGCCCATGCAGCCGCATGAGCCGAGCCACGCGATGGCGGCCGACCCGCAACCCGTGGGCGCGCAGATCCTGATGAATCCGCGGACTCCCATAGCGGCCGCGCGACGCCTGGTAACAGGTCCGAATATGCGTGACCAGCCATTGATTCTGCTGCGCGCGTGCACCGAGCGGACGACGGCACCAGGCGTAATAGCCGCTCCGGGCCACGCTGAGGACGCGACACAAGACCTCCACGGGATACGCGGCCTTCTCCGCCTGGATGAAGCGATACCTCATCCCGACTCCTTGGCAAAGAAGGCCACGGCTTTTTTTAGGATGTCGCGCTCCATGCGGAGTTGCTCGACTTCTCGCCGCAAGACCTTGAGTTCCTCGGTCGCCAGAAAGCTGTGGGATCCTTGGGGCGCCCCCGCCGCTTGCCGCATCCATCGATTGAACGTCGGTTGGGGAATGCCCAACTCCCGCGCCACCTGGCACTCGCTCTTCCCACTGCGTCGGCACAAGTCCACGGCTTCCTGCTTAAACTCTGGCGTGAAACTCCGTCGCTGCTGGCCCATGAGGCACCTCCCTTCGCTGATTATGCACGGAAGGTGTCCACAAAATCAGGGAAAGACCAAAAGGCGAACTTTGGCTGGAGTAGGCTGGAATAGGCTGGAGTGAGTTGGAATTGAGCACAAAATGAGCACAACGTGGTGATGAGAAGATTTTAGTTTATACTGACGATCGATAAAAACCGACATCGAAGAGGTTCTAACTCCACACTCTTTCCCGGCGGCAATCGAAAGAATTGCTGTCTATCATAGTTGAAGGTAGGATCAAGAACTCGGACAAATGAGTATTACAACATCGCATTGTTGCGTGAGGAGTACCCTATGGAGACCAAGAAATCCTATGAGGCAATCCAGACTGGACTTTCAAGGCGTAAGATTCTGGTTCGTGGAAGCCAAGTCGTGGCGGGTATGGGCGTTGCCGCCTTGCTCGGCAACCTAGAAGCTTTACTCAGCAAATCGTATGGAATGGCCCCGGCAGCAACGAACCTGCTCGATTCTCTGATACCCGGTCGGACGGCTTTACTTGTCATCGACATGCAGCGTGACTTCCTTTCACCGAAAGGGTATGCCGCTCAGGCAGGAGTGGACATTACACCCTTGGTCGCCGCCATCGCTCCAATCCAAAAGTTGTTAGCCGTAGCACGCCCAGCCGGGTTGCTCATCGTGCACACCCGTGAAGGTCATGTGCCTGACCTGTCCGATTGTCCGCCCTACAAATTGGAGCGTAGCCGGAAGGCCGGAGCAGAAATTGGTTCAAAAGGTCCGCTCGGTCGTCTGTTGGTTCGGGGTGAAGTGGGACACGATTTCATCGATACCTTACGTCCGCTTGAGAAGGAAATCGTCATCGACAAGCCGGGCTATAGCGCATTCCCTCACACCACCCTGCAACAGGTCCTTACTAAAAGCGGGATTGAAACGTTGATCCTGACTGGCGTCACCACGGAAGTGTGTGTGAGTTCGACACTACGGAGTGCCGTTGATCTTGGATACCGTTGCATCACGGTGAGTGATGCCTCTGCGTCTGGAGATCCGAGCTTGCACAAAGCAGCACTGGCAATGATCGGTGTGGAGGGGGGCATCTTTGGAGAAGTAGCCACCACTTCTCAGGTCGTCAAACGACTTGCATGATGTTGCGAGCCTACGGAAGTATAGAAGCGATCCAAAAAGGCTCTTGAGTTCAAAAGGCTATCCCTTTGTTTTACTTCAGGGCCGAGACCGCATCTAAACAGGGGCAGAAACAACTGCTATTGATCAGTGGGTTTCCTGCATCCGTCTAACTAAGCTACCTGTCCCAATTTTAAGTGGGGCACGACATTGAAATACTCACTGGGTGTTCCTGTTTTCTGCTTAATTTGTATTCCTTTTTGATTCTTTGTAGTGAGGTAGGCTTCTATTACATTCCATGAATTCGCGGCACGGGTGAAGGTGAGGCACTCGACTTCGCATCAGTTACGAGAGCTGCTCAACCGGATGGGCAGGATCATTGAGGGGCAACGGATCGCCTCGAAAAGCGACTCGGTAGGAGTTCTAACAATACTTCTTTAAATCCTTGTCTCCACAGATGTAGTCATTAGTAAAGACAAGCCAATCCTTTCGAAAGTCCCCTCCGATGCTATGCGCAAGCTCTAACGCGTGCAAAAAATACTTCCTCGCATTTTGCATATCGCCTTGTTCCCAATACGTCATCCCCATATCGTCGTACATTATGGCTTCGAGTTGGCTAAGGCCAATAGGGCTCACTTCCTCTTTTTTGGACCGGGCGATGAATTGTTCCATTTCCTCATAGGAGCCGCCCCATCGAGGTTTAAGAGAGGCCATATACCGACCGCGAGCCAGCGTATTAATCGGAAGCATCTTATTGGCAGCGATAACTAACCCCCCTTGCAAGCTCCTTGTCTCCTCTCGATTTACTTATTTCGAGCAACTGGAACACGCTTAAAAAAGGCTTTTCCGTTAGGTCTAAAGAGTTGCTTAACTCAGTGAACGCGATCTCATTGAGTTGTTGCATCCTTTGTATTTTATCTTGCGGTGTTTGGCTGATGTACTTGCCCCCTCTGGCATCTGCGGCTTTTCTTTTGAAATGGACACCTCGTATTAAGTGTGCGGCATATGATCGTGGGATTGCTTTTTTCCACTCCTCAACTTTTGCAAAGGTTTCTTCGTCTAAATCATAAAACTGTCTATAGATGTTTCTGAGTTGGATTTCCGACAGCGTTCCATTTTCAAATCTCTCTTGAACCTGACGTGTGGCGGATTCGAGTGTTTCAAACTCTTGCGCCTTTAGCAAAGGAAGTAACCCCGTTTCATAGTACTCATTAGAAATGCTGGTGCGCGTCGGCGTACAACCCAAGATAGAGGACAACGCGAAGATACTCAGGAGAACGAGTAGATTTATTTTCAATCTCATAATAACTTTGCCGCACAATTAGAAACAAGAGAGGATGTCGAATGACATACAAAAGCCTAGCAGACATCGAGAATTTGGCAATCATGCTGCTATAGCATCTTGGTTTCCCGTTTAAACTGCTCTTGGACAATTCAGGTTCCTCCGGCGAAGACACCAGTTACTTTGCGCTTTTGAGCTAGGGCTATTTCCCGCGACGCTTCTTGCGGCGACTTTTGCCGCGCAGGTAATCAGAATCATCGACGGCGACGCGATGGAAGTCCTGCACAATCAACGCCCTGAACGCATCCGCCTCAGCAGCATCGATTGCCCAGAGAAAGGGCCAGGCATACGGCAAGCGAGCCAAGCACACCGCCTCGGCCACGGCAAACGCCCACCGCGTCCGACGTGAAATCGCTTGGACACGTAAGGTTCCTAATACATTTGTGCTCAAGCCTACCACAAGGCCTGAAACACTCTGGAGGTAATCGTCTTGTTCCGCCTATGACTTAGGAATGATGACAGTGGAACTTGACGGCACTGGTTGAGAGAGGTGAAGAGGATTGAAGGTCATATTCATTTGTTTTTGGAACAGGCCGAAGGATACGTCAATGCCTAAGAAAAATCGACTTCCCCACTCTCGACATTGGGAGAGGTTTTTGGACACTATGCGTGGAACGACTGAGCAGGGGGAAAGAGGCTGAAGGTCGCGTTGAAAGTTCCGTTCTTGTACAAACTGGTGAACCCAATCAAAGCTCGAATGAGATACAAGCGGCGGTCGTAAAACGGTCATATACATATAGCAGAGCTACTTTCCGCTCATTCCTCCCCACTCAATCTCACTCTTTATCAAATCGCAAGTCGTTGACTTGTTTCCGTAAACTTTGTGAAGGTCGCGTCAACCATTGTGGGGGCTGAATTGGCATCAAATCCCGCCTTCGGCACTATTCCTCCCTCTTTTGTTCCCTAGCCCACATTACTCATGAACGCTTCTGTTGCAATCTCCGATCCGCTGCTGCGACGAGGCCTCGGCCAGCGGGCTCGCGACTCAGTTCAGCGATTTCGCGACGAACCGTCATGACTAGTGCGGGCAGAACTCTTCAAGAGTAGAATCCTTACCTGGTAAAGGCGTGGGCACGGACAAGAGGATTGGTCTTTTCGGCTCCTACCGGAGACCAGGGATTTCATGAGAATCGTGGTCAGCGGCGGAACGGGGTTCATCGGTCGGCCCTTATGTGCCTCGCTCTGTCAAGATGGGCATCAGATTACCCTCCTCACGAGAAGGATAGGAAAGCGCAACGGTTCTATGGCTTGACCGTCACGGCTGTCGAGTGGAATGGCCGGGAGGCGGGAGCCTGGGAGCATTGTCTCGAAGGTGCGGATGCTGTCATCAATCTCGCCGGTGCGCCGATTGCCGATGGGCGCTGGACCGATGCCCGCAAGCAACTCCTCACCGAAAGCCGCGTCCTCACTACTCGTCTACTGGTAGCAGCCTCTGTCCCGCAGCCCCTCGAAACCGCGCACGCTGATCAACGCTTCCGGTATCGGCTACTATGGGACCAGCGACGATCGTGTGCTGGATGAGGGCGCCGTGCGCGGCCAAGGCTTTCTGGCCGATCTCTGTCTCGCGTGGGAGGCGGAGGCGCTTCGGGCCGCGGAGTTCGGTGTGCGAGTCGTCATGTTGCGGACTGGAATGGTGCTCGAACAAGACGGTGGTGCCTTGCCGAAGATGCTGTTGCCGTTCCAGCTCTTCGCAGGCGGCCCGATCATGCCGGGAACCCAGTGGGTGTCGTGGATCCACCGGCGTGACCACATCGGATCTGATCCAGTGGCTGCTCGCAACGCCAAGCGTCTCCGGCCCCGTCAATGCGGTGGCTCCCGAACCTGTGACGATGAACCAGTTCTGCGACGCGCTCGGGCGAGTCCTCCACCGGCCATCCTGGATTCCCGTGCCGGGCTTCGCGCTGTACGTGGCACTGGGTGAACTGGGGACGCTCATGACCACGGGCCAACGGATCAATCCGGCAAAGGCGCTCGCCGGGGGATACGCCTTTCACTATCCGACGCTGGAACCGGCCTTGCGGGCGATCGTGACGAAGAGATAACGGAGGGTGTAGCATGGTCCCAGCGATCGATCTATTTAAATCCACTCGTGCCGCCGCGAGGCTCTGTGTACGCGGACTTGCACATCGATTGTCATTCACAAGGAGGCATTCACATGATGACCAAGAAGATCACTGTCACGACCACCGTACTGCTGAGTGTGCTGACTGTCGTGTTGTGTCTGATCTCAGGCAAGACGAGTGAAGTCAGGGCTGCTGAGGAGCAGGACAAACAAGAGAGTCAGACCCAACGACCACACGAAAACGATGCCAATCTGCCGAAGGGTGTGATTGGGGTCTCACTGCGTGTCGGGGCAGAACGTATCGGCGATCCGGCTTCGCTGTATGTGGCCCATGTGCATCCGGAAGGCCCGGCACAGCAAGCAGGCCTCAAGCACGGAGATGAAGTAATGACGGTGAACGGTGCGGCAGTCACGGGTAAGACCTATGAGCAGGTGATACAGATGGTGCGTGGGGAAGCGGGCACAGCGGTGAAACTGGGTGTGAAGGGAGACGGTGGTGTGCGCGAAATTACGATCACACGTGTCGCCGCCGAAAAACTCTATAAAGGCGAGATGGGATCACATGGGAGGCCAGCACGATAGTCACCCGTCTGAGCGAGCGCGAGACCGATCGGTTGTGGCAGGAACAGACTCAAGAGCGCACGGCCAACCCACACACGTGATGGACTGATATCCTAGACGCATGACGTTGACGCGAACGCGAGGTTGAACGTTCACCTTTCGCGCATCATAGCTGCCGGCGCACAACAGAAGGCAAGATGACGACCCCGCCACTCCGTCTTGGCATCAGCCGTTGCCTTCTCGGTGAAGAGGTCCGTTACGACGGGAGACACAAACTGGACAATTTCCTGACGGAGGTGTTGGGCCGCTATGTTGAGTGGATCCCCGTCTGTCCGGAAGTTGAAGCAGGGCTCGGCACTCCTCGTGAGCCGATGCGGCTGGTCGGCAACCCTCAGAATCCCCGACTCGTGACGATCGAGAGCAGGATAGATCACACGCGCGCACTGGAGACGATGGCCACGAAGCGGATAGAGGGACTTAAGAGTTTGGACTTATCCGGGTACGTGTTTAAAAAGAACTCGCCGAGCTGTGGTATCCAGCGAGTTCGTCTCTACAATGAGCATGGAATACCCAGCCGGAACGGAGTCGGGCTATTTGCGCGGGCCTTTATCGAGCAGTTTCCGTTGATTCCAGTCGAGGAAGAAGGACGGCTCTGCGAGCCTACACTCAGGGAGAATTTTATCGAGCGGATCTTCTGTTACCGCCGCTGGCAGGATCTTGCTCAGAGTGGAGTCACGAGGCAAGCACTGGTGCAGTTCCACACGATCCACAAATATTTGCTGTTGGCTCATAGTCCACAGCAATACGAGGTGCTCGGACGGCTGGTCGGTCAGGCTCATCAGCACCGTCCCAAGGATGTCGCTCACCGGTATGGGGAACTGTTCATGAAGGCATTGGCCGTGAAAGCAACGGTGCGCAAACATGTGAACGTACTCCAGCACATCCTGGGGTATTTCAAGGAGCGGCTCGGCGCTCACGAGAAAGCCGAGCTATTGGGCGTGATCGGTGATTATCATCAGGGACTCACGCCCTTGATCGTTCCTCTTACGCTGATCAAGCACTACGTTCAGATCTTCGATGTCGGCTACATTCGTGATCAGGTCTATCTCAATCCGCATCCGAAAGAGCTCATGTTGCGCAATCATGTGTAGCGGGCTGTTGAAAAAGTCCGCCGGCATTGTTCTCGCATCGCTCAGATCCTCAACGTACTCCAGAGGGTACACCTCCGGTCCTTCGCTCGCTGCGGCCTTGCTGGACGGTCTTTTTGAACTGCCTGCTGACAATGCGTGAACTGTCTTCGACCGTCGGCATCCTATGTATCCCTGAGTCCCTGAATTATTTTTCAACAACCTGGTCATGTTTGTGTATGAAGAAAGGAGTCAGGTAATGGCGACTGTTGTACGGGGAGTGATTCTTGTCGGTCACGGCGGCATTCCCAAGGGTTGCCCGCAGGAATTGATCACGAAACTGAAACGGCTGGAAGGCCAGCGGCGGGCGGAGGGCACACCGATTTCGGCAGAGGAACATGAATTGGACACAAGAATTCGCCAATGGCCGAGGACGTCGGAGACGGACCCCTATCGATCAGGACTTGAAGCGGTGGCTGCTCAGTTGCAGGCCAACCTGGGGGAGGTGCTGTTTGCTGTCGCCTACAACGAGTTCTGTGCACCGACCTTGGAGGAATCGGTGGAGGAGCTGATCAAGAAGGGCGCGACCCACATTACCGTGACCACAACGATGTTTACGCCGGGCGGTTCTCACTCGGAGGTGGAGATTCCAGAAATCCTCGATCATCTGCGGCCACAGCATCCTGGAATCGAACTCCGTTACGCCTGGCCATTCGACCTGAAGCTTGTCGCGAGTACGTTGGCGGAGCAGGTCAAGCGCTTTTCCTGAGGACAGTTTGCGGTTTCACCACTGCAGACTATTTGGCAACGGGCAGTTCCGGGTCTCCTCCGTCAGCCGGTGCAGCGAGAATACTTGCGCCAGGCCTACAGGCCGATTCCGGGAAGCAGGGGGGGATCTCGCGCGCCACACTCTGATTGTCCGATTTCACGTCGGTCTTCGATTCGGCGACGACCGTCTTAGGGAGATACGTCGACATAACGCTGATTACCGGGGGATCGGACGGCTCGTGAAGGTACCAGGGCACAACTGAATCGAGGTTGAACGAGGGAGTCAATCCAAAGACACCACCAAAAGGATTGTTGCTCGGAGGGACAGGACAGCCGTTGAAGCAGACGAGTCCGGGCGGCACGTTCAAGAGCGTGAGGGTGTTACCCGGGAGCACGATTCCCGTTAAGAAGGCGGAGATGCCGGCAACAGCGGTCGTGGAGCGAATGCTCAGCGTGCCGGGATTCACGTTGACCGTCATGGGCGCCGCTTGTGTCCCCACGACCCCGTTGAGGGCCTGCAGCGCCGAGTTTGCGCCGGCCGTCACGTTCGTTCCCGAACCAGCCGCGCTCAACACTGAGCCTCCTGCGATGACATTCACCCCTCCACCCGTGCTGAGCGATCCCAACGTCACATCCGTTCCCGCCGTATAGGTGATGGTGCCGCTGCTGGTGGTCGTGGCGGCGGGGGCCATCGTGATCGAACCGGTCGTCGCTGTCACCATGACGGCACCATTCGCCGTGAGGTTAGCCGATTGGGCCACCGTATTGACTCCGGTCAAGTTAAGGGTTCCGCCTGTCGAGACTACCGGCCCACCTATAGTCAAGTCGTTGGCGCTGATGGCGATGTTGCCGGACACCGTTGACGCATTCATCGTCAGGGCGTTGGCGTCTGTCAGTGAGACGTTGTTGCCGTTGGTGATGCCGACGGTGCCGAAGTTGTTGCTCCCGTTGGTCAAGGTGATGTCGTTGGCTCCAGCAGCCAGGGTTGTGATCCCGGCGATCGTGAGTGCACCAGTCTGCGAGATCGTTC
Source organism: Nitrospirota bacterium (assembly GCA_963701855.1). Classification (GTDB taxonomy): domain Bacteria; phylum Nitrospirota; class Nitrospiria; order Nitrospirales; family Nitrospiraceae; genus Palsa-1315. The sequence goes on from CAVPBK010000006.1 coordinate 798,589, forward strand.
CCCCGGCCGTCGCATTGAGATTTCCGCTTGCCGTCAGGCTCGGGAACGTGATGGGTGCATTGTCGAACGTCAATGTGAGGTTGCGCAGATTCGTCACACCTGCCAAAGCCGGGATAGTCGCTCCTGCGTTGAGATTGCGCAATCCGATGTCGCGGATGTTGGTCTGGGTGCCGCCGAAGCCCACGGCGCCACCGAAGTTATTGGCCTGCGTGTCGAGGAGGATGTCGGAGGCGGCAACAGTAGTCACCAACGTGGTTGCCCCGCCGATCGTCAAGGCTCCGGATTGGGTAATCGAGCCACCAGCCGTGGCGCTGAGATTGCCGCTCGCCGTCAGGCTCGTGAGCGCGATCGGTGCATTATCGAACGTCAGAGTCAGGTTGCGCAGATTCGTGAGTCCCGCGAGAACCGGAATGGTGGCTCCGGCATTCACATTGCGTAGCGATACATCTCGGATGTTGGTCTGCGTGCCGCCAAAGACTACGGCACCGCCGAAGTTGTTCGCCTGGGTGTTGAGCAGGAGATCGGAGTTCGTCGCGGTGCTTGCGAGAGTGGTCGTTCCGGTCACGGTCAATGCGCCGGACTGGGTCAATGTTCCACCAGTGGTCACAGCGAGATTCCCGCTGACTGAAGAGGCGCCAAGTACCAGCGCAGTACTATCGGTCAGCGTAACATTGTTGCCACTCGTCACTCCCACCGCGCTGAAATTATTTCCTACATTGGTCAAGGTGATGTCGTTGGCTCCGGCTGTCAACGTGGTTGTGCTGGCGGCGACGATAGCTCCGGTTTGGGTGATGGCTCCTGTCGACATGATGCTGAAGGTGCCGGTCGATGTCGTGCCGGTATTGGCACTGACCGTACCGATCGTGACGGGACCAGTTTCGGCCAAGGCAATGTTGCCTCCCGCCACGTTCACCAGATCGAAATTATTAGCCGGGTTCGTGAGCGTGACGTTGCCGTGCTTGCCGGCCGTGCCGCCTAGATCCGTGATGGTCAAACTCTGTCCCGCATTCACACTCACCGGCGCACTCTGCGTGAGGTTATAGGTGTTCGTCGTGGTCCCAGTAAAGGTGGGCGCTGCGGTGGTTACCGAGACACTGCCGCCGAAGGTATTGCTCGCGTTGTTGAGATTTATAGCCTGTGGGAGCAGCGGTGCGCCGGCGAAGGCAGCGGTCGTCCCTGTTGTGTTCACCGTGATGTTGCCGGTGCCGGGCAGGGGCAGCACGTTGAGATTGGTGTCGGCGCCCAACACAAAGACTGAGCTTCCGCCACCGATGGAGGATTGCGTGCCGCCGATGCGCGTCGTGCCCAGGAGGCTGACGTTCCCTGCCGATGTCAACGTGGCCTCTCCGACAACGGTGAGTGTTTGGCCAACCGGTAGCGTGAGGTCCCCGACCGTTGTGGTCGCGACAAGATTGCCACCGACCGTCGAGGTCCCGAGGGTGAGTGCGCCGCCGTTCGCGAGAGTCACGGAACCGAGCGTGGCGGCCGCGGTCGTATCGAAGGCCGCATTACCAGCAACACTTAACGCACCGGACTGACTGATCAAGCCGCCTGCTACTGCAGTCAAATTCCCGCTCGCCGTCAGAGCCGTTAGGATCATCGGCGCGTTATCGAATGTGAGCGTCAGGTTACGGAGACTTGTGAGCCCCACAAACGCCGGGACGGTAGCCCCGACGTTCACATTGCGCAGGCCCAGATCACGGATGTTGCTCTGCGTTCCACCGAACAACACTGCACCACCGAAGTTATTCGCCTGCGTGTCGAGCAGGATATCGGAGTCTGCCACGGTCGTGGCCAGTGTAGTCGTGCCAGAAACCGTAATTGCGCCAGTCTCGGTGATCGATCCGCCGGCTGTCACATTCAGATTACCACCCGCTATCAGCGTCAGAGCCGGAAGTGTGATCGGGGCGTTGTCGAACGTCAGGGTCAAGTTGCGCAGATTAGTCAGGCCGGCCAAGGCCGGGATAGTCGCTCCAGCGTTGAGGTTACGCAATCCGACGTCGCGGATGTTGGTCTGGATGCCGCCAAAATCCACGGGGTCGCCGAAGTTGTTGGCTTGCGTGCCGAGCAAGAAGTCTGATCCCACAACGGTGGTGGCCAACGTCGTCGCTACCGCCGACCGTCACGGCACCGGACTGATTGATCGAGCCCCCCGCCGTGAGATTCACATTGCCACTCGCCATCAGGGTCGGTAACGTCATCGCGGCATTATCGAAGGTCAGTGTCAGGTTCCGCAGATTGGTCAGACCGGCGAGGACCGGCACCGTCGCCCCGGCGTTGACATTCCGCAGCTGCACGTCACGGAGGTTGGTCTGGGTGCCGCCGAAGCTCACGGCGCCGCCGAAGTTGTTCGCCTGAGTATCCAGCAGGATGTCGGTGTTGACTGCCGTGGCCGTGAATGATGTGGTGCCGGTCACCGCGAGCGCTCCGCTTTGTGAGAGCACGCCGCCCGTCGTAAGGGCAAGATTGCCGCTGAGGGTGGACGCGGCGAGAATCAGCGCGTTAGCGTCAGCCAGAGCGACGTTGTTGCCGTTGGTGATGCCGACGGTGCTGAAGTCGTTGCCCGCATTGGTCAGTGTGATGTCGTTCGCTCCAGCAGCCAGGGTTGTCATCCCAGCGACCGTGAGTGGGCCGCTTTGGGACAGGACGCCATTTATCGTGACGTTGAGATTGCCGCTGACCGTAGAGGCGCCCAGCACCAACGCATTGGTGTCCGTCAGCGATACATTGTTGCCGCTGGTGATACCGACAGTGCTGAAGTTGTTGCCCACGTTGGTGAGCGTGATGTCATTCGCCACGCCTGCCGCAAGCGTGGTCGCGCCAGTGACCGCTACCGCACCGTTCTGGGTGATGGCACCGCCGGTGGTGACGTCGAGGCTACCCGAGACGGTCGAGGCACCGAGAACGAGAGCGTTGGCATCGTTGTATAGGACGTTGCCGGTTGTGTTGGCCGTAAGAGTCGCGACATCGTTCGCACCGTTCGTCAGCTGGTATGGCCCGCTGCCCTGAAGACTCAAGGCCGACGCGAGAATCGGTTGGGTCTGTGAGACCAATCCGCCGCTCTGTAACGTAACGGTACCGGCGTTCGCAGTAAGGCCTGCGATGGCAGGATGGAAACCATCCACGGTGGCGCTGACACTGCTAACCGCAAATCCGTTCGTGTCAGTAACGCTGATGTTCCCTGCTGTAGTCTGAGCGGCCAAGGTTGTGACGTTGTTAGTGGGTTGCGTCAAGCTAATGCCCGTGACGGCGGATAGACCGGCTGTACTGGCCGTGATGGTTCCCGCGGTCTGTGTGATGGTTCCTGTTGTCGTCAGCCTCAACGAACCGGTACCCACGGTCAGATTGCTGCCCAGACTGATCCCGCCTGATCCGCTGAGGACGCCAAGATTCTGATTTCCACTGACAAAGGGCGCATTCTCGAAAGTCACAGAGCCAGTGCCGCCGTTCACCACGTTTATGGCGCTTGGGGCTGCCGCGACACCGGTGACAAAGATGTTGCCGGTATGGGTAGGCCGGCCGATCGTAAAGCTGCCCGCCGTCACGCCGGCGAAATTCGACCCGTAATAAACGTCCGTCACGCGCCCGGTATTCACGTCACCGAACTCAATCGTTCGCGTCAACACGCTGGGCGCAAGCGAGAACGCGCCAGTACCTACATTGATGCTGGCGCCGTTCGGATTCAACGTGTCGGTGAAGAAATTGATCAGCCCATTACCGGTTGTCGCGACGGTGGTGCCGCCCGTAAGGTTGATCGCCGGCGCGTCGACGGTGACGCCTGATCCCGCAGCGTTGTTTATGGCATTGCTGCCGAACGTGACGGTTCCACCGGTCGAGGTCAGGGTGGTGGCTTGATTCATCGTCACGTTGTCGTTGTAGGTTTGATTCCCGGATGTCGTGACGCTTCCACCATTGATGGCCGTGGTGCCGCCGGCATTCGTCGTCAGACTCGTGAGAGCCGTTGAATTCCCGACTGCGCTGTTGAATGTTGTCGTGCCGGTGCTGTTGGCCGTCAGACTGAAGGCGCCGTTGACCGTGCCGTTCATCATAATAGCGCCGTTGCCGGCATTCATGGCAACATTGGTTCCGAGGGTGACCGGGCTATTCAACGTGATCGCACTATTCGTCGTCGTGAGATTACCGTTGAGCGTGGTCGCTCCGATGTATGTCTGTGTGCCGACTGTGGTGACAGGACCCAGGGCGATAGAACCAACAGTGGCACTCAGTGAGGAGAGAGGGGTGGTTCCGCCAATGGCACTCAGAAAATTGATGCCTCCCGTTCCACTGGAGACGGTGAGCTGAGACCCACCATTGACCGTTCCGCCGACGGTCATCGTCGTTCCATCTGCGACAGTGAACGCGCTATTTGCGGCTAAGGTAATGGGCCCGGCAAAGGTATTATTCCCGGCGAGATTGGCGAGGGTCCCGCCGTTGAGCGTGATGGACTCCGTGGTGCTGTAGTTGATCCCGCCGCTGAAGCCCAGGGTTGCTCCGGCAGCGACTGTCGTCCCACCCGCTACTGTCCCCAGCGCATTGTTGACTGCCGCAACCAACGTCCCCGCATTAATATTTGTTACGCCGGTATACGTGTTGTTCCCCGAGAGGGTGAGCGTTCCCACTCCTTGCTTCGTCAGGCCCCCCGTGCCGCTCAGCACGCCCGAGTAGGTGGTGGACGAGTTGTCTCCGCCGGCGGTCAAGATGCCGCTCCCGAGCGTGACAGTGCCCGCGCCGGCCAGTGACCCGATCGTCTCGGCAAAGTTGTTCAGATTGAAGGTCGCGCCGCCCGCCACGGTGAGCGCACTGGTATCGGCGATGCGGTTTGCCGCACCCAAGGTGAGCGTCCCCGCGTTGATGGTCGTCGCACCCGTGTACGTGTTCGCGCCCGAGAGCGTGAAGATCCCCGTACCTTGCTTCGTCAATCCTCCGGCGCCGCTCAAGATCCCGGTATAGGTGGTCGTGCCATTGTTCCCACCCGTGGTCAGCGTGCCGGCACCGAGCGTGACGTTGCCTCCAGCGGCCCCGCCGCCCGCGAGCGAGCCGATCGTTTCGCTGGTGCCGTTGAGATCCAGGGTCGCGCCCGCAACATTCGCAAGCGTGACGGCGGACGTATCGGCGATGGCCGCGCCCCCGGCCACCTGCACGGTGCCCGCATTGATCGTCGTCGCGCCGGTATAGGTATTGGCGCCCGAGAGCGTGAAGATCCCGGCCCCGGCTTTGGTCAGCCCACCGGTCCCGCTCAGCACGCCCGAGTAGGTCGTGTTCGTCGCATCGCCCGTGGTGAGCGTCGCGGATCCTAACGTCACAGCACCGGCCCCACTCAAGGACCCGATCGTCTCGGCAAAGCTATTCAGGTCGAAGGTGGCCCCCGCATTGACCGTAACAGCATTGGTGTCTGCGATGCGGTTCGATGCACCGAGTTGCAAAGTGCCTGCATTGATGGTCGTCGCACCCGTGTAGGTGTTGACCCCTCCATAGATGAGCGTACCGTTGCCGTCCTTCGTTAAGGCACCGGCGCCGGAGATCACTCCATTTTCAGTCAGTGTGGTTCCCACCGCACTGGTGATGGTTTCCGAGCCAGCGGCGAGGCTGATGGGTCCGGCGAAGATATTGTTACCGGCCAGATTGCTGAGGGTTGCGCCAGTATTGAGTGTGACCGATTCCGCGGTGGCATAATTGATCCCGCCGCTGAAGCCCAGGGTTGCTCCGGCAGCGACTGTCGTCCCACCCGCTACTGTCCCCAGCGCGTTGTTGACTGCCGCAACCAACGTTCCCGCATTGACGTTTGTTACGCCGGTATACGTGTTATTCCCCGAGAGGGTGAGCGTTCCCACTCCTTGCTTCGTCAGGCCCCCCGTGCCGCTCAGCACGCCCGAGTAGGTGGTGGACGAGTTGTCTCCGCCGGCGGTCAGGATGCCGCTCCCGAGCGTGACAGTGCCCGCGCCGGCCAGTGACCCGATCGTCTCGGCAAAGTTGTTCAGATTGAAGGTCGCGCCGCCCGCCACGGTGAGCGCACTGGTATCGGCGATGCGGTTTGCCGCGCCCAAGGTGAGCGTCCCCGCGTTGATGGTCGTCGCACCCGTGTACGTGTTCGCGCCCGAGAGGGTGAAGATCCCGGTCCCGGCTTTAGTCAGGCCGCCCGTCCCGCTCAGCACGCCCGAATACGTCGTCGCGGCATTATTCCCTCCAGCGGTGAGCGTGCCCACGCCGAGCGCCACATTGCCACCAAGGGCACCCCCGCCGGCTAATGACCCGATCGTTTCGTTCGTGCCGTTGAGATCCAATGTGGCGCCCGCGACATTGGCAAGGGTGACGGCGGACGTATCGGCAATGGCCGCGCCCCCGGCCACCTGCAACGTCCCGGCATTGATGGTGGTGGCACCGGTATAGGTATTGGCGCCCGAGAGCGTGAAGATCCCGGCCCCGGCTTTGGTCAGCCCACCGGTCCCGCTCAGCACGCCCGAGTAGGTGGTGGACGAGTTGTCTCCGCCGGCGGTCAAGATGCCGCTCCCGAGCGTGACAGTGCCCGCGCCGGCCAGTGACCCGATCGTCTCGGCAAAGTTGTTCAGATTGAAGGTCGCGCCGCCCGCCACGGTGAGCGCACTGGTATCGGCGATGCGGTTTGCCGCACCCAAGGTGAGCGTCCCCGCGTTGATGGTCGTCGCACCCGTGTACGTGTTCGCGCCCGAGAGCGTGAAGATCCCCGTACCTTGCTTCGTCAATCCTCCGGCGCCGCTCAAGATCCCGGTATAGGTGGTCGTGCCATTGTTCCCACCCGTGGTCAGCGTGCCGGCACCGAGCGTGACGTTGCCTCCAGCGGCCCCGCCGCCCGCGAGCGAGCCGATCGTTTCGCTGGTGCCGTTGAGATCCAGGGTCGCGCCCGCAACATTCGCAAGCGTGACGGCGGACGTATCGGCGATGGCCGCGCCCCCGGCCACCTGCACGATGCCCGCATTGATCGTCGTCGCGCCGGTATAGGTATTGACGCCCGAGAGCGTGAAGATCCCGGCCCCGGCTTTGGTCAGCCCACCGGTCCCGCTCAGCACGCCCGAGTAGGTCGTGTTCGTCGCATCGCCCGTGGTGAGCGTCGCGGATCCTAACGTCACAGCACCGGCCCCACTCAAGGACCCGATCGTCTCGGCAAAGCTATTCAGGTCGAAGGTGGCCCCCGCGGCCACGGTGAGCGCACTCGTATTGGCGATCCGGTTTGCCGCGCCCAAGGTGAGCGTCCCCGCGTTGATGGTCGTCGCGCCGGTATACGTGTTATTCCCCGAGAGGGTGAGCGTTCCCACTCCTTGCTTCGTCAGGCCCCCCGTGCCGCTCAGCACGCCCGAGTAGGTGGTGGACGAGTTGTCTCCGCCGGCGGTCAGGATGCCGCTCCCGAGCGTGACAGTGCCCGCGCCGGCCAGTGACCCGATCGTCTCGGCAAAGTTGTTCAGATTGAAGGTCGCGCCGCCCGCCACGGTGAGCGCACTGGTATCGGCGATGCGGTTTGCCGCGCCCAAGGTGAGCGTCCCCGCGTTGATGGTCGTCGCACCCGTGTACGTGTTCGCGCCCGAGAGGGTGAAGATCCCGGTCCCGGCTTTAGTCAGGCCGCCCGTCCCGCTCAGCACGCCCGAATACGTCGTCGCGGCATTATTCCCTCCAGCGGTGAGCGTGCCCACGCCGAGCGCCACATTGCCACCAAGGGCACCCCCGCCGGCTAATGACCCGATCGTTTCGTTCGTGCCGTTGAGATCCAATGTGGCGCCCGCGACATTGGCAAGGGTGACGGCGGACGTATCGGCAATGGCCGCGCCCCCGGCCACCTGCAGCGTCCCGGCATTGATGGTGGTGGCACCGGTATAGGTATTGGCGCCCGAGAGCGTGAAGATCCCGGCCCCGGCTTTGGTCAGCCCACCGGTCCCGCTCAGCACGCCCGAGTAGGTGGTGGACGAGTTGTCTCCGCCGGCGGTCAAGATGCCGGTCCCGAGCGTGACAGTGCCCGCGCCGGCCAGTGACCCGATCGTCTCGGCAAAGTTGTTCAGATTGAAGGTCGCGCCGCCCGCCACGGTGAGCGCACTGGTATCGGCGATGCGGTTTGCCGCACCCAAGGTGAGCGTCCCCGCGTTGATGGTCGTCGCACCCGTGTACGTGTTCGCGCCCGAGAGCGTGAAGATCCCCGTACCTTGCTTCGTCAATCCTCCGGCGCCGCTGATGACGCCGCTAATCGTTAACGCACCGGCATTGTTCAGGGAAAGCGACCCGGTACCGAACGCCACATTTCCGGCAACGGTCGAGGCAGTCGTCGATTGCAATGAGATCGTTCCGGCGGTGGTTGTTAGCGCTTGCGCTGTAATACCGCCTGGACTAAATGGCCCGACGGCCGAGGTACCTATCGTGAGAGAGATGTTCCCGCTCCCAGCATTTAATGTGGTGCCCGCTCCCATCGTGATGTTTCCGACTCCGGCCAGCCGATCTGCCGCTGTAGCGGCGAAATCGTTTGCAGTGAGAGAGATGTTCCCGTTGGTCGTACTTACGTTTGCATTGACGGCGATCGAACGACCGGCCTGCATCGTAATTCCGACTCCGGCATTGGTCATCGCGATGGCGTTGGTAACAGTGATGTCGGTATTGGCCTGGAGGACGACGTTGGCCAATTGGCCATTGATGCTCGCCGGCGTAATTGTGGTTGTGGCACCGATGTTGTTGCCGAACAGATTATTTACTCCATTGTTGTATGCCACGCCTGCCGCGGCGATCGTAATGTTTCGAGGATCTAGCAACAGAGTACCCGCTCTGCCGAACGGCGCCAGTGCGTTGACCGTTCCGGCGATGCCCAGGTTTTCCTTGCTGGAGAGCTCGACAAATCCGCCGTTGCCGCCCAGTTCGCCGCCGCGTGCAAGGATGGTCGCTCCGCTATCAAAGAACGTATTGTGATCCGACCAGACACGCAGCCGACCTCCGGAAGAGTGGCCGATTCCGCTGATGTCGATGGTGCTGCCGCTTGCCAGCACCGTGCGTGTCGTCGAAGCGATGACCACGTCTCCGCCATTCACACCCTCTGCTCCCGTAGCCACAATCGAACCGAACTGTCCAACCCGCTCCCCCACCATTGTCACAGATCCCTGCGCTGCATTCGGTGCTACGGCTGCCACATCGATCGTACCTGTATTGACGACGGCGCCACTCACATCGCCGGACGGGCGCATTGCTCCAGCCGTCGTAGCTGCGACCAGCCTCTCGTCTCCGCCGAGGAGCTGAACCACTCCTCCATGATTCTCGAAGCTGCGAGCTCGGATCACGCCGCTCTGATTCACGACGGAGGAGAAGATGTCCCCGGAGGCTTTGGCCTGCAGAATGACGTGGCCACCATCGGCTTGGATCGTGCCTGTATTGCTAACCGCTGAGCTGAGGGGCTTGCCATCAACACCTATCACTTGATCCAGCACCTTACCACCGAGGACGTAATTGATGAGGCCGTCTCCCATCAAGTCGACCGTGAGCGTCTTGCCTGAGGCTAAGACGGCGGTGCCGAGATTTGCGACTATCATACCCTCGTTCGACACTCCAGGAGCAGCGAGCACCACGAAGCCGTGGTCGGACACATGAATCGTGCCTTGGTTCACCACGGACTTAAGACTCATGAGCGGATCTTGTGCGAAAAGGTACCGGCCTGCCATGAAGTCATCGTCACGAATTTGCAGCGTGGTGGCGAGCAATCCGCCGACGTCGATCTGGGCACCGGCGCCGAAGAGGATGCCGTTCGGGTTTAAGAGGAAGATGCGACCATTCGATTGCAGGTGTCCAAGAATCACAGAGGGATCGGTTCCAATCACCCGATTTAATGCGATCGAATGCACCGATGGTTGCACAAAATGAACGGTTTCATCCCCTGCGATCGAAAAGCTTTTCCAGTTGAGAATGGCCTTGTCGGTAGTCTGTTGTATATCCAGCTGGTGCGGATTGACCTGTTGAATGGTTGCATGGCCGCCGACCACGTTGCCATCGATTGGAAGGGCCACGACCAGGCTCGGCAAGAACAGCTGGAGTGAAGCCAAGACAGCACAGAGGGCTCGGTACGGATTTGAAAATCCACGCCACCGGCTTCCGACTGCGATCTTCCGAGAACTCCTGTTGGTCATCTTTCCAGTGGGCTCCTTCTATGTAGATGATCGCAGTTACATGGAGAAAAGTCGTTATACAAACGATATGCCTCGGAGGGACTATCCCGAATGAATGCAAGGCAATACTGCTGTTCTAACGAGTGACAACGAATCACAGTGGACATCATTGTTACCTTTGGCCAGAAAGAGTCACTCGCATGCTCCTTAGAACCGTGCAATGGCTTGTAAATAGAAGATCGGAGAACGGTCTCCGGCAATAGTTCCCCCGGCCGGCGTGGGGCCGATGGGAAACCCGACATCGAATCGCAACCTGGTTGAAAAATAGGGCAACTCTGTCTGCAAGCCGACACCAGTGCCGGTCAAGCTGCTGGAGGGCTGTTCGCCTGGCTGGGGATTGCGCAACAGCCCGGCACCATGGTCGATGAAGACTGCTGCTTGCGTCGAGCCAAGCACCGACGGGAAGAACGGGACGCGCGTTTCAGCCGAGACGGTATAGCCCTCGTCGACGAACCGCTCGCCGAGCTGATAGCCTCGCACCGAATCCGGTCCACCCAACAGCATCTGTTCGATGACCACGACCGGCCCTGTCGTGGCTTGCCCATTCGCTCGTACGACCAGCAGCGCGCCGTGGCCGAGACTCTGAATGCGTCCGGTATACAGTGTCGCTTTCGTGAAACGATCGTCGGCCCCCTGTCTCGAGGTCTGTGGTGCGTTATTATCCATGCCGCCCAACATCTCGCCGAGCCCCTGGAAACCATACAGGGAGAAATAGGTTCGGCCAGACAGGTCGAGCCGATCGTAATTCACGCCGAGCTTGGCCAGACGGATTCCGTCATCACCAGTAAGACTGCCCAAAGTAAAGAGCCGACTGTCTTTCGACGCGAACCCGGCTTCGGCCATCAACGTCTGAAATCGCGTCTTGATGAAGGGGTGGGTCACAGAGATGTCGTACGTTTTGATGGTGCCGTGGATCTGTAATGCGGCCAACTCGGCCCCAACGTCGAATCGGCCATCGGAGCCTGAGAGGACCAACTTGGTTCCGTGAACTCCAATGGGAACGGCATAGGCTCCGATGAGGAACAACAAACGATCCGGATCTTGGCCCATGATTCCGTTGAGGTTCAGTGTTGCGCCGTCGAACAGCACGTTGCCGACTTCGATACCGGCCCCGAAACGGTTTCGCGAGATCCGATTGAAGCCGTAGTTGTTGTAATCCAACGTGGCGTGAATCGGCAGCTTGTCTTCAGCTTTGACGTGCACATTCGTCGATCCAGTCGAGGCGCCCGGCTCCAGTAAAGCGGAGACCTTCAGGTTTGGATACTCGTTGAGCAGAAGCAGCGCACGCTCGAGCGCGACGTTCCGGACAACTTTATCCTCCATGGCTTGGGCGAACCTGCCGCGAATGAATTCGGTCGAATAATGCTGATTGCCGGTGACGAAGATTTCTCCGACTCGGCCTTCCAAAATTGCGATGGTGACCACGCCGAATCGGATTTGTTGTTGCGGCACGTAGGTCGTCGCGAGCGTGTAACCTCTCTGTTTGTAGAGACCTGTGACGCTAGCCGCGACCTCCTCGAGTCCAGACAGGGTGAGTAAGCGGCCGACGCTAGGCTGAGTGAGCGCTTCCAGCTCGGCTTGCGATATCACCGTGTTTCCGGTGAAAGAAAATCCCTTCACCAGCAGGCTGTCGTTAGGGGCAGTTGGTTCGGCAAAGGTTGGTGACGAGAAGCCAAACAGACACGTACTGAGTAAGAGGATGAACCACCAGCCGATTCGTCGATGTCCTGGGTAAGGTATGTGGTCCATCCGTTGTCGCTTCACTTTGCCATCAAGCTATGCCAAGATATTCAACAATTGACGCGCATCCACATTTCGCAATGAGGTCGCAAGCTTGTTGACGTGGATTTTGATCTTGAGTCTTGCGTCGGCCTGGTCCGGCTGTGCGATTCACCCAAATCCTTCGTCGGAATCCCGTACGAAGGATTCGGTCGAGGGCCAGCCCCCTTCGGACGTCGAAAACACAGAACCGCCAAGACGACCAGCAACAACCTGCCCACCAGGGATGCGTGGATCTTGCTAACTGTGTGATTTCAAGCAAGATGGGCGCGACTAGGGTCATTTGACCCTAGCGTGGAATAGAGAACAAGGCAATGAAATATCTGTTTTTATACGTAGTAGCCACGCGGCGAGGGATTCACCCTTCTACCGCTCTCTCTGACGATTGATCATGACAATACGAGACGATCTCGCGAGCGCATTTCATGACACGCAGTCGTTCAAGTGGGATCCGATTAAAGGATTCACATTGGCGTCCGGTCAGACCAGTCCCTTCTACGTCGATTGTCGATCTTTAATGGCGCACCCGGGATCACGCCGTCTTGTGGCCCACCTCGCATACGAATCATTGCGGCTAGTCGAGCTCGACTGCCTTGGTGGACTGGAAATCGGAGCGATTTCCATTGCCACCAGCATCTCGGATTTTGCGTTCGTGGCCCAACCTCCACGAACGTGGCGGACCTTTGTGGTGCGGAAGCAGGCGAAGGATCATGGGCTCGGAAAACTTATCGAAGGATCGTTTCAGCCAGGGGACCGCGCTGTGATCGTGGATGATGTGCTCACAAGCGGAGGCTCGCTTCTCAAGGCTGTTTCAGCTGCCAGGGGCGCCGGCCTAACTGTGACGCATGCCTTGGTGATCGTGGATCGGAAGGAGCAGGATGGGCGGCACAAGGTTGAAGCTGAAGGGCTGACGTTGGTGAGCCTGCTGACCATTGACGACCTGACCAGTGCGCAACCAACCCTCTCGTAAATTTCAGCAGAGATTGTTTCACTTACATTGAAATTGAATGCCCCATCGGCGCTCCGGTATGGCTTCCTGCGCGCCTTCTACTGGGCTGACAATGCGGGTTCGTCCTTTGGTTTCCCCCTCTTGTATTATGGTATAGGGGCCATCGCATTTCTCCTTCATGAGGGCGAGGGCGTTTGTGCGAAACGGGGACAGCATCGGTCCCTGCTCTCCTATGAAGGGATAAACAACCACCCCTCCGTCTTCCCTCTCCTGAAGCAGTTTTGCCCCCTCTCCACAGCCAGCCAAGGTAATGAAGAAAAAGAGGACGGCGAGGCTTGACCAGATCTTCATATGTTCCATATCATACTCATGAGAGTGATTCTCAGTCGAATGATTCACCGCTCTGTTTTTCTGCTGAAAAGAGGCAACCATGGCTTTGCGCATTGTCGCCGTAATTCTCGGTCTGTTTCTGCTGTCTGCGATTTCAATCAGTGGTGTATCAGCCCATCATTCCTACTTGCTCACAGTCCAGCAATTACGTGCTGGATTGACTAAGGCGCCTTCGATGCCGCAGAAGGGTTTCATCCTGATCGATGTCCGAACTGCGGAAGAACATACAGCAGGATTCATTCCCGGAACCGATCTGAACATCGACTTCAGGGAAATTCAAGCTCGGCATCGAGAGATCGGAGCCAATCTGGATGACCATCTGGTGGTCTATTGCCAGTCTGGACATCGCAGCAACATTGCGGCAGAAACACTCGCCGATTTGGGCTACCGTCATGTCTATAACGTCAGCGGCAGCATGAGTGCCTGGCTTGCAGCAGGCTTTCCGGTTGAATCGGGGCGCCGATGAAAGAGTCCGCAGCCTTTTCAGGCGGTTAAGTCTCGGGTCGAGGCTGAGATCTAAAAAGTCTGACGTTCACTCAATCTTGAACTTGAGATCAGCCTACACTGTCTCAACACACTCACTTATCCACGGTCTTGGCACCGGCTTGGTCCCGTCGTGGACTGATCCCGATCACGGCTGGTAGTCCGATGTGAGTTGCGATGCTGTCTTCTAATAGGTGTGACCAGCTGTGTAACCCGGCCATTTTAGTCGTAGCTTGTTGGAGCAAGGGGCTGACGGCGATGTCGGAAGAGGATCCTCCGTCCATGGCCATGACCTGGCGTAGGGAGGGAAAGACGTCCCGCAGACATTTTCCAAGAGCATGGAGTGACACCACTTCCGTGGTCTTGAGGACGAAAAGATGTCCATTCATGTGTTCTGCGACAAGAGTCTGATGTGCGCGTTTCCCGGTTTGGCGCACACGGATTTTCCCGGTCCGGTCAAGGAGCATAAGCGATTGCGCAACTTCTCGATAGGGAACATGCTGCTCATCGAAGGTATCAAAGATCAAATCCAAAACCCGCGCGTGCTGTGAACGATCCTCCGCCGGTTCCGCCACAAACAATCCCAGCCAGGTCGCATGCCGCTTACTCCCAAGCGAACGGCCGTTTCCATAGAGCAGCCCTAGATAGGCATAATTCTCGCGGAAAAGCCCGGCATTGAATACTAAATCATGGCCGGTTCGTTCTTGCCATTGGCCAATATCGAGCGGTTCTGAGAAGCCATCTTGTTGGTAGTAGTGCACGGTAAAGCGATAGCGATCGGGGTCGATTTCGACGGCAACCAGCGGCGCGACGTCTGGGCACTGCGTGTGAGGATTCCAGACTGAAATGGATAAACCATTTCCGAGTTGGTCCCCCGTAAGGGTCTGAGCCGTCGTCGTCAAAGGTCCGCCGAATATGACGAAGATGATACCCAGGAGAAATCTGGCGGCAGAGGTGAAAGATAGAGACCAGTGGAAGCTGTTGTCCCGCATCATCGTGTCTCTGGATCGAATAACGTGAGAACCGATATGGAGCGTCAAATCGTTCGAGAGGAAAGGGCATCGGATTCGATGCAAGTCTCGCATGGTCAATGCAGGGCTTTCGAAGATGTCGATGGGGAGGCGCCGGCCCTGTTCGATGGCACATTGGCATCAAGCAAATTGCGGACTGCCCGGGCAAGCGCCTCAGGAGTGAAGGGTTTTTGCAAGAAACTGCTCGTTCCTTCTTCTAGTCCAGCCATGATACTGACGTCATCCATATACCCCGATATGAATAGGGTTCGTAAATCTGGATAGATTACGGAAAGATGCTGTGCCAGTTCCCGGCCGGCCATGCCGGGCATGACGACGTCGGTCAGAAGAAGCTGAAAGGATCCTGCTTGTTGCGTCGCCAGCAAGCAGGCTTCGATCCCGTTCTTGGCTTCTAGGATCCGATAGCCCAGCTTTCGCAGTTCGTCTCGCATGAGCACCCGTACGCTTTGTTCATCTTCCACCAAGAGAATCGTTTCCGTACCTCTCTGCGGCTGTCCCAAGGGCTGGGGCGGCGCGGTGGAGATGACCTCGGACTCGACTCTCGGAAAATACAGGTCGAAGCGCGTGCCGTGGCCTACTCGGCTTTTGACGTCGATGGCGCCACCGCACTGTGTGACAATCCCAAATACCGTGGAGAGCCCCAGACCGCTGCCCTTCCCCTCTTCCTTCGTAGTGAAAAATGGTTCGAAGATATGGGATTGGGTCTTGCGGTCCATGCCGCAGCCAGTATCGCTGACGGCCAACCGGACATAGGGGCCAGGTAGTAACGGGGTGAGGTAGTAGACCGGACTACGGGTCAATTCGACCTGAGCCGTTTCGATCGTGAGCGTTCCACCCTTCGGCATGGCATCCCGCGCGTTGACGACAAGATTGACCAGAACCTGCTCAAGTTGGGCTTGGTCGGCACGCAGCCGCCCATTCGTCTGATCGAGTTTACTGACGAGCCGAATGTCGTCGCCGATGAGGCGGCGCAGCATGGTTTCCAAACTCATGACAGCGGTATTGAGTGACAGAGTTCTCGGGTCCAGCGATTGTTTACTACTGAACGTGAGTAGTTGCCGAATCAACGTCGCGGCCCGTTCGCCGGCCTTCAGTGTTTCTTCGATCTTTCCGCGAAGGGGGTGCAGCGGGCCGAGTTCTGTCAAGAGAACTTGACTGTAGCCCATGATGACAGTCAGGAGATTATTGAAGTCATGCGCAATCCCTCCGGCCAACCGGCCAACTGCTTCCATCTTCTGGGACTGCCTAAACTGTTTCTCGCTCTGCCGAAGAGCCTCTTCTGCCCGCTTCCGTTCGGCTTGGTTATCAAGTTCACGCAGTGCGCGCTGGACCGAGGGCACCAATCGTCCGAGCCGTTGCTTGAGCACATAGTCCGTCGCGCCTTGATGCATGGCATCGATAGCCAGTTCCTCTCCGATGGTGGCAGAGACAAAAAGGAAGGGTACATCAGGGCAGTGCTGACGTGCCAAGGTGAGCGCCGTCATCCCGTCGAATCCCGGAATCGAATAGTCCGCCAGGATCAGATCCATCCGGCCTTCCTTGAGTGCCGCTACAAATGCCTGACGCGTGTCGACGAGTTGCGACTGGCAGGGGATCCCGCCCTCGATCAAGGTGGTCGTAATGAGTTCCGCGTCGACCGGATCGTCCTCGAGGTGGAGCAGGCGGAGTGGGGGTTTCACAGATCCTTTGTGGAAAGACTATTCGTTTCGTTCGGGTCAGAGCCTTCGGGGGGCGGTTCGTTAATCACACCCCAAAATACACCAAGTTCTTTCACGGCCGTGATGAACTGCTGAAACTCAACCGGCTTTACCACGTAGGCGTTAGCGCCCAACGCATAGCTTTGGGCCAAATCACGCTCCTCGCGCGAAGACGTGAGCATGACGACGGGAATCGGTTTCAAGTTTACATCGTTTTTAATGGTTTTTAAGACCTCGAGCCCGTCGACTTTTGGCATCTTGAGATCCAGAAATACGACCACGGGATTGCCCTGCTGCCTGGAAGCAAAGACTCCGCGGCAATAGAGGTAGTCGAGGACTTCAGCTCCGTCATGGCAGACCACTACTTTGTCGGCAATGTGATGCTCTTCCATGGCGGCCAGCGCAAGCTCAGCGTCACGCGGATTATCTTCAGCAAGCAGGATGGGCTTGACCGTGGTCATCTGAGAGACCTCGCGAGCGGGAGCGAAAAGTAGAAGGTGGCCCCTTGGTCCAACGCCCCTTCGGCCCAAGTCTTCCCACCATGCCGATGGATGATCCGGCGCACATTGGCGAGACCAATGCCGGTGCCTTCAAATTCGTCACTCCGATGGAGGCGTTGAAATACGCCGAACAACTTGTCCACATATTGCATATCGAACCCTACCCCATTATCACGCACGAATACCTCGGCTTCAACAGAGTTCCGTATGACGGCGCCGATCTCGATCTTGGTCTCCGGCCTCGTGGCTGTAAATTTCAGCGCATTGGAGATCAGATTCGCGAAAACTTGGCGCAACATGGCCGGATCTCCTGACACGCTAGGTAGTGGGTGCATTGTCCAGGAGATTGTCCGCCCTTGCAAGTCAAGACGTAAATCGTGAAGGACTGTCTTGACGAGTTGATCCAGGTTGACCGTCGTGCGGAGCATATCCTGGCGACCCATGCGGGAAAAGACGAGCAGGTCGTCGATCAGTTGTCCCATCTGCTTCGCGGAACTTGAAATCGTCTGCAGATAGCGGCGGGCTTTGTCGTTGAGCGTCTCACCGGCCACCTTGGACAACAGTGCCGCATACCCATCGATATGACGAAGCGGGGCACGCAGGTCGTGCGACACGGAATAGCTGAACGCTTCTAATTCTTTATTGGAAGCCTCAAGCAACTCGCCACGGGTCTGCAACTCCGCGGCCACGCGGCGTCGCTCCGTGACATCGTGATGGATCAGAAAGTACACGGATCCCAAGAGAACCAATTGCAGGAGCGCACCGAGGCCAAGCAAGGCAATTGTATTATTCGTGCTTCCAGCGGATTGAGTCACGCGGGCATGAATCGCTCGTTGTTCAGCAGAGTCGAGTTCCGTCATTAGGCTATGGATTCCCGCGAGCTCGTTCTTTGCCGCTCCGGAGAGCGCGAGATGGCGGACACCTTCATAGCCAAGCTTCTCACGCTGGGTGATGGCTTCCGCCTCTGCACCCAATTGCCTGGCGATGAGCCGTTCGAGTGTCTCCACACGATCCCGTTGTTCAATTCCCTCGTTTGTCAGGCCTCTGAGATACCGAAGGTATTCGGGCATTCGTTCAACAGCGGTCAGGTAGGATGTGAGGTACGACTCATCGCCGGTGACGAGATAGCGCCGATGGCCGCTTTCAGCTGCGTCAAGAGCTTCTCCGACTGAATTAAGAAGTTGTAGCAATTCGTGGCTTTTGGTATCGAGCCGGTTATTCTCGATCAAGACAGCGGTGTTGCGGTAGGAGATGGCGCTGATGACCACAATGCAGGCAAAGACAAGTCCAAATCCAGCAAGGACGCGTCGTTCGATCGACCAATGGATGAACCATCCCCTGAGCCCGCCGGTCTCGGGAGTCGGCGCCGGTCTGGTGTCGGGAACCGGTTCAGATCGAACGGATAAGGGCGTGGCTGGATGTTCCTGGGTGATGGATTCCATGGTTCAAAGACGCACGGGCGTGGGGAGATAAGCCAATGTCGTAGAAACTGTACCCTCCTCCAGAAGACCCTGCAAGAAATATTTTAGCAGAATGCTCGCCGGACGCTGGGGAACTGTCCCCGGAGCCTTAGCCGCCGAACGGGGCGACGGTAGGGGGAACGGGAAGGGCTGCGGTTGGATCAGCCACATTTGAAAATACCAAAATGGCCGAGACAACCCAATCGGTGACGGGCTGTGGATAGATGCCGATCGCGAGGGTGCCGGCGAGACAGACGTAGACCACCGCTTTGATCGGGCCCGATACTTTAAGAGGTGACCGGTCATGGGGCTCACTCACGTACATCTTCTTCACGACGATGAGGTAGTAGTACATGGAAATGACGATGTTGATGAGCCCGACAGTGATGAGTATGTAGAGCCCTTCTTTTATGGCCGCGACAAAGATGTACAATTTGCCGATGAAGCCGGCCAGCGGAGGCACCCCAGCCAGAGACAAGAGAAAAATCAGCATAGAAAAGGCGAGAAAAGGCGACCGACGGCCCAGGCCGCTGTAGTCCTCGATTTCCTCACTGCCGATAGCTTCGCTGACAGCGATGACAATGGCGAATGCGCCGAGATTGGCGAACAGATAAGCCACGAGGTAGAACAACATCGCGTCGCTGCCCATCTTCGTACCAGTCGCAAGACCGATCAGCACGTTGCCGATCTGGGCAATACCGGAATAGGCCAAGAGCCGTTTCATGTTCTTTTGGGCAATGGCCACGATGTTGCCGTAGGTCATGGACAGGATGGACACAGCGACAATCAGCAGGACCCAGACCGGCTTAAAGGTTGTCAAGGCAACGAGGAACATTCTCAGAAGAATGGCAAGGGCCGCTCCCTTTGGTGCGATCGAGAGGAACGCCGTCACCGGTGTCGGCGATCCATGATAGGTGTCTGGAATCCATGAGTGGAAAGGCACGGCGCCGATTTTGAATCCTAGTGCGGCAAAAATTAGCAGGAAGCCAATGGCCAATCCAGGTGTGGCCTGTGCCGCCTTCATATCGGAAAACACCAGTTTGCCAGTTTCTCCATAGACCAAACTGATGCCATAGACGAGCAGAGCGGCGGCGAAGATGCCCAAGATAAAAAACTTGATTCCCGCTTCGTTCGAAGCCGTGTCCTCGCGGAGATACGCCACGAGGACATAGAAGCCAAGGGTGGAAAACTCCAAGGTGACGAAAACCGACAGCAGATCGTTCGCGGAAGCCATAAACATCATTCCGAGAGCCGACATGACGATCAGGGAATAATACTCTCCGCGGAAATACTTGAATCGATGGATGAAATCAACGGAGGCCAGAATGACGAGGATCGTCGATCCGATGATGAACATTTTGAAGAACAGGGCCATCCGGTCGAGCGCAAACATGTTCGCAAAGAGAGTCCCGGTGATACCGGAGATATCGAACCAGACCAGGCAACCCAGGGTAGCGACAAGCCCCGCGATGCTGAAGTAGGCTAATTGTTCGTTGGGCAGCCTAGGAAACGAGAAATCAATGATCAGAATGAGACATAACCAGGACGTGAGCAGGATCTCCGGTAACAGCAATAGGAGATCGGAGGGAGACATTGTAAACGCGAAGGTCATTGATCGCTCCGTGAGGCGTCAGGCGCGGAAAGCGAAACGTCACCAGGGAGCGCGGCCAAGTTCTGCGGGGAAGAATCAACCCTCGCTTCACGTTTCACGTCTAACGTTTCACGTTCTTGCGAGGCCACCGGCACGACGCGGGTGATCTTTGCAATCAAGGGATCGACGCCAGACCGCACCACATTGTAGAGGTGCATGGGGAAAAAAAAGAACCCGATGCTGACGGTAATCATGATCAAGAGCGGAAGACGATCGGCGACGGAGACTGCGTCATGTGCATGACTGTACTTCTGGTCCATGGGTCCATAGAAAAGTCCGCGCATCATCTTGAATAAATAGGCCAGGGTCAAGACGATGCCGACCACCGCCACGATGACTTGGAACGGATACTTGTTCCAACTGCCGACGATGATCATCACTTCGGCGATAAAATTCACGGTGCCAGGCACGCCGATTGAGGCCATACAAGCCACCACAAAACAGCCTGAGATGAACGGCATGCGATTCGAAAGCCCGCCGAGCGAGGGGATATCGCGGGTGTGCGTCTGATCGTATACCCACCCGGCCATGGCAAAGAGCATGCCCGTGGCCATGGCGTGGGCGAACATATACATCACCGCCCCAGTCAAGCTGATGTAGTCCAGGGCGGCCATGCCTAGGAAAACATAACCCATGTGACTGGAACTGGAATATCCAATCACATACTTCGTGTCTTTGGCGTAGAACGCCACGAACCCGCCGTACACGATACTGAACATGCAGAGCACGGCCGCGATGGGCATGAGTTCTCTGGTGGTCTCCGGCAAAATCTCAAAGGCCACCCGGATAATGGAAAAATGGCCGAGCTTCATCAGCACTCCCGCGTGCAACATGCTTGTGGCGGCCGGCGCGGCTGCGTGGCCCACTGGAGACCAAGAGTGCAGCGGCCATAACGGTGCAATCGAGGCAAAGCCGAAGAAGATCAGGATCCAAATGATCTTGTCCAGCGTCGTGCCTAAGACCGGGATGTTCATCAACTTGGCCTGCTCACGCAGAACTAGAATGTCGAAGGTATTGAGCCCTGCGTACTTGTAGATCAGCAAGATGCCCATCAGCGCCGCGACGGCAAAGGCCGAGAGGAAGAGCACCAGTTTCATCGCGGCGTACTCTTTACTGTTGGACCCGAAGTTGAGGATGAACCCGACCGAATCCCGCAGTTTGAGGCCTTCCGGATCCGTCATCTCGTTGTATGTTTTTGTGTGGCTTCCCCACATACCCAACAGGAGATACATGGGGATCACGGACATTTCGTAGAAGAAAAAGAGAAAGAATAGATCCAACGACATGAAGACGCCGATCGTAGCGGCGGCGAGGATGAGCAGCCAGATATAGAATTCTTTCGTCCGATCCTTGATATGCCAGGAGACAAAAATGCCCGCGAACAACAAGATGCCCGATGCCAGCACCAGCGGGGTGCCGATCCCATCCACTCCGAGGTGGAGTGAGATGCCTAGTTGGCGGGACCATTCAAATCGCTGGACGAACTGGAAGCCTCCCTTCACGTAATCGTAGGCGTAGAACAAATAGAGTGAAGCAAGCAATGAGACAAGCGCTGATCCTGCCGCGATCCCACGCACAAGCATCATTTGGCGGTTGGAAACGAAGATCAGCGCGATGGCCCCCACGAAGGGGGCAAACAGGATGTAGAGCAGCGCGTAATCGGCCATACGATTCAATCCACCCTTACCGGCTGTTTGGGCTCGATCGACGCCACGGTCCCCCGGTCCAGTCGATCGACTAACGCCTGCACCGACCCGTTCATCATTCTCAAGAAAGGAGCGGGATAGAGGCCAATCCAGAGGATCATCACCGACAAGGAAGCTGCAATGAGCATTTCACGGGGATGCAGATCGCTGATGGAGTCCTTGACGGCTTTGCCAAGCGGCCCCAACATCGACCGCTCGTAGTACCAGAGAAAATAGGCTGCACTAAAGATGACGCCAGTGACAGCAATCCCACCATACAGCCAATTGGCCTTGAAGGTTCCCAAGAGGATGAGGAATTCACCGACGAAACCGTTGGTGCCCGGCAAGCCGATCGATGCCAGCCCGATGAATAAAAAAAAGCTTGCGAGCACGGGGGTCTGTTTGGCCATGCCGCCGAATGAGCCCAGTTGGGTGCTCTGCTGCCGTGAGTAGAGAAAACCCGCGATAAAGAACAATCCCGCGGTGCTGAACCCCAAGTTGATCATGGTGAGCAAGCTGCCTTGAAGACCCTGATAGTTAAGAGCGAAAAGGCCGATCACCACAAACCCGAGGTGACTGATGCTGCTGAATGCGAGAAGCCGGCGAAAATCTTGCTGGACCAGCGCCATGATGGCCCCATAGAGAATCGCCGCCAATCCCAGCGCCATGATAATCGAAACGACAGTCTGGCTTTTCGATGCGTCGGGAAGCAACGGAATGCTAAACCGGATGAAGCCGAATGTTCCAAGCTTCAGCCCAGCCAGTACCACCGCCATGCCGATCGGACCTTCGAGAAGGGCGTCTGGAAGCCAGGTGTGGAAGGGGAACACCGGAGCCTTGAACGCGAAGCCGAGGAACAGCAGCCAGAAAATGAGGATTTGTTGGCTGAGCGGGATCGGAACGGAAAGCAGTTCCAATAAGTCAAACGAGTAGGTCTGCTCCATATGGCGTAACGTCGCCCACTGGTGATAATTGATGTCCAGGAGGGCAATGCCCACCAACATAAAGACACTGCCAAGCAAGGTATAGAGCACAAATTTCAGCGCAGCATAGTGCCGCTCCGCTCCTCCACCCCAGAGCTTGATCAAAAAGTAACTGGGGATGAGCATGAGTTCCCAAAAGACGAAGAAGAGGATCAAGTCGATAGAGAGAAAGACCCCCATCGTGGTCGTCTCGAGGGCAAGAAGCGCCATCATATAAAGCTTCACTTGATGGCGGATGGTATCCCAGGAATAGATGATGATGAGGACCCCGAGGAATGCGGTGAGTCCAACGAAGAGGACGCTGATCCCATCAACTGCAAGGTGGTAACTGACCCCAAGGGCGGGAATCCACGGCACATGTTCGGAGAACTGCATGGCAGCCGATTCGGGAATGAATCGTAAAAGCACGAATACAGAGAGGGCCAACTCCAGGAGCGCGATCGTTAAGGCGGAAGTACGGACCATGTCCTCGTCGTCGAACAGCCACAGGACGACGGCCCCAATGACGGGGAGAAAAAGAATACAGGTGAGAATCGGAAACGTTGACGCCAGTTCCTCTAACATCGCAGTGCTTTACAGTTGCATGATGAGCTGAATAACGACCGCCAGCAGAAAAAGCCCGGCCACTATGATGGCGGCATAATGATGCACCATCCCGCTCTGCAGTCGCCGCCATTGGCGGGCTGCGAGATGGTTGCCGTATCCGATCACATTGAGGCCGCCGTAGATCACGTATTTCTCCGCCCACGTCGAACCAGCCGCGGCCAATCCGGCCAGCTGCGCGACGCCGTGCACGAGGCCGTCGATCACAATGCGATCAAACCAGTCGAACACAAATCCCAGCTTCTTGGCCGGCTCCACCCATAACAGATCATAGAGTTCATCGACATAGTACTTGTTGAGCAAGATCCTGTAGCCCGCCTGAAATTGTGCGGCCAGGCGGTCCGGCGCCGAAAGATTTACGCTATAAAAATAGTGCGCGAGGCCCCAGCCCAGCAACGCAATCCCTGTGGCAACCATCATAAGCATGAGCACGAGCCCGGTGCTCACGTCATGCTCCCCTCCCGTGCCCGCAACCGGTGCAAGAAATTGATGGAGCCAGCCCTGTTCAGGGGGAAAGCCCAGAAATCCACCAAGAATAGACAGCACACCTAACACCATAAGCGGACCGACCATCACCATAGGAGACTCATGGACATGTTCCTCCGTATGATGGTCCATGCGAGATGCCCCATAAAATGTCAGATAGATCAGGCGGAACATGTAGAAAGAAGTCAAGAGTGCGCCGACGGCAGCCATTCCGTAGAGCAGATAGTGGTGATGCGTGAAAGCATGGGCCAGGATTTCATCTTTGCTCCAGAAGCCTGCCAACGGCGGAATGCCTGCAATGGCGATCGTGCCGACCAGAAACAGTCGATAGGTCCAAGGGATTTTTTGGCTGAGGCCACCCATCTTTCGAATGTCTTGCTCGCCCGAGAGCGCGTGGATCACCGATCCGGCGGTGAGGAACAAGAGGGCCTTGAAGAAGGCATGGGTCATGAGGTGGAAGATGGCAGCCGTATAGGCTCCAATCCCGCACCCGAGAAACATGTACCCAAGCTGGCTCACGGTCGAATAGGCCAGAACTCGCTTAATGTCCGTTTGCACGAGGCCGATGGTGGCGGCAAACAAGGCTGTGAGTCCGCCGATGACGCCAACGATCGTCATGGCCATCGGCGACAAATCGAAAATGGCATGGTTCCGTACGATCATGTAGACCCCGGCTGTCACCATCGTTGCCGCATGGATCAATGCGCTGACGGGTGTCGGACCTTCCATTGCATCCGGGAGCCAAGTGTAGAGAGGAAGTTGAGCCGATTTGCCGACTGCTCCGACAAGGAGACAGAGTGCAATCGCGGTGGCCATCTCCGGCGAGAGCTGGCCGATTTGGGAAAAGACTTTTGTATAATCGAGCGTCTTGAAATTGACAAAGATGAGAAAGATGGCCAGAAGGAATCCCGCGTCCCCGATGCGGTTCACCACAAAGGCTTTCGAGGCAGCCTTTGCAGCGGAGACCTTGTCGTAGTAGTAGCCGATCAACAGATAGGAACAGAGTCCCACCCCTTCCCAGCCGATGAAGAGCACCACATAGTTGTTCCCCATGACGAGGAGCAGCATAGAGACCATGAAGAGGTTCATGTAGGTGAAGAATCGCGTGAATCCACTTTCCCCATGCATATAGCCGACGGAATAAACGTGGATCAGGAGCCCAACCCCCGTGACAACGAGCAGCATCATGCATGTGAGAGGATCAACAAGGTATGCGAGATTGACGGTGAGGTCACCGCCGAAAATCCATTGATAGACAATGACTTCATGGGGCGCGCCGGTCTGTAGGATGTCTACAAACACGCCGATTGTGCAGAGAAACGACAAACCCACCGATCCCCAAGCAAGCCGGTGCGCGACATCGTGGGAATACCGCCTGCCGAAGAACCCGTTCAGGATCACGGCCAGTAAGGGAAACAGCGGAATGAGCTTGATGAGCAGATCCGTCACGTTACCACTTTAAGAAGTTCATCTCGTCCACGTTCGTGGAGATCTTTCCACGGAACACGACGATGATGATGGCCAGCCCGATCGCCGCTTCCCCGGCAGCAATGGCGATGATAAAGAGTGCCACCAGTTGACCCGCCATAGATTCCAGGTAATGGGAGAAGGCAACGAAGTTAATGTTCGCCGCGTTCAACATGATCTCGACAGACATGAGCACGATGATGAAGTTCCGCCTGATCAATACGCCGAGCAGGCCGGTGATAAAGAGCACGGCGCTGACGGCGACATATGCGCTGAGTGGAATCATAGTGACCCGTGAGGCGTGAGGCGTGAGACGTGAGGCGCACGAACCCTTGTCTTTTCTGTTGTCGTTCGTCCCTTCACGCCTAACCCCTTACGCCTTACGTTCTTTGTTGGACGGTTTCGGCGTTTTTGCGAGCACGATCGCTCCAATGACGGCTCCCAGCAAGAACACCCCGACGATCTCGAACTGCAACAGATACTCGCTGAACATCTTGATCCCGACCGCGTGGGTACCCCCGGCCTCAAGTATCGCCTCGGTCGGCGCATCGCCCTTTGCGCCCCCGAATGGTGAGCGGACCAGGAGTGCCAGCACGTACAATGATCCGATGGCTGCTGGCCCCAGAAAGTACAGGTAGGAGGAGTGGAAATACCGGTCGTCGGTTTTCAAGTTCATGAGCATCAGTACGAAGAGATACAAGACGAGGATCGCACCGGCATAGACGATGATCTGCACGGCCCAGAGGAACTCGGCGTTGAGGAGAATGAAAAGTCCTGAAACATGGACCAATAAGGCAAGAAGCGCCAGACCACAATGCACCGGGTGCTTGAGCGCGACCGTCAAGACACCCGCAGCAATACTGGCCAATGCGAAATAGGCAAAAAAGATCGAAACCATCGATTGCTTAGCTCAGATGCTTGGGTGGTGGTTGGGTCGACTTGAGTACCGATTGCGGGAAGTAGTACCGATATTCCCGGCTTTCCTCGACGTTCTGTTCCTGGTTGTGCGCGTACAAGTATTTTTTTGCATCGTCGAGATGACGCTCACCGATTTCGTACAGCCGCTTCTTGTCGAACAGCAAGGTGCGCTTATCGTGGGTCGAGAACTCGTACATTTTCGTCATAGCCAGCGCATTAACGGGACAAGCCTCGACACAGTAGCCGCAAAAGACACATTTCGTAATGTCGATATAAAACTCGCTGGCAAATCGCTGCAACGGACGCGCCGGATCTTCCAGGCTGATGACCTTGATGCAGCGGGACGGGCAGGCGGCTTCGCAGAGATCACAGCCGACACAACGTTCCTGGTGATCGTCGTAGCGTAGGAGTGCGAGTGCTCCTCGGTGGGTGTCGGGAAGGGTTCGCTGCTCCCGTGGATACTGAAACGTCATGGGCTTATGGAACATGTGCTTGAACGTCACCTTCATGGCGTCCCAAATTTCATAGAACAAGGCGGCCTGGAGGATTTGCTTTGTTAGTGTGGCAACACTCATATCCGTTACCCTGCTCCCTCTT
Source organism: Nitrospirota bacterium (assembly GCA_963701855.1). GTDB lineage: Bacteria > Nitrospirota > Nitrospiria > Nitrospirales > Nitrospiraceae > Palsa-1315. The sequence goes on from CAVPBK010000006.1 coordinate 825,428, forward strand.
ATGCCTTTTCGATCGTCACGCGGGTCCGCTTAAACGAGGGAACTCCGGTCGTCGGATCGACCTGAACCGACATCAAATCCTTCACAGGCGGCTCATTGAAATGCTCTGGGAAGAAGCAGGTCTGTGGCGCGACAGATTGATCAGGTTGCACCGCCAATTGCATTGAGCCGAGGTCCGACGTGAGGCGCACCGCCATCCCCTCACCCACTGCAAGTTGCTCCATATCTTGAGGATTCATTCTGAGCCGCCCGGTATTGGGGGCAATCGTGATGAGCCCTGGAGCTTCAGTGGACAGCTTGCCGGAATGATACAAGACCTGTCCCATCAACAACGCGAAGGGGCGACGGTTCTCGGAGTCTGATGGAGCAGGGGTTTGATAGCGTGCTGCCACATCGGTGGCGTAGCCGTTGGAGAGATAGCGGTCCACCATCGGCACAACCTTGCGCGGCTGTCCTAGGTTGTAATACCCGGGCAGCAACTTCATGATCTCGGCTTGAATATCGTTCGGAGATTCGTATTCCCATTGACAGCCCAGCGCGTTAGCCAAGGCCGTCATGATGTGCCAGTCCGGCAAACTTTCCCCGATGGGATCGATGGCCTCACGGACGCGCAGAACTCGGCCTTCCAAGTTGGTGAAGGTGCCGTCCTTTTCGGCAGAGGTACAAGCCGGCAACACTGCATGCGCCATCCGCGCAGTCTCGGTCAGGAACGGATCCTGAACGACGAGCAATTCCAGTCGGTCCAGCGCGGCGCGGACTTCCATCGATGCAGGCAATGTGGCGAGCGGGTTTTCTCCGATGACATAGAGGGCGCGGATCTGGCCGCTCCTGCAGCGCTTGAGAATTTCGACGAGATTCGCGCCAGAGCCGGCCGCTGGGAGCGTGACGTCCCAGGCCTTGGCAAAGCGATCGCGAGCTGTCTGATCATTGAACGAAGCTTGGCCAGGAAGGAATTCCGGCGCGGCGCCCATATCCACGGCGCCTTGCTCGTTCGGCTCTTCTGTCACCGTATTCACCCCGCAGCCAGGTTGGCCCAACTTGCCTGTGACCCAGGCGAGGTCGATCAGTTTCAAGACGTTCTGATACCCGTCTGGCTGGCGGACGATGCCTTCGGCGCAGAGAATGATGGCCCGAGACGCTTCCGCGAAGATCGCCGCAATATCTTTTAATGATTCGACCGACATGCCGGTCTGAACAGCCACCTGCTCTAACGAGATGTGGGCCACGGCGGCCTTCAAGGATTCGAAGGCTTGTGGATGTTTCTTGATGCTCTCTTCGTCGATCAAATCCAGCTCCAGGGTAGCCTTCACAAGTCCGTCGATCACGAGTCCCTCCGTTCCCGACTTGATCAGGACAGGATGGGACGCAAGCTTGGCCATGTTCGTGATTGCGGAATCGATGACGACTACTTGCGCTTTATAGACGCGAATAGCTTCTTTGATACGCACAGCCGTGAGCGGGTTTGTCTCCGAGATATTAGAACCGATGAGTATCACTGCTTGGGCTTTTGTCAGGTCTTCCCAGTCGTTCGGGCTCCGTCCAATTCCCAAGGCGTGCCGAGAGGCATGGACGAAGTTGAGATGGCCGTAGCGCGCGCTGCTATCGAGATGGTTCGTCCTGAACCCTGCGCGCATGAGTTTCTGAAAGAGATACAGCTCTTCGTTGGTACAGCGGGCGGTGATCAGACCGGCAATCGCATCTGGTCCGTTCTTGCGTTGGATTTCTGAGAATCGATCCACCACCTGGTGCATGGTTTCGAGCCAGGGAGTTTCGACGAGCTGATTACCTTTACGAAGGAGAGGCTGCTTCAGACGTGCGGCGCTATCGATGTACTCGAAGCCGAAACGCCCTCGCACACAGAGTCCACCGTGCCCCTTGGCCGTCTCGGCTCGGTCGCCCCATTTGTTCTTCCAGGACAGAGGCGAGGTCACACGGACGACTTCCGCGTCCTTAGTCTCAAGATACATCTGGCAGCCGTCCCCACAGTAGTTACAGGTTGTTGTGGTTTTTTTCATCTGCCACGGCTTGTATAAATATTTAGAGAACTTGTTCGTGATCGCGCCGACCGGGCAGACGGCGAGGCAGTCTCCACAGAACTCGCAGGACAATGCAAGATCTCCCTTCGGCACCACTTGATTAAATCCGCCCTTCTTCATGAATTGGAGCGCGTCGATCATCAACACGTCCTTACAAACGTTGATGCATTCCGCGCAGGCGATGCAGCGGTTCATATTGAAGTCGAGCACGGGACTGCGCGTATCTTCCGGAATAAATTTCTGCTTCGCGTTAGCCAGATTCGTCACGCCATGCCGGAAGGCCATGTCTTGCAGTTCGCAGTGGCCGTCGGCGTCGCAGACCGGGCAGTCAAGCGGATGGACCGAAAGATGTTTTTCCACTGCTTTCTTCCTGGCTTGAAAGAGTTCGTCTCCCTCGGTTTTGATAATCATGCCGGCTGCAGCTTTGGCGGTGCAGGACCGGACAGGAGCTTTCTTGCCCTCCTGCATGACCAAACACATACCGCAGGAACCGAAGGGATCGAAGGTGTAGTGGTAACACATGGCCGGGATGATCTTGCCCGTGCTCGATATCACATCATAGAGCGAGACCCCGCTCTTTGCTGTCACAGACTTCCCATCGATCGACAGTTCGATCGTAACTGCTTCCACGTCGGGATTGGTTGCTGGCTTCAAACCCATGTTGTTTCCTCGTGAAAAGTGAAACGAAATCGCCGCTCTACCATTTACTTTTCACATCGTCCACTCCGCGTCTATCGGTCGCACTCCCCCATCACAATGTCGTAGGTCCCGAAGATCGTGACCGCATCGGAGATCATGTAGCCTCTGGACATATGGTCGAATGCGCCCATGTGAACAAAGGAGGGGGCGCGAATTTTCAAGCGGTAGGGTTTCCCGCCGCCCGTGCTGACGATGTAGAAGCCCAACTCCCCCTTATGCGCTTCTGTTCCACAATAGATCTCTCCCGGAGGGGCGTCGAAGCCCTGCGAGAAAAGCTTGAATTGCTGGATCATGGATTCCAGATTCGTAAAGACTCGTTGCTTTGGCGGCAATGTGACGCTAGGCACATCGGCCATAATGGGGCCGTCCTGCATCTGCTCTAGGCATTGCCGGATGATTTTCACGCTCTCGTAGAGTTCCTGGACGCGGATCCAGTACCGGTCGTAGGTATCGCCGTTCTTGCCGAGCGGCACACTGAATTCACATTTTGGATAGGCCGAGTACGGCTGGGCTTTACGGAGGTCGTAGTCGACACCGGAGCCACGGAGCGTTGGGCCACTCAGGCCGAAGCTCACGGCGTCTTCCGCTGAGATAATGGCCACTCCTTTAGTCCGCCCGACCCAAATCCGGTTCGTCTCCAGGAAGACCATGTACTCGTCGATTTTTGACGGAAAGTAGTCCAAGAACTGCTTGAGTTTATTAAGCAACGAGGACGTGAAGTCCCGCTCGACGCCGCCGATGCGATACCAACTGGTGGTGAGGCGCGCGCCACAAAGTTCGTCGAACCAATCCATCAAAATTTCCCGATCACGGAAACAATAGAAAAAGACGGTCATGGCTCCAATGTCGAGCGCCTGGGTGCCGAGCCAAAACTGATGACCGATGATTCGTTGGACCTCTGCCACGATCGTGCGCAGGTATTCTGCACGGTCCGGCACGGTAATATTCATCAGCTTTTCGACCGCGCGACAGTAGGCAAAATTGTTGTACATCGCGCAGACATAGTCGAGCCGGTCGGTATGGGGGATAAATTGGTGATAGGTGCCGTCTTCCGCAAGCTTCTCCACCCCACGGTGCAAATATCCCAACACGGGGGTAGACTTGACGAGGCGTTCTCCTTCTAATTCGAGAATCACTTTTAGCACCCCATGGGTAGCAGGGTGCTGGGGGCCCATATTGAGCAGCAGTTCTTCCGTGCGCAGGGTTGGAAGGGTCTCGCTTCCCGGATGAGCCAGATCGATCTTGTAGACGGTTGTTCGTTGATCTTCAAAAGCCATCGCTTGTCCTACCGAGCCGTTTCGTCCAGAAACTCGAATGTGTCGCGCCAGCCCCTGCCTCGGAGCGGAAAATCTTTTCGCAACGGGTAGCCTTCGGTATAATCATCCGGCATGAGGATTCGACGAAGATCCGGATGGTGCCGGAATCGGATTCCCATCATGTCGTAGACTTCACGCTCCATGAAGTCTGCGCCTTTCCAGAGATCCGTCAGAGAATCCACAATGCAATCCGATTCCGGCACCCTGGTCTTGAGCCGAATACGCTGGCGTTTCCTGATCGAGTAAAACTCGTAGACAACTTCAAATCGCTCTTCGTCGTCAGGCCAGTCGACCGAACTCACATGCACGATATAGTCGAAGTCCATGGCCGGGTCGTCATGAAGGAATTGAGAGACCTCATGGAGTCGATCCCGCGTCACAGTCACCGCAAGATCGCCACGCCATTCGACGGCCTTGACGAAGCCGGCAGAAAAGTTTTCTTGGAGTCGGCTGGCCATTTGCTGCAAGGACATCGACCGAGACCTATATTTTCAGACCGGGCTTGACCTGATCCGGTTGCTTCTGAAACACGGGTTTCAGCATGATTCGTTCTTGTAATTTGAGTATGCCGTCAAAGAGTGCCTCCGGCGTTGGAGGGCAACCCGGTACATAGATATCAACCGGAACAAAGCGGTCGACACCTTGGACGACACTATAGCTGTCATATATATTTCCTGACGTCGCGCAAGACCCCATGGCAATGACATATTTCGGCTCGGGCATCTGATCGTACAATTTTCGGATAACGGGGGCCATCCGCCGGCAAACGGTACCGGCCACAATCATCAGATCGGACTGGCGCGGTGAGGCCCGAAAGACACCGGCACCATAGCGATCCATATCGTACCGTGATGAGACTGCGGCGATCATTTCGATCGCGCAGCAGGCCAAGCCAAACGTCATGGGCCACAGTGATCCCTTGCGACCCCAGTTGACGGCTTTTTCTATCGTCGTGATAATGACATCGGACGTGCCATCCTTGTCATGACGACCAATTTGGATCAGTCCCATTCCAGGGCTCCCTTCCGCCAAGCATAGACATAGGCCACCAAAAACAATCCGATGAAAACCAGCATTTCAATCAACCCGATCAACTGGATCTTGGTAAAGACCACTGCCCAGGGATACAGAAAGATGACCTCGATATCGAAAATAACGAAAAGCATCGCAAAAATGTAATACCGAACTGGGAAGGGCATCCGAGCGTCTGAGAACGGTTCTGCTCCACACTCATAGGTAGTCAATTTCTCCTGTTCAGGATATTTTGGATGGACCAGATAACTGATGATGAGCGACCACATGCCGAACGTCAGCGCTATGATAACAAAGAACAAAATCGGAAAGTATCTGGTCAGATACTCAAGAAGTAACTCAGAACCGCTCATTGGCCTGACCTTTCAATATCTTAAGATACAAAGAGGGGTGGATTTTAGACTTTGCATGATGAAGATAGCAAGCGTCCAAAAGACCTGTGGGATCGACCCGAAAGTCCTAGCCCACATGATTCACGACGGCTTGTCATGAAATCGTCGTGGTCACGAGGGAGACGGACATACGGAGCCCTGAGGCCCCAAGGCTCACACACGGTTGTCGAGAGGGTGAGCAGCTAGCCGGGTCGCTAAAAGCTCATCACAGCTGCGAATCTGCAATCGCACTAGAAACGCTCATGAGTATTGCGAGCTAGACTCTGTCGTGGTCAGAAGCATGGCTGGCGCGAATGAGAAGCCAGGGTGTTGAGACCTCTATATATCTAGGGGACAGGGGCGTAGCGCAATTAAAAAACCCCGTTCTGCTCATGAAATTTTATCGTCCTTCTGGAACAGCATATTTATGAAGGGCTCTTCACTCTGTCTGGTGGGGCGGGCGACATGCGACCTGACGACATGCGCAGGTGGGAGGGTGGCAGCTCATCAATTTGATCCCATTCAGGCTCCAGGGCCGAGAACGCCTTGGCTTTCTTGCGTCGATGAATCTGGGTCTCAAGGCGGGGACGGTCTTCGCATTGAGCGCCGTGGATAGTAAGTTGGTCAGGCACCATGATGTTCCCCGCTATGTGAAATCATTGTTCGTAGCACCATAACATCGGGTAAGTTAGTGGGTCAATGAAGACAAAGCCTCAATATTCTTGACAATGCAGGACTATTTGCTATGGTGTTGACAGCAATAACTTGCCTTATCATGAAGGACAACCACCATGGCTAACTATTCAATAAAATGTGCCGTCACTCTCATAGTCTGGACCTTGGCCACTCCGCTCCTTCCTCTGGCCTGGGCAGCCGACGACCTCACTTCGATCCGAGTCGGAGAATCAGCTTTGGCCTATTCGTCCGGCTCAATCCAGCGATCAACACCACAAGATGGGTTTGTGAATGTGATTACCGGCGACAATCAGACGACCGGAGATCACATGATCTTGGGAACCCGGGATATCCTGTACCTCCGGTTGAAGAGTCCCGGCGATGTTGCACCCGGAGATCTTTTCACGATCTATAGACGAGCACTCAAAGTATTCCATCCCACCACCGGTCAATACCTGGGTTATTTGGTCAATCGACTCGCTGTGGTTCAAGTGACCCAAGTTGATACGATTCTGACTACTGTTCAGGTTGTGCGTGCCTATGCAGCTGTATCACCGGGTGACCCGGTAATGAAGTTCGTGCTTCCAACTGATGAGGGAGCAGCAGTTGGCCAACCTTCCGCCGGTGATGTGGAGGGACGGATTGTGGAGTTCCAGACTAACATGGGCGCCGTCATGAACATGGTGGGGCAAAGAAATATCGTCTATCTGGATCTGGGACGGGAAGACGGAATCAGGCCTAGGGATCGAATGGAAATAGTTCGGTCCGGAGGGAGCCTTCCTCAACGAGTCGTGGGAGAATTAAAAGTCCTATCCCTGGAAGACCGGACTGCCACGGCGCTGATTACAAAATCGATCTCCCGCATTCTCAAGGGCGATCGCGTCAGAGTGAAGGTTCATGCTCCTGAAGCCATGCCAATCGCTCAATCTCTCCCGCAGTCTCCAGATGCTTCTTCTACTGCAGCTCCTTCTCCAAGTAAACTCCAAGTCACAAATGTCGCCGACGAAACCCGAGTCAGCCTCAGTGACATGATGAAACAGCTTCGGTTCGAGTCGGGAGAAGCCACGATTACGTCCGAGGGCCATCAGGTGCTCGATGAACTGATCGCGTATCTCAAGACTGCCGCCGGCGATCGATTGATTCGAGTCGAGGGCCATGCAGACAATATGGAAATCGGTCCTACGCTGAAGTCACGATACCAGACGAACTGGGACTTATCGAAAGCTCGGGCAGGGGGTGTCCTCCGTTACTTGATTGAGAAGGGCGGGATCGATTCGGCCAAGCTTTCGTCGGTCGGCTATGGCGATACGAAGCCCATAGCCGGCAATGCGACCGAGGTGGGTCGGGAGAAGAACCGTCGTGTGGACATTGTACTCTATTCACCCGAATCAGCCAGGGAACAGTCTGAGCAGGCGGTGACACCAACTGAAACTGGCGATAAGGGCTATAGCATGTCCCGTCTCAATTCTTCTGCCGAAAGCGGAACTTCGATCCCCGTTGTGGACCAGACAATCCCAGTGGCTCCAACTGGTTCGTCCAAAGTAGAGCCCGCATCTGTCCCTGCGGGTCCTGCTTCGGCGACAACACCGACATCAGTTGTCCAGGGCAATGCGGATCAGACCCCCGTAGCCCCGGTCACCCCTCCACAGTAAACTCATCGAGTATCGAGGGAGGGTTGACGTAGAATTGTCAACCCTCCCCGGTTCCCCTCCAGAACCTTTCCGTTTTTCTTCCTCATTGTTCCTCCTTTTTCTGTGCTGCTACAATGCCGCATGATTTCGACACAGGTAGCCCCTCCATGCACAGAACCAGAATCCTTATTCGCGGACGTCATTGTCCCACGACATCTGGCAGGCCATTTTACCTATACCGTACCCTCGTTACTCCGACCCACGCTACGTATCGGCCATCGAGTGCTCGTGCCCTTCGGACGGTCGATCCTCCAAGGAGCCGTGATCGCCCTCTCCCACGTACTTCCTCAGGGTCTTGATCGAACACGCCTCAGGGAAATTCACTCGTTACTCCCAGAAGGAGCCGCAACAGACGTATCATCGAATTTATTCCAGCTCTCACGACAGGTGGCCGAACAGTATGTTGCGCCATGGGGGCAATGTCTCAGGTTGGTGTTGCCTCCGGCACCAAAACCACTGGCGCAGGGCAGCCACTACGAACTATCGGAACAAGGGCGGGCGGCACTTGCGGATCGGAAGCCTTGCTCGGTGAAGGCTCGGGCACTTCTCACACGTCTCGGGAAAAAACCTTCAGGACTTCGCCGGTCATCCCGTAGTCCTGGTCTGGACGATCTATTACGCGATCTCAAGGTTCGCGGATGGGTGGTAGAGGTCCAGAACCTACTGCCTGCCTCAGCAGTGCCTCTCACCCAGCCAACCAGACAAGCGAACCATGACAGTTTCGGCGTCACCCCAGCACTCATTCCTGACCCTGCAATGTCTTGGTCTGAACCACTGCTCAAGGCGCTGAGAGGCCAAGAACCCACACGTGTTCTGGTGCAGGCTTCCTGGACCGATCGGTTGAGGCTCCTACAGCAGGCCGCTCGCCTAGTACTCGAGCGTGGACAGACGTTCCTCATCATCGTTGGGGAAGCAGAACGGGCCCAATGGGTTACCAGCTTGATCCGTAATGATGAGATGGGCATCTCCCCGGTCTTTTTCCATAGCGGTCTTTCAGACCAGCTGAAATCTGAAATTTGGGATCAGATTCATCGGCAGATTGTTCGCGTGGTCGTGGGAACTCGGTCGGCCATCTTTCTTCCATTGACTGCAATCGGGGCGATCTGGGTCGAGGGAGAGGAGGATGCAGCGCTCAAAGAACCTCAAGAGCCACGCTACCATGCACGGGACGTGGCTTGGCTGAGGGCACAAGATGAACAGGCGGTGCTGGTCCTGAGTTCTGCCCACCCCTCTCTTGAGATCAGATCGGCGGTGGAGCAACGAGGGATCTTTGTCCGCAAGCTCATGCCGTCTGATTCGCGACCGAGCATACAGGTCGTTGATTTACGGGATTATGGTCGCAATACAGTGCTGAGCCAGCCGCTCGTTCAGGCCATCGAGCAGGCGATTAGTTGCCGGGCTGGCGTCCTGTTGTTTCTCAATCGGAAGGGCTATGCCGGCGCCCTAGTCTGTCGTGACTGCGGCCAAGTTCCCCGCTGTCCTGTCTGTCGCGTGGCGCTGATGTACTCTCGGCAGGCTGGTCGCCTGCTCTGTTCATACTGCGGAGACGTGACACCCCTCCCCGAAGCCTGCGTTAGTTGTTCCGGCCTTCGCATGCAGTTGATCGGGGAAGGCACAGAACGGGTGGAAGAAGATGCGAAGCGATTGTTCCCTCACGCGGCGGTGATTCGGCTCGATGGGGATACCATGCGGCGGCCTGCGCAGGCCGAATCCCTCTGGCGGAAGGTCGAGCAAAGGGAATGGGATATCATCATCGGAACACAACTGCTGCTACACCGGGGATCCCTCCCGATGATGGGCCTCGTTGGGATAGTGCAAGCAGACGCAGGACTTAACGTGCCGAACTTCCGATCCGCCGAACGTACCTATCATACGCTTCTCGATGCGGTCGGCCTCGCCAATTCGACAGGGATTAGCGGCCAGGTTATCGTGCAGACCTATCTTCCGTCACATCACGCAATTCAAGCTGTAGCGCAGAACGACGAATCCATTTTCTTATCGGAGGAGTTGTCCCATCGAACTGCATTGGGGTATCCGCCTGCGGTTTCTCTGATTGCCCTCCTTGTATCCGGAACCAGAGAGACAATGGTTCACGACGCTGCCACGGACTGGGTGGCTCGGCTCAGTGCCTGCACTTCTCTGGACATGGCTGGACAGACGGACAAGGCAAAGACCCCTTCGATAACTCAATCGATCAGTCGGCCCAACCGTCTTGCTGTTCTAGGGCCAGTCCCCTCTCCGGTGCCGAGACTCCGGGGACGATATCGGTGGCAAATTCTTGTGAAATCGTCCGAACGGGATGCGGGCCTCGCGGATGTACGAATGACGGTCAAAGAGATGGAACGGACGTATCAACGCTGCGCTATCAAGTTCGATGTCGATGTCGACCCGATCGAGATGTGGTAGGTGCTATTTTTTCTTAGGGGAATGCTCTGGAATTGATTCAGGTGATTGACTCTCGGTCGCATCAATTGACGAGTCGATAATCGGCTGACGAGCTCGCTTGAAGAACCCATAGGAAAACGTGATCCAAAAGACAGCCGAGACGAGACCCATCAGCGCGGCTGAGAGCATCGTTCCCAATTGTTCGTCGGTCGGCTCTGTTGTAATCGAACGGAATTGAACCATCGTGACGATGGGCCAGGCAAGACTTTCCAGGCCAAGCAACAGGGTGGCCCAGGCCCAAACCAGTCCAATGGTGCGCCCCTGCCAGACAAGAAACCCTGCGGCGGCTCCTGCGACGAGAACGGCTCCCCATGGTGAGAACGAGCCCCACGCCAGCCAGGCACCCGCCGCCACGACAAGGCTGCCAAGCAGGGCATTGAGTTGCGGGCTCCACCACATAGTGACCATACTGGTGTTGTCCTCCGTGGGCGATGCGCGAGCTAGTGTGAGTTCCAATGGTATGTTTGTCAATCGAGGTATCCGCTGGCTAGCCTACCAGCCGAACGCTCACCGCAATAACAAATCCGCGATAACAATAGAATCGCTCATGAATCATGCTGGCCTGGACTACTGCCTCGCCCGACAGCTTGAAAGAGCTTCGTGCATTCCTCTCCAGTAAGCGATTTCCACTTTCCTGGGAGCAATCCATCGAGTGTAATGTGCATAATCCTGACACGATGCAACGTGAGCACCCGATACCCCAAAACCTGGCACATGCGCCTGATCTGTCGATTGCGTCCTTCGGTGAGGATGATACGGAATCGAGCAGAACCGAGTCGATCAATCCGGCAGAGTTTGGTCGGACGGTCGAGAATGAAAACTCCTTGAGCCATGTGGTCAATGAACGTTTGATCGAAAGGATGATCGACTGACACCTCGTATTCCCGTTCATGTCCATGCTCGGTTCGTAGAATATCGTTCACAATGTCCCCGTCGTTCGTGAGAAGGATCAGGCCGGACGAGTCCTTGTCGAGCCGACCAATCGGGAAGATCCGTTCCGGATGGCCGATCTCCGCAATGATGTTACGGGGCACATGTGACTCGCTGGTCGTTGTCACGCCCACTGGCTTGTAATACTTGATATAGAGCGGGGCCACCCCCCAGGGAATCACCTGTCCATCTCGCACAATGACGTCATCAGGACCAACCTGATCTCCCAAGCAGGCGACTCGCTGATTGATGGTCACGCGACCGGTCTCGATCAGGCGATCGGCCTCTCGTCGAGAACAGATGCCGTGCTGTGTAAAGAATTTATTGATGCGAAGCTTGTCGGTCACGGAGTGACACGCCATTCTAGCAGGTTGCAGAAAAGCTTAGTTTGTACGCATACACCGTTGGAATCTTACATGGTGGTGCCGACGTCAACATAGCCTCAAGATACTCAAAAAGAGGCCGGATTTTTCACCCGCCCAACCCCTGGCGACTACTTTACCCTCCCGCCCTGAGTCTGCCAAGACAGCCTCTTCGCCCTGGGGCGTGCCTTGTCCCAGGCTTGGCCCCGGCGAGTGACCAAAGATGATCCTTCCAAGCTTGCTCCTGTACGTTGTCCCCAGGATGGCCGGGAGGAGTCCTTCACTGTACGCGACACTCTCACCCGCCCACCCACTGGCACGCCAAGACGTGCCATGCGCCCAGGCGAGGGCCTTCCAATTTGCCAAATCTCAATTCAAGGGAGTGGCCAAGGCTGCCCTTTACTGCGCGCATCGAACGAGCACCGTTTCACCGTGCGCGTTCTGCGAGCAAGAAGGGCACCTTGCCGCTCCCTCCCCATCCTTCTCAGGCCGCGCGTTGCGCGAGCAGAGGAGACTCACCGGGCCACCCCTCCCCTGCTGGCAAGACTATTTCAGCATCCTGCTAATGAACGCGACGGCCCGCCTTGATCCGTCCCAGCATGCGATAGATCAATCGGGCAATACAAAACTGGGGTGCGACAAACCCTTCGATTGGAGCTATCTCGCTGATATCCATCCCGAGAATGCCAGGTCCATTGGCCAAGGCTGTGATGAGACTCAGCGTATCGTACCACCCCAATCCACCAGGCTCGGGAGTGCCAAGCGCAGGAACCAGCGAGGCATCAAGCCCATCACAATCGAATGTGAGATAGACCGGCCCACGACAGGCTTTCACGACATCGGGAACCCAACGAGAGGCCTTGCCTTTGTATGAACTGGAAGGGTCAAGAATCTCGGCGGCAAAGAATGTGGCAATTCGATCAGTACTCTTAATGCGATCGATTTCCTCGGGAGAAATGGAACGAATGCCGACTTGGACTAACGGCAACCCGTCATCGACTACGCGGGCCATCACGCTGGCATGACTATAGGGATTTCCTTGATAGGCCTTTCGCAGGTCGCCATGTGCGTCGATTTGCACCACGCACAGATTAGGATGGTGTCGGGCATGGGCTCGAATTGCCCCAAGCGCGCCGGTATGTTCCCCGGTCAAGGTAACGACAAACCGCCCGGTACCGACGTGAGGGGTAACAAATGCGTCGATGGCATCTACCGCCTGCCGATCGACTTTGCCATCAAGATCGAGCGAGTGGATGGTGGCAATCCCACCCCACTCTCGATAAGGCTCACACCGAAGTGTTTCGTCGTATAACTCGACTTGTTGAGACGCCTCAATGATGGCTGATGGGCCTCGATCAGAGCCCAGCACATAGCTGGAGGTATGTTCGTAGGGTGCAGGCAGGACGTAGACGCCCGCCTGATCGGGATGGCACCAAGGCTCGTCGAGACCGAGGAAGTTCTGGTCGATACCCTCCCAACCGGCGGGAAGCGTCATGGGTGTAAGCTCACGCGGCAGGGCTACCGACGCCGCTTCGACAGATTTTCTTCTGGAATGAACACGGCCAATGCTATCACTGTCGTCCAGCGATTGGGTTTTCCAATAGCGGACTGGGTGATGTTTTGGGTCCGAACGATCTTACCGGCCATTTTGAAGACTTGTTCCCGCTCTTTCCACGCAATGTTCGGATCGAATTCGACCCCAAGCGTCGTGGCCAACATCTGCGCCGCCAAGTCTTCCGTATACTCACCCGTCTCTTCATCGGTTTCACCATGCGCATGGTGTTCGGACAGATATCCGTAGGTTCGACGATCGGTCGGGACCGCTAATCCAATCGACGCGGAAGCCAGGCGATTTCGTTCATTTGTTTCCGACCGCGCCATCACACAGAACGTAATTTCACCTGGGTTCAATAATTTCTCGCCGCGCGCACGCGGAATAATTTTGCAATTCGGCGGTAGAATCGATGACACCGTAACAAGGTTGCAATAGGCAACGCCTGCACTGCGCAAGGCTTGTTCAAAGGAAGCCAGCTTTTCTTTGTGGACTCCGACGCCTCGCGTCAGAAACATCTGCGTAGGTACCATCGTTTCTTCTCCTTAGTTCGTCCGACCAATCGGGTGAGGGGCGCGTCGTTCGCTGAAATGCACGCCCACGATAAACCATATTAAAGCACAGGGCCGCTGTTGTACCAAGATTGGCAACGCTTCGCAATATCCTGTGGCATTTTTTCTAGCAGGATGCTGAAATAGTCTTGCCAGCAGGGGAGGGGTGGCCCGGTGAGTTCCCTCTGCTCGCGCAACGCGCGGCCTGAGAAGGCTCTCGTTGGATGCGCACAGTGAAGGACTCCTCCCGGCCATCTTGGGGACAACGTACAGGAGCAAGCTTGGAAGGATCATCTTTGGTCACTTGCCGGGGCCAAGCCCGGGACAAGGCACGCCCCAGGGCGAAAAGGCTGTCTTGGCAGACTCAGGACGGGAGGGTAAAGTAGTCGCCAGGGGTTGGGCGGATGAAAAATCCAGCCTCTTTTTGAGCATCCTGCGGGAGGGTTTCCTCGTTGTGCCACACGTGCAGACCCTGAACAGATTCCAGCTTCCTGCTAGGCGCCGGCAGGTGGTTTGAGGTTTAACACTAGCATGCGAGGCTCGGTCATATCCTCGATCGCGGCCTGAACCCCTTCACGCCCGACCCCAGAGTCTTTCACACCACCATACGGCATGTGGTCGGCACGAAATGTTGGAATCTCGTTTGCCAGCACGGCCCCAACCTCAAGATGCCGAAAGGCATGAAAAATTTTGTTCACATCCTGAGTGAATACTCCAGCTTGGAGTCCATAGTCAGACTGGTTAAGCGCCGTGATCGCTTCGCTGAAATGCCGGTAAGGGGTCACGGTTACCACCGGTCCAAACACCTCCTGACAAGAGACTTTCATCGTTGGCGTGACGTGCGAGAGCACGGTCGCCTCCATCACCGAGCCCATGCGTTTGCCCCCCAGAAGCACACGCGCCCCTTGCGACACCGCTTCCCCGACCCACTCCTCCACACGATGGGCCGCGGCCGAATTGATCAGTGGCCCGACCACCGTCGAATCGTCGCTCGGATCACCAGCCTTCAGACGCGCAACTTGTAACAGAAGTTTCGTGGTGAAGAGGTCCACAATGGAATGATGGATAAATATTCGTTGCACGGAAATACAGGTCTGACCGGCATATCCAAACCCGCCGACTGCGCAGCGCTGTGCGGCAAGCTCAAGATCGGCATCGGGCTCCACGATGACGCCAGCATTCCCGCCGAGCTCCAACACCACCTTCTTCTTCCCGCACTTAGCCTTCAGCATCCATCCCACAGCGGCACTGCCGGTAAAGCTCAGGAGTTTAAAACGAGGGTCCACGACAAGCTGTTCTGCCACCGTATTATCGCAGGGCAGGATGTTGAGTGCGCCGGGAGGAAGCCCAGCCTCCTGAACTACTTCGCCCAAGAGTAACGCGGTCAGGGGTGTCTGTGGCGCCGGCTTGATGAGAATAGAATTTCCGGCAGCCAGAGCTGGGGCGACCTTGTGGCCCACAAGATTCAGGGGAAAATTGAAGGGAGTGATTCCGAGCACCGGACCAATCGGAACCCGACGGAGAATGCCAAGATGGGAGTCCGTCCCCGGCGTCCAATCGAGAGGGATCACCTCGCCAGGAATGCGCTTCGCCTCTTCGGCCGCAACGGTAAATGTCTGCACCGCCCGACTGACTTCCCGCTTCGCGTCGGTGATCGGCTTGCCGGATTCAGCCGTCATCAGGCGGGCAAATTCCTCCCGCCGGTCATAAAGTCCACCTGCGATCTTTTGCAACGCACGATAGCGGGCGTGGGCGGGCAAATTCCCCATCGCTGCAGCAGCATCGACTGTCGATTGAATCGCAGCCTCAGCGTCCGCGAAACTCGCGCTCGATACCTCGGCGAGTAGCCGCCCTGTAAACGGGTTGTTTACGGGGACAACCGTCTCCCCCTGCCGCCACAGACCTCCAATCAAGAATGGACGTGGTTCCTGCACAAGAGACGCCTCGCGGATGGTGAAGACTCAGTCGGTGGAATGAACCGATGCCGTAGAAGTCGGCTCGGGATTGGCGGCCTGTTGGGCGATATCGGCTTTGGCAACCAAGTCCTCTGTGCCCCAATCACGAATCGCCTCAAGCGTGAAGGCCTCATAGGTCGAGACGCCGTGGCAGGTCGGACAGTCCGGCATCGGCACCTTGCGATAGAAGACTTCTGACAAGCACGACATGCACATCCAATAGGGTGGTTCCCCCTCGCGTTGCGGAACAGACCAAAACGATTGTATTGCAGACATAGGTAATCCTTAGTGAATGATGAATGGACTGTTCTGTGCCACCGCCGTCAACCCGTGAGGCTCAGCGGGTTCTCCCTGGGAGCGTGGGGCAGTAGCCAACATGCGATCGATCTCCTCCGCAAACTGATCGAACGGGACTGCGCCGGGAATCGCAACCGCCGGCTCTTTTTCAGTGGGCCCACTCGCCGTTCGCATCAGAATAAAACCTGGGGTGCCATGAAACCCCCACCGGTTCGCCTCGTTACGATCCTGAAAAATAGATTCGAGATATTGCCGTTCGTCGAAACATTTGGCAAACACCGTCTGGTCCAAGCCGATCGTTTTCGCGTAACCTTTGAATGATCCCGAGTCCAAGCGGCCTCGTTCGCTGAAGAGCCGATCGTGCATCAGCCAATATCGACCCTGGGCTCCGGCACAACGGGCTGCCACCGCCGCCTCAACGCCGACTCCCTGGTCTGATCGAGGATAGTCGCGATAGATAAACCGAACTTTCCCCGTATCGATATATTTGGCCTGCAGACGCGGCCAGGTCTCCTGAAAGAACTTCGCACAGTACCCGCACGTGAAGTCGGAATACTCGATCATGGTGATCGGTGCGTCCGCGTTTCCTCTGATTCGTCCGTCGTCCATAACCGACCCAGCGCCAGCCTGAGTCAGCTGCATGAGCAACAGCAGTCCCGCCACAGCAACTGTACGAAAAAAATACGTGCCCATCATGTCTGAAAAGTACGCTTTGCTTTCAGGCGTTCCAGCAGCCCGACCATGAGGAGAGGCCAGACAATCGTGGCATCGCTCAATACTTCAGCAAAACGTCCTCCTGCTTCTGGCGGAACAAACTTTCCCCACGAAAGGCCTTCTTGATAGGTGCAACCACTCAATCCGCCCAAATGATCCGGATCCGGACAGATGCGTACCCCATACTGGAATCGAGGCGGCTCCACATTGAGCCCGAGCCGTGTATTACAGATCTCAATGTAGGGACCGACTTGTTGCGCCCAATTACGCGGCACTCCCCCACCGATCGTAAAGATCCCACGCCGCTTGGCCGAGATAACATGACTCGCATAACTGTTGAGATCGAGGTAGGGATTGAAGGACGGATAGGAGCGATGAATCGCGCGCAGCACCTCAAGATCATCGCTTCCCTTTGCCTGAGCACGAACACGATCGAGATCTCGACTCATAGCCCAAGTTCCAAGGTCCAGCCCCATCTCGGAATCGGTAAAGGCAGGGATGAAGACCGGAACCTTTTTCAGATAGGCGCTTTTGAGAATACCCGTTCCGTCATATTCTTCCGCGAGCGTCTTCCCCAGCTCACGAGTGAGAATTTCGGAAGAAAGAGACTGGTCCTGATCCATCCGCTTCATTGTTCGGGCGACGACTTGCTCAACATAGTTGAGATTAGACTCCATCTCCAGCGTATCGTAGACCCTATTGTAGCCCTTCTCGAACAACTCTTGATCGGACATCGACGGGTGGTGCCGATAGTGTGTTTTGCCAACCGACTCGCTCAGCCCATGGGCAATCAATGCCCCGGTCGAAACAACACATTGCACCATCTCTTGATCGATCATCGCGCTGATGATCTTGCCCATCTTGGCAATGGTCATCGCCCCTGACAGTGTCAGTACGACGAAGCAGTCCGGGTCTTCGATCATTGCCCAAAGCACTTCGTAGGCTTCGCCCACCCTGCGACCCCCAAAGGCTGTCTTGCGCATAGCGGTCAACAAGCCGTCGAAGGTCTCGATCTGTTCCGGGTCAAAAGGCTCAAGTGCTTCGAGCCCATCTTGCGCCCCATCGTGGAATTCTCGTGCACCCATGGAAAGTCTGCCTATCATGAAAAGTGAATGGAGAAATGGCGCATTCTTTATACACAACCAACGATAGAGGCGTCAACGAAGTGGCACCCGAGAAATCCCGCGACATATCTTGATTCATGAGGACGCACGATCTGTCCATCGATCCACTTCAATTGAAGAGAATAGGGTGACAGGGCGCGATCAACATGGTCCTGAGTCAACGAGCCGTGATTCAACAAACCTCCACGACATATGCACGTAGACGCACGACCTGTCTCACCGAAAATAAGCATACGAAGATCTCCCGAGAGGAGTTATTCTTGTGCCAAACACAATTCAATATCTCTGGGTCGCGCGAACGGTTCTATGAGGAAGGCTCCTAATCCGAAGGGATTTTTCACGCGCAATCATTCTTGGGAAAGAAGGGGGGGGCAAAGCCAAGCGAGCTGATGTGGTGGTGACGTCTCCCCGGAAAACGACGGCATTTTGAAACTGGAGTACGATGGCGCTTCGGTGGTCACGCACGAAAGGAGCGGACCTATGAAGCGGTCGAAGTTTTCGGAGGAGCAGATCGTGTGTGCCATCCGCCAAGCCGAATCTGGCACCCCCGTCGGCGACCTCTGCCGACAGCTCGGGGTGAGTGACGGCACCTTCTACGCCTGGAAGAAGCAGTACGCGCACCTTGGCGTGAGTGAACTGCGCCGACTTCGGCAAGTAGAAGAAGAAAATAGCCGGTTGAAGCGGCTCGTGGCGGATCTCTCGCTCGATACGCCCATGTGGTCGAAGGCCCTGAGAAAAAAAGTCTAAGGCCCGCCCGCCTCCGGGAACTGGCCCAGTGGTTTCACGGGACGTTTCAGGTGAGTGGTGCGCGGGCCTGTCGCCTGGCCCAGGTCGGACGGGCCGCGTGGGATCGACGGAGTCGAGCCCAGGATCAGTCGGCGCGGCGGCGGCGGATTCGGGATCTATCTGGCTCATGCCCGGCCCCGGCTTGGGCCTCTGCGGATCTGAGTGTTGCTGCGTCGGGAAGGCTGGCTGGTCAATCGGCAGCGCGTCCGACGACTCGACAGACTCGAGGGCGTGCAACTACGCATACGGGTGCGGCGACGGAAGCCCATCGCGCGGCACCGAGGACCGGCTCCGATGCCGGTGGGACCGACGGAGCGCTGGAGCAGGGATTTCATACATGCTCCCCTGGGCGATGGACGGCCCTTCCGGATCCTGACGGTCGTCGATAACGGGAGTCGGCACAGTCCTGTGTTAGAGGCAGGGATTCGGAGGACGGGAGAGAGGGTCGGTCAAGTGCTCGATTGTGTCGTAGGCCCACACGTCGGCCCACGATCCATCACGGTGGATCATGGGACAGAATTTCAATCACGAGCGCTCGAAGAGTGGGCCTATCGTCGGGGCGTGCCGCTCGACTTTATTCGGCCCGGCAAACCGGTAGAACACGCCGTCCTTGAATCGTTTCATGGTCGACTGCGCGATGAATGGTTGACCGTACATCCATTCACCTCGATGGTCGAGGCCCAAGACATCATCGAAGCCTGGCGGTTCGATGATAATCAGCGCCGCCCGCATAGCTCACTCGGACACCTGACGCCGAATGAGTTCATCAGGCAACGTCAGGCTGAACAGATCGCCGAAGAAGTCGTCGGCTCTAGGTAAGAACCGTCCCAGAATGGGGCCAACGTCAGGAACAGAATCGACCCACAAACCTTTCTTCACTTCTCGTGCGTCCTTCTCTAGCCCTTCCAGCACCGTATCTCCCGCCGCATACTTCCGCTACTACCATGCCAAAACGACCGGGGGTTTCTAGTGGAGAAGTCAGCTGAGGGCTTCCGGTTATGGGGAAGGCTGTGAAACCGCACTCAGGGCAGCTTCTAAATCCTGAAGCGCGTTGAGCACTGTCTTACACTCTGCTCGAGTGATCACTGTCTGGGTTCTCAATTTCGAATAAAGTATGGTGTATTGTTCTGCTCTGAGAATCCTTGCGCTCTCCGCCAGCTCTTGAAGCAATCGACCAAGGTTGTCAGAAATCGCTTCTCCTGATTCCGCTTGTTCCGCTATCACGCTTGGCATTGCTATGCCTAACTGAGCGACAAACGTTTTGACCAGATCATCATATTCCTGCGCTACAAGGCCCAAGTTGTTCATGACGTGATGTTTGCTCTGTAAA
Organism: Nitrospirota bacterium; assembly: GCA_963701855.1. Lineage (GTDB taxonomy): Bacteria > Nitrospirota > Nitrospiria > Nitrospirales > Nitrospiraceae > Palsa-1315. The sequence goes on from CAVPBK010000006.1 coordinate 845,293, forward strand.
ACTAGGGGATGTTGTTTTAGCATCGCTTGGACCCTGGTGAGCAGCGTCACTTTATCAACAGGTTTGGCCAGAAACGCATCACACCCAAGATTGCTGGCCCTTTGGACAGTTCCCACTTGAGATTGTGCCGATACGACAATGATCGGTAGATTGTTAAATGGAGCTGTCTTCCTGATTTTCGCAATTAACTCCAACCCATCCATATCGGGCATATTGAGGTCTGTGACAATCAGCTGAATGTCATTTGTACTTGTAAGACTCGCCAGCGCATCTTTTGCGGTCCTTGCTAGTTGAGTGCGATACCCACCCTTTTCGAGAAACTTCTCAAGAAGCAGTGCATTGACGGGATTATCTTCTACAATTAGGATCGACACAGTACTCCTCTTTGGTGATTGTGATGGTCAGCAACGTCGTCAAATGGCGCAGCTCATCGGAAATATTTCGGACGTTTCTCCATAGATCTTGAGTGGTCACTTGCTGTGCCTCCGACTTTCAGAGGTACGAAACCTGGGGAACGAAGTTGGTATAAGTGGGTTTGCTGGGATGGCGCGCCACGTCTCACCCGGGTTAGCTGCTCCGTCTTCGTGGAGCCCATCCGAGGGGAGTAAGGTCTGGAGATTATCGGCTTTCTGGTCCCGTTGATGGCGGAATCAGGCCGCGCAAGCGGGAAACGGGCGATACCTTGGCTGGAGGAAATTGTCAAACGGCGGCCAGGTCCTCGATGCGACGAAGTCGAAGACTTGGTCTTTCTCAGGGCAGTGATGTCGCTGAGGCGGCCCCTGATCGCGACCAGCTACTGCTCATCATGATGTGTTCCTCCCTACCGGACCTGAGTTATCGAACGCCTCCCGTCCCGTCAGTTCCAAATCAATAGACTCTTCCAGGCGTATGTAGGTATGACCGGTCAACGCGATGCGGCTTGCTTCGGCAAATGCTAGTGCATCAGCAGCGCTCTGGAACCTAGCCGCCTTTGATTTCAGTATGGTTGAATATCCATCAATGGCGATATAGCAAGACCCGGAAGTTACTTTTTGCTGTGAGCTAACGACGATAACAAACCTCATCTGTTTCATCTTCTCTCCCGTTGAAGTGGGTACGTGGGGTGCTCCGCATCATGCACTGAACGCGCCATGTGGGAAGTAGGAGCTGTGCTAGTAGTGGCGTAAGGAATGGCCTACGACACGCTAGGAGGCTGTATTGGGAACTTGTGGGGATTGTTGTGGGGTTAAGGGACTAATAACCTCAGATCAGTGCGCTTCTGTGGGGTCATGCCGAGGGATTTTCGTACTTCTTCGGCGAGTGTGATAGTCACCTGGTGTACCCGCTGCTCGAGTTGACGAGTGAGCGTCTCACCCCGCCGACTCAGTCGCAAATGCATGACACGGGTATCCACGCCCGACCGGCGTTTGGTGACCCACCGCTTCCGCACGAGGTCGTTCACGACTTCAGTCAAAGTCGGCTGCCTCACACAAAGCGCCTTGGCCGCATCCGTCAGTTTGGTCTCCGCGTGACGACTCACATAGAGAAGTAGGGCAGCTTGGAGGGGCGTTACGCGGTGGGATTCCAGGCTTCGTCTGAACTGCCCGTGCCATTGCAGCACTCGCTCCAGGGTGGTCACATCCGCATGGCCGTTCTTCATTGCTCGCTCTTTCGTCATGGGTAACATTCTCCCTAACTTCTAAATAAATAGGATCGTCTGTCTGCCGAAAAGGCCTGACACCATGCAGAGCCGAGCCGTGTACTTCAGATTCCGCCATGGTCGCACTGCATGCACACGGAGGCGAGTGCGCCTGCACAGGGCTTCCATAGCGGTTTCTAAACCAACGCCTCGCGACGACACCCCTGGCGTCGGGCTACCTCTCCACCCATCCAGTTCAGCCTTCATCACGCCGCTCCCGTTGTTCTCTACTCGATCCGATCAAGAGGCAATCTCTCAATCACCGCAGTGCCGCTGTCGCGGGGGTGGGAGTCCTGAGAAGGCCCTTGAGTGTGTCCGCCAGGAGTTTCAGCGAGGAGCCTTTTAGTATGAACTCGCTCACCCCAAGCGCACGGACTTGCCGTTCCGTCTCCGAGGTACTATCTCCCGTCAAAATGATCACCGGCTGGTTGAGATCGACACTACGTATCTGTTTTAAGACCGTGACCCCATTGAGCTCCGGCATGTTCAGATCAAGAAGAATGACATCGGGGTGTTCCCGGCTATAGAGCTCTAGGCCCTTCCACCCATTCTCGGCGAGTACCACCTCATATCCCTGCTGACGGAGTAGCACGTCGAGGAGTGCTCGAACGTTCGGCTGATCATCAATTATCAGAATTTTTGCCATGACTTCTCCAGAGTAAAGTTGCCTCAGCATTCTAGGCGTTGGCTCGTACGCTCCCCTTCGGCAACGGGATGTTGAACTGAAGATACATCATGGGAGCCGAGGGAGATCTGATAGGAGAAGAAACCGAGTCGCAGAAGGAACACCCGTCTGTCCCGCGACATCCGATCAACGGCGACGAAAATTTCTCCCCAGCTGAAATAGGGAAGTCCCGTGACGATCTCGTCAAAGCAGCAGGGACCGCTCCGCAGCTTTTCAATTATCGCTTCATCTATGGGCTGCATGGCGTCAAACCTCCTCCGGTTGAAGTGAGGCGCTAGCGAGAGTGCCTTGTACTATGGACCGGAATGCGTCGTTGGCAAGTAGGAACTGCCCTAAAATTGGAGTAAGAAATCTCCTACGAAACCGGCCAAGAAACGGATCGGCACATTATTCATGATGCTTTTGCTTGAGCTATGCCGCCCATTGTAGGACTGGACTGACATACACAGCCCCAACGGTGGGGTAGAGTTTCCCCGGCGCAGTTCACGCGGGTAATGCCGGTCGATGTCTTCGATCCCGGAACACCCCACCACTTCAGTCCTTCTCATCGATGGGAACGCCAACGACCGAGCGTTCTATGCAGAGGGATTAAGGAGGTGCACCTGTGATTATGAGATCATAGAAGCCACGGACCGACTATCAGGGCGTGCCCTCTACCAGTCTCGGCAAATTGATTGCGCGGTGCTCGAACTTGCATCGCCTGATGATTCGGGTTTCCAGATATTGGTGGACTTAGTTCCACGCCTCAGCAGGCCGCACGTTCCCGTGATTATACTTACCCAGTTTACACATCGAGGAGCGTGGGAAGCAGCCAAGCAAAATGGGGCTATGTCTGCCTGGCAAAAACATTCTCGTCCGGTGAGGATTTGGATAACGCCATTCAGCGTGCGATGGCGTTTGTGGGACAGACGCCCAAGGAAGATCGTTGCTGGCCCATCTTGAGAAGTCAGAGATGATTTCTGGATCAGCACACGTCCTGCATTGGCAAACCCGCAATTGAATGAATTACTAGTAGCAGGGTGACTTGTGAAGCCCATCTCAAATATCAGATTAATTTATTCTGGCCTCCCCAAATGCATAGCATGCAAGCGAGTTCTCCAGAAGAACCAAGCAGTCGGGCCGGTCTGTTTGGAATGTTTCAATGAGCGAATTGCAGCTCCGAAGACATAACTTCAAATAGCCCACTCCCCCTTCCCCAATCGAGACGCGGTTCCCCCTTCATTCAGGAAAAGTTGTCCATATTCCCTAGCGCATACGTTCAATACCACCAGCACCAGCCGTCTTTGACCAGCGTGTGGTTGACGTGGGTGCCATCCAGCATGATCAAGTCAGCAAGGGTGCGCCCGCGCTAGGACGCGAGTTTTTGAGTGTCCCATCTAATCAAATTTGATTCACCATCGAATCGTTTTCGATTCATCTGGACTGGTTCCATCCTCGTGTAGGAAATCAGCACAGGCACAATTTTGGGAAACACAGCAGTCTGCGACCGAGGACAAGTGCATTTCAGATTAGGCATGTGGCTTGCTGGATGATGAGTTAGTTCGTATCTCAATTTCTGCAAGATAAGGGACACGAGGCTAAAGATGGAAAGCCTTGTGGTAGGGCTGTGGCGCTGTATTTGAAACCCGTGATGCCTGTTCCCCGATCCTGACCTGAAGCAGTCTTAGACACGCGTTCTAGCGTAGATGGTTGCTGATAGGGGACCTGACGTAGTCATTATAGGATCTTCATGGCGTGCTACTAACGAGGGGGATCTGTTGAAGTAGATCAAGCGTAGCATCCTCATGGCCTGAGACCGACAAGGGAGTATGCGTTATGGCACAAATCACTGGCTCATCCACGATCGATTGGTCAGGTATATTGCTTGGACAAGTTAATATTGAGACCGATATCGCCAAGTTCGCCACTCGAGTCGATCAGATAGTTACTGAGTTGGTTAACTTCCAGGTTACCCCTGTCTTCGTAAGTTCGACAACATTTGTCGGAGACCTTTCTACGGGGGGAAGGCTGACGCTCACGGGTTCAGGGTTCGGCGATGTACTCAACTCGTTCGACTTTAAGAATCCCCCGGATGGCACCGGTGAGGTGATCCGGTTCACCGGCACCCTCGATGGCATCGGCAAGGATGTGCTGACCTCCGCCACCATCGGATCCACGGGCTTCTCAGAAACAATCAAGGGCAACATCACTATTTCTCCGAACTGGCCGTTTGACTCCGCAAACTATACGGGCACGTTGACCTCGTTGGTCGTGAAGATTGGCGGTGCCACGGAAATCCTCAGCGGCAACTTCCACCTGACAGGCGACCTCCTCAGCGCGAGCCTGACAGGCACGGTAGCGGGGATCTTGGTCGGTTCAGGCGCTAATACAATCAAGATGACGGGCCTGTCGATGTCGCTCGATGTGCTCCAAGCCGCGCTCGGGTCCCCTGAACTGGATTCAGTCGATGATCTCTTCGCCTTTCTGAATAACCACCTTCCTGGCAACGACACGATTACCTATGCCAACAACTCGAGCGTCGGGATGACGTTTTACGGCGGTGGCGGCAACGACACGATGACCATTAGCGGACCCAACGCAGATACGCTGAATGGTGGCGTGGGCAACGACACACTGAATGGAGGTGCGGGCAACGATACGCTGCTGGGTGGGGACGGCAACGATGTTTTCCTGATCAGGTCTGCCACGGATCATGGGGTGGGAGAGGTCATCGACGGGGGTGCGGGCAGCGACGTCATCCGTTTCACCAGCACCAACGGGGGTCAGATCCTGACGCTAGCTACGGGCGTCACGACGGTTGAGAGCGTGGTGATCAGCACCGCAGCGGGTGTCACCACCGGCACCACTGCGCTCAACGTGGACGCCTCCGCCGTGGGCAACGGCCTGTCACTCACCGGCAACGCAGGTGCGAACAGACTCACCGGTACCAGCACTAACGATACCATGAACGGGGGGGCGGGCAACGACACGCTGATCGGCGGTGCGGGGGAGGATACAGTCACCGGCGGCACCGGGAATGACCGCATCGTTATGCTGGTCACCGGGGGCAATGTGGACGTTGCGGACGGAGTCGCGGGCAACGACACGCTGGCGCTCGTCGGCGCGATCGATGGGGACGGCGTGGTGGTGGTTGATTTGTCCTCGCTGACCGACCAGGTAACCCACATCGGCACGGTCGATCCTGAGAAGCTGGTCCAAAAGAATTTCGAGAATCTGGATGCCTCGGGGCTTGGCAGTTCAGTGCACGCGACCGGCAGTGCCGACGCCAATATCATCATCGGTTCGGACGATACCGACAGCATCAATGGCGGCGCTGGCAACGACACGCTGAATGGGGGCGCAGGCGACGATACGTTGCTGGGCGGGGACGGCAACGATGTGTTCTTGATCGGGAATGCCGCGGACCATGGCGGGGGCGAGGTGATTGATGGGGGTACGGGCGCTGACGTAATCCGCTTCACCAGCATCACCGATGGTGACGGGTTGGTCCTCAGAGCACAGATCACAGGGGTGGAGAGCGTGGTGATTGGCAATGCTGCGGGGCTGACCACCGACACGACCAGGCTCGACGTGAATGCGATCAGTGTGGGCTACGGCCTGTCTCTCACCGGCAACGCAGGCGATAACCAGCTTGTCGGGACTGATTTCAATGACGTGCTCAATGGCGGTGGCGGCGACGACAGCCTCAACGGGGGCTTGGGCACCAATACGCTTATTGGAGGTACTGGGAACGACCTTCTGGACGGGTCGGGAGGCACAAACACACTGATCGGGGGCGCGGGGAACGACCAATATGTTATCGACTCCTCCACCGACGTGGTCATTGAAGCGCTGAATGCCGGCACCGACTTGGTCATCAGTTTTATAGAGACGTGCACCCTTGGGCTCAATGTGGAAAACCTGATTCTGGTTGGCAACAATACTCAAAACGGCACCGGTAATGCGCTGAATAACATCATTTATGGCAACGTCAGCAGCAACCAGCTCTCCGGGCTCGCGGGCAATGACACGCTGACCGGCGACTGGGGGGAAGACATCGTCGACGGAGGGGCTGGCAACGACCGCATCGTCATGCTGGTGACTGCTGGGGATGTGGATACTGCGGACGGGGGCACGGGCACCGACACGCTGGTACTCGGCGGCGCGGTCGGGGGCAACGGCATCGTGGTCGTCAATTTGGTGGCGGGTGCAGGCGACCAGGTCACGTTCAGTGATGATACCCTGGTGCAGAACAATTTCGAGAATCTGGATGCCTCGTATCTGTCCCTTGGTGGATCAGTGACTGTCACGGGCAGTGCCGGCGCCAATAGCCTCATCGGCTCAAGAGGCACCGACACCATCAACGGCGGCGGCGGCAACGACACGCTGGATGGGGGCGCGGGCGACGATACGCTGAATGGGGGGAACGGCAACGATGTCATCTTGATCGGGAATGCTGCTGATCATGGCGGGGGCGAGGTAATCAACGGGGGGACAGGCACGGACGTGATCCGCTTCACCAGCACCACCGATGGTGAGGGGTTGGTCCTCAGAGCACAGGTCACGGGGGTGGAGAGCGTGGTGATCGCGAATGCGGCGGGGCTCACGACCGGCACGACCGCACTCAACGTGGATGCGTCTGCACTCAGTAGCGGGCTCTCCCTCACCGGCAACGCGGGCGACAACGTGCTGACCGGCACCGGCGGGAACAACATCCTGAACGGGGGCGCGGGCAACGATACCTTAAATGGTGGAGGCGGCATCAATACGCTGATCGGTGGCACCGGGAACGATCGGTATATTGTGAACTCCCTGACCGACGTGGTGAGCGAAGCGCTGAACGCGGGCACCGACACCGTGGTGGCCTCCCTCACCACCTACACCCTCACTGCGAATGTAGACAATCTGGAGCTGGCGGGGGCGGCGCTCATCGGCATCGGCAACACGCTCAACAACATCATAACCGGCAATGACGGCGACAATACGCTCTCCGGGCTCGCGGGCAACGACATCCTCATCGGCGGCGCGGGGCAGGACACGATCAACGGGGGTGTGGGCAACGACCGCATCGTCATGCTGGTGACCGCTGGGAATGTGGACATCGCGGACGGGGGCGCGGGCATCGATACGCTGGCGCTCGTCGGTGCGGTCGACGGGGACGGCGTGGTGGTGGATTTCTCCTCGGTGACGGACCAGGTGACCCGTATCGGCGCGGTCGAGCATGAGTCGCTGGTGCAGAAGAACTTTGAGAACCTGGATGCGTCGGGACTAGGACTGGGCAATACAGTAACTGTCACCGGCAGTGCCGGCGCCAACCTCCTCATCGGCTCGAATGGCGCCGACAGTATCAATGGTGGCGTTGGCAACGACATCCTCACCGGCGGGGCCGGCAGCGATATGCTGAATGGCGGAGATGGCAACGATATTGTTATCTGGGATTCAGCTGACACCAGCGTGAGAGGAGGCGCAGGCACCGATACGCTGCGGATCGACGGCGCAGGTGTGCACGTTAACTTGACGGTAGTTCCGGACGGGGTCATCACGGACATCGAGGTGATCAACCTCACCGGCAGCGGCAACAACATTCTCACGCTCGCTTCTGCCGATGTGCTGGCGATTTCTACCACGACCGACACCTTGCGGGTGGACGGCAACAGCGGGGACGTAGTGAGCGCAGTGCCGGGCTGGGTACGAACCCAAAACATTGTCATCGGCGCACAGACTTATGCCCAGTACACCAACGACGGTGCGCTGCTCCAGGTGGATACCGATATCAACAGTTCCGGAATCGGTGCGATCAGTCTATCGTCGCTTACTGGCGCCAATGGTTTCAAGCTCTTAGGCGCAGGTGCAGGTGACCATTCCGGCATTTCGGTGAGTTGCGCAGGCGATGTGAACGGCGACGGGTTTGCCGATCTGATCGTCGGGGCATCGGACGCAGCTCCGCACGGCCTCTCTTCCGGGGCAAGCTACGTGGTGTTTGGCAAAGCAAGCGGCTTTGCCGCGAATATCAATCTCTCGAGCCTCAACGGCACGGACGGTTTCATGTTGTCAGGGATAGCGGCGAACGACCAATCCGGCATTTCGGTGAGTAGCGCAGGCGATGTGAATGGCGATGGCTTTTCCGATCTGATAATCGGAGCGCCCGGCGCTACCATTGGACAGGGCGCGAGCTATGTCGTATTCGGCGAAGCGGGTGGCTTTGGCTCGACCATCGACCTGTCCTCTCTGGACGGAATCACCGGCTTCAAGTTGTCAGGGACAGCGGCGAACGAACAATCTGGCTTCTCGGTGAGCGGCGCAGGCGATGTGAATGGCGATGGATTCGACGACATTGTCATCGGATCGCCCAGCTTCAATAACGCGAGTTGGGTGGTCTTCGGCAAGGTGAGTGGCTTTCCCACAGCTATTGCCGTATCCGCTCTGAACGGGGTGGGTGGTTTTGGGCTTGGTGAAAACTTTGCGACACAATTTGGCCACAGCGTGTCAAGCGCAGGTGACTTCAACGGCGACGGCCTTGACGATGTGATCATTGGTGCGCCCCTTGCTGACGTACCTGTCTTTTCGGGAGGCTTCCATCCCGACAACGGAGCCGGCTACTTGTGGTTCGGCAAGAGTGGCGGATTTACCATGAACAGTACGAGTCCGTTGAAAGGCACTCTGGACAACGATCATCTCGGCTTTTCTGTCAGCGGCGTGGGCGATGTGAATGGTGACGGTTTTGACGACGTGATCCTCGGAGCCATCGGTGCCGATACCAATGGCCCCGATTCGGGAGCGAGCTACGTTGTCTTCGGTTTCCAGGGGTTAGTGACGCCCGATTTCGAACTCTCGTCACTGAATGGTACCAATGGTTTTAGGATCTTGGGTGCAGCGGGGGGTGACCAATCCGGTTTCTCAGTGAGCGGCGCTGGAGATGTGAACGGCGACGGGTTTGACGATCTGATCATTGGAGCGCCTGATGCCGACCCGCACGGCCTCTCTTCCGGGGCAATCTATGTGATATTTGGAAAGCCGGCCGGTTTTTCCGCCAATCTCGATCTTTCCACACTGTCTGACGCTGATGGATTCAAAATCTCAGGCGCAGCAGTGGGGGACAATTCCGGCTCTTCGGTGAGCAGCGCGGGGGATGTGAACGGCGACGGGTTTGACGATCTCATCGTCGGGGCACCCTCTGGCGACCCGAACGGCAGCGGTTCCGGGGCGAGCTATGTGGTATTCGGCGCGGACTTCCGCGGCGATATCAACATTGCCGGTACAGCTGGCGATGACATCCTGACAGGCACGGACGGAGCAGACATCGTATTCGGCGGGCTCGGCAATGACACATTGGACGGCGGCGCGGCCGCTGACTTTCTGAACGGCAACGCGGGCGATGACATCTTGATATTTGATGGCCTGGATCGGCGCATTGACGGCGGCAGCGGGACAGACACTTTGTTGTTCAACGGCTCAGGACAAACACTCGATCTGACCAGTCTCGCTAACAGCAAGATTAACGGTATTGAAACAATCAACCTGACCGGCAGCGGTGATAACGCGTTGATCCTCACCGGCCAGGACTTGCACGATCTGTCGGACACCAGTAACGCGCTGCGTGTGGATGGTAATCCTGGTGACACCGTGAACGCGGGGTTCGGGTGGGGTTTTGGCAGCAATGTCACCATCGGAAATCAGGCCTATGTCCAGTACACCCAGGGAAACGCCGTATTGCGAGTTGACAGCGATATTGCGCTTACGATTGGGAATGCTGTAATTCTCTCGGCTTTGAGCGGAACGGATGGTTTCAAGCTCAACGATGCTGTGCTAATCGATTCCTCTGGCCGTTCGGTGAGTGGCGCGGGCGATGTGAACGGTGACGGATTTGACGACCTTATTGTCGGGGTGAGCGTTGCGAGTCCGAATGGCGACTTGTCGGGACAGAGCTATGTAGTCTTTGGCAACGGCAGTAGCTTTGTGCCGCAAATCAATCTCCCGAGCCTCGATGGTACCAACGGTTTTCAACTCTCCGGCGAAGCGGCTGATGACCGCTGTGGCGGCGACGTAAGCTCAGCGGGGGATATTAACGGCGACGGCTTTGACGATCTCATCGTCGGGGCAAGTCTCGCCGATTCGAGTGGCAGCAATTCCGGGGCAAGCTACGTGGTGTTTGGCCACGCAGGCGGCTTTGCGGCGAACCTCGAGCTCTCGAGCCTCAACGGCACGAACGGTTTCAAGCTTTCCGGCGCGGCGGCGGGCGATCGCCTTGGCACAGTCAGCGAGGCGGGCGATGTCAACGGGGACGGGTTTGACGATCTTATCGTCGGGGCACCCTCTACCTCCCCGAACGGTAGCGCTTCGGGTGCAAGCTATGTGGTATTCGGCAAGAGCGGTGGCTTTGCATCGAATATCAATCTCTCGAGCCTCGATGGTACCAACGGCTTCAAGCTCTCCGGTATCGCGACGGAGGACATTTCCGGTGCTTCGGTGAGTGGCGCAGGCGATATGAACGGAGACGGATTCGGCGATATCATCATCGGCGCGCCTGGCGCGGATCTGAACAATCCCGGTCCGGGTTACTTTACCTTGAGCGGGCAGAGTTATGTGGTGTTCGGCAAAGCCGGAGGGTTTGATGCCAATGTTAACCTTTCTGACTTGAACGGCACCAACGGCTTCAAGTTGAACGGAGCAAACGGCGACGAATCCGGAAGCTCCGTGAGCGCAGCAGGGGATGTCAACGGCGACGGGTTTACCGATGTCATTATCGGCACAACCCCGGTCGGGACTAGTGTGGCGGCGAGCTACGTGGTGTTCGGCAAAGGCGCGGGCTTTGCGGAGGACATCGAACTCTCGCTCTTGGATGGTACTGACGGCTTCAAATTGATCGGTGGGAATGAACTTTCATCCCATTCGGTGAGCAGCGCTGGTGATGTGAACGGCGACGGGTTCGACGATCTCGTCGTTGGTGCATCTCGTGCCGACGCGAGCGGGATCGACTCCGGTCAGAGCTATGTGGTCTACGGCAAGAGCGGTGGGTTTGGTGCGACTCTCGTCCTGTCGCAGATAACCGAGTCAGATGGCTTTGTGATCAACAATACGGCTTTCGGGATCGGCGATGGTTTTGAACTTAACTATTCCGGAAGTTCAGTGAGCGGCTCGGGGGACGTGAATGGTGATGGCTTTGACGATCTCCTCGTCAGCGCGCAAGGCGCCAGCTTCGAAATGTTTGGGGGCAACTTTACCAGGTCGGTGGACTTCCTCGGTACGAGCGGCAACGATATCCTTATCGGCAATGGTAGCGCCAACATCCTCATCGGCGGCCTGGGCAACGATACCCTTGACGGCGGCGCGGGCGATGACAGGCTAGCGGGCGGGCTCGGCAACGACACCTTCTTCTTCGGTCTCGGCGATGGACAAGATCTAGTGCGGGACAACAGCGGCTCTGCCGACAAGATATCGTTCGACGGGGGCATCAATCCGCTAAATCTCGTCATCAGTCGGCAAGCCAATGATCTGCGGATTGCAATTCATGGCACATCTGACCAGATCACCGTGCAGAACTGGTACACAAGTTCAGTTAACCGGACGGAGACGATCCAAGCAGGCAATGGCGAAGTGTTGCTCAGCACGCAGGTGGATCAGCTCATTCAAGCGATGGCCCAATTCACGACAGATACCGGCCTGAGCTGGGAGGGTGCTATCGAGAGCGGTGGGACCCCACAACAACAAACGCAGTTCCAGGGCATCCTGGCCGCGAGCTGGCAGTAACATCGGGCTTCGCGGAGAAGTCCGATGCGTATACAGAGGGACGCCCCTCTGGCTTGCTCATACATGAATCCCCCTCGTCACCACGGGCGGTGAGCGGTCTTATCGGATCGTCATCGTCTGCTGGACGGAACCTTGAAGAGCCTGTTCCTGACTCTCTCGCACCAGCGTGATCTCGCCCCGATAGGTACCTGGAGTCCACAGATCGGCGTTCCGACGTGCTCCCGCAAAGGCGAAATGCCGGGCCTGGGTCTTGGCGATGGCCGTCACGTGATCCAGCACCACGACCCCATCCGGTCCCGTGAGGTGGAAGCGCAGACGATCACCCGCTTCCACGCCTAGGATATCCACCCAGAGCACCAAGGCCGCTGACGTCGCGCTGGGGGGCGGATCTTCGATCTTCCCCGCGCGAATGGCGTCGATCTGTGGAGAGCTTCCGGCGACACCCGCATGATAGAGGGCGAAGGGTTCATACGAAACAGGCTGATCTGTGTGCCACATCGACGTGCCGCCGCGTCCGCATCCGGCGATGCTGGATTGGCCCGTGAACGGATCGATCACCTGGCCCTGATGCCGCACCGTCACATGTACGTGGGGGAACTCGGTCTGGCCTGAAAGCCCGACCAGCCCCAGCTCCTGACCGTGTGCCACACGCTCGCCTCTCTTCACACGCACCGTCCCACGGCGCACATGGCAATACTGCGTCTGCCAGCCCTGCTCATGATCGAGCACCACGCCATTCCCGCATTCTCGGCCGGCAATCCGCTCGCGTGACAGCGCATCGGTCAGGGCCACATCAGCCATGCCGTCCCGTACGCTCCGGACCACACCCGGCGCACTAGCCCGCACAGGCACCCCTGCCGCCATCACCGACAGATCCCGAATGGCAAAGTCCGTCCCATCGTGTCCCTGATAGGTCCGAGCATGGCAACGGAAATCGTGCGCGGTTGTCGCGGGATCGACATCCACATAGTTCGCCACCCAGCAGGTCTCGCCCAGTCGGCACTCAAGCGGCAGCCCAAGTTCGAAAGGATCAAGAGACGGAAGACGGTGAGCGAGATCCGTGGCGCTCGCGAGCGAGACCACAAGCACAGACAGGATCACAAGCATGAGGCGCAAAAGGGGAAGAGCCATAGCCGTGAGCGTCAGTATAGACGACAGAATCGACCCTGTCTCAAGATTCGTGCAAGGGCATTGCAGGCCAGTGGAATGATGGCCGGAGACTCTGGCTGGACAGGCGACCGGATTTGGGCAGAACGGCGGCTAAGGTAGGCGGCGGTATAACAGAGCCATCACCGACCCCCAAGCCGCATCTCGCGCAACACTCCCCGCAATAAACACGCGGAGCCCTGCGCCAGACATGCACGTCCAAGGACCATAAATCCCTCACGCAGCTATGATGCGTTGAACGGTGCAATTGCCTATGCCCAGTTTTCGCGCTATCGCTCGCATACCTCGACCTTGCTTCCGTAAGGCCACCACCTGAGCCTCCACAGCAGCACTTACGCGAGGCCTCCCCAAGATCTTGCTCTCTGCCCTGGCGTGCTTCAGACCAACCTTGACGCGCTCCACAATCATGCTGCGCTCAAACTCTGCGAAGACCCCCGGCATTTGAAAGAGCAACTTTCCCGCTGGGGTAGTGGTGTCGATGCCCCTTTGTAGCCTCTCCGAAGCCAGGAGCATGAGCAGTATCAGGAGCAGTAAAGCAGAAGCAGAAAAAGGAGAAGGGCCTGTGTCTCCGACGGTCGATGACGGGTTTGAGAAATTTTTGCGATGCTACCCTCGGAGGGACAAAAAACAGGAGGCATGGAAGGCCTGGAACCAGCTCTATCCAAACGAGCTACTCGTCCAGACGATTCTTGAGGCCATCGAACGCCAGAATCTCCAACACGTACCGGCTCAAAGTCCTGCTATGTCTGTTTTTATTGGCCGCTTGCGTGGAAATTCCAACAAGGAGGCAAATTGGTCCGGAGAATTATCCGAGGGAAGATAACACAGCCGGATCATGTGTCTGAGACGGATAACGTTGAGCTGACTATGACAGGTGTCGATAAGGTCATTTTCCCTGAAAATGAATATCGAATATTCGAACGCTACGGACATGACTTCATGTATTCAGACAATGCAGAAAATGCTGCGTTGATTGGTATCGGAGGCTCCTCTAAAGCCTTTCTGGTTTGGAAAGTATATGCCGACGACATGCCGCCTCAGACTGGGAGTATCGGGATCCCTGATATTCCAGATCTATCCTAGCTAAGTATCAATTCGCACCGAATAAAGAAACCCGTTAGGCACTATTTAGGCACTGGAGGTTTTCAGGCATGCATAAGTGATGGTGGTCCCAACGGGATTTGAACCCGTGTCTTAACACGACTACGACTTCGCCCTTATTCTTCAGAGGCTTCGAACATTTTATTCAAGTCAGAAAGGGGTACGACTAAAACAAGAGAGTGTCAGGTCGCATCAAAGATCCCCACGTTGCCGCCTAACGTCGTGCGGTGCGGCCGGCCGCAACGGTTGAGATGGTGCAACGCTGGCGGCCGGTCCGCACCAGCTACAGGTTAGGTGCACGTCAGTGAAATTGCTGAACAAGCCACCACCCTGCGTGACAGTAGAAGTATGCGCCGGCCCCATCGTATTCACTTCGAAGAATTGGGCCACTGGTAAAGCTGCTCGCCGGGCCACGTTCGCGAACATTGTCGCGGTAGAAGAACTCACTTAGCTTCATTCGCTCATCGCGGATAACGGTTAGTCCTCCGGGGTAGTTTTGCCATGAGATTGTGCCCGGGCACTTGTTTGACTGTCCTACGATCACCAGAAGGTACTTCTCGGGTGCCTTTGGCCTCGTACACCAGAATACAGCACTCTCGTCTCGAGCGCCGGGTAGATAGTCAAGCACGTAAGGCGGGTCAAGCAAACCTGGACGTTTGAAGAAATCCGTGATTTCGCTGCACCCATGTGTGGTCGCAGCCTCGATCAGCGGTTCCGGTAAGGTCTGCCCATGCGCCACGGTAGCTCCACTGATCATCGCCAAACTAAGGAGGCCAGCGAGAAAACGTGGGCGCCAAGTCATACGTGCACCTAACGTTTGAAATTACCGGCGCTGCGCGGCTTTATCGCGCAGCGTCCGGTGGAATGAGGGGTTGGCCCTCGCGGCGTACGTAATAGCTCACTTCGTGACTTTCAGCCGGGCCACGATAGAAAGTGCTCGCCCAGACACTTTGTCTTTTACGTTCGCGGTAATCTTGTAGTCACCAACAGGATCAGATTTATCAAAACCTACGGTCAGGCTAGCCAGGCCCAGCTGCAAATGCCGTTGCTGCATAGGCTTTCCAGACCAGACTGGGCCACCGCCCGCCGGTGTTTTGCTCCCGTCTGGGCCTTCGAGAATGAACTCGGAAACTACGTCGCAGACGCCCCCGTCATTCGGCGAGCAACCATGAAAAATGAGAAGTGCAGAGACCGACCCGCCGAGACGCACGGTATTGGCAGCACTCAGTTTCGGTGGAGTCTCGGACGAGTTCCATGTCTGGCGAAACTGACCTTCGTCCGCAGTAAGAACTATGTGAGCACCGAAGTCTCCAGCACTGCGCATGCTCTCAGTATCGGGGAGCAGTTTTCCAGTTGGATCAATCCATGCGCTCTGAGCAACAAACGGAAGAAGTGCGACGAGCAACGTCAAACACTATTTCATAAGAGAAACTCCAATAGTGAGGGCCAACGTAAAGTTGAGGGGCGAAGCCACGCAGTGGCGAAGTCCCTCTCGAACGACAGGTTAGACTTATAACTCATAACTCATAACTGATACTAACCTGTTTATTAGTGATTGTGCTCGATACTACCCCTTGCGATGTAACGTAGAGTTTTTCGCTTTCTAGCTTGCGGCCATCTGCGAACGTTGCCACGATCCAAAGCTGTTTATCTCCACCCGAAATATTGAGGCGAACGGATTTATTAGTTGGAATAGTGGCGGTATGTGATTCGCCCACATCAGTATGAGTTTCCACCGATACTGATTCAGAGCTGGTATTAGCGATTACCGCAACAGGTGACGAGCAAGCACACAGACAGAACGAAAGAGCGATAGCGAGTATGTGAGCAAGAATTCGTTTCATATGGCTAACTATGTATTATCTGGTTCTGCATAAGATCCCCGTCGTCGTGCGACGCTGGATAAGACCCGTACGATATTCGGGCAGAATCAGAGCATAAGTCCAAGATCGTTCTCAGGGATTTGTCTTTGCCTCCTTTGCCCATGGGGTCTTATGCGGTTCCGTATAAGACCCTCTGACTTCGAAAGCGTCAGGGGGAGGGAATGGGTGGGGGTCTGTGTTAACTCTAGAACAGAGCCCTGCCTCGAACGCCTACTTGATATAAGCCACTGCCGAACAGAGATGGCTACGCTGTACAGAGGGAAATCCCCCGCCCCGTTACAGGGTTCGGGCGCAGAACACTTCGTCTTGGCGGAGGGCTTCGAGGGCGGAGGCGGGCACGCTGGTGACGGCAATCGTCTCGCCCAGTGCGTTGAAGACTTCGATGGAGTACCCCTCTGTGCCATCAGGGGCTATGTGATGGTCTACGAGTTTCACGATGTCGCCACGACGGAGACGATGCTCTGGCACTTCACACTTCAGCGCCACATCCGTGTACAACTCAAACTTCATTCGGTCCTCCGCTTGTCTGGAATCAGTGTAACGAACTTCGTGACGCCCGACAAGTGTTCTGTCATCCAGATGGTGCGAACGGGCAGTGCCACGCCGTTTGAGCCGGTCAGCGTGCCTCGGACTTCATAGTACTGGCCGAATGTGTTTGACTCCAGTCGTTGTGCCTCCAAAGGCAGGATTTGGGCGCGCAAGTCCCGCAGTAGGTGCCCTGCGTTTTCCCGCTCATATCCTGCTTGTGCCAAAAAAGCCGATTTGTCTCCGCGCGTTTGCGGCAACAACAAGTACCGCGTCAGTTTGTCTTCCGCGATGGTGGTATCCGGGGGCAGCCTCATACGTCCTCACCCGCGCAGTATGTCAACAGTCCTATGCACAGTCAGCACTGTTGCCACCACCTCTTTCTTGCCCTTCAAGCCCGGCACCGTAGCTTTGTACTCGCACGTGATCATCGTGGGAGACCTATCCTATTTACCTACCTGAGAGAGTGCAAGGTTCAGCCAATGGCCCACCTGTAAAGAGTTCGATTCACTCGCAGGAATCCAGCACGGCCTTTATGATCGGTCTTTCTTCTCCCGCAGATCCGTCCTGGACATCCCCTTGAGCGCTCCCTTGAGTGACTTGAGGGGAACTTCCGGCACCAGGGTGATGACACCACCTTTCTCCACGACGTGAAGATGCTGTCTCGGCCTGAGGTGCAGTTTTTCCCGCACTTCCTTGGGAATTACAATTTGGAACTTCGGTGAGATCGTCGTCGTGGCCATGGCAGGACTCCTTACCAATTCGTGGGCGATCATTGTTTTGTCATATGTTGCGAGTCAAGGCAAACGATGCTCCTGCGCCGCCTCACAAAATGAACGATCCCTTACTCAAAGAGGGCTACTTGTCCTTTACTATCCCAAGCTGTCCTCAACTGCCTAATTCCATTCTCCCCCTCTTTGCTCTACGCTCATGATCATGTCGAGAGTTCAGGCCTGTTCACACGAGCGCGACGGCATGACTACCCCAGCGCACATCAGCGTACATCTGCCTAATTCCCAGGGCAGAATCTCCGACGTAGGGTGGGAGAACGTTTGAACCAAGGAGGGCCTATGAAGACATCGGATTTGTCGATCAAAGAACTCGCCGCCTTCATTCGCGTGAGTACGGACACCATCCGGCGAGCGGTTCGCAACGGCGAGATTCCGTCGACAAGGGTCAGGACCGCGTTACGGTTTGATCTGCAGGAAGTCAGCACCTATATGCAGCGGAACGCAGAGGCCAGGTTTGGGGCACGCTCGACTCGCGCGCGGGGCGGCACTGCCGGCCGCGCGCAGGCTGATCAGCCCCCTGCTGGTAAAACGGGGGCGCAATTTCCAGGCAACGGATCATGATTATTTCCAACCGATTAGACAGCAACCCTGTTCCTCAGAGAGTACTCGCATCAGGACATGAGACCTCCGTAGAACTGCGCCAGCAAGTCTGTCATCGGTGTGGAAAGGTCTGGTGGCCTCGTCGCCCCAAAAAACCAGCCCGATGTCCCGGTTGCAAAAGTCCCTACTGGGATAGGCCCCGCCGCCTAAAACACCCCATCATGCCCTTGAACGGACCCGTGAGCCAAGGAGCACTGGCGAAGTCTTTACGTCGGAAAATGGCAAGGACCCTTGGGGGAGGGCACGAGCACGGGAAAGATGCCGAGGACCGCTCCTTGGCAACAGCACTTCACGTGCTCAAGGAGATGAAAGCAGCCGGAAAGACCTGGCAGGAGATGGGAGAACGCATGGAACGGGAATTCGGCGCGAGCCTGGAGAAGGATCAACTGAAAGCGCTCGTCCGATAAGCACTCAATTCCCTGCCCCCCACCACCTCCGGGGCAGGGATCAATCCGAGTCGCGGGGCGGTGCACATCGCAGCGGGCGGGCCTGGAAGGTGGCAGGAAGGCTGGCCCGATGCTCTGTCGCGCCGCGCTGCCACTAAAGAGACGCTGGCGTGCCGACGCGAGCGCAGAAGGGGGTTCGGGGGTGTCGTACGACTCCCCCGATTTCGCATACGGCCAGAGAACGGATGACGGACATGGAATCGCTCACACAAGACCGTTGCGAATTGCTCCCGGCCTCGCTTGACGGCTGGATGGTACCTCCGCATACTCTCCCCCGGCGAAGTCGTGGTCGTGGCAGGGACCGGAGAGGCAATGCCATGACGTAACAGTTAGTAGATCTCGTAGAGCAGTTTTGTCAGTACCAACTCAAACGGCGCGGCAAAACGGAAGGAGGGGTGCAAAGCTATCGCTGGGTGCTCGAACAGTTTCTAATTTTTGTCAGATCCCGACATGGACGGTTGGCTCGCGCCACTGACCTCACGCTATCATCGATTCAGATGTGGATGGACGACATGGCTAGCTGTGATCTTGCCCTGAGTACGATGCGTTCGCGTCAATCGACGCTGTCGAGCTTCTGTGGTTGGCTCGTGAAGCGGGGCGTGCTTCAGGCGAATCCCGTCGCGGCGATGGACCGACCACCGCACCGAATGGAACCACCGCGACAAGTGCCGACACCGGCCCTCATGGATGCATTGATCGCTGCGGCTCAGCAACGCCAGCGGCCTCGTGATATCGCCATCTTTCTGATCATGCGGTACACAGGGATGCGGCGCGAGTCGGTCGCGACGCTTCAGGTGCGACACCTCGACGGCACTTGGGGCCTTCGGCGGGTACGCGTCAAAGGCGGACAGACGCGGGACATTCCGTTGCCGGAAAGCGTGATGACGTATCTCCATACCTACGTCGAACGGCTGACTGACGCCATGGGTCAGATCGGGCTGGAGACCCCGCTATTCTGGTCTCTGTGGGGACGGCGAACTGTTGGGAAGAGTCGAGCACCGATGCAGGGGAAAAATATCTGGCGGCTCTGCAAAACCTATGGGCGGCTCATTGGGTACCCGATGCTGAAACCTCATGATTTGCGTCATGGGGTCGCGATGGAGGTGCTGGAGCAACAGCATGACTTGGAGCAGGTTCGAGCCTTGCTCGGGCATTCGCGCATCGACACGACCCAAATCTACACCATGATTCGGCCTACGCGGTTGAAGCAAGTGGTGTCGTTTTATGAAGAGCCGGCGAGACGGATGCTGACGAGTTAGAGCAGAGGTGCCAGTCCATGTTTAAGGACCAACCCCAATGGTCCTCAAACATGAATGTAAAAATACTTCGTAAAAACAATGTGGTGGTCCCAACGGGATTTGAACCCGTGTTTAAGCCTTGAGAGGGCTCCGTCCTAGGCCAGGCTAGACGATGGGACCGGACCATCAAAGATGCGTGTTCAACATGACACGCTAGCACAGGGGCTTTTCATTTTTCAATTCCTAAAGATTCTGAACAGTTCTCAGATTTCAACTCACAAGTTCATCCGTGACTTGACAGAGACGGCGGTATAGCCTACCTTGCAAAAACACACGTTGCGGGCCTCTGGGAGGGGAAATTCTTCTATCGTCGGCCCCCTCTTCTCATCAGCAGACGCATGGTAGAGCATGTACAATCCGCTCCAAATCAAGGCTATCGGCATCACAGACTCTCCGGAACTGATCGACATCGAGAAGCCCGAACAGGGCCTTGAGCTGCATGTCGGCTCGAATGTTTTTCGAAATACGAACGGCGTCGTCAAGCTTCAAGGCAAGGAGCAGATGGTATTGGAAGCACAGTCCCAGCCATTGGCGTTGCTCTTGACGATGGACCTATACGATGAGCAGGGAACCCGCGTCGGCCATATCCGACGGAATGCGCTCTCGGCACATAGCGCGGGCCGTTTCACCATCAACGTAAAGGCCGGCGACGAGACAACCCCGGATGACCCCCCTTCAGTTACCGTAGCAGACCGAACAACCGGACACACGGTGTTCGAAGCCTGCCTCATGCAGAGAAGAAAAATTCGCATAATCGTGGGGCACTTTTATAGCCATAAGGGCGAATTAGTCACCGTCAGCCCACACTACTGCCGCATCGGCACCGGTCTCACTCTATTCGGCGATGTAGCGGAAAGCCGTGGCAGCGCGGCAGCAATCGGTTAATCCGCCCTCAATAAACTCCATCCTCAACTCACGTGTGTCCGCTCCCCCGCATTGAGAGAGCGACAACAGGCAGCCACCCTGGTTCCTTGTTGAAAAACGCATCCTTTTTGACAAGGCGACGGACTCCCGTACAATGGCAATATGTCAGACGTCGTAAAGCCAAGCGTACAAGCCTTCTTGGTCTGCGACCAGGTCATTGAGGACAGCGTCACCAAGAAGAAAAGCCTTATCGGCCTTTTCACACATCTGCAGGCCGTAAACTTCCCCTTCCAGCACTCACAAATGGGACTGTATTTCTGCCTCACCGATGCCGAAGGGACGTATCACTTCGACATCGATTTGATTTACCTCAACAACGAACAGCTGGTCTGCCGGGCCACCCTTCCAAATATTGCCATCGTCGACCGCCTTCAAATTTCAGATTTCGGGATCAATATCCCCTCACTGGTCTTTCCCGCTCCTGGACGCTACGAGTTTCGCCTGCGCATGGAAGGGCATCTCATCGCGCAGAAAGACTTCAGCGTGATGCAGATGCCGACTCACCAAACCGCGTAGTGCTCAGTTCGCGTCAACGTCTTCCCTCTCCGATAAACCTTCTCCCATGGACCTCTCTTGTGATAGAACAGCCGACAACGACCCAATTCGCGCATGTCTTGTCCACAGAGGAGTCATTGCTTTTTCGTGTCTGAACCGACTGGCGCTTCAAACTTTATCCGCGAGATAGTAGCCGCCGATCTCGCCGCCGGCAAACATGGCGGACGAATCGTTACGCGCTTTCCACCTGAACCGAATGGCTACCTCCATATCGGTCACGCAAAATCTATCTGCCTGAACTTCAGCTTGGCAAACGACATTTCAGGAGGTATCTGTCACCTGCGATTCGACGATACCAATCCAACCACCGAAGATCCTGAATATGTTCAAGCCATTCAGGACGACGTCCGATGGCTGGGATTCGATTGGCATGAGAAGATGTTTTTCTCCTCGGACTATTTCGAGCAGCTGTACGACTCTGCAGTCCTGCTGATCTGTAAGGGCAAAGCCTACATCGACACGTTGACAGCCGAAGAGATGCGTGCCTATCGCGGCACACTCACGGAGCCGGGGAAAAACAGCCCCTCCCGCACTCGCTCCGTCGACGAAAACCTTGACCTCTTTCGACGCATGCGCGCAGGAGAATTCGCCGATGGAACCCACGTCCTCCGAGCCAAGATCGACATGGCCTCACCCAATATCAACC
The DNA here is from genome assembly GCA_963701855.1 of Nitrospirota bacterium. Lineage (GTDB taxonomy): Bacteria > Nitrospirota > Nitrospiria > Nitrospirales > Nitrospiraceae > Palsa-1315. The sequence continues at coordinate 867,318 of CAVPBK010000006.1, forward strand.
TGCGTGACCCAGTCCTCTATCGCATCAGGCACGCGACACATTATCGAACAGGAAGCAGTTGGTGCCTGTACCCGGCCTACGACTATGCGCACCCCCTTTCTGACGCGATCGAGGGAATCACGCACTCAATCTGCACCTTGGAATTTGAAGATCACCGGCCTCTCTACGATTGGGTCGTCGAGCAGGCTGAAGCACCGCACAGGCCGCAGCAGATCGAATTTGCTCGCTTGAATATGACCTATACCGTCATGAGCAAGCGGAAACTGCTCGAGTTGGTCGAAAAGAAACTGGTGAACGGATGGGATGACCCACGACTGCCGACGATCAAAGGACTTCGTCGCCGTGGATATACCCCAGAGGCGATTCGGGCCTTCTGCGACCATATCGGTATAGCCAAGCGCGAAGCCATCGTCGAAATGCAGCTGCTCGAACACTTTATTCGCGAAGATCTGAACAAGCGAGCGCCTCGAGTAATGGCCGTGTTGCGGCCGCTCAAAATCATCCTCGACAACTATCCCGAGGACCAGTCCGAAGAATTGGAAGCCGTCAACAATCCGGAAGATTCGTCTGCAGGGACGAGGAACGTCCCCTTTTCACGCGTCCTTTATATTGAACAAGACGATTTCCATGAGGATCCGCCCAAACAATTTTTCAGGCTTGCCCCGGGACGCGAAGTGCGACTCAGGTACGCCTACATCATCAAATGTGTCGGAGTGAAAAAAGATCCACTGACCGGCGAGATTATCGAACTACATTGCACCTACGACCCCACAACCAAGAGCGGCGCCTCCCAGGAACAGCGCAAGGTGAAGGCTACCATCCATTGGGTCTCAGCAGCCCATGCTGTAAACGCCGAAGTCCGACTCTACAGCCCCCTCTTGGTGACAGATCTGGGGAAGATTCCGCCAGACCACGATTGGACAACCTATCTCAACCCCGACTCATTGGAGCGAGTCACGGGCTGTCTGGTTGAGCCCAGTTTGCGGCAGACAGTACCAGGCACTCGGTATCAATTCGAGCGCCTGGGATACTTCTGCACCGACCCTGACTCGGCCTCCGGCACACTGATATTTAACCGCACGGTGTCGCTCAAAGACGCTTGGGCAAAGATCCAAAAAGCTCAGCCAACCCGGTAACAAACCGGCAATCTTCCCCCGTTCGCCAGGACTCTCCCAGAACTCACCTCTCTTTCCGGCCTGTTGCAACCACTTTACAGACTCAGCGTCCCTGCTATGCTTGAGCTAACTGGTGAAAACCAATGACAGGAGCGATTTTACAGTGACAACCATCTTCAACCTGCAACTCTTAAGACTCACACATCTATTGTTTCTCTCGGGAATGGCGGCTGGATTAACCATGGCATCTCCTTCGTTGGCCACACCCACACCAAACGGGATTAAATCGAGCGCGACCGAAGCGGTGAGGGGTACGATCAACGACCTGATCCAAGTCCTCAATGACGAAACTTTGCAGCAACCGGAACAAGCCGAAGAACGGCGGCATGAAATCGAAGAAATCATCAAACATCGCGTGGATTATGGGGAAATGGCAAAACGTGCACTGGGAGCCTCCTGGTACACGCTTTCCCATCGAGACCAGCACGAGTTCGTCAGTCTCTTCGTGCAACTCCTTCGAGACACATTTGTGGGCCGCATTACCGAACATTCCGACGAACAGGTGGTATTCCTGGGGGAACTTCGAGAGGGTGCCTTTGCCGAAGTCAAAGCGCAATTGAAAGGACGGAAGATCGACACGCCGGTCGACTTTCGCCTGATTCACCGTGCGCACGAATGGCGGGTCTACGACGTGGTCATTGATGGAGCCAGCATCGTGAGCAATTACCGTTCACAATTCACTAACATTATTCGTGACGTCTCGTATGTCGGGCTGGTTAATAAGATGAAAAAGCGAGCGATTGCCGTAACGGTTTTCGAAAAATCTTCGGTGCCGTAACCCCTCCCTCTCGCAACCGTCATACAGTTTCCATGTTTTGCTTTACCGTAGTACTTGGTTTGCTAGACTCGCCTGAGTATAAGTGCCGGTATGACGAGGGGCCTCAAACCGGATGGAGGACCACATGATTGAGTGCCGAGAATATCCACGAATCCCCGTTGACATGCAGGTCTTCTTCTCCAGCACCAACAAAACAGACATTCGCGAAGGCACCATGTTCGATCTGTCTGCCAGAGGATGCGCCGTCACCAGCATGTCGTCGGTTCAGCCCGGTACAGCGGTGAGAATTCTCATCAGGGCGACCGATCTGGGTTCACCCATTACGATTGAGTCCGCCGCAGTCCGTTGGAGTGCGGGTGGGGAGTTTGGAGTCGAATTCCTCGGCCTCTCAGAGATCGATCAGCGCCGCTTGCATCGGTTGCTGCAACTCACCACTACGCCTCAAATCCGCCCGAGTTGACCGCTGGTCAATCCCGGCATTCACCATGGTACAATGCCGGGCATGGTCTGTCCCCTCTGCCACCAGCCGAGCACCTGGGAAAACAACTCCTGGCGCCCCTTCTGTTCTGAGCGATGTCAAGTGACCGACCTCGGCGCCTGGGCAACGCAACGTTACCGTATACCTAGCTCCATTCTCACGATGGACACCTCACTCCCCGACTCGTTGGCGGGAGACGACGACACAGAGTTACAGCAAAACAGTTAATCAACAGTTCAAGTACAGATCGTCTAACTTCCCACTGGACCCAATCAGCAATCCTCACCCACAATTCCACTGGCGGCACGATACAGCAACTGCGCGAGACGCGGATTGACGCCGCCCTCGTTCGCACGTTACAGACTTGGCAAGCCCACGGCATCTTGATATGGTCACGCTCGAACCAGGCCCTCTCACAAGGAGCACAAACCATGTTGCCGACTAAAGGCTATGCCGCGGTGACCGCCAAAGCTGCACTGCAACACTTTTCGTTCGAGCGGCGTGATGTCGGCCCTCATGATGTGCTCATTACCATCACCCACTGTGGCATCTGCCACTCGGATATTCATCAAGCCCGTGACGAATGGGGCGGATCGATTTTCCCCATGGTGCCCGGCCATGAAATCGTCGGTACCGTGGCACACGTTGGAGCTGCGGTGATGAAATTCAAAACAAGCGACCGCGTTGGTGTCGGCTGCTTCGTCGATTCCTGCCGTACCTGTGGGCCCTGTCGAGAGGGATCAGAGCAGTACTGCGAAGCCGGCATGCTCCTCACCTACAGCGGCCGGGACAAAAACGGCCAGCCTACGCAGGGTGGTTACTCCACACAGATTGTCGTAGATGAGCATTACGTACTGCGGATTTCTTCTTCCCTGTCGCCTGCCGGAGCAGCCCCACTTCTGTGCGCGGGAATTACAACCTACTCCCCGCTTCGCCACTGGGGCGTCGGAAGATATCACAAACTTGCGGTGGTGGGATTGGGTGGACTGGGCCATATGGCTGTGAAGATCGGCAAGGCGCTCGGAACCGAAGTGACTGTCTTGAGCACCTCTGAACGGAAGCGAAAAGATGCAGAACGGTTGGGCGCCTTTGACTTCGCCCTCACTTCGCAGCCCGAAACATTCACCAGATTACAGAGGCGCTTTGATTTTATTCTGGATACCGTTTCAGCCCCGCACAACTACAACGATTATGTTAATTTATTGAAAACCGACGGCACCATGATTCTCGTAGGCGTGCCAGACAAGCCGACTCTGCTGGAGCCCTTTCCGCTCATTCTGCATCGTCGCCGCATTGCAGGATCCGTCATCGGCGGCATCCGAGAAACTCAAGAGATGCTCGACTTCTGCGCCATGCATCACATCGAATCCGATATTGAAGTAATCCCGATTCAACAAGTAAACGAAGCCTACGAGAGAGTTATCAGCGGCGACGTGCGGTTTCGGTTTGTGATTGATCTGGGGTCGCTCATGTGAATGTTCTGGTACCGATCACGTCCCGGCAGAAGAACAGCGAGCCTTGAAACTAGTGTTGGTTTGAGGGCGATTATAGGAAAGTGGCTGGGGGACTAGGAATCGAACCTAGGTAGCCGGCTCCAAAGGCCGGCGTCCTACCGCTAGACGATCCCCCAGCGCGGTACGGCAGCGAATTGTAGATCGGGAACGGCAGGGAAAAGATTATTGGCTGGGGGACTAGGAATCGAACCTAGGTAGTCAGATCCAGAGACTGACGTCCTACCGCTAGACGATCCCCCAACCGACGTTCACAGTAATATACAGGTCTCGGTTCAGTCAAGATCGGTGCAACGTAGATGCAAGAGCTTCCTTAAGTGTGCGAGGCCCGCTTGATCCCCTGGCGAAGCCGAAACAGCGTCCGATCTCGCCCCAATACCTCCATCACGTCGAAAAGGCCCGGGCTGGCGGTGCGACCGGTCAGGGCAACGCGAACCGGCTGGGCCAGCTGCCCCATCTTCACCCCCTCTTCCTCGACCAGCTGCTTGAAGGCCTCTTCCCATTGCTGTTTTGAAAAGACAGGGAAAGCCTCGAAGCGAGTGAGCAATTTGCTGAGGATCGGCGCGATGGCCGGCGTCAAAAACTTCTTCGCCGCCTCTTCGTCACATGTCACAGCCTGCCCAAAATACGGCCTCACCCAATCAACCATCTCCACGAGCGTTTTCGCCCGTTCCTTCACAAGGACGACGAGTTGCGCAAGCCAGCCGTCCGAGACAGCCTGACATTCCTCTGTTAATCCTTTTGCTTCCAGAAGAGGAACCAATGCTTGAGCAACCTGGGTCGGCGGACTGATCTTAATGTATTCAGAATTGACCCAGAGGAGTTTCTCGGGGTTGAACACAGCTGCGGACGTTTGAACGTTCTTCCAGGAAAATTTCTCGATCAGATCCTGGCGAGTGAAGAGTTCCTGGTCTCCGTGTGACCACCCAAGCCGAACGAGATAATTCACCATAGCATCCGGTAGATATCCCATGTCTTTATAGGCCATGATCGAGGTGGCCCCATGCCGCTTCGAAAGACGGGCTTTGTCCGGACCTAGAATCATTGGCAGATGCCCGAACTGAGGGGCTGGAAACCCCAGCGCATGAAAGATTGGGACCTGCCTCGGTGTATTCGTCAGGTGATCGTCTCCCCGCACCACATGGGTGATCTGCATCAGCGCATCATCGACCACTACTGAAAAGTTGTATGTCGGGTAACCGTTCGAACGGAGAATGATCAGATCGTCCTGCACGACGTTATCGAAGACAATCTTGCCCTTGATGAGATCGTCGACTACCGTCTCTCCCTCTTGCGGCGCCTTGAAACGTAGGGCCGCGTCACCGGTTTGATTTGTGAGGCCACGATCGCGGCAACGGCCGTCGTATTTCTGCGACAGTCCTTTGGCCTCAGCTTCCTTACGCCGCGCGTCGAGCTCTTCCGCTTTGCAGACACACCAATAGGCATGGCCATTTTCAAGAAGCTGCTTCGCATGACTGCTGTAGAGATCCATCCGTTCGGTCTGACGAAATGGGCCTTCATCCCAATCAAGCCCTACCCATTTCATGCCTTCGATGATGGCCTGGATCGATTCGTCCGTCGACCGACTCTGATCCGTATCCTCAATACGGAGAATGAAAACCCCCTTCTGCTGGCGGGCAAACAGCCAATTAAATAGAGCCGTGCGGACCCCTCCAATATGGAGAAACCCGGTCGGACTGGGTGCGAAGCGCACACGAACTTGTGTCATACTGGGCTCCCGTGTAAGTTCAGTCGAAAGCCGGCATCTCTATAGCATGCACGGAAAACTGTTGTACAGAATCGGACGACTCATGGCTCTTTCAACTGGGCCAGCCTTCTGATAAGAGAGCAGGAAAGAGATCGCGTTATGGCCGAACTCACGCATGAAGCAGCGGTGCTCTCGGTGAATGATCTCACCCCCCACGTTCGCCAGCTTGTACTTCTTCCTACCGTTCAGAACATTGCGTTTCATCCAGGCCAATGGGTTTCACTCAAACTGCCGGTCGGTGCCAAACCACCTCTCAATCGGGCGTATTCAATGGCAGCGCCGGGCACCCCGTCAGGTGAGTTGATCTTAATCTTTGATCGCGTACCGAGTGGCGTGGGATCGAACTATCTCTACACACTCAAACCCGGTGATGACACACAGCTTTCAGGCCCCTATGGTAATTTTACGCTTCCGATGCTTCTTGATCGAGAATTGCTCCTGATTGCCCGTTACACCGGCCTCGTCCCGATCCGCTGCATGTTAAAGCATCTCTATGCACAACGACAGACGGCGACCATTCTCCTTATTGCCGTTGCCCCTGCGGAGGAAGAGCTGCTCTTTCATCAGGAACTACTCACGCTGGCCATAACCCATCCAGGGTTTCGCTACCTTCCATTGGTGGCCGCTGGAGGGGAGCAGCAAGGTGTCGACCTCACGCTCTCCATGCTCAGGCCGTTGATTGAGGGAGCGCCGAAAGTCATCCCGATGCTCTGTGGCACGAAAGGCTTTGTGCGACCGTTGCGAGCCTATTTTGTGGAGGCGGGATATGACCGGAAAGCAGTGAAAACCGAGACCTATGATTAGTGACCTTCTTTAACGAGATTCTTATTGACCGCTGGAATTTCAACCACAATATCTTTCGTGCCATTTGGCACACATTGGCAACCAAGCCGTGACTGCAACGTGGTGATCGGCGCTTCTTCCAGCTGGTCAAATTCATCGTCTGTGCCTTCATTACAACTCTCAAGCCCTTGTTTCACGATGACGTGGCAAGTTGAACAGGCACAGACGCCCCCGCAAACATGTTCCAATGCAACGCCGTTGCCCATCGCCACGTCTAGGAGACTCCCTGGGAGCCCCGTCGGGCCGTAGGGGATCTTGGTTGGATCGACCTCAACCTTTGTCACCACACCGCCAGGGGCAATAAAGGTGACGGTATAGGATACTTGAGGAAGCTCGTAATCAGTTTTTTGAATATAGGGATTGGTCCCGCCCATATGCCCGTTCCTTTCTCAGCCAGGCCTAACCTTATTTCCCATTCTTGACAGCTCAGAAACCTGCGTGCTATTCTTAGTCCGACCTTATTGATCGGAGACCATTATAGTCTCCGACCGTGGAGATCGGCAATAGCAATGTTGAAGATTTCGAAAAAAGCAGATTATGCCCTCATGGCCCTTCAGCACATCGCTGCTGTTCAGTTCGGCGACGTAACGCCTGGACGCGTTGTGAATACAAAGGAGATCGCGGAAGAATATAACATCCCCCTCGAGCTGCTGGCCAAAGTGCTCCAGACGCTTGCCAAAAATGCACTGATCGAGAGTCATAATGGTCCCAAGGGAGGATACGTGCTGGCCCGCCGCGCGCACCAGATTACGATCGCACAAATTCTCGAAAGCATCGAGGGCCCCTTGGGGATCACCGATTGTTCGCACGAGAAAGATGGAGAGTTCTGCATGCAGCGAGAAAATTGCCATATCCGCACACCGCTTTTGAAAGTCCAAGACAGCATCGCCCAATTGCTGAATAACATGACCCTGCAAGACATGATGGGTGGCACACCCCTCATTACGATTCAGTCTCCCGCGGCACAAGGAGTCGAACGATGAAACTGCCGATTTTTTTAGACAACCATTCCACCACACCGATGGATCCACGTGTATTGGAGGCCATGCTTCCCTATTTCGTCGAGAAATTTGGGAACGCGGCCAGCCGCAACCATGCCTTCGGATGGGCCGCAGAGGAAGCCGTCGAACAGGCCAGGAAGCAAATCGCAAAGCTGATCAAGGCCGATCCGAAAGAGATCGTCTTTACGAGCGGTGCCACGGAATCGGATAATCTCGCGATCAAGGGCGTGTTGGAAATGTACAAAGAGAAAGGCGACCACATTATTACGTCATCCACCGAACACCGTGCTGTGCTCGATACTGTCAAATCGTTAGAGGGAAAAGGCAAAGCGGCAGTCACCTATCTCCCCGTCGATAAATTTGGGATGGTGAATCCCGAGGATGTGCGGAAAGCCATTACAGAGAAGACGATCCTCATCTCCATTATGTTGGCGAACAATGAAATCGGCACGATCAACCCCGTCAAAGAAATCGGTAAGATCGCCAAGGAAAAGGGCATCCTCTTTCACTGCGATGCGACGCAAGGCGTCGGCAAGATCCCGGTCGATGTGCTGGATATGGGTATCGATCTGATGTCGTTCTCGGCCCATAAGATCTACGGACCCAAGGGGGTTGGGGCCCTCTACGTGAGAAAAAAGAATCCTCGAGTTCGCATCGCAGCGCAAATGGATGGCGGCGGGCACGAGCGCGGCATGCGCTCTGGAACGCTCCCGGTGCCATTAATTGTTGGATTCGGCAAGGCCTGCGAACTGTGCGAGGAGGAGATGGCCAAAGACACCGTGCGGTTGATCGCGATGCGCGATCGACTGGAAGCCAGTATCATGAAAGCCCTCGAAGAAAGCTATCTGAATGGCCACCCGACAAATCGGCTTCCCGGCAACCTCAATATCTCCTTTGCCTATGTGGAAGGCGAGTCGTTGCTGATGGGCATGAAGGATATTGCCCTCTCGTCCGGTTCGGCCTGTACCTCGGCCACACTGGAACCCTCCTACGTACTCCGCGCGTTGGGAGTCGGGACAGAGCTGGCACATTCCTCAATCCGTTTCGGTCTGGGCCGTTTCAACACAGACGATGAGATCGACTATACGATCAAGAAAGTGATTGAGATCGTCACCAAGTTGCGTGAAATGTCCCCGCTGTACGAGATGGCAAAAGAAGGCGTCGATTTGAAATCAGTCCAATGGGCTGCCCACTGACCCGGATAGTCAAGAGGAGGATGAACCATGGCTTACAGTGACAAAGTCGTCGATCATTTCAATAACCCCCGTAATATGGGGAGCTTCAAGAAGGACGAGGAAGGGGTCGGCACCGGTATGGTCGGAGCCCCGGAGTGTGGCAACGTCATGAAGCTTCAAATCAAGGTGCAGAACGATACGATCGTGGACGCGAAGTTCAAAACCTTCGGCTGCGGCTCCGCAATCGCCAGCTCGAGCCTCGCCACCGAGTGGTTGAAGGGCAAGACCATCGAAGAAGCCCAGAAGATCAAGAACACCGACATCGTGCAGGAGTTGAACCTGCCACCCGTGAAGATCCATTGCTCCGTGCTCGCCGAAGATGCAATCAAGGCCGCCCTCGCGGACTACCAAAAGAAAGCTGATGGGGCACTGGTCGACGCGAAGTAACGCGAACAAAGGGAGTGCGCTATGGATACGACGAACGCGGAAATTCAAGCTCCGGTGATTACGCTTAGCGAGGCGGCACTGAAGGAAGTGAAACGGCTCATCAACGTGCAGGGCCTCACGGAAGGGGGGCTCCGACTTGGCGTGAAGGGCGGCGGCTGCTCAGGCCTCAGCTACACGATCAACTTCGATGAAAAGATCGGGCCGCACGACCAGATCCATGACTTCGATGGCGTGAAGGTCATTGTCGACGCCAAGAGCGCAATCTACCTTCAAGGCACGCAGTTGGATTTCCAAAAAGACCTGATGGGCGGCAACTTCAAATTCGTCAATCCGAATGCCGACAAGACCTGTGGTTGCGGAGAGTCCTTCTCAGCATAACGAGTGTCAACAGAGCATTGTGACCGTCCACGGGCATGGCAGGTTGCCATGCCCGTCTTGTCAGAAGAGGTAGCGAGATGGACCATCAACACACCCACAGCGCAAGCCATCGAGAGCTGCAGATGGCTCGCAGCATGTGCTGGCACTGCCAGTCTGAAGTATCCGGTGAGTACTTCTGTGACCGGTGCGTCAAGGTCCAGCCGGTTTCAAAAGAACTCGATTACTTCACCTGCATGGGCTTCCCCCGCCGCCTCACAATCGATCCGCGTCAACTGGAAGCCAAGTTCTACGAATTGAGCCGCGCATTCCACCCTGATTTTTTTCAGAATAAGAGCGCGGAAGAACAGGCCATCAGCCTCGGCAATTCAGCGATGTTGAACACCGCCTACCGCACGCTTCGCGATCCAATTCAACGGGCCGAGTATCTACTGGACCTGGAGGCCGGCGCCGTGAAAGACATTCGGACTTCACCCCCGGCGGACCTGTTCGAGGAAATCCTCGAACTTCAAGACACGCTGGACGAGTACCGCGCTGCCGATCGTGCCTCAGACACCGCAGCCACACTCTGCGCTAAACTTCAGGCGGAACGCACGACGCTCGAACGGCGCCAACAGGACATGGAGACCGATTTACAACAGCTCTGCACACAATGGGACGCTCTCCAAGACCGCAGCGAAGCGACTGACCAAACTCGCGCCGAACGCGATCGGATTCTCAAGCACATGCGAGACATCTTGTCGAATCGCACCTACGTGAAGAACATCGTCAACGACCTCGTCGCCACCATCTCCTAATTACTATGGCTCGTATCGTCGGCATCGACCTCGGCACGACCAATTCATTGGTCGCCTATATGGACAGGGGAACCCCGCGCGTGATCGCGGGGCGGAACGAGCGTAATATGGTGCCCTCCGTCGTTGCCATGACCGACAACGGTCTCATCGTCGGCGACTCCGCCAAAGAGCACCTGACCCGCAATCCCGCCCGCACAGTCTATTCCGTGAAACGTTTCATGGGTAAGAGCCTGGCCGATGTGCAAAGTGAGCTCGCCTACTTTCCCTATACATTAACAGAACAGGGCGGGGTGATCCGCTTCAAACTCGGCGAGAAAACCTATTCACCGCCGCAGATTTCAGCCATGATTCTCAAAGAGCTGAAACTCAGGGCCGAAATGCACTTGAGCGAAAGCATTACCAAGGCTGTCATCACTGTCCCGGCCTATTTCAACGACAGCCAGCGACAAGCCACTAAAGACGCCGGCATGATCGCCGGTCTTGAGGTGCTGCGGATCATTAATGAACCGACAGCCGCCTCGCTCGCCTATGGGCTCCAAGAAAAGACTCAGGGCACGATCGCCGTTTACGATCTTGGAGGCGGCACCTTCGACATTTCGATTTTGAAGCTGAAGGACGGGATTTTCGAAGTCTTGGCCACCAACGGCGACACCCATCTGGGTGGCGACGACTTCGACCGGCTGATCGCCGATCTGTTCCTGGAAGAAATTCGTGAACGACATGGCCTCGATCTCCACACCTATCCCGACCATATGCAGGCCGTCCGCTTGGAAGCCGAACGCACAAAGATTCGACTCTCTGATGTGCTGAAAACAACGGCAACTCTCGACCTGCCTGACGGCAAAGGGAGATTTACAAGGGAGCTGACGAGAGATCAGCTCGAATCCCTGGCGATGAGCCTGATCGAACGCACGCTGGCTCCCTGCCGCAAGGCGCTCAAAGACTCAGAACTCACTCCCGAGCACATTGATGAAGTGGTGCTTGTCGGAGGGTCCACACGCATGCCGCTCGTTCGACAACGTGTTCAGGAATTGTTCGGGAAGACACCGCACTGCGAGCTGAATCCAGATGAAGTTGTGGCACTCGGCGCGGCCGTGCAAGCCGATATTTTGAGCGGCGGCACTACCGACATGCTGTTGCTGGACGTCACCCCCTTATCACTCGGCATCGAAACGATGGGCGGCGTGATGAGCAGCGTGATCCGACGAAATACGACCATTCCAGCCGGCGCAAAAGAGATGTTCACAACTTACGTGGACGGCCAAACCGGTGTGGATATTCACATTCTTCAAGGCGAGCGTGAGCTAGCAAAAGACAATCGAAGCCTGGCGCGATTCAGGCTCAAGGTGCCGCCCTTGCCCGCTGGTGTGCCACGTATCGAAGTTACGTTCTTGATTGATGCAAACGGCATTCTCAACGTACTGGCGAAGGACATGCGGACGGGGCAAAGCCAGTCTATCGAGGTCAAGCCGTCCTATGGTTTGTCGGACAGTGAAGTGGAGCAAATGATCGAAGATTCATTCAAGTTTGCAACGGATGATGTCTCCGCCCGCAAGTTGATCGAAGCGCGACTGGATGCCGGTGCAATGATTACGGCGACAGAGAAATCTCTCCTGGAGGGAGGCCACCTCATCGCATCAGACAACATTGCCGCCACTCGTACCGCACTGGCGGCTCTGTCCGTTGCCAAAGACGGCACAGATCCGCGCGCCATCCGTGCACGCATGGCGGATCTCGAACAAGTCGCAAAGCCTCTGACCGTCGCGCTCTTGAACGATTCACTCACGAAAGGGCTGCAGGGGAAAAAGGTCTCTGAGGTCACGTAGCGACGATCCCGTACCGATGCCGTGGACGACTTACGACGGAACATGAGGAGTGAATATGGATCTGAAGTGGCAGGATACTGAAGATATTGCTATCCGTTTGGTCGAAGAACATCCTGAGATGGACCCGCTCACGGTCCGATTCACTGACATGCACGCCTGGATCGTGGCGCTCCCCGACTTCAAGGACGATCCAAAAAAATCGAACGAGAAAATCCTCGAAGCGATCCAAATGGCCTGGCACGAAGAATACCAGGATTCGAAATCCTGATTTGTTGAACTTCCCACCTCGAAGTTATACTGAATTGCTGATGCATCCACCAATAGTGCTTCAGCAACCTGCGAGCATCCTACAACCTGTAACCCATTGTAATTCCAGTGCAATTAATCGTGGTCCGATGTGACAGGCGAGGGAGCAGCCCTCTCCGCAGAACCAGGGTTCCCCCTCCCTTTGGGGCATTGTGGAACAACAGAGGATTCGGCGATAAATAGGGCCGATTTGATGATTGAGCTGGAGCTTCTCCGATGTCAAAAATCTTGAACCTGAGCGCGCACACGAGTGACGATGAATTGCAGCACATCACGAACTTGCTGCTCTTTCACCTGGTTGAGCGATGTGGCGGACAGATTCAGTTTAAGATGGAGGATGCCCATCGGGTTCGTGAAAGCCTGACGACCAAGATGGTGCAAATGCAGGTGGGAGAAGAGGTACGGTTGAGAATTATCGATCGCCTGCCGGAACTTTCCTAAACTTCCAATCGACTTCAGTTATCGTTCTGCCTAGCCACAGGCGCGTGCTCCAGCAGGATGCTGAAAAATTCCGCCAGCGGCGTTCTCGCTTCGCTCAGAAGCTCAACGTACCGAAGCGTACGGCCCTTCGCCTCTTCGCTCGTTGCGGCCTTGCTGGACGGCCTTTTTGAGCATCCTGCGCGGTGTTCTTCTGTTGCCCTAGATGTGAGGGCCATTGAACTTCTACCGTGCCACAGAGGATGACCGCCGCCGTACCTGTCGGATTGATCCCCCGATCTCTGCCGGGCGGAATCCTTCGGACTCCCTAGCGACTCGGTCAGTTTCCGTGTTCCTTCGTGACAGAGCCTCGATAGGTCCCCGTTCCCTTCATAACATCGTGCAGGCAAGCAACCAGCTGCTTGTTGCTCAGAGATGGTATATGAAAGAATGGCTGGGCTGGCCAGTTAGATACGATTGAGTATTCAGGCCTTACTGGAGGTGAGCCATGAGAGTTTCGGTAAGTTCCTCAGAAGTAAATGAAGGGTTATCTAAACTGCACAAGTACCTGAAAAGTGGACTTGGGAGTCCCGTTATGCAGATGTGGAACTTCCCAGGGGGAGGTGGTGAGAAGTTGCCAACTTGGCACAGAAAGGGAAGCGATCCTCTGACTGTGGCAATCGGCTCCAATAAAATCTGGAAAACTCGCACGCCAATTTTAATCTCACGAAAACCCCTCAAGTCTGTAATGGTGCCAGATGTCGAAGTCAATATTCCTACGGCTAATAGAAATCCTAATCGCAGCGTAAACGGTTGCTTCTGTATAGCAGGTCCCGGTTCATTTGTTTTATGTCATCGAGGCAACGGATTTACCATCGCCAAGAGCAGGATACCGAAGGACAGGGTCCATGAACATTTTGAAAAATGGCGAGTGAAGATTCAGGATTCAGAAGTCGAATCCTGGGTGATTCCGGTTGGACCAGTAAACTCTGACATTGTAGATCAACTCTCAACGTTTACAGATGAGGTGCTTGGTCTTAAGGAAAGCTGGACCGGGCAAAGTCGGGGAGCCAATGCAACGCACCGCTGGAGAGATAAACTACGTTTTCCAAAAAAGATTGAAAGAATAGTAACCGCTTCAAGTATCTCACAGGAGTATCGCCATGGACCGATCCAGGCTGCGCTAAAAAGAAAACTTCTTGAAGTTTTGGACCGGAGTCGTTGCCGAGTTGTATTAGACAACAAAATTGATTTAGGGATACTCCAAGGCAACAAATTGGTTTCGATATTCGAGATAAAGACAGACCTGGGCGATCAACTCTATGCGGGGATCGGTCAATTGATTGTCTATCGACATTACTTTGGGAACACAGAGACGAGGCTATTCCTAGTTGTTCCTGCAGATGTTAGGAAAACCGGCGATCTCTCCGAGGTCGAAACTCTTCTCGGCAAGGTGGGAATCAACTGTTTGATCCGCGACGGCAATAACATTTATCAGGTCAATGGCAAGTCATTGGTTAATGCACTCTCAAAGCAATGGCTTAAGTAGGATAACGGGGAAAGGCTGACATTTTAGTGTTGCACATCTCATCACACGTCACCATACCCGACTCTGAGATCGACATCCATGCGATGCGTTCTCAGGGTGCCGGTGGACAGAACGTGAACAAAGTCTCGTCCGCGATTCATTTACAGTTCGATATTTCTGGCTCGTCATTGCCTCCGTTCTATAAGGAAGAATTGTTGAAATTAAAAGATCACCGCATCTCAGAAGAGGGCGTAATCACCATTAAGGCCCAGCAGTATCGGAGCCAGGAGCAGAATCGAGAAGATGCACTCACACGATTGATCGAACTCATTCGGAGCGTGGCTATCCCGCGCAAGAAGCGCAGAGCCACGAAGCCGACGAAGGGTTCGAAGCAACGGCGGTTGGAGAGTAAGACGAAGCGGGGGAAGTTAAAAACCCTCAGGCGAACGCTGGAGTAGGGTAGGGGCGTCAATCGTCATTCGTTAAACGGGAAGAAACCGATGATTTTTTGTGCTGTTGCTGTACTGCGATTGACGGATGACGATTGACGTTATGACGAATCACTCGACCGACGCGAGCGACCCCAGGATATGATATCCTCCATCCACGTAGATCACCTCGCCGGTAATTCCACGTCCTAGCGGGCTGACCAAAAATAATGCCGTGTCGCCGACTTCGCCTTGCTCCGTTGCGCGCCGGAGCGGTGCGAACTCTCGGTGGTGATCCACCATCTTGCTGATGCCGGAGACGCCACGGGCGGCGAGGGTTTTGATGGGGCCGGCAGAGATGGCATTCACCCGGATGTTTTTTGGGCCGAGGTCGTAAGCCAGATAACGGACGGTTGCTTCGAGCGCTGCCTTGGCAACCCCCATGACGTTGTAGTGAGGCACGACCCGCTCCGCTCCGAGGTAGGTCAGCGTGACGACGGAGCCGCCGTCGGTCATCAACGGCAGGGCCGCTTTCGTCACGGCAACGAGCGAATAGGCGCTGACATCCAAGGCCATCGCGAAACCCTGGCGGGAGGTATTGACGAACTGGCCTGTGAGTTCTTCGCGCGGCGCGAAAGCCACCGAATGAACCAGAAAGTCGAGCGTGCCGACTTCTTTTTGTACGTTTTGCATCAGGGCGGCAATCTGGGCGTCGTCTCCGACATCGCATGGAAAGGATTTCGCACCAGACATGGTGGCAACAAGCTCCTCAACGTTTTCTCTTAATCGCTCGTTCTGATAGTTGAAGATAAGTTGTGCCCCTTGGCTTGCTGCTGATTGCGCAATGGCCCAGGCGATGCTGTGTTTATTCGCTACGCCGATGATGAGCCCCTTTTTACCGTCAAGCAACATGGTATGCCCCTGGTAGGATGGTGAAAAACCTAACCGTGTATCTCATGAAGCGCACAGTAGAAGAAGAGACGAGTACGCACCCTGCTTGGGGGCTGAAGATAGCATGGTTTAATACCTGGCGCCAGGAGGACAGTGGGAGAGAGACTAATTTGCTTTGGTGGCGTTGGTCCGGAGCTGAGCCAATACTTTTGCCGCTTCAGGCGCGAAATCATCAAAACGTTGGGCTTGAGCGATATCCAACGCTTCGGAGGCGAGGGAGAGGGCCTCACTGTGGCGACCATCGGCACAATAGCTCTTGGCCAGGCTGAGCCTAGCATTAACCGACTGCGGTGATTTCAGAAGTACATACCGGAGTAGTTTCTCGCCCTTTTCTCTGTCCCCACCAAGCAGGGAAGGAAGTCTGAGAAGGAAAGTCCCTTTAGCCGACATGGCGTCAAGATGATCAGGGGCGAGTTCCAGTGTCCGGTCAAGCTCTTTCGTCACGCGGCGGAAGCTCAGCATCGATGTGATGTTCAATTCCCCATCGACCCTCATTAATTCGCCCAAATTACAAAACAGGGCGAAGTGGGCATCGGCAGATCGATCGTCCAAAGCCACCGCCTGCTCTCCCAGGGCCTGGCCTTTCTCAAAATGGCCGACTCGGCTGGCTCGGTCTTGAGCGACACGGCCCTCGTAGCACTCCGTCATCGCTCTATTGGTCAATACCTGAGATGATTGCTGGGCCAAGAGGGCATTGGGGGCTGCCAGGGCCAAGCAGCCAAACAGAGCAAGGAGTGTATACTTCATCTTTCTCTACCAGTTAAAGGGGAACCTACAAGCGGAACCTGCGAGATTCAGCGCTCCATATACCAAATGCCAGTTCACAGTGGCGGGTATATCATAGCTTGTGAGAAATTTGCTACAGCTGGCTCTGGGAGCCTGCCGAGATCACTCCCTTCCTCGCACCCTGAACAGGCTTGTTTGTCGCATTGCGCAGGGCGCGGAACGCCCTGAGCATGGTTCGATATGAATAATGGGCATTCCGACCGCTGGGATTTGGCAAGACAAAGACAGGGCAGCCAGCCAAGGTCTCGGCCTGCAGCCCAAGACTGACCTGTCCGGTCCGGTATTCTAGGAATAACGCACGATAGATCGTGACTCCAAGCAGGGCAACTGTGTGAGGGTAATAGTGTTTTACTGTGGCGATGAGCCTCTTCCTGCCAGCTATATATTCTCGCGGCTTGAGCACATCGATCCCTACACTGGGCCGTTGGATGATGTTTGTCAGGCCAAGCCCCCAATCCGGAAGACGCCAATCGTCTTGGTGCGTAAATAGCTCTGGCGTGAGCTTCGACTCAAACAAGAGTCTCCAGAAACGGTTCGAGTACCCGGCAAAATGATGTCCAGTAGCAGCTGAACGAAGGCCCGGATTGATGCCGACAAAGAGGATACGGGCTCCTGGCCTAATGTGATCAGTGAGCCATTGGCGAGAGAGAGTCCCTTGTGATGGCCGTATAACGGTTCTCCTCATCGATTTTTCCAAGTTGAGTGCCTGACCTGTCATACCCCGTCTCAACTGGGATATGCCATCCCGGCGTTGAGGCGATTTGGCCAACCTTCAGCAATTTCGCCACAGAAAAACAAAGGTCAAATCATTGGGGTCTGACCCGAGAAACATGTGTAACATATTGATAAATATAATGATACATAGACGCAAACAATACGGCATCAAGCTTGCTGTTTACTCTCGGCAAGTGCCGATGAATGGCACAGACTTCAAACATTAACGGAGGGTGATTTATTATGAAGAGCATGTTGATGGCAATCATGGCAGTGGCAGTGGCAGTGACGTTCAGCGCTCCTTCTTTCGCAGAAGAGAAGAAGAAGGAAGAGAAGAAGGGCGGCCACGTCGTGTCCGCCGAAGAGAAGAAGAAAGACGAGAAGGGCGGCAAGTACACCGATACGTTCGGCGAAGAGAAGAAGAAAGACGAGAAGGGCGGCAAGTAATCGCCTTTTCTTTTGCGAGGCTAGCTGGCTTAAGGGGTCTCCCGCCTAAAGTGGGAGACCCCTGGTGCATTCTTCTTATCTGGTGCTGCTCCAAAGATAGACTGCTTGTAGTCCCACGATCGACTTTGCATCCTTGATCGCCCCGGTCTCAATCATTCTGATCGCTTCCAGTAGAGGCATCTCAATCACCTCGAGGACCTCATCACGGTCGAGCTGTTGCTTCCCCGTCGTCAACCCAGTCGCCTTGTAGATGTGGATGACTTCGTCGGTGAACCCCGGCGCGGTGAAAATACTGGAGAGGAGCTCGAGCCTGCCGGCTTGGTATCCGACTTCTTCTTCAAGTTCTCGTGCCGCGCAGACTCTGGGATCCTCGCCAGGATGAAGTTTCCCCGCAGGGATTTCGTAGATGAACCCCCCTGCCGCATGGCGGAACTGCCTGATCAAGATGACCGTGCCATCGTCTTTCAGTGGAACCACCGCAGCCGCTCCGGGATGGCGCACGACTTCCAGGTCGACCGTGAGGCCATTGGGCAGCATGACGGTGTCGACATTTAAGTTCACAACAATGCCTGTGTAAATGTTCTTGGTCATGGGTGCAGATAGCTAATGGCCAATGGCTTATAGCACGAGAGAGAAAGGACATAACCCCTGGTCATGCTTGTGCCATGAGCCATACGCTATAGGCTCTCCGCCTTTGGCTTCTTATAGAACGGGGCTTTGACGATCTGTGCGGGAACGCTTTTGCTACGGATTTCGATCAGGATGGAGGTGCCGGGCTCCGCAAAGCGCGCAGGCACATAGCCCAACCCGATACCTTTTTGTAGGAGCGGCGAGAGATTGCCGCTGGTGACTTCGCCGATGGGTTGGGATGTCGTGGGATCGAAGATTCTGAATCCGTGGCGAGGCACGGCTTTCTCCATGAGTTCGAAAGCGACGAATCGACGAGCGACTCCGACCTGTTTCTGTGCCCGAAGCGCCTGGCTGCCGATGAATTCGCCTTTCTGAAAGTTGACAGTCCAGTCTGCATTGGCTTCGAGTGGCGTCGTGTCTTCGCCCATGTCGTTGCCATAGAGCAGATAGCCCATCTCCAACCGAAGGAGATCTCTCGCGCCGAGCCCCGCCGGCTTGAGTCCCCAGGCCTGGCCCTTGTCAATAAGCAGATCCCAGAGTCGCCCGATCTTATCTGCGTCGATGTAAATCTCATAACCCAGTTCACCGGTGTAGCCGGTTCTGGCCAGCAAGCAGGATAGGCCGCCGATCGTAGCATCACAGGTGTGATGGAGCTTGAGCCCTTCAAGCGCCGTCCCGCCTAGACTCATGAGCAACTCGCGAGATTTGGGACCTTGAGCGGCAATCTGGGACAATTCGACTGACTGGTCTTCAAGGCGAACCGTCTTGTCTTGGGCAAGTTGGGATTGCAGCCACGACAGGATCTTCTCGCGGTTTGAGGCATTCACGCACAAGAGGAACTCGTCAGGGCCAAGCCGATAGACGAAGATGTCGTCTTTGATGCCGCCGTTCTCGTTGCAGACCATGGAATACTGGGCTTGAGAAACGGAGATTTTGCCGACGTCGTTGGTGGTGACTCGCTGGAGGAAGGAGAGAGCACCGGCTCCGGCGATCCGCACCCGTCCCATATGGCTCACGTCGAAGAGCCCGACATGGGAACGGACAGTATGGTACTCGTCCACGACACCGCTGTATTGGATGGGCATCTCCCAGCCCGCGAAATCGACAAGTTTGGCGCCGCTTGCGCGATGTTGCTGGATGAGAGGAGTCTGCCGCATCATGGCCGTGCTGGCGTACGTGTCGGCTCAATCATCGGACACCGAGCAACTCAACATCGAAAATCAAGGTGGCATTCGGTGGGATGACGCCACCAGCACCCTGTGCGCCATAACCAAGCTTGGAAGGAATGGTCAGCTTGCGTTTCCCTCCCACTTTCATGCCCTTGACGCCCTCGTCCCATCCCTTGATAACTCGTCCAGCGCCAAGTGGAAAAGAGAACGGCTGGCCCCGGTCTACGGAACTGTCAAATTTCTTCCCATTTTCTAGCCAGCCTGTGTAATGCACGCTGACGGTCTGTCCCGCCTCTGCTGTTGCTCCGGTTCCAATTGTGAGTTCGACATACTGCAGCCCAGATGATGTCGTGACTTCATTCCCTTGGGCACCTGCTTCCTGAAACGGCATATCTGCTCCTTTCCTGATCGTCGGTCATCCAACCACGATGATGGACGACAACAGAGTAAAGTAATTATTGTGCATGGGAACGCTTGCCAGCGTCTGAGCCTGCGATCCTGTTCGAGACTCCGTGAATGAAGGTGGGGCCTCACTCATGTTCCCTGAAGGAGTCAGGCTCGGAGAAAATGACCACACTTGCCGTGTAACCGTGCAGAAAATTGCGCCCTCCGACCGGACCGATCTCGCCTTGGGCAAAAAACCCCGCGGTCGGAATGGAGCCGAGCCGCTCTTGCACGGCCCCGCTATCGTGATGGGGGTGGCCAAAAAGTCCTTCTCCACGCCCGCAACAGCTGAACAGGAGAGCTCCCAGTGGGGGGGAGCTATGCTTCGCTCGATCCGCAGCCAGGCAAACGTGCAAGTCATCGCTTGCGGACTTCGCATCGCGAAGGTGGAACTGTACGGTCTGGCCTTCCTGAACAACGTCTCCTATCGCAACGGCTCCGGCCTGTTGATCCGCTCCAATGAGGTTTCGAACGAGGAAGTCGCCCCGCTCGAAATGACTACCGTGTTCATCGATCACGATGCCCAGATGCAATGCGCGGTGTGCATCGCGGCGCTGGGTGCCCCCCAGAGATTCGAAGACGTCCTGAAGCCGTTTCAAGGCCGAGACGCCGCCAAGCTCATAGATCAGGTTTTGCTCCGCTCTCGTCACGACGAACCGCTCGCCGATCGGACGACAGCCTTGTGAGGTCACGGTTCGCACGGCGATTGGCCCAGTGAATTGCACTCCCACCACGCCTCCGTCGAAGGTCTGATCATTGAGGAGCAGTCGATTTTCTCCAGAATCCTGGCCTCCGCCGGCAAGGCCCCCGCCAACTTTGGCATGAGGGTATCGGTCGTTCATGAGGGACAAGACTTCCTGCATTGGCGTGGAAAATGGATCGGCGAGAAAGAGAAAGGTCGAATCCTCGAGTCCAGGATCCGGCCACCCGGGCATGCGGATCTGGTCCTGTAACTGAGACACAGAAAGCTGCAGCGGAGTCAGTTTGACATTAGGGAGGCATGCGACCCAGACGGTCAGGGCGGCTGCGGTTTCAATCTCTTCGGAACCGGCGATGACACCTTCACCGGAACAGCCCAGACAGACCTTCGCCCGCAATTCTCTCTGCAGCATGCCGGAAATCATGGAGGTGTTGGTCGCGTGGTGGGCGGAAAAGAAAACGAAGGCCAGATCGATGGGAGCCGTGCCGATTTGCATCAAGATGGCATCTGCGAGATCGCGGATGGCAGCTTCAGTATCGGTCTTGCGCGAAAGTGCGGTTGCGAATTGAAGCGTGGCCGGAGTGGTCATGCTTTTTGAATTAGCCATTATGGTACGAATATATTTCCCCACGGTTGCCGACAGATTAGCAGGATACTCAAAAAGGCCGACTGCGTCGTTCCTGAATTGTGAGCGAGACGCGCACGGCGTGCGCGACAGGCGCGACTCGCGAAGATAAAATTTCAGACCCGTCATGCGCGAATGACGAAATACGCTTCATGGGTTTCGAGCACACTGCTGGCGGACTTTTCCAGCATCCTGCTAGACCCCTGGGTCCATCCGTTCTGGGCGGTCCTTAGCCAGCTTCTTATAATAGCGCCACAAATAGGAATGGTAGTCGTCGAGTTGGGCCAGGAGATAGTGCAGTTCTGCAGGATCTTCTGTCTCCACGGCACGGACCATACGGGTTTGCAAAAACTCGGCGAACGCATTTGTTTTTCCTAGGGCAGTTATGAGACTCAGACTACCACCGAGTTGGTACTCGTTCATGCTTATCCTCCAGATACAAGAGAGTCGCGAGAGGATAGCGAGGCTAGAGAGTGAAATGCAAGTGAGAGAATCTTCCAGCCTCGGGGCAATATATTTTTCGCAGTTACTTAGCCTGACGATCAAGTATGGCACGGAGCCTAGCAAGGGAAATAGCCTCGACGCGGTGGTCGTCGCGCCCCACCACCGTCGTCGCCATGGTCAGTGCGTTGAGAATGGCTTCTTCTGTGGCTTCGACCGTCGCCGTGATCAATGGGTTCAAATGTGTGTCAGCGAGGTGCGTCTGCTGAAACGTCGGCTCTTTGGGGTAGTGAGGGACGATGTTCGCGGTGGAGAAAGCCAGCATGAAATCTCCACTTCCGTGTCGCGCGGTGGAGCCTGTGCGCGCTAGTCCAAGTGCGGCACGTTTCGCAAGCCGAGTGAGCTGCCGACTATCGAGGGGAGCATCGGTGGCAATGACGATGATGATCGAGCCTTCACTTTGCCCGGGCGCAGGAGCCTGCGCGACGGGAGGCACGGTCTCATAGAGTCGTCCGACCTGGACACCGCCCACGAGGAGCTCAGACCGTCGCCCATGGTTCGCATTGACGAGCACACCGGTCGTATAACCACCCTCAGTCTCTGGTAATCGCCGTGACGAGGTCCCGATGCCCCCCTTGAATCCATAGGACACCATGCCTGTTCCGGCACCGACAGATCCTTCTTGCACAACTCCGGAGGAGGCGCCGTTGAGCGCGCTCATCACATCCAATTCCGAGATATGCCGCCCTTGGATGTCATTAAGTCGCCCATCGTCGCATTCGGCGACCACTGGTGTCAGGGTATCGTCGGTAATGCCGATCTCCGGATAACGCGCGATCATCCAGCTCATGACCCCGTTGGCCACTCGCGGCACATTCAACGTATTGGTGAGAGCGATCGGATATTCGAGAAAGCCCGATTCACTGATCCAGGCAAGGCCGGTCATCTCACCAGTCCCATTGAGGACGAACGACCCAGCAGGCACTTTCTTGTGCCACACGTTATCGCGAGGGACCACGACCGTCACGCCGGTTCGTATTGGGCCGAGCCCGGGCTTGAGAGGCCCGTCACCATAGATGAGGGTGGTTTGGCCCACAGTGACGCCAGCCACGTCGGTGATCGCGTTGAGCGGTCCCGGGGCATAGGAGCCGACGACGATGCCAAGCGCACGAGCTCGCACCCGAGGTTCTTCCGGCTCACCGGCTTGGGCAGAAAAAGACGCGACTAAACAAATCCCCATGGCCAGTATCAGCAGTGGAATTGTCGGGCGGGCGATGCCGTTAGACTTCATGGCTCGATCCGACATGGGGGACAGTGACCTCAATCTGGGAATGTTCCGCCTGAATGGCAGCGGCCAGCGAAAGCGCCTGCTTTTCTTCACCATGTACTAGAAAAATCTTAGCGGGAGCCGGGTTGATTGCCCGCACGTAGGCCAGGAGGTCCTGGCGATCCGCATGGGCCGAGAGCCCGTTGAACTTGACGACCTGGGCCCGGCGCGGAATGGGTACGCCGAAGATCGGGACGACATCCCACCCTTCGACGAGTTTGCGCCCGAGGGTATGTTCGGCTTGAAAACCCACAAAGACGATCACGTTCGCTTCGTCCTGAATCGCGTGCTTGAGATGGTGCACGACGCGGCCGCCTTCGCACATGCCGGAGGCGGAGATGATGACGCAGGGGCCCTTCATACTGTTCAATCGCTTGCTGTCTTCCGGCGATGAGACAAAATGTATATAGCGGGAGGCGAAGAGGTCGCCGGAAGAGGTGAAAGTTTTGATGGTTTCCTCATCGTAGCATTCCGGGTGACGTCGAAATACTTCCGTAGCCCGTGAGGCCAGTGGGGAATCGATATAAATCGGGATGGGATCGAGGCGGCCCTCGCTGACAAGTTCTTTGATCCGCATAACCAAGTCCTGGGTCCGACCAACGGCAAATGCCGGGACGATAATCTTGCTCTTGTAGGTTTTGGCATGAGTGAGGAGGTCCAGTGCCTGTTGTTTCATGACCGCTCGATCAGCCTCGTGCAGGCGATCACCGTAGGTCGATTCAAGAATCAATACGTCGCATGACTGTGGTGGCTCAGGATCACGAAGAATGGGCATGTTAGAACGGCCAAGATCGCCGCTGAAGAGCAAAGTGGTCGTATTGCCTCGTGCCGTGTATTTCACCCGAATGGCCGCCGACCCTAAGATATGGCCGGCATCGTGAAAGGATGCCGTGACGCGCGGGGCAATCTTGAGCAGGTCTCCGTATCGTATGCCCTCGAATCGCCGGACTAGCTTACGGACGTCATCGGTATTGTATAAGGATCGGATACAGGTCTTTCCCCTCCGACGTTCCTTCTTGTTGACGTAGCTGCAATCACTGGCCTGCACATGAGCCGAATCTTCGAGCATGAGTTCTGTCAAATCGGCGGTAGCTCTGGTGAGATAGACCTTTCCTGAGAATCCTTGCTTCGGAAGCACCGGTAAGGCGCCGGAATGGTCGACATGGGCATGGGACAGCAAGACGGCTCTAATCGATTTTGGATCGAACCCCAAGTCCTGATTCTGACGAAGCGCCTCCTCTCGGCGCCCCTGAAAGATCCCGCAATCCAGCAACATGCTGCAACCGGGTGTTTCGACCATGTGGCGACTTCCGGTGACGGATCGCGCCGCGCCGTGGAAGGAGAGCTTCATAATGAAGGCACTCCATTGTGGCGACTGATCAGGTCCCAGGCTTCCTGAGCCGTCTCGGCATAGTGAAAGAGCCGCAGATCTTCCTGCCCGATCAGCCCATTCTCGACGAGCCATTGCCAGTTGATCAGGCGCTCCCAAAAGTCACGCCCGACCAGCACGACCAGCACGTTTTCGGTCTTGCCCGTTTGGAGGAGTGTCAGCGTCTCGAATAGCTCATCGAGAGTTCCGAACCCTCCAGGAAAGGCGACGAGCGCCTTGGCGCGGATTAAAAAGTGCATTTTCCTGATGGCGAAATAGCGAAACTGAAAACTCAGCTCCGGTGTAATGTAGGGGTTGGGGTGCTGTTCGTGAGGGAGGGTGATATTGAGGCCGATGGATTTTGCATTCACATCCGCAGCCCCTCGGTTGGCGGCCTCCATGACACCGGGCCCTCCGCCAGTGACAATGACGTAGTCGCAGCGGCCATCGACCTGGCAGGTCGACGACACCAGCCGGCCGAATTCACGCGCCACGTCATAATATTTTGAGAGGGCAAGTTGTCGTCGCGCGATCGCCGCCTTGTGCTGATGTGTTGGATCATTGGGAGACCGAGCCGCTTCCTCCTCCGCGAGGTAAAGCGCACACTTGGCGGCGGCTGGTTCTTGTAGCCGCGCACTCCCGAAGACGACGATGGTCGATTGGATCCCCTGTTCACGCTGAATCAACTCCGGCTTCAACAGTTCGATCCCGATGCGGAGGGGACGGAGTTCGTCCCGCTGGAGAAACTCTGTGTCGCGATCGGCAGGAATGTAGGAGGAGGACTCTGCGGCGGGGTTGATGGAATCTGGATCAGATGAAGGAATCATGGGGGCGATTATAGCGGGCTTAGATATGTCCGGCAATTCAGGATGGGAGCATCGCCCTAGAAGGGCCAGAACCAAACGACTGGTTCATCCGTGGTTCGTCGGGAAAATCCGTAGGCTCGCACGGTCCACTGGGGATCGAACACCACCTGCAATTGCTCCGGTGTGATCCCGGTTTTAGTCAGGGTCATCGTCGGGACAAAGGGGCCGAAGAACAGACGGGGGATGGCACCGAAGTCCAGGGCCGCAGACTTGGTATCGCTCCAATTATAGAGCGCCACAAACCCGTAATCAGACTCTGCGACATCATCAGGGGCTCCAATGTGATCGGCTAGCTCGGGTAGCGTCGTCTGCCCGACACGAATAAAATTGACCTGTTCCTTGGTCACGACGTCGTTGAAGACCACTCGGCGGACGGTGCATCCGGTACAGAGGAGGAGACAGAGCGTGGCAGCGACCAACCTGATTGCGGGAAAACGTGCCTCCACGTCAGTCACCAAAGGGCCACAGTCGGAATTTTGTGTTACCGGTTCGTTTGCCGTAGACCACTTCTTCGGCTATCCCGTTCCTATTGAAAAACACGTAGAGATTATCGCTCTTGATGTCCATGCGGATGAAGTTCAGCAACAGGAGTAACATTGCGGGCGATTTCCCGTCATAGTAATAATAGTGAAAGATCTCTCGATCGTTGCCTCTGACAATCCGATCCGGGGCACCGAGCGATGAGACGACTTCCGCCATGGTCGTCGTACCTTTCTTGATGGCCGAGATGGCTTCTTCTTGAAGCGGCTCGCCAATCGTTCCCCTAGTCACGATACAGCCTTGAGTTAGGACCAGGGCCAAGATGAGGACGATACCTGCCAGCGGCTTGAAAAATAACACAATCACTCCTTTTTCTAAGCTTCGGTTGGACGATCAACTAAAGCCTTTTGGCGTGCCAGAACAAAATCTGTTTCAAATATGGCATAGGATGATGGAGTGAGTCCCACTTTACGATATACTGCTTGCGCAGCGCTGTTGCTCTCTTCAACATACAGACGGACCCCGCAGACGTTCGAGCTTGTCTTGGCGGCGGCCATCACGGTTTCATGCATCCGGCGAAAGACGCTCTGGCGACGCCAGGAGGGGTCAACATACACACTCTGAATCCACCAAAATGCGCCGTTGCGCCAATCGCTCCATTCATAGGTGATTAGCAGCTGCCCCAGCAGCTGGCGATCATCGGCCCGCTCCAATTCTGCGACCATGAAAAACCCACGATTGGGAGATTCAAGAAGGGCAATGGTTCCGAGGTACAGCCGGTCGAGATCGAGTCGACGGCCTTCTGTTTCAAGGGCCATGGCTGCACTGAACGACACGATTGTCGCCGCATCTTCTGGCCTGGCCTGTCGGATCTTCAAGTGGTCGAGGACTGACATGGGTCTCAGACCATTGTCTTTGGGCTTTGTAGCCATCCGGTTTCCGGCTTAAATAAACCGGCGGTACACTCCATCTTGATGGCATCTTCCGGTGGCAGATTGATCGGACGCAGCTGTGGCCGGGGGACAAACGCAAGGAAGCCGGTGAACGGATGGATGGCCGTGGGTACAAAGACCATGAGTAAACTTGTTTCTGGTGCGACTTGCAGCGCCGGCGGTGCGGTGCCCATCACAAAACCGATCGCCCAGAGACCGTCTCGAGGAAACGGAAAGGCCACTACGGTGCTGCGCCCGAAACGAGAACGGAAATTAAGAAGATCGGTCATTCCTTTGATGATAATGTAGACACTGCGGACCAATGGGACGCGTTCAATCCACCGTTCTACCTGAATGATGATGCGCCGCCCGACTACATGGGTAGCGATCGCGCCGACAATGACAACAAGGACCAGAAACAGAACGAGGCTGAGTCCGGGACTTTGTCGGGCTCCGATATTCCAAGGGAGGTCGTGGATCAATTCGTTGAGTGTGTGAAATAGTGTGGAAAGGATCAAGAATGTGACCCAGGCCGGCACGAGGACCAACAATCCGGCCAAGGAGTATTTCCATAAAGCTTTTGACATCGCTGCTTGTTTCCTTCGATACAATCAAGCAAGATTTGCAGTGTAGCAGAAACCATTACCAGAAATAGCGTCTACACCCGAGTCTTGATCTCATCAGTCTCGGTGATCTATTCTATCGAGCCTTATCGTATCGGTCGGGTTTACCATGGAGATGCGTTATGACGGAACGTACAGAAGCAAGGCGTCCGGTCAATATCGACAAGGATCTTCTCGACATTCTTTGTTGCCCCGAAACGAAACAAGATGTGAAGTTGGCCGATGCAGCGTTGATTGCTAAGTTGAATGAGGCTGTGAGCCGTGGGCAATTGAAAAATAAAGCGAATAAGCCGGTTGCAGAACCCCTCGATGGAGGGTTGATCAGAGACGATCGGAAGGTTCTGTATCCTATCCGTGAAGACATTCCTGTCATGCTCATCGAAGAAGGTATTCCCCTGGAAGGGATGATCTAGCAGGGCTGGTTGACAGCCGATTTCTTCGGCAAATTTCTAGTTGGCACGATTCATCCGAGCGTTCATGTTTCATACATGATGAGGGGGAAAGACCTGTCTCACCTCGATTGTCGTTAAGACACAACAGAGGCGCAGGCGCTTATATGCTGTCGGTCTTGGAGCCGGTCGACGTCCCACAGTACTGGCAGAGATATTCGTACAGATTCCCACTAGGAAGCACGAGCAAGAGTCGCTCTCTTGTTGGGGTTGCCACTCGGCAGGAAGGACAATAGAGCAACGAGGCATTCAATGATCTGAATTGGTCCGGTTGTTTAGAGGCATCCGGTCCTGGCTGTCGAGCCGTCCTGGGGGATAGACTAGTCGGCAAAGTTTGGTTCGTCAGTCTACGTGGGCGGCCTGACATGAAATAATTCCACATGTAGATGTAGATTGAGACGGAGAGGTTAATACCGAGAGTCAGGCCTCCGCCTGCTCGCCTGTTCACGATAAGGCATTTGGTCCATCCTTCGACAGAAACTTGGGGGTGTGCCGGAGTAGTTTTCAAACCCCTCGCCTTGTTTGCACCAGCGCATAGACGGCTAGTCCGCGCAACAAACCATAGAAACCTGTCGTACTCCTGGCCAAAGGTTAGGTTCATGCATGACCACACCAAGGCACAGTGCGAAAATGGTCCTCTCTTGCATCATCTTAATGATCGCCGATGCGTCATAAGAGGCGGCAAGTGAAACTTGGACGAGAAGCCTGTTGGAGACGGGAATGTCACGTTGTCGGTGTCTTGGCTGACTCAATGTCTGTTGCTGTGATCAGACTCGATAAATAATCAGCTACAAAATTGAGAGCCTCCTCTCGTCCGTCCGCGCGACGTCCTTTTTCTCGCCGCTGCACCGATAATTCGTGGTCAAGATCGGATTTAACCTCCGTGAGAACTCGCTGCAGGGATGAAGGCGTCAGGTTCGCATCCATGTCTTCGAGCTCTTGGCAGCGATCAAGTACCCAATTTAACCCTTCGATCCGCCCGGCGTAATGTTCCTGTTCTGCGGTGTCAATCCGTGACATCGTGGTGGCAAATGTCTGGGCCTCGTAGATGAGATTATAAAAGCTGGTCACTGCTCGCTGTAGGGTAGGATTCATGTCGCTCCTTTGCACAAAATATCAACCGTCTGATTATACATGAGAATGCCAAGGTGACAAGGAAAAAATTGTTGGGCTAGGTAAACAGGAGATCATGAAACTCGTTCATGAATCCGTAATAGAGCGGGGCGAAATCTTTGAGACTCTCGGGGCTAGTTTCTTTGAGACGTTTGAAGAAAAGGACCTGTGTACGAGAGTCGATCTGTTCAAGGAGCTGCCCCAAATTAGCCATGGTAAAGCTGCCGATTGGAACACTGAGCACATAGTGCACGAGGCGTTCAACAAATTGTTGAGCAAGATATTCGCTGGTGAGGTAGCCTTCCGGGAGTTTTCCTGAAGCCAGAAACTCGTCGAAAGGTATGGCTTGCGCAGCAAATGGGACAGATGGTTGCTGACTAGAGGTCACGCCGATGATACCCCAGCTTGTGTTAGAGGAACCGTAGACACCAGCAACTCTACTGGACCTCTTGGAGCACGTCAAGTGCGCAGAAGAAGCAACCAAAGCCTGAGTCGAAAGACTGGTGAAGACTCAAAAAGCTTGGGTCAAATAGAAGGGGCGGAGTCCCCGAGGAACTCCGCCCCTTGTCACGCGCTGGTCGCGCCGACGCCTACAACCAGTTGACGCGTTCGGCGGGCCGAATGTAGATCGGCTCTTCGACCTGAATCCGCGCCACTTCCTTCCCCGACTTGTTGAAGCCCAGCACGGTATCGTTGTACATCTCGAACCGTTTCCCGTGGATCTGGGTTTCGAACACTTTGGGGCCCGGAATGACATCGTACCGGAAGACGATCTGCTGGCTGGCGCGCCAGAGCTGGAGCACGGCCAAGAGTTCCCGGCTGGGCACCAGATACTTTTCAATGGCATTATCCACGCCCGGGCCGAACATCTGGCGCGCATAGCCGCGGGGGCTATGCCGCGGGGGGATGTAGTAGCCATTGGGCTCCGTGCCCCACTGCGGGTACAGGGGCAGCGCCACCTGCTCGACACGAATGGTGTAGTAGAGCGGATGCCACCGATCTTCCGCCCACAGGCCATCGTCGCCGATGCGCATGAGACTCTGCATGCGGATCTTCCCGACACAGGCCGCCATACAGCGGGTTTCCATCGGCTCGCCCCCGGTCAGCGGATCCTTCCCTTCAATGCGCGGATAGCAGGCAATGCACTTCTCCGAGACGCGCGTGGTGCCGCGATACATCGGTTTCTTGTAGGGACATTGTTCGACACACTTCTTGTACCCCCGGCACCGATTCTGGTCGATCAAGACAATGCCGTCTTCGGGCCGCTTGTAGATCGCCTTGCGGGGGCAGGCTGCCAAGCACCCGGGATACGTGCAGTGGTTGCAAATCCGTTGGAGATAGAAGAAGAAGGTCTCGTGCTCCGGCAGACTACTGCCCGTCATCTTCCACGGTTCGTCCCGGGAGAACCCGGTCTTATCGATGCCTTCCACGAGGGCGCGCATCGAGGTGGCCGTGTCTTCGTAGATATTCACGAACCGCCACTCCTGGTCCGTCGGAATATAGCCGATCGCCGCCTGCCCCACCTTGGCCCCGGCGTCGAAAATGGTCATGCCTTCAAACACGCCGTAGGGGGCATGGTGCTTGCGGCCCACCCGGACGTTCCAGACCTGGCCCCCCGGGTTCACCTGCTCGATGAGCTGGGTAATCTTCACATCGTAGAACTGGGGGTACCCGCCGTACGGCTTGGTTTCCACATTGTTCCACCACATGTATTCCTGCCCTTTGGAGAAGAGCCAGGTGGACTTGTCCGCCATCGAACAGGTCTGACAGGCCAAACACCGGTTAATATTAAACACAAAGGCAAACTGCCACTTCGGATGCCGCTCCTCGTAGGGATACAGCATCTTCCGTCCCAGGTGCCAGTTATACACTTCAGGCATGGTGGTTCCTCCTCATTCTTCGTTCACCGCGATTCCTCGCCGTCGATTCCCATGGCACACGTACCGTCCTCAGACTTTAATCTTGATGTGTTCGCCTTTGAGCCACTTGATCATGAACTCATTCTCTTGGCCCGGCGTGAAGCCCGTCCGCACCGGCTCCCAGGGTCCCCGAGCCCCGATCCCGCCGTCTTCGGCCTTGGTGATCCGGATGAGACATTCCTTCGGCACGGTATTGATCGCATGGTGATCGACCTGATAGCCCCACTTAAACTTCCAGGCGATGGCATGCTTGCCGGGCAACGAGTCGGTCTGATGCATCGGCATCAGCCAGTTCCGCGTAAAGGACTGTTGGGCTCCGTACCGGAAGTTCGACTGATAGCCCGTGTCCACGGCAATGGCGCGGCCGTCCGGGCGCGTCTCATGGCCCTTGACCGACTTGGGCGTGGCCACGTAGGGCGCGTGCTTCGCCATCGTGACGTGGTAGGGATAGGCCGGATTGTACTTGGCCCGAATCATGAGGCGCGCCACCTTATAGTAGGGATCCGAGGGCTTCCAGCCGCGATAGGGCCGGTCCACCGGATTGCCGTCCACATAGACATAGTCGCCGTCGTTGATCCCGCGGTCTTTCGCCGCCTGCGGGTTGATGTGCAGCTGGTGCTCGCCCACCCCCGGGGTCCGTTTGTCCATGCGGTACGGATCGCCGAAGTTCGACTCATAAATCTGCACCCAGTCGTTCACGGACCATTGGCTGTGCACCCGATGGCGGGTCTTGGGCGTGACGCAGTAGAACTGGTAGCCCTTCTCCCACAAGGGGTTCGCATGGCGCTTAATTTCCTGCCACGGCAGCTTGATGTTCCGCACCGTTTTATCGTCATGGTGCTGCGCCGTGATCGGAATCCCGTAATCGTCCGGCCGGACATAGGGGTTGGTGGTCATGATCGCATTCGGCAGATAGGGGGTCGCTTCCGTCCCTTCGCGGTGTGAAATGAAGTTTTCGCCATATTCGATCGCTTCCGGCTCGGTTCGGTAATTTTCATACCGCCCGGTTCGGGTCCACATGGGTTTCGACTCGTTGGTCTCTTCCCAAAACGGCGTACGCGGATAGGTCCGCACCATGACCATCCAGCCCTTTTCGGATTTCAGCATGACATCGGCGCTGTAGCCGTAGAAGGTACTGGAGGCATCGAGCATCCGTTGGGCATAGACATCGACGCGGTTTTCGTAGACGAACTTGAAGTAGTCGCGCATCCGCTTGTCGCCGGTCATATCCGACAACTTGGCCGCCACCCCGGCAAAGGTATCGAGGTCGTTCCGCGTGTCGTACAGCGGCCGGATCCCCCCCTTCCAGATCTGGATCCAGGGGTTCGACACCGTCACCGTCATCTCGGGATAGGTGAACTCCATCCAGGAGTTCGCGGCGAAGGCGATATCGTTATGGTTCACGTCCGAGGTCATCTCGATGTCCTGACAGATCAGGGTCTCGATATTCGGATCGACGTTCTTGACCATGTCGTAGTGGTGCTTGGCGTTGTTCAGCACGTTCACATTGACCACCCAGCGGAACTTGCTCGGGGTCGGCATGTGCGTTTTGCCCGTAAACACCTTGCGCCCATACTTGGGGGTGCTGACGATCAAGGCGGTATCGCCATGGTTCCAGTAGCCGACCTCTTCGCCGTAGTAATACGAGTTGGTCTTGATCTCCTTGCCGTGCGCGTTCGGATCGAGCGTGATGTTGAAGGGATCCTCCCCGGTGTGCACCGCGAGTCCCGCCCCAGACCAGGGTGTTGCCGTCCATGTTCCCGCCTTGTAGTTGCCGGCCCAAGTATGCTGCCCGGTGCCGAACTTGCCCACGTTGCCCGTGACGATGAGCACCATCGCTGCTCCGCGCGCATTCACAGTTTGATGGAAATAATGACAGGTTCCTTCGCCGTTGTGAATGGCGGCGGGCTTGATCGAGCCGGAATCCCGGGCCCAGCGGACCAACAGATCCTTCGGCGTCCGGCAAATCTGATGGACGGTGTCCAGGTCATAGTCCTGGAAATGCACCAAATACATCTGCCAGACCGGCATCGCATCGACTTCGCGCCCATTGAGCAACTTCACGCGATAGGTCCCGGTGAGGGCGGCATCGATGCCACTGTTCTGATAATGCCAGCCGACCTGCTCCCGGTGCAGCGGGACCGCCTGCTTCTTGTTCAGATCCCAGACCATCATGCCGCCGAGCCGCGCAACCTGCGCCGGGTTCAGCGACTGTACCCGGCCCGAATAGCTCTTGGAGAAGTCCGGGAACTGGTAGTCCGCCACCACATCGCGCGGATCCAGGAATTGCAAGGTGTCGGTGCGGACGAGCATGGGCGAATCGGTAAAGCCCTTCAAGAAGTCGGTGTCGTGCATATTCTCATCGACGATGATCTTCATGGCGCCCAAGAAAATCGCGCCATCCGATGCGGGCCGGAGCGGCATCCAGTAGTCCGCCCGATAGGCGGTCGGGTTATACTCCGGCGTGATCACGACGATCCGGGCCCCCCGCTCGATACACTCGAGCTTCCAGTGGGCTTCCGGCATCTTGTTCTCGACGAAGTTCTTGCCCCAGCTCGTGTTCAACTTGGAGAACCGCATGTCGGAAAGGTCGATGTCCGACCCCTGCGCTCCGCACCACCAAGGGTGGGCTGGATTCTGGTCGCCGTGCCAGGTATAGTTCGACCAATAGCGGCCCCCCTGCGCCTGTTCGGGGCCGACCTTCCGGATCCAGGTATCCAGGAGCGCGTTGACGCCCCCGTTCATGCGGGTGTTGCCCATTTTGCCGATGATCCCGAGGACCGGCATGCCCGCGCGATGCTTGAAGCAGCGCGTACCCGCGC
Source organism: Nitrospirota bacterium (assembly GCA_963701855.1). Lineage (GTDB taxonomy): Bacteria > Nitrospirota > Nitrospiria > Nitrospirales > Nitrospiraceae > Palsa-1315. The sequence goes on from CAVPBK010000006.1 coordinate 900,978, forward strand.
CCTTCATCATCTCGATCATTTCCGGCGCATAGCCCTGCTCCCGCAGCCGCCGCGCGCCGGCCTCCCCGCTGTACCGTGTGGCAATGATGATCATGGCCTTGGCCGCATAGGTGAACGCCGTATCCCACGACACCCGCAGCATATCGTCCAGAAAGCGGGCGTCGAACTTATACTTGCGCTTCGCCTCCGACGAGAGCTCCGGGGAGCCCGCGTCCATCCACTCCTTCCAGCCCTTGCGCATCAACGGCCCTTTCAACCGATAGGGGCCATAGACCCGGCGGTGGAAGGTAAACCCCTTCAAGCACATGCGCGGGTTGTGGGCAAAGGTCCCGCGGTTGCCGTAGAGATCTTCATAGGTCTGGTGGTCGTAATTCTGCTCGACCCGCATCACCACGCCGTTCCGGACAAAGGCCCGCACGCGGCAGGCATGCGTGTCATTCGGGGAACAGACCCAGGTAAACGATGAATCGTACCGATACTGGTCGTGATAGACCCGCTCCCAGGACCGGTCCGGATAGTCTCCCAACGGGTTCCCGACTTCGATGACCGGCTGGAGTGCGGTCAGCGCCAGCACATTGTCCGCCACGGCCACGGCCGCGACCGTCCCCGCCGTCACTTTTAAGAACTGCCTCCGTGACAAAAACATGGGTCACACCTCCTACAGTTAGAGAGCTACCGTAAAAAAGAAGCGAACATAACAATTAGCTATCAGATCATGCTCCATACCGTCTCTTATATTGGGTTTCTGGCATTTCCATGGACGCTGTCTAGTCGCAATACGCACACCACATTCGACATGTATATTGCATTTCGGTTGAGCGTGTTAAGTCATTGAATAATAAACCGTAAAGTGCCATTAAGATGATTATCTAAGAGGATCAAGATAAGTGCTATTGAGTATTTGCCGTATCACTTGTTCAATACCTATTCGATTTCAATAGATAAGTATTCATTAAATCAACAGCTTGGCCGCAATGTTCACATGCTACCATTTGGTATCATTATTGAGTCGTTGTAACAAAAGTAACAGGATAACGATAACTAATGAGCAGCGTGGCAGACAAGATTGATTGCTTGACAGCTTCGTTCCTACATCAGTAAAATCCCACCCCTCTGACTGATTGTGATCGAGCGGGAATAGCTCAGTGGTAGAGCATCGCCTTGCCAAGGCGAGGGTCGCGGGTTCAAATCCCGTTTCCCGCTCCAGTATTCAGTCTTCTTCTCAAGATGCCTTCCTCTCCCCGTGCATCATGCATGGGGGCCATCACGTTGTTCACCGGTTGGAGTGCTTCTCTCCGCAGGTCAAGCAGACCACAGACATAATTGACGTAACCGTTGCATCGGTCGAAGAGGCCGTTCGTACTCTGTACGATGTTGCGATTACACACCGGTGCGACCAGTTGCCGCTTGATGCACTATCGGAAGCGCGAGTTTTTCTCAAGTGTGAAAAACTTTCAGCGCGGCGGCGTGATGCTTACTGGAGGCAATGTGGAGTGGTTGCGGCCCTGCTCACATCTGGACGGGAGCTAGACTATGCGGCGATACGGGTGGCTAGCGAGCCCCGTGCATGAGGGTTTGTATCCGCCCCACCTGTTCAGCGGCACGAGAGAGTTCGCCCGCGGTAAGCGGGGTTCGACTATATCGTCCCTGGTGGTAGAGGGCCGTCACGTCAGCTACCATAGGGCTGGCCACTTTCCATTTCCGTTCAACCAGTCTGGCAAATTCACTGGCTGTGGAAGATGGAGGTTTGCTCACGCCGTGTCTCTCCACTATACGAACCATGCGATTATAGAGCTGGACGATCGCGAGCTGCGGATGCGACGTCGGAAGATGGATGGTCGCCCAGAGCCCTATCCTATCCCGAAGCATGAGGAGAAGCAGGGCCAAGCCGACCACAATCACTCCTGTCACGAGTCCCAGCATGCCGGGCTGAAACGTTCGGACCATGTGCGCCAGGCGGCTGAAAGCCTGGCCTATCGGAGCGCTGAACAATGAACTCCAGCGACTCATCCGTTCACGCACTGCATCACTGCCCTCTCGTACTCCATGAACGACTGCCAGTTGATCCTTTGCGCTATAATGGACGAACAGGCGATCCCACTGTAGCCAAATGGATTCTCCGAGTCGGGTGATGGATTCCCAGCGATTTGTGGCGACTGTTGCACTGATCGTAGGGGTAGGATCCATGATGATCCAGCCTGAGTGAGGAAAGTAGACCTCGACCCAAGCATGGGCATCCCGCTGACGCACGGTGAAGTAGCCCCCGTATTCGTTCCATTCCGTGGCCAAAAACCCTGTCACCAATCGAGCGGGAATACCTATGGTCCGCAGCATCACAACCATGGCGGTTGCGTAATGTTCGCAGTACCCGGTTTTGCGTGTAAAAAGAAATTCGTCGAGCGGGTGGCTGAGCGTTGCTGTGTCGGCTTCAAGGCTGTAACGGTAATTCTCCAAGAGATGTTGCTGGATCGCCATCATTCGCCCGAATGGGGTCGCGGCCTGTTGGGTGACACGATGTGCCAAATCTGCCACCTGCTGTGACCCCAGGGGAACTTGAAGATAGTGGGAACGAATTAAGTCGGGATAGGCCAGGGCCGACGCAATTCGTTCGGCAGTGACGAGCTGGGGAACTCGAGAGGTGACGGAGTATCGGATGCGGGAAAAAGGAGGAGATGACAAGTGGAGCCCACCCATGGCATCAGACTGTAAGGCTAGAAACTCGCCGCTCACAAGTTCAGCGAATGGTGCAGCAAACAGGACTGCGGTATCGAGCGGTTCCAACAGGATATCTTGGCGAATTGGTATGGACTGGCCGTTCGGAAGTTGGCTGCCAGCTAAGCGAGCGAGAAATGTTCCATCGGCCACGAGATTCAGCGAGCGCCGACGGGTTCCAGTATGACTCCATGATCGTCCATTGTACTGATCGTAGGCGTGGCCCCTCAGGTAGAGGCGATCTTTTTCAACAGCGGGCTGGTCCGGTAATTCAACCCGCATGACGATCTGAGGGTCTTGCTTGACTGACCCGATCGTCCCTAGGTCAACTCGGTCGGAAAAGCCCGTCGTCCGCAGTGCTTCCCCGCTCGTCTTCTGCAGCACACCCGCGCCGATGCGAGGGATGAGAAAGAAAATGGCGAGCGTCAGGATAAGCGTCAGGACAGCAGTTCCGTTCGTCAACCAAAAGAATCGGTGAGTGATGCGGCTTGGGAATGCCGCGTGACAGACTGCCACGTTCGTGGGTGGGACACCGGACGGGGTTTCGCCCGTTTCTTGGGTCAAGTGATACAGCAAGAGTGTCCAGACTGCCACGAGCAAATACAGCAGAAAAATAGGGACATACCACGCATCAGTCGTCAGTGCCGCGGAAGCCAGGATGGCCATAAGACTAATCGCATAGAGATGCCGATAATCACGCCGCTGTTGAAGAGTGAGTAGCTTGATACTCAGCAGCACGACCAAAAAATGGATGCCCGCAGGGAGAAGGTCTCGTGATGCCACCGTAAGATCGATCAGCAATATGACAAAGGCACCGATCAATAGGACATTCCACAAGGCTGGAGAAACGGTCGCCTGTGCCATCGCCCGTCGAACGAAACGAACCCCTCCTGCGTGAAGCAGCGAGGTGATGAGGATGATCGCTGTAGGGAAGGCGAGCCAGAGTGGGACGCTCTGCGCAAAGACAAGTCCGCTAAACGCTGTGGCGGCGAGAAGGACGGAGCTGAGGGCAAAGGCCTGATTAAAAGGCATGTGTTAATTCTTCAAGTTGAGTGGCATGGAGTACCCGATCAGCTTGTACTGTATTTGCGGCTATCGCCTGGTCCGACCAGGGTACGACTGCCACTGTGTAGCCTCGCTCGCCTTCGTGGGTAAGTGGGGGGTACTCGCCGTCATGGCCGACTCCACCGACTTCAGGTGGCTGCCGCTGGCATAACGCCAACAGGCGCAGCATCGCCAAGAGGTGAGCAGGTCCAGACCCGAGTCCTGAGTCTTCTGTCCCTAGAATAAGCCGCACAGGGTAGGCCCGCTCTGTCAGTTGCCAGAGAAGTGATGCGACGAACGTCACGCTTCGTTCGAATAGAGATTCGCATTTTTCAGGGGCTACAATCGAGAGAACGACGGTGATGCGTCGTTGATCCTCCGCTTCGGTTTCCCGCACGATCAGCTGAGACGTGCGGGCGGTTGTCATCCAATGGATGGCTCGCGAGTCATCGCCTGGTTGATACAGGCGGAGGTTGTACAGCTGGATCCCATGTCCTCGTCGTGGGAGAGACTCCCCCTGCCCTTCGCTGACTAATTCATCCACGAATCGCAAGGTGAGCGGCTTGACGGGAGGACTGACGAGCAAATGAACCTCCGTGGAATAGAGCCCTTTCTTGAGAAACAGTCCAAAGGGAAATAGCGTCTGCGCCCGGATCCCTTCGAACCGGATCCAGCCTCGTTTTGTGGCAAGCAGTGGATAGGACAGGAGTGCGGAACTCTGCGGGGGCAGGAGGCGAATCGCAAGACCTCGGTCGACATCTTGGCCTTCGACGACATCGAATAGACGCAAGGAAAAACTGGGCAAGTGCCGGTTCCGATTGGCAACCGTAATGGTGAGGGTGGTCGGCTCATTGGCCATGATGAGATCGGGCACATGCCGACGAAATTCCAATCGCCGAAGGCAATGCTCCGAGAGCAATCCGGAAATCACGATGAGACTGAGCATCATTGCGAGGAGTAAGTAAAACAGATTGTTGCCGGTGTTGATGGCGGCGAGCCCGATTCCGAATGTGAAGAGAAGAAACCTGGTCCCTTCAGACGTGAGACGAATCGACCGCCACCGGGACATGCCCTTGACGAAGGAGAAGGCTGGGAAGCCACGGAGACCGAGGAGTGGGTGTTTCACACGCGTAGTTCATCCAGTTGGCCGGCTGGCAGGATATTGAAACAGTCCGCCAGCCTCTAAAACACGAGACGAGCAGGCCTGACGCGCAAGCCCTGATTCCAAGTGTCTTGCCTTTCCCGCCAGTCTCGCGTGTCGAGCGTGGCTATTACTAGACAGGGACGGGAACGGTTTCGACGATGTCGAGCACCATACGCTCCGCCTGTTCGAAGCTCTGTGTCCGCATGCCATGGGTCCGATTCAGCATGACACGGTGAGACAACACGATCGGCGCCAATTCCTTGATGTCGTCGGGAAGACAATAGTCGCGTCCACGAACGACCGCCAATGCCTTGGCCGCTTTGCTCAGTGCCAGCGCTCCACGTGTGCTGACTCCCAGGGATAGAAACTCGCTCTGACGGGTCGCTTGCACGATCGCGAGCAGATAGTCCGTCACGCTCTCGTCCATGTGGACCTGATCCACACGAGCCTGCAAGGCCAATACTTCGCGTGCTGACAGCACCGCCATCAATGTTTCAGCGGGATGCAACGAATGTGGCCGGCCGAGCACCTTTCTCTCCTCTTCGAGCGTGGGATATCCAATACAGAGGCGCATCAGAAACCGGTCGAGTTGGGATTCTGGAAGGGGGAAGGTTCCGTGATATTCGGCAGGATTCTGCGTGGCGATAACCATAAAAGGCTGCTCAAGTGGATGCGTCTGATTGTCGACGGAAATCTGTGCTTCACTCATCGCTTCCAAGAGACTGCTCTGGGTCTTTGGCGTGGTGCGATTGATCTCATCTGCCAGTACAACATTGGCGAAGATCGGACCCGGTATGAACTCAAACCCCTGTTTTTGCCGGTTGAACATGGAGACGCCGACGATGTCTGAAGGTAAGAGATCGCTGGTGAATTGAATGCGCTTGAATGAGCAGTCAAGTGATCGGGCCAAGCTGTGTGCCAGTGTGGTTTTGCCGACGCCAGGCACATCTTCGAGTAGAAGATGGCCACGGGCCAACAGGCAAACCACCGCCATCTCGATCACATGGCTCTTCCCCTTGATGACCAGCGCAATATTGTCCTGGATTGACCGGATGGTGTGAGGTGAACTCATGTTGGAATTACTAGTGGTCCTGGTAGTTCAGGAATGCATGGTGATCTGACACGATCGAAGTCTAACAAAGGGGCTGTGGATGGTCAATTTTCGCATGAGTTCTTGCATCGACCAGTCTGGGAAAGTCGATTCGTAAGGCTTTGCGCCGACAGGGCTGTTCGCGTTCAGCCTTATCAGGCTGCGGAAAGTCTATATTCTGCACACGAGAACTTCGATGGTTCACCTATCGAGGACAAACCCAGCCTGTCTTGTTATCTGGCCTGTCTGGTCCATCTGGTTAGTCTCATGCAACCAAACAAACCGGCAGACCGAATAGAGCAAATAAACAAGACAGGCTGGCAGACTTTTTCAGCCTCTTGCTATTCCGGCACGAGGATCAGCATCCAGGGAGGGCTTTCTTCGACCATGTCAGAAAACCGTCGGGCGGTACTGCTGGCGGGAAATCCAGGAAAGATGGCTCCACGGCGAATCTGAATGGAGCGGAAACGATAGGAGGAGCCCTGCGTTGGGAGGTAAGGAAGGACTCGTGGAATCTCTTTGCGCAATGGACCGAAGTCCGACATATTGATGGTCTCGCCGACCTCAAGACGCGAAAGCCGCTCGAAAACTTCGCCGAAGACCGTAGAGAGATTGTCTGGTGTGAACGGCTGATTATTCGGTCGATAGCGGCTGTCATCAAGGAGTTGCGCCAGGATTTCCCAGAATACTTGCGTATCGACGGCTCCAAGGACAGAGAGAAATCCTCGGTGCGCCACTAGGTTGAGCAGGGCGAGGGGGCCTCGAATCTCGAACTTCCATGGCGGAAAGAGGAGTACACGGTCTCCATGCTGGACCTCAAGGGCCCCTTCACCAGAAAAGTTGGTCTGTCGAAACGTCCCTTTGGTTCGATGGAGCTCTTGAGTGATGACCTGCTCAGATAATCGGGTCGGTTCATAGGCAAACGTGGGTGTCGCGGGAGCCCAGCAGGTCGCGATCGTATAGCGAGGTGCGAGCTTCCCAGTTTGATCGAGGTGGCCCAGGTCGAACATATCCTGGTTCCCGTAGAATTGAAACGAGAGCCCGGTCCGAGACCGCAAACCGTTGAGTCGCTCCCGTTCCGGATGAAGCGGACCACCCAGCTTTGAGCCTGGCTGAAGCCGATCGAGGCTATGAAGAATCAACTCACGCTGTCGCTGTTGAAGGGGAGCCACGTATTGCTCGACGAGTTCCGTGGCAAACGAGAGGTCACCGGCTCCCAGATCGAGTAAGGAAGCCACGTCTGTCTCAAGCAAGAGGTCAAAGGGATTGGAGTGGGAGTGGGCAAACACTTCAACCTCTTCGCTCCGCAAAGAAGTCACTGGCCACTGCGCCGCTAGTCCCTCAATGATGCCGAACCACACGCAGAGGGCCCGCACAGCCTTTGTCGGGGGGAGCCCTGTGAGCTCTTTGAGCCGGGGGCCTGGAAGATCCTGAATTCGTAAGGCCTCTGAGTTTCCTAACGCCAGGGTGATCGCATCTCGGATGATGACGGGAAGGTCGACGCGGTGAGCTGCTTCGATCAACCGTTTCAACGTCGCGGTGAGCTGCTTCGCCTCAACAAGCTTGCGTGAGGCCTCCCACTCCTTGTCGCGTTCCTGCAAGAGCTGGGTGACCTGCGAACGAAAGTCTGCGAGGATCTGCGCGGTAGAACTCATAAGCCGGTTGGTGTGGGGTCAGGATCGTAGATCTGTCGCTGCCAGTTGATGAATATCTGACAGCATAGCGACCTGGTCCAGGAGCGTCAAGGTCGCCATATTGCCCATCCCGAGAAACCTGTGTTAGGTAAAGGCTATGTGGAAGACACCGGTGCAGCTCGCGATGCGAGCAATCTTCGTCACATTCAGGGTGGTGATGGTCGTCGGGGCATTGTGCTTCAGTGTGGCCTGCACGAGCGGAGGGGGCGCCAGATCTTCTGCCACCTCACAAGACGGGAATCGCGCGCCGCTCAAGGAATGGCAGATCATTGATACGGCAACGGGACAACCAGTCTCTTTCGACCAATGGACGACATTGTTGCTCCAGCAGGACATTATTTATCTGGGCGAGGAGCATCATAATCGGTTTCATATCGAGGCGGCGATGACGGTGCTGCGAAAATTGAAGGCGGAGGGGCGTACACCGGCCTTGGCCATGGAAATGTTCGGCTGGGACGGCCAATCGGCACTTGATCAATATCTTTTCGGGTTAGACATGAACCGCCAGGAATTCCTAGAGGCCGTCCGATGGCAACAGAACTGGGGTGGCCTGTTTGAGGATTACGAACCGCTGGTTCAGCTGGCGAAAGAGCACCATTGGACTGTGGACGCCATGAATCCTCCGAAGCCGTTGGTGCGAATCGTCGCCAAGAACGGTCTGGTTCAAGCAGCATCTGATCCCATGATGGCGCAATGGGACATGAAGGATGAGGCCATTGTCGATGATCCGATCTACCGAGCCCGTATTCTTGAGCAACTCCGGGCCTGTCACGGCAAGGGAGACGACAGCCTCTATCAGACGATGCTCGACGCCTCCATGTTTCGTGACGAAGGGATGGCCAAGACATTGGTCCATCGCCTTAACCAGATTCGTTCGGTGAGCAATACGATGGCTGGGCCCCTGGTAAGCTATACAGGGGCCGGACACATTCAGTACAACCTTCCAGTTCCAAAGCGAGTCGCCCGACGCCTGACTGATCAGGTCCGCCAGATCAGCGTCTATATGACGTCGTTCGAAGTGGGGCGCAGCGAGGAAATACAAGGTATGATCCACGAGAAGGTTGCGGACTACCTGTGGCTGACACCGGTCAGTGCGAAGGGGCCGCCGCGCCGCTGTTGAAAAAGCCCCCATAAGCATTAGGAGTGATGGGTACAGAACGCTTCTCTGGTGATCACTGAAGACCTCTGCCCATATTACGCCTAACGAATGCATGAAGGAGGAAACTGACGCCAGCCAAGCGGGTGATTGCACAATGGACGCCATGCATTGTCGAAGTGGGTTCAAGCATTTTCTATTGATGTCAATGCGGTCGATCGAAAACGCAACTGTGTTTCGATGGATCTCGTGCTGAGTATGGAGTTCTCGCCGATGAAGGTTCACTTTGAAGTGAAGAAACAGGTAGCTTTCTGTGGCCCTAAGCAGACGAAAAATCCTCCCATCTGTGGTGTGTCTCACTTGTGAATTGGCAGGGCTGCGGAAACACTATCGTCTGTCGCGCGCGAGACAGACGGGTTGAGCGAGACTGGCGAGACACTTGGAGTCAGAGCTTGCGAGTCGAGCCAGGAGTGCCCGTCGCGCGCTCGATGGCGATGAGATAAGCCAGCGTGATGCAACTACTTGCTGGGAAACGGTGAACCCTTGACAGTTTTCCAGGTCTGTCTCAGACTATGCAGCAACAGCATCTGGAATTGTTAGCGATTGGGAACGCAGCGCATGCGAAACAAGATCCCCTGTTCCGCTGAGCGGTTAAGCCTCCTGGATCCCCCCATGATCCAGGCGGTGGTTGATCGCAATGCCTTTCACATCGGCAATCAGTACCTCTCTGAAAATCGCGTTCGGATCGTCGAGGCCGATGATGCCCAGATTTCGTCCGCCGTCATCGGGAATTCAGGACTTTACGAACAGACGATCCGTCTCAAGGAGGGGCATCTCATCTCTAAATGCAGCTGTGCCTTGCCGGAAGAGCCGATGTGTCGACATTGTATTGCGGTCCTGTTGGAATACCATCGCTGGGCGCAGCCGAGAAATGGCCAGCAGAAGAAAGCGAAACCGTCCGCAGCCCCACAACCAACAGAGGCCACTCCGAATCGCGACAACACACCTGCGCCGAGTCCCGCTTCGACGACCGATCTGAAGCTGGGCGAGGTGATGGCACTCGTCGAATGGCTGCAACCCGCGATAAAGGCGTTGGAGCGCGGGCAACCGTTGCCTGACTCGCCAAAGCTCGGCGGGGATCTCGCTCTCTGGGTTCAGGCCATTCGTTCCCTGGAGGAACGCCGCCGCGAGAGCGAAGAGATACGGATCAACCTGGAGTCCGACATGCGGGATCGGGAAGCCTATGTCGGCCGATTGACGCAACAGTTGCAAGCTTCGATGGAAGAGATCAAGGCCACCCAAGCCAGGTCTCAGCAACTGCAGCAGGAACTGAGCGCTTGCAAAGAGATACTCGTAAAGGTTTCCGAGGTTGCCTCCGAGGTTGGGAGCTATGGCAGCCAACTCAAGTCTGTCGCGGGTGAAGTGATGTCAAAGGGATCACAGCTTGACAAGCTCTCTCAATCATTCAGGGAAGTCTCGACGGCATTGAAAGCGCTTGCCAAGACCTCTGCAGACTCCTAAGACTTCTGGCCCAACCTCGTTCAATTTGCTCTCCAAGCTCCATGCATATCTCCGGGGCTATTGCGTCTTGTCTGGCAACTTCAGTATAATTTTTCCCTCGTTTTATTCATTTGATCCGAGGAAGGGAGGAATAAGTCATGAAAAGGATTTGTGCAGGGATTGTCATGGTGGCAGGTACAGTCCTGCTAGCTGGTCCAGCCTACGTTCTAGCGAACGAGCCAAAGGGTGAGGGTCCGCCTGATTATAGCGGGATCTCCAGCATATATTTCGTATTGATAGGATTGATTCTAGCTTACGGCGTCTACGATTCGTTTTTTAAAAAGCTCTAGCAGGATGATGAAAATTCTTCCAGCAGCGCCCCTGTCCGTCATCCCGTCCACGGCACACAACTCGTCACGATTGTATGGTTGGTGAGGCAGGAGAATGCGCCGCTGAACAACGACTTCGCACAGTAGTCCTTTGATCTAACCGCAGTGAGAACATTCACGGGGCGTAGAGGCGCGGTTGCCTGAATTGTCTCAAATACGGCTGGTCCATCTCCATTGAGCAATTTAGTATCGAGCAAAACAACTGCAAGGTCGACAGTCTGCACCTAGGCCAGCCCATCGCAACAGGTCGCGATTCCCGTCACACAAAATCATTCATGCTCAACTGGTGATTCCCCGTAGCGTACTACGGGGAATCACCAGTTGAAGTTGTCGGCGATCGTCAAATTAGGGCCGCTTCTGTTACGATGCGCGGTGGCCACTGTATGTTCCGCGCTTGTAATGATGGTTACGAACTCGGAAAACCCAAGCCCGCCAGTTCCGAAGTCGAGACTACTGTCTGTCACCATAAGAATCTTCTGTGGACAAAGAAACTTCCGGATAATTTCCAAAAGTCTGTTTCCGTTAAATTGCAGTTCAAGGTCTGCATTGCTATCTCTATTTATATGTTCTGGAAGTAATGGGTAAGGTGGCCGTGGCCATGAATTCATGGCCACCATCACTCAATGGATGGTTGTGACAGAGCGGTGGCCTGAGTGCCCCTCTCAACCTGGCAGGCTGTTCCATTGACAGTGATCCCGGCACGAGGGGACACGTTCATCGTCTGACCGACCAATCGAGGTCGCCCCGCGCGGAGCGCGTTTGTTCGTTTTGGGAATGGCCCCTGACGCACGACCTCCATCTCTGCCAAGGAAGTCCGTATGGACTGAGCGATCAGCCATGCGAGCGTCAAACTCGGGCTCCAATACACAGCATCGCGTAAACGATCTACAAGATCACCGGGGAGACTGACCGTTAGCCGGATCTTTCGAGACTCTTGCCGGTTGGCCCTGCCCAGTTTGAAAGACGGACTAATCATCCCGTTGTGATCATTTTTTATCGAGTGATTTTGAACGGCCTGATTGCTCAACGACATTGTATTTCTCTCCAAGTTGCTCAGAAGTGCGGTAGTCCTCGAACTATGGTCTAACTCTCACGCCTCAGCCAGCCCCGACAGATGGGAGGGCCGCGCCTCTGCTGAAAAACGACAGGACGCGGCCCCGATGGCAAAAGCGTATGGCGGTGGGAGGGCTCCAGATGGGCATAATCCAGAGGTAGTCCCACCTGCATGAGAGGTAACCCTCTTGAGTGGGGACCCACCGGCGTTTCGCTTCGCCAAATAATGTCCAGTTCCTGACAATCGGTTTTGTCCTCTGTAAATCGGACGACGAGAGGACTACAGCCGTACAGCAACCCCCGTACCAAAGCTTTCTTGATCAAAGTATTTCGAGGCTTGCTATGTAAGTCGTTGAGTACGCTTGATTTGGCGATTGAGCCACAAAGACGAGCCTACGGGACAGAGGGGTATCTTATTCGGTACGCTTCTTATCCTGCGAGATACAGCCACGGGGGAGTGCAGTAGAAGAAACTGCGTGGGACCAGATCTATTGGTGGAGATGCTTCATCGCGGCGGCACAGAGGAGGATAAAGAGGCCGATCCAGAGCGCGGCTTGTTGAAAGGGGATCGCTTCGTAGGATTCTTCTGCGTTTTCTTCTGCGTCGTCGGACTTGAAGAGCACCGTGTACAGAAAGAGCGTGAGAAGACAGAGGACGAGAAACAGTTTGACAAAGAAGACGGTTAGGTACTTCGCATGGTGCTCAATCCCGCTGCCGGTTTGCGAGGTAATGGCCTGATTGACATAGTGGAAATTGATGCCACCGGTAAACAGCAGAACGACGAGCAGGATGCCCGCGACTTTCTTGTAATGCTGGTAGAACGCATCGGTGATCGGCTTAATCTGCTCCTTGGCAACAGCCTTCTTCAGCCCAGGAGTGACAGCCATGACGAGGAACGCGAGTCCGCCGATCCAGATGACCGCCGACAACAAATGGATCCAATGATTGATGATCGGGATCAGCGTATTGGAATCGGTGACGAGGCTTTTGAGATCGTCCATTCTCAGGACTCGTGATGCGTGATTTATGATGGGCGATGGGTGCTAAATAAAAAACCGGCGCAGGCGAGATTGCGCTTTCTTAACGCATCACTCATCACGCTCAAATTTAAAGACCGGCGTTTCGTTGCCGAATCGTTTCTTGCGGAGTTCTTCCATCAGCTCGATGGTAATCAGAGGGATGTTATTTTCTCGTGCGTGCTTTTCTACGCCCTTTTTCACCATGGCGCGCAAGAAGTAGGGAATCCGGTTGAGTCGAGTTTCTGAATCCTCATCCCACGCCACAGGGCTTTCTTCCGGCGTATTAAATGCGACCTTGATCTTCTCGCCACCCTTCGGCGTATACAGACACCATTGATCTTCATCCAGCCAGTCACCGTGATCGACGTAGGGACGTGCGCGGCAGCCGCCACAGATATCCGTGTATTCGCAATCACCGCATTTACCTTTCAATTGAGGATAGCGGAAGGAATTGAAGACATCCGACTTTTCCCATAGATCGACGAAGCTGGTCTCGCGGATATTTCCGGCAGACAATGGCATGTAGGGGCAAGGGGTCAATTCGCCATTAGGAGTCACGCGCGCGTAGTTGGTTCCGGCTAGGCAACCGCCTCCCATATACCCGGTCGCTTTGGTGATCGGAGAGTTTGGGTCTTTCTCATACGCGAGCCGTTTGAAATGCGGTGCACAACGGGCTCTGACGAGCATGCCCTTGTAATTATCCTGACAGTTAACCAGGTAGCCGAGCACCTCTTCGTACTGGGCCGGAGTGATGTCGGTGAGTTCCTCGCCACGGCCAGTGCAAACCATGAAGAACACATTGAGTACCTTGGCGCCAAGCCGGTGCGCCCACTCGATCACTTCAGGCAGTTCCTGGTAATTCATGGGCTGTGCGCTGAAATGCACTTGGAAGGCCAGCCCGTTCCGCTTGCAAGCCTCGATACCGGCGAGTGCGGCCTCCCATGCGCCGGGCACGCCGCGAAAACGATTATGCTTCTGGGGATCGAGCGAATCGATGCTGATGCCCATGCCCATCACGCCGATCTCGACCAGCTCCTTCGCCATCCTGTCATCGATCAACATGCCGTTGGTCCCGAACACCACCATGAAACCGAGTTTCACGGCATGGCGCGCGATATCGAGGATGTCAGGACGGACAAGCGGTTCACCTCCCGTGATCACAAGGAGACAGCCCTTATTGACCTCGGCAATCTGATCGATGAGCTTGTAGCACTCTTCGGTCGAGAGTTCATCATCCCCGCCGGCGGATTTCGTCGTCGCGTCGAGATAACAATGGTCGCATTTAAGGTTGCAGCGTTTCGTGAGGTTCAGGGCGATGAGATAGGGCTTGAAGTCATCAACCGTTCGGCCGTCGTGCGGCGCAGAAGCCGTGGATGGCGGAGTAAAGAACTGCGATACCTGCTGCTGGATGCTTCCGAACGCACCCGGGAGAGACAGGGCATTGAAAATTGGAAGAGATTTACCCATAAATAGCCTGGCACTGAGTTGGAAATGATGGAAGTAAACCGGTGCTCTTACTCAGCACTCAGGACTTAGGATCTCGCTTTGCCGGTCAGGTTCGCGATCATATCCTTCAGGTTGCCGGTCTTCATGGCTTCTGCCATGTAGTCCTTGGCCTGTTCGATGCCCTCATGAGCCACTTCGGCCGTGATAACCACGACACCGATTTTATCGGCATGTTTCTCGATGAGGGCACGCGTACAATCGCGCATAAATCCTTCGGGTGCCCGATCGAGTCGAGTTTGAGCCTCCGGCATCCAGGTATAGGGAGAGGCCGGGGCAGATTCCACCACGCCGCCATTCCCGTGCCCCTGGCCGTTCTCGTGAGAGGCGGTCGCGCCATTGGCGCCACTCGTGGCCGCAGCCACGGTAGCCTGTGCTTCGGTCGAGGCACCGGTTCCCTTATTGGCAAAGATGGGGGTGTAGTCCTCTGAAGCCGCCTCTTGAATCATCGGTGCGGCATACTCCAGCGTGATGGTGGTCATGCCAAGTTTGCGGGCGGTCTTCTCGATTTTTGCCTTGGCGCGCCGGCGTTGGAAGCCCGCTGGAACTGCACGGATTCCTTCTTTAGCATCCTTCGTCCATTGCATGGGGACGTCATCATAGGCCAGATCGGTTTCGAGCACCCCTTCGACGTGCGCCGCCGCTTCAAAAAGAGACTTGTCAACCAGTTTGAAGCGGTCACCTCCGGCGGCGCAGACAGGACACTTGACGGGCGTCTCGCCCTTGCCGATGTAGCCGCAGCCGTCGCAAATGAAGTAGTCCTGGGTCATCCGGTCCAAGTAGGCTTGAGTATTTGCGCTCACTTTTGGCTTGTCTTCCACGATCTCAGTCATCATGCCGCTGAGAGTCGAGCCCATGAGATCCTTCAGCACGGACTCGTCAGCCTGCATTTTTTCTCGGTCGATGCCTGCGGCATCCAGGCTGCCGCCCAGAGCGTGCATGGCATCCATCGCGCCCTTGGGCAAGAGATGTCCCACAGCTGAGTCAACGACGGTGTTACTGATAATGGTATGACCCTTCTCGATGGCGTAGCGGTGAATCGCAGTCTTGGCGACGCCTCTGGCAAATACGGGGATCTTTTCCATTCGGCGGAGGGCCTCTTCAGTCCAGGCAATCGTGTACTCAGCCAGCGTGTCGATCGGCGGCACATACTTGCGGTTCGACACCAGAATATTGCAAGGCGCGGACCGCAAGAGATTTTCCGTATTGCTGCCGATGTCCATATCCTCGTCGCTGTGCACACCGATCCGTCCGACGATCAGCAAGGCCGGAATGTCCTTGCGCACGTATTGGATGATCTTTTCGAAGGCCTTGCCGTCCAGCAGAGTGGTCTTGACGTCTGTTTGCTCGGCCTGAGCGATTTCGCGGCAGATGTCAAGGTGAGACTGGTAGATCTTCGCGAGGCCGCTGTCGATGATTTCCTCGTGCAGCTTCTCCTGCTCTTTGAATCGGAACACCTTGCCGGCTTCCTCGTTGAGGACGCCCGAGATACTGTGAAAGGCAGCATAGTGGAAATAGGGATCAAAGGCTGAGATGGCTTCGACCGGCATGTTGAATGCCTTACCTAACGCCAGGCCGGTCATGAGTCCGCCGAAGGAATAGGGGCTGCCATCCACGGCAACCACGATCCTTCCGCCGGTCATGGGCTGGGTTTGCTTGATGATCAGCATGTCAGAGTTCCGTACGCGGCGAAGCACACGCTCGGTGTTGCTGCCAATCACGCTGTCTTTCACCGCACCGACACCCAAGGCGCCCATGATGACCAAATCGTAGGCATTGGTATTGATGTCTTCGGCCAGCACCTTCCAGTTCCGTCCTTCGAGCGAGCGACGCTCGATCGGCAGGTTGTTTTCGGCGCATTTCTTATCGACGTAGTCGAGATAGGAGTCGGTAATGATCTGGAGGCCACGGGTAATCAGCGAATCGTGGATTTGGCGCTGCCGGTCGAGTTCTTTTTCATCGTGATACTCTTCGGGCAAACCTGCTTCCATCTGCTTGAAGCGCTTGTCATGCATTTTAGCCGCGTAGACATGGCTGCCCACGATCTTAGAGCCGAAGGCTTTGGCAAAATGGACTCCGACATCAACAGCTGTGTTGGAATGGTCGGAGTTATCGACCGGGACATAGATCGTCTTATACATCGAGATGTCTCCTCATGATGCCCTCCAGGCCAGGGCGAACAAGAGTAATTCTCAAAATTTCCAAACGGTTGACGTACTTCTCTACCCTCAAAGAACGCACATGCTAGCACTCGCCCGAATTCGAATGCAAGGTGTCGATGGGAACTGGTGGGACGACGTTAGGATGCCGGGGTTGCGACGGATTTTTCGCTCGACTCTTTTGCAGAGCGAAGGGATTGTCGGGAACGGAGTATTTCCTCCAGGGACAAGAGGGCGTCGCGTCCGGAGTTCCCCTCGATTCCTCGAATCAAATTTGCATCGGCGTAGGGGCCTGATTCTTTTGGGGCTTGGGACAGGGAGCCCGTCCACTTCCGTGGGTCCCTACTACCATCTTTACGTTCCCAGGCCATGAGGCAAGCCTTGGCGATGAACGAGTTCAGCGGCGCCGGGTTATAGAGGAGCTTTCTGATACTCGTCGGAGTCAGCATCAGAGGGTTATAACCGGCCGAGAGGTAGCCCTCTTCTAACAGCCGCTCTTCAAGGTCAGTATTCGGCTGAATGCCCAAAAAGAACATCAGGGGGAAGACACGCTCTTCACCTAAGATCGAGGCGACCTTCTTATAGGACTCCACGCTTTGGAGCAAAGATTCCTCGGTTTCTTTTGGACTGTTCAGCGAATAGTTGAGGATGACTTTCCCCTTGAATCCCGCCTCCGCCAGATAGCGACAGCCATCGTAGAGCCGCTCAAGTTTGAATCCCATATGGAGGTCGTTCAGCACCACTTGGGAGCCAGACGTAATGGCGACTTCGAGATCGCCGACACCGGATCGGACCATGAGCTTAGCTAGCTCCGGAGTGATGAGCGACGTCCTGATATAGCCGGACCACTCAATCTCCAGCTTCTCGGCAAGGATCCGTTCAAGGATCTCGGTGCATTGGGGATAGGCTTCTTTCCCGGTAATAAACTGGGCATCCGTGAACCAGAAACGTCTGGCGCCCCATTGATGGTAGTGCTGAGAGATATCCTTAACGACCATAGAGGGCGGCCGATACCGCACCCGCTTTCCTTCAATGTAGGGATAGAGGCAGAACGCGCAGTCGTAGGGACAGCCTCGCTTCGACTGGACCCCGATGGATTCACCCAGATACTCCCGATGCTGCGGGAAGATCGTGGTCAGGTAGGGCAAGTCGACGGTCAGTGCATCCAGGAGGGCCGGCGAACCCTGCTGGCCCTTTCGAACGGTCTTTCCCTCCCGGAGGATATAGCGCTCGTTCTCCAGCGACTGACCTTCAATCACCTTGAGAATGGCGTCTTCGCCCTCCCCAAGAATCCCGATGGTGCCTTCCGGGAGTTTCTGAATGAGCTGATCCGCAAAGGCGGTGAAGGCCCCGCCGCCGATCATGATCTGCGCCTTCGGGAACTCCTTCGCGATCAACCAGGGATAGGAGAGCGCCGCCCGGATATGGCTGTAGTAGCGGTAGAGCTGTTTCACCCCTGCAAACGAGGCGGCGATCCGCTTGAGTGGATTGCTCGCAAAGTAGAAATTAAACGCATGTTCCAGCGAGGAGTCTCCCTCATGGGGGGAAAAGATCTGAATGTCGCGCCAGGAGAAACAGACGAGGTCGGGCTTGAACTCGGTGGCGGCATCGCGAACCGCACTGATCCGTTGGGCATCGGGAAAGAGAGAGAGATCGAGAATGCGCTGCCGCACATCAGGCTTGCGCCGATGAATAAAATCAGCAAGATAGGTCACACCGATGGGATAGACCTTCTTGCAGGGAAGAAACACATACAGAATAGAATTCATATACTGCTCGACGCTGAATGTTTCAGAGTCCAGAAAATTTCAATTGAATATTTCACTTCGTGGCCACATGGATTGCAACAATCCCGCCGCTTAAGTTGCGATACGTGACCTGACGAAAACCTACGTCGAGGAGCAACTGCTTCAACCGTTCCTGGTCCGGGAAGTTCCGAATGGAGGCAGGAAGATATTCGTAGACGCCGGTCGTGTCATGCGCCACCTTCGTGCCGATCCAAGGAAGAAGCCTGAACGAGTACCAATCATACAGTGTCCGCAGCCAACCAAAGACAGGTCGAGAAAACTCCAAACACACAAACCGCCCACCCGGTAGCAAAATGCGGTGAATATCCGTGACTGCCTGCCGAAGATCGCCGACATTCCTCATGCAAAACCCTGTCGTCACGGCATGGAAGGTCCCATCGGGGAATCCCAGATGCTCGGCGTTGGCTTCGAGACAGGTAATCTTCTGTCCCAAACCCCGCCCGGTGACTTTCTTCAGCCCCTCGACGAGCATGGCATGGTTGAGGTCGGAAGCAATGACGCGACCGTTGGTGCCCATGCGAGGTTCGACCAAGAGCGCAAGATCGGCTGTGCCGGATCCGACATCGAGTGCCCGGCCTCCCGTAGTAACGGGGACATAGGAGGCGGTAATTTTCTTCCACCGATAATGCAGTCCAAAACTCAGGAGCGTGTTGTTCAGGTCGTAGACGCTGGCGATCGACGTAAACATCCGCTGAACGGCCTGCTCACGGGCTGAGCCAGTCCAGGTCGAGACAGCGAGCGGAGCCGCTGGGGAGTCGGTCCCCTTCTGTACAGGGGGGGTATCCACATGCACCATAAGACCGTGGTAGCACCGGCCTTCCGGGTTTGTCAAGGTAGTCAAGTCCTCATGCTATAATCCCGCCCCTGATGCATAACTCGATCATCATTAAAGGAGCCCGGGAGCATAATCTCAAGAACATCGACGTGACGATCCCGCGCGACCGGCTCGTCGTGATCACGGGGCTGAGCGGGTCGGGCAAGTCTTCGCTGGCCTTCGACACCATCTATGCCGAAGGGCAACGGCGGTACGTCGAGTCGCTCTCGGCCTATGCCCGGCAATTCCTCGAACAGATGGGCAAGCCCGACGTCGATTCGATCGAAGGGCTCTCTCCCGCCATTTCCATCGAGCAAAAGAGCACCAGCCACAATCCTCGCTCCACGGTCGGCACCGTGACGGAAATTTACGACTATCTCCGTCTCCTCTTTGCCAGGGTCGGACGCCCTTCCTGCTTTCAATGCGGCGAAGAAATTACCGCGCAGACCGTGCAGCAAATGGTCGATGCCATTGGCCTGTTGCCGGAGGGGAGCAAGTTTCAGTTGTTGGCTCCGATCGTCCGTGGCAGGAAAGGGGAGTATCGAAAAGAACTCCTCGACATGCGCCGAGCCGGCTACGTCCGGGCCAGGGTCGATGGCCAACTGATTGATTTGGGTGAGGACATCGCGCTCGATAAACAGAAGAAACACACGATCGAAATCGTCGTCGATCGGCTGGTGATGAAGCAGGGGGAGACTATGGCACGGCGGTTGGCCGATTCCGTGGAAACCTCGCTAAAACTCGCCGGTGGGCTGGTCGGGGTACTGACGGACAATGGGAAAGTGTCACTCTATAGCGAGAAGCTCGCCTGTATCCGCTGCGGCGTCAGTTACCCGGAAATCACCCCTCGCGTCTTTTCGTTCAACAGCCCCCATGGCGCCTGCCCGGCTTGCGACGGCATCGGCTACGCCTTGACCCCTGGCTCTCAGGACGATGAAGACTTCACGTTGCTGGAACCCTGCGAGATCTGCAAGGGCGCGAGACTGCGGCCTGAAAGTCTGTCCATCAAGGTAGCCACACAGTCGATTGCGGAGGTCACACATCTCTCCGTGCGAGCCGCTGCCGACTTCTTCAGTTCGTTAAAATTCACCGAACGCGAACTGGTGATCGCCCATCGCATCTTAAAAGAAATCCGCGAGCGTCTCGGATTTCTCGTCAACGTCGGTCTGGATTATCTGACATTGGATCGGGCTGCCGCTACCTTGTCCGGTGGAGAAGGCCAACGCATCAGGCTTGCCACGCAAATCGGTTCTGGCCTCGTCGGCGTCCTCTACATCCTCGACGAGCCGTCGATTGGTCTCCACCAGCGGGATAATCGGCGCCTGCTCCAAACCCTGCTGCGCTTGCGCGACCTGGGCAACACCGTCGTGGTGGTCGAACACGATGCAGAAACCATGATGGCGGCGGACCATCTGCTGGATATGGGGCCTGGCGCCGGGACGCACGGGGGTCAGATCATTGCCCAAGGCACGCCGACTGACGTCATGGGGAATCTCGACTCGCTGACGGGCCAGTATCTTCGTGGCACACAGATGGTCAGTCTGCCTCGCCGCCAGCGCAAGGCCAAAGGGTTGTTATCCATCGTGGGAGCCACGAAACACAATCTCAAGGGGATGACCGCCAAGATTCCGCTCGGTCTGCTCACCTGTGTGACCGGCGTGTCGGGATCTGGAAAGAGCACGCTGGTGCTCGAAGTACTGTTCCATTCCCTCTCCCAGCTGCTCTATCAGAAAAAACCGAAGATCGACGGCTGCAAGCAACTGCTAGGCGCCGGCGCGCTGGACAAGGTGATCGACATCGACCAGTCCCCGATCGGCAGGACTCCGCGTTCGAATCCTGCAACCTATACTGGTCTATTCGGCTTCATCCGGGATCTCTACTCCAATCTGCCCGAGTCCCGCGTGAGGGGGTATAAACCCGGCCGCTATAGTTTCAATGTGAAGGGTGGACGCTGCGAGGCCTGCCAGGGCGATGGGTTGATCAAGATTGAAATGCATTTCCTGCCGGATGTCTATGTGACCTGTGAGGTCTGCAAGGGCCAACGGTACAACCGCGAGACGATGGAGATTCACCATAAGGGAAAGAGCATCGCCGACGTGTTGAATATGACGGTAGACGATGCCGTGGAGTTCTTCGAGCATATCCCCTTCATCAAGCGGAAGCTCGACACCTTGCACGATGTCGGGTTGCACTATGTGAAACTCGGCCAATCCGCCACGACCCTGTCCGGAGGCGAGGCGCAACGTGTCAAACTCTCGCGCGAACTATCGAAACGTCCGACCGGACGCACAATGTACATTTTGGATGAACCGACGACCGGGCTTCATTTTGCCGACGTGCAGCGATTGCTGGATGTGTTGGATCGATTGGTGGAGGCGGGCAATACCGTGGTGGTAATCGAACATAATCTCGATGTGATCAAGAATGCGGATTGGATTATCGATCTCGGCCCGGAGGGGGGCGATCGAGGCGGTGAGATCGTAGCAGAAGGACCACCGAAAGAAATTGCCAAATCGAAGCGGTCGTATACGGGACAGGTGTTGAAAGAAGCAGGGGTATAGGCGGGATAACCGAGTATCCTTTGTGCTCGCGCAACGCGCGGCCTAAGAAGGCCCTCGTTGGACGCGCGCAGTGAAGGATAACTCGGCCATCCCGCCGAGGAAGGGAGTAACACAACTCCGTCCATCTCCATCCCTTCCACCCCCGCGAAGAAATGGAAGGAAGTATGAAATAAACTCGAACCATTGTTTGTCGCGAATTCAATGCACGAGAGATAATAGCTTGGAGGTTATATAATCCGCTGCGCTGAAAGTTGTATTTTGTTGTTCGGACTGGAGGCTCGAAGATGGGAATATCAAATTCAATATTTTCGAAAGATAGGAGCTGAATACAAAAGCGACTTTCTATGACTCTGCTACCTGAGAATGATCGCATACGGATTTGGAATACGTTATTCCGCCAGGCGCGGAGCGAAGCCTGCAACCTTGCGAAGGCCTCAGGAAAAATTCCGAAAATCAGTTCGTTTCATCCTCGTTTCCTTCTGTCAGAAGGAGAGCAGTCACGGCTACTATTACTTGCCTACTGCACTCTGGCCATTGAGGCAAGAGTCAATCATCTTATCGACGAGCTGGTTGAAAAGGGGCGTCTGGACGAGCGGGAAGCAGTGTCGATTCAACGACTATCTGCTGACGCTAAGTGGTTCTTGCTTCCGAAGATTGCCGGAGTAAAGAAACGGTTGAGGCGAGATAGTAGTCCACACCAAGCAGTTGCTGAGATCTGTGCCCATCGCAACATTCTCTTTCACGTTAATTTCCGTCAACTGAAAGATGGTTTGCCTAACGCAGGAAAGATGCTCGCACTGTTTCGCGACTTCGTGGTCGCCATGGAGGATATGAATGTTCTTCTCCGACGAGTTAGGCGTCGTCGTAATCGGGTGCTCGACATCGGCTCCTTCTCGTGAGCCTTGATAATTCTATCGCGGCATGCGAGTGAACAATATAATCCAACAGTCATTGCGGTTGCTTTGCGATGAATCTACGGACAAAAGAGGTGAGGAATTATGCAGACGATCCTAGTGCTAACTGTATCCAACATCTTCATGGCGATCGCCTGATATGGGCATCTCAAGTACAAGGCCTCGCCTTTGTGGATCGTGATTCTCGTCAGCTGAGAGATTGCCTTCGTCGAGTATTGCTTTCAAGTGCCGGCGAATCGCATCGGCCATTACCATTCAACGCTGCCTAATTGAAAATCATCCAGGAAGTGATTACCCTGGTCGTGTTTTGCGTCTTTGTTGAAATGGAACTATCTGGGTGGCTTTGCCATGATGATCGATGCCGCGTTTGTCATTTTTAAGGAGTGGTAGCGATGGCTACGAAGAAAAATGAATCGGAAAAGATTGAGACATCTTCATCAGCAGGCGGGTCAGCCGAAAACTTTGAAAAGCTGGGCGTCTTTTATCTCGGCCGGCCGTACAATCTCGTAACCAAGCAAGCGAAGCCAGGCTGGCTGCTCTACGATTCTAAAGACCTCGTCACTCATGCCGTCTGCGTCGGCATGACCGGCAGCGGTAAGACTGGCCTCTGCATTGGGCTGCTCGAAGAGGCGGCGATTGATGGGATCCCTGCGCTGATCATTGATCCCAAGGGGGATCTTGCCAATCTGATGCTGAACTTTCCGCAGTTGCGGGGGGAAGATTTTGCGCCGTGGGTCAATGAGGATGATGCCCGCAAGAAGGGACTCTCGCCTGCTGACTATGCAACACAGCAAGCCGAGATGTGGAAGAAAGGCTTGGGGGATTGGGGACAGAGCGGCGAGCGGATTCAGAAGCTCCATGATGCCGCCGATGTCGTCGTCTATACGCCTGGCAGCAACGCAGGCATTCCGGTCTCTATCCTCAAATCCTTTTCGGCACCGTCGCAGGAAATTCTGGACGATTCAGAGATGCTACGCGAGCGGATCGGCACGACGGTGACAAGCCTGTTGGGTTTCGTCGGCGTCGAGGCCGATCCAATCAAGAGTCGCGAACATATTTTTCTCTCGACCATTCTGGATCGCACCTGGAAAGCTGGACAGGATCTCGATCTTGCGACGTTGATCCAGCAGATCCAGACACCGCCGGTTGCCAAGATTGGCGTGCTGGATCTGGATTCATTCTATCCCTCGAAGGAACGCTTTGCCCTTGCCATGCAGTTAAATAACTTATTAGCTTCACCGGGATTTTCCGACTGGTTAGAAGGCGAAGCCCTTGATGTCGGCCAGATGCTCCATTCGCCAGGAGGGAAACCGCGGCTCGCCATTTTCTCGATCGCGCACCTCAACGATGCCGAGCGGATGTTCTTTGTCACGTTGCTGTTAAGCCAAACGCTCGGCTGGGTAAGAGCACAGTCCGGTACGACCAGCCTCCGCGCCATCCTCTACATGGACGAGATCTTCGGTTATTTCCCGCCGGTCGCCAATCCGCCGTCGAAGCAGCCGTTACTGACGTTACTCAAGCAGTCCCGCGCGTTCGGTTTGGGCGTGGTGTTGGCGACACAGAACCCCGTTGATCTGGATTACAAAGGCTTAGCGAATACCGGTACCTGGTTCATTGGACGACTGCAAACCGAACGAGACAAGGCTCGCGTGTTGGAAGGACTGGAAGGCGCATCGGCAAATTCTGGTAAGAAGTTCGATAAACAGGGGATGGAACAGCTTCTCGCTGGCCTCGGTAATCGTGTCTTTCTCATGAACAATGTCCACGAGGATGCGCCGGAAGTTTTTCAGACAAGGTGGACGCTGTCCTACCTTCGAGGGCCACTGACGCGGTCGCAGATCAAGACGCTGGTGGACCCAGTGAAGCGTGAAACGTTAAGCGTGAAACGTGAAACGTCTGCCACCTCTCGCTCAGCACTCAGCACTCAGTCCTCAGCACTACAAGCTCGTCCCATGCTCCCCCCCGATGTGCCACAGCATTTTATCCCCGTCCAAGGAAGCCAACCGAACGGCACTGCCTTGATCTATCAGCCGATGTTGCTCGGAGCTTCGCAGGTGCGCGTATCAGACAACAAGGCCGGCGTCGATGTGACGCAGGATGTGACCGTGCTTGCGCCGATCTCGGAGGGTGCGGTGGCGGTGGACTGGGATCGTGCCATGGAAGCGGACTTGGCCGTGGCTGATCTGGAGTCAACGCCCTCAGACGGTGCGCAGTTCGGCGTAGTTCCCGGCACGGCAAGCAAGGCAAAAAGTTATGAGATATGGAACAAAGACTTTTCTGGTTGGTTGTTCAGAAATCAGAAAGTCGATCTCTTCAAGAGCCCCAGCACGAAAGAAGTCTCGAAACCTGGCGAGTCAGAGAGGGACTTCCGTGTGCGGTTGCAACAAACCGGACGTGAAGCCAGGGACAAACAATCGGACAGGCTGCGTCAAAAGTACGCGCCGAAGATTACCGCCTTGCAAGACCGGATCAGGCGAGCCGGGCAAATGGTCGAGCGGCAGCAAGCAGAGTCTCGATCGAGTCAAATGCAGATGGCCATTTCGGTTGGTGCTTCAATTCTAGGGGCGTTTCTCGGAAGAAAAACTGTCAGCGTCGCAAACATCGGCCGGGCAACAACGGCGATTCGTGGAGCTGGGCGTGCAATCAAAGAATCGAAAGACGTGGGGCAAGCCGAAGAAAACGTCTCGGCGCTGCAGCAACAATTGATCGACCTCGAAGCACAGTTCAAAACGGAAACTGATGTGCTGGCCGCCGCAACCGATCCCCTCAACGAGAGATTCGAAACCATTTCTCTCAAACCTACCAAAGCCAACATCGCGGTGAAACTTGTGGCCCTCGCCTGGACGCCGCACTGGCAGAACGCAAAGGGTGTATTGGCTCCGGCCTGGCAATAGAACCGAGTCGTGCGCGCTCGGATTAACCCAAAAACCTCGACATCGCGGCGCGACCAGCTTCGATCAAGGCAGTCATCCGCTCTTCGCTCATGCCGAATTCCGTCGTCCCGTAGCCCCTCGCCGGCAGCCGACACACCTCACGACTATGCGCGTCGATGATACGCTGATCGAACGAACCCGTCATTGTATCCACTAGACGTGTGATGCGTTGAATGGTCCGGAGGCGTTTTGTGTGGGAAAGGAGGTCAGCCTTCAGGCTGTCGTCGGCTTTCGGCGTTGCCGGCTGGCCGGCGTTGGGCACCAGTAGCGTTTCATCGATCAACAAACCAAGATTGGGCGCACCGGCAGGGTCGGTATTTCCCATTACCGCGACGACATCCGGATCACTTGAGCTCAGTAGCCGGAGTGGAAAATTGGAGAGGACTCCGCCGTCGACAATGGCATGTCCGTCGAGCGTTTTCCCTTGATAGGTGCCCCAAGTTTGGTTCCAGCATACCTCCTGCCAGACGAAGGGAATGCTCATCGACATGCGGACACCCCAGGCCACCGGGCATTGCGGGGCGGTGCGATGATTGAGCACGAGCATCTGCTGGCCGGCCGTATCGGTAGCCACCAGCGAGAGATCGCTGCCGGTTTTCTGGTTGAATTCGGTGAACGTGGCAGTGGCCAGCTTGTGAGGGCTCGCATCGAGCTTTTCGCGAATCCAGGCCAGAAAGGCGTCGCCGGCGTAGAGACCTCCACGCTCGACGAACGAAAACAATTCTCGATAGACAGGCATGTGCATCAATTGAGAAACCAACGACTTATCGATTTGGTGCTCGCCCCAGGCAGGGACGAGAGGCAGGTCCACGCGATTGAAGATTTCCTGCGTGAGACTCTTCTCAATGTCTGCAGGCAAGAATTCTTCCGCAATATCCATGAACGTTGAAAACCGAGGCTTCCCAGCGGCGGTTTTCTCCTTGGTGACCGCCAGCATCTCCGCTGACGTGTATCCTGCCGCCATCAGCGTTGCCGTGATTGCCCCCGCCGAGGTGCCAAGATACCGCCTGGCCGTATGACCGCGCCGTTCAAATTCCTGGATCGCTCCGACAAATACAGCGCCCTTCGCGCCGCCGCCTTCAAAAACGAGATCGTATTGCATTGTAGCCCCCTAACCAGGACGCGAGAGCGTCAGTTATATGCCACCGCGTATGTTTCGTGTCGGTTCAAGCGAGGTCCAGACTTTCTTAGAGCAGTTTTGTTGTATCTTCAAGGCGGCCTCACTACTTCTGAGTTGTGAGGCCGCAATCTCTCTACTTGCACAGTGGACCAGCGGTAGGTATGCCTTGGCGATGGTTTTCTCGACGACCACGCTCACTAGCGACCTCGCGTCCATTTTAACTCCTTGATCGTGGCGGCTTCAGAGAATATTCCTCCTTGCGACAGAGTTGCTTATGGAATCGGGACAGATCCGGTCGCAACCGATGCAAATCCTGGCTCATTCAGGTCACGCTCAGAGAGAGTCGGTTGACCCCTAATGACCTGGTAGTAGCAGAACCCTTCGTGCTCGACGAGTTTTTTCGCCATCACCCCTGCGGCTGTTTCGAGCGTGGCGGCAAGCGTCTCGTTCTGGCTACCGAAGACACTTCCGCCACGCACAGCTTTTCCAACCAGCGACGTCACTGCAGCTTCAGCACGCAAGGCATCGCGGGCTACTCGGGCCAAATCCTCAAGAGGGATTGGAGGATGATTAGCATCGAATTCAGGGTAAGGCGACTCCTGGGGGTTCGATCCCACTCGTAATGCGGTCGCACCGTGGACGGCCGGTACTCGAAAGGCCGTGTCGAATAAGGCCTCCAGGAAGATGCGCGCCAGATCGGCGCTGACACGTTGCGAGTCGACTGTGGTGGCCGACATACGGACTGAATTGGCAGGGCTCACTTCAATTTCCGCCGAGATCCCTGGAAACAGCAAGGCGTTGCCGCTTCGATCAACGAACCCTTTCGATGTCACTTTGACGACTCCGAGGAAGTCACCTCCTGATGACGCTGGTCTTGCCGCGAAACTGAGATCGCCGAAATAGGCTTTGTTGTATGCCAAAAGCATCCGAGCGAAGCGAGAGGAATCCTGTTCGAGTTGATCCTCATCCAGACCGAGATTCCCATGCCATCGTCCGATCGTTTCGATGACCTGTGTGAGTTTGTCCAAATCGATGCGCGCAGTCGCGTCATTGGTCACGTCATCGAGGACCTTGGCGAGGAGGGCGATGGAAGTTTCCTTGTCGTGATGGCGTCGGCGAATCGTGTCGATGACGGCTGCCAGGGGAAGGACGCTTGTTGCTTGCCCCTCTGGTGTTTGTAGGGACAGGGGTTCCGATGCGGTTCCGGCATCGCGGCGCTCGTTCAATGGTTCGTCGTGGGCTTGCTTGGTGCAAGCGAGAAACTTCGTTGCGAGCTCCTTCTTGTCGGCCAACTTTTGGCGGAACCCTCCGTGATAGATATCTGGTTGATCGCGTAGTTGCAAGACTGAAGAACTACAGCCTGCTTGCACGAGAAATATGACCAGCAGGACAAATAGGGAATGTGGTAATCGCTTCATCGTTGCCTCGTGGAGGTAGATAGGCTGAAGGCTATTAGGGGGCAGAAACCAACTTCAGCTTTCAGCCTGAACACCTGGGCATTGGCACATTGGGTCAATGCTTGCGTTCTTTCTGCATGATCTTGTCGGTCCAGGCCAACAGGATGGCGGACCCCAGGAAGGTCATGTGAATAAAGATCTTCCACTTGATGTGTTCGGGGTCTTCGTGTTCGATATCGACGAACGCTTTGAGAAGATGAATGCTGGAAATACCGATCAATGAGGCTGCAAGTTTAATCTTGATGGTGCCGGGATCGATGTGCGTCAGCCATTCCGGTCGATCGGCATGCCCCTCTAAATCCAATTTGCTCACGAAGGTAGCGTAGCCACCGATGATCACCATCGTGAGCAAGTTCGCCACCATCGTGACGTCAATCAGCCCCAGGACGCCAAGCATGAAGACGGTTTCATGTTGTTGATTGATGTGCCAAACCATCTCCCACAGTTCGACGAGAAATTTGTACGCGTACAGCAGCTCGGCCACGATCAAGCCGCCATAGAGCGGAGCTTGAATCCACCGACTGGCGAACACGACGGTTTCAAACAGGTGCTCAACGCGGTTAATGGGAGCGTGTGCGTGCTTCACTGGGGCGGGTTCTGAATGATCAGGATGACTCACGGCGCGCTATCCTAGTCGGCAAGAGTGGGAGCTGTCAATTTGAACAACCCTACAAGGCTGAGCAATCATCGTATGATCTTCTCTGGCATTTTCAGAAAAGGAAGCGGTCCGGCAAGCCGCTGCATCCATCGACAAGTTATTTGTAGTCCTAGCAAGCTGCGGTAGAACGATCGCAGGATGCTCAAAATGGCCCGACTTCTCACCCGTCCAATCCGGGCGCGCTGAGATGCGCCTTATCCCAAGCGCGGCTGCGGCGAGCAGGTAGGCTGAGGTCAAGGTTGAGTGAAGATTCGATGTGCTCATCTGAGCCTCAATCCTTAGCCTGAATCTCAACCTTCTCCCCGCTGGCGGATTTTTTCAGCATCCTGATAGGAGCCTGTCCGGCATTGCCTTCGTGATGAGACGAAGGAGGCTCGACCAGAGGCGCGAGGCCGCAAGCCCGGAAAAACCGGAGGCGGGCTCGCTGGAATACGTTGAGGATTGTCCCTGGTCGTGAACGACGCAGATGGTCACGGATCGTTCGCCGCAGTAGAACGGTCAATGTCTAATAGGCTCCTAATCAACCAAATGATGGTCGAAGGCGTAGCGAATCAGTTCGGCGGTGTTCCTGAGTTGTAACTTGTCCATGAGGCGGGCTCGATAGGTACTGACTGTCTTGATGCTGAGCGTGAGGGACTTTGCAATGTGCTTGACGGACTGGCCCTGGGCTAACAATCCAAGAACTTCGAGTTCTCGCTCAGATAATGTGTGATGGTCTGGACCGATCGGGGTCTTGTTCAGGCTGCCGGCCATATACTCTCCAAGGGAGGCGCTGACATACATTCGGCCGGTCAGGACTTGCCTAACCGCCCTTGTCAGCTCTTCTGGCGCAGTATGTTTGGTGAGATAGGCCATAGCCCCGGCCCGGAAGGCACGAACGGCGTATTGCTCCTCGGGATGCAGGCTCAAAACCATAAGAGGCAGTTGTGGGGCTGTGCTGTGCAACTCACACAGCAGCGACAATCCACTCTGATCAGGAAGGCCGATATCCACGATGGCCAGATCCCAAGGCTCCTGCTGTACCGCCGCAACCCCCTTTTGGCTGGTTTCGGCCTCTCCAACTTCGACGTAAAGGAAACTCTCCTCAAGAATCTGTTTCACACCTCGGCGCACGACCTCGTGATCGTCGATGATAAGAATTTTTACCAGCTGTGTCCCGATCATGAGGCAACGCACCTCCCAACCGGCACGGATGCAATGGCCTTGGTTCCGGCACCGGACGTGCCTACAATATGAAAATGGCCGCCTAGGAGAGCAACTCGCTCCCGCATTCCACGAAGCCCAAAGGAATGAAGCGGAGCCATTCTCTCGCGGGTAATCCCCTTCCCGTTGTCAGTCACTTCTAGCGTCACCCTGGTGCCGTCTTGGTACAGCCGCATGTGAACCAGAGAGGCGGAGGCGTGACGCATCACATTCGTCAGCAATTCCTGCGCGATTCGAAACAGCGCGGTAGACGTTTCGGATGGCAGCGCGATGGATGACAAGCCCGGAGCCACATCTATCGCGCACCGTGTGCCTGTGCAATCCTGATGCCTTGTGGCGAGGCATTCCAACGCAGAAACTAATCCGAGATCGTCCAGTATCGCGGGGCGCAGGGCCGCCGCTGTCGCGTGGACGGACTCCAAGAGTGCGTCCACCGATCCCGACATGGCTTGGACTTTGTTCAGCAGCGCCTGGCCACCGATTGGAGCAGGCGATTGCACGAGTCTCCTGCCGAACCATGCCAGATCGTATTTCAATCCGGTCAAGGCCTGTCCAAACTCGTCGTGCAACTCACGTGCAATTCTGCGTCGTTCCTCTTCTATGGCTCTCTGCGCCCGGCAAGCCTCGCTACGTAATTGAGCATGGGCCAGCCGGAGTTTCTCCTCTATCCGGATATCCGGGACGACGGCAGTCCCGATGGCCATAAGGCCGATCAGACTCCCGTGAGTCCCCAGCACCCGCCTGATATTCCAGGTGAGCATCGTCTGTGATCCCGTGCGTGCCAGGAAAGGGAACTTAAGTCCCTTCACGTCGCTCCCCTCGGCGACTCGGGTGAGTTCGGTCAGGAAGGATTCACGCACCGTGATCGGAAGGCACAGTTCCACATAGCTGCGACCCAGGGCTTCGCCGGCTATCCAACCGGAGACTGTTTCGGCTGCGCGATTCCACTCCAGAATGATGGATTCGGGCGAGAGAAACAGGATTACACTGCTGGAGGTCTCCAAAAGTGCGCGATAGCAATGATCCATCAACTCCGCTGAGCGGGTGGCCGGCGCTGGAGCACGTATTGTCCCGGCCCTGTTGCTCCTTCGCACGCCTCGACTGGGAGCCTGAGACAATGAGGCCGTGACAAATTTCGAGCGTGAGTGTTTCATATTGTCGTGAGTATCGGTTCAAGATAGATTTCAGCGGTGATGCAGGTACCTCGACCTACCTTGGATTGGATATCCAGACGACCACCGATCTTTCGAACCCGTCCCTCCATATGCGTAAACACAATTCCCTTCGCCGGTTCGCGTTCGATGTCGAAGCCTGATCCGTCGTCGTTAATGCGCAGTTGGACTCGTGAGCCGATGCGCCGAAGGACAATCTCAATTCGTGTGGCACGGGCGTAGCGGACACAATTGCTCAAAGCCTCTCTGGCGATCGTAACGAGTTCACGTGCTTCTTCGCCGGTCAGAATCTCCTCCGCCGCTGACTCGACCTCCACATGAATCTGTAATTTGCTCACCCGCTCAACGGTCTTGGCGAGGACCTGTAACTCGGTAATCAGCCTAAACGGATCCACACGGTCGGATT
Source organism: Nitrospirota bacterium (assembly GCA_963701855.1). Taxonomy (GTDB): domain Bacteria; phylum Nitrospirota; class Nitrospiria; order Nitrospirales; family Nitrospiraceae; genus Palsa-1315. The sequence continues at coordinate 932,427 of CAVPBK010000006.1, forward strand.
CCACACTCAGAATCATGCGTCGGATGTCTTGGATGAGCCGGTGGAGCTGGTCGGCAGCCTGATCTCTAAAGCATGCCACAGCTAGTGGCGTCTTCTCGCGCAATCCAGGGGCTTGCTCAAGGGTCAACCCGATCGCATAGAGCGCTTGCAGCACAGATTCGTGCAATTCCCGCCCGATGCGGCTGCGATCGTGAAGCAAGGCGCTCAATCGTCGCTCGGATGCTGTGAGGGCCGTGGCAAGGCCTTGTTCAACCTCTTCATGCAGTGCGCAAGAAAGCGACTGATCATTTTCTCGGATAATCCCTGGGGCGAGAGCCGCACGCTGGTACCCCAGCTTGCCGGGAGATTGCCGAAGCCCGTCGATAATCCGGAACCTTCGCCGATCTTTCATTGGAGTGCCCTTTCCAATCATGTAACGCGGAGTATCGTTTGGAATATTTTCTCTCACGGATTCCTCAGTTTCGGATCACACCACTAGTACGCGACTATCACGTATTCCGTCACCTGGCGGAAACGCCAGGTGACGGAATACGTAGATTATGAAAAACCAGTTGCCGTAGGAAATGGTGCGAACTTCATGCTCTGGAAAGGAGACAGCCGATGCGTCGAGTGAAAGATATCGAATTCAGCGAAAATGGCTTTATCGTGAAAACGTTGCACGGTGAGCAACTGGCCCAATCCTATCGCCTCCGGCATAAAGTGTTTGCCGAGTCACTGAAGTGGGTTCCTGAGACGGATGACAGACAGGAGATGGATCTATACGATTTGTGGGGGACAACCGTTGGCCTGGTCAGAGACGATGGAGCAGTGGTCGGGTTGGCTCGACTTCTTCCCTCTTCTGGGCAATTCATGCTCGAAAAAGAGTTCGGTGCCTTGCTCCCAGCCGGCTACCAAGTCAGAAAAAATTCAGATACTGCGGAGATCACCAGGCTTGCGGTTGATCCTGAGATCCGAGACAGAGGACTCTCGTCCAAGATAATGCTTGCGCTACTGAAAGGCGTCTATCAATGGGCCGTTGAAAACGACATTCGGTACTACTACCTTGAGGTCGAACACCGATTCTTTCGAACACTTCGAGCTCTAGGGTTTCCTTGTGAAATGATAGGAGAGCCAGTGGTGCTTCCTCCAGCTGGAGCCAGTTCCGTGGCAGCGCTGTACGACATGGTTCGATTTGACAAAGAAAACGCCATCAAAAAACCGCAGTTACTGAACTGGATGTCCTCAATTGAGACGCTACAGGGCGATATGATTGTGGGTCGGACTTCTGCCTATTCAAACTGCGAGCAGTTGGCGGTAGTGGGTGAGGCGGCGTGATGACGGCGATGTGAGCCTCGGTCCAGGAGAGGCCTGCGGTCCTTCCTGTGAGGAACTCAAGGAAGCCGACTCTGACTACACGACATTAGGGAGGCCGTGTTGGATGGCGGTCGCAACCGCATGGGATCGCGAGGTGACGTCTAGCTTCGAGAAGATGCTTTCCACGTGGAACCGTACGGTTCGTTCCGTCACGCCTATGATTTTAGCGATCTCCCAGTTCGTCTTGCCGTTCTTCACCCAATTTAGGATGGTCATCTCACGCAGCGTAAGCTCTCTGACGCAGGGAGCAACCGCTTGCGAACTCTTTGGGGCGGTGCGTAATAGAGCAAGATGGACGTGGTATCCAAAATACTCGACTAGCGGCACATAGCGTTTTGCATCGATCCGTTCGGCAGAGGCAAATGAGCAAAAGGTCCCGACTCCGCATGCGGGGTCGGCTGATCCTGTTGTGATCCCATCCCCTAGACCATACTCCTTCGCCGCTTCCATAAATTCGCGCTGCTTGTCCGAGTTTGCGACCTTGTAGGTGGCTTCCCAATGTTGAGTCCCTGGTTTCCCTAAGGCTGTCTGGAAGACCGGGTCGACTTCAAAGTACCCCTTCTGCCAATAGAGGCGGAGCCATTCTTCCGGATAGCTGACATTGAGTACATTGGTAAAGCCTTCAAACGCGCCCGTGCGACTGAGTTTTGCAAGTCCACCGATTACCCGGGTAAAAGGAAACAGAGTTTGAAACCGTGCAAGCACATCTTTCACATCTTCGGAGCTTTCTGATTGCGCCGCAAAATGCAAAACCTCGATAAACCTTTCACACTCCGTCTTGGTTAATCGAGTAAATAGGTCTTTGGGAAATGGACGTTTCTTCTGAACATGTGCCATAGAATGGACTTCCGACTTTGGATGAGTCTCTCTAAGGGTACCATATTAGAAGCAACGTTGCGATAGGGAGTTTTGGCCCTAACGAGATCGCTATAGATGGGGTATATCATCAAACGCCTTTTAGGAACCTGACTTCTGATGATACGTAATCTTAACCCTGTCGACTAAATGACGATGCTCTATAAGGATTATGGCATGTGGAACCAAGGATACCTCTTGGCTCTAGGATTAATCTGTTTACTGTGTCCGTCGCTTGGATATGCGCAGGCACTTCGGTTCCAACCGCAAAGCGCCGCGGCAGCTGGGCAGGGGAATGCCTTTGTCGCACAAGCCGACGATGCCTCAGCTATTCACTACAACCCAGCCGGACTGAGCCAAGTGAACGGAGTCCAAGTCGTCACCGGAACAACCCTGCTGGGGGGGTCCGTCAAGTTCACGAGCCCTACCGGGACAGACAGTCGAGGGGACTTTGGAGGAAGTATTGCGTCTCCCCCACCGAGCTATTCCTACGTGAGTGCGAACCTGGGATCTCTCGGATGGGATGCCCTGTCGAATGTGACGGTCGGTCTTGGCCTCAACTCTCCGTTCGGTTTGAACATCCGCTATCCGGTGGATGGCCCCTTCAATACCGCCGTCACCTCTGCAGCGCTTCCACTCATCGATATCAAGCCGACCGTGGCCTACAAGTTTAATGATCAGTTGGCCATCGGAGTAAGCGCGGACATCTACACCTTCGCGAGTTTTCTTGGACAGGGGCATGCGGAACAGAAACAAATCTTGGGTGGCGCGTCCGCCGAATTCAACGGCAAAGGCACCGGGGCGGGCGCGACCTTCAGCCTGCTCTATACACCACTGAGAAACAACGATGGCAAACCGGTTGCCTCCGTCGGGCTGGTCTATCGCACCCAGGCTGTGGTGCCATTGAGTGGATCGTTCTTAGTCAACGGGGAGAAGGTTGCCGATGCCTCCACCAATCTCGTGCTGCCGCAGATCTATACAGGAGCCATTGCGATCTGGCCGGTTCGCACGAGTGAGCGGGAATGGAAATTGGAGCTCGACGTGGAATATGTCGGGTGGAAGTCGAATCGTGATCTCGACATCCACCTCTCCCCCGGCGGGGTCTTCCCACAACCGCAACAATGGAAGACTGTGCCGGTCGTGGCGATCGGCACCGAATACAAATGGCTCGACCCCGGGTGGTTGCCTAATTGGGATTTGGCGGTGCGGTCGGGGTACACGCGAACTGAGGATCCCGTTCCTGATAGGACCTTCAACCCGGCGACGATTTCTCTATCTTCCAACACGCTGTCAATTGGAGCCGGACTCTTGTGCAAAAGCCAGGGCCGGTTTCTGGGGCTGGTGCCTTGCGGAGGCGCATCTGCGCTCTGGCCGAAAGCGATTGGTTTCGATGTGGCGTTTCAAGAATGGTTCTACGAGTCGCGGACGGTTACCGGCAATCTCAACCCCACCGTTGACGGGACATATCATGCCTATGTCCATTTGGGGACCTTCAGCTTCAAATTCATATTCTAGCAGGATGCTGGAAAAGTCCGTCAGCCCGTCTTGTTTATTTGGTTGAGCCAGACCAACGAAATAAACGAAACACGCCAGATAGACCAGATGAACCAGACCGACCTAGCAGATGACTGCGTTCAGCTGCGAGACGGAGTCGTGTTCGCAAGCGCTTTCCGCATCTCCGCAACGGTCTTGGCATCGAGGCCGGCTGCCGTCAATTCGTTGTCCGAGGCTGCAGCGATGTTCGCCAGATTGCCATATTGTTTGAGCAGACGGGCTCGTTTGATCTCACCGATGCCGATTATCTGATCGAGTGGAGAGGCCATAAGGGCTTTGCCGCGCAACTTGCGATGGAACGTGATCGCAAATCGATGGGCCTCGTCGCGAATGCGTTGTACAAGATGGGTGGCTGGGGAATTCGTGCGCAGCACAATAGGATTTTTTCGACCAGGCAGGAAAATCCGCTCGTCTTTTTCGCCGCGTGCTTTGGCTAATCCTATTATTGCCAGGCCTTGATGGCCGACCTGTTTCAGCCCTTCCATCGCTGCGGCGAGCTGGCCTAATCCTCCATCGATGAGGATGAGATCCGGGCGCGCGAGATTCTCACTCTCTCCATAGCGCCGCGTGACGACTTCCTGCACGCTGGCGAAATCGTTGGCGCCGGTCACGGTTTGGATTTTGAACCGGCGGTAGTCTGATTTTTTCATCTGGCCGTCTTCCCATACGACCATGGAGGCAACGGACTGGTTACCCATGGTGTTCGAGATGTCGAACCCTTCGATACGCCGAGGTGCGAAGTCCAATCGTACAAGCCGCTTGAGTTCTTCAACGGCCTGCCGTCCGATTTCTTCATCTCTCAGGTGATTGGCGACGGCGGCGCCGGCGTTCTCTTCCGCCAGAAGAAGCAATTGGTGCTTGACGCCCCGCTCGGGTGCCACAACGCGAACAGCGTTTCCGCGCTTGCCTGAGAGCCATTCTTCGATCACTCTGGCATCGTCGAGATCAGCGGGGATAAGCAGCTCTTTGGGCGGCTGCCCGTCTTTGTTGTAGAACTGTTCAATGGCGGATCGAACGAGTTCTTCGTCTCCGGTGTCGGCTGCATGAGGCCAAAAGAAGTCTTTACGTCCGATCAAGAGGCCGCCGCGCACGAAGAGGATCTGGAGATCGACCGCCGAGCCTTGCCGCGCCAGGCCGATCACGTCTTGATCGGTCGTCGTCGTTTGGGTAATGCGCTGTTTCTCAAGCGTACGTTCGATGTTGAAGAGCCGATCACGCAAGCGCACTGCCTCCTCGTATTCTTCACACTCAGCCGCCGCTTCCATCTGAGTGCGCAAATCGTCCAACAATTCATGGTCACGCCCTTCGAGAAACTGACGCACCTGCTCGACGATGTGGCGGTAGTCCTCCTTCGATTGATTGCCGGTGCAGGGCGCCATACACCGCTTGATCTCGAATTCGATACAAGCTCGCTCCGCTTTGCCATTGATCTCAATGGTGCAGGTGGCCAAGGGAAAGGCTTTCTTTATGACTTTCAATGTCTCCCGTAAAGCGCCGGCCGGCGTGTAAGGACCATAGTAGAGCGCGCCGTCTTGTTGCACGCGGCGGACGATGGAGAGACGCGGGAAGTCCTCTTTAATCGGCAAACGAAGATAGGGATATTGTTTGTCGTCCCGTAAGACCACGTTGAACCGAGGCCGATGCTGCTTGATCAAATTGCTTTCGAGGATGAGCGCTTCGAGTTCTGAGCGGGTCACGATCGTTTCGAGATCGGCGATGTGGCTGACCAAGACGGTGTTTTTCGGGGAATGGCCGGTCCCTTTTTGAAAGTAGGATCGCACACGGTTGGATAGGACTGCCGCTTTCCCGATGTAGAGCAAATCACCCTGCTTGTCTCTGAACAAGTAGACGCCTGGCTGGTCCGGGAGATGGTCAAGTTTGGATTGGAGTTCGACGGAAGTAGCCATCAGCCGCATCCTTCAGCAATCAGCAAGAGACGGACACTTGTGTGGCACCATTCTAAGGCCCGAGCCATTCTGGGGCAACTTGGTAGTGGGATTGAGACGGATAGCTGACGGCTGATTGCTCGCTCAGCGCAAGCTACGCACAAAGGAGGGACTGAGGCTTCCCCGCGCGACTTCCGCGACTGGACCCTTCATGGTGAGGCTAAAGTCTGCGGCAACCTCGATGTTGAGCCGGCCTCCTGGCATCTTTACTGTGACGGGGCTCTTCACCAACCCAAGCCGAACAGCCGCACTCGCAGCAGCGCAGGATGAGGATCCGGAGGCCTGAGTTTCACCGGCGCCGCGCTCCCAAATCAAGATAAAGAGTTCCTTCGGACCGGTCGGCACGGCGAGTTGTACGTTCGTTCGCTTCGGGAACAGGGAATGATTTTCTAATGCCGGTCCCAATTTCAGGAGATCCTCTCGCGACCATGATTGCCCGGCTGGTTTGAAGACGACACAGTGGGGATTCCCCACACTTACGCCTGTGAAGGTGAGTGACTGACCTGCGGCGTTGATGGGTTGTTCGATTAGTTCGCCGGCTGTGAGGGTACAGGGGAGTGCCGCTGGCTTGAATGTGGCTCGGCCCATTTCGACGGTGACGGCACTCGCATCCCCATGCCGGTCCACATGCAGCGCAATCGTGACCAGCCCACCTTTAGTCTCAACGGTGAAGTGATTTTTTTTTGCCTTGCCGGTGGCGTGAAGATAGCGGGCAAAGATCCGCAGACCGTTGCCGGATTTTTCCGCCTCGCTGCCGTCAGGGTTGAAGATGCGCAGACCGAAGTCCGCTCTCTTTGACGAGACCGGCGCAAGGATTCCATCGCTGCCGAGGCCCCAGTTGCGATCGCAGATCGCTTTGATTCTTAATGGGGAGAGCGAGAACGACAGGTCTTTGGGGTCCATCACCACATAATCATTGCCCAGTCCATGCCCGCGGAAGAATCCATTCTTCATGCACAGCTCCTTGAGTTGAGAGGAAAACAGGAGGAAATACCTAGCATGAACGGCGTGGAGAGGGAAAGAGGAGCGTGAAAAGTGTTCAGACGATCTTCACGCCAGACGGTCGTTCAATGAGTTCGACTTCGTATCCGTCTGGGGCATCGATGAAGATGAAACGGTTTCCGGAGGATGTCTGGGTCGGGCCATCGGTCACCTTGATGCCCTGCGAATTGAGCGATGCAATGGTGTCGTCGAGACTTTCCACCTGAAAGGCCAGATGGACGAGATCTTCCTGCACTCTCACTGGTCCGCTCTGAGGGAAACTGGTCAGCTCAATCAGCTCCTCGCTGTTGGGAACTCTCAAGAAAGCCAGCTGCGAGCCACGCGGCGAGACCTTCCGCTCCAAAACCTCCAACCCGAGAACGTTGGTGTAGAAGTTGATCGTTTGGTCCAAGTCGCTGACGCGCATGCGGGTGTGGAGGAGCTTTTGGACTTGCATAGCGTGTCTCAGGTTAGGAGCTTATAGCAGATAGCGTATAGACTATGGCCGGAAAGGCATCTCTCTGATTGGTCTTTCCTCATACCATACGCCATTAGTTATAAGCCATCAGCTCTTCTAGCTGGTCCGCCCGTCTTGCGCAGCAGAATTTCGGCGCTGCCCGGGATCAGAAGATCCGGCATGGGACCAATCTCTTGGTAGCCCTGTTTCTTGTAAAAAATCCTGGCTTGATCGTTGAAATCCGATACGCAGACGAATAGGTTCTTCACCCTCGCAAAGACCGCTGCTTCGATGTGGGTGAGCAGGCGCTTCCCCAGACCCTTGCCTTTCGCCCAGTCCGCCACTCCAAGCAGTTCTACATAGTCGCCGAGCAGAAACTTCTGACGAACGACCGCGATGCCGGCCACTCTGCCATTCTGGTCCACGACATAGCTGTCACGTCCCTGCGGGAGCGGTGCGAAATAACTATCCCAGTCGTTGGCTTGGTAGCCCAGTCGTTTCCACGGGTCGGAGCCGGCGAGCAACTCAATAACGGCAGCTCGATCTTCCGCCGTCATGGGCCGAACAAATGAGTCGGTCATGGGGCTGCTTCACCATTACAGACTAAGAGATCGCTCACGGTCATGGGGGTGAGATTGCGCTCAGGCAAGAGATGTTGGTGGAGATCTTGCACCACCTCGTGAGTATGTTGGCCTTTCCCGTTGGCATGCATCACGATGACGCTCCCCTTTCGGACAAACCGCTTCAGCCGGCCCTCGATTTGAAGCGCCGTGAGCGATGGGTCGGGATCGCCGGACACGACATTCCACAGAATAAATTGAAGGCCGAGGGCGCGGACTACGTTGACCGTGTCATCGTTGAACTCTCCATAGGGAGGACGAAACAGGGTCGCGTCATGATGGTACTTGGTTTTGAGCAGACGTACCGGTCCAAGAATTTCTTGCTCCTGCTCCCCCGCCGAATGGAGCGGCATATGGGCATGAACTTCCCCGTGGGTGCCGATTTCAAAGAATGGAACCTGAAGGAGGGCCTTCACTTGCCGATCATGTTTCGTGATCCATTTTCCTGACATGAAGAAGGTGGCGGGGATCTTCTGTTCAATCAAATAGTCAATTAGCCCTTGATCGTAGCCACCTCCGTTACGCACCGGGCAGAGATCGAATGTCAACGCGACTCCGGGACAGGAAGGCGCGCCTGATTTGATCACTTGGGCTTGCGTGAAGGAAGGCATCGCCGGGACGAGCAGCATTGCGAGGATAAGGCACAGCATGTGTGGGAAGTAACGCGGCATGGTGGCAAGTATACCTGATCCCGCAGGCTGCTCAAAATGTCCAGACTTCTCACCCGCCCAACCCCGGCGCACCGAGACGCGCCGTTCCGCGGGCAAGGCCGCAGCGAATGAAGCCCGGAGGAGGTACCGACCGCACTTCGTGTGGACCGTTTGTCCATACAATGGATCTTGGCGAACGGAAAAGTCCCACCAGTGCGTCCGACCTCCAAGGGACTTCTCTTCAACCTTGAGGATCTGAACAATGCGAGAACGACGCATGGAAAAAGGCGCGTTCCTGGGCAAGGAGGCTGTCTTGGTGGCCTCAGGGCGGGCGGGTGACATAGTTGCCCGGGCTGGGAGGGTGAGAAAATCGACTTTTTCAACAGCCTGCCGTTGACGCTCGATTTCCCGCACTGTTACGGTAAACGTATGGCTTTGCCCAATTGGAGAATCGGCCGTGCGCTCGGCATCCCGATTCACGTGCATGCCTCATGGTTTGCAGTGTTCTTCTTTGTGACCTGGTCATTGGCAACTGGCTATTTGCCTGATACGTTGCCCGGTCTGTCAGCTCCACGCTATTGGGGAATGGGCGGCATTGCCGCCCTCTTGTTATTCCTCTCCGTCCTTCTGCATGAGCTGGGGCATTCCTATGTGGCGCTGCGCTACCAGATTCCTATCAAGCAGATTACCTTGTTCATTTTCGGGGGGATGGCGCACATGGGAAAGGAGCCGCCCAGTCCGCGGGCCGAGTTTTTGATCGCGATGGCAGGACCGCTCGTAAGCTTGATCCTGGGAGCTGCTTGTTTCGGCGGAACCCTGGCCGTGGAAACATTGTTCGCGCAACCAGGGGTACAAGGACTCATCGTCCTCGGGAGCTTGCTCAGCATGGTGAATGTGCAACTCGGACTCTTTAACCTGATCCCGGGGTTCCCATTAGATGGTGGACGAGTCTTACGGGCTGGACTGTGGGCCCGGAATAAGGATTTCAATCGAGCAACCAGCCAGGCCGCGCTTGTGGGAATAGGATTCGGTGTCGCACTTGGGTTGACCGGCTCGGTCGTGATGGCAGGGGCTTGGTCTGGCATTCTGGGACAGTCCATTGCGACGAACGGGATCTGGCTGCTCTTTATCGGTGCATTCCTGTTTTCTGCGGCAATGGCAAGCAAACGTCAGGCGGTCCCGCGATTGTTGTTGGCCTCAGTGACGGTCCGTCAGGTCATGGTCCATCGCGTCGTGACTCTACTGCCGGATATGAGCGTGCAAGAGGCGGTCGATCAATACTTTGTCGCGCAGGGATTTGGTGAATTCCCAGTATGCGAAGAGAGACAGGTTCTCGGGGTGGTCTCGGTGGGAGACGTGCAAGCGCTTCCCACAACGCTCTGGCCATGGCGCCGCGTTCGCGAGATTATGCGTCCGACGTCGCCAGACTTCTGTATCCCTCCAGACTGGCCCATCATGCAGGCGATGGACCGCATGGTCCAGGGTGGATGGGATTGTCTCGTGGTAATGGAGAATGGAGAGATCGTAGGGCTCGTCACCCGATCGGCCATCGCGCATTACGTACAGCTGCACAAAGCGTGAAAGGGTTTTTCCTGTCACGTCTTACGCTCATTCGTTGGCGCGGGCGATGGAAATGTTCTGCGCGATGGAAATACGCACGAGGTGGACTACCAGCAGGAATCCGTACACAACGCAAAAGAACTTGAAGGTGGCGCGGTAAAAGTCCGTCAAGAGAATGGGGAGGCAGAGTGCGAAGAGCAGACTTGCGATCAGCGTCACGAAGGTCAGCCGCTTGCAGAATTCATGGGAAGCTTCCCGTCCGATCTGTTTCAGCGCGCGAGCATAGCGATCGGCTCGTTGAAGTTTGGCGGCCCGCAAGGCGGCCTCCCCTGTGCCCCAGTAGCGCAAGTAGAAATAGCCACCCAGAATCAACAGCCATGGCAATCCCCACAAAGGCCAGTAGGCCGCTCCTCCGTAGGTTTCACTGCTGAGCAAGGCGGCGAAGGAGGGGGCGTAGAGCAACCCCATCACCAACGGCAGGACGCGCTCATCATTCGGACGCTCGCCCTCCGGTCCGCCATGAATCAACTCCCGCTCAAAGAGAGGGTAGCCGTACTTGAGGACCACAAGCGCGATCGCCGCGCTCATGGTTTTGTCCGGAATATAGCGAATCCAATTCTGAAACCAATTCACGATCCACCAACTCAAACTTTCCCCCCAAGTAATTCCGAATAAGGATTCGAGGTAGAGATGCGCCGTTTGCTCCCATTTCAGTACGCGCAGGCTCACCGACTCAGCGACATCGGGATTCAAGGCAAAGATCGTTTGCTCATGCAATGCCGCTTGCACAAAAGTCCCCGGCAGGCTCATGACGATCGCGCCGCCGAACCCAAAGATATAGAGAAACCAGGCATGGGACAGGGCGGAATTGCGTCCCGCGCGAAGATATTTTTGAAAGCCTAGCTGCCTGGCCATCCAGCCCCAATAAAACGCACCGGCGATGTTCACCAACGACCAAGGGAAGATCACCACATCCGCCCCGGTTTCCGGATACAACAGCCAGTTGACGACGGAATTCGAGAGAAGGGCCACGATGGCTCCCCACCAGGGGCCCAAGAGAAACGCAACCAGCGCCGTTCCCGTCATGTCGAGAAACAGTATGCTCTCCAGATGGCGGCTCAACGTCAGCCCAATATAGTTGAGAAGCAGGCCAGCTGCGATGATGACGCCGGTTTCGTACAAGAAGAGATAGGAAACCCCGCGGAGAGGCTTCGACGAGAATAAACTGAACGAGGAAGGCGCATCAGCGGCCGGGCGCTCGGTTGGAGACGGCGACTTTCGTTCCTTCGTCGGGGTCAGCCGGTTTTTGACATCCAGCAGCTTCTCCAAGAGAGTCAACAGCGCCGCGATGAAGCCGATCACGGTGCCACCGAGCATGAGCATGTCTTTCCCAAAATCTTCTGGCATAGGAGACGGTTCCCTTATAGATAGTGCTGAGTGCCATTCTATCCACGAAGGGATATCCCCGCCAGCAAAAGTCCAGAAGCCGACAGGTTGATTTGGTTCATCTGGTTAGTTTCATTCAACCAAATAAACAAAACAGACCAGACAAACCAAATAGCGGTCTTCTTATGTTGGCGGACCATTCGGCTCGATCAGGTCTGATTGAGCGGCTCTTGTGGCAACGGCTGACTGAACCTGCGCCTGTTGCTGGAGGTGGTGGGCGACCTCGGCACCGATCAGCAAGAGGGCCGCGGAGTAGTAGAACCATAAGAGCGTCAGAATGACTTCCAAAAGAGATCCATAGAGGTCGCCGTATACGGTCGCGTAGGTGCTATAGATCACGAACAAGAGTTTGGCAGCGACCCAGAGAAGACTAAACGTCAGCGCCCCGATCATCGCCTCACGCCATTGCGGCCGCCGCCGTGGGACGAGCCGATATAATCCCGTGACCGTGAAAAAGGCCAGCGAAAAGGGAAGCGTATAGGTGAGAAACAGATCATGGGCTGCGAGGGCTAGGAGGTCGAGCCCCCAGAGTCTTGGCGCGTATGCAGTTAAGAAATTGACCGCTTGAGTCGCGACGTAGGAGAGAATCAGTACGAGTCCGGTCACGCCGAGTGAGGCCACTGCGATAGCAGTTGAGATGAGGGGGTGCCTGCGCCAGGTGCTCTCGAACACGACGTTCAGCGCATAGTCGAGTTCGTAGAACACCAACGCGCCGAACCAGACGAACGCCAGAAACACGGCCCATCGGACGGTTTCTAAGGCGCTCACCCGTTGCAATTCCGTTACAACATGTTCTCCCATCGATGGGAGGAAGCCCTTGAGAACACTGAGAAGGACCTGTGCCCCGATCACATCCTGACTCACCACGAAACTCAGACCGTAGAGTAAGAGGAAAACGAGCGGAAAGAGGGAGAGCAAAGAGAAAAATGCAAGAGAGGACGCCAGACTGGCGCATCCATGCCGCAGAAACGATCGTACAAGATCTCGGAGAAAACGAAAAATCTTCATAAGGCGCGCTGGGTAAAGAGCTTGTCACCAACGTAACACGAGTCGCCCTCTCGTGCACCTGTTGAGGGTGTCGACCGGTGAGAGGACTATTTAAGCGTCAAGACGGATTGGAGCGCGAAGCTGACAAGAGGGTTGGGGTAAAGGCCGAACAGAATCACACCCGCGACGGCACAGGCCAACACAAAGGATAAGGCTGGTGAGGTCACGAGACGCGGGGGCGTGACGGAAGAGGGTTCAGGATCACGCATATACATCACCATCACCACGCGCATGTAGTAATAGGCCGATACGACAGCGAAGAGTAGGGCAATGGCGGCGAGCCAAGCCAACCCTGCTTCAACCGCCGCCATGAACACATAAAACTTTCCGACGAAGCCTGCGGTCGGCGGAATGCCCGCAAGTGAGCCCATGAAAATCAGCATGAGAAAGGCCGCGAACGGCTGGCGTTTTGCAAGTCCAGTGAAATCGTCGATTTCTTCTCCCTCGATCCCGCCCTTCCTCAGCATACCGATAACGGCGAAGGCGCCGAGCGTCATGAACGAATAGAGCGTGAGGTAGATCATGATACTCGCGAGGCCTGGCGTTCCACCGGACGCGCCGACCCCACGGCCTGCCGCCACAAATCCGATCAGCGCGTAGCCGGCATGGGCGATGCTGGAGTAGGCCAACATCCGTTTGATGTTGGTCTGAACGATGGCGACGACATTGCCGAGCACCAGGGTGACAACGGCGATGAGCAGAAACAGAAGCGACCAATCAGCCTTGAGCCCGCCGAGCCCTTCGACAAAGACGCGCATGAATGCGGCGAAGCTGGCAGCTTTTGCGGCAACCGCCATGAAGGCCGTGACGGAGGTCGGGGCGCCCTGATAGACGTCGGGCGTCCACATATGAAACGGCACCGCGGCAAGCTTAAAGAAGAAGCCGACGGCAATCAGAATCGTGGCGATCAGCACGAGAGGATCGTCCGCCCCGCGAGTTCCGATAGCGCCCGCGATCGATGCCAGTTTGGTGCTGCCGGCCACGCCGTAGAGTAACGAGATGCCGTACAGCAGAATCCCCGAGGAGAAAGCGCCCAGGACGAAATATTTTGCTGCAGCCTCCAGCGAACGAGGCTTAGACCGGTTGAGCCCTGTCATGACATAGAGCGAGAGGGACATGAGTTCGGTGCCGAGATAAATCGTCAGCAAGTCGGCCCCGGAGACCATGACCATCATGCCGGAGAGGGCAAGGAGGATGAATCCATAGTACTCACCGAGCTGTATGCGCTCCGCTTTCAGATAGGGCATCGACATGAAAATGGTCAGGCCGGCCACGCCATAGAGGAGGATTTTCCAGAATCTCGCATAGGCATCGATCACCACCAGATCGCTAAATGCGGACACCCGGATGTTCAGTGCGTTGATCTGCCAGCCGGTAAGCCCAAGACAGAAGGCGAGGGCGCCCACGCTCAGCCAAGCCAGGAGGTCTTGTCGTGAAGCGGGGGTAATGGGGTCTAATGAGATGACGAGACAAGCAGTAACCACGACGATAAGTTCGGGAAGCAGGGCTAAGAGATCAGCGCCGTACAGACTCATCGCGATGGGCCTTGAGTCATCTGTTGTTCTCCGCTGCCCACCAGCAGTGGTGCGGTCCCTCCTGCAGAGGGGTGGGCAGTCGGCGCCACCTTCGCGCGGGACATCGAGGCAATTGTGTTGGTCACGCTCTGGTGCATTCGACTCACGAACGGATTGGGAAAGAGCCCGATCCAAAATATCAACAGAGCCAGCGGCACCAGCATGGCGAGTTCCCGTTGGTTAAGATCCTTGAGTTTCGGGAGATGGTGCTGGGATGGAACCCCGAAGACCACTCGTTGGATCATCCACAGGAGATACGCGGCGGCGAGAATGACGCCCAGCGACGCAAAGGCGGTCGCGACCTTGCTCCAGAGAAACGTGCCGACGAGCACGAGAAATTCTCCGACAAAACTATTGGTGCCAGGGAGACCGAGCGAAGACAAGGCAAAAATCACCAACAGGACCGCATACTGCGGCATCGGCGCGGCCAATCCGGTATTGTCGGCGATCAACCGGCTATGGGTGCGCTCATAGATGATGCCGACGCAGAGGAACAGCCCGCCGGTCGTAATTCCATGGTTGACCATTTGAAGAACGGCTCCTTCGATGCCCTGTTGGTTCAAGACAAACAGGCCAAGGGTCACGAACCCCATGTGGCTCACACTTGAATAGGCAATCAGTTTCTTGAGATCGACTTGGGCCAGCGCCATATAGGCGCCGTAAATGATCGCAATGATGGAGAGCGCAACCATCATGGGAGTAAAGATGCGGCTGGCGTCCGGCAACATCGGTAAACTGAATCGCAGGAATCCATAGGTGCCCATTTTCAGGAGAATGCTGGCGAGGATGACGCTGCCGGCGGTCGGGGCCTCGACGTGGGCATCCGGGAGCCACGTGTGAAACGGAAACATGGGAACCTTCACCGCGAAGGCGGCGAAGAATGCCAGGAAGAGCCATGTTTGCAACGACGCAGGGTAGGTGCCCTGGCTTAAGGCGAGGATGTCGAACGTGTGCCCTCCGTAAAAGTAAAGGACGAAAATGGCCACAAGCAGAAGTACGCTCCCTGCGAGGGTGTACAGAAAGAATTTGATGGCCGCATAGAGCCGGTTGGGTCCTCCCCAGACGCCGATAAGGAGGTACATCGGAATCAGCATGGCCTCCCAAAACACATAGAACAGTATGAAATCCAACGCAACAAATACCCCCACCATGGCCGTTTCCATCACCAGCAACACGGCCATGAAGCCCCGGATACTTGTGGTGATTGCATTCCAGGATGCCAAGACGCAGAGGGGCATGATCCCGACGGTCATCAGGACCAGCGGAAGGCTGATTCCGTCGAGACCCAGGCTGTAGTAAATGGGAGGGGCCGTGATCCAGGCGACATGTTCGGTGAACTGCATCTGACTGGCCTGTGGATCGAAAAGCCACCAGAGGGGAAGGGCCACAAACAGGTCGGCTAAGGTTGCGGCCAGCGCAATCCATCGAGCGGCCGACTCTGCCACAAAATACATCGCGACAGCACCCGCAAGGGGCAGCACGAGAAGCAGTGAGAGCCAGGGGAAGGAACTGGTCATCGGTCAATAGTCAACGGGCAATCGTCTTTGGCAAGAGAACGGCTGTTCGTGGTTCCCCTTGACCAGTGACCGTTGACCATTGACGCTCCTTATAAGAAGAAGAACATCGTAACAAGGACCACAGCCCCAAGCGCCATGCCGAGCGCATAATGTTGCGCCTGCCCGCTTTGCGTAAGCCTTAAGAGCCAGCCTCCCCAGGCGATCGCGCGGGCCACGCCGTTCACTGCGCCGTCGACCACGTTCACATCCACCCGCTTCCACAGCTCGGTTGCAGCAAAAAATGTGGGGCGGACAATCGTTCGATCGTAGGCCTCGTCGACATACCATTTGTTCAGCGAGGCTCGATACAACGTCTGCCACTGTCGCGCAAACCGATCCGGCAGCGCCGGATTAATCACATAGACATAATAGGCGCCGGCGATCCCAAGCAATCCCATGCCCGTGGCCACGGCCATGATGCCGGCAGCGGCCCCTCCCTCGTGAACTGCGCCGCCTGCGCCTGTCTCAAACATCGGTCGAAGAAACTCCGGAATGCCCAGATAGCCTGTGACGATGCTGAGCAAGGCCAGGATCATCAGCGGTATGGTCATGGCTTTCGACGGTTCATGTACGTGGCCTGCGTGGTGAGGATCAACATGCGAGGGGCCCCAAAACGTAACAAAGACCAGCCGGAAACTATAGAACGCCGTCATCAACGCCGTCACAAGGCCGAGCACCGTAAGGACTTGACCGAGGGGTCCGGACGACCAAGCCGAGATCAGCAGATCGTCCTTGCTGAAGAATCCAGACGTCAGAGGGAATCCCGCAAGCGCGAGCGAACCCACGACGAACGTCCAATAGGTGACCGGCAATTTGTCTTTCAACCCGCCCATGCGACGCATGTCCTGCTCGTGATGCAGGGCGATGATGACGGATCCGCAACCGAGAAATAGGAGGGCTTTGAACGCGCCATGGGTCAAGAGATGGTACATGCCGGCGGCATAAGCGCCGAGACCGCAAGCCATGATCATGTAGCCAAGCTGGCTGACTGTCGAATAGGCCACGACTCGCTTGATGTCGGTCTGAGTCAAGGCGATGGTCGCCCCCACGACCATTGTGATCCCGCCGGTGATCGCCACGACTGTCATGGCGGTGGGAGACAGGTTGTAGAGCGGGGCCAATCGCGCGACCATGAATACGCCAGCTGTGACCATCGTCGCAGCATGAATGAGCGCCGAGATGGGAGTGGGACCTTCCATCGCATCCGGCAGCCAGACGTGGAGCGGCACTTGGGCCGATTTGCCGATTGCACCGGTGAACAATAAGACACAGATGAGCGTAAGCACCGAGACGTCCCAGGTTCCTCCGAACGGGCCGAGGACATTCATGACCTCCCCAACCGACTCGTGCGCACGGGGGAAAATTTCCTGATAGTCAAGTGATCCGAAGCTATACCAGACCAACAGGAGGCCGAGCATGAAGCCGAAATCACCGACACGGTTGACGAGGAAGGCCTTCGTGGCCGCGGCGCAGGCAGCCGGCCGATCATACCAGTGGCCGATGAGCAGATAGGAGCAGAGTCCGACTGCTTCCCAGAAGATGAAGAGTTGCAGCAGGTTGTCCGCCATGACTAGCATCAGCATCGAGAAGGTAAAGAGAGCGATGTAGCTGAAGAAACGGGCATAGCCAGGATCTCCACGCATGTATCCGATAGTGTAGATGTGGACGAGCGAACTCACGGTCGTGACGAGAAGCAGCATGACGACGGTGAGCCGATCGATAGAGAAACCGATGTGAATATCGAGCATGCCCGAGGTCAGCCAAGTGTAGAGGGGGAAGCTCGTCTGGTGGCCGCCTGCCACATCGAAGAAGACCAAGAGAGAGAGCAGCCACGACACGAGGACTGCCGGGACTGCGACGAGATGGGCGTTGCCCTTGATCCAATGGCCGAAAAGCCCGAGGATCAGGAACGAAACCAACGGAAGGAGTGGAATGAATTCGTAGGTCATAGGCGGTCAATGGTCAATGGGTTACGGAGGAAAAGTGGGCTGGAGCCATACTCTCTCACCGATGACTGTTGACTCATGACCGTTGATATCCTCTCCTCTACCATTTCAGCAATTGGAATTCATCGATGTTGATCGCAGACTTGGCGCGATACAAGGCAATGATGATGGCCAACCCGACCGCAACCTCTGCTGCGGCAACCGTGAGGGCAAAGAAGACGAAAACTTGCCCTGCGACATCGTGAAAGTACTGCGAGAAGGCGACGAAGTTGATATTCGTCGCGTTCAACATTAATTCGACCGACAGCAAGATGATGATGATGTTCCGGCGAAGGAGTACACCGACGACTCCGGTCAGGAATACGATGCCGCTCAGCACGAGATAGTAGGACAGGGGAATGGTCATTACCGCTCACACCTCATGTTCGCCGATGTCTTTCTTGGCGAGAACGATCGCGCCGATCATCGCCACGAGTAGAATCAAGGACGCTACTTCGAAGGGAAACAAATAGGTGGAGTAGAGTACGTCACCGATCGCCCCGGTATTACTGATTCCTCCGACGGTGGTCTCTGTGCCGGTCGCCACAACAGGGGCTGTCCAGCCCTTCATCACCGTAAGGATGACGGCTTCGATAGCCAGCGTCACCCCCACCGCTGCCGCCGTGGGCCATTGCCGATGGTACCGGTCATCCTGTCTCAGATTCAGCAACATCACAACGAAGAGGTACAGGACCAAGATGGCGCCGGCATAGACGATGATCTGGACGGCTGCAAGGAATTCTGCGTGGAGCGTGACGTAGAGTCCCGCCACGTGAAAAAACATGACCAGCAGCGCCAATGCGCTGTAAATGGGTTTGAGCACCGCGACAACGAGCACCGCTGTAGCAGCGATCACGAATGCAAAATAGAAAAAGAACACCTGTTCCATCACACGTTTTCCTCTATCGCCTCATTACGAACGGCAAGGTCGGACAGGTTCCTACCAGAATGCCGCACAGTCTGCCGGCCCAACAGACCGTCGCATGTGGAACACGGGCGATTCAGCTGGGTTTTTGCGGAAGGTGCTTGAACGCAACGTTGAAGAACGCCACATTCGGGTGTTGGAGCTCCAACTGCTTCTCGCGAACAGGGAACGACCGGTCGCCGATGGCGAGCAATTGTTCCTTGTTGAGATTCAGTTGCCGCTTGTCGTACACCGACCACTCGAATTCGCGCGTCATGCCGAGGGCATCCACCGGACAGGCATCGACACACAACCCGCAAAACAGACAGCGGGTCATGTCCATGTAATACTCTTTCGCGTAGCGCTTCGTCGGCTCGTCCGGCACTTCCGCGCTGACCACGCGAATCACCCGCGAGGGGCAGGCGGCTTCGCACAGATCGCAGCCGACACACTTTTCCGTCCCGTCGTCGTACCGCAATAAGGACAGCATTCCGCGATAGTTGTCCGGCAGCGTCCGTTTTTCATGCGGGTACTGCATGGTCACCGGCTTGTAGTGCAACATGTGCGACATCGTCACCTTCATCCCAACAAGGATGTCGTAGAAAGTGATCGTCTTGATCCAAGCGTTGAAAGTCATGTCGGTCTGGTCTGTTTGGTTTATTTGGTTGTTTTGGCCTGTCTAGTTGATTTCGACATCTGTGCCTTTTACCGAAGAAACGAACCAATAACCCGTTTCAGCTTCTCGGAAAGAAATACAGTGTGATGGACGTAATGATGATATTGGCCAGCGCGATCGGCAACATGACCTTCCAGCCGAACCGCATCAATTGATCATAACGCAGTCTGGGCAACGTCGCGCGGATCCAGATAAACAGGAAGAGGAAAAAATAGACCTTCGCCGCAAACCAGGTGATGTGTTCCACCCAGGCCAGCTGTTCGAGTCCGACATACTCGAAAATCGTGCCAGGATAGGGGGCGTTCCAGCCTCCCAAGAACAGCGCGGCGGCAACGCAAGACACAAGAGTCATGTTGGCGTATTCCGCGCTGACAAAAAAGGCGAACCGCATGCCGCTATATTCCGTAAAGAATCCGGCCACGAGTTCGCTTTCAGCCTCCGGCAGATCGAATGGGATACGATTGGTCTCAGCCACGGCGGAAATGATGAAGACGACAAAGGCGAAGATTTGGGTATGAATAGGAAAGAATCCGTCGGGGCGGCCTCCCCAGATGAACCAATGCCAGAAGCCGCCTGCTTGGGCTTCCGTAATCTCCACAAGGCTCAGGGTTCCTGCCAAAAGCAGCACGCCGACGATGGCCAGCCCGACGTTCAACTCGTAGCTGATGACTTGAGCCGCTGCGCGCAGGCCTCCCAGTAGTGAGTACTTGCTGTTGGATGCCCAGCCTCCCAGGATAATGCCGTAGGCGCCGATCGAGGCAATCGCCAGAACGTACAAGATCCCGATATTGATGTCGGCGACGACGAAAGGTTTGATCGTCATCCCATAGATGTCCATGGTCAGGTTCGGGCCGAAAGGGATGACGGCAAACCCGATCATGGAGACAACCATGGTCAACATCGGCGCCAAGGCGAACATCGCCTTGTTCGCGCCGGCCGGTACAATGTCCTCCTTGAAGAACAGTTTAATGCCGTCGGCGACCGGTTGAAGGAGTCCATAGGGGCCGACTTCCATCGGGCCCATGCGATCCTGCATCCAGCCGAGCACCTTCCGCTCAAAATAGGTCATGGTCGCGACCGTGACCATCACGATGCTCATCTCCGCCATTATCTGGGCGAACGAAATTGCAAGTCTCAAGGTTAGCTCGGTCACGACAACACTCCCGGATAACAAATGAAACACACCATTGGTTCTCGTCCACTCACGTCGTTTTCATCACCGACACGGATGCCGTCCGGTAGGATGGGACCTTCGTGTACGGATCGATGACACAGTCAAAGAGTTGCAGGGCCTCCTGCGCGAAATGATCGGGAAGCCAAGCCAAGCCCTCGGGCACGCGATCAAACACTTTCGCCGTGGTCGTAAACTCGGCTCGGCTGTTCGAGAGACGGACTCGATCCCCCGTACTGAGGCCGTATCGGGCTGCATCCAGAGGATTCATCTGCACCGACCCGCTCGGTTCGATCTGCAACAGTCCCTTCGAATAGGTCGACAGCTTCCCTGAGTGGAACAAGCTCTGAACCAGCCCCAGCTCAACCGTTCTCTCCTGACGCATAGCTCGCGCGGGCAGAGTATACCGATTTGCAAGGTCCCGGCGATATCCCTCGTTCACGTATCGGTCGATGGCTGCAGGGTCCACTGCGGGAGGGATCGGCGTGGGGCCGAGCGATCCGTAACCGGGAATCACCTCTCGGATCTCTTTGAGGATCTCCTTGGCATCGCCGTATTCCAACGGTGCGCCGATGAAGACCGAGAAGGCCGACAAGATTTCCCAGTCGGGGCGGCTGTCCCCCACCGGATCTATCGCGGGCCGAACGGCCTGGACATGGCCCTCGGTATTGGTGAACGTTCCGGCTTTTTCTATGGCGGAGGCGGCTGGGAGCACCACATGGGCGAGCGCGGCCGTTTCCGTGAGAAACAGTTCCTGGCACACAAGAAGATCGAGTTTGCTCAGCGCCTCTTTGACTCCGGTCTGGGGCGGAAGACTCCCGACAGGATTTTCTCCGACGACGAAGAGGCCCTTGATGATCCCGGCTTGCGCACGGTCGATCATTTCGATGAGTGTGGCTCCCTCCGCCAACGGAAGATCCTCTTTCCAGGAACGAGCGATCTGCGCGCGCACGTTCTGATCGGTGAGGTCGAGCGCGCCCGGCAGCAGTGCCGCGACCGCTCCCATTTCCACCGCCCCTTGGTCGTTATTCTCTTCCGCCAAGGGAGCAAAGCCGCAACCCCGTGCGGTCAACCTTCCGGTCAAGATGAGTAGATCCAGGAGATTGAGACAGATACCGTAGCCGCCTTGGCTGCGCAACAGAGTCTGGCCGGCAAGCACGACAACACGACGTCCTCTGCCCAGGGAAGCGGCCATCTGGACGAACGATTCGCGCAACACACCGGTACTCAGGGCCAGATCGTCCCAGGTCAGTCGCTGGACTGCTTGGGAGACAGCCGAGACATAATCCGGCATCCGTTGCCGAATTGTACTGTCGACATGGTTGTCCTCAACTATTGCCTTCAGCAGGCCCAGGACCGCAGCGCCGAACTGAGACGGCGCCACACAGATATGTTGCTGCGACAGGTTGGAAATGTTGCTGATCGTGCCGATTGCAGGCTGGATCGCCTCAATCGTCAACAATGTCGATTCATTTTTCTTGACGGCTTCTTTCACTTTAAGTCCGGTAATCGGATTGGCCTCTGTGATATTAGTGCCGACCAGGAGGAGCACGTCCGCTTGCACAATGTCCTCGAACGTCACGGTCCAGCGATGCGTGCCCTGCACGGATCGCATGGCCTGTACCCCGTTGATATGGCCATACCGCGCACTGCTGTCGAGATTATTGGTCCCGATCGTGAGGCGCATGAACTTCTGGAACAGATAGAGCTCTTCGTTGGTACAGCGGCCAGAGATCAGTCCGCCGAAAGCCTGCGGGCCATGCGCTAACTTGAGCCGGTTGGTCTGTTCGGCTACAAACACCAATGCCTCTTCCCATGTGGCTTCCACCAGCACGCCGTTCCGCCTGATCAGCGGATGGGTCACTCGGCTTGGATGGCTCGCCGCGCGAAATCCAAAAAACCCTCGCGCGCAGAGATCTCCGCTGTTCCGACCGGCGCCCTGGGCACTGTTCACCTCGATCAACTCCTGGTCCTTGGTTTGGACCGTGATCTGGCAGCCGTCCCCGCAAAACATGCAGACTGTATCGGCTCGTTTAAGCATCCAGGGGCGGTATTCGTACATTGAGAGGCGGCTGGTGATAGCGCCAACCGGGCAAATCTGCACGCAACCGCCGCAGAATTCACAATCCAGGGGATGGGCGCCGAAGGACTTGATCTCGGTCATTGTGCCTCGTCCGATTGGAGCGAGAGCCTTGACGTCCATGACCTCGTCGCAGTAGCGGACACAGCGCAAACATTGCACGCAACGGTTCATCTGCGTTTCGATCAGAGGACTGAAATATTCCTTCTGGAAAATGCGCTTGGTTTCCTCAAACCGGCTGGTCGCGGTGTATTGATGCGAAAAATCCTGGAGGTCGCACTTCCCTCCCTGATCGCAAACCGGACAGTCCAACGGATGGTTAGCCAGGATGAATTCGAGCACCGACTTGTGGGCGTTGTGAACGACCGTCGTGGCGGTCCGAACAGCCATGCCTTCAGTCGCCACGGTGCTGCAAGAGGTCTGGAGTTTCGGCATCCTTTCAACTTCAACCAAGCACATACGGCAGTTCGCATCCGGCTTGAGTTTCGGATGGTAGCAGAAGTGCGGAACCATCACGCCGACCATGCGAGCGGCTTCGATCACCAGGGTGCCCTTCGGCACCGAGACGGAAATACCGTCGATCGTCAAACGAACAGTCTCTGTGGTGACATTACGCATGGTTCTGTCGACTCAATGTCTTACTGCCGGCTCCAGCTTGATCAGGTTCGTTGCCTCCGCTTCCTGAATCAGCGTGACGTATTCAGACCGCCAATGTTTGAGCGTGCTCATAATCGGTGCCACTGATGCATCGCCGAACGCGCAGACCGTTCGGCCCTCAATGTTCTTGCATAGATCGACCAAGGTTTCAAGATCCTCCATCCGCCCCCGCTTCGCGATGATTCGGCGCATGGTTTGTACCAGCCAGGAGCTTCCCTCGCGGCAGGGACTGCACTTGCCGCAGGACTCATGATAGAAAAACTCCATGAGACGAAGTGCAGCCCATACCATGTCCGTGCCCTCTTCCATCACCGTCACCCCGCCGGAGCCGAGCATGGAGCCGGCTGCGGCAACAGATTCAAAATCGAGCTTGACCTCAAGGTGGTTCGGCGTGAGGAGTGGCGCTGACGCTCCCCCTGGGATAAAAGCCTTGAGCGGTTTGTCGGAGCGCATGCCTCCGGCTTGCTCGTAGATCAATTCGCGGAAGGTGACCCCCATCGGCACTTCGTAGTTCCCTGGGCATTTCACATGGCCGCTGACGCAGAATACTCTGGTGCCGGTGCTCTTCGGGGGAGACCCGATCGATGCAAACCACTCAGGGCCCCGGCCGACGATGTATGGAAGGTTGGCCAGGGTCTCGACGTTGTTTACCACAGTCGGTTTGTTGTAGAGACCGTTGGTCGCCGGGAAGGGGGGCTTAAAGCGCGGCAAGCCGCGCTTGCCTTCGAGCGACTCCAGCAATGCCGTTTCTTCTCCGCAGATATAGGCTCCGGCGCCTCGATGTACCCACACATTGGCGGTGATGCCTGCGCCCAGAATATTCGCGCCGATATAGCCGGCGGTCCGCGCTTCGGCAATCGCCTGTTCCAAGATCCTGGCTCCGAGGACGAACTCGCCCCGTATATAAATGTAGGCGGTTTCTGCTCCTATCGCGTAACAAGCGAGCAGGATGCCTTCTAAGATCTGATGGGGATCTCGCTCAATGAGCTGGCGGTCCTTGAACGTGCCTGGCTCGCTTTCATCAGCATTACAACAGAGGTACTTCGGGCCTATATAGTCCTTCGGGAGAAAATTCCACTTCAAGCCGGTCGGGAAGCCTGCGCCGCCACGCCCCCGGAGCCCTGATTTCATCACCATGCCGGTGACCCCGGCCGGCGGCACCTTCCCCACGACCTTGCGGAGCGCTTGATAGCCGCCTGCGCGCTCGTAATCTTGGAGCGAGCCGGTATAACCGGGCTGCATCATATTCTTGAGCAATATCAGTTCGTGCTTGGGCATGGCGTTTAAGCTAAGAGCTTATAGCTGATAGTGAAAATGTCCTAACCTATTCGAGCCATAAGCCATTCGCCATATGCTCCTATTTCTTTGCTCCGTTGGGCTCGGGCCACATAAACGGTCCCGTCTTGAGCGAGCAGATCCCGTTTTGTTTGAGATCGGCCAGAATTCGGTCGAATGTTTGCTCTGTGAGCCGTTCATAATAGTCGTCATTGACCTGCATCACCGGCGCGGTGCCACAGGCGGCGAGGCATTCGACCACGTTGAGGGTAAAGAGTCCGTCGGTCGTTGTCTCGCCCGGTCCGATTCCAAGTTTTGTTTTGACCCACCCGATGACCGTATCCGATCCTGCCAGCGCGCACATCAGGGACTTGCAGACTTGGAGATGAAATTTTCCCACGCGCTTGATATTGATCATCGTATAAAACGTGGCCGTCTCATAGACTTGGGGCGGGGTCAGACGCAAGAGCCCCGCAATCTCCATCATTGCCGATTCGGACACGAAGCCTTCGTCCCGTTGCGCCAGGTAGAGCAATGGAATCAACGCCGAGCGCTTCACGGGATAGCGCGAGATAATCTCGTCAATTTCTTTCTGATACTTTTCTTTCAGCATCTGCTTTTCCTGTCCACCCGTTCACGGTGAGGGAACAGAGAGTGCCCTTTGCTGCGCGCGTCCAACGAGTGCCTTCCGAAGGCCGCGCGTTGCGCGAGCGCATTCTCCTTCCCTCACCTATCACATTCCCCCATCACAACATCGTAGGTTCCGAAGATCGTGATGATGTCGGAAATCAGGTAGCCTCGCGCCATATGGTCGAAGGCCCCCATGTGTACGAATGACGGCGCACGAATCTTCAGCCGGTAAGGGCGGGGGCTGCCGTCGCTGACGATAAAAAATCCCAACTCGCCCTTGGGGGCCTCGGTTGCGCAATAGGTCTCGGCCTTCGGCGGCTTGATGCCCTGGGTATAAATGATGAAATGATGGATCAAGCTTTCCATGTCCCGCATGACCAATTCCTTGGGCGGCGGGATATATTGCGGCGCCTCGGCCATGATCGGCCCAGCAGGAAGCTGATCGAGACATTGTGCAATGATCCTGGCGCTCTGCCGCATTTCTTCCATGCGGATCCAGTATCGGTCATAGGTGTCTCCGTTCCTGCCGATCGGTACGTCCCAATCGACTTTGTCGTACACGCCGTAGGGTTCGGCCTTGCGGACATCGTAGGCGACGCCCGACCCTCGCAAGACCGGCCCGGTGCAGCCGAAGCTGATCGCATCTTCAGCTGAGAGCAGGGCCACGTTCTTTGTGCGGCCGAGCCAGATGCGGTTCGATGCGATGAGCGAATCGTATTCCTTGACCTTCTCGGGAAAGATATCGAGGAACGCCTTCATCCGTTGGACCAACTCGGGGGTGAAATCGCTATCGACACCGCCGATACGATAGTAGTTCAGGGTCAGGCGGGCCCCACAGAGCTTTTCGAACATGTCCAACAGTATTTCGCGCTCCCGGAAGGTCCAGAAGAACACGGTCATGGCGCCGATATCGAGCGCCTGCGTACCGAGCCAAAAGAGGTGTCCGATGATGCGTTGCATCTCGGCCACGATGGTCCGGATATATTCGGCCCGGATCGGCACCCCGATCTCGAGGAGTTTTTCCACGGCACGCACGTACGCGTAGTTGTTGGACATGGCACAGACATAGTCGAGCCGGTCCGTGTGCGGGATGATCTGCATGTAGGTCAAACCCTCGGACAACTTTTCGACACCTCGATGCAGGTAACCGAGGTCCGGTGTGGCCTTCACAACCCGTTCACCGTCCAATAAGAGCACGACACGCAGCACTCCATGCGTACTCGGATGCTGCGGCCCCATGTTCAGCAGCAGTTCCTCTTTCCGTTGGGAAGCGGGCACGTCGGTCTCGGCGCGATAGAAAACTTTCTGCTCCTCAGGGACTTCGCTCTCGATGACGTCGACAGAGGCCTCATCGAATCTCGGAATAAAGTCGAATTGGCTGCGCCAGCCACGCCCTTCGGTCGGAAAATCCTTTCTCAACGGGTATCCCTCGGTATAATCCTCCGGCATCAGAATGCGCCTGAGATCGGGGTGGCCGGAAAAATTAATGCCCATCATGTCGTACACTTCTCGTTCCAGAAAGTCGGCGCCCTTCCAGACTCCAGTGACCGACGCAATCGTCGGATCATCCTCGGTAATACGCGCCTTGAGACGAAGACGCTGCTGAAGGGGAAGCGAGTGCAAGTGGTAGACGACTTCGAATCGCAGCTGATCTTCGGGATAATCGACTGAGCAAATATCGGTGAGATGATCGAAGGCTGCCTCCGGCGCATCGTGCAAGTAGCGAGCAATCTCCAGCAGACGCGTAGCGGCCACAGAGACAGAGGTCTCGGCACGTGCAGTATCGACGCGGATCGCGAGGATCGCGTCCGGGAATTTCGTCTTCAGGCTGTCGAGCAGTGCTTTCATAATTCTTGTTCGCGGGATGGGCGCGCCTCGCGGGAAAAGCGCGATTTGCTCGTCGCGCACGTCCCGCTTCCCTCGCCTGTCTCGCGGTTCATCTCACAAACACCTTTTCCCGCTGAATCTTTTCCTGTAATTTCAGTAACCCATCGAGCAATGCTTCCGGACGGGGTGGACAGCCCGGCACATAGACATCAACCGGAATAATCTGATCGACGCCTTGAACCACCGCGTAACTATTATAGTGGTTACCTGATGTGGCGCAGGAGCCCATAGAAATGACATATCGCGGTTCCGGCATCTGGTCGTAGATACGGCGGATCACCGGCGCCATCTTGCGCGTCACCGTGCCGGCAATGATCATGAGGTCGGCTTGCCTTGGCGAGGCTCGAAAGACACCGGCGCCGAAACGATCCAAGTCATACCGCGACGACACGGTCGCAATCATTTCGATGGCGCAGCAGGCCAAGCCAAACGTCATCGGCCACAATGCCGACTTTCGAGACCAATTCACGACCGCATCCAGATTGGTCGTCAGAATATTCGCCTCAAACTGTCTCTCCAGAAAGCTCATGAATGACTCCGTGAGACATGAAACGTGAAAGGTGAAATGAAACGAAAACGCCTCTCGTTTTTCCCTTTCACGTCTAACGTTTCACATTTTACGTTACTTAGTCCCACTCCAGCGCCCCCTTCTTCCAGGCATACCAGAATCCGGCCAGCAGGATGCCGATAAACACGAGCATCTCGATGAGGCCCAGCAGGCCGAGCGACTGAAACCGGATGGCCCAGGGGATCATAAAAATGACCTCGATATCGAAAATGACAAAGAGCATAGCGATGATGTAGTACCGAATCGGAAACTGGATGCGTGCATCGGAAAACAGCGGGCTTCCGCTTTCATAGGGGGCCTGCTTGGCTCGATAAGGACGACTCGGCCTGATGAACGAGCCGACGAGCAGCGAGCCGCCGATGGCGACAACGGCGATGCCGATAAACACCAAGATCGGCAGATAATTCAGTGGAACCGATTCGCCACCCATAGATTCCTGTTAACCGTCAAAAGTTAATGGTCACTAGTCATTAGAAGGAACCAATGGTCGCAGGATTGACCAATGACTGTTGGCTAGCGACCTTGTTTGCCGCCAGCGCCGAGCCGAAGAAGGGTTTGAATTTCAAGCCGTCCAGTTCCGGACGACTGATGCCCTTGTGTTGAACGAGTACCTTGAACGTGCTGCCCATGCCGTCCGGCTTCAAGAGTTGAATCGCGGCGTAAAACTCCCGGCTCTCCGGCTCCAACTCCCCGATCATCTCTTCAGCGCCGAGCCCCATCAGAAAACTCATTTGGTTCGTGAACCCAGTTACGTGAAGTCCATGCGTCTCACCGACGGCGGCTAGGTTTGAAAAGTCTACATGAGCGGTCATATCCTGCTCGCCGACGCGAATGAATGGATCCTCGTTCGTCCGTTGTTGGAAATAGCAGAGGAACGTGCCGTCCTTCCGCTCAGGCCCATAGAGATCCTGCGCCGTATGGCCATAATCAATCGTCAAAACAAATCCACAATCCATCCGCTGAGCAACCTGCTCCATCCAGTTCAGAGCTTGGAGATTCACCTCAGTTCGGTAGCCTTCCAGCCACGTCGCATTCAGGTGCTCCAGATATTGAGCGAGTGCATCCGTTGACAGAGGCTTGAGACAGTCCTCAAAACATCCGTCGCGATAATCTACATAGAGTTCTTCGGTTCGTCCGGCATTGACTTGAATTCGGTGCACCGGAAAGGCATCGATTAGTTCGTTGCTCAAGAACAGACCGGTCACGCTCTCCGGCGCCAGCCCATCGAGGCCTTCCACCCAAGTGACGAGACCGGGCTTGCTGAGCCAGGGAGCCAGATTCTGCTCCTGTAAGCTCCGCATGGCAGGGCTCCGTTCGATCAGGACATAGCGGACACGCGATGCGAAGTCGTCCTGCCCGGCATAAATTTCCGCCAGGCAGTCTCGTGCTAAAAGTCCTTTGCCTGCACCCATTTCGACGATCGTGAAGGGAGTGGGGCGGCCCACTAATTCGTCCATTTGCCTGGCCTGTCCGGCAATTGCACGGCCGAGAATCGGGTCCACATCGGAGCTGGTGTAGAAATCGCCGGACCAGCCGATTCGTTCATGCTCCGCACTGTATGGTTGGCGCATGTAATAGCCGAATTGAGGGTGATAGAGCGCCAGTTCCATAAAGCGGACAAAGGGGATTGGCCCGTTTTGGACGATCTCGGACGAAATGGCAGCGATAAGTTCAGGATGCCCGGTTGTCACAAGCGACTCCTTATAATCCTATCGACAACACAGGAAAAATGACAGCACAAGCCGAGGAGACACCCCACCCCTCCCTCTTGAAGGGCAAAAGAGGGCAAACACGTATTGTAGAGTAGCCTTGAGTTTGCTGCTAAGTCAAGGCGAAGATACTGGAAACTCAGGCAAATCTCCCGATTCGAGGAGGAGGGGATGGTGCCCGATGATCTTCTGTGTTCGCGCAACGCGCGGCCTCAGAAGGATCGGGTGGGAGCAGCCAGATGCCCTTCTTGCTCGCAGAACGCGCACGATGAAACTGTACTCATTCGATGCGCGCAGTGGAAGATCAATCAGCCTCCATCCCTGAGGAAATAACGAGCGAGCTTGGAAGGATCATTAGCTCTGCATGCGAGAGCCCGGCGATCCTGTCTGGAGTTTCTACCATGCCGCTCCATCCAAGCCGTGACCCTTCTTCCCCTTTTCTCTCTCCGGCTCGGCTGGATATGGACTGAGGCGTTCGACATAGCGTCTGCCCTATTTGAATAGGTGGTGACGGCCACGCACGACGGCATTGCGACCCTTCGGCACAGATTTAGAGTCCTGTGTGGTGAAGTGTAAAAGGCACAGTAGCAGTGGCGGCCCGTCGTATCATGGCGACGCCGAAGTTCCACGCCCTTCGTCAGCCGAGCCTCTTCATGCTCCGTGGCACTTCTTGTATTTTTTCCCGCTGCCGCAGGGGCAGGGGTCGTTGCGGCCGACTTTGTCGTCGCTGTGTTGAACCGTCCGCGGAGTGACTGGTTCTTCTCCTCGATTAAGGATGAGTGGGGGAAGGGGCCGTGAGATGACGGGGGGCGGTGGGGGGACGGTGGGTTGCTCTTCATTCCGAACCGCCTGTACATGAAAGAGTCGATCGAGCGTATCGGACTTGACCCGTTCCATCATGCCGGCAAAGAGGTCGTAGCCTTCGCGCTTGTACTCAATGAGCGGATCCTTTTGACCGTAGCCGCGCAACCCGATCCCGTCGCGCAGATGATCCATTCCGAGCAGGTGATCTTTCCAGTGATGGTCAATAATCTGGAGCATGAAGGTCTTCTCCAGGAAGCGCATCAATTCGGGACTCAGTTCCTGTTCTCTCCGATCATAGGCATCGCGCACCTGCGCACGGAGGTCTTCGACCAATGCGTCGCGCCCTATGGCGCGGAGCGCATCGCCTCCGTCGCTCTTGCCTTGGGCGATGTCGAACCCGAACTGGCTATGCATGAGTTCAGTGAGCCCTTTGATATCCCATTCTTCAGGATATTGTTCAGCCGGACAATAGATGTTCAGCGCGGATTCCACCAGGCCATCTATCATGTTGCGGAGATCGTCTTTCAGATTCGTCCCACCCAAGACGGCTCGCCGGTGTTGGTAAATCACCTCGCGCTGCTTATTCATGACGTCGTCGTATTCCAGCAGCTGTTTCCGGATTTCGAAATGGTGGGCCTCAACCTTTTTCTGGGCGTTGGCGATGGCCCGTGTGACCATGCCGTGCTCGATCGGGACGCCTTCTTCCATGCCGAGCTTGAGCATCAGCTGAGAGACCCGCTCGGAGGCGAAGATGCGCATCAGGTCGTCTTCCAGCGATAAATAAAAACGTGATGAACCAGGGTCGCCCTGGCGGCCGGCCCGGCCTCGGAGCTGGTTGTCGATCCGGCGGCTTTCGTGGCGCTCGGTCCCGAGAATGTGGAGTCCACCTGCCGCGATGACCTCTTGTTTATCCTTCTCGCAGTCGGCTCGAATCTGTTCGAGGATCTCCAGCTTGCGCTCGTCCGGCAGATTTTCTTCCCGGTACAGGATCTGTTTGAACATGAAGTCGGGATTGCCGCCCAGGAGAATGTCGGTGCCGCGGCCCGCCATGTTCGTGGCGATGGTGACGGCGCCCTTGTGTCCAGCCTGGGCGATGATCTCGGCTTCCCGCTCATGCTGTTTGGCATTGAGGACATTGTGTTTGACGCCGGTTCGGCTCAAATAGCCGGCGAGCCGCTCCGACTTTTCGATGGAAATCGTGCCGACTAAGACAGGCTGGCCCCGCTCGTGGCATTCCTTGATATCTTCGACGATCGCGTTAAACTTTTCTTTCTCGGTTCGGTAGACGACATCGGCGTAATCCAGCCGGATCATTTTGCGATTGGTCGGAACCACGTTCACGTCGAGATTGTAGATCTTGGCGAACTCCGCCGCTTCCGTGTCCGCCGTGCCGGTCATGCCACTGAGCTTCTTGTACATCCGGAAATAGTTCTGGAAGGTGACCGAGGCCAGCGTTTGATTTTCGTTTGCGATCTTCACGCCTTCTTTAGCTTCGACGGCCTGGTGCAGGCCGTCGCTCCAGCGGCGCCCCGGCATGAGCCGCCCGGTGAATTCATCCACGATGATGACTTCGCCCTCTTTCACGACATAGTCCACATCCCGTTTGTAGAGGCTATAGGCCTGGAGCCCCTTGACGACGTGATGGACGAGATCCATATGGTTGGGATCGTAGAGATTGTCCACGCCGAGCAATTTCTCGACCCGGACGTTGCCATCTTCGGTCAACGACGCGGTCTTCGTTTTTTCCTCGACTGTGTAGTCCTGCTCCGGTTTCAGCTGCGGGATGATCGCGTTGATGCGGTAATAGAGATCGGTCGTTTCATCCGTCGGACCGGAGATAATCAAAGGCGTGCGGGCCTCGTCGATGAGAATACTGTCGACTTCGTCCACGATGGCGTAATTCAACTCGCGCTGTACGCATTGGGCCAAGTCGGTGACGACCAGGTTGTCACGGAGGTAATCGAACCCGTACTCGTTGTTGGTGCCGTAGGTGATATCGGCGCGATAGGCTTCAGGCCTCGTGCAGGGGCGGAGAGACTGGAGTCGCTTGTCGGAGGCGTCATAGGCCGGATCGAAGAAAAATGAGGCGTCATGCTGAATGATGCCCACCGAAAGTCCCAGCGCGTGGTAGAGCACGCCCATCCACTGGGCATCGCGCTTGGCGAGGTAGTCGTTCACGGTAATGAGGTGGACGCCTTTCCCTTCGAGCGCATTGAGATACACCGGCAGCGTGGCCATCAGGGTTTTCCCTTCGCCGGTCTTCATTTCAGCGATACGGCCTCTATGGAGAATCATGCCGCCGATCAACTGCACATCAAAATGGCGCATGTTCAGCTTGCGGCGGGACATCTCACGACAGACCGCGAAGGCTTCGGGCAGGATATCGTCCAGGGCCTCTCCAGCTCCAACGCGCTTCTTGAAATCCTGGGTCTTGTCCGCAAGGGCGTGATCGGAGAGCGGGGTCAGGCCGGATTCCAGGCCATTGATCCGCTCCACAATCGGGAAAATTGCCTTGATTTCACGATCGTTTTTGCTGCCGAAGATCGTATTGAGAAGTTGCGTAACCATGATATTGTCGCTCGGAGCGAACGCCGACCTCCCTAAAATTATTTGACGCAGTATACAACATCTTTTCTCTGAATCCTATAACAAGGCAGGGGCTCAGACTCTCCATAGTTCATTCTTACTTGGCCTAAACCCTCAGCCTTCAGCCTTTTTCGGACTGCAGGTCTCAAATCGTCGTCTTGACAGGCCTCGTGGCGGTCCATTAAACTTCGATCAAGTCACACTGGGTCGTTTACCGATGAACCAAGTCGCCCTCAAATTCCTGTCGATCGTTCTGGTGATCTGTGTCCTTTCCGTCGGCGGATTGGCTCAGGCGCAGTCGGTCGAACATGCCGGACACCATGCCCAGCATCAGGCTGCCACACATGGCACCCTGCTCTGCTCTTGGATGTGTGCCGCCGGAACGATTCTCGATTCGGCGGTGGTCACGTTTCAGGCCGAACTCAGCCCTATTGCTTTCATCACACTCCCCCATTCTGCACAGCCTTCCATTGTGGCATGCAGAACTTCACCCAGCCGCGCCCCTCCGTCTTTCTTTCTATAGTTTTCGTCGATCATCGGCTCGCAACGAGAGCCGCATTCCGTCTCTCGTATGATCCACTGAGTGGGTTGTAAGGCAGCCGGATAGGGACGATTCTTAATAGAGAGAAAAGGAACAGCGTCATAATGGTACGTAAACGGTTCATACTCGGATTCATTCTCAGTCTTACACTCGTTGTCTTCTCGTGGCCCGGCGCCCAGACCGCACAGGCCTCGTGCGGATCCGTCACTTGCTTTGTCGTGATCGGGTCGGCGCAGCAAGTCTCGCCGGAAGGTCTCCTCACCGTGAATACGTTTTATAACTATACGAAGCAGTCCACCTTGCCGCCTGGGGGAAGTGGAATTATCCCGGGTGTTGACGTCGCGAATAGGAATATGATCCTCGACCATCACAAGGAGATTCGTACGATTACACAAATGGTGACCTTGGATTTGAACTATGGCATCAGCGATCGGCTCGGCATCGAAGTCGCCATTCCCTACAAGATGCTCGAACATCACCACATTGATGGGCTCGGTGAGGACAACGGCGGTGCCGGTGTGGCGACCAAATTCACCGATTCCGGCATTGGAGACATTTTTGTCAATCTGAAGTACAACGCGTTGCCGACGCTGACGAGTATGGTCGTCACCGGATTTGGCGTCTATCTGCCCACCGGTGAAAATAAAGCCGCAGACCCCAACGGCGGGGTCTTTGAACCGACGGCCCAGCTGGGACGAGGGCAGGTCGGCCTCCAGGGATCACTGTACGGGACCTATGAGCTCATTCCTCACCGGTTAAACCAGTTCGCCACCGCCAGTTATCGCCACACGTTCCAAAACAACTGGGGGTATCAATTCGGCGATCAGTACGACTTGAGTACGGGCGCCAATCTCGTTGCGGCTCCGTGGCTCGTGCTGAACGCGCAGCTCAATTACCGGTATATGGTGCATGACTCCTGTAAATGCTCGCTGTCTCAGTCGCTAGTTCCAGGCGACCTAGGCTTCCCGGGCGAAGCAGCCCTCGTTGACGGTACCATCAAGACTCGACCGGTGCCCACCACCGGGTCAACCTTTTTAGCCTTTACGCCCGGATTTTCCCTGAATATGGGAACATTATTGCCGGAGCAAAAGTGGGCCGACACGTTGCAGGCCTATTTCTTTGCCCAGATTCCGGTGCAGGCGGACTTCAACGGGAACCTGCAGCAGAGCACAAGTTTCATGGCCGGGCTCACGAAGTATTTTAATTTCACCAAGTCCTGACCGTCAGGACGCGGGCCGAGGAGGAGGATCTATGAGCAAGCGTACGGTATTGGCACTCGGGATAGTGATGGGGCTGACATTCGTTAGTCTCTGGCTCCCGACGATCTCGGTCTGGAGCATGGGCTCGCGAGTCCCGACGGTCGGAATGCAAGCTGAGGATTTTCGCTTGCCCGATCTGGCAGGCAAGGAACAGAGCCTCAGCCAGTATCGCGGCAAGATCGTGCTCCTAAACTTCTGGGCTACCTGGTGCAAACCCTGCACAACAGAAATGCCGGCCATGCAAACCATTTATGACAAGCTGCGAGACAAAGGCTTCGTGGTCCTCGCCGTCAACGAGTTAGAGGACGACGCCAAAGTGCGCGAGCACATCAAGCAGTATGGCCATACATTCCCGGTCCTGATGGATCACGACAACAAAGTCGCCAACCAGTTCGGCGTGTTCGGATTGCCCGTGAGCGTCTTCATCGACCAAGAGGGCCGAGTCCAGGAATATATCAAGGGCGGGCTGCTCACCGAACAGAAGATCGAGGAAACCGTCGCACGGATTCAGAAACAGGAGCCGGTAAAGGCAGCGGCTCTTCGATAAAGACTTATGAACCCTAGGACTCGACAATTTGTAATCGGAGGGTTCGCGCTCTGGCTTGTGGCGCTCAGCGGAATTGTGTACCCGCAGCTCACCACCCACATGGGGCAACATGAGCATCACAACGCAACGACTCACGCCACCGCACTCTGTTCATGGCTCTGCATCGCGGCCGACGCGGTCGAGGGCACTTCAGTGTCCTTCATTCCCGTTGAACTAGTAGACTCTATCGAACAGGAGTCCCTCAGACCACAGATCAGTGCTCTCATTAGTTTTCAGCCACCAGCACGTGCCCCGCCCTTCGCATAATTCCTCCTCCTTTCCAATCTTCAGAGCTTGTCAGTGATAGCGCTCACAACTTCTTTCCCCTGACAGAGGTTGCGGTCGGTCATCGATCTGACTTGGGGGAAGGGAAGCAGCTTGACTGAAATCGCGCCTGCATGTCGCATCTTTGAAATAGAATCAGACTGAGGAGAATGAATCGATGAGACACAGTCGGTCTTCGACTCGATGGTTAGGGACATCTTTCCTGACGTTCTTTTCCCTTGGTCAGTTGAAGGAAGAGACAAGGACTGAGCCTAAAGCCGAGCATACATTCACACCGGTGGTGCTCAAGTGACACTCAATACGGATTGGCGGTATCGCGTACAAGGATGGGTGGTGTCCGCGGCTTTTCACGGCCTTGCGCTCACCGTGGCCCTTGGGCTCATGGCTCAGGTCAAACCGGCAGTGCCGAAAGAGGTGTTTACGTGGGACGTCGCCTTGGTCGAACCAGAACGGATTCCAGAAACACGTCAGGCTGAATTCACGCCAACCCAGGAACCTGCAAAACCAACTCCGCGTCCGTCAACTCCCACCCCCAGACAGCCCCAAATGGTCACCCGGGAAGTGCGGCCACGCGAGGTAACACCGATTGTGCAGCGCGAAATCCGCCAGGTGGTCGAGACGAGTCAGCCGACTCAACAGATGGTGGCGGTGCACACGAGTACCGAGGCAGTCACGCCGGTCCAGGAACAGCCTCCAGCAGAGGTTCAGCAGACCACGCAGGCTGTGGTTGAGTCGATAGCCCCTGTCGTTCAGCATGAAGGAGTGACTGCTGAACCGGCGATTAGCTCAGCGCCGGAGACTGCTGCTGCGAGCGACGCCAAACCGACTGAATCTGTCGCACAGGAGTCCGCACCACAAGTAGCAATGGCAACCCGTCCGACTCCCGTGGTCAAAGTCGATCATGGCTGGTTGGCCGAATCGCTGAGGCGGAGACTGGCTGAGATCAAACGCTATCCAAGCACCGCGCGCCTCAATGGCTGGGAAGGGAAGGTCGTGCTGCGCGCAGTCATTCGAGCCGATGGCCATTTGTCAGAGGTAAAGGTGCATCGCAGTTCCGGCTATGAGTCACTCGATAATGCGGCCATAGAAGCCATCCGCTTGGTCTGTCCGCTCCATATGCATCAACCACTCGGTACGCCCGAAGTAGCGGTGTATGTGCCGATGGTCTATAGCCTCGGAAGTTAGCCGATAGGAATTGATGTCCTATGTCTCTGCTGTCAGGCCAAGGATTGAAGATGGTCAAGCTGGCGTTGGGCCTTCTAGGCATGGTGACTATGCCAATCTGGGCTGAGGAGAAGCAGGATGTGATGAGCGAATCGGCACGAGCGGCGCGTATCCAGCAACTGCAGCGGGATCGCGCGAAGGTCGAACGGAAATTGCGTCAACTCCGTTCGCACCCGGAAGGCACAGCTCGATTATCCGCTCCCAGAACCGAACTCTCGGACCAACCGACGAGAAGTCTGAAGGAATCGCTCGAATCCTTGCCAGGAGTGAGTGCGCGGCAAAGTTTCAGTGGGCGCGATGTACCCTTATCCATTCGTGGCTTGAAGTGAGGTGCCCTATGGTCGAACGGAAACTCAGAATTAGGCGATTAGTATGGATGGTCGGAATTGGGATCAGTACCGTCTCGCTCGCGTCAATGGCGCTGGCTGAGCCGGATCAGGCATGGCGATTCGGCCCGAAACTGACGACTGATCACAAGGTTCGGGCCATGGTAGGTCCTTCTGTCAGAATCGACGACGAAGGTCGTATCGCACTTGCCTGGGTTGAAGAGGACAAGGACACTCGCACGGTGTTCTATGCCGGAACTAAGAGGCCGGAAGGACCGATTGGCGCTCAGGTGAAAGTGAATCAGACGAATGAGGCGCCCTATATGCGACAGGAAGCACCAGCGCTAGCGGTGGTTGGAGACGACGTGTTTCTAACATGGGCATTAACCCATCCCAAACTGACCACGGACAAGCCGTTTTCGAACGAATTGAGGCTAAGCCGGTCCATCGACGGCGGCAAAACATTTCTGCCCTCCATCCTGGTGAATGATGACGAGCAGGTCATCGGCCACAGTTTTGACTCGATCCACGTCGCTCCTGACGGCGAGGTGCACATGTCCTGGATTGACGGGCGGGAAGGCCGGAGGGAACCCGACATATTCGTGACCCGTTCGAAGGATCACGGTCGCACCGTCGCGAAGAACCTCAAAGTGGACGAGAATGCCTGTGTCTGTTGCCGGACCGCTCTCACTACTGGGCTTGACGGGACGCTCTTTCTGGCCTGGCGCAAGGTGCTCCCTGGCGATCTACGCGAAACGGTGGTCGCGCGTTCCACAGACGGGGGGGGCACGTTTTCTTCGCCGGTAATCGTGGGGCACGATAAGTGGGTGTTCCCCGGCTGTCCGCATCGACCTGCCTCAATCGGAACGGATCGCCTGGGGCGTCTCTATGTCGTTTGGTATACGGAAGGCGAAGATGACACGCCGGCGATCTATGTCGCCTACTCAGATGATCGTGCAAGCTCGTTCTCCTCCAAACACAAATTGAATCTGTCCAAGGGAACCTTTCCCGACCACCCACAAATGGCCGTTGATCCTGAGGGCCGGCTTGTCATCGCCTGGGAAGAACAATCGCCGGTTCGCCGCGAAGTCGTCGTGAGTGTCTCACTCGATCGTGGACAGACATTTAGTCCGCCGCAGAAATTGAATGACAAGAAAGGCCAGACCCCGGCCGTCTCGATAAATTCGAAGGGGCTCGCTGCCTTGGCTTGGATGGAACACGCGATGCCGGCTCATCGCATGGTGGTCCAGACCATTCAACTCCCCCCCATAAACGTCCTCGCGAGGCAAGAGCCATAACGTGGATGTGTTGGTGAAACGAGTTGTGATTGCAGCAATGCTCTCTCTCATGAGCATCGGGTCGCCTGGTCCCACACTTGCCGGCGATCCCTTTGTCGCGCTCAAAATGAGCCGGCTGCCGGCCGGCAGCATGGCGGCGCCCTTTGAACTTACGACGCTGGACGGCACTATCGTGAAGTCGAACGAGTTCGCTGGGAAGGTCGTGCTGGTGAATTTTTGGGCCACATGGTGCGGGCCCTGCAAAGAGGAAATGCCGTCACTGGCGCATTTACAGAAGCAGTTAGACCCAACACAATTTGCCCTCCTGACCGTCACGACGGACCTGCAGCGCCATGGTATCACACACTTTCTGGCTCAGTTGGGAGTCAGTCTGCCGGTGCTCTTCGATGAAAATCAGGAAGTATCTCGGTCCTTTATGGTGCGCGGCCTCCCGACTACGATCGTGATTGCACGGGATGGCACGTTGGTCGGGCGAGCGGTCGGGCCTCGCGCCTGGGATAGTCCAGAGGCAGAGGCGGCGATGCGGCAGGTGATGGAGCACGGGAGATGAGAAAGTGTTTCGTCCCACTGGCTCTGGGCATCGCGATGCTGTACCTGACGCTATCGGTCACTGCCATGGCCTGCCTCTTGGCACACAAGAGCCAGCCACGCTCAGCCCATCATCACACGGGCGGAATGACGCATTCTTCTCTGTGCGCCTGGGCCTGCCATGCCAACCCAACCGTTGACCTTCCGGTAACCACCCTGCAGACGCAGCCCGTTCCACTCGTGTCAATGCTGCTGTTGGTTGACTCTTCCGTCTCGTCGTTCCTCTCCCAGCAATCGACCCGATCCCGCGCGCCTCCCCAATCGTAGCTTCGCATCCACTTCAACGCAACATTCATCAACCGTCTCTCTGTGTGGGCAGCGCTATGAACTTTGTAGCCTGTCACCGGCTTGAAGGCGGTGTGTCGTGTCTATTTTCCAAGAAGGAGCATGGCTATGGTGTCGTTCAAGATATTTACGCAAATCATTGTGGCAATCACAGCACTCGAAGGCATTGCCGCTATGGATTTCGTCGCGCTGGCACAAGACTCCGCCCCGGCAGAAGCCGGGCAACAAAGTCCACGGGAACAACAACTGCGTGAACAGCTAAAAGGAATCTTGCAAGAGCTGGAGGATCTCCAGAAGAGTCATGAAAGTACGTTGCCTCCGGCCGAACGGCCCAAGACAGTGACCGAGAAAGTTGCGCCAGATCAATCGGAAGGTGCGGGAGCAATTCCAGAATATGAGTTGTCCAATCTCAGCATCGTCAGCAAACGCGTTTCCAAGCGACCGGAGGGTGTTGCGTTGTCCGCAACCATTCCAGCCGAAACGGATTCTCAGCCGACGAGAACGATGAAGGAGTCGATGGAATCGCTCCCCGGCGTGGTTTTGCGCCAAGCGAATGGACCGCGCGACTTCAGCATCATGATTCGTGGCCAAGGCGCCAAGACGACCTTCGCCATTCGGGACATTAAAATATATGAAGATGGATTTATCCAGACGCAATCAGATGGCCTCTCACGACTTGACATTCAGGATCCCTGGTTCATGCGCAGCGTCGAGGTGACTCGCGGCGCGTCGTCCTCCTTGTACGACAACTATGCGCTCGGCGGAATGGTGCAGTTCAGGACTAGACGAGGGAGCGACATCAATGGAGTGGAAACCTTCTTGTCCGGCGGGTCCTTCGGGTACCAAAAGTACGGTCTCGCCGTCGGGCAAGAAACGGACAAAGTTGACATCGCGATGTTTGCGAGCCAGGTCATGGAAGACGGCTTTATCCAGAACAGTAATTACAATACCCAGACGCTCAACTTCAATTTTCGCTTCAAGGTGGATGACAAGCAGAATTTCTACTTCAAGGCGATCTCCAACTGGCTGAATACGAAAGTGCCGACCAGACTTACCCAATCGCAGTTTATCACCAACGAACGGCAGGCAGGCGGAGCGCAAACGACATGTACGCCCGGCACCTACAACCCCGGTTGTGCCAACGCGCTCTTGCTCAATCAAAGCCGCGTCGATCATCGCACCATCTTGGGGGGTATGTACGAGCGGCAGCTCAATGCGAATACCGTTCTGACGATTGAGGCCGACTATGACGTCAAAGATATCCAGCAAACATTTTCGCAGATCTCGGAGAATACAAATCCCAACTATAAGACCTATAGCGATTTGCGACACGATGGCCAACTTGGAGAGATGCCGCTCAAGAGCTATGTCGGCTTCTTTGTGAATGAGATGGACCAGAAAGCCAACCAGTTTCAAAATCTTGCAGACGGTTTTGGAACGAAAGGAACCTTGCTTCAGAACTCCCGTGGATCGATTTTCAACATTGGCGCCCGCTTCCGCGAAGAACTGGAGTTCGTGCCGACTTGGACCCTGGCGGCGGGGCTTGGGTTCGAACAGTCCCGCGTCAGCACGCAGGCGACTAACTATAATAATGCTGGCGCGGTGGCCTCTCGTGCCAATGCGAGTCTTGATTACTCAAACTGGGCCCCGGAAATGTCGCTCACCTGGAAACCAGCGGAAGCCTATCGACATTGGACTCGGGCCTCGACGGGGTACGGTATCCCACAAATGAGCCAGCTCTTGCGCGATCCTATCACCGGGCTTCCCGGAACCAACTTTAATCTGAAACCGCAGAAGAACCTCAACATAGAAATCGGCACGGAGTCCAAGCTCCACAAGACCCTCACCGTCCAACTTGTCGGGTTCTTGACCTTCTTCAAAGACGAGATTATCACGCAGACGGTATCAGGGAATAACACGGCTTCCATCAATGCAGACTCCTCCAAGTACATGGGCATTGAAGCCTCCTATGATTGGCGACCGATGACAGGCCTGCGACTCTCCGGTGCCTATACACACATTGATGCCAGATACGTTAATTTCAGCGACAAAAGTTCGGTGGGTGGAGTGCCAACGGTGTTTGTGCGTGACGGGAGGCAAGTCCCCAACGTTCCGACCGATGTGGTAAATTCCAAAGTTGCTTATGACCATGCGCCCACCGGGTGGGGCGGCTGGCTCGAAGGCAGTTATTATAATAGCTATTTCCTAAACAACAGCAACACGTTCAGCATTCCATCCTATGTGGTCGCGAATGTGAATGTGCACAAGAGTTTCGAGCTGGAAAACTCCTGGTTCCGATTCGCTAAGTTGTATCTGGAGGTGGACAACATCGCGGATAAGAAATACGCCGCATCCGGCGCAGTGATCGGAGGTGAAACTGCCGCCACTGCTTCGGGCAATCAGGCTTTTTTCGCTGGCTATGGCCGGGCCATCTATGGCGGGGTGACGCTGGGGCTGTTCTAGCTTCTCGGGATATGTGGATCAGTCCTAGTCTGAGATGAGGGCGTCCTTGAGACGCCCTCATTCAACGGGTGCCCTCGAACAACACAATAAGTCCAACGACAACACAAAGCGAGGTACATCATGGACAAACAACTGCTCAAAATCAATGAAGCGGCGGTGGCCTTAAATGTAAGCCGCTGGACAGTCTATCGGTGGGTCGAAGAAGGGAGGTTGAGCGCCACAAAAATCGGCAAGCAGAGCTTGCGCGTGATCGGGAACTCGGTCGACAAGCTGATCTCCGAAAATAGGACTGATCACTGAGCGTCCGCTACGTGTGTGCGGGGGATAATATCTGATGCAGGTGCTGGAGGAAGGATTACGGTGTATTGATGGATGGACTCAAGGAACTCGTCGAGTACGGCGTCATCGGGCTTTTGCTAGGGCTGAGTTTCTGGGCCATCGGGGTGGCGAGTGGAGCGTTGGCTGTTCTATCGGCAGGTGGATATCAGGCAGTTTCCCACGCTGGATCTGTGCGAGATGACGTTGACCAAGCGGCTAGTGGTGATCGGTACCGTGGCGGCCAATGCGCCCTATATCGGACTGCTCGGAACAGTGCTCGGCATTATGCTCACGTTCCATGCGATGGGCACATCCGGCGCATTGGCGGTGGCATCGATCATGATCGGCTTGAGCCTTGCGCTCAAGGCCACCGCGGCGGGGCTACTGGTCGCCATTCCTTGCGTGGTCATGAACAACGTGCTCCGGCGTCGGGTGAGCGAACTGCTCGCGCAGTACAAGGCACAGCATGGATCGTGAGCTGAATCAAATCAATGTTATCCCGCTGGTCTATGTCATTGTTGGTGCTCCTGGTCATCGTGTTGACCACCGCCACCTTCATTACGGCGGGCCATGGCCATGCCGTGGTGACAATTGACGTAGGGAAGGTCAAAGCTGATCAACTGGTCGGAGCGGTGAATGGGGTCAAAGGTGACGTCTGGCATTGTACCGGACGTGCGATGAAGTAGGTGCGGTGCGAAGGGGATCAACGCAAAAGGCGGTCGACGATGAGCAAATGGACTGTGGTGTTGTGAAGGTGCAGGGAAATGGGTGAAAATCCGACAGCGACTGCACCGCC
Organism: Nitrospirota bacterium; assembly: GCA_963701855.1. Classification (GTDB taxonomy): domain Bacteria; phylum Nitrospirota; class Nitrospiria; order Nitrospirales; family Nitrospiraceae; genus Palsa-1315. Next base: position 974,927 of record CAVPBK010000006.1, read on the forward strand.
TGAGCCAAAAGATGGCGAATGCACATGGCAGAATAGGTGAATCGTGGAGCCGGTGTTACTCCGCATCCAGGAAACGGCGAAGTTGTTAAAGGTCAGCAACTGGACGATCTACCGATGAATCGAGGAAGGCCGTTTGCGAGCTACCAAGATTGGCCAGGGCAGTTTGCGGGTGTTTCGATCATCGGTGGACGGGCTTATCGCGGGGGCTCAGATCGATCACCGAAAGGCTCAGCGTGGTTCGCCCAGCACCGTGACTCCCGTGCGGGTCACGGGCCCTGAAAAGAAAAAGTAAAAAGCCGTAGAAAACGGGTCCGGTAGTTGCCCCCTCTCTTCCGGACCTGCCTGGGGACTCGGAGCCAACCTCCCTCCAAGTCCCCGGCCCTTCGGGAGAGGAATTGAAAGTCGTCATGAAAAATGAGAGTTGTAAATATTTGCCGCTGATGTATGATCCTGTCAGATGACACGTTCACCATCACACAAGGAGGAGTTATGAGCCGAGTGAAAGCCGTCGTTATGGCAGTCGCTGTCTGTGGTCTTATCGCAGGAGGCATGACGAGTCCAGTATTCGCGGGTGAAAATGGGCATGTCAAGGAAGTAATCAAGCATGCCAAGGAAGGCATTGCGCACGAGAAAGAAGCCATCACGCATCTGGAAGAAGCCATAAAGGGAAGCGAGAATGCCCACGCGAAGGAAGCGCTCGAACATGCGAAGGAATCGCTGAAGCATGCGGAGGAATCGCTGGCTCATGCCGAGCAAGCCTCGCAGAAACCGAAAGGCAAAAAGAAGTAGCTTACGGAATCTCGCCAGCTTGCATCGACTCAGTTCCAGGTAGTTTCTTTCTTAGACTCACCGCGCGGCGTGTCTTATCAAGCGCCGCGCAATGAGTGCCTTACCCCTCGTTGCTCATGAACATTTCTGCTGTAATTGCTGATATCTGGCTGAAGCGAGACGGGCGGGAAAAGCGCGACTTGAAGCACGAATACTTCGGCCTTCAGACTGCCTTCACCGATTCCGCTGCAACAATGGCTCAAGCGTTGGAAAGACCTTCTCGACGATGATGCGATAGCCTTCTCCCGTCGGATGAATGCCGTCGGCCTGGTTGAGCGAGGATGAGCCTGCCACCCCATCGAGAAAAAATGAAATCAGTGTCAGGCGGTATTGCTTGGCTAAAGCCTGGTAGAGCGATTCAAACCCTGTCGTATAGTCCTGTCCATAATTCGGAGGGAGTTTCATTCCCGCTAACACAACGATGACTGAGGCCTGTTGGAGTTGTTGAATAATCCGTTCGAGGTTGGCTTTCGTCTCCTGCAGACTCAGGCCTCGGAGCCCATCGTTCCCGCCGAGTTCAAGAATGACGATTGCCGGCTTGTTCTTCAGAGCCCAGGAGACCCTTCTGGCTCCGCCAGCCGTCGTCTCACCGCTGACTCCCGCATTCACGACTCGATAGGCATAGCCTGCTGCGTCCAACTTCCGTTGTAGATGCGCGGGATATGATTGATCCGGCGCCACGCCTAAGCCTGCAGTCAGGCTGTTGCCGAAGGCAACGATGCTGGGCCGTTCGGCAGAAATAGGCCTTGGTCCCACACCCTCGCCCGCGGGGCTCGACGACGGGGATTGGGTAGCGGGCGCACTGCTGCGGTCATATCCACAGAGGAAGATCAACGAGAGACAGAAGCAGGAAAATAGTTTTGTGAGAATCCATGGGCAGCGCATCGTCATCCAGTATAATATACCCTTCACCTAGACAATAAGGCGGAAACCAGAAAGACAATATGATCGCCCTCTCTCACCTCACGATGCGCTTGGCCGGCGGCGGTCATCAGATCACGATCCTCGACGATGTCACGCTCGAGATTCCCGATAAACAGCGCGTGGCCATCGTCGGCCCCTCCGGAAGCGGTAAGTCCACCTTGCTGGGCCTCATTGCGGGATTGGATCGGCCCACGTCCGGCTCCATCATCTTGAATGGCGTAGAGATCTCGGCCATGCGCGAGAGCGCCTTGGCGCGTTATCGTCGCGATCACATCGGCTATATCTTTCAATCCTTCCATCTCATTCCCACCCTCACAGCCCTGGAAAACGTCCTGGTGCCGCTGGAGTTGGCGAGGGTGAGCACGGCGCAGGATCGTGCAACGGAGCTGTTGCACACCGTCGGCCTGGGAGAACGGTTGCATCATTATCCGGTCCAACTGTCGGGAGGCGAACAGCAGCGGGTGGCGGTGGCCAGAGCCTTCGCCTGTCACCCACCGATTCTGTTGGCCGACGAGCCGACCGGCAACCTGGATTCGATCACAGGCCAGCATGTGATGCAGCTGCTCCATGCGCTCCATCGCGATTTTGGCACAACCTTAGTCCTCGTCACACATGATCGAACCATGGCATCTTCAATGGAGCGCGTAATTGCGTTGCGTGACGGCCGCATCGAATCCGACACCCTCACCGACCCAGACCATCGGACCGCAGAGTCATCCCAGTGAATCATTTCATCTTCAGGATGGCCTGGCGTGAAACCAGGGGTGCCTGGCGGCACTTTCTCTATTTCTTCGCCTGTATCGCGATCGGCGTGGGAGCCTTGGTCGGGGTGTCGCTCTTTGGCGCGAATATGGAGCAAGCTGTCACGAGAGAAGCGCGGGGATTGTTAGGCGGCGATCTTGAAATTCGCCTCACTCGCTCCCTGAGTTTCCCAGGACAGGCGGTGCTGAACTCGCTGAGCGAACGAGATATAGTTTTCACCCATGTGAGCGAGCTTGTCGCGATGGCCGCGCGCGCGGATCCCGGGTCCTTTATGACCCAATCGACCCAGATCATTGAATTGAAAGCGGTGGAATCGGCCTATCCTCTATACGGGGTGATCCGGCTCGACCCAGCCCAATCGCTTGATGTCCTGCTCCATCCGGATAAAAATCGCTGCGGCGGGCAATCCTGTTTTGGCGCGGTGGTGCAAGAGTCGCTGCTGATTCGGATGGGCCTCTCGGTCGGGGATCGTTTGAAGATCGGTCAAGCGATGTTTCTGATCACAGGAATCGTCAGAACCGAGCCGGATCGAATGGCCAATGCCTTCACCTTGGGTCCACGGGTGATGGTTGCGCAGGAAGGATTACGGGCGGCGGAACTGATTAAGCCAGGAAGCCGGGTACGGGAACGGTATCTGCTGAAGATCGCCGCCGATATTCCGCTGGAGCCGCTACGCACCGAGCTGCGAGATCGGCTGGAGGCAGAGTCGGCGCGCGTATCCAGCTATCGCACGTCCCAGTCGCAGTTGAGGCAATTTCTCGAACAACTCTCCCGCTATCTCGGGCTGATCGGCCTCACCGCGCTGTTCATCGGCGGGCTGGGTGTCGGGACCTCGATTCATGCGTTCTTACGGGACAAGTTGCGGACGATCGCCATTTTGAAAGCAGTCGGCGCTGATTCTGCCACGGTCGTCTCAACTTATGTGGTGCAAGCGATCTTCTTGGGGTGTATTGGAAGCCTCGCCGGCATCTTGTTGGGAATTGCGCTTCAACGAGGACTGCCTCCCCTTGCGGCTGCTCTCTTTGCGTCAGACATTCTCGATCAGTTAGGCGTTTCCTCGGAATTGTCATGGTACTCGGTTTGGCCTTTGCTGAAAGGGGCAGCGCTGGGACTGTTGTCGACGCTGCTGTTTACCCTATGGCCACTGTTGAAGATTCGAGAGGTTCATCCAGGTGCGATCTTTCGGCGCGATGCAGAACAGGCGACGGTCGAGCAGGGAACTCCTCGGTCACGATGGTGGGTGAAATGGGGACTGACTGATCCCTGGAATGTCGGCACGGCAGGAGGGATCATCCTCGGGCTCTGCGCTCTCTCGGTGTGGCAAGCCGGGTCATGGTCGATCGGCTTCTTGTTTATCGGGGCGATGTCCCTCGCCATCACGGTCCTCTTTGTCTGTGCGCGGGTGTTCCTGCGAGGGTTGACCTGGGTGCCGCTGCCTCGCGTCTTGAGCCTTCGATATGCCCTGGGTAATGTCGTACGGCCAGGGAGCCAGGCGACGGGGATCATGGTCGCCATCGGCATCGGCGTGATGGCTATTGTCACAGTGTCGCTGGTGGAACAGGCGTTGCTCCGACAAATACAGGAGAATCGGCCTGCGGATGCCCCGACCTTTTTCTTTATCGACATCCAGCCCGATCAAGCGAAGAAGTTTGTGTCGTTGGTCGATCGACAGACCGGCCAAGCACGTCCTGAGCTCATGCCGCTGGTGCGTTCACGGCTCCATGCGGTCAATGGACATGTCGTCACGGCAGAAGAAGGAATGGAGAAGGACGACAAACGTACAGAAGGAAAAGAGGCGCGGGGCAAACAGTGGTATTTCACCAGAGAGTATGTCCTGACCTTTCTCGATCAGCTACCGAAAGACAATACGTTGGTCAAAGGAGAATGGTGGAAGCCTGGACAAGTCTTCTCGACTCCACAAGTTTCAGTGGAGGAAGATGCCGCCATGCATTTAGGTCTCGCGGTCGGCTCGACCGTGGAGTTCGATATTCAGGGAGCCACGGTGTCGGCGGAAGTGAGTAGTATTCGCAAAGTCGAGTGGGGAAATTTCTCGACGAATTTCTACATGATCTTGTCCCCGGGCTCGATAGAAGGGGCGCCCTTTACCTATGTGGCCACGGTACGGGTCTCGCCACAAGAAGAGCTGCCATTGCAGCAGGCAGTCGTCGCCTCATTTCCAAACATCAGCGCCATTCATATCGGCGACGTGCTCGAGGGGTTCGCGCGCGTGCTCGATCGTCTTTCGCTGGCGATCAGGGCCGTGGCCTTATTCTGTGTTGTGGCCGGAGGGCTGGTCATGGCGGCGGCACTCGCAGCGACACGCTACCGGCGTCTCTACGAGTCGGTCATTCTGAAATCGCTCGGCGCGACTCGTAGCTTGATTGCGCGCGCCTTTGCCATGGAGTATGTCCTGCTGGGCGCCGTCGCCGGGTTGATCGGACTGACCCTCGGGACTGTCTTGTCATGGATTCTAGTGCGATACGTGTTTGACCTTCCCTGGACCATACATCCACAGGTGCTTGGTATCGGCCTCCTTCTCACGATGTTGCTGACGCTGATCGTGGGGTTTGCCAGTACTTACCGAATTCTCGGCCAGCGGCCACTGGCTGTGCTCCGGCATGAATAGGATGCCATCAGCAAGATGCTGACAAAGCCGCTTTTCTCACCTTCCCACCCCTGATTGCGCCAAGACGCACCGATTACATCGCAAAAGGCCCTCGCCCGGGCTATTGGCACGTCTCGGGAAATCGATTGCGAAGCAATCGGAGGGTAGGGTGGATGAGAATGTCGCGCACAGTGGAAAACAACCGGTCTGGTTGCTGAGAGGACTGAAAGGAGTAAAGAACCCCTCTCTTATGAGCAGCGCATCCTGGCAGGTCTTCGTGAATCAACTTTGAGTGGCAACGACAGCCTGCTCAATACATAGCATGATGTAGCGATATCTCCTCCAAGACGACAAGCCATCCTTCGGGGGCTTGAGGCGAATGAGCCACAGTCATAGCAGCTTCTCTCTACTCTGAATATCTCTTTTCACGACCATTTACCGGAAAGGCGGAGGTACTGACGCAGCACAATTCCGTCTCGTTCCCACACATTTACACCAATCCGTAGCTGTTCTAAATACTGTTCCAATGTTTTCCCACCGAGATCGATTTTGCGTGTGGCGAAAAAGTCCCGCACGTCTCGTTCGAGTTCAGGTGTGGCGAGGCTGACGATCCCACCGCACATACGGCGTAGTCCTTGCTTGGGAAACAATTGGTCCATCTTCTCCCAGTTCGTTTTCAGAAAATCCCAGGCCAACTCTCTGCCATACACATTGCTCAGGATGGCACTGACGAGAAACGGCGCGTCCTGTGTGCGGATTTTCCCGCTGAGGGTGCGGCTGAGGGTGCGTTCGAGCAATGCCTTGGGTTGGAACGATGCGAGCGAGAAGAGATAGCGCCGTTCTTCTTGCGGGGTAGCGGCGGTGCGGAACTGCTCGTCAAATTCCTCGTACCTAGTCGCGTCACCCGTGTGCGCGAGGATCGCGACGAGCGAGGGCACGATATTGGGGTCAACGGCTGCCGGGTCATTGCGGTATGTCCGATACAGCTCAACTGCACGTCGTTGGATGGCCGGATCGTTGCCGAGTTTACCCTGTGCGCCAATCAGTTCACCCCGAAGTTGTTTCGTCAGCTCGCTCTCGCCGTTTTTTGGCTCCCAACCCAAGTCTGCTACGGCCGAACCGACCCGACCGCGTACGAACGCTTCGAACGCCGGACGATCCTCCACGGTGATGATCCGGTTCAGGAAGGAAAAGGAGTCGAGTAATAGGGCCCAGACATTCCTGTCCCGATCCTCGGTGAAGCGGGTTGTCAGGTCGAGATAGTCCGTGAGGGGCATGAGGCCTGCGACGGTGATGGCCCAGGCGTCGTTGATAAGGTTAAACCGTTCGATGGCGGCGAGTCGGTCGATGCCGTTCAGTATCCGGTCGAGCAGATCCGGCGCATAGCGTACACGGTAGAAGCCATGGCCTCCCTCGTTGATCAGTATTGACTCCCAATCGTGAGGAAGCGGGATTGTCGTCTTCTTCTCCGTCAGCAACATGCGTGATGTACCGGCCTTGCCGCCTGCAATGACTCGCATCTGGAGCGGAATCTGCCATGTCTGGTCATGTGATGGACCGGACTGCTCGTCGCTCAAGTAACTGAACCGTTGTTGAGTGATTGTAAGTTCGGATGACGGACTCAAGTTGGCGGTTACGAGTGGGAACCCTGGTTGGAAAATCCAGCCGTCCATGAGTTCGGGCACCGGCTGTTTGGCGATCTTCCCCAGCGAAACCCAGAGATCGTTCGTGTCCGCGTTCCCATAAGCATGTGCGCGCAAGTAGTCGCGGACTCCGTCGCGGAAGACCGTCGGTCCGATGTGCTGCTCTAACATCCGGAGCACCGATGCGCCTTTTTCATAGGTTAGGACGTCGAACATCGCGTCGGCATCCTTGGGAGCCTGCACCGGATATTCAATCGGTCTAGTGCTATGCAGTCCGTCTACGGAAAAGGCCGCAGCACGCGAGACGCCAAAACTATCCCATCGTTTCCATTCCGGTTTCCAGGCGTCGACGGCCAGCATTTCCATGAAGGTGGCGAAGGCTTCGTTCAGCCAGAGCCCGTTCCACCAAGACATGGTCACTAAATCGCCGAACCACATGTGCGCATTTTCATGCGCGACCACATCGGCCACGCGCTCCAGTTCTCCATGCGTGGCGCTCTGCCGATCGACCAGCAAGGCCGTTTCACGGTAGGTAATGGCGCCCAGATTTTCCATGGCCCCTGAGGCAAAGTCTGGAATGGCGAGCAGATCGAGCTTGTCGCCTGGGTAGGGAATCCCATAATAGCGTTCAAAAAATGAAAGTGACGCCGCTGCAATGTCTTGACCAAATTTGGCCAGATGTTTTTTCCCAGGTATGGCCCACAAGCGAAGCGGGGTTTTGCCGATCATCACCGGTTCAGTCGGTTCGATCTGGCCCACAATGAATGCGACCAGGTAGGTGGACATCTTCATCGTATCGGCGAAACGGACCACCTTTTTCCCGCTAACCAGCGTTTCAGCTGCGATCGCGCTGTTGGAGACCGCAATGAGCATTGGATCGACAACCAGCGTCGTGGCAAAGACGGCCTTGAAGTCCGGTTCATCCCAGCAGGGGAACGCCCGGCGGGCATCGGTGGCTTCGAACTGTGTCGCAGCCATATTGTGAACCGTTCCACGCTCGTCTTTGTAGGTGCTCCGGTAGAAACCGCGGAGCTTGTCGTTGAGCGTCCCGCAAAATGTCATCGCCAGCTTCCAAGTGCCAGGCGAGAGAGGATTGGTGAATATGAGATGGCAACGCTGGAGTGCTGCATCCAACGTAATCGTGGCCTGTCTTGCTGGGCCTGAATCTCCCTCAATCTTTGCCGAGATGATGTCGAGTTCAATGGCGTTGAGGACGATTTCAGAGGTTGGCTGGTGTACCTTGAGGGTGACGACTTCTTGTCCAGTAAAGCTTGAGGCAGGCAGGTCCGGTTCCAATCGTAAATCATAGCGAATCGGGACCACATGCCTTGGAAGCCGATATGGATCGAGTGTGCCTGGAGAAAATGCCTGGTTCATATTTTCACCATTCGGTCGTTTGACAGCCGCTTGCATGAAGGAACTGTTGAGGCACGAGCTGAGGAATGATGTAAGTGGAATGGTAAGGAGAAATAAGACATGCTTAATAAGCGCCTGTAGGGTCTGTCGCCTGCTGATGGGATTAGTCATGCCCTCGTCGCAGGGTACGACTCAACCCCGTTGGCGGTGCCTACGATGAGCAGGTCTGTTCGTCCGACAAAGAGGCCTGTCTCGACGACTCCGGGAATCAGGTTCAAGGCAATCTCAAGTTCTCGTGGGTTGTCGATCCGTGGAAGATGGACATCCAGTATCACATGGCCTGCTTCCGTGTTGAAGGGTGATCCGTTCCGTTCCCTGAGCACCACGCGACTCTGCGTGAGGGCCTCAATTTTTCGCGCCGTACTTCCCCAGCCGAAAGGGATCACCTCGATGGGGAGCGGGAATGATCCCCCCAATGCGGGAACTCGTTTGGTATGGTCGACCAAGACGATGAACTGCTTGGCCGAAGCCGCGACAATCTTTTCCTTCAGGAGCGCGCCGCCTCCGCCCTTGATGAGATTGAAGCCTGGATCAACCTGATCTGCCCCGTCGATCGCGACATCGATCACCCAGGCATTATCGGCATCGATGAGGGTAATTCCTTGTTGCACTGCGAGCGTGGCCGTTTCCTTCGACGTGGACACTCCGCGAAGCCTCATTCCCGCACGGACTTTTTCCCCCAGCGCGATGATCATGTGCTTGGCCGTCGAGCCGGTTCCGAGGCCCACAACCATCCCATCACGGACAAATTTAACGGCTGTTAACGCCGCGGCCTTCTTCAGACTGTCGAGGTCCTGGTTGCTTATCATGGTATGGGGGGCTGGGAGAGGGACGCGGCTATAGATGCGGCGCCAAGTAAGGCGGTCTGCTGATTAAGTACCACTTTCACCGGGATCGAACTCATCAAGCGAGTATAGCGACCTTTGTTGGTGAAGGCCTTCATGAATGTTCCGTCTTTCAGTTTGGCCAACAACTTCGGTGCGATGCCGCCGCCCACATACACGCCGTTGAGTGCCATGGCCTTCAGGGCAAGATTACCGGCTTCGGCTCCATAGATGGAAGCGAACAAGTCGAGCGCCTGCTTGGCGATGTCTGCCTGTCCCTTGAGCCCAGCTTCTGCGATCACCGCAGCAGGGTTGCCGGCTTTGATTTGCTCCGAGAGCCATGTGGGCTCATTCTTCTTACTGTCCCGGACATAGTCATAGATAGCATGCAGACCGGGGCCGGACAATACCCGCTCGTAACTCACATGCAGGTAGTTACCCCGCAGATAGCGTAGCAGTTCAATTTCGTTGTCATTGTTCGGTGCGAAGTCCGCATGCCCCCCTTCCGACGGCATCGGCTGATAGCGCGAACCATTCCAGAAGAGGATGGATTCGCCCAGTCCGGTTCCCGCTGCGATCAGGGCGAGCGCCTGGTTGTGCGGTGGAGGAGTTCCGGCGTTGAGGATTTCGACTTCGTCCGATCGGAGCAACAGAATCCCGTGGGCCATGGCTTCGAGATCGTTGAGCAGCTTCACTCTCGGTATGCCGAAATGTTTTGCCAGGGTTGCGCCATCAATCACCCATGGGAGATTGGTCGTATGGCAACGGTTCTGAATCACGGGACCGGCGACACCGAAACAGGCCGCGTCGATTGTCAGTGGTTTTTCCGCTTGGCGCTCCGGTTTCAGCTCGGCATCGTCCCCCTCCTCGATTGCGAATTCGTCTATGGAGATTGGGGGCTTCGGTGGGACGAGAAATTCCGCGAGCATGTCCTCGAGCGAGGTGTAATCGGCGCTGTGGAATGTCTCCAATCGGACGGGATCGACGCGATGCTTCCTCCAATCGAACAGGGCCAAGTGAGTTTTGGTGCCTCCGATATCTCCAGCAACGATCATCACGTCCTCTTGCGCCCGCACGTTGTTAATGTTTCGGATGCTCGGTTGCTGCAGCTCGGTCGAGGAACCAGTTGAGTCGGCCCTCCTCTGGCTCGACCAGCGCAGCCGAAAGTTGTCGTTCCGCCTCGGTCTTTGGATCGAGGATGGCTTTGCCGGCTCCCGCGACAAGAAACAATATCATAATCGCCCAGTTGATCACACCTAGAGTCATGGTCAGTCTGTTGGGTGGTTCTTTCGAAGATTGGGTTGCCGCAATCAGGCGTTGATGATCCCGTAAGATCGGTGTTCCGGGAAAGAGAGAGGCCGTGTGCCCGTATTCGCCAGCCCCAAGAGGATGAGTTCAAGGGATGGCTGGGAGGATGATAAGGTCTTCGCGCAAGACGCAGCCGCTGTTCGTACTCAGAGACTGCTGCTTGTGGGTCACTGGGTTCCCCTACCATACGATAGACCTGCGAGGGCATAATATTTAGAGCAGCGATCAGGGTTTTATCGGCCAAGGCGTAGTTACTCCGAGTATCATTCAGAGGGACGCAGAGTTCATCGCTGAACAATGGTGGCCTGGGACCAATCGAAGCAATCGGCGAAGGTGGGAGAGGCCAGCGTTCTGTAGAGGGTTTCCGGCGTCGTGCCGCCTGAGAGGGCAATGAGGAATCAACCATTCGCGCGAACGATCTCGTTGCCACCTCCAGTACAAACGCAGCTGCAGCTTCAGCCACTGTATGCCTGTCGCTCTAGAGGCGGGTGCCCCGCTCAGGTTTCTTCCTTTCGGTCATCGAACGTCGCTAAGGTCAGCGCCACCGAGTTCTGTTCATGTAGCGCGCCGACGATGGTGACCGGCGTCCCCTTCGCGACTCGGTCATAGAGAGGGGCCATTAGTGAATTGTCGAGCATGACGCACCCCAATGTTTGGGCCATCAGTTCGTTCTCAACCCCATGGATTTCGATTTGCCCCCCGATGGCTCTCGATGCTGGAATCTGCCCCGTCTTCTGCCCGAGTTGGTAGCGTCGCCGATCATCTTTGTTGGGATAGTCGAGAACCAAGGTCTGGTAAGATTGGGTCTGCCCCTGTCTACCCTTGCTGCTGATTCGATATCGGCCTTCCGGGGTGGCTCCGTCTTCCTGGTATTGCTTCTCCCGAATACCATTGAGCCCGAGACGGACAGGGTATGACAATACTTTTTGTCCGTTTTTGTAGAGAGTCAATACTCGATCTGCCTTGTTAATGACAATCGCCGAGGTTCGGTGGGTACGTGACCAGGTAATGGTATGCTTGGCCATCTCTTGCCACCGGCTGATTCGATCTCGATCAGCGTACCGCCCCAATTCGCTGTTCAACCAGGCCGCTTGCGTCGCCAGACTCTGCGTAGCTCGGTCTAATGCGTCGAGAGATCGATCGTACTGACCCTGTTCATAGAGCGAATGGGCTTGCTTCATAGATAGTTCGATTTCATCGAACCTCTGTCTCGGCAGGAGGCGACTATCGATGGCATTGACTTGCAGGGTCATCACCCGGAATCGATTCTCGACCCGGACGATCTTATCTTCGGCTGAGCGACGGAGCGATTCACGTTCCTTCGTGAGGCGGGCAACTGTGAGGGATCCTTCTGCTTGAAGCCGGCGAAGGGCGACTTCCAAGTCGTTGGGTTCCCACGGCCAACGGACCAGATCCTCATCGGCCTGGACACGAACTTTTAGGGCCATCCACTGGTGGGCGAACTTGGTATAGTCGGTGGGCGAAAATTCAGCCGCCCGTAATTTCATCAGGTCTCGATCAGTATTTTCAATCGCTTCGACCACGTCTTGAGGCACGGCCTCCTCACAGCCGGAGACGGAGCCTACGAGTGCCACGGCTCCCCAGCCCAAGAGCATCCATGTTAGTCGTGGACAATGACTGGACATACAGCAAATCTACCGTACTTCTTCTTGGATGCAGAGTGTTTTCCTTTTCCAATCTTTGCAATGCGCAAGGGTAATGCCAAGGATATCATGGAAAGGGCTAAGAATAAGCGACGCTGTTACGACCGTATAAAGATTATGAGAGTACGAGAGGTTCACGAGATCTTGGGGCAGTCTAGTCTGTCAGCAACAAAAACGCCTCGATGCAAGGGGTTATCAATGGACTATGACTGATTTCTCCTGGGGTTTAGCAGGCCAGGAATAACGATGTCGGCCTGCCTGAAATCCAATGATCCGCCTGTCTGGGACAAGCCCGGCCTGTCTGATTCATCTGGTTTGTTTAGTTCGTCTAGTTGGTCTTGTTTAACCAAGTAAACGAAACAAACCAAATAACAGTTTTCCTATGGGCAAGGAGACCGTTCCAAGATGAATAGCACGAAGTTTGACAGGGTATCAGCCCGTCCCTATAATGCCCAGGTCACTTGTGAGTCTTCTTAGGCAAGGAGCGATCGTATGTCGTTTACATCTCAGCAGCCGTCGAACCTCAAGAGAAAACGTGAACATGGATTCCGTAAGCGGATGAGCACGAAGAACGGTCGGAAGGTCTTGGCTCGTCGCCGCGCCAAGGGACGAGCTCGCTTAACAGTATAGATTGAGCGACGCTGACTAGGGCTGCACGAAGGAATCTTTGCCCTCCGTTATGTGCCCCGGACAAGGTAGTTCCCATCACAGGGTGCCAGTGTGTGGTCATGGCCGAGTCCGTAGATCCGGGCTCGAAGAGGAAGTCCTGTGCAAGCTAGCCTTCTCCCAGGATAATGACGATGCCGCAGGGTGGAGGTGACAGGGATCTGTTCCTGAAACGTAGCCGCGACATCGAGTATGCCAAGCAGCATGGCCATCGTATCTCGACCGCCCTCTTTAATGTAGTAATTTGCCGGACTGACATGAATGGCAGCCGGATCGGTATTGTGGTGGGAAAACGATTCGGTGGAGCCGTCAGCCGAAATCGGGTAAAGCGTCTGTTTCGGGAGCTCACGCGTCAACTACGCGGTCAATTGCTCCCTGGACATGCCCTGGTTGTCTTCCCCAAACGGGATTCGATTTCGCAACCCTTTGCTGTCTTGAAAGAGGTGTGGTTATCGATGCTTCAGCGCCAACGGCTGCTTCGTGCTATATGAGGACTAGTGTGTGCCAGAGGCGTCTGACTATGCTTGCCGGTTACCCTATTGGATCTCGTCCCTCCTTAGGCCAACCTGTCATTCTGAAGCGACCTGCTCTGAGTATACGAGGGCCGCGATCAGTCGGTAGAGGGAGCCGGGTGGAAGCAAGCGTGTGCTCTGCCGTCTGTTGAAAAATTACCCGTTTCTGCCCGAGGGAATGGATTCTCTGTGAAGCGGTAGGGGCACAATTGTTCACTTCGTGGTAGCGGTTTATTTATGGACAAACGCGTTATAGCATTTCTCGTTCTGTCGTTAGCGATCATACTAGGATTTGACTTGGTTCTCAGGCAGATGGGGTGGCTTCCTGAGCCACCTCCTGCTCAGGATGGCTCTGCCCAGGCCCCCTCTTCCCCGGTGCAAGAGCCAACTTCCTCCCTCCAGACAGGCAAGGACAGTGCTTCAACCGGTTCGAGTGTCCCAATCCAATCAGGCACAAAGTCTGGCGCTCCTGCGTCGGGTATTTCTCTGCCAGCATCGGAACAGACGGTGACGTTTGAGACAGATCTAGTTCGGGTCGAGTTGTCGAATCGTGGCGGGGTGATTCGAAGTTGGGAGCTGAAGCGATACCATACGGGGCCTCCTGAAGCAAAGCCAGTACAACTTGTCTATCAAGGGGGAAAGTTCAAAGGCCCACTCTCGATTACAGTCGCGAATGCCGACATCGACAAGACGATTCGAGAAGGACTCTACAATATTGAAAAAGACTTTACGAAGCTCGATGCCGCTCATCCTGTCGGGCATGTCACGATGCGGTTCCACGATGCAGCAACCCATCTCGACGTGGAGAAACGGCTGACATTTCATCATGATAGTTATTTGGTGGATATGTCGTTCGCCGTCGAGGGAGTGACCGAGTCCTTTGATGTCGGGTTAGGGACGAATTTCGGTATCGTGGAGTGGGGCGATGGATTCATCGGTCTGATTGGATCAGCCTCGCAGGTCGATAATAAAATAGAAAAAGAGACCCCGGAGAAAGAACTTGAGCGAAAGGGGTCGGTTCAGTGGGTCGCCTTGCAGGATAAGTATTTTCTATCGGTGTTACTGCCGAAAGAAGGTGCTGCCGCTCTCGCCAAGACGGAAGACCCGAAAATTGTCTCGGCCGGGGTACGGATGGCCGCGTCAGGGGCAGCCTCCTCGGTTGCGCTTCAGCTGTATGCAGGCCCGAAGGAATACGACACGCTCCGCTCCTTGGGCGCAGGCCTGGAAGATATGATCGATTTCGGATGGTTCATCTATGGCAGTTGGACTATCGTGAAATCGGTGGCCAAGCCGATCTTTTACGTGCTGCGATTCATCCATGACTATGTCGGTAACTATGGGATCACCATCATTCTGCTGACAGTGGCGATCAAAGTGTTATTTGTGCCGTTGCAATACAAAAGCTACAAATCGATGAAAATGATGCGAGTGATCCAACCAAAGATCAAAGAAGTCCAAGAGAAATATAAGGGTGACCGCGATCGCCTGAACAAGGAGTTAATGAAGCTGTATCGGGAGCAAAAAGTGAATCCACTGGGCGGGTTTCTCCCAATGTTCTTGCAGATGCCGGTCTTCATTGCCCTATTCAATGTCCTCTACATGTCGATCGACTTGCGCCAAGCCCCTTTCATGCTCTGGGTTTCCGATTTATCGTTGCAGGACCCCTATTATGTGCTGCCGGTGATCATGGGAGTGACCATGTTTATTCAACAGAAGATCACCCCCACTACGATGGATCCGGCACAGGCGAAGATCATGTTGGTGCTCCCGATAGGCATGACATTCTTGTTCGTCAATTTTCCCGCGGGCTTGGTGCTGTATTGGCTGACGAACAATACCCTGACCATCACTCAACAATTGGTCACGGATCGTTTTCTCTTGACCGACAAGGCCCTGCTCGCGGCAGGGGCTGAACAGAGCGGCAGCACGAGCGCATAGGCGTCCCCCGACTGGTCTATCTCGTTTGTTTGGTTGAACCAGACAGACCAAGTAGACCAGATAAACCAAATGAACAAGACAGGCCGGCGGACTTTTTCTGCATCCTGCTAGTGAAAGAGACGTCATGCATGGAGGACTCGAAGACACGATCTGTGCTATTGCCACCCCCATAGGGGAGGGCGGCATTGGAATTGTTCGCCTGAGTGGCCCTCAATCGCTTGTCGTCGCTTCCAGAGTTGTTCGCTTACGTTCTGGCCGTCCCCTCTCATCCGTTTCTTCACACACGCTGTATCTTGCCGATCTTGTACTTCCTGCATTGAGCGGACAAAAAGATAACGGACCCGGTCTTGATCGGCCGTCCGTATCGGCCCTGCTCGATGAAGCGCTTGTGGTCTTCATGAAGGCTCCGCGGTCGTTTACGGCAGAGAACGTGATAGAGATTCAGTCTCATGGCGGGGCGTTGGTGCTCGGGATGGTTTGCAAAGTCTGTGTTGATTCCGGTGCACGGATGGCAGAACCCGGGGAGTTTACGAAACGGGCCTTTCTCAACGGACGGCTTGATCTCTCCCAGGCGGAAGCGGTGCTCGATACGATCAGGGCCACATCATCCGCTGGATTAAATATCGCACAACGCCAGCTAAGGGGCGATCTCGCTCGTGAGGTGGAGCAGGCTCGGGCCTCTCTCCTGACCGTGTTGGCCCAGATAGAGGCGGGAATCGATTTTGTGGACGAAGGTATTTCCTTTCTTCAACGCGATGAACTGGTGCGTATTGTGAGGGAGACATGTGCGGTGGTTCAAAAGCTGGAAGCGACAGCGCAGGAGGGTCGGATCTTGCGCGAAGGAGCGCGCGTCGTCATCCTTGGCCGCCCGAATGTCGGAAAGTCCAGTTTGTTGAACCGTCTCCTGAGGGAAGAGCGTGCGATTGTGACGGCCATTCCTGGGACGACGAGGGATGTAATCGAGGAGTCCATCGATCTTAACGGGGTGTTGATTCATTTAGTTGATACGGCAGGAGTGCGGGAAACGGACGATATTGTCGAGCAGGAAGGAATCAAGCGGACGCGTATCGCACAGGGTGAGGCAGACTTCTTGCTCGTGGTAGTGGATGGAAGTGTGCCCCTCACGAGCGATGATCGGGAGCTCTTGAGTGCGGTCAAGGATTGCAAGCATGTGGTGGTGCTGAACAAGGCCGATTTGGCCGATGAGGTCGCGTCGGATGCTGCACTTTCGGACCATTCTATATACAATATTTCTGCAAAAACAGGCTTAGGGATTGAGCGGGTGAAATCCGCTCTTCGCGCTCAGCTATTGCCCGGAGGCTTTGAGGCGACAGAGAGCGTCACGGTCACGAACGTGCGACACCGTGATGCGTTGCGACGGGCCGCTGAATCCTTGGGTCATGCGCTTGAGTCCGTGCGGCACGGGATGGCTGGGGAGCTTGTCTCGATCGATGTTCGCGCCGCCGCCGACGCACTCGGTGAGATTACCGGCACCATTACGACGGACGAGATCCTTGGTCGGATCTTTTCAGAATTCTGTATCGGCAAGTAGGAAAGGTGGGCCGTGGGACAGACGGTCGACGTCATTGTGGTGGGCGGAGGTCATGCCGGTTGTGAAGCCGCTTTGGCCGCCGCACGCATGGGTGCGCGAACCTTGCTGTTCACGATGGATCGCGACCGAATCGCGCAGATGTCGTGTAACCCGGCGATCGGGGGAATTGCTAAAGGACATCTAGTAAAAGAAATCGATGCGCTGGGTGGGGAGATGGCGCGGAACACTGATCAAGCCGGCATCCAGTTCCGCTTTATCAACACGAGTAAAGGCCCGGCGGTGCGAGCCCTCCGTGTCCAATGCGACAAGAAGCTGTATCGAGACGCCATGCAACGAACGTTGGGCCTGCAAGCAGGGCTGATGATCGGCGAAGGGACAGTCGATCGCTTGCTGACGCATGCCGGCGCTATTTCAGGCGTGGTGACGGACCGCGGCGATCACATACTGGCGAAGGCTGTAATTTTAACATCAGGCACATTCCTTAAGGGACTTATCCATATTGGCTTGAATCATTTTCCTGCGGGACGAGCCGGAGAGGCGTCCGCCGAGCACCTATCCGATTGTATGCGCGATCTGGGGTTCGAAGTGGGCCGGCTCAAAACCGGCACACCTCCTCGCTTGGATGGAACGACTATCGATTTTTCCGTGATGATGCCGCAGCCTGGCGATGATCCACCGCCGCCATTTTCGTATCGGACCTGCCGAATTGAGAACCGGCAACTCCCCTGTCATTTGACCCATACCAACCACGCGACGCACGAGTTGATCCAGCGCAATCTGGATCGGTCGCCGCTCTACAGTGGGATAATTGAGTCAGTGGGGCCGCGGTATTGTCCGTCGATCGAAGATAAAGTCGTACGCTTTGCGGATAAAGAACGGCATCAAATCTTTATCGAGCCTGAAGGGTTAGATAGTCGAGAATTTTATCCCAACGGGATATCCACCAGCCTGCCAGTTGATGTACAGGCCGCGATGCTAAAGACGATTCCCGGGTTGGAACAAGCCAACATGCTCAAACCTGGGTACGCGATTGAGTACGATTATTTTCCCCCGCGGCAATTGCATCCGACTCTAGAGACCAAGCTTCTTGACGGTCTATACCATGCGGGACAGATCAATGGGACATCTGGATATGAAGAAGCCGCCGCGCAGGGTCTGATGGCTGGGATCAATGCAGTGCTGAGGCTTCGAGGCAAGTTGCCATTAGTACTCGATCGATCGCAGGCTTATATTGGTGTTTTAATTGATGACCTCATTACAAAAGACGCTCGTGAACCCTACCGCATGTTTACATCGAGGGCAGAATACCGCCTATTATTACGTCATGGAAATGCCGATCTTCGGCTAACTGATGTTGGGCGGCAGGTTGGATTGATTTGCGATGAAATCTATGAAAAGTTTAAGTTTAAACAGAAAGCAATTGAATCTGAGCTCGTGCGCCTCGAAGAGATTCGACCAAAACTCACGGAAGCTGTTCGTGAACGCCTAATTAAGATTCAGATTGAGGAAGTCTCGGGGCCTTGCACCGTAGCTCAACTTTTGCGGCGTCAAGGGACGAGCTATAAAGCTCTATTGGATGCACTTGGGGTTAGCGCATTGCAAGACATTGAAACTGCAGATGAAGTAGAGATTCAAGTCAAATACGCAGGTTATATCAAGCGCCAACTTCAACAGATAGGCCGATTCAAAAAACTTGAAACGAAGCCCATTCCAGTAGCTTTCAGTTATGATGGGACTCTTGGTTTTTCGCGAGAAGTCTGTGAAAAATTAAAAAAGGTTCGCCCTGCGTCTATTGGCCAGGCATCGAGAATTTCAGGCGTCACACCAGCAGCCATTTCGCTTCTCCTTGTAGCGCTCGAAAAGTACAAGGACGAATCAAGCCGTGATAACCTTCAACAAGTTTCATCCTAGACAAGCAAGCGCAGAAACTTCCTTTCCGTTCAGGAATGTCTTGACCTCATCTGCTGATTCACGTAATTGTTCCACGTGGAACATGAATCAGAATTGCGGGAATTCATGGTTAGCTCTGCAAGTGAACTTGGGCTAACAATCGGAGAAATCCATGTGGAGCAGTTCATGCGCTATCTTACTCATCTCATTGAGTGGAATAAGGCGATTAATCTCACAGCGATCATTAATCCCAAGGAAATCATCATCAAACACTTCGTTGACTCACTCGGTGCGCTTATCGCGACAAGCTTTCCGAAAAATGGCGTAGTCCTCGATGTAGGGTCTGGGGGAGGGTTTCCTGGTATCCCTCTTAAAATAGTAAGATCTGACATGCGCCTGATCCTAGTAGAGCCAGTTCAGAAAAAATGCTCCTTCCTTAACTCAGTAATCGGCCTGTTAAAACTTCATGATGTATCTACTTTTGATGGCACCATCGAACAATATGCCAAATGGCCGCTCCGCCATGTCATTGATACGGTTGTGGTAAGGGCCTTGAAATATGAAGAAATAAGGAAATACATTCGTGAATTGTTGATTTCAAATGGAAAAATAGTCTTGTATCGAACAGGGGCCATCAAAAAACAAGAAATTGGAGAAGAGTTTCAAATTGTAAACGAAACAGCCATTACCCTCCCGCAGGGGTATGGCAAGAGGATTTTCTCGGTGATTGAGAGAAGAAATTTTAAAAATAATCAATTGCAAATGTGAATGTTCCACGTGGAACATTGTTAATGAACGCGTGAATGAATGATTAATTCAACCTTTATATGGCAAAGATTGTAGCGATTGCAAATCAGAAGGGTGGTGTGGGAAAGACTACAACCGCCGTGAATCTTTCCGCTGGTGTCGCACTCCTTGGTAAGCGCGTCTTGCTTGTGGATATTGATCCGCAAGGAAACGCCACGAGCGGATTAGGAGTTGACCCCCGTTCCTTACAGACTACCGTATATAACTGCCTAATTAATTATGTGAAATTTCATGACGCTGTGCAAGTCACAGAAGTGAACGGTTTGTCGCTTTTGCCGGCAAATGCTGATTTGTCTGGGGCAGAAATCGAGCTAGTGAACGTTGAAGAGCGGGAAAAATTGCTTCGGAATTTCTTGCGAGATGTTGATCAGTTATTCGACGTGATTTTTCTCGACTGTCCTCCTACCTTGGGGATTCTGACGGTGAATGCACTCGTTGCAGCTCGCAGCGTTTTAGTCCCGGTTCAATGTGAATACTATGCCATGGAAGGGTTAAGTCGGTTGGTTGGAAACATCGATCGAGTTCGTCAGTCATTTAATCCCGAGCTCCAATTGGAAGGGATCGTCTTGACAATGTTCGACGCACGGAATACGTTGGCACGTCAAGTTGCAGAGCAAGTTCGCGAGCATTTCAAAGAGGTCGTCTACAGCACCGTAATCCCCCGCAATGTCACACTGGCGGAGGCTCCAAGTTACGGACGTCCGGCCATGTTATATAACGTCGCATCAGCAGGATCTCAGGCCTATTTGTCCTTAGCCAAGGAGTTTGTGAGCCATGGAGAAAAAAGCGCTCGGTAGAGGACTCGACGCATTGCTGCCTGCAATCAAACCCGTGCCGATGCCGGAGCTGCCTGAAGTCCAACTTCTGCGGGTCGATGCCATCGTGCCGAATCGGTATCAGCCGAGACAAACATTCTCTCCTCATGAGCTGGCAGAACTTACAGCCTCATTGAAGCAAAATGGATTGCTGCAGCCAATATTAGTTCGCCGCAAAGGCGACGGAATCTACGAACTCATCTCCGGTGAACGGCGTTGGCGCGCGTCAAAAGAGGCGGGACTGGAAACGATTCAAGCCGTCATTCGTAATTGCGGAGACGAAGAGTCTGTCGTCCTGGCACTGATAGAAAATCTTCAACGCGAAGATCTTAATCCAATGGAAATGGCTAGGGCCTATCATCGGATGATGAACGAATTTGGACTCACTCAGGACATAATTGCGCGACGAGTTGACTGCGATCGGTCGTCGATTGCCAATATTGTACGTCTTATCAATCTTCCTCTAGAGATCCAACAGCTCATTGAAACCGATAAAATCTCTATGGGACATGCAAAAGTAATTCTCGGTCTTCCTGACCAGAATAACCAGCTTAGAGTCGCCCAGCTGGTGGTCTCAAAAGCCTTATCGGTGAGAGAGACGGAAAAACTCTTAGAATCATCACCAGCCGCAAAGAGGCGAGGGGCAAAGGAATTACGACGAACACCATGGTCTGATGTTGAAGAACGATTGCAAAAACGATTCGGCACCAAAGTCGTGATCCAAAAAGGAAGACGGGGAGGAAAAATCGTCATTCATTTTTTTTCTTCGCCCGAACTCGATGGAATTCTCGAGACGCTTCTTAACTAATCCGGACCATACCCCTGTCTCCCAGACATCATAAGAGGTGGAGGTATACTTGTTGCTTCTACGTATTCGTAACCATGCTCCTTCTGATCGATTACTTTCCATAACCGCATCACAACTGCGATGAAATAGTGGAATTGCCGACTCAAGGAGACACATTCATGTGGGGGCAGGAAAAAAAAGAAGAGATGAACTCACCCGAGCAGGGAGGCGAAAAGGTGACCATAGTCGCTGCCAGCTCAATTGCCGACGGGGCCGGAGATATTAACGCCTTTGTGGGAAAGGGCGTTGAGTTCAAAGGCACGATCTCCTATAGTGGAACGGTAAGAATCGATGGATATCTCGACGGAGAAATTCATACTGATGGCATGCTAATCGTCGGTGAAGATGCTATCATCCAGGCAAAAATCACCGCTGGGACGATTGTGTCTAAAGGAAAGATCACCGGGGAAGTCGTTGCAAAAGAGTGCATCAAGCTCCGAGCCCCGGCCGTCATGAATGGGAACGTCAAGTCGCCGGTCCTTTCAATGGAAGATGGGGTTCTGTTCAATGGTGCACTTGAAATGGCTCACGGCGTGCGTGAGCTCCCTCGAGACACCTCTCTACATCCCGTCGGATTGATCATGCCCCCTGGCATTAAACGAGCCAATGGTTAGGGGAAAATATTAACATTTAGGTATTTATCCTGCACATTGTTGATGCGGGAGGATATTTTTAGGGGGGGGGCGACCATGTGGGCAACGAAAGACCGGGGCCATCAAGCCGAACAGAGCAGCGATAATATTACGCTCCTGGGGAAGGGTGTGGACTTCAAGGGCGTCGTGAGTTTTGATGGCACCGTCCGGATTGATGGACACGTTGATGGCGAGATATATATAACCGGAACGTTAATTGTTGGAGAGCACGCCGTGATCGAGGGCATCGTGTCAGCTGGTGTGCTTATGAATAGCGGCAAGATCAATGGTACCATCACTGCCATTGAAAAGATTCATATTCTTAAGCCCGGAGTTCTTGTCGGCGATATCCGAACCCCAGTCATTGCGATCGAAGAAGGCTCTCGCTTCCATGGCATGTGTGACATGGGTGCGCATCATTGGAGCGGCGAACGCGCCCTCTCGGTCAACGTGGCTCCAAGCCTTGTTGCATCCGCCCATTAGCTGCAGGGAACAACCCTCTAGCCCTTTTCCTGTCTCCTCAGTACAATAGCGACTATATGGTTCGCCCTACAGTTCTCCTTGGCATGAGCGGTGGAGTGGATAGCTCTGTCGCCGCAGCGCTCCTGGTTCGCCAGGGTTACGACGTTCATGGCGTCACGCTTCAGGTCTGGGAGCATGAAGACGAAACAGTCGCGGTCTCTAAGCGCTGGGAAGAACGTGGCTGCTGTAAAGTCGGTATTGCTCGGTACGTCGCGCAGACTTTGAGAATTCCGCATGAGGTGATCGACACCAGAGAGACCTTTCGTGCCGGCGTGATCGACGATTTTGTTGCCGGCTACCTCGAAGGCACAACGCCCAACCCCTGTGTCCGATGCAATGAGCGCGTCAAACTTCGGAGTCTCTTAGAGCTTGCCGATGCACGGAGGGTCGATTTTGTCGCCACTGGCCACTATGCTCGCCTCGGGGAATCCGATGGGCTGCCGACTCTCCAGCGAGCAGCCGATTCCAAGAAAGATCAAAGCTATTTCCTTTATCGGCTTCGTCAGTCATGGCTCAGTCGCCTTATTTTTCCTGTGGGTGGCATGCAGAAGACGGACGTCTGGATGGAAGCAGAGACCTTGGGCCTTCCCACAGATGAATTGAAGGAAAGCCAAGAAATCTGTTTCGTGAGCCACGGCGATTATCGAACCTTTATCGAGAAGGAAGCGCCTGCAGCCAAGAAGCCAGGGGCCTTTGTGGACGATGAAGGACGATATTTAGGTAACCATGATGGGGTTGCCTTTTATACGCCAGGCCAACGACGAGGCCTCGGCATATCGGCTGGCCGCAGACTCTATGTTCAACAAGTACAGCCTGCGACCAATACTGTCGTCCTTGGAGCAGAAGAATCTCTGCGTCGCGGTCAATGCGATGTCGCGGATCTAAATCTCTTTGATTCCTCGCTGCTTAGTGGATCAACGGACGTCGAGGTTAAAGTCCGGCATGCAACACCTGCCACGCCTGCGACCGTCCAATCTCGCTCAGACGGTACTCTCCATATTGTCTTTGGTGAGCCACAACGCGCATTAAGCCCGGGACAATCGGCCGTTTTCTATCGAAACGACCGCGTGCTGGGCGGCGGCATCATCCAATCACTCTAACAGGATACTGAAAAAGTCACTCTTCTCACCCGCTCGGCCCCTGCGCGCCGAGACGTGCCTTTTCCCATGCGGCATTCCCACTTCGCTCAGAGGCCTTGCTGGACGACATTTTTGAGCATCCTACGCGATATTTTTCTATTACTTTTTATTACCTTCAACGTGTGGACCATTAAGTTTCTACCGTACCACTATAGTTTGTTCAGACTCCTAGTTTCGTCATCATCCACACCGTCATATTGACAGCCCTCCTCCGCCAATGCTAGCTTGTCGCGCCGCTTTTCGTGCGAGCCACGAAGGCTTCTATCTTTGTCAAAATAAAGAGTGAACGGACCTCTATAGTGATTAAGAAAGCAGTGGCGCGACGTTATGCACAGGCATTATTCGAGCTACTCGACCAAACCACCATTGAACAAACCCGCGTGGCCTTAACGGGGTTGGGTCAAGCGATCAAGGATTCGGTCGCATTGCGCCATGTTGTGGCCTCACCGGTTTTTGGCGTCGAAGACAAAATTGCCGTCCTTGCAGAACTCGGTTCACGTTTGGGGTGCCCCCCAGTCGGAAAAACATTTCTCGAACAGTTAGTGAAGAAAAATCGCGTCGGCTTTCTCCCTGAAATCGCCGAGGCCTTCGCGAAACTTGCCGACGCGTCGAAAGGCACCCAGCAAGTCACCGTATTCTCCGCGATTGCCATACCTCAGGACGAACAAGGTCAAATCAGCAATCGCTTGCGCACAATACTCAAGCGCCAAGTCGATGTCACCTTTCACACGGATGCCCGCTATCTCGCCGGCATGCAGATCCGTCTCGGCAACACCGTGGTCGATAGCACCGTGCTGGGGCGGCTACAAGCAATGCGGAGTTTGTTGACTAAGGAGTAGCTATGCAGATCAAGGCAGAAGAAATCAGTTCGATTATCAAAGAGAAAATCAAAGGCTTCGACAAACAAGTCGATGTCAAGGAAACGGGTTCGGTCATTCAGGTTGGAGACGGCATTGCCAAAGTCTATGGTCTTGACGGCGCAATGGCCGGCGAAATGCTCGAATTCCCCGGCGGTCTCTACGGGATCGCGCTGAATCTTGAAGAAGACAATGTCGGCGCCGTACTCATGGGCGATGATGTCGGAGTCAAGGAAGGCGATCCGGTCAAGCGCACGGGACGTATTGCGGAGATTCCGGTCGGCGAAGCATTGCTCGGTCGTGTGGTGAACGCGATTGGGCAACCTATCGATGGAAAGGGCCCGATCAAATCGTCGCTCTCGTCCCGCATAGAAGTCACTGCACCAGGGGTGAATACACGTCAGTCGGTGCGCGAACCCCTGCAAACGGGTATCAAGGCCATCGACGCCATGATTCCCATTGGCCGCGGGCAGCGTGAGTTGATTATCGGCGACCGGCAGACCGGCAAAACCGCCATTGCCGTCGATACGATTATCAACCAAAAGGGCCTCAACGTCTTTTGTATCTATGTCGCCATCGGCCAGAAACGGTCAACCGTGGCACGAGTCGTCAAAACTCTCGAAGAGACCCACGCGATGGATTACAGCATCGTGGTGGCGGCCACCGCGAGCGATGCGGCTCCCATGCAGTACCTTGCGCCTTTCTCCGGTGCAGCCATCGGCGAGTACTTCCGGGATAACGGCAAACATGCGTTGATCGTTTATGACGATCTCTCCAAGCACGCCGTGGCCTATCGTCAGTTATCGTTGTTGCTACGTCGCCCTCCAGGCCGCGAAGCTTATCCGGGCGACGTGTTCTATCTGCACTCCCGGTTGTTGGAGCGTGCAGCCAAACTCAGCGACAAACTCGGCGGTGGAAGCCTCACGGCACTGCCGATCATTGAAACACAAGCCGGTGACGTGTCCGCCTACATTCCGACCAACGTCATTTCGATCACCGACGGGCAGATCTATCTTGCCAGTGATCTGTTCTACTCCGGTATTCGTCCCGCGATTAACGTGGGTCTGTCGGTCTCCCGCGTCGGGGGTTCGGCCCAGATCAAAACCATGAAGCAAGTGGCTGGCACCCTTCGGCTCGACCTCGCGCAGTACCGAGAAATGGCCGCGTTCTCCCAATTCGGCAGCGAGCTCGACAAATCGACACAGAGGCAGCTTGCGCGCGGCGTTCGAATGGTGGAGTTGCTTAAGCAGGGGCAATACAAACCGATGCCGGTCGCCGATCAAGTGCTGTCGATATACGCAGGTGTCAACGGATACCTGGATGATGTACCCGTCGATTCAGTGCTCCAGTTCGAATCCGATCTGCTGCACTACGTCCAGCAGAACCATCCCGAGTTAAAAAAGGAAATCGCGAGCATCGGGAAAATCGACGACGCGGTCGCCGGAAGAATGAAAGAGATTATCACGACCTTTAAACAAAAGATGGGGTTCGGCGCCAAGTAGCCATCAACGCGGCGACGGTGGCCTTCGGCTTAGAGTTGAAGACCAATTACCGAACGAAGCAACAATGCCGCGTCTTTAATCGCTACGCCTTGAAATTGCTCGTTTAAGAATAGACAAAATATTACCAAGGCCCTGAAGATGGCGGCGGCGGAATATGGCGCCCGGATGGGGCCGGTGGACGGCGCGACGAGGAACGCAGGACAACTGATCAAGAAAGTGACCTGCTTTACAACAAGACCCGTCAGACCGCCATTACCAAAGAATTGATGGACATCGTCGGCGGTGCAGAGACGCTACGGTAGATTGGAAGTTTTGAGCGCTGAGTAAAAACGCCACCAGGATCTAAAGCTCAGAACTCATGACTCAGATTTTAGAACTTGCGAGAGAAGGAGCGTTATGAGCACAGGAAAAGTCATTCAGGTCATCGGACCGGTGGTGGATGTGGAGTTTCCTCCTGGACAACTGCCGAACATTTACAACGCCCTTAAAGTGATTCAGGAAGAGAATAAGGCCGCCGGCACACCGGCCGTACGCATTACTCTTGAAGTCGCGCTGCATCTCGGTGAAAACCGCGTTCGCGGTATCGCAATGTCCACGACCGACGGTCTCACGCGTGGGATGGATGTACAGGATACAGGGGCGCCGATTTCTGTGCCGGTCGGCCGCGAGACATTGGGACGACTGATCAACGTGTTGGGCGACCCAGTGGACGAGATGGGCCCCATCAAGACGACGAAGACCTATCCTATTCACCGGCCTGCGCCTCGCCTCGAAGATCAGGAGACGAAAACCGAAGTCCTCGAAACCGGCATCAAAGTCATCGATCTTCTCGAGCCCTACAGCAAGGGCGGCAAGGTCGGCCTCTTCGGTGGTGCCGGAGTCGGCAAGACCGTCATCATCATGGAACTCATCAACAATATCGCCTTGCACCATGGTGGTTTCTCAGTGTTTGCCGGCGTCGGTGAGCGGACCCGTGAAGGCAACGACCTCTGGCACGAAATGCAGGAATCGAAAGTCATCGATCCCAAGGACTTCACCAAATCGAAAGTTTCGCTGGTCTATGGCCAGATGAACGAGCCGCCGGGAGCCCGTCTGCGCGTCGCCTTGACCGGACTGGCCGTCGCCGAATACTTCCGTGACGAAGAGAACCAGGACGTGCTGCTCTTCGTGGACAATATCTTCCGGTTTACCCAGGCCGGTTCAGAAGTATCCGCATTGCTCGGCCGCATGCCGTCCGCCGTCGGCTATCAGCCCACCCTTTCGTCGGAGATGGGGCAACTACAAGAACGCATCACCTCCACCAAGCGTGGATCGATCACCTCGGTGCAAGCCATATACGTGCCGGCAGACGACTTAACCGACCCTGCTCCGGCCACTGCCTTCGCCCACTTGGACGCGACGACCGTATTGTCGCGGCAAATTGCAGAGCTGGGTATCTATCCAGCTGTCAACCCACTCGACTCCACCTCGCGCATTCTCGACCCGCAAGTCATCGGCGACGAACATTATAAAATCGCACGAGGAGTCCAGTCCGTGTTGCAACGATATAAAGACCTCCAAGATATTATCGCCATTCTCGGCATGGACGAATTGTCGGAAGACGACAAGATGGCGGTGGCCCGCTCACGGAAGATTCAACGTTTCCTCTCGCAGCCGTTCCATGTTGCCGAAGCCTTTACCGGCTCGCCTGGCAAGTATGTGAAGCTCAAAGACACGGTGCGAAGCTTCAAGGAAATTCTCGACGGCAAATACGACCACCTCCCGGAACAAGCGTTCTACATGGTCGGCCCAATCGAGGAAGTGATTGCGAAAGCGGAAAAGATGGGGGTCAAGGTATAAGCAGCGCGGGTGCTCGCAGACCGCGCATGATGAAACAATGCTCGGTCGATGCGCGCACGTCAGAGCATCCGGCCTGTTTACACCTTTTGATGAGCACGTAGGAGAGATATGGCAGGAAAGATATTATTAGAAGTGGTGACGCCGGAGAAGTTGCTCTTGAGCCAGCAGGTGGATGAGGTCATCGCACCAGGCTCAGAGGGTGAGTTCGGCGTGTTGCCGGGACACTGTCATTTCCTTTCTACATTACGCATCGGTGAGCTTCGCTATCGCATTGGCGACCAGACCAACCACATGGCGGTCCTCTGGGGCTATGCGGAGGTCACACCAACCAAAGTGACGATCATGGCCGAGATCGCCGAGAAGGCCGAAGATATCGATGTGGGCCGCGCCCAAGCCGCCGTTGAGAAGGCCGAACAGCGCCTGAAGGCCGGCGGCCTGCCGTCCGAACTCAAAGAAGCTGAAATCAGTCTAGAAAAAGCCCGCCTCCGCAAGAAGATCGTCAACCGCGCCGGCAAAAACGGCCACGCCTGATTTTCAAAGCTTTCCACATCTCCACATACACCATGACTGGTCCTTGGTATGACCAAGAGGGAAGACCGGTTCTTGGGGCATGCGGAATGATGGAAAACGATCACTCTTGGTAATCCATCGTCTAGTGTAGTGTATCAGTAATATCTTTACAGTGCTGGTCGGGTCTGGTAGCATCCACGGTATGTGGACTCCCCCCGACGCGTTGCGTATGACGGTCGAACAGAAACAGACGTTGGGCGCGTGGATTCGGGCGAAGGCCACCCCCCAGAGGATCGTCCTGCGGTCGCGGATTTGCCTGCTGGCGGCCGAGGGGATTGCCACTACCGCCATTGCCCAGCGCTTGGAAACCTCGCGTCCGACCGTGCGGCTGTGGCGGAATCGGTTCACCGAGGCGGGACCTTCGGGTCTGTCCGAGGATGCCCCGCATGGTCCCAGTGCCCAACGCTTGTCGCCCCGGAAAGTCTGGGCCATCGTGGAGGCCACCCTGCAGACCACGCCGCCCGACGCGACCCACTGGAGCACGCGGACGATGGCGAACGCGCAGGGGGTCAGCCATGTCAGCGTGGCGCGAATCTGGGACGCGCACGGCTTGAAACCGCACCGGAGCAAAACCTTCAAGTTGTCGACCGACCAGCGGTTTGTCGAGACGTTGACGGACGTGCTCGGCGTCTACCTCAACCCTCCGGACAAGGCGCTGGTGCTCTGCGTGGATGAAAAATCGCAGGTGCAGGCGTTGGACCGGACGCAACCGGGCTTGCCGATGAAGAAGGGGCGCTGCGGCACCATGACGCACGACTACAAGCGCCACGGGACCACCTGTCTGTTCGCGGCGCTCAATGTGCTGGACGGCACCGTGATCGGCACCTGTTACCCGCGGCACCGCCACGAGGAGTTTCTGAAGTTCCTGCGCACCATTGACCGAGACACGCCGCATGGGGTGGCCCTCCACTTGATCCTGGACAACTACGGGACACACAACCACCCCCAGGTGAAGACGTGGCTGGAGAAGCATCCACGATTCCACCTGCACGTTACCCCAACGAGTGCCTCGTGGCTGAATCTGGTCGAACGATGGTTCGGGGAGATCACGCGGAAGCGCATCCGACGCGGCGTCTTCAAGAGCGTGCCGGAACTGGTCGCAGCCATCGACGAGTTCACTCGACTCACGAACAAGAACCCCAAGCCGTTCGTGTGGACCAAAACAGTCAAAGACATTCTGACGAAGATCAAGCATTGTAAAGCCGTTATTGAGACAGAACACTAGGAGCCTGTCCGACATTGCCTTCGTGACGAGGCGAAGAAGGCACAACCAGATAAAAGGCGAGATTGGAAGAACCGGAGCATATTCGATGGAATAGGTTAAGGAGCCTTCATGGCCGAGCACGACGCAGCCGGTCGCGGATCGTTCATCGCAATAGAACGGTCAATGTCGGAGAGGCTCCTCGTTAGAAGAAGACCGATTGCCAGAGTGAAGAAATCCAATTCTTGAAGAAGGTCAACCAGTCCTCTTCGACTGGTTCGGACGGCTGGCCTCTCCGCGGTGGTATCGGGTTCGCTACGGGCTGATTGACTGATGCTGCCGTTGGCGTCACGGTCGCCTTGGGAGCAGGCTCGTTCGGAACAGAAGTTTGTGCTGAGGGAATAAGTGTTGTGTTAACCGGTTGGTTGGTCGCTACGGCCAAAGGGGGGGTTGGTGGTGCATTGCGTTCATCTACCGGGCGCAACTGTGACGTATAGTTGTCAACGGTTGATTGCAGAGCGGCCCGCTGTTTGGTTGCACGTTTGAACCCGTCCCGCAAGCTCTTCTGTTCATCGGCCAGGTGCTTGATCGTTCGATTGAGGCTGCTCAATCGTTTTTGCGATGCCGTACGCTCGGCTTTCATCTCCTTCGTGGTTTGATCGAGCGCCATCGAGGCGACCACCACTTGATTAGCGAGGTCTTTCTTGCGTTGTTGGAGGTTGTTGACCAGTTGGTCGAGCCCCTGCGTTTCGGCTCTGGCGCTCTGGAGATCGGATTTCGTCGCATCAAGATCGGCGGTGGCTGTCTCGTAGGTCCTCTGCGTGACACAAGCGCCGGTCGTGAGAGTGGCGAGACACAACATAGCGATGGCTGCGGTGTGAATGTTCTTGTTACGTTTCATGGTGTCGTCCTCATCGTAATCGCTCAGCAGGCCGCCCCTCTGTAACTCCGACATCTCGTAGCTTGAAGAATCCCTTTACACGTTAATTAGATACGGCACAAATGGGACGCGCTAGTTTCACGAATATTCAGTAGCGTATTTTTTGCGATTGTGCAAGCAATGTGCCGATTTCTGCACGAAGAACACCGTGGGTAATTTCACTGCGAGGGGCAAGACACATTTCGACATGCCTGGGTTGAGCGGGAGAAGAATTGGTGGGAACTCAACCTAACCTTCCGATTGCAATTGATTCTTGCGCTGCAGTAGCGTTGCCTATGGAGCCATCTGATGCCGAATTCAATTGTTGCCGGGGTGGTCCATTCCATGTATAAGGCACCCCATGAACATACACCAGTGGCATTTCAGAATCGGCTGCCTCCTCGCCGGCGGGCTGCTTGTGCTGCTCAATTTAGCGGCATGTAGCAGTCCCCCGCTTGTGGCGTGTCCCATCCAGACAGAACTCACCTGGTTTGTCTGGTTGGATACGTATCAGGAGTTCGAAAAATCCCAGAAACTGCAGTACGATCATCCGGCTGAATGGAACGAGCGTGAGCTTGCGACGATTCTTTCCCGACTGTTGGTTCAGCCGGAGATGGGATTGCCCGACTCCAAACGTCCTCCTATTCCTGTCTTTACCGCCGAGGAAATTTCGCGTATGACGCCGACCCTGCGCACGGCATTTCAGCAGGCGCGGGGGTCAGAGTGGATGACGTTTGCGTTCTTGTATCCCACGGGCACAAACCTGAGGTCACATCAGGAACCTTCTTCATCGCGAACCGGCGGTTGCACGTGGCCATCGCTAATGAACGAGAAGTCATCAACCAATTTTCCACGGATATTGAGCTTGTCCGGAAAAACCCCATGCGATCCATACGGGGAGTCCATGGACATCTGACGTTTGATCCGGCCCGGTTTATTGTGGAGACCGCCTCCAATTGGTCAGGAGGCTCAAATAACTCGGCCAGTGAGCGCGTGTTGGACTATCGAGAGATTCACACGATGCCCACGCCGTTCTTCTCTTCTGTGGCAGCCGTCCCGATGGCTGTGGCCTCGACTGGCTCCGGCGCGGGCCAGGCGTTGTGCGAAGGTTCTACAATCGGTCCTGCCTCTTTGAATGGCGGTACAGCGACGGAGCGCGACCTTGAACGAGAAAACCGAGACCTGAATGCGCAGGTGCGTCAGCTTGAGATACAGATCGAGGCCGTAACTCAACGTCTCAATGAACAGGAGCTCGTCTTACTCCAGCTTAGGAAGGACATTAATGCTGTTCGGTCGACGAAAACCAGAAAAGACTCGCGTCCTTCTCCATAAGCGACGCCATCTTGTTGTTGTCCGAGGCTGCTCCTGCCGTGGTCACTGAGTTCGTCGTCACATCCGGCGAGGCGCCGAAACGGCTGGATATCTTTCTGGTCAATCGTGAGCCAAAACTATCGCGGTCGGCCTTGCAACGGTTGATTGGGCAAGGACGTGTGCGAATCAACGGTCAGGTTGTTAAGCCCAGTCAAAAGATCAAGCCTGGCGACACCATCGCCTTCGACATTCCAAAAGCAGAGCCACTAGAACTCAAAGGCGAATCGATTCCACTTGATATTCTCTATGAGGACGACGTGTTGCTGCTTCTCAATAAACCGGCCGGCTTGGTGGTTCATCCTGCGCCGGGTCATTGGGCCGGGACGTTGGTCAATGCCCTCCTCTATCATTTTCAGACCTCCGGTGGCACCGTGTCGACGATTGGCGGGAAAGAACGGCCTGGACTGGTCCATCGGCTGGACAAGGATACCTCCGGCGTAATGGTGATTGCCAAAACAGACGAAGCCCATCGTGCTCTTTCGGCTCAATTCAAACATCACACGATCACGCGGGTGTACGAGGCTCTGATCTCAGGCATGCCGAAAAAATGTCATGGGTTGATCGAGCTGGCGATTGGCCGTGACAAGAAGGAGCGGAAAAAATTCTCCGCCCATACTGCGAGACCGAAGGAGTCTGTGACAGAATACAAGGTCGACCGTCGATTCGGGAAACTGGCCGCTCATGTGCTCTTGTACCCACGCACAGGCCGGACGCACCAGCTTCGTGTCCATCTGACGTCGCTGGGCCATCCGATTCTGGGAGATCAGACCTATGGCGGGAAGAAGGTCTGCACCGTTGAGACTGTCGAGATCCCCCGCGTGATGTTGCATGCAAGAACCCTGGGCTTCCACCACCCTTCGACCGGAGAGTTTCATGAGTATACAAAGCCTTTCCCGTCCGATATGGAGCAGGTGGTTCAGGCCCTCGCCGGTCTCACGCCTCCTCAAGGCACCAGAAAATCTTGATAGGCCTGTCAGCTTGGCGTAAACAATGCCGCCTCGAAGGATAAGTTCATGCAGACCACCGATGTACTGGACGTGATGGGCGGATTGATTGCTCAGTTGAAGGTCTATGCGGCAAAATTGCCGCCGATCGTTCACCTGTCGGCAGTGCCGACCGGCGTGAAGCCCAAGTTTGAGGCAATCGAAGAGTATGAAGAGATCGTCTCCAGGTTCCGGAGCCAAAGCGCCGGGACTCCCTATAGAGGTCTGAACGAATTATTTGTGGAATCGTTGGAAGCCTTCGAAGTCGGCCGATTGCTCGGCTCTGTCCATCCGCTCCTCTCGGTACTCGATCATCTGGAACGAATGCAGCGGGATAAAGAGGTCAAAATCGGACGGATCGACCAGGAGCGCACAGGCGAGTATCGGTCCACACTGAATAAAATTCTACCTGGCAACAAGCCGGAGTTGGACGGCGCCGGACGGGGAATGTGACTAGAGTGCTGCGTTGGGCCTCAACTCAAAGCTTTCAACTCAGGACTCTACGAAGCGGTCAATGCCCCATTTTAGGGCCGGCAGCCGTGTCTCCCTGCGATACAAGCGCGAAGCGAACGGTTGACCCACAATGAGGGCACTTGGCTCGAATGGTCGACTCATCCAGGAGTTCATATTGGTTCTCTGTGAGCCACATGAGTTGAGAGCACTTGGGGCAGCTACGGACTTGCGTTGCCATGATGTTCCTCGTACACTCCGCGTGATCTTGGTTGTTGTCACTGGGAGATAATCTAGTACAAGATGACCCCAACCCTCAAGCCCGCCATCACCTTCACTGAAAAGAAGCATATCGACCCAGTCAAGCTCGTCCGCCTTTACCAGCAAGCGCCTTGGGCCAAAGGACGAACGCTTGAGGATGCACGCGAGATGCTGCGCCACACCGATATGGCCGTGACTGCGTGGGATGGGGATCTGCTGATCGGATTTGGCCGAGTATTAACGGACTATGTCTATCGAGCGACCATCTGGGATGTCATCGTCGATAAGGCATACCAGCGTCAAGGCATCGGCGCAGATATCGTCCAGCGCATCCTGAACCAGCCCCGCCTCAAGAAAGTCGAACTCTTCTGGCTCTGCACACGCATGCCGGGTTTTTACGAAAAACTTGGTTTTAGCTCAAAGGAGCAGACTGGGATGGTGTGGAGCCGATCAAAGCAAGGCCGGCAGGAATAGATCGCTTTCTCCGAGCCTGATATCGTTTATCCCTGTCCATCTATCGTATCTGACGTAGAACCCCCGCAACCCGAGGGATCCGCGTGACTCAAGCTGTCTCGAGTATTCAGAAATTAAAAGAAAAGCTTGGCGCCGAAGAGGAAGCCGAAAGAAGAGGCGTTCCAGTCGTTATCCCGTGAACCATTCACCGTGGCGTGGCCGTCGTTACGTTTGTAGGCCATTTCCGTGTTCAGCGCAAACTGCTTGGTGAGCATATAGTCGGCGCCCCAGCCGAGTCTCCACGCAAATGTGTTGCTAGGGCTAATTTGGGTGCCGGTATTCTCTCCAAAGCTATTCACGTTTACGCCGAAACTCATATTTGCATAGGGTATGACTGGGCCAAACTTGACCGGACGGACTTCCACTGTCGGAAGCACAGATATGGTGTCTTGATGGCCTAAGTCCCGGTCGGGCTGTTCTTGATTCACGGTATGGCGCTCCCACTCTAACATCATCCCGACCAAGAGCCACTTGTTGAGACTATACATGCCTTGGAAATTAACCAAGGAGCCCACCTCGGTTGAGGTATTAGCAGTCAACGATTGGGTCAAGGGGGCAAATCCTGCGCGCATGCCGAGGACCCATTTCCCTTCCTCAATACCGCCGAAGCTCTGTTTGCCATCTTCCGCCAAGACCAGCTGAGCAGGAGACAGGATCGAGACAACACTCACTATCATAAACCCAATCATACAAGCCCGTAACGCTACGAATCGCATGAAACTCCTCCTCTGATATATTTGAGTGAAAATATCGTGATGACTTGCCCCTCAGCGCAAATTCTATGCCTCATGACACCGAGGCTAGTAGGTGCATCTTCCTCTGCAATAATCTAACTATTTGGCAACTTCTGCATCGACCCAGAGAATCGCCCTTGCCGTCAGATATCTTGCAAGTCATCAACTGACTCGTGAATGACACAGTGGCTGTACGCATAGCCCTACAGTCAGGTTAAAATGAGATATCTAGTGAGCACGCGCGGTACGTTTCATTCTTTTTGGAGAGAGCAGCACCGAGATGAAGAAGACGGTTGTGGCGAGAAGGACGATTGCGGGTCCGGAAGGCACATCCCAGGTTGCAGAGATTACTACTCCGGTTACGGCCGTAGTCACGCCGATAATGGTGGAATATAGGGTGAGTGTCCTGAGGCTGGAGGTGAGTTGATATGCTGTTGAGGCAGGAATCAGAATCATGGCAAACACGAGAATAGCGCCGACAGTTTTCAAAGAGACCACGACCGTGAGAGCGACAAGAGTCAACAGGAGAAAGAACATACGTCGCGCTGGGACGCCGGAGGCCTCGGCCATCTCTTGATCGAACGCGATAAAGTATAGTTCTTTCGAAAACAACAAAATGAGACCGAGCACCAGGATGCTCAACCCTCCAATGATGCGCAGCTCTTCACTCGTGACCGACAGGACACTCCCAAATAGATAGCCGTACACCTCCGCATTGTAACTTTTCATGAGGCCGATGAAGAGAATGGCCAGCGCCATCGTTGTGGTGTAGAGAATGCCGATCGAGACGTCCAGTTTCATCCGGCCTTTTTCTTCGACCCAGCCCGTTATCCACACCGTGGCAAGACCAAAGAGGATCGCCAGCCCCAGCGGAGGCCAGCCCATGAGGTAGCCTAGCGCCACACCGGCAAACGCCGCATGCGACGTGCCTGCCCCGACAAATGCCAACCCTCGCAGCACGACGAAGACACCGATGACAGAACAGAGCCCCCCCACCATCGCCGCCGCAAGGAGAGAACGCTGCATGAAGTCATAGGTGAATAGTTCAAGCATTGCACTGTGTAGTCAGTGATGGTGGTGGTAATCCTCAACGATAACAAGATCTTTCTCGGTAATTACCAGATCTTTCCCATAGACCTCGCTGAGGATTTCAGGTTTGAGGACATCAGCGGGAGGCCCTGCGGCGTAGAGGCGGGTCTTGAGAAGCACGAGCCGGTCCACCCGAGAACGGATCATACTAATGTCATGGGTGATCAAGAGTACGGTGAGTCCAAGTTCGTCGTGCAGGTGCTCGACCAGCTCTATCACATTATGCTGAGCGGTAATGTCTAGTCCTGTGGTCGGTTCGTCAAGCAGGAGAACTTTGGGCTGTTGGGCTAACGCCCTCGCGATGAACACACGCTGCTGCTGGCCGCCGGAGAGATGGCCCAGAGCCGTGTCCTTGTGCCTCTCCATTCCGACATAGGTGAGAGATTCGATTGCGATCTTCTGATCTTTCGGTCCTGGGCGCTTAAACAAACCCAATGCCCCATATCGGCCCATCAGCACCGTTTCAAGCACCGTGACCGGAAAGTTACGATCCACAACACCCTTTTGCGGGAGGTATCCGATCTTCGCCCGGTGGTGGCACCGCAATTCATCACAGGCACAATCGAAAATATGGAGACAGCCCTCGACGGGAGCCATGAGACCCAGTACGGCTCGGCAGAGTGTGGTTTTCCCCGATCCGTTGGGGCCGATGACACCGATAAACTCGCCAGCGTTGATGGATAGGGAAATGTCCTTGAGCGCGATGACGCCGGGAAATCCGAACGACGCGTGGTCAAACCGAATGATAGGCTCAAGGGAGTCTGGCACGAAACCCGGCGCTCCTTCCGGCGCTGAGGAGATGGCCCACAAAGCCGCTATGGGGACTCTAGGGCATTCGCTAATTGGAGCACATTATAGCGAAGCATGTCGATGTAGGTCTCGGTCCCTGGTAGGCCACCTGGTAATGTGGTCAAGACGACGATTCGTGCTTTGGTTTCCTTGGCGAGTAGCTCGGGAATTTTTTGACTGAGCTGGATCTCCGATACGATGACCTTGATCTTGTCTTTTTTGATCTTGCCGATTAGGGATTGCAGCTGAAGTGCTGATGGCTCTGTGCCGGACTGCATCTGAATGGTCGCGGCCACGTCGAAGCCAAAGCGCCTTGCCATGTAGGGCCAGGCTGGATGGTGAGCAATGAAGCGACGATCCGGCAACTGTTTGACCCGATCAGAGAGTTCATTCCGCAGTCGGTCTAATTGCTGAAGATAGACGGCTTGACGGTTTCGGAAGTCTGTTGCATGGGCGGGATCGGCTGCGATCAGAGCTTCGGTAATATGACGCAGCATGATGGCGACGTTTTCCGGATCCAGCCAGATATGGGGGTTTCCGCTTGACCCCGTCGGCTCTCCCCCCTGATGTGTCCCATCCCGACGCGCTGCATGGTCACGAATCAGGGCGATTCCTTGAGATGTCGTGACAACGCGAAGCGACCGGCTTCCGGCATTCTTCACCAGCGAAGAGACCCATACTTCAAGACCGATCCCGACCTCAAACAACAGTCTGGCATTTCGCACTGCAACCAAGTCGCTCGGTCTCGGCGAATACGTGTGCTCATTTTCATAGCCGCTCAGCAAAGAGGTCACCCGTACGTGGGGTCCTCCGACTTGTTGAGCCAAATCTTTGAGAACAGGAATTGTGACGACGATATTGAGGGGCTCGTCAAGCGAAGCGGCAAGGGCTAGGGGTGCTGCGAACAAGCCGTCGCTGACGAAGAGAGCCCAGAGGAGGAGCGCGGATAGAAAACTTAACATGGGCGAGGACGGTAGCATCGGGTTCTATCGTTGTCAACGCAACGATCTGCCCGTACGACTGGAGCTAGATGACAATGTTTCCCTGCTTGACCTCACTGGGTAGTTCCATTAGCGTAGCGGGTCTAAAGCACTTGCAGGGTAATCACCGGAGGA
The DNA here is from genome assembly GCA_963701855.1 of Nitrospirota bacterium. GTDB lineage: Bacteria > Nitrospirota > Nitrospiria > Nitrospirales > Nitrospiraceae > Palsa-1315. Next base: position 1,012,414 of record CAVPBK010000006.1, read on the forward strand.
ATCAACGGATGCACGTCGTGGGACTCATGTCGGGAACATCCGGCGATGGGGTCGATGCAGCACTCGTGGACATTACTGGGCGAGGCCGCTCCCTGAAAGCCCGGACGCTGGCGGCACATACGCTAGCCTATCCACGTTCGTTACAACAGCGTATTCTCTCCGCGTCAGTTTCGGGAACGGTCGCGGAGGTATGTCACCTCAATGCGCTATTGGGCGAATGGTTTGCGAACGCGGCGCTGCACGTCATTCGACAAGCGAAATTTCAACCGAGCAATGTGGCATTGATCGGCTCACATGGCCAAACCCTGCATCATCTTCCACATGGCATCCATGCGCCAGGAGTCGGCGCCATTCGTTCCACCCTGCAGATCGCCGAGCCGGCAGTCATTGCCGAACGAACGGGGATTACCACTGTGGCCAATTTCCGTTCGCGTGACATCGCCGCAGGCGGTCAAGGGGCTCCGTTGACGCCAACAGCACATGCGCTGCTCTTGAAGCATGCGCGGCGTGCACGGTTAGTGGTGAATCTCGGGGGCATCAGCAACGTGACGTATGTGCCGAAAGGTGGACACCTCAACAAGGTGCAGGCGTTCGATACGGGGCCGGCCAATATGGTCCTGGATAGTCTTATGGTACGCGTGACCGACGGGCGGTTGTTGATGGATCGTGAAGGAAAACTGGCCATGAAGGGGCAGGTCGACTCACGATTGTTGGGCAAGCTCCTCGCGCATCCCTTTCTATCCAAGCGGCCGCCCAAATCGACCGGACGTGAAGCATTCGGTCCTGATCTCATCGAGGAGTTGATCACCCTCCAGCAACAACGCAACCTCTCGCTCGAAGATCTGTTGGCGACCTGCAGTATGTGGACGGCCAAGGCGGTGGGAACCTCGCGGCGGTGGATCAACGATGAGATTAATGAAGTCGTAGTGGGCGGGGGCGGCGTCCGTAACCGTGCAATCATGAACCATCTCGCAATAGTTTTCGCCCCTGTTCCGGTCACCACATTTGAGGCCCTAGGATGGGACAGTAAGGTGTTTGAAGCGGTGGCCTTCGCCCTCTTGGCCTATCAAACCGTGACCGGACAGTGGGGCAACATCCCTTCTGTGACGGGCGCGAACCATCCCGTGCTCCTTGGCACCATTGTCCCAAGCGGACCTCGCTGGCGTGAATCTCTTCCTGGTCGATAGCAGCAAGATGGAGAACGTATTCATAGGCCTTGCCATCGCGCTCTTGGCCCTCCTAGTTTGGCGACTGAGGCTCTCGCCAACCACTGGGCCGGTCAGAAAAGAGCCCTTTGCCCTTCCTCCAAACGTCACATTGCGTCCTCAACCTCTACTGACTGAAACTGATCTCTTGTTTTACAATCTCATACGGTTGGCCGTAGAAGACCATTATCTTGTCTTTGCGAGGGTTCCGCTCTGGTCGGTTGTCAGCGTCGAGGCAGACGGAACGGCTCGGTCACAGGTGTTGAGACAGATCGCGTTGAAGCAACTCGATTTTGTGTTGGTCCACCCAGGAACGAAGGCTGCGGAGCAAGTGGTGTTGCTCGAGGAAGGGTTGCCCCCTCAGCCGCACGAGGTCACTCGGAGACGGGAGATCCAGTCTGTCCTACAGGCAGCCGGCATAACGTTGATCACTTTGAAGCCCCACACGTCCTATACAGTGCCTCAATTGGCTCAGCTGTTTGGCGTCGTCGATGAGTAATGACGGCCCTGCGTATTGCCGACACATCCCCCGCCTGTCCTTGAAGTAGAACTAGTCGGAAGGGCTGTTACCGGTCAGTTGGGAGGTTGGTTCCTCATTCCGCATCGGTGCCGCATCAAGGGCTTTCCGTGCCAACTCTGCTTCAGCGCTTTCAGGATAGTCATCGATCACTCGCTCGTACATCATACGAGCTTTCTCGTGATCCTTCAGCCTGGTGTAGGTTTGTCCAATCTTCAAGTTAGAGGCGGCAAGCTTCGGACTGAGGGGGTAGTAGGAGACAACGTGGTAGAAGGATTTCAGAGCTTCCCTATAGCGCCCTAATCGGTACTGACATTCTCCCACCCAATATTGCGCATTAGCTGCCAGAGAGGACTGCCCGTGGAGTTCGAGGAAGAATCGAAAACCAGCCAAGGCTGCCTCGTAATCTCTGTGCTTGTACTCCTCCATCACTCGATCATAGAGGTGCCGAGACGAATCCTGCATGTTGGAAGGGGCCGCGACGGCAAGATTGAGAGAAAACAATACCGCAATTATTCCCTGGAGCACGATCATTAGCGTCTTCATCGTAATGCCTCCATACTGCTCAGCAAGGTCTCGGTACCCTTTCTCTCGTGATAACGCAATCGCCGTGCCACTGTGCTGCTGCACGGCATGGCTAAAACCAACGAGAATCCACGAGCTTGGCACCATTCGATGCTGGGAATTGCCAAGTTACCGCCCTCGCCTGCGCAACAGATTTGTACGATCTGTTCGAGAGTCTCCCTGCACGATAAAATAGAGCATACCATCAGAAAAGTGGCTTTGGTAAACGCTTTGCTGAGATATTGACTTGCGTGTTTGTGACCGAAATAATGCCGCTCGACCGCTTGAATCAGAACCTCTGCGGTAGCACGACGACGGTGAGAAGAGAAAAGACGCGGTAAAGGGAATTGGAAATGATGATTGATCCTCCTGCAAATCCATTCGGCGGAAAGACCTTAATCGTCGACGCGAATGACTGCGACTCGTACCCGCGACCCAGTGCGGCTCTACTCGATGCAGGAGAATATGACCAGGTCTTTGTTTACCCAGGGATCTATGAGGATAAAATTTTTATCACGGGGAGACCAATTCATTTAGTGGGAGCCGGTCGAGACGAGGTACAGATTTTTTCCCGTCGTGGGGGGCCACTCTATCTCCAGCAGATCCCAGGCGGTCGTATCGCCGGAATCACGTTTCGCTATGTTGGAAGCGATCAGAACTCCGCGATGAATCTGCTCGACTCCTCTTGTACTGTGACACAGTGCCGTGCCACGGAGGGCATTCTGTCTGGCGTGGTCATTTATGGCCCGCAATCGCGGCCAACATTTGTCGAGAATGAAGTCTGTGGCAACCGGGAATCGGGGATTTTTGTGTTTGCCGGCGCACAGCCGAGAATCGCCGATAATGTCTGTAGCGGCAACCATCATTTCGGTATTGCGGTGCGGGATCCTGGGAGCCATCCAGAACTCGTCAGAAACCGGTGTCGGGAGAATATGCTGAGCGGGATTCTTCTCTTTCATCACGCGGAAGCGCTCCTCGTCGACAATACGTGCAGCGAGAATCAACACTGGGGTATGGTAATTACTCCTAACTGCCACCCTACTCCCGGTCTGGAGGCGCTCGACACCTCAAACATTCTTGCTCCCAATCCGCGCGGAACCTTGATCGTGACGGACGAGCCGCTAGGTGACATCGGCCGGTGATAAGCCTGAATATCAAGAACACCGGCGATTGGAGAATCAGTGCGTGGAAGACGGAAGGCGTCTCTGGTCTTTATTTCGCAACGGCGGTAGTGTCCGCTTGTTAGGGAAGGAGATTGGCTGAGTGAGTCCCAGAGGCTTCGTGCAGATGAAACGCGCTGCCGCCTTGTTGTTTCGCTCGATACATGGCAGTGTCGGCATGCTTCAGCAGCTCGTCGATAGGATGATCGTCGTGAGGATAGATCGTAATTCCAATGCTGATGCCGACCGAGATGTGGTGACCCTTAAGCTCGAACGGCGCAGCAATGGACTCCGTAATGCGCTTTGCCACCACAATGATGTTCTGTTCGGAAGAGACCCCTTCTAGAATAATCGTAAACTCATCCCCACCCATACGGGCCACGGTATCGACCTCACGCACGCAGACTTTGAGCCTTTCGGTTACGGCCTTGAGTAGCTCATCACCCATGTCGTGGCCGAAGGTGTCGTTCACCGTTTTGAATCGATCGAGATCGAGGAGCATGAGACCAATCGGTTGATGCATGCGCTTGCTTCGAGCCATCGCTTGAACCAGGCGATCGCGAAAGAGGTTACGATTGACCAGCCCGGTCAAGTGATCATACTGTGCTAGGTAGGTCAGGTGTTCTTCAGCGCGTTTCCGCTCAATGGCATAGCGGATGGCCCGAGCTAATAGCTCGGGATGACCCTGACCTTTGACAAGGTAATCTTGCGCCCCCTGTTGCACAGCCTGAAGAGCCAGGCTTTGGTCGGTCACGCCGCTCAGGATGACAACGGGGACCGTCGGATTCATGGCATGGACCTGTCTGACAGTCGGAAGGCCGAATGTGTCCGGGAGAGAAAGATCCAAGAGCACAGCATCAAACCGCTCACGGCTGAGAAACAGGAATCCCTCTGCCAGCGTTTTCGCCCGGGTAATCTGGAACTCCTCCATGCTCCATTCAGAAAGAAGATCCTGCGTGAGTTCGGCGTCAACGTCGTTGTCTTCGACGAGAAGCACTTTGATCATCTGATACCCTCGCTCTCGCGTGAACCCTTGCGGCTAATTCCAGTTTCTATGTCTGGACCGGCTGCCTGTGACAATGCCCGCAACTATGAGAGGCTAAGTATAGCCAAGAGACGAGGGAGGATAAAGAAAATGCGAGAATACGGTAAGGAAAACGCGTGAAGCCCGAGGAAAAGCCCACGCCACGGACAAGCGTGACGGCAGAGGGCTCGCAATACCACTCTCACAAGTAAAGCCCATGACCACCCCTTGTAAGCAATACACACCAATGAAATCGCTACGTAGGGTGGTCAAGAGAAGTCATGACGAACGATTTAGAATGCGGGCAACCTTGTTTAACCTACATGGAGCGCTTCAGCTCGGCGACGAACCTCTTCGGCTTTTTGCGATTGTCCGAGGTTGTCGTAGAGTGAGGCGATGTTCGCATGCAAGTGCGACAAGAGTTGTCCAAGCTGTGCTTCCTGTGCGATCACATTCGCTTCGAGAGCCAGCTTCTTTTCTTCGCTCCGGCGGAAGCGTTCCTCAAGCCTCTGTACAAGTTGGATCCAACCTTTGACTTTTCCGGAATCCAAGTCAGGGAGAGGCGGCAAGGCTTCAGCGCGATCGAGAGATTTTTCAGTTTGATTCATCCAATTGATAAAAACGAGAAAATCACCAAGCGTAATTTTCAGTGCGGATGAGGCGCCTTCTTCTTCGATAACCAGATCTTCCATTACAACTCCTTGTAAGCGATTTATTTCGATAGTGGGTGGTAGGCGACGAAATATTTTTCTCTAAAATCCGTTGATATTTTTTGTTACCGAGCTCTGAAAAACGAGCACGGCAGCGAAATCAACGCGACTCACCCCCTTTCTACGTATGGCCGTTGGCAAGAAATAGGGAGAAAGTCCAAGAGCGGGCATCCCATAGGCTACATCCAGTAGTGTTGGTGGAGTAATACTGCGCCAGCAGTGGTGTTGTCAACAGCTCTCTTAAGGGGATTGATAAAAGGGAAATCTCTCTCTGGTCTTCGGCGTGCAGATGAAGTCAAAAAGAGCGGGAAGTGGGCGATGCCTAACCTTGCGGTGAGAGGGGAGGAACGTCCGGATAGATTCCGCGTGGGAGACGTTCAGGTCCGATTGTCCCTTCGCAGGCATACCCTGGCTCGAAAGGCCAGAGGAGGGATCGACCCTGCCAAGAACCTCTCACCTGGATCGTGCTCATCGAAACTCCAAGTCGAACAGCCTCATCGCGCATTGTGGAGAGGCAGCCTTCGTAGGAATATGCGCGACGACCCAGTATGATCGGGTTACCCGTTTGGCTATGGAATACGGTATAGGGCTCAGCGCAGCCTGCCAGAAGCAGTATCATCATGAGTAATAGACCTTTGGTCATGCGTCTTCACCCTCGCTAGTGGTCTGACTATTATCAGAAATGTGCCCCTTGCCAAGCGCTGGATCGAGGTGATAGCGCGAGAGGAATCTCGTTTTTGACTAGCCGACCTAAGCGAACTTGGTCTTCACCGGGCATTTGAATAAACTCGACGCCAAACCGTCGTCCCTCGCACCAACGTACTTTGGCTAATCCGACTCGGAGTGGAGACGTATTGTCAGAGACGAGCATTCTCATCTCAATATAGGAGCCGGGCTGTACTTGTTTTCGGCTGTGGACGGCGCAACCAGGGACAGACACGTTGAGCACGGTTCCCTCCCCCACATAGGCCTCACCAGCAAACATCACAGGGAAGTGTGTGTGGATTCGTTCGCAGTACCGAAGCTTCGCCATGGCTGTCGACTCCTTCTCGGTCAGACCATTAGGAGGGCACAGCGTACCACAGTCTCTTTCATCGTGCGAGAGAGCCCCTCTTTCGAGGAGTCTGGCATAAGAGAGATTGGGAACTCCCGCTGAGCTTCCGACGAACCGCAAAGTGCGGCAAGGAGAGCTAAAACACAGGACACCCCCACCCTAATCCCCCCTACGAAAGCAGGAATCATTGATGGGCACAAGTCGCTGGAATGATTACATTAATAATCAGTTTGTCCTTCATTCAAGATGGCATAGAACCTGCGCTTACAGCGTCACGGTACAGGGTCACTCCCAAGACACATGAAAAATACGCCGCGGGGTTACGCAGGTTTCTGGACAGGGAGGAAACAAAGATGAATAGGGTCGAGCATCACAGTAAATCTTATTATGCTGATTTGAGACACCGAACATTCAGCCACAGGGGCTCCGCCAAATTTACTGCCTGCGTAGTGTTGATACTGACGGCAACCTGGACGCCCTCCATTCTCTCCGATATGGAGGCCGATGGATTCGTCGGTCCCACGGGACTGGTAAACCAGGGGAATGTACCGACAGATACGCCTGTCGCGGCAGTTCGCCATAAGACCCGACATCACAGTGGTGTGGCGAATCTAGAGCTTGAGCAAGCGGTCATCCGTGCATCTCAGCAGCACCATGTTCAACCGGCCTTGCTTCTTGCGGTAATGAGGGCCGAGTCTTCCTTCAATCCGACCGTGATCTCGAAGGCGGGGGCGGTAGGACTCATGCAGCTGATTCCGGAAACCGCTATCCGGCATGGCGTGCGTAATCTTTACGACACGAACGACAACGTCACCGGTGGGGCCAAGCACCTGCGTTACCTCCTGAATCGATTCCACGGGAACGTCCAGTTAGCCTTGGCTGCCTACAACGCGGGCGAACGCACGGTTGATCGATATGGACAGATCCCGCCCTACAAAGAAACACAGGATTATGTAAAAAAAGTGCTCATATATTATCGTGGATACAAGAAGGACGGCTGGATCATGCCGGTTGTAATCGCTCAGTCTATTTATGTACGAAGACCGGCCGTACTAATCGATCGCCTGTGATCTCGTGTGGCTCTTAGGAAGCATTGCTCAGAGTAGGGATCCGTCCGAAGAGACAAGACTCCAAGCGTCTGGGGGTCAAAAAGCAAGGCGAACCGTACAACCCAAGAGTTGAGGAAGTGAAGGCGTTAGACGGGTTTTTCAGCGACGTAGTCCAAGTACTTCCAGAGTTCTTTGGCGTCGTTTTCGGCGAATACCAGCGGGGTATTGTTAGCGGATCCTGCGAAATAGACCTTTAGCGACATCTCATCTTGCCAAATTTGTGCTTCGCAGTAGCTCACGCTATCAAGGTTTAAGGCTTTCTTGCCAATACGAACGAAATGCATAATATCTCCATGCCCTTGCGCCAACTCCTCGCCGACTATATCACCGTATGGTTTCCCGTCAAATGTTTATGATATTTTCTATTACGCTCTCATAGGAAAATACGATTGGGAACTTGAAGATACTTGAGGGGATTCGAGTCGGGGGATTAGTTCGAAAGAAACTCTTGGCTGCGGGGGAAGGATTTAGTCATTACTTAACCCCCTCCGATTCGCATCCGTCTGCAGTAGGTTCATACGGATATCCTCGCATTGGAAAGAGGCTAGTACGGTTGAGATCGGAGAGGGTAAATAAGTTTGGTTAAGGGGCAAGCGATCCAACCGTCGTTGGGCCCTCTAAATAGTGTGACTCCCACTCCCGTCTAGGTTTCTTCTCGGCTTAATTGACCTGACCCCCCAGCTATTAGGCCACCACGCCAGTTCGGCGGGCGCTGGATGATCGAAGAAGCCGTTTGAAACAGGTGGTCTGAAGCCTGGGCCGGAGTCTTGCGGGCAGGCATAGCGAGAGGTATGCTATTGACCAGCAGAAAAATCTACATGGAATTCCGGTTTCCTCACGCGTGACATCCTTCGCGTCATAGAAGGATCTGGTTCTCAGTCAGTATGGAGATAGCTGAACCGGACCGGGTCCCAGTGAGAGAGGAGCGCATCATGGCAAGACTCCTGTTGCTCGGAATGGCGACGGTCCTGGGACTGTGGCCAGGGGTTGGCCTGGGGGGAGATCTGACACCGCGCGAAATCTACGAGGGCAGCTCACCAGCCGTCGTGATGATCCTGGGGTACTCCCACAGCGGACAACAAGGCAGCGGCGGCACCGGCTCCATCATCCAACAGGATGGGCTCGTCTTGACGAACGCGCATGTTGTGATCGACGAGCACACAGGCAAGCCCTATCCCCGCTTGACCATCTACCTGAAGCCGGATCGTGTGACCGGCGACCGGAAGGTGGATTTGTCACGGAGCGGCAAAGCTCGTGTGGTGGCCTTTTCAGAGCCGTTGGACCTGGCGATGCTTAAGCTCGATGGGCTGCCTGGACCATTTCCGATTCTCGAACTGGACGACTCCGATCGGGCCGAGATCGGCGATCGCGTGGTGGCGATCGGGCATCCGGAACAGGGCGGACTCTGGACCTTGACCACTGGCACCATCAGTGCAGAATTCGAGAACTTTAACGCCACGAAGGGCAAGTCGGTGTTTCAGACAGAAACGGGACTGAACCGCGGCAACTCCGGGGGACCGTTACTGGATACCAACGGCCGCATGATCGGAGTCAATACGGCAATCGCCCGCGTCGCGCCGGATGGGATGCCAATTACCAGTATCAGCTTCTCCTTGAAGTCCAACGTGGCCAAGCAGTGGTTGCGTGATCAGGGTGTTTCGGCCCGGGAAGCGCTGGCTCATTCCGACACCCCGGGGCTAGACAAATCCGCGGATCGTTCTCACCCTCGGCCTCGCGGGCAAACGACCCCACTTGGGAATTCCCTGGCCGCTCCTACGATCGGCTCTTCCTCTCCTCCCCCTGAGGTCACGGAACAGACCGTGCCCTCCCCTCGACCCTACAACCTGGACCGCCTCATTAGTGAACGGAACCGCGCCGAGGCGGACCTCGAGGATATGATCAAGGAAATGCGCGGCAAACTGGGCGGACGATGAGGACATCGTCGGGCACCTGTCGATCAGCGAGGTATCCTCAAACTATTAAATTAAAGGGGAGACCCGCTTTCGGTTACAAGGCCACAGCACAAGGTAACTTTGCCAATAGAGATAAGGGTCTTGATCGAGACGCGCAGGCACTTTCTTCAAAGTGTTCGGCATGATGATTCCCTTTATTTCAGGTTCACCGCCTGATAATCAATGATGAACCGTCCGACAGCCTCTGAGATTCTCGTGCGAATGTCGAGCACTCTAGGGGCGCTGAGCCAACTCGGATGTGCAGGGCCTTCCCATGTGGTCGCAAAGAATTCTGTGGGTGGATCCCGTGAGAGTTGAACAAGCTGTTTCAACGTCAGCCCGATCGCGTACGCGGTAAAATTCACTGAGGGACCCGTAATCGGATGGACGGCAACATAGAGATATGGAGCCCCGGGTGAATTCGCGATCTCAGAGATGGTTAGGACGCGCAGGCCTGCCTGTCGCAGTCGCCCTTCGATGTCGCGTGTGAGCTGCTCTCGGCTCAACCCTTCTCGTTCAACGTCGTCAGGGAGATACTCAACGAGCACCGAGATCTCTCCGAGTCCTCGCAGTGTCTCACGTTTGTCACCGGTAAAGGCGAATCCTATAATCGGCCAACACAATGTCAGGCCCAACAGAATAAGCACTCTCAGGCTCATCGGCCCCCTCCTAGTCGGTGTTCTGCACGATAGCTGCCCGTCTATATAAAGACAAGAGCAAGGTTGCCGCTTGAAAGTTGGTTAGGGCGAGTTGGTTAGGAACGACGATCAAGCAGCAGGAGGGACTGACCAAGATGATCATGGGGGAAGGAGTTAGTCATTATTTAACCACGCCAACATTGAGGACTCCGCTGCAGTGAGGGCGCCCGCAACTTGCTTTATTGTGTCCGACGATTCGCGTTCCACTGAGAGTGACGCAGGCTGACTCCAAGCGCGGCAACGCCAAGTAATAAGCCTGCCACTAACACTACTTCCTCTCTTGCCCACTCCCACGGTGACACCGGCTGCGGATCGCTCCATAGTCTCTTACTCGCCTCTCGCTCTTCGATCTCTAACCCTTACAGCACCATATCCCCTGACGCATACTTCTGATACCAACAGCACCAGCGTTGCTTGACGGGTTCCTGATTCGGCTGTCCTCTCTTCTGTAGGGAACTAATGACGGCGTTACATGCGTGGTCCATAACGTGACTCTCACGGCTTGCTGGAACCGCTCGATAGTTGGAGTGCGCTCCTATGCCGATCCAGAGACTGCCACGTAGTCGTCGCCTCTCACGACAGCGCGCCAATCTTCCTTATGCATTGGTCGAACGACCAGTCCGTCAGCTCTTCACATTGCAATCCCGAATCGCTCTTGGCCTGGTGGGTTGAGAAATACTTTCTCTGTACATCCACGTTCAAGCCAAAGGAGATTGAAACTTGCAAGGTTTCTTTTCCACTCTCCGGTATTCAAAAACTCTCTGACAACTCGGTTGCGTTGCCCTACGCGGCATTACCCCTGGTTGCCTGTGGCAAGGGCGGAGGGGATGGTGGCGCTGGAACTCCGCCGGCCGCGACGCCAACAACCGGGACATTCGCCGATAGTCCGGTGAACGGCCTGCACTACACAAGCCCTCCCTCGAACCCGGCCGGAGGCCCTACCACCAACCCCTCCTCGGCCAACAAACACCCAATCTGATTGATGGCGGCGGTCCGATGTTTCACGAAGCGCGACCGCGTCCGGTGCACGGCCTGCAGGTCAGCTTGTTCCACCGTCTTGATCGAGACAACTCGCATGGTGAGCCGACTCACTGCTTCGCAGATCGCTTCCGCCTCGCGCCCATCATGCTTGTTGGTCTTGACGTAGGGCTTGACATACTTCGGGTGCATCAGCTTGACGGTATGCCCGAGCAGTTCAACCGCTCGCCCCCAGTGCTGTGCACTCCCGCACGCCTTCATCCCAATCACGCAGGGCGGCAGACTCGCCACTGTGTGTAACAACTGATCGCGCCGGTCAACAGCTAGGCATAGGCCGCCTACCTGTAATGCAAGAGAGTACGGCTGGAAACTCAGCCTAAAAGAGCATAGTATAATTTGGCAATTTTTCTCCCTAGTGTGTTAGGCAGCGCAACCGCATCTTGCGGGGTGCAACCAAGATAATAAACGCAGAGGGAAGGGATCAGTGACAAAAACAATTATTGTTGTTGGCGGCTCATTTGCGGGAATCAAGGCCGCATGGGACCTTCGTCATCTTCTTGATGATACACATCGCATTCTGCTGCTTTCCGACCAGCCGCGCACCACCTTCCGGGCATCCTTTCCTCGGGTTTTGTTTGAGAACCTCGATCTCGAAAAGATCACCATGAATTTGGCCGAAAACTTCAAAGACACCGGTATTGAGTTCATCTGCGACCCTCTGGTGTCCGTGGACCAGGAAAACGACGAAATTGTTTGCCAGAGCGGGCGCCGTCACTTTGATTATCTGATCTTGGCGACGGGCGCGCGTCACGCGTATGAGGTTCTCCCCGGCTCTCGCGAGTTCGCCTATTCGGTGTGCGATCCAGGAAGAATCCTGGAGACGCGGGAAGCACTGCTCAAATTCACGGGCGGGGAGGTCTTCGCTGGGGTGGGTGCCGGCTATACCCCTTGCGATGGCCCGCCGATGGAGGTCCTCATGGACTTCGATTACCACCTGCGCACGATGGGGATTAGAGACCAGACACGCCTTCATCTTATCAGCGACAAGGAATGTCTTCTGCCGCCAGGCGGGCCAGAAATTTGGCAATACCTGGAAGACCTCTTCGAAAAACGCGGGATCACCGTCCATCTTGAAGTCGGGCTCGTGCGGTTGGATGGGAAAACGCTGTATTTCAATGATGGGACAACGCAGCCGTATGATTTGTGCATCCTGGTACCGCCCTACCGAGGCATCAAGGCGCTAGAAAACTCCGGCCTGACCAACGAACGCGGATTCGTGCCCATGGACTGGAACACCATGCGGGCCGATCAATCGATCCACCGAAACATCTATGCGATCGGAGACTGCATCGGCAATCCCGGCCCCAAACAAGGTCACCTGGCCTTGATGCAGGCGACGGTCGCGGCTGAGCATGTCGCTTGGAGGATCAACCGGGGGGGGCCGGTGAGGGCCTACCTACCTGAATTTCGTTGTGTGATGGACCAGGGAGGTGGAGAGGGGCTATATCTCTATTCTCAATACATGTCGGACGGCGATGTGTTGGAAATCGAGCTGGGCGCAGAACCGTATGCCTCAAAAATCCGATTCGAAGAATTATTCATGGAGAAGAGAGGCGACATCGGAGAACTGCATCATCAGATGATTAAATAGGCATGGCGGGCACACGCCAGAAGCCCATTGTCCGACCGTTGACATCATCATCCGGTCGCCAATGATGCTCTGCAGCGATATCATAGCTGGTTTTCCTATCGATCGTCCACGACAAGCCGGGCGCTCCATCTCTCTTGCCGTTCTTTGCGATGACATCCGCCCTGACATTACCCTCCGTTTCACTGCTGGTTTTGCTTCAGCTTCCTGGTCCCACGCAATCGCACTCCATTCCATTCTTCAGGAATAATTCTTCAGAGTTTCAACGCGAACATTGTTCACGGGTCCATACCATTTCACTCTCTCGTTTTCTCTACTCTTCGCTCTTCTCAGACAAAGACATGCCTGCTTTCTAAAGCGACTCATTGTGTGCGTCTCCCCATGGCACGCACCCAACGCAGCAGTTAAGGATATTCGAGCAATGAGAAGGTGAGTCGAACGGGCTGCCCCGCGCGTTCTCTCAACCAACTCACGGTGTCACCCACGTTATGGGACAGGACCGTGGCCATCAGCGAGACGATCTTCTCACTAGGGCTGATAACAATATAGATCGTGCCTGGCGCACTGGAGGCAAGCAGCGATTCCGTAGGGCGGTCTGCTGCCACACATATTCGCTGATAGGCCAGGCGTTCTTCCGTCCTGCTATAGGGACTGTGCGTTGTGGTTGGCCCGGAGACGCAGCGCTACGGCTACCCCTATTCTGTGGCGTGTTTCAGTTCGACATATAAATCTGAGAGCTGACCGCGGACTTCGTGGCATGCACGTTTGCGCGGATGGGGGGAGGCAATTACCGCATATGCCATCATGCTCGGATACAGAATCATGAGCAGAGAGACAAGCATCGAAAGCCACAGCTACCGGAGGCGAGCCTGTGGCTGGCAGGCGACCTGCATGGTAGGCAGCACACCAATCATGCTCATCAGTAACCACCACCCCGCATCTCCGAGATACCAGTGGTCGACGTAATACTGATTGTCACGGTGGATGCGAATCCATATCGGGAGGTCCGTTCCCCCCACGGCGATCGCGAGCAGAGGGAACGCGGTAGTGATGAGGGCCAGCGTCACCCGCAGAACCGTTTGGGGTTTGATGTGTCATGAACTCATCTACGAGAACTCTAGCAGAGCGTGGTTATGTGACAAATCAGAAAGCCAAAACACGATTGTCCTTTTACCGCATTGGCGAGCTAACTCCATCCCGAAAGCGCGTGAGATGGTGAGACTGACCATACAGCATCAGACCAATTTCGAGTCTCTTTCTTAAGGAACAGCTGGGCGATTTCGTTCGTAACTCCATGGAACGGGCCCAGTCTCTCTTCTGCCACGATGGGTTGTGAATAGGTTCAGAGGGTTATGCTCTGTCCGACGGTCTAGCGGTCTGTCCAAATTTAAAGTGAGGCACAACACCCTGCCTCGCGAACTTCGCTTCAGTCAAGGAGCAAAACCGCAGTCTTACACGATCGAGGTAGAGATAGACGATCGGTGTCGTGTACAGCGTGAGCAGTTGGCTGACAAGCAGGCCACCCACTATTGCAATGCCGAGTGGCCGCCGTAGCTCTGATCCCACCCCCGACCCGATTGCCAGAGGCAATGCCCCCAACAACGCCGCCATGGTCGTCATCATGATCGGCCGGAAGCGCATCAGACAAGCTTCATAGATTGCATCCTCCGGCGATTTCCCTTCTTTCCGCTCCGCCTCCAACGCGAAGTCGATCATCATAATGGCATTCTTCTTCACAATCCCGATCAGCAGAATGATACCGATCAACGCGATCATGCTCAGTTCGGTCTTGAAGAGGAGCAGCGCGAGCAGTGCCCCGACTCCTGCGGACGGGATCGTGGACAGAATCGTGAGCGGGTGAATATAGCTCTCATAGAGGATTCCAAGCACAATATAGACTGTGATCAATGCCGCGAGGATCAGCAGCGGCTGATTCTCCAGCGAAGCTTGGAAGGCCTTGGCCGTACCCTGGAAACTGCCCCGGATGCCGCCCGGCAGACCGATGTCCCGCATGGATTTCTCAATCGCCTGCACGGCCTCACTGAGCGATGCGCCCGGTGCCATATTGAACGACAGGGTGATGCCCGGAAACTGCCCCTGATGATTGACGGATAAGAGCATTGAGGTGGGTTCATAGTGTGCCACCGTACTCAACGGTACCTGCATTCCGGCCGGCGACCGCACATAGATATCATTCAGCGCGGCGGAACTCTGCAAAAACTGCGGCGCGACTTCCATCACGACGTGATATTGGTTGAGCGGGGTGTACATGATCGATACCTGCCTCTGACCGAAGGCATCATAGAGGGTGTCGTCGATGAGCTGCGGGCTGAGGCCCAGCCGCGAGGCGGTGCTTCGGTCGAATACAACCAGCGATTGCAGGCCCTTGTCTTGTTGATCGCTGTTCACATCCACGATCTCCGGCAGGGTGCGCAACTGGCGCTCGACCCTTGGCGCCCAGGTACTGAGTTCAGCGAGATCGACGCTCTGCAGGGTGTACTGATATTGCGCGCTGCTGGCACGCCCGCCGATCCGCAAATCCTGGACCACCTGCAGATAGGTCGGCGCGCCCGGCACCTTGGCAAGTTTGCCGCGCAGCCTGGCGATCACTTGATCGGCGCTGAGGAGCCGTTCTTCGAGCGGCTTCAAGGAGATGAACATACGCCCGGTGTTGGTCGTGCTTCCTCCCCCGCCCCCAGTGAACCCCATCACATTATCTACGGCAGGATCGCTCTGGATGATTTCCACCACCTCGGTCAGCTTCTGGCGCATGGCTTGAAACGAAATATCCTGCGAGGCCTGGATGTTGCCGCTCAGGCGACCGGTGTCCTGCTGGGGGAAGAAGCCTTTGGGAATGATGACGTAGAGGTAGATGCTGACACCCATGGTGGCCAGCGTCACAGCGAGCATGCTGCGAGGATGCCGCAGGATCCAGGTGAGGCTCGTCGCGTAGCCGCCACGCATCCCTTCGAAGACCCGCTCGCTCATCCGGTACCACCATCCATGGGAGGAATTCTGTTCCGGTTTCAGCAGTAGGGCACACATCATGGGGGTCGTAGTGAGCGACACCACGAGCGAGACGATGATGGCCACGGAGAGCGTCACCGCAAATTCGCGGAACAACCGCCCGACCATTCCACCCATCAACAAGATAGGGAGGAACACCGCCACGAGGGAGAGGCTCATCGAGAGGACCGTGAAGGTAATCTCTTTCGCTCCACGCAATGCCGCTTGGAACGGCGGGATCCCTTGTTCGCGATACCGACTGATATTCTCCAAGACGACGATTGCATCGTCCACGACGAAGCCGGTCGCGATAGTGAGCGCCATGAGCGAGAGATTATCCAAACTATACCCGCAGAGGTACAGGACGCCGAACGTCGAGATCAGCGAGACCGGTACCGCGACGATGGGGACGAGGGTCGCGCGCGTACTTCGGAGGAACATAAACACCACCAGGATGACGAGAGCCACGGAAATGGCGAGGGTCCGTTCGACGTCGTGCAGCGAGGCACGGATGACCGGGGTTCGGTCCATCACCACTGAGAGTGTCATGCTGCCGGGAATCGAGGCCTCCAGTTGCGGGAGCAGCGCGCGGACCCGATCCACCGTCTCGATAATATTCGCCCCCGGCTGCCGAAAAATGACGACGAGCACCGCCGGTTTGCCGTTCGCCGTTCCCGTTGCCCGCAAGTCCTCGACCGAATTTTCGACGGTCGCGACGTCAGACAGCTGCACCGCTCGACCTTCCCGGAACGCCACGACCAAGGGCAGATAGTCCTCAGCGGTATCGAGCTGATCGTTGGACCTGATCTCCCATGTGCGGGATCCGTCCGTCAGCTGACCTTTCGGCCGATTCACGTTGGTGCCACTCAGCATTCTGCGGACATCTCCCAGCCCGACCCCATACTTGTTCAGCGCGGTGGGATTGAGATCGACGCGGACAGCCGGGAGCGAGCCGCCTCCCACGTTTACCTGCCCAACCCCTTCGACCTGTGAGAGTTTCTGCTGGAGAATGCTCGACGCGGCGTCGTACATCTTGCCCCGGCCGACGATCTCCGAGGTCACTGCAAGGATCAGCACCGGGGCGTCGGCCGGATTGACTTTGCGATACTTTGGACTGCTCGGAAGAATTGCCGGAAGATCGGCACGCGCCGCGTTGATCGCCGCTTGGACGTCACGGGCGGCGCCATCGATGTCGCGGCTCAGTTCGAACTGTAAGGTGACGCTCGTGGACCCAAGTGTGCTATTGGAGGTCATTTCAGTTACGCCCGCGATGCGGGTGAACTGACGCTCCAGTGGAGCCGCGATTGAGGTGGCCATGGTCTCGGGGCTGGCGCCCGGCAGATTCGCCGAGACGTTGATCGTCGGAAACTCTACTTCCGGGAGGGCGGCCACGGGAAGAAGTCGAAAGGCCACCACTCCGATTAGCGTGACGCCGATCGTCAACAACGTGGTGGCGACGGGACGATGAATGAACGTAGCCGAAATGTTCATACCGAACCAGGCTCGATGGCTTCATGACTCGCGGTTGAGGATCGGCGCTCCCCCATCCGTCGGGCCAATCGGTCGAACGCGAGGTACACCACCGGTGTCGTATAGAGTGTCAGTACCTGACTGACGATCAACCCGCCGACGATGGCAATACCGAGCGGTCGCCGCAATTCCGATCCGACACCCGTACTCATGGCCAGCGGCAACGCGCCAAGTAAGGCCGCCATCGTCGTCATCATAATAGGCCTAAACCGGAGCAAGCAGGCCTCATAGATCGCCTCCTCCGGCCGTTTCCCTTCCTTGCGCTCCGCTTCCAGCGCAAAGTCGATCATCATAATGGCGTTCTTCTTCACGATCCCGATCAGTAGCACGATGCCGATCAGTGCGATTACACTGAACTCAGTCCGGAAGAGCATCAGTGCGAGAAGCGCCCCAACCCCCGCGGACGGCAACGTGGAGAGAATCGTCAGAGGATGAATATAGCTTTCGTACAGAATCCCGAGCACGATGTAGACGGTGATCAGCGCGGCGAGAATCAGCCACGGCTGGTTCTCCAGCGAAACCTGGAAAGCTTGGGCTGTGCCCTGAAAACTGCCCCGGATACTAGTCGGAAGATTGATCTCCTGAGTGGTCCGCTCGATTGCCGTGACCGCGTCACCGAGCGAGCCGCCCGGCGCAAGATTAAACGAGAGCGTGACCGCAGGGAACTGCCCCTGACGGCTCACCACAAGCGGGGTCGTGGTTTCCGCCACCTGGGTGAACACGTTCAAGGGCACCTGGCCTCCGCTGAGGGACCGGACATCGAGATACTGCAACGCCCGCGGACCCTGTTGAAACTCCGGCATCACTTCCAGCACGACACGATACTGGTTCAACTGGGTAAACATTGTGGACACCTGCCGCTGGCCGAATGCATCGTACAGCGTATCGACAATGACTTGCGGGGTGATGCCCATGCGCGACGCTGTGTTGCGGTCGATGACGAGCATGGATGCGAGCCCTTGATCTTGTTGATCGCTGCTCACGTCGCGTAGCTCGGGAAGCGTCTGCAAGACCTCGACGAGCTTCGGCGCCCACCGGTTCAACTCCTCGGGATCCGCGTCTTCGAGGGTGTACTGATACTGCGTCCGGCTCACGCGATCCTCCACCGTAAGGTCCTGCACTGGCTGCAGGAACAAGGCAATCCCATCGACCCTGGTCAGTTTCGATTGCAGGCGGTGGATGACGTCGCCGGCACTGATCCTCCGCTCGCCGAGCGGCTTTAAGTTGATCTGGATACGCCCGCTGTTAAGGGTACTGTTCGTACCATCCACCCCGATGAACGAGGAGAGACTGGCGACGGCGGGATCGGTCAAGATCATGGCCGCCAACGCCTGCTGCCGTTCGACCATTGCCGAGAACGAAATCGATTGGGGGGCTTCGGAGATGCCCAGAATCACACCCGTGTCCTGACTAGGAAAGAAACCCTTGGGTACGACGACATAGAGCAGGAGGGTGAGGATCAACGTGCCCATCGCTACGGCCAGCGTAGCTGGTTGATGGTTCAAGACCCACCGCAGCGTCGTACCATAGGCCGCGATGCTCCGGTCGAACACCTCTTGGGAGACGCGATAGAACCTGCCGTGATCCGACTTCGTGGTGTGGCGCAGCAATCTGGCGCACATCATCGGGGTCAGCGTCAGTGAAACCACGGCCGAAATGAGGATCGTGACACTGAGCGTGAGAGCAAACTCGCGGAACAACCGGCCTACCACATCGCCCATGAACAGGAGCGGAATCAACACAGCGATGAGCGAAATGGTCAGGGAGAGAATCGTAAATGCAATCTGCTTGGATCCCTTGAGCGCGGCCTGAAGCGGCGAGTCGCCTTTCTCGATGTATCGTGCGATGTTTTCGATCATCACAATTGCATCGTCCACCACGAAGCCTGTCGAGATCGTGAGTGCCATCAACGTCAGATTGTTCAGGCTGAACCCCATCAGATACATGATCCCGAAGGTACCGACCAGGGACAACGGCACGGCCGCGGCGGGAATGACGGTGGCGGAGAGGGTGCGGAGGAATAGGAAGATCACCATGGTCACCAGCGCGACCGCCAGCATCAGTTCAAACTGCACGTCTCGAACCGACGCGCGAATGGAAATCGTGCGATCCGTCAGCACGGTCACCTGGACGGACGATGGCAGCGCGCTTTGCAACTGTGGCAGTAGTTTCTTAATGCGGTCCACCACGTCGATGACATTGGCGCCCGGTTGACGCTGGATGTTGACGATCACCGCCGGATCCTCGTTCATCCAGGCCGCCTGTTTGACGTTCTCCACATCGTCGATCACAGTCGCGACGTCGGACAGATGCACCGGCGCGCCGTTGCGGTAGGTGACGATCAGCGGCTGATATTCTTTGCTCGAGAGCAGCTGATCCGTCGCATTGATGATAGAGGCCCGTTTCGGGCCATCGAACGTGCCCTTTGCTTGATTGACATTCGCTGCGGCCACGGCGACGCGCAGATCCTCCAGCGTGAGCCCATAAGCCGACAAGGCTCTCGGATTTGCCTGAATCCGCACAGCCGGACGCTGTCCGCCACTGATGCTCACGAGCCCAACGCCGGACAATTGCGAAATCTTCTGAGCGAACCGGGTTTCAGCGAGATCTTCTACCTGAGACAGAGGTAGGGTGTCAGACGTCAGCGCCAGCGTCAGGATCGGCGCATCCGCGGGGTTGACCTTGCTGTAGACGGGAGGGCTCGGCAGATCGCGCGGCAAAAATGTCGAGGCCCCATTGATGGCGGCCTGCACCTCCTGCTCTGCGATGTCCAGGTTGATCTCCAAACTAAATTGCAGCGTGATGACCGAACTGCCGCCGGAACTGGTGGACGTCATCTGATTCAACCCAGGCATCTGCCCGAACTGGCGTTCTAATGGTGCCGTGACGGAGGACGCCATCACGTCCGGACTTGCGCCTGGGTAGAAGGTGAGCACCTGAATGGTTGGGTAATCGACTTGGGGAAGAGCCGAAACCGGCAGCTGTCGATAGGCAATGATACCGGCGAGCAGAATGGCGGCCATCAACAGGGCTGTTGCCACAGGCCGCAGGATGAACAGACGCGACGGATTCACGGCCGCGCCCCGCTTCCTGGCTTCTCGGCCCCTTGGGACGGCTGATCGATTCCGCCTTGTCCTGGTACCCGCGAGTCGTTCTGGCGCTGGACTTCTACCTTGCTCCCTTCCCGCAGTTTCTCAGTGCCATCAACCACGACAAGTTCATCGGGAGACAGGCCCGTATCAATGGACGCCTCCTCTCCATGGCTGGCCCCCACCGTGACAGGTCGCACGCCCACTGTCCGGTCGGCATGTACCACATATACGAATGTCCCCTTCGGCCCTCGCTGCACGGCAGCCGACGGTACGACTGTGGTGCCGCGTTTGACGTCCAACAGCAGGCGGGCATTGACGAACTGATTGGGGAACAACTCACTGTCGTCGTTCGGGAATACCGCTTTCAGCCGCACCGTCCCGGTATTCGGATCGATCTGGTTGTCCACCGTCAGCAAGGTTCCTGTGGCCAGCTTTCGCTTCTGCTCCCGATCAAACGCTTCGACCGTCAACGATTGCCCGGTTCTGAGCTTCTCCATTACGGCGGGGAGACTATCTTCAGCGATGGTGAAGACCACGGTAATCGGTTGAAGTTGCGTGATGACCAACAGCCCATTGGCATCGTTCGCATGGACCAGGTTGCCCTGATCTACAATCCGCAACCCGATCCGTCCATTGATGGGAGCGGTGATGCGGGAATACGTGATCTGCAGCTTCGCGTTGTCGATCTGCCCCTGATCGACCTGGACCATCCCTTCCAGCTGGCGGACCAACGCCTCTTGGGTATCGAGTTGCTGCTTGGGAATAAATCCCTGCTGCAACAGTCCACGATATCGTTCGAGGTCGACTTGGGCATTTCTCAGTTGAGACCGGTCGCGCGCCATCTGTCCTTCGGCCTGGGTGAGTTGCACCTGAAATGGGCGCGGATCGATTTCGGCCAGCAGGTCTCCGCTGCGGACAATCTGGCCTTCTTTAAACCGTACGTGCATGAGTTGCCCGTCGACGCGACTCCTCACCGTCACGGTATTGAGCGGAATGACCGACCCAAGTCCGTTGAGATAGACGCTGATGTCGCCGATTTTCGCAGTCGCTGCCACAACCGGCATGGTGCGCGCCGCTTGAGGATTCGCTCCTTGACCTGCCGCGCGCAATTGCGTCTCGTCGGACTTCGTCAGCAGGGCATATCCGGCGACGGCAAGAACACAGGCCACGAAGAGCCCGAGCACCCAACGTTTGAGCGACTTGGCAAAACCCATTGAATCTGGCATCTCGGTCTTCTCTGGTTCTTGGGGCATTGTCGTCATCATGATCCTGCGAAACGAGCGTAACACCGAACGGCGAGCCTCCTACTTCATCAATTTCAGCTGCTCCTGGGTGGTGTGCAAGTAGTCGCGCGAAACCTGCCAGTGCCGTTGGAGTTTGGCATAGAGCCCATCCAACTTTTCTTGCTGTTCCCCAGACAACTTGGTCTTAATCTCGGCCATTCCTTGAGTCAAAGCCTGCTCGACTTCCGGTTGATGCGCAAATCGCAATTGTAGGATTTCTACATGAGCCCGGCTGATTATCGGCTCAATGTCGGCTTGCTGCGCCGGCGTCAAGGTCAACTCGTGAGTCAGGCGCTTCATGATTCGCTCGTGCTTCGCGGCCGGGCCTCGCTCCCATCGATGTTCCTGTTCGTATTGGTGGTAGAGGGTGGTTCCGGCAATTCCCGTCAGCGCTCCCGCGATGAACAAGACCACGAGTCCACCCCACAATTTCCCTGATACCATGACCGCGTCCTCCTCCATCCTCCGACCTACTCGCTGAGCGGCATCACCACATCGAGCTCATTCGACAGTAACGCGGTGAGTTCGACTGCATCCCGGTTGGTGTAGAACAACACGGAGCTGGTAAAGACCAGAGCCAGTACGGCGGCCACTGCCGCTGTTCTCCACACAAGCCGATCGAGCCCCAGCGCCATCATCGATTGCCCGTGTCCGTTGGCTTCGCGGCGGACGTCCTGCATGAGACGGAAGGTCCAGTCGGCACCGAGCGACGGCACCTGGCGCGAGCGATGGGCCTCCGTCAACGCGCGCTCTACTTTTTTGAGGTTGTCATCGTTGAGTAGTGTCATCTTCCTGTCGTGTCCTTTCGAGTAGTAGTGTGCGGAGGATCTGTCGGGCTCGATGTGCCCGCACCTTGACGTTGACCACGCTCCAGCCCAACAGTCCGGCTGCTTCGCGAACGGAGTAGCCATCAAGATGGACCAGCGTCAGTACGAGGCGGTTTTCAGCCGAAAGATGACCCAAGGCCCATTGCAGCAACTCCGCCGCTTCCTGCTTCCTGGCCTGTTCACAAAACTGGGCGTCGGATTCCGCCGCCAGCGCATGGTCCATCCAGGCCTGATGTTCCGTGGCTAACGCGCTCACCGGGAGTTCCTCTCGACGCCTCGCTCGCCAGAAGTCATAGCACGTCCGGACGGCGATACCGGACAACCAGTGTTCGAACGGGGTCTGCCCAGAAAAGCTCGATAAGCTGGTGTAGGCTCGGACGAAGACGTCATGAGCGACCTCCGCCACTCGATCAGTCGGCACATGCCGATTCGTGATTTTCGCGACGTGCTGCTGATACCGCGCGATCAGCTCCGCAAAAGAGTCGATCTCTCCATGCAATACCCGCCAGATAATCTCATGATCATCGGACACCAGAATCTGCACTCCAATGAAGTCGAGGCACTCC
This sequence comes from Nitrospirota bacterium, assembly GCA_963701855.1. Lineage (GTDB taxonomy): Bacteria > Nitrospirota > Nitrospiria > Nitrospirales > Nitrospiraceae > Palsa-1315. The sequence continues at coordinate 1,035,337 of CAVPBK010000006.1, forward strand.
GTTGCCGCGTGCCCAGGCATTGCATCATACCCCTCATCTGCTGATGCGACCACACCAGTCACGGATAAACACCCGTGGTGTCGTCAGGCGACCCCATGGCTTAGCCGGCCTGTAGACCGTTCTCAGCATCATGTGGGGTACTCTCCGATGCCGGAGTCATCCCTTCGGCGGTCTGCTCCGGATCAGCTGCGTCCATTCCCTGACTGCTGAACATGCGGGCACGATGCGTCTGCCGCATCTGGTTCCGCAAGGCTTTCTGTTTCTCACGCTGTACGGGGGTCAACACTCCGTAGAGATCGCGCTTGGCTTTGATCCCCATGAAACTCAGCGTGGCTTCGAACGATTCGCGTTCTTTGACCTTCGCTTCGATGACGGACAGCTCCGTCTTTTCATCCGCTACGAGCGCCCGGAGCTCCCGCTCCGCCACCTGCACATCCGCGTGAGCCCGAATCCGTGCGCGGTCCTGGTCAAGAGCGAGAACCTTCAGCTTCGTGACTTGGTCGTCCGTCAGGCCGAGGTCCTGTTGATGCTTGAGGAGGTTGCGAAGGAGATGTGACGTCATGCCTCCGTGACCCGACATGTCGTGCCGAGCCATGCCGAACGCATGGCCACCACCCCTGCAGGCCGTCCCCCCGTCCGCCCAGGCGGATGGAGTCGCCATTCCCAACAGCATCGTGCCTGCCGCAACCCCGAGAAGTATTTTCATTCCACGCTTCATAGGATCCTCCTTGATGAAAAAGAATGCCTGTGGGACCAACTCGTCCATGTTGCTACTTCACCCCTTATCCATCAAGTCGCTCCAACAAAGAAAAAGGTTACACACGCTGGCCAGCCGGAGCCGGGACGCGAAGGGCGCGCAAGGCAATCTAGTAGAACCCTATGATTGACAAAGGAATTGTCACTATCAGTCATTCCCACCGTCAGTTTGCCTCAATAATCTGATTAGTCTTTTTCAGGCGAGACTGAGCCGTCTACTCCGGTGTCGCCTCATGTCCTCCTCCCGCAGTCATAGCACAGACACATTTCACTTGCGGAATTGATCAGCCAATACGTGGCATTCGCGGACGACCCGCAGAGGGAAAACCTGTTTCCCTGATCATGCTGCGGTGGGGGACAGTGGAAAGTGAGTGTTAGCAGGGTGAGCTCTCAAGATCTTGGAGGCTGAAATTCTCGCAGGTTTTGTGGACAGCCGACCAGCGGTTTAGGAATGGAAGCAAGACGATTTTTAAAAGGCTCGGTGTTTCATAATGGTTTCCCCGTTTCTTAGTTGAATACCGAGACTTAGGAATATTACAGCCGTTCCACTGATTCCATGGATTCTCATCAATTCAGGCAGCTTTTAACACAAATTTAGCACAGCTCAATACCATACAGTATAAGCGCCTCAGTACCTCCATTAATCGATAAGCCCAACCGACGGACCTTCAGCTCGCGGAGGCAGCAACGGCACTGCACTCCACCAAAAAGGCGGTGACCACCCCCATGCCCGGGTAAGTAGCGCGTGCACCAGCCTAGCTGGGGCCGGGAGGATCTTCACGATCTTCTCCCGTGAGCGAGTCGGCTTCTTGCGCTTCGAGTGGCTGCAGAACGGTCAGGATGCCCTGTAGCACCTGCCGGCGTTGCTGCAACCCCTTCTTCGGGATATCTCGTGTCAATGGTTCCTGAGCGGATTCCGGCAAATTTACCAGCGCTTCGGCTTCCCCCACTGTGGCATATTTGTACGATTCCACATACTGATGATTCGCGCCATATATTTTGATCAGCATGTCTTCCGTGTCAGCGTCAAACTGATCGAAGGTGGGATTCACCACCGTGTGGTGAGCGAGGCCTTCGAGCTTATCGATCTGCGCCTTGAGACCTTCACTCCGGGATTCGGCATGATACATCGAATTGACTTCCGTCATACTGGCGTCTCCTTCCCTGTTAATCTTGATATCCTATCAGCCCTGTCTTCCGTTGTGTGAGCATTAGTGATCAGTCCTGGATACCTCGACTTTGATATATCTGCATCATCAAACGAGCCGCTGGTGAAGAGTCTGCGCGCATGCTGATACTGAAGGTGGGATGCACTTGGCACGAGGGATGCCGATAGTTCTCGTCACTCGGGGGCGGACGGCAATCAGACCACATCATGTGAAAGAGAGACGGAATGGATCACGAGTCGTGAGAGTCTAACCTAAAGGAGGAATCATGGGAGATCATCGTCAGAAAAGGATTGAAGAGATCGCTGCTGAGATAACCGGGCCTATTGTGGAGGCGATTATCACAGCTGGAGCCAATGGCAGCGATGGACGTCTTTCCGGTATCTCGAAAGCCAAAGCAATAGGGGAGGCCGCCAGAGTTATATATGAGGAGGTCTTTACAGGAGTTCTTGTCAGTCTGAAGCCGGGCACATCGAGTGCGCTGCCGAAACCGGGAGATCTGCTTGACCGTGTTACTGGGAAACCAGTCCTGGCCTCTCAACCGTGAGTGCGGTGATCCTTCAAAACGGCCTTTAGCCTTTTTCCGCTTCCCTAGGAATTCTGCGCACGGTGTTCAAAAACCCCTCGCATGGTCGAGAACCAAACCGTCGATTTTTCTAGGGCTTTGACATATCCTTCCGCCTGTTCCAAAAACAAATATGTTTGATTCACATCATGCGACTATTATGAATCGCTCCCATAAGTGCAGATGAAGATTCACCAGACTACTGCGCTCTACGAGACGTGGTTAGCGAAACAGACTGCTCTCGTGTCCAAAGACCTCGCCCTCAAGCACGTCTTGATGAAACAGGATCCGTTCTCCTTTTTCCGAGCCACGTTTTATCGGTGGGCGCAGGTATGGCCGGAGGTCTGTGCTGACCTCACTACGGCACCGAAGCTGCGGGCGATTGGAGACTTGCATGTCGAGAACTTTGGAACCTGGCGCGACAGCGAAGGCCGGCTAATTTGGGGGATCAACGATTTTGACGAAGCCTACCCCCTCCCATACACCAACGACCTGGTGCGATTGGCCGTCAGTGCCTCAATAGCTATTGAGATAAAGCGTCTAGCCGTGAAGCCCAAGGAGGCCTATGACGCGATTATGACTGGCTACACGGAAGGATTGAAGTCGGGCGGCCAACCATTTGTGCTGGCCCAGCAGCATTCGTGGTTGCGTGACATCGCGATCAACAAACTTCGTGGCCCGGTGGGGTTCTGGATGAAAATGGAGGCCTTGCCGCGTGTGAAGGGCGCCATACCGAAACGTGCACGCGTGGGCTTGAAGCATCTGATGCCGGAACCAGGCTTGTCGTATAGTCTTCGGCGGCGGGTATCAGGGTCTGGAAATCTGGGGCGTCCACGGTTTGTGGCGCTCGCTGACTGGCAGGGAGGCAAGATAGCCCGTGAAGCAAAAGCGTTAGGCCCCTCAGCCTGTGCATGGGCAGGAAAGAGGCACGGCCTTTATACGATCTTCTATCAATCCATATTGGACCATGCCGTTCGATGTCCTGACCCCTTTGTAAGGATGGAGGGCAACTGGCTGGTACGACGGCTCTCCCCCGATTGCTCCCGCATTGAACTGACCTCCTTGCCGAAGAAACGAGACGAGGGCACACTGCTCTATGCCATGGGCTTTGAAACGGCCAATGTGCATCTTGGAAGTCCCACGGCGATTCGTCCCATACATCAGGACCTCGCTAAGCGAAAGGCCAAGTGGCTACGTGGGGCGGCGGAGCAGATGACCGGCGTAACAATCAGCGACTGGATGAAGTGGACAAAAAGATAATCATTCCCATTAGGCACTGAGCACTGCCCTGAACGAGCGAACAGGTTCATAAACAGTTGGTTCTGGCTGCTACGATTTCCACTCTTAATCCTGAAGGAAATCACAAGAGTACCCGCCAGGGAATTCACAAACCTTTTGGCCCCCCCTCGGATACTCCTCAAACACTCCGCTGCATCAATGAGAGCGCGCGAACGATCTAGGTTCCTGACTTCTTTTAATCTTCGGAGCTCTATTTCTTCTCAGAGGGGCCTTCACCTCTACTGGCACTCTGCGCCCTTTCAATTACGCACTCACCGTTATCGCAAGTCTTCACTCGTTTTTCCTTCTTCTCCAGACAAGACTTCTTATCCTCTTGACTAATGGCCGCATCGATGCACTTTTTCAACTCCTCCTGAGCTGCCTTGAGACATTGCAAGCAAAGATTCTGGGCGTCAGATTGCGTCTTATTGGCATCCACTATAGCTTTGGCCGAGTTGGCTGCTTCCACTGCATCATCTTTTGCTTTCTTTGCTGGATCGAGTGGAGGCACCAGTTCGGATTGTTTCTTCCGAGCCTCATCGCGTGCCGTCTCCGCTTCTATAGCCGCTTTCTCTGCTTCCGCAATCGTTTTTCTCTTCTGCAAGTCCTCAAGGCTGTTTTGTGCCTGCGTCATAGGCACCCCCAAAAACATGAAAGCCAGTACAATCAGATTCGTTCGCCTGAGTGTGCCATTCCGAATGCGTGGTATGTGTTCGCCTTCATTCGAGGTGGTCATAGATCCAACATCGCGACTTGTTGTCCTTGTAAACATGACGCTCCTCTCTTCAAGATTTCCAAGATGACCTTCCCCCATTTGTTACACCAGGGCTAAAAAAGTTCATTTCCGTGCCGCTTGGGACCGGTCTTGATAGTGTTGATGAACTCCATGGATGTCATATCCCCAATGGTGCTGTGCATCCGCACCTCATTATATTCCTGATGCCTGGCCTCAATCACGCACTCCCTACGCTTCCGGTAAGGTGACTCACCCCGTGCTGGATGGTCCACGCATCCAACGCAGTCCCTGAGAATTCCGGTCTGTTGTCCAGGATTACAGTCTCCGGCAACGGCCGTCCAGAAAAGAGACGGTCCAGAATACGGCAGACCTGCTCTTCAAGGAGGTCTTTTTGTCTTGGGAGCAGCTGTTGGAGTCGTACCTATATTGAGCCATGGACAGCCAGGTCTTAGCGTAGGACTTGTGGATACTAAAACCGGCATTATTCTTCGGCACCATCGAGTCCCAAATATTCTTAAAACGCTGGAGTTATCTGATATGTGCGAGCAATCTGGGGCGATCGACTGGACGAGCTTCGCAACTCCTGCTTAACGACACTGTGATAACTATCATCTATACCTGGAAATAAGTACTATGGAGTAGCGTCCGAAATGAACTGGAAAATTTTGTCTATGTGCGAAGCACGGATCTCATGCTCCTATAGCGATTGCCATTGATGGCTTCGTCACGAGGGATGAAGACGGCAAGAGTTCGCTTCAAAGATCACGGAACCGTGCCGGACGTGATCAATCGGATTGCGCTCGAATGAAATTGATAAAGCGATTGAATCACAAAGCAAAAACGAAAAACAACGCCGAAATCTTCCGACACGGAGACGCCCTGTTGAGACGCGGGGAGGCGCTTGTTCCAAGTGTGTGATACGACGGCGATGACCGAGGCGTTGGATAGGTTGACCGCCCGCTATGGCAATCAACTTGAGCTGGATGCCTTTGCGGAACTTCGGAAATCGTTTATGATCACACGGAGAACGCACCAGGCTGGCCAGCATACGGCCATCGCGGATGTTGGCCCATTTCAAATAAACAAAAGGGAGAACACTATGATAATCCGACAAACGTGCGTCTATGTCGTAATGGTGAGTGGGATTCTCTTATTCGCTGGCTGTGCTTTTGTGAACTACGAACCACATGACGGAACTCAATTCGATAGTGCTCTGGAGAGTCAATCAAAAACTCTTGCTGGATCGTACAAAGACATTGGATCGAACGGCTCCATCAAGCCACATCCCGAATCATCGTACAAGATGAGCCAGGAGCCACCTAGCCAACCAACGGTGCAATAATTCTAGGTGGACTGGCAGACATACCCGATTTGAGAACGCATACTATCAAAGGTCGACTGGAGGAACAACGGCTCGCTCCGGATATGGCTCGAACCGGACGGGTTTATCTCGTGGAGCCGTGGAGGAGACGGCCAGTAGGCGTCTCGTGTAAGGCTTATTTAAGGGGTCGCACCCACTCTTGTCCAAAATAAGTTCTTAAAATGCCTCCGGCTTGTGAGTAGGATGGGTTGTTCCTTCACATCCATCGACGGCGTTGCCACGCCGTGTCACCCACAAGCCGGAGGTATTGGATGGGAGCCGTTGCCAGTTGTTTTGCGCAAATCCTGTCTCTGATCGATCGTGCGGGATTTGCGCGTGCCGTGCGGCAGCCCCACGCTGAGCGAGCGGCCAAGGGATTCAGCGGCCGGGCTCATTTCGTCGCCATGCTGTGTTGCCAAATGGGGCGCGCGCAGTCGCTCCGAGAGATCTGCAGCGGCTTGGCGACCAGCCTGGGCAAACGGGTTCACCTCGGCGTGCGGCGAACGCCAACCCGGTCGACGCTGGCCTAGGCCAACGCTCATCGGCCGTGGCCACTGTACGAGACGCTCGTCTATCAGGTGCTCACCCAGGGTCAGGTGGTGGCGGCCGCGACGCGACGGCGGGTTCGGTGCAAGCACCCGCTGCGGACTCTGGATACGACGATCATCGAGTTGTGTGCCACGGTGTTCGAGTGGGCCCGGGTTCAGCGGACCCAAGGAGCCATCACGCGCCAGCTCCAACTCGATCCCCAGGGGTGTCTGCCCTGCGGGGCCCTCGTGACCGACGGCGACCCCAACGATGTCCGTGTTGCGCAGCAGCGGACGTTTGCTCCCGGCACCATTGTGGCGATGGATCGGGGCCACCGGGACTAGGCCCTCTATCATCGCTGGACAGTGACAGGGGTCGGGTTTGTCGCACGCCCACGCACCAATATGTTGTACGAGGTTCTGGCGCGACGCTCGGTGCCTCCCCGCGGTGCCGTGCTCGCCGATGAGGTGATTCGCCGGACCGGCCTGCCTGCAGCCGACCGGTGCTCCGTCCCCCTGCGGCAGGTGACGATCTGGGACGAGACGCAGCAGCGCCGGCTCATGTTCCTCACAAATCTGATGCACCTCGCTGCAAGCACGATCGCAGCCATCGATACGGAGCGATGGCAGATTGAACTGCGCGTTACGGCCTTGACGCAACGCCTCAAAATCAAAACCTTCGTGGGTACCAGTGAGAACGCGGGGCAGCTCCAACTCTAGATCGCTCTGCTGGCGATGTTGCGGCTGAAGTATCTGCAGCGGAAATCCATCGGGCCATGGAGTCTCTCGACCCTCGCGGCCTTACTCCGCTTCACTTTGTTGACCTATCGGGACCTGTGGGCCTGGCTCAATGCGCCCGTTGGACGTCCGGGGAGCACCCCGGCGCCCATGCAAGCGACACTCTTCGCCACATGATCCTGGACAGCAGCATGGGCAACCTCATCCGAAACCCCGAACCACCGCCGGCTGAAAGGCAGAATTCACGCGGAGAGGACTCTGAGGGCAAGATTATTTTGGACAGCAGTGGGGCAGGTCATTTCCGTATCGTTTGCCAAGCTAGCACTACGATTCCTAATAGGCCCAAAGCGCCCATGAGCCAATCCGCTACATTAAGAGCGGACAGGCAGTCTTGACTACTAAACAGTTTCCAGCTAAAAAAACACGACATGGCAAATATCGCCAAAAAATAATGCGTATTCATACTGCACTTGTCTGGCGAGTGCAAGTAGGGCACAATCGCCTTATTGAGCGGCGTGAAACGGTTACTAAACCGTTTGTCGCGACCTAGGAAACTCAAATCTCAGGGTACGCAAAGGGTACAGATCGGGGAGCCAGCATCCTTAAAAGTAAAAAACAAATCCTCCTTGAGAGTGCTGCTATCGGAGCCAATAAGCGAATCAAGTCACAAGAAAAAACGGAGGATTCATCATGAGCATGAAAGGCTTTTGGTTGGGACTCGCTGTTGGAACCATCGTCACTGGCCTACTCGGTCAGTGGGTGTTCTCCGCCGCGAGCAAGGAGACAGAGCCGCTCAGGGGCATATCCCCCGAAATTGTCGCCGCTTATATACATAGTGTAGTCCAGGCAGATCGAACTTTTTACACGAGGGAGATTGTGGATCGGATGCAGAGGCGAGGCCTTGTCCACGCCTCGGAGCACTGGAAGGAGAACGGAGATCTCCCTCTACCTGCCCAATTTGTACTCGAAACGGGGCGGCTCATAGCTCAACAACCAATTGGAATTCAATTCCGGTTGATCAGCAGTTGGCCGATAAATGGAAAGAACAGCCCAACGACAGAGTTCGAGCGGACCGCGCTTACGAAGATCCTCGGGAATAGCGATCTTCCCTATACAACCGTTACAACCGTGGGCGGAGCTCGTGTCTTCCAAGTACTCTATGCCGATAAAGCCGTGTCTCAGGTGTGCGCCGATTGTCACAATGGACACGTTAAAAGCCCAAAGAGGGATTTCAAGGCGGGAGACGTGATGGGTGGGATGCTTCTAACGATTCCACTCCCACAATAGGGAAGGCCAACCGAAGATGAGCGACTGACCTGCCCGGGGAAATTTGGTCCAGGGTGAATGTTAGACTGGACCGCACAACCAGGAGGTCAGAATCATGCCCAAGAAACGGTATACGCACGAAGAGATTATTGAACATCTGTGGACGGTTGAGCTCGACACGAGCAAAGGCCCGGCCGTGCTCGACTCCTGCCGGAAGCTCGGCATCACGGAGCAAGATGTGCGATCAGCTTCTCAGCGGGGAGCTGTTCTACACGCTGAAAGAAGCCCAGATCATCATCGAACGCTGGAGGATTCACTACAACACGGTCCGTCCGCACAGCAGTCTCGGGGGCTTGCGAGCTGAAAACTAACATGGTACGTGGTACGAAAACTCCCGGCTGGTCACACAGGACAGTTTCTCCCATCGGTAACCAACGTCCTCCACTTTGAATTAAGGGTGATTGTAATGGTCGCTTAGTAGTAGACTTCTGGATGGGCTGTAGGTGCTAATCCTTCATAGTCGAGGTAGTATCTTCAAGATCTTTGATCGTGCGATTCAGGCATTTCCGCCCCTCTTCTTCATCCCCTCCGTACCAGTCCACTAAGTTTGAGCTAGATTTGACATTCGCCGGACGGGGTCCAGGGTATAGTGCCACCTTTAAATCTTTCTTCTCGCATCCTGATCTAGGCTTATAACTGACGCTCGGATTTGGTTCAGATAGTTGATAATCTTGATAACGCAAAAGATAAAGTAGCTCATGAATGCTATTAACGGCTTTATGCGCGGCCGAAATTTTCCGTGAGCGCAACGAATAAATATGTTGTCCATGCAACTCCATAAACTTCTTGCTGCTTCTCTGAAAAAGTGAAGCAATCTCTTTCTGTTTCGCACTGCTTTCCCGGGTCGCTTTCGATTGATTTTCCATCTTGAGCTGCTCTTCATGAATCAGTGAAAGAACGGACATCGCGCGCATGTCAAGAATTGAAATCAGTTCTTCAACGGAATTCTGGTCCCCACTAAGCTTACTCCACTCGCGGAGGGCTTGAGACGTTAAAGATTTTGATGTTGATTCCGAAAATCCTCGGTTACCTGAGATTTCACAAATGTAAAACAAAATGGAATTCAGATCGGTCTTTTCCGGGGTATTTCCCGCGAGAGTTTGAAGATTTCTTGTGAATTCCGTATTAATGCTCCCTAGTTCTAGCTGGCTAAGTTTTAGAACACTGTCAAGATTCTGTTTGACATCAGCACTGTAAGAAGCTGGGGGTTGTTCTGTACATTTTGCGTCGACACGGGCCTTTTTTATTTGTCCGCCTTCTTTTGGTTCGACTTGGCCTAGTTTTACGGTACGATTTTCGGTAGTCGAACCAGTCTCACAACCTACAAGGAAAACAAGAAAAAGAGCTATAACGAGTCTTGTCATGATACCTCCTGGTTATTCACTTCAAAACATTTGAACCGTCGGATCATAGGTGCCTCTCCGATCAAAATCAATGAAAAGGAGTTATTAAGACACTGGCCCTTCTTGCATAAATCAGAGACACGGCTTCAGGTTGGATTTTATGCGAGGTTCAGTTCCTATCCGATCTGTGCTTGCAGAAGACACCTGAGTTCAACCGCAGAACCCTCTTTCCGACACCGACTTTGTTCTAACACTGAGCAAATCCACCCGATGGTGTTTTCCCTGGCGAAAGAGGGGAGTACTGGCCGTATGCATGCCATCGAAGTTTCCGAGCATGCTGCCATCATCGTTGCCGGTATGATGGGAAACTTAGGCAGGAGGTTTTTGATTACAGGTGCGGATAGAGCATACCGCAGTGTAGTGTAGTGTTAAAGTCACCTCAACCAACCCGAGTGCAAACCCATGAGACAGCATTACCTACGCATGCTTTTTTGCCCAAGTCAGTTGCCGTCATCGATGCCAGCGAGCGCCCCAATGCCGTGGGCGAGATCGTATTTAGGAACATACTGGAGAGTGGGTATACAATATAACAGCCGCCGATGGATCTCCAGCTCTTTGGCGAACTCCACAATATTCTCGCACTGCTTGAGCCGCTCCACAGCCATCTGCCGGAACGCCTTCGGAAACTTTCCCACGCGCTTTTTTGCCACTTGCCACCTCCTCTGCTGTGACAAGTGTGCTAATTTTTTCTGTCTCATTCTAGGGGTGCAGTCCACGTCTGATCACGCTGTGGCTGGGACCGGAAGCGAACTCGCTATAAGTTGTTGAGAGAAAAGAGAGAAGGTGTGGTTGCGGGGGAAGGATTTGAACCTTCGACCTTTGGGTTATGAGCCCAACGAGCTACCGGGCTGCTCCACCCCGCGTGCGAATGCTAACAAAGCGTTAAACGGCAAGTCAAGCCAGCGCCGCGCAACCAAGTTGCTTTCGCTCACCCGCAATGCTAAAGCGATAACATGCGACTCGTATTCATGGGTACGCCGGAATTTGCGGCGGCTTCTCTTGAGGCCTTGTTGAGGTCGGACAATTCCGTTGTCGGTATTGTCACTCAGCCGGATCGCCCGAAAGGGCGCGGGCAAACACTTAAACCGTCACCGGTGAAACTTCTGGCTCAGCGAGAGCAGATTCCGCTGCTGCAACCGCTCAAGATAAAGGATCCTGAATTCCATCATGCTCTGGCTGGGTGGAAACCGGACCTGATTGCAGTCGCAGCATTCGGGCGCATCTTGCCATCGGCAATCCTCTCGCTTCCCCCACTCGGCTGTATCAATGTACATGGTTCCCTTCTTCCCAAATATCGCGGGGCTGGTCCGATCCAGTGGGCGATCATCAACGGTGAGACGGAAACAGGAATTACGACTATGCTGATGGACGAGGGGATGGATACTGGCTCGATATTGCTCCAAGAGGTCATCCCTATTACGCCTGACGATACCGCCGGTACCCTCTCGCCACGTTTGGCTGAACTCGGAGGCAGACTGTTGGTCAAGACGATTGCTCAACTCAAGGCCGGTACCCTCGTACCGCGACCGCAAGATTCTTCGCGAGCGACCTTGGCACCGTTGTTGAAAAAAGAAGATGGTGCGATTGATTGGGCGTTGCCGGCTGCCGACCTGGCCAACCGAGTCCGCGGACTCTCTCCCTGGCCGGGGACCTACACAACCTTGACCGGAGGCGACCGTTGGACGATTTGGCGAGCCCTGGCACTTCCAGGTCCTGTGATAAAGCCTCCGGGAATGGTCGTCGCCGTCACCAGCGAGGCCATTCATGTTGCGACTGGGAAGGGAGTCCTTGCCGTGACGGAGCTGCAGCCTGCTAATAGCCGTCGCATGGCTATCTCTCAATACTTGGCAGGCCATCCCATTGCTGTTGGATTGCAGTTAGGAGGACCGGCTCTTTCCTAGTCCACTAGTCTGTTTTGTTCATTTGGTTGACCTGGTCTATCTGGTTAGTTTCGTTCAACCAAAAAAACTAGACAAACCAGTTAGACCAGGTCAACCAAATGAACCAGGCTTGTCCCCTATGGCTTCTGGCTCTCGATCCTTATTCACCACACAAACCTCACCGTCGGCGCGTGCGATCGCCCTCTCCTTGCTAGTGGAGTCCGTCAAGAGCGAGGAAGGGGTCAATGTCTTGCTAGATCGCGCGCTCGCGCGATGCTCGTTCGACAGCAGGGAAAGAGCCCTCACGGTGGAACTCTCCTATGGCGTCTTGCGGCGGCTTGCGACCATTGATTGGCGGCTTGAACCCGTCATGGCAAAGCCGCTTCCTCGCCTTCCCATCGCGGTGCAGATGGTACTCAGGCTTGGCGCCTACCAACTCCTGTTTCTTGACCGTATTCCACAGTCTGCTGCAGTCAACGAATCAGTCAACCTGGCCAGAGCCTTTGCCGCCACAGTCGGCAGGGATTGGAGCGGGTTCGTCAATGCGGTATTGCGTGCGCTCCTGCGCCACCCGCCTCAACCCTGGCCTAGCATGGATCGTGATGCTGCACAGGCTCTCACCGTGCGGTACTCGGTTCCAGGCTGGCTCAGCCGTCGATGGGTTGAACGTATGGGCTCGGCCTCTGCGGAGGCGGTCTGCGAAGGAGTCGGCGTCGCGCCTCCGCTGACGCTTCGGGTGAACCAGTTGATCACGACCAGAAAAGCACTCCTCGAAACATTTGCACAGATAAATATTGCGGCCAAGCCGACCAGCGTGAGTCCATTCGGCATTGTGCTTGAAGAAAGCAGCCTTGTACCCTCGCTCCCCGGGTTTAACGAAGGCGCTTTCTATGTGGAAGATGAAGCGGCCCAATTGATTCCCCCCCTGCTCGATCCTCAACCTGGTGACATTGTGCTTGATGCCTGCGCGGCTCCGGGAGGAAAATCGACTCATTTGGCCGATCTGATGCATAACAAGGGAACGATCTACGCCGTCGATCGGAAAGGTGACCGTTTAGATCTCCTGGGAAGTAATTGTCGCCGACTCGGGGTCCGGATTGTCGTGCCGATTGTCGGCGATATTCGGCAGCCACGAGAATGGGCTCCCATGATCGAGACAACAGGATCTTCCTCCATGAAGAAAGCTAGAGTTGGCGAACCATCTACGGACCGGATTTTGGTGGACGCGCCCTGCAGCGGACTCGGTGTGTTACGGCGACATCCGGAAGCGAAGTGGCGGAAAAGCGAGCAGGCGCTCCCTCGGCATCAGACACTCCAGTGTCAGATTCTCGAAGCGGTTGCCCCATGCTTGCGGCCCGGCGGGGTGCTGGTCTATAGTACGTGCTCGACGGAACCGGAAGAAAACGAAGACGTCGTCCAGCGATTCTGTCTTGCTCATAGGGAATTCAAGCGTGAGTCCGTTGCCCCCTGGCTCCCGCCTGCGGCACGGGGGTTCGTCACAGAACAAGGTGCCCTCTCGACAGTGGGTAACCAGTTCTCGATGGACGGATTTTATGCCGCACGACTGAGGAAGGTTTTCTGATGGCACGCCCCCTTTATATTGCGCCCTCGATCTTAGCTGCTGACTTTGCCAGGCTGGCCGAGGAAGTGGCAGCCGTAGAACGAGCGGGGGCCGATTTTCTCCATATCGATGTCATGGATGGGCATTTCGTCCCCAATTTGACCATCGGTCCGCCGATCGTGGCGGCGCTCAGAAAAGTCACCAAGCTGCCGCTCGATGTCCACCTCATGATCACCAACGCCGACGCATTTATCGCGGAGTTCGCCGAGGCTGGAGCTGACTATCTCACCGTTCATGTGGAAGCCTGTCCGCATCTCCATCGCACGGTGCAATCGATCAAGGAACACGGCGTCAAAGCCGGGGTGACTTTGAATCCAGCCACCTCGCTCAGTACGATCGAGGAGATCCTCCCAGACGTCGACTTAGTTCTCATCATGTCGGTCAATCCTGGCTTCGGCGGTCAAACATTTATCCCATCCTGCCTGCAAAAGACTGCCTCGGCTCGTGCCATGATTGATCGGACAAGAAGCCGCGCGTTGCTCGAAGTGGACGGCGGCGTCAAGATCGACAATGTGGCTCAGGTGCTGGCTGCAGGAGCCGATGTCTTGGTGGCCGGGTCGGCCATTTTCTCTAGTCGGGACTATGCCGCGACGATCGCTGCGATGCGCGCAGCCGGCAATTCTTCTTCCACGACGCCGCAGCGCGTCTCCGCTCACCGATAGGCCTCGAGGGTGGACATATCTACCCTCATCGATAGCCTCCATCCTCTCGAAGTCAAAGTCCTGTCGACCTTTGGGGCAAATCCCTCCGCGGTCCTCCAAACGGAACAGCTTGCGCAGTCCACCAGGTTAGAGCCTTCGCAGCTCAGTATGGCGGTCGAATGGTTGCTCGCCAAGTCGCTGCTCATGGTCGATACGGAAACCGTAACGCCGATTGTCTCGCTCACCAAAATCGGCGAACTCTACTTCGAAAAATACTCACCGATCGAACGGGTACTCTCTGCCGCTCGAGATGCGGCCAAAACGGGCAAGCGCCTGACCATTCAGGACATTCAATCCCGAGAGGGACTCGAACCGGCGGAAGTGAGCGGTGCGATCGGACGACTCAAGAAGGAGGGCGCGCTCCTCATCATTCAAGGCGGCTGTATCGAGTCAACCGGTCGACCGAGCCAGACGGCGGAAGCGATACGAGGATTGCTGCAACAGCTTCATGGGGCGCCTCGTGGGCTACAGGCATTCCCCGAGGCGCAACGGCAGGTCCTTCAAGATCACGCCGTCAAGCGCGGGAATGCACGGGAGCCTTTTCGCATTGATGACCGGGTGGCTAGAGCGCTCAAGCTTTCCGTAACCGGTATCGAGGCCGCCCAGCAGCTCTCCCGGCAAGGGACAGCGGAAGAGGTCTCCCAACTGACGCCTGAACTACTGAAAGACGGGAGCTGGCGGTCAAAGCGCTTCCGTAAGTACACGATCAGTCTCCGCGCGCCACGGATTGCGCCGGGCAAACGGCATCCCTATCGCGAATTTCTCGATGCGGTGAAAACAAAACTCGTGAGCATGGGATTCCAGGAAATGCGTGGCGCGCTCGTGGAGACCGAGTTCTGGAACATGGATGCCCTCTTCATGCCACAGTTCCATCCGGCGCGCGATATCCATGACGTCTACTTCGTCAAGGAACCGACCAATGCCTCGTCGATTGAAGAACCGTTCTTGTCCCGGGTCGCACAAGCCCACCAGGATGGCGGTGAAACCGGTTCAACCGGGTGGGACTATCCTTTCAATGCGGAGCGCGCGCGACGACTAGTCTTGCGAAGCCAGGGGACAGCCGTCTCGGCCCATACCTTGGCGGCACAACCTGCCGTACCGGGAAAGTATTTTTCCATCGCCCGTTGTTTCCGTTATGATCAAGTAGATGCGACGCACGCAACCGATTTCTTCCAGGTAGAAGGGATTGTGCTCGGCGAAGACATCAACTTTCGCACGTTGCTCGGCCTGCTAAATCTCTTTGCCCGTGAAGTGGCACAAGCCAAGGAAGTCAAATTTCTCCCAGCCTATTTTCCTTTCACCGAACCGTCTGTCGAGCTGCATGTGCGCCATCCGAAGCTCGGATGGATGGAACTTGGTGGAGCAGGATTGTTCCGACCGGAGGTCACCCTTCCGCTGGGCGTGACCGTTCCGGTAATCGCATGGGGACTGGGGCTCGATCGCATGGCAATGGTGGCGCTCGGCATTCACGATATTCGTGAATTGTTCACCGACAATCTTGATCTGATTCGATCCACCAGAGGGGCCTACTAGGTTTTCCATGCCCACGATTACTATTTTCAAACAGGATCTCGAGGGATTGCTCGCAGCGCCAGGAGAGGCTCCCCAACCGATCACCATGGAGCAACTTGAAGAATCGTTGATGCTCGTGAAGGGTGAATTGAAAGGGCAGAATCCCGACACCGGCGAACTGCGAATTGAGTTGCAAGATAGCAATCGCCCCGATCTCTGGTGCTGCGAAGGAATCGCACGGCAACTTCGGATAAAGCGGCTGGGCGTTCTCGCGAAGTACGATTTTCTCACGGCCAAATCGAAGTCGACAAAGCGCTTGAACGTGGTTCCCGGCTTGGAGAAGGTCAGACCCTACGTGGCGGCCTGCACTGCGACTGGCTACCTCGTCACCCAGGAGGCCCTCACGCAGTTGATCCAGACGCAAGAGAAACTCGCCGAGATGTTCGGCCGTAAACGCCGGACCGTGTCGATCGGACTCTATCGGCTCGCAGCAATCGAGTTTCCTGTTACCTATGATTTGGTAAAACCGGACGAGGCTTCATTCACACCGCTGGGTATGGATACGGCGATGACGCTTGGAGAGATGCTGCTCGTCCATCCCAAGGGTCTGGAGTTCGGCGGGATTCTCGCAGGACATGATCGTCTGCCCTTCCTGTGCGATGCAAAGCGTCAGGCTCTCTCCTTCCCACCGATTATCAATAGCCGCGAAGCCGGAGAAGTGAGGGTGGGAGACGATGCTCTCTTCGTCGAGGTGACGGGCACCGATCTCTCGATGGTCATCTTAACCCTCAACATTTTTTCAGCTAATCTAGCGGATCGTGGTGCGGTTATTGAACCGATCGAAGTACGGTATCCCTATAAGACTGCGCTCGGCATGGGGGTCACGACCCCACAAGATCTTGAGAAATCACGAAAGCTTCCCGTCGGTACGATCGAACAGGCCCTTGGGCAGGCGCTCGGCGCCAAGGAAGTCGCGAAAGCTCTAACGGCCTACGGCTATGAGGTGGTGACGAAAGGTAAAAACGTGACGGTGACGCTTCCATTCTATCGGCAAGACCTCATGCACGCGATGGACGTGGTCGAAGACGTCGCGATCAGCCGTGGGTACGGAGACTTTTTACCGGTAATGCCCTCGCAGTTCACAGTTGGTGGATTGTCGCGCATCGAGGAGGTCTGCGACCGTGTGAGGGCTCTCATGGTCGGTATGGGTTTCCAAGAAATCATTTCCAATATTCTCGGTTCGCCCAAGGACCTCCGCGATGCGATGCGGCTGGAAGGGACCGAGTGGGGGCAACTTGTCGAGGTGGAGAATGTGATGTCTCAGAACTTTTCCGCACTTCGCCAATGGATGCTTCCATCGTTGCTTCGCGTAGAAGCTGCATCGAATCGGGCCTTTTATCCCCATCGGATGTTCGAGGCCGGCGAAGTGGCACGTCACGACCTCACGCAGCCCCTAGGGTCACGCACCGTGACAGTGCTCGGCGGGATGATCGCCCATGCCGATGCACATTTCTCCGAGGCCCACTCCTGTCTGGACACACTGTTCTATTACGTGAACCAAGCCTATAGCCTGGAGCCGATCCAGCATCCTTCGTTTCTCGCCGGACGAGTAGGTGGTATTGTGTCTGAGGGGAAACAGATTGGTGTGATTGGAGAACTGCACCCAGAAGTGCTCGAACACTGGCAGATTAGTGTTCCGGCTGTCGCGTTTGAAATCGATCTGACGGAACTAGCCGAACGGTCTTGAGGCATACGCTCGTCGGCGCACACCTCAAGACTTACGTCCTGTCCAAGCCAGTGTTACGAAGGACATTCTCGATAGGCGACTGCGCTTAGGCGACAGCCGGAGCGAGGTGCTGCTTGGCGAGACCGACCAGCTGCTCAAATCCCGTTGCATCCTTGATCGCCATATCCGATAGAACCTTCCGGTCCAAGAGGATATTCGCTTTCTTCAGGGCGTTGATAAACCGGCCATAGGTCAGTCCATGTGCCCGAACCGCCGCGTTGATGCGCGCAATCCACAACACGCGAAAATCCCGTTTCCTATTCTTCCGTCCTGTATAGGCGTAGGCCTGACCTTTATCGACCGATTCTGTTGCAGTGCGGAACAGCCGGCTCTTTCCTCCATACTGCCCTTTAGCCAGTTTCAGCCGCTTTTTCCGTCTATGTCTTGTTTTGGGACCACCTTTTGCGCGAGGCATGAATCAGTACTCCTTTTGGTTAACGCGATTGGGGCATTCTAATTTAATTGTAGGGCAATAAGCGATCCAGCGCCTGGGTCTTGGTCTTATCCACGAGAACCGTTCCGCTTAATCGGCGCTTCCGATCCTGCGTCTTGCTGGTGAGAATGTGGCGTTTCCCCGCCTTTCGCCTGACCAATTTTCCAGAGCCGGTGCGGGTAAACCGCTTTTTTGCGCCGCTATGGGTTTTCATTTTCCTATTCTTCATATCAGTGCTTCCTTAGGTTAATACCGTTCTGTCCGATTGTGTTACTTCGGCGCCACGATCATGATCAAGCTCCGCCCTTCCATGCGAGGGGCGTACTCGATCGTGCCTGTCTCTCCCAACTCTGCGATGACCGTATTCATGAGCGTTCGACCCATCTCCTGATTCGCCATCTCACGACCGCGGTACGTCAAGAGGACTTTGGTCTTGTTACCATCGGCCAAAAATCCCTTGATCTGTCGAATCTTGATCTCCAAGTCATGCTTATCCGTCCGAGGGCGCAACTTAATTTCCTTCACCTGCGTCGACTTTTGATGGCGCCGGTTTTGATGGTCCTTCTTACTCAGCTCGAACTTGTATTTCCCGTAGTCCATAATGCGGCACACGGGAGGCACCGACGTGGGCGCGACCTCTACAAGGTCGTAGCCACCTTCTTGCGCCTGTTTGAACGCATCCGCCGTGAGGAGAATGCCTAGCTGCTCGCTCTCCGGACCGATCACCCGGACTTCACGCACCCTGATTTCGCGGTTAACTCTTAGTTTGGGGACGATAAGACACCTCTTTTATTGTGTCAGTGAATGTTGCTGTTTTGCTGGCTTGAGGTCCGCACGGAGCAGGTCGAGCGCGCCTGCGACGGTCATACTGCCGAGATTGGCTCCGCTCCGACCCCGTATGGCCAGAGTCCCACTCTGCACTTCTCGGTCTCCAACCACAAACATAAAGGGAACTTTCGCCTTCTCCGCTTCTCGAATTTTGAGTCCAATTTTTTCATTCCGAAGGTCTGCCTCAGCACGGAACCCCGCAGCTTTTAGTTGGGTCACAACCTCGGCCACATAGGGCCGCTGGTTGTCTGTAATGGACATGACCGTTGCCTGAACCGGGGCGAGCCAGGTCGGGAAGGCGCCGCCAAAGTGCTCAATCAGAATGCCGAAGAACCGTTCGATCGATCCCATCAGGGCCCGATGGATCATGATCGGCTGGTGAACTTTGCCGTCTTCCCCAATGTAGCCTAATTCGAACCGCTCGGGATTATTGAAATCGACTTGAATGGTGGAGCATTGCCAGGATCGTCCCAGGGCATCTTTGATCTTGATGTCGATCTTGGGTCCGTAGAAGACGCCTTCGCCCGGATCGATCTGGTAAGCAACTCCTCGCCCTTTCAATGCTGCTTCGAGCGCGCTCGTGGCTTGAGCCCATCGTTCTTCCGAACCGACAGACTTTTCGGGCTTCGTCGAGAGGTACACTTCAAACTCGGTGAACCCGAAGGTGCTGAGAATAAAGAACGTGAAGTCCAGAACCTTGCTGACTTCGCTTTCAATCTGATCCGGCCGGCAAAATAGGTGCGCGTCGTCCTGTGTGAAGCCGCGAACCCTCAGCAGACCGTGGAGGACGCCTGTCCGTTCGTACCGGTAGACAGTTCCCAGTTCGCCATAACGGATCGGAAGGTCTCGGTAACTCCGCAAATGTGACTTATAGATCATGATGTGGAACGGACAATTCATCGGCTTGAGCTGGTACTCGCTGTTTTCAACCTTCATTGGAGCGAACATGTTGTCGCGGTAATAGTCAACGTGGCCGCTAGTTTTCCAGAGGTCTAACCGGGCGATGTGAGGGGAATACACCAGTTCGTACCCGTTTTGAATGTGCTGATCGCGCCAAAAGTTCTCAATCAACAGCCGGATCGTCGCGCCCTTTGGATGCCAGAGCACCAGGCCGGGGCCGATGTCATCTTGGGTTGAGATCAAGTCGAGTTCCTTGCCGACCTTGCGGTGGTCTCGTCGCTTGATCTCTTCTAGGCGCGCGAGATGCGCATCGAGTTCAGCCTGGGTGGGGAAGGACGTCCCATAGATTCGCTGCAGCATGGGATTGCGTTCGTCGCCGCGCCAATACGCTCCAGCCGTGTTCAGAAGCTTGAAGGCCCCGACATGACCCGTCGTCGGTAGATGCGGGCCGCGGCAGAGGTCGGTGAACTCACCCTGGCTGTAGACTGAGATGGTCTGCCCATCTGCTAGTCCTTGAATCAACTCAACTTTGTAGGCTTCCCCTCGTTCATGGAAAAACTTCACCGCGTCCTGCTTCGACAGTTCTGCTCGCATTACAGGAAGGGAGCGCTTGACGATATCTTTCGCTCGCGCTTCGATTTTTTCGAGATCTTCAGGGGTAAATGGTCGCTCAAAGGCAAAGTCATAGAAGAACCCATCGTCAAGAGCCGGGCCGATCGTCAGTTGTGCGGTGGGAAAGACCTCTTTGACAGCCTGTGCCATAATATGAGTACTGCTATGGCGATAGACCTCACGGCCTTCGGCACTATCGAATCGCAGTGGAAGTACCTCGGCATCTTCCGTCAAGGCGCTCGAGAGATCGACGGTTTGCCCATTCACCTTGGCTGCAAGGATATCCTGGCCAAGCGTCAGACCAAAAGCCGACAGAGCAGACCCAACGGTCTGGCCAGCTGGGATGTCCCGACTACTGCCATTATTGAGCGTAATTTTCATGACATGCACTCAATCGACCAAGGACAAAACACAACAAAGGCCTCTCGCCTGCGAGAGGCAAACGGATACCTCAGCTAGGTGGTAGGCGCGGACGGTCTTGAACCGTCGACCTCTACCGTGTCAAGGTAGCGCTCTCCCCCTGAGCTACGCGCCTATCGATCTGGATGCGCATGCTAATATAGCCCTGCCCAAGGTGTCAAGAAACAGCCTCCCGCTATGAGCTGAGTCTGAAGGCAAAACAGGGTTCAATATACTCAGATTTGCAGATCTTCGTTCACACGTATTCTGGATTCGGAAATACCGTCGGCCTAAGGGCACACCGACCACGTTACACGATCTTCAACGTATCGAAGTTGATCCCTGCGGGAGCAGGCGGTGTCTTCAGTTTCATATCTTCCAAGGATTCAACAATACGATCGGCGACCACGAGATTCCGATACCATTTCCGATTGGCAGGCACGATATACCAGGGCGCATGCTTCGTGCTGGTGGCCGAGAGTACCTCTTCAAACACCTTCATATAGTCGGCCCAGAGTTTCCGTTCTTCCAAATCCCCTTCGTTGAACTTCCAACGCTTTTCCGGATCGCGAATGCGCGCTTCCAACCGCGCTTTCTGCTCGTTTTTTGAGATGTGCAAAAAGACCTTGAGGATGGCGGTCCCGTTTTCAGCCAGCAATTCTTCAAACTCTTTGATCTGGTTTAATCGTTGGGCCTCCACTTTGGCTGAGATCATCTTGTGGACCCGCGTAATAAGCACGTCTTCGTAATGCGATCGGTTAAAGATGCCGATCTGGCCCTTGGCCGGCACCTCGTGATGAACGCGCCAGAGAAAGTCATGGGCGAGTTCGCTATTGGAAGGGGCCTTGAAGGTCGCCACCCTGCAGCCCTGCGGATTCACACCAGACATGACATGCTTGATCGTCCCGTCCTTGCCGCTGGTATCCATCCCCTGCAACACAATGAGCACCGCGCGGTTGCCGTTGGCGTAGAGGCGTTGCTGCAACTCCCCAAGTCTGCCGATCAACTGCACCGTAACGGCCTTCGCTTTCTCTTTGCCTTGATCTGTATTCCTGTACTCACCGGTGTCGTCGGGATCGCACTTATCCAAGTTGAGTTGTGAGTCAGGCTTGACGCGATACTCTTTCATGTTCGGTTCCTCCTCTACCTTCTTAGGCTCCTGTTCGAGGCGGCATTTTACTCTTTTCGTTCCAGCTTGACACCCACGAACAACTGGCAAAGAATGCGCCGAATTATTCAAGAGGAGGTGCTTCATGGCAGTCGATCCGGACAAGCTGAACGCATTCATGGGCAAAGCAGTCAGCGACATTGGAGCTGCGCTGAGCGCCAACATGGTACTCCTTGGCGACAGGCTCGGTCTCTACAAGGCCATGGCGAAGGCGGGTTCTGTCACGCCGGTTGAACTCGCAAAGTCGACAAAGACAGCAGAGCGGTACGTCCGTGAGTGGCTGGGCAATCAGGCAGCAGGCGGATACGTGACCTATGACGCCGGAACCGGCCGGTACCGGCTCCCTGAAGAACAGGCAATGGCACTCGCCGATGAAAACAGTTCTTGTTTTCTCCCCGGTGCATTTCAGGTCATTGCTGCCACATTTTCAGCCAACCCCAAGATCGAGAAGCGGTTCAAGACCGGCAAGGGTCTCGGATGGGATCAGCATGACCACCGTTTGTTTGAGGGCACAGAAAGATTCTTCCGTCCAAACTACCTGGGCAACCTTGTAACAAATTGGATTCCGTCACTCGACGGCGTGGAGGATAAGCTCAAACGGGGTGCGAAAGTCGCGGATGTCGGCTGCGGGTTCGGAGCCTCTACCATCATCATGGCGAAGGCTTATCCAAAATCCACCTTCATCGGCTTCGATTACCATAAACCCTCGATCCTGTCGGCACGCAAACGGGCCAAGGAGGCAGGCCTGAAGAACGTGACCTTCGCAACGTCGAAGTCCACAAACTATCCCGGCAAGGGATACGACTTCGTCGCCCACTTCGATTGTCTGCATGACATGGGCGATCCTGTCGGCGCTGCGAAGCATGTGAAGAAAACCCTCGCGCAGAATGGTACCTGGATGATCGTGGAGCCGTTCGCAAATGACCGTGTAGAAGATAATCTGAATCCAGTGGGCAGAGTCTTCTACGCCGCGTCGACAATGATCTGCGTACCAGCTTCCCTGGCATACAATGGCCCAGCTCTTGGTGCCCAAGCTGGGGAGGCGCGGCTCCGAGATGTGGTCATGAAAGGCGGGCTCACACGATTCCGCCGCGCGGCACAGACGCCGTTCAATCTAGTGTTGGAAGCCAGACCGTGAGACGCAACGACGACCCTCGCCAGCCTGGCTCCAGGGCCGCTTGCACTTTGGCACGGCTCCGGGCATAGTGCGGGAAATCGCACGACACGATCCGAGGAGGCACGATGGGGCCACGACTCGCCGCCGAAGCGCTCGGCACCTTCTGGTTAGTCTTTGCCGGCTGCGGGAGCGCACTCCTGAGCGCCGGCCTTCCGCAGCTCGGCATCGGGGTCGTCGGGATCGCGTTTGCCTTCGGAGTGGCCGTGGTCACGGCGGTCTACGCCTTCGGCCATATCTCGGGCTGCCATATTAACCCCGCGGTCACCATCGGGCTCCTGCTCAGCAAGCGCTTCCCCGCCCACGAAGTCCCGGGCTATCTTGCCGCCCAAGTGATCGGCGGGATTCTCGGGGCCGGGGTGCTCTATCTCATCGCCACCGGGCGGGCCGGCTTCGTCCCCGGCGGCTTCGCCTCCAATGGCTATGGCGAGCACTCTCCAGCCGGCTATTCCCTGCTGGCCGGGTTCTGCGCCGAGACCGTCTTCGCCTTTTTTTTCCTCCTGATCATTCTGGGCTCGACGGACAGCCGGGCCCCCCAGGGCTTCGCCCCCTTGGCCATCGGCCTCGCCGTGGCCCTGATCAATTGGGCCGGGATTCCGGTCACCAATCTCTCCCTCAACCCGGCGCGCAGCACCGCCACGGCCGTCTTTGCCGACGGCTGGGCCCTGCAACAACTCTGGCTCTTCTGGGTCGCGCCGATCCTGGGCGGCGCCCTTGCAGGCGTGGTCTATCCCTTCCTTGCCGGTCCGCCCGCCGGCAGCCCGACGAAACGCGAGGCCAAGGCGGCACGCTAGGCCGCGCGGCCTACGGCAGGGGCGGCACGTCTTGCACACAGCGAAAGCCGACGTGGGGGTCATGCTCGGTGGGGTCGCTTTTTGTCCGAAAGGCGGCTCGGAGCCGATACGGCCCATTGATGTACGAGCCGCCGCGCTGTACCTTCGTCGTGCCCTCCATCGGGCCCCGGGGATTGAGCGCAGGCAGCGGCGTGTAGAACGCATCGTCGTACCAGTCGGCGACCCATTCATAGAGATTGCCGGCCAGATCATGGACCCCATAGGGGCTGGTGCCCTTGTTCCGATCCCCAATGGGCGAGACCGTCTCCGTCCCTTCCTTCAACCCAAAGACCGCATGCAGGGGCGTCGGGGGATCGCTCCCCCACGGATAGAGGCGGCCCTCCGGGCCCCGGGCCGCCTTCTCCCACTCGGCTTCGGTCGGCAAGCGCTTCCCCGCCCAGAGACAATAGCCCGTGGCCTCCAGCCAGTTCACCCAGCGCACCGGCCGCTCGGCATGGAGCACCGGCGTCTCCTGGTCCGCAAACCCCCACGGCGGTTCACTCTGAATCGCGACGACAAACTTCGCAAACTGCCCGTTCGTCACTTCGAACGTGTCCAGATAAAAACTGTCGAGAAAGACGCGGTGGACGGGCTGCTCGTCGTCATCGCCCTGCTCGCTCCCCATCGGAAACTCCCCGGCCGGCACCAGCACCATGGGTGCCCCATCCTTGCCGAGGATCGTCGCTGGGAGCTTGGAGAGAGCCCGTGCCTTCGAGGCCGGACTCCCGTTGGTCAGAGGATGCGCCTTCCCTGGAGGTTTCGCCTCACCCGCCGCCCCATGTGGTTTGGGAGGCGTCGGAGCCAACTCCGCCTCCGGCTTCCCTGGGGACACCTCATTGGCCCATGTAAGCCCGCTGGTGAGCCACACCACGGACCACAGACTGAACATCATCGCGTAAATCACGCTTCGGGCCTGTATCATCAACTCTATCCGCTTCCGTTATTGAGCGAGAGCCGCAAGCACCCGGGACAGAGTACCGAAAATTGCCAAGACAAATCCAGAGAGGAGATCCAATTTCAGTCTAGTTCATGATTCTACCCACGATGCGTAGGCCTGAACCCACAGTGGAGAGGGATCGTTCATGGAAGAGATGCGTGTGCTGAAAGTAAAGAGACTGGAGGGGGCCGGCGCCTGCAATCACGATTCATCGTAAAAGAGGCGCCGAGAGGTGCACCGCTTGATCGCATTCACTGGAGGTAGTGAACTATCCCCGCGCACATTGGAGGCGCGGGGTCGAGCATACTCAGAGACAAACCCTTGAGGTGTTTATCCGCTGGCCTCAAATATGATAATTCGATAAAGAGGCCAGCGGCACGCACGAAGTGCGGTTTGGTGGAGGCGCCGGGAGTTGAACCCGGGTCCGAAGACCTTCAGCACAACGGATCTACATGTGTAGCCGATCGTTTTAATTTCGCAGCCACCCACGCCCACCGGCTAGCTTAGACTGGCCACTAGCCCAGTATTGTCTCGTCCTCAGCCGCTGAGCACCAGCCTTGGACCAGCCCGCTGTATCGCGCTCCGACCACCCCCGCGGGCCTCAGGTGGAGGAACGTCGCAGTTAATTAAGCTGCGAGTGCCAGTTCTTGATTGGCAGTTACATTTTCCCGGAGGATTTACGAGACCCCGAGAGCTCGACATGCACCGCTGACTTTAGTATCCCCGTCGATTCCGGTCGCCCCCCTTTCGGTCGGATGTTGAAAAAGGCTTCTGGCTGCGTTCTCGCATCGCTCAACGCCTCAACGTACTGGAAAGTACGCCTCGGCATTTCGTTCGCTGCGGCCTTGCTGGACGGCCATTTTGAACAACCTGTCTGGATGAAGCAGGTTCTTCCGTTCCAATCCAGCTTGTTTCAGCTGCTCATGATACCGCACAGGTCAAGGAGATGCTAGGGAGGGGCCAGAATTGACAGGTCATAGCAAAGCTACATGAACTTGCGGCGTTTGAAGGCTTTGATATCTTCTGCCGTCAGTTCAAACCATTCACCATTACCACGTTTAGCCTCGAACCGTTTGTGCCAATAGGCCTCAATCCCTCTCGGATCGTCGGTCTTGATCACGTGAACGGTATTGACATTTTTCTGGGAGTTGAATCGCTAATTCACATTGCCTTCTCCCAACCGCGTTCGTCATCCCGATCTTATAGTATGGAAAGTGGCCCAATTTCTTGATAAGGGCAATATACTTCTCCAGAAGCGCTTCGGGAGTCCATGCTATTTCCATCTCATTTGGAGAGAAGCCTGCCTCTCTCAGTGCATCACCCCATCGGAGCCAGTGATCCGGGTACCAATCACTTTTCTTTATTCCTGTATCGCTCTTGAACCGCAGGATGCCTGGAGACTTGCCGCCATTTGCTTTTGCGACTCGTTTAATCTTGTTAAGGATGTGCTGCTTATCAATTGCCATCGCTACTACCCCATAGTCTTGAAGCACGACACAACATCAGACGCTGGACCCTAGCGAGAAGCCATAGGCCATGTCAACGGCTCCATCGTCCCACGATCACGAACTCTTTCCTCGCGACGGTTCGTGGCGAAATCCAAAGCCGCGTCGCGAGCCCGACGCGCGGAGGCGCGCAGGACCGAGGCGTACCGGAGAAGTACGTTGAGGGACTATGCGATGAGCCCGTTGGCCTGGCCACGCTCGGCAGTGGCCAGGCTTGTCGCAGCAGCGGATCTGCGATTGCAGCAGAATCGTCATGCGCTTTTGAAGCGGGTCACCTTGGCAAACACAATCGCGGCGAAGGGGAGGGCCAGGCCAAGAACCAATTGCGCGATGAGGAGCAAACCAAGCTGGCTATAGTCGGCAGGCGTTTGAATGGCGCCGGAAACCTGGTCACGGACTTCCCGACTGACCACATAAATCTCATTCATGTACTTGGTACCGAGTTGGCTCAACGATAAGGCCAGATTCGTAAATGAAGCCATCACGGCAAAAAATGTGGCTTTCAAGTTCGCAGGCGCACTGTTCGCAATCCAGGCCAGCATCGGAATCATAGAGATCTGACCGAGCGGCGATTCCAACGCCGTATCGACCAGCGCAATGAATCGTGCATCGACCACCCCTCCTGTGATTCTCGCCGTCCATTCGTGCAAACCGTAGAACATGCTCACGATCGGGAGGGTCAGGATAGTTCCGATCACCGTAAGAAACCCCACGACATAGGCAATCGAGCGCTCGGCCATGAAACGGCGAAACACGAACATGCCAACCAAGGTTAAGGTGCTGCCGATGAGCGAGAGGATCGAGAGAAACTGCTGATCGAACTTCAGCTGATCAATCATCCACCAGGTCGTTCCTGGCCCGGTCCCTGGGATTGCCCGGAATATAAAGACCACGACCGCCGTCCCAACCAGGGTGAATCGCTTGTCCGGCTCCAGCTCTCGCACCAGCCGGGCCATCAAGAGCAAAACGATGGCCATCGAACCGACAAAGACAATCTCTTCGCTATAAGAGAAGCCGCCGAATCCGACCGTCAGCGTAAACAGCACGAAAGCGAGGCTCCCGCCAAGAATCCACCAATTCGGCCTCGTCGGTTCACCAGACGATTCCCGTGCATCCATCATCTGCATGGCCTGTTCACGCGAGAAGCCCTGTTGAGTAAGTTGATGCCGATGCTGTCGCCGCAGCCACCACGCCATCGCCAGCCCGAGGACTGAAACGAAAGGAATGACGAGCGCCATCAGATAGACCTGTTTGTAGAGCCGAACGATCTCTGCCTGCGGAAGCCCTTCGACCCCCGTGAAGACATACACGTTGATCATCGCCACCAGAACCCCGCCGCCGATGATGGCCACGCGCCCAAGCGTCTGCATGGTGGTGTGCATGAGCTTGAGTGTCGGCTGGTCGAACGGCTGACCCTGCGCATCCACTCGTGGCACGGCTTCGACCGTCATCGCATCCGCAACCGCGTCTTGCACCACGTAGCCGATCGGCCCGAGCAATGTGCTGACCACAAACCACACTTCCGCCGGCAAGATCGCGGTCATCGCTTCTCGACTTCCGATCAATGCCGCCATGATCCCAAGACTGGCAGCCAGCAAACTGGCTCCAAGTCCCACAAGCCAGCCTTTCCAGCGCCACAAAAGATCGACAAGATGCCCGATCGGCATCTTGAGTGCCCAGGGAATGCCGGCCCAAAATCCCAGCGCCGCGAGGAAGGATGCGGAGAGGCCGAGGTAGTCTTTGACAAAGAAGGTGCCAACGATTCCGGTGAGGCCGGAAATCCCGTAGGCCATGTAGACCATGAGCGGCGGTAGATAGGAGAGCCGCATCTCACGGCCGAGGGAAAGAATGTTGCGGTCGATCCACAGAACGAAACGTGTGAACATCGCTATGGCACGACCCTGGTGGTCTCGCGGCGCTCGATTAGGGCCCGCAGCTGTGCGCGCATCTCGTCAGCCGACAAGCGAATCCGACCCCCATGTCCGGCCAGCACCCACTCGAATGGATGGTCGAGAAGTTTCCGGATGGAGTCCATCAGGACATGCTTCCTCCACACCAGCTGGCTTGGAGCACTAAGTCTCTTCTGTGCGGAGTCCCACCAGAGATGATCTCCCGTGAAGAGAAACCGGTTCTTGTAGAGCAAGGCCATGCTGCCTGCCGTGTGGCCCGGCACAGGAATGATCTGGAACTGCGGCATGGCTTGAATACTGTCAGCCCCTTCGATGATCCATTCTGCACCCGGAACTGCTTCGCCGTCCGCCCGATGAATTATCCGTTTCGCGCCGAAGTGTGCGGCATACTTCTCTGCATCGGCCACATCGTCTTTGTGCGTGAGAAAGATATACGCGATGCCACCCTTGTGTTCAAAGGCCTCGACAAGATGTTTGAGATACCGCGGGGAATCAATGAGCCAGTTGCCGTCCGGATGTTCGATGAAGAAGCTATTTGCGCCGAACGACTTCTCCGAATTGAAACCGCAGTACGACACCCCGTCTTCAAGTTGGAGCGGGAAGCTCGCCATAGCTTCTTTCATCCGCAACTGGTCGCTGTGCTCGGCGCCGATCGAGCCGACCGGGCAGGCGAGGAGCGCTTGATAGGCCTGATGAGAATGCCCCTCATCGGCCGGCTGTTTGGTGACCGCGGAAAACTTACCGACTTCTTCGAAACTCATCGGCGCCAACTGCCGGCAAGTGTCGCAGTTGATGCAGGTCGCATCGACATAAAAATTGCCCGCGACATTGGAATCGAGTCGTTTTTTCTCATCGGCCATGGTTCAACCTTTATGCGTCGCCACCTGTAACCTTCTTAGCTACTTTTGCTTGATCGGCCGCCCGCCAGAGGTACCAGGCTGCAGCCGTGCGATAGGGCTTCCAACGTTCCCCATATCGCAGCATCTCTTTCGGCATCGGCATCGAACGCTTCCCATAGGCGATGCGGAATCCATTGCGCACACCAAAGTCGTCAACCGGCAGAACGTCCGGCCGTCCCAGTTGGAAGATCAGCAACATTTCGACCGTCCAACGGCCAATCCCTCGAACCGCGATGAGCCGCTCGATGATCACCTCGTCGTCGAGCTTACGAACGATGGCGCCGGTCGGCACGGTACCATCGAGCGTTTTGGCGGCCAGATCACGGAGCGCTGCAACCTTGGCTTGTGAAAAGCCTGCCCAACGAATAGCCTGCTCGTCCATTGCGAGGAGATCGTCCGGTTGAGGGAATCGCTTTGTTGGAAACAAGGCAACGAAACGGCGCAAAATACTCTCCGCCGCTTTCTCATGCAGTTGTTGGTAGGCGATCGCTCGTGCCAGCGATTCAAACGGTGACCGCTTCGATCGAGGAGTTAATGTGAAGGGACCCACCTCACGGATCAACCGACGCATGACCGGATCCATCTTGGCGAGATGCTTGATTTCCGGTGCCTGTCGATTCATTTGAACACTCACGCGGCCACCTTGATTATTGTCCCTGGCTCAAAATGGCATCGGCCTCGATCTCGACCAACATCTCCGGATCGATCAGCCGTTTCACTTCCACCATCGTTGTCGCCGGACGAATCGAGCCAAATACTTCGCCATGAGCCCGACCGACATCCTGCCATTGATCGATGTTCACCAAGTAGATACGCGTCCGGACCACATCGGCAAGCGAGGCGTCGGCCTGCTTGAGAGCTGCTTCAATTGTCTTCAACGTCTGAATCGTCTGAGCATAGGGATCTCCCTTGCCGACCAGACCAGATTGAGTCATGGCCGTCGAGCCGGAAACGGATATCGAAGCCCCGACCCGTACCGCTCGCGAGTACCCAAGCTTGCTCTCCCACGGACCACCAGTGGAAATATTCTGCCGCCCCATCCGTTTCCTCCTACAAGGCTGTGACAAACTCGGTTTATACACAATATATTATTGGAATATTCCATATTGGCACCGATGGCAACAAGGCCGCAGCGAGCGAAGAGGCGAAGCCTACGCTTCGGTACGTTGAGCCTCTGAGCGATGCGAGAACGAAGCTGGCGGACTTTTTCAGCATCCTGCTACATGACAATGCCGCCGCCGGCGTGAATATTCTGGCCCGTCAACCACCGAGCCTCTTCACTGACAACGAACGCGACTACGTCAGCAATATCCTTTGGGAGACCAAGCCGCTTCAAGGGCGACATCTGTATGCCGATCTGGCGAAATTGGTCCGTCATCATGCCAGTCTCGGTAAAACCCGGTGAGACCGTATTGACGGTAATCCCTCGTGGAGCGAGTTCCTGCGCCAATCCTTTCGTGTACTGTTCCAATGCGCCCTTGCTGCCAAGATAGGCCGTCGCACCAGGAAAACTCAAATGGGTTCCATCGGTCGAAATATTCACGATGCGGCCACCATCTTTAAGCACATTGGCCGCTTCCTGCATCGCGAAATAGGGACCTTTGGCGTTCAAGGCGATGATCTGATCGAAGTCTTCCTCGGTTGTGTCGAGCAGCGCTTTGGGCATAAACCTCCCGGCATTGTTGACGAGGATGTCAAGCCGGCTGAATTGCTTCACAGTCTCCCTCACAAGACGGCGCGCCTCTGCGACCTGGCTCATGTCGGATTGGACGGCGACGGCCTTCCCACCCTTGGCCTGAATGCCCGTAACAACCTGTTGAGCTTTCTCTCCGCTCGTTCCATAATTCACCACCACAATCGCTCCATCTTCGGCCAGTCGTTCTGCAATCGCCCGTCCAATCCCGCTGGAGGCCCCCGTCACGATCGCAACTTTTCCACTGAGTGACGTCATGATACTTTCTTTACCTTTCCTCTGTATGACTGATGCCCATCTTCGCTTCGTCGCCGAAACGTATTGATTCTACCCTTGGAGTGCGACGCGATTCACTCTTTATCGGAGAAGGGGCAACGGTTGCTCCCAGGTTGCTGAATACACAAATTCTGTAATTGGTTTGCGGACTCTTGCTTGAATTTCTCTGGCACGCAGACGATCAGACAACAGGGCAGGATCGCCTGGATAACCGATCGCCATCATGGCCACCGGCTCATAGCCATCAGGAATCCCACAGTCCGCTCGTGCCTGATCGATTCGAAACCCCGCCATCTGATGGGTCACAAGCCCGAGCGCTGTGGCCTGGATGACGAGATTCTCTGCCGCCATGCCCGTGTCGTGGAGCGCGTGGCGATTCGCTGAGCCATCCTCGAACTGCAGTTTCGCCACGGACAGCAGCAGCACCGGTGCACGATGCGCCCATTTCTGATTGCCTTCGACCAGGCAGTTGAACAACCGATCGTACTCAGCCTTGTTCTTGTTCGTGGAGACCAGGAATCGCCAGGGCTGCCCGTTATTCGATGAGGGCGCCCATCGTGCCGCTTCGAAAAGGCTCAGAAGCTTATCTGCTTCCACCGGTCGTTCGTCGAACACGCGCGGACTCCATCGCTTTTTCAACAGCTCGTGAATGGGAAATTGCGTCTGGGCAGGTTTCTCCATTGTTCATCCTTTCGACTTCAATCAGAGTTTGTATCGAATCAACTCTTCTGCTGGTCGCGCGAGGGAGAGCACTGCTCCCTGATAGCGGATTGCTCTGGCGACCAGCCGACACCTAAGGTCTTGTAGAGCTGGATGATGGACACCAGGTAGAGCCGGCGGGTGCCGCTCGACCACCGTTATTATAACGACGTGCCCACTCCGCCGCGCCTCGAAACGTCCAGCAGGTGAAGGCGATGCCGACAATTTGAATCCCTCCCGCACTCACAAGACTGTCCACCGCAAGTGGGTCCAGATCAACCGTCCTGGCTGTTGTGCTGATCCTGATCGCAATGACCGTCGGAGCCCTTGCGGTGCAGCGTTCCGTCGCCTCACTCAAACTGTCTCCGGAAACGCCACATGCCGAAGCCGAACAACGCTGCGCCAAGCACCGCCATCGCGAGCACTGCGTCCCACAAGATGCTCAAGCCAGCCCCCTTCAAAAGAATCCCGTGAGTGATCTCGATGAAATAGCGCAGAGGCGACAGCACCATGAGGCCACGAACCCATGCCGGCATGGCCTCCATCGGCGCCATGAGGCCTGACAACAACAACATTGGGGCGACCACAAGCAGCGTCATCATACCCACTTGCGCTTGATTCCTCGCCAGCGTCGCGGCAGCCAACCCCATGCCGGCAGTGGTGAAGACGAACAGGGCCGTGAGGCTGAAAAACAACGCGATGCTTCCTTTGATCGGCACCCCGAACACCGGCTGCATGATCCCGAACAGGCCGACCGCCGTGGCGCAGAGAATCACTACCGTCATCGACAGTACCTTGGGCAACATGATTTGCAACGGCGTCAATGGTGAGACCAATAGTTGCTCCACCGTGCCCCGCTCTTTCTCCCGAACCAGGGCTGCTGCGGGAAGTAGAATCGCAAAGATTGTAATCTGACGGAGGAGATGTGAGATGGACTCGAACCAGGCCTCGTTCTGGTCCGGGTTGTACCAGACCCGATAGTCGCTCTCGATCACCGGCAAGTTCTGTGACGACTCCTCTGAACTCCCGACTCGCGCCAGCGCAGTCTCCTGTCCGAACCGTGCAACGATCCGCGCACCATAGCTCGCGGCGGAAAGACCTTGCGGCGAGTTGGTCGTATCGACGAGCAGTTGCACCGCCGTGGGCTCCCCCGCCACGAGCTGTTCGTGGAAACGTGGCGGGATCTCCAAGATCGCCATCGCTTTGCCCAGGTCCAGCAGGCGAAGACCTTCTCGAGGATCGGCGATCTCCCCTTCCAGACGAAAGAAGGGAGCTTGGAAACTGTGAATGAGTTCACGCGACGAGAAGCTGTGGTCGGCGTCGTAAACCGCCAGACTCGCATTGTGCAGTTGTGACCGGAGGCCATTCCCTGTGATGTAAACCGCCAGCGTGAAGGAGTAAACGAGGAAGACGACGATCGGCACGTCCCGAAACAACTGAAGCATCTCCTTTCGGGTCATCACTGCCAAACGACGCCACCAGATGACGGCGCGTTGTGAACTAGGTCCCCGCACAGACTTCATGATCGTGGCCTCTTCGTAAAGAGCCGGTACCCGACGATTCGCAAGACCGCGGCGTACACGGCCAGGGCGAGGACGTCCACCCATAACACCTCAGGACCCACCCCTTTCAAAAACGCTCCGCGGACAATGTTGGTGTAGTACATGCCTGGAAACAGGTGAGCCTGGATCTGCGAGCCGGGACTCAGGGAGGAGACGGGAACAATCAGGCCGGAGTACAGGATTGTCGGGAGGATGCTCACAACCATCGTAATGAGAAGGGCCGCGATCTGGGTACGGACCAGCAGCGACACGAGCAGGCCGATCCCGGTGCTGCTCAGCACGAACACGAACGAGGCTGCGAGAAAGAACGGCAGGTTACCTTTAAACGGCACGCCGAACCATAGGGTGGCCATAACCCACAGGACCAGGGCGTTCACCCAGGAAATCAGCACATAGGGGAGCAGCTTGCCGGCGAGAAATTCGATCCGGGTCACCGTTGAGCTGTATATGTTATAAATGGAGCCGGTCTCTTTCTCTCGGACGATCCCCAGCGCCGTCAACAAGGGAGACGAGAGCATCAAGGTAAACATTACAAGCGCCGGCACCATGGACCAGGTACTCCGAACCTCTTCGTTGTAGAGATAGCGCACCTCCAGCTTGATGGGCCGTACCCGAACCTCGGCCTGTGGGCGGGAAATTCCACTTCGGCGGGAGAAGAACTCGATGAGCCTCTCTTCGCTGAAGGCGCTGTTGATGGCGATCACATAACCTTTGGTGATGTCCGTCCGAAGCGGAAACGTTCCATCAATCAGGGTCTGGATGCCGACCGGCTGCCCCGCCAGCAGGCGCTCCTCGA
The DNA here is from genome assembly GCA_963701855.1 of Nitrospirota bacterium. GTDB lineage: Bacteria > Nitrospirota > Nitrospiria > Nitrospirales > Nitrospiraceae > Palsa-1315. The sequence goes on from CAVPBK010000006.1 coordinate 1,069,316, forward strand.
ATTTCTCGGGAACAATGATGGCGGCCCTGATCTTGCCGCTCTGGAGCAAGGCATCGACCTCCCTCTCACTCGTGAGATAGCCCTGAAAACTGAAATAGCGCGACTCAAAAAAGCGATACAGATAATCACGGCTCAGGGCACTGCGGTCCCGATCCACCACAGCGAATGGGATGTTCTCCACATCCAGCACAAGCCCGTAGCCGAAGACCAGCATCCAGAGGATCGGCAGGAGGAATGCCAGAAGAAAAAACATCCGGTCCCGAACGGTCTCCCGCCATTCCTTGGAGGCCACTGCGGCAATTCGGCGCAGATTCATACGCTGTTCCCGGGTCTGGATGTGCGTTCCTGCTTTTCCAGCGCCATCACTTTGTACACGAAGACGTCCTCGAGACTGAGCGGCCGTGTTGTCACCGACTTGATTGTCACCCCGTTCGTCGCCAGTGTCTGGGAGACGCATTCCGCATCCCGCACCGTGTCACGGCAAAACAAATGGATTCTTGTCCCAAAGAGGGCTGCCCCGTGAAAGCCCGCCCGCTGCAAATAGACCAACGCTTTGTCAGGCTGATCGGCAATGACTTCCAAGAGCTGCCCGGCTTCCTGCTGTACCTGACGCTTCATTTCACCCGGAGAGCCCTCGGTGACTACCCGACCCGCATACATGAGCGCGAGGCGATCGCAATGTTCCGCTTCGCTCATGTAGTGAGTGGTGATGAGAATTGCCACTCCCTCCTCCCGCGAGAGTTGGGACAAAATATCCCAGAAGTGCCGACGGCCAAGCGGATCCACACCGGAGGTCGGCTCGTCCAGGAACAAGACGCGTGGGCGATGAACCAACGCGCAGCCTAGCGCAAGACGCTGGCGCACGCCCATCGGAAGACGGCCAGTCAGGTTGGACTCGTATCCGGCCAACCCCGCCATGCGAATGATCCACTCGAGCCGTTCACGCGTTTCTTGCTTGTCCAGACCATAGATGCCGGCAAAGAGCCGAATGTTCTCGACGACCGTGAGGTCGAGATAGAGCGAAAAGGCTTGCGACATGTAGCCGATCCGTTCCTTGATGACACCTCCGGCTTTGCGCATGTCCGCGCCCGCGACCCAGCCTTCACCCCCCGTCGGCGGGAAGATGCCGGTGAGCATTTTGATCACGGTCGTTTTCCCTGCACCGTTGGCTCCCAACAAGCCGAAGATCTCTCCTTGTTTGACCTGAAAACTGATTCGGTCGACCGCCCGGAAGGAATTGAAATCGCGGACGAGCTCTTTCGCTTCGATCGCCAGCCCGTCATGGTTCGCCTTCGTTGAGGAGTGAAGAAACACGCTGCCCGCTTCCTTGAGATGGCCCTCGCGAAGCAAGAGCGCCACGAACACATCTTCGAGATCCGGGTCACCCACGCGGACATCGCCCGCCTCGATGTCGCCCAGACCGGCCGAAATGCGTTGCTTTGCCGTGGCGTGCTCTGTTTCTTCCGTGAAGACATGAATGAATGGCCCCTTGGCCTCGACCTGGGAGAACACCTTCTTGAGTCTGGTCAGTGCTTCGAGCTGAGGCGAGGCCCGGAACGTCACCACGCTGCCCGGCACCAGTGATTGCACTTCAGACGGCGTGCCTGAGGTCAGGACACGTCCGTTCGATAAGAACGACAGCCGATGGAAACGCGCCGCTTCATCCATGTAGGCCGTGGACACCAGTGCGGTCATTCCGCGCTCCTGAACCAGTTCGGTCAGAATGGCCCAGAAGTCTCTACGGGACACCGGATCGACCCCTGTGGTGGGTTCGTCCAAAATCGCCAGTTCAGGTTCGTGAATCAGCGTGCAAATCAGTCCGAGCTTCTGCTTCATGCCGCCGGAGAGGTGTTTCATGGGACGATCTTGAAAGCGATCGAGGCGGGTCATGGCCAAGAGTCGGGCTTTGCGGTCAGCAAGGTCGCGTTCGGGCACGAGCCGCAGTCGGGCGAAGAAGTCGACATTTTCCTCAACTGAAAGCTCGGGATACAGATTGAGGCCGAGCCCTTGGGGCAGAAAGCCGAGGCGGTGCTTGATCTTTTCCGCAGCCGGCTCCGAGTCGACCTTGATCCCGAAGACCTCGACCGCTCCGGCCTCGTAGGACAGCACTCCGGCAATCACCTTCATCAGACTGCTTTTGCCGGCCCCATCAGGTCCGATCAAGCCATAAATCTCCCCCTGGCGAATCGACAGATCGATGCCTTGGACGGCCTTGTGTTTACGGTACTGCTTCGCCAAGGCAGTGACCCGAACGAGGGGCTGAGTCGTAGTCGTCTCTACTGACACGCTCATGATCTAGGTTTGACCCACGTCACATCGTCCTGCCAGCGAATGACCGCATCGGAAGGCAGGCCTGGCGTCAGCCGATGATCGGGATTGGCTATCAGGTACAGTTTCACGACATAAATGAGCTTCACGCGCTCGTCCGGCGTCTGAACCTCTTTCGGCGTGAATTCGGCCTGGGACGCGATGTAACGAACAGTCGCATCGAACGGCTGATCCGGAAAAGCGTCAGTATAGATGCGGGCCGGCAAGTCGAGCCGCAGCTTTCCAATCTGCACCTCCGGCACGTAGACTTTTAAGTACAGGTGATCCAAATCAACCAACTCCAATAAAGGAGCGCCGGCTATCACCACTTCTCCTGTATCCACCATGCGGGTCGTGATCGTGCCACTCGTCGGCGCGACAATGGTCAGATCGGCCAGGATACTCTCCGCCTCGGCCAATGCCGCCTCGGCTTGATCCCGCTGGCGCTCCCACGTTACCACCTCGTTTTCCTTGGTTCGGATACGTTTCCAACCCAGCTCCGTCTGCGCTAACTCCTTGACGGACTGTGTGAGTTTCGATCGGGCGGTAGTGATCTCGCTCTTGGCCACGCTCCATCGGGCCTCGGCTTGGTCAACCTGCTGTCGCGAGACCGCCTGTTCAGCGATGAGCGGCCGCATCCGTTCCACGTCACGGCGCGCCTCATCCTCCACAGCCCTGGCCTGGTCGACGGAGGCACGAGCGCTTGAGATGCCTGCATCGGCGGTTTCGATGGCCAGTGGCACTTCAAGATTCAGTACGGCCAAGGACGTGTGAGCGGCTTGGACCTGGGATTCAAGCGCCTCGAACCCGCGGCGAGCCTGCTCGACGCGGGTCCGAGTCTGCACATCGTCCAAACGGACAAGGACTTGGCCTGCGTGAACCGTGTCACCTTCTCGCGCGAGCAATTCCTGAACCCGCCCCGGGAACTTACTCGCGATCGTGATGTGGTCTCCCTCGATCCGGCCGTTCGCCTGAATCAATCCCTCGGGCAGGCCGTGCGAGATGACGAATCGCTGCACGGCATAGATGCCGGCGGCGACTACAATCAAGATAGGCGCGACGATCAAAACGGTTTTCCTGGACATGCCTGCGATGGACAACCTTGTGAGTACCCGAAGGATTCAGATCATTGGCATCGTCTTCACTTGCTGGATTGTTCTAGTCTTGGGGATATGGGCACGGCGCCATCAGTGGGGGTGGGCGACCAGCCACCGCCTAGGGCCTTGTAGAGTTGCACGATCGACACCAGATGAAGCCGATGGGTATCGGCCAAGGCCAATTCCGTCACAAACAGGCTCCGCTGCGCGATGAGGACATCCAAATAGTTTGCCAAGCCGCCCTTGTATCGCAAATTGGCAAGATTCAAGGCCGACCGTAAGGCATTGACCTGTCTTTCCTGGGCGGCCGCCTGCTCACGGGCCGTGCTGACCCCCACCAACGCGTCTTCAACCTCCCTGAACGCGACGAGAACCGTTTGTTCATACTGGGCCACAGCCTGTTTGGCTTGGGCTTCGACGGCCTTCTGTTGAAACCCTAACGTTTGGGCATTCAACAAGGGGCCGGTCAGTACCGGGGCGAGGACTCCGAAACTGGTCGACGGCGACACAAAGTCCGTCAGGTGCGGACTCGCCACACCGAGAAGTCCCGTGAGCGACAGTTTGGGAAATCGTTCAGCTTTCGCCATCCCGATCCTGGCTGTGGCCGCAACCAATTGTTGCTCCGCCGCCACGACATCCGGTCGGCGTTGGAGCAATTCTGAGGGAAGACCGGCGGGCACCACAGGCGGCATGATTTGTTCGGTCAGCGATCGTCCCCTGGCAATTTGACTGGGATTCCTTCCCAGCAGCACGCTGAGCTCGTTTTCTTTCTGAATCATCTGACGCTTCAGCTCCGCAATGCGAGCCGCGGCATTCTCCCGCTCCGCCTCGAATTGGTCAACATCCAGCTTGTTGATCAGTCCCTGCCGAAGCCGTGCTTGACCGATTCTCACCGACTCCTCCCATGCCAGCAACGTGCGCTTGGCGATCTCCAACTGCATGTCGAATTGCCGAAGATCGAAATACGACTGTGCCACGCCACCCACAATTTGCAGCGTGACGGCTCGTCGGTTCTCTTCTCGAGCCAAGAGTTCTGCCAGGCCTGCCTCATTTGCCCTGCGGATCCGCCCCCAGATATCCATCTCCCAGGACAGAGATCCTTGCATATAATGGGCAAAGGGGCTGGGAAAACCGGGGAAGGTCACGCCGCCCAGGCGAGCGACGGGAAGATTGCCCGTCGCGCTGAGTTGAGGGGCAAAGTCCATTCGAGCCGTGTACAGGCGGGCCTGGAATTCGTCGATACTGGCGACCGCTCGTTTAAGATCTTTGTTCTCTTCGAGTGCGATACGGATCAAACGTCGGAGTTCTTCGTCCTGGTAGAGTTCCCACCACGGCATATTCGCCAGAGAAGGCAGATCTTTCGGCTCTTCAGCCATGCGAAAGGACTCGGAGATGGAAATGTCGGGACGTGAATAGTCGGGTCCCATCGCGCACGCGAACAAGAGCAACGAAAAGACTGCGAGGACGAGGCTGCGCATATCACTCTCCTCCTTCTATCCCTAACGGAATTGAGCTTGTCCCGGGACGAGGACCCGCTTGATCGGCATCGCGCCGACTGAGTTTCCGCACCAGCACAAAAAAGAACGGCACGAAGTTGATGGCAAGGAACGTGGCAGCCACCATACCACCGAACACGCCGGTGCCAATGGAGTTACGACTCGCTGCGCCCGCGCCGGTGGCGAGCACTAATGGCACGACGCCCAGAATAAAGGCCATCGAGGTCATCACGATCGGCCGGTACCGGATCTTGGCGGCTTCCATCGCGGCATCGACCAGGGAGTATCCGGCTTCGTAGCGTTTGTTCGCGAACTCGACGATCAGAATGGCGTTTTTGGCGGAGAGCCCGATCAGCGTGACCAATCCGATTTGGAAGTAGATATCGTTGCTCATCCCCATCACCCACACGGCGGACAAGGCTCCAAAAATACCAAAGGGCACGGCGAGGAGCACGGCAAACGGTACGGCCCAACTCTCATACTGCGCGGCCAGCACAAGAAACACCATCAGCAAGCCGAAGCCAAAGGCAAGCAATGATTGCTGCCCGACCATGCGTTCCTGGTAGGAGATCCCGCTCCAGTCGATCCCATATCCTTGGGGAACCAGCACTTCCTTGGCCACCTGATCCAACGCATCGAGCACCTGTCCAGAACTGTATCCCGGAGCCGCCGCTCCCAAGACCAGGGCCGTGTTATAGCCGTTGAAATGGGTGACTGGATCCGGTCCACTCGTGAATTCCGTCGTCACCACGGTATCGAGTGGAATCATCGTGGATCTCTGTCCAGTCACGGCGCGCACGTAGATCTTGGCGACATCCTCTGGCGAGGATCGGAATTGTGCCTCGGCTTCCGTCTGCACCCGATAGACACGGCCGAATTTGAGGAAGTCATTAATGTAGAGATTGCCGAAATAGGCCTGCAGTGTGTCGAATACTTCGGAGATCGGCACACCCAGCGATTTGGCTCGTTCTCGATCCACATGGGCAAAGATTCGTGGGGCGCTCACGCGAAAACTGGAGCCGACCGCTCCGATCGCCGGGTGCTGTCTGGCCTTGACGAGAAACTCTTGGGTCACGCCGGCAAACTTGTTGAAGTCCCCGCTGCTGGGATCTTGAAGCTGGAGGGAAAATCCGCCTGTGGCGCCGAGTCCTCGGATCGATGGGGCGTTAAAGGCCAAGATCAGCGCCTCAGGGATTTTTGCGAATTCTCCATACGCGGCGCCGATTAGGGCCTTCACGTGGTTCCGCGGTCCCTCTCGTTCGTCCCAGTGATGCAAGGGCAGAAACATCGTCGCTGCGTTCGGCCCTCTGGTGCCGAAGACGAAGTTCTGGCCGGACAACGCATCGGTCGAATGGATCGCGGGAACCGAGAGAAAGTAGTTTTCAATTTTACTCAGCACCGCATCGGTTCGTTGCTTCGATGCCCCATCCGGCAACTGGACGATCGTGATGAAGTAGCCCTGGTCTTCTTCCGGCAAGAAGCTGAAGGGAATCGTCTTAAACAGCCCGGCGGCGAAGAGGCCGATAATGCCAAAGAGCACCAATGATAAGACCGAGCGGTTGAGGAGCGTCCCCACGACGGCTGTATAGCGAGCCTGCGTCCAACCGAATAATCGATTGAAGACACCGAAAAAGCCTCCACGCTGGCTGTGGCCTGGCTTCAGCACCAGGGAGCAGAGGGCTGGGCTGAGCGTGAGGGCGGTGATCCCGGAGATGATGACGGAGATGGCGATGGTGATGGCAAATTGCTTATAGAGCTCACCGGTAATCCCGCCCAAGAAAGCCACCGGCACGAATACGGCGCAGAGTACCAGTACGATCGCGATCACTGGTCCACTGACCTCATCCATCGCCTTCTTGGCGGCATCCTTTGGCGAGAGACCCTCTCTGATGTGGCGCTCGACGTTCTCCACCACCACGATGGCGTCATCGACTACCATCCCGATGGCAAGGACCATCCCAAAGAGGGTGAGGGTGTTGATCGAAAATCCGAGTGCCTGCATGCCGGCAAAGGTACCGATGAGGGACACCGGCACGGCCACGCCCGGGATTAGCGTTGCGCGCCAACTTTGGAGAAACAGATACACGACGAGGATGACCAGCACCATGGCTTGCGCCAGAGTTTTGACCACTTCTTTGATCGACACTTCGATAAATTTGGTCGTGTCGTACGGGATATCGTACGAGACCCCGTGGGGAAAACTCTTCGAGACCGTGTCCATTTCCTTCCTGACTCGCTTCACCGTGTCGAGGGCATTGGCACCCGGCGACAAGAAGGTCAAGAGAAACACGTTGGGTTTGCCGTTCCACCGGCCCTCGAGACTATAGGATTGAGCGCCCAGCTCGATCTTCGCGACATCTTTTAAGCGGATCATCGACCCGTCGGGGAGCGCCCTCACGATCATCTCCTCGAAATCCTTCACGTCCGTGAGACGGCCTTGTGTGATCACCGGGATCGTCAGTTCGGTACCCTTCGGCGCCGGTTCCCGCCCGATTGTCCCGGCAGGAAAGTCCCGATTTTGTTCGCGGACAACATTGGCAATGTCGGTCGGCGTGAGGCTGAGTTGCGCCATCCTGGTCGGGTTCAGGATCAGGCGCATCGAATAATTTTGCCCGCCAAAGACCACGGCGTCTCCGACGCCACGTATTCGTTTGAGATTATCGATGACGTTGAGGAGCGCATAGTTGGAGACGAAGACCGTATCTTTCGTGGGGTCGCTGGAACTGAGCGCCACGACCGCCAGCAGGTCCGGCGACACTTTCTTGACCGAAATGCCTTGACGGACAACTTCGGGCGGCAACTGGGGCTCCGCCAGCTTCTGGCGGTTCTGAGTCTGTACCTGCGCGATGTCCACGTTCGTCCCGATCTCGAACGTGAGCTTGATGGTCATGTGCCCGTCATTGGTGCTGGTGGAATCGTAGTACAGAAGGTTGTCGATGCCGGGAAGCTGCACTTCGATCGGCCGCGCGACTGAATCTGCGATCACCTCCGCGCTCGCTCCCGGATAGTCCGCATCGATCTGGATGACGGGCGGCGTGATTTCCGGAAACTGGGCGATCGGTAAGCCTTGTAAAGAGACCAATCCCAGGACGACAATCACGACGGACAGGACCGAAGCGAAGATCGGCCGATCGATAAAAAAGTGCGGGATCATTTTGCCTGCTCCGGCTTCGCATCTGCCGGCTGGCCGGAAGCGGCCGGGTCGGATTGATTATAGGGAACGGTTTTCACCGGCGCGCCCGGCGCGATCATGTGGAATCCCGCGATGATCACCCGCTCTCCCTCGAGTAACCCGTCTTCGATGGACCACTGATTGCCGCGCCAGGACGTGGCCCGAACAGGGCGGATCTCCACCTTATTGTCTGGGCCGACGACAAAAACGATGGGGCCCTTGGGTCCCTGCTGGACGGCGCTCTGTGGGACCAGGATGACGCCGGTTCTCACGGCGCCCAAAATGCGGACTTTCACGAACTGTCCGGGGAACAGCACGTTCTCCGGATTAGGAAAGATCACGCGAAAGTCCCTGGTACCGGTAGCCGAGCGGACGCCGACTTCGAGCAAATCAAACTTGCCTTCATGTGCATAGGTGCTGCCGTCCGTAAAGGTGATGACACCACGCAGTTCATAAAGCGTCGCACCTTGGATCCGATGAGTCGCGCGGTCCCTGAATCGCTTGAGGACAAACGTTTCCGGAGCGCTCGCATTCACGTACATGGGATCTAACTGGTGGATCGTGGTCAGCAGATCGGTCTGCGCGGAGATGAGGCGCCCTTCGTAGAGCCGACTCCGCTCGATCCGACCGCTGATAGGCGCCGTGATGAGCGAGTTGTCGAGATCGAACTTGGCCTTCATCTGATCGCCCTTGGCTCCCTCCAGCGCCGCCTTGGCAGCCATTTCCTCCGCCACCGCATCGTCCACATCTTTTTGGCTGACGGCCTGTTCTGCCAGCAGCGGTTTCACGCGAGCAGAATTTTGCTTGGCTTGCACCAGCCTGGCCTCTGCCTGCGCCACCCTGGCATTGGCGCTGCTCATGGCTGCTTTGAACGGAATCGGATCGATTTGATACAGCCGGTCGCCTCGCTTGACGTCGCGCCCCTCAGTAAAAAACCGCTCTTTGAGGATACCCGTCACCTGGGAGCGGATTTCGACCGGTCGCGACGCTTCGGTCTGACCGATGAACTCCGGTTCATCCGGCATCGTGCCAGACGACACCGTAACCACCGGCACCTCCGGAACAGGACGAGCCGGCGTAGAGGCTGCCTCCTGCTTGCACCCAGGCAGTCCGAGGAGTCCGAGAATCAGCAGAACACCGAGCAGACTGAACATGAGTCTCTGTGCTCGATTCTGTGTCATCATGTTTGCCATTAATCGTTCTTCGGGAATCATCCTGTCACTTCGCACGTTCACCCCTTCAAGCATCTTGCACAATCTCATTCACGATACAACTTGTCAGACAGCCGGAAGCGATGAGCGTCGCCCCCTGTCGATGGATCTTCTTCAGCAGATCCTTCCCGTCTGAATCAACATAGGTCACGGCTGACAGGTCTACAGACAGAGGGTGGTGCGTCGGCATGCCGACGGTTGAGGCCCAACACCGTTCCAGCTCCTGTACCCAAGGTCCGGCCAAACGTCCCTCAAGCCTAAGAACAGTCGATTCTGCATTCATGAGTGTCGTAATTTTCAACATAGATTCTCCCCCTCGCCTATATGGGATGGCAAGGAGCATTCCAGCAGTCGAGAGCGAGTTCACCTTCATAACACATTGTTGTTCAGCGAAATATATCGAGACCCGTATCGTAGCCACGTCTCACTGACGACGGTGGTCTGCCGATATCCCGGCACTCGCCGAACCATCGGCAGGAGACGAAAGAACGGATCATCGAGTGGGTTTCCAAGACTACGTGCGACATACAAGCCGACGTTCGTAGATGCTCGGATAGCTAGCCGGCTGATACGGCATGAAGCGTCATTGCTCTATCGCTATGGGCGCAGGCCTTCTTCAGCAACCATTCAACCAGCGGATGCTGTCTGCTCAAGCGACCGCCCGTTTCCATCTGTCAGCAGTTCGTTGCGCTCACGTTCCTCGTGCGACGGGCTCGGCTGGTGCTGTGCCGCAATCAGCGAATAGAAGACCGGCACGACGAAGAGAGTGAATACCGTGCCCACGGTCATGCCGGTGACCAACACCATGCCGATGCTGTTGCGGGCAGCCGCTCCCGGTCCCGAAGCCAGCACCAGAGGGAGATGCCCGAAAACGGTGGCCGCCGAGGTCATCAGCACCGGTCGCAGTCGCGTCAATGACGCCTCGCGCAACGCGGCGGCCTTCGAGAGACCGCGAGCCTGCAGCGTGTTGGCGAATTCCACGATGAGGATGCCGTTCTTCGCGATCAGTCCGACCAGCGTAATCAGCCCGACCTGGGAGTAGATGTTGATCGTGGTCAGGTCCAGGAAGGTAAAGATCAGCGCCCCGGAAATCGCGAGCGGTACCGAGCCCGTAAGGACGATCAACGGATCGCGAAAGCTCTGGAACTGCGCCGCGAGCACCAGATAGATGAGTACGATCGCGAACCCGAGCGTGACAATGAGCGCAGACCCCTCGTGACGGATCTGCCGTGACTCGCCCGCGTAGTCGAGGGCGACGCCTGGTCCGCTCGCTGCAGCGGCTGCGGCTTCGAGGACGCGCAGCCCTTCTTCCTTGGTGACGCCCGGCTTGACGCCGCCGAAGATTCGTACTGCGTTGCGCTGCTGGAAGCGGTTCAGGGTGCGCGGCGCCGTGCTCGTTTCGATGTGCGTGAATGTCGAAACCGGCACAAGCTGGCCGCCCGGGGTCTTGATCTTGAGATCGAGGAGCGGATCGACCGTCGCGCGGTCTTTGTCGCCGATCTGTGGGATGACCTTGTAGCTGCGGTCGAAATAGTTGAACCGGTTCACATACGCGCCACCGAGGAGTGTGCCGAGCTCGCGGCCGACCCCCGCCAGGTCGAGCCCTAAGTCGGCGAGACGCTCACGGTCAAGCACCACACGCGCCTCAGGGAGGTCGATCTTGAGATCGGTGTCCACATACAAGAACTTGCCGCTTTGCCAACCGGCGCCGAGCACTGCGCCGACCGTTTCGAGCATCTGTTGGGCCGGCACGTCGTTCTGCAGCACAAGTTCGACGTCATACTGGCCGGGGGTGGGCAGCGGCGGATCCAAGCGCGGGAACACGCGCAGGCCCGGCACCTGCGATACCGCGCCGAACACCGCACCGTACATCTCCTCCGTCGATCGTGCCCGTCCGTGCCAGTCCTTCGCAACCAGGCCTCCAAATCCACCCCATGCCGTCGTCAACGACCACGTGAATTCCGTCTCGGGAAAGGACGTAATGGTCCTCACGATCTGCAGATGCTCGCGGTTGGTGGCGGCCACGGTGGAGTCCGGCGACGCTTCAAAAAACAGGCTGATATGGCTCTGATCCTCCACGGGAGCGAGTTCTTGCCGCGAAAACATGTACAACGGCCACACCGAAATCATGATGAGCAGTGACGCCACCACGATCGCCCAGCGCATCTCCAGCGCACGGTCGAGCAGCCAGGCGTAGACACGGCGCACTTCTTCGAACCTTCTGTTGACGAAGGCGGTCAGCCGGCCTTCCTCGCCCTGAGGATGCACAAATCGAGAACTCATGACCGGCGACAGCGTCACCGCCACGATCCCCGATAAGACCACCGCCACGGCAAGCGTAATCGCGAACTCCAGGAACAGCGAGCCGGTCAAGCCGCCCTGGAAGCCGATCGGCGCGTAGACCGCGGCCAACGTGATCGTCATAGCGATGATCGGACCAATCAGCTCGCGCGCACCGGCCAGCGCCGCCTCGATCCGAGACTTGCCCAGGCGCACGTGCCGCTCGACGTTCTCCACGACAACGATCGCATCGTCCACGACCAGCCCAACCGACAAGACGATCGCGAGCAGCGTCAAGAGATTGAGGCTGAAGCCGAACGCAAACATGAACGTCGCCGCTCCGATCAACGAGACCGGCATGGCCACGAGTGGCACGAGCGCCGTGCGTATCGAGCCCATGAAGAGAAACACGACCAACGCCACGATCAGGATCGTTTCCGACAACGTCTTGCTGATCTCTGTCAGCGCGTTCCGCATGAACATCGTGCCGTCCCAGACGAGCTGCATATCGATGTCCTTCGGCAGGGTCGGCCTGATACGTTCCATTTCATCGCGCAGCCGGTGCGCGACCTCGATCTCGTTCGAACCGATCAGCGCCCAGATCCCAAGGTAGACACCCTCTTTCTCGTTGTACTTCGCGACCATGTCGGCCTCTTCGGCCCCATGCTCCACCTGGGCCACGTCTCTCAGCCGCACGATCGCGCCGCCCCGGTCGGCGACGATCAGGTTTTCGAACTCCACGGCAGAGCGCAGGTCGGTATTCGCGAGCAGGTTGATCTGCACCAGGTTGCCTTTTGTTCGACCGACGGCCGCCAGGAAATTGTTGCGCTTGAGGGCCGCCTGTACGTCGCCGGGGGAAAGGTTCAGCGCGGCAAGGCGATCGGGGTCGATCCAAATCCGCATGGCGATCTGGCGGCCGCCTTCGAAGGTGACCCGCTGGACACCGGGCAACGTCGAGAGTTGGGGCTGCAGCGTGCGCAACAGCCAATCCGTGACGGCCGGCACACTGCGCTCCGTGGAGGTGAAGCTGAGATAGAATGACGCGTAGGGGCGATCGGCGCGTTGCATTTCGATCGCAGGCGGCTCGGCTTCCGCCGGCAGCTCGGATCGTACCTGTTGGAGCCGCGCGGTGACCTCAGCCAGGGCCGCCGTGCTGCTGTGGTTCAGCTTCAAGTGCACCGTAACGGTGCTGACACCAGCTCGGCTGGTTGACTCCACATAGTCGACACCGCCGATCGCGGAGACGACCCGCTCGATCGGCGTACTGAGAAAGCCGCGGACGGTTTCGGCGCTGGCGCCGTAGTAGACCGTCGTGATGATCACGGATGAACTCTCGATCTTCGGGTATTGCTGCAACGGCAGGGTCGTCAGCGCCCGCCACCCCGCGAGCAGGATCACGAGATTCACAACGACCGCCAGCACCGGGTGCTTGATGAAGATGTCGGTGAACGAGCGCATGCAGATGTCCTTCCCCTGTCGTTCCGGCTCGCTCAGCGCTCGCCGACGATCACCTGACCTGACCTGCCCCCATCCTCGGGGCTGCCGGCGATCGCGACGAGCGCGGCTTCTCGCAGTTTGAAGGACCCCGAGACAGCCACTCGTTCGCCGGCAGACAGGCCGGTTTCAATCATGACCTCGTCGCCGAGCATCGCGCCACTCTCGACCTGCCGCACGTGCGCACGGCTTTTACCGTTCTTGTCCGGCTCAATCACGAATACCTGATCGCCGCCCGGACCCTTGCGCATGGCGCTCACGGGGATGGCGACAGCCTTGCGTGGCAGGCCGACCGGAACCCGGACACGCACCGAAGAGCCGGGCGACGGCGCGTTGGCCGCGCCCTCTATTCTCGCGCGCACCATGGCGTTGCGTGTCGTCGGATCGATACGCGCATCCACCGCGACGATTTTGGCTGTAATCGGGGAAGATTGGCCTGCGACGGATATGTCGACGCTGTCGCCTTCCCGCAGGCCGGCGGCGACCTGCTGCGCGACCGTGAAGTCCACATGTGCTGCATCGTCGATACCCTGCAGCGTCGTGAGTTCGGTGCCCTCGTTCAGATACTGGCCAGGATGCAAATCCGCCATACCGACTCGCGCGTGGAACGGCGCCCGAATGGTCTTGCGGGCTATGATCGCCTTGGTGCGCGCGATCTGAGCCAACGCGACATCGAGGTCTGCGCGCGCACGATCCACCTCCTCCTGGGTCGTGGCACGGTCATGAGTCAAGTTGTTCCTGCGGTGGAGCACCGTCCGCGCGAGAGTAGACTGCGCTTCCTGCGCTTTCAGCTCAGCTTCTTCGACGGACACGTCGAGGGCCACGAGCACCATGCCCGCTTCGACGATTTGCCCTGGCGTGAGGCTCACATAACGGACAGTGCCTGGGAGCTCGTTGCGCAACGTGATCGACCGTAGCGCCAAAACCGTCCCGATGGACGTGGCGGTGTGGCGGTGCTCAACCTCTTTTGCGAGGGCCACCGTCACCGATTCCATCGGCTCCGGCTGGTTCGCGGAAGCCGCTGCGGTTTCCTGTATGGACGTATATTTCCACGCTGCCAGGCCAACACCGACCGACACAACCGTGACGAGCAGCAAAAAAGATCCGATCCAACTCCGATGATTCATACGCGACGCCCTCCCGAACGTTTCCTTGATGAACCCTTGACCTTGGGTGAGCGGCGAGCCGGAGCCGCGCGGGCGAGCATATCCTCGAGCGCGCGGCGCACCCGAACGACGCGGACTTGTTCGAGTGGAACGATTCCCAGTACCCAGTCGAGCCAGAGTCCATCGATCGCGGCGGCAACCGCTTCACCAACGCCCGGCGGCAGGCCGTCCTGTGCGATGCGCCGGTGGAGGTCGGCGTAGACCGCGCGCATGGGCTGGATCAATGCGGGGTTCTGAGCGAGCGCCGCGAATACGGCGGAGGAACTGCGCCGCAGTTCCTCCGTCCAGCACTTGGCGTCCGAAAGGCAGTGATCCAAGAGCGCGCGCGCCATGCGCCCGGGTCCTTCCGGTGTGCGCTCGTACGCTTCGGTGTAGCAGGATCGCCAACCTTCTGCGGTACGGATGACCAATGCTTCGACGAGCCGGTCCTTCGATGGGAAGTAATGCAGCAGGCCGCCTTTGCTCATGCGCGCCTCAGCGGCGACGGCATCGAGCGTCAGGTTCGCGATTCCCTGGCGGGCGACTACGGCTTCGGTGGCATCGAGGAGCATATCTTGTAGCTTCGAGGTTGTCTGTTTCATGGGAGAAGAATACCGTCCGGTTGGTCGAGTGTCAACCGTCCGGTCGGTCGGTTCATGTTCTCCCACACGTGCAGTCGATTTATCCGATAGACCGAGCGCCATTTTCACACCCCATGTGTGAGAATTTTCTGTGATCGCTCCATGCCCCACTCCAAAATTTCCCGCTAGGAGTTGCTACATCGCGCAAGGTCTGCTTGCCGCCTCCTGCGTATATTGAGCCATGCTTGAGAGCCAACCGTAGAACTGATCTTGAGCGATTCACATAGTTTGCTTGCTGCTGTCACGTTGTCCTCCTGTGCCGGAACAATCAACACCACACCTTTGCCTGAACTCACATCGATTCCCAATAAGCCGTGACTACACTTAGCGTTGCAGCCGCCGAAGCACGGCATAGAAGGCCGGCACCTTCACCACTTCACCCGTCGGGAGAGTATGCACGGTCTGTATATGATTCTTGCCGGTGCGAAAAAGCGTAAATCGATCCGGCGGAAACAGCCTCTCTAAGTCATTTTCGTTCACCATGCCAGGCGTAATCTGATGCTGAAATACCCGCGCAAGGCCAGGGGGTGATCCATACTGTGTAATCAGCTGGGCAAAGAAGGGCTCAGCCGCTGACGACAGCTCGATAAGATACAGAGTCCCTTTTGTCCCAAGCAGCTGCTCGATACTCTCGATCGCCGTCGCGTGATCTGCCGGCGACAGTTGATGCAACACCGCCCGCATGTAGAGATTGGCATCACCAATTTCCTCGTGCAGGGCTTGGGCATCCTCAGGACACAGTACATCAAGAACACGGTACGAGATGTTGGGAGCCGCATGTTTCGTTCGGGCAATATCTACTGCGGCCGGAGAAATTTCAGTGCCCATCACCTTTGCAAAATGATCCGCAAGAAAGCGCGTTTGCGTTCCGTTGCCACACCCGAGATCAATTAACGGAAGCTTCGGGTCGACGAAACCTTGAAAGAGCGCCAAATCTTGTTGGGCTGCATGAGCGGGATCGGCATCCCAAAATATTTCACCGGGCGCACCTGTCGAAGTGCTCCAAAAGCTTTCCCAGGATGTCGCATAACGATTTGCTGATGCCATGGTTTTGTCCTTTGCTAGTTCTATCGATATCAGAAGGACGCACCTGCGCCTTCTCTCATTTGTAAACCATCTGATCGCGGGCTGGAACGCCCGACCTCCTAGGAACGGAAGGCGGCCCACCAATTTCGCAGCCACGTCGAGCGAAGCAGCTTGTATCCGAGCCAGGCCGCGAGCAGCACGCCGAGCAGTGGTATTGCCACGGTGCGCATTAGCTTCTGATAGTCGGTCATCTGTACACGCAAGAGATACTGCGGGCGTCGCATCAGATTCTGTTTTTCCGTCGCAATGGTGACCGTATATAGGCCTTCATCCAACTTGACTTCGCTCCTGAGCACGCCGTCCGGGTGGGTGCTCGGACGAATTTCTGCCACAATCTGATCGTCTGTCGCAGCGCTCCCGCTCCCCCTCACGACCCTCATGCCGACCAGCTCATTGCGCAACGCTGGGTCCACAAGGTCCACGACCAGGAAGGTATCGCCTTCCTGGGGAATGTCCGTACAGTATTGATCTTTTAACTGGTATTGCGGCTGATAGGCGTTGAAATGGACGACCCGCTCACCGACCTGCCGCAAGCACGGGTCATCTTCTCCGCTCACGCCTCCATGCGCTACGGCTACGTCGGGGTGGTGCAGTGCGGCAACAAGAAGAAACACCGTTGAACATACCCCTGTCACGTGTTTCAGCATGGCTAAACCCTCCTGTTTGGGATCTTGCGATGAGCTGCTGTTTGCTCAGCCCACGATGACGGTGCCCCGTGCGGCTTCGCGATCCCAATGCGTCGTGTATGGCATATCATCCGTCTGTGGCCTCCGCCGCCCCCCTCTTCGGCCTATTCCCTTCGACGATCCAGTCAGCGCCGTGTCCGCAAGCGGGATAATGGGAAGCCCTGGGCGACGCGCACACGCGCCTTCACCGTTTTCCATGGCGTGGTACGTAAGCCCCAACAGAGCGCTCCTATTGCCAGTGCCACCGCGATCATCCGGTCCATGTTGCCCTCCTCGTCACCACTGACAATCTCAATTTATTCTTGTCACCCGTCTCTGTGGCTCACCGAGCAGACAGGCCCTTCCAGGGTGTGGAGAAGGGCCTGTCTGCCTCAGCGGGAGACGCTGCGAGAATTGGCAGCGTCCACCTCGACGGGGAGAAGAAACCGGTCTCCGTTTCTTTGCTGTACTCCTCGATTGCGCAGAATCACCGGATCGACAATCTCGCCACATTGCACGCAGCGCTGAGCGCGGTAGTCCGACAGATCCTCGCACCACTCGGCGACCATGAGTCCGTTGCAGCGCGGACAACGATCCGTGCTATGGATTCTTGCTCGGCTTCGAGTCGCAGCCTCAATCGATTGCTGTTGTGTCACCGCCAGCGCCGTACCCATCGATGCCTCCCACAACATCCAAAGGTTTACCTCACGCCATTCATAGCGAGATTGAATGGCAACTCGTGTTCCAGAAGGCTCCTGCCTAACCTGAATCATCGATGTCGTTGAAACTAGATGAGATTGGGGCGATCCCCTTCGGGAATGTCTCTCGCGAAAAAAAGAAGTGCCGAGGATAATCTGCCGACTCGACGGCACGGTGCCGAAATGTCGGCGCGAGCAAAAACTCCTGGTGGTGATTCGTGAAGCGTCTGTGAAATGCGAGCGATGAAAGGGTGAGTAGACGAAGTGGTTAAGACGGGCGAGAGATACCGAGCTTCTGTATCTTGGATTGCAAGGTCGTTCGCTTCATGCCAAGCTTGGCCGCCGCCCCGGCAGGACCACCGATCGTCCAGTTCGTCTCGCGAAGTGACTTGAGAATATGCTCGCGCTCGGCTTGCTCAAGGGTCGTGGTGGCGGAGTTTGTTGTAGGACTTGGCGTCCGCTTTAACTCGACAAGTGACACAAACAGATCCTGTCCTTGGGTAAGAATCACTGCTCGCTCTATGAAATTCTCCAGTTCCCGCACATTGCCGGGCCAGTGATAGGCTTGGAGCGCTTTCATGGCTTCCGACGGGATCGTCTCGATGCGCTTCTTCATTCGTTGGGCGAATTTCTGAGCAAAGTGTCGGACCAGCAAGGGAATATCTTCCGTTCGATCGCGCAGGGGAGGGACAGTAACCGGAAAAACCTTCAGCCGGTAATATAGATCGCTGCGAAACTTCTGCTCCTCCACCATTTGACCAAGATCACGATTGGTCGCGGCAAGTATGCGGACATTGACGCGTATGGTCCTGGTGCTTCCCAGTCGCTCAAATTCCTGCTCTTGGAGCACGCGCAGGAGCTTCACTTGAAGCTCCAGGGGAATTTCTCCTACCTCGTCGAGGAACAGGGTTCCACGATCAGCTAATTCAAAACGACCGATCTTGGTGGCGATCGCACCGGTGAATGCGCCTTTTTCATGTCCGAAGAGTTCGCTTTCCAACAGCCCCGTCGGAATCGCAGCGCAATTGAGCTTCACGAATGTTCGCTCTCGCCTATTGCTGAGATTGTGGAGCGCCCTCGCGACCAATTCCTTCCCGCTCCCTGTCTCGCCCAAGATCAAGACCGTCGAATCAGTCGCCGCCACAGTCTGGACTTCTTTGAGAACCAGCTTGAGAGCCCGGCTGTCCCCGACGATTTCCTCAAAGTTGTACGCGGTCTGGATTTCCTCCTGCAGGTACAGCTTTTCCTTTGCGAGCTTGTCCCTCAGCGATGAAATTTCCTGATAGGCCATCGAATTCGCGGCGGCGAGCGCGACCTGCGCGCCTATTCGGCTGAACAATTTCGCATCGTCGTCGGTGAACGCGTCCTCCTGCATGCTGACGACGCTCAACGTGCCTAGTGCTCGCCCGTGCAAGATCAGGGGAACCGCGCATCCCGATTTCAGGCCTTCGGCCTCTGCCCGTTTCATAATTTCCGCGGGAAACTCCGTGAGGTTGAGACGTCTGACATGAACGGTCTGCTGAGTCGTGAACGCCAACCCTTCCGGAGTTCCTTCCAACGGAATGAGATCTCCCGACTCGACAAAGTCTTGATTGCCGGGGAAGTCGAGCGCATGAGCCCGCAACTGGTTTATCTCGGGATCATAGAGACAAAACGACGCGAAATCGTGCGGGATGACACGACCGAGGCAAGCAGAGATCGCTTTCAAGAGTGCTCTCAATTCGAGATGCGACACGACGGCGTTGTTGATCTCCAGCACCAAGCTGAGCCGATCTCGCTCTCGAGCCAGAGACTGTTGCGCGGCTTCCGTACTGGAGAAATTGAGCACATTGTCCACGGCCACTGCCACCTGTTTAGCCACCTGACCGAGCAATCCCAGGTTCTGGTCTCCGAATGCACGGGGTTCGAGACTCCCGAACCCGATCGCGCCAAGACGTCGCATGGCAGTCGTCAAGGGAAACAGACAGACGGACTGGACGCCGATGTCCTTGAGTGCCGCCATCCCCACCGTGAATCGAGGTTCCTCGGCGAGAAACGGAATGTTTAGCGGTTGCTGGTAGGTCCAGACCCAGCCACTGGAGGACTTCTCGATCGGAAGCTCCAGCCCATCCAATCTGGTGGTGAGGTGATGAGTGGCTGCGGTTTCCAATACGTGGACCTTCATCACGTTCTTTGTGGGATCGTGGAGAATCAAGCCGATAAAGTCGAACGGAGCAACTGTCGGGAGGCGTTGCGCGAGGTCCCGAAAGAGCGCGGACAGGTCGCGGTGCGACACGATGGCTTCGGACACCTCAAGGAGAAGCCGTAACCGGTCGTGATCGTGAGTCAGATCTTGATGATGGAGGACATTATCCACCGCAACTGCGACCTGTTTGCCTACTTGTTGGAGAAACTCAAGGTCCGTTTCACCATAGGCCTCTTTCTCTAAACTCAAGAACCCCATGGCGCCCAGTCGGCGTACCGCTGTGGTCAAGGGAACGAAGCAAAACGAATTTCCGCCGTCCTCCTGCATGCGCTGAGTGACCTTCGGCCAGCGCGGCTCTTCAGCGACATTCGGTACAAGGACGGGCTGCTGCGTTCGCCAGACCAATCCGGCGGGACTCTCTTCGACCGGCCCTTCGTGGCCACCCACGAGATCGGCCGGCACGTTCGCCTGAATGCTGTGCAATCGCATCGTGTCACGAGCAGGATCGTGCAAGGACAGGGCGACAAAATTCACATGAATCACGCGAGGAAGGCGCTGGGCGAGATCTCGAAAGAGTTCGTCGAGGTCGCGGTGTGTGGAGATCGCCTGCGCAACCTCCAGCAGAGCTTGGTACCGCTCGGCAAGAGTCTCACAGGAATATGCGGGCTGCTTATCCATGGTGGGCAGTATGGCGTATGAGTCGGTGACGGCTCAAGAGGGGGGAGGGATGGAGACTGATGATCTTCTGTGCTCGCGCAACGCGCGGCCTCAGAAGGCCCTCGTTGGACGCGCGCAGTGGAAGATCAATCAGCCCCCATCCCTGAAGAGATAGCGAGCGGTCTCGGAAGGATGGGGAGGGAGCCCCCAGGTGTCCTCTTTGCTCGCAGAACGCGCACGATAAAACGGTGCTCGTCCGATGCGCGCAAGGAAGGACAGTCTGGCTATTCCCCTGAGGGCAAAGCGGGGGTAATCGGAAGGCTATGCCGGAGGTTCTACACCGGGAAGCCTCATTGACACGTGCTTAAAAGGTCATGACAATGCTCGAAAATCCGGCATGAAGGAATATGAAAGCTGTTGGGATAGGCCACCATTGAACGACATGGCCCCCGAAGCTCACTTAATAGTTAGTCATCGAGAGAGATTGCAAATGGTCGACTGGTATCAACGAGATTCTTGGGTTGGGGTATTTGACATTCTCGGGTTTAAGAATCTTATTCACCAAGCCGATCATCAAATTCTCCGCGCATTACTAATAGACAAGCTCGATGAGCTGATAAAGAGTCTAGATTCATCTCCGGTTGAGCATGGACAACTCAAGTACCTTATCTTCTCTGATACGTTTGTTATTTTCGCACCCAACTTTCAGTCATATGGCTGGTTTCTTAGCGCATGTACAGACCTGATCGATAAGTCGATCAATATCGAGTTACCACTTAGAGGAGCAATTAGTACTGGATTAACTTTTACTTCAAAGGACCCCCCTGTTGTTCTTGGACCCGCGTTTGTCGAGGCGCATGAATATTGTGAAGATCAGGACTGGATTGGTCTTCTGTTGACACCGTCTGCCATATCGGAACTTCGAAAGAAAAACTTGGAACCGCTCCGTCATGATTTCGTATCAGACGAGCAGATACCATTACGAATGAAATCATCTACTGAAGTAGTCGCGTATAGATTTCAGAACGGATCTGCGAACTTCGATAGCCCATTTCTGTCACACTTGCATCAAATGAAACATTTCGCTCAAAAATGGCAGCAGAAAGAAAAGTATGAAAGAACCATTGCTTTTATACAAAGGCACTACAGGCACGATAAGGAAACTTAAGGGGGATATTCTGGTTTTCTTGACGCGTGAGTCGAACTGCCGCCAACAACAATTCAAGATGTCCCTGCTTCTGTTTCTTCTCAACACAGCGTCAGCCCCATGAATCATCTCATCGTCACAAATGTTGAAATTTACAAGGCCGTTGCCGATGAGGCTTACGAAGAGATGGTTCAGTTGGCAAGAACAGGGCGGAGAACGAAGCCGGATGAAAGTGCTGGTTGGATACTAACCTATGACCCAACTCATGCCAGCTTTAAGAAGGCCATGATTTCACTTGTTTTTACGGGTATGTGGCTCGAAGCGTTGGTGCATCTTGTTATCATAAGAAAATTCGGGGAAACGAAATTCAAAGAATACGATTTCAAGGCGTACGAGGAAAAACTAAGGCTCCTTGGCATAACTGACAAAGAGCTTCTTGACAGCGTATCGAGATTTCGGGCCGTCAGGAAATCCTTGGTTCATGAAAAAGCACATTTTGATGATGGCGAAATCAAGACGGCTCAATCAGAGGCAGAGAACGCCCATCAAATGCTTCTTGGTATTCACGCTCGTATTTCGAATGAATTGGGCTAACAAGCCTGTAAGCTCGCCAGCAGTGGACATCGGTTTGGCGTTTTCAGTAAAATTGTCGCCGACGTGTTGAGTTGGACGCGCTGGTGGTCGGCGGTGCCTGGTCAGCTCTGATTATTTCCCATTTTTTAACAGGAGGAAGAGCTAGCGATGAGCACGAAATCACTCTATGAACGCCTCGGAGGCTATGACGCGATCGTTGCAGTTTCCGGGAACCTGTTGCCACGCCTCATGTCTGATTCGCGGCTGAAACGCTTCTGGGAGCATCGAGGGCAGGACGGCATCGACCGCGAAAAGCAACTCCTGATCGATTTTCTCTGCGCGAATTCGGGTGGTCCCATGTACTACACCGGGCGAGACATGAAGGTATCTCATAAAGGGATGAAGATCAATGAAGCCGATTGGACGGCCTTTATGGGGCACGTCAATGCGACCTTGGATGTGTTTAAACTTCCCCCGACTGAGCGGGGCGAGGTCGTCGGCTTTGTGCAATCTTTGAAAAAAGATATTGTCGAAGCGTAGGTGCTAGGCTAGGGGGCGTGAGACTCACGCCCCTGGCGGGAAAAATTGCAAAACTTCGATAGTCTGTGCGTCTGGTGCAAGAGCGAACGCTCATGAAGGATGCTCAAAATGGCCGTCCAGCGCGGCTACAGCGAGCGAAGACCGGAGGCGTACCCTCAGGGGTACGTTGAGGATCTAAGCGATGCGAGAACAAAGCTGGCGGACTTTTTCAGCATCCTGTTAGAGTGTCTGGTGCGTGCCGTCGCAGAACGGCGGAGTCTTGGTCTGCTTGCACATGCACAAGGCAACTTCTTTCATTTCATCTACCGTAAACTCGACCGGCTCGATCCCGGTTCCTTGGTGAGACCCGTCACAGAACGGTTGGTCCCTCGAACGTCCGCATTGACACCAATAGTAAGTTCCTGCTTCCAACGTAAGCACTTCGGGCTGCTTGGCTGCAATACGTGGTTTCTCCATGAACAGGCCTCCTTTGTAGATTACAAATGTAACGGCTTGATCGGCGCAAGGACGGCAGCGGGGTTATTTTTCCACACTGACTCATCCGCATCAACATAGATTTCGACTTCGTTGCCATCCGGATCTCGCAGATAGAGGCTCTGACTCACCGTGTGATCGCTCATGCCGTCAATCGGTATGCCAGCCCGTTCCAGTTCCTGCTTGGCCACTCGTAGCTCGTCCAAGCTGTCTCCGACCTTGATGCCAATGTGATAGAGCCCGCGGCGGCGACCCTGTGGAGGCCCAGGGGCGTCTCCAACCTGGATCAGGAGTAATTCGTGATGCGTGCGGCCAGAAGTGAGCGCGGCGGCGGCGCCATTGAACGCTCTTCCGATCTCATGGAATCCCAGAAGGTCGCGATAAAAAGCCAGCGACCGTTCGAGATCCTTTACATAAAACACCACATGGCCGAGGTATTGTGCTTTCATCTGAATCACTCCTTGTTGGACGATGGCTACCGGAGCAGCGCTCTGACCGCTGCATGTGCCAACACCACATCTGGCTCTCGTTGAAGAGCCTCGTAGTAGTGTCTGCCGAATCCTGATCCCTCTTCCGATGGAGTTAGAAGTGTTCGGATCGACGCGATAAGGGTGGTAGTATCCAGGCCGTCCGGCGATTTATCTTCTTCACCGAGTTCATCGAGCTTGGCCATCGCTTGAGACAGTGGACGCAACCAGGCAAACCACGCATCTCCCAACACCAGCTGCAAAAACGCTCCGTTGGACGGGATACGCCCATGCACACGCTCATAGGACACCCTTTCGTCATCCAGCAAGGCTTTGTGCAGACGAAGCAGCGCCTGAAATAGATGGTCGAGGTGCGCGTCTCTGTGACCTGGCTCCGACATGATCCGATCTCCCTATGGGTCACACGACTGTTACCCTGTCGGCTCGCTATCGAGTTGGTGCGCCTTGCGTCCGCCACGGGCGAGTGGATGCTCAGGAACTTGACCGCCGACCATGAGCTTCGCCATGTCCGCGGCCCGGGCAACGAGTTGTTGTGCCCCTTCACGTAGCTCCCGGCTATTCTGCACCTCGCTGACGTTCCGTTCCATATCCTCCGCGCTCCAGCCTCGTGAATGGGCAATGAACGGAAACTGCGGGAACTGGCAGCCGACTTCCGCGAAAAAGGTCATGAGCTGCCCGACCACGCCTTGGACATTGTCTTGCCCGCCCATGACGATAAACGACGCGACCTTGTTCTTGAGCAAATGTTTGTTAGCAATGGTCTCCTGATTTTGGATGCAGTTCATCCGCTCGACCATCTTGTAATACAGGCTGCTCGCGTTGCCCCAGCGGATCGGAGTTGAAATCAGAATCACATCGGCCCAATGCACGATGGCTTCGTACACGCGATCGAGCTGATCGGTCGGGTCCATCTGCGTAATCGAACAAGGCCAGGTGCAAGCCTGCGCTGATTTGGAATAGAACCCTTCGCACGGACGAAAGTTCAGCTCTCGGAGCCTAATGCATTGCGTCTCCAGCTTGAGCACGCTTCGGGCATGGTCGAGCGCCACGTCCAGCATCGCGTCGGAGGTACTGTATCGTGGATGTTCCGTGGTCATCGCTGTCGTCGAGATCCCAACTACACGGATCGGGCCGGCCTGACGCAACACCGGGCGTGCGAGCGGATGAGGCTTGTGCGACTGCTTCCTCCGTTTCGTGGCGGACGACAGGTCAATATAGAGACGGTTGTTCTCGATCTTGGTGGCATAGCTCGGAACCTGATCTTGTTCGTACCCCGCTTCTCCTTGACCTGTTTTGTGATGGAACTTCCAGTAATGCCAGGGACAGACGACATAGTCGCCGTCGAGGGTGCCTTCACCCAACGGGCCACCGGCATGATTACAGGCCCCGGAGATCGCGGTAAACGAGCCATCCTTGTACGTCAGCGCAATTGTCGTGTTCCCGGCGGAGACTTCTCGCAAGGGGGTTTTCTTTAGCTCTTCGACGCTTCCTATGTCTGTCCATTGCGTATCCGGCATGACAGGCTCCCTGGACGATGCGGTCACGGCACCTTACTTACTCGCACCAGTGTCGTAGTAAAACCTCTCGTGTACGATCTTGCCGTTCTTCCACTTGGCCACGACGACCTGCTCCATATGCACCGGCTGTCCGCTGGTGGCGATAAAGTCCAGGTTACATTCGTAGAACGTCACGTTGTCGCCCACAGCCGAGCCCGTCACGTTAAATCCTTTCCATTCCTTGACGCCGCTCATGAACTGCTTTTCCCGCTCAATGTTCGCCGTCAACCCCTTTGTCGGCGGGTTGGCATTGTCCTGCATTACAGTTTCCTTATCGTAGAACTCACTCATGGCCTCGATGATCTTACCTTGACGGATGTAACCGAATAGATCGGCTAGCCGCTGTTGCAGATTGGTTGTGCTCATGACCGCTTCTCCTTTCGAGGTGTGCTGGTGAATGTAATCCCGGCCTTCTGCACTTCCTGGTAAGGAAGGAGCCAGACAAGCGACTCGTCGCTGAGGTCGCCGACTTGAATACGATTCCCCCAGGGATCGCGGAAGTCGCAACGGAAGTTCGGCTGCATTGTGAGTTTGTACTTCTTCGTGAGCTTCTTCCGGACTTCCTTGATCTGTTGTTCGTCCCGGACCATCAAGCCGAAATGTTTCACACGATCCGGTTGCAGCTTGTCGACTTCAAAGATCGCCATGAATTGATGCTCACCCAACTTGCACCAGGCGGCGCCTTCACCGCCTCGGAGCATCTTCAAACCGAAGACATCAGAATAGAACTTCACCGCTTTCTTGGCGTTGGTCACCTCAATGACGATGTGGTTACATCCGTAGACTTGGACTGCCATTATGTCTCCTCCTTACTCTCCACAACTGCTTTCTCGGCCTGCTGGAAGGCCGACACAAAGATATTGGGAGATTGCGCACCGGAGATTGCAACACGGCCGTTGAGAACGAAATAGGGCACCCCGCGAATGCCCAATCGACGACCAACTGCTTCTTCTTCCTTTACCTCAACCACGCCTTCCTCACTCGCTAGAAACTCTTCTGCCTCTGTTCGATCCAGTCCGGCTTCGGCAGCGATGTGCGCAAGGGTGTTCAGATCACCGATGTTCTTGCCTTCTAGAAAATATCCACGAAAGAGAACCTCCACCACTTCGTCTTGTTTCCCTTGCTGTGCTGCATACCACACCAGCCGATGGGCAACAAAGGTGTTTGGCGTCCGTTGAATCTTCTCAAAGGCAAAGGGGATTTGTTCTTCCAGGCCGGCAGCGAGGAGTTGTTCTTCCATCCGGCCGAAGGCTTCCAAGCTCCCAAACTTAGCTTTCAGATAGGCGGTTCGATCCATTCCTTCGACTGGCATCGTCGGATTCAGTTGAAAGGGCCGCCACGTCACATGTAGATCGCCACCAACCGAGGTCAAAGCCCGTTCGAGACGCCGCTTCCCGACGTAACACCAGGGGCAGACGATGTCGGAGTAAATATCGATCTGCATCAAGGACTTTTTCTCTCTCAGGCTAAGGTCAAGGTTCAGCAAAGATCAGACTCTCTTTATCCTCAGCCTTCAGTCTGAACCTCAACCTTCTTCATGTTGGCGGACTTTTTCAGCATCATGCTAAATGTCCCATCTTGCCCGCCTGATAGTCTTGCATCGCTTGAATCAATTCATCTTTCGTATTCATGACGAAGGGGCCATAGCGCGCAATCGCTTCGTCGATCGGTTCCCCGGCCATGACCAAGAGCCTGCTGTCATCGTGAGCAACGACTGCCACCTGCGAACCGTTCCTCGTACAGACAACCAGTTCCGCCTCTCCAGCTGCTTGCGCCCGATTGACGGAGGCGCGGCCTTGCAAGACAAAGAGCGACGCATTAAGCCCTTCAGGCAATTTCAGGAGTATGCTGGCTCCAGCCTTTAGTTGGAGATCATAGAGTTCAATCGGCGTGACGGTGCGAGCGGGACCTCTGTGTCCAAGAAACGATCCGGCGATCACACGCAATCGCCCAGCTCCACTCTCAAGATCAATGGCAGGGATGTCGGCGTTGAGAATCGTCTGATAGCCAGGCGCCGACATTTTCGAAGCGCGCGGCAGATTTACCCACAACTGAATGGCGTGAAGCGTGCCGCCATTCTTTGCAAACTCTTTTTCGTGAAATTCCTCGTGCACGATACCGGATGCCGCGGTCATCCACTGGACATCGCCTGGGCCGATCACACCGGCGTTCCCAGCTGAATCACGATGGGCCACGACGCCTTCATAGACAATGGTGACCGTTTCAAACCCGCGATGAGGATGTTCGCCCACGCCACGGGGATGATCCGTCGGCTCGAAATATTGCGGGCCAGCATAATCCAACATGAGAAACGGGCTGACTTCGCGATCAAGGTCGTTGCTGGGAAAGAGATTCCGCACGGGAAACCCGTCGCCGACCATATGCCGCGACCCAGGCTGATATAGACCGATCAATCCCTTCATGGTGCTCGTTTCTGTGGCCATAACAACCTTCCTTTCTTACGCCATTCTTCGCAGCGCTTCGGCTAATGTGACGTTCCCGCGCACAAGCGTTGTGGGATGCTCGTACCCAATCGCCCCTGTGGAAAATGATGTGTACATTTCTTCAAATAGTTTCGCCGCTTCATCGGAAAACCCAAACGATTTAAATGTGGGCACTACTGCGCTCACCGGCGCATGTTGAGCCGAGACCTCTCGCCCAAGGATCTGGCTCAGGACCGCTGCGACTTGCTGGGGACTGTATTCTTCCGGCCCGGCGAGTTCCACTATTTGTTTGCCCTTTCCACCAGCCATCAATTGCTCCGCTCCGACCCGACCGACGTCCTTCGTTGAAATCATCGGAATCTTGGCCGCCGGCGCAATGAACGTCGGCAAGACACCTTGTCCCTTAGCTGCGCCGAGAACCGGAGCCCAGTTGTCCATGAAATAGCATGGGCGGAGGATGGTCAGATGGGGAACCGCCTTACCGAGAACCTGTTCCCCGTAGCGCGCCGCTCTGATCGGACCAGTTCCTTCGGCAATATGGCCGCCCACAGACGACAGAAATACCACATGGCCGATGCCGCTTCTCTTCACTGCGTCTGCCGCACAATCCATTCTTTCTCGCTGGTCAGCCAGCCATGCTGCTGCTCCATAGTTCGGCGGCACCAAGAGATAGACACCTTTCGCGCCTTCGAAAGCTTTTGTGAGTGCGGATACATCGTCTAGCGAAGCGACGGCAATCTCCGCACCCTTCGCTTTCCATGTCGCACCTTTATCCGCCGAGCGCACAACGATCCGCACCGGCTGTTTCCGACTGAGCAAGGTCTCTACGACAGCCGATCCCGTATTCCCTGTGGCACCGACAACAACAAACATGCTGGAACCTCCTTTATGCGCTGACTGTCAGATCTCCTCGGTAATCATTCGATCAGCCAACCATGCATTGTGAGAATCTTCAACCACACGTTCCTCACGCTGACCCCAATATAATAGTTCTAGCTAGAACTAAGTCAAGTGGGAAATTTCTCGATGAGAGGCAAGAGGGACATTTCTTAATAACAATCAGTTGGTTATAGTGTGAGGAAAACAGAGCTGGGGGTTGCTCCACTGGACCGAAGCTCTTATGATGCGCCGACATCGTTCGTATAGACGAATCATCAAGCGCGACTCCGTCCCTAAAAAAACATGCCTCTTGTGCAGAACGAAGTGAATACCAAGTGCTTTAATCGGAGTGCGAAATTGCCTTTTGGCCTCCGCTTGAAGGATTTTGAAATGGCCATGCAGGACGTCTACGACTTTTTCTACGACGTGAATCTCGGCCTTATCGAACGAGGGCTTCAACGGCTTGACGACATGCTACGGCCCGCGATCATGTCCGGAGTTTTGTCGGATATGCTCACGGCAAGTCTGGCAAAACATTCCAGGAGCCTGACCGTCAACCTGTACCACAACGGTCACCCAGATCTCGTTGTGAACGGGATATACCCGGACAACAAGGTTAAGGCTGGGTCGGAAGGTGTAGAAATCAAGGCCACCCGGAAGGCTGGTGGTGCCGTAGATACTCACGGCGCACGCGATCAATGGATGTGCGTGTTTGTCTATGACGTGGATAGCTCTACGGAGCCTGCTAAGGACAGAGCGCCCATGACAGTTACGGAGATCTATCTTGGACAGGTCACGAAGGACGATTTTCGAAAGAATCAACGGGGGGAGCTAGGTACCCGGACAGCCACGTTGCATAAAAGCGGCATAGAGAAGCTGAGGAAGAGCTGGGTTTATAAGCTCAATGGATGATTACTGCCGTTCTTGAATACGGCTAACCTGGGCAGGGCCTTTTTCGCTATTTCAAAGTAATGCGGGTCTTTTTCAATCCCGATACTCTCATATCCCACCGATTCAGCCGCAGCAAGCGTCGATCCTGCTCCACAGAATGGGTCGAGCACCACCCCCTGTCCAAGCGGAAGAACCCCACGAACTAATGTGCGCATGAACTGTTGGGGCTTCAAGCTTGGATGTGGTGCCAGAGCCCTTTCGGACTTATGGGTTGGTGCCGATGGAATCACATCCCCGAATGGTTTGTCCAAAGAAGGCCTTCGAAACCCACCCGTGCCCCACTTGCGAAGATTGTCTTGCGCTCTTCCTTCAAGTGGCTTCCGAAAAAGCAACCAAGGCTCCCACATGGATCGAGGCATCACGCTGACATCCGAAAATTCCTCGTGGGCTGCTTTTGGTCTATCTCCACCTCGCATGGTCATAACGAGGCGAACGATTTCCCCGCGCCGTTCAAGACCCGCTTTGGCAAGGGCACCAGAAACCACGTATGAAAGGAGCGGGTTCGAAGCTACAACAACGTTCGCCCCCGGTACCAAAACTCGTATGAGTAACTGGGCCCATTCCAGGAAGAACAACTCAAGAGCGCGAAGGTCTTGCGGCGAGAGTACCGTGAACCTGGGAAGTGGGGCACGTTGAACTCCGTCAAAAGAAGGTGGAATGCGCCATACGCCGCCCTTGCCACTTCGCAACTTCTCCTGTTGCTCTGCGGAGTATTCAAACAGTCCGTACGGAGGGTCCGTGACAATAGCATGAACGCTATTGTGCCGTTGCTCACGCAACCAATTCATGCAATCAGCTTCAAGAAGAGTCGCTCTGCCGAAAGAGGAATTTCTCCAGTACTGGAGTCGAGACTCGGCAGCCTTATTGGCTCGCACTCTCGTGGTCGTTTTTAATCCATATTGACCACGGGCGGTGCGTAGAAATGTCGATGGTGTATTCAGCCGTAGATAGGATCGTACGCTGGATCGCGCCGAGTGGCCGATGAGATCGGCCACATGTTGTTCGATCGTGTGAAGAGGAGCGCCTGCAGGCCTGGCCATAAGAACGGAAAGGATTGCGTCTCTCACTTCACCGGGACGGCGTTTAGTCTGAGTCGATGGTTTATACACGAGGGGAGAGTATGACGTCTGGACGTCTTTGTCAATGTTCCCATACCCTTCTTCCAGGTACGCAACCATACTATCCTTTACTGCGCGCTTCGAGCGAGCACATTCCGATCGTGGGCACGACAGATCTCACTCCACATTTCTTGCGGCGAGGCAGCCTGGGATTGCCCAACTGCGCCCGTCGAGTGAGGCCCTTCCGAGGGCGCGCGCTCCGGGAGCACGAGGCAATCCTAGACTGTTTCGCTGCTCACTTTCTCTCTTTCATCGCCCGCTCAACTTCACGGCTGGCTTCGCGCGTCTTGATGGTCTCCCGACGGTCATGTTGCTTCTTGCCTTTGGCTAACCCAAGTTCAACCTTCGCAAGGCCTCGCTTGGAGAAATAGATGCGGAGCGGGATGAGTGTGAGCCCTTGCTGCTGCGTCTTGCCGAGAAGCTTATTGATCTCCTTGCGGTGAAGGAGCAGCTTCCTGGTGCGGAGAGGTTCGTGATTCATGATGTTGCCGTGGCTGTAGGGACTGATGTGGCAATGGTGAAGAAATATCTCACCGTCCCTCACGCTGGCGTAACTATCTTGTAGATTCACGCGCCCGTCTCGCAGGGACTTGACCTCCGTACCCTGGAGCATGATGCCCGCCTCGAACTTCTCTTCAATAAAGTAGTCGTGGTAGGCCTTGCGATTTGTGACAACAGCCTTTTCGAAACTGTCTTTCTCTTTACCCATCAGGCATCAGACTTTCATGTCCATATTGATGGACAAAGCGTACTGTTCGATGTTCAATTGAGCATGAAGGTGATTGTCGTTCCACGATCTCTGAGGGAGTACGCCGTGATTGCCACGTCCGTTTTTGCTATGATGCCGCCATGCGTGGAGTCGGTTCAATCGATTCTCTTTCCAGCATCCTTGAAGGGGTGGCTCGTCGCCTTGGGCTCGAGTCCAAGTTGCTCGAAAACCGCTTGCGGCGGGACTGGGTCTCCATCGTCGGAGAGCCGATGGCATCGAATACCTGGCCTGACCAGATTCGCTACAAGAAACTCTATCTCCTGGTCCACAACAGTGTCTGGCTGCACCAACTCACATTCCTCAAGCCGACACTGATTCAGAAACTCAACGAAGCAGCAGGCGGGGAGCTCATTACCGAGATTGTGTTGCGTGTAGGCGAGATCCCTTTACGGACAGCTGCTTCTCCTACGACACCTCCCCTCGACGGCGACATCATTCTCTCCGAGGTCTCACTGGCTGAGGTATCATCCCATGTCTCAGCGATACAAAACCCTGATCTCCGCCTGCTGTTTACATCGGTGATATCGAGAAATCTTCGAACTCCAACTCCGCCGGGACGGGGTCCGTCACGCGTCCCTTGAAGAGAATGCTCGTGGCATCGGAGGCCTCATCGGTCTTGGGCATGGGACCGAGGCCTCCCTCTTCTTCCTGGTCCTGCAGCCGATAGTATCCCCGCATCGCCTTCTCGTATTTCCTGACCACCTCGGCATCTCCAGCCAGATACTTATTGAGCATCTCTGGCTCAGCCCATCCGTAATCATCGAACACATACACCACGATCTTTCTGTACCAACCGCCCGGATCGCCCGGCGTCGTCGGCTGAATCTTCATCTTGGCAAAATGGTGCGTCAGACGACCGACCTTGCGAAAACGCTTCACCAGGGTTTCAACTCCTTGGTCGGTCGTGTCATGAGGCACGTGCGCTGCCACGATGTGGCCGACTTGGGAACCGACACTATACGGAGGGATTGTTCGATCGGGACGGCTGAGATACATTCCCCCCCAGATCAGCGTGAAGGACATGACGAGCACGCCGAGGGCCAACTTGACAACCATATCCAGCCGCTTCTTCGGCTTGGATACGGGAAGGGGAGTTGAAGAAGAATCCTGCTCTAGCATGGAAAACCTAGCCCGCATTAATCGTGACGGTTCGTCGCGAAATCGTGGAGTCGTGTCGCGAGACCGGCG
The DNA here is from genome assembly GCA_963701855.1 of Nitrospirota bacterium. Taxonomy (GTDB): domain Bacteria; phylum Nitrospirota; class Nitrospiria; order Nitrospirales; family Nitrospiraceae; genus Palsa-1315. The sequence continues at coordinate 1,101,577 of CAVPBK010000006.1, forward strand.
CGCGGAGCCGCGAGATCCCGATGCGTACTCGTGCAGTACGGTGAGGGTCCGAAAGGCGAGCCGGCCGGCCGTAGGCCCGTCGCAGCAGCGGATAGGCGATTGCAGCAGAAGCGTTCATGAATAATGAGGGCCAGGCCCAACGAACAAGGCGTACGATCTCGTGCGTACCCGTTATCCGCCGCCTTCCTCAGGGAGCGCCTCGGCGCTTTCCGCCAAACGCGCGACGGCCACGACCCGGTCGCCCGCTCCCTCGAGATCGAGGATCCGAACCCCCTGGGTATTCCGGCCGATCTCACGGAACTCATCCACCTTGCATCGAAGCACCTTGCCTTGAGCCGCCATCAGCATGATCTCATCGCCATCTCGGACCTGAAGAAATCCTATGGCAAGTCCGTTGCGCTCATTGGTTTTTACACTGATGATACCCTTCCCCCCGCGTCCCTGGACGCGATACTCGCTCACCGGCGTGCGTTTTCCGTAGCCGCCCTCCGTGACCGTAAGGATTTGAGTGGTGGAGTCAGGGGTAATGGTTTCCATGCCGATGACTTCGTTGCCTTCCTCCAGCGTAATGCCGCGCACGCCGTGCGCCGTGCGGCCCATTGGACGGACGCCGTCTTCCTTGAAGAGAATCGTGATCCCCTTTTTCGTGCCCAACAGAATTTCCCGCTGGCCATCGGTGAGCTGCACACCGATAAGACGATCCCCTTTATCCAATGACAACGCAATGATGCCGCCCAGGCGTGGATTGCCGTAGGCCGAGAGTTCGGTCTTCTTGATAATGCCCTGCGCGGTCGCCATCACGATGAATCGATCTTCGCGGAACTCTTTGACCGGCACAGTCGCAGTAACCTTCTCATCGCCGGACAAGGCCAGCAAATTCACGAGCGCTTTGCCCTTGGCAGCCCGGCCCGCGTCTGGAATCTCATGAACCTTCAGCCAATAGACCTTCCCGGCATCTGTGAAAAACAGGAGCGACTCGTGCGTGGACGCTGTGAATAGGGTCACGACAAAATCCTCTTCCTTGACCCCCATCCCGATCTTCCCCTTGCCGCCTCGCCGCTGCGCCCGGTACAGGGTGACGGGATTGCGCTTGATGTAGCCGGCGTGCGAGATCGTAACGACTACTTCTTCGTTCGCGATCATGTCTTCCAGGGTGATCTCCGCTTCTTCTTTCACGATCTGTGTGCGGCGGTCGTCTTTGTAGGCCTCGCGCACCTCGATCAGCTCGTCCTTGACGATCGCACGAATCAGCGCCTCGCTGCCCAGGATCGACTTGAGACGCTCGATCTGCTTCAAGACCTCTGTATATTCCTCGATGAGTTTGTTGCGCTCCAATTGCGTGAGCCGCTGGAGCCGCATCTCCAAAATCGCATTCGCCTGAATTTCGCTCAGCGCAAACCTTCGCATCAGGCCGACACGGGCTTCATCGGGCGATTGTGCCTGCCGGATCAAGGTAATCACCGCATCCAGATTATCGAGCGCGATCTTGAGACCCTCGAGGATATGAGCCCGCTCTTCCGCCTTACGCAACTCGAAGGCGGTTCGACGGACGATGACCTCGCGCCGGTGCTCGATGAAATGGTGCAGGATCTGTTTGAGACTCAACACTTCAGGCCGGTTGTTCACCAGCGCGAGCATGATGACCCCGAAGGTCGTCTGGAGTTGCGTCAGCTTATACAGGTTGTTCAGCGTGATGAGCGGGATTTCCCCGCGCTTGAGTTCGATGACGACGCGGATGCCTTCACGATCGGACTCGTCGCGCAAATCGGAAATCCCTTTGATCCGTTCGTCCCGGATCAACTCGGCGATCTTTTCGATCAGCTTGGACTTATTGACCTGATAGGGCAGCTCCGTGACGATCAGCCGTTCACGATCCGTGCGTTCATCCGACTCGACCTTCACTTTCGCGCGCAACGTGAGAAGACCCCGTCCGCTCTCGTAGGCGTCCTTGATCCCGGCCGTTCCATAGATGAATCCGGCCGTCGGAAAATCCGGGCCTGGAATCTTCTTCATCAGCTGGGCAATCGTGATGTCCGGATTCTCCAAAAATAGGAGGAGCGCCTCGATTACTTCGCCGAGATTGTGGGTTGGAATGTTGGTGGCATAACCCACCGCAATGCCGCCGGCGCCGTTGACGAGGAGATTCGGGATTTTAGAAGGAAGCACCAGTGGTTCGACTAGCGACTCGTCGTAGTTCGGCCCGAAGTCGACCGTCTCCTTATCGATATCGGCGAGCATGTCCTCGGCAACCTTGGTCAGACGGGCTTCGGTATAGCGCATGGCCGCCGGCGGATCGCCGTCGACCGATCCATAATTGCCCTGACCGTCCACAAGCATATACCGCATGTTGAAGGGCTGCGCCATACGAACAAGCGTGTCGTAGATCGCACTGTCCCCATGGGGATGGTAATTCCCCATGATCTCGCCGACGATCTTAGCGGACTTGCGATAGGCCCGGTTCGACGCCAAACCCATTTCGTTCATGCCGTGGAGAATACGGCGATGGACCGGTTTGAGGCCGTCACGCACGTCGGGGAGCGCCCGGCCCACGATGACGCTCATCGCATAGCTCAGGTACGACGAGCGCATCTCGTCTTCGATGGCGATTTGTCCTAGTCTCTCATCAGGCGGCATCTAATTTCTCCACGGATGCTGAAAATGGTCCCCAGCTTCGTTCTCGACTCGTGAAAACCTTCAACGTACCCCAGGGGTACGCCTCAGGTTTTCGCTTGCCTGCGGCCTTGCTGGATGACCATTTTGAGCATCCTCCAAAGCAGTCGGCACACATAATGTAGAGGACGGTTCTACTTCTACTGTTGATCGCCCAGCGTTCAGCATTACACGTCTAAGTTGCGCACTTCCAGCGCGTGGGCTTGAATGAAGTTTCGTCGGGGTTCGACCTCGTCGCCCATCAGAATCGTGAAAATCTCGTCGACGCCTGGCACGTCTTCCAGTTTGACTTTCAACAGCGTCCGAACCTCTGGATTCATCGTCGTTTCCCAGAGCTGATTCGGGTTCATTTCGCCGAGACCTTTGTAGCGCTGGATGCCGAGCCCGTGTTTGCCCTTGTCGAGAATCGCCTTGACCAACTCAGCCGTCGCTGGCTGAAGTTGTTCCTGGCCCTCGGTTTTGATCTTGTACGGCGCACGGCCTAAGCCGATCGCCGAGGGTGAGAGCTTTTGCAGCTCGCGGAACTCGGCTGAGCCGACCAACTCATGCGTCACATCAAAATGATAGGTGGCTCCGTTGGCATGCAGCCGGCAGGTGACTTTGTTCGATCGATGCTCTTCGTCCTCGACGATATCCAGCGTCGGGGTGAGCTTCGGATAGATCACCGCGAGAGTTTTCTTCACGGCCGCCACGACCTTCTTGAGGGCCTCCTGATCCTTGAGGAGTTCGCGATCGAGTTTCGGCTCATTCACAAACGCCCGCACCATACTGGCCTCATGCGGTTTTTTGTTGAGCCGCCCGAGCAGCGTCTCGAAAGCGATCAGCTTCTTGAGAATGGGTAGGAGACGGCGTCCTGTGACATATCCCTGCACTCCTTCCACATACACTTCTACATCCTCGACGGCGATATCGGCCAAGTGCTCGTTCAGCGCCATTTCGTCTTTAAGATACCGTTCCGTCTTGCCCTTCTTCACTTTGAAGAGCGGCGGCTGCGCAATATAAATGTACCCTCGCTCGAGCAGCTCCGGCATCTGTCGGAAGAAGAAGGTGAGGAGCAGTGTCCGGATATGGCTGCCGTCCACATCGGCATCTGTCATGAGGATGATCTTATGATACCGGGCCTTGCTGATGTCGAACGAGTCTTTATCGGCCTTTTCACTCTCTTCACGTTTGCGGCCGATACCGGTGCCGAGCGCCATGATCAACGTTCGGATCTCGTCGCTGGAGAGCATTTTGTCGAAACGCGCCTTCTCGACATTGAGAATCTTGCCCTTAAGTGGCAGGATCGCCTGAAACTTGCGGTCGCGTCCCTGCTTGGCGGAGCCGCCGGCCGAATCGCCTTCGACGATGTACAGCTCGCTCAAGGCCGGGTCTTTCTCCGCGCAATCGGCGAGCTTGCCGGGCAGAGAGCCCCCGTCGAGCGCGCTCTTGCGCCGGATGAGTTCTTTCGCTTTTCGCGCCGCTTCACGGGCACGAGCCGCATCGATCGCTTTCCCGATGACCTTTCGGGCCACAGGCGGGTTCTCTTCAAAATAGATCCCGAGGGCCTCGTTGACCGCAGACTCGACAATGCCTTTTACCTCGCTATTGCCCAGCTTGGCTTTCGTCTGTCCTTCGAACTGAGGGTTTCGGACCTTGACGCTGACGACGGCGGTGAGCCCTTCACGGACGTCGTCGCCGGTGAGCGATTCGGTGTCTTTCTTGAGCAGATCATTGGCGTTCGCGTAACTGTTAATCGTGCGGGTCAGCGCGGCCTTGAAGCCCACTAAGTGCGTGCCACCCTCCTTGGTATTGATATTGTTCGCAAAGGAAAATAGGTTTTCGGCGTAGCTGTCGTTGTACTGAAGCGCGACCTCCAGCACCATATCCGATTTCTCAACCTGCACATAAATCGGCTTGTGCAAAGGTGTCTTGGCTTCGTTCAGATGCTCGACGAATGACACGATCCCGCCCTTGTACTTGAATACCTGCTCCTTGACCGGTTCTTTCCGTTCATCTTTCAGTGTGATCTCTAGTCCCTTGTTCAAAAAGGCGAGCTCGCGCAGCCGCTGCGCCAACACGTCGAAACTGAAGTCGAGCGTCTCAAAGATCTGCCCGTCGGACTTGAACGTGACCATGGTGCCACGACGTTTTGTTTTCCCCGTCACTTTGAGCGGGGCAGTCGCTTTGCCGCGCTCATAGCGTTGCTCGAATACTTGGCCGTCCTGCCAAATCTCCAGCTCAAGCCATTCGGAGAGGGCGTTGACCACCGAGATCCCGACGCCATGGAGCCCGCCGGACACCGTATAGGCGCCCTGTTCGAACTTGCCTCCCGCGTGCAAGACCGTCAACGCCACTTCGGCGGCAGACTTCTTTTGCGTGGAATGCATCCCAGTAGGAATGCCGCGGCCGTTATCCACGACCGTGACGCTACCGTCTATGTGAATCGTCGCCTCAATGGTTTCACCGAACCCCGCCATATGTTCATCGACACTATTGTCGACGACTTCGTAAACGAGGTGATGGAGGCCGTCCACCCCGGTGCTGCCGATATACATTGCCGGGCGTTTCCGCACGGCGTCCAGACCTTCCAATACTTTGATTTGATCCGCGCCGTAACTGTCTGATTTCGGCGTGGTCTCGGTGTCGTTACTGGCCATCAGTCTCCCGCTTATTTACGGCCATCAGCTCTCTGCTTTCAGCCTTCAGCGACCCACATGACCGCTGATTGCTGGGCCCGGCTAGATTTTAATTGGCATGACCACGCACTTGAACCCGGGACTGTCTGACTCCTGGATCAAACAAGGGCTCAGCGGATTATCCATTTGCAGAGAGATCGTTTCTCCGTCCATCACCCCGAGGACATCCAACAAGTAACGGGCGTTGAACCCTGTGCTCAAAGCCTCTCCCTCGTACCTTGCCGCTAGTTCTTCGGTCGCCTCTCCAAAATCAGGATTGCTGGAGAACAGCGTCATCTGTCCGGGGACAAACGACACCTTCACCGCACTCGCCTTATCACGGGACAGCACGGAGACACGCCGAAGCGCACTTTCGAGTTCGCTCCGATTGACCCCGATTTTCCCGCCACTCTCTTTCGGAATCACTTGCTGATAATTCGGGTAGTTCCCTTCCATGAGCCGCGAGGTCAGCAGCAATCCGCTTTTCCGGAAAATCATGAGATTTTTGGTAAACCCAATCAAGGGCTCACCCTCGCCGCCTTCTTCCAGAAGACGCTGCATCTCATGCGCGGCCTTTTTCGGAATGATGGCTTTAATCTCTTGCGGAGCGCCTTTGGTCCCGGCCTTTCCAACCTCTTGCTCGGCAACTGCTAACCGATGTCCATCGGTGCCGACTAATCGCAATATCGTTTTCTTCTCCGACGCGATGAGGGTAACCAGCAGACCGTTGAGGATGTAGCGCGCGTCATTGTCTCCGGCAGCAAATAGGGTCTTCCTAATCAGCTCTAAGAAACCGGCCCCGGCAAGGGGGATAAGCCCTTCTCGTTCAATCGTGGGCAGCGCGGGATAGTCGGTGCTTGGGAGGCCGACAATCTTAAACTGACTCTTGCCGGCATGGATCGTCGTCCAATTGTTGTCACCGGATATGATTTCGATTTCACCGACCGCCAGTTCCTTGATGATCTCATACAGCTTCCGAGCCGAGATCGTGACCCCTCCGGGCTTCTCCACGGTCGCTTTGTAGTGCCCGCGCATGCCGATTTCGAGGTCGGTGGCGACGATTTCCACTCCCTCCTGCTTCGCCTCAATCAAAATGTTCGAGAGGATCGGCATTGTGTTGCGCTTCTCGACGACTCCTTGGACCCGCTGAAGGCCCGTCAAGAGTTCAACTCGTCCCATGCGCAGTTTCATGATCTTTTCCCCCTGGCCTAGCCCCTCACGCTCGTAGGATCTGCTCCTTCAAGCTGTCTAATGTGGCACTCAACGCACTGTCGTTATCTTTCGCTTTGATGACCTGCTTGCAGGCATGGATAATCGTCGTGTGGTCTTTGCCTCCGAACTGCCGCCCGATCTCGGGATACGAGGAATCTGTAAGTTCCCGACAGAGATACATGGCGATCTGTCGCGGATGCACCAGCGTTTTACTCCGGCGACGGGATTTCAAGTCGGAGATTTTTACGTGGAAGCGCGCACCCACCGTTTCTTGGATATCGTCCATCGACACGATTTTTTTCTTGGTTCCGATCAGATCCCGGAGTACGCTCTTCGCCATCTCCAGCGTGATCGTTTGGCCGGTGAGCGAGGCATAGGCACCAAGGCGCACCAACGAACCCTTGAGTTCGCGGATATTGCTCTTCATCGTTGTGGCAAGAAATTGGATGACATCTTCCGGCAACGTGACGCCCTCGTCCTCGGATTTTTTCCGTAAAATGGCAATCCGTGTTTCAACGTCCGGCGGCTGGAGATCCGCGATTAGTCCCCATTCAAACCGTGACCTCAACCGTTCTTCGATATCAGGCATGTCTTTCGGAAAGCGATCGCTTGAGAGGACAAGCTGCTTATGCGCTTCATAGAGGGCGTTGAACGTGTGGAAAAATTCTTCCTGTGTGCGCTCCTTGCCCGCCAAAAACTGAATGTCGTCAATCATCAGCATGTCGATATGACGATACCGCTTCCGCAGATCCATCATCTTGTCATATCGAATGGAGTTGATGACCTCGTTGGTAAACTGCTCGGTTGTCAAATAGGCAATCCGGAGATCGGTCCGCTCCGCCACGTAATTTCCAATGGCATTGAGAAGGTGTGTCTTCCCTAGTCCGGTATCTCCATAGATAAAGAGTGGGTTGTAGGCTTTCGCCGGCTGTTCCGCAACTGCCATACAGGCGGCATGGGCAAATTGGTTTCCTGCTCCTACTACGAAATTTTTGAACGTATACTTTGGGTTGAGCTGTATTCCACGTTTTGACCGTATCCCGGTGTTTTGGCGACCAGCTAAAACAGCATTCCCACTAGTCTCTGGCTGCTTGGTTGGCTGTTTATGAAAGATGACAAATGTGATCGCCGTTTCCACCCCACCTCTAGCTGCAGAAACGGCTTCCGCCAGTAGGGGTCCGTAATGTTGACTTAACCAATCACCAAAGAACTTATTCGGGACACTTAATTGAGCCGTGGATTCTTCAATCCGTTCGAGATGAATCGGTGTAAACCACGTGTCATAAACCTGTTTTGGCACTTTTCCTTGGATATAGGCCAAGGCATTCTGCCATTCATTTGAGATAGTCATAATCCCTGTATTATTCTACATACACAGACTTATTCACACCTGTTGATAACCTGACTTTTCATTGGGTGCCCTTGTACGGTTTTAATCATTATCAGACACTAAAACCATCATAGTAATAACTGCGCCAGGACTCGACACAGATTATAGACTCTGCATGCAGTGGTTACTCAGAGTCAATCCCCAACTCACTCCACAAATACACCGCTCAATATGCCCTCTAAATTCATTGTCTTACTCTCATTCCACAATATCCACTATACCTACTCTTACTCCTCCTCCGACGACTCTTTCTCTCTTACACATATTAAATTCGGAGAAGAACCATCAATTTATCTAGAGAACGATATTGTGTTCTGATGAAAAAATTTTCTCTACAAGGTCGTCATATGTTAAAGCCTGTCTGGAGCTATCAATCACCATCCTCTCACCATTACCGACAGTGCCCTCTACAATAGAAGAGGCTATAGATGTTGCCTGCTCAATAAAGACGATGTCGATATTTTCATCACTCGCTCGAAAGAGCGCTGAAGAGATTTGTTCTGGCTGTTGTCGAAGTAGATAGAGGGTTGCGCTCATGAAATCACAAATAGATCTCTAAAAAACTAAACTTCTGTCAGCTGATCGAATGAACAGTCTGATTTCATCAGCTGTTCTGGTATTCACAATAAAACCATCGGACAACAGATCTGTTGCCGTGCCAATCTCGACAATAAAGGGAACGGCCAAGTGTTTAAATGAAGGAAGATATTTTTCAAGAACATCGATGTCGATAATCTCATCTGATTCTTCCATTAACAGCGAGGAGGCTCGTCCTAGAAGCACGACAGTTGTCTCATGATCCCCAGCGCAGAGCCCCAATGCAATACGAAGTGCTTCAACGGGGCGAGCCGTCACATAAGGATCTTCTGAAATCACCACCGCGATGCGTTTCGACATAGACGGTCAACCGCAGTGACAATAACTTCTTATGTAAAAGCAAGAAAGCGATCACAGCCATCAATAATTCCCGACAGCACAACTAAACCGGACAAAGAAACCCGCGAATCGATAGTGGCCGTTAACACACCATGTTGTTGACAGCCGTACGCACAGACAGACATCTTCACCCCGGCATTGATCAAATCAAGATAGCGTTGATCCACAGCCGTCTTCACCCCTTCATCAATGAGATAGAGATAGACATCGACTCCTTTGCGCAGAGCAGCCTGAGCCAGCTGGACAACAGTCTCAACACTGGGATGAGTTGGGGGTGTGGATAACAAGAGACCAAGCTTAAGAGCCGACATAGTTACAAACAAAATACGTCAATACAATCAATCTATTACGAGTAAAATTCCTCGCGAGCCTACGAGGTTTTCAATATAAAGTCAACATCAAAATACGGACGTCTATCGGGTGAGAATATGAGCAATATTACGGGAGCGGAGGAGAGTGGCGAGACCTGCTAGAGGGAGTTCTTCTTGGGCCTTGGACTCGAGATTACGAATAATAGCGGAGCCGCGAGCTACTTCATCGTCGCCCAAGAGAATAGCATAACAGCACTTTGATCGATCAGCTTGGCGAAGATGAGCCTTAAGTGTGGTGGCGCGATAGTCGCATTGAGCGGAGAATCCTACCTTACGGAGTTCATCGAGCAGCACAAGACCGAGCTTGGTCCCGTTCCCTCCAAAAGCCGCGACATAGTACAGACATTCGTGTAACGAAGACGATGGTGAAGGTGGGAGCATCAATGCCACTCGCTCAAGCCCGATGGCGAATCCTATAGCCGGAATTGAGGGGCCGCCGAGCGTTTCCACTAAACCGTCATAGCGGCCACCAGCGCCCACCGCATTTTGAGCTCCCAAATGAGTCGAAGTAATTTCAAAACTCGTCAAACAATAATAGTCGAGTCCCCGAACCAAACGAGGATTAAGTCTATAGGGTACTCCGATAGCCACAAGACCTTCGAGAACCTGATCGAAATGGGTACGGGCTTCAGGAGAGAGATGGTCGGTCAGCCGGGGCGCAGACTCAGTCACCAGGCGACAGTCCGGCACCTTACAATCCAGTACCCGCAAGGGATTCGTCTCCATGCGGCGCCGGCAGTTTGCACAGAGGCGTGATTCCTGCTGTCTGAGGAATGCTAGCAGAATAGGCTTATAGGCAGCGCGGTCGCCAGAGCTTCCCAGGCTATTGATCTCCAGGGTCAGGTCGGGCAGGGCCAGATCCGATAGGAGACGCCACAGCAGTGCAATAACCTCGATATCTATACGAGGGTCCGATGTGCCGAACGATTCAACCCCGAATTGATGGAACTGCCGAAGGCGCCCCGCTTGTGGCCGCTCGTGGCGGAACATCGGCCCGATGTAAAAATACTTCTGCGGGAGCGGATCAGCCGCCCGATTGTGCTCGATGTAGGCGCGGACTGTGCCTGCCGTGCCCTCTGGGCGCAAGGTCAACGAGGCTCCATCTCGGTCGGGAAATGTATACATCTCTTTTTCGACGATATCTGTCGCAGCACCGATGCTCCGGGCGAAAAGCGTAGTGAGTTCGAAGATAGGGATCCGGATCTCCTGATACCCATAACAGAGCGCCCAACGCCTCGCCGCATCCTCAATGAAACGCCAACGAGGGGTCTCCTCAGGAAGGATATCTTTAACACCCTTGATGCCCTTGATTATGTCCATGCTCAGCGACCGATGCGGAAAGAGTCGGGACTATAGCGACGGGTGTCGGGCAAGTCAACGCAGGCCTAGCAGGATGCTGAAACAGTCCGCCAGCATCGTTCTCGCATCGTTCAGATCCTCAACGTACCCCAGAGGGTACGCCTCCGGTCTTCATTCGCTGCGGCCTTGCTGGACGAACTTTTTGAGCATCCTGCGATTCGTCCACAAAACCGCCTCCTCAGAGACATTTCCCCTTCTACGAACGACGCATGGCGAGCCACGCCGTGGCTTCTTGCGCCGACTGGCGTGTGGGCGTATAGTTCGCAGCCTATCTGATGCTTGAGGATGTTTCATGAGCATAGACCAACCGACCCGCCGTGTCATCGCGCTTGCGCCGATGCCACCCGAAAAATCCGCCTACGCCCTGGCCCGCTACAGCCGTTCGCCGGACTCGATCGAGGACAGCCTCCGCTGGGTACACGGACATTCTTCTGAAAAGTTCTGGGATCAGTTCTACTTCGACTACGGCCATGCATCCATCGCCGATTTAGGCCATGTCATCATCTGTTTTGAGGAGATCTCCGAACTCGCCGCGATTCGACTCGAAGACGAGCCCTTGTGGGATGGCCAAGCAAAATCGAGCCGGTATCAGAACTTTGCCTCAGGCGGGTGGTTCGTACCTGATTCCATTCGAGGGTCGGAGACGGAAGGCACCTATCACGGCATTCTCCGCAGCCTCGCCGAGATCTATCGGCTGCTACACCAGCCGTTAACCCAATTTATTTCCGAGCGGGAACCGCGTCCCGAGTCGATGAAACCGGCCGATTATCAACGAACGATCGCCGCGCGCGCATTCGATGTGACACGGTATCTTTTGCCCCTTGCAGCCAGGACGAACGTCGGGCAAGTCGTCAGCATCAGAACGTTGGAGAAGCAAATCACCAGACTGCTGTCGTCGCAACTACCGGAATTGCGATCAATCGGAGACGAACTCAAGGACGCCTGCCAACGGTCACCCGTGAATCTCTGGGGCGAACTGAGTGGTCAGACGGCTGGAGGACATGAACCTCTCGCGCCGACGCTCGCTCGCCATGCGAAGCCGAACGACTATCAAGTTTCGGTCTACCAGGACCTCGCCAAATACGCGAAGGACGCGCTCCGTGGAACCGGCTTGGACCAACCGGCGTCTTGGGGCGAGCCGGAGCCGGTGGTCCTCATCGAACCCCACGATCCGTTGGATGAACTCGTGACCACGTTGCTGTACCGCGTCTCGCATGCGCCCTATCGAAGCCTCCTCGCGGTTGTCCGCACCTGGACGGAGAAACAGAAACAGGAGGCGATCGATGTGGCGATAAGCACACGAGGGCCCTACGACGAACTCATCAAAGAGTTCCGCAGCGGCTACGCTTTCACGTTCGATGTGCTGATGGACATCGGAGGCTGGCGCGACATGCACCGGCATCGGCGCTGTCAGCAGATTCAGCAGAACTTTACGACGTTGCACGGTTACGAAGTTCCGCCGCCTCTCGTGCAGGCGGGATTGGACCAGGAGTACCGGCAAGCGATGGACGCAGTCCGATCCGATATCGAGCAGCTCAAGAAAACGAGCGCGGAGGGATCGCTCTACGCGACGCCGTTCGGATTCAAGGTGCGGTGCCTCTTTAAGATGGACTATGCCGAAGCCGAATATATTGCCAGGCTTCGTTCCGGCGTAAAGGGCCATTGGTCATACAGGACCATCGCCTGGTTAATGAAGCAAAAACTTGCCGCACGCTATCCTTCACTCGGGGATCGCATTCAGGCTACTTCCCCGGACATCGAAGACACCCTCACCAGATAATCAGATCGACTCCGATGACCGACTACCAAGCCCAATGTGAAGCGAGGCTATTGGAGGGCCAATGGGGTCAGGCCCAGCAGGTTGCACTGGCCTGGGCCCGCCATCTTTCTACCGGCGCTAACCGGGATCCTCGACCCCATTTTGCTCTGAACGTGATCCACCTGCTCCGCGGGGAATTCGCTGAAGCCTGGAAAACTCACGCGAAGTGCCTAGAAGAATCCGAAGACATTGCCCATGTCAAAGAGTGGGTCGAAGGATTTGTTGCGCAACAACCTGAGCAGGCCAACGCCTATCTTGTAATGGGGTTGTTCCTGGCCCAATCAGGCCAATCTGAACAGTCGATCGCTGCCTACAAGGAGTCAATCAAACTCGCGCCACAGTCCTCCCACCCCCATTATTTTCTCGCACAGATTCATGAGCGGGCCAACCACCTTGAAATGGCCATCAAGGAATATCGTGAAGCCGTGCGCCTCGATCCTTCCCATGCTCCGGCCCGGATCAACTTGGGCGTGGCCTATCAAGAGCAGGGCCGGTTGGAAATGGCGATTCCGCAATATCGGGAAGTGATCAAACTGAAGCCAAACGATGCGACCACTCATGCCAACCTCGCCTGTGCGCTTGCCGAGCAGGGCAAGTTCGAGCCTGCCTTGCAGTCCTACAAGGAAGCATTGCGCCTGAACCCCAAGGATGCAGAAGTGCATTTCGCGCTGGGAGGGCTCTATGAAACGAGAGGTCGCCTGGATCTGGCGCAAAAGGAGTATGACGCGGCCCTCATCGCCGATCCGAACTTCGGTCCGGCTCATTCCGCGCTTGGCTGGTTGGCGCTGGGCAGACAACACATGCAGGTCGCTTATGATGCGTTCAATCGGGCCCTCAAGTCCAACGATCAAGACCCTCGGGCCTACCACGGCATCGGCGAATACTATTTGCAAAAGAGGAAACGGGAGAGCGCCCTGGACAATTTTGCCAAGGCGCTCAAGTACTACAAAGATCCCGAGAAGAGAAACGCGTTATTGAATCAGCTGTTCCAAGAAGGCCAAATGGCTGATTAGCCGGATGCTGAAAAAGTCCGCCAGCGTCGTTCTTGCATCGTTCAGATCTCCTCAACGTACCCCAGAGGGTACGCCTCTGGGGCTTTCATCGTCTGCGGCCTTGCTGAACGGCCTTTTTGAGCGTCCTGCGTGACTGAGCTGCAATCTCCCATGCTCGCAGAGGCCATACAAAGAGGGTAATCAAATGAGCTTCTTTTTTGATGTTTGGACTGTGCACGGATTTATTCTCGCAAGCGATGTGCGGCTCATGGAGAACGGTCAGGCAAAACTAGGGCGGAAAATCTATTGCTCACAAGACGGTTCAAGAGTGAAGTGCGCAATAGCCATTTGCGGCATGTATCCCGATGCCTCTAGAAATCATTTCATCCAAGCCGTGGCTGCCAAGGATACATTGAGGGACATTGCCTCAAGCTTCGCGGAGAAATGGACTGAGCGCTATGCAGGTACAAATGATTATTCTGCCATTCACTTGGTCGGTTTTGAGAAGGTGACGGTCTCCGGCAATTCTGTTCCTCAATTGTGGTTCTGGCGAAATTCTGATGATGGGATAAATTTCTTTAAGAAAGAGGATCTGCTCAGAGACCTTGCGACGTTCGCAGACCCAATTCCAGCTAACAATCATATTCCTTGGGAAATAAAGGAGCTCACAGGAAAATTCCCTGACGACACATTGGAGGACCAGTATTCACTCGTGACAAGCTTTCTAAGATTGCACCAACCACTGTTTACTTGGAACGGTGATACCAGCTTCTGGAGAAGTGCGGCCAGTTCAGTGGGGTCCGCACCGAATCTCCTGTGGAAGCAAAAACGTGCTTGGACCATTGATGAGGCAACAACGGTGACATCACTCTGTTTTGAGTTTCTGGCAAAGGTGGGCAACCTGCTGCCCGAGTCAACAGTTGGTTTATCACAGGACGGCAAGTTCGATCTCATTACTGTTACACCGGACAATGTTACATGGGTTTCACGAGCCGATATCCAGTCCTGATAAACTCTGTCTGCGGTGGAGTTAGAGGCTGCTCAAAATTTCAGCCAGCAAGGCCGCAGGAAGCGGGACGACTGAGGCGTACCCTTGCGGTACGTCGCAGGGAGGCACGCGACCGAGAACGAAGCTGGAGGGAATTTTCAGCAGCCGATCAGAGGTCGCGGATGGCGCCTTGTAGCACCGTGATCTGCGTCACCGCGTCGCCTGAAGACTTCAGTTCTGTACGGATTTGATCTTTGAGGTAAGAGGAATATCCCACGCGGTCGATCAAGAGGTCGAGAAACCGTTCAACCGGCAGTAGACTCTGGGCCTTGAGCTCTTCCACGATTTCGTCGCTGACGGGCACGTAGCTGCTCCCCATGTGGAACACCACATTGTAGTGACGATTTTTCCCGATGCGCTCGAATCGTAGACCTTTCACCAGATTTTCCTCGGAAGAATGTTCAGAGAGTCGCCTTGTTCAGTCTCGCCTCGGTCTCAAAATCCGTGAAAGACAAGACGTGATTAGCGAGGGGAGGGTTGCCAAGCACGCTTCTTCCGAAGCCTTTCATATGTGACGATTCGTTCGCCGGCTTTGTTGAACAGCCCACCCGCTCTGTTAAGAGCACCCCATTCTAGACAAGTGGACGCACGAAGACAAGGAGTGGAACACAGCTCTACCGGCATGAGCTGGTCAAGCTTCGGTGGTTTTTTTTCCGAAATACTCCTTCCTGCTGACGGCCACGTCCGTGACGAACATGACCCCGGAGTGTCGATCGAACAGCGGCCTGAGTCCGGCGAGGATCGGATTCACCTTTTCTTCCGGGACGACCGTCATGATCATTTCGAGACTTTCCTGCTCGCTGAACATGAAGTGCGCTTCATGCATGCCGCCATGGCCTTTCCCCGACACGTTGCCGATGATCGTGTAGCCGGTCGCCTTGACCTGATCCAGCAGCTCGGTCACGAACGCCCTGTGTTCTCCCGCCACAATCACACGAATTTCTTTCATCGAATGCAATGTCAACGGACCCACAGTCAATCTCCTTCCTTGATGAGTTGATTCATTCCGGCTCCGCTAGCCCGCTCAGTTTAGCCCATTCGCTCGTCGGCCGATAACGATACAATATACCTTCCTCCGGTTCCAGCGCGACGAGGTGCACCCACTCGTTGTGATAGAAGTGTTTCAGCACATCGTGCCGCGCGATCAGCTTGTCGATCCGTTCGCGCGGCGCTTCGACGATAGTGAGCAACCGCATCGGTTCGTGATAGGGCACCTCGCCATTCATGACGGTTTGCTTGGCCAATCCAAGCCGGAGATCGCTCCAGGGTCCCGACATGATACCAAGTCGTCCCACCACGTTGTGATAGATCTTGCTGCCGCTGCCGTACACATCGTTGTCGACCGCAGAGAAATAGTGTTCCATGTTGATCCATTGGCCCACGACTTGTGGACCGGTCAACAGCACTTCGAGCAGACGATTGCTGGGATCCTCCCGATAGTCGTAGGAATGAAGAAAGACACGTCCTCCTAGGTCCAGCCCCTTTGTCAGCTCACGCCGCCCGATCAAGAATGCCGTATTGCTTGAGAGACCCCACTCAGGTCTGACCTGGCTCCAGTCGACGCTCCGTCGTTTGACGAGTGTTTCGGCCTTTCGCCCCTCCATGGACCGCTGGATGTCGGGAAAGCGGCCGCAGCGTTCCTGGCTGGTGAGCGCGGAAGCCTCCTGCAGATCTTTCTGGAGTCGGGCCAAGTCTGCGCGGTGCGTCGGCGGTACGTCTTCCAAGTCGAAGACTTGTACCTCGTCGGTCGTCGTGTCCATCTGGCCGGCGAGGAAATGCGTATCTGAGGGGATGTCGATCTCGACCTTGGCCAGCAGTTCTCTCACTTTTTGGTTGTTCGCCATCATCGCGAGGACGCGGGCGTTGGGCTTGCCCTCATTTCCGCCGCAGGCGCCGCAATCCAGGGCGGATTCGTAGGGATTGTTGTCAGATGTGCTGCCGTGAGCGCAGAACAGGACGATCCGCGCGAAGTTCTTCGTCATTCCCATCATGCGCAGGGCCGTGTCCACAGTGAGCACCTGTTCTTCGAGCGTGAAGCCGGTTCGTGTGATCCGTTCCTTCTGGCGGGATGCCGATCGTGCGTTAAGCTTGTAGTCGCGGCGCAAGGTGTCGACAATGCCGCGCAGTGCCTCGCTCGAAAGGCCTGCCTGGTTCGCTGTCTCGATCAATGCCGGCTCCGCCTCGCCCGGGCCACCCAAAGCCCATTGCCGTAATCCCTCGACCAGCGCAGGCGTAATGCGCGATCTGCGCAGCCCGACCCGTTCGGTCAGCGCCTTCGTGACCAGAGCCTGCTGCTCAGTTGCCAGCAGTTTAGCGGTTTCGGCCGGCTCCAACTTGTCGACAGTGAGCGTGGTGGCCAGCGCCGGCACGAACAAGCGCTGCAACCGGGAGGTCCAGCGCCGGTAGAGGGCCGGCAACAACGTTTTACCGAAAATGGGGAGGCTGTAGAACCAACCGAGCGATTCCACCATGACATACGGCGTCACCACGTTTTCTTTTAGATCGTGCAATAGTGTGTGGCCTGCGTGGACCCACTTGGTCCAGGCCTCGTACTTCGTGACCTTGTGGTCGAAATAGCTTCGGGGAATTTCGCGTACTTCGTTCTTGGCACGCATGATCACCGGAAACTGTTCGGTGTCATGTTCCTTTCCCCAGGCCCGATATCGAATGAATGCAGCAAAAAATCCGGCGAATCCGAAAGTCTCGTTCGGACCGGTGGATTCGAGATGGCGCCGGAAGGGCTCGGATCGCACATCGATGCAGTAGACCGACTGCGAATTAGGGCGAGGCGGAGACGCCACACTACTGCTCGTCGAGGTGTGCCGGGAAGAGATCCTGATCTGACTTAACAGACGCTCTTGATAGCCCATCTCAAAGGCCTTGAGCCACAGCGGCCCATGGTCCGATTCGGGGAAAGCCTCTATCCACTCGATCAGTTGCTTCAGGGCATCGGGAGCGCTGTCGGCGAGAGCAATCGCATCGATGTCGGAGGCTTGAGCCAACGCCAGCAGTCTCTTCGCCATCCCACGCCTGGCTGCTGCCAGTTGGCGCGGGACGACCTCGGTTCTGTAGCGTTCGATCACATTGCCCCAGCCGTTTCGTTTCTGGTGTCGGAGCCGATCGACTTCCTCGGCATAGAGGGCCGGCAATCGGCCGACGACCCTTTGCCGTCTCAGATAATATTCATCCGGATAACTCCTCATGTAGGTCGTTACGGCATCGTAGCGCCCTTCGATGCCGAGTTCTTCGAGGCAGGTCTTCTGAACCAGCTCGCGCGCGTACCAGAGTCGGATGGCCAGGAACTTCACGAGTCCCGCAGGATAGGCTTTCTGCCACGGGTAGTCTCGCTCCTCTCCGCGCCACTTGATAAAGCCAGCCCAACCGGGCAGCGCGGTCAATTGCAGCGACAGATAATCCTGTCGGAGCTCTGCCGGAATGCCGAGTGCATCTAAACTGTCGAGGAGCGCGTCTTCAGGATGGTCAGGAAGTTGCGCGATCTTTCTGCAGCTGTCCTTGATTCCGCAGAGAGACCATTCGTGAGAGGCGAGCGCTTTCCAGACACCGTAGAGTCCCTTCTCTCGCTCCGGCATAGACCAGGCCGCATGGCCTTCGTCCAAGAACGCCTCGCACCACCTGACCAATTGATCGTTGATCTGTCGGACGACCTGCGTGCCGAACGTGTCGTCGCACCAGTGCGAGAGAGTCAGCCATCGTCCCAACGCCGCCTGGTCCCCTGTCACGATCTTGTCGATCCGAGTGCGCAAGTCCGGCGCCGCCAGAATAGGAGACAGTTTTGCCGAAATGCGCTCGACCGCCTCATACGAGAGGTCCGGCAGCGTTGCATCAAGAGACTCCACGATAGGCGTGCAGAGTCCTTCGGCCAGACAGGCGCGCAACACATCGCCGTGCCTCAGCGTACGCGATCCGATGCGCACCTCTTCGTGGCTGGCGAGCGGTCTTAACACGGCGTCCAGATCTTGGAGTCGAATGCGTCCCGACTTGAGATAGGCGCGATACTGATGGCTGGGCAGGTAGCCGTTGCCTCCCAAGAACTGCTTGCCGCGCCGGACGGTCTCTTCGAATGGAAGGTATTCAAGGCTATGGAGCGGGTTATGGTGCACGAAAGTCCGCATCGGCCAATACTGCGCGACCACTTCGCCTGCGAGATGGACAATACCTCGCAGCTCCATTCGCCTCGTTTCGATGTCGGGTCGGTTCTCTACTTGTTCCATACGAACAATTCCGTGATGGCGCCGGCTGCCGTCGTGAGCGTGCCCGTTTCAAACAGATGGGTCGGGACCACGCCCAAAGCCAGCAACACCACAACGAGGATCGTGAGCGAAGCCAATTCGCCAGGAAGCAGATCTGTGTAGCGCAAATCACAGCGGCGCGCTCCGAAGAGCCACTGCTGCGCCATGCCCATGATGTACCATGAAGCGGCAAGCCAGGCCGTCACGATGATGACGATCGCGATGGAGAAGGAAACCTCGGACAACAGAAGCAGGCCCATGAAACCGGCAAAGAGGCCGAACGGCGGCAGGCCTGTCGCAGCCAAGGCCAAAAGCGAGAGAAGAACGGCGTAGCGCGGCATAGTCGCCGCCAACCCACTGATGGATTGCGGGTCCACGTCGTCTCCATAGCGCGTTCGGATGACCTGCCAAGCGAGCAGCAGTCCGCTGGTGGTGAACCCGACTGCCCCGACGAAGACCGCAGCGCGTGGTGTCGTGGCATTGGTCGAGGCACCAAACCACCACAGCATCGAGTAGAACGACAGGCTGCTGTACGACAAGAGGAGTCGTGCGCGCGATTGCGCCAGCGCCTTAACCGCACCGTAGAACGTGCCTGCCAGGGCAAACAGGCTTACAGTCCAGGCCGCCGCGTCAGGGACTGTCGGCATGACCGATGTTGCGCCGTGCAGTCCGATCACGGGGAAGAGCAACACGATGAACGAAGGTAGGCTGCCGGGGAGCCGCGTAAGCGCAGTGATATGTCCCTGGTGAAACGGCATAAGCGGCAACAAAACTGCGCAGGTCAACAAGGACGCGACGGAAGAGAGCGGCGGGGCAGCCACGAGAGAAATCGTGACGCACCCAACGGCGAGTGCATAGGCGCCGATCCCCAACCAGGAAATTGGCCACAATGGCGTATGGTGGCGGTAGAGCAACGCGATGAGTGAACTGAGCAGCACAAGCAAGCACACCTGCCCCATGACGTTTTGGCTCGTCAGGATGACGAATCCCAGTCCGAGAAACAGCAAGGTCGTGATCCACGACAGCCGCAGATTCTTGTGACCCGGCTGTCCCAGGAGAGATGCACAGGCGGCAACCGGCAGGAGATAAACCAGCAACAGATTTTCAGGTGAGGTCGTGAGGGATTCAGACATTCCGGCAGCCGCGACGAGGCTCAGGATCGACAGGACGACCGACCAGTTCCTGAGATAGTCCGGTCGCGACCAGACTGCGAAGCCCAACGCTGCTCCCAGAAGAGGAATACCTGCCAGAAGCAATGAAGCGACGGCACCATCCATCACCGCGACCATCCTCGTACGCTTTTGTCGAATCGGACCAGGAGTCGCCCGGCTACCCCGCCCAGTTTTTGATAGACCTCGTCCGCATAAAGCCGGTTCATGAACAGGACGTACAAGCGAATCCTCACCCCCTCGACCCACGACGGCATCCAGACAGTACGCCCATGGGCCCGCATGTAGAGATAGAACCATCCGGCGATCGTCGTCAGCGTCGCCATGATGATCATCAGGTCGAAGAACCAATTCGGGAGTTCGGCCGCCTTGAAGTAGGACGCAACTTCATGCGGGTCCGGGTAGAGGAACGCCGTAAAAGATTCCACGGCGAATAGATATACAAACACAATGAACAGCAGGGTCAGCAGCATCACGGACGACACTTTCCACGAGGCCACGGCCCTTAATCGTGTAAGTGTCATGATGGCCTGTGAGGAGGTGATCCAGATGAAGAACAGAAAGATCACCGTGCCCTGCGACTCAAGCAGTGGAATATGCAACACGCCGTGCGTGACGAGGAGAATCAGCAGGGGAATGAAGAGTGTCGTCACGAAACCGGTCGACCAGGTGAGACGGGAGAAGCCCTCTTCCTCCTCCTGATGGTCATGGTGAGGGAAATGAGGTTCCTGCCGGGCCTTATGGATGACGTTGCCACAGTTCAAAAACACGGTCGCCTTGAACAGTCCGTGCGCGATCAGATGGAAGACTGCGAGAGAAAATGCGCCCAATCCACATTCCATGATCATGTAACCCATCTGACCTATTGTGGAGAAACCGAGCGTTTTCTTGATGTCGTTTTGCGCCAGCATCATGCTGGCACCGAGAACAGCTGTCAGGGTGCCGACAGCGAAGGCTACGTGGAGGGTTGTCGAGCTCAATCCGAAGAGCGGCGCCAACCGGTTGATCAGAAACCCGCCGGCATTGATGATGCCGGCATGGAGCAACGCGTGCACCGGTGTGGGGGCATAGAGCGAGCGGGGCAGCCAGACGTGGATCGGAAACTGCGCCGACTTGCTCATTCCTCCGATGAACAGCAGCAGCGTGACGGCTGTGGTTCCGTTGAGTTCCCATCCAGGCAGAGGCGAGAGCGTGACCGGCGTCTCAGCCGCCTTGACGAACAATGGCTGGAACTCCAATGTGCCATAGAGTGAATGGGCCAGGACGATACCGGAAAGAAACGCCACATCGCCGACGCGCAAAAGCGTAAACGTTCGAAAGGCGCCTTCCAGCGTCGCTGCATGCGCATGATTGTGGGCCAGGATATAGAGCAGGTAACTCAGGAGCTGCCAAAAGATGAACAGCATCATGAGATTGCCGCTTGAGACCATGCAAAGCAGTACGAAGGTCGTAAATCCGATCAGCGAAAGGTACCGGGTTTCATGCGGATCCTGGTACAGGTATCCGACGGAATAAGTGTAGATGATGGTTCCGACGCCGGAGATTAACACCATCATGATCGCACTCAGCCGATCGATGTAAAAACCAATGGGAAAAGCCAGCGTCGCAGGGGATGAGGGGTCGTAGAACCGAATGGTGATGGCCCCGTGTGTCGCCACATACCAGAGGGTCACGATGGCTCCCAGCAAAGCTGCGCCGATGGGATAGGCCGCGATCCTGGCGCGTCGGTGTCGGGAGTTCTCATCGCCGACCAGCACGATGAGCCCCGCGAGGAGCGGGAGGAATGGAACTAGGATGACGGAGAACACTGGTACCTCATGATGATCGACGCAGGAACCCAAGAAAACAGAAAAGCCAACCGGGGATTCCCCGACGACTGATCGAGGCAATCCGGTTGGCTTGTACTGCAACCGGCCTCTCTCCTGAATTGCCGGTCGCCCTACGGCCGCTGACAGTCGAAGCCGGTGTTTCGCCTGTTTCCGAGGAGTCTCGAGACAGGAGACATCGCCGTACTGTGAAGTCCAGCTCAATCAATAATACTGTCCATAGACATTCGTCAAGCGTCTGCTACGAAATTGGTGTCCCCGATCGTTGGGCGAAGGCCTAAAAGTCCCAGGCGGCGAACCGGTTTGGATAAAAGCCCTACGTTTCCACTTGTTCAGGCGGGCACCCCCCCTTATAATCTGCTGCCGAGTCGGCTACCACAATCGAATTCCCTCATCATTCGGACAAAGTACCGCGTGGAAAACGCCATTCGCAATATCATCATCAAGTTCGAGCAAGAATTCATGGGTCGCGGACCCGATGAAGTGCGCGCGTTTGTCGTGCGGGATCTGGTCGTTGTCCGGCTGAAAGGGGTGCTTACGCTCGCAGAGCGCCAATTAGCCAAAACGACAGAAGGCGTCGACATGGTGAAGCGGTTACGGCAAAACTTGATCGCACTGGGTCGCGACAAACTCTGCGATCAAGTGAGCGACATCACGGGCGCCAAAACCCTGGCCCTTTTTACCGACATTGACGTACAGATCGGCGAACGGGTTTTCGTGTTCACACTCGATCGCGACATTCAGGGTGGAAGCCGATAGCGCAAATACGCACAATGGGACAACTCGCCACAGGCCTCCTCAAGTTTCGATTCGAGATGTTCGGCAAGAAACAAGAGCTCTTCACCAGGCCTTCAGAACTCCTTGATCCCTTTTCATTACCTGTTTCGATTCACGAGTCGACCCGACTCTCCTGACCCAAGCCGATCCCGTGGAGCTCTGTATTCTCAGGAACGTCGGCAATATGGTGGCTGTGTGGCTCGATGCAAGGGGGCGGCACAGCGACCATCGAGTACGCCATTGGCCGTTCTGAAGGTTCCACCCAGTATTGTCTGCGGACATGAGGCTTGCAGTGTGATGAGAGCGCTCGTGCACCGAAGGATGTGCAGGACCCACCGGCCCTCAGGAAGTGGGTCGGGCAAGCAGAAGCCTGCCCGGCGCTTGATCAAAGCTTCGCGGGAAAACATGCGATCACAGATCGACCAGCTTCGCACCCCCCCGTCCGTCGCCGTGCGTCTACGTCCGCGAAACGTGTCTCTCCATGGGTGGGTGTATTCCATTTCGACCGGCGACGTGTGGGTCTATGACTTCGACTCCGAGCGATTCACCTCTCTGCTGGACGAGGCTTTTCCTAGCTTGAAAGCATAGTGTTTGTCCTGGCAAGCTGTACCCACGACCATGCGCCCACTGGAAACTCTCTCTTTCGATAACTCCTATGCCCGTTTGCCCCAGACTTTCTACGCCAAGTTGAACCCCACGCCGTTTGACGTGCCTCCGTATCTCGTCAGTTTCAATCCCGCAGCAGCCGAACTGATCGACCTTGATCCGGCGCAAGCGAAGCGACCGGAGTTTGCCGGGGTGTTTGGTGGGAGTCTTCTAGTCCCGGGGATGGAGCCGTTGGCGATGCTCTACTCGGGCCATCAATTTGGGGTCTACGTTCCGCAATTGGGAGACGGTCGCGCAATTCTCCTTGGCGAAATACGGAACGAACGGGGCGAGAAGTGGGATCTGCATCTGAAGGGGGCGGGACTTACACCGTTCTCGCGAGAGGGAGACGGCCGCGCGGTTCTGCGTTCGACCATCCGGGAGTATCTCTGCTGCGAAGCGATGCATGGGCTGGGCATTCCGACGACGAGGGCACTCTGCATCGTCGGCAGCGATCACAAGGTCTATCGCGAACAGGTCGAGACCGGCGCGATCGTACTTCGCATGGCGCCCTCTCACGTGCGGTTCGGCTCGTTCGAAATTCTCTATTATCGGAAACAACATGAACAGCTCAAAGTGCTGGCCGACTTCGTGATTGCGCATCACTATCCTCATCTCGTGGAAGCAGCAGACAAATATGCGCACTTCTTTCATGAGGTCGTCGAGCGTACCGCGAAGCTGATTTCCCAATGGCAGGCCGTCGGTTGGGCGCACGGAGTGATGAACACCGACAACATGTCGATCCTGGGGATCACACTTGACTACGGCCCGTTCGGCTTTATCGACGACTACGATCCAGGACTTGTCTGCAACCACTCCGACCACAACGGCCGTTATGCCTTCAATCAACAGCCCTATATCGGTCTCTGGAATCTCAGCTGTCTGGCGCAGGCGTTGCTCCCGTTGGCCCAGAAAGAAGATTTGAAGGCCGCACTAGACCGCTACACCCCCCTCTGCGAAGAAGGGTACATGGAGTTGATGCGGGCTAAGCTCGGACTCATCGAGACGAAGGAGGAAGATGCGTCGATGATCCAAGACCTCTTGGCGCTCATGCACCTACAGCATGTCGATTACACTAGCTTCTTTCGAGCCCTGGGACTGTTTCAAGCCGGAACTGAATCGCTGAATGAGCTGATCCGCGACTTCTTCCTGGATCGTGAATCGTTCGACCAGTGGGCTCGCCGGTACAAGGATCGGTTGCGCCAAGAGGGGAGTCGAGACGAGGACCGGTTGGTCCGTATGAACCGCGTCAATCCCAAGTACGTGCTCCGCAACTATCTGGCGCAGACCGCCATCGAGAAGGCTCAGAAGAAGGACTTCTCCGAGATCGATCGGTTGCTCTCTCTGCTGCAAAATCCCTACAGCGACCAGTCAGGCATGGATGCCTACGCAGCCCCGCCACCTAACTGGGGCAAACACTTGTCCGTTAGTTGTAGCTCCTAGCACATTCCCGCCTTGCAGTTCCCCTCACTATCTGTTGTACAGTGGCACGATGACCGAGCGAGTGCCCCGCGCTCGCTCGGCGGCTGATTACAGAAGACGGACTCCTCTATGGCAAAAGGAAGTGGAGAATCGAAGCTCGCCCTAGTGGGGGTGGTCACCCTCGCAGTTGCGCTTGCCGGCGTGCTGTTGGTGAAAGAGCCTCTACGCAGTTCGCGGCCGGTAGGGACCGGGTTGGATATAAACCAGACCACCGGTGAGGAGTCGGTCCGCGCGCGGCTATGGGAAGATCCGGTGGCTGCGGTGCAGCGGGGCCTGAGAGGAACTCGGCCACCACCAGCCGGGTCATCCAAGCCCGGCCAGTCGGGTGAGTCATCTCTCTCGCAGCGTCTGAGGCCACTGCGGCAGGCGATTGCCGATCGAGTCGAGAAGGGCGAGCGGATTACAGTCCTATTGGTGACCCTGAGCGGCGATCCCTATGCAGAGAGTACGGAGTCCCGCATTCGAGATCGTTATGCGGTCGGCACCGCACTGGGGGTGGCCTGCTATGTTCCGGAAGACGAAGGACATCTCTCGTTCGTCGAGGGGGACGCTCAGGCGGTCGGTCATGCGTTGCCGTACGAGTGGTATCGGATCCGCAAGACACGAATATGCGGCGAGGAACGGGGTCGAATCCAGAGCACGCTCGTGGTCTGGATTCCCGACGACGCCCTGAGTCAAGGGTACTTGGCGACCCTGACCTCCTTGTCGCAGGCCATGGTGTGTCAGGAGTCGAAACAGAAGAACGAATGCATACTGACCGAGGACAAACGCAGGCTGGTTCGATTGAATCCTGCAGTTCAACAAGCCGTCACGTTCAAGCTGGTGGGGCCCCGCAGTTCTTCCGCCCTGCGTGATCTCCTGGAAGAGGCTGGAAGCTTGTATGGAGAGCCCCATGAAGGGGTCGGCGTCTGGCCGAATACGGACGGGACCATCGAACTGTATTCACCATGGGCCAGCGCGATGAAAGGGCTTATGGCCTATGGACTGAAGAAGGAAGGGGGGAAAGGCCCGGCCTGCCAGACCTATGAAGCCTGCGAGCAGGAGTTTTTTCATCGGCTGGCGGCCGCGAATATACGGCTTGTCTATGAGATCGGATCTGACGACCGGCTCTTCGACACGCTGATCGAGGAATTAGAACGTCGCCAGGTACGGCTCGGTTGGGATGCGGTGATCCTCATCGGGGAGTGGGATTCGTTGTATGGTCGAGCGCTGCCCATTGAGTTCCGTGCGGCAGCTTGTGCGAAAGTGGCGACCTTCACGGAGGCAGAGCTGAAGCAGATCCAGGTGCCGACGACGATCAAAGCCTGGTGTCCGACAGTCCCGCGTGCAATCGATCTGCAGGTTCAGCGCACGGCGGACTATGAGTCCCTGACCTTGAACGTCTTCCGCTATAGCTATCTGAGCGGTCTCGACGGCGAAGTGCCGGGCGACGACAGCGTGAAAGCCGCACGTGTAGAGAAACCCAAAACCAGTGAGACGGCGAAGGATGCACTGGCCGGTGGTCTAAAGGAACGGCCCGAAGGCACCAGTCAGCTTGATTATGTGCGCGCCTTGGCCACGCGGATTCAAGACGAAGGAGAAGGCGCGAAAGCGATCGGTATCCTGGGCTCGGACCCTTACGACGCATTGCTCATTCTGAAAGCACTACGGCCGGCATTTCCTTACGCCGTCTTCTTCACCGTCGACCTCGATGCACGCCACCTTCAGGCGAGCGAATATCAATGGACCAGGAATATGGTCATCGCCTCGCCATTCGGCTTGCAGCTGGATGGTGGTTTGCAACGCGATGTCCCGCCGTTCAGGAGCAGTGATCAAACGGCCACTTATTTTGCCGTACTCCGGGCGGTGAATTACGTTACCTGTCGCGCAGTGGGCGATCGACAAAACCCGGCAGCCCTCTGTCCAGGGGGATATCACGTTGCGATGACCCCGGATGACCGAATCTACGATGCGGCTGAACATCCTCGGATCTTCGAAGTAGGGCGAGAGGGTGCCGTGGACTTAAGTGTCGTGGATATCGAAGGTGTGAGAACGATCCATCCCTTACGGGCGGACCTCGACCATACGGACAATCTGGGACAGTTGAAGCAGGGCATCGGTCCCGGCAGCGCAACCGTGACGGCGTTGGTCGCGATCGGGCTGTTCGTCGGGACGGTGCTCGCCTGGACCAATCAGCGACTCTGGCTCCGGGTCTCGCGCTCCTGGCGTCTGCTTGCCGTGACTGGCTTCCTTCTTCTGGCCGGGACATCGGTCTTTTGGGTCATGGGTGGCGGGACAGCCCTCATGGCCCACCACGATGAAGGCGAACCTTTTTCGTGGACCGCGGGCGTGAGCATTTGGCCCGGTGAGGGGCTCCGGCTTCTCGCGGGGATCTTGTGCGTCGTCTTCCTGGTCAAAGGATTGCGGGATCTCGTCAAGAACAGCGACGATCTCACCGATGCCTTCCAGTTCCGTATCGATCAAGGCCAACGCTCCCGATTCACCTTGAAGACATTCTGGACGAATCTGCAGCGGGTCTATCATTCGGCTGCCACCAGAACGGCCACCACGGTCGATCAAGCCTGGGCCTGGTACCTCGATGCAGCAGACCCGTTGCAGCGGACGGCGCGCGTTCTGGTCCTATTCCTGCTCTATGGCGCTGTCATGATTTCCCTCGGTCACTGGGTCGTTGACGAAGAGATGATCCATCCCTGTCGAGGGTGGCTGAGCTGTCGAGTGGACGAGATCATGACGCTGGTCAGCGTGAGCCTCGTCGTGTTGCTGAACCTGGCGGTGTTCGATGAGGTCATGTTGTGCCGTAGGTGGGTCGGTTGGGTGAACAGCTCGAGTGGGGGGTGGTCGGAACAGGTGCAGCAGGAATACTTGCGTGAGTATGGGTTGAGCCAGAGCCACAAGACCGAGTTCGAAAAACTCAAGTACTTAGCCGGGATCGATCTGATCAGCCGGCGGACGGAAGCGGTTAATCGCCTCATCCGGTACCCCTTCATCACCTTGCTGATCATGATCGCCGCGCGCAACGACTACTTCGATATTTGGAATTACCCACTCCTCCTTCTGCTATCCTGGGCCGTGAATGTCGTTCTGGCACTGAGTGGAGCGTTATTGCTCTATCAAGCTGCCGATCGGGCGAAACAAGCGGTCTTGGCGGGACTGAGCAAGCAAATGATCCAAGCCCTTGGGCTCGGCAAGGACCACGAAATCCGTGCGAAACAGGTCCAGTACATCATCGGCGAGGTTGAGGCCAACCAGAAGGGCGCGTTCGTTCCCTTCTACCAGCAACCCGTCGTTGAATCGTCGCTCTACGGCGTCGTCGCATTGCTGCAATATCTGTATATGAGATAACGGGTTGTTCATGCGTGAAGAACACATAGGCGGGTTACGGGCACGAGTCACGGGCGGCACAGATGGAAAGGGTGGAGGTCGCGGTCCGCTTGTCCTGCTTCTGCATGGTTTCGGCGCGCCAGGGGACGATCTTGTGTCGTTGGCTGACGTCTTGAACGTGCCGGCTGGCACGAGGTTTGTCTTTCCCGAAGGCCCGCTCTCGTTGAGTTTTGGGCCGAGCGATGCGCGCGCCTGGTGGCTCATTGACATGGCGCGCATTGCCGCGGATCAAGCCGCAGGCCGGGTGCGTGATCTCTCGCAAGACATTCCTAAAGGCCTGGCTCCTGCTCGCGAGACGATGCTGGCGTTTCTGAAGGAAGTCGAACACAAGTTCGGTGCGGACCCGCGGAAGACCATTCTCGGGGGATTTTCCCAGGGCGCCATGCTTTCTTGTGATGTGATGCTCAGATCGACGCAACCCTATGCCGGGTTGGTCCAACTGTCTGGAACGCTCCTCGCCGTACAGGAATGGACTCCGCTTCTCCAGAAACGCAAGGGCCTGCCGGTGTTTCAAAGCCATGGGATGCAGGATGAGCTTCTGCCCTACGTGGGGGCAGAAAGGCTGCGCGACACTTTGATTCACTCGGGCCTTTTGGTTGAATGGCACAGTTTCCGTGGTGGCCATGAGATTCCAAGAATGGTTCTGCAGCAGCTGGGGCCGTTCATCAACAAGGCGGTCGCTCAAATATGAGTAGTCCGCACTCGTTCGAACTCGCAGCCGCAGACGGCAAAATGATTCGCGGCGATCGCTCAATTGGCCAGGATCGCCAGATTCTCTTCATCACCGGTTTCCTCTCGAAACGCTGGGGCAACAAGAGCAAGGCGCTCGCACAGTGGTGTGAAGATAAAGGGTGGGGGTTTTGCTGCTACGATGTGCGCGGGTTCGGGGAGTCAGAAGGGAGATTTACCGACTACACGTTGTCCGATTGGATCGCCGATGCGCGGCTCGTGTTGAATATGCTGCGAGAGGGACCGCCGATTTCCATAGTTGGCAATTCACTCGGAAGTTGGATCGCCTGGCTTATGGCGCAAGAGTTTCAGGAAGTTGAGCGACTGATTCTCATCGCTCCCGCATTCAACATGATGGGCGTCCGCGCGCGGTCAATTTCAGAAGAACGGCGCCATGCCTGGCTTACCGCCGGCTGGATGCCCTGGGACGACGAGCTCGCTCACAAGGATTGGCCGTTGTCATGGAAATGGGTCGAGGAAAGCGCCGGCTATTGGAAGACTAGCTTCGATCGACTCAGGCCGGTGAAAACAACGATCCTCCACGGTCTCCAAGATACGGTGATTCTACCGAGAGGGAGCAGTGAGTTCGTTGAGCAACTGCTCTCGCGCGACCCCGCGTTCCCGGTCGAACTTCATCTGATTCCGGGCGATCATCGATTGAGCAGTCATGAACAGGTTGAACGGTTTCGCCGGCTTGTCCTTGAAACCCCATGAGGCACGATGATGCTCACATTGATTCATAAAGAATGCGGTGGGCCCGCCCTGGACGAATCGCCGGTCGGCGAAGTCTGTGCCATCCCCATCGACCGGTTTCCCTTTGCTTGCTTCAGTTGCCTTGAAGAAATCGACGACGAATCGGAAGTCCGGCTCTCCGAAGAATTGGGCATTTGACGGAACACACCCTTCCTCTCAGGCTCCATCCAACTGGTTGTGCAACAGGATAGGCTTTTGTTATCGTGAGCCCTTCAGCAGGGCTATATACAAGGAGAACGGTGTTCCATGGCAACCAATGACAAGCAGGTTATTTTCTCACTCGTGAATGTCGGCAAGGTCTATCCGCCGAAGAGGCAAGTGTTGCGCGAGATCTACCTTGGTTTCTACTACGGCGCGAAGATTGGCGTGTTGGGTCTTAATGGATCGGGGAAGAGCTCCTTGCTCAGGATCATTGCCGGAGTCGATCAGAACTACACGGGAGAGATTACCCGCTCGAAGGGGTACAGCGTCGGGTTACTTGAGCAGGAACCGCAGCTCGATCCAAATAAGACGGTGAAAGAAATCGTCGAAGAAGGGAAGAAAGAACTCGTGGCCATGTTGCACGAGTATGACGCGGTCAGCAACAAGATGGGCGAGGCCGGTCCCGATGAATTGGAAAAGCTCCTCGAGAAGCAGGCCCAGCTGCAAGAGAAGATCGAAGCGGCGAATGGGTGGGAATTGGAAAACGTGCTCGAGCTCGCCATGGACGCGCTGCGTTGTCCACCGCCGGACGCAAAGGTCGGGGTGCTATCCGGCGGCGAGAAGCGCCGGGTGGCCCTCTGCCGCCTCATGATCCAGGAGCCGGATATATTATTGCTCGATGAACCGACGAACCATCTGGATGCCGAGTCCGTGCAATGGCTTGAGCAGCATCTTCAGCAATACAAAGGCACGGTCATTGCCGTCACGCATGACCGCTACTTCCTCGACAACGTCGCAGGTTGGATTCTCGAACTCGATCGTGGCCATGGCATTCCGTTCCAGGGGAACTATACCTCCTGGTTGGAGCAGAAACAGGTGCGGCTGGAAAAGGAAGAGAAAGCTGAATCGAAGCGCCGCAAGTCTTTAGAGCATGAGTTGGAATGGATTCGCATGTCGCCGAAAGCGCGTCAGTCGAAGGGCAAGGCCCGGCTCAATCGGTATGAGGAGTTGGTCAATCAGAGGCAGGACGAGCAGGCCGCAGATTTAGAAATCTATATCCCGCCTGGCCCACGGCTGGGCGATGTGGTCGTCGAAGCCAAGGGCCTCAGCAAAGCCTACGGGGACAAGGTTCTGTATGAGAACGTGAGTTTCAGTCTCCCCAAGGGTGGCATTGTCGGCGTGATCGGTCCAAATGGAGCCGGCAAGACGACGATGTTCCGCATGATCATCGGGAAAGAGAAACCGGATGCGGGAACGATCAAGATCGGTGAGACAGTAACGCTAGGCTACGTGGATCAGGATCGCAGTCTGGATCCGAACAAATCCGTCTACGACATCATCTCCGAGGGCCACGAGACCATTCTGCTCGGCAAGATCGAAGTCAACGCCAGGGCCTACTGCGCCCGGTTTAACTTTGCAGGCACCGATCAGCAGAAGAAGGTGAAGGACATCTCCGGCGGCGAACGCAACCGGGTGCACTTGGCGCGTATGTTGAAAGAGGGGGCGAATCTCATCATCCTCGACGAACCGACCAACGATCTCGACATCAACACCTTGCGCGCACTGGAAGAAGGATTGGAAAGTTTCGCCGGCTGCGCCGTCATCAGCAGTCACGACCGCTGGTTTCTGGATCGCATCGCGACCCACATCATGGCGTTCGAAGGCGACAGCAAGGTAGTTTGGTTCGAAGGGAACTACAGCGAGTACGAAGCGGATCGAAAGAGGCGGTTGGGCAAGGAAGCCGATCAGCCGCATCGCATTAGGTATCGCAAGCTGACCCGCTAGTAAATCACCCACCATGGCACCTCGTGCGATCATCACCGGGGCGGCAGGATTGATCGGACAGTATCTTGTAAAGACCGCCACGAGATGGGCTCCGGGTTGGGATGTACAGGGGCTGACCCGTGCGGAGCTTGATCTGACCGAGATGTTGAAGGTGGAAGCGCGGGTTCATGCGCTGAAGCCCGACCTCCTCATTCATTGTGCCGCGCTTAGCCGAACCAAGGCCTGCGAGCAAGATCCTGAACAAGCCCGCCGCATCAATGTGGAGGCCACTGCGCACCTCGCACAACTGTCCCAGGACATTCCTTTCATATTTTTGTCCAGCGGGGAAGTTTTCGATGGGAGGACCGGCTGGTATGGCGAGACGGATGAACCGAACCCGATCAACGTGTATGGTCAGACCAAGCTGGAAGCCGAACAGGCCATCATACAGAATCCCAGACATTCAGTCGTTCGGATTGTCCTGACTGCCGGAACTTCTGAGACCGGTAATAGAAGTTTTGTCGAAGATATGTGTCGGGCTGCGAAGGCCGACAAGGACGTGACACTCTATGTCGACGAGTTCCGCTGCCCGCTTCCTGCTGTGGTCATCGCCCGAGTCATCTGGGAATTAGTCGATCGCAAGCAGCCAGGTCTCTATCACCTGGGCGGGAGCGAACGGCTCTCGCGCTGGGAAATCGGAGAAGCCTTGCTGCCTTGGTATCCGGAGTTGAAAGGCCACCTGATAAAAGGTTCCGCACGGGACCACGTCGGGAGCCTTAGGCCTGCCGACCTCTCGCTCCGCTGCGACAAGATCCAGAGCCTCCTGTCGTTTCGTATTCCGGGGTTTTGTGAATGGCTCGCTCAACGTCCGCGCCGAGGTGCCGACCCGTGGGACTATCTCGATAGAAGTCCGTGAGGCGTGAATTTAGGGATCGGAACATCGGAGGACGCGATGGTCACGGCTATGGTGGGCCTACGTTGTCAGGGGAGTGAGCATGCCTGGATGGCTCCTGACCTGACCTGGGTTGGTTGGCGCTACCGAAAGTCATCGGTATTCCCTGGACGGAGCGACAGGCCCTCGCGAGCCGTGGAGAGTCTATCGAGAGTACCAACGGACGACGAACGCATTCTTCCCATGGTTTTCTCGGGGCTTGCAGTGAATGCATGAAAAGTGCGCTACCAAGATCTTGCCCCCACCAACTCGCAAGACGATTCAGTTTCCACCTGATCCAGAAAACGATTCAGCCTAGCACGCGATGTCGCATCAATCGTTTGGATTGTCCACCCGGCATCGCGTCCTTTCGACCATTGGACGATAGCGGAGTCGATCAGTAAATACTTGGACTCTCCACCATCGGCAAGTTCAAGGTAAACTGGCATACTCATACCCGGTGTGACCGGGTGGTCTCCCGTGGCTCGCCAGCCGGATGCCGACAGATCCCAGAGGTGACCTTTTCCGTGAAATTCCTCGCTATGGTACAGAAAGGCACAGCAGACCGAAACACGCTGCCCCGCTCGAACGACATAGGTCCTGGCCATCTCACTCTCCTTGTCGATCGCCTTTCCTTCCAAGGTGTCTGCTCCAAACATAGCAAGGCAGCTCTTTGGCGCTATGCCTCATAAGAGGGGGCAAGGGTGATCTTGAGAGGGACATCTTGCCGCAGTTTGATCAGAAGAAGTGAATGTAAAGGGGACCAGGAGATGGGCGGAGTAGGTGATCTACTGGCTTTGCTTGAGAGTGGCGAGGCGAGCTTGGGCCGTGGTTGCTTCTTGGCTGGTTGGATAGAGACGGATCACATCTTCGTACAACTGCTTCGCGTGGGGCAGATTCATCTGGCGCTCTTCAAACTGGGCGGTCTCAAGCAGTTCCTTGGCCTTGTCGCCTGAACAGCCTAGCAACAGCATGCAACAAAACGCGCAGAGTATGAGGCGTATCGTCATTCTAGTCATCCTTTCTGGACGCATCCTACCGGCCTGACGCGTTGCTGTCCACTCGACCAGATGGTGATCCAACCGAATCGATGCCGTAACGCGGGGCGGTAATGCCCTCGCTTCGACAATATGGGCATCGGCTTGGGCTCGTTAAGCGTCTGCGGTCGCAAAAAACAAAGTCGCAATCCTGACAGCGTGCCGGGTCCAGAATGAATCGCCTTGTCTTGTCACGCGCAACGGTTTTCACGACGTGGGTCAGATGCTCCTCGACCTGTCGCTCGCGAATACCCAGTAGCTGTGCCAACTGGTAAGACGATAGCCTGGTGCCGGTAATCGCGTCGATGATCCGTTGACGCGGTGTCCGTTCGGGAGGCAACATGCCACAACATCGTAGGACATCGGGCGAGAAAAACCAAGGCCGAGTTGAACAGTGCCGGCGTCTCTGCCAGGATACAACCATCATGCTCGGTCATCCGAATCCTCATCAGGACGAACTCGCCGAACTCGTGCTGAAACGCGTGGTGGCTTCCGGCGCCGAATATGGGGACATCCGCCTCCTCGACAGCGTGACCCAGACCATTCGAGGTGAAGATCGCCGGATCGCCTCCATTCGAGAATCGCAGGACCGTGGGTTCGGGATACGGGTTCTCTATCATGGCGCTTGGGGCTTCGCGGCCAGTTCTGTGCAGTCGCTGGAAGAAGTCCCTCGTGTGGCTGAATTGGCGATCGAGATTGCCAAAGGCTCTGCGTCCGTCGCGAGCGAAAAGGTAAAACTTGCCGAAGAGGCGGTCCATCGAGACCGGGTCGTCACGGAACGGCGGATCGATCCGTTTGCCGTCGCGATCGAGAAGAAAACAGCGCTGCTCCTGGACACGATGGAGTCTGTCCATCGGCAGCCCGGCATCGTGCGGAGCAGCGCGAACCTATGGGCTCGTCGGGACCGTAAGCTCTTCGTGTCGACCGAAGGGTCGCGTCTGGAATTCGACCTCCTTGCCGTGAACGGAGATTTCGATGCCACGGCGATCCATGACGGGCGGTTCGCCTCGCGGAGCTTCAATACGCCGCATCTTCGAACGGGCTATGAATTGATCGAGGGCGCGAATTTTTTAGCCGAGGCCTCACGCCTCGCGTTTCAAGCCGTTGAGAAGGTGAAGGCGCCCATCACCGAACCGGGTCTCTACGATCTCGTCCTTGATCCTGAACATCTGTCGCTCACGATGCATGAGTCCTGTGGCCATCCAAGCGAGCTCGACCGCGCGCTTGGGTATGAGGCCAACTATGCGGGCACCAGCTTTCTCACGACCGACAAACGAGGAACCTTTCGATACGGCTCTCCGCACGTGAATCTGGTGGCCGACAACGGTGAACCGGAGACCCTCGCCGCAACCGGCTACGACGATGATGGCGTGGCATGTCAGCGATGGGACATTGTGCGCGACGGGATCTTCGTCGGCTATTGCACGAACCGCGAGGTTGCGACGAAGATCGGCGAGACGCGCTCACGCGGTTCCAATCGTGCGGACAGCTGGGGGAGCGTCCCGATCGTTCGTATCGCCAACATCGGCCTTGAGCCAGGTTCCGCCACCCTCGATGAGTTACTTGCCGATGTGACGCGGGGCATCTACATCGAAGGCCACGGGTCCTACAGCATCGATCAACGGCGGTATAACTTCCAGTTCGGCGGCGATGCATTTTGGCTGATCGAGAATGGGAAACGAACCCACATGATTCGCGATGTCGTCTACCATGGAATCACGCCGGAGTTTTGGAATAGTTGCGACGGGGTTGCGGATCGATCGCATCGACGGCGGTATGGGTTTATCACGTGTGGAAAAGGCCAGCCTGCCCAGTCCGGCTGGATGACTCATGCGGCGTCCCACGCGCGGTTCCGCAACGTCAGCGTCATCGGAGGGCAGGCCGGATCATGAATACGACCGGTCACAAAACCTGGCCGAAGCTGACAAGCCGGGAGGAGTTCAGATTTCTCGCGGATCTGGTCCTCAAACATTCGACCGGCGATCACACGCTGGTGTCGTTGCACGATCAGCAGAGCGGGACGACGCGGTTTGCGAACAATCAGATCATTCAGAACATCGATACAAGACGCGGGTCTTTGAATGTGACGGTGGCGTTCGAGCGTCGTCACGGCACCGCCGGCACGACGGACTTTACCGCGGGGGCGGTGCAAGAGGCGGTGGTCAGAGCCACGCAGATCGCGCGTTTGTCGCCGGACGATCTAGAATACCTCCCACCGGTGGAGCCACAGCAATATCCGACGACACCTACAACGCGACCAGAAACTGCCGTGGCAGGGCCGGCCCGTCGGCTGGAATACACGAACGAGGCGATCGGGCAATGCCGGATGGAAAATCTGGGCGCAGCCGGTATTGTATCCTCGTCGATGGCGACGGTTGGAGTGGCCGCGAGCACGGGGCTTTTTGCCCATGAAGAACGGACTGATGCACGATTCAGTCTCACAGTTCAGGCCGGCGAGGCCACAGGCTGGGGTGCCGCGGCCCATCGGTCCATCGATCATCTGAAGGTCCAGGAACGGACACTCACCGCGATCGATAGAGCCAAGCGGGGCCTGGAGGTGCGCGAGCTGCCGCCGGGGCGCTATACCGTGATCCTTGAGCCGGCTGCCGTCGCGGGGCTGTGGTCCTCGCTGCTCTGGACGCTCGATGCGAAATCCTACGAGAAAGGGACGAGTGCACTCTCAGGCAAATTGGGACAATTGATCGTCGACAAGCGATTGACGCTGCGCAATCTGCCGTCGCACGAGGATCTCTTGGGCATTGGGTTCACCACTGATGGATTGCCGACCGTGGCATCCGACTGGATTGTAGACGGGATACTCACACAGCTTGCGTATGATCGGTTCACTGCAAAGGAGCGTGGGGTCGACAAGATTCCCACGCTCGATGCTCCCTGCCTCTCAGGAAGAGGATCCTTTTTGCCGAGCCTACAGGATTTAATCAAGAGCACGGAACGCGCCATCCTCGTGACGAACTTCTGGTACATCCGGACGGTCAATCCGACCGACCTTACCCTGACCGGTATGACGAGAGATGGCACATTTCTCGTCGAAAATGGAGCGATCATGTCGGCGGTGAAAAACTTTCGGTTTCACGAGAGCCCTCTGCGAGTGTTCAACCGGATCGTGGCTTTCACCAATCCGGCTGAAGCGATCACGTCCGAAACCGGCAAGCTTCTCGTGCCGGCGATGACGCTTCGCGACTTTAACTTTTCCAGCGTCACCCGATTCTGAGGTTCGCCTGTCCGAGCGGACAACCTACCATCAATTTGTTGACTCGGCGGGAGAGCAGAGATACACAAGAGTGTGGGGAATGGAGTGAGTCTGACAAGATGGTGTCTCATGGCGGTGCTGGGAGCGAGCTTGTTAGGCGCCGGTTGCAATTTCGCAAGAACTTCGACGCAAGAGGATCTCGGACAAGGAATCGCGCGGGGCACGCTGAGAGCCCAACAGAGCGGCGACGTGCAGCTCGCTATGCCGACTAATGTTTTTTCTCTAACTAATCGGAACATTGATCGAGGCGAAGGATCGTACTAAATCAAGCTCAGGTCTGATAAACAGGCTCATGCAGGTTAGAAGAGGATCGATGTTCGCTACATTCTTGGTTGTAGGTATGGCCTGTTGGCTTGCGATATTCTCATTGGCGGAAGCCGCGCTTGCTGACCAGACCGATGCTCCGCCGCTCTTCGACAATCTGGGCTCCCTCCACCATTCCATCACCACCACATCGGAACAGACTCAACGGTATTTTGATCAGGGGCTCCGACTCGTCTATGCCTTCAACCACGAAGAAGCGATCCGGTCGTTTGAGGCTGCGATCCAACAGGACCCTCAGGCACCCATGCCCTATTGGGGAATTGCTCTGGCACTCGGCCCCAACATCAATAGTGCGATGGAAAAGAAACACGAACGTCGCGCCGTTGAGATGGTAGAAAAGGCTCGACGACTGGCAGATCACACAACTCGTGAGGAAAAGGCCTATATCGAAGCGTTGGTCCTGCGGTACGTGAGCCGGAAGGGGGCCAACCGCCAGGGACTCAATGAGGCCTATGCGAAGGCCATGAGATCGGTGGCGCAGCAATTCCCCGAGGATGATGATGCGGCCACCCTGTTTACGGAGGCGCTGATGGATTTGCGGCCCTGGGATTTTTGGAAACCGGATGGGCGACCGCAGCCTGGCACAGACGAGATCGTTACTACGCTCGAGTCTGTGCTCGCGCGAAACCCTGATCATCCGGGGGCCTGCCACTACTACCTGCATGCAGTTGAGGCGTCATTGGAGCCGGAACGGGCCTTGCCCTGTGCGGAACGGCTGCCGAATCTCATGCCGGGCGCCGGCCATCTCGTTCATATGCCTGCACATATTTACATGCGGGTCGGGAGGTACCACGAAGCAGTGGAGCGGAATCAGCAGGCAGCCCACGTCGATGAGCAATACACGGCCACTCAACACCCAACCGGCGAGTATACCGATGGCTATTACAAACACAATCTACATTTTCTCTGGGCGTCCCTGGCAATGGAGGGGCGTAATGTCGAAGCCATGAAGGCTGCTCGCGACTTGACGGCGACCATTACAGCGGAGGAAGCCAGCAAAGACCGTTCGAAGGAACTTTACCTCCCGACGCCGATTTTTTCGATGATTCGGTTCAGTCGGTGGGAGGAGTTGCTCAGGGAACCTCCGCCGCCCAAGGGGTTACGTTTGATGGAAGGGATGTGGAGACTGGGGCGAGGGCTGGCTCTTGTTTCAACCGGCCGACTCCCCGGGGCGGAGGGTGAACACGTTGTCCTTGCCGGCCTCACAAAGCAGATCCGTCGGGATCGCACGACAGAAGAAAAGACCGAACGGGCGCTTCTCAAGATTGCTGAGCGAGTCCTGTCAGGAGAGATCGCTGTCCGCCGCCAGCGCTACAATGACGCGATTCGGCTGTTTGAGGACGCGATCAAAATAGAAGAGGCACTTCCATACTCGGAGCCGCCACTCTGGCCATTGTCCGTACGGCACCATTTGGGGACAGCGCTCTTACTGGCCGATCGCCCGTCAGAAGCGGAAGCGGCCTATCATGCGGATCTTCTGCGACATCCGGACAACGGGTGGGCGCTGATCGGATTGATCCAGAGCCTGCGAGCCCAACAGAAGGATGATCAGGCAACTGAGGCCGAAGATCGGTTCAAGAAGGCCTGGGCTCATGCCGACTTCACTCCGGCTGCGTCTCGGATGTAAAGCATGAGCGAGACAAATAAGACGTGCGAGACATGAACCGCCCCGCTTTTCTCACAAGTCTCGCATGTGAGGTGTAAGGTTTCACAAAGCTATTCGACCGAGTCAGTGAGGAGGGTTGTTTCATGAGAAGACAAATCACCCGATCGGTTCTTACTGTGGCCATCCTTCTCATCGGAGCTTGGAGCGTGCAATCGATCAGCCAGGCTGCAGCTGGTGCGACTCCAGTCAAAGCGTACTTCGCGGGGGGGTGTTTTTGGTGCATGGAAGAAGTCTTCGAGAAGGTTGAAGGGGTGCTGTCCGCAACCTCGGGGTATATGGGGGGGACGGTCGCCAGTCCGAGCTATGAAGAGGTGTCTGCTGGACGAACAGGGCATGCTGAATCGGTCGAAGTAATCTATGACCCGGCCAAAGTGAGTTATCAGAAGTTACTAGAGGCTTTCTGGCACAACGTCGATCCGATCACACCGAACGCACAGTTCTGTGACCACGGCAGTCAGTATCGCTCTGCCATTTTCTTTCAGACGGATGAAGAGAAACGCGCGTCGGAGGCCTCCAAACAGGGAATCGAGCAATCGAGGCGATTCACAGAGCCAATCGTCACGCAGATTGTGATGGCCTCGCAGTTCTATCCCGCCGAGGAGTACCATCAGGATTTCTACAAAAAGAACCCTGTGCGCTACAAATTCTACAAATATAATTGCGGTCGCGCCCAGCGGCTGGAAACGTTGTGGGGAAAACCTTAACCCGCGCGTCTTACTTTCTATTGCCCTGACCCATCGCAAGAGTCTCGCGACAAGCCCCCCGCCCTCGGTGTATATTTCTGATCCCAGCAACTGGTGCCGATTCTTTACCTAATGAGGTGCAGTCCGTGAAACGTCCGATCCGGCAATCGATTAGAAAACCTGTGATCGGTGTCATGGGTCCGGCCAAGGCCGGTATCAAAGAATTGGTCGATGCCAAAATCTTGGGAGAACTCATCGCGCGTCAAGGATGGGTGGTGTTGACAGGCGGGCGCGCGAGCGGCGTGATGGACGCGGCTAGCGAGGGGGCGAAGTCGGTGCCAGGAAGCTTGACGATTGGAATTCTTCCGGATGGCAAAACGCAGGTGTCTCGGTACGTGGATGTAGCGATTGTCACGGATTTAGGCCAGGCGCGTAACAACGTGAATGTGATGTCCAGCGATGTCATTGTGGCCTGTGGGCTCGGCGGCACAGGAACGGTCTCAGAGGTTGCACTGGCGCTGAAGGCAAAGAAGACTGTGATATTATTGGGAGCCGATAAAACCGGGGTGGGCCTGTTCAAAAACCTCGCGCCGCATCTCGTCCATGCCGCTGCCTCTCCCGAAGAGGCGGTCAAGCTGATCGGCGATCTCCTGTAGCGCATGAAGCCTGAACGAGACAAGCAAGACGTGTGCGATAGGCGCAACTCGGATTTCGAATTTCAGAAAACCTCAGCCGTCAGATTATCTCACCCGTCCCGCTTTTCCCGCCAGTCTCGCGCGGCTATCCTGGGGGTATAGGCAACAGTTCTCAAACGTCCATTTCGAGCACATTAGGCCAGAGTAAGCACTGTGGCAGATATGCCGTTTTCCTATGCCATCAGTACGTTAGTGGAGACTTACCCAGGCATGGGTCTTGAGAGCTTAACAGGCTTCTATGAAGGTTATCTCGTGCACAGGGATGTAAGCGCACACTATGGCCACCGACAACACAAGGAGCGGATTGCTCTGTTCACGTCTGCTGCGCACCACCGTCTGTGCGCTGGTGATGCTGTGTCTGCTGATCGCCGCTGTCCCCACGCCGACGCGGCCCGATTACGACGGCGCCTACCCTCGGTATTCTAAACAGGAAATACGTCGGGCCGTCGAGTGGTACGCCAAGAAGTATCGTCTCGACCCTGCCCTGCTGCGTGCGGTCATCAAAACCGAATCAGATTTTCGCCAGCATGCCGTGTCCCCTAAAGGAGCAGTGGGCTTGATGCAGCTGACGCCGGCTACCGCAGCCACGTTGCGTGTGAGCGACTCCTACGATTCCGTCCAGAATATCCGCGGAGGCGCCAAGCAGCTGCGGCATCTGCTGAACCTCTACCAAGGCGATCTTCTCTTGGCCTTGGCGGCCTATAACGCCGGGGTCCACCGGGTTAAAGACCACAAAGTTCCGCGCATTCGAGAAACCCGCGCCTACGTGAGGAAAGTACTACGGCACTATGAGATGTTACGTTCTCACCCACAGCCTCTTCCCAAGAACGAAAAGAAGTGAGGGCAGGGCGTTGACCAGGTCGAGCTCCCATCCTTACGCATACAAAGCTAGCTACTAATACCCCAGATTGTCCTCCACCAGCTTTTCCATCGCTGGCGCATTGGGCTAGGTTCATCTTGTTGCGGATGTTCTAGGGGCCTGTTCGACATTGACCGTTCTACTGCGGCGAATGATCCGCAACCATCTATGTCGTGCTTGGCCCTGAAAAGTCCTCAACGTGTTGTACTCCAGTGAATACGCCTCAGATTTTTCCGAGCCTGCAGCCTCGCATCTGGCCGCACCTCCTTCGCCTCGCCAGGAAGGCAATGTCGGACAGGATCCTAGGCAACAAGTGGGTCGTGATATGGAGGGATGGTACGAGGGGGGAGATACCATTTCACGCGATAGAGGTAAAGGAAAGACAGCTGGAATGAAGGAAGGATCTAGGCTAGCAGTTTCTCAGAGCTTAGCCTTCATAATGATGGCTCGTACTCGTTCTCGTTGGGCCGGTCTGATTCCCGTCAATTCGAGACCGAACTTTTCGCCGTTGACCCACCGCACCAGGGCTTCGTCGATACGCAGAGGCCATTTCTGGTCATCAAGGAACAGAGATAGGCGGAGCACCATGCCGATCTGCACCTGGGTAATGGATGTCGCTTGACAGCCGTTCGTGGAGAGATCGAGAACCGTTGCCTCGCCCTCGAAATCATCATCTCCAAAAAAGAATAGACGGCAATTCAGACCGAGACGGCGGCCTCGACGTTCCGCCATTGCGGACTCCTGGTCAGAACTCGAAGCGCGGGAGGATCTGGGGTCCTGCGCGTTCATGAATTACGCCCTTTCCCTCAATCACCCAGAGAAGAAATGCATCGACGGTAAGACCACTTTACCGGACATGTTGTTGGCCTGCCTTCCTCAAGTGGAGTAACCCAAAAGAGGGTACAACAGGGCTTTGATCGCAGTATAGCCAATTAGTTTGTGTATGTAACGAACTAACGGAAATGCGGGTCACCTCCCGCCCTCGCCGCTGGCCCTCCATTCCCCGCTCCTATCAAGGCGTTCCAGTGTTTCCCCCCGCTCATTTTCCACGCCGGTCAGCACGCCTTCGGGCATCTGTTTGGGCTGAATTGTCAAGTAACTGTCAAGTGAGCGGGACGATTGGGGGTCCAACACCCGAACTGCCGAGGTGAGGTGATTCGGGGACAGGTGGGCATACCGGAGGGTCATTGTCGGAGACGCATGCCCCAGGAGTTTACTCACCGTGGCTAAGGGGACGCCGCGCATCATGAGCCAGGAGGCGAACGTATGCCGGAGATCGTGAAAGTGGAAGTCCGTAAAGCCAGCCCCTTTACAGGCCGCGCTAAAGAGGTACTGAATATCACGGCGTGGTGTTCCCGCTGCATCGTGAAACACCCACGGCACGTCGAGCCGAGTCCGTAGCCCGCTCAAGAGTGTCCACAGGGTTTCATTGAGTGGCACCGCCCGTGCCTTTCCGCTCTTCGTCAGCTTCAAGCGGATACACCCGTTCGTCAGATCTACCGCGTCCCAGGTGAGGCCCAGGAGTTCCCCTTTCCGCATGCCGGTATGAAGCGCCGCTAGGACAATGGGACGGAGAGAATCGTCACAGGCTTGGAGGAGGCGTTCCGCTTCGGACTCCCCTGACAGATACCGCAGGCGTCCCTCCGGCTCCTGATAGTTCTTACTGGCGGCCAATTCTTCTCGTGAGGTCTTGTGTAACAACTTCCACTCCACGGCCTTGGTCAGGGCATGTTTCAACGTCGATATTTCACGGTTGACTGTGGCGGGCCCCATCTGTTCACTCAGGCGCAAGGCGCGGTAGTGGTCCAACGCCTCCACCGTGAAGGTATGAATCGGGGGATTGCCCCACACCCGCCTGAAATGGGCGAAGTGAATCTTCTTGGTCCTCTCTCCACGCTGATAGCTCGCAAAAGAGAGATACCGTGCTTGGAGATCCGCCAGGGCGAGCGGTTTAATGGGAGGCGAAGGGGCCAAGCCTTCTTGTGCTTCCTTCCGTCGATTCGTCAGACGTTGATCGGCCTCCTTCTTGTTCGAGGTCTTGCACGACTCAAAACGTTGCGTCCCTAGGGCGTCACGATAGGTCATCCACCAGACTTCACCCCGCTTATACAAGCCTCTCGTTGTTCGTGCCATCGTTCACCGTCCTTTCTTCAAATCACGTTCGATGAGCGAACGGATATAGCCGTTGATTGTGTAGCCCTGACTTCGCAGCGCATCGAGTTGTTGCTTCACTGTCGCGGGTATCTGGATCAACACCTTTACCTGCTTCATGATTCCTCCTCTGTGCTAGTGTGCTAGCAGTATATCATACTATATATCTATCTAGCAAGCTAGAGTGTTGACGAGCTAGCACGCTGTCCTGTACCGTTCAGCGCATGGCACGAGAAAAGACGATGGATAAGACAGAGCCCAAGAAAAACTATGGCCTAAGGTTGGACCAAGCGCTTATGGAGGACTTGGGCCATCTCGCCGTGGACGAGGAAAAGTGGCTCAATGAACTGGTGGAAGAAGCCGTACGGGACTTACTGAAGAAGTACCGAGACAAGCGGAAATAGCCCCCTTCCCTCTATCCCTCTTCTCGTGAGTGATCCTCCAAGGCGGGCTGCACGTCCAGCACCGGCCCTGGCTGAGAACCGTACACAACCACCCTTATGCCTTCATTATGTGTCAGGTCCAGCTCTTGGCGGGGTCTGCCGTAGAGAAGTTCTGCCACGTATCGTTCCATGTGGTCGGCCTTTCCATCGAGCATCCGGCGCTTGAGACTATCGCGATACTCGGTGGACGCTAAGAACTGTTGCCAGAAGCCCTTAAATTCAGCTGTGGCTCGATTTGGTGTTCCTTCTCTGCGACCGACCAATTTTGGGCTGCCCTGGTTCAAATGGCATGCTATTGCGCTCCTACCTTAGAATGGTTCCGAAACCATGCGGCGCAGCC
Source organism: Nitrospirota bacterium (assembly GCA_963701855.1). Taxonomy (GTDB): domain Bacteria; phylum Nitrospirota; class Nitrospiria; order Nitrospirales; family Nitrospiraceae; genus Palsa-1315. The sequence goes on from CAVPBK010000006.1 coordinate 1,145,348, forward strand.
ATGTAGTCGGAATCACACACTCAACCTCTGTCAATGGATGTATCACCCGCACTCCATTCGGAAGATCTTCTTGCACCGTCGCACTTATTAGCCCGAATAGAGGACTATCCCAGCTCACGATGCGCCCGATGAGGTCACCGGGATGAATGGTAGAGATTGGGGCCTGGGCCTGTTGTTGCCGGAGTGCCTCTTTCGCGAGCCTGACTAATTCACTCATGTTTTGATTCTCCTCCCATGCGCAAATAGCGCATTAAGGGTAAAAAGCCCCCCTACTCACCGACCTTTACCCCCTTTTTGCGCATATTGCGCACCCTGGTAGAGTACCAACATGCCATTCCGTGACCGATCGGCCTGCCGTGGATTTGATTGCACCATGAATACGATCCAGCCGTTGCAGGAGGTCAAGCGCTTGCCCTTTTCGGTTTCGATCACCCTCATGCTTCCCCAGTGACTCATAGAGGTCTGTATCTGTCCGTGGTCCAGCCTTAATGAGTCTCAGGAATCGATCCGCAATCGGATCACCCACCGCATCCCCGAAGATGTGATAGGCCGAGGCCTTACAGTAATCCCAGACCGCCAGTGCCGCGAGGAGGTGCGGTACACGGATAGCTGTCTCGGTCCGGTTGGCCTCTCCTTCATCAATGAGGGCATAGATCAGGCTGAGCCGGAGTACCTGTGCCGCCCCCCGCGCGAGAATCGCCCCAGTTAAGCCTTGTGGAACTTCCGCCAGCTTCCGGTAGACCGAGGCCCAGAGTTGTTCGGTCTCTCTGTCACGGGTTAATTCTCCCCGTGTTCTCGCTCGCTCCAAAGTGCGCAAGAAGCGCATAAAGAAGGGCTCTAGGATTTCGGGAGGCGTGCCTTTGCCTGACGGGATGAATTTGGATTGCCGGACCAATGCGAACAAATAGCGATTTGCGAATCCATTCGCCCGCTCGGTTGCCGCGAGACAGCGGAGCAACTCGTTGACTGTAATATGTCCGATGTTGCAGACATGGGCACCTGTCGCGACCAGTCGGTCTTTTTTCGTGAGCGGAGACAAGTTCCCATGGTCCCAGACATCGCGCAAGATTGGGGAGAGGGTATTGCCTTCACGCTCCATCACTTTCAATGCGGAGGCAAATTCTGACTCAATAATGAGCAATCGCTTATCGGGTTCGCCGGGATCTGAAAGGACATCCTCATAGCCAATGATTTCGCCGGTTCTTCGTCCACCCTCTCGAATTGGAACCTTGTCATACTGCGGATCGCGGACCTGGAAGATCAGGCCTTCCCCGCTGGAAAGTCCGGACTTGACCCGCTTGAGGACAAATGCTTCATCGACCTTCGACAGAAGGTAGCGCGCAGGCCCCCAGCTGGTGCCCTTCCTCCCTCCCGCTGTCTCCCCCACGATCAAGGCGTTCGTTCTCGCATAGTGCGGGGTGTGTTCGACGAGCACATGGGGGAGTGGTCCGATCAATGCGCCTGCTGGGATGAGTACGTTGAGAAGAATTCCAGAGGGGTCAGCTTCCGAGTACGGTTCGACTGCTTTGGTAAATTCACCGGCTAATCCGTAGAATGCCGCCTCGTCTAATTGGGGCCAAGGATCGGTGTGTAACTCCACTGTGGCCGCTGCCGTGTTCATCATTCTCATCGCCTCCCGCCGGATCGCCATGGTGATGGCCTCTTTCACGGCATCGAGTCCGCGCTGTGTATGCACGTCATTCCAGTCGCATTTCCGCCCGTCGAGTTCCGGCATGACGAGGACGCCTTGAATGGCACGAGCTGCCGCTGTCGCAGCGTCCAGTCCTGTATTGGGTGTCTCGTCATCGCGGAGATCGTTGTCACCACAGACAAGAATCGTGGCCGCCGGATACCGTTGGCGCAGATCCTCCGCTACATGTGTCAGGTTGTTTGCGGAGAAGGCCACCACCACCGGAAGGCCGGTGGCTTCGTACAAACTCGCGCTCGTGGCGAATCCTTCACACAGCAGAACGGTTGTGGGCTCTGTCAGATCACCGATGGTGTAGCAGCCGCCTTGCATGGCCCCGTTCCGAAGAAAGCGCTTCGCGCCGCTGCCATAGATGAATTGAAGGCTGGTCATCGTGCCATCGATGGTCACTGGCACGATCAACAAGTCTCCGTCATCGACTCGGACTCGCACGACGCGCAGGCCGTGGGGACCAATACCTTTCATCTGTAGATATGGCTGCTGTCCCGTCGCTGGTGCGGCCTTGTTCCAGATGGCGTGCGCCCTCTGTGCGGCGTCCACATGCCGGAGCCGTTCGTCGGCTTCGCGCTGCTGTCGCGCATGCTCCAGACGTGTTCGGTGTTCCTCGCGTTCCATCGCACTCATCTGCCGGTCGGCCTTAGCACACCATTTCTGCGTGAGGTTGGATCGAAAACAGCCGAATGATCCAGCCGGAAGACCATCGCCGTAGAGCACATACCACCCGGCATCGTCGGCACGGTTCCCATTGCTCGCAAACCGATGGAGCGCGCCATCCGCGACTATGGTAGCTGGAGGAACAAGCCCGGCTTTTTCGATCTCCTGGCGGAAGGCGTCTAATCGCGTGGTGGTCATCATGGTCGCCTTCGTTCTGCATCAAGATACTCAGCGAGCCGTTCCCGAATATGGGTCAGTCGATCAAGCTGAAGGTTCAAGGCCGCGTCCCAACCGGCTGGGATGTTTTGCTCAAGCCGTCGATGCTCGGAGCGGAGAAGCCACGCGGCGAGAATGACGAGGAGACTTGAGCCTCTGCGCAGGGAGGCTTGCCGTGTGTTTCTGGCCGTGCTACGTTCACATTCGCCAACCTCTGTCCCTGCCCCGGTTTGGTGCCAGCCAAGCCGGGGCTTTCCATTTCAAGGAAAATCATTTTTCCACCTCTTCAACTGACTTTCTTCGCAACGCTTCTCGCACTTCGCGCAGATCGAACCGCACGCCGCCTTTCTTCTCACCGACGGAATAGCTCGGAACCGCGCCTGAACGGGAAAGTCGATACACTTGAGAAGTCGCCATCCCCATCGCTTCGCCCACCACTCGCGCCGTAACTAATTTCTCAATCGTTACCTGTTCCATGTGCCCCCCTTTGACTTGATAGATTTCATCGTGCCGTGCTGATGCACAGCCTCTACCAGAGGGGAGTAGCGGACAAAGTCATGGAGTTTGTTCTTAAGAAGGGGGAGAGGCTAACTAGCCTAATTTATTTATGAAATTCCGGGCGTACTGGCACGAGTGGCCGCATTCCTTTCCATGTTCAGGGCAGTCGAAGGTCGTTATTTCATGGACTAAACGGGTATCAGCGCGATGAGATACATGTTTGCGGGCTTTGAAGGACTTGCGGAAGAGCTTGTACGGTTTCCGGAAGAGAATAAGGTGGACTCGCTCAACGGATTCACGAACAGAAGATTCTTTAGCCACAGGGGGGCCGATGGAGCGTGTTGGCATTGCCCCCGTACGCTCATAAGCCGCAATCCAACGATACGGCACGCCATGATAAAAACGTTGTTGAAAGCGGCGGTAGTCACGATCGATGTTCTGTGACCAAGTGGACGGCGGTTTTCTAAGGTTTCTCGGTAGTGATTTCAGGCATCGCCGAACCGCCCGTTTAAACTCATCTGCCAAATCAGCGAGGCTGTTGCGCTTTACCTGCGAGAGATCCACGTGAAGCGTCATGATAGGTGGGGACACGAGGGGGCGTTTCGGCAATGGGGGAGTTGGTACAGTGTTCCACTCTCAGAAGGAAAAACTTGTGCGTTTTTGGGGAGGACATGAAATCGCACTACTGGTGAAAAAAAAGAGGTCTCCCAATTTGTTTCTATGCGGAGTCGTTCGTCCGTGGACACCCGGAGGTTAGCAAGCCAGTCTTTCTTTTTGACGAGGTATGGATCGCCTCCCCCAAATCCTCTAATCCCGTATCTCTTGCAGATCGCCTTGGATAGACTGGCATGCTGCTTCAACAAGCTCTTCCGGCGAGCATCAGAAAGCTGGGGGACACGTTCCCCGCTCGCTATGCGCTGTCCTGTCGCTTGAAGAGAATCAAGGACGAGTTGGTAGTGAACGTTTCTATAGTCTTGAACACGCGGGTCATCACGAAGGGCTAATGCCTTCAGATAGATGGTGGGGTCAGGCGCTGTAGTGGGGTCTTTTTTTCGTGGCATTCCGCTCCTGTGCGGTCCTGATTATGAGGGAGGGCAGCACAAACGCCAGGAAACGTCTACCGGTCAGGAGATCAATCCTACCCGTTGCCGCCCGTGGAATTCGTGCGCCATAATACCACCATTTCCCCACGCTCCGCCTTGCGGTTTGCTCACTCCCTCCTAACGCCTTAGCGCCTGCCGCAGAAGCACAAATCCGTGTAAAGAAGCAGTTGAGTGTCAGAAATGTTTACAGAGTCACTTTTCTGCTCTAAGGCACTGTTAACTCTGCTCTTGTGATGATTCGTCTATCCAAATAAAAATTTTGAGTGTCAGTATTGTTTACACTCTCTCCATACGGAGAACTCCCTACGATGACTGATTGATCATGGTCAAGACAAACGTCATGCCACACAAGGCCCCCAGAATCGCATATGAAAAAGGTGGGAAACACAGAAGCAGTCCCGCAGTCCGGTCAATTGTTTCGTGAAGATTTCTGCGTTCCTCTTGTGCCCCTACTCCTATATCTAAGACCCTGGGGCATAATATTTGCTCGTTTATTTTGTGGGGTACATATGCCATCATGCAGGGCCTCGCAGAGGTATAGGCTCCTCACCACCGCAATCAGATGAAAGGACGGTTGCGTCCATGAAATACCTCCACAACCGGCGTTTAGGGAGCCTGGCAACCCGAGTGAGACCAGGCCTGCGGATGATCGGACTGGTAGTGGGCCTTAGTGTGGCCATGTGGCTCCAGGCGTCGGCGTCGCACGCCACCTCATTTTTGGTGGACCTCGAAGCTTTTGTACAAGCCAATGATCAATTTAATCCAAGCAATTCTCAGCACAACGAGTTCCTCACCCATTCCATCACGCAGCCTTCGGTGACTGGCTCGGCGAGTGCCTCGATACCCACCGCTACCGCAAGCGCAGACGGAACCGCAGCCCTGGGTTCGCTGGGTGGAACTACGAGTGCGAGTGCCAGTGGGTCCCCGAGTACAACGGTCAACCCCCCCCCTGTCTCGGTCGCTTCAATCATGCTCACTGCGGAAGACAATGCGACTGTGACTTCTGATACTCTCGTGAGTGGCACAACCGTGGACTTTCGGCTCACGGAGCACGTCGATGGGGTGCTGACAAGCGGAGGAGACTCTGGCAACCAATTACATTACTTTGTCGACTATTCCAACTTTTCTGGCGGCGTATTTGTTGGTCACGGGATTTTAGAGACGTTTTTCAACAATGGTAGCGAAGCCTTTCTCGGCCATGCTTGTTCCGGGTTGTGTTCAGATTCATCAAGCGTGGTCATCCACGTTCCGGTGGGATCTACATTATTTTTCATCAACAGACTGGACCTAGCTTCCCTTGCTAATCAGCCGACCTCATTTGCGCAAGTCGACGCAGGCCATACGGCCAGGATGTTTCTTGACCCCCTCACGGCAGGGGCCAGCTATACCACCGCAAGTGGTGCGACCTATTTCACTCCCACGGCAAACGTGCCAGAGCCTTCCACGATCCTCCTCCTCGGCTCTGGTCTCGTGGGCCTGGCGGTGTGGCGATGGAAGCGGGCAGCGTAAGTATGCACCTAACGCATCCCGCCGCTTACAAGAGGAGTTCTGTCCATGCGAATCCCCATCCTCCGTTTTGCCATGACGGTCACCTGCCTCCTGCTCTGCAGCGCCCCGTATCAAGTCCAGGGTAGCAGTTTTATCTATGACTCCGGCACGTATACCGTATTTGACGTTCCCGGCGCCACGGGCACCTACGCCAACGGGATCAATGACTCTGGCCAAATCGTGGGCTCCTATGTCGATGTCGCAGGGCGGTTTCATGGGTTTCTGGACAGCGGGGGCAGCTTCACGACGATCGATGTGCCCGGCTCCACCAAGGGGACCATCGCCGCCGGGATCAATAACGCGGGCCAAATCGTGGGCTTCTCGGTGCCCGAACCCTCCTCCCTACTCTTGTCCGGCATAGCCCTCGTAGGCTTAGCGGCATGGCGGTGGAAGCGGGCGGCATAAACTCAACGCATAGCGTGATCACAAACGGCGGTCCCAGCGATGGAACCGCCGTTTTCGTTTTGTTCTAGTGAGTGCGCGGCTTGTAGTCTCCGATACTGAGCCGGTGCCGCCGTGGGAGTGGCGGAAGCGGAAGTAGCACGCCATCAATTATTGAGACGTTCCCCGTATGAGTAAGCTTCGCCTGCTATGAGTGAGACGGCCAGCTAAACGTTCTGGCATCTCTTCTGACTCAGCCTCGTCCAACGCGTCGTGCTCAGTAGAGGCTCTTGCTGACTTCGTCCGACAGTTCACTTTCGTCGCCGGTACTGTTGTAAGCGGAGATGGCAAAGTAGTAGGTCTGGCCCTTGGGAAGACGGGAGATTGTATAGCTCGTGACTTTTCCTGTCATGAAGGGAGACCCAGGGAAACTGTACGTGCCGGAATTCGTACCGACGTAGATTTTGTAACCGGCCAGATCAGGGTCCACATTCGCCGCCCATCTCAGTGTCGCGTTCCCTGTCGATGGACTAGCAGGAGGCGAAGATGGTGGTGGGCTTAACGAAGGAGTCGAGGGCGGACGTGCTGTGACAACAGGAGTCGCGGGATGCAACAGGCTCCTGATCGGAGAGTTCTTGAGCACGTTCGCTGCCGATCTCGAACCGCCAGACACAGGAGCTGGGCTGCTACCCGTTGAGGCTGCAGAATGACCGCCTGCCGATCCTGTCAACGGAGAGGAACCGGTCGGAGCCCCCGAAGCGGAGGCGACCGGGGTTGTTCCAGGAAACGTCGCAGCCGTCGCCATTGTGATGGGCGCCGTTGCCGTGGGGCCGCTACTGCTCGATTGGGTCGTCGAGGTCGAACTGGTGATGGATCCGGATGTCACCGTCAGTGTCACGGGAACCGCGATATTTCCGCCCTTCTTGATGGAGACCGTAACGGTCCCCGTGTAGCTCCCGACCGTCAACCCCGTGGGGTTCACACTCACTGAGATTTGCGCTGCGTTCGTCAGGCTCCCAGTCGTAGGGGATACGCTTAGCCACGATGCGTTGTCGCTGCTACTCCAGCTGAGAGTGCGGTTATTACTCTTAAGAATGTTCACGATTTGGCTCGGTGGATTGGTGCTGCCCTGCATGGCCTGGAAGCTCAACATCGTCGGAACGGCGTCCAACGCCCATGCGTCAGGGAATGCGAGCACGCTGACAACAAGCATCACACCGGTGCGCAAGAGCCCGCTCCACCATCTCCAGACGTGACCTGGGACATATCGCTTGGCCGCGTTCATCGGTTTCCCTCATTTGCAGGAACAAGCCGCTGTTCCCCGCCCCAGCCCATGCATGCCACGGTTGTGCGTCTCCGAGTCGCTCCCGTGGAAGCCCAACGTTGGAACAGCAATCTGCATACCATACAAGCTGGCCTGGCAAACCGATTGACTGCACAGGCCTAAACGGGCGTCGAGCTGTAGGCTGGGCACGTCCGGACTGGCCGGATTTGTTCAGGCGGTTCAGAGCCCGGCAGCGGACCAAACCGTGGTCGACTCAGAGGTGCCGAAGGAAGAAGTTCGGGAGTCACTGCACCGGTACGCCGGCCAGATACCAAGACCAGGGTGTAACCCGTTGCGACTGGGGGTGCCGCTCCCTCTGGCTGTGGTCGATTCGTAGGTTCCCCGCAGACTGAGCCGGTCTGAAAGGCACATGCTGAGCGGCTCCGGCCCCACCTCAGTAATCCAGTTGTGTCCCACGTAAGCTTTGGACAGGCCTCACCCGCACTGATCCGCAGTCGGTGCCGCCGTGGGAGTGGCGGAAGAGAACCCGGTAGTGTGGAGATAATCCGATGAATCCGCTGAATGAGGCGAATCCGAGGAACCCGGCGAGTCCGATGAATCGGGGGCTGTATGGGCTTCCGTTTGAGCCGTTACGGTGAGACGGTAGGGAATCTCTTCAAAGACTGCAAAGAGAAACTGAGGTTGGAAACAATTCAACACTCCAGTTGTTGACATCCGCATCAAGGGCTTTCTTCCGTAATCGTATGATTCCACTTGAACTGGGCAATTCTCGAATGGACCGGACGGTTTCGCGTATCGTCTTTTCCACTGTAGAAGGTCGGCCTTTTACTTGCCGCACATTGAGGTTCGTAGTGATAAAGGCATTGGGTGTATACCGGCAAATCCTAGACGAGTCATCGGGAGTGGGCAACACGACTCGACCGCATACGAACGGTGTGAGAATCGCGTGTGGGTTTGGCTCCAACAAGTTTGTCCAAATGTCCGGATGGTGTGCGGTATGTGAACCATGATGAGCAACTTTAGACACCGAAGCTTTGCCTTGGGGCCGGATAGCTGGGTCGAGTATCGCGGTCCAGCCGGTTGTCGGGTCGCCTGACTCTTCTAAGTTGATCCCAAAAGAATCCTTGAATCACCGGCTGTCACCCACAGGGCAACGGCTGAGTGATTGGGTGATCTCGGGCTGACTCACCTTTTTGGTTCGTGAACTTTTGGAAACAGAGATGCGATATCGAATTGGGTACGCGTGACTGCTGAATTGAGGGGATAGACTCCGAATTTCTGCGCCGAAGGACTGGCCATTGATCTTATGCCGCTCCCAAAGGATTTTATTTGCAGATGCTAATGTGGGAGAACCCACTCTAGATCTTGATTTAGATCTCTGTTTGAGTGTGTTGACGACATCGCTGAACTCTTTCACGCCAGAGGTTCTCATCATCGAATTGACGCTGGCTGCTTTGACTAATGTGAGGAACTCTAGACTGTTCAGGGCACCGGAGCATGCGAAACGAGCAGATTGGCATTCTTTGAACAACATACCGAGCCCGCCAATGCGGTCGTCATGCCAGTGGGTTGCCACGACAAGTTTTACGATCTGAGCGGGATCTTGGCCGAGTGCGCGGAGGTATTCGAGAACCGGAGGGCGCTTATCTCTATTTAAACATGAATCAACAATAATCCAGTCGGAAAAACCTAGGTGGAGGAGGACGCATTCCCCATACCCAGGCCCAAATGATGACACCTCAATTTCATCAAAAAACGGCCCCTTGGTTATTTCCATTCAAGGAGACCACTCAGTCGTTCGGCCTCACGTCTCGCTCGTTGTAATTCCTCCGAACGCCAGATTGGCAGACGCCTGAAACGAATGACTGATACTCTTGCCCGTCCGGTCGAACTGTCGGAATAACCAATATACCAATAGAACATTGCTCCGGGATTGAGAATTCTTATCGGCTGCATCAATTTCATCTAGCGCAAATTCACCTTCTTCGTCAGAGCCTTTTTGCGTGAGATCGATGAGTCTGGCCGTAAACGAATTGCTCAGCACATCGAGCACAAATCCTTCCCACTTTTGGAGAACCTTAAACCGCGAGTGTGGTTGGGCATAAACCGTCTTTCTGAAAAAGACATTCGGAGGAGCTTGCTGTTCTCTCATTGATAGGCTGACATTGCTGTTGACGTTCGCGGAAATCCCACTTGATGGAGCTTGTACGATTCCAGTATTTGTGAGCATTACTTGGTTCAACTGCTTATCGGGTAGGGAGGTCGGATACCAGTACTTTTCGCCATAGTGACGAGCTGTCTCTTGGGCTGGATCGCCATTTATTCTTATAGAACCTTGCAAAGCCGAAGAGTTCGGAGGACCTAATTCAGCTTGAAATGGATCGTATTTGAGGGCAGCAGCGGACTTCATTTCAATCCTGCGATTGTTTCACCAATATGGAAAGACGGATCCAGTGATTTTGTCCAAGATGCTTCCAGGAGACCAATTATCTGATCGCTACCATGAGATGGTTCAAGGGGCATTTCATAATGGTCATTCACATTTACAAACACTCCGGGTTTAACCTTGCCAGAAGGCTCTATCCGTACATTTAAGGCGCCCTTGTGCTCATCCGGTCGTTTCGCTGTGATTGTCAACCCAGCCATCCCTGGATCTATTAACAACCCTTTCCATATATCTTTCGGGGCTAAGCGATGACCAATCGCATGCCAAGCTTCCTCTGTCTCTATCCTGAAATGTATATCACGGTTAATTCCTAACTTATCAATGGGTGTATGAGGCAAGACTCTGAACGTGCCAATAGCCAGATCACGTAGCCATTCAAATGCTTGAGCTTGGGCAGTTGCGAGCATCATTCGTTCTGGGGTGACTTCAATACGGAGCCAGCCGGACGAAAAAATTACTAACTCATGATGGATGATTTCTATTTTGGCCCCGTCCGCTTCATCCTTTTTCAGGAGATTTTGAGAGCCAAACCAAGCCGGTTGGAATATTTGAGGATTGAAGGACCCTACAAACACTATTGTATGGCCATCTATCTCAGATTTGATAACCGGCATGTGATCCAGGGCTATGAAGTTGGATGTCCAAAATCGAGTTTAGTCACTCTTCGTGTGGGGATAGCTCCTGGGTTTGAACAGTATAAAGGACATCGCTCGGAATCCGCAACCTCTATGGTATATCCTGCGATACATCCACAAACCAACTTCCTAATCATTCCTAATGACAGATCACGCCCCCACAAGATGATATGATCCCTTTTTGATTCAAGTTTTGGGTCCACGTTCTGAACCTAATTCGACCACGCGCCGTCACACTGATCGGGGCGGCTTTCCAAAGAGGGACTGAAAAAGGAACCGGCCTAACTTTCCGATTCATTGAAATTCGCAAACCACTGACTGGTAGCGGTGTTTGGCGGTTCATGCGGAGCATATTAAGCCTCTAGATCCAGCCGCACAATGGCTGAGCGGATCAACCTATCAAGCCACCATGACTCTCGTCTTCTCGCGCTGGCCGGGGGCGGGGGATCCGTACGGATAGAAGTTTTTCAAATCTGATGGCCCACCCTTCTTTCCCTTGTCCGTGTACTGTTGACATGCTCATACCGTCAGCGTCGGGACTCCACTCCGCGCCGAGGATCCGGACTGATTCAGGGATGCGTTTCAACGAGGACGGGGGTCTTCTTGGGAAGAGTGCACCGTGGATATCTGGCCGTACAGCTAGAGGACTCCATGGGATGGGGCCGCCTGCCGAACAAGGCCGGGGGGTCGTTATGCTGGGGAAGGGAGAGGAAAACTTTTTCCGGCCACTGTCAAGTAACTGTCAAGTGGCTGCCCTATTCCATTGTTCCCTGTTGTGTCGCGCTGTCTCATGAATGCCCAGAAACATAAGGGGAAGTGCAATGCACGCCACAGCAAGACACTAGGCGCTATGCCCTTCAATACCTTGTGTATGTAACAAAAACTTCGTAATCCGCAATCGCAACTGAACTGACCTGTTCCACGGTCTGTGTAAAAAGAAGGCTTGACCTGTATGGAACAGCTCTGCGAAAAGAAAGCACTATGATCTAGGAGGGGTGCAATGATGGAACAGCATATCAACCAACGAATGGCTGCATTGGCCCATTCGGAGATTCGAGCGATGACCCAAGCTTGTGTCCAGTCGAAGGGTCTCAACATGGCACAAGGGGTTTGCGACACGCCGGTTCCACCGGTAGTGCTTCGAGCCGCAGCGCAGGCGATGGAGCGTGGGAAGAATGTCTATTCGCGGTTCGATGGATTGCCCGAGCTGCGGCAGGCGATCGCCAAGAAGCTCGTGCAGTTCAACGGCATCGTGGCTGATCCAGAAACGGACGTGACGGTCAGTGCGGGGGCCACAGGATCCTTTCATTGTGCCTGCCTGGCGCTGCTCAATCCCGGCGACGAGGTCGTCCTCTTCGAGCCCTATTACCAGTATCACATCAGTGCGCTGCTGGCGGTTGAGGCGGTTCCGGTGGCGGTGAAGATGCGGGCTCCGGACTGGACTTTTTCCGTGGCCGAGGTCGAGCGCGCAATCACGCCACGAACCAAGGCGATCATAGTGAACTCGCCTGGCAATCCATCAGGGAAAGTGTTCAGCAGGCAAGAACTGGAGAGTATTGCCGCGATCGCACAACAACACGGTTTGTTCGTGTTTACCGATGAAATATACGAATACTTTCTGTATGACGGTCGGACGCATGTGAGCTTCGCAACCTTGCCGGGCATGGCCGACCGTACGATTACCATCGGCGGTTACTCCAAAACGTTTAGTATCACCGGTTGGCGCATTGGCTACAGTGTCGCAGCGGCGCGATGGGCGCAAGCGATAGGAGCCATGAACGACCTACTCTATGTCTGTGCCCCGACGCCGTTGCAGGCGGGGGTGGCGGTGGGTATCCAGGAACTTCCGGATTCGTTCTACCGCGATCTGGCGCGCGATTATGGACAGAAACGTGATCGGTTCTGCCAGGCCTTGGCGAAGGCCGGTCTGACGCCGTCGATTCCACGGGGCGCCTATTATGTCCTGGCCGATGCGTCGCGGTTGCCTGGCACAACAGGAAAAGAGCGGGCAATGTTTCTCCTTGAGGCGATCGGTTTGGCCGGCGTGCCGGGTGAAGCTTTCTTTTCCGGGGTTGACGGGAGGCAGTTCATTCGATTTAGCTATGCGAAAATCGACTCTGACATCGACGACGCTTGCCGGCGACTTGAGCGGCTTGGGTAGTATCCTGTTAGAATGCGGATAATTTAGATGGTGGATTTACGGAGCGTGTTATCTCGGCAAGATGACCGCTCTCATCAATACATAGCGATACGACATCGGCACCGTGAATAGTTTCTCACGCCATAACCGATGATCTGCAGGGAGTCCCATGGAAGGACGCAAACATACCCGTTTCGCAGTACAACTTCCTGTGTCGTTCAGTGGAGACCAGCTTTCCGACAGGGGCACTATCTTAAACTTGTCTGCGGAGGGTTGCGCCATCACGTCGGAAACCGTCGCGGGCGTTGCAGTCTATCTGCAATTGACGATGCAACTCCGGGAGCGAGATGAGCCGATCCAGGTCGATCTGGCCGCGGTTCGGTGGATTTCCTCGACGAGGTTCGGTGTTGAGTTTATCAAGATTCGTCCTGAAGAAGGGGAGCGACTGAAGCAGTTCGTCAATGTACTGGAGTCGACGACCTGAGCACAGGGGTTCGCAACAAGATTCGAGCGGCTATTTCATGGCGACGGCCCGGACTTGTTCATAGGTAGTCAGTCCGGCGAGGATTTTCAGAATTCCGTCCTGCACGAGCGTCACCATCCCTTCCTTCTCAGCCAGGCGCTGCATCTCCGTCGTTTTGGCGCGGCTCTGGATCAGGCTTCGCAGTTCATCCGATCCGCTCAGGAGTTCGTGCAAGGCGATCCGACCTTTGAGGCCTGTTCGGCCGCAGGCTTCACACCCCCGCCCCCGATAGAGCTGAAAGTCGTCGCAATAGCCTATTCCGAGCGCCTCCCACATGTGCTTACCGTACCTACTCACCAGTCTATCGTACTCTTGCACTGTTGGATGATACTGTTCTTTACAATTGACGCAGATCCGCTTGCAGAGGCGTTGGGCGAGCACTCCCTGCATGGCATCGGCGAAGTTGAAGGAGTCGCATCCCAGGTCGAGGAGCCGAACCACAGTCTCGGCCGCCCCATTCGTGTGTAATGTGCTCAAGACCAGGTGGCCAGTCAACGAGGCCTCGATGGCCACATCGGCTGTTTCCTTGTCCCGCATTTCACCGATCATAATGACATCCGGATCGGCTCGTAAAAATGACCGCATGGCGGCGGCAAAGGTAAACCCGATTCTTGAATGGACCTGTACCTGACGGAGGCCCTCCTGGGTGATCTCAATGGGATCCTCCGCCGTCCAGATTTTCCGTTCGTCTGTGTTGAGATGGCGAAGCAGGGCGTGTAGCGTCGTCGTTTTTCCGGATCCGGTGGGACCCACGCACAAAATGATGCCATGCGGTTTCTCCGCGATGTCCAGGAGTGCTGTGAGCGTGGCTGGAGCAAACTCCATGGAGTCAAGAGGGAGGGGCTCCTTCGCCGTGAGCAATCGCATAACGATGTCTTCGTTGTTGCCGGCGGTTGGCAGAGTCGCCACCCGCAGCTCGATTTCTCTATCCTGACTCAGCTTGAACCGGATCTTCCCGTCCTGCGGTTTCCGGCGTTCAGAAATGTCCAGATGGGACATGATCTTGATACGGGAAACTAAGGCTCGGCGATAAATCGCGGGAATCCGCATATAGGTGGAACATGTGCCATCTATCCGAAAACGAATGGCTGTTTCCTTACGATCCGAGTACGGTTCGATATGAATATCGGATGCATCGTGTCGGTATGCCTCGACAATGATCTGATTCGCGAGCCGTACGATCGCGGAATCGTTCTCGTCAATGCCGTCAGAGTTGATGTCAAGTGATTGCTCCAGATGAGCGTCGTTGACCAGCTCGCCCAATGTGTCCGCAATGGATCCGCTATCGGTGTCTCCAATCGTGGCGTTGAGGAATCGCTCGATGTCACGCCGCAGGCCCAAGGCATACCGTATCGTCAGGCCTGGAAAGGCGCGCTGGATGTCATGACCTCTATCGAGATCATGGGGGTTGTCAATCAGGACATCCAGAATATCACCCTGCTGTTTCAGTGGGAGCCAGTGATGCCTGTGAAGGTAATCGTGACTAAGATTACTGAGGAGTTGGGGGTCAGCCAGGGTCCGTTCGTCAAATGGAATATAGGGGCAATCGAAGAAGCTGCTCAGTGTTTTGCCTAGCACTGCTTTCGGGACTCGGTATTTCTCGATCAGCAGGCCTTCCAAGTCGGTCGATCCCTGCAAGGACTCCTGAACAGCTTTCACGAGGTCCGGCTGGCGGATGAAGCCCTCGTGGATCAAGGGATCATAGGCACGGGGTTCAATGGTTCTGTGGGCCGCCTTCTGCATGGTTCCTATTATGTGGGCTCCAGAAGGGGGTTGATGTCCGTTTCAATCCCGCCGCCGATCGTCATCACTCTCAGTATAGAAGTATTTTCGTCGTTCTCAACGAATATCAAAAAAGAAACGCGATCCTTCGCGATCTTATCGGAGGCGGGAACTGGCAATGAGCTTGCGGAGGAATGATGTGGTTATGGAGTCGTGAGCAAGACAGGCAAGATCTGCGCGACAGGCGAGACCTGAGCCTGTTGAGGGACGTCCATGAGGAACGCGTTCCGCGAGATTTTTCAACAAACCGCCACGAGCGTGTGAAATAGCAGGGTGATGGTTATGAAGCGGTTCGTTTCCGTTCTGATTTCGAGCTGGCACGGTTGGCGTGGGTCTGGAGGTTGGCGTGCAAGTCTTTGCCAGCGGTGGCAGCCACAGCGATGACACCGCGAAATCTCGGTATCGGTTGATTGAAGGCAAAGGGTTTCCCCTTCGCGTCGCTGATGGCGCCGCCGCTTTCTTCGATGAGCAGGACTCCGGCTGCAAGATCCCACTCGTTCTCCGGCTCGATGGTGAAGGCTGCCTGGACGCGACCTGCGGCGACCAGGGCCAGTGCGTTGGCGATGGAGTACATGGGTCGGCACCGAGCGGTCTCGGCGAGTATCGACCATCGGCCGATCCGGAATTCCCCCGCACTGACCATGATGGCCGGGTCGAACGCATGAGTGGGGGAGGGGGTGACACGTGTGCCGTTCAGGAAGAGTCCGCTGCCGCGCACCGCGGTGAAGAGTTCGTCGGTCGAGGGATTGAGGATCGCGGCGACGACCGGTGTGCCTCGTTCAATCAACGCGGCAGAGATGCAGAACTCCGGCATCCGATTCACCAAGGCTTTTGTACCGTCGATGGGGTCCACAATCCAGACGCGCTGGTTGGTGAGTCGAGCCGGATCGTCGGGAGACTCTTCCGAGAGCCATCCATCCTGTGGAAACTCCCGGCGCTGCATCTCATGTAGAATGCGGTTGACCTCATAATCCACAGTCGTGACCGGCGAACGATCCGGCTTCGTCTGCACTTCGAACCCAACCCTGATCAGTTCACGCACCTTCGTACCGGCGTTCCGGATCGATTCGACCAACGTTGCCAACTCTCGTTCCATGTTGCATGCCTCGCTGAGTGGACCAGGAAGAGTAGCAGGTCTTACAGGATCAGCAAAGCGTAAAGAGGGCATCCGGCGATCAGCGCCGACGGTCCTCTTGACCATCGCAGTGAACCTGCGTACAAGCAGGGGGTTCTGCGAGGTCTCTACCATGAAACTGGTCCAGAAACGATCCAGAAAGACGGGGCTTCCCCCAGGTACGCTTGTCCATATCGGTGAGAAAAAACCGGCCAAGGTCACTATCACGGCCTTTAACTACGCCGACGCTCGCTGCGACGAACGCCAGGATCTGTCGCTTGAAGGGCTTGCGCCACCGACCGATGAATCCGTCACATGGGTAGATGTCGGGGGCGTTCACAGGATGGACATTCTGGAATCGTTTGGGAAGCAGTTCCAGCTCCATTCCCTTCTTCTCGAAGACATTGCAAACACCGATCAGCGTCCGAAACTCGACGACTATGAAACCCGCTTGTTCCTCGTGATGAAGATGCTCTCGGTCACCGACCGACAGGAGATCGTCGTCGAACAGGTGAGTCTGATCCTCGGGCCGAACTTTGTACTGTCCTTTCAGGAAAATGGGGCCGACGTCTTCACATCGGTGCGGGATCGACTTCGTGGGGGGAAGGGACGCTTGCGGCAGTCCGGGGCCGACTACCTGCTCTATGCGCTGATCGATGCCATTGTCGATCAATACTTCGAGGTGCTGGAGGCGCTAGGCGAAAAGATCGAAGCGCTGCAAGATCTGGTGGTCAGCGATCCGAAGCCAGAGACGCTGCACAAAATCCACGGCCTCAAACGGCAGTTACTGTTTCTGCGGCGGGCGGTGTGGCCACTCCGTGAAGCGGCGAACAGTCTATCCCGATCAGAATGCCCGTTCTTACAGGAATCGACAAAGATATTCTTCCGTGATGTCTACGATCACGTGGTTCAGATCGTGGATACCATCGAGACGCTTCGCGAAATGGTCTCAACCAGTCTCGATATCTATCTGTCGAGCATCAGCTATCGGCTGAACGCTGTGATGAAGGTGCTGACGATCATTACGACGATTTTCATGCCCCTGACCTTCATCGTCGGTATCTACGGGATGAACTTCGAACACATGCCGGAGCTGAAGTGGGAATGGGGCTACCCGCTGGTACTTGGACTGATGGTGGCGATCGTGATCGCCATGCTCGGGTTTTTCAAAGGAAAGAAGTGGATTTAATCCGGGCTAAAAGAGGGAGTGATGAGGAGACGACGAATTCTCACCGTCATGATCGGCGCGCTGCTGCTCGGTGGGTTGCTTGTGACAGGCTGTGAGAGTGCGGACGCACAAGGAGTGCCGGGCGATCTGTCTGGTGTCAACAAGAATCGAGACAAAGCTCTGTCGGCGGCGCAGCGGTTCGTCGTCCTGCCGGCCTTCAACAGTGAGGCGGTTTTGGATAAAGAAACCAACTTGATCTGGGAGAGGTCACCGCAGACAACGAGCGCCAGATGGATCGCGGCTCGCCGTACCTGCATCGAGAAGAATGTCGGAGGGCAGAAAGGCTGGCGGCTGCCATTGCTTGAGGAGCTGACTAGTCTGGTGGACCCCTCCGTAGCTCCTCCGGGTCCGACTCTTCCGCCAGGTCATCCATTCCTGACGATCCAGTCGACCGTCTATTGGTCAGCGACGAGGGTTGATGAGGACGCCAGGGGTTCGTGGGCCGTGCATTTCGGATTGGGCGGCGGCGCGACCTTCATCAACTGGGCCCACAGCATCCAAAGCTGGTGTGTCCGTGATGGCATGAATGTGAATCAGCCTTGAGGCTTCGGTGATTAGAGCGAGGACGGCGCTTGGGCGTGCCGGCAGGGGCGGCCCAAATGAGAGAGTTTATTCGGCGACCTCGACGCGATCGACGTAGTAGGCGGTCTCTCCGAAGCAAGTCGTAGGGAGGTAGCGATACTCTTTATAGTGCAGAACCAATCGTTTTCCCATGCCTTGCGAGAGTTGTGACGCCACTTTCTCATCCCAGACTGAAAAGTTCCACAATATCGGGGCCACGCCCGGCACCGTTGTCATAGCCAACTCGCCCTCGTGCGTCTTGCAGATCCAGCCCTTGTTGGAAAACTTCTGAATATAGCCGGCTCGGTTTCCGTCGGAATAGTCGTAATTGAAGGC
Source organism: Nitrospirota bacterium (assembly GCA_963701855.1). Classification (GTDB taxonomy): domain Bacteria; phylum Nitrospirota; class Nitrospiria; order Nitrospirales; family Nitrospiraceae; genus Palsa-1315. The sequence continues at coordinate 1,163,506 of CAVPBK010000006.1, forward strand.
GACGAGCAAATAGGCCGAGCCGATAAACAACATGATGATTAGAAATAATTTTATCATCTTTCTCATCACGCTTTCCCTGAGTTAGGGAGAAGATCCGTAAATAACCAGGGGGCCTCAGTCTTCCGCCGCGCCTCGTATGAGGAAATGGTGGTCTCGTGTTGCAACGTTAATCCGATAGCGTCGAGACCCCGATACAAACAATCTTTTCTGAAGGGGTCGATCTCGAAGCGAGAACGGGTGCCGTCTGGGGCGGTCACTGTCTGGTCTCCAAGGTCCACCGTCAGTTGGTACCCGGGCGTCTCTAGGACACCGTTCATCATGGCCAGGACTTCGTCGGCCTTCAACACCACGGGCAGCATGCCGTTTTGGAAACAATTGCTGTAGAAGATGTCGGCAAAGCTCGACGCGATGATACAACGGAATCCCTGGTCGAGGAGCGCCCAGGGGGCATGTTCACGCGACGATCCGCACCCGAAGTTATCGCGGGTCAGAAGAATTGTTGCCCCCTGAAAGCGCGGTTGATTCAAAAAAAACTCCGGATCCTGTGACCCGTCCTTCTTCTTGCGCCAATCGTAGAATAGCCCTTCCCGGAGCCCGGTCCGCTTGATCGTCTTCAGAAACTGCTTCGGGATGATTTGATCGGTATCAACATTGACGCGGTCCAGTGGGGCCACTAACCCCGTGAGTGTCGTAAAGGCTTGCATCATGATCCTCGTGAAACGTAAGTAAGCTCTTGAAATCCGCTCATCATTCCTCTCATGCAGACCCCCGTCCAGTTCTCACGACCAATGGCGAATGTCGACGAAATGGCCTTCGACCGCTGCGGCTACGGCCATCGCCGGCGACACGAGATGGGTCCGGCCGCCGGCCCCCTGGCGCCCTTCGAAGTTTCGATTGCTGGTCGAGGCGCAACGCTCTCCGGGCTGAAGCACGTCGGCATTCATCGCCAGACACATACTACAGCCGGCTTCCCGCCACTCGAAGCCTGCTTCTTTGAATAGTCGGTCGAGCCCTTCCTGTTCGGCCTGTTGCTTTACGAGGCCGGAACCGGGCACGACCATCGCATGAACAGTCTTCGCGACATGCTTACCCTTCGCCAAGCTCGCAGCCAGACGGAGATCTTCGATGCGCGCATTCGTGCAGGATCCGATGAAGACTTTGTCGATGGCGATATCGGTCATGGGCATGTTCGGAATGAGGCCCATGTATTCCAACGCCCGTGCAGTAGCCTGGCGCTGGTTCTCGTCGGTGATCGTATGCGGGTCCGGCACTCGTTGATCGATGCCGGTCACCATCCCGGGGCTTGTGCCCCAGCTGACTTGCGGCGCGATGTCCTCGGCCCGCATCGTGACGGTCGTATTGTACGTCGCATTCACATCGGTCTTGAGCTGCTGCCATGCTTGTACGGCCTGCTCGAACAACTCTCCCTTCGGGGCCAATGGACGCCCCTTGACATAGGCGATGGTGTTTTCGTCCGGCGCCACCATTCCAGCCCTTGCGCCGCCCTCGATCGACATATTGCAGAGCGTCATGCGCCCTTCCATGCTGAGGGCGCGGATCGCTGAGCCAGTGTACTCGATGACATAACCGGTTCCGCCAGCTGTACCGATTTTTCCGATGATGGCCAGAATTACATCCTTTGCCGAACAGAGATTCGACAGTACCCCGTCGACGCGAATCTCCATAGTCTTGGGCCGTTTCTGCACCAAACACTGGGTGGCTAGCACATGTTCCACTTCACTGGTGCCGATACCGAAGGCCAATGCGCCGAACGCTCCATGCGTCGATGTGTGAGAATCACCGCACACGATGGTCGTCCCCGGCAGGGTAAAGCCCTGTTCTGGCCCGATCACGTGCACTACGCCTTGGCGAATGTCGTTCATGCCGAAGAGTGTAATGCCGAAGTCATGGCAATTCTCCTCCAGCGTCTTGATTTGTTTCGCACTGAGGGGATCAGCGATGCCAAGGGTCCGGTCGGTGGTTGGAACGTTGTGGTCCGGCACCGCTAATGTGACGCCAGGACGGCGAGGGCGTCGGCCCGAGAGCTTGAGTCCTTCAAACGCCTGCGGCGATGTTACTTCGTGGACCAACTGACGATCAATATAGAGCAGAGTGGTCCCGTCCGGCTCCGCGCGAACGACGTGAGATTCCCAGATTTTGTCGAAAAGAGTTTGAGTAGCCATAGTATGATCCTCAATGATCGTGTCTCTCTCGGAGGGTACCTCCGAGCGGATGCATATTATACAGAGTCCTCCCATGGTCTGTACAAGAGCACCCAGCGTGTTTCTTGTGTTGACCGAATGGACGTGGTACACCGCGCGGTGGGTGGGGACCAGGCTCCTTTCTTACGATTGCCCCGGAGGATTGTGCCGTGACTTCTCAGGTATGGACCAATCACGGCATCATAGAGTGGTCGCAACTGCTCCTCAACAGTTTCCGTCACTGGACTGGGCGTGAACTGCTCGAACGAGTAGGCGATCAGGACTATCAGGCCCACGCGCTCTTCCAGTCTCCCTTAGTCGTCGTATCCCACGGGATAGAAGATGATCCACTCCTCAATTACGGCAATCAGGTCGCGTTAGACTTATGGGAGCTGACCTGGGCGCAACTCGTAACGACACCGTCGCGGCTGACGGCTGAGTCGGTCAATCGAGCTGAGCGAGAATGGATGTTGGAACAGGCCAGAACGCGTGGCTATCTCGACACCTATCAAGGCGTGAGAATTGCTTCAACAGGACGCCGCTTTCTCGTCGAGAACGCTCTCATCTGGAATGTCATGGATGTAGAGGGACAGAGAGTCGGGCAGGCTGCGACCTTCGCGCAATGGACCTGGTTGACCTGACGCGCAGGTGCGGGAAAACTGTTCTGCGAGTTAGGAGGTGGAAGGACTACATGATGTCAAGGGCAAGTGGAACGTTTCCTGCCAGATTCCCCAAAAGGCCGTCAGCAAGGCCGAAGCGAGTGAAGGGTCGAGGCGTATCCTCGGGATACGTTGAGGGTCTGAACGATGCGAGAACGAAGCCGACGGACATTTTGAGCATCCTGCGGGCTAGGAGGGGAAATAGATCTCAAATATTCCATAGATGCCGCTGTAGAGGTCGTGTTGTATTGATAGCCACCCGTGACGAGCACAAACACGTTACCAACATGAACTTCGCCGAGGGGTTCAGTCATGACCCCCCGGAAATCTGCATTACCCATTCCGGTTACGTTCCAGCCAACATATGTTGTGCAACGGCTCATCTCGGGCTTATAAGCCAGAACCTTTCCTCGTAGCCGACTCCAGAAGAAATTATCGAGGTCAGCGTATGACCCTATGGCATAGAGGCTCCATTTTTCATGCCAATAAAAAGCGCTTCAAGCTGGACATACACGCCAGCCTGATAGGTGATCGTATTACTCGTGTTCAGCCGCTGTTCTTCGATTCTGCACAGCTGAGGGCCGGCAAGGGCAGAGAGCGTCCAGCCACCGAGGGTTGTGGTGATGCTGAGCAACGGGACAACAGCCTGGATGTTGGCATCCAGGAGTTGCCCATCGGTCTTAAAGTTATAGCCGAACCAAGAAGTCATAGCCTGAACAAACAAGCCGGATCCTGCTGAATTCCGAAAGATCGTGGTCGGACACCGAGATAGGTAATGTACTGGCTCTTATTGTCGATCTGAAATCCGGTGAAGACTGACCTTCCCCCAATTCCGTGGACACCGGGTTAAGCCACAGCCGTCCTCGCTTCGAACTCGGCCGGGGAATCGTAGCCGAGCGTGGAGTGACGCCGCCGCCGATTGTAGAACACCTCAATGTACTCGACGATATCCTGTGTCGCGTCGTCACGGGTTGCATAGTGCCGATGGTACACGAGCTCGCGTTTAAGTGTCCCGAAAAAACTTTCGACACAGGCATTGTCCCAGCCGTTGCCCGTGCGGCTCATGCTGCTGGTGATGCCGTGCTCGGCGAGCAGCTGCTGGTAGCGACGTGCCGCGTACTGGCTGCCGCGATCCGAGTGATATAGCAACCCCGCCATGGGCTTCCGATGCGTCAGCGCCAGGGTGAGGGCCCGCTCGGCTAGCTCCACGGTCAGCCGAGGGCCCATCGCCCAGCCGATCACGGTACGCGCGTACAGGTCGAGCACCACGGCGAGATAGCAGCCAGCCCTCCGTAGTCCAGACATAGGTCATGTCCCCGGCCCACACCCGGTTGGGCTGCTCGATCTGGAACTGCCGGTTGAGGGTGTTGCGGGCTACCGGCCACGGGTGGTTCGAGTCGGTCGTGGCGCGCCACTTCTTCACGGTCTTGGCCCGGGTCCCTGCGACGCGCATCCGTCGCGCGATGCGATGTTCGCCGACCCCGTGCCCTCGCTTCATCAATGCGTCCCAGATGCTCGGACTGCCGTAGGTCTCGCGAGACTCTCGGTGGATCACTCGGATTTCCGAGAGCAGGATGCGGTTGTGCATTGCACGGCGGCTCTCGGGCCGATCCTTCCAGGCGTAATAGCCTGCAGCCGATACCGCGAGCGCCCGGCACATGAGCCGGATGGGAAAGCGACGGTCGTGCTTCTGGATCGCGCGGTATCTCATTGCGATGCCCTCGCGAAGAACGCCGCCGCACGTTGTAAAAAATCCCGCTCCTGGGTGACCCGCGCCAACTCCCGCTTCACACGCGTGCGTTCCTCGGCCTCGGCGCGCTGGGCGACCCGTGTGGGGCCATGGGCCGCCGCCTGCCGATGCTGGGCGGTCCAGCGATACAACACGTTGTCCGAAATCCCCAGGTCCCGCGCGACCTGGGCCACTGGGTAAGCGGATTCACACACCAACCGCACCGCCTCCCGCTTAAATTCCTCGGTATACCGACGTCGAGTGCTTGCTGGCATGGGCACCTCCGGTTTCACCATTCTCCCCCTTATGAAGGTGTCTGTAAAATCGGGGGAGGGTCAGACCTCTCCCACCTCGCTCACGAGAGACAAGCATGTCAGGATACATGCCGCCAGTAGGAGTCGTATCCGTCTCGCCATCGCTCTTCTCTCTCGTTGAAACTCAATGTTGGAGACCCGCCTGAAATCAAGCACAGTCGCGCATAGGCTTCGACATTCACAGTCTGGAAACGAAAAAACGTTTTTCAAGGAGTAACAATTACGAGAGCGAGTGACGGGGTACCTGCTTCCTCAAGATGGGGGACATGAAAGGGCACCCAAGGAGGAAGGTCATTTAGCCTGTAGGTTCGTCCGGGAGTCGTTGGAACCGTGGGCGTGGAAGACCCTCTACCATCACGGTTTCCACAAACATGGCCATTGGTCTGACCCACAGATCTCGTTCGCCGTAGAGTGCGCGATAGACGACGAACTCTTTTTCCGTTTCCGAATGCCGCGCCACACCGAGCACCTCGTACTCGTGGCCCTTCTTGTAGTGCCGATAGCGGCCAGGCTGGACCATCGTGTCTCCATTTCCGCTCCGTACTATACGAGAACAAACTCTGGAATTACAGAGCTGCAAGGTCCAGCCTTTCGGCTGAAGCTCTTGGCTGGATGAGCCATGAAGAGGGCGGGCGCAGTACCTTGTGAGGGCCTGTAACGTGGGTGCGTGGAAACTCAAGATTCTGTGGGAAGTAATCAGAGCGTTAACCCGCATTATTCATGACGGTTCGTGGCGAAATTGCTGAGCCGCGTCGCGAGATCGGCTCGCGGAACCGTGAGAATCCGATGCGTACTCGTGTAGCACGGTGAGAGTTCGAGGGTAAGCCCGTTGGCCCAAGGTTCGTCGTAGCCGCAGATCGGCGATTGCAGCAGAAGCGCTCATGAATAATGCGTGATAAGGCGTTGGTTACGTCCGGAGATCGAGTGGGCTTCGGTGGACGATGGCTCGGAGAATATCGCTAGTTGTCAGAATGCCGACCGGGTGACGGGAGCTGTCGAGAATCGGAATTGCACTGACCTGTTCATCGAGCATGGCATGGGCGATCTCGCGGATCTCCGTCGTCGGGGTGGCGGACAAGACTCGGCTGCTCATCACATGGGCGAGCTTGTGCCCGACGGACGGTCCTGGGGAACTGACGGATTCCAACTCATGCGCATAGGGCAGCAGGTCGTAGTTCGATATCATTCCGACCAACGTGCCATGAACCGACATTACAGGAAGATGTTGAATCCCCTTGTGCTTCATGAGGCTCCATGCCTCCAGCAGCGTACTGTCGGACGGCAACCATATGACGGGCGAGGTCATTAAGTCCTGTGCAAAGAGGGCCGGCTTCGATGCAGGGGCTTGGTTCACCTGTTGCTGGTAGGCCCGTTGAGCGAGGCGTGCTGCATGGTCGCCAGTCTGTTGCTCCTGACCTTTTGAGCGATCCTCTCGATCGGCCGCAACAACCTGTGCGGCTGGTGGGCGTGGAGCCACCGGTAGGGCAGGATGTATTTCGACGATTCCATCGACCGCACGTATAATCGGCATGGCTGACCTCGTAACGTCTGTATCGGAGGCTAGCAGTAAGTACTTAAGCGGGGAAGGGTTTGTCTGGCGACCGTTGAAGGCGAGCGGGGACCAGGATCGGGAACAAGAATCAAGGGCCTGAGTGGAGATTACGGGAAAGCAAGGAATTGAAACAGTGGACAAGAGTGATCATTAACGATCACGGTTTCCAGCAACATTGCCAATGGTCTGACCCAGGACCCGCGGTCGTCGAGTGTGCGATGGACCACGTGTACTACTTCTGTTTCTGAGTGCCAGCCACCCTCAACACCTCATACAATTCCTGGGCATTATGTGCCGATAGTAACTAAGTTGTACCATCGTGTATTCTTCCACTCCTGACATCGTACGACAAAAGGGAACGACCAATGGAATCACAGAGTCAGGTTTCGATGAGCAAGAGACATGACGTGATTGTAATCGGCGGCGGATCGGCGGGCTATGCCGCGGCACGGACTGCGCGGGATGCCGGCGCTGACGTGGCGATTGTGGATCAGGGTCCGCTTGGGGGGCTCTGTATCCTGCGTGGCTGCATGCCGACAAAGGCCATTCTGCGTTCTGCCGAAGTCGCAGCCCTTTTCAGGCGAGCGAAGGAATTTGGACTCTGTCCAGTTTCGGCCCAGGCCGATCTGTCAGCGATCATGGATCGAAAGGATCGGCTGGTCCGCGAGTTTGCTGACTATCGCATTCAGCAGCTTCAAGACCCAAGGTTCACACTTTATCAATCGCGGGCAGTCTTTCGGTCGCCCCACGAGATCACCGTCGGAGACGTCGTCTTGTCGGCTGGCTCCTTCATCCTCGCTACCGGGTCGAGGCCCAGTGAGGTTTCGATTCCTGGCCTGGGCCAAGCCGGATATTTCACGAGCGACACGATCCTGGATCTCCGTACCCAATCGGGTTCATTGATCGTCTTGGGTGGCGGGGCTGTCGCCCTCGAACTTGGGCAGTTCTTTGCTCGACTTGGAACGAAGGTCACGATCCTCCAACGGGGACGCACACTCCTTTCTGAAATGGACGAGGATATCGGATGCTCGCTTGAAGCTTCATTGATTGACGAGGGCATCGAAGTTGTCACGGGCGCGCAATGGCTGCGCGTGACTCAGGACGCAAGAGGGAAGACGGTGTGGGCGTTAAAAGATGGACGTGAAAGGTCCTACGTCGGCGGGGAGATTCTCCAGGCCTTAGGCCGACGGCCCAACATCGAAGGGCTTCACCTAGAATTAGCGGAGGTGACAGTAACCGGTGGGCGGATTGTGGTCGATGGCGCGATGCGCACGTCGCAAGCGCATATCTATGCTGTGGGTGACGTAAACGATGTCACGCCCATTGTGCATCTCGCCATCCAGCAGGGAGAGATTGCGGGGTACAACGCGGCTCACGCAGATCGACCAGCGAAAACGATTGATCATCGCCTGGATGCCGAAGTCGTTTTTACCGATCCTCAGGTTGCGGTGCTGGGGCTCAATGAAATGCGCGCGAAAGCCAGGAATATACCATATCTCACGGCCTCCTATCCGTTCGCCGATCATGGCAAAGCGCTTTGTCTTGGCGCGACGCAAGGGTTTGTGAAGTTGCTTGCGGCGCCTCAGACCGGTGAGATTCTTGGTGCGCAGATCGTCGGCCCGGAAGCTGGTGAACTGATTCACGAACTGATCGCGGTGATGTATTACCATGGGACAGTGGCCGATCTCCTGCGTATGCCGCACTATCATCCCACGCTGGCGGAAATTGTGACCTACCCGGCGGAATCCATTGTCGAACGGTTGGGCGCACGATAAAGAGATTCAGTGTGCTCGCGCTCAACTATTATCCCTCGCGCTTCGAGGCGAACCGTCGTTTCAGGCATCACGTTTCCCAAAGAGGCGAGAGGCCTTGCCAATGCACTGTTGAACCGGCCTCGCCATCCAGTGTAGCGTACCCCTACTATGTCAATACACAATGAACCGGCTCCCATAAATTTGCGTATGAAGGGGATGATCGCGCGATTCGTGGGGATAGTGGCGATCGCACTCGGGTTCGTCATCGGGATCTACGGACTGGAAGATACAGGAGCACCGTGGCTACAGACAGCGCTGGGCTTGCTGGTCACTGGCATGTTGGCTCAAGGCTATGCGCTCTATTGTTCCATGAAGCGCGTGCAAGACATCAAGGACCAGTCTAAGTCATGAGGCAAGCGCGTCAGCACTTGTTCGCAGTCGGGATATTCATCCTTGCAGGGGCGATGCTCGCCTGTGGAGGTCCGTGGCGCGATAGCTATTTCAAGAAGGGCGTGGATCGACTCACGCAAGATGAGGTGACGGAGAAATTCGGGCCGCCCCATACGGCGAAGACGCCGGCTCTCGGGGGGGATTCGGTCTGGACCTATCGGGTTTCGATCAGTGACAGGGAATTGGCCTCGGTGGACATTTCCCATCTGGGCGACACAGTGAAAGAAGCATCCGCATTAATGGGAAAGACTGTCGAACAAGGTCCCAAGGCCATGTTGTACTGCTACCGCTATACACTGACCTTCAACGAACAGAAAATTCTGAAACAGTGGAAACGCGAAGAATGCGTGCCGGGAACCCATGATACGCTCAACGCCAATTAATGTTCTGATGCGGTAATTCATGCCTGCTTGGTTGCCGCACATCGATAGTTCAGCCGTGCTCGATGGGCTTACCTCGCTTCTGCTGCTGCTCTTCCTCCTCATCGTGCGGGCATTGATTGTCCGAGCGATCGCAAAGAATCCGACTCTCTCGATGGAAGCGAAACGCCGATGGGTGGTCTCTGTCCGCAATAGCATCGTGTTCGTGTTGCTCGTGGGGTTGGTCGTCATCTGGGCGCACGAACTCCAAGCTTTTGGCCTGTCCCTCGTCGCCTTGGCGGCGGCGTTCGTCCTGGCGACCAAAGAACTCATTCTTTGCTGGAGTGGAGCCGCGCTGAGAGTCGGTGGAAAAATCTATTCGGTGGGCGATCGCATTCAGATCGCAGGTCATCGCGGCGTCGTCTTGGATCATGACATCTTTGCGACCAGGCTCCTCGAGATCGGGCCAGGCCAAGCCTCGCATCTTTATACGGGTCGCGTGACAGTGTTCCCGAACAGCCTACTGTTTGCGAATGCCTTGATCAAAGAGAATCCCGGCCAGGAGTATGGGCTCTATCTCCTCGTGATTCCTCTCGGGGACAAGGACGACTGGCGGGATGCCGAACGGCACTTGCTCGACGCAGCCAAGGCCGAATGTACTTCATTTATGGAAGTAGCAGGTCGTCAGATGAAGTTGTTGGAGCAGACGAATCTGCTTGAAGCGCCGTCACCGGAGCCCCGCGTCACAATTCAATTGTCCGAGCCGGGACGCATCAATTTGGTGCTGCGGTTCCCGGCACCGGATCGCGGGCGCTCGCGGATCGAACAGGCCATCCTGCGCCGGTATCTCAACGCGGTTGCGTCAGAGACCAAATAAGCAGGGTTCGCGAGCGGTGTTCTGGCTACCCCTGAATCGCGAAGCGTATATCGCGCCGATTGACGATCAATCCATTGCACCGATGAATCAATTCATGCACTGGCTCACGCTCCACAAACGATGGTGAAGAGGGTGGCCTTGGGAGCATTCTGTGGGACCGGAACGAATTGGCCTGCCGATTGAGGCCTAGGCACAGCGATGCGTCGGTTCCCGGACAAATTCTTGACAGGATTGAAAAACGAGTACAGGCTGTATTCATTGTGAAGGAAATCATCATTACTATCTATTCCAGGAGGTGCTGCATGCAGAAATTGATCGGCGTCGCGTTTGCCGCTCTGTGTCTGATCGGGACCAGCTCGCTGGCTCTAGCTGACGATGCCATGAAGAGCGAGATGGGTACGATGAAGGGCGAGATGAAAGCCGAGAAAGGTGCGATGAAGGGCAAAATGAAGGCCCACAAAGACGCGATGAAGGCGAAACACCATGAGATGAAGGGCAAGATGAAGACGCACAAAGATGCGGCAAAATCCAGCCCGGCAGTCGCTGCTCCGATGTCAGCCCCCGTCCCTGTCGCCGCACCATAAGTTTTCGCAGTCGCGTTAGTAGATACCTGGCCCTCGGGAGGTCTTTCCTTCTGAGGGCCGTTCTATGTTGAACTTGAATATTCCCCGTAGCTTGCTACGGGGTTCGCCTCTGGTTCCGTCCTGCTTCCGAGGAGTCTTCGAAATTAAGTTCTATGATACCCCGCAGCTTGCTGCGGGGAGCTTCATTTCTCTCAGACAAGGACGGGCACGAAGGAAGCGGGGCTTGGTTCACCGTCATGACGTCACGACGAGAACCGGAATCGCCTCCTCGGTAAACCGCTTCACCGACCATATCCCTCGCCTTGTTCCCCAGTGGGTCTTTTGCTAGGATGCGGCGGTCTGAATGTTTGCAGGACTCCCATGAAAATCGCGACCTTCAACGTCAACTCTCTCCGCAAACGTTTGCCGATCGTGCTCGATTGGCTTGCCCGGCAGAAGCCGGACGTACTTTGTCTTCAAGAAACCAAAGTCCAGGACAGCGAGTTTCCGCTACTGGCATTGGCGGAATCCGGGTACGACATCACCTACCGGGGGATGAAATCGTATAACGGCGTCGCGATATTGAGCCGGGAGAAGCCAGAGGCGGTGGCGTACGGGTTTGACGATGGAGGCGAATCGGAGGATGCGCGGCTCTTGCGCGTAGTGATCAAGGGGATTCCCATCGTGAATACCTATGTGCCGCAAGGCTTCGAGATCGACTCACCCAAGTATCAATACAAGCTTGGCTGGTACGATCGGCTCCGCAAGTATTTCGAAAAGCATGTGCTGCCGAACAAACCGGCCATCTGGTGTGGCGATATGAACGTCGCTCCTCGGCCTATGGACGTGCACAGCCCAGAAAAACATCTCAAGCATGTCTGCTATCACGAAGATGTGCGGCGAGCGTATGAGAACACGTTGGCGTGGGGATTTCAGGACGTGTTTGTGAAACTCTATCCGGACCGGCAGCAGTATACGTTTTGGGATTACCGGGCGCCGGGCTCGCTGGAAGCGAATAAAGGCTGGCGCATCGACCATATTCTGACAACGGCCTCGCTGGCAGAACACTGTGTCAGGGTAGAGGTGGACGTCGAGCCGCGGCGAGCGAAAGACCCTTCAGATCACACATTCTTATGGGCGGAGTTTTCGGTCTAACCACGAGCGCAACGTCCACATCTGCCTAGCTCGGTCGGTTCTCTATGGCGTCCACACCGACCGAACTGGCTCACGATCTCGAACGAACCATTACGCCGCATGCAGGACCCGCTGCTTCGCAGGCAACGGGGTCACGCGATTCTGTGCAATCAATGGATCGAGGACCAGTCCGCAATTGATACAGCGGAGCACTGCGGCCTCCGGGGAGAATTCCGGCCGCCACTCTTTCACCATCAGCCCTTTGCATTTTTGACAGGTCATCGTGCTCACCTCCTGCTTTCGTGTGTTCCGGCGCCGACGAGTCGACCGTTCACGAGGGGAACTCTAACATTGCAAGATTAATAAGGTGTTAACTGGCAGTTAAAACTCTCTAATGTCTATACATGACGATTTGTATGATGTTGCGGTGGTCGGTGCTGGCGCCGCCGGTCTGGCAGCTTCGATTTTCGTGGCAGAGACGGCCGCGAAGGGCGATCGCGTTCAGAGGATTGTGCTGCTCGATGGTGTGAAAACGATCGGCGCCAAGATCCTCGTCTCCGGAGGCGGGCGCTGTAATGTGACGCACGAGGCCGTCATCCCCACCGACTACTTTGGCAATCGCCGGATCATCAAGAATGTGCTGGCGGCGTTTTCCGTTGAGCAGACCGTGAAGTGGTTTGCCTCGTTAGGGGTCGAGCTTAAACGCGAAGAGACCGGGAAGCTCTTTCCCGTTACCGACAACGCACGAACTGTCCTGAACGCGCTTGTTGATCGCTGTCACGCGCTTGATGTCGCCATTCGCCCGGACCATCGGGTAACGAGCATCGAAAGTCGAGGTGGGTTAGAACCTGGATTTATCCTGCACCATACCCACGGGATTCTATATGTGAAGAAGGTTATTCTGGCAACCGGAGGCCGATCGATCCCCAAATCGGGGAGCGATGGATTCGGCTACGAATTAGCGCGACGTTTGAGTCATTGGGTGACGGCCACTGTCCCGGCACTCGTGCCACTAATGCTTGACGACCAGATGTTTCATAAGACACTCTCCGGTCTCTCGCATAACGTCGAGTTGACCACTATGGTGAAGGGTCGCGTCGTCGACCGCCGGACAGGGAGTTTACTCTGGACCCACTTCGGCATCAGTGGGCCAGTGGTCATGGATGTGAGCCGCTTCTGGACACTTGGGCATGAGCAGGGAGAAACCGTAGAGGTTTATGGAAACTTCTTGATCGGTCAGACACAAGAACAGGCAAAGTCGTGGGTTATGGAGCAAGCGAAGGGCAATCCCCGGCGATCATTGCTGAAGACATGGGCGCAACAGATACCAGAGCGGTTTGCCGAAGCACTCTGTTCCCACGTCGAATGCGATCCCAAGACGGCGATTGCACAACTGCCGCGAAAAGACCGAGATCGTCTGCTCGCTGCACTGACCAAGTTTAAATTCCCAGTCAAACACGATCGAGGTTGGAACTATGCCGAGGTCACAGCCGGTGGTGTGCCGCTCGAAGAAATCAACTTTCGGACTATGGAATCCAAGCTGGTGCCGGGCCTCTATCTGATTGGTGAGATTCTCGACTGCGACGGCCGGATCGGCGGGTTCAACTTCCAATGGGCCTGGGCGACGGGATTTCTGGCTGGCCGTGCGATCGTGTCCTGTCGCCGATCAGATTATTCGCAAGGCGGCTGAAACGTCCTCTCCGGACCAGACGACGTCCAGCAGGGCTCGTTTCTCTCAGGCCGCATTGACTTGTGGTCTGGCGTCGTCCTTCAACCCCCCAAATTTGGACTCATATTCGGCGACCACACGATTGAGCACGGCGGCCAACCGTTTTGCCGCAAAGGGGTTCAGCACGATACGATTCGTCAGCTGAACCTGGATATTCGCCTGCGCCCGCTCCCACACGTTATTGACGCCAAAGGCCAGCACCACTTCTTCACGGGTCGAAGATACGTTGCACACGTTGGCGTAGGAACTCTGAAGATTGGAGACATCAAACTGGACCGTCGGAGTGGCATTGGTTGGCTGGCTTGGATGTGACGGGCTTGCCAAGGATAGGCCCGTTGCATTCGCCGTTGATCCTGCCTCTTTCATAAAGACCTCCCTGGTGATGGGTGAAACCGTTCTCAACCGAAAGAAACACATTCCCAACATCTTGTACGCAGGCTAGCAAGAAATGTGACGCACAAAAAGGAAAAACAGGATTTGTGCGATCGTTTCCGTGCCACCGAGGCTGTTCATCGCGACCACGCGGTGAGGGGATGTACAAATGCGGAAAAATGATGACAAACCACAGCAGTCAAGTACTCTGATAACAATCTACGCAGGCATTGAGCCGGTCGGTGGTCGGGCAGCAGAGCGCGGTTGTCTGTCGCCGCGCGAAATAGGTCTGGTTCAAGTGGTGCGCCTATGCAGAAAGTGACATGGTGAACGAACCGAATTCTCCAGCTGACCGCTCTCGAGGCATAGCTAGCCCGTTACTGGTGGTACTGACGATTCTCGCTGCCATAGGTCTCAGCAGTTGTGCCGTCACACCAATACCGTTGACGAGGGAAGAGGTGCGATCACGAGCGCAAGAAGATCGGGCCGTTCTAATAAAGGATCAAGAGCCTGTCTCGGGCCCGATCGATCTCTACGAAGCAATGGCGCGGGCGCTGAAGTATAACCTCGACGCGCGTGTCGAGCTGATGCACAAGATGCTGGCACAGACGCAACTTGATCTGTCTCACTATGCCATGTTGCCTCGTCTCGCGGCGAACGCTGGATTCGACGGTCGCGATAATTACTCGGGAGGAGTTGGGCGGTCCTTGGTTACAGGGATAGATAACCTCTCACCTTTTACCTCTTCCGAGAAAAACGTATTCTCCGCCGATCTGTCGCTTAGTTGGAATGTGTTGGATTTCGGAATGTCGTACATCCGAGCGAAGCAGGCAGCCGACGACGTGTTGATCGCTGAAGAAGAGCGTCGGCGTGTGGCTAATCGGGTGATGCAGGATGTGCGGGCCGCCTATTGGCGTGCCGTCAGCGCGGAACGAATTCTCCCCTCACTCAAGATGCTGGATGAATGGGTGAAGACCGCGCTGGAAAAAGCCCAAGCAGTTCAGGACGAGAAACTGAGTACGCCACTGGTTCCCTTGCAGTACAGGCTAGAACTCCTCAATACCCAACGCTACATTCAACAGTTATTCCGGGAACTCAATATTGCGAAGCTTCATTTGGTCGCGCTCATCAATCTTCCTCCAGGCCAGGAGCAAGAAATGAAGCTCATGGTTCCGGAGCGAGAGGCTGGAACGCTGAACCTTCCGCTGGATATGACGATGCTGGAGGATCGAGCTCTGGAAGCACGCCCGGAACTGAGGCAGATTGATTATCGTCGTCGCATCAACGCGCGCGAGACTAAGGCGGCGATTCTCGAAATGATCCCCAGCCTGAATTTCCAAGTCGGCGGGAACTACAATGGCAACGCGCTTCTCTTCCATCAGCATTGGGCCGCCTATGCAGCCCGGACCAGTTGGAATTTGCTGAACATCTTTCGGTATCCAGCCCGGGCGAAGACCATTGAGGCTCAAGATAAGGTGCTACACACGCAGAACCTCGCACTGACCATGGCCATCATGTCGCAGGTGCATGTCAGCGTGGCACAGGTGGCATATGCGAAGAAAGAAACCTCTACGGCGAAGCTCTATCACGATACGCAGTCCCAAATTTCCGAGCAGACTCGATTAGGTTGGCGGATCGGACGGCAGAGCGAACAGGCTGTGCTGCGCGAACGAGTCAATCAGGTGGCGGCACAACTGCGATACGATGCCATAGAATCCGAACTCCAAACCTCCTGGGCCTCGCTCCTGGCCGCCATTGGAGAAGATGTACTGCCCAACGATCTGACGCGGGAACAGAGCGTGTCCGACCTCGCCCTCGAAATTCGTACGCGATGGGCGAAAAGCAAGGAGTTGATCAAGTGACCCGTCTCAGCTGGCCACTAGCTTGTGGCTGTATCATGGGCCTGTGGTTCCTGATGCCGATGTGGCTCGCGACGGCCGGCACCAAGTCAGATCCCAAGCCCGCCAGCAGCGCGGCAGAACTCAGCACGATCCGTGGGCTCGTGAAGGCGACCGCGCAAGCCACCTTAGCCAGCCAGGTTCAGGGCCGGATCAGCCAGCTGCCGTTCAAGGAGGGGCAGCGGTTTAAAAAAGGAGCCATCCTGGTTGCCCTCGATTGTTCGAAGTATGAGGCGGAACTGGCGAGCGTCCAGGCGGAATATCGCGGCAAGAGGAAGACCTACGAGAACAACGTCCAGCTCGCTAAACACCAAGCCGTTGGTGAACTCGAACTCGTGGTCTCTCAGGCCGATGCGGAGAAAGCGTTTGCCGCTGTGAAGGTCGCGCAAGTCAATGTGACCGGCTGCACCGTGCGCGCACCGTTTCCTGGACGTGTCGTCAAAATGATCGTGAACGAACACGAGAATGTATTTCCCAACGACCAGCTCATAAGCCTGTTGGATGATAGCCTACTGGAGATCGAGCTCATTCTGCCGTCGAAGTCTCTCGCGTGGCTGAAGGTCGGCACGCCGTTCGATTACACCGTCGATGAAACGGCACTTCGGTATCCCGCGGTGGTGCAGGACATCGGCGCGAACGTTGATCCTGCCAGCCAGACAGTGAAGGTGAAGGGTTTGTTCCGCGCCCAGCCGGACAATGTGCTGGCAGGCATGAGCGGAACCGCCTCCTTCACGGAGCTCCCACGCTAAATATGAACGCAGCAGAAAGTAAGCCACCCAGCCTGCCGAAGAACGCGGTAGTCTACACGTTGCTTCAGGTGGAAGGGAAGATTCGCGCCGTCCAGAACCAGCAAGAACTACAATTTCTCTTCGTCAATGAAACGCGTCGGTTGGTTCCCTATCAACAAGCAATACTGCTCAGCCCGCTGACCCCGTCGGCACAAAGTTATCAGGTAAGAGCCGCATCGAGTATCCCGGTGGTGGATCGCACCGTGCCCTTGATGCAATGGACCGAGCGATTGATTGGAGGTCTGCGCAAGACTTCGACAGGGCCGGACATGTGTCACGTCACGGAAACGGATTGCCCTGCCGAGCTCAGACCAGACTGGAAAGAATTTACTCCAGGCTATGGATTGTGGTGCCCTCTCAAGCACCCCGGGGGACAGATTATTGGCGGCCTGTGGATGACGCGGGACCAGCCCTGGGCAGACCATGAGGTGCCGATCCTGCAGCGTCTCAGCGAAGCCTATGCCTATGCCTGGCACGCCGTCGGCCGATCGAACAGCCGTCGGTGGAGATGGGGACTGAGCCGGACCACGACATGGATACTCGCAATTGCAACGCTGGGCGCACTGGCCATTCCCGTCCCCATGTCGACGCTGGCGCCTGCGAAGATTGTCGCAAAGGATCCCCTGATCGTGAGCGCGCCGATCGATGGTGTCATCGCCGAGATTCTCGTCCTCCCCAATACTGTCGTGTCCGAAGGCCAAGTGTTGTTCAAGTACGAAGACACCACGTTCAGAAGCGAGTATGACGTTGCGGAACGGAACCTTGATGTGGCGATGGCGCAGTATCGGCGCGCGGCGCAAGGCTCATTCGTAGAAGCCGACCAAAAGGCCGATGTTCCGTTGTTGAAAGCCGAAGTCGAGTTGCGAGAAACCGAGCGGAACTATGCCCATGAACGATTGACGAAGGTCGAGGTGAAGGCGGAGCAGGCCGGGCTGTTGCTCTACTCGGACAAGTCCGATTGGATCGGAAAGCCGGTCGTGGTCGGCCAACGCATCATGGAACTGGCGAACCCACAGCAGCTGGAGGTGCGGATCGATCTGCCGGTGGAGGATGCCATTGTGTTGCGCGAAGGCGCATCGGCGACGCTGTTCCTGAATGCCAATCCTTTTTCCAGCGTTCCTGCTACGGTCAGTCATGCGAGCTACCATGCCGAGGTCTTGCCGAACAATACGCTGGCCTACCGTGTGACGGCACAGCTCGAGCAAGGATCATCGGAATTCCGCATAGGCTGGCAAGGCAGCGCAAAAATATACGGAGAGCAGGTGCTGCTGTTCACCTATCTGTTCCGTCGCCCGATTTCCGCCATCCGACCATGGATCGGCCTATGAAACTGACAACGCCGCCCACGCAGGATGTCGCGTTACCGCTGTTGCGCGGGGATCTCCAGCTCATCGAGGGTGGCTCGGCCGCCGATGGTTCGCCGACTTGGGTCATCGTCGATCCGGTCCGCGGGAAATATTTTCAGATCGGCTGGGCGGCCTACCAGATTCTGTCGCGCTGGGACGCCCAATCCGCGGAGGCCATCCTCGCGCAGATCCATACGGACACGACCTGCCGAGCCACAAAGCATGACGTCGAGGATCTCCTCCGATTTTTGTATGCCAACCATCTGATGCGCGATCCGCCGCAGGGTGGGTATCGGGCCTATGCCGAGCAAGCAGAGGCTGCGCGGCCATCTTGGGTGACCTGGCTGGTGCATCACTATCTGTTTTTCCAGATTCCACTCCTCCGGCCGGATCGGTTTCTTCGTGCCACGCTTCCGTTCGTGGACTGGCTCTATTCATGGGCTGTGGCCTGGGCGATCGGCGGTATCGGGTTCATCGGACTGTATCTGGTCTCGCGCCAGTGGGACACCTTCATGGCCACCGCCCTGCATTTTTTCACCCCCCGTGGCTTCGCGCTGTACATCCTCTGTCTGGCCTTCGTCAAGGTATTCCATGAACTCGGGCATGCCTATACGGCGACGCGCTATGGCTGTCGGGTTCCCACCATGGGCTTTGCCATGGTTGTAATGGTGCCGATGCTGTATTCAGACACTTCAGATGCGTGGAAATTAGCCTCCCGTCGTCAGCGTGCCGCGATCGGCGCTGCCGGTATGATCGTTGAATGCGCGTTGGCCGCCCTGGCGATCTTCGCGTGGAACTTTCTTGACGACGGCCTGGCGCGGAGTCTGGTGTTTATCGTGGCGACCACGAGCCTAATGGTCGGTGCTGCCATTAATTTGAGCCCGTTCATGCGATTCGATGGGTACTATGTGCTTTCTGACTGGCTGGGCATTCCCAACTTGCACGATCGAGCCTTTGCCTTCGGGCGGTGGCAGCTACGGCGCCTTCTGTTTGGTTTGGATAGACCGATGCCCGAGCCGGTGACCGCTGCCCGACGCCGACTCTTGGTCTGGTTCGCCTGGGGAGTCTGGGCGTACCGTTTTACGCTGTTTCTCGGCATCGCGCTGATGGTGTACCACTATTTTTTCAAACTTCTGGGCCTGATTCTATTTGCCATTGAGATTGGGTGGTTCATCGTGCTCCCGATGGTGGGCGAACTGAAGATCTGGTGGGCCTTGCGCGGAGAAATCATCGAACGTCGGAGGGGGTGGCTCTCCGCCGGGGTGCTGGCCTGTGTCATCGCCGTACTGTTCGTGCCCTGGTCCGATCGCATCAGCCTCCCTGCGGTGTTGGAGTCGACGCCGCACGCGACAATCTATGCGCCAGCGCCCGGGAGGATCGTCGAACTGTCGGTGAAAGAAGGGAGGCTGGTGGGGGTGGGGGATAGGCTGGTTGTATTGGAGTCTCCCGCACTTGAAAAGGATATGGCGTTGACACGCAAACGGATCGAGGTTGAGAGATTGAGAAGCCAGCGACAGTTCGTCGATCGAGAAGAGCTCGCGAAGCACCAGGTAACGTTGGAAAACCTGAGGGCGCGCCTCTCACAGCTTGAAGGCCTGCTCCAGCAGCAACAGAACCTGTCACTAACGGCGCCGATTGCGGGAGTGGTGACCGACCGAGTGGAGGCCCTGCACGTGGGTCAGTGGATCAACAAGCAACTGCCGCTCGCATACGTGATCGATCCGGCCGGTGAAGAACTGCATGCGCTGGCTCCCGAGACAGACGTCGGCTATCTCCACGAGGGTCAATCAGCCCGATTCATTCCAGAAGGTCCGGATCGGCCTAGCTTGGAGGCGCAGGTTACCGAGATTCGAGGCATCGACGAAAGCAGCTTCACGGTGCCCTACCTCCTCTCCGTCTATGGCGGAGATGTATCAGTTCGTGAAGATGCCAATCATAGACTGAAGCCCGAAACCTCCGTCTATCGCATCACGCTGCATCTCGTCGAGTCGCCGCCACGATGGAACCAAGCCGTGCGAGGAACCGTGCTGGTGAAAGGCCCTCGTATCAGCTTTGCTCAACGAGCTTGGGAACAGACCGCCCGCATCTTCATTCGCGAAAGCGGTGCGTAGGAGAAATGTAGGAGGTCAGCCCTCACTGTCGACCCCCTCTAAAGTGTCAGGCCAGAAAAAGTCGTCCTAGGGCGCATTCTGTAGCCCTCAGCGAACCTCCCTACCAAGAGCACTATAACTCGGCTGCACAAAAGAAGAAATTAGTAAGAGGAATGGCACCCTCCTTGCTACAGTATTGCGGGTAATAATGGACGTATGCTGTCTCAAGCCATACCATGAAAATACTACGTAGGCAGAAGAAAGCGGCGGGCAAACCAGCGCGAGGGCAGCGTCCTGCCTCCGCGGACACACGCATCACTCTTTCGACGTTTGGTGGCTCGTTGATTGCGCTCGAATCGCGCATCATGTTTGACGGCGCTGCCGTAGCCACGGTCAGTACTGTGACCACCGAGCAAATCGCGCAAAGCCAGGCTGATAAGGCTCTCTCGAATCATGACGCGGCGGCAGCCGATAGCGCGCCTGCTGCGCCGACGGGCGACCCGCACTCTACTACCAGCGACCAGGCGTTGTTCGATGCCCTGGCGGCATACGATACATCGGCCGCCCGCCAGGAGGTTGTGTTCCTTTCCCCCAGCGTCCTTGACTACCAGCAACTCCTCGACGGCATCAGTCCCAACGTCGAAGTGCACATACTCGACCCTGGCCGCGACGGCGTTCAGCAGATGGCGGAAATCCTCGCCGGTCGTACAGGCATCGACGCAATCCATCTGATCGGCGATGGCACCGAAGCCGAGATGCATCTCGGCGCGAGCTTCCTGACGCAAGATTCGATCAGCACGACCTACGCTGAACAGTTTCAACAGATCGGTCGGAGCTTGTCGGCAAACGCTGACCTCCTGATCTACGGCTGTAACTTTGGCCAGGGCGTGGACGGGCAACTGGCCATAAACAAGTTGGCCGACCTCACCGGCGCCGATGTGGCCGCGAGCACGGATCGTACAGGTAGTGCCGCTGAGTATGCAGACTGGAAACTGGAAGTCTCCACCGGAGCGATTGAGACCTCAGTGGTGATCAGCGCCAGCACGCAGGCGGCCTGGGAGCATGCGTTGGCGACGTTCACCGTCACCAATACGAACGATTCGGGTGCCGGATCGCTCCGTCAGGAGATCCTAGTTGCCAACGCGGCCGGAGGCACCGACACGATTGTATTCAACATCGCCGGAGCGGGTGTACATACGATCAATCTGGCCTCCGCTCTGCCGACGATCACGGACAAGGTCACGATCGACGGCTACACGGAGGCGGGCTCATCGGTCAATACGCTGTCGGTCGGTGATAATGCAGTCCTCACCATTGAACTCAACGGCACCGGCGCCGGCAGCGCCAATGGACTCTGGCTTGGCGCCGGCAGTGATGGCAGCACGATCCGCGGCCTGGTCATCAATCGGTTCAGCCTCGATGGTATTCAGATCGACAGCACCGGCAACCTAATCGTCGGCAACTGGATCGGTGTCGATAACACTGGAACCCTGGACTTCGGCAATGGCGTAGACGGCATCACCAACAGCGCAAACAACAACACGATCGGAACGTCAGCCGTCGCAGATCGCAATGTGCTGTCGGGCAACGACGACGAGGGGGTGGACGTCGATCCCGGAATAACGGGGATCGTGATTCAAGGGAATTACATTGGGACGAACGCGATGGGGACAGCGGCGGTGCCCAACGGAGATCTGGCAAATGCCAATTCTGGCGGTGTCTTATTGGGAGGGGACGGTACCGTCTTTGGCGGCTCGTTACCCGGCCAAGGAAACCTCGTGTCCGGGAACCTTATTGACGGCATCCTTATCGACGGTATCGGGAACGACGTGGTCTACGGCAATTTGATCGGCACCAATGCCGCCGGTACGGCAGGCATCGCGAACAGCGGGCCCGGCATATGGATTAATGGAGGAAGCAACAGTAGCATCGGAGGCACCGCTGCCGGACAAGGAAACACGATTGCCTACAACACCGACGACGGTATCCAGATTGCGCCAGCGACCTCCACGGGCAACGTCATTCTTGGTAACTCAATCTTTGCAAACACTGGCCTGGGAATTGACCTGGGCAATAACGGCGTCACGGCCAACGATGCGGGTGACGGCGACACAGGAGCCAACAACCTGCAAAACTTCCCGGTGCTGACGTCCGCACAAATATCCGCCTCCCAGGTGACGGTCGCGGGCTCGTTAAACAGCACGGCCAACAGCCAATTCCGCGTTGAGTTCTTCAGCGACAGTGCCCAGGACCCAACCGGCTACGGCCAAGGCCGGACCTATCTGGGCTTCGTTAACGTCACAACCAACGGGAGCGGCAACGCCAACTTCAACACGACGTTGGCGGCCACCGTTCCCGCCGACAGCTATGTCACCGCCACTGCCACCAGAAGTAATGCCACGTTTACAGCCTTCACCAATACCTCTGAGTTCGCCCAAGATCGCGTGGCAACGTACACCCCGATTGTAGATCTTAACTCCGGGCCGGCGATAGTTACCACCGGCCCGGTCGTGGTATCGACGACGACGTCGACGACCAACCTGGTATCAAGCGGAAATTTCGGAACAGTCGCAAACGGCACTCCTCCGGCTCCGTGGGTAGAATCCGGGACTGCCGGGAACGGGTCAGTCGTCCTTGCGGCGGGGAATGGGCGCTATGACTGGGTTGATGGGAACGCAACTGGGACCACCATCACCCAAGCGCTGACGATTCCGGCAAGTACGTCGAACAGCACGGTGTCGACGACCAATACGGCTACCAGCACGAGTGTCGTCACAACGACAGTCGATACCGTGGACGCTATTACGTCCATTTCGTTTGATATGGCCTGGCAGAACACTGATGTGACCGGATCAAACAACAATAATACACTCATTATTTCTTATAACGGCGTCACGTATGCCACATTCGAGACGTTCCAGCGCGGCACTGCCAACGCTGCGGGACTTGTAGGCAATTGGACCTATTCCAACGGTGCTACGGGCCCCGCCACGACGCTTTCGGTCACGGATGAGGTGACAGGCGCAATGACGCCCATCACTATCAATCTCCCAGCTGGGATAACGGTGTCCAGCTCTCTCCAGTTCCGCTACACGATTGGGTCTACTGGAACAGGATCCGACGATCTGGCTATTGACAATGTGGTCGCCACCAGCACGAAGACCACGACCACCTCGGTTACCACTGTCACCACCACAGCAGACACGGCCGACAACAACTGGACAGCGACCTACACAGAGAACGGCCCAGCCGTCTCGATCGCCGATACCGATAGCTCGATCTTCGACAGTAACAGTACAAATATTGTGAGCGCCGCGATTACACTCACCAATCCGGCTGCAGGGGATCGTTTGCTCGTCAACGGTTCGGCTGCTGCCAGCGGCACCTTGGCAAGCGGCATAGCCTGGACGCGCACGGACACGGCAGTCACGCTGTCCGGTTCGTTCACCAAGGCTCAATATGCCGATGCCATCGAGTTCATTCAGTTCGAGAACACGACCGACACACCTTCGACGACACCGCGTACCATCAATGTTACGGTCAATGACGGCACTTCCAACTCAAATACGGCAATTGCGACGTTGACCGTGACGGCGGTGAACGACGCGCCGGTGGTGGACCTGAACGCCGCGGGGGCGGGCCAGGATGTGACGACGGCGTTTACGGAACAGACGCCGGTGCTGATTGCCCCGGTGGGGACACTGACCGATGTGGACTCGGCGAACCTGACCTCGTTAACGGTGACGCTCACGACGCGGCCGGATGGCAATGCGGTGGAGTCGCTCTCACTCAATGCGGCGGCGACGGCGGCGGCCGCCGGGGCGGGCTTGACGGTGAGCTACACGCCCGCGTCGGGACTGCTCTCGATCACGGGTGCGGCCACGAAGGCGGTGTACCAGACGATCCTGCAGGGCATTCTCTACAACGACACGAGTGACACGCCGACCACGAGCAACCGCTCGATCACCGTGGTGGCGAACGACGGCACGACGGCGAGCGCGACGCAGACGGTGACGTTGACCGTGACGGCGGTGAACGACGCGCCGGTGGTGGACCTGAACGCCGCGGGGGCGGGCCAGGATGTGACGACGGCGTTTACGGAACAGACGCCGGTGCTGATTGCCCCGGTGGGGACACTGACCGATGTGGACTCGGCGAACCTGACCTCGTTAACGGTGACGCTCACGACGCGGCCGGATGGCAATGCGGTGGAGTCGCTCTCACTCAATGCGGCGGCGACGGCGGCGGCCGCCGGGGCGGGCTTGACGGTGAGCTACACGCCCGCGTCGGGACTGCTCTCGATCACGGGTGCGGCCACGAAGGCGGTGTACCAGACGATCCTGCAGGGCATTCTCTACAACGACACGAGTGACACGCCGACCACGAGCAACCGCTCGATCACCGTGGTGGCGAACGACGGCACGACGGCGAGCGCGACGCAGACGGTGACGTTGACCGTGACGGCGGTGAACGACGCGCCGGTGGTGGACCTGAACGCCGCGGGGGCGGGCCAGGATGTGACGACGGCGTTTACGGAACAGACGCCGGTGCTGATTGCCCCGGTGGGGACACTGACCGATGTGGACTCGGCGAACCTGACCTCGTTAACGGTGACGCTCACGACGCGGCCGGATGGCAATGCGGTGGAGTCGCTCTCACTCAATGCGGCGGCGACGGCGGCGGCCGCCGGGGCGGGCTTGACGGTGAGCTACACGCCCGCGTCGGGACTGCTCTCGATCACGGGTGCGGCCACGAAGGCGGTGTACCAGACGATCCTGCAGGGCATTCTCTACAACGACACGAGTGACACGCCGACCACGAGCAACCGCTCGATCACCGTGGTGGCGAACGACGGCACGACGGCGAGCGCGACGCAGACGGTGACGTTGACCGTGACGGCGGTGAACGACGCGCCGGTGGTGGACCTGAACGCCGCGGGGGCGGGCCAGGATGTGACGACGGCGTTTACGGAACAGACGCCGGTGCTGATTGCCCCGGTGGGGACACTGACCGATGTGGACTCGGCGAACCTGACCTCGTTAACGGTGACGCTCACGACGCGGCCGGATGGCAATGCGGTGGAGTCGCTCTCACTCAATGCGGCGGCGACGGCGGCGGCCGCCGGGGCGGGCTTGACGGTGAGCTACACGCCCGCGTCGGGACTGCTCTCGATCACGGGTGCGGCCACGAAGGCGGTGTACCAGACGATCCTGCAGGGCATTCTCTACAACGACACGAGTGACACGCCGACCACGAGCAACCGCTCGATCACCGTGGTGGCGAACGACGGCACGACGGCGAGCGCGACGCAGACGGTGACGTTGACCGTGACGGCGGTGAACGACGCGCCGGTGGTGGACCTGAACGCCGCGGGGGCGGGCCAGGATGTGACGACGGCGTTTACGGAACAGACGCCGGTGCTGATTGCCCCGGTGGGGACACTGACCGATGTGGACTCGGCGAACCTGACCTCGTTAACGGTGACGCTCACGACGCGGCCGGATGGCAATGCGGTGGAGTCGCTCTCACTCAATGCGGCGGCGACGGCGGCGGCCGCCGGGGCGGGCTTGACGGTGAGCTACACGCCCGCGTCGGGACTGCTCTCGATCACGGGTGCGGCCACGAAGGCGGTGTACCAGACGATCCTGCAGGGCATTCTCTACAACGACACGAGTGACACGCCGACCACGAGCAACCGCTCGATCACCGTGGTGGCGAACGACGGCACGACGGCGAGCGCGACGCAGACGGTGGCGTTGACGGTGACGCCGGTGAACGATGCGCCGGTGAACACGGTGCCGGGGCCGCAGACGGTGGCCGAGGATACGGCGCTGGCGCTCGGCGGGGTGAGCGTCACGGATGTGGACGGCAACCTGAGCACGGTGCAGCTGGGGGTGGCGAACGGGACGGTGACGGTGAGCCTGGTGGGCGGCGCGACGATCAGTGCGGGGGCGAACGGCACGGGCACGCTGACCTTGGCGGGCACGGCGGCGCAGATCAACGCGGCCCTGGGGACGCTGGCCTATCAAGGCAATCTGAACTTCAATGGCAGCGACGTGCTCACGGTGACGAGCAGCGATGGCACGCTCACCGACGTGGACACGGTGGCGTTGACGGTGACGCCGGTGAACGATGCGCCGGTGAACACGGTGCCGGGGCCGCAGACGGTGGCCGAGGATACGGCGCTGGCGCTCGGCGGGGTGAGCGTCACGGATGTGGACGGCAACCTGAGCACGGTGCAGCTGGGGGTGGCGAACGGGACGGTGACGGTGAGCCTGGTGGGCGGCGCGACGATCAGTGCGGGGGCGAACGGCACGGGCACGCTGACCTTGGCGGGCACGGCGGCGCAGATCAACGCGGCCCTGGGGACGCTGGCCTATCAAGGCAATCTGAACTTCAATGGCAGCGACGTGCTCACGGTGACGAGCAGCGATGGCACGCTCACCGACGTGGACACGGTGGCGTTGACGGTGACGCCGGTGAACGATGCGCCGGTGAACACGGTGCCGGGGCCGCAGACGGTGGCCGAGGATACGGCGCTGGCGCTCGGCGGGGTGAGCGTCACGGATGTGGACGGCAACCTGAGCACGGTGCAGCTGGGGGTGGCGAACGGGACGGTGACGGTGAGCCTGGTGGGCGGCGCGACGATCAGTGCGGGGGCGAACGGCACGGGCACGCTGACCTTGGCGGGCACGGCGGCGCAGATCAACGCGGCCCTGGGGACGCTGGCCTATCAAGGCAATCTGAACTTCAATGGCAGCGACGTGCTCACGGTGACGAGCAGCGATGGCACGCTCACCGACGTGGACACGGTGGCGTTGACGGTGACGCCGGTGAACGATGCGCCGGTGAACACGGTGCCGGGGCCGCAGACGGTGGCCGAGGATACGGCGCTGGCGCTCGGCGGGGTGAGCGTCACGGATGTGGACGGCAACCTGAGCACGGTGCAGCTGGGGGTGGCGAACGGGACGGTGACGGTGAGCCTGGTGGGCGGCGCGACGATCAGTGCGGGGGCGAACGGCACGGGCACGCTGACCTTGGCGGGCACGGCGGCGCAGATCAACGCGGCCCTGGGGACGCTGGCCTATCAAGGCAATCTGAACTTCAATGGCAGCGACGTGCTCACGGTGACGAGCAGCGATGGCACGCTCACCGACGTGGACACGGTGGCGTTGACGGTGACGCCGGTGAACGATGCGCCGGTGAACACGGTGCCGGGGCCGCAGACGGTGGCCGAGGATACGGCGCTGGCGCTCGGCGGGGTGAGCGTCACGGATGTGGACGGCAACCTGAGCACGGTGCAGCTGGGGGTGGCGAACGGGACGGTGACGGTGAGCCTGGTGGGCGGCGCGACGATCAGTGCGGGGGCGAACGGCACGGGCACGCTGACCTTGGCGGGCACGGCGGCGCAGATCAACGCGGCCCTGGGGACGCTGGCCTATCAAGGCAATCTGAACTTCAATGGCAGCGACGTGCTCACGGTGACGAGCAGCGATGGCACGCTCACCGACGTGGACACGGTGGCGTTGACGGTGACGCCGGTGAACGATGCGCCGGTGAACACGGTGCCGGGGCCGCAGACGGTGGCCGAGGATACGGCGCTGGCGCTCGGCGGGGTGAGCGTCACGGATGTGGACGGCAACCTGAGCACGGTGCAGCTGGGGGTGGCGAACGGGACGGTGACGGTGAGCCTGGTGGGCGGCGCGACGATCAGTGCGGGGGCGAACGGCACGGGCACGCTGACCTTGGCGGGCACGGCGGCGCAGATCAACGCGGCCCTGGGGACGCTGGCCTATCAAGGCAATCTGAACTTCAATGGCAGCGACGTGCTCACGGTGACGAGCAGCGATGGCACGCTCACCGACGTGGACACGGTGGCGTTGACGGTGACGCCGGTGAACGATGCGCCGGTGAACACGGTGCCGGGGCCGCAGACGGTGGCCGAGGATACGGCGCTGGCGCTCGGCGGGGTGAGCGTCACGGATGTGGACGGCAACCTGAGCACGGTGCAGCTGGGGGTGGCGAACGGGACGGTGACGGTGAGCCTGGTGGGCGGCGCGACGATCAGTGCGGGGGCGAACGGCACGGGCACGCTGACCTTGGCGGGCACGGCGGCGCAGATCAACGCGGCCCTGGGGACGCTGGCCTATCAAGGCAATCTGAACTTCAATGGCAGCGACGTGCTCACGGTGACGAGCAGCGATGGCACGCTCACCGACGTGGACACGGTGGCGTTGACGGTGACGCCGGTGAACGATGCGCCGGTGAACACGGTGCCGGGGCCGCAGACGGTGGCCGAGGATACGGCGCTGGCGCTCGGCGGGGTGAGCGTCACGGATGTGGACGGCAACCTGAGCACGGTGCAGCTGGGGGTGGCGAACGGGACGGTGACGGTGAGCCTGGTGGGCGGCGCGACGATCAGTGCGGGGGCGAACGGCACGGGCACGCTGACCTTGGCGGGCACGGCGGCGCAGATCAACGCGGCCCTGGGGACGCTGGCCTATCAAGGCAATCTGAACTTCAATGGCAGCGACGTGCTCACGGTGACGAGCAGCGATGGCACGCTCACCGACGTGGACACGGTGGCGTTGACGGTGACGCCGGTGAACGATGCGCCGGTGAACACGGTGCCGGGGCCGCAGACGGTGGCCGAGGATACGGCGCTGGCGCTCGGCGGGGTGAGCGTCACGGATGTGGACGGCAACCTGAGCACGGTGCAGCTGGGGGTGGCGAACGGGACGGTGACGGTGAGCCTGGTGGGCGGCGCGACGATCAGTGCGGGGGCGAACGGCACGGGCACGCTGACCTTGGCGGGCACGGCGGCGCAGATCAACGCGGCCCTGGGGACGCTGGCCTATCAAGGCAATCTGAACTTCAATGGCAGCGACGTGCTCACGGTGACGAGCAGCGATGGCACGCTCACCGACGTGGACACGGTGGCGTTGACGGTGACGCCGGTGAACGATGCGCCGGTGAACACGGTGCCGGGGCCGCAGACGGTGGCCGAGGATACGGCGCTGGCGCTCGGCGGGGTGAGCGTCACGGATGTGGACGGCAACCTGAGCACGGTGCAGCTGGGGGTGGCGAACGGGACGGTGACGGTGAGCCTGGTGGGCGGCGCGACGATCAGTGCGGGGGCGAACGGCACGGGCACGCTGACCTTGGCGGGCACGGCGGCGCAGATCAACGCGGCCCTGGGGACGCTGGCCTATCAAGGCAATCTGAACTTCAATGGCAGCGACGTGCTCACGGTGACGAGCAGCGATGGCACGCTCACCGACGTGGACACGGTGGCGTTGACGGTGACGCCGGTGAACGATGCGCCGGTGAACACGGTGCCGGGGCCGCAGACGGTGGCCGAGGATACGGCGCTGGCGCTCGGCGGGGTGAGCGTCACGGATGTGGACGGCAACCTGAGCACGGTGCAGCTGGGGGTGGCGAACGGGACGGTGACGGTGAGCCTGGTGGGCGGCGCGACGATCAGTGCGGGGGCGAACGGCACGGGCACGCTGACCTTGGCGGGCACGGCGGCGCAGATCAACGCGGCCCTGGGGACGCTGGCCTATCAAGGCAATCTGAACTTCAATGGCAGCGACGTGCTCACGGTGACGAGCAGCGATGGCACGCTCACCGACGTGGACACGGTGGCGTTGACGGTGACGCCGGTGAACGATGCGCCGGTGAACACGGTGCCGGGGCCGCAGACGGTGGCCGAGGATACGGCGCTGGCGCTCGGCGGGGTGAGCGTCACGGATGTGGACGGCAACCTGAGCACGGTGCAGCTGGGGGTGGCGAACGGGACGGTGACGGTGAGCCTGGTGGGCGGCGCGACGATCAGTGCGGGGGCGAACGGCACGGGCACGCTGACCTTGGCGGGCACGGCGGCGCAGATCAACGCGGCCCTGGGGACGCTGGCCTATCAAGGCAATCTGAACTTCAATGGCAGCGACGTGCTCACGGTGACGAGCAGCGATGGCACGCTCACCGACGTGGACACGGTGGCGTTGACGGTGACGCCGGTGAACGATGCGCCGGTGAACACGGTGCCGGGGCCGCAGACGGTGGCCGAGGATACGGCGCTGGCGCTCGGCGGGGTGAGCGTCACGGATGTGGACGGCAACCTGAGCACGGTGCAGCTGGGGGTGGCGAACGGGACGGTGACGGTGAGCCTGGTGGGCGGCGCGACGATCAGTGCGGGGGCGAACGGCACGGGCACGCTGACCTTGGCGGGCACGGCGGCGCAGATCAACGCGGCCCTGGGGACGCTGGCCTATCAAGGCAATCTGAACTTCAATGGCAGCGACGTGCTCACGGTGACGAGCAGCGATGGCACGCTCACCGACGTGGACACGGTGGCGTTGACGGTGACGCCGGTGAACGATGCGCCGGTGAACACGGTGCCGGGGCCGCAGACGGTGGCCGAGGATACGGCGCTGGCGCTCGGCGGGGTGAGCGTCACGGATGTGGACGGCAACCTGAGCACGGTGCAGCTGGGGGTGGCGAACGGGACGGTGACGGTGAGCCTGGTGGGCGGCGCGACGATCAGTGCGGGGGCGAACGGCACGGGCACGCTGACCTTGGCGGGCACGGCGGCGCAGATCAACGCGGCCCTGGGGACGCTGGCCTATCAAGGCAATCTGAACTTCAATGGCAGCGACGTGCTCACGGTGACGAGCAGCGATGGCACGCTCACCGACGTGGACACGGTGGCGTTGACGGTGACGCCGGTGAACGATGCGCCGGTGAACACGGTGCCGGGGCCGCAGACGGTGGCCGAGGATACGGCGCTGGCGCTCGGCGGGGTGAGCGTCACGGATGTGGACGGCAACCTGAGCACGGTGCAGCTGGGGGTGGCGAACGGGACGGTGACGGTGAGCCTGGTGGGCGGCGCGACGATCAGTGCGGGGGCGAACGGCACGGGCACGCTGACCTTGGCGGGCACGGCGGCGCAGATCAACGCGGCCCTGGGGACGCTGGCCTATCAAGGCAATCTGAACTTCAATGGCAGCGACGTGCTCACGGTGACGAGCAGCGATGGCACGCTCACCGACGTGGACACGGTGGCGTTGACGGTGACGCCGGTGAACGATGCGCCGGTGAACACGGTGCCGGGGCCGCAGACGGTGGCCGAGGATACGGCGCTGGCGCTCGGCGGGGTGAGCGTCACGGATGTGGACGGCAACCTGAGCACGGTGCAGCTGGGGGTGGCGAACGGGACGGTGACGGTGAGCCTGGTGGGCGGCGCGACGATCAGTGCGGGGGCGAACGGCACGGGCACGCTGACCTTGGCGGGCACGGCGGCGCAGATCAACGCGGCCCTGGGGACGCTGGCCTATCAAGGCAATCTGAACTTCAATGGCAGCGACGTGCTCACGGTGACGAGCAGCGATGGCACGCTCACCGACGTGGACACGGTGGCGTTGACGGTGACGCCGGTGAACGATGCGCCGGTGAACACGGTGCCGGGGCCGCAGACGGTGGCCGAGGATACGGCGCTGGCGCTCGGCGGGGTGAGCGTCACGGATGTGGACGGCAACCTGAGCACGGTGCAGCTGGGGGTGGCGAACGGGACGGTGACGGTGAGCCTGGTGGGCGGCGCGACGATCAGTGCGGGGGCGAACGGCACGGGCACGCTGACCTTGGCGGGCACGGCGGCGCAGATCAACGCGGCCCTGGGGACGCTGGCCTATCAAGGCAATCTGAACTTCAATGGCAGCGACGTGCTCACGGTGACGAGCAGCGATGGCACGCTCACCGACGTGGACACGGTGGCGTTGACGGTGACGCCGGTGAACGATGCGCCGGTGAACACGGTGCCGGGGCCGCAGACGGTGGCCGAGGATACGGCGCTGGCGCTCGGCGGGGTGAGCGTCACGGATGTGGACGGCAACCTGAGCACGGTGCAGCTGGGGGTGGCGAACGGGACGGTGACGGTGAGCCTGGTGGGCGGCGCGACGATCAGTGCGGGGGCGAACGGCACGGGCACGCTGACCTTGGCGGGCACGGCGGCGCAGATCAACGCGGCCCTGGGGACGCTGGCCTATCAAGGCAATCTGAACTTCAATGGCAGCGACGTGCTCACGGTGACGAGCAGCGATGGCACGCTCACCGACGTGGACACGGTGGCGTTGACGGTGACGCCGGTGAACGATGCGCCGGTGAACACGGTGCCGGGGCCGCAGACGGTGGCCGAGGATACGGCGCTGGCGCTCGGCGGGGTGAGCGTCACGGATGTGGACGGCAACCTGAGCACGGTGCAGCTGGGGGTGGCGAACGGGACGGTGACGGTGAGCCTGGTGGGCGGCGCGACGATCAGTGCGGGGGCGAACGGCACGGGCACGCTGACCTTGGCGGGCACGGCGGCGCAGATCAACGCGGCCCTGGGGACGCTGGCCTATCAAGGCAATCTGAACTTCAATGGCAGCGACGTGCTCACGGTGACGAGCAGCGATGGCACGCTCACCGACGTGGACACGGTGGCGTTGACGGTGACGCCGGTGAACGATGCGCCGGTGAACACGGTGCCGGGGCCGCAGACGGTGGCCGAGGATACGGCGCTGGCGCTCGGCGGGGTGAGCGTCACGGA
This sequence comes from Nitrospirota bacterium, assembly GCA_963701855.1. Taxonomy (GTDB): domain Bacteria; phylum Nitrospirota; class Nitrospiria; order Nitrospirales; family Nitrospiraceae; genus Palsa-1315. Next base: position 1,195,907 of record CAVPBK010000006.1, read on the forward strand.
TGTGGACGGCAACCTGAGCACGGTGCAGCTGGGGGTGGCGAACGGGACGGTGACGGTGAGCCTGGTGGGCGGCGCGACGATCAGTGCGGGGGCGAACGGCACGGGCACGCTGACCTTGGCGGGCACGGCGGCGCAGATCAACGCGGCCCTGGGGACGCTGGCCTATCAAGGCAATCTGAACTTCAATGGCAGCGACGTGCTCACGGTGACGAGCAGCGATGGCACGCTCACCGACGTGGACACGGTGGCGTTGACGGTGACGCCGGTGAACGATGCGCCGGTGAACACGGTGCCGGGGCCGCAGACGGTGGCCGAGGATACGGCGCTGGCGCTCGGCGGGGTGAGCGTCACGGATGTGGACGGCAACCTGAGCACGGTGCAGCTGGGGGTGGCGAACGGGACGGTGACGGTGAGCCTGGTGGGCGGCGCGACGATCAGTGCGGGGGCGAACGGCACGGGCACGCTGACCTTGGCGGGCACGGCGGCGCAGATCAACGCGGCCCTGGGGACGCTGGCCTATCAAGGCAATCTGAACTTCAATGGCAGCGACGTGCTCACGGTGACGAGCAGCGATGGCACGCTCACCGACGTGGACACGGTGGCGTTGACGGTGACGCCGGTGAACGATGCGCCGGTGAACACGGTGCCGGGGCCGCAGACGGTGGCCGAGGATACGGCGCTGGCGCTCGGCGGGGTGAGCGTCACGGATGTGGACGGCAACCTGAGCACGGTGCAGCTGGGGGTGGCGAACGGGACGGTGACGGTGAGCCTGGTGGGCGGCGCGACGATCAGTGCGGGGGCGAACGGCACGGGCACGCTGACCTTGGCGGGCACGGCGGCGCAGATCAACGCGGCCCTGGGGACGCTGGCCTATCAAGGCAATCTGAACTTCAATGGCAGCGACGTGCTCACGGTGACGAGCAGCGATGGCACGCTCACCGACGTGGACACGGTGGCGTTGACGGTGACGCCGGTGAACGATGCGCCGGTGAACACGGTGCCGGGGCCGCAGACGGTGGCCGAGGATACGGCGCTGGCGCTCGGCGGGGTGAGCGTCACGGATGTGGACGGCAACCTGAGCACGGTGCAGCTGGGGGTGGCGAACGGGACGGTGACGGTGAGCCTGGTGGGCGGCGCGACGATCAGTGCGGGGGCGAACGGCACGGGCACGCTGACCTTGGCGGGCACGGCGGCGCAGATCAACGCGGCCCTGGGGACGCTGGCCTATCAAGGCAATCTGAACTTCAATGGCAGCGACGTGCTCACGGTGACGAGCAGCGATGGCACGCTCACCGACGTGGACACGGTGGCGTTGACGGTGACGCCGGTGAACGATGCGCCGGTGAACACGGTGCCGGGGCCGCAGACGGTGGCCGAGGATACGGCGCTGGCGCTCGGCGGGGTGAGCGTCACGGATGTGGACGGCAACCTGAGCACGGTGCAGCTGGGGGTGGCGAACGGGACGGTGACGGTGAGCCTGGTGGGCGGCGCGACGATCAGTGCGGGGGCGAACGGCACGGGCACGCTGACCTTGGCGGGCACGGCGGCGCAGATCAACGCGGCCCTGGGGACGCTGGCCTATCAAGGCAATCTGAACTTCAATGGCAGCGACGTGCTCACGGTGACGAGCAGCGATGGCACGCTCACCGACGTGGACACGGTGGCGTTGACGGTGACGCCGGTGAACGATGCGCCGGTGAACACGGTGCCGGGGCCGCAGACGGTGGCCGAGGATACGGCGCTGGCGCTCGGCGGGGTGAGCGTCACGGATGTGGACGGCAACCTGAGCACGGTGCAGCTGGGGGTGGCGAACGGGACGGTGACGGTGAGCCTGGTGGGCGGCGCGACGATCAGTGCGGGGGCGAACGGCACGGGCACGCTGACCTTGGCGGGCACGGCGGCGCAGATCAACGCGGCCCTGGGGACGCTGGCCTATCAAGGCAATCTGAACTTCAATGGCAGCGACGTGCTCACGGTGACGAGCAGCGATGGCACGCTCACCGACGTGGACACGGTGGCGTTGACGGTGACGCCGGTGAACGATGCGCCGGTGAACACGGTGCCGGGGCCGCAGACGGTGGCCGAGGATACGGCGCTGGCGCTCGGCGGGGTGAGCGTCACGGATGTGGACGGCAACCTGAGCACGGTGCAGCTGGGGGTGGCGAACGGGACGGTGACGGTGAGCCTGGTGGGCGGCGCGACGATCAGTGCGGGGGCGAACGGCACGGGCACGCTGACCTTGGCGGGCACGGCGGCGCAGATCAACGCGGCCCTGGGGACGCTGGCCTATCAAGGCAATCTGAACTTCAATGGCAGCGACGTGCTCACGGTGACGAGCAGCGATGGCACGCTCACCGACGTGGACACGGTGGCGTTGACGGTGACGCCGGTGAACGATGCGCCGGTGAACACGGTGCCGGGGCCGCAGACGGTGGCCGAGGATACGGCGCTGGCGCTCGGCGGGGTGAGCGTCACGGATGTGGACGGCAACCTGAGCACGGTGCAGCTGGGGGTGGCGAACGGGACGGTGACGGTGAGCCTGGTGGGCGGCGCGACGATCAGTGCGGGGGCGAACGGCACGGGCACGCTGACCTTGGCGGGCACGGCGGCGCAGATCAACGCGGCCCTGGGGACGCTGGCCTATCAAGGCAATCTGAACTTCAATGGCAGCGACGTGCTCACGGTGACGAGCAGCGATGGCACGCTCACCGACGTGGACACGGTGGCGTTGACGGTGACGCCGGTGAACGATGCGCCGGTGAACACGGTGCCGGGGCCGCAGACGGTGGCCGAGGATACGGCGCTGGCGCTCGGCGGGGTGAGCGTCACGGATGTGGACGGCAACCTGAGCACGGTGCAGCTGGGGGTGGCGAACGGGACGGTGACGGTGAGCCTGGTGGGCGGCGCGACGATCAGTGCGGGGGCGAACGGCACGGGCACGCTGACCTTGGCGGGCACGGCGGCGCAGATCAACGCGGCCCTGGGGACGCTGGCCTATCAAGGCAATCTGAACTTCAATGGCAGCGACGTGCTCACGGTGACGAGCAGCGATGGCACGCTCACCGACGTGGACACGGTGGCGTTGACGGTGACGCCGGTGAACGATGCGCCGGTGAACACGGTGCCGGGGCCGCAGACGGTGGCCGAGGATACGGCGCTGGCGCTCGGCGGGGTGAGCGTCACGGATGTGGACGGCAACCTGAGCACGGTGCAGCTGGGGGTGGCGAACGGGACGGTGACGGTGAGCCTGGTGGGCGGCGCGACGATCAGTGCGGGGGCGAACGGCACGGGCACGCTGACCTTGGCGGGCACGGCGGCGCAGATCAACGCGGCCCTGGGGACGCTGGCCTATCAAGGCAATCTGAACTTCAATGGCAGCGACGTGCTCACGGTGACGAGCAGCGATGGCACGCTCACCGACGTGGACACGGTGGCGTTGACGGTGACGCCGGTGAACGATGCGCCGGTGAACACGGTGCCGGGGCCGCAGACGGTGGCCGAGGATACGGCGCTGGCGATCGGCGGGGTGAGCGTCACGGATGTGGACGGCAACCTGAGCACGGTGCAGCTGGGGGTGGCGAACGGGACGGTGACGGTGAGCCTGGTGGGCGGCGCGACGATCAGTGCGGGGGCGAACGGCACGGGCACGCTGACCTTGGCGGGCACGGCGGCGCAGATCAACGCGGCCCTGGGGACGCTGGCCTATCAAGGCAATCTGAACTTCAATGGCAGCGACGTGCTCACGGTGACGAGCAGCGATGGCACGCTCACCGACGTGGACACGGTGGCGTTGACGGTGACGCCGGTGAACGATGCGCCGGTGAACACGGTGCCGGGGCCGCAGACGGTGGCCGAGGATACGGCGCTGGCGATCGGCGGGGTGAGCGTCACGGATGTGGACGGCAACCTGAGCACGGTGCAGCTGGGGGTGGCGAACGGGACGGTGACGGTGAGCCTGGTGGGCGGCGCGACGATCAGTGCGGGGGCGAACGGCACGGGCACGCTGACCTTGGCGGGCACGGCGGCGCAGATCAACGCGGCCCTGGGGACGCTGGCCTATCAAGGCAATCTGAACTTCAATGGCAGCGACGTGCTCACGGTGACGAGCAGCGATGGCACGCTCACCGACGTGGACACGGTGGCGTTGACGGTGACGCCGGCGCCGAATATTGTTCCGAGTCTTGCCACGAATGCGGGCTCGACGGTCGTCCAGGGATTGACCGATCTCATTACTCTAGGCGAATTGCAAGTTACGGACGCGGACAACACTCCGGCCCAACTAATCTACACGGTGACCGTAGGACCGGTGCATGGTCAACTCGAACTGACGACAGCCCCTGGCGTGGTGATCGTGAGTTTCACGCAAGCGGATATCGATGCGGGGCGACTGGTGTACGTTAACAACGGAGCCAACAGCACGAGTGATAGTTTTACCTTTACGGTTAGCGATGGCGCCGGAGGCATGATCGGGGCGACAGCGTTTAATATCACGGTTACGCCGTTTTTCCCCCCACCGCTCCCGCCCCCGTCCCCGCCCCCTCTCCCTCCCCCGGACCCAGTTCCCGTCCCCATCACTGTACTTGGCCCTCCTGGACCAATCCCCGGCGATGTTGTGCCGCCTGTGTTGCCACCACCACCAGTGCTGGTTACGACGGTTGGCGCAATCGACGATCCAGTGCGGCGAGCGGCAATGCCGAGTCGAACGTTTGCCAGGGTGGAGCAGCAGGATATCGTACTCGAAGAGCCATCAGCTCTTGAGCTGGAGCCGCTTTCGAATCCGGTTAAGACAATGTTGGCCGCGGGCCATAAATTCGCTGAGCATTTGACCAGACTGGCCGACAACCTCGAACGAGCGATTGAAGAGCGTGAAAACCAGGCGCGCCTCATTGGGCGGGTGGCATCGTTCGCCGGGATGACCTTATCTGTAGGATTCGTGGCGTGGATCCTGCGCGGCGGAGCTTTAGTGACAAGTTTTCTCGTCTCGATGCCGGCCTGGCGCCACTTCGATCCTTTGCCGGTACTGGGTTCGACTAGCAGAGATCGCCGGAAACGCGATCGCAAGGTGCGTGAGGAACATGAACAGGAGAACAAGGAGTTCCGAGGTCTGGATCGGGTGCTGAAATCATCGCCAAAATCGGCCAAGCAGCAAGAGACGGACCGCGCGAGGAGACCGAAGTCATAATGCGAGTGACGCCGTTGGTGTGGATAAGTTTTGGACTGGTCGGTCTTACGATCAGTATCATGATGGCGGGCGATGTGTTCGTCAACTTGGTGCCAAACCGCGATCGCCAGGTATTCGAATACCGGCGTGATTTGGCGGAATCGTTGGCGATTCAGTACTCGGCGCTGGCGGAGCGTGACCAGATCGAGACAGTGAAATTTGCGATGGAGACGCTGGTCAAGCGGATTCCGGATATCTTGTCGCTGGCGCTTCTCCATGAAAACGGGATAGTTGTCGCACAGATTGGCGACCATGCGGGAGTATGGGTCCAGCCGCCTGGTAAAGAGTCCACCCTCGAGTTTCTCCAAGTTCCGATCTTTTCCGGTGACCAAAGGTGGGGCGTGCTTCAGATTGCGTTTCGCCAAGTGAACGTGTCCGGTCTTCAGTGGTTCCTCACGGATCCGTGGGTACGCTTCTTGGCGTTTGTCAGTGTGTCGGGATTCGTCGGCTACCTCCTCTTCATGAAACGCACCCTCCGTCAGCTCGATCCTTCCGGCATTGTTCCCACTCGGGTGAAGTCCGCGCTCGATGCGCTTACGCAAGGCGTGGTTATGATCGATACGCGAGATTTAATCGTCTTGGCGAACGATACCTTCTGCCAGGCTGTGGGAAAGCCGGTGACGTCGTTGATTGGATCAGACCTTAGCACCTTGTCGTGGACGTTTGCCGCTTCATCCGACACGGTGTTGGTGTATCCCTGGACAGAGGCAATCATGGAAAAGCAACCCCAAGCAGACAGGCCTCTTCTTCTGGGGCTTCCTGATGGTGGATCGCGAAAGTTCATCGTCAATACCGTGCCGATTATGGACGACGCGTCCACGATTAGAGGGGCTCTGGTCTCCTTCCACGATGTCACCGAACTCGATCGAGCGAATTCTTCCCTCCGGGAAGCGAACAGCGAGTTGGAGTTGTCCCGCTTCCAAATTCTGGAGAAGAACCAGGAACTTGAAACGACAAATACGAGCCTTCATGTCGAGATGAGAGAACGGAAAAGAGTTCAGGCAGAGAAAGAAGAACTGCATCAACAACTTGTGCTGGCGTCGCGCCAAGCCGGCATGGCAGATGTGGCGTCGAGCGTGCTGCACAACGTCGGGAATGTACTCACTAGCATTAACGTGTCGACGGATACCTTGCTGAAGACCCTCAAGAAGCCGATGGTGGGAGACGTTTGCCGAATTGCTTCGATGTTTCATGAGCATCAGGACGATTTAGAGGCATTTCTGACACAAGATTCAAAGGGCAAGCAGATTCCCTCGTATTTGGGCATGGTTGCCGAGTCTCTGAGCGGAAGTCACCAGACCATCCAGAGCGAAATCGACTCTCTCGTGAAAAAAATCGACCATGTCAAACAAGTGATCATGTCGCAGCAGGATATCGCCCACGCAGGGAATATCCGTGAGGCGACGACGGTCGAGGACTTGATGGAGGAAGCCTTGTTAATGGGGATGCCCGAGCCGGAGAAGTACGGTATCCGCGTCGTGCGGGAGTACACTCATGTTCCAGCCATCATGACGGATCGACATCATGTCCTCCAGATTCTGGTGAATATTATTACCAATGCCAAGAACTCCATGGTCGAATATCCGGCGAACTCGCGCTGCCTCACGGTCCGAATCGTGTTGCCTACCGACCGCACAGGATCCGTGCGATTGGAGGTGATCGATACCGGTGGCGGCATAAAAGCTGAAAACCTCCCACGTTTGTTTAGTCAGGGTTTTACGACGAGAAAGGCCGGACATGGCCTTGGTCTTCACAGCGCCGCTATCTCCGCCAATAAGCTTGGTGGAACCATACAAGCCCGGAGTGAGGGAGAAGGGCGCGGCGCCACCTTCATGCTCGATCTCCCATTGGTCTTAGCGGAGGCCGCCGCATGAAGCATGACGAAAGGACTGACAATCGACGCATTCTGGTCATCGACGACAATGTCTCAATCCATGAGGACTTTCGTAAGATCTTAGCGCCGCTGAAAGATTCTGACGCGCTCGAGCAGGCGCGGGCGGTCTTGTTCGGAGAGGCGCCAAGCCTTCCTTCACAGGTGAACTACGAGCTCGAGGTTGCGAGTCGGGGGCGAGAGGGGTGCGGTATGGTCCATACCGCTTGCGGAGAGGGCCGCCCCTATGCGATGGCCTTCGTGGACATGCGTATGCCGCCGGGGTGGGACGGTCTCGAAACGATCGAGAATCTGTGGTATGTCGATCCCGACCTCGAGATCGTGATCTGCACTGCCTATTCCGATCATCCATGGGAAGATCTGAGTCGCCGAATCGGGAACACCGATAAGCTGCTCATCCTGATGAAACCCTTCAACAGCATCGAAGTCGTCCAACTGGCAAATTCGCTCACGAAGAAATGGAACCTGACACGTTTGCTAAAGCTGCAGATTGAAAGCTTTAATTCCTCCGTGAGCCAGCGGGCGACCGACTTGCGTGAAGCGAACGACCGTCTCAAAACAAACATCGCCCAGAGAATCCAGGAGATTATGAAGGATCAACCTCAGAGCGATGTCTCGGCAGCGTTCCGTCAGAAAGAGGAGTTTTTAACGATTATGAGCCATGAAATACTCACGCCCATGAATGAATTGGTCGACAAGGTGAGCCTGTTGTCTGACGGCCCGCTCAATCCTGGGCAGCAAGAGCACGTGACGACCATACAGAGATGCGCGCAAGATCTCCTTGCCCTCCACAACGACATGCACGAGTTCATGGCTGGCCGGAGACAAGAAGCTCGGACTGGAGGTCGTCAATGATGACGGCTATCCCGTCGACGTGGGCAGAAAGAAATACATGACTAAGGATACCGATAATCAAAACCTTCGAGTCTTGGTCATCGATGACAACAAGGCTATCCACGATGACTTTCGAAAAATCCTTCAAGCGAAGGCCGAGGAGGAGAGTTTCGATCAAGCGCGGGCGGCGTTGTTCGGCGATCCGCCGCTCTCGGAGGCGTTCGAACGGTTCGAACTAGACTGCGTTGATCAGGGGCAAGCCGGTCTCATCTTGATGCAGAGGGCACGGAATGAAGGCCGCCCGTATGCGGTGGCGTTTGTTGATATGAGGATGCCGCCCGGGTGGGACGGCCTGGAAACTATCGAACGCCTCTGGAAAGAGGACGCAGGGCTTCAGGTGGTCATCTGTACAGCATATTCCGACCAACCGTGGGACGAAATCACAAAACGTATTGGCCGGAATGACAAGTTGCTGATTCTTCAGAAACCGTTTAACAGCATTGAAGTGTCACAACTTGCTACCGCACTCTGTCGAAAATGGGATCTTTCACATGAGGTAGCAGGACAACTGAATGAATTGAGCAGACAGGTCGACAAACGCACGGCAGAACTCCAGGGCGCGAACGAGCTACTGACTCAATCCAATGCGGCCTTGGTGCGAACCGTGGCAGATCTTGAAGTGGCTCAAGCGGAAATTTTGCGACAAAACGTTGAACTGGAACGGCTCGCGTCTCGAGATCCGCTCACCGGATGTTTCAACCGCCGCGCCTTTTACGTGCAATTTGAGAAAGCTTTTGCTGAGAGTCGCGAACATAACTCCGAGCTGTACTGTCTGATGGTTGACATCGACAATTTTAAACGTGTTAACGACCAATTTGGACATGCGGTGGGGGACCAGGCCATCCAAGCGGTAGCCAGCTGCCTGAGCGCCGGGCTGCGATTGACGGACACCGTCGGTCGCTATGGCGGAGAGGAATTCTGTTTGATGTTCCCGCGCACCACGCTGGCAGAAGCCTCTAATCTGGCAGAACGTCTTCGGATTCAGGTCGAAACAGAGGCTGGGGACAGGGTGCGAACGGTATCCCGTTTGGTAATCACAGTGAGTTGCGGTATTTCATCTACAGCACTTGGAGCGCGAACGCCTTTGGAGCTGATTGATCAAGCGGACAAGGCTCTCTATGCGGCCAAGGAAGGTGGGCGCAATTGTGTCATGGCTCTTGATCCGATTATCGCCGGGGCGAACGCATCCGATCAGCTTGAGCCGCAAGTCAGGCGGATCACTTCACGGGTGTCGAGCCCATCGGCGTCCCGGTAACGGAGTTTTGCACTGTTGCCGATGTGAGGCAGCAGAACCCGATCGGTTCTGCCGACAACCGTCGTATTTCATATCGCGCTCATCCAGACAGATTCGACAATCTCGAAATCGTGTGTCAATTGTCCGCAATGCCGAAGTCCGCCTTCTTGGCATTAGAACGTCGGTCTAGACCCTGAAGCACGAGGTCATCAAATACTCTACGACGTATGCACTCTTCACCCTGGACGCATGACTATCCATGCAACCGCGACGAGGAGAGAGGGATTTCTGGCTGGCCGGGCGGTTTCCACAATTGTGTGTGCTGACAGCGAGGGGCACCGATGAAAACCCCGTTTCTCTCAACATGGCTTCCGCACGGAACCTTCGATTTCTTGACAGAGAGAAAGAGATCGTCTATCCGTGGACAAGAGAGGCTGGTCTGTCGGCAAGTCAGAGCGAGAGAATGAGAAAGAACAGATGATATGAGCCGCATCCTTAGTTGCCCGCGGTGCCAGAAGAATGGCCTTTTGCGGTCTCACCCGCAATCGCCACGCGAGCACCTCGCCTCCATCCTTTTCGTGGCACCATTCCGCTGTCCATCTTGCAGTCACCGCTTTCTGGCGTCCCGTCTTTGGCTGGACCATTCCACGCATCCAATTGATCGACGCGAACACCTCAGGATTCCAGTGCGACTCTATCTCTCGTTCTCCGGGGGCAAGGTTCGTGGCGAGGGAACAGTGCTTGATCTTTCGATGGGTGGCTGTATCATCAAGAGTGAAACACAGGTTCATACGAACGACATCTTCTATCTACAACTGTCCCTTGACGACACCGACCCTCCTCTTGAAGTAGCCGGGATGGTCCATTCTGTAAGCGCTCGTGGCATCGCCTTCAAGTTCCTTAGAGCTGCGCAAGAGAATAAGCGCCTGCTCACTTTTGTCCAAGCCCAGACGCAGGATCCGTCGGTCAAATCCTCGGACAAAGTTGTCGTTGCCGCCTGAACAGGCCGGCGGATCCCTTGTCCACCATACCATCACCAACCGAACAGGATTCGACGCGAATAGCGGGCTTGCTCAAATCGGCCGTTCAGCGATCCGTGAGACGTTTTGGAGAAAGAGCACTCGGACGTCACACGATTATATCGTTCACGGTTCTTGCGGTAGCCGCAACGAACGTAGTCGGGGGACTTTTTCGGCATCCTGCTATGTTGGAGTTTCCCAAGCAGAATGAAGCGGATGGCTGTTGATCAGTTCCTCGTGTGCGGCAAGGTCATAGGGTTCAATGGTGAGGTCGTGCTCATTGAGCGGCTCCGGGCAGGCAGGAGAACAGAGGTAGGTGCGATAGGATTCAGCTTTCTCCTTCGTGGCAAATCGGCACAGCCCATATTCCGGCATCCCGGATGAGGGATACCAAAATGCCAACTCAATCGCACTTCCTTGGTAGGTGCCGAGGGTGCGATGGTTTATCTGAAACCCGCCTGGTAGATGTGAAGAGGGCTCAAGCGACATCGGGCGGCCTTGCCTCCGTATCATAATGGTTTTTCTCATGATAGCATGAGCGGTACCCAGCATTATAGATCAGCGCAAGGGGAAGGAGGATGGCCATGGGCAGCCGCAGTTCTGTATTCACCGCCATTGCGATCACGGTGTTGTTTGTCGGACTCCCTGGGTGCGGCTACAACGATCTCCAGGGATTAGACGAAGACACCAAGGCCGCCTGGAGCGAAGTGGTCAATCAGTACCAGCGGAGGGCCGATCTGATCCCGAACCTGGTTGCTACAGTGAAAGGCTATGCTGCGCATGAGAAGGAGACGCTCGAAGGGGTAGTGCAGGCGCGGGCACAAGCCACGGGGATTCAAGTGACGCCTGAAACGTTAAGAGATCCAGCCGTTTTCGAACAATTCCAAAAGGCGCAGGCCGGCCTCACCTCGGCATTGGGCCGCCTCATCGCCATTGCAGAGAATTATCCCAATCTGAAAGCCGATCAGAACTTTCGTGATCTCCAGAGCCAACTCGAAGGGACGGAGAATCGCATTGCCGTCGCGCGCAAGCGCTACATTGAGAAAGTGGCGGAATATAACAAAGGCGTCCGCTATTTCCCTACGAACCTGACGGCCAAGTATATGCTTCACATGGAGGAGAAACCGAATTTCACCGTGGCAGATGAGAAAGCTGTGGCGAAGCCGCCCGAAGTCAAATTCAACTGAGTTCATGCAGTCGATGGAAACCCTTAATATGAGCCGTGTCTGGCGAGAGCCGGCGCGGCTCATGGTTTTTATCGGGGTGATGCTCATGGCGGCCCCGGCCTGGGCACTCGACGTGCCGCCACTCACAGGACATGTCGTGGACCTCGCGCAGGTGCTGCCAGCCAATGTTGCCGCCTCACTCACACGCGATCTCGAAGCCCACGAAGCAAAGACCAGCAATCAAGTTGCCGTCCTGACACTTCCCTCACTCGAAGGCGAACCACTCGAAACCTTCTCCCATCGCGTTGCGACCACCTGGAAGCTCGGCCAGAAGGGAACGGAGAACGGCGTATTGCTGCTTCTCGCCCTGCGTGAGCGAAAGGTTCGTATCGAAGTGGGCTATGGTCTGGAAGGGGCCTTGACAGATCTCCGTTCCGCCCACATCATTCGGCAGGAAATCGTGCCACGGTTTCGAAGCGGAGATCTGCCGGGCGGCATAGCCGCAGGGGTCAAGGCCATTCTCGATACCATTGAAGGCACCTACAAGGCTGAAGAGGTGCTGCCGGGTCGCGACCGTTCCGGCCAAGAGCCGACTGCGTTTGAGTATATGATCATCGGGATCGTCGTCGGAACCCTGGCCGGTATCGTGTTAAGCCACGGACTTCAACGCACCCGTGCATTGATCGGGAGCCTGCTCGCATTCCTCGTCGCGCAATTTGCGAGTGTGGGATTAGGGCTTGCCGCAGCCGGGATAACGGCTTTCTTACTTTGGTTGATGCTGCAAGCGAATCGCGGCGGAGGCCGGCGTGGAGGGTGGGGAGATGGTGTTGTGATGGGCCCGGGCGGGGGATTCGGTGGTTCATTTGGTAGTGGCGGGGGCGGATTCAGCGGCGGGGGCGGTTCATTCGGCGGCGGCGGGGCCTCAGGAGGTTGGTAGATGAAGCCTTTCACCGACGGAGAACGAGAACGGATTAAGCAAGCGGTTCAACAAGCCGAACGGGTCACGAAGGGCGAGATTGTGCCGATGATTGTCCCGTCCTCGGCGCTGTATCGCGAAGCCGGCTATCGAACGGGACTCATCCTCGCGCTGCTCACTCTGGCCCTCCTGCTGACGATCGAAATCTACTGGCTGCCCTGGGGGTGGCACGCAGGCAACGCGGGCTGGCTGTTGTTGGCGGTTGTTGCGTCGTATGGACTCGGGCAATGGATTGGCAAGGCTCCGCTTATCGTCCGCCTCGTCACGTCGCGCGAGCGCATGGCGCATAAAGTGACCCTCCGCGCCGAGCAGGCATTCTACAAGCACGGGTTGCACAACACACAAAGCCGTACAGGAATCCTGATCCTTGTCTCGATGCTGGAGCGGCGCGTGCACGTATTGGCGGACAAAGGCATTAACGACCACGTCCCAGTCGGCACCTGGGATAAACTGGTCAACGGCATCCTCGACGGCATTCGAACGGGGCAAGCGACCGACGCCATCTGTGCGGCGATTGCAAAGTGCGGGATCCTCCTCGCAGAAGTCAGTCCTGTAGATTCTGGAGAAAACCTCAATGAGCTGCCGGACACGTTGATTCAAGAACCATAATCCTGGGCTTGATAGACTGCCCGGCATCGTTCCGCTAGAATCCCTATATTCATGTCCGATCCTACGAGGGTATCCCAAGCTCCAGCGAATACGCAGGACGAGACTCGCTCGGTGGTCAAAGCGGCCGGTGTGATCGGCGTGGCCACCTTCTCCAGTCGAATCCTCGGGTTCATCCGCGACATGGTGTTGGCGAGAATTTTTGGCGCGACACCCGCGGCAGATGCTTTCTTCGTGGCCTATCGTGTCCCCAACTTGCTTCGAGAGCTATTTGCGGAAGGGTCAATGTCTTCCGCCTTCATTCCTGTTTTCACGGAATATCAGACGCTCAAGTCGAAACAAGACGCCTGGGAACTGGCAAGCGCCGTCTTTACCACGCTGCTTACAATTGTGACTGGTATCACGATCCTGGGCATGATCCTCGCGTCCGGAATCGTCTGGCTCTTGGCGCCGGGATTTCATGACGATCCAGCGAAGCTGGGCATGACGACATTGCTCACGCAGATCATGTTCCCCTATCTGATCTTTATCAGCCTGGCCGCGCTGGCGATGGGCATCCTGAATTCCATGCGCGCCTTTGCAGCGCCGGCGTTCTCGCCGGTGTTCTTCAATATTTTTATCATCGGCTGCGCGATTTTTTTATCGCCGACGATGCCGGAGCCTATCCTCGGCGTGGCCATCGGAGTCGTGGTGGGAGGTGCGGCGCAGTTTGCCATGCAGTTGCCCGGCTTGCATCTGCGTGGGATGCTGTTCGGATTTCGGTTCAAACCAAGCCATCCCGGCTTACGGCGGATCGGCGCGCTGATGGTGCCGTCGCTTCTCGGTCTCTCCGTGACCCAGATCAACATTACCGTGAGCACGATCCTGGCCTCCTTCTTTGCGGGTGGGCCGACCTATCTCTTCTTCGGTATGCGGTTGATTCAGTTTCCACTCGGGATTTTTGGTGTGGCATTGGCCACGGCCATTTTGCCGACACTCTCGGCGCAGGCCGCGCGCGGGGCGCTGGATGAATTGCGGACGACGTTGGGATTCGGTCTTCGCATGATCTTCTTTATCATCCTGCCGGCGATGCTGGGACTCATCCTTTTACGTCAGCCGATCGTCCATCTGTTCTTCGAGCACGGGACTTTTACGGCACACGATACAGCCGAGACCGCATTGGCGGTGCTCTGTTATTCTGTCGGCCTCTGGGCCTTCGGAGGCGTCCGCATCATTGTCTCAGCCTTCTACTCGCTGCAGGACACGCGCACGCCGGCTATTTCCGCGGCCATCGCTATTACAGCCAACCTCGCCTTCTCGGTTCTGCTGATGTCGTCTCTTGGCGCGGCTGGCCTGGCCTTGGCCACAGCTTTGGCGGCGATGGTCAATGGAGGCATTTTGGTCGCGGTGCTGCACCGCCGGTTAGGCGGCGTGGAGTGGGGCTCTGTGGGACGATCATTGCTGCGTGTGCTGATCGCGTCTGTGCCGTTGGTGGTGATTTGCGCCTGGGTGGCAACAGCGCAGCTCTGGACTCATCCTGGTGAATGGATTGAAAAATCGGCCATGCTCGCCATGGCCATCGGATTGAGCGTGAGCGGTTATCTAGGTGTCCATACCTTGCTGCGATCAGAAGAACTTGGTCTGGTCTGGGGAATGGTCAGACGGAAACTCAAGCGAGGAACAGTCTGAGCCATGGGCAAGAGACAACCTTCGCTCAAACGTCTGACGCCTGATACCGCACACATCACAACCTGCGTTTTTCATACGCCATGGGGTTGGATGGGCATGTCCGAAACGACGAAAGGGATCAACGCGGTGGTGTTGCCGAAGGCGTCGCGCCAGGCCGTGCTGTCCGAGTTGCAAGCGGCTTCAGCCGCGCTGCTTGGCACCCAGGTCTCTCCACGATTGCGGAAGGCGCAGGCACAATTGATTGGCTATTTGGCCGGAACGCGCAGGTCCTTCGATCTGCCGCTGGACCTCTCACGCGGAACAAGGTTTCAGCAGAGGGTCTGGCGGATTCTTCACCGCATCTCTTACGGCCGGCTTCGGTCCTATCAATGGGTGGCTGCCAGTGTTGGAGGCAGACAGTATGCCCGCGCTGTCGGCAATGCCGTGGGGGCGAATCCAATGCCGATCGTGATTCCTTGCCATCGCATTGTGGCACAGGATGGGTCGCTCGGAGGATTTTCAGGAGGTTTGCCCACGAAACGAAAGCTGCTCGCTCTCGAAGGAACCCTGGCTGCGCTTCGACCGGGACGATCGTCAGGATGAAGGCCGTGATTCAGCGGGTGACGAAAGCGTCGGTTCAGATTGAGGGCCAGACCGTAGGACAGATCGAATCCGGCCTCCTGGTATTGTTGGGCATAGCAAAGGGCGATGGGGAGACCGACGGACGGTATCTCGTTGAGAAGCTTCGTATGCTCCGGATCTTTTCTGATCAGCAGGGGAAGATGAATCGTTCGTTGGCGGACATCGGGGGATCGGTCCTTCTGGTTTCTCAGTTTACCTTACTGGGCAGGACGGCGAATGGCCGTCGTCCGAGTTTTGATGAGGCAGCGTCCCCGGATGAAGCCAAGCGATTATATGACCAAGTCGTAGCAGGGTTACGAGATCAGGGTACTCATGTGGAAACCGGGGTTTTCGCCGCGCACATGCAGGTCGAATTGCTGAACGACGGGCCGGTGACTTTTGTGCTGGACAGCCGTGAAAGGAGCTAGCAGACTGTTGAAAAAGCCTGCGGGCTCTGCTGATTCCGATCTATACTCAAGTCTGTTTCATGAAGACCGATAGAAGGATCATAGTGGCGGCATCGGCACATCGACCATTGTCTGCTATACTGAGATAACACGTTATCGGAATGTGTGAGAGGTGGATATGAGAACGCAAGTTCCGCCACGACATCCGCTCCGTCAGCTGTTCGGCGCCCTGACCGAGAAGAGTTTCACGGAACATCTCGGGTGGCCAGACCTCAACGTCACCAGCTACGTCTCCAACCTGCTTGTCGACTTTACCCACAGCGACCAACTGTATAAAATCAGAAATCAGCAAGACCAACCAGTCGATACGGTGGTGGATCTCTTGTTTGAATCGGAAGTGTTGCTCGAAGCGCAGTCAATGGATCGTGAACGGGACGTGCATCAGCATATCGGCGATTTCACGCTCTTCATGGCGGGACTGTTTCCGGAATATCTGCGCCGCCTCAAGACAACCGGATTGATCTACCACAAGGATTTCCTCGTGGACTATATGAAGACGGGAAAACGCTCCTATGGGATTGTCGCTCGAATGGCTGACAGCCCGTCAGGAGAAGAGCCTCCTCTGTTCAGAAAACTCTCCGACAACTTCGAGCTCTGTGTCACCGGCCTTGGATTCGTGCGGTCCGATCTGGATCGCATGAAAGATCCGGCGTACCGGCAGGCTCGGAAGCTTCTCCTCAATTGACCAGTTCCCGTCCTCTCATTCTTGCCCATGGAGGCGCCGGTTCCCGGCGTATGACGCCGGCGCAGGCCACTTGTTTGGCCGAAGCGCTCGTCATGGGCTACGCCATTCTTGAGCAGGGCCGTCCCGCCGTCATCGCCGTCGAACATACGATCGGTCTCCTGGAGCAATCGGGGCTATTCAATGCGGGACGAGGAGCGAATCGTCAGCTGGATGGGGTACAGCGGATGGATGCCGCGATCATGGAAGGGGCCCAACTCAAAGCCGGAGCTGTCGCCTCGATCGAAGGAATCGCGCATCCGATTACGGCGGCCAGATTGGTCATGGAAGAGACGGACCATGTTCTATTAGTCGGACCGTTCGCAGGCAAATTTGCGCAGCATTTCAAACTCGACCGGCATCGTTCCACCGGCGCGCCTCGCCGCCTCTCCTACGACCGGATTCTCGCAAGACAGAAACGTTCAACAGCAGAACGGCACGGGACCGTCGGCGCCGTTGCCTTGGATCGGTCCGGGACAGTGGCGGCAGGGGCCTCGACCGGGGGCATCGATTCAATGTTGCCGGGCGGGTTGGCGACAGTCCGCTCATCGGGTGTGGAGTCTACGCGGACAATCAGAGCGGTGCGGTGTCGATGACGGGAATCGGCGAAGGCATCATCCGCCTTGTGATCGCCAAGAGTATCTGCGATCATCTGGCTATGGAGAAGAGCCCCGCGGTCGCCGCTCGACAGGTGTTGCGGATGCTCGTGTCTCGGATCCGTGGGTCGGCTGGAGCCTTAGTCCTCTCGCCGGACGGGCGATTTGCCATAACGACCTTTGCGCCGCTCCAGCGTCCAGTCCGCGACTATGCGACACAAAAAAATGTCCTGGACTCCCTCCGCAAAGCATTGCTTCGTCAACTCACGGTCGTGCTGCGCGGCTACCAGAAGCCAGGAGCAGGGCACTCGAAGGACTATCTGGTAGACCCCTATTCGCTGGTCCTGTATCAGTACGGCCTATATCTCGTTGGCTATTCGCATCGCGCAAGAGAGATCAGAACATTCGCAGTGGAGCGAATCAAGAGCGTCGAGGTCACCGAGGACATGTTCGAGCTTCCCCAATCCTTTTCCCTTGCGGAGCGCTTCGATCAAGGGTTCGGCCTGATCGAGGAGCCACCGCAGGAAGTGAAGATCTGGATCTCTCGCGATTGGGCGTATTTCGTCAAAGAACGAAGCTGGCATCCAACCCAGATCCTTCATCCCCAGAAGGATGGCTCTGTGATCCTGACCATGCGGTGCGGCGGCTTAGACGAGCTCACCGCCTGGGTTCTTTCCTTCGGGCCAGGGGCTCGGGTGCTCGCCCCGCAAGCGTTGATCGACAATGTGTCCAGCCAACTGACGTTAGCAGCCAAGCCGTATCAATCCTCCCGCTAGCAATTTTCAACGACCAGCGACCTATTCTGTCGCACCCTCGTGCTAGGTTCCCTTCACGCACACATGAGGGAGGGAAACCATGAGCGAATCCATGTTTCTTTGGAGAAGCACCAGTAGATTTCTTGCCGAGCATCCTCGCGAGGAAGGCTGGACGGTCTATGAATTTGCCAGCGACACAGCGCGCAAGATGTATCTAAATTATTTATTGGATTGTCTTCGGGACTGGCACCCCGATGCGTTGAAACGCAGAGCGGCTCTCTCGTTCGTTGAAGAAGATGCATTGAGAAAGTCATTCAAGAAAGACAAGGTTTCCGATGAGGGCGTCGCGAAAAATTCTCCCGACGAGGTTGATTCCTTCGGCTGGAGAGGGAGCGTCGAGCTTGCGTGGACCGGACAGGACATTCACTGTTGGATGTTCTCGCTCGTCGTGAAGAACGGTTGTGCTGACGTGTACCTCGTTGCGACGAAGTCCCTCGCAGCCTTCCACGACTTCCTCCTCGTTCTCACCCGTTACGGCCAAACCAGGCATAAGGGGGAGGTGAAGGAAATTCTTGTCGTCAACGGCGAGAACATTCCGATTGCCATGAGCTCTTGGGACGATATCGCGCCGCCGTCTGACATGGCGAGGGATATCCGAATCAACGTGCAGGCTTTTTTTCAGAGCCAGGAGCGGTATCGACAATTGGGTATCCCTCACCGCCGAGGATTCGTATTTGCCGGGCCGCCTGGCTGCGGGAAAACGCTGATGCTCAAGACGCTGGCATACAACACGCCGGCAAAATTTATTAGCGTACTGGGGAAGGCAGATGTGGACGATGACATTATCGGCTACGCCTTGCACCTGGCCGAAAAATGTACGCCGGCGGTCGTCCTGCTGGAGGATCTTGACCGGATTGTGAAGGCCGAAGGTATTTCGCTGTCCCATTTGCTGAATCTGCTGGATGGGCTGAGAGTGTTGAACGGGGTCTTGCTCATTGCGACGTGCAATGAGCCGGACAAGTTGAACCCGCGCTGATTCACCGGCCAAGCCGCTTCGACCGAGTGTGGAGATTTGAGCTGCCGAAATACGAGCAGCGACTCGCACTTCTGCACAAGCGGGGAGGAGTTTTCTTCTCCGAGGCGGCGCTGCAAGAGGCGGCGCGACGGTCCGAAGGGTTTTCGATGGCCTACGTCCAAGAGATTGTGGTGAGCGCACTTCTCGAATGCGCGCACGACGAGACCGTTCCTGGCGACGACTGTCTGTTCAAAAGCCTGGACACGCTCCGCGTCCAGCGAAAATCGGCCTCGAAACCGGGCGAATCAATGGATGAACGAGAGAGCGTCGGATTTTGCCAGTCGAATAATGGGAAACCGTAGAACCGAAGACTACGAACTGGAGAAAGAGCTGTCGCTTCGATGACCACACATCAGGCATGTGACCCCCCATATGGCTGCGGGGTGGTGGAACGGGACAGGCCTGCCAACCATTCGAGGACAATTTCCATGAAGGATGCGCTCTTTCACTTGGCCTTTCCGATACACGATGTGGCGGCGGCGAAACGTTTCTATGTCGATGGACTTGGTTGTACGTTGGGTCGGGAGTCGAGCCACGCCGTCATGTTCGGACTCAAGGGGCATCAACTCGTGGCGCATTTGACGCCAGAACTGCCACCTTCTCAGCAGGGGATCTATCCGCGTCATTTCGGGTTGGTCCTGCCTTCTCAAGAGGCATGGCAAGCCTTGGCCGATCAGGCCAAAGCCAAGGAGCTGACGTTTTATCAGCAGCCGCGCGTGCGGTTCCCCGGAACCCGCATCGAACATCGCACATTTTTTCTCGAAGACCCCTCTCACAATCTGCTCGAATTCAAACACTACACGCATGAATCGGCCATTTTCGGCGAGCGAGACTATTGTGAGGTCGGCGACTCGTTGTAATCTCCCGCCTGTCCCTGGCCTGTGGGCTCTGCCGAATGTTGGTCTGGTTCTGAGTGCTGGCTCTGACTTTGGCTCTGGTTCTAGCTGGGGAGATTGAGAAGATCCCCGAGTAATCCGTTTGAAGATACCATTGTGGCGTCGAGCCAAAAAGGTTGTTTTTCGAATCGGGTCGTATCGACGCGGCGACGGCAAAATGGCCGCCAGCCAGGCTGCCTCGTCGGCCGTCAGGTCGTGCGAGGATTTTTTGAAGTGGTGACGGGCCGCTGCCTCAGCGCCATAGACGCCCTGCCCCCATTCAGCGACATTGAGATACAGCTCGAGAATACGCTCCTTCGTGAGATGCTGTTCGAGAGAGCGTGTAATCAGCGCTTCCCGCGCCTTTCTGAGTAAAGACCGTTCGGATGATAGGTAGAGGTTTTTGGCCAGCTGCTGAGTAATGGTGCTCCCCCCACGCTTGAGTTCGCCCGCTTCGAGGTTATACAGAGCCGCGTCCTTGATCCCTTCCCAGTCGAATCCTTCGTGGGTGAAGAACGACGCATCTTCCGCTGCCACGACCGCCTGGCGGAGGTGGGGGGAGATGCGTGAGAGCGGCACCCACGTCCAATGGCGTTCGATGGTGTGGCCCTTGGCCTTGGCCTGAGTCCGTCGCGCTTCCATCAGGGCCGTCACCGTTGGATTGGTGGCGCGTAACGCCGAGACGTCGGGCATCTCGAGTAACCAGAAGAAGAGGACCGCTCCGACCGGGAGGC
The DNA here is from genome assembly GCA_963701855.1 of Nitrospirota bacterium. Lineage (GTDB taxonomy): Bacteria > Nitrospirota > Nitrospiria > Nitrospirales > Nitrospiraceae > Palsa-1315. Next base: position 1,216,405 of record CAVPBK010000006.1, read on the forward strand.
AGAGGAGGATGATCAGGAAGGCTTTCACGCGGGATCTGGATCGTGCGGTTGACTTCCGCATTAGAGGCCGCGTATCACAGAGACGATGCGTGCCTGTGTCAATAACTTGATGTTTGCTGGGTGAGTGGCTGGGTGGTGTAGCATGAGAATCCTTACGGCAGAGTTTATCAGAAGTTGTGCGGGGCCAGAGCAGTTTCTGAAAAGCGACCTCCCGGAAGTCGCCTTTATCGGGAGGTCGAACGTCGGAAAATCCTCTCTCATCAACTCTCTCTTGCAGCGCAAGGGGCTGGCCAAGGTGAGCCGTACGCCGGGAAAGACCCGCTTGGTCAATCTCTTTCGGATCACCAGTGACGATCCTGGATTGGCGCGTTTCGTGGTGGTGGATCTGCCAGGATATGGCTACGCGAAAGTATCGAAAGCGTTGCGGGCTCAGTGGGCCCCGTTGATCGAGCAGTATCTCAACGGCAGTGAACAGCTGCGCGCGGTGGTGGTGTTGGTGGAAAGCCGGGTGCTGAGCGAACAAGACAGCCAAACGATCGCATGGCTCTCGTCCGTCGGAAGGCCTCCCATCGTGGTGGCAACGAAAGTGGATAAGTTAAAAATGAGCGAGCGTGTCGGTGCGCTTCTCCGGCTGCAGGAAGGACTGGGATTGGTTGAGAGCGATAAAATTATTCCTTACTCGTCGGTGACGGGCGAGGGGCGGGAGCGATTGTGGGCGGTCCTGAAAGAGCGGATTCGAACTTGATCTCGATGTAGGCCTTGTTTTTGAGGTCCGCCAGCCACGAGTGGAAGTCATCTTCGCTTTTCTGCTGAAAAACGAGACCCTGGATTTCATTGCGGACTTGCTCATACCGGCGGAACTGTTTGGGCTTCTTGTCCTCCAGGTGCACGATATGAAAACCTTCCGAGGTTTCGATCATATCTGAGATGCCGCCGGGCACCAAGGTGGCGATGGTGCGCTCGATCTCCGGCAAGAGTTCTCCCTGCCGCACTAAACCCAGATGTCCTCCGTGCGCGGCGTTCGGGCCGTCGGAAAATCGCAGCGCCAAATCCTCGAATGACTCCCCCTGCTTGAGCCGCGCCATCACCTCACGAACTTTCTCTCGCGCGTCGGCCGTATCGTTCTGCGAGCGTGGCTTGATGAGAATCTGACTGAGCGTGTATTCCTCCGAGAGCGCAAACCGATCGCGGTGTTCCTGGAAGTACCGTTTCATGTCGGAGTCCGCGACCGTCACCTTGCTTCGGACCTCGCGGTCGACGACCCTCAGCAGTGTCAACTGTTCTCGGACGCTTTTCATATCTGCCGGGTTCGTCTCGTCGACCGTTCTCCCTTGTTGCTTCATCTGTCGAATTGTTTGTTGGACCTCCTGATCGGTGACCGTGACGCCTCGCGCCTTAGCTTCCTGGAGTTGCAACTTGTGTTCGATCATCGAGGTTAGTGCCATATACTCTGCCGTCTTGAGGCGACGCGCGAGGGCGTCGCCTCGATACTCTTTCTGAATCCGCTCCCGTTCAGGGGCGAGTTCTCGTTTTATCTCGGACAGCATGATGAGGTCCGAGTTCACGATTGCGACGATCCCATCTTCCACCTGCGCGGCTGAGAGAAGGGATGCCGGTGCGATCAGCCCGAGCGCGAAGAAGGCCATATGTCGGAGCCAGTCTGGTGCCATCGTGATGAATGAACGGACCGTGAATATGGATAGAGGTCTCGCCGTGCGTCGAGATGATTGGCTAGTCGGCGAGAGCCCGACGGATTGTACACGAATTGTCAAGGACTTGAGGAGCCTGAAAGAGGGAAACTTCGACCCGCGACGCCTCAGCGTGTGCCGACGTCGTCGGTGATATAGCGGGAGGCGTCGGCGAGTCGGATGATCGCCTTCGTTCGGATGTCGGCGATCACGCCGTCAAAACGTTTTCGGCGCTTCTCATTGAGCAATTCCTGTCGGAGGCGTTCCCGAACGGCCACGTCCGCCTGAATAATTTCCTTGTCGAGAGGCGTCGTCATGACGAGGTAATAGCCGGCCTCCGTCTTGATCGGCGCACTGATGAATCCGGGCTTGAGGGTATGAATGACTTCATCGACTTCGGGGACGACCAAATCCTTGCGATAGGGGCCGAGATCGCCCCCGCTCGCTTTCGTTTTGCCATCGATGGAATAGCGCTGTGCAAACCGGGCGAAGTCCCCCCCCTGGTTGACTTGCTTTTCGAGATCTTTCGCGGCCGAAATATTGGGCAGCAGCATCTGTGACACTCGTACCTTCAATGGCGTGAGGAGTTCGCGCGCATGCTGCTCGTAGAAGGCGTCCAATTCCTCCTTCGAGAGTTCGACCTTGGCTTTGATCCGGTCCTTGAGGAGTTCGTCGAGAATCAGTTGTTCCCGGTAGCGTTGCGCTCGATCGCGGATCGCATCGTTCTGGTCGAGTCCTAGCTTACGCGCTTCCTGCATGAGCAGCTCTCGGGTGATGAGTTCGTCGAGGAAGAGGCGCTTCCCTCCTTCTTTCTGGTACCGCGCCTTGGTGGCTTCGGCCAGTTCTCCCCAACGTGCGTCGAATTCGGTCTGCGTGATCTGTCGGCCGTTGACGAGGGCGAGCACGCCTTCCTCTGGCGGTGGCGCGCAGCTGGTGAACAATAAGAAAGTCCCGCCGATGACGCCGGCAAGCAGGGAGACGAGGCGGCCAGCGACGGCATTCACGGCTCTGTTCGACGATCGAGTCATTAGAAGCATTTAGACCTTGTTACCGAGATGATTGCGGGGGCATCGTGGTGTTGGTATCACAGCCTCCCAGGCTTTGCAAGGTTGCGGTGAGTTCTCGAAAGATGGAAGGCCAGTCCTGATGCGGCATCTGGAGCTCGAATGAAAGCGGAGACAGGAAGCACACCCGCTTCTTGTACCGGTCCATCATCCCATGAATCGCCTGGCTTGACACCCGACTCTTGGCGCCGAGCGCGACGACGACGGAATGAGGCTTGAGTTCAATCGAGTCCAGACGCAAGGCCTTGGCTTGGAGCCGCACCTGCATGACTTCGAACAGTCGCTCGACGGAATCCGGGGCCAGCCCATACCGATCCTGCATTTCGCCATGAAGTAAGGCGAGGTCTCCGACTCGGGTGCAGGACGAGAGCCGTTTATAACAGGAGAGACGCTGGTGGGGGTCAGCGACGTAGTCATCCGGGATAAAGGCGGAGACGTTGAGCCGGAGGGTGGGGTCCGGTTCTTCTTCCACCACCTGACCCTTGAGTCGATAGACAGCCTGTTCCACCATTTGCATGTAGAGATCGAGCCCGATGGCAGCAATATGCCCCGATTGCTGTTTGCCGAGGAGGTTGCCGGCGCCACGGATTTCCATATCTGCTGCGGCGATGCGGAAGCCGGCGCCCAGTTCGGTAAACTGTTGAATGGCGGTGAGGCGCTTTTGGGCGTCTTCGCTCAATTGCCCCTCATCGGGAACCAGGAAGTAGGCGTAGGCTTGGTCGCCGCTTCGTCCGACTCGCCCGCGCAATTGGTATAGCTGCGCGAGCCCGAACATGTCGGCGCGATTGACGAAGATCGTGTTGGCATGAGGCACATCGATTCCCGACTGGATAATCGCTGAGGCGATCAGCACGTCCGCCTCCCTGCGAAAGAATTTCAGCATCACGGCTTCGAGCGGCTTGGCGTTCATCTGCCCATGGGCCATCACGATGCGCGCATCGGGCACCAGTTGGTGGAGCCAGGCTCCCGTCTTCTCCATCGTTTCGACCCGATTATGGACGAAATAGACCTGTCCGCCCCTCCCGAGTTCACGCAAGATCGCCTCTCGGATGAGTGTGTCATTTGATCGGACAACCTGCGTGCGAATGGACAAGCGGCCTGCCGGGGGTGTTTCGATGATTGAGAGATCGCGCACGCTCGCCATGGCCATCTGCAAGGTTCGGGGGATGGGGGTGGCTGTGAGGGTCAAGACGTCGACCTGGGTTCGGAGTTGTTTCAATCGTTCCTTGTGTTTGACACCGAACCACTGTTCCTCATCGATGATGACGAGGCCTAGATCGCGGAATATCACATCCTTCTGGACAAGTCGGTGCGTTCCGATCACCACGTCGACGGCGCCGGATGCCACGTCTTTGAGAATGGCTTTAGCCTCCTTCGGCGATTGGAATCGGGAGAGCAAGGCCACGCGAGCCGGGAACGGCGCGAACCGTTCCGAGAAGTTGTCGTAATGTTGGTGGGCCAACAGGGTCGTGGGGACGAGCACCGCGACCTGACGATTGGCTTCCACCGCCTTGAAGGCCGCTCGCATCGCCACTTCCGTTTTTCCGTACCCCACGTCACCGCACACCAATCGGTCCATCGGTTTGCTGGACTCCATGTCGTGGGTAATGTCTTCGACCGCTTTGAGTTGATCCGCCGTTTCTTCGTACTCAAATGCGGCCTCGAACTCGTGGTACATCGTGCTGTCGAATCCATAGGCATGGCGCGTCACGAGTTCACGGCTGGCATAGAGGTCGACCAACTCGTGGGCCATCTCCTCAATGTCTTGCTTCACCCGCGCGGTCGTTTTGGCCCAACTGGTGCCGCCCAAACGTTCCAGACGCGGCGCATGGCCATCCGCCCCGCTATATCGCTGCACATGGTTGAGCTTCTCCAGCGGGACGTAGAGCTTGTCGCCGCCGGCGAATTCAAGGATCAAATAATCGCTGTCGAAGTCTTGCACCGAGAGGCGTTTGAGGCCTTGGTATTTGGCGATGCCATGTTGGACATGGACGACATAGTCGCCCACGTTGAGATCTTCCAGCGAGGAGAGGAAGGTTGCGGCTTTACTCTTGGCCTGCGGCTTATGGCGCGCGCCTTTGGCAAACAGTTCTTCTTCCGTCAGGATGGCCAGGCGCAAGTTCGGTGCGAGGAATCCCGCGGACAAATCGCCGTGCAAGACGTAAAACGGCGATTTGGTTTTACTGGAAGCGGTCCAGGCTCCCACGGTCCACTCTGTTGCCGGCACATCGTGTTCGCGCAAGAGTGCCAGCAAGCGATCCACTTGGCCGCGACTTCTTGCGACGAGCACCACGCGGCACTCCTCTCGCAGGCGATCCATGATGGCGAGGGTTTGGCTGAAGGGCATCCCACGAGCCCCGATGCCTGCGCTGGACGGGGTCTGAGCGGGAAAGGCCTGGACCGGGCTCCAGGACGCATTGCTTGCTGTAAGGGGCTCGAGTGCGAGCATGGGCCAGCTCTGTGTGTGATCCATGAGTTCAGACCAGGAGAGAAACAATCGTTCCGGTGAAGGGTAGGGCACGATCGTTTCTCGATCGGCATGGCGGAGATAGCCGTCGTCGATCTTGCCCCAGAGGTCCGCGCAGGCCTCTTCCAACGCAGCCGGCTGATCCAGGACGAGTACAGGCTGTTCGGCGAAATAATCAAAGAGGGTATTCATGTCGGGGTAGAGGTCCGGCGCGCGCCACTCGGCATCCACCGGAATGGGAGCGAGGGCGTCCGACGAAGTCTCCGCACGCAGATATTCCCGCGCGGGAAGGACGACCGCTCGATCCAGCTTCGCGGTGGATTTCTGCGTGGCAGGATCGAAGAGGCGGAGCGAATCGACGGTTTCTCCAAGAAACTCGGCACGCAGCGGGTTAGCGTAGGCCGTTGAAAAAATATCTACAATGCCGCCTCGAATACTGAACTCCCCCGGGATTTCCACCACCGAAACCCGGCGGTAGCCGAGACGCAAGAGCCCTCCGGTGAGGGTCTCTCGCTCGATCGTGCCGTGCAGCTTGAATTGCAGGGTGGTATGGGTAAAGGTTGCAACGGGTAACAGCCGCTGCATCAGTGCCGCAATGGAGGTGACCAGGACCGTCTGTGGTGCGGTTCGGACGTGATGCAGGGCATTCATTCGGCGCGCGATCAAACCGACATGGGGCGCACTGCCCTCGTAGGGAAGGGTTTCCCATCTCGGGAAGAGAACGAGGAGATTCGTCGGAAGGCCGATGAGGTCATGGAAAAAGTGCAGGTCATCGAAGAGGCGTTCCGCCGCTTCGTCCGACCCGGCCACGATCAACCACGGTCGACTCCCCAGTGTGCCAGACTGAGGATGCAGGAGCGTAGTGAGAGCAAGCCCAGCGGTGGAACCGTACAAGCCTGTGAGACAAGGACGCCCTCCTTTGCCGACCAATGCGGCTGCGATAGGAGAGAACCACTGAGCTGTTGGTAAAACGGATGCGGTGTTCGACACTGCTTATGTGGATTGTGAACGGATCTGTTGAATGAGAGACGTTGTTGACATGTCTGGCACCAGAGGAACTGTCCGCACTACCCCGCCTCGTTGTTCGACTACACCCCTACCGATGATGCGGTCAATGTCCCAATCTCCGCCCTTGACCAAAACGTCCGGCTGTACAGCAGTAATCAGGTTCAAAGGATCCGGCTCGCTGAAGATCGCCACGTAGTCTACGCATCCCAGTGCCGCGAGCACTTCAGCCCGCTGTGCTTCGGTCACGACGGGACGGTCTGGCGCCTTGTTCAAACTCCTCACGGACGCGTCGCTGTTGACGCCCACGACCAGCACATCGCCGAGGGCCTTAGCTGCCTGCAGATATCGAGTGTGTCCAATGTGCATGAGATCGAAACAGCCGTTGGTGAACACGATACGTTTCCCTTGGGTCCGCGCCGCTTGTAGAAGTGGAACAAGCTGGTCTCTGGTCACGACTTTCACGGACATATCTGCATCATACCGACTGTGCGCGTGGATGGAAAGAGAGGGAACTCATTACTCGTCGTCGTGGCTCACGCCGCCTAATCCAATTACCGACGACCCGTGCTTGGCAATCAGCGCGTCCATCGTCTCGATGGCTTTCGTTCGCCGCTGGTCGAACAGCCCGGGCGGCGCAGGCGCCAAGGAGGAGAGCGCGAGTCCAGCCAAGCGGTACTCAGCGCCGGGCTGAATGAGTTCCCGTAGCGCTTGTTGGACGGTCGGCCACATGTCAGGATCGTAGCTCAGTGGGTGCGGAAAGCGATGTTGTTTGGTTGTGATAACGAAACGGGAGTTTTTCAGCTTCACCGTGCAGGATCCGGCGGCCAATCCTTCCTGTCGGAGAGCCCTCGCCAGGTCGCGGAGGAATCCGCGCAGGGTTCGCTCAAGAAATGGACGATCATGTGTATCGTGTTCGAAGGTGGTTTCGTGGCTGAGGCTTTTAGATTCTCGATCGGCCACCACCGGTTCGTGGTCGATCCCCTGCGCCAACTCACGAACCCAGTGGAGTCGTGCGCCGAAGATATGACGTAAGGGTTGATCCCAGCGTGGGTCCAACAGTTCGCCGATGATCTTGAGTCCGAGCAGTTCCAGGCGCGCGGCGGTCTTGGGACCGATTCCCGGCAATGCACGCAGAGGCATCGGGGCTAAGAATGCTTCTTCCGTACCGGGCGGGACCATCGCCAATCCATCAGGCTTGTGACTATCCGCGGCAATTTTGGCGACGGTCTTGCCGGTTGCAATGGCGATGGTGCAGCGCAAGCCCGTGGCTTTGTACAGCGCATCCTTCGCGAGTTGTCCAAGTGAGTGAGGGTCGGGATGGCGGGTCTGGAGCTGTGTCGTGTCGGCATAAAATTCGTCGATGCTGCTCCATTCAGTGAGCGGGAATAACTGATCGGTGACGGCCTGCATCTGTTCATGCAGCCGGCGATAGAGCGGTCTGTCAGGGGGAATGAGAATGAGCTGGGGGCAGAGACGTGTGGCTTCGCCTGTCGGCATGGCGGAGCGGACGCCGAATGCTCGAGCCGCGTAACTTGCTGCCGCGATGATTCCTCGCGGGGAGGATCCACCGACGGCCACCGGTTTGCCTGACAGGCTTGGGTCAGCCAGGACGGCCGCTGAGGCGAACATCGCATCGACATCCCCGAACAGGATCTGTCGCGACCAACGCATCGTGCGCTCCTAACTAGGAGATTAGATGGCTACAGAAAACCCCGGTTATCCATAAAATACCTCCGGGATCTTCCAGAAAGTCGCTGACGGCACATTAGCCTGAGGATGCTCAAAAAGACCGCCCAGCAAGGCCGCCGGCGGAGTAAGAACCGGAGGCGTACTATTCTCACCCGCCCACCTCCGAGCTGCCGAGACAGCTCGTGACCCGAGTGTGGTACGTTGAGGATTCTTGCGAGCTGAGAACGCCGCATGGGAAAAGGCGCGACTTAGCGCGCCGGGGTTGGGCGGGTGAGACGGAGACTTTTTCAGCATCCGTCAGAAGGTAAAGGACAATTGAAGCGGCCGCAAGGGACATTGAGAGGAGGACCTTGTTGTGTGGGAAGAACGTTCAGAATCAGTTGGGACCCGGCTGACCGATCCCACCAATTCCTGTAACGACCCCCGGCAGACGCCGCAGTGGTGCCGCCGAGGTTGAATCGTTCTCCGCTGGCGTCGGTACAATTGGCCGCATTGCCGGCAGCGCCAGGAAAATTGCGTGAGGGCGAGCACTTCCTTCTGTAACGAATGGTAGATGGTGATGGCCAGTGTGCCGCCCCGATTCATCTCGGTCATCTTGCGGAGAAAATCCGCTCCATGATTCGGCCGCCGTTTCAGGATGTCGTATTGCCATTGATGAATCATTTCGTGAGCCAGTGTGTTGACGAGCTCCTGTTCGCCATACTCGCTCCGTTGGAGTGCTTGCTGGAGTAAGGGAAAGGACAGGCGAATTTCGCGCTTGGCTGGAGGGCGAAGGCCATCCTGATTGAGCCGTGGTCTCGGTCCACGCCGACTCACGAACATGCCGACCGAGGAAGTCAGCCGGCGGCTCCAGACCAGATCAATTGGCGGTAGTAGGCCTCCGAAGTAGCGGCCATTCAGTTCGCTCCACATTTTGGTCAATTGCTGCTGGGTCGCTGGAGGGGATTGCTGTAGAGACATCCGAAGGGGGTCACCCCAATTCTTCGTGCACCGCCGCGGCTAACAACGGCACCATGATTTCGTGGTGGCCAATCAGGGAGTAGCCTTTCCCGCCCTTCTGGGTCGGCCGACGCACCACATTGGTGAGCGGGCGGTAGTGAGCCAGGAAATCCATGTCCACGGTCGTAATGTTGGTCAGATCGTGACCAAGATTGCGTCCCAGTGACACCGTTTTGAGGAAGACTTCTGGCAAAATGACGGCAGAGCCAAGATTGAGATACACGCCCCCCTCCATCCCTGCCACGACAGCCGCGAGCCGTCGAAAGTCCAGCAGCGAGGTCGCTCCAATGGCGGCTCCGTCCGCAGCGGGATGCATATGGATGATGTCGGTACCGATGGCGACATGCACGGTCACCGGAATACCGAGCTTTGCTCCGGTCGCCAGAATGCTCGTCTCGCGATGGGGGAATTGCCCCTGGCGTCGGTTGATATAGTGGCCGACGGATTCGCCGAGCCCCTCGCGATCGCGAGCCCCGCGGACGATCGCCTCGTTCAGCATGCAGCCGGTTTCTTCCGCCATTCCGAAGCGTCCCTCGTCGATCTCTGCGTCGACTTCCTCAGACGTGTGTCCCATGAGCGCCAATTCGAAATCGTGAATGATCCCGGCGCCGTTCATGGCCACGGCCGACACGATCCCTTGTTGCATGAGGTCCACGAGAATCGGACTCAATCCGACTTTGATGACGTGAGCGCCAAGTCCCACGATGACGGGTCGGCCTTTGCGATGAGCCTTCACGATCGCTTTGGCGACCGCGCGTAAGGTTTTCACGCCAAGGATATCCGGCAGCGAGCGATAGAATTGGCTGAAGCTGCCTCCACGCCGCCAGGGGCCGGCAAAATCGGAGACGCGGACCTTGCTGTGCCGTTTTTTGAGCGGATAGGTTGTGAGATCCGTCACATTGATCGGCGGGATCAGGCTCGGAGTTGTGACGGGAGGCCGCTGCCGGTCAGGAGGCTTTGCCAAGGAGCTGTTCCTCGATGAGTTCACACAGGATGTGGCCGAGCGTGATGTGGCTTTCTTGAATGCGGGCCGTGACCGTCGAAGGCACGACGAACGGATATTCCACCAGACCAGCCAGTTTTCCGCCGGTCCCTCCGGTCCAGCCGATGGTGGTGAGTCCACAGGCCCGCGCAGCCTCCACACCCTTCAACACGTTGGGTGAATTGCCGCTGGTGCTGATAGCGATGGCGACATCGCCTTTCTGGCCATGGGCACGGACTTGGCGGGCAAAGAGTTCTTCAAAACCGTAGTCATTGGCGATGCAGGTAATGGCGGCGATGTCGGTGGCCAGGGCGATGGCGGGGAGCGGGTCTCGCTCTCGTTTATAGCGGCCGACGAACTCGGCTGCGATGTGGGCCGCATCCGTGGCGCTTCCGCCGTTGCCGAAGAGTAACACTTTTCGGCCTTCGCGAAAGGCCGTGGTCATCAGTTTCACGACTTGCACGATGCGATCGGCATGCTCGCGCGCGAACTGTTGCTTGACGGTCGCGCTGTCGGCAAACGCACTGAGTACATGTTCTTTCATGGAAAGCGATTCTAGGCAACCCTCCACCATCTGTCAAACGTGACTTGCGGGTTGGTTAGGCTTTATTGTGGCGAGGGGACCCGTCTGTCGAATAGCGCTCATTGCCAGCGCAATCATGGAGCCGACATCGGAGACCGTCGCCGGCAGGATGAGGGTATTGTTCGTTTTCGCCAACTCTCCAAACTTACTGATGTACTGTTCCGCCACCCGCAGCTGGACGGCCTCCTGACCTCCCGGAACCTGGATCGTCTCCGCGACCTTGCGGAGGCCTTCAGCCGTGGCCTGCGCGATGGCGAGGATGGCCGAGGCCGCTCCCTCTGCCTCGTTGATCTGCTGTTGTTTTTTTGCCTCGGAGGCTTTGATCACTTGTTGTTTCTCGCCCTCGGCCTGGTTGATCGCCGCGTCGCGTTCGCCCTCGGAGGTGAGAATCACTGCCCGCTTTTCCCGTTCCGCCCGCATCTGCTTCTCCATCGCATCCAGTACGCCCTTGGGGGGGGTGATGTTCTTGATCTCATACCGGAGGACTTTGACGCCCCAAGGATCCGAGGCCTTGTCGAGTTCGTTGACCACCTGGATATTGATGTTGGTTCGCTCCTCGAACGTCCGATCGAGCTCGATCTTGCCGATCTCGCTCCGTAGTGTGGTCTGCGCAAGCTGGATCAGAGCGAAATTATAGTCGCTGATGCCATACGACGCGCGCTGAGGGTTCAAGATCTTGAGGTACAAGATGCCATCCACCGACACCTGCACGTTATCGCGCGTAATACAAACCTGCTCGGGAATATCGATGGCCGTTTCCTTGAGCGAATGTTTGTAACGAATGCGGTCGATGAAGGGGAGGAGCATATGAAACCCCGCATCCAGCGTGGCGGCATATTTGCCAAGTCGCTCGACCACATAAGCACTTTGCTGCGGGACCACCACGGCGGTCTTGGCGATGATGATCAGCACCAGCAAAGCCAATATCAGCACGACAAATAGTCCGCCGGTCATCGTTACCTCCTCCATAGTCGTCGGCCCTCTTAGCTGTTCTCCGTCATTCGGCTGTAATCCACAAGGTGAGCCCTTCGACCCGCTCAACCTTGCAGCGTTGGTTCTTTTTCAAGGGAGCGGGCCCGGCATTGTGGGCGGTCCAGGTGGTGCCGCGCAGTTCCGCCTTGCCGGTGCCACCCGGCGCCAGATCCTCGAGCGGGATTGCGGTTTCGCCTCCCATCGAATCTACGGCAGGGGTCTCGACCTCCTGCGTCTTGATCCAGGCCAACAACGGTCCACGGAAGACGAGCAGTGACAGAATTGCAAGTCCTGAAAACAAGAGCCACTGGATCCATTCCGCCTGGGCGAACCCCAGGCCGGCCAGACTGCCGACGATCAGAGCAGCCAGTCCAAAAAAGAGAATATAGAAGCCCCCGGGCGTGGCCATTTCGACGCCGAGTAGCACGAGGCCGAGGAGCATCCAATACCACCAGATCATCGGGAGACCTTATTCAGTATTCGAGAGGGTTGCGGGGAATGGGAGACCGTCATGAAAGTCTAAGCGCCTTTCCATAGACCGTCAAGCCGGAAGGCTTTTATGCCGTCCTATGTTATAGTTCGCGCGAAATGGCGCAAGACCAACCAGTCAAAGCCTTAGTGCTCGCGTTTACCGATCATGCGACGGCGGCAGTCTACTCGATCAATCGTCTGCAGCCGGACTCGCTTTGCTTCGTGTTGCCTGAAGGGGCGAAGTCGCTCATAGAATCCGAGGTCCAGCCGAAGATCAAGCACCTGCCTAGACGGTGGGATTGGGTGATTCTCGCAGAGACCGGCGAATTTGTCGGTTGCTATCAGACTCTTGCCAGGACACTCCCGGAAATGTTGCGTACATGGGAGGTGCATCCGGGCGAACTTGTCGTCGATGTGACCGGCGCCACCCCAGCCATGGCGGGCGCGTTGACGTTGGTTACCATGCCGCTGAGTTCGCGGATCGTGTCGCTCGTGCCGGCACGAGAGGGGCAGGAGGAGGACAGGATCGATATTGCCGGGCAGCCGTTCATTTGGACGCAGGGAAATCCCTGGGATGAGGCGGCAACTGTCTCACGTCGCGAGGGCTGCGAGCTGTTCAATCAGAGATTGTTCGCCGCAGCGGCGAAGCTGTTCCGCGAGATCGAAGCACGGGTGAGCGGCGGGCAGAAACCGCTCTATCGGGCCTTTGCAGACCTGGCAGATGGCTACGATCTGTGGGAGCGATTTCACTATCGTCAAGCCTGGGAAAAACTCAGGACCGCCGTAAGGGCCTTCGAGATGGCGTCCCTGTGGGGTGGACCACCAGGACTCACGTCCCTGTTACCAGCCATCAAAGCGAATGCGGGATTCTTGGAAAAGCTCGTCCTTGACCCTGCTCCCGTAAAAGATATGCAGGCCCACGATCTGCTAGCCCATGCCGGTCGGCGATTGCATGGCCTGCACGATTCGGAAGCAGCAATGGTTTCGCTCGTGCGTGCGCTCGAAGCTTTCGCCCAGCGACAGCTGTTCAAACAATGCCAGATCAAAACTTGGGATGTGCAGCCGGAGCAGTTGCCGCAGGCGCTGCAAGAAACCTGTCGATCTTGCTGGCTGGAAGATCTCGACGGCAAGTACAAGCTGCCCCTGCAGGCTCAGTTTCGAGCGCTGGCTGGATTGGGCGACCAGATGGGCCAAGCCTTTTTGCGCGAGTGGCCGACGATGAAACCCCTGCTCGATGCCGCGCATCATGCCGTCCTCGGCCACGGCTTCGAGCCGGTGAAAGCCGAGCGGGTGCAGCAGCTATACGACGTGGTCATTAAACTATCGGGCGTCAGCGAGACATCGTTGCCGAAGTTTCCGATGCTGAACGTTTAGCGCGACGTGTTCGGGGAAGTCTTGAGGACACGAGAACAGGGTTCAGACATGTCGTTCAGGGCGGTAAAGACTGGTCTAACGGAAAATCAAGCGTTTATGGGTTGCCGAGATGCTGGGTTCCGTGAGTTCAAATTATTATGAGTTTGAAAACTAATCTGACAGCCGTGCAGAGTTGACTGCGCGATCATTTCTTGCCGCACGCAAGCTTCCACAGAGTGTGGTCAAGACTATCTGATGAAATTCGTAGCCACTTGCCTTTTCCTGAGCTACGATCAATTACATTACCATTTCCCATATTGCCAGAAAAATACATGACCGCAAGCCCCTCATAGCGCTGTTCGGCACAGTCATAATCCATGTGCGCTTTTGCCGACGAATATGAGACTCCTTCCTTGGTTCGTACTGTCTTGAAGTCGAACAGTACCCACATCTTCACCAGATCCCCTTCTCGGCGTATGGTGGTTGGATCCGCATATACAGTCGTTCCTGAGTCGCTTTCGCCAAGCGACATCCAGTCTGCATACGCAGGTCCGTTACTCAGGAAGAAAAGGATGATTATAAGCAGTCGTGTCATGTATCTCACCTTGAACCGTGCAGCGATGGCTACCCGATTACTTTTTGCTGCAAGCAAGCTTCCCCAGGTCGGATGAAACGCTCCCTGGTGCAACAGGTTTCCACTTTTGTTTATTTGAGTCCTTAGAAACCACCTTGCCACTCCCCAACCATATTGCCAGGGAACTTCATAAGTGTAATTATCCGCTCGCGGTCTTTTGTGCAGTCGTACTCGTGTTGCGCCTTGACAGACAAGTACGAGATGCCACTTACGATTTGTACAGTCTTGAAGTCGTTCAAATGCCACACCTTCACCAGACTCCCTTTGCGGTGAATGGTGCCTGGATCGGCGTATACAGTCACTCCTGCTTCCTCGTTGCCACCAACCGCCACCCACTCCGCATACGCTGGAACGCTACTCAGGAAGAAAAGGCTAAATAGAAGTAGTCGTGTCATTAGGTTGCCCCCGCGTAACAGATCGTCAGTATTGCGGGTGAAACTGTGGAAGTGTGCGCCCATTTGAGGGAGAGTTCAAATGCAACTTGGAGCAGCTTCGCGGTACCTTGCGGGGGTCAAGGGTTGGTCGCTACGGACGAGTGCGGAGAGTCTGAGGCGTGTCTACCGCAGGCTTGGCTCGGGGGTCTCGGTGAAGAGCGGACTGCGACGGACCCTACTCAGCAGCCCTTGAACTGCGTTGCCTGACAATGTTGCGCGAGTCGCTGGGCTTCTGCAATCTGCGAGGGAGTCATACTACGGGCGGCCTAATCTCGATTGTCTGCTGCTTTGATTTTCTGCGCCATTCTTCATGTACAGCTCAATTGCGTCCTTGGCATTTGCCGCGGTGACAGTGTCCTTGAACACGAACCCGCTTGATTCAAGATGAGTCTTTTGCCATTTCTTACCATAGGCTCCGAAGACTACACACTGCACAACGCTTCCCACATTGATGATGAGATTAGCTTGCTCCATTCCAATGCTCGCAGCCGCAATACCCCAAATCGCAAAGAACGCGCCTAACACTCCAAACCCCAACGCCCACATCTTTTTGGACAGCGCCCAGAAGGGACCAAACCCGCAAGCATTCCACGACCAACCTTGCTCAACAGCCTCATAGCCTCCTTGAGGGTTTGCATAGACCTCGAATTGCTTCATGTGTCTTTTCCTTCGGTATGGTCGATAACACGATTGCGAAGAGTCTGCGGCGTGACTACTGCGAGCGTGGAGACTAACGAGGAACAGGAAGTTCAAACAGGAAACGAATGCCCACTATATACATGGTGACGCAGCCGCTTATGGGAATGAGGCGAGTCCAACACACTTCCACCAGTTTGGTAATCTGCTCTTTTCTCGACTCTGAAGGCACCAGAATCTCGATCACCTGTCGTGTGTTCACTTTCTCAGGAAGCAAGAGCAACATGCCGCTACCGCTGCAATTGATCGAGTGCCCGTGCCCTTCTGAAAACTCCACAGTGTTGCTGTCCACAAAATTTGCCAACTCGTAGGAGTACGTTCTCCCGCAGGGCACACGCTCGCTATCTCTTCGTTCCTGTTGATTTGGCATATCTATTTCCAGGATTGTTGTAGGCGCTAACACCAGACTCGTTAGGCGGGATTCTGCTCCCGGGTCGAGGACATTTGCAAACCCTCTTTCGTATGGAGCCATTCAGCCAGTTCTACTGTCATGCCCCTCATGTTTGACGCGATACGTGTTTATCGAAAACGCTGGAGAGTTGCGTCAAGCACTTCAAGCTCCAGTGGCATATAAGGGTAGCAGATCATCGTGGGTCTAAAACATCGACTGAGAGTCTGTCAGAGAGAGACTCGCATCGACGATTGGAGTGGTGAGTACGAAGTTCTGCGAAGAGTCTAGATGCTCTTGAGGAAAGTTGTGTTTGTGGAAGGGGGGAGACGATCACTACTTCACAGTTGTTTCCCGAACATTGGTGTATTATCGTTGGGTTATCTCAATTAGAAAAGCAAAATATGGCATGAAATGTTGTTGTTTGTTATGAGCAGAAACGGTCAAACTCCAAGTCATTGATACTATTATGGACATTCGCATCTACTACGAAGATACCGACTGCGGCGGGGTGGTGTACTACGCGAACTATCTCAAGTATTTCGAGCGGGCGCGGACACAGTATCTCGAAGAGCGTGGGTTGTCCGTGGCCGGGCTCATGAAGGAAGGCACGGTGTTCGTCGTGGTGCATGCCGAAGTTGATTACAGATCTCCAGCCCGCTATGGCGACAGGTTGGTCATCGAAACGGTTGTTTCCGACATGACGGCAGCCTCTTTCACGTTTTCACATGTGATCCGAGAGAAGGAGAGCCGGCAAGTGGTCGTCGAAGGATCGGCCAGGTTGGCGGCAACGGATGGAAATGGAAAAGTGAAGCGACTCGACAAGGCGATGATCGCCGTATTAAAATAATCGTCTTGAATAAGGAGTCATGAAATGGAAACGGAGTGGGTGGGTTTTGGATGGGCAGGGATCGGAAGCTGGGTCATCATGGCCGGTTGGACAATCGGTTTAGCCATACTTGCCTGGTGGTTTTACATGCCAAATCCGATGGCTAAAGATGGCAAGAAGGACAAGAAGAAGTTGTAACCCAACTGTACGTATTCCCCTCCAGCGCAACCTTCGCCATCACAAGATTTATCCAACATGACGGGGCTCATCGGTCGCTAGAACGCGCTGCGCTAACCCGCATTATTCATGAAGGTTCGTTGCGAAAGCGTGCAGACGCGACGCGAGACGGGCACTTGGAGCCGTGAGACCCTGAGGCATACTCGTGCAGTATGGCAAAGGGCTGAACGGCGAGACTGGCCGTCGTAGCAGCGTATCCGCGCTTGCAGCAGAAGCGTCATGAATAATGTGGGTTAAGGGCGACCCAACAGCAAGGCCATTGGACGGGCTAAGTCAACTCTCTGGCGGGACTTGTTTATCGCGTATGTGCCGGTTTAGCGCTACGCCGAGTTCTTGGCACTTATTCATGAGGCCTTCATAGGTCTTGAGGTTGGCGTTGTACTCGGCCATCGGATACTTGCTGAGATCACCTTGGCTCTTCTCATAAAACCGCCCACAGATATCCCGGAGGGCTTGGATAGTTTCGAGCAACGCCGCTGTGTATTGGCGTGAAACCTCCAACGATCCCGGCTCGGTTTTTAATGCCGCCGAAATAGCAGTCAGTTTGGAGGCTAACCGATCGAGGTCTTTAAAATGAGCCCCAAAATCCGTGGCCTTGAAAAGCCCTGGAATTGGGAGTGTCTTGCGCCATGAAAACTTAAAGATCGCGTCATGAATGGCGACGTATTCGCCAAGAATGGCATTCGTTCGGGTCAGCTCCTCGGGAAGGTCCGGCATATCTCACTCACGAGAGTGTGGCTGGCCCGTATCATTTATGCGCGCTTCGCTGCAATTGTATCCTCGCATGCGGGATACGAGGTTGGCTTCACGAGAAACGAGCTTTCTGGAGATATCGAGACAAACCGTCATGAATAATGCGGGCTATCGACCCAAGCTCAGCGACCGGCTTATGAGGAGCGTAGATTCACCCCCTGTGCGATGGCTTGGAATGGTGCAGCTGTTGGTTAAGCGTTATCTTTGCTTCGTCTCTCCCGTTTCCAAGCTCCCCAGGCATAGAAAAACCCAACCGGTGCGCTGATGAGGCATACCCATGCCAGAGGAGACGATTCTGCGAACAGCCAACCGGCAAAAGCGGTATAGATCACTGCTCCTCCAAAGTAGACATACCAAGGAATCTTGTCTCTTTTTTCAGAAGGTGTATTGGATTGCGATGTCATCGAGTGCTCCGAAGCGCCTCGTGAGGCCTAACTATGTATTATCTGGTTCCGGATAACAAGCCACGTGCTCTTCCTCCGAAACATTTCACGTTTCACTGACTGCTGGACTGGTTAGCCATCGACTTTTCCGCCTGACTCACGAACGCGCTGCACAATATACGCCTGCGTTTCTGGAGGCAAACACGCGAGCGGCAACGTGCTGAACTGTGCCTTTGAGTACAGCAATAGCCACACGCTTGGGAACTGCCACAACTCTTTGACGGCTGACCACTGAAGCGTGGTCGTGCCGATGTCCGAACTCATGGTGAACGAGGATTCGTCAGCACGGAACATCGCTCGAGGCTGGCCCATCTGACGGAACTTGTGCAGCGATCTACGATAGTGCACGACATAGACAACAATGGCGAACGCGATGCCCACCAACAGTACGGCTGCAAGACCACCGATGATCCAAGAGGACTGACCTAGCGCCACGAGCACAACGAGCCCGAGCGCTGCAATAAGAAGCGCAACAAAAAATCCGACACCGACGGTGCGCCGCCAAAACGCGAATACCGCCTGATGTAGCAACGCCTTGCTGTAAATGAGTGTGGCATCGTGGGGCATGGTGGCTACCGATCCAAGCTCAGCGACCCGGCCCACGCGGGGCGCAGATTGCCACCACAGCGCAATGGCTTGGTTCGCAGCAAGGCATGGCCAGGCGCTCGTCATCATGCTCTCAATCTACCAACACAAAGTGATGGAATGCTACTGGGAACAACATGACCAGCCTGATGCCGGGCAGTGGAGCAACTCGTGTACGTGGATGCGCGAAAAGAAGAGGAGAGGAGTTGAGCTGACTGCGTGCCGGCACACTACTTCTGCCAGGCAGATCAATGGTTTCTGGAACCTATATCCGTTCCTCAGCAGCTTTAGAGGCAGGATGGAACGTTTGGCAACGGCACTAATTCATCCCAGGAATCGGAGGCACTTGAAAAAGGGTCACAAGCAATTCTTCTTTCGCGTCGGCAATACAAAGCCATCGAAGAGCGTCATCTATTTTCCGGAAGATCTGCAGCTCATGGGGCGAGTCGTCAGACAAAATTTGGTACATACGCGCCATGCCGAAGACTACGTCGCTAGTGATTACCACGGCGCGCCGGGCACCGGCCCCGAAGGGATTCAGCCTGACCATCTCTCTGATTGTGGAGACAGTGATCTGGACGTCTGTCACATCACGCAGGTCGGCGAGCTGGCGAAAGTCCCGCGCGAAGCGTGGATCAGAGGTCAGAGTACGTACGTGTGCCAGAAGCTCTCGATCCGTCACTAAGTCCCATCCGCGGGATAAGACTAAGGACCGCGCCAGGTCGATTGTGTAGCCGCAAGGCATAGTGTGAAGCCTATGGTAATTCACAGGACGCCGCAAGAGGGGACGAGCGCGGGAAGGCGAAACTTCGTATGCGGCGAAGGAGATGGGGTCACAATGATCCGACCCGTGTGACCCTTACCCCACGGCTTAGCCGAAGAGTTTTCCCTGCGGCTGCACATCGGACCTGATCTCCGGCCAGCGCTCGACAAACGATGCTGCAGAAATGCGTGCCAGCTCGCTCGGCTCAATCTTGTTCAAACCGCCACCGTAAACCCGGCCTTCGCCACGGAGTTCGTGGCCAGTAACTTGACCGAGCAAAGCGTGGACAGTTTCGGCACGGTCGGGATGTCGGCGAAGCATCATCGCGAGGTTGTTCTGCGGGTAGAGCATCAGGTAGAGATTGGTTCCAATCGCCTTCGAGCGGTTCCAGATGAAGCGGAACGGCTGCTTGTCGTTAGAGCCGCGGCCCATGTATGTGCAGAGGAACGGGGTGGGCTCTCGCTGTTCCTGCTTGTACCACGGGGTGCGCTTGCCGATCAGATAGCCGTCCATGATGCCGAGCGCCTGGGCGGACCTCAGGTATTCCCAAAGTGCCGGGTGCTTGGCCTCGACGATCGGCTCGGGCAGGTTGCAATCGATGACGCACAGCTGGCGGTCGAGGAGGGGGTAGCCGTCACCGTCCGCGTCGACGCTCGTGGTCTTTAGATATCGTGGGCTGGGAAGAATTGGTCGGAGGAATTTGCTCGGTAGGCCGAGGCTTTTCGCGTCGGCGCGGGCGAGCACGAAAAACTTGTTGCAGCCGGTGGCGATGCCTCGCTGGACGCGGAAGAAGTCGCCAAGCGTCGGGCCGTTACTGTCGCTACGCGTATGTCGGTCGTTCTTGGCGTGACTCGGATACAGGGTCCACTTGCGCGACTCGCGCAATCGTTCACGCGGGATGAGGTCGCGAGCATGCGGCTCGGCCAGCGTGCCGCCATAGGTAAATTCAACGTCATGAGTGGCGGCGGGCGGCGTCTTGCGGAACACCAGCACGACCGACGACACAAGGGCGTCACCGAACTGAACATCGTCTGGGTCAAAGCGGTGAGCCCGGATAAGCGTAACGCGATCCGCGAGGAAGCCCTTGAGTGCCGTGCCGTAGTTGACGTCCATGAACTCCGAGGGGATGAGCCACGCGGCGATCCCACCGTCTTCCATCCAGGCCGTGGCGAGCAAAAGAAAGTAGACGTACAGACCTGCAAGGCCGTTGACTTCAACTCCGGTCATCGTGAACGTGAGACTTTGGAGGCGTTCCTTGTCCTCTCGATTCATGTGATGGTGTCGGACGTAGGGCGGGTTCGCCAAGATAACGTTGGGCGCGAGTGGGCATGAGCCGGTCGCAACGACTCGCGTGAAATCGCCGCGCACAACCTCAAGCCCGGCATGGGCCCACAGATTGCGGGCGGCGTCGGCGAATGCGGGATCGAGCTCAACCCCGATGGCGCTGCTGATTCGCTTGGAGCCAAAGACAGCGAGCGCCGCCGAAAAGAAGCTGCCTGAACCGATCGAAGGGTCGGCAAAGCGAATACTGCCTTTGGTCCGGCCGAGGACTGATTGGACGTAGCGAGCGATCTCGACAGCGAATGCATTAGGCGTTGCGAATTGGCCAAGGCGATTCCGCTCGGATTGGGTTCGGCATCCGTCGATCAACCACTGCGCGACCTGTCGTTCGGATTCGATGCTATGGATCATGGTCGTAGAATGTCGTTTGACAGCGCACTGATAACGTCTAGATACATGTCCAGAACGGTTCCGTGAGTTTGATCTGCCGGATCGTAACTCCCTAGAAAGCTCCCTGGCGTACATCGGGGTGGGAGTATCGTCAGCTTCTGTCGAACGAGTTCCTCAAACTTCCCACGTGCATCGTCGGAGTGATGAGTAATTGCATTGCGTACCCTCTTCATTTCCTGGATTACGACGTTCTCTGCTCGAAGCTTGTTAAAGCAACTTCCTTGCCGGAAGACAAGGTCTGCTCGATCGGATACCTGAATCGCGTCGGTCCAGTCAAGGTAGGGGCGATTGCCAGAAAGCTTGTTCAAGAATCTCCACGCTGATGGAAAGTCCGGTGGGCGGTAGTACCGATGCGGTGGACGCCCGTGCAGTGGCTTGTTGCCCATAAGGTAGCTTAAAAAAGCGTCTTCAAGGAATCGCTCCCATGCAACGAAGGTTCGCAAGAACGCCACCTCGTACAGAACCTCGTGGAGGTTCTTGGGTGCGTTCGGCGTCTGCAACCCTGCCCGCGCAGTCACTCGTGCGGCATGAAGCGACCCAAGCGAGCCCCGCTCAATTGCACGGAATCCAACGACCCTAGCCGAAGGCATAATCAAAGTACCATAGCGAATCAGATCACAAAGGAACTTCACTCTCAATTCTCGCTCAGGTTGAAGTGTTGTGGCACGCTTTGCCGCATTTAGAAACGCTTTCTCGTGCTCGTTCCGTCGTCCGTGTTCCAAAATTGGTGAACTTCAGTTAACTGGCTCATAAGACGTGCAGCTTTCGTCTGACTAATTCGGGCACGTCGAGCATTGAGTTTTGGAAGGCCGAATTGCATGTGCGCCACTGCACAGAAGAGGGAGTAGAAAAGAACAGGCCGGCAGAATTCGTGATCGGCCAACCTGTCGGGGAATAGCATACCGATCGTGTCGATGGTCGATCGAAATTTATTCTCAAGAGCCGAGCGACCGGGAAGATCGTCATCCCATTGTTTAAAATAGGAATCTAGCCGCCCCTTGTCCTGAATGCCATCAGCCATGGGAATGAGTAAGTCTGCGCTCAGTTCAGCATCGATCATGCGGGAAATCGAAGCTTCGGAGAGAATTTCGTTCTTAATCCAGAAGCTTTCGAACTCGTTACCGATCGCAAAACCAGGAGTACGAAAGGCACGATAGAACTCGGCATGAAGTAGTTCGATCTTGTTTAACTTGACACGGTAAGTATTGAGCCTTGCAAAGATGTCACGCACCTCAGGATCACTGATGTTGATAAGGCAATCGGTGGCAATCTGATAGGCGCGGATGGATGTCTGTACGTCATCCGGAAGCTGACGGAAGTAGATACACGCGTACTCTTTATTATGAGTCCGAGAGACCGGGAAAGCATCTTCCATGTATTCAAAAATGGCGCGCAGACGCTGTTGTCCGTCTACGACCTCTCGCATGGTCTTCCGCGTTGCGGTGCTGATGTGTTCTCTGATTAGGATTTTTGGTGTGGGCTTCCCGCGGATAACGGAGTCGAGAAGATAGGATTTGGCCTTCTTTGTCCATACTTTGCGCCGTTGAAACTTTGGCGATAGCTCTAGGATGCCACCCTCTTTCCATTCGACGAAGTCATTGATCGAGTAAGTCTTGGTTTGGAACTGATTCATTCTTGAAAATCCTCCGGGTGGAACGCCAGTTTACCTTCCCCCGTGCGGCCGACAAGGTGATTGCTGGAGTCCGCCAAGCCGATTAAGCGATTCACGGCAAGGCGTTGAGCCGTACACATGTGGAGAGTCGGCAAGGCGCTGGGGTTCGCCTTGAGCTTGGCTGCATCAAGGCTGCGAAGGTTACGGGTCGCCAAAAGTGCGGCTTTGACATGTTCGGCCTTATTCACGCGTGTCGCGCGAAACGCCTCGGGTGCGAAGCGCATGAACCATTGGTTGAACTGGTCAACGGAAGCCGCGATGTCGGTCTTCCAGAGGTGCGGCTTGTCCGCATTGATTCGTCTAGCCATCATGAATCCGTACGTTGATCGGTATCGGGTTTTCGGCTGTCGCGGTTACTGTCTTGGGACGTACCTATTAAGTGAGTTGCGAGAGGGATCTTAGGCCTGGCGGCCTATTCCTCAAAGGATTCCTCTCTCTGTTGAACCAAAGTCCCAGACACTATCCTCACTTCGGGAAACTCTGTCAAGAACCGCCCGTAGAAAAACACTGTTACTTACGAGCCTATCTCTCTATTGGCTCGCCGCCTATTTTCGCATGACCAATTGCCGAAACGCGATGTGCGATGAACCCTCGGAGTTATGTGGGCTAGGACCGTGGATTCGCATAGCCTTCTTGAGTGAGCATCTCGGCCACATTCTGTCCGTCGACAAAGACATCGACCACGAGGCGATCATAGACAGTCTTGCGGTGTGCGCTTCGGAAGGAGTCTTCTGTGATGCCCGCTTAGTTACTCAGCAGGTCCTCTTGTCTTGTGAATCCCACTGTCCCTGATCTTCTGGGGGCACGAGTGGGCGACGAGGCAACGTCGACTTGAGGCTTTGGTCCAATGAGCGATGCGTTCCCTTCGCGTTCTTGTGCGGACGCAATCCTTTTTCACGGTGAGGTCGTTGAGGCCGCAGGTCGCTGCCTCGGTCTTCCTTCTGGTTTCCTGCAGAGGTCACACGATGTGTGAATTTCGGACTCAGTGTGCCCGGGGGTCAAGGGCCTTGTGGGCAGAGATGAAGGCGGGGCAGTCGATTGTTGTGCCGGGACCTGATGGGGAAAGATCAGGATAAAGCCGACCACTATGAGTGCACCAAACGTGGTTGGACCTTGTGCCATGATGCCCGCAGGAACGCACAGTCCATGCCAGAGCGATCTGATTGACAATGCAAAAAGCCGCATGCTGTTATAACGCGTATCGTATTATTCCCACGGGGCTTGCGAGAAAGCTGGGATGGGTGAAGTGGTCTCAAGGCTGAAGCTGGGAAGGCCGAAGGTCGGGGTTCGAAGTCGAACAGCCTTCCTTTCGGCCTTCGGACCGCGCCTGTCGCGCACGTCTTGCTTGTCTCGCTCACAATTCACGGAGGCTTCTAATGGATATGATGGGACGTGTGGGGCTGATCGAGATTCCGATCTTGATCGCACCCGATCAAAAGGTCTGGATGGATCGCATGATCAAGGAAGGCAAGATTGCCATTCCTCCAGGCGGGACACTGGAAAAAGGCTCGCTCTATTCGATGTTTGTCCGAATGCTCCTGCATAACGCGATGGAAGAGCAGAAACGACAAGAGGTGCTTGACGCGGAAGACGAGGACGACGAATAACCAGGATGTTGAAAGCCGCCGCCAGCTGCGTTCTCGCATCGCGCAAGGCTTCAACGTGCAAGAGCACGCCTCAGCCTTGCGCTCCGCTGCGGCCTTGCTGGACAGCGACTTTGAACATCCTGGTAAGAAAAAGGCTGTATCGAAAGAGGCTGAAGAGTATCTCCCTTGATACAGCGGAAAGGGCCTACGCGATCAGTTCCTCAAAGTGCTTTGAACGCTGAGTGCGCGGCTTTGATTGTGTAGTCGATATCGCGGGCTGAATGAGCTGTTGAGAGGAAGGAGGCTTCGAATTGAGAGGGGGCCAAGTATATCCCCTGTTCCAGCATCGCATGAAAGAACTGCCCGTACCGTTTCGTGTCCGACAGTTTTGCGGTATCCCAATCCACCACCGGATCTGATGTAAAAAAGGCTCCGAGTATCGACCCGACTCTGGTTTGCGTGAGCGGCACGCCTGCTTTTTTCGCGGCCATTCCAATCCCTTTGGCTAGGGCTGCTGATTTCTCTTCCAGCTGTTTGTAGACCCCGCGGGTTTTGAGCTGCTTGAGCGTGGCAATGCCTGCGGACACAGCCAACGGATTTCCCGACAATGTTCCAGCCTGATAGACCGGCCCCAACGGCGCGATCAGATCCATGATCTCTTTTCGTCCTCCGTAGGCGCCAACCGGTAATCCTCCGCCGATGATTTTCCCCAGTACCGTCAAATCCGGAGTAATGCCGTAGAGCGTTTGGGCTCCGCCGTAGGCCACACGAAAGCCGGAGATCACCTCGTCGAAAATCAGGAGGATGTTGTTTTCTGTGGCGAGTCGCCGGAGTGACGAAAGAAATTCAGGCGCCGGTGGCACCACGCCCATGTTCGCTGCGATCGGTTCTAGAATAATGCAGGCCAATGTGTCCCGCTGTTCCTTGACGATCTGTTGCACCGTTCGGATGTCGTTGTACGTGGCGGTCAAGGTATGTTTTGCAAAATCAACCGGAACTCCAAGCGAATCTGGAATTCCCAGCGTGGCCAGACCCGATCCAGCCTTTGCGAGCAAATAATCGCTGTGGCCGTGGTAGCACCCTTCAAACTTGAGAATGTTGTCTCGCTTCGTAAATCCCCGGGCCACACGAATGGCGCTCATGACCGCCTCGGTGCCGGAGCTGACGAGCCGGACCTTTTCCATCGAGGGGAAAGCATCGCGGATCATGCGGGCGAGTATGACTTCCAGCTCGGTCGGCGCGCCGTAACTGGTTCCGTTTGCAGCAGCTTTTTTGATCGCACTGATGATCGATGGGGCAGCGTGACCCAAAATCATTGGGCCCCATGAGAGCACATAGTCGATGTAGCCGTTCCCGTCGACGTCGTAGAGGCGGGCGCCTTTAGCGCGCTTGATAAACCGGGGTTGGCCTCCAACAGAGCGAAAGGCGCGCACCGGACTATTCACACCTCCGGGAATTACCTGTTGTGCGTCGGCAAACAGCTTGGCGGAACGAGTGGTTTTCATAATGGGGGCGCACAGTACCATGCGGTCGAGCCTCGGTCAAGAATGAGAAGATTCATGTGGCGTGATACAACAACTGGGGCGTTAATGTAACAAAGATATACGCATCGTGACATTTTTTGATATAGGTTGTGTTGTTGTAAGGCAGGGATTTTTCGTAATCCATTGTAAATACTCCGATTCATCCCACCAATCGAGCGCGGCTCGGATTTTGCGCTAACCAGGCGAGTATGATCAGAAACTCTAACAGGCAGCGAAAAAACTATTGTGGTAGGCTAACGCTTCGACTATCCGTCCCTGTGGGACAACAGGGGGACAATTCTGATAGGCTGCTCAAAAGACCGGACTTCTCACCCGCCCATTTTGAGTTTGCCAAGACAGACTTTTTCCCCTGAGACGTGTCATGTCTGAAGCAAGGCTGCGGCTATTGAGCCTGAGCCACGTTTCACCATTCCTGGGAGCGAAGCAAGGCCGAAGTCTGCGGATCTTTTGGCGTCTGTTAGGCGGCGATTAAGAGATCGACGATGAAGATTATCTGTTCGTGGTGCCGGCAAGAAGGGAAACCCGAGCTGGTGGGAGAGAAGGCCCCTCTCGACGATGCGCGGGAAACGCATGGGATTTGCGTCGTTCATCGCCACGACGTCAAAGCGCACTGGCAGGCATCGATTCACACCGTCCCACGTTCTGGAGGCGTGACCGGATTGTCTTCCGCGCTCTTCCGCTGGACAGGCTTGCTGAATGTGACCAAGAAGATGCGTCCATAGGACAGGCACATCTTCTTGTCGATCTACCGGGAGTTAGACTCCCATTTTTCCCTGAAACATCGTGAGTCTCTAGTCGACTGTTTCCCTTACCGGATGTTGAAAAGCGCCGTCCGCGTCCATGGTCTGTGGCACATGGAGCGAGAGGATGGGCTGGTCTCTCTTGTCTCGCGTGACTATTCTGCAGGTGAGGTCCGTTTTGAGGGAGATCGGCGCCGCAATCCAAACTTCCGAGTCGGTTCCCCATTGATTTCTTTCATTCCCCAGTGGGGCCGCTTGGATTTTTCTTGTTCCGAAACAGCGAACAGCGCGTGAAAGGGTGTCGCTCGTCGCGCGCCCATCCCTGCCTGTCCGTTTCCCCAAGCCTCTCCCGCATCGCGCAAGACCTCAAGAAAGGTTTCATACTCTGCCTCGTCGTTGGATAACACATGGGCCGCATTGGTGATGAGCAGGACATAGCCCTTGGCCGGCAGCCATTCCAGATCGGTCAGACATTCCTCCAAGGCGTCCCAGTTGTGGCCGAAGTAGTCGGGAAAATCTAAGGCGCGGGCACATTCGGTCAACAGGCCGGCGGTGGTCCGGCACTTGACGCCCTGGATGACTTTCATCACAAACTCGTTCGGTGGGCGCACCAGGGATTCAGCGCGCTGCCCGTCTGCGACCATCAGCAATGTGGTCCAGGGGGCCTTCGTCGATTGGAGATAGGCGGTCAATGTCTGTGAGTGTTTCGGGGTCATGGTATCTCATTCAGCGGAGTGAACGTTCGGTAGTGGTTACCGGTATAGTAGGCTCTGCCGGTGTCTTGCTCGATGACGATCCGTTCCGCGTCCCGCGAGCGACCGCGTATCTTCGGATTCACATCGTACTCGCGATAGTGACCGCGAGGCAGTAGTCTTTCTCGATTCTGAAACACCCCGCCGCCGACATATCCAGGGAGCGCTTTGCCCTCATGTTGCTGAATTGCTTCCAGCAGGTCTTTGGCTTTTTGCAGGGGATCCTTCGCGGCGCGATGTAATTGTCGATCGAGAGGCGGCGTGGCATTGTGAAGAGCTGGTCCTGTGGGCAGAACGGATGGGACAGAGTCAGACGGTACGGTCGTTTCAGGCGACGAACCGGCGTTGGGAGTGCCAGTAGGGCTGCCGACCAGTAGCCCACCAAGGACGACGAGTATTCCATAAATCTTCCAAGTTGGACCCATAGGTTCGCACTCGTATCGCGAGGCGAGGAAGCACAGTACGAACCCTAGCATGCACAATCTTGGAGGATCAACGGGCGTAAGAGGGGGCGGGCGCTCGAGGCTGGGAATTGTTGCTATCGCGTATCCGCAAGCGTAGCATCCACCTATTCATTTTGCTGAGAATGTTCTCCAGTCCGGTATTTCCCGGCCACCGAACGGGCAGGGACAATGCCCACTTACACAGGGACGAGCCAACGAGGTACAGATTGGAATCCGCCGCAGACCGGCTTGAGTTTGTGACAGTCGAAGGGCTCTTGGCCTACGGGGAGATGTTGGCGCGTTGTACTGCCGGTGAGGGAATTGCGCTCCCACCCATCCCGAATTCCTCAGCCGATCGACCGCAGCGAACCCGTGACGCTATGGAGAAGATCAGAGCGTTTGTGCGTGGTGCGCAAGGGGGCTTTCCTGGGGCAGAGGAGTATCGGACTACCCGGCGCGCGCTGATCGAAGGGGGTTGCCGGGGTGACGAACTGGTGTTCTTTGCCGCATGGAATACTCTCCTCGCAGCAGGCGAGTTGGCTCCGCTCCTCCGCATGCCGATCAGGTCAGTGCAGAAGCCGACCCACCGTCGACCGGTGGCGATCGTGCCGCGCGCGCAACTGACGCCGCAATTGGTCGAGGATCGTATCGTGCTGGACTTGGGCGAGGATCGGTTTTGGCTCTTGCCGCGCGATCTAACCGGTCGCACGCTTCTGTTCACGATGCGTCACGGTATTTCACGCATGGAGAGCAGCATCTATCGAGTCGGGCGCCGCATCGCAAACGTGCTGGATCCTGAGCGAGGCGTCCCCAAAGCCGACGCGGTCGGTGCAGCCCTGGCCCGGATGCTGGGCCTGGTGGGGCAACAATTGGACTTCCTGCACATTCACAACTACCTCGATCCGCGCACCTTCGTCCATCTGGTGAGCCAGAGCCCCAATACACGGCAATTGTATGAACGGGTGATCGCGGCACTGATGCAGGCGCAGGCGGACCATGCTGAGGCACTCCCACCAGCCTGCGATCCCGCTTTAGACTCCCAGGATTTCGGTTGGGTCACAGGTCTGGAGAAGAAGGTAGAAGCCGAAGAAGCCGCAAAGGCATTCGGCGTGGACGTGCCCACGGCCAAGCGTCTGATTAAACATCCTCTCTACAGCTACCCGGGCGGGCATTCTTTCTTCGATGTCTATGTGGATATCGTCGACGGCTTCCGCCGGCTCGGTCAGTCCCACCAGGGGAAGGCCGTGTGTGTGTACAGCCACAGCTCCACATTGCGGGCGCTCATGATTTATCTCGATCCTCGTCCCTTTGGCGAAGCCTTTACCGAGTTTGGCGAATATAAGGAGGGACAGGATAACGTGGTCTTGTTGGCCTACGAACAGGGGCTCTTATCCGGCTATTCCACCGCTGTGGGTTTGTCAGCGCGGGAACGGGCGGTGCGGGAGACCTGGGTGAAGGTCGAGCGCGAACGCAGAGACCGGATCACGCTCAAGCCCCGACAGATCAAGCGGATCGTGGCATTGGTCTCGGGTGGAGATTTTGCCGGTGCCGGCGCCGCGTTGAAAGAGTTGCGTGTGACAGGACACCGGTTTGGTCTGGAAGTCCACTTCGTCCGTCACGGGTTCTTAGGTCTGGCCAACAACTGGATCACAGCCGTGACCGAGCAGGATACCCGCGGGATGGGCAGCCATGCGAGCAGTCCGATTGGGAGCAGCCGATTCGAAGATTTTAAAGACGAGCAGGTGCAGCAGGCCACCATGCGGCATCTTCGGCCCTATATGGAAGATGGAGCCTTGGTGGTCATCGGTGGGGACGGGAGTCTTCGAGGCGCGCGGGCGCTCTACGAAGGATTTGGAGTTCAGGCAGTAGGGATTCCCGGCTCGATCGACAATAATATCGCGGGAACAACGTCCCTGGGTTTTCATTCGGCCCTGTCTCTGGCGAATCAATCCATCGAGTCGCTGAAAGCCACCAGTTCCGCCATGGGCAGCGTATTTTTTGTCGAGATTATGGGGGCGGGGTCCGGCCATCTTGCCCTCGCCTGTGCGTATCAGGCCAGAGCCGAAGGCCTCTTGATCAACGAGCATCCTGATCCCGACGCGTATATCGACGACTTCATCCTGGGCACGCTCACCCGCACCTTTGGCGTCCCAAACAAGAGTCATCTGTTTGTGGTGGCGGAACAGACGCCCCATCGCCATCACCCGGATGGCGGCGTACGAGGTCTGGTCGAGTATGTCGCCAGCACGCTCGCTACGTGGCCACGGTTTCAGGCGCTTCCCGGAGAATATCGCCTTGCCCCTACGACCAAGGCCACGATCCTCGGGCACACGTTACGGGGGGCGCCCCCGACCCCCGAGGACAAGACCATCGGACAAGATCTGGCCTATGAAGCGATTCGCCGTCTCGTCAAGGAGCCGGAGCGGGTGGTCGGGTGCATGTTGGCCTATCGCGGGCCAGGCACCATCGAGGCGATCCCACTCCACGCTGTGGCACCGAAGCAGTTCGACTGGGATATCTTTGCCCGAATGCACGGAAGCGAGCTGCCGTAGCAAGATGAATGGAGCGTGGCGCTTCACCGTGAAGGCCGTGCCCTGAGTCCATCTCTAACAGAATGCTGAAAAAGCCCGCCAGCCTGTCTCGTTTGTTTGGTTTGTCTTGTTTATTTGGTTGAACCAGACTAACCAGATAGACAAGATGAACCGAATCAACCAGATGAACCTGGCGGCCTGCGTCTGAAATGGCGGTTGCGTTGTGGGCTTGGTGGTCGCTTGCTAGAATGCTCAATGTCAGACAGGCTCCTAGACATCATCGCGAGCAGAGCGGGAAAAGCAGGATGCGCGCGAAATGCGGGATGAGTCAGAATCTCATGTTCCGTCCGTCCCGTCTGTCTTGCACGGCGCACATTCCGATTGATCAATGACCAGTGACAGCCTTGTCTATGCGTAAAGCCAAAATCGTCTGCACCATTGGCCCTGCCAGCTATTCGCCCACCTTGCTGGATCAGTTAATTGAGAGCGGCATGGACGCGGCGCGACTCAACTTTTCTCATGGGACTCACGAATCGCATGTGCGCGCGATCAAAGCCATTCGCGAAGCAGCGGATCGTCAGCGCGTGGCGGTCGCGATCATCCAGGACCTGCAAGGACCGAGGATCCGTGTTGGAGAAGTCAATCGGGATGGGCTCGATTTGGTTGCCGGCCAGACTGTGAGACTCGTGACGACGCTACTCCGGTCCGGCGGTCAACTCGGCGCACAGTCGATCGCTCCATCCGGCATGTTTGAGATCCCGGTGACGTACCAATACCTGGTGCGGGATGTCCAGCCAGGCGCCCGCGTCCTGATTGACGATGGATTAATCGAGCTGATTGCTGATCGGATTATCGGCGGTGCCGTCGAATGCGGGGTCGTGACCGGGGGACGACTCACCTCGCACAAGGGAATGAACTTGCCGGATACTCGCATTAGCGCCCCAACTCTGACAGACAAAGATCGGGACGATCTCCGGCTCGGCATCGCTCAGGGGGTGGACTATGTTGCCCTCTCGTTTGTCAGAGGTCCCGATGACGTGATGGCCGCAAGGAAGTTAGTGGCCGACTGGGGCGGGGACGTACCGATTATTGCAAAGATCGAAAGGCCGGAAGCGGTTGAGTCCTTGGACGCGATTCTTGATCAGGCGGACGGTGTGATGGTTGCGCGGGGTGATCTGGGAGTGGAGATGGGGCCGGAGGCGGTTCCGCTCATACAGAAACGTATCATCGCCGAAGCCAACCGCCGCCGCCGCCTCGTGATCACGGCCACTCAGATGTTAGAGTCCATGACGCAGCACACGCGCCCGACAAGGGCCGAAGCGTCGGATGTGGCTAATGCCGTGCTTGATGGGACTGATGCCGTTATGCTGTCCGCAGAAACGGCGATAGGACAGCACCCGGTTGAAACAGTCCGAGTCATGGACCGAATCATTCGAGCCGCAGAAGAAGGGGCTCGATCATGGTGTATGCGCTCGTTCGACGCGCCACAGGGGGAAGGTTCATTCCCGGAGGCCATTTGCCATTCGGCCTCTTCTGCAGCCTCAGCCATCGGGGCAAGCGTCATCGTGGCATTTAGCGAACGGGGTGCGACTGCGCGCTTGCTGTCAAAACAGCGACCCGACGCGTCAATTATTTCATTGACTCCATTTGAGTCCGTACGGCAGCGGATGGCGCTGTACTGGGGTGTGATCCCTCATACAATGCGGCAGATCGCTCAAACCGATGAGCGGATCGATGAAGCGGAGCGCCGCCTGAAGACCGAGGGGCTGGCGACAACGGGGCAGCGGATCGTGATTTTATCGGGGACCAGGATTGGTCAGCCCGGGGAGACCAATTTGATGAAGCTACACACAGTCGGGTGAGCTGAGCAAGCTGAGCGGGCTCTGTGCCCGCACAGAGCCTGGAGGAGTGCAGATTGGGAGAAAATAGTACACGATGATGCCTAACGGTATGGGGCGGCTAGTGTTTATTCTGTGTCAGTTGCTTGTTCTGGTGTTGTCGGCCGGAGATGGACTCGCGCAGACCGGATCCCTCAAGCACTCACCGGCGGATGTGGTAAAACGATATCTGGCGCTCGATTATAAGGGGGCGCGGCTCGATGCCATGTCGGCCGAAACGGTCGCGTCCTACACGAGTTGGAGTGAGGAGCCGGCGTGGGGGCATGTCGTCGTGACGCGAGGTTTTGTCGTGGCTGAGCAGTACCGCCAATGGGAGGTGATCGATAGGCTGGAAGTCGTGATTCCAGTCACCTTTCAGGTCATAGGCTCGGTGTATCTGGAAACCGCCGGGTTCATCCAGGAGACTGAAACAGAAGAGGTTCGATTTCGCGTGAAAGCCGTTAAGAATCGATGGAAGATTGTCGAGCCGATGCTTCCCCCTCATGTGGGGCAAAAGCGGATGGCGAATTTTGTGCGCGAAGCCCGGGGGAAGGAAACCGACCCGGCAAAGCAAGACCGTCTGGGGGTATTACAAGAAGAGTTGCGAAAGGCAAAGTGATGATGGGGAAGACCTCGGTCGAGCTGTTGATCTTCGATTTGGATGGAACGCTCATCGAGTCCAAATGGGACATTGCCGCGTCGGTGAATTTCACGTTGGCCGAGCTGGGACTGCCGCAGCGGCCTACCGAGGAAATCTTTGGGTTTGTAGGGGATGGGGTGAAACAACTGTTGCGCTTGTCGATCGGTGAGGGTAGCCGAGTCACCTTCGACGAGGCGTTGCGGGTGTTCAGAGGCCAGTACTTAGCCCATTGCCTCGATCGCACGACATTCTATCCCGGTATTGATGAGATGCTCACGCATTTCGCAGGCAAGCGGAAGGCGGTCGCCACCAACAAGTCAATCGAGTACACCAACGTGATTCTCCAGGGACTGGGGGGAATCATTTTCAGTTCGTCGTCGGAGGCGATCGCGGGTTTGGATTGAAGCCGGAGCCGGGCATGCTGTTGCATGTGATGGAACAATTGAACGTGCCGAAAGAACAGACCGTGCTCGTCGGGGACAGCACCAACGACATCAACGGCGGGCATAATGCCGGGATTCGTGTCTGTGCGGTCGGGTACGGCATGGGGAATCGCAGCAAAATGGAAGCCTGCAAGCCGGATTGGTTCATCGAACGACCGGAACAACTCATGGAGCTATTCGTATGAAAAATAGGTTGAGGTTGAGTAAAGACAGTAAAAAAAATGGTCGGTGCTTTCTGATTCTCTGTGTAATCCTTGGCCTGAACCTTAGCCTTGGCATCGACCTGCCCCATGCCGCCTCGTTCGGGCTGGCGGATCGTGTGGTGGAACAGAAACTGGCAAATGGGTTGACCGTGCTCATGGTCGAACGGCATCAGACGCCGGTGGTTTCTCTCAACATGACCTTTGGGGTCGGGGGAGTCAACGAACAGGTGGGGCAAACCGGTCTGGCGCATCTCTATGAACATATGGCCTTCAAGGGCACAAGGACGGTCGGGACGAAGAATTACGAAAAAGAACGCCCTATTCTCGAAGAGTGGTTTCGCGTGGGGACCGAGCTGGAGCAGCGGCAACGGGAACTTGCACGGAAGAGTCAAGAGAGGCCCGCCAGTTCCGAAGATCGGGCAACCATCGAGGGGTTGCAGAAACGATTTACCGAACTACAAGATCAGGCGGGACAGTTTGTCGCGGGCAATGAGATGGCCCTCCTCTACCAACGCCACGGGGGGGTCGGGCTCAATGCGGCGACCGGCAAGGATCTGACTCGCTATATGATCAACCTCCCGGCGAACCGTCTGCCTTTGTGGGCTGCGCTCGAAGCCGATCGCATGGCGCACCCGGTCCTCCGCGAGTTCTACAAAGAACGCGGAGTGGTCATGGAGGAGCGGCGGTTGCGGAATGACGACAGCCCCAATGGACTGTTGTACGAAACCTTCACCTCAGCCGCCTTCCGCGCACATCCCTATGGCATTCCGACCATCGGTTGGGAGTCGGACATTCTGTCGCTCACTCCGGCCGACACCGAAGCCTTCTTCAAAACCTACTACGGTCCCGGCAATGCGACGATCGCCATCGTGGGCGATATTAACCCGAAGGACGTCATGACGCTGATCGAGCAGACGTTCGGCACAATACCGGCCTCGCCTTTGCAGCCCTCGATCGTCACCGTTGAGCCGCCTCAACGAGGGGAGCGCCGCGTGGAGGTGGAGTTCGATGCCGAACCGTCGCTGATCATCGGATTTCACAAGCCGGCGTTGGGCCATCACGACGATTATGTCTTCGACGTGATCGATGCGGTGCTGAGCGACGGGCTCACGTCCCGGCTCTATGCGAAGCTGGTCCGTGAAAAACGGATCGCCGCCTCGGTCAACTCCGATTCGAATCATCCGGGGGTCCGCTCCCCGAATCTATTCGTACTCAATGCCACGCCACTTGCGCCCCATACGACGGCAGAAGTCGAAGCCGCCATCTATGCCGAGATCGAACGGCTCAAGACAGAGCCGGTTTCTGCCAAAGAGCTTGAGAAAGTGCTGAATAATCTCGATGCCGACTTGGTCCGGGCGCTCCGATCCAACGGAGGCCTTGCTTCTCAATTGGCGCTCTTTCAGACGGTGGCGGGAGACTGGCGCTACGCGATAAAGTCCCGGGATAAGATTGCCGCCGTCACGCCTGCTGATATCCAACGTGTGGCCACTGCGTATTTCACGAAATCGAACCGAACGGTGGCGACGTTGGTGAAGAAGGCCGGAGAAAAAAATGTTGCGGCTTCGCCGCAACACGAGGTGGCGCGATGATGAACGTGAAGCGTGAAATGCGAAATGTGAAGCGATGGAGTGTCGTGTTGTGCTCGACGATCGTGGCCGTTGCCATCCCGGTGCTGACAGCCTGTGCTGGAGACCTTGCGCTGGGCGATCCCAGACAGATGACGTTTAAGACGGTAGAGTTTACTCCGCCTGAGCCGGATCGCGTGGTGTTCGAGAACGGGATGGTCGTTTATCTCCTGGAGGACCATGAGTTGCCCTTGGTCAGCATGACGGCGACCATGCGAACGGGAAGCTGGCTTGATCCAGCCGATAAGATCGGTCTGGCTTCGTTGACCGGTTCCGTCATGCGGACCGGCGGGGGCGGCAGTTTGTCGGCCGAGCAAGTGGATGAGGAACTCGAACAGTTCGCCGGAGATGTCGGTATCTCGATCGGACGGCAATCCGGTTCTGCATCGCTCGATGTGCTCAGCAAGGACTTGAAGCGAGGGCTCCAGATTTTCGCGGGACTCATTCGGACTCCCGCCTTTGAGCCTGCGCGGGTTGAATTAGCTAAGTTGCAGGCCATCGAAGGGATTCGCCGTAGGCAAGATAACCCCGGCGCGATCGTTGGACGTGAGTTCGTCAAGCTCCTGTATGGAGAGGATCACCCGACAGCGCGCGAAAGCAGCATCGGGTCCATCACCCGCATCACCAGAGACGACCTGCTCGGCTTTCACCGGAAGACCATTCATCCGAACGGCATGATGCTGGGAGTAACGGGCGACTTCGACAAATCCGCAATGCTGGCCCTCCTGCGCGACGTATTCGGCGATTGGAAAAAAGGCGAGGTGCCGGTGTTGACGATTGCCGACGTACCTCAGAGCGCAACGGCGAAGCCCGTTGTCCGGTTCGTGAACAAGGAGACCTCTCAGACGCATCTCCGCCTCGGTCATTTGTCTATTAAAGAGCAGGATCCCGACTATGTGGCCTTGGCGATCGCGAACGACATTCTGGGGGGCAGTTCCTTTCGCAGCCGTCTCTTCAACGACGTGCGGACCAAGCGGGGCTTGGCCTACTCGGTCGGCAGCCGCTTGAACTCCGGGGTGCACGATCAAGGCGTCTGGCTGATGCGTGCGGAGACAAAGTTGCCATCGACGCAAGAGGTCGTCGCTCGATTTATCGCGAACATGGAACGAATGCGGACAGAGTTGGTGACGGACAGCGAGCTGGCAGAAGCGAAAGAGGCCTATGTAAACTCGTTTGTGTTTTCCTTCGCCAGTTCGTCGGCGATCGTGGGGCGGTTGATCGGACTGGAATACGACGGGCTTCCCAAGGATTTTCTCCAGCAATTGCGTGCCCGCGTGATCGCGTTGACGAAAGAGGAAATCCTGGCGGCATCGAAGAAACATTTCAACCCAGAACGTCTGACCATTGTCGCTGTTGGGTCCGGCGAGGCTTTGCCGAAGTCGCTGTCGGGATTTGGGGAAGTGAAAGAAATAAAGTTAGCTCCAGAGAGCTGAGAGAGGAGTGGGCGGGAGGCTCAGGCCATCCCCCCTGCTCCCGGAGCGCGCACGATCAGAATGTGCTCGCTCAACGGCCGCAATAGGGGATAGCCTGAGCCTCCCGCCCAGAAAAGTAGTGAGTAAAAGTAAAAGTTAGGGAGGCGGCTCCACACTTCGGGAAAGTCATACTATGCCACTCAGTTTCGCGACTGTATCTGGGGTGAACCTTCTTCTTGCCTATCTTGATTTGATCGGAACAAAGTACTTCTATGAAAACAGTGAACTAGACGAACAAATAGAAAGGATTTCGCAGATTGTTGGTGCAGTACATGCGGAAATTGATAATACCTTTGATGAAGACAAAACAAATCTATTCGTCCACATGTATGCGGACTCCCTCGTGATTGCCGAGAAGAATCCGATTGAACGTTGCGCGCAGAAGCTTGTTGATCTGATGTTGAAGGTCCAGCGTCAAGTTCTTGTGGATAGCCAATCTAATAAGATCAAGGCGAAGGATTCTGGAAAGAGTAAATTAATGCCAACTTTAAGCCGAGCCCTGGTAAAAAGAGGTCCTTATTACGGAATGATTCGCAGTGAGATGGAGCAATCGATCGACAACATTTTTTCCAACTTTAGTTTGGTCGGCGGCTCAGCGATCGTTAAGATGAACGACGCTCTCGAAGGTTTACCTATGGGGACGTACATTGACGCGTCGCTTGTCAGGGAAGCAGAGATTGCACAGGAAAGACTGATCGACATAACTGGTGAGAGCGGATCAAAGTTTGTTAAGCCTAGAGATGGTTTCGATTTCTTGCGCAGTACCCTTTCTCCTATACAGAACGGCTCTGCGGACATTAAGGTTTGGGTTGAGCAATTGATTGAGTCCTCAGGCAATGACCAACACTTTAGAACTAAAATCACTCCATGGGTAGATGCAGTAAGAGGAGCTTGTCAATCGATATGTCGGACACATGGCTACTGTCACCCTACACAGCAACCTCTACCGGGATATTGAGATGGTTGTAAGTGCGACGAGTCTATGAAAGGAGACGGTCATGGTGACCTATCTGATGCTCCTCAATTGGACGGATCAGGGAATCAAGAATGTGAAGGATTCGCCGAAGCGGCTGGATGGGGTGAAGAAGCTCGCGAAGGACTTGGGTGGCGAGGTCAAATCCTTCTATATGACATTGGGGGAGTATGATCTGGTACTCGTCGTTGATATGCCGAACAACGACAAGCTTGCGAGTTTCGGCCTCAAGTTGGGATCGCTCGGCAATGTGCGGTCCACGACTCTCAGGGCCTATTCCGAGGATGACTATCGCCGCATCATTAGCGGCCTGAGTTAAGATGGATGGGCGGGCGGCACAATCATATCCTGAAGGGTTTCTATGCCCTTAGAAGACGATTTTTGCGACATTATCAAGAAGGCCCGCATCGGACAGGCATGGTCTGTGGAGGATGTGGCGCGTGTTACCGGCCTTCCGGGGGCCGATATCACTGCACTCGAACGGGGCGATCAGCCGCGCGATCGGGCGGAAATGCGCGCACTCGCCACCACGCTAGGGCTCCGTCTCGGCCCGTTGGAACAGATCGTCCGAGAGAAGTGGATTCCTCAACCGATTCCGTCAATCCCGGGGATCGAAACTATACAGGGCGACATCAATGGCTATGCGGTCAACGGCTATATTGTGCACGATTCCGGTGAGGCGCTTCTCGTCGATACGGCATACAACGCTCCGGCCATGATCGCCTGGCTCGAATCCCATCGACTCCGGCTGACCGGCATCTGTCTGACACATGGGCATGCGGATCATGCCGAGGGCATTCAAGCGCTCTTGGCACGATGGCAAGTTCCGGTTTATCTGGGGGCTGACGATGTCAGTCTTCTGCATTGGAAGCCTTCGGAGGATCGTCTTACTGCCCCGAACGACGGACGTACGATCTCGGTCGGGCGCTTGCGTGTGCAGTGCCTGGCCACGCCGGGCCATACTCCTGGCGGGATCTGCTATCGTGTGGATGCCGAGTCACAACGCGTCTGCTTCGTCGGCGATACGTTGTTTGCAGGGTCCATTGGCCGCTCGAATCCCAGTACGTTGTATCAGACCCACCTGCGGTCGGTCCGGACTCACGTACTTGGGTTGCCGCCTGAATATCGGTTGTTGCCTGGTCACGGACCGGCCACAACGGTTCGCGAAGAGTTGGACCATAATCCCTTCGCCGCAGATCATTGAAGAAAGCATCATGAATCTCGACCAGCGGAGCGATGACCAACCGATCCGCAGCGGAGAGCTGCCGGTTGTGATGGGGCCATCCGAGGATCACAGTCATCTTTCCCCGGACGATGAATTCAAGGAGACCCCCTTTTCGAAATGGATCCTGCCAGTCAGCCTTTTTCTGGCGACGATCTTTACCACCCTGTGGGCAGGGGCCTATCAGGCTTACAACGGGCCGATCCGTGGACCGGTGAATCTTCTGCTTGAACAGCCTGAAGTGCTTTTGCAGGGGATTCCCTTTGCCGCAACGCTGCTGTTCATTCTAGTGACCCATGAATGCGGACACTATGTGCTCTCCCGCATTCATGGCGTACCGGCGTCGCTGCCGTTGTTCATCCCGGGCCCTCCGTACTTTGTCGGAACATTCGGGGCGATCATCCGGTTACGTGGGCCGATCATGAATCGGCGCGCGCTGTTCGACATCGGCGTGGCCGGTCCGCTTGCCGGCTTCATCGCCGCGGTGGTGGCGCTGATCATCGGTCTGAACCTGTCAACGGTCGTGGATCGGGCGGCGACCCGTGGATTGCAGTTGGGCGAACCATTGCTCTTGCAGTTCATCGCCTGGCTGGTCGTCGGATCCATCCCTCCTGAGGCTGACATTGTCTTGCACCCTATCGGGTTCGCCGCCTGGTTCGGCCTGTTTGTGACGTCGTTGAATCTGATTCCCATCGGCCAACTCGACGGCGGACATGTGGCGTACGCCCTGTGGGGTAAACGTCAACGTACGTTGGCGTTTATCATGGTGCCGATCCTCATCGTACTGGGATACGTGGGCTGGCCCGGCTGGTGGCTCTGGGCCTTCATGGCAGGACTCTGGGGCTTTGGACATCCACCGGTACACGACATCCACGTCCCGTTGGGCCAAGAGCGGATTGTTGTCGGATGGATTGCATTTGCCGTG
Organism: Nitrospirota bacterium; assembly: GCA_963701855.1. GTDB lineage: Bacteria > Nitrospirota > Nitrospiria > Nitrospirales > Nitrospiraceae > Palsa-1315. The sequence goes on from CAVPBK010000006.1 coordinate 1,255,822, forward strand.
TTTGTGCTGACCTTTGCTCCTGTTCCGTTCTCCTTCCACTAGCTGCTCTAGCAGGATGCTGAAAAAGCCCGTCAGCGGCGTTCTCCCCTCGAAAGCATCCTCAACGTAGCCCAGAGGCTACGCCTCCGGTGCTTTCTTCGGCTGCGGCCTTGCTGGACGGTCTTTTTGAGCATCCTGTTCGCGGTATTCCTCTTGTCCAAGATGTGCCGACCATCGAATTACTGTTTCAGCCAGGTTAGTTTTTCCACAGCCTACTGGCTCTCCTGCGAACGAGCCATAGTCAGCGGGCTGGATCAATCCTGAGATTTTCTTGTCCGATTGCGCGCTCGGCACTACAGTGTGCCTATGGAGTCAGCCGCGACCACGACCTTGCCGTGTCCCAAGTGCCAGGCCAACCAGCCTGACGGAGCGACAGAGTGCGTGAAATGTGGGATCATCTTTGCAAAGTATCGGCCGCATGTCTCGCAGCAGCAGCATGTGGTGCAGGATCGTCCTCGCTGGGTCGTCTTTGCTAAGGAATGGCTCGTTGACGTAGATACATCGATGGACTCGTTGACGTTCGCCGGCCGGGTCGCAGTGTTTCTGTTGCTGCTCTGGTGGGGCCGAGCGTTCATTTTTACGCCGCTCGAAACCAACTACACAGGAGAATCGTTCCTCCATCTGATCAATCTGCCGTTCCACGAAGCCGGCCATCTTCTATTTATCCCGTTGGGGCGTTTCATGACGATTTTAGGCGGGAGTCTCGGTCAGATCCTGATGCCGCTCGTCTGCTTGGCGACCTTTCTTATCAAGACACGCGACCCCTTCGGCGCCTCAGTGGCCCTTTGGTGGACAGCAGAAAGCTTGATGGACATCGCTCCCTATATCAATGATGCGCGGGAGATGGATCTCATGCTGCTTGGCGGGGTCACCGGGAAGGAAACGGACGGGCATGATTGGAACAACATTCTGACCATGTTGGGCTGGCTGGAGTATGACCATCGCTTGGCCCATCTCGCCTATAACCTCGGCATCCTCCTGATGCTGGCCTCGTTCGCTTGGGGCGGGCTGCTTCTTCTGAAGCATTACCGCCGGCTTTAGCCTGAAGGTCACGAAGAGAAAGAGAAACCCCGCACCTCCGCCGTGAATTCGAACCGCACCTCCACGACACCTTCCTGAGTGTAGAAAATCATACTGCACAGCCTTGCTTCCCAGGATTGCAATCCCCGTGTTCTTCAATGAGCTTCTGCAGTGAATTTTTATATCGTCTTAACACTCTCTCGGTCCGGTTTAACACCGTTCTGACACGGAGCTTGATAAGGTTCTTGACATGACAGGGGACGCATCACGAGGAGCGACGGCGATGATTACGAATATCTATCCCACCAAAAGCCAATCGTCTCATGTTCGTGTTGGCCAGCGCCATTTGGCCGGCGATCAGTACAGGCGAGATATGCGTGCGGCGTTGCATGAGTTACAACAGAGGCTGGGACAGGGTCACAACGGCCCCAGCGTCGTGCAGCCTGTCGTCAAAGCTGGTCCGGCAGAGTCAAAAGAGAGTCGAACGAGAAGAAAATTGCTTCCGAGTCTCCGCGGTATTTACACCCTTTTTACTTCTTGCGGCCTATTATGAATGCGGACAAGTAGAGCAGGACATAGAGACAACATTTCCTTTGCCGTCGATTGAGGGGGTATGCACATGGATCTCGTCTATCTGGCCATCGTAGCGATATTTTTTCTGCTGTCCGGCTGGCTCATCTCGGCGCTGGAGCGACTGTAAGGAGGGCATGGCCATGAATGTGATGTACGTGCTCGGTGGAATTCTGTCATTGGGATTATTGGTCTATCTCATGATCGCGTTACTGAAACCGGAGTGGTTCTGATGATGAGTAATGGATTGGTTCAAATCGGACTCTACTTTGTCGTCCTGCTCGCGTTGGCCAAGCCGCTGGGGTGGTATATGGCACGGGTGTATGAAGGTCAAGCCTGTGGACTCGACCGCGTAGTGGGCCCTCTCGAACGGCTTATCTATCGTCTGTGTGGAGTGCGTCAAACCGAGGAGATGGACTGGAAAACGTACGGGATCGCCATGCTGTTATTCAACGCGATGGGGCTGGTCGCGGTCTATGGATTGCAGCGACTCCAAGGATTTCTGCCGCTGAATCCAGCGGGGCTGGGGGCCGTCACGACCGATCTTGCCTTCAACACCGCTGCGAGTTTCGCGACCAATACCAACTGGCAGGCTTATGGAGGCGAAACGACGCTGAGCTATCTGACTCAGATGGGTGGACTCACCGTGCAAAATTTTGTGTCCGCCGCAACCGGGATGGCAATTCTGGTCGCGTTGATCAGGGGCTTGGCCCGACGCAGCGCTACGACCATCGGCAACTTTTGGACGGACCTCGTCCGCAGCACGTTGTACATTCTCCTGCCGCTGGCCCTGCTCTTGTCTTTGCTATTGGTGTCACAAGGCGTCGTTCAAACCTTCGCGCCATACCAGACCGCCACATTGCTTCAGCCGGCCAGTTACGCCACGCCCGTAGTGGATGCGAACGGCCAGCCGGTGCTGGATGAACAGGGCCAGCCGAAAACAGAGCCTGCGACGGCAACTGAACAGGTACTTGCAGTCGGACCGGCCGCCTCTCAGATTGCGATCAAGCAGCTTGGGACCAACGGCGGTGGATTCTTCAATGTCAATTCTGCTCATCCGTTTGAAAACCCGACGCCCTGGTCCAATTTTCTCGAGGTTCTCGCGATCCTGCTCATCCCGGCGGCGCTCTGCTACACGTTTGGGATGATGGTCGGAGACACGCGCCAGGGGTGGGCCATCCTTGCGGCGATGACGATTCTCCTCCTCTGTTTTATTCCGCTGGGGCTATGGGCCGAGCAAAGCGGGAATCCGGCTTTCACCGCTCTGGGGATCGATCAGACTTCCAGTGCAGGACAATCGGGCGGGAACATGGAAGGGAAAGAAATCCGATTCGGCATTGCGAACTCCGTTCTGTGGTCTGCCGCCACCACGGCGGCCTCGAACGGCTCGGTCAATTCGATGCACGATTCCTACACACCCTTGGGAGGGCTCGTGCCGCTCTTCCTGATGCAGTTCGGAGAAGTGGTATTCGGCGGGGTCGGCTCGGGTCTCTACGGGATGATCGCCTTCGCCATCATCGCTGTGTTCGTCGCAGGGCTGATGGTCGGGAGAACACCTGAATATCTTGGGAAGAAAATTGAACCCTATGAAATGAAGATGGCCTCGTTGTTGATTCTCATTATGCCGATGGTAGTCCTCAGCTTCACAGCAGTGGCGTCGGTGACGGGCGTCGGTACCAGCTCGATTTTCAACCCAGGCGCCCATGGGTTCAGTGAGATGCTCTATGCCTTTAGTTCGATGGGGAATAATAACGGCAGTGCATTCGGTGGACTGAGTGTCAACACGCCCTTCTACAATGTGACCGGCGGACTCGCGATGCTGATCTCTCGCTTCTGGTTGGCGATTGCCACGTTGGCATTGGCAGGCGCGCTGGCAAGGAAAAAGCTCGTGCCGGCTGGGCCTGGAACCCTGCCGACCCACTCGCCGCTGTTTATCGTGCTGCTGATCGGCGTCGTCGTGCTCGTGGGCGCGCTCACCTTCGTGCCCGCCCTGGCCCTGGGACCAATTGTAGAACACATCCTGATGGTGAGCCGATGACGGCGTCGGCGTGGAGGATTTCGAGATGACAACGCAAGACAAGAGAAGGCAATTGTTCGATCCTCAGATTATGCAACGGGCGCTGCTGGAATCCTTCCGGAAGCTTGATCCGCGCCACCAAATTCGCAATCCGGTCATGTTCGTGGTTGCGGTCGGGAGTGTGCTGACCACAATTCTATTATGCCAGGCGCTGTTCGGAACAGGCGAAGCGCCTGTCTGGTTTATCCTCGCCGTCTCTCTCTGGCTCTGGTTCACCGTGTTGTTCGCGAACTTTGCCGAAGCGATGGCGGAAGGGCGCGGAAAAGCACAGGCGGAATCGCTGCGCAGTTCCCGGCGTGAAATGAACGCGAAGAAGCTGGGCCAGCCTGAGTCCGGCGGCCAGTATCTCAGCGCTCCATCCTCCACCGTCCAGGCGAGCGCCTTGACGCGTGGAGATGTCGTCTTGGTGGAGGCCGGCGATTTTATCCCCTGTGACGGGGAGGTCATCCAAGGCATCGCCTCGGTGAACGAAAGTGCCATCACCGGCGAAAGCGCTCCCGTTATTCGAGAGAGCGGCGATCGCAGCGCCGTGACAGGTGGAACACGTGTCCTGTCGGATTGGTTGGTCATACGAGTCACGGCTAACCCCGGCGAGACATTTCTGGACCGGATGATTGCCATGGTCGAGGGGGCCAAGCGCCAAAAGACACCGAATGAGATCGCCCTTAACATTCTGCTGGCGGCACTCACGGTCATCTTTCTCTTGGCAACGGCCACGCTGCTCCCCTTTTCCCTCTACAGTGTGCAGTCGGCAGGTCAGGGGGCCCCTGTCACGGTGACGGTCTTAGTCGCGCTGTTGGTGTGTTTGATTCCGACTACGATAGGAGGATTGCTCTCTGCCATCGGCATTGCCGGTATGGATCGAATGGTACAGGCCAATGTCATCGCCATGTCGGGGAAGGCGGTCGAAGCGGCGGGCGACGTGGATGTGTTGCTGCTCGACAAGACCGGCACCATCACGCTGGGCAATCGCCAGGCGACTGCGTTCTTTCCGGCTGAGGGGGTGAGCGATCAGGCGCTGGCCGATGCGGCCCAGCTTTCGTCGCTGGCGGACGAGACGCCGGAAGGGCGCAGCATCGTGGTCCTGGCCAAGGAAAAATATGGATTGGGAGCGCGCGACATTCACGAGTTAGGCGCAACATTCATTCCCTTTACGGCTCAAACCAGCATGAGCGGCGTCAATTTGAACGGGCGGGAAATACGCAAGGGGTCTGACGGCGCGATCGAAGCCTATGTGACGGAACGGGGTGGGCACTTTTCTCAAGCGGTCCGCTTACAGGTGGAGACCATTGCGAAGCAGGGGGGCACACCGCTGGTCGTGGCGGAGGGGCCACATGTGCTGGGCGTGATCTACCTGAAAGATATCGTCAAGGGTGGGATCAAAGAGCGGTTTGCCGAATTGCGACGCATGGGCATCAAGACGGTGATGATCACCGGCGACAATCCACAGACTGCGGCAGCCGTGGCGGCAGAAGCCGGTGTGGACGATTTCCTGGCGCAGGCCACGCCGGAAGCCAAGCTCAAGTTGATTCGCGAGATGCAGGCCGGTGGCCGGCTCGTCGCGATGACGGGGGATGGCACGAACGACGCGCCGGCCCTCGCCCAGGCGGATGTCGCGGTGGCCATGAACACCGGCACACAGGCCGCGAAGGAAGCCGGCAATCTGGTCGATCTAGATTCCAACCCGACCAAGCTTATTGAGATCGTGGAAATCGGCAAGCAACTCTTGATGACCCGCGGAGCCTTGACCACCTTCAGCATCGCAAATGATGTCGCAAAGTATTTCGCGATCATTCCCGCTGCGTTCGCCTCGACCTATCCCGCGCTCAGCGTGCTCAATATTATGGGACTGGCGACGCCGGCCAGTGCCGTGTTGTCGGCCGTGATATTCAACGCGCTGATCATTATCGTTCTCATTCCCCTCGCCCTCCGTGGTATCCGGTATCAACCGATCGGCGCCGCGCGGCTGCTAAGCCGGCATCTCCTGGTCTATGGGTTGGGAGGGATCATTGTGCCATTCGTGGGAATCAAGCTCATCGATTTGTTGCTTGTCGCTCTGCGTTTAGTCTGAGGAGGTATACATGCGGACCCAACTTCGCCCGGCTTTGGTGTCACTCGTCGCCCTGACCCTGATCACCGGGGTTCTGTACCCGCTCGTGATCACAGGTCTTGCTCAGGTGCTGTTTCCACGGCAAGCCAACGGGAGCCTGATCCTGATCGACGGCAAGCCGGTCGGATCATCGTTGATCGGCCAGCCGTTCGACGCGCCGAAGTATTTCTGGGGCCGTCCTTCCGCCACGTCACCGTTCCCCTACAACGCCGCCGCCTCGTCCGGGTCCAATCTGGGCCCGACCAATGACGCGCTGATAAAAGCCGTGCAGGCTCGCATCGACGCGCTCAAGACTGCCGACCCAGACAATCCTCTTCCCCTTCCGGTGGATTTGGTCACCGCCTCAGGGAGCGGTCTCGATCCGCATATCAGTCCCGCGTCTGCGGCATACCAGGTGCGACGAGTCGCGCATGCCCGGAGGATGGAAGAAGCCGTGGTTCGCCAACTTGTGTCTCAGCATACGGAGGGACGTCAGCTTGGGATTCTCGGAGAACCCCGGGTGAACGTACTGGCATTGAATCTTGCACTGGATACAGTGAAGTAAAACGACTGGCTAGAGGATTCGTGTAGGCTTCGTTCCTCTTCACACTCACTGTGAGTGCTCTCGCAGAAAAACCATGCGCGAAATCATTGGGGAACCCGACATTGATTTCATGGGCAAGCGACTACGAGGGCCTTATATGAAGTTACCTGTCAGAACGATTGCCTTTCTCTTCGCACTGATTCTGATTCATGGGTGCACCGGCAAAGACGATGCCTCTACGTCGCAACAGAATGCAAAGGGAGATGCGATCACCCAAGAAGAAGGCCTCATCATCACAACCCTCAACGAGGTTGCGACTGCTGAGTCACAATTTTACAGTATGAAAGACTCCCTATCCATTCTCCGGTTCTACGCGCAAGATTATGCAGGAATCAAAGATGGGAAATCAGAAACACTCAAGGACAAAAGTAAATACCTTGCAGGGGTGTTGGAGCAGATTAATCTTGGCGAACCTATCGGCATTTCATCCAACGTCATGAATATCAAGCCTAGCGTCGCAGGGAGATCCGGATGGGCCACCTATGAGTATGAATACAAAGTCGGGAGGAGTGGAGGGAGGAGTGGAGTACTCCAGCAAGTTTCACAAGGTCAATGTACTGCCATTTTCACGAAGCAAGCAGATGCATGGCTGATCCGACACGAACATTGTTCGACGGCAAGTCCTACACCATTCCTTTTAAACTCGAGATGATTCAGGACTTGCCTCAACGGGGGTAAGGTCGGCAATGTCCAGTCAATGTCGAGTTAATCTCGCGTGGACCGTCACGTGAAAGAGATCCACTAATACGATCATTCCCGGAACCACGATAACTGTAGTGTCGTAAACGGCATGAGCACTCATTGACCGATCTGGAATCTCTTTTACACTGATACGACCGTTCCCATCTGGACTGCACTCCGTGTCACCGATCGCACACATCTGATGGAAGAACGACGACCCGATCCCGATACCTTGCTGAGGCGCGTGCAGACTGAAGAGGCCAAGCAGGCGCGCGGCAAGCTCAAGGTATTTTTCGGCGCCACGGCGGGCGTGGGGAAAACCTACGCGATGTTGCAGGCTGCGCACGAGCAACGGAGTGACGGGGTCGATGTGGTCATCGGGTGGGTCGAAACGCACGGTCGTGCGGAAACAGAGGCCCTGCTGGAAGGGCTGACGATTCTGCCGCCACGCGTGGTCGAGCATCGCGGAACGACATTGCAGGAATTCGATCTTGACGCGAGCGCTCGCACGGCATCCTCAGCTCATTCTGATGGATGAGCTGGCCCATACCAATGCCCCTGGTTCTCGGCACCCGAAACGATGGCAAGACGTCATGGAACTCTTGAAGGCGGGCATCAACGTCTATACGACCGTCAACGTGCAACACATGGAGAGTCTGAACGATGTGGTGGCTCAGATCACAAGTGTTCGGGTGAATGAAACAGTGCCGGACTCGGTGCTCGAACAGGCCGATGATGTCGAGCTGATCGACCTTCCCCCAGACGACCTCCTTCAACGCCTCAAAGACGGCAAGGTCTATCTGCCGGAGCAAGCGCAACATGCGCTCCACAATTTCTTCCGCAAGGGGAATCTGATTGCCTTGCGGGAATTAGCCTTGCGTCGGACGGCGGAGCGGGTGGACCAGCAGATGGAGGTCTACCGCCGCGACCATGCCGTGGTCCGTACATGGCCTGCCGCCGAAACCATCATGGTCTGTGTGAACATGAAGCCCAGAGGACCCCGGTTAGTGAGGGCTGCCAGAACGATGGCGACGGGTCTCCATGCGAAATGGATCGCCGTGTACGTGCAGACTCCCAGGCATCTACGCATGCCTCAAGCCGACCGCGACCGGGCAAATCAGACGCTTCGGCTCGCGGAAATGCTTGGCGCTGAGACGGTGATGTTGAGCGGAGCCAATGTCGTGCAGGAACTGCTGACCTATGCCCGCATGAGAAATGTGTCCAAGATCATCGTTGGGAAGCCGGTCCGTGCCCGATGGAAGGAGGTGGTGTTCGGGTCAGTCGTGGCTGATCTCGTGCAACAGAGCGGGGAGACGGACATTTATGTGATCACTGGCGAGGCCGGTGAAAGCCGCCCGTTGGCGAGTCAGGCTGTGAAACGGAGCAGTGAGTGGTCATCCTACGGGTTTGGCGTGGTGGGCGTCGCGCTCTCGACCGCCCTCGCATGGCTGATGTTTCCGTATTTCAGCACCACCAATCTCATTATGGTGTACTTGATGGGAGTGGTTCTCGTGGCGATCCGTTATGGACGAGGGCCGTCGGTCCTCGCATCAGTCCTGAGTGTCGCCGCGTTCGACTTTTTCTTTGTCCCTCCGTATCTCACCTTTGCCGTGTCGGACATTCAGTATCTCCTGACGTTTGCCGTCATGTTGGTCGTTGCGCTGACGATCAGCGGGCTGGCCGTCCGTACCAAGCAACAGGCCGACCTGGCTCGTCATCAGGAACGACGTACGGCGGTCCTCTATGCCTTGAGCCGCGAGCTGGCCACTCACCGTGGGCTGGCCACCCTCACACAACTGGCTGTGAAACACGTCCGAGAGGTGTTCGATAGCCAGGCGGCCGTTTTTGTGGCGGATCTCAACAAGCGTTTGGTCCTTCAACGGGACGAGCAACTGTTCTTCGAATTCGATCCAAAAGAATCGGGAGTGGCGCAATGGGTCTTCGAGCATGGCGAGCGGGCGGGCTTGGGCAGCGATACATTGCCGGGTGCCAGTGCCTTGTATCTGCCATTGGTCGGATCAAAGGGTCCTATCGGCGTGTTGGCGGTCCGTCCAACCCTCGCGACGCGTTTCCTGGATATGGAGCAACTGCATCTTCTTGAAGTCCTGGCTAACCAGATAGCCCTTGCCTTGGAACGTGCCCGTTTGGCCGACGAAGCGCAGCAGGCGCACGTCTCGGTGGAGACAGAACGAATGCGCAATGCCATCCTCAGTTCTGTTTCCCACGATCTCCGGACGCCCCTGGCGACGATTACCGGAGCCGCCAGCGGTCTCCTTGAAGAGCAAGACCAGCTTGGTCCCGCGGCGCGTCATGAGTTGGCGCAGTCCATCTATAATGAGGCGCATCGGCTGGATCGGCTGGTTCGAAATTTATTGGACATGACGAGGCTAGAATCCGGCGCAGTGCAGTTGCAAAAAGAGTGGCACCCGGTCGAAGAGATTGTAGGAGCCGCATTGACGCGCGTGGAGAGTCGGTTGAGTGGGCATCACGTAGGCACCAATTTCCCTCCAGACCTGCCGCTTGTGCTCGTGGATGGTGTATTGATGGAACAAGTCTTGATCAACCTGCTTGAGAATGCCCTAAAATTTACCCCTCCTTCCACGGCCATCGAGCTATCTGCAAAGGCCTCCGATCACGAACTGGTTTTTGAGATCGCCGATCGAGGGCCCGGGATTCCACCCGGCGATGAACAGCGCATCTTCGATAAGTTCTATCGGGCCGGTCCGGCCCGTGAGGGGGGTGTGGGGCTTGGCCTCACGGTTTGCAGAGGCATCATCGAAGCTCATGGCGGACGGATTTGGGTTGAAAAGCGTCCCGGTGGCGGCGCCGTGTTCCGGTTCACTCTTCCGATCGAGCAGGCTCAGCCGACGATCGAGCCGGAAGAGGCCGAACGCCATCCGGTCGTGTGAGGGAATGGAAGGATCCTGAGCTGCCATGGCAATTCACGAGGCGACCGTCCTCCTCATCGAAGATGAAGCGGAGATCCGGCGATTTCTTCGGACCTCCTTACCCGCCCATGGCTACCGTCTCTATGAGGCGACCACTGGAGCGGACGGGCTTGCGCAGGCGAAGGCGAGAAATCCAGACATCATCTTGCTCGATTTGGGTCTTCCCGATGTTGATGGGACCGAGGTTATTCGGCGAGTCCGCGAGTGGTCCACTATCCCGATTCTCGTGCTGTCGGCCCGCGAACAAGAACAGGCGAAGGTTGCCGCGCTCGACTTGGGAGCCGATGATTATGTCACCAAACCGTTCGGAGTCAACGAGCTGCTCGCGCGGATGCGTGCCGCGCTTCGGCATATCGCCGGACCGCCGGGAGAACCGGCCGAGCCGGTGTTTACCCTCGGCGATCTGAAAGTGGATCTTGGGCGGCGACAGGTGTTTGTGTCGGCGAAAGAAATTCACCTCACGCCGATCGAATACAAGCTGCTCACGACGCTGATCCGGTACGCCGGCAGGGTGATGACTCACCGTCAGCTTCTAAAAGAAGTGTGGGGTCCGCTGCACGTGGAGGAAGGGCATTATCTGCGAGTGTATATGCGCCAGTTGAGAAACAAGCTTGAGGAAAACCCGTCCCATCCACGTTACCTGGTCACGGAGCTGGGAGTTGGATATCGGCTCCGGACGGAATGACCCACCGTCATTTTCTTTCTACGATTTCTTACATCAGCGGTGAGGAAGAGCAAGAGCAAGAGCGTGATCACCATGGAGGAGCGGAGATTTATGCCGGTGATGCACTCACATGGACTTTGCAGAGGTCTTCAAGCGCCAGTATCAGCGCGTGGGTTCCGCTACGGCCATGCCCGAGCGTTTGGACGGTCTGGTAGAGCTGGTGCACCAACGTGAGTCCGGGAAGTACGAGGCCCATACGTTTCGATTCCTCCAGCGCGAGCCCCATGTCCTTGATGAAATGCTCGACAAAAAATCCTGGGTCGAAGTTGCGCTGTAGAATTTTCGGCGCCAGATTGTCTAACGTCCAACAGGCGGCTGCGCCGCCCCGGATCGATTCGAGCATGCGGGTCAGATCGAGGCCCGCTTTATAGCCATAGAGCAAACTCTCGCAGACGCCGACCATCGTGCCGGCAATCACGATCTGGTTGCAAAGCTTTGCCTGTTGCCCAGTTCCTGGCCCTCCCTGATGCACGATCTTTTTCCCCAATAGTTCGAACAGCGGCAGTACGGCTTGAACGGATGTCCTGTCGCCGCCGATCATGATCGAGAGCGATGCATGCTTCGCGCCGACGTCGCCACCAGAGACAGGTGCATCGATAGCCGATAGATCTTTCGCTGAGGCAGCTGCTGCAATTTCACGGCTCAATGAGGGTTGTGTCGTCGTCATGTCGATGAGGGTCATCCCAGATCGCGCGCCGGCCAGGACTCCAGTCTTGTCGAAATAAACGGTGCGCACGTCCTGGGGAAAACCGACCATTGTGAAAAGGACATCAGATTTGGCCGCTGCAGCCCGCGGACTCTCGGCCCATTGCGCGCCGCGATCGAGCAATGGTTGCGCCTTCGACTGCGTGCGGCTATGGATGGTCACGCGATAGCCGGCTGTGAGCAGATGGCCACACATCGATGAGCCCATCACGCCGGTACCGATCCAGCCGATTGTCCTGTTCTCCGGTACGACCCTGCCTAGAAAGTCTGTCATTAGCCCACATTATTCATGACGGTTCGTCGCAAAATCGCTGAGCCGCATCGCGAGACCAGCGCACGGAGGCCAGGGGACTGGCTCCGCCAGTTTGCGGCGGTTGCCTGTCCCCAACAGTACGTTGAAGGTTCGAGGGGCGAGCCCGCTGGCCGTAGGCTCGTCGTAGCAGCGGATCGGTGATTGTAGCAGAAGCGTTCATGAGTAATGTGGGTTAGGGCTTCGTCTCATCGAGCAGCGGGGTAATTCGATCCGCCACCGCTTGAATGACGCTTTCTTTATCTCTCGCCACCTTCACCCCTTGAAAACTCAAATAGTAGCCCCCGTGACTCGGCGACTGGATCGTGGCAGTAAGTTCAATTCGTTGCCCGTCTTCAACATCGGGGTCTTTGACGGTTGGGATTCCGCAACGTCCGTAGACGGCGACGTTGATCGAGGATGTTTCGTCTTCCAGGTAGAACAAGTAGGCGCCGTAGCACATCGTGCCGGCCTGGAGCTTGTAGGGATCGAGCGGCGTCACATTGCGAACCGTGCCCTGCAACGTGACCTGTTTCAAATGAAACGACTTTGGCTCGTCAACGATCTCGCGAATGGTGATAGGCTCAGCGGCTGAGGCACAGGAAGAGCCGGCCATAGACCACCCAAGCCAGAGGACGGAGAGGAGACTGACCAATGTTTGTGCACGAGAAGTGCTGCGGTGTGTCACGGTTCTATTTTACAGAAGGTCGTAGTAGAAGTCCCTTCCGCCCTCTCGACGAACTCGTTATAATCCGCCGACCTTTTCTGGAGAATTACTAATGATCGATCACACACGCCTCGAACGCTATATCACAGATACCCGTCCACGATTTGAAGATCTGCTGGGCCAGATGGTGGAGATCCCTTCGATCAGCATGGACCCGGCCAAGTCTCTCGACATCCGGCGGATGGCGGACTTCGCTCGGCAGGTCCTCACGGATTTGGGGGCTGAGGTCCAGATCGTAGAGACAGGCGGTTACCCGATCGTGTCGGGAGGCTGGACGACTGGAGCCCATCATCCGACGGTCACTATCTATAACCATATGGATGTGCAACCGGCGCAGGAGCCGGAATGGAAACAGGCGCCCTTTGCGTTCAAGAACGAGAACGGGATGTATCATGGCCGTGGTGCGACGGATGACAAGGGTCCGGCGCTCTCGGCCCTGTTCGGCGCAAGGTACGCGATCGAGCAAGGAGTCCCGATCAACGTCCGATTTCTCTGGGAGCTGGAAGAAGAAATCGGCAGTCCGCATTTTGCCGGTGGGCTGAAAAATCGAGCGGCTATTCCTCGACCGGATTCAGTCGTGGTGTCGGACACCATCTGGCTCGCCAAGGGAAAGCCTGCCATGCCCTACGGTCTGCGCGGTCTGCTGGGCGCGCGACTCATGCTTCGCACCGGAACGAAGGATGCCCATTCCGGCGTGACCGGTGGCGCCGCGCGTAATCCGCTCGCGGAACTGATGGAAGTGGCGCAAGCCTGCGTCGATGCCAAGACCGGCAAGGTGAAGATCCCCGGGTTCTATCAGGATGTGGTCGATCCGACTAAAGCGGAGATCAAGAGCTTTCTCGCGTCAGGTTTCCAGGTCAAGAGCTTCAAGCAGGCCTATGGATTTCAGACACTCCGCACGAACGATCCCGCCGAGATCATGCGCCGGATTTGGGCTGCGCCGACGTTTGAGGTGCACGGCCTGACCGGCGGCTATCATGGGCCAGGGGTGAAGACGATCGTGCCGGGCCATGGCGAACTCAAAGTGAGTATGCGATTGGTGCCGAATCAAACTCCAGAAAAGGTCTTTGCGTTACTCAAGAAACATGTCGCCAAGCTGAATCCGAACGTGAAGGTGGAGCGGGAAGGGATGCTGCATCCGTTCAAGGGCAGTTTCGACGGGCCTTATGTCGATTGTGTGAAGCGGGCGGTGAAGGCTGGGTTTGGGAAAGAACCGGCCTTCGTCCGCGAAGGAGGATCGATCGGCGCAGTGGTCACGATGCAGAAAGCCTGGAAGGTGCCGATCCTGTTTATGGGATTGAGTCTGCCTGAGCATGGGTACCATGCGCCGAATGAATACTTCGACTGGGGCCAAGCCTCCGGCGGGATGAAGGCGTTTGCGCATTACTTTGAGGAGCTGGCGAAGATGGGAAAGAAATAGGGCAGCCTGGTCGTCCTCCTGCTCGCGGAACAGAGGAGGGGATGGAGCCTGATGATCTTCTGTGCTCGCGCAACGCGCGGCCTCAGAAGGATGGGAGGAGCGGCCAGGTGCCCTTCTTGCTCGCAGAACGCGCACGGTGAAACCGTGCTCGTTCGATGCGCGCAGTAAAGGGCAGCCTTGGCCACTCCTCTAAATGTGAGGTATGTAGCGAATTGGAAGGCCCTCGCCCGGGCTAATGGCACGTCTCGGCGTGCCAGTGGGTGGGCGGGTGAGAAAGCGCGCGCAGTGGAAGATCAATCAGCCCCCATCCCTGAAGATATAACAAGCAAGCTTGGAGGGAGCATTTATTTCGCTCGATGCGCGGAGTGAAGGCCAGCCCTGGCCACTCCTTACCAAGAGAAGGTTGAAATGTACGTGCGCAGATGGAGATCAACGAAGTCGCCCAAATATGGCCTGCTCTCGTTCTCGATCCTTCTTACGCTCGATCAGCAATTCTGCAGTCGCTGATGTTGTGTCCTTGAGCATGCCACACATACTTCGAACGTACTCCTTCGTGACTGGCTGAAAGAGGATGTCACTCCCATGCTCGATGAAGCACACCTTCGTGCCTGGCTTGATGCCAAGTTTTCGACGAAGCCGAGCTGGAATGACAATCCGACCCCTCGTTGTTACATAGACAGAATCCATAACTCCTCCGTGCTGAAAAACGTTTCCGATAGTCATGACATTCCTGAATCCAAGGTCTTGTCTGTTGCCGATCAGATAAAGTGATCCCCGATACGACACGAATGGAAATCCCATGCGGACAATGCAGCATCTTGCCGTGCGGGAGTCTATAGAGACGGTGCCGGAGGCGGGATTTGATTCGGAGCCATTTCAGCACCCTCAACACTGACGGGAGTTTCACGGACATTGACTCAGGAGATCAACGACCTGCAACTCGAAAAGCAGTGAGATTGAGTGAGATGGAATGAGCGGAGAATCGCTCTGCGATACGACCGTGTTGCGACCTCAACGCTTGATCGAATGGGGGTGCATAGACTTCGTGTCGTTTCTTGTTCGTCCACCTCATTGTCTGTTCAGTAACGCCCCAGCTCAGCCGAGCGGGTAGTGCGCCGTCTGGAGCCGATTGTTATGCGATTAAGTGTCGTCATCTGGATCGAATAATTCGATATGTTGGCGGTTAAGGATATTAAAGCGGCTAAAAAGTTTTCTGTACTCTTCACTTTCAGAAAGCCAGTCATAAAATTCATCTTTTGCAATATCAGCTAATTCTCGTCTGCTTCGCCTCAGACTTATTCCATTATTACAAATTTGGGCAACACACCAAGGATGGTTGACTGCTTTTATAGATACACCTTTTAAGCTCAACGGCTGTGTAATGACAATGTCATAGATAGCCCCAGGCTTCATCTCTAAATCGTCCCCATTCACATCCTGAAAGTACGTTGCAGGATTGATGTTACGCCACAGCTGTTTGCCAAAACTGTACACGGGGATTCTCGCTTCATACTGAACAAAGAAATGTCTGTGGCGATCGTTGCCTTGGCGTCTGAAAACCATAAAATGTCGGTCGTTTAGTGCACGTAGCGGAAATTCTAGTACGAACGGGCCGTAATAGTTCCCTTTACTAAAATAGTTCAGTCCTACCCATGTCCCAGGTGCCGACCATTCTCCGTGTTTGGGTAATCTCAACGACCACTTGCTTCGAAGCCCAAGCTCGTTGTTCTTGAGAATACTTCTAAGTCCGTCGTCATGGCATGCATGATAAAGCACGCCACCAAGCTGGGCGGTGAGTTTTCTGGTCCACTTGAAATAACCTCGGAAATCACCTTGTTCAAATGGTCGCTTATAGTCAGGTTCGGTCAACGGTTCTTTTACTCCGGGTTCGTATAACAACTTGGCGATGAGCCGCTGCATTCTTTGGAGTCGGTCTCCATCCCCGCTTAGGTACAACCGATCACTACATGACGCGGCGGATCCTCCTCAGCAGCCCTTGAACTGCTGTGCCTGACACTGTTGCGAGAGTTGTTGGCCTTTTGCAATCTGCGTGTCAGTCATACGACGTGCGACACTTTCGCGATTGTCTGCTGACCACTTCTCTAAGTCACCCGTCGAGTGGATTGCTGCGAGGTTGTACCACATATATGCCCGCACATAGTCCTTTGGGATGCCGAGTCCCGCGTAATACAGTTCCCCGAGGTTGTTTTGCGCGTGCGCGTTACCCTGCGCCGCGGCTTTCTCGTACCACTGTCGCGCCTTCGCATAATCCTGCGGCACGCCCTGTCCCTTCTCATGCAGTACCCCAAGGTTGTACTGCGCCATCGCGTAGCCCTGGGCGGCGGCTTTCTCGTACCACTGTCGCGCCTTCGCATAATCCTTCGGCACGCCCAGTCCCTGGTAATACAGCACCCCGAGGTTGTATTGCGCCATCGCGTATCCCTGGGCTGCCGCTTGTTCAAACCATTGCCGCGCCTTCGCATAATCTTGCGGTACGCCGTGCCCAAAGGCATACGGCACCCCGAGATTGTACTGCGCCTCCGCGTGACCCTGGATTGCCGCTTTCTCAAACCACTGCCGCGCCTTCGCGTAATCTTGTGGCACGCCCCGTCCCTGGGCATACATCTGCCCGAGGGCGTTCTGCGCATCCGCGCTGCCTTGTGTTGCCTGTGTTTGCAGCGTTTGCAGTTCTTCTGCCGAAATGTCGATCGGTGGGGAAGCTAACGCATGCCCAGAGAGGAGGACGAGTGCGGTGAGGAGAATTATGACGAATAGGGCGCGCATGGGAGCGCAGTATGGCGCGGAGCCCTGGGGCGGTCAAGGTGGAGGGGGAGCACTGTTGCATAGGCACTAAACAGGCAGACTCCGACGTTGCTGTAGAGTTCGTGTGAGTCGTGCCTTGCCCCGCCAGTGTAAATTTGCAGTAACATCAACTTGTTGTAAGGTGTACGACTGAGCTACTGGCTCACGACTTATATCATGGAATGTCGAACTGCCAGCGCCCGCGCCGTTCAGGAAGTGCGAGCGCCGCGGTACAGGTGATCGAGAAAGTCTCGGCGGGGGATTTCTTCGGCTCCGAAGCGCGTCACATGCGGCGAGGATTGTTGGCAGTCCATGAGGCGAAATCCCCAGGTCTGGAGTTGGCGCACAAGCGAGACCAACGCGACTTTCGAGGCATCGGATGCACGGGTGAACATCGACTCTGCGAAAAAGGCGCCGCCGAGCGCCACGCCATAGAGTCCGCCAACCAACTGTCCTTCCTGCCAGGTTTCAACGGAATGGGCGTAGCCTTGTTCGTGTAAGCGCGTGTAGGCTTCGAGCATCTCCGCCGTGATCCAGGTACCGCCGTCTGGATATTGCGGTCTTGGTCCTGCGCAATGCTGCATCACGTCGCGAAAGCACCGGTCGAGCGTGACGCTGAATAGGCCGGGACGAAGGCTTCTCTTCAGGCTGCGCGAGATATGGAGTTTGTCTGGAAAGAGGACTGTCCGTGGATCGGGCGACCACCACAAGATGGGCTGATCGTCGCTGTACCAGGGAAAGATGCCATGTCGGTAGGCTTCGAGCAATCGTTCTGGTCTCAGGTCGCCTCCGACAGCAAGCAGGCCTTCAGGCGATGCCGAATCGACAGGAGGGAAACGCAGATCGGACGGGTTTGCGCTGAGCCTGAACATGGACGAGCAAGGTACGCGAAGCGACGCGAAAAGGTTACGGTTTCTAGCAGGCTGCTGAAAAACTCAGTTCATACACAAAACGCTGATGGAATCTTCCGTGGGCGCCGATGTCAAAGTAGTCGCAGGGTGCTCAAAAAGGCTCGATTTCTCACCCGCCCAACCCTGGCGGCTACTTCACCATCCCGCCCTGAGTCTGCCAAGACAGCCTCTTCGCCCATGGGCGCGCCTTTTCCCAAGCAAGGCCGCAGCGAGTGATCAAAATAGGATCTTTCCAAGCTTGCTCGTTATCTCTCTAGGGATGGGGGCTGATTGATCTTCCACTGCGTGCGGTTTTCTCACCCGCCCACCCACTGGCACGCCGAGACGTGCCAGTAGCCCTGGCGAGGGCCCCAATGCGCAAAACTTTCGTTCAAGGGGGCGGCCAAGGCTGCCCTTTACTGCGCGCATCGAACGAGCACCGTTTCACCGTGCGCGTTCTGCGAGCAAGAAGGGCACCTGGCCGTTCCCTTCCCATCCTTCTGAGGCCGCGCGTTGCGCGAGCAAAGAAGATCATCAGCCTCCATCCCTCACCCTTTCTTTTCTTCCGCCTGAGCCAACAAAGGCTTGAAGATAGGATCTGTGTCCAGCACCGCCTTCAGCGATTCTGCCCCAACGAAGAAGTTCCAGATATCCGGCGTCTGGCCGGGAATTTCAACAAACCATCGTTTGGCTTCCGTCAATCGCTCCAAGAGTGCTCGATTGTCCCGATCCGGGGTGAACAGCAAACTGTAGGATTTGGTGTATTCGGCCATGAATTTATCGAGCGGCAGGTCAGCGAGCGTGAGCGCTTCATCGGCATCTTGATAGGCGGCCCGAATATCCGAGTCGTCGAAGATGCGGTTCCAGGCCACTTTGTTGACGCGGGACCAGGCCAGTTGGAGCAGGGCTTCGGCTCTGCCGGCTCGTTGCTCAGCCGGGATGACGTTGACTAAGGATCGGTGGGTTTCGATCGAGGCTTGTTGATCGTTATTCCAGCGCAATGCCACGCCCAATCGAAATCGGTTATCGAGTTGGTCCGGCCGTACGACGGCCAAGGTTTGCATGGCTGAGAGCATGCGGTACAGGTAGTCGGCGGTCGTCGGTTTGTCGAACCCTCCCATCTCCATTCCCAGCGACAGGTCCATGCGCACTGATTGGGAATAGATGTTCCAGAAATGCTCGTTTACCACCAAGGCAAGCGCCGGATCATTCACCGTGAGTTTGTGGAAGGGGATGGCCTCGCGCAGGACGACGGCATAGAGGTGTTGGCTCAGCACCATGAGGGCATCGACCTGATTGGGATCGATGATGAGCACGCGGTTCAACATGGCCACGCGGTCACGCAATTCAGGAAAAGTGGCGGCGCGAGCTGCCGCAGCAGTTAAGAGCCCCGGGCTGTCCGTCGGTCCCCACCAGACCAGCGAGTCGGTCAGGGCATGGCTGGTTTCCGTGACAAACGGAATCTGTTCCTGCCTGCCGCTACCGAAAATGGAGCCGCTGGTGACGGGAAGATTCACGACTGCTGTGTCGCCTGCGAATCCGTGTTTCTTGAGCCCGGAGAGGACAATCCACTGGGTGGTGATGTTTTTCAGCGCGCGTCTGGTCCGCTTAATCGTATTGGTCCACTTGACCGAACCAGCTGCGTAGGTCACTGGAGCAGTCAGGGGATCTTGGTAACTGATGGACAATTTCACCAAGGTTGTCGGCACTGCCACGATTGGGCCATTCGGTCGAAGGCGGAACGAGGCGGAAGGGAGCGGCGTGCTTCCAACAATGTGAGTATGGAATCCGGTTCCCGGTGGTTTCAGACCCAACGAGTCGGTCACGAAGGCCGAGGCGGGGTAGCGGTTTACGTCTTCACTGAAAAAGACCAGTTCGCCATTACTCGGCCACAGGACCTCCATGCCGATGTCGGTTCTGATGAGGGTAGGGGCATGGGCCTCTCGCAGGCGCTGCCAGCAGGAGTCGTAGCCGAGGTCGGAGTCGGCCGGATAGTTTTTGATGCCATTGGGGGCTGCGGCCACGAGGGGATATTGGCAGGCGAAGTCGAGCTGGCCGACGCCCACCTTGTTTCCCGCTCCCAATGCTTTGGCGTAACGCTGAGCCGTCGCTTCAGCAGAGGTGATGGCTTGCTTCGACTTCTTCACAGCGGCAGCGGCTGATGCCGCTGAGGCTTCGATCAGGGTCGTTGCAATAAAGATCAATAGGGTTCCGGCGAGGAACAGGGTCTTGAACCGGCACTGTTGGAGGATCTGCAGGCGCATCATGTCGGACAGGCTCCTAATATAAGGGACGAGAAGCAGGCGGTACTGTACCACGCTGCTTTATGGACCTGAAATAGGCTAACAGGATGCTGAAAAAGTCCGCCAGCAGGGGAGGGAGCGACCAGGTGCCCTTCTTGCTCGCAGAACGCGCACGGTGAAACGGTGTTCGTTCGATGCGCGCAGTAAAGGGCAGCCTTGGTCACTCCCTTTAAGAGAGATATAAGAAGTCGGAGGGTCCTGTTGGACGTGCGCAGTTGGGGACCAAGCCAGGCCACCCCATGAAAGAAGATAACGAGCGAGCTTGGAGGAATCATCTTTGGTCGCTCGCCGCGGCCTGCTGAATGGCCTTTTTGAGCACCCTGCGAGGGGTGCCCCTGTTATTCCAAACGTGCTGAAAAATAAAATTCCTGCATATCTAGAGAGTTTTTCTGCAGCCTGCTAGACGAGAGACGAATGGCGTAGGAAAAGGACGCCCTCTTTCCTGGCTATTCGACTACAATTAGGGCCTGCATGTTGTGACCTGGCATGTCGCACAGGTAAGAGAAGGTTCCGGTATGTGCCGGTATGAATTGAAGCTCAACCAGGCCCTCAGCGGGGATGATCACCCGCTTGAGTCCGTCTGGACCGAACTCCGGGGCTCCGTTGCCCCCCACGTTGAGGTCGGTGCCGAAGAAGAGCTTCGTGGCGACCACGGTATGGAGTTCCGTGTCGTAGCTGCGGAACCGTAGCATGGTCTTGCGGTCATGATGCAAGTGGACCTGCTGTGGGATGAACATCCGCGAGCGGATCTCCACGGTGATCGACTCCACCTCGGCCTCGGCTGGGAGTGCGCGAGGAGTCTGTTCAACATTGCCGTTTGTGAAAGTAGAAAGACCAATGTCGGATAGGCTTCTTGCGGGAGCTGTGAGTAGTAGGGCCAGACATATGAACCCGATCGTCCTTTTCACCGTGCATTGGCCCCATCGAGAATCGCGCGGCGCATGTTCGCCCGGTCGGCCGAGTTCAACGGTGGGGCAGGATGATGTTGGCAGAGCGTCACTGTGTGCTGGAGGGAGGCAATGAAGACTTCGCAATTCTGGCAGGCTCCCAGATGTTGGCGTATCTCCCGGCAAATGTCGGAGGGGAGTTCATCGTCGATATAGGCCGACAACTGCCGGAGCAGATCCACGCAATGGCCTTGGCCATGGGTATGGTGGTGGGACGCCGGCCTGGACCGTTTTTTTGGCGCTGCCGTCTTTTTCTTGGTCATGAGCGCAAGCCTCCAGACTTGTGGTCATCGTGGTGGGTGATGCCGCGGGCGCTGAGTTCTCGCCGCACAAACAAGCGTGCTCGGTGCAGTCGCGATTTTACGGCTCGTTCATTCAAGCCCATGATGGTCCCCACTTCTTTGGCACTCAACCCTTCCATATCGCGGAGCACTAGAGCCATCCGATACTTTTGAGGTAGTTTCTCGATCGCCTGGTCGAGGGCCTGCCTGAGCTCTTTGTTCTGCAGTGCCTCTTCGGGACTGAGCCCGTCCATCGGGATCTGGAGGCGAAATTCTCCCTCGGAGGTGGGCACGAACTCCTCGATCGACAACTCGTGTTCTGGTTGCCCTTTGCGCTTGCGCCGCATCCGTATGCAGGCCCGTGAGGCGATGGTGTACAGCCAGGTGGAGATCCGTGCCTCGCCTCGAAAGTCTTTGAGTCCCTGGTAGGCATTAAGAAAGGTTTCTTGAACGAGATCCTTCGCCGACTCCGTTTCGCCGCACAGGCGATAGGCGTACCGATAAATCAGATCGACATGGTCTCGGTACAGCCTATCAAACTTATCAGGCTCTTGCATGGCTGGGCGTTGGGGAGGCGTTTGGGAAATATTGGCGCACATGATTGGGGCGGAGTCTAGGGGGTCGGCTGAGGCCTGTCAAGCAAACCTAGCAGGATGCTGAAAAAGTCCGTCAGCGTCGTTCTCGCATCGCTCAGAGGCTCAACGTACCGAAGCGTACGCCTCGCCTCTTCGCTCGCTGCGGCCTTGCTGAACGGCCATTTTGAGCATCCTGCTCGAGCAGGGCCGCTAGTATGGGTGTCGGTTAGGGGGTTGGTGAGGCACTGCGCCGGGGAGTTAGCGTCTCTGTGGTTGGAACGGTGACGGTCACATGCTCATGGTCGATATACAATGTCAACGGTTGTCCCACCTTCACACGAGGGACCCCGATTTTCGAGTTGAGCATGACTAGGCCGATGGGTGTGCGGACAAAGACGAAGTTGGATTTGAGCTTGGCCACGGTTCCCGAAAGGAGGATCTGCACATCGGCGCCGACCGGCGGGGCCTGATTGACTTGGATGTCGAACTGTAAATCATGCACTCCACTGATGGTATTCGTTTCATCAACTTCGACGGTCAGAGGATCTCCCTCATGATAGCCGGTGAGGCGTTCTTCCTGTGTGCCGACATGGACAGCCTGGTCACCGTCAGGCCCCCACCAGCGTAACGTTCTTGGCGCATCGGTCCCGGACGTCATAGG
This sequence comes from Nitrospirota bacterium, assembly GCA_963701855.1. Taxonomy (GTDB): domain Bacteria; phylum Nitrospirota; class Nitrospiria; order Nitrospirales; family Nitrospiraceae; genus Palsa-1315. The sequence goes on from CAVPBK010000006.1 coordinate 1,278,174, forward strand.
CCCGCTGAGGTAGCGATGGACTAGGGATCCATCGGCCCTCTTTCGGATTTCGACGACGGAATGGCGCTCATGCACCCAAAAACGTACTTCCTGCGAGGCTTTGAGATCCTTCAACGTTGTTTTGGAAGTGAGAGTCAGCAGTCCGATCGGGGTCTTGAGAAAAACGATCCCAGCCTTGGTTCGCCATACAGATCCCCGTAACTGTATGAAGGGATCAATCGTGACTGGGTCACCGGCGGCAGGAATGGGACCAGGGGTGTTGGTGGATTGGGGTGAGAGTGTTTCTGTGAGCGCAGATGGCTCCTCGGCGCATACTGATCCCAGGAAGCTGAGGATGATTGCCCCGGCACAAAGAACTTCAATCGCACCCCGCTGCAGCTTGCGAAACAATGAATCGCGCATCCCGAAGGCCTGCGGGTTGTCATGAGCCGCAGGGGGATATGTCTTTGTATTGGTGGAATAACACATTAGCCTGTGCGAATAACATGATGCTTTCGAGGAGTCAAGACGAAAGCCGCCTGAGCAGTGACGTGGAGAATGATGTCCCTACGAGATCGAGCTATTGCTGGTGCCCGGTACATCAGACGGCGGGTGGTGGCGCTGCGAATCTGTGGATGTGCAAGGAGTGGAGTGCAGTGGGTCGAGGGTCAGGATAATCCGGATCTCGCGGTCAGATGAATTTGTCACCCCAAACCCTGTGAGCAGGAGGGATGGTGTGACCATATGGCAGATGCGGCGCATTTCGAATTGTGCCCAGTCCTGCGCCTCGATTCGCCGTCGGAGCTGTGCCAGCACGTCGTAACAGAATTCCGTGAGGATGGACGGCATGGATTCGGGCGCCATCTGCGGCCAGCGCTCATGGGATGTACCGAACAACGCCATCAGCGCCCGGGCCGGTCCATTCATGTGCAAGATGCGAGCGGATGAGGAAAATACGATCATGCCAGAGTCGGGGGAAGAGAGGAGTGGCTGTGGCATCGCACATGTTCCATGCGTAGCCGTCTCCGTTGTTGTGGAGGCAGTATTCTGCAAGGAGTTGGTTTGGTTTTGTGGAGATGGTTGCGGCACGCGTGTCCTTATCAGGGAAATGGTCTTCGGACTGTGCAAGAGTTGCACCGAAGGGACAGGCGTAGGAAACGCGATTATCCTACGAATACCGACTACAACGTGACGCGTTGAACCAGGTTGTGTACAAAGACGGTGTCGGAGTGGCAGAAGTTGAACCAGTTATTTCTTGCGAACCAGCATACGGATCGGAGTTCCCTCGAATCCATATTCCTCGCGGAGTTGGTTTTCGAGAAAGCGGAGGTAGGCGGGTGTGATATTGTCCGGGTGGCCGACAAACAAGGCAAAGACCGGCGGTTGTGTCGCGACCTGGGTCATGAAGGCAGATTTGGTGATCTTCGTCGGTTTGCCCTTGCGCACAGGCAAGGGATGGGTGGCGAGGATCTCCTGGAGGAACTTGTTCAACGCTCCGGTCGGGATCCGCTTTGAAAAAGCCGCGAATACCCTGTCAATGGTGGGAAAGAGCTGGCCAAGCGAATCGGGATGGGCCGCGGATGCGAAGAGGACCGGCGCCCAGGTCAGAAAGGGAAAGCGCCGCCGAAGTTCCAGTTCGACCTCCTGGCGAGCTTGGCTATCGCCTTCCCGAAGGTCCCATTTATTCACCAGCAGGAAGCAGGCCCGCCCTTGCTTGATGATGATCCCGGCAATCTTGGTGTCCTGCTCGGTCACGCCTTCTATGGAATCGAGTAACAAGATCCCGAGGTCGGACCGGCCGATGGCCAAGTGTGATCGGACCACGCTATAGCCCTCGATCCCCCGGTCGATCTTTCCGCGCCGGCGAATACCGGCGGTATCGGTGAAGAGATACTGCCGTCCTTGACGAAGAGCGATCGAATCGATCGAGTCCCTGGTGGTTCCTGGCACATCGCTGACCACCACTCGGTCCTCCCCGAGCACAGCATTCACCAGCGTGGATTTGCCGACATTCGGCCGTCCCACGACAGCAATGCGGGGCATTGTCGTCTGCTCAGGGTTCTCATCTGGGTCCGGGAGGAGCGGAAAGATGGCATCCAGGAGTTCGGAGACACCGATGCCGTGTTCCGCAGAGATAGGATAGAGCGTGTCTGTGCCCAATTGATAGAAGTCCGCCACGAGCGTTTCGACCTTGGGCGTGTCGATCTTATTAATCACGACAAACAACGGCTTCGGCGTTCCGCGCAAGAGACGGACCACTTCCTGGTCCGGGGTCGTTAGTCCGGTCCGGCCGTCCATCAGTAGGATCAACATGTCCGCTTCCGCAATCGCCAGTTCCGATTGACGTTTGATGAGGGCCAGCATGCCTTCTGAGGCCGAAGGGTCCAGGCCTCCTGTATCCACCAAGCGGAATGGCCGATTCCGATAGGTGGCGTCGGCGTAGTTACGATCCCTGGTGACACCTGGCACGTCGTCCACGATGGCTGTTCGCTTGCCGAGCATGCGATTAAAGAGCGTCGACTTGCCGACGTTGGGGCGACCGATAATGGCCACAATGGGCGGGCGAGCCGTTGAGGATGACGGCGCCGGTGCTGTCTGTACGGGGGTGTTCTTGGTGCGTGGCATGGGAAATCGTATTTCGACCGTAACATAAGAATTTTGGCAAACACAACCAGCTCGTCTTCTTGGTCGGCCTCCGATATACTTTCCCAATGACTCAGCACGCAGCACGCAGTCCTCAGTGCTTCCTCAATTGGAACGAGATCGACGACGTCCTCCTCGACATGGACGGGACTCTGCTCGACCGCCATTTCGACAATTTCTTTTTCGAAGAGGAGTTGCCCCGGCGTTATGCCGCGCTCCATGGCCTGCAGCTCGAAGAGTCCCGCAACATGCTGATGGCGATGTACCGCTCGGTCGAAGGTGAATTGGCCTGGACCGATCTACATTATTGGACGCAGCGAGTGGGAATCGATGTTGTGGCGTTGCATCGTGAGTTGGATCACATGATCGGATTCCTGCCGGGAGCAGAAGATTTTCTGCGCCACCTTCGCCAGCTTGGGAAGCGCGTGACGATTGTGACGAATGCGCACGAGGCGGGTGTGTCCGTGAAAGTCGCCAAGACCGGGCTCGATCGGCAGGTGGATCGCATAGTGAATGCGTTTGAAGTGGGGTATCTGAAAATGCGTCCGGAGTATTGGCCCAATTGTGCGCAACTACTGGGATTCGACCCGACAAGGTCTCTCTTCATGGATGATGACGAAGGCTGTCTGCTCGCGGCAAAACAATTCGGAGTCGCCCATCTCATTCATAGTGCCAAGTCGAGTTCTCAACTGCCTCCCGCCCCGCTCGCTCAGTTCATCTCGATCACCGGTTTTTCTCCACTCCTTAATGGGCGATTTACAATCTAGTCCGGTCGGGTTGCTGTACCTCTATACATCTCACCTCCGAGCCTGGGCACACTCTGCATCTGGAAGCGATCGAGCGCCCCGATCTTCAAGCCGGCCTGGGCGATGATTTGGTCGATCTTGCGGTTCAGGTTGCAGCCACATCCAATAATGTTCTGAATGGGATTCAGCCGGTCCTGCCAGGCTGCAACCTTTGTGTCCTCGCTCCGGCCATGCTCTAGAAACAGAAATGCTCCGTGAGGCTTGAGGATCCGACGGACTTCTCGGAGCGCCTTGACCGGATCCGGAATGGTACAGAGAGTCCAGGTGCTGACGACGAAATCAAAAGATCGGTCATCATAGGGCAATGACTCAGCGGTGACATGTTGGATGTGAATGGGGAAGGGCTGATTGGTGCAGCGGTCCGCGACGATCTTGGGGAGAAGATCGGCCGGGTCAACGGCATGGAGTCGCGCAATGGTCTTGGGATAATGTGGCAGATTCAGCCCGGTTCCAATTCCCAGTTCCAACACCTCACCATGGAGGTTAGAGAGCAGATCTGTGCGCAGAAGCCTGAACTCTTCTCCCGCCATGACCCAATTCATGAGGCGAGGAAAGATATGGTGGGTGTAGAGTCCCATGGCGGCGCGTAGTATAGCAAAGACCTCGCAGAGCAGGGCCGCGGAATCTTGTGACCCCGAGAGGGCTGTGTTAGATTCGCTGATCCGGTATCGAGCCATCAGGAGTCGGCTTTCAGCCATCGGTGTTCTGAAAGGAATCCTGTTGATAGCCGAAGGCTGAACGCTTCCCCGATGTATTTATGAGCAAAACATTCGATCACAGTGCGATTGAGGCCAAATGGCAGGCTTATTGGGAACAGCATCGGATTTTCCGTGCCTCAGAGGACCAATCGAAGCCCAAATTTTATTGTCTCGACATGTTTCCCTATCCCTCCGGCTCTGGTCTCCACGTCGGTCATCTTGAAGGGTACACGGCGACCGATATCGTGTCCCGCTACAAACGCATGAGGGGCTTCAATGTCCTGCATCCAATGGGGTGGGATGCGTTCGGGCTCCCTGCCGAGCAGTATGCGGTGAAGACCGGAATCCATCCAGTTGTCACGACAGCCGAGAACATTGCGACCTTCAAACGCCAGATGAAACGTGTCGGACTGTCCTATGACTGGGAGCGCGAGGTCAGCACGATCGACCCCGATTATTATCGCTGGACACAGTGGATATTTTTGAGACTGTTTGAGCGAGGGCTCGCCTACGTGGCGGAAGTGCCGGTGAACTGGTGTCCTGCCCTGGGAACGGTGCTGGCCAATGAAGAAATTATCGACGGGAAGAGTGAAGTCGGCGGGTTCGATGTCGTGCGCAAGCCCATGAAGCAGTGGGTCTTAAAAATCACGGCCTATGCCGACCGACTCCTCGAAGATTTGAAGCTGGTCGAATGGCCGGCCAGCACGTTGGAGATGCAGAAGAATTGGATCGGCCGATCGATCGGCGCGGAAGTCGAGTTCGATCTGGCCGGTGCCCCTGGCATGGTTCGGATCTTTACGACGAGGCCCGATACCTTGTTCGGCGCGACCTATATGGTGCTGGCGCCTGAGCATCCGTTAGTGGCGGTGGTCACGACTGCTGACCGTCGCATCGAGGTCACCGCCTATCGCGAGTCGGCGGCCAGAAAAAGTGATCTCCAACGGCAGGAACTTGAAAAGGAAAAGACCGGAGTCTTCACCGGCGGCTATGCGATGAATCCGGTGAACAAGGAGCCGCTGCCCATTTGGATTGCCGATTACGTGTTGATGGGCTACGGGACCGGGGCCATCATGGCTGTGCCCGCGCACGACGAGCGCGACTGGGCTTTTGCGAAGACCTATGGTTTGCCGATCCGAGAAGTGATCGCAGGCGGTCAGGTTGAACAGGTGGCGTTCATTGCGACCGACAAAGGGACTGTCGTCAATTCCACGACGCCGGACAGAAGCTTTACCATCGATGGGCTTACACCGGATGACGCGATTCCGAAAATCACGGCTTGGTTAGAATCGCAGGGCAAGGGCCGCAAGGCAGTGAACTACAAGTTGCGGGATTGGCTGTTTGCCCGTCAACGGTATTGGGGCGAACCCTTTCCGATTGTGTGGGTTGACGGCCAAGCCATTCCGCTTCCGGAAGAGCAGCTGCCGCTACTGTTGCCGGAGACCAGCAACTTCAAACCGTCAGGGAATGGCGAAAGTCCGCTCGCGAATTTAACCGACTGGCTGACGACCATCGACTCGATCAGTGGGGTGCAGGCGCGTCGTGAAACCAACACGATGCCTCAATGGGCCGGCTCCTGCTGGTATTATCTGCGATTTATTGATCCGAAGAATCAGGACCAGCTCGTCGATCCGGCAAAAGAGCGCTACTGGATGCCGGTGGATCTCTATATCGGCGGCAGCGAACATGCCGTGCTGCATTTGCTCTATGCGCGGTTTTGGCACAAGATTCTGTACGACATTGGAGTGGCCAGTACGCCGGAGCCGTTCAAGAAGTTGGTGCATCAAGGGATTGTGCTGGGAGAAGACAACCAGAAGATGTCGAAATCCCGTGGCAACGTCGTCAATCCTGACGAGATCATGGATCAGTTCGGGGCCGATGCAGTGCGGCTCTATGAAATGTTCATGGGCCCGCTGGAGGCCGTGAAGCCCTGGAGTACGAGGGGTGTAGAAGGGGTCACGCGGTTTCTCGAACGAGCCTGGAGGCTCATGGTCAACGAAGAAGGTCGACTCTTAAGCACCGTGGTGGAGACGGTTCCTACTCTCGAACATCAGCGGTTGCTCCATCAGACGATCAAGAAGGTGACGGAGGATATCGAAGCCTTGCGGTTCAATACCGCAATCTCCCAGATGATGATCTTTACGAACGAGATGACAAAGACCGAGCAGCGCTCACGGGCCTTACTTGAGCCATTTGTTCTTCTTCTGGCGCCCTTCGCGCCCCATTTGACGGAAGAATTGTGGGCGGTGTTGGGTCACCAGCCGAGCATCTCTCAGCAGCCTTGGCCGGTCTTCGATCCGGTGCTGACCGTCAGCGATCGATTGATCATCCCGATCCAGGTAAATGGAAAGCTGCGGGCTAAACTCGAGGTGGGTGCCGACGCCACTCGCGAGCAGATCGAAGGTCTGGCTCGTCCGCAGATTGCGGAGTGGTTGCATGGCAAAGAGCCGAAGAAGATTGTGTATGTCGAGAAAAAACTCATCAACTTCGTCGTCTAAGGAAGTGCTGAGTGGTAAGACCTGAGACCAAGAATGGTGCGATTCGGAACGAGAGGGCGTACCGCCTTTTTATTCTCAGCACTCACGTCTCAGCACTGTGTCTGTCCCTTGTGCTTCTGGGTGCGTGCGGGTATCAATTCCGTGTGGAGGGAGCTGGGCCTACGATCGGGGGAACTACAGCGACCTCTTCTCCTACGTCACCGCCACCGCGATTAATTGTCCGGACGTTGGAAAACAAGAGTTTTGAGCCGAATTTGGAAACCCGCTATACCAACTATCTGCGCCATGAATTTTCATCCGGCAGTGGGGCTCAGGTCGTTCCAGACTCTGAGTCAGCCGATCTTGTGCTGTCAGGGCAAATCCTCTCAGTTATTCTTCCGTCGCTCAGTTTCACCCAGACCACCACACTCGAAAGCCGCGCAGAGGTTATGGTGATCATCAAGGTGGAGGAGACCAGAACGCGACGTCTCGTGTGGGCGCAAACGGCGAAAGGCACGTCGGAGTTCTACGTGACGTCCGATCTGCAATTTAACCGCGTCCTGCAGAACCGGGCCTTAGAACAAGCTGGCCGTTTCATCGCCGAGGATTTGGCTTCCCGTTTTCTGCTTCAGTTGGAATCGGGGCAGTTGGCAAAGCCGTCCGCTCTTCCGGCGTCGGACAACGTGGACACCAACGTCAAGTAAATCGGATGTCTCCTATGGCCTCAACCATCTCTCACGTCCAACTCCTTGCGCAGCTTGCGCAAGGAGCAGTTGCGCCGCTGTACGCGATCGTTGGCGAGGAAGACTTACTGCGCGATATGGCCCTAGGTGCGCTGAAATCCGCGTTGTTGGGAGAGGGTGAGAGCCACTTCAATTGCGATCTGTTCTATGGAGACGATGTGAGCGGGAGAGAGATTGTCACCTGTGCTTCTGAAGTAGCGGTATTTGCAGCTCGACGAGTGGTGGTGGTGAAAGCGGCCGATAAACTTCCAGCCCGGGAGTGCGATGCGATCCTTCCCTATTTGAAGGAGCCGAATGACACCACGTCTGTAATCTTCGTCGCACCGAAACTTGACGGACGACTCAAGTTCACCCAGGCCCTGGCAAAGGCCGCGGTGACGGTCGATTGCTCTCCTCTCAGAGAGGCGCAGTGGCTTCCTTGGCTCAGACAGGACGCTGAACGGGTCGGGATCCTGCTCAACGGCGAAGCAATTGATTTGCTTAAAGAGGTCTGTGGCGGCTCACTCTACTCGGTTCGGCGCGAACTGGAAAAGCTAGCTGCGTATGTCTCGCCCGGTCAGGCTGTCACTGCCGGCGATGTAGCGACGTTGCGCGGCACGGAGCCTGGCGCTTCAGTATTTGATTTGACATTGGCGATCGGCGGCAAAGACCGCGGGCGGGTATTGGCGATCCTGGCCAGAAATCTGGAAGCGGGGGAGGCTCCATTGAGAATCCTTGGCTCATTGGCCTGGCAATATCGGAGACTGTGGAAGGTCAAGGAAGTCGTACGGCAAGGGGGCCGTGAGGGGGAAGCCGCTCGGACTTTGCGTATGGATCCTTACAAGGTTCGAGCATTTCTCGATCAATTTCCAGACACCCACCTGCATGAGGCGCTTCGGTTATTTTTGGATGTTGATGCCAAGCTGAAGGGTGGAAGTGGCGGACGTCCCGCGCGAATTCTAGAAGACGTGTTGTTGCGGTTATGTGATCGTGCAGTGCCGAATGCAATCCCAACCTCGCCGAGTCGTGGCTCTGAAGTGCCGCAACCAGTGAGGGCAAGAACCATATCGAACGTGCGAACGATTACGCGCGGGAAGCAGACAAGGAGTTGACGTGGAGCGTGAGGCGAGCAATTCGGCGCGAGGCCGTGTTCGGTTTCATCACACCTTTTGTCACTGCCTTGCCGAGGGCCGACGTGGCTTGGCGCAGGGATACCTTCGCATCCTCGACCTTCTTCTCAGTCACGGCCGCTTGGACTTTCTTTACGAGGCTCTTGAGGGCACCCAGCGTCGCACGGTTACGGTCGTGCCGCTTGACGGCTTGGCGGGCTCGGCGAATTGTCGATTTATGTATAACCGGCATAGTAGACTCCTATAAACAAGAGCGAACTTGTACCACACGGCTCTCTGAAGCGTCAAGGTGAGCCATTTATCAAAAGGACAAGCCTGTGTCAACCATTATTGCCCGTGATCGCTTAATCCTGGCCCTCGACGTACCCTCAAGCGATGAAGCCGACCGGCTTCTCGATCGTGTGCATGATCAGATCGTGTTTGTGAAGGTCGGACTCGAACTGTTCACCGCTGCCGGACCGGAGATGGTCCAACGCCTGATTACGCAAGGAAAGCGAGTGTTTCTGGATCTCAAGTTTCTCGATATCGAGGAAACGGTTCGTCGGGCCACTGCGCGGGTTGCAGCGATGGGTGTGGATTTCTTAACGGTTCATGCAAACCGCAAGGCGCTGGCCGCAGCCGTCCAAGGCCGTGGAACGTCCACGATGAAACTGTTGGCGGTGACGGTATTGACCAACTTTGACACCCATGACCTCCGCGACATGGGCATTCAACGGAGCGTCCAGGATCTGGTCACCGCGCGAGCCTTATTAGCATCCGAGGTGGGTTGTGATGGGGTGGTGGCCTCGGGCGAAGAGCCGGCGATTCTCCGTTCCAAGGTCGGTCCACGGTTTCTGATCGTCACACCCGGTGTGCGTCCTGTCGGCAAAGATGTTGATGATCATGCCAGAGCGACCACGCCGACTCAGGCGATTTCGGCGGGAGCTGACTACTTGGTGGTCGGCCGACCCATCAGAGATGCGTCGGATCCCGCCGCCACTACCGCCACAATTCTTACGGAAATGCAGGCGGCCTTCGATGCCAGGGTCTGACAATGGTCATTTCCTATCAGTGGAAATAAGAGCCGAGCAGAGGGCTCTTCTCGATTGACGCTTGACGTCAAGCCTGGTTGCGGGTCTTCTTCTCTCTTTGTTAAGATCCCTCCACCACAGAACTTGGTCGAGTATCTTCTCCGCATGGTGGGTGTAGCTCAGCTGGTTAGAGCGCCGGATTGTGGATCCGGAGGTCGCGGGTTCGAAACCCGTCACTCACCCCATTTTCTTAATTGCGTAAGTTGATGATCAAAGGTCTGGTCTCCCAATAAAGCCTTTGGCTTCATCGCTTTCTGCAGGCGAACCACTTTTATATCTCTTCTAAGTTTTCTATTGTTTCGATCCGGTTAACCCTTGTACCGACACAATTTCAGCACACCTTGACAGATTCCAGGTATGATGCTCGGCGAAACGTCGCGTTGAACCCTAGCTAGGAGAAGGACCCATGATCACGAGTCTTCATGGATGGATGTGTAGCAAGCGGAATCTCTTCATAGGGGCAGCCCTTGGACTGCTGATTGCCTTGACGGGGAACCAAGCGATAGCTGAGGAAACATCAGAAACCAGCCCTAAAGGGGCGGGGCTACAAGCGGCCAGTTGGTTAGCCACCGTTCCGTATGGTGCCGTGAAGGTCGCATATGCTCTCGTCGGGGGCATCGTGGGTGGCCTCACCTGGGCTTTGACTGGAGGAAACACGGAGATTGCCAAGGCGGTCTGGATTCCTTCTATGACCGGTAATTACATCGTGCAGCCAGAGAACCTCACCGGGGACAAGCCCCTCCATTTCATGGGCGGGTCATCCGACCGATCCGATCCGTAACGTCCTACCGGTCAGGAGAGTGTCCGGGGTATCCTTCCAGGTGCACCCTTGGTCACCTGCGTTGTTTCCATCCGCGATGAAACAGGGGTGGGGTAGGCTTCGGAGCCGCCCACTGCGCCGAGAGGATCCCGGGATCGAACCCGTGTTTTAACACGATCTCGACTTCGCCTTTAGAGGGGGTCCCGAAAATTCGGACAGTGTGGTAAGTGGTAGCCTTGCTTCACCAACGCCACCGAGGAGTGGCAAACCAGAGGAGCGAGGCGATGAAGCGAACGAGACGCAATCACGGGGCGGCATTCAAGGCCAAGGTGGCCTTGGCAGCATGCAAGGGCGACAAGACGCTGGCGGAGTTAGCGGAACAATTTGGCGTGCATCCCGAACCCTTTGCCCATTGCAATCTCAATCGTCCGCAGATGACCGATGATCTCTTCAGCCGTGTACCGTTTCCGTGCCATACCCCCCTCCTTTCGTCGGCTGGAATCCTAACTCCAGATCCGACCTGGTTTATAGGGGGCAGGTCATGCTTGCGCAGAATCCTCAGCGTTGATCGAGTAACCATTCCTGGCCTCCGAGTCTCTTGAGGCTTCGCCAAACAGAAGCTCCCAGCCCAGATTGCCGAGGCGCAAAAGCTGGCGTGGGAGTGGAAGCCAAAAACCAATGAGCGACAATCCACCCCAAACGCGACACCATGTCCCTCGAAGAAGCCACCGTTTCCAACATGTGGGAGATTACCGCGATTGTGGCGGCGCTCGAACGGAAGGGCTTGTGCACGGAGCAGGACCTCTAGACATCATCCCTGAGTTCCGGACTTCCGTTCGTGATATCCCGGCTCTCAGTCCGCAAGCCTGTGGCCCATTTCCGAAAGGGAATGGGCGGCGGTGAGCACAGCGGGGGGCCCTGCTGTGACCCCTTAGCCACCTCACGATGCCCCTTCCTGCACAGTCACGCAGGCTCGCCCGCTCAGGGTCGTGGTGCCTTCCACGTAATAATCAAACTCCACCGTATGCCAGCCATGGCCGAACAGGCCCGTCGTGGCTGTGGTGCCGTTGTCATCAGGGAAGCCATAGGGCGCGGTGTGTTCGACATGATGCACAGCCCCGTCCAGGCGCACCGTCGCCATGACATCCCGCGTGTCGGTCGTGGTACCTTTTACACCCCACGGACCTGTGGCCGGATTGCCCACGACCGTCAGAGTCACCGCCCCCACGGAGGTCGGGCTCCCTTCCTGCACGGTCATGCAGGCCCGTCCGCTCAGGGTCGTGGTGCCTTCCACGTAATAATCAAACTCCACCGTATGCCAGCCATGGCCGAACAGGCCCGTCGTGGCTGTGGTGCCGTTGTCATCAGGGAAGCCATAGGGCGCGGTGTGTTCGACATGATGCACAGCCCCGTCCAGGCGCACCGTCGCCATGACATCCCGCGTGTCGGTCGTGGTACCTTTTACACCCCACGGACCTGTGGCCGGATTGCCCACGACCGTCAGAGTCACCGCTCCCCCAGGGGGCGGAGCCGGGTAGGTCGTGAGGTTGCTCTCGGTCGACTGATTGTTCTTAAGGTCATAGGCCGTAATGAAGTAGTAGTGCGTCCCGGCCGGCGTTCCAACATTGAAACTCGTGGTCTTTCCCAATGTGACAAGAAGAGACTCATTGGCAGAGGCAAGTGTGCAGGGTTGCTGACTGCATTGATAGACGTGATATCCCGCCAGATCCGGTTCACTGTTGGCGTTCCACGTCAATGTGGCACCCCATGCAGTACTCGACCACAACACAAGCACACCAACAATGGCTCTCACCCAATTCATACAGATACTCCTATTGCATCCTGTTCGGAAGCAGGCACACCATTCCCGGAGAAGTCCACTTCTCACGTACCAGTACCTCTGTCGGATTGCAGAACTGACTCCGTCACCCGAGGAGAGATTGAAGAGGGCAACCGTTCACCTCTTCATTGTGGTAACTACGCAAGGTGCATGCCGTCGTAGGAGGAGGAAGATCAGAGCAAAACTCCTGACAATGAGCCATGGCGAGAGAAATATGAATGGTAGCGTGCAGCGAAACTGTAGGAGATGGGAGAAGTTCGATGAGTCAAACGTCGTTCATTCAGCAGGATAGACGCTGTAGTCGGTTGCCTACAGATAGACAATGAAGAGTGAGACGGAGCGAAGCGATACTGCACCTGCTTCAATTATGAAGCGCACGCTCCTGTTGTTTTAGAGTGTGAGACCCATCGGCCCCGTCGTCTCCGTCCTCGATGGTGACACGATCGAAGTCCTGTCTTTTTGGCAAAAATGGAAACTCCGATGCACCCAGATGAGAGATTCAGAGGGTGTCTATTAGGGCTAGCCGTCGGTGATGCCGTCGGCACGACGTTGGAGTTCCGGCTGCGAGGTACTTTCCAGCCCATCACGGACATGGTTGGTGGGGGACCATTCCGACTTCTACCCGGTCAGTGGACCGATGATACATCAATGGCGCTCTGTCTGGCGACCAGTCTTGTCGAACGAGGCGGATTCGATCCCGTCGATCAAATGAGCCGGTACTGTCAGTGGGCGGATCATGGCTACCTCAGCAGCACTGGAACCTGCTTCGACATTGGCACTACCGTAGTGCGCTCGCTCCGGCGTTACCAACGTGATGGGAATCCCTATGCCGGCTCACCAGACCCAGATCTCGCAGGTAACGGGTGCATCATGCGTCTGGCTCCTATTCCGATGTACTACTTCCCTGATCTGAATGCGGTAGAGCACTTCGCGGCGAACAGCTCCCGCACCACGCATGGTGCAGAGGAGTGCATCGATGCCAGTCGTCTCTTTGCAAGAATCATTTGTCGCGCACTCCTTGGCAACTCAAAGAATGAAGTTCTCCTCGGAGATTCTGATTCGTTCGTCGCCGGGGAACGTGTGACAGCGATCGCGCGCGGATCGTATCGGGAAAAACCAGAGGCTGAAATTGCTGGATCCGGCTATGTCGTGCAAAGCTTGGAGGCCGCGCTGTGGGTGTTCGCTCGCACGCACAGCTTTGCGGACGCGATTCTCATGGCCGCCAACCTTGGCAACGATGCTGACACGACTGCCGCAGTGTGCGGGCAGGTCGCTGGTGCCTACTACGGCGAGTCGGAAATTCCTTCACATTGGTTGGAGCGATTGGCGCTTCGTTCGGAAATCACTCAACTGGCTACTCAGCTTGGTACCACACCAAGAAAAGCGACCCAACTTACGGATGATACTGACATCGACACGTGCTTGTCCTAATTTCGACAGGCTATTCCTCGAATTGTGCTCATTTTGTGTTCAACGCTACCGCGCTCCAGCTCATTCCCGTCTATTCCAAGCAGATTTCCGGTTCATGCAAACCTTGGCTGGGGCCCATTGAGATCTCTCCGAGCAGTCTGCCAAATGCTTTGCCATTTTCAGATTTGTAGGATACCTGTATAGAACCTAGGACTGAAAGGATCGAGTATTCATACAGCGGCTACCACAAGACTGGCTGGTTATTGACCTCCCACATTTCCTGCACGTGTGAACAAAAGACAGTTTCAAGAGGAGTTTTCCATGAGCGACCCTGATTTTCCTCGCCTTACCCTCCCCGAATATAGGATCCTCGTGAAGTCACTTCCCAGGCCAACCCTTTCGCAGATGCAACAATTCGCCGTGTTCGTCTCGAATGCCCACAGCTGGTATAGAGATCTTCCGTATCTTCCCCCTGGCCTGCCCTTTTACTTCTTCCTCGATCCGGCAGCTGGAATGCAACTTGCTGTGAGCCCGCAGGATTCGGTCGATGCCATTCATCGGAGCGAAGGGGGGTTCCATTACTCCTGGCTGCCTACCGATGAGTACCGAAATCGATTCGGCTATCTCGCCTATAGCCGAATCACAGGAACGAACTTCTCTTCTCGGTCGGACGATGGAACCTGGCTAATTAGCTCGGACGTTGGTTCGAGAATCTACGATCCTGCTTCTCACCGCTTGTTCCAGCTTCCCACACAAGTACGCAGAGTAGGCCGAGCGTTCGTCAGTGCGGTTGCCCACGCCAGCACAATCTATCATTTCTGGCTGGGGATGGTCAGGATGAATACGCCCTTGAATTGGCCCGAAGAGAGCGGAGGGATGGAGGCCGTCACAAAGATACTCGACCGGTGTCGTGTGCTAGAGCAAGACCCCTCGCGCAAAGAATACTACCAAGGAACTCTGGATTCGGATCATATCAATCTGGGGTTCGTCGACTATCCCCTGTATCAACTCCTTGATCCGGAGCGACAGCGTCAGCACGCAGGCATGGTATCAGCTATGAAACGGGTAATTGAACTCGTGGATAAGAGTTCCGTCTAACAAGATGCTGCAACTGGCACCACGCGCTTTATAGGGATAGTCTAATTTAGGCGGACGGTGAGCACGATATGAGCGCTGGCCCAGCGATCGAATACCCCCGGTTCAACTGGATCGAAAATGGCAAGGTCGCTGGTGCGCCTCATCCCGATCTGAATGAGGGGCTGCGGGCTATCGTCCCGTTCCTCCGTGGCCAAGGCATCGGTGGTATCGTCACATTTACATATAGATCCAGACATGCGCAAGCTCCTGGATTTATAGACTCGATGCTGACAGGGAACGTTAGACCATCATAATATTGCCCTCGCCCACCACCGCCCGAGGAGATAAGATGGCTTGGGTCATCAGGTGGACGATTCAACATCGTCATGACGAATTCATTATTTGTGGCGCAGCACCACCATCGTCGGTGAAGAAGGCGAGGTTTTGAAAGAACGGGACCTCGTTGAGCGTAACGACTTCTGAGCGAAGACCTCAAACAAAAAACTCGGTTTCGCAAAGCCTGTCAGGACTTCTTGACAGGCTACCGAAACCCTGTGTTAAGGTCAGGCGTTTTCGGCAGTGAATTCTAACCCTGGAGGGAGATAAGGTTGATCAGAAAATTCTACCGTGGTGTCCTCATTCTGGCTGCGCTTGGAGCGTTCGTTGATGTGCCCATGGTGAACGCCCACCCGTCGCCCTTGGGTAATGTCAGGGAGGCCATCGACCACGCCAAGCAAGCGGTGGCCCATGGCAAAGAGGGGCATGCTGAGGAGCTTGTGAAACATGCGGAAACGTCGCTGGAGTTTGCGAAGATGGGAGGTAGAGGCTCGCATTTGAGCGAAGGGATTAATCATCTCAACGAAGCCATAGAACATGGCAAAGCTGGTCACGCCGACGTGGGCACCGAACACGTCGAAGCCGCCCTACAGCATTTGATGTCTGAGATCGAATGACGGACATTCTCACGAGCGCATGCAGGGGGCGGTAGAATTCCCTCTTCCTTCTCAGTCGCGGTCTGAGGGGACTGGCGTGATGGATGCGGAAACAAACAGCGGAACCTACACTCCTTTCGCGTCGTCACAGACGGCGGTTCCAGAATTGGAGCCGTCGTTCCCGTTTGGCTCTTGCAAGGGTGCCAGGCCGGATGGTACCCACGTCAATAAAAATGTTCTGAAATCGTTCGCGCGCTCACCCCATTAAACCTTTAAGCACAGCTGCTAGAGCTGATTTTCAGCGTTCAGCGCCTCCCAAAAGTTGTAGCAGCTACAGTCGAGCTACACTTTTTGGAGGTTTTATGTCTACAGTTTTTCTCCACCCCAAGCGCAAAACCTACTACCATCGTTCTGTCGTCCCTCGCAGGCTCCAGCCCTACTTCAAGGGTCGTCAACAGCTTTGGCGAAGTCTCAAGACAGAAAACAAGGACGAGGCTACACTGAAGTCCGCACAGTGGACGGCCAGAATCCAGCACCTCGTTATGACACTCAAGAAGCAGGGAGACCGTATGACCGACGAACAACGTGAAGCCTTGGTCGCGCATTGGCTGGAAGTCGAGCTGGATGAAGCTGAGGATACCCGAACCTTAAACGGTTACGCCTCTGACGACTATCAGGAAGGGGTCTGGCACGTACTATCAGACTTAGGCGACGCAGCGCATGAAGCCCTGGTCACGAATAACTGGAAGAAGGTGGAGCGTGAAGCCGATGCTCTCCTACAGGCTGCTGGGCAACACGCCCTCGATCATGAGGGGGCAGACTTCGGACGCTTGTGTCGTCGGCTCCTGGTGGCGAAGCAGGAGTACTTGCGGATCGAATCTGAGCGATGGGAGGGAAGTGCGTCAACAACCATTCCGGTAGTGTGTGCAGAGTGGAAGCTGTGTGGCAGCAAGGCCGCGTGGCTCCATCAGACGATAAGTCAGCGACCGGAATTGGATTGGTACTGGATCGATGACGACATGTCCGCAAAGGAACTAGAGAACAATCAACTTCCGCAGGAACGGTGTGTTCAGGTTTCACCGACAGGTGCGGGGAGGCTGGGGGAATTGCGCGAGGAGTTGGAGCGGTTGAGGAGCACACGCGCATGAACATGAAGCCAATTCTCTTCCATGACATTGACGGAGTAATCTTCGGGTACTACGGGCCAGCCGGACACCTCCAACTCCGACCGGGCGTCGCCGATTGGGTGCAGTGGGTACACGAACACTTCACCGTTATTTGGTTTTCTGTACGGAGGGAAACGCAAGTGCGTGAACTCATGCGAAGTCTCTGCATTGAGCAGTTTGGGACGGTACATGTCGCCCAGTGGAACAGTTACTCCGACAAAGAGCCATGGCTCGCTAAGGAGGTGCAGAAGTTGAATGGTAAGCCCTGGTTATGGATCGACGATCACATTGCCAGTCCGAGCAGGCTGGAGTTCCTGGGCCTGGCTGCGGAGAACTGTATTCGAGTGTGCCCTGAGGGGCCTGATGAATTAGTCGAGCTGAAGAAGACCCTTGAGAGTCGATTAGAACGGTTTTCGGGGTCGGAACGGTCTTCGAGCGCGCCTCGGGGCGGAGATTTCAGCGACGGCGGCTCTGCCAGCCTCGGTGAGGCTTGACGAAGATGAATGGCTACCAGTCCATGTTCGCCGCATCGTCGAACTGGTGCGTCAGCCGACCCACAAATTCTGTCATTGACTCAATTGAGCTCATTGCTCGTTCATAGGTTCCATCTGCCGCTAAAGTAAGAATTATTGGAAGTGAGCTCTTCTGGATATAGAGCTCCGCTGGAGCTCGGCTACCAGACCAAAGATAAGAGACAAAATCCTCGATTACCTCTATAGCTGCATCAGCATGGAAGTCGAGGCCTTCGCCTAACCTGAACTTTCTGCTTCCAGTTCTATGAGGAAGTAACACGGGTACGGCTCCTGCCCCCGAGTGGAATGTGAACGCCTCGCCTTCCTTGCCAAAGGCTCCGTGTGCAATATAGTTGCGAAGTTCCTTCCGAATAGCGACAAGTTTATCGTAGAACTTCTTTGCTTCCGGATCTGTCAGGGTTATGGCCGCTTTGTACTTGTCCCCCCAATCTGCCTCTGCGAGAGAAGCAACCGCTATTGCTTCGGTTAGCCCTCCGTTTAATATCGCTATATGAATGAAGGCCTGTTCTGTCCAGTTGAAGAAAGCTTCCACTGCGGCAAGGGCAAGCCACATCGCCTCCTTTTTGAGAAGGAAGGCGGGAAAGGATATTGACTGCCATGTACCGTATTCTGACGATCCGTTCTGGACTATCCGCTCATCTTTTCTTTCAATAGACTCCTTCGTCTTTTGCCGATAGGCGTCTAAGAAATATCTATATCGTTCAAACAAATCGGAACTGTTATTGATAACGTTAACATGTGATTGGCGAACCGCCTGTTCGGCAAGCCAGTCGAAAAACGGACGTGCCACTTTGACGGCCTTCTGAATCCGCGCTACAATTTCTTTCGCCGCGTCCTCTTCTTTTTTCGGGTTATGAGCGAAGACTCCAAGGCCAAGCTTCCGGTGTTCGATTAGGAAAGCCTGTCCGTCAAAGTCAATTGGTACCGACCAAGCCACCTTCTCAAACTTGCCTGAATGCTCGAATCTCAGTAAATCAACCAAGAGAAAGTAGACGAGGTAGTAGGGAGGAAGCGTATCCCCTGCGTCGGTGAGCTTTGCGTTGAAGTTCTTGTGTCCTCGGGTTTTTGGACCGGCAGGCTTGACAGGGCTAAGGGCTCTCCTGGCTGCGGATTGAACATCTTTCAATTTGGGAGGTAAGGCCTGCTTCATCGCTTTCCAGAGGTCTATAAGCGCCGGATTCTAGCCTTGTTGCTGGCCGTTCACAAGCCGATACCGACACCGCAACTCAATTGCTCCATCTCGCCTTGCGCCGTCGTTCACGCCCTCCACGAGGTAAATCTTGACACCTTCACCACGGCGGGCCTAGGCTTGCGCCCTCGTCAACAACCTTCATAAAATGTGCATCCCTGAGAGTAAATTCCACAATGAAACTCTCGCCTAAGGCACGCAAACAAGTCGATGAGAAGGCACGCCTCAAAGGACGCCTGAGGCTTGTGCGGAAACTCCTTGTCGTGTTCGGGTTGATATTTGTGGTTTCAGTTTTCGTTGCCCAGCAATCCCCTGAAAAGCAAGCACCGGACGAGAAAGACGCGAAGCTGCGCTATGACATCTGTACAGGAAAGTTAAAACAAGCCAAGGAACTCGATGTGCTGTCTGACCTGAATGCCAAGGGATCAAGCATCAAGGTAACTGTTGGTCCTGCGTTTTTTACTGTGCCGATTGACATTCAACAAGAGTTTGCAAGGACCGTGAACTGCTTCTTCGTCAAGGGAGCAGACAGAGGCGTATCGTTTGATTTGATCCACTGGCAGACCGGAAAGAAGGTCGCTAGCTGGAATGGAGACCGTTTGGACGTGGACTGAATCAACTGGCCCTTGCGTCTTCGTTCGGTTCCCTTTTACAATGCGCCTCCCTGCGAGGGATTCTCATGTTGCTCACTATTTTTTGGTCGGTGCTAGCCTTCATCTTCTTGAATAGTGTTCCCGCACATGCAGAGTGGCGCCCGATTACCTACGCCGCGGGCTCTGGGGGCTTTACAATCTACGTTGATCCTGCCACGGTTCTCCGTCAAGGAGACCTTGTGAAGATGTTGGTGTTGTACGACTTCAGGTTTGTACAAGCCATTAAAGGTATATCGTATTTGTCTGCCACATGGCAGCAGCAGTTCGACTGCGCAGAACATCGCTCCCGTCACCTTTCGTATAAGTATCACTCAGACAACAGGGGAAATGGTAAGGTGATGTTTGCGGGTGATGACGAAGGCAGCAAGTGGAGTCCGGTCGCACCAAAAAGCGCCGCTGCCATTCTGTGGAACATTGGATGTGACAAAGATAGACAGCCCACCTGAATCTTAAGCTATCGCATCTTCAGCCAGGAGTGATTAATCTGTAGGTGGTAGATTTCTAGAGACGCACGGGCAGGCCACCGATCAGGAGGAAAGTGGGCATGCGATTCAGCCACAAGGCGACAGAACCAGTAGAAGAATTTGAGGGAGATTTCTCCGAGTTCCGATGGCAGGAAATTGCTCGAAATCGCATCACCATTGGTCTTGAACTCGATAGACTGTGGAATAAATTAATGAAAGGCGAGTTCCTTCCCACTAGTCTTACAGGCTCTGAGCCTAAAACTCATTCTGAGAAGCTACGGGTCATGATGGACACGTACAAAATTGATGAGCAGGCCATAGAAGACTTTGACCTTGTTGACGCCGTGTAAGGACACGCCTCGATCAGCTTCTGTGCTGGCCTATAATAGGCCTGAGGTCCTCAAGGCGTACCTCTCCAAACTATCACTGACGTTCTGGCAGACTCTACTAACTACGCTGATTCTTACAGAGTCGCCTCCAAGAGGTTCTGTGCCTGAACGAGGGTCAGTCCGCTAAGGATGTGCGTTTCCAAGCCCCTCCTATGTGGACGCTTAAGCCCCTATGGTGGTTCTATCCAGGGATCAATTCCAGACAGGTTAGGTCTGGTGTGCTTAACAGAAAAGTTCTGAAATCGTTCGCGCACTCACCCCATACATTTTTCTTTATAATCAGTTTTCTTCACGCCAGCCCTTTTCCATTCTCGAACTTTCTTTTAACATTGGGGCCAATAACCTGTCAGGAACGCCTAGCACTCGTTCGATTTTTCCCGGGTTTTGGCGTATCCTTCCAGCTGGTTCAAAAAGAAATGATTTGACGATAGCTGCCGAGCGTTGTTTTCCAAAGGGCTACTCATCAAAATGATTCCAGGTTTAATCCTGTTTCAGTGAGATGATGGCCGCCGAACAACTTGCTTCACATCTTTCTTCCGTACTCATTGTGGAAGGAAGCACCATCAATACGGTAGATATCACCGGCGTGGAAATGCTCGAATCCCTTGCCGGAGATCTGGCCGCAAGGGGCGTTCGCTTAGGCCTTGCGAACTTAAGATGTGAAGTGTGCAACAAACTCAAAAGCGCCGGGGTAGTGGAACGCACCGGTGCCAATTCCCTCTTCCAGACTCTCAACACCACGAGCGACACCTTCCTCCATCGTGTGAGAAGATCCTAGAGGTCTGAAATGCAATTTGATTTTCAACCGACCGACGATCGGCCTAGCATCACGACATGCCTTCCTGAAGGGGCCTGAACGGGATTGCCAGTACTTTGTGCCAACCCATAGGCTGCACATTCCCAACATTTTCCGCCTGGAACTGTTGATATGGACAATATTACAGACTTATTCGCGCTGACCAAGACAGCCATTACCAACCTGCCGTTATTAGTGCGTTTCATGATCGGGTTTACCCTCTTCCTGTTGGTTCCAGGCCTTAGCGAGCGCTTGAAGATTCCTGGCATGGTGGGCTTGATCCTGGTGGGACTGCTCGGAGGGCCGAGCGGCATCGACATCTGGCCCGACAATCCGGTGTTATTGACCGCCTTCTCAGAGGTGGGGGTGCTCTTGGTTCTGTTCTATGCCGGCCTGGAAATCGATCTCGCCGTCTTTAAGCGGGTGGGCGGACGTGCCGTCTCTTTCGGCCTGGCGACATTGCTATTGCCGCTCTCGGCCGGGGCCGGCTTGAGCTATCTCATGGGGTATGAACTCAACGCCGCCATCCTGATTGGCTCGCTCATCGCTTCGCACACTCTGCTCGGCTTTCCGATTCTGCAAAAGCTCGGTCTGGCCGGCCGCGAACCAGTGCTGGTGACCATCAGCGGGACCATCTTCACGGACATTGTCGCGCTGCTGATCCTCGCGGTGTGCGTGCAGATCCACCACACCGGTTTCGACAAAGCCACCCTGGCGCTGGAGATCATCGAAGTGGTGGTCTACGCCGCAATCGTGCTCTTCGTGGTCAGCCGCATCGCCGGTCATGTAATGAGCAAGTATCCGGCCAACCACGACATACAGTTGCTCGCGCTGCTGCTCATCATCACCGTATGCTCGCTACTGGCCCAAGTGATTCATCTGGAGCCGATTGTCGGCGCCTTCCTCGCCGGCGCCGCAGCCAGCCGTTCGTTGCAAGGCACGAAGGCGCGCGAGCATATCGAGGTGATTGGTAATACCCTCTTCATTCCGGCCTTCTTCTTCATGATCGGCATGAGGATCAATGCCGGCGAAACTCTGCGCATGCTGTGGGACAGCCCGTTGTTCTCGGTAGGACTGCTGTTCGCCCTGTTCGGCGCAAAATTTCTGGCCGCCTGGAGTGTCGGTTGGCTATCAGGCTATTCCGTCCTCGATCGTCTCAACATGTGGTCGCTGACCCTGCCCCAGGTCGCCGCCACCATTGCCGCCACTGTCGTCGCCCACAGGACCATTAATTCCGCCGGCGAACCACTGATCGACAAGACCGTGGTGAGCGGCATCTTCGTGCTGGTGATGCTGACCGCCACCTTCGGGCCGATCCTGACCGGGCGTTTCAGCAATGCGATCCACCAGAGGGAGGCATCTCTCGCGGCAGAGCCGCCCCCTGAAACGGCACGATGAGGAAGGTTTCAGTGAAACCAGGGATCCTATACCACCGTTACCTGATGACGGTTTTGACCGAGAAAGCAACGGTCGATCAGAACTTCAAAGGCTCA
Organism: Nitrospirota bacterium; assembly: GCA_963701855.1. Classification (GTDB taxonomy): domain Bacteria; phylum Nitrospirota; class Nitrospiria; order Nitrospirales; family Nitrospiraceae; genus Palsa-1315. Next base: position 1,300,398 of record CAVPBK010000006.1, read on the forward strand.
TTCGCTGTGGGCGTCGCGCGTGCGGACTCGGTTACTGGTCCACTTCGAGCTGTCGCTTCTTTGTATAGAGAAACCGGGCGAGCTCGTACTCGAACGGCGATCCTGTCCGGTAGCACTGGAACGGAATGTTGTGGCGGGTGTCCGTCTCGTTTCCTCCGGTGTCACCCTCTTCCGGACTGCAGTCACTTGATCAGCTTTGCGAAACGCGATGCTCATTGATGGGATCGTCGTTACGTTGGGTATACGGAGAAGGTGGGAAGCTAGTGAATCCCCAGGGCATTGTGAATTTTCAGACCCGGGCTGCTCTCAACACACCTGACTCGGTGTCTTTGAAACCAGCAACGGCGCAGGCGGACTTTTTTAGCATCCTGTTACTGAACCGACCATCAAATAGTGCGTAGTCTACTTTTGAAAATCCGCTGTTTCCACGGGAAAATTCACCTTACGAGAAAAGTTGTACGCGCACACTTTGAGGGTCTGATCAGTAACGCAGCGATCGCCGACGCTATCGATCAGAGATTACTCAGGTTGCACGGGTGGCTGGAGCGGAGCAGATGGATCTACGGTATTTGGAAGGGGGCGGGGAGTTCCATTCGGGCGTTCAAGTTTTTCTAAGACCTCTTGTTTGAGCCTCGTGGGTTCTTCAATCCGACCTTCGCGCTGGAGAGTCCCCATGTCCGCTGACTTACGGGCATTCAACTCCACTATGTCAGCCTCATCTCTGATTAAGGATGGGGTCAGAAACACTAGCAGGCTAAGCTTGTCGGCTTGTTTGGATTGGGTTTTGAAGAGCCAACCTAAGAATGGAATATCTCCAAGTAAAGGGACTTTACTTTCAGTGAGGATGATGTTGTCCGACACAAGCCCGCCGACGACGATTGTCTGTTGATCTTTCGCAATGGTGGTCGTCTCCATCGACCGTTTGGTCAAGGTGGGTCCGACCGGGACGCTGGCCGTCCCGGTCCCGATCGTTTGTGCGACACTCGTCGCAATCGCGGTGATCTCCTGCTTGATTTCTAATCGGATCAGATCATTCTCCAGGACCTGTGGAGTGATTTCCAGTGTGACGCCGACATCCTTTCGTTCGATCGTAACTAGGGTACCACCCGTGATTCCCTGGGCCTGACCCGTGGGGAACGGAACATTTGAACCCACGACGATCTTGGCCTTTTGGTTATCTGCGGCGAGTACTTGAGGTGTCGAGAGGACGTTGGTATCTGTCAAGCTCATCAACAATTGTAAGAATGCGCGCACGTTGATCGTGTTCAGGATCGATACTCCTCCACTTGCCGCAGCGCCCGCAGCGCCCACAGCGACCCCACTAATGGACTGCGCGAGGCTTTGCAAATTTTCCGGTGTGTTGTTGAATCCGACAATGCCTCGCGCTGAACCGGCGCTGCCCGCGGCCAAAACCTGAAGAGGGTCGCTCCCGATCTGTCGGAGCCGGCTGAGCTGCACCTCCAAGATGACTGCTTCGACAAAGACCTGCTTTCGGCGCGAATCCAAGCCTTGAATGACGGACTGCAATTTGGTGTAGGCGCTTTTGGTCGAACTGATGATGATCGAGTTCGTGGCCTTGTCCGCGAAGACCTGGACAGGGGCTTCGAATTCGCTCAAGGGCCTAAATAGTGGTCGTGTGCCCGGTGCAGCCTGTGCCACAGTCTGAGACCGGGCAACGAGATTGGTCAGGATGGCGGCAAGATCAGTGGCATTGGCGTTTTTGAGTTTGTAGACAAATACCCCTCGTTCTGGAGGAAGGTCTCCCATCGCCACGATTTGATGAACATTGCCCTTCGAAATGACCGCGAGACGACTCACTTCGAGCGCCGCCAAGAACATGCTGTACGCTTGGTCGTGCGTGACCTTGGTGGGGGAATACACGCTGATTTTCCCACCGGCCTTCTTGACGACATCGTCTAAGACAAAGTTCTTACCGGTCAACTCGCTGATAAATCGAACAAAAACAGAGAGTTCGACATCGTTGAAGTCGAGGGAAACGCGGCTGGATACGTTTCCTGAAGATTCAGCTCGCGGGGCGAGAGGAAGCAGCAGGCCACTCAGCATTGCCAGCAGACAGACGAGAGAGGCCTGTCTGATCCAGCGCAATTGTTCGTAAGAGAAAAAACCCATGACTCTTAAATAAAATTAAGTGGAGAGACTGGTCATCCATCGGACCAGGTCGAGTATGAAAATAAAAACGGGGAACAAATGACGGTACCATAAGGCTTGTCATTGGCACAACCAACCAGCGTATCTGATGCATGAGCGTTGCTGCTGCAATTGCCGAGCAGCAACAGATTTTTGCGATTAGACGGTCGGACTTGCTGCTTGGTTGCTCGAAATCCTGCGTAGGGGTTCTCCCCCTCCCTCCCATGCCCACGCAACTCTGGCTCTGGCTTCGTGGGCTCTCACAGAAAGGGCCAGCCCATTTACTTGGAGTCTTTCCCTGGCCTACATTATTCATGAGCGTTTCTGCTGCAATCGCTGATCCGCTGCTACGAAGAGCCTACGGCCAGTGGGCTTGTTCCTCGAATCCTCAACGTACTGTACGAGTACGCCTCGGGGCTTCAGATCTCCACGCGCTGGTTTCGCGACGAACCGTGATGAACAATGCGGATTAGTCGCTCCGGGAAAATGTTCTCCCAGCGGCGGTTCTTGACGGGCTTGTTCATTTTTGAAAAATCATAGAGGGGAAGAAGGAGGAGTGGATTATCCAACACCTTAATAATCAAGGATATTCAAGCCCCCTATGAAGACCATGATGGCACTAGGATTGCAGTTCTCGGTCCAGTTTGCCTCCCCGTAAGATCGTGGGAAACCGAACGGAAGCCAAAACTGTTGCAAAGTGGCTAGGGGAGCTACTTCGCATCTTTCAATGATCTGCTAAGGTTGTAGCGTGCGGACCGACAAGAAACCCCCTCAAAAAACTGTCAAAAAGACTTCTTCCCGAGTTCATAGTCGGGGTGTGGTCGGCTACAGCAAGAAAAGCGCGCTTCTGGAAGAGGCCATCACCCACATGAACGCCGGCAAGTACGGCCGGTCGTCCGCCTCGTTGAAAGAGCTGCTCTCACTTGATCCTCACAACACGGAAGCCCGACGGCTCTTTGCCACGCTACATCTGCGATTAGGCAGCCTTGTCACGGCTCGGCAAGCGTTTGAGTCCCTCGCCAATGAAGCGATCGAGCGACAAGATTTATGGCTAGCCGAATCCTTGCTGCGCGAATACTTGGTTGCCGGACCCCGTTGTGTCCCGTTCCTCGAGCTCTTGGCACATGTGTATGAGGAAAAGGGGGATGTCATGGCTGCGGTGGATGAATTGGGCAAGGCCATCGGCATTCTTATCGAGGATATAGACCCTGAAAATCCCACGAAGCCCTCTCGGCTCTACGCCAAGGTAAGAGAGCTTGCTCCGGCAAGCCCTGCAGCCTTTCAGTTTGCCTCTCAATTTGACATACAAACAGGCGAGCTACTTGTGTCACCTCCGCTGGATACTGCCGATGTGGCGTCATCGAAAGTCGATGCCTCACACCCCCAGAGCGAAATCCTCGCCACCATTGAAGAAGCTAGGTCTTCTGATGCGATGCCGTGGGAACAGCTTGATGAGGCCCCCACGAATCAGGAAACTCCGCCACCCACTTCATCGAATCCCGTCATCGAATCGCTCGACGTTCCGGATGCTTTAATAGGTTCGGTGCCGGTCAGTTTGTCTCGACAGGAATTGGAGGTTCCATCGTCCGAATCTACAGGGCTTATCCAGGAGGCTAATTGCCTCAATCCGGGGGTGGCACCGTCGATATTGGCTGAGCCGCCGTTTCAGTTGAGTGGACATCGTGATGACGAGATGAGGGATCCGATCGTCGAACGTTCGCCCTTTGTGGAGGAGGGGCCTACTCCTAACTCTTCAGAGGAGCATCCTGGGGATGTCGAGAAAGTCAGCGTCTCTTCCGTCGAATCGCCGGGACTATCTGCTCCCATGCCCTGGGAGCAGATAGAGAACTCCACTATCAGGATTGAGGAAACGGCCTTGTTAGCTCAATCGGAGGGAGCACCCAGGTTGGGTGCTGAATCCGTTCTTGTCCCGCCCACTACCACTCAGCCTGAATCTCTATCGGATCAGTTGTCGAGTCCATCTCCTGTGCCAGACCTAGCAGAACCTAGCGAGTCGATTTTCGCGGCAGAGCCGTCGACGATTCCCGCGGTACTTCCAGAGACCGAAGTTCCGCCCCAGTCTGCCACCACACAGCTCGAATCTGCATCAGATCAGTTGTCGAGTCCTGTACCTGTGTCGGATTTGACAGAGCCTAATGAGTCGATTTTCGCGGCGGAGCCGTCAGCGATTCCTGCGGTAATCCCAGATCCAGAAGTCTCGCCTCCGTCCTCCGCCGATTCCACGCCCACGGTCCCATTCTCATGGAGCACCGTATTCGACGGCGCATGGAAGTTTGCCGCAGAAACTTTATCATCGAATTCGCCTGCCGCACCCTCCACGTCTGGTACAAGCTTACAGGATGCGAGGGAATTAGAGTCAGTTCGACAAGAATCCGTGCCAGACTCAGAGGCCTCTTCACTATCAATTGGGCCAACCCCAGAACCGTCTATCGCTTTCAGCGATCCCGAGCCGTTGCCATCTGCTTATCCCTCAATATTAAATCAAGTGAGTGGATCGATTGCAGAAACACCCGGGATCAGAGAGTCAGATTTGCCACAGCCAATTGAGGCTCTTCTTTTGGAAGAATCCTTGCGGCCAGAGGAGCCACCAATTTTTCCGAGTGATGCCCCGAGCTCCTTCAAGGTAGACCTTCCGATGCCGCTTCTGCCGGAACCGGTCGAGTCCGCTCGTGAACCCGAACCAGTTTCAACTTCCTCTTATATGATGCCGCCCGTGGCGCTAGCTCAAGAAGCTCCCGCTCCAGAGCCTTCGTGTTCAGCGGCGATTTCGGAGGTACCACCTGAACCGGTTTCAACAGAGCATCATGAAAAACCCAGCACACTGTTCCAGGCCGCTGCGGCTCCTCCGCTCTTCGCAGCGCCAAGTGATGCACCGTCGGTATCTCCCGCCTCGATGGATATAATGTCGCGTTGGAGCACTGGCGAAGTCGAGGTTCAGCCACATCGTCCGTCTGAAAAGAAGCGAAACTGGGACAAGGAGAAGGGGGAGACACCAATCGATCCAGAGGTTCCGGTACCGCTGGTTGAGGAATCTTCTACAACGGTCGCCGAGTTATCGCGTAGTGGCGGATGGGAGTCGGCACTCCCGGAGGTGACAGCTCCTGTCGTTGAAGCGGTAGTCCCCGTCGTGGAACAGGTTGTTCTTCAGGAAGATACGAAACCGGAATGGGTTCGGGCGAGTGAATCGATCTCGTTTGTGAATACTCCTTCGCCGTCTTCCGAGACGTGGCAGGATTCCGGCGTTGAAGCCACTCACTCGAAGCTAGAACCTGCGCTCTCGGCCGCTGCATCGGCCGTTGATGTTCTTTTTGACTCAACGGGAGAGAAAAGGTCGGTTTCTACGCGGGACCGTGTGGTATCGCCAAGACCGCGCCCTCGGCTTGCCGCCAGAGTGGCGCGGGTCCGCATTGGCCTCTCGTCGTTTATCGGGTCTTGTTTTTCGACGACGCGATCGATTGTGTTGTTGTGTGCGGGGTTGGCGCTCTCTTGTGTTGTACTGGTGGCGATCGTCATCGGGGCGATTGGATTAGCCTGGATGGCGATGGAAGCTCCTCCGTCACCGGTCTATCAAAGCATGATAGCAAGTCCTCCACAGGTACTCACCGCTTCAACAAAAAACGGGTATTTCTTGCTACTCGGCTTCGATGTTCCCGGGGAGCAGGATCCGCTCCAAGCGGGTTACGATCGCAAAGCGGAAGGAAGCGATCTTCAAGCTGCAAACGCCTGTATGCTCGGTGATGAGGGGAAAAGGACGACGACAGGGGCCTCTGCCAATGTGGTCAGTGGATGGTTCTCCGGTGCCGACCCAATGGCACAGCTGAAGCCGCAGGCTGCATCGGTACGATCATGGGTGGCTCAAGAATCGCTCGCCCTCAAGCGTTACCAGCAGTGGCTGTCGATGTCGTTTGAAGATGCAGGCTACGGGAAAATCCTGAGTCCGAACTGTGCCCATATATTGCTGGCCCATCGATTATACCTGGCAGAAGGGTTTGCACAGGATCTCAGCACCGGTCTCGGACGTCTTGAGAACGATATGAGGTCCTGGCGCACGGTGTTAGGCCAGTCGAAGACGTTGATGGTGAAGATGCTGGCAGCAACGGCAGTGCAGGACAATGCCGCAATCGTATCCGGGCTCATAACCAGTCAGGATCTTGATGAGACAGCGATCGGTCAACTTGGCAAGATCGTTCGCCCTCTGGATCAAGTTGAGTTGTCACTCCGATGGCCGATGCAAAGCCATCTTGTGTGGGGGACGAAGGCCGTGACGAATAGCCTGAAGAACGACAAGACCAACGAGCGTCCTCTGTACGTTTCCCTTGCGGCGGCAATGCCCCTTCCCGTGCAGCGGCGATCCAATGCCTATGCCGACTATTACGAGGCCGCGAGCAAAGCGGTAGCGGAAGGACGATACACCAACTTGCCGAAACCGTCTAGTTTCATTAGGACTCCCGCCATCAGCGTGGTGGACTACGTGGCGAATCCGATCGAGCATATCATCGGAATTGAGCCACTCCCCTCATGGGATCCCTATGTCGGGCGAACGGTGGAGACTGATGCGCGGCTTCGTCTGGTGAGCCTGCAAGTCTGGGTCAGACGAGGAGCTCAAGAGGAAAATCTGCTCACGCGCCTCGCAAAGGCAGGACAGGCCCACTACGATCCCTTTACCGGTCTTCCCATGCTGGTCAATCAGCAGAAGGGTGTGATGTATAGTGTCGGGCAAGACGGCACAGATCAGGAAGGTGATTCCTTGCGCGATGTCGTCGCAGCCATTCCCAAGACTCCATCGCCGGCAATTGAGAGCAGCCGCTCCGCAACCCCGCCCCGGTCCAAGTAATACATCAAGCCCTCATTCCCGCAGTCAAAGATTTCCGACTACGTCACCCGCGTTGATTGCTTGACACTGCCGACCGTATTCCACAGAATCACGGCACACCGTTCACCTGAATAGGCACCATGGCGTTCCCACCATCACCATTTCCACACCTTCCCTCGGCGAAGAAAGGGACCACATTTCATTCCGCCATTCCGACGCAGATCGTATCAAACGAAGAATTTACTCCCTTCAGCCAGACGGCAGACCAAGCCTGCGTTGAAGCGCATGCCATTACGCTTCTGGAACGAACCGCAGCTCGACGAGGTCTCACGCGTCGAGACTTTCTCAGGACGACCGGCGGGATGGCAGCCGCGTTGCTGGCCATGAACTCGATCTTTGGGAAGTTCTTCGACATTGGAGAGATCGAACTGTTTGAAACGGCAGCCTTTGCCGAGCAGCAGGGCACTCCCTACTTCATCTTCGATGTGCAGACGCATTACGTCGGTTCGCACTTCGATCTGACCAATGCGGAAAACAATCGAAAGGGCGCGGTATCCAAGCAGGGACTGCTGTCGCTCAGACGATGGATACGGGAATCAGGACTCAACCCAAAGCTTGCGGGCGATCGGGGCACCATCGACGATCTTTCGTGGGAGAATTTTGTGAAAGAAGTGTTTCTCGACAGTGAAACCACCATCGGCCTCATCAGCACACCGCCGGGGCCCTATCCGCAAGAAGCGGTCGTGCCTCCGAACGAGATGGCCCACATCCGCGACGAGGTCAATCGCCTTGCGCGGTCCCAGCGAATGCTCGCGCATGGATTAGCCACGCCCCAACTGGGCGCGGCCGATTTGGATTTCATGGCGATGCAGGCGGAGACGCTCAAGGTTGATGCGTGGAAGTGTTACACCGGCTCTTGCCCGAAGGGATTCGATCGTGGCTGGTGGATGGACGATGAACGGATCGCCTATCCGATGTTGGAGCAGGCACGTAAGCTCAACGTGAAGCGTGTTTGCGTTCACAAAGGACTTCCCCTTGGGCCCGTGCCGGACTACAACCACCCCAAGGATTTGATCAAGGCCGCAAGAGATTTTCCGGACATCGATTTCCTGGTCTATCACGCGGGGCTCAAGAGCACCGCGATGGTTGATACAGTGTTTACAAGGACAGGTGAAATTCCCTGGACCACCGAGTTCTGCCGCATGAAGCAGGCGCAACCCGGAATCAAGAACATCTACATGGAACTCGGTTCCACCTTTGCGCAGCTCGTCACGACCCATCCGACAGTCTGCGCACATGTACTTGGGCAGATCATCGACGCGTTCGGCGTCGATCACGTGCTCTGGGGAACAGACTCGATTTGGTATGGTTCCCCGCAATGGCAGATTGAAGCCTTTCGGCGGTTCCAGATTCCTGATCGGCTGATCGAGCAGCATCGATATCAACCACTCACGCGCCAGGTGAAGGAACAGGTTTTTGGACTGAATGCGGCGCGAGTGTTTGGCGTCGATGCCAAGGCGAAGCGGAATGAGTTGTCTCTAGATGTGCTCGGACAACTCAGAATGAGTTATCTGGAAGAAGGACCGGAGCCGAGCCACAGAGCCTACGGATGGGTGGTGTGAGAGCCGGTATAAATAGATGGAGGACGTGACGACATGAAAAGCGAAATCTTATATCCAGGTGCGTTCCCGATGGTGCGGGTGGAATTGGCTGCTGGTGAGAACATCAAAGCTGAGTCTGGCGCGATGGTGGCGTGTTCACCGACCATCGACATTGAAAGTAAGATGGAAGGCGGCTTTCTAGGAGCCCTGTCGCGGAAGTTTCTGACGGGGGAGAAGTTCTTCTTCCAGACGCTCCGCGCCAGCCGAGGCCCCGGTGAAGCATTGCTGGCTCCAACGGTGCCCGGAGAAATTGTCATCTTGGAACTCGATGGTGTGAACGACTACATGGTGCAGAAAGATGGCTTCCTCGCAGGCGCCGACGGGATCGTCATCGAAAACAAGATGCAGGGCCTGAGCCGTGGATTGCTAGGCGGAGAGGGCTTCTTCATTCTGAATATCAGCGGCAAGGGAACGCTCGTTCTGAATAGCTTCGGGGCCATTCACAAGATCGAGTTGAAGCCCAATCAGGAATACATCGTGGACAATAGCCATCTGGTAGCCTGGTCCTCCACGACCTCGTACAACATCGAAAAAGCCACCTCCGGCTGGGTGGCTAGTTTCACCTCAGGCGAAGGATTTGTCTGTCGGTTCCGAGGGCCAGGACTCGTCTACATTCAAAGCCGGAACCCAGGCAGTTTTGGAGCGTGGATCAGGCAATTCATCCCAGTCTCCGAGTAGCGGATGCTGAAAATGCCTACGTTGTCACCCGCCCAACCCAGTCGCGCCAAGACGCTCCAGTTCCCAAGCTTCATTCTCGACTCGCAGGAAATCCTCAACGTACCCCATACGGATAAGGAGCTGTCTTGGCAGCTCGGGGAGGGAGGGTGGAAACTATCACGCCTCCGGTTTCTGCTCGCCCGCGGCCTTGTTCGCAGCCATTTTGAGCAGCCTTATAACCCTAGATGAGCACTATGACTCCCAATGCCCTTTGTTTCGGTGACGAGTTTCCCGCCGCCGGCGCGCCTTGTCTCGTTCAAGTTGAGGGGCATGGACTCACCGTTACTTTTGTATCTGATACCGCCGATGGCGAGCCAGAATCCGTTCCCTTTTCAAGCCTCACCGTCTCGGCGGGGGGGCTGGATCATGACCAGCTTGTGGTGCAATGGACCGGGCAAAAGGGGGAACGGACGCTCTACCTAAAGAACCCCGATGTGATTCGGGCCTTCCGCCAGGCGGCGCCGGATCATTTGAGTCATTCTTTTGAACAGGCGGCGGAACGCGTCCGACAGGTGCGCCACCGGGGCCGGCTCGTCTGGAGTCTAGTCGGCGGGGTGCTTCTAGCCACAGTGCTGGGACTCTGGTTCGGGTCCGATCTACTCGTTGAGATTGCCGTAAGCCGGATCCCGGTGGAGTGGGAACAAAAACTGGGAGAATCAGCCTATCGGGATTTTCTCAGCCATCAGGAAGTGGTGAAAGAGGGTCCAGCGATCGCAGCGCTAAGAGAGATGACCCAACGTATGACCGTGCAGATCCTGGATAATCCCTACAAGTTCGAAGTGACCGTGGTAAAGAGCGACATCGTCAACGCCTTCGCGCTGCCGGGCGGATATGTGGTGGTATTCACCGGACTCATGAAGAAAGCAGAAAGCGGGGAAGAGGTGGCGGGGGTGCTGAGCCATGAACTGAATCATGTGCTACAGCGGCATGGGCTTGAACGGATCGTAAAAAGTCTCGGGCTGATGACGGTGGCGGCCATTGTATTTGGAAATCAGCAGGGTCTCATTGGGATGATGAAGCAACTTGGTGTCGAACTGTTCACTCTCAAGTTCGGCAGGGAGCAGGAGACCGAGGCTGATCTTACAGGATTACAGTTGCTCCAACGGGCAAGGATCGACCCCTCCGGTATGATCACGTTTTTTGAACGACTCTCGGAGAGGGACGAAGGCCGGATGGAGTGGCTCTCCACGCATCCGATGAGCGCCGCCAGAGCCGATCGATTGAAAGCGGAACTTGCCGCCTTGCCGAAGAAATTGCCGGAGCCTTTTACCTTCGACTGGAAACAGGTGCAGGCTTCGCTCGGATCTCAACCGATTGTTGTTCCGTGAACCAGACGAGAGCCGTTTGCATCGGAGTGATTGCCGACACCCACGGCCTGTTCGATCCGGCCATCCTGCGACACTTCAAAAGCGTCAATCACATCCTCCACGCCGGGGATATTGGCGATCAATCTGTGATTGAACAGCTAGAGCAGATCGCTCCAGTCACCGCCGTCTTCGGTAACGTCGATGACGATGAACAGGGCAGATTTCCGTCCGAGGTCGTGATCGAACTGGCAGGCCGCCGCATCGCCATCCGTCATATTTTGTATGAAGGCGGGAAGCTCACAAAAGACGGGCGAGCCTTTCTGGATCGTGAACAGCCTGATATCTGCATCTTCGGTCATACGCACCAGCCGAAAACCGAATGGTTCAGCAAGACGCTGCTCCTTAATCCAGGATCCGCCGGTCCTAAGCGGTTCTCACTTCCACGTGGGATCGGGCTTCTGACCATTCAGGGGAAAAATGTTTTACCCAAGCTGATTCGCTTGAGCGATAATGTGAATCGACGAAACAGGTCTACGGGTGTGAAGTTGCCCAAGAAAAAAGGAGGAACGACATGAAGGGAAAGACGCTGAGAAAGAGGATCGTCGCGGCGATAGTTGTGGGAAGCTTCCTGACGGTCACGACGGCCTGCTATGGACCGTTCAATCTAACCAGAAATGTCTATCAGTGGAACAGCAGCATCAAAGGCAGTAGCGAAGTGAACGAGAAGTGGATGAAGGAATTCGTCTTCTTCGGCATGATCATCATTCCGGTGTACATGTTCTCAGCGCTGCTCGACGCCTTTATCTTCAATTCCATTCAGTTCTGGAGCGGGAGCAATCCCGTCAAGGCCGACGATGCGGGAGGCGACGGAGCGACCCGCATGGTCCGGCTGGGCGGGCTCATTGTGACGGTGGCCGAGAGTGATCGAGGCACGACGGTGATCTATGAGCGGAACGGAATCGTCGAACGGCGTGCCATAATCGAAACGAGCGCGACGGGCTATCGTCTGATCAATGAGACCGGAGCCCTACTTGCGGAGGCAGAAATGGGACAGGATGGGAGCGTCACACTTCTCGATCCCGACTGCCAAGTGGTCAGACAATGGACCTCCAATCAACTGTTGGCAATGGCGGGAGAGACCAAGAACTGAGAAGAACCTAGATGGAATCAGACTGATCAGTGATCGAATGGACGGCCTGATCAGTAAAAATTATGGCAATGCGTCGGCATTCGTGCAGCCCGTGATCTTGGTCGATACCTCAAGGAGGATAGATCACTTGAGGATCGGAAACGAACGCCTCCGGTCTTTTCTTCAGGAATACCCTATATGGGAGTGTCTGTGAAAGTAGGGGAGGTTCATTGACTGATGCGAGGTTAGCCCATGCGTATTGAGCAGTTCCAGGATGTCGTCAATGGTCGTGTTCTCGGTCTCGGTGAGTAGGATGGCTCAGGGAAAGCGGTTTCAGGAATGCTGGCACGGAGATTCTTGCAGCGGAACCGTTTGTCATGTGGGCTCCTGTTCATCGTATTAATTTCTCAACTGAAGCTCTGGGAATTAGAATTGTTCCTACCCCGACAACTTCTGCTGTCTCTACCACTACGCTTCTGACGTTCACTTCTATAGAATCCAGACCCATCTCCGCATATGTTCCTAAAATGACTGCATCAACACCGAGAAGACTGCCAATTCTCTTTACCGATGTATCATCGAACATAGGCCTCAAAGATAAATGTTGTTCATCCATGACCTTTTGCAACTGTGAGCGTTCGATGACCTTCGCCGAGGAGGTCATGTAGACTTGGTTTGTAAGCTTGTCTGTCAGATAGTTACCAAGGGGTGTATTCGCATTTTGGGCAGCGTCAGCCAGAGGCAAGACGGCAAGCCGAGAAATATGATGCTCCTTCATGCCAATTGAAAGCTGGTCTGCCATGTCTTTGAACTGTGCCTGAATAGGTCCGAGATTAACTACCTGAGGTCTTGGCTCAGAAGGCGTCACCGGCATCTCTGGAGCAGTCTCATTGATTCCTGCCACACGTCCGTCTACTCCATAGTAGATAGGGAGACGTTTCTTCTCACCAGTCATCAGTTCTGCCGGAGTGAAGATGACCTCAGCGATCCCAATCGTCAGCAGGTCATAGAGTAGATACACAGCAGCCCGAGCTGAACTGGGTTCATTATTGACTTCGTATTCGTAAATATCAGTCCGTGCTCCATAGCTGGTCGGGTGGGACTCTTTAGGCTGACCTAATTCCAGTTCCACCTCTCCCTTGGTCGAGCCAACATGCAGGGTCTGCAGATTGGGATCCTTATGCCCACTGAGCGCCATGCCGATCGAACATCCGCTTAGAGTAATTGCCACCACAAGACCGGCCATGAGCCTCACGACGTACTTGCAGCGACGGTGCTCCATCATGTTCTCAGGCATGTTTTTCACGATGGGGTCTAAGATGCATTGCACAGGGAAGCGGCGGAAGGGATGAACCGAGAAGGGCATAGGAGCCTCGCAGGGAGCCGTATTGTAGGAGGGAGTCACTCAAAAGCGCAAGGATCAAGAGGGGACATGGTGGTTTTCCCAAGAGGAGCGATAGTGTTTATGAAATGGCTATGTTGTAGTACACGCCCAGAGGGAAGTGATGGATTTCCTAGAGTGGAAGGATTACACATGACGTAGCGATTGACGAATACTTGGGAGCCCTGGCAGGCTGCCGCATCACTATTCGTCATATTCTCTATGAAGGCGGGAAGCTCACGAAGGACGGAGGAACTTTTTGGGATCGCGAACAACCTGACATCTGCGTCAGTGGCCACACGCATCAGCCGAAAGTTGAATGGGTCGCCAAAACGTTGCTGCTCAATCCAGGATCAGCAAGACCGAAGCGATTCAAGCTTATCCAAGGGCTCGGCCTTTTACGTCTCAACGGCGACGAAGTATAATCACGTCTCGTTTCATTGCCTGATAAGGCTGGGTCTCACATGGTGGGGTAGTCTGCGCCGACAATTTTTGGGCAAGAACCATCAGTTCGGCTACATGTATGACTGAAAGATATCGAGGGGAAGTCGTGTTGTGAAGAGATGAAGCAAGGAGGTGCTCGTGATGAACGTATGGAAGATAGTGATGGCGATGGCTTTTGTGGGTGTCTGTCATGCAGGCATTGCTATGGGAGCTGGAAATCCCGATACAGGTCCTGGCTGTGGGCTTGGCAAGAAATTGTGGGAGGGCTGGAAAGGTCAGAAGCAAATTGCGCCGCAAATATTCATGGCCAGCACCAATGTGACGGGCAGCTACTCATTTGCCATTAGTTCAGGAACTTCTGGCTGTAGTCATGACGGAAGAATATGGGATAGCGAGAAGGCGAGCCTCTTCATTGGAATCAATTACGCCAACCTTTCAGAGGATATGGCTCGTGGCGGCGGTGAGCACCTGGCCTCATTGGCAATGCTCTTACATGTTCCGCAGGAATACCAGCATGAATTCTTCGCGATGGCCCAAGAACGGTATGCTTCCTTGGCCAACGCAGAAGAAGATGATCCGGTCGTGATCGCGGAAGCTCTCCAGAAAACCATAATGACTCATCCGGCTCTTGCCACGCTGCAGATCACGCAGTGACCGGTCCTCCTCACTCCACAAGGTTTGCCCCGTTCAAAATCAGGATCGTAGGCGCTTTGTGTGGTCAAGCAATCAGCGGGCTGTTGCTGAAATTTTTCTAGTCATCACCATTGATTTATTGTATAAAACATCACGAGGGTTTGAATAATGCGACCTCGCTCAAATTCACATTCAAAGGAGGATTGTATATGCGCAAGGGACAGATCGTAGCTTTGATGGCACTGGCAATTCTTGGAGCGCAGCCCGGTTTTGTGTTGGCTACGGGGGTTGCTGACAATGGTCCTGGGTGTGGTCTTGGGAAAGAGCTCTGGAGGGATCAGAATACCGATGCGTGGGGAAAACAGGTCTTGATTTCCACGACCAACAATACCATCGTACCATTTCAGGCATTCGGGATCACGTCACAGACTATGGGCTGTAAAAACGGTGGGAAGTTCTGGGTAGAGTATAAGACAAACATGTTTGCCCAGTTGAATTTCGAGAACCTGTCTCAAGAAATGGCACAGGGTCAGGGCGAACACCTGGCCTCGCTGGCGACACTGATGGGTGTTCCAGCTGACCATCAGGCCGAATTTTTTGCAATGACTCAAGAAAGATACACAACGTTGGTGAAAGCGGGTGAGGCCTCACCTGTCGCGATGATCAAAGCCTTAAATGACGCGGTTGCTACTCATCCGGTTTTGGCGGAAGTCTCTGGGCAGTAGCCTTAAAGATTGGTGGAGGGCTCCCATCGCAAGATGGGGGCCCTTCATGTTTTCAGGTGTATGGTTTGCGGCTCCCCTATTCGTTCTCGCCGTTTCTCAGTCGGCAAGTGCGACGACGATCCCCGATCATTCTTATCTAAGCGAGCTTATTCAGAGAGCTAGTCAAGCTAAGTTGGCTGAGTTGCGTGAGTGGCATCTACTCCTCCACTACCGGGAAAATGTATTCGGCGGTTATACGAGCGAAGCGGATGATCCGCAGTTCTTTCTGTCACCAACCGGTCGGACCGATCCGCAAGCCGAACTCGAGAGCACAATAAGTGCGTTCTTCGCCACGGAGCAGGTCGGAAATTCGAAGCAGCCTGCTCAATGTGCCTTCATCGCGCGCTATCATTGGCTGAAGTCGGAATTACAGATCGACGATCTCAAGCTTCCCGCTCTGCCCTGTGAACGATTTGACCAATGGATCGCCGAACTGAACGCCGATTCCATCACTCTCATCTTCGCTTCGGCTTTTCTCGGCAATCCAGCCTCAATGTTCGGCCATACATTCTTGAGAATTGATCAAAAAGGTCAAACTGAGCAGACGCGCCTCCTTGCCTACACGGTTAACTACGCGGCGGATGTTCCTCCAGATGCGGGACTGTGGTATCCCATCAAAGGCATTTTCGGAGGGTTCAAGGGCTACTTTTCAACGCCGCCCTACTACCTCAAGGTGCAGGAGTATCGGGACATAGAGAATCGCGACATCTGGGAATATCGCTTACAATTCTCGCAAGCGCAGTTGCGTCGATTGCTCGAGCACGCATGGGAATTGGGCAGCACCTATTTTGACTATTATTTTCTTAAGGAGAACTGTTCATACCACATTCTCTCCCTCTTGGAATACGCCGACCCGACCCTTCATTTAACGGATCGATTCCATGCGTGGACGGTCCCGGCGGATACCGTTCGGCTCGTAGTGGCTCAACCAGGCCTTGTTAAGGACACGATGTACCGACCCTCACGAAGAACAGTGATTCAACGGAAGCGCGAACGGCTTTCAGTTGAAGAACATCAATTGTTTGTTGATATCACAGAACAGGTAGGGTCGATAGAACAGCAAGCATTCGTCAGGTTACCGATCCAAAGACAAGCCTTCATTCTCGATGTGACGTCCGACTACCTGCGTTATCGAAGCGAGACGGACAAATCCCACGCGTCCGTTTACAAAGAGCAAAACCGAGCTGTTCTCGCCGCCCGAAGCGCTATCAGAATTCCGTCAGAGGATATAAAGTTTGATCCATTTTCCAAACAGCCTGATCTTGGTCACGGCACTTCGCGTGCAAGTGTAGGGGCCGGGTGGCGTAACAACGATACGTTTGAGGAGTTGGCGATCCGGGCTGGTTACCATGATCTCCTGGATCCTGAGATTGGCCATACACAGGATGCGCAAGTTGAAATTGCATCAGTGAGCGTGAGGCACTATAACCGGGCCGATCAGACCAGGGTTGAACGGGCCACGCTGGTCAATATGATGTCACTCTCGCCGATGGACTCGCTGTTCCATGGGCCCTCGTGGAAGATCAATGCCGGGATGAACACGATTCGCTTCGACAACTGTCAACTCTGCAGTAATGAGGTCCTGAACGGCGGCATCGGGGCAGCGGCGGAATCCCACTGGCTGAAACGGGAAGTGGTGTTCGCCTTCGCAGAGGCCGAAGCCAACTACAGCCGCGCCTATCAGGAAGACCATCGCGTCGGCGGCGGAGGGACAGTCGGCCTGCTGGCCGATCTCACCGACCGATGGAAATTGATGGCGTCAGGAACCTACCTGCGTTATGCCTTGGGGGATAAGTCAGACGACTTTCGATGGTTCGTGGGGCAACGCTATACGGTGAGTCAGAACTGGGCGTTCAGGTTGGAGTATAACCACCGCGACCACGACAACGATGTGCTTTTCAATCTGCAAGCCTTTTTTTAATCCAGCTCGAGGATCGACGGAACTTATTTGTAAAGTTCTTTGCCTGTCCGTTGATGGGGGAATGTTGACAATTCGAGAACCAATACATAACATTCCAGCCCACCGGTACTGGCAAGATGGTGCTACGGCAGGTTAGGTTTTCATGTAAGGTTCCGTTGTTCCCTCTTGGCAAAGATTTCAGATTTTTGATCGGGTCTTACCAAAATTACCCCGGCAAGGATCCCTCAATAACTTCAAGCCGACCCTTCTTGTCTGGTAATTTGCATAAGTTGTTGATTGCAGACAAGCGCTCATGTTTGACGTTCCTTCAGCAGGAAAGAGAGAAATGACGAGAAGAATGAGAGGCGTACTGTGCCTGGCTGTAATGGGAATAGCCATTGCGGGCTGCACGAAAGTCGTCTTTATGGGTAATAAGGGGGAATTGAGCAAGAAAATGAGGATTACTTCAGATCCTCCCGGTGCACAGGTTTTCCTCAGGGGATCCATACCCCTCGGCGAGACCCCACTGCTGGATGTAAAAATTGAACAAACATACGATACGTTCCTGACTCTAAAGAAGGAGGGCTATGAAGACAAAAATCTCCTCCTGAGGCATCATTTTCACGTCGTTCTCAATCCGAAGAAGGCTTCCCGTGAACAACGGGCGCAGGTTGCGCGAACTAAGACGGCGAGGGATCTCACGCTGATAGGCTATTCAGAGGTTCAACAAAATTTGGCCGTTGGGCGCGGAGAATATCTCGCGAGTCTATTGGTAACGTTGAGGGTGCCAGAATCTGAGCAAGGCAATGCTATACGTCAGTTACAGGAGCTTATAGCGGATTCTGCGGATCCGTTAGATTTTTCGGATAAGGTTCTCGATCGTTTTCATGTGTCACGGTTCTAGTGAAACCGACCGGACTGATCCCTTAAAACTTTGAGGTGAAGAAGAAATACATCGCGCGGCAACCCAATGAGCAGAAGCGTAGAGAAGCAACAAGTATTTTTCTCACCAGAACGTGCTTTTCGGCTATAATGCAACCGTAGCAACGCTCATGGGTGTGCCTGCCAACCATGAAAGTGATTTTTTTTGTGATGACACAGAAGCAATATGCCGCCCTAGTCGAGGCAGGTGAGAATTCGCTGATCACGATGGTCAAAGCACTGAATGACGGGATTTTAGGCCATCCGGTTTTGGCCCAAGTCTCTTTTACCCGCTGATTTACTAATCCGGGGTTCCAGCTTTCATACTGGAACCCCGGGATATTTTCTCACTCCACCCTTGCGAATTTTTGCTTTGGTCTTATTGAGCCTGGCGACGAGCATTGCGCCTGCGATGGCAAATGCCTTTTCCAACCCCTATCTTGAAGAGTTAGTTAACCTCGCCCATCAAGCCAGGCTGGCGGACGACCGTGAATGGCATCTACTGCTTCACTATAGAGAAAACTTCTTCGGGGGCCATACCAGTGAGCAGGACGACCCGGGATTTTTCATGTCGCCCGATGGGAAAACTGACCCACAGGCAGAACTCGATGCGACGCTGAAGCAGTTCTTCTCTGATGCACTTGTTGGGCGTTCGAATCAGCCGGCTCAATGCGCCTTTATCGCCCGGTACCACTGGTTGCAGGAACGGTTACAATTCGACGATTCCCGTTTGCCGAAGATGGCATGCGAACGGTTCGAACGATGGGTTGCCGAGTTTGAAGCCCAATCGATCACGCTCATTTTCCCCGCTGCCTTCTTGAACAATCCCGCATCCATGTTCGGTCATACGTTTCTTCGGATTGATCAGAAGGGCCAGACCGAACAGACCAGAATTCTGGCGCATACGATCAACTATGCGGCGTACGTACCTCCTGACGCCGGAATAGCCTATCCGATCCGTGGCATTTTCGGTGGGTACAGCGGATACTTCTCGACGTATCCTTACTACTTGAAGGTACAGGAGTATCGAGACTTCGAAAATCGAGATATTTGGGAATATCGCCTCAATTTCACGGAGTACCAGATAACGCGGTTGCTGATGCACTCGTGGGAAATGGGGAATGCCTCCTTCGACTACTTCTTCTTCAAAGAGAACTGTTCCTATCATCTCCTGGCACTTCTCGATTATGCCGATCCCACGCTACACCTTACTGACGAGTTTCTTTTGTGGACCGTTCCTGCCGACACAGTCCGGCTGATTGCATCGAAACCAGGGCTGGTTACCGGGGTCGCCTATCGGCCATCCCGCAGCAACGTGATCCGGCGGAAAGGTGAATCTTTGCAGGCAAGTGAACGGGACCTGGCGCTTCGAATCACCCAAGATCTCGGCGAACTCACCTCACCGGCTTTTGTCCGATTGGGTCTTACGAAGCAGGCGTTTCTGCTCGAGCTTGCCTCGGACTACCTCCGGTATCAGATCGCGACGACCGATTCCCCGCCGCCTGAGTTGAAAGAGCGTAACAGGGCAGTCCTGACAGCCCGCGGTCAACTCCGAATTCCGTCTCAGGAGTTCACGGTGGTGCCGTTTGCGAAACAACCAGAATTGGGGCACAAAACGTCCCGCGCCACGGTGGGAGCCGGGTGGCGGAATAACGATACCTTTGAGGAAGTTTCGGTGCGGGCCGGCTATCACGATCTGCTCGATCCGGAGGTCGGGTACACACCGGATGCGCAGATTGAGTTGGCCTCGATCAGCTTGCGTCACTACAACCGCGTCGATCAGACGAGGATTGAACGGGCAACTCTTGCCAACGTCTTATCCCTCTCACCGATTGACTCGGTCTCTCACGCACCATCGTGGAAGATCAATATGGGCATGAACACGATTCGCTTCGGCGACTGTCAGCTCTGCAGTAATGGGGTCCTGAACGGCGGCATCGGAGCAGCGGTGGAATCCCACTGGCTGAAACGGGAAGTGGTGTTCGCCTTCGCAGAGACCGAGGCTGACTATAGTCATGCCTATGAAGAGGACCATCGGGTCGGCGGCGGGGGAACAGCCGGTCTACTGGCGGACCTCACTGACCGATGGAAACTGATGGCATCCGGGACATACCTGCGCTATGCCTTGGGGGATAAATCAGACGACTTTCGATGGTTCGTGGGCCAACGCTATACGTTGAGTCAGAACTGGGCGCTCAGGCTGGAGTATAACCATCGCGACCACGATAACGATGTAGTCTTCAGTATGCAGGCGTTCTTCTGAGTGCCGCGACGTAGTCGTCTCAGAAGTCGTGATTTTATCATTGACAACCTTTCGAGACCATATATACTCGCACCCATAGTACTACTTGCTTGGATGCATACGCAGATTCTCTTTCGCAAGCTTCTCACTATAACCATCACAAGGAGGAATCATGAAGCAGCTGAAGTTTATTTTGACACTCGCAGGAATCTCAGTGGCAGCATTTAGCCTGGCGGCCTGCCAGATTGTTGCCTCGCCGATGGCCGGCACAACGTTCAACGAGACGAAGTACGGGAACATCGCGACGGCTGAAACCGCTACGACCAAAGAGGGGAAAGCCTGCGGTACGTCGATCTTGGGTGCGTTCGCCCAGGGTGATGCCAGTATCGTCGCTGCCAAAGCCAATGGTGGAATCACGAAAGTCACATCAGTGGACCATTCCGCCAAGAATATCTTGGGAATCTTCGGCGAATGGTGCACGATCGTCAAGGGCAACTGATTTACGAACGTCCGCAATCGAAGGGGCCTTTGGGGTAGAAGCCCCAGAGGCCCTTTTATTTTGGGCGGCGCTGCTGCCAATGCGGAGTAGGGTAGACTCGAGATGTGGCCATTCCCATTGGCGTTCTTAGTTTTCTTCTCGTTGTCGCTTGCCTTCATGATTGTATTGTTGCAACCTGGCTGGGCTGCAGCCGCTGAGACCGCCGACGTAGATGCTGGTCTATACACACTGGGTGCATTTCCATCAGATCAAGGTCTCTTCGCCCAGGGGGGCAACCCCTCGGACACCAGGATCACGAATGGCGTGGGAGCCGGTATCAAGGGCGCAGTCTTCCCGCACGATTTGGGAAACATCGTCGGGATCGGCTTGGAGATATTTGGCCACGGGAGTGAGATCACATTTTCGCCGGCGCAGGCCGGGTCTCGTTCCAGTACAAACCTCTGGGTCTTCGGTTCGATGGTGAATCTGACTCTTCGCTACCCCGGGAAGACGTTTGTCCCTTACATCGGTGTCGGGGGTGGTTATTCGAGCGGAGTGCTCACCCATGCCAACATCCCGGGTCGTTCGGACCGTGATTTTGAAGGTTCATGGACGTTCGGCTATCAATTCTTTGGCGGGCTGCAAGGTAATCTGACCGAAAAGGTGTTTCTGTTCAGCGAGTACAAGTACTTCTCTGCCGACTATCACTGGGAGCAGCTCGCGCTGGATTTTCGCTCCCAGTACGCCTTGTTTGGCATCGGGCTACGTTTCTAAGTCGTTGTTCTCTGAAGTAGTACACGATGAGCATCCTCGATCAATTCTTCGTCTATCACCCAGAGCCATGGAAGGATCAGGATTGGAAAGCCCGCAGTGGGTTGCCGCTTGAAGAGGTTTGGTTTCAGTCGGGGGACGGGACGAAGCTGTTCGGCTGGTACGTTGAGGCTCAGGCTGATCGTCCTGTCATACTCTGGTGTCACGGCAACGCGGGGAACATCATCAACCGGCTGGAGAATTTGCGCGAACTCTACCGGATCGGATTGTCCGTCTTCATTTTCGACTATCGTGGGTATGGACGCAGCCAAGGGTCTCCTTCTGAGGAGGGGCTTTATCAGGATGCGCTGGGGGCGCACGATTACCTCACGCGAACCAGGATGATTCGCTCTGAGCGCATCGTCATCTTCGGGCGCTCACTCGGCGCGGCTGTCGCGGGGGAGCTTGCTGAGCAGAAGCCTGCCGTGGGGTTGATTCTCGAATCGGCATTTCCGTCTATCGGCGCTGTGGCCAAGTTCCATTACGGCGGGTTGCCGGTCCATTGGCTGCTCGGAGCAGATTTTGCGTTGATTGATCGCCTTCCGCAGCTCTCGCTTCCAAAGCTGATCATTCACGGCGACAAAGACGACATCATCCCCCTTGAGCTAGGCAGGCAAGTCTTCGAGGCAGCTAAGCCACCCAAATCCTTCTATGTTATTGAAGGCGCCGACCATAACAACACCTACCAGGTCGGGGGCCCGGCCTATTTCCGCCGATGGGCAGAGTTTGTTCAAACCGCCATCCGGTCCTAGCAGGACGCTAGGAAAGTCCGCCAGCCAGTCTTGTTCATTTGGTCTGTTCGGTCTGTCTAATCTATCTCGTTTATTTGGTTTGTCTTGTTTATTTGGTTGAACCAGACTAACCGGATAAACCAGATAGACCAGATAACCAGACAGACCGGGCTTGTCTCAGACGTGCGGGCCACCAAGTTTTTGGCGTGTCAGAGTCACTGCTATCCGACTTACCAACCTGGGCCGGCCTGCTGGGGCATGAGCGCCTCCTCCGGTAGGGGCTGGAACGGCTGATGGAGCCACGTCCACAGATCCCGCTGGGTAAACCAGCCAGGATCTTCTTAGTCACTCACATCAGCATAGCCACCGCTAGCAACATCTTTAAGGAATTGATCAATAAAGAACTGACTAAAAAGATGATTGGTGATACGGTCATTACGAGCCCGCTGATGACGCGCTAGAGCAGGGCCACGGCTGTAAATGACTACGGCCGGTGACGGTGTCAGGGCGAGATATCCGGAGATCGTCTGGATCGTGCGTATGATGAAAGAGAGGCCTGTATGTCGGTGTCTTCGATGCTCCTCGTTCCGACGGTCACCGTACAGACATTCCGCCCGGCGAACGCCCGGCGCATCCTTTGCGTCTTTCCCGCCTACACGAAGGCCTTCGGCACTTTCGATCACGCCTTTCCCCTGATGGGACCTGTCAAGGCCTTCATGCCGCCCCAGGGGATCCTCCTCATCGCGGCGCTCGTGCCACGGGAATGGCAGGTCCGGTTCGTTGACGAGAACATCCGCCCCGTGACGGAGAGCGAGTTCGCCTGGGCCGACGCCGTCCTCGTGTCGGGCATGCACATCCAGCGCAGGCAGATTCTCGACCTCGCGCACCGCGCGCACCGCGCAGGCAAGGTGATCGCTCTCGGTGGGCCCTCGGTCTCCGCGGCGCCCGAGGACTATCCGGAGATTGATCTCCTCCACTGCGGCGAGGTGGGCGACGGGACGCTCGATCTGTTCCGCCGGCTCGACGAGACTGCGGCGCGCCCCGAGCGGCAGATCGTGTACCGCACAGTCGACCGCCTTCCGATGACCCAGTTCCCGACGCCAGCCTATCGCCTGATCGATGTCCGCCAGTACCTGCTCGGGTGCGTCCAGTATTCCAGCGGCTGTCCCTTCACCTGCGAGTTCTGCGACATCCCCGCGCTCTACGGGAGAAACCCAAGGCTCAAGAGCCCGCAGCAGATTCTGGTCGAGCTCGATGAACTCGCCGACGGCGGGACGCCGTCGATCTACTTCGTGGACGACAACTTCATCGGGAATCCCCGGGCCGCGCTGGACCTCCTGCCGCACCTCGTCGAGTGGCAGCGGCGCCGTGACTATACGGTTCGCCTCTCTTGCGAGCTCACGTTGAACGTCGCCGAGTACCCGGAGATCCTGAAGCTCATGCGCGAGGCGTTCATGACAAATGTCTTCTGCGGCATCGAGACGGTGGACCCGGACGCCCTGCGAGCCATGAGCAAGAGGCAGAACCTCCGCACACCGATCCTTCAATCCGTGGACACGATCAACAGTTACGGGATCGAAGTCGCCGCCGGGATCATTGTCGGGCTGGACACCGACACTCCGGAGACGACGGACGCAATCCTGGAATTCATTGAGGCTGCCCAGATCCCGATCGTGACGCCGAACCTGCTCGTCGCCCTGCCGCACACACCGCTCTACAAGCGGCTCCAGGAGGCAACCCGCCTGAACTCAGGCGAAGGGCGCGACTCGAACATCGAGTACCTACAGCCCTACGAGACCGTGGTGGCGAACTGGAAGCGGGTGATCCGCGAGACGTACGAGCCACGAAAGATCTACGCGCGCTATGCCACGCAGGCGAAGAAGACGTACCTGCACCGCAAGCGGCCGGTGCGCCCGCTGGACCAGCTCACCTGGGCCAACGTCCGGCGCGCAGTCGAGGTCTTCTCGCGCACCGCCTGGCGGGTCGGGATCTGTAGCGATTACCGGAAAGAGTTCTGGAAGATGACCTGGCGGGAACTGCGCCAGGGTAACGTCGAGTCGGTGTTCCAGATCGCAATGGTAGGGCACCACCTGATTACATTTGGCCGCGAGTGCCTCACCCGCGACGTGCAGGCCTCTGCCTATTCCGCCCGCGGCCGCGAGGAACGCGCTCTGGTGGCCCGGTGACAGGATCGTGCCTTTGAAGAGAGCGGCTCGAACACCCTCGAGAATCCCTCATAGATCATCGACTGCCCAAAGTAAAAAAACTGATTGGAGATCGCCTCGGCATTTGGTACAGTGCGCGTCGGCAAAGCCGGTGACCTATGTAGAGGTGCGGCTTGATGGCGGTGGAAGTAGACGTTTTCATGAGCGATGTAGGTTAAGGAGGCCGGGTGATAATTCCCTTTCGTCTGTTGGCGTTCTGTCTGCTGGGTATCGCGACGATGTTTGCCACCGGCTGTGCTGGGAAAACCGGCACAGTGAAGCCACAGGGGCTGAACGATGAGAGGCCAGTATCGGATCAGCCTCCGGCGCCGGCTCCTTCGCTACCGCCAAAGACTCAATCAGACGAACCGTTTGACCCTTTTGCCAAGGCCGAAGAGGGAGGCTTTGAAGAGTATGATCCCTGGGAACGGGCGAACACCGGCATATTCGAATTCAACCGCCAGGTCGATCGATTTGTGCTGAAGCCGGTGGCGAAGGGCTATAATTTCGTCATGCCCGACCTGGTCCAAGTCGGCATCAGCAACATCTTTTCCAATCTCCGGTTCGCTCCACGCTTTTTGAACAATGTGTTTCAGGGCAAGGTCAAAGGCGCCGGCATCGAAATGGGGCGGTTCCTGATCAATAGCACGGTAGGATTGGCCGGGTTTTTCGATCCCGCGAAACATATCGACCTCGTCACACCGGAAGAAGACCTGGGACAGACGCTTGGATTCTATGGCGTTAAGCCAGGCCCCTATATAGTTTTGCCGCTGCTTCCGCCCTTCACCGTTCGGGATTTTGTTGGATATATCGGCGACGTGTTTCTCAATCCGATCAACTGGATGGTCGTACCCATCATTGAAGTCGACGGCATACCCTCCGTGATCGAACACAAGAACCGTATGACGTCGAGCATCATCCAGACTGGGTCCCGCGTGGGAGAGGTCATCAATGAACGGTCGCGGAATCTCGAAAAGTTCCAGGGAGTCGAGGAAGCGACGTTGGATCTTTATACCGCCGTGCGCAACGCGTATCTGCAGAAGCGCGCCCAGGCAATCCGGGAATAGAGAAGTGCTGAGTGCTGAGAACAAGAAGCGAGTAGACACTTAGCACTCAGCACTCATTGCTCAGCACTAGGTAATCACGCCCAGTCCCCGACCGACTGTGGCGAAGGCGGCGCCGGCTCGCACAAGCTGTTCATGGGTGTGGGCTGCGGACATCTGCACGCGAATCCGTGCCTGACCTTCCGGTACAACCGGATAGCTGAACCCCACGACATAGATCCCTTCCTCCAACAGCCGCTCTGCCATCCTGGTGGCGAGCGAGGCGTCACCCAGCATGATCGGGATGATGGGATGTTCGCCGGGAATGAGTCGAAATCCAAGGACGGTGAGTTGCGCGCGGAAGAAGGCTGCGTTCTCGCGCAGTCTGGCCCGTAACTGGTCGCCTTGGGCCACGAGTATCACAGCCCGCCGAGCCGCCGCGGCGATGACCGGGGGGAGTGAATTCGAAAACAAGTAGGGTCGCGACCGCTGCCGCAACAGTTCGACGATTTCCTTTCGTCCGGAAGTAAACCCGCCTGTTGCGCCCCCCAATGTCTTTCCCAGTGTGCTGGTGACGATCTCGATTCTGTCGGCGACGCCGAAATGGTCCGGCGTGCCGCGCCCGTTGTGCCCGAGCACGCCGGTCGCGTGACTATCGTCCACGATCACCGCGGCATCGTATCTCTCCGCCAGCTCGACGATCCGATCGAGTTTCGCGAGATCGCCATCCATGGAGAAGACTCCGTCCGTCGCGATCAGACGAAGGCGATAGGATGCTGCGTCGCGCAACTTGCCTTCCAGGTCCGTCATATCGGAGTGCGCGTAGCGGAGCCTGGTGGCCTTGCAGAGCCGGATGCCGTCGATCAAGCTGGCGTGGTTCAAGGCGTCGCTGATGACGGCGTCTTGCTCGCCGAGTAGCACCTCAAAGAGTCCGCCGTTGGCGTCGAAGCAGGAACTATAGAGGATTGTGTCCTCGGTGCCCAGGAACGTGCTGATCGCCTGTTCGAGTTGTGTATGGAGATCCTGCGTGCCGCAGATGAACCGTACGGAGGCCATGCCGTAGCCATGTTCTTGCAGTCCGGTGGCGGCGGCCTGTCTGATGTCCGGGTGGTTGGCGAGCCCTAGATAGTTGTTGGCGCAGAGATTGAGGACTTCACCTTGCGCCACGCGAATCTCGGCCCCCTGCGGACCGAGGATCTGCCGCTCGGATTTATAGAGGCCTGCCGCGCGAATTTCAGCGAGTCGCTCCGAAACAGTTTTTTTGAATGAGTCGTAGGCCATGGATCGTACTCACGAGCCGCGCGCGAAATGGAGTGTACGCTAGTCGCGCCTTTCTCGCATGTCTCGCCCATCGCGCGTTGGTTATGGGAACAAGACCACTTTCCCGCATTGGCCGGAATTGATCAACTCGAATCCCTGGGCGAAGTCTTTCATGGGAAAGGTATGGGTGATCACCGGCTTGATATTGAGTCCGGCCTGGAAGAGGCCGGTCAAGCGGTACCAGGTTTTGAAGAGTCGGCGGCCTGTAATGCCGTAGACGCGAATCCCCTTAAAAATAATTTCATTTGCGAGATCGCAATTGATCGGGCCGGTCGGAATGCCGAAGAGTGTGACGCGTCCGCCGTTCTTCACGGCACTGAAGGCTTGATGCAGTGCCGCAGGGTTCCCCGACATTTCGAGCGAGGCGTCGACGCCTTCGCCTGCCGTGATCTCGCGAATGGCGGCGGCGATCCGGTCCGCCGTCTCGGTCTTGGCGTCGAGCAGATGATCGGCGCCGACTTGTTTGGCCAGGTTCAGGCGGTACGCACTGACATCCGTGGCAATGATCATGGCGGCGCCGGCCGTTCGTGCGACGGCGGCCGCAAAGAGTCCTGTCGGACCGCAGCCGGTGATCAAGACTGTCTGTCCCGTGAGGTCTTCGACTAAGGCGGCGTCGACGGCGTTTCCGAGCGGTTCCTGGAGGCAGGCGAGTTCAGAGGGAATGGTGGGCGAAGTTTTCCAGAGCACTGTTTCAGGCAAGGCAACGTATTCTGCAAACGAACCGTCGCGATCAACGCCGAGGATGCGGTAATGCTTGCACACATGTGCTTGCCCGGTGCGGCATTGGAAGCATTGACCGCATGTGATGTGCGACTCAGCGGCGACGTAATCGCCCACCTTGACGAGCGTGACATCCGAGCCGACTTCCACGACTTCGCCGCACATTTCATGGCCAATGATGCGCGGCGGGTGGATGCGGCTATGCGCCCAGGGATCCCAATTGTAAATATGGGCATCCGTCCCGCAGAGAGAGGTGGCGGTGACGCAGATAATGGCATCGGTAGAGCCCGGTTTCGGATCCGGCCTGTCGGTGGCGGTCAATCCTGGTTGTGCCGATGTCTTAACGAGCGCACGCATGAGTCCATTGTATACCACGATCTCGATCCCGCCTACTCTTAACACGCAGCGAGAAGGTAGGTTGAGGTTGAGCGAAGATCAGACTCTCTTTATCTCAACCTTAGCCTGAACCTCAACCTTCTTCGCGCTGGCGGACTCTTTCAGCATCTTGTTAGAGAAAAAACGAGTTGCCCAAGGTCTGCGAGATCGGTAGGATGAGACCTATGAAGGCTCTGCATTACCGAGGGCTAGCCCGCATGATTCATGAACACTTCTGCCGCAATCGCCAATCCGCTGCTGCGAGGGGCCTTCGGCCTGCCGGCTCGCCCCTCGGCCCCTCACCGTATTACACGAGTACGCATCGGGGCCTCAGGGCTCCGCGCGCCGATCTCGCGACGAACCGTCATAAATCATGCAGGCTTGTTCTGTTGGCGGGGATATGTTGCGTGGCACTCTGTTGTCCCGGCCTCGTCGAACCAGCACACTCCGAATTATCGCCACAGACGACATCCTCTCCTGGTCCCCCGAAGCGGTGGGCACAGTTCGAGTTGAGCCAAGCGGAGTCGATGGGAGATCCGCAAACCGGCAAGTCTGTCACGCTGACGGTTTTTCTTGGAGGCGTGACAGCGGGTATGACTCCGGTGGTGGCGACCAGTGAATCGATTATGTTTCAGACTCAAACGGTCACGCTTGAACCGGATGCAGAGTCGATGGCGTTGAAGGGGACAGTTTTGCTCGAACCGATCCTGATGAGTCGGACCTCCGTCCCACCCAGGGCGGCGCGCGTGCAAGTGACGTTTTCTCGATCCCGCCAGGACAGACTCGAACCTTTCATGCGCCGGGTCGTGTATGTGACTATGGGTCCGCTAGAGCCGGCCAAAGAGAATAGTGAATCCCCGCCTGTTCGTCTCGATGAATCTCAGAGTGGGGATGTCATCTTGGATGAAGTACAACCGGCAGTGGAACCGGTCTCGGCCGGCGCCTTAGCAGAAGAAGATCTAGTCCCGTTTGCCTCTCCGGGGGAGGGGAAGGCCTACTGGCAACATGTGAGCCACCTCATCAGCCGGAGTTGGGCTCGCCAGATCCGTGGAGTCCGGCGTACACCCAGCAGCGAAACGGTGAAGGTCCGCTTCAAGATGTTTCCCAATGGCCGCGCCCAGCTGATCGAGATTGAGAAAGGCTCCGGAGCGCGCGAGGTCGACGAAGCCGGAGTGTATGCCGTGATCAATGCCCAACCGTTCCTGCCGTTCCCCGGTGAGTTGGAAGAGGGTGTGGTGGACGTGCATGTCCGGATGCGAACCGGCAGTCGGGGACGGTCTCGCGAAGTGCAGTCGGTCGGGAGTCGGTCAACCAGCAAGCCCGATGCATCGGGCCAGCCTTCGAAGAGGTAGGGTGCAACCTGCTCAGGCCCCATGTGCGATATAACCAGGAGAAGTGATTCATGCTGAAGAGAAGAGGATGGAATTGGCGAGTGCTCTTGCTGTTCGTGGCGATGCTCTGGTTCCCGTTGGTGGTTCACGCAGAACCAGCTCGGTGGAACTTGGACCCTGAGCATTCGACAATTGAGTTTCGCGTCACGCACATGGTCGTGTCGAAGACCACAGGCCGGTTCACGGACTATGCCGGATTTATCGACATGGATGCCGAATCCGGTACAGTGACGGCCGTTGAGGCTACGATCAAGGCCGGGTCGGTGAATACGAATCACGAAAAACGGGATGCCCACTTGCGGAATGCCGACTTTCTTGATGTAGAACACTATCCGACAATGACCTTCAAGCTGAAGAGCTACAAGAAAACCGCAGAGAGCTTTACGGCGGTAGGAGACCTCACGCTACGTGGGGTGACCAAGGAAATCACACTGATGGGCCGTTTTAACGGGGCGACGAAGGACCCCTGGGGCAATACCAGGGCCGGCTTCAGCGCGGATGGGAAACTCAACCGCAAAGATTTCGGCCTGGTTTGGAACAAGACCTTGGATAGCGGTGGGCTCGTTGTGGGCGACGAGGTGCAGATTAGGCTCGAGATTGAATGTATCAAGGCGAAGCCCTGACAGGCTGCTGAAAAAGGCCCCCAACTTCGTTCTCGGTTCGTCACAATCCTCAACGCACCCGAGAGGGTGCGCCTCCGGTTGTGACTCCCCTGCGGCCTCTTGGATGACCTTTTCGAGCAGCCTGTGTTGTGTTCGTCCGCTTGGGCGCGGCTCACCATCGGCCAATTTCCCTGAGAGGAATCAATGATGAAGGCGATGGTCTTGGCGTGCACGGCGGACGTGGGGACTGCCCCGCTGCAGCTTCGCGAACTTCCAGTACCGGAGCCAGGTCCCGGAGAAGTCTTGGTCCGCATCACTGTCTGTGGGATCTGCCGGACGGATCTTCACGTCATCGAAGGTGAGTTGGCCGATCCTTCGCTTCCGCTCATTCCCGGCCACCAAGCCGTCGGAATCGTGAGTCAGGTCGGCGCGGGCGTGAGTGAGCGGACGGTCGGTGAGCGAGTCGGAATCGCCTGGCTGCAGCACACGTGCGGTATCTGTGAGTTTTGCACGAGCGGGCGCGAGAACCTGTGTGAGAGCGCCAGGTTTACCGGCTATCAGGTTGATGGAGGATACGCGGAGTACGCGATAGTCCCAGCAGTCTTTGCCTATCCGATTCCACCGGTCTTCAGTGATGCAGAGGCAGCCCCCCTCCTCTGCGCAGGAATCATCGGCTACCGCGCGTTACGTCTGAGTGGAATCCAGCCGGGTCAACGGATCGGTCTCTATGGATTTGGTGCGTCCGCTCACATTGCCATCCAGATTGCTCGTCATTGGGGCTGTCAGGTCTATGTCAGCTCGTTGAAACTGGAGCATCAACGTCTTGCCCGTGAATTAGGCGCTTCGTGGGTGGGAGGGGCGACCGACCGGCCGCCTGACAAACTCCACGGCTCGATCATCTTTGCACCGGCTGGGGAATTGGTTCCGCCTGCCTTGCGTGCATTAGAGCGCGGCGGCACGCTCGTCCTCGCCGGTATCCACATGACGCCGATTCCCTCGCTCGACTATGACCGCGAGGTGTTTGGAGAGCGAGTCATTCGAAGCGTCACGGCCAATACGAGGCAGGACGGCCTCGATCTCCTGCGTGAGGCGGCTGCGATTCCCATCAAACCCCACACTCTGACGTTTCCCCTCGCGGAGGCCAACCGTGCGTTGCAGAAGTTAAAATCCGGGCAGTATTCAGGCGCAGGAGTGCTCATTTTGTCGTAACTATTCCAGAAGAAAGTGCACAGAACTTTATGGCGGGATTTGCCGCCCCGCGCCAGACCCGCTTTGTCTTCTAATGTGTATGCGACCACGCCGGATCAGAGTCCCAAGGGAGCTGAGAAGGGAACGCGGTGGAGTTTCCGTTCAGCACTCAGCGTTTGGCACGCAGCAGCGCGTGAGCCTGCTCGCTGGTTTCTTTGACCAAGATGCCCATCTTCGAGTGTGACGGTTCGAGGTCGATCGGCCACTCGTGGTGGCGCAGTCGTTCGCTGGCGGTGGGGCCGATGGACGCGACGACCATCTTCTTGAGTGCCGCACGAATACGGTCTACCTTTCCGTCTTTCTCCAATACCTGCATCACATGGTCCACTTGGGCGGCGTTGGTCAGGAGGAGCACAGGCACCTTCTCAGCGATGATGTCGTCGAGCGCCTGTTTGAGCGGTCCCAGATCTTCCGGGAGCGTCCAGCGATAGATGGGAACCTGAAAGACATCGGCGCCGCGCTGCTTCAAGGCCTCCAGCAAATCAGGATTCGACGTCCCATACTCCTGCACGGCGACGCGCAATCCCTTCACCGGCCGATACTCATCCAGCGTGGAGATCAGATCGACCCAGGTGTTCGGTTCTGGCACCGTCAGCGTCGGCTGGAGACCGAAAGCTTTGAGCGCTGCGACCGGCTTGGGTCCACGGGCCACAATGGCCGTCTGCCTGAGGGCTGTCACAATCGACGACCAGGGATAGCGTGCTTTAAGGAGGTCGAACAGCGCGGTGGTGCCGACGCCGGTCAAAAGGATAAGAAGATCGACCCGCTCGGTCGTGAGCCGAACCCCAAACTTCAGTGCTGCGGAATTGTCATCGAGTGGAATCTCGCGGAGGGCAGGAGTGACGAGCGGATTTCCTCCATGACGTTCGATGAGCCTGGCGATCTCCACCGCCATGCGAGACTCAAACGAGGCGACGGTCAGGCCATTGAAACCGACGGTATCCATGATGGCTCAGAGGTAAAAAGGCATAGTGGATTGTTTCTTCAAGATCGCGAGCGTAGGCATCGTACCATAATTAGCTGGAGATGAAGTGCAGCTGTTGGTTCGAGTGAAGTGATCAAGCCACAAGGATTTTCAATTGACGGAACCGGGTCTGCTCCCTACTATACGGGCACAATTGAGGATGACATGAACGCTCCGCTTCATCGAGGATTGCGCCATGTGGCGCTGCGCGTCACGAATCTCATGCGCTCTCGCACGTTCTATGAACAGTTGCTGGGGATGAAGGTGGTGTGGGCGCCCGACCTCGACAATGTGTATTTTAGCTCCGGATCGGATAATTTCGCCTTACACCAGATTCCACCCTCCGAGCTCGCCGCATATCAACCTCTGATGGGGCAATTATTGGATCACCTCGGTGTGATCCTTGAGAGCCCTGAAGCAGTCGATCGAATGTATCAAGAGGTCGAACCGCGTCTATCTGAATTGGGCGGGCAGGTCGTGAAACCGCCGAAGCAGCATCGCGACGGCAGCTATTCCTTTTACTTTTCCGACCCTGATGGGAATGCCATTCAAGCCTTGTACGAACCTACCATCAGCAAACTGAGGTTCAGTGCTGAGACGTGAGTGCTGAGACATAGGAAGGCGATGATGGCTGAGCGAAACGCAGCAAGGCGGTTCGAGGATCTTATTGCATGGCAAAAGGCACGGGAGTTGACTAAGAAAGTGTACGAGGTAACCGGGAATGGGCACTTTGCGAGAGACTTCGGATTACGAGATCAGGTCAGACGTTCGTCGGTCTCAATCATGGCTAATTCGAGGGGTTTGAGCGAGCCAGGCAAGCAGAGTTTCACCAGTTCTTGAGCATTGCCAAGTCCTCTTGCGCGGAGCTTCGCTCTCACTTGTATGTCGCGCATGACGCCAAGTATGTTGATGCCATCATGTTCAACGACCTGATGAGTCTTGCTCAGGAGGTCTCTCTTGTCCTCGGCGGTCTCAGATCAGCCGTCCAACGTCGCCGCGCAGAACGGGAATCACATGGTCGCTAGTTCCCACGTCTCAGCACTCAGCACTCAGCACTCATATCCATGAACCAAATCTGGAACAGCTTACCGCGCGGACAGTATCTCAGCCTCGCGCCCTGGGCCTGGGTTCAATTGGAGCGTACGGACCCTCTCGGGCCCTTTCCTTTTATTGCAGGGGTGGCGCCGGAAGTCGTCGCGAGTCTTCATGAAGCCCACGGCCTTCTTTCGAGCGCGATCGATACGGCCATCAGCGATGTCTTTTCCAAGCGAGCCCCGCTCGACGATCCCGATCGTCAGCGGCGATTGGAAGATGCCTATGCGGAGGTGATCAGTGCCCGCCCCTATCTGCAGCAGCACATTCGTTGTGGGCGGAGGCCGGATGGTACGTTTCAATGGGAATTTTCGACCGATTCCACAAAATCTTCCACGGTCACAAACGACGGGCTTCGGATCTTCCATTCCGTGAAGCGACAGGCTATTCCGATCGGGTTCGACCAGCGACAGTTGGGACCGGCGGTGGGAAAAGTCTTGGGGTTTTTGGACGGCACGCATCAGGCCGACGAAATTAGAACGGTGGTGGCGACCTCGGGGCGAGATGGAGAGCGAGTGCTGACACGGTTGATCGAATCCCTTTACCAGCATGAGTGCTTGGTCAGCTCGAGCACTTCCTACATCAGGTCCCACTGGTTCGAGACACTGCAAGATCAAGACACGGTCCATCTCGGTCATGCTGCGCTGTTGTATCGGCAACAGGACCAGGTATTCTTGTTCGATCCCTGGCTGCTCCCCTGGTTTGCGGAATCCTCCGTCCCGTCGCTGTGTGGATCGCTGCTACCTAAACCGGCTGCCGTCTTCTTGACCCATGATCACGACGATCATGTAGATCCTCGAACGCTTTTACACCTCCCCAAAGACACGCCGATCATCGTGCCGAGCCGAAGGAATCGGCGTACGCTTTTCTACGATTATCTGTCGCTCTTGCGGGAACTGGGATTTGGACATGTGATTGAATTGGCACATGGAGAAAGTTGGGTGTTCGAAGGCGGGGCCGTGTACTCCGTGCCGTTCTACGGCGAAGACCCCTGCGATCTGGAGATGCCGCGCAACTGCTACCTCATAGCCGATCGCGGCTATAACGTGCTCGTGCATGCGGACAGTGGACCGACGAATAGCGGCAAGTCCGCCCTCAAGGACGGAGTGATTCAGGCGCTCGTGCAGCAGCATGGGCCGATCCCGCTGGTCTTTGCCTCGCAACAACAACTGCGCGAAGTCCGTGGCCATGCGGCTCACGCGCCCTTGTCTCATCCGGGGAAATGGCTCGACGTGGGAGAAAACGGCTATCTCACGAATGCGTATCTTGCTGACATCTGTGCGGCGGCGCAGGCCAAGCTGTTCGTGTCGTATGCCACCGGCGGCGCAGAGTGGTATCCGGACCATCTCTCGTTTATGTTCAGCCAGCGGAATCCTGCTCAGGACCGCGCTACTGACGGCCCATTGGGAACGGCCAGAAATGCTTAAATATCTTCTCTCCAAGAACGGATGCCAGTATCATTACGGTCATGCCCTGGACCTCTTCCACCGCAAGTCCGAAGGGCTGGTGGAACCGATGAAGACCGGAGAGCCCCTGATGCCGATCTCGCTCTATCGTCTCGACCACGGCGATCCTCCATTTATGAAAGCTGGCAGTCGTACGACAACATCTCGCTAGATCAACAAGGACTCACTATGACCAAACGAAAGACTCAGAAGCCGCCGATCCTTGTCACCGGTGTCGCCGGATTCATCGGCTTTCATACGGCGAACAAATTGCTGGAGCGAGGTGAGCAGGTGATCGGACTCGATAACCTGAGCGACTACTATGATGTGCGACTGAAGAAGGCTCGGTTAGCGAAGCTCAGGCCCTTCAAATCATTTTCCTTCACGAAGCTTGATCTGGCCAACCGGGCTGGGATGAAGAAGCTGTTCGCGAAGCAACCGATCCGGCGCGTGGTTCATCTGGCAGCTCAAGCTGGTGTGCGCTATTCGTTGGTCAACCCGCATGCCTATACGGACAGCAACATTGAAGGGTTTCTGAACATTCTGGAAGGCTGCAGGCATGCGGAGGTCGAGCACCTTGTCTATGCCTCATCGAGTTCCGTCTATGGCGGCAATACCCAGATGCCGTTTTCGATCCACGACAACGTCGATCATCCGGTCTCGCTTTATGCGGCCAGTAAGAAGGCCAATGAACTCATGGCCCATTGCTATGCTCATCTCTATCGAATTCCCTGCACGGGTCTGCGCTTTTTTACCGTCTATGGGCCCTGGGGAAGGCCCGATATGGCCCTCTTCATCTTCACGAAGGCGATTCTTGAGGGAAAACCGATCGAGGTCTACAACTACGGAAAGATGCAACGAGACTTTACCTATGTCGATGACATCGTCGAAGGAGTGATCCGAACACTCGATCGCCCGGCTACACCCAATCCGTCCTGGTCTGGCGACAAGCCCGATCCCGGAACCAGTTCAGCACCGGCCAGGATCTATAACATCGGCAACCATCAGCCGGTGGAACTGCTGCGCTTTATCGAGGTGTTGGAGACCGCGTTAGGAAAGAAGGCGGTGAAGAAGCTGTTGCCGATTCAACCTGGCGACGTGCCGGCGACCTATGCGGATGTCGAGGACCTCACGAGGGACGTCGGATTTTCCCCGGCGACGCCGATCGAAAAAGGTATCGCGCGTTTCGTGCAGTGGTATCGGGAGTTCTACAAAAAATGAGGGGCGCCAAGCCTTTCAGATAGCCTGGCACCCCCCAGTCTTTCGCCCTTAATCGATTGGCTACTGACAGCCGATCGGCACGAATCCCGGCCCGAATAGCTTCGACAGTGTGATATATCGCGCGTTGTCGTAGAACGAATAGCTCGGACCCCGCTGGTTTCTTCCGGAAAGATCTCCGCCGTATGAAGGGTCTGTTCCGTAGAAGAACCCTCCACGAGTTTTCTGAACTAGGTGGATCCATTCTCCATACAGGGAACAGACTTCAGCTTGAACGGACCCAGATGAGGCGATGCTCGCGTGCCAATCTTTGGCCCAGTCCGGGACAGTCTGTCCTCCACCGATCACACCGGTCTGATTGCGGTCGGGGTATGGAGGAATATTGTACTGAGGAGCTGCGGCCACGCTGGGGCGATAGGTTGGCATGTTGTCCAGCGAGGGCACGACCGACAACTCTTTCAGCGTCATCAGCTTGCAGCCGGGCAAATCCTTGTTGGTGTAGAGGGCGCTCCCATCGGCTTGGGGGCATTCCCGCATCAGGAACGGATCGAAGGCGATCGTCGTATCGGAGAATGCCGACGTTGAGGACAGGGTAAAGATCGCTGCGGCAATCATGAGCACATGGGTGGGCTGCATCGCGCACCTCCCTTGAGACGGTGGAACAGACAGGGCTTGCATCATCGTTCGCCTTTCTTGATTGTACTCACCGATTGTATTGACAAGCTATTCTGCCAGAGCCAAAGCTGTCTATTCATCTTTCGAGGGGGGCCAAGCTACCGACGAGGGGCTCGCCAGTTGGCTCAGATAGCCGATTGTCCGAGATCGAGGGCTCAATCGATTCGGGGTGTACGCCTTCTACATTCGGCAAGACGAGATCGGTTTCCATCGAACAGGCAGCTTTGCCTTGTTCCCTCCTCGTTGCTGGGGTATTCTCCGACTCGAACCCGTGAAACGCTCGAGGAATCTTCCT
Organism: Nitrospirota bacterium; assembly: GCA_963701855.1. Taxonomy (GTDB): domain Bacteria; phylum Nitrospirota; class Nitrospiria; order Nitrospirales; family Nitrospiraceae; genus Palsa-1315. The sequence continues at coordinate 1,337,090 of CAVPBK010000006.1, forward strand.
CCGTGGCTCCCCTCACTCCTCATGACTGACTACGGTGTGCTTGCAAATCTGCTCGTGATCTTTACGTCGTCGATCGCCGTTGTCTTTGTATTCCATCAGTTTCGGCTTCCCTCGATTGCAGGATTCTTGGTTGCCGGCGCGCTCATCGGACCCTATGGGTTGAATCTCATCTCAGACATCGGCACGGTCCAAGCCTTGGCGGAGATCGGGATCGTCCTGCTTCTTTTCACCATCGGCATCGAATTCTCGTTGGTGCATTTGGTCTCCATGCGCCGCCTCATGTTTTTGGCCGCGCCGATCCAGGTCGGCGGCGTACTGTTGATTGCGTGGTTCGGAGCGGTGCTGGCCGGACTGTCTTGGCAGCAAGGGGTGTTCTGGGGGTTTCTCTTCTCCTTGAGCAGCACGGCGATCGTGTTAAAAACCTTGGCTGAACGTGGGGAAAGCGACTCAATTCATGGCCGAGCCACGATCGGCATTCTCGTTTTTCAAGATTTGGCCGTCGTACCCATGATGTTGTTGACGCCGATTCTTGGCGGCCAATCGGATGGAAGCGGGCTGGCGATTCTGCTCACATTGGGGAAGTCGATTCTTGTCGTCGCGCTCGTCATTGCAGGCTCCTGGTATCTGGTCCCCAAGGTGTTGGGGCATATCGTTCGCAGCCGCAGCCGCGAGCTGTTCTTGCTGACGATCATCGTCTCCTGTCTCGGCATCGCGTGGCTCAGCTCACTCGGCGGTCTCTCGTTGGCGTTGGGCGCGTTCATCGCCGGGTTGGTCATTTCTGAATCGGAGTACAGCCATCAAGCCATGGCCGAAGTGCTGCCGTTCCGCGACAGTTTCAACAGTCTCTTCTTCGTGTCAATCGGCATCCTTATGGACTGGCGGGTGTTACTCGCGCATCCGTTGCCGGTGGTCGGACTCCTCGTGACGGTTCTGCTGGTGAAATTTGTCGCCGGGGCCGGAGCGGTTCTGTTGGCGGAGATCCCCCTCCGGTCGGCGATTATGGTGGGCATCGCCCTGGCCCAGGTTGGAGAGTTCAGTTTCCTGTTGGCGCAGCAAGGGCAGGAGAGCGGTTTCTTGCGGGGCGATCCGTATCAGGTCTTTCTCGCGGTCTCGGTGCTTTCCATGATCGTGACGCCCTTTCTCATGCAGTGGTCGCCGCACCTGGCCCGCCGCGTCGAAGCATGGCAACGGCTTCGTCATTGGCTGCCTAATCGCACCACCGCCCACGTCCTCCAGACCGAAAAAAAGCAGATTCGGTTGAAGGATCACGTCATTATTGTGGGGTATGGGTTGAACGGAAGGAATCTCGCCCGTGTCCTTGGCGATACGGAGATCCCGTATCTCGCCTTGGATCTCGACGGCGATACGGTCGGCCGCGAGGCAAAACATGGAGTGCCCATCTATTATGGCGATGGCACGAATCCGAATGTGCTGCGGCATATGAGGATCGAGGATGCGAAGGTGTTGGTGGTCGCCATTTCTGATCCCTTTATCACCAGGCGAGCAGTGCAGGTGGCCAAGGGACTCAACCCCAAACTCCATGTTGTCGTGCGGACCCGCTATCTGCGCGAATTGGAGGAGCTGCACCAACTCGGCGCGGATGATGTGGTGCCGGAGGAATTCGAAACCTCCATTGAGATCTTTGCCTTAGTGCTCCGCACCTATAAACTGCCGCAGGTTTTTGTGACGGAAAAAGCCAACCAGGTTCGCCGTGAAGGCTACGCCTTGCTTCGTCGCAGCGAATTGCCGGAACTTGCGCATCATCTTCGTGGCGGAACCTTGGCCGATGCAGCAGTCGAAACCTGCCGCATCGACGACGATTCGCCTGCGCAAGGGAAGACGTTGGCTGAGATTGCTCTCCGTCCGCGCACTGGCGCTTCGGTGATTGCCTGGACACGTGATGGGGTGACGCAAGCAAATCCGTCGGAGAACACTCGGTTGATAATGGGCGATATAGTGGTATTAATCGGTTCGCGCGCCCAGATTCGGCAGGCGATGGGTCTCTTAGTGCAGATGGGTGAGAAATGAGCCGTTCGCCCGCATTAATCACGAACCCTTGTGAATAATGCGGGCTAGCGCCCGGACGTTGTCATGAGCTGATAGGCCTCGTCCAGCGTTGCCACTTCGATGATTGTGATGTTCCATCTGGCTGCCAGTAGGGAGAGATCCTGGTCAGCCTTGTCTAGCTGCCCGCGAGGCACCAGTATGGTTTTATACTGTGCGCGAGCCGCCGCTTCGACTTTGATGAGGAGGGCACCCACCGACTCGATCTGACCGTCCGGCATGATTGTCCCGGTCAGAGCGACATCTGACTTGACGCCGTCGCCTCGCCAGGCTGCCACGATGCCGACCGCGACGGCGCTGCTGGCGCTCATTCCCTCGGTCAACGCATTGTATGATCGGTTCTTGATCGTAATGGCCCACCCTCGCCCGTCCGTTCCCACTGCTTTCATGGCAGCCAGGACGGCGTGTTTGACGCCGTCTTTCCAATCCTCGCTGACGATTGAGCCGCCGCCCAGGTTTATCTCATTGAATTGGACAGTCGGCCCCTCTTGTCGAGGGTCTGTGTCGATTTGGAGAACGATGTAGTGGACGATACCGGTCTGTCCATCGGCGCGCACACCCAGTGCCGGCACCGTTGCTATACGACGGTTGTCGGCTGACAAGACCGGGAAGGCTTGCGTGCAGAGAATGATCACCGACAGAAGAACTATCAGGCGAGGTGTTTTCCGCGTCTTGCTCATGGATCATGCGGGCGCAGTGCGGTCAACTCTTCCAGCGAAGCGTGACTCGTTCTTTGAGCGGATGGTCGAGGGGCTGTCCGGTTTGCGCCGATGCGAGATGCGCGGCTTTCAACTTGTAATACCACTTGGCCGGCGTATCGGCATCGTCGATCAGCATCAAGGACGGTTTGTAGCGTAATCCCACCGCCTGGCGTTCCATCGCTTCTCGATCCTGCGTCATGAAAATGTTGGCGAAGTAGCGAAAGATGGTCTTGGAAAAAGGAACCCAGCTGAGGCAGTTCCACGCTGCGGTAAAATTGATGCGGCATTGCTGGTCGCCGATCGGCGTAACCGTGGCGCGGCTCGATACGAAGAGCGATCCGCACTGGACGAATTCGAACCGCTGGTTGGGCAGCACAAAGTCAATGGTCGTCGTCAGCGGCCCGCCGTAAAACAGGTTCAGGAGCTTGTACGGCCCGCTGTTCGTTGAGGGGGCGTGTGGCACCATGCGGAAGCCGTTGGGAATCGGTTCGAAAGTCTTGGCCTTTTCGTGGATGCTTGCCCTCGTGCGCCACCAGGAGCTTTGATGCACAAAGGGGCCGTGAGCCGGGTCCATCAAACCGACGATGCCGTCGTCAATGGTGCAATTCAACAGTGTCGAAATGTGGATCATCCGATAGGGAGACGAGGGGAGTGGCAGCGGCGGCACGTCCGGGATGGTCTGATTCGGTTGTTGAGGGTCTGGAATGAACACCCACACGTAGCCGTCCCGTTCGCGGCAGGCGTAGGTGGTGATGCCGATTTTGTCGACGTGAATGGGGGAATTTTCGACCAGAGCAGGGATTCCCCGGCAACGGCCTGCTTGATCGAACCGCCAACCATGGTAGGCGCACTCGACACAGTCGCCTTCCATTTTGCCGAAGGACAGCGGCATCCCGCGATGAGGACAAATATCCCGCATGGCCGCGACCGCACCCTGTGATGTTTTGCAGACGAGGATCGGGAGGCTCAGCAGGACCGTCCCTTTCAGGCTGCCGGGAGCGAGTTCACTGCTCAAACAAGCGGGATACCAAAAGCCGAAGAGCGGTGCGGTCTTAGATGGCTTGATCTCGGTGATGAGGTTGCTATTCATGGAAAGAGGGAGGAAATACGTGAGAGGAGCAGCCTGGACTGCGGCAGCAACTTGATCGTGAATATAGCGAGTGGGTCATAAGAACGTCAAGCCAGCCGGCACCAAATTGCATCTTCGATTCCCTTCTGCCTCGATCCCATACTTCTTATAGCGGGGTGGCCTGCTGGGTCTCCTACTGCGCGCAACTTTCTCATCCGCCCACCCACTGGCAGATATTTTCACCAGCCCTACCCTCCGATTGCTTCGCAATCGATTTCCCGAGACGTGCCAGTAGCCCGGGCGAGGGCCTTCCGATTTTCCCCGCTTTGCCCTCAGGGAAGCAGTCAGACTGTCCTTTACTACTATACGCGCATTGAGGGCGGCATCTTCTCATTCTTTTCTTCACGATCCCTTGTTTCTCATCGCGGGTGATCTACTCGATCTCCCATTGTGCCAACATTTCCCCTTTACATCCCCTTTAAAGAGAGCGGCCAAGGCTGCCCTTTACCTGCGCGCATCTAACGAGCGCATTCCTATCGTGCGCGTTCTGCGAGCAAGAGGAGCACCTGGCCGCTCCTTCCCTCTTCCTTGACAAGAAAAAGAAGCAGAGACTATATTGAAAGTCCAATTGAAATCGCCGCATGCAGTGCAGGCAGGAAAGAGGGCGTTATGGCAATCGCGCAGATGGACCCAGCGGTCACGTTGGACAATCTACGGACCTCCAAGTCTGACAAGGTGACGATCGTGCTCCTGAGCGGCGATATGGATCGCGCGATGGCCGCGTTCATTATTGCCACCGGGGCTGCTGCCATGGGGATGCAGGTCACCGTCTTTTTCACCTTCTGGGGCCTCAATGCCATTCGCCGGAAAGGCTCGAGCAGTTCTGCCAAGGACTGGCTTCGTCAGATGTTCGGCCTGCTGAATAAAGGGGGCGCAGATGGCCTTCCTCTCTCGCGGTTCCATATGTGGGGGTTGGGCACGAAGATGATGCAAAAGGTCATGAAGCAGAATCGGATGCCGGGTGTGCCTGAACTCATGGAAACAGCGCTGGACCTCGGCGTTCACTTTATTGCCTGCACAACCACCATGGGTCTGATGGGGATTACGAAGGATACGCTGATCGAGGGGATTGATCAGTTTGCGGGGGTGACCACCTATCTCGCGGAAGCCAAACAAGGCAACGTCAACTTGTTCATTTAGTTTGTTTGGTTCATTTGGTGCGGGGCTTCAGTTAACTAAACAAACGAAATCAACCAACAAACCAGAGAAACGACACGCTATGCCGCATGCCGATGTGAAGCTCGATACATTGGGGTACTTTTGCCCGATGCCGATTATCATGACCTTGAAGAAGATCAAGGAACTGACGTTGGGCCAGGTCCTTGAAGTCGTCTCGGACGACGAAGGCATCAAGAAGGATATGCCGGCTTGGTGCGACACAACCGGCCATCAGATGATTGGGCTCGAAGAAGAACAGACGAAGTCGGGAACGATCTATAAAGCGTTTGTGAGAAAGACAAAGTAATCGCACAGACAGACCTTTCGCAGACCGGAATCTTACATAAACGGTCTCAATGCCAACATAGCCTCAGGATGCTCAAAAGGGCCAGACTCCTCACCCGCCCAACCCTGGCGCGCCGAAATGCGCCTTGCCCCAAGCAAGGCCGCAGCGAGCGAAGAGGCGAGGAGGTACAAACCGCACTTCGTGTGGGCCGTTCGCCCTTGCGATGGATCTTGGCGAATGGATAAGCCCCGCCAGTGCTGCCGACCTCCGAGCGTCTCATTCGGTACGTTGAGCTTCTGAGGGATGCGAGAACGATACTGGTGGTCTTTTTCAGCATCCTGTTAGTGGAGAGAGAAGCCGGAGGGCTGAAGATCAGACCTCCGGCTTCGTTATTTTGATTCTTTGATGAGGCAGGACGTGGATCGAATCGTCGAGTGTGTGCCGAACTTCAGTGAGGGACGAAACCAGACGACGGTACGTGCGTTGGTGCATGCCGTGGAGTCCGTGCCAGGGGTCTGGTTGCTGGACCACACGATGGATCGGGATCACCATCGCTCCGTCTTGAGTTTTGCCGGCGAGCCGGACACCGTCGCTGAAGCAGCCTTTCGCGCTATTCGCGTGGCGACTGATCTTATTGATCTTCGGAGGCACAAGGGCGTTCATCCGCGGGTGGGGGCAACGGATGTCGTGCCCTTCGTGCCGTTGCGCGGCACGACGATGCAGGATTGTATTCATCTGGCGAAGCGGGTGGGGCAACGGGTAGGAACAGAGCTGGAGATTCCAGTATTCCTCTACGAGCAAGCGGCTCTGCACCGCGATCATGCCCCGCTCGAATCGGTCCGTCGAGGCGGGCTTCAAGGCCTTGCCTTCCGCATGGCCTCCGATCCTGACTGGACGCCGGATTTTGGTCCCTCCCGCCTCCACAAGACGGCCGGCGCCTTGGTGATCGGTGCGCGCCCTCCTTTGATCGCCTTCAATGTGAATCTCCGCTCGACGGACCTCGCGCTGGCCCGGTCCATCGCGAAAGACATTCGCCAATCGAACGGAGGGCTGCCCCATCTCAAAGCGATCGGCGTGGAGTTAGCCAGCCGACAAATGGTTCAGGTCGCTATGAATCTCACCGATTACATCATCACGCCTCTCCATGTTGCGTTTGAAGCGGTCCGAGCCCGCGCAGCCGGGAAAGATGTGGCAGTAGCGGGTTGCGAAGTGGTCGGGCTTGTGCCCCAAGCAGCGCTGGTTCAGGCCGCTGGGCATGGCCTAGCACTCGAACAGTTCGATGCAACGCAGGTGCTAGAAATGAGATTGGAGACCCGGCTATCAGGTGAGTCCGCACGACAGACCCCGTTTCGCGAACAGCAGCCAGTTGATTTACACGCACAGTCTGTCGTGGATTTTTTGGACACAGTAGCCGCAGCGACTCCGCTTCCGGCTGGCGGCACGGTGGCGGCCTTGGTGGGCGCCCTCGCGGCCTCGCTGGGGATCATGGGGGCGCGCCTCAGCCGACAACGAGGAGTGGAACATCGGCTGAGTGAAATCGGCCGGCGGCTTCGCGAGCTGATGCAAGAGGACGGCGATGCCTATCAGAAATTTCTCCGGGCCACGAAGCTCGCGAAGACAGACAGAACTCGTCCCGCCGTTTTGTCATCCGCGCTCCATCTGGCGACGGAGGTTCCGCTTGAAATTGCCGAACAGGCGACGGAGGCCGGAGCCCTTCTTCATGCCTGCTCGGCAGGGGTGAAGCCGCGCGTTCGGTCTGATCTCACCGTTGGACTGGTGCTGGCGGTTGCCGCAGCCGATGCAGGACGTCATACCGTTGGAGAAAATATAAAAATTCAGCACAATCAACGGCTTAAGCTCTCTCTTCTCGACCGGATTCAGCAAATGACAATCCGTCTTGAGGAACTCAGGAGGCTATGTTACATTACGCCCCTTAGTCGGGGTCGGGCTGGTACGAGAAAAAAACCTCTACAGGCATTGCCTGGGAAAGCACGCAGACGGAAAGAATGGAAATCAAAGTCTTCAATAATAACGTCGAGAAAGCCCTCAAAGTTGCCAAGAAGAAGCTTGCGGGGGAAGGACTCTTCCGCGAACTAAAGCGGCGGCGGTTTTACGAAAAGCCGAGTGTCAGGAAGAAAGCCAAGCAGCGCGAGGCACAGCGGCGGCGTCAAAAGTGGTTGTCGAAGCGCAAGCCAGAGTAAGCGTCCTTCCGCGGGCTCGCCCGTCCGGTTGATCGCATTCCTCCCAAGGCCTTCATATTCCTTACTCGTCCATGCGCCAGGATCAGATCACTGCTGCGCTTCGAATCGTAAAGCGCGAAATTCAGCAGTGGGAGGAGCCGGTCCTCGGTGTGGTGGCACGCGAGACGAATCGAGACCCCTTCCGCATCCTCATATCGTGCCTCCTCAGCCTCCGGACCAAAGACAAGACGACCAGTGAAGCCAGCGCCAGGCTGTTCGCGCTGGCGCATCAGCCGGCCATGATGCTGACCCTTCCACTCCGGAAGATCGAACGCGCGATCTATCCCGTCGGGTTTTACCGGACGAAAGCCAAATCTATCCATGCCATTTGCCGTCGCCTGCTGGACGTCTATGGAGGCGCAGTTCCCGACTCCATTGAGGAGCTGGTCACGCTGTCGGGGGTAGGCCGGAAGACGGCGAACTTGGTGGTAACAGTCGCTTATAGCAAGCCCGGCATCTGCGTGGATATCCACGTGCATCGGATCAGCAATCGCTGGGGCTACGTGAAAACGAAGACACCGGAAGAAACCGAGCAGGCGCTGCGCCGGAAATTGCCGGCACAGCATTGGATTACCCTCAACGATTTGCTTGTTCCGTACGGGCAGCACCTCTGCCAACCAGTCTCACCCTACTGCAGCATATGCAAACTCAGGGATTTTTGTGACCGAGTAGGGGTAAAGAAGTCGCGCTAGGAGAAGAAGTGGAAACCAGCGGGGATTTATGAGCTGCCGACGAAGAAACACGCAGGCATTTGTGGCCATGAGTCTTTTGGGAGTGCTGCTCTCGATTCACGAAGAGGGGTACGCAATTTATCGCTGCTATGACAAGGAAGGCCGTCAAGTGCTCACAGACCAGCCGGCGCAGCTTGAACAATGCACCCTTCTCGGCGTAGCGGCGCCACCGAAGTCGAATTCGAGTAAGCTCCCAGTTGCGCCAATTCCTGCCGTGCCGGGTCCAATAGAAGACCGCAAAGTGTTGCCCGGAGAACAGAGCACAAGTCCGGCGAATCCTACCGTAGCCGTGCCTCTTCAGCAGGTCGGCCACCTGTTCGTGGTAACGGTGAGGCTCAATGGAGAGCAGGATGCCCCGTTGATCGTGGATACTGGTGCTTCCCACAGCATTGTGTCCCATAGGCTTGCCACAGAGCTTGGGTTGTACTCAGACTTAACGATGGGGACAGTCACGATGAATACTGTTGGGGGATCGGTTCAGGCACCGTTGGCTCGAATGAAGTCGATTCGCTTGGCAGAGGCTGAAGTCAGAGACAGCGTTGTGGTTATTTATGACCTACCAGACTCTCCGAAGGGCGTAGAGGGATTATTGGGGCTTAGTGCGTTGCGGCAATTCCAGGTGACGCTGGATCCCACCAGAAAAGTGTTATCTCTCCAGCCGACAATGAAATAGGCCATGTCGGTTATCACAGATTACCTTGCATGAATATGCAAGGTAATGAGGGCAGGTGATGAGCAGAAGAAAAGTGGAGGAAAAACAATCAGATGAACAGCTTCGTTTCCGCATCAGAGGTCAGCGCAATAATGGCAGGTAGTCCCATGACTTCGTCGACGTTTTTTTCGACGACGGCACTGTCCACGCCCATATATTCCAGTCCGGCACTGCAAGCGATCAGGCGAAACTTCCCGACGTGTTTGGCGTCCTGAAACATTTCCGAAATCTTCGGTACTTTCTTTTCTTTCAAAAGCCGCGCCACTTCGTCGGCTGAGGCGGCATACTCAGGGGGAAAGTCTACCTGATCGATCCTTCCCTCGGCCAGCTTCTTGATCGTCCAGAACAAGAGGATCACGATCACGTCTTTCCCCATCGCTGCGGCGGTGAGTCCAAGGGTTGCGACCTGATGCAGCGTGTCGTAGGTGGCGTGATGGGCGAAGATGACAAACTTGGGTTGAGCCGGCATGGTCGGTAGCTACTCCTTTGTGGCGCGCGCCTTGACGCTGTTCACATAATCGGTAATGGCCGCATCGACTTCGCCCGTGGTCATGGGACGGTCATGCGTTTCACTTTCGTCCACGAGATAGGTGCCGTGCTTTTTTTCCTGCCGGAGGACCACGGAATTCTCCGGCGTTACCTCGATCAGCATGAACCACTCGCGTGTCCCCTGCGTGATGACGACCTCCTTGCCCAGGCCTTTCTTCGTAATTTCGATATGAAGATCATCGGACGCGCGGACAGTGGCGGGACAGGTAAGGAGCCCCATGCCTAGGCCTGCAATCCCTAGCAAGGTGCAGATACGAGGTGTGAAGAGCGAGCGACACGACATAGTAGCGCGATTATAGCCCGTCGAGAAACATGCCGTAAACCATTCGATGCCGCCTAGCCATTGGCTTGGAGTGCCCCTGGGTCGCATGCTAGGATGCGAAGCGCATGGATGACTTACTCGCATCAGTCCAGCAATGGATTCCGGTCGATGTGCTCATCGGTCTTACCGTGGCCTCGGTCGTCGGATTTGTCGGTTCTCTGATTGCCATCCCGTTGATTCTGGTCCGCTTGCCGGCCGACTACTTTGACACGCGTACTCCCCGCCATTGGATGAAAGACCATCATCCAGTGCTGCGCATGTTGGGCTTAGCTGCCAAGAACATTGTCGGCGTCGTGTTCCTCGTGGTCGGATTTGCCATGCTTTTCTTGCCGGGACAGGGCCTGTTGACGATGCTGATTGGGATCTCACTCATGGATTTCCCAAGAAAGCGTGAGATCGAGGCAAAAATGGTCGGTCAGCCGACCCTGCTGGGTGTCATTAACGGCATGCGCCGCAAGTTCGATAAACCACCCTTGACCCTGGCCCCCGGCCCTTAGCATCCCATGCCGACCACAGAGCCCAGCCGCAAGACACTCTACTTGATCGATGGGAGCGCCTATATCTATCGTGCCTTCTTTGCCCTGCCGGCCCTGAATAATTCCCAAGGCCTCCAGACCAACGCTATCCTCGGCTTTACGACGACGTTGCTGAAGATTATTCGGGAGAAGAAGCCGGATGGCCTTGTCGTGGCATTCGACGAAAAGGGTCCGACGTTGCGCCATGCGGAGTTCACGGCCTACAAGGCGCAGCGTCCGCCGATGCCGGAAGGCATGAGTGCTCAGATTCCCTACATCCATCGTGTGGTGGATGCCCTCAACATTCCCGCTGTCCGGCAAGTCGGATATGAAGCGGACGATTTGATCGGTACGCTGGCGCACCAGGCAGAACAGGCAGGGTTCGACGTCGTGATCGTCACCGGCGACAAGGACATGCTCCAGCTCCTGACGCCCCACGTGCGCATCTACGATCCGGTGAAAGACAAGTGGCTTGGCGAAGTGGAATGCCGCGAACGTTTCGGCGTGGAGCCGGCGCGCGTGGTGGAGATCATGGGGCTCATGGGCGACGTAGCGGACAATATTCCCGGGGTGAAAGGCATCGGTGAGAAAACCGCAATGAAGCTGATCGCCCAGTTCGGCACGATAGAAGAACTCTTGCGCCGCGTTGAAGAGGTCACGCCGCCTCGGATCAAAGCGATGTTGATCGAGCAGGCTGAAAATGCCCGCCTCAGCCGAAGGCTGGCGACCATCCAGCTGGATAGCCCTGTGACATTCGATGCCGCGACGTATCACGTGAAGCCGCCGCATCAGGACCAGCTCATCGATTTGTTGCGTGAGCTGGGGTTTACCACGATCCTCAAATCATTTCAGCCATCGTCTAAACCAGCAGAAACGAATGCGATTGGAACGGAACTCCTTCAGGATGAACCGTCTGCACAGCGATTTGTAGAGGGATTACCGAAGGGCGGCGCCCTCGGCCTGCAATGTCTGCTCTCTCCCGGGCCAGGCGCCCAGGCGGATGTGCGGGGGATAGCACTGTCCACGGGAGACAAGACCGCGTTCGTCCCGCTCGACGTTCACGCCTACATGCGACCCATCATTGCGTTGCTGCATGATTCCACGAGAATCAAAGTTGTTCATGACCTAAAGGCGGCCTTGCTGGTTTTTCACCGCATTGGACTGACCCTCGCAGGCCCCTATCTGGATACCATGGTGGCGGACTATCTGCTCAATCCCAACCGCCGTGATCACCAGCTTGAGACCATCGCGCTAGAAATGCTGGACCATCGGCTTGGGACAGGACTCAAAAACAGCGCCGCGCCACAATCCCTTTTCGACGAGGGCACAGGGTCACGAGAGGAGATAGCGGAGGCCGCGTCAGTGTTGGCCAAGCTCGCCCAGCCGATGACGGACCGATTGTCGGAACAGGGAAGCCTCACGCTCTTTGCCGACGTGGAAATGCCGCTGGTACCCGTGTTGGCCGAGATTGAACGGAACGGGTTCTTATTGGATGTCGAGGGCCTGCGCATACTCAGCAAAGAGTTGGAGCGAGATCTCGACAAGATAATGGAGACTATCGCTGTGGCGGCCGGCGGCGAGTTCAACATCAATTCGCCGAAGCAGCTTGCCACGGTGCTGTTCGAGAAGTTGGGCCTCAAGCCGATCAGGAAAACCAAGACCGGGTACTCGACCGATGAAGACACGCTGACCCAGCTCGCCACACAACACGAATTGCCCGCGCAGATTGTGAACTATCGAAGCCTCAGCAAACTCAAATCCACTTATGTAGATGCACTGCCGGAATTGGTGAATCCGGAGACCAAGCGGCTCCATACGTCGCTCAATCAGACCGTCGCGGCGACCGGACGGCTCTCCTCGACCGATCCGAACTTGCAAAATATTCCGGTGAAGGGCGAGTACGGATTACGCATCAGAGAGGCCTTTATCGCGCCGGCAGGCCATACCCTGCTCTGCGCCGACTACAGCCAGATCGAACCGCGCATCCTCGCGCATCTCTCGCAAGATCCGCGCTTGCTCGCCGTATTTTCGAAGGGCGAGGATATCCACATGGCGACGGCCATGGAGATTTTCGGTTTGTCTTCCAGTCAGATCACGCGAGACATGCGCCGTGTGGCCAAGACAGTCGTCTTCGGCATTGTGTATGGGATCAGTCCGTTCGGCCTCTCACAGAACATCGGCGTATCTCAAGCGGATGCAAAGAAATACATCGAGACATTCTTTGAAAAGTTTTCGGCAGTGCGCGCGTTGATGGATCGGAATATCGAAGAAGGCAAAACAAAAGGCTACACGACGACGATCCTAGGCCGGCGGCGCCCGATTCCCGAATTGCAGAGCGGCGATCCCGTGCAGCGTGGATTCGGCGAACGCATGGCGGTGAACAGTCCAATCCAGGGCTCAGCCGCGGATTTGATTAAAGTGGCAATGATCAACGTGAATAACATGTTGTGCCACGAGATGCCGCATACGAAAATGATCCTGCAAGTCCACGACGAATTGATTTTCGAGGTGCCGGAGAAGGACTTGGACGAAACAAAGCGTCTCGTGAAAACAGAGATGGAAGCGACGGGGAAGAAGCTGGGATTGTCGGTGCCGCTGAAAGTGGATCTGGGTACAGGCCATAATTGGCGAGTGGCGCATCCATAGCAGAGGAGGGATGGAGGCTGATGATCTTCTGTGTTCGCGCAACGCGCGGCCTGGGAAGGATGGGGAGGGAGCGGCCAGGTGCCCTTCTTGCTCGCAGAACGCGCACGGTGAAACTGTGCTCGTTCGATGCGCGCAGGAAAGGGCAGCCTTGGCCACTCCATTGAAATGAGGTTTGGCGAACTGGAAGGCCCTCGCCAGGGCTACTGGCACGTCTCGGGAAATCGATTGCGAAGCAATCGGAGGGAAGGGCGGGTGAAAATATCTGCCAGTGGGTGGGCGGGTGAGAAAGCCGCGCGCAGTGGAAGATCAATCAGCCCCCATTCCCTGAAGAGATCACGGGCAAGCAAGGGCGGTTGGCGTTTGCGTAGCCTTTCCTCGAACGTCGTGTGTTCGCAGACGAACCTTTCATTGGCGTGTGATGCATCCATAACAGAAACCTGAGTGAGGTGACCTATGCAGAATGTACGTCTCTCAGTCGCGTGGGTGTTAGCGGGCATTTGTCTTGGTGCGTTGGGGTTCCTGCTTCTCATGGGGCAGCCGTTCGCAGCGAAGGCTCAAGAGGCGAAACGGTTTCAGTACAAAATCGTCGAGGTCCTTCCTGATACCCAGAATATGCAAACCAAGCTGAACGAGTTTGGAGCAGGCGGGTGGGAATTGGTGGCGGTCTCGATGGGGAATATGACGGAGCCGAGGCTGATCTTTAAGAAGTGAGGGAAGGGGATGGAGGCTGATGATCTTCTGTGCTCGCGCAACGCGCGGCCTGGGAAGGCCCTCGTTGGACGCGCGCAGTGGAAGATCAATCAGCCCCCATCCCTGAGAGATAGCGAGCGCGCTTGGAGGGATCATCTGTAATCTCGTTTGACGGCCGCAGTCGGAATCACCTCACTAACCCGCACGAGATGGGAGAGGTGGAAGGGAGGGAGAGCGCTCGATGCGCGCAGTAAAGGACAGTCTGGCTGCTCCCGGTGAAGGATGAGGTGGTGGATAGGAGTCGTGGGATCGACGCGCGCAGTTGGGATCATCTCAACCACTTCAAGTAAAAGGTAGGGGTAGAAGCGCATCGGACTCTTGGTCTCGTTGAAAAAGGAGGAACGCATGTCGACCATTGAAAAGTCCATTGACGTCAACGTGCCGGAATATACCGCCTACGCTCAATGGATGAAATTTGAGGAATTTCCCCAGTTCATGGAGGGTGTGAAAGAAGTCACACGGCTGGATGCCAAACGGTTTCATTGGAAAGCAGAGATCGCGGACCAGGAGAAAGAGTGGGATACGGAGATCACAGAGAAGACGGCGGACCAGCGTCTTGCGTGGACGAGTCGAGGCAGCGACATCAAGGGATGGGTCGTGACGTTTCACCAGCTCTCGAATGCCAGGTCAAAAATCATGCTGCAAGTAGAGTATGACCCTCAGGGTGTCGCCGAACATGTAGGAGATGCAGTAGGAGTGGTGTCTCAGCGCGTCCAGGGGGACCTGGAGCGATTTAAGGCACTCATCGAAAAGCGTTGGCACCCGCCTGGCCGCGACACAATCTTCGACAATTTTCCCATGTAGCAGGATGCGGGAACACTGCTGGCGGACTTTTCCAGCATCCTGGCACAGGCGCGTTCAAGCCTGTGCCTCAAGTCGGTACTTACCTTCAGCTATCCTTTACCCAGAGCCACTTTGCGCGTGGTTAGGAGGGCACCCATCTTGCTGATCTCCTCGTGGTTTCCATGTGCGGTGTAGAGGGCATTACATGAACATGAAAAGGGGGATCCGATGGCGCCAGTATTGGAACTCGATCGGCAGACAGCCTCGTTTGTGCGGCAACTCGAAGAGCAACGGAAACTCGAAAAGACTCTTCTGGTCGAACGGGTTCGCGGAACGAAGGAAGGGCTGGAGTCGGTCTTTAGCGACATCAAGAGCCGTGTGGCGTTGCTGGAGAAGCTGAACGGGTCGGCGAGTGCCAGCTGCATTGCGCCGATCGGCTGGAGCAAGCTGATCTTTACCGGAGCGGACAGTGTCTCGGCGCCGAACACCATCGGATTCGGCGATCGGGATGAAACGTTGTGCAAGCTCGATCAGATCAAATACCTCGAAGATACGCACTATCTCCGTCTTGCCGCGAATCCCCACTATGTGGAACATGTACTGCCGAATAAATCGCTCCAGGCGCGCGTCGGAGCAAATCCTTCTCTCTGGGATACGCTCGGGTATGTCCATGCGGGCTACACGACCCTGCTGCAGATTCCTCCCTCGTTAGAACCGACGACGGTGTCGATTATGTCGCGGGTGAACACCTTGTTTAATTGGGTTGAAGTGAACGCGGTCGGAGACGAGTGGTACGCCCATGTGTCGGCTGCTGTGCGGCTGTGGGTGACCTATGATGGCGAGTTTCGGCAGGCGCCGCCTGCCCAGTTCGTGAACCTGCTTGCGTCACCCAAACAATTGCGGACGCATCAGGATATAGCGTCACCCGCGCCGAGCGCGGCAGTGACGATGCAAGTTTCCGCCTCAGCCGGCAGCGGCACGACGATCAATGTGTACGAATCCATCGAACTCGTCGCTACCACCCCGAACGGCCATGCCTACCTTGACGGCATATTTTCATGGGAACCTTTAGCGGTGCAGTTACGCGAAGGGTAGCAGGATGCTGAAAAAGTCCGCCAGCGTCGTTCTCGCATCGTTCAGATCCTCAACATACCCCAGAGGGTACGCCTCCGGTCTTCACTCGTTGCGGCCTTGCTGGACAGCCTTTTTGAGCATCCTGCGATTATTTTGACATCGGCGCCCATGGAAGATTCCATCGACGATTTGTGTATAGAATGAGTTTCTCCGAAGCCTGCCAGCTCTTTTGAACATCCTTTGGGATTAGTGGTCGAGGATGGCTCTCTATGAATAGAGTGTGTGCACGATTTCTGTCGTGTTGAACAGCATCGCATTCAGGCGGGTGTAGGCCGCGTGGCCGTAGTAGTGGTCGCGCACATTGGTTGATCCGGTGGAGTCTTTGTAGTCGGTGAGAATCCCCAGCCCCTCACTCGGGATACGGACGGCGCGGCGGGCACATTCCAGCCAACGCTCGAATCCGTCGTAGGGCTCGAACAGCTCCCACACTGCTTTGTTCGCCGCTTTGGCCGCCTCGGTCGTCGGCATCGCGTCGCTCCCTGCGACTGCGAGTTCTTGCACGTAGTCGCCACCCCACGCAATTGGCATCTCCATCGTGATCTGGGGTAATTCCATTTTCGAGAGCCATGTCTTGCCGTCGGTCCGCATATTGCGGTGGTTGACGATGTGCAAGAGCTTACCGATTCCCGACAGGTCCCATCCATATCGCACCGCCGTCCCGTATGTGACGATATCCAGCGTCGCTCCATTGAGGAGGGCGCCATTCGACAGCAGCGGAGCGAGACGCTGGATCGTCAAGACGATGTCTGGTCGATTGATCTGTGAGGCAAAAGCCGACAAGAGGTCGAGCAGCCGTTTCCTGCTACTATTCGCGTTTACACATAAGAGGTTCGAGACGAGGGCGAGGACTAACCCGGCCTGCCCATGCGCTTGCACGAGGATTCGATCTCCTTGGCCCAGCTTGTAGGCCTCGACCCAGTCGCGAAGCCGACCGAGCATCAAGACAGCCGCCATGGCACGACCTAGATGATGGTGTTCACAGGACCAGAGATCGCGGATGCAGTGGATCGGACGATCCAGGCCTTGGTTGAGCGACTGTTTCATTAGTTCCATATAGGCGTTTGTGAAATTGCCGGCATCCCCGATCTGTTCATCAAGCAATCTCTTGGTGGCGTCATCATTTTCGAGGGGTGTCTTCAACCCACCGAGAAGCGGTGAAATGCCGTTACTGCTTTCACGCATCAGGGCCAATAAAGCATCGAGGCCTGCCACGCCGCGCGAGTAGCCACGTTTGAGACCACCCAGCTCATCCAATCGTTGCACTCCAAAGACGTCGGTCCCCATGATGGAGCCGTGCAGCAAGACGATCACGCGGACACCGGTTTGTGCGAGGCGCTTGCCGAGGGCAGCCATGGTGTCCTGTCCGGCGGGTGATTCCGATAGGTCAGTCAGGGTGACCTCCCGAATGGCGAGGCGCTCGCCGGGATTCTTTCGTGACAACTCGTCATGTTGAAAACTATTTTCGATTGGCATGGGAAGGTTACATACCCGATGTAGGTGACGGACTGCAACGGAAGATCGGCAGGATGCTGAAAAAGCCCGCCAGCATCGTTCTCGCTTCGCTCAGAGGCTCAACGTACCGAATGAGACGCCGGAGGTCGGAAGCACTAGCGGGGCTTATCCATTCGCCAAGATCCATCGCAAGGGCGAACGGCCCACACGAAGTGCGGTTTGTACCTCCTCGCCTCTTCGCTCGCTGCGGCCTTGCTGGACGGCCTTTTTGAGCATCCTGCGAGGACTCCTTTTCTTGTCCCAGACTCGTAGGCCATCGAGGCTTTGCGATGCCGAAATGGTTTTTCCGTAGCCTGTTATAGGGAAGACTGTTTATCGAATGGCTGTCGGGGTGGATTCTTGGTGTTCGGGTGCTGGTTTGGGCTGGATCTGGCTTTTGGGCATGATGGCGGTGGCGGTGCAGATCTTATTCTCTTCGTCGATTTGGCGATCTACGATCTTCACGCCCTGAAGATATTCCTGGACGATTTCTTCCCTGGTGAGTTCGATGTCCTGTTCCGTCTCTCGGCCTGTCCTCTCGCGAACTCGGTCGACCGTGTGCTCTTTCACCAGAATACGGATCTGTTTGGCCAAGTCGGTGCGGGCAGAGAGTTCCGACACCCGCCGGCAGATGATTGGGCCTTTCGCCATGTCCCCCTGGCCCTTGCCAATCAAGTAGAGATCGTTTGAATAGTTGTTGCGATCTTCAACCTTGTGGCGCAACCCGGACGGCACGCTCGAAGAGTTTTGTTGTCCTGTTTGCTGCTTGAGTCGATCGAAGGATTGTTCAGCGTGGCTGCGAGCATCGCCTGAGTCCGCAGCAAACGCATACAGCGGCAACAAGACCGAACAGCCGGCGGCGATCAACGCAACAATCAATCGACTGCCTCTGTTCCTCATTCGCTACCTCCCTTGTCCTCTGCCCCCACCATCCCCTCCTCCGTGGCCTGCACTGTTGTGTCCTCCGCCACCAAATCCCCTTGGTGCAATCTGATGGGGCACGTGTGGAACATGATGGAGGGTCGGCGGATGGACCTGATGCATCGTCGGGGGTAATTGTCTTGTCGCAGGTGGTGTGCCCGCCCCTGCCTGCGAGGGCTGTAAAAACTGCTGAAGCGTTTGACCTGACCGAGAGCCGTGAACCGGAGTCTGTTGCGAGCCGTGCGGAACAGCGCTCGGTGGCGGCAAGAAGGGGTTCAACTGGCGGACATCGGTCAATGTTCTCGACCCCGTTGAGGGCGGCATATGATGTATCTCGCCTGGTTGATTGCCGATGTGCGGTGGTGCCGTCGGTGTGCTGTGCGTGATCTCATTCAACGTTCGTGGAACAGTCTGCGATCCCGGTGCCGGCATGATCAGATGGCGCGGCATGGTCGGTTGCCTCGTCCCCGGTGCAGGGGGAACGGGCGGTTGTGGCGGTGACGGCGGCTGTCTTGAGGTAATCACTTGTTGCGCCACATGGACATGCTGGCTTGTGGGATATAAGCCCTGTGCGACGTTCAGGAGAGCCTGGAGACGGTACAACCCCACCAAGGAAGAAGAGGAATAACCAGCCGGCGAGACGAGCACCCAATCCGTCCAGACTTGCGAGACCATGGCGTTCGATTGCACCCGATTCAAGATATCTTGGCGTTGTTGGGTCGCCTGCTGTGTTTGCTCGGCGGTCGAAGCTTGCGCCAAGGCCTGATTCGCTGCATCGAGATCCTGTTGTAGTTGATCATTTTCCTGTTGCAGTGAAACGAGTTGATGCCTGGCGTCCTCGTTCTCCCGCAAGGCCGCGATGGCCTGTCGCACTTCTTCCGTATCGATCTGGGCCACTAGATCTGTGCGGACAACAATGCTATCTCCATTGAGCGTCGTGTCGGTCTTTTGCTCCAGGACAAGGACCAAGCCAGCGGTATAGGTCCGGATTTCGTCTTTCGTTACATCCATGCCATCCACAATTGTGATGCTTTCGAGGTAGATGGCGACCTGCTCCAGGGCATTTCGTTTGGCTGCTTCGGTGGCCAGACGGATGGCGTCTACTCTGGTGTCACGGTCTCCCATCCGATATTCACCCTGAGCGGTCACGACTCGGACCTCTGCCAGTGTTACTGTGGGCCACAAAGACAGGATGACGAACAGCGCAAGGTGGCGCAGGCTCGGCGATGGGATGAGCTGGAATACCAGTTGAGTGATCGTTTGCGGAGGAGAAATCTGTGGCATCGCCAACACTCTCTATATAGGACAACCGTGCCAGGGGCCAATTCGCCGGCCCCCACGGAGTTACGAATAAGCATAACACCGCATCGACTGTTGTGCCAGGAAACGTCACGCCCGCATGAATTCTAATTGATCGTGCGAGCGAGGCCTTGCCTCGCTTGCCTTGGCGGAAAACGCCATGATAGCGTAGACGTCCCCTTGGAATAGAAAGAACTGATCTGTGCAGATGTTAATGAGCCTTGATCGTGGGTGGTCGGTTCGGATACTGGCCGTATCTCTTTTCGCTCTCTGTCTGGTCCTTCCGAGAGACGCGGCGGTTGCCGCTGTATCGGTGCCGGCTCCCGCCTCAATGGCTCAGACCGAGCACGTTATTCTCTTTGTCCTCGAAGGATTCGGCCAAGACTCCCTGAAAGGCGGCACGATGCCGACCCTCAGCCGGTTGATCAAGGAAGGGGCGGTTACCTGGTCTGCCACGGCGGTGAAGCCTGCGTTACGGCTGCCGACCATGGCGTCATTGATTACGGGCATGCCGGTCGAGAAACACGGCATTACCTGGAACACCTTTGAGTTTAGCCGAGGTTATCCACGCGCTCCGAGCGTGTTCGACTATCTCGATCTCAGCGGGGGGCGGGACAGCGCGATTTTTCTCATGGATGAGTCGCTGTATCAGTTGGCGCGACCCGAGCCCTATACGGATTATCAGATGTGCGGGCCACTGAAGCCTGAATGTAGTACGGATCGAATCGTGTCCTACATCCGTCAATACTTCAAGAAAGCGACCAGCGGCCATGGCTACGGGCATGCCATTCTTTCGCTGCCGCACTTCCTGGTCGTGCATCTTCCTGAGGCGGGTCGAGTAGGCGTGTCTAAGGGCTGGACTTCGAAGGAGTACCGTGACGCGCTTCGCACAGTGGATAAGGCCATGCGCTCCGTGTTGGATATCTATCAAGAGGAGGGTCTGATCAAGCGGACAACCCTGTTCGTGACATCGCTTAGCGCCGAAGGCAGGGATGCAAACCAAGAACAGGCTGACGTGGACGTTCCGATGGTGCCATGGATTGCCTCGGGAGTGGGGATTAAACCTGGCCACGCGATTCACCAGCCGGTTTCTATTATAGATACCGGCGCGACGGTGATGCGGACGTTGGGGTTGCAGACCCATACTGAATGGGAGAGTCGTGCCGTGGAAGAAATCTTTCAGGCTGCCTTTACCGCGGCCCCACGGGGATCTTCGGAGTAGGTCAGCGATGCAGAATGTGAAATGGTGCATAGGTTGCTGTCTACTCGGAGGGTTACTGGGCTCCGCAACGGTCATCCAGCTAGCCGCAGCCGGTCAGCCGGCTGCCTATACAAGGGAACATGCGATCACGATTGATGCGACCACCATTACTCCTCAGTCCTGGTGGCAGGTGCCCGGCGTCACCCCGTCGATTTATGCCTCGGATCCTGAGTCTCTGGATGCCTATAAGACGACCGAGTCTCGTGCCCTTAAACTGAAGCCGGGAAAATATAAATTTGTGAGCTTCACGTACGATTTTCCGTTCGCGGTGAATTTAGAGGGGAAGCTGGAGTTTGACAAGTCGCTCGACCAATGCGTGGAGGGACGAGGGACCCAGACCTTAACTGTCCGCTGCAGCCGGACCTATCCGTATAGCGGCCAGCGCGATTACCAGTATCAGTAGAGGAGCGGTACCAATGGCCCAGGCGCTTGACGATCTCTTAGAAGCACTCGAGGATGTCGACGACGCGACCCGCGAGGAGGCGTCCAAAGCTCTTGCCGAACTTGCTGACCCCATCACATTGGACGCGCTTGTCGGCGCCTGCGGAGATGAGTATTGGACTGTACGCGCCCATGCAGGCTGGGGCGTGGCTAGGATCGGCGGGGCCAAGGCGGTAGAAGCGCTCATTGTCCTATTTAACGATTCCATCATGGATGTGCGAAACGATGCCGTGGCGGCCATGGCCTCGATGGGAACCGCGGTCGTCGACCGCTTGATTGTGGCATTGAAGGATGAGCGGTGGCGTGTTCGCGAACATGCCGCGAAAACCTGTGGTGAAATAAAGGACCGGAAAGCTGTCGAGGCCCTCATGTTCGTTTGTCGAGATCGTGACGGCGCCGTGAAGAGTGCAGTGGCAGAGGCGTTGGGCAAGATCGGCGATCCGAGAGCGATCCCGGCTCTGAGTAAACTCTTCCGCGATCCTTCGAAAACGGTGCGAGAGACAGCCGGAACCGCACTCATCTCTATCGGTCAGCCTTCCGTCGATCCGCTGATCGAATGTCTCAAGGATAAAGATTTTGTGGTCCGGTGCCATGCCGCACGCGCACTCGGTGGCATGACGACCGACTATCAAATCGGCAGAACCTGGGTGCGGGACGCGAAGGTTGTCGATGTTCTGATTGTCGCGCTGAAAGATCCGGATCGTGCCGTGCGCGAAGATGCTACGATTGCTCTGGGCCAGATCGGAGATCCACGGGCCATCGATGCCTTGATCGAGGCGATGAAGGATGGCGTGGTGAAGCGGCATGCCATTGCGTCGCTCGGCATGATCGGCGATCCTCGCGCCTTGCCTCCGGTGCTGGACGCATTGAAGGGCAAGGGTATTCGACAGGATGGGACTCCGACGCCCGGCTGTATCGTCAGCGAAGACGCCTTTATCAAGGAAGCGGCGGCGACGGCGCTCGGCCAATTCCGCGACCCGCGTGTCATTCCCGACTTGATCATGCTGTTGAAGGACGGTGTATTGCGCGAGAAGGCCAGTGCCGCCTTGGCCACCATCGGCGATACGGCGATCGAGCCATTGATCGCCTTTCTCTATGATCCGAAAGCGTCCGAAGTCGTCGCGGAGGGGGAGCGGGTGCTCTCCTATGCGTCGGTCCGGCTCACGGCGAAAGATGCCTTGCGGCAATTGGCGCTTGAAACGCTTGAAAAGCTGGGGTGGATGCCTGCGCCGGAAGATATCACCGTCAATTCAAGCGTGGCCGACAATGCCAGAGTGGACATGCCTCTTGGCGACACAGGCCGATTCGGTCCTTCGGGAGATTTCGCCAAAAGAGGATAACAGGATGCTGAAAAAGACCGCCAGCATCGTTCTCGCATCCCTCAGAAGCTCAACGTACCGAATGAGACGCCGGAGGTCGGAAGCACTAGCGGGGCTGATCCATTCGCCAAGATCCATCGCAAGGGCGAACGGCCCACACGAAGTGCGGTTTGTACCTCCTCACCTCTTCGCTCGCTGCGGCCTTGCTTGGGGCAAGGCGCATCTCGGCGTGCCAGGGTTGGGCGGGTTGAGGGGTCTGGCATTTTTTAGCATCCTGCTGACAGTTCAGACACTGTCATTTAAGAGGGACGTCCATTGATCCGTGAGACGTGAAACATTCTTGGGATTGAGGTTTGCATGGCCGACGCAGTAGCCGAACAGATTGCTGCGCTCAAAGACAAGGATTGGGCGATTCGCGAAGAGGCTGCCATGATGCTTGGCACACTTCGGGATCCGAGGGCTGTGGCGCCGTTGGTTTCCGTGCTTCATGACGGCGATCGCGCGGTTCGCGATGCAGCGATCAGTGCGCTCTTGGCCATCGGGGAGCCGGCCATGACGACGTTGGGCGCCTGTCTCTCGGATCCAGTGCTCACGGTTCAGGAATTGGCCTCGTCGGTGTTGGCCACCATTGCGGATGCGCGTGTGCTCGCGCCACTCGTCAAGGCGCTCGCGAGCCCCGATTGGATTGTGCGGATGCATGCCGCTAAGGCAATAGGCCGGATTCAAGACCCTGGAGCGGTGGCGCCATTGGTGCCATTGCTGCAAGACAAAGTGAAGGCCGTGCGCGAGGAGACGTCGACAGCCCTCGCGGCTATCGGGGAGGCGGCCTTGCCCTCGCTGCTCGCCGCGCTGACCCATACTGAATGGCTGGTGCGGCTGCATGCGGTAGAGGCCTTGGGAAAAACGCGGTCGCCGGAGGCGGTGAATCCGCTCTTGTCAGTGCTCTTCAACGATCCTGACAGGGCGGTTCGTGAAGATGCCGTCCGTGCGCTCGGCCAGATTGGTGATGCGCGCGCAGTGGAGTTTCTTGTGACGGTGATGAAAGAGCCGGGGCTGCGGCCGCTAGTGGTTGAGGCGCTGGGCCGGATCGGCGATCGCAGTGCCGTGCCGATGCTGATCAACGTGCTCAAGGGCATGGAGCGGCCGGAGGTCTCGCAGCCGCTCGATGGCTGCGGCGATCGTTGGGATGAAGAAATAGTGACGTTGAGCGTGGCAGCTAGAGCATTGGGCGCGATCCGAGACGAGGCGGCCATCCCGTCGCTCATGAAGGCGCTCCATTATACGGTGACGCGCGTGGACGCTGCCGAGGCGCTGACTCGATTCGGCAGCACCGTGATTGTGCCGTTGCTGGCACTACTGGCACGCGAGTCGGATGACAACATCCGGTACCATATCAAGGAGACGTTGGGCAGGGTGGGCTGGCGGGCGGGGCGTATCTAACAGGCCAATGCTCAATGCTGAATATACAATTTTGAAATTATGACTCGGTGCTCACGGTGTTTTTGGTCATAGCGACATGCCAAAAGAAACGATCGAAACGCTGATTTCTGAGCTGGTCCATGAAGAAGACTGGCGACGAATGCGGGCGACCGCAGCCTGTTTGTCGGGCGGGCCTCGCGCGGTGCAGGCGTTGGTGCAAGCGTTAGAGAAAGGATCGCCGGCGTTGAAAGCTGAGGCTGCGGCTATGTTGGCGCGTGTGAACGATCCTCAGGCCGGCGTGCCGCTAGTCGGCTTACTCCGCGACGACGATGAGGCCGTCCGCAAGGCCGGCGCGTCAGCCTTGGAACACATGGCGGGGGTGCTGGAGGAGACGACCGCGGCGGCGCTGGCCTCGCTGCTCTATGAATCGAAGGATGAGGGGATTCGTGTGGCGGCCTCGCAGTTGTTAGGGGTCATTCCGAATGCGATCGCGCCGCTCTGCGAGATGTTGACACATCAGGACCCGGAAGCACAGATCATGGCTGCGACGATGCTGGAGCATTTGCTTGACCCCCGTTCGTCGGATTCGTTTATCAATGCGATGGGGCAGCCGGCTGTTCGCGATATTGCTGTGCGGACGCTCAAAAAGTTGAGCGCGATTCGTGAACGCATTGACGAGGTGTTCGACGAGCTTCGTGCGATCGAGGAGTTGAGCGAACGGGAAGAGGCTCGTATGAGTACTGTGATCAATCTTCTGGCCATCGGGCGTCCGAGCGTGGAGATTTTGATCGAGTATCTGGACGATGACGATTGGCTGGTCCGTGAAGCCGCCGCCGATTTGCTGGGGAAGATCGGCGATGTCCGCGCGGTTGAGCCCTTGATGCAACGGTTGCGGGTCGATAAAGATACGGGCGTGAAGGAGCTGGCGATGAAATCATTGGGTTTGATCGGCGATGCCAGGCCGGCCCAACTCTATATCGAGGCCATTCCCATTCGACCCTTGAGGGTCTATGCCATGGAAGCTTTGGCCAAAGTGAAAGATGTGGACGTGTTGCGGCCGTACAAAGAACTTTTCGATCGGTTGAGAACGGACCGTGACGGCCTGGTCGCGTACAACTCCGGGTTGATCGCCGACAAACTGGAGGCGCTCGATGGGACGCCTGTCGGGAGTCAGGGAGGGCAGGACGACGATGAGTGACGAGATGCAGGCTGAACGGATTGAACAATTGATCGGGGCCCTGCGGGACGACAATGATGCGCTCCGTGACCATGCAATTGCCAGTTTGAGTCAAGTGGGTGAGGAGGCGGTAGGGCCGCTGATCGGGCTGATGGCGGACGAAGATGTTCTGATTCGGGAAGCGGCGACCAGTGCCATCGTACGGATCGGTCCATCCGTCGTCGGTCCGTTGATCGAAGCGTTGGAGGACGATGAGTGGGCGATTCGCGAGCAGGCTGCATCGGGATTGGGGAAGCTGAAGGATCCTCGGGGCGTCGATCCCCTCGTGAAGGCGCTCAAAGATAAAGACGGCGCAGTGCGAACCGCCGCCGTGTGGGCGCTGGAGCGTGTCGGCGATGCGCGCGCCGTGCCTGGATTGGTTGAGGCGCTGACCGATCATACGGTGCATGAGGATGTGGCACGCGTGCTGAAGAAAATCGGCGATGCGCGCGCTGTGGACGCCTTGATCGATGGGTTGTTGGGTAGTAACTGGATGGTGCGGCGACATGCGGCTGAAGCCTTGGGTAAGATCGGCGATGCCCGCGGAGTCGGCCCGTTGATCGAGGCGCTCAAGGATGAAGACTGGCTTGTGCGGCGGAATGCCGCGGAGTCGCTCGCGCGGCTCGGGGCAAAGCAGGCCATCGACCCCTTGCTTCCGCTGCTTGAAGATGAGAATACGATGGTGCAGGAAACGGTCGAAGGTGTGTTGGCAAGTCTCGGATGGATCGCGAAGCCGTAATCTTTATTTCGATGCAAAAGGATATATCTCATGGCGGATGAAGTTCCTCCAAAGCTTATTCAGATCGGTCCGAAGGGCGGCGCGAAGAAGGACGGATTCAATCTCGTCACGGAACGAGTCGTCGCGGTGAACCCTGAAGCGAAACAGCTCGAAGTCGAACTGTTGGCCTACGATGGGAAGACGGTCGTATTAGATGTGGATGACGAGGCGCTCGAAGAGCTGAAGCGCCTTAAGATAGGGGATGGCGCCACCATCCGTGTCGTCGAAGAAGGCGGGCGCCGGATCGCCAAAAGCATTCGGATTCGCGCGAAGGATCCCAATGCGGCGCGAGCCGATGCGATGCTTTTGGATCTCAAGGATAGCCATTGGCTCAACCGCAAGTATGCGGCTGAAGTGCTGGGTGAGCTGAGAGAGGTTCGCGCCATACAGCCGCTGGTCGATGCTTTGGCGGATGAAGTCGGTGATGTCCGGCAGCGCGCCTATGATTCCTTGATCAAGATCGGCGGGCCGGCGGTGTCGGTGCTCGTGCCCTTGCTGGTGTCGGAGGAAGACGAAATCAGGCAATCTGTCACGGAAATTATCCGTAAAATCGGAAAGCCCGCTGTTGAGCCGCTGGCCACGGCGCTCGCCGAGGCCGACGACCGTCTGAAGACGAGGGTGATGAAGGTGTTGGACCGGATGGGCTACAAGCCGAAAGTCAAAGATGAGGGCAAGGCTGTTGACGTGCCGCGACTCGCGTAACAGGCTGCGGAAAAACTAGTTTAGCATGCGAGACCTTCGTTGGTCTGCATGTCTGGCACAACAGGAATACCTTTCGCAAGATGCTCAAAAAGGCCATCCGGCAAGGCCGTAGCGAGTGAAGGGCCGAAGCGTATCCTCTGGGATACGTTGAGGGTCTGAACGATGCGAGCACGCTGCTGGCAGACGTTTTCAGATTCCTGCTAATGCCGCTGTTACTTCGCCTGGGAAGGAGATTTACTCGGTCTCCCGACCGAAATGTGACGGAAGCCAAAGGCTGCGACCCGGTCTGGTTCATAGACGTTGCGCAAGTCGAAAAAGATGGACTGGCGCAATGCGGCTTTCAGTCTGTCGAAGTCGAGGGTTCGGAACTGGTTCCATTCGGTCATGAGGATGAGCGCGTCGGCTCCCTGTGCCGACTCATAGGCGTCTTTGCAGGGAACGAGGCCCGACACGATCTGGCAGGCTTCTTCGAGCGCGGCGGGGTCATAGGCGCGAACTGTTGCGCCCTGGTTTATGAGTTCTTGCGCGATCGCCAGGGCCGGCGCATCCCGCAGGTCGTTCGTATTGGGTTTGAAGGACAGGCCCAACATCGCGAACGTCTTCCCCTTGAGTCCCCCAACCTCTTTCGTGATCTTTTCAATCATCCGGACGCGTTGCTGTTCGTTAATAAGGGCGGCGGCGCCGGCGATTTGCATGGGATAGCCAACTCGCTCCCCCGTCTGTACAAGGGCGGCCAGATCTTTCGGAAAGCACGATCCGCCGAACCCCGGTCCTGCGTGGAGAAACTTCGATCCAATCCGGTTGTCGAGTCCCATGCCTTTCGCCACCATCTGCACGTCGGCGCCGACCCGTTCACAAACTGTCGCGATTTCGTTGATGAACGAAATTTTTGTGGCAAGGAAGGCATTAGAGGCATATTTGATCATCTCGGCAGTTGGGATGTCGGTCACAACAAACGGAGTTTCGATGAGGTATAGCGGACGATAGAGATCTTTCATGATGGCAATCGCTTGGTCGCTGTCTGCGCCTATGACGACCCGGTTCGGTCGCATGAAATCTTCGATGGCGGACCCTTCACGAAGAAACTCCGGATTAGAAACGATGTCGAATCGGAACTTGCCTGATTGATTGGCGTTGATCACTTCACGCAGTTTTGTCCCTGTTCCAACCGGAACAGTCGACTTGGTGACGATGACCTTATATCCGGTCATCGTTTTGGCGATGCCACGGCCGACTTCTTCTACGTATGAGAGATCGGCAGATCCGTCAGGGCTCGGTGGGGTTCCAACCGCGATGAAGATGACCAGGGCCTTGTCGACGGCTTTAGCGATGTCGGTGGTAAAGCTGATCCGGTTCTCCCTGATTCCTTTGGCGACGAGCTCTGTGATCCCCGGTTCGTAGAATGGCACATCACCCTTCTCAAGCCTGGCGATCCGTTTGGCGTCGGTATCCATGCAGGTCACGTTGACCCCGAATTCCGAAAAGCAGGCACCTGTTACTAGCCCGACATAGCCGGTTCCGATCACACTGATATTCATGGGCCGCTATCCTCCTAAAGCTAAGAACGACTTGGCCGAGTATAGCAATGGTACCGGGGGTGAGCAACGAAGTTTTGGAAAGCCATATTCACAGGGAGAAATTACCCGGGCCGCTCGTTGACAGGTGTGCAAGGGCTGGGTACTATTTGCTCCCTTCATCGGACGGATTCTATCGTATGGTGATTCAGAGCACACCTCTTCAGCGGCCTCTTGCCGTAATGATGCGCCGGACCTTGCGCATGATTAGCCCAGACACAACGTTGTTTGAGGCAGCCAAGCTCATGCGTGACGCGAGGGTCGGCGCTTTGTTGGTGGAAGAGGCCGGTCGCTATAGTGGCATCGTCAGCGAATCGGACTTGGTTCGCAAGGGGATGGCCGAATCATGCCCGGCGCACGAGACGTCGGTTCGTGCCGTCATGAGCAGCCCGCTGCTGTCGATTGAGATTACAAGCTCGGCCCACGAGGCGAGTGAGAAGATGGCGGAACATGGGATTCGGCATCTGGCAATCTCGGAGGAGGGGCAGATCGTCGGGATGATCTCCGTCCGAGACCTCTTACGCTATTTCAAAAACTGGGGCGGTTTGTGACTCTGTGGGCTCGTGAGGCAGTACCAGATCGTTTCCCTACTCTGTGTCATGTTTCCGCATGGGTTTCGTGAACCGGCCAGCTCATATCCCTCAGTGGTTTCTGCTGATAACGGCGCTGGCGACCGGTGCGGTGGTGATGGCGCTCGAGATTGTGGGAAGCCGGCTCCTGGCTCCTGTCTTTGGAAACTCCCTGTTTGTCTGGGGCGCATTAATCGGAGTGATTCTTGCGGCCATGAGCAGCGGGTATGCGTTTGGAGGCTGGCTCTCGGACCGGCGTCCTGGCGCGCAGGTGTTGGCCGGTCTGCTCCTGTTCTCCGGAGCCTGGACCTTTCTGATCGCGTGGCTGGGCCAGCCGGTGCTTTTTAAGGTGGCGGGAATCATTGAGGACCCTCGGTGGGGACCCTGTGTCGCTGCGGCACTGCTCCTGGGTCCGCCGGCTTTCGGTTTGAGCGGCGTGCTGCCGGCCCTATTGCGATTGGCCGTGTTGGATCTTGAGTATTTCGGCCGGCATACCGGTCGAATGATCGCGCTCTCGACTATGGGGAGCTTGGCGGGAACGTGGGGGACGGCATTTTTCTTTTTGTCCTGGGTCGGCAGCCAGGCGCTTGTTGCGTGGCTCGGCGCCATTCAAGTGGGGCTTGGTCTCTGGTGGTTGATCGGCAGGACATCCGTGCGGCCCTTGGTGATCGGTGTGCTTTTCTTATGTGTTGGAGGCCTGGGGGCTGGTGCGTGGTTTCCGATCCAGACGTTGAAAGATCCTGTTTATCAGGAAGACAGCCCGTACCAGCAAGTACGAATTCGCGATGACGATCTGTTTCGCTATCTTGTCTTGGACCGGACATTCCACGCAGTCATGTGGAAGGTGGATCCTGTCGCCCTATTTCTCCCCTACAGTCAACTGATGGTCGCGTCGCTGGCGTTGGTGCCAGAACCGAAACAGGGTCTGATCCTCGGCCATGGAGGCGGATCGCTGGCAAAGTGGCTTGCCCATCGATGGCCTGAACTCGAGCTGGACGTGGTTGAGTTTGATCCCACGGTCGTCCGCATGGCTGAAGAATATTTCTTCTATCAGCCGCCACCCCAGCATCATGTGCACGTCCGGGATGCTCGGGTCTTTCTGAATTCCACGGGGCAGAGGTACGATCTTATTTGGGTCGATGCGTTTGCCCGACACATGATTCCGTTTCACCTGACCACGGCGGAGTTCTTTGCGGAGCTGCGCGCCCATCTTGCACCGAACGGCATCCTGGCCGTGAATTTGGCCTCGTCGGGCGAAGGTGGAGATCTGTTGCGGGCCAATGCGGTCGTGCAGACGATGAGACGATCGTTTCCCCACATTGAGTCCTTTGCGGTCAAGGGGCCCTGGACGTCTTCTCAGGTGCGATCGGAGAATCTGATTTTTTTTGCCGGTGCGCCGCTCGAACGGCACATGTTTACGACTATTGTGGCGAATGCGAACAGATTGGTTGAGCAGCAGCGTCTTCCCTTCGAGACCATTGCCTTGTTGACTGCCCATCGGACGCAACCCTGGGAGGCTGGTGTCGTCTTGACCGACAACTATGCGCCGTACGATCTCTTGATCGGATCCACGGCTCAAGAGGCGCAACCTGAGGCGGATAAACGATTGAAGTAACTCTGAAGAGTTTGTTAGTGTAGCGTGGCCACAGTACAGGTGGTCCCGGAAAAGATCCAGAATAACGCTCTTGCTTCCGATTTCGTTGCGGTGCTATTTATAAGACCACACTCGAAGCGCAGCCATGCTGTGTGGGTATGGATGGGGAAACTCAAGGTATAAAGGTATAATAGTGGTCGGCGAGATCAGGGTTCACGGAGCTTGGCGGAGGTATTCACCAACCTAATCGTATCTCTTCTTCTTTCTATAAGGAGGTAGGTCATGGGTAAGACGGTGTTGAGGGTCTTCTTCGGCCTCATGATGGTTGTGGTTGGGGCGTCGACAGCATTTGCGCTCCAGGCAGGCGGAGTCGAAGTCGGGGATTTGGAGACTGGCTCCGTTGTGGGGCAGTCGTTCAAGGAATTGGATGTTGATGCCCAACTGTTCGCGGTCGAGATAGGGGACCTCAAGACGTGGTATCCGCCTATTACCATCCTCGATTTCAAAGTTCGCCCTGGTCGTCCAGTCTTGCTCAAGGTGACGAATAAATCTACGGCCGAGCATGGATTCCAGATGACGGATGCCACGAACGCTGGTTCACCGTTTGTCATGAAAGCGGAAGTGGTCTTGAAGCCTGGTGAAACGAAGTACATTGGGATTCCCACCAGCGATATGTTCTATGCGACCCAGGGGAATACACTGACCTATCGCTGCCATTTGCATCCGGGACATGTCGGCGGCAAGATTCTTATGCTCAAGTAACAGTTCTTGGAAGATGTGAGTGTCCACCGCCCTCTCCGCGATACCGTGGAGAGGGCGGTGGCTTTTTTAGTAGGACGCGAGAAGCAGGAAGGCCCCGCCTCTCGCAAGAAAAGCAGGGCCTTCTTGCTTGAACGAGGAACGGATGATTAGTTGCGTACACCACTCCAGACTTTCGCCGCATCGATGGCCTTATCTGGATTGAGTGTCTTTGCCCTCTCGAGCAGGACTTCCGTTGTTTCCGGATACAGCGGGTCAGAAATACAACAATTATCGACCGGGCAGACGGCGGCGCACTGCGGCTCGTCGAAGTGTCCGACACACTCGGTGCAACGGTCGTGTGCGATAACATAAATACTATCGCCGACTCCCTGGCCATCGCCCACATGATTGCCCTTCGTTTCCGCATCGCTGCGAGTTTCAAAAATCGCCTCGTTCGGACATTCTGGCAAACAGGCTCCACAGGAGATACACTCATCGGTAATCAGCAACGCCATGACCCTCGCCTCCTTCTCACTGCGATAGAGACAGCACGGTTGACAAGTTCGCCCCGCCACGACCATTATGGGTGCCGCGCGTGGCCCCATTCTAGTCTGCCGCACTTTTCCAAGTCAACAGAGGGGCACTTGCTCAGAAGGCCCAGATTCCCTGTGTTAATGGGCCTTTGGGCCCAGGGGTTCGTAATGAGTCGTGACGGAGAATGTCTATGGCTACCTTGCCGGCAAGTGATCGGGGGCAGAAAAAGAAGCGCATTGTCACGCTCGCTCTCATGGCGATTTTCTTGATGAGCGCTTCATTCTTTCTCATCGATCGAAAAGAGGAAACCATCATTGTCGTCTCCTTTCCGAACGGTCGTGAGCTCGAGGCGGAAGTGGCGGACACACCGGAGAAGTTGCTCGTCGGTCTTGCCTTTCGAGAGGCGTTGCCGGTGAATGGTGGATTGCTGTATATCTTCGAGTCAACTGGCCAGAATCACCTCTGGACGAAGGAGTATCGGTTTCCGGTGGACATGATGTGGGTTGATGAAAGTCATCATATTGTTGGGTTGAAAGAAAATGTCGCTCCCTGCCTGGAAGCTGATTGCCCCAAGTATAGTTCCTCTCCCGAAGCGGTCCGCTATGCGATTCAAACAGAAGCGGGTTTCATCAAGCGGGAAGGGGTTACCATCGGGCTGGAGTTGAAATATACGCTTCGGATGTAATGCGTGTTGGAGATTTTTCGAGATGCATGAGGAGAGGAGTCGGTGTAGCATGCTAGAGGGGTTTCAATCTGTTGCCTTGGTCGCTGAGCTGCCACCCGGGACATCAAAAGCCGTCATGGTAAATAATCGGGAAATCGCGCTCTTCAATATTGAAGGGAAGTATTTTGCGATTCATAATCTTTGCCCCCATGAAGGCGGTCCTTTGTGTGAAGGGCGCGTGAAGGGCTTTGTCGTAGCCTGTCCATGGCATGATTTGGCATTTGATGTTCGTAACGGGCGAGGGACGGACGGTGGTGGATATTGTGTAGGGAGTTATGATGTGCAGGTGGAAGGAGCGGAGATTTTTGTCGGGCCTCGGCGAAAATCGTAGCACGAACAAGTAAATCATAAGGAACGGGCTGCTGTGCCTAATGACGATGAGTACGACACCTAGTCACGACCATGATGGCGCCACACAAGATGGGACCAAGGTCATTGAGACGACTCTTGAGCATCCCATACAGATTCATCTCTGGGAAGACAGGACCAGAGGGGAACTCTGGGTTCCGACCTATGACCCTACGGGTCTCGAGTTGCTGGCCGACGACTATCTTCGCATCGCCGGGAATAACGCGGTCGATAATGGGCAGCGGACTTTCGAGTTTAAAGCAGTTAAGCCGGGAACCCATCGGGTGCTGTTTGAAAAACGCATGGGGTGGAAATTCACCGCCGAAGATCGGCGCGTCTTCGACGTGATTGCCTCTGATGTTTCGTCTCGGAGAAGTGCGTAATCGTGCCGAATGTGGCTTTCATTAACGGAGCATTCGTGCCGCTGGCCGAGGCGAAAGTTTCGATCGAAGATCGAGGCTTTCAGTTTGGCGACGGTGTCTATGAAGTGATCCGTACGTACAAGGGGCATCCCTTCTCACTCGATGCCCATTTGGCCCGACTGGATCGTAGCGCTGCAGCGCTTGAACTGACGCAGCCGTATTCTCGCGCCGAGTGGACGTGCCATGTCATGGAAGGGGTTAAACGGGCCGCCTATCCTGAAGCCAAAATCTATATTCAGATCACCAGGGGTGTCGCTCCTCGTGATCACGCCTTCTCGGATGACGTAACGCCGACGGTCGTCATGACGGTTCGTGAGTTTCACCCGCTCGACCGGTTGATACAAGCGACCGGTGTGGAAGCGATGACGACCGAGGATATTCGATGGGGGCGCTGTGACATCAAGAGCGTGAATCTGTTGGCTAACGTGCTAGCACGTCAACAAGTAAAGCGGGCTCGTGTCTTCGAGGCCATATTAATCAACGCGGGATTGGTCACTGAAGGGGCGGTTAGCAACGTGATGGTGGTCCAGGGGGGAACGGTGGTGACGGCTCCCGAAGGGCCGCGCATTCTGTCCGGGATCACAAGGGCCGTCGTGTTGGATTTGGCTCTGAGCGAGGGTCTGTCGTTTCAGGAACGCTTTGTCTCTCAGGCAGATCTCCATGAGGCTGACGAAGTATTTCTCACAGGGACCACAGTCGAGGTCTTGGCCGTCATCCGCATAGATGGGAAAATCATTGGAGATGGACGGCCTGGTCCGATTACCCAACGACTCGCCGCGAGTTTCACGAGTCTGGTCGGCTAGCCCCTTGCTTTGGTATAGGTGGCGTGCTATGGTCCTCGGACTGGAAGTGGGCTCAGGCCCACTTTTTTGTTTGATCTCTTGAATGGACCATCCAAAGATACGGGGCCAGGGGTGTCGGTGAAGGAGTCCCGACCGGTCGTTGATCGCATCAGCGAAGTGGTGTCGCCCATCCTCTGGGCATTGGGCTTAGAATTGGTCGACGTCGTGTGTGTGGGGCAAGGTGCGCGGTCAGTCGTACGTGTGTATATCGATAAGACAGGCGGCGTCACAGTAGATGATTGTGGGCGTGCACACCTCGGGATCGGTCCAGCCTTGGATGTGGCCGATCCATTCCCCCATGCCTATACGCTGGAAGTTTCCTCGCCGGGTCTGGATCGGGCCTTCAAACGGATTCAGGATTATCGCCGAGCATTGGGGAAACCAGTGAGCGTGAAGCTCCGGCAACCGATCGAGGGACAGTGGCGTGTGGTCGGTGTGCTGACGGAAGTAAATGAACAAGGAGTCACGGTTGAGGTGAACGATCAACGTTCCGAGCAGACGCGTATCCTTAAGTTCGACTCAATCGCTGAAACCCGGCTCGTCATCAGGTTTTAGGCCGTATCGGAATCGATTAACGGGGTATGAGCATACCGCCACAGTGGCAATCGACGGAGAGTGAGCTATGAATCGAGAATTGATTTCAGTCATCGATGAACTTGGCCGGCAAAAGGGCATCGACAAGAGCCGGGTGATCGGAGCGATCGAAGCCGCCCTTCAAATGGCCGCCAAAAAACGTTTCGGCCAGGCTGAGAACATTCAAGTCGAGATCGATTCCAAAACCGGTGAGATCTCCGTCGTATCGAAGAAAACCATCGTTGATGCGGTCGCCAATCCCAAAACCGAAGTCTCACTTCATGAAGCTCGCCAGTTCGACAGCGAGGCGGAGGTCGGTGACGAAATCGGGTCGGTTATCGAGATGAGCGATTTGGGACGGATCGCTGCGCAAACTGCCAAGCAAGTCATCTTTCAGAAGGTTCGGGAGGCCGAATGGGAGGCGGTTCAAAAAGAATACTCCACGCGGCAAGGAGATCTGGTCAACGGCATTATTCTTGGGGTTGAGCGCCGAAACTATCTGGTGGATCTGGGCAAGACGGAGGCGGTCCTGCCGATTCAGGAGCAGATTCCGCGAGAGACCTATCGTTGCGGTGATCGGGTGAAGGCCATGCTTTTAGAAGTGCGCCGGACTCCGAAAGATGTCCAGGTCATCTTGACGCGGAGCCATCCCCAGTTTGTGTCGAAGCTCTTCGAGTTGGAAGTGCCCGAGGTGCTCGAAAAAATCGTGGAAATCAAGTCCATCGTGCGGGAACCCGGTGATCGGACCAAGATTGCCGTGACGTCTCGCGAGAAAGCAGTCGATCCGGTCGGAGCCTGTGTGGGAATCAAGGGATCGCGGGTTCAAGCGGTGGTCCGTGAACTGCGCGGAGAAAAAATCGATATCATTACCTGGACCTCAGACCCGCGTGTCTTTATCGCCGAGGCCTTGAACCCTGCGAGCATTGAAAAGGTCGGTGTCGATGAGGAAAAGAAATCCGCTTTGGTCGTTGTGGCAGATTCCCAGCTGTCGTTAGCGATCGGGAAGAATGGCCAGAATGTGCGGCTGGCGGCTCGCTTGACAGGCTGGAAGATCGATATCATCAGCGCGACTGAATACGAAAAGGAAAAGGCCGAACGGGATAAAGAAATCAAAGCGGCGTTGGCGGAGGAAACAGAAGCGCTGCATCAGCAAGAAGAAGCCAGAGAGCAGGAATTAAAAGCCCGGGCAGAGTCGGAACCGGATAAGCCGGATACAGAGGAATAGGTGTCGATTTCTCATGCGTGTGTATGTATTGGCTAAGCAACTCGGGATGGAAAACCGTGACCTCATTCCGGAATTGAAGCGGATGGGGATTACCGTCGCATCGCACAGTAGCGTTTTGGATGACGATGTAGTGCAGAAGGTTCTGGAGAAGCTCGGCCCGAAGCTCAAGGCATCGGGCAGGGATGCCGATGCTGGCCGGGGTGAACGGAGCAAGGTCGGTCTGACGTCCGATCATGCAGTGGGAGCGAAGGCCGGATCGTCCCATGCAGTTCCGGCGGCCGAGGACTCTCCCAAGTCCGACAAGCGCCGCATTCTGATCAAGCGCAAGAGAGCCGATGACGCTCCAGTAGAAGAGGCCGCCTCCCTGCCCCCAGTTGAATCGGCAGGCAAAGGTGGAGTGCTCATCGATACCATCATAGTGAGCCCGACGTCTCCGGCGCATCCGCAAGTTGAGACTCCAGCCGTTGCGCATGTTGACCTGACGG
This sequence comes from Nitrospirota bacterium, assembly GCA_963701855.1. GTDB lineage: Bacteria > Nitrospirota > Nitrospiria > Nitrospirales > Nitrospiraceae > Palsa-1315. The sequence goes on from CAVPBK010000006.1 coordinate 1,373,288, forward strand.
CGACGCCCGATCAACCGCATTCCATAGGAGCCACGACTGACCCTGTTCCCATGGCTGCCGTCAAACTTCCTGCTGCACCGAGTGTCGATGTGCCAGGAAAAAAGAAAGCTCCCTCCATTGAAGAGATGCAAGCCGAGGGTCTGAAAGAGAAGGGAAAGAAAGCTCGTAAGCCGGGCCGTACACGGGAAGAAGAAGAGCTTCGGCTTCGTGAGGATGCGGCTCGCTGGCAGGATCTTCGTGCCATTCCGGTGCAGCAGCGCCGTGACGACCGCAGCAAGCACATGCATCACAGTACGCCGGGTGAAGTGACCAAGCCAAGGAGGAAGAGCTTCAAGCTTGTGCCCGGCATGACGGTGAAGGAGTTTGCGGAGTTGATCGGGCAGCGCCCGGCCGACATCATGCGCAAGCTGATGGATATGGGCCAGATGCTCACATTCAATCAGACAATGAACGTTGATGCAGCCGTGATCATTGCGGAAGAGAACGGGATCAAGATGGATCTCTCGACGGAGAAGGTCGGAGAAGAGTTATTAGAATCCGCCGTGCAGACAGAGGAAGATGCCCAGCTTGAGTCACGGCCACCGGTTGTGACGATCATGGGCCATGTTGACCACGGCAAGACCTCGCTACTCGATGCCATCAGACAAACCAAGGTTGCGGAAGGCGAGGCCGGAGGGATTACACAGCATATCGGCGCCTACACGGTTGCGGTCCGTGGGAAGCAGGTGACGTTTCTGGACACGCCGGGACACGAAGCCTTCACCGCCATGCGAGGTCGTGGCGCCAAGATCACCGATATTGTCATCCTGGTCGTCGCAGCAGACGACGGAGTGATGCCGCAAACGATCGAAGCGATTCATCACGCCAAAGCGGCGTCCGTTCCTATTATTGTGGCCATCAACAAGATCGACAAGCCCGGCGCCAATTCCGATCGTGTGAAGAACGCGTTGTCTGAGCATGGACTCATATCCGAGTCCTGGGGCGGTGACACGATCATGGTTGAGGTTTCGGCCAAAGAGAAGATCGGTCTGGACACCTTGCTTGAAATGATTCTTCTGCAATCCGAAGTGCTGGAGCTCAAGGCCGACCCGCATCGGTTGGCGAAGGGCGTTGTAGTGGAAGCCAAGCTGGAGCGAGGACGTGGCCCAGTAGCGACGGTGCTGGTTCAGAGCGGGACGCTCCGCGTCGGCGATGTGTTCGTCGTCGGGATTTTCAGCGGGAAAGTTCGCGCGCTGATTACTCATACAGGAGCAAAGGTGCAAGAAGCCGGTCCTTCTATTCCGGTAGAAGTGGCGGGGCTTCCAGGAGTGCCGTCTGCCGGCGATGTATTTCAGGTCGTCAAAGACGAACGGGTCGCGCGCGAGATTGCTGAAGATCGAGCCCGCAAGCAGCGAACGGCTGATTTGTCCGGGTCGGCGAAGGTCACGCTGGACGATCTGTTTGCCAAGATCAAGGAAGGATCGGTCAAGGAGCTGGCGCTGGTGATCAAGTCCGATGTTCAGGGGTCGGCTGAAGCACTGACGGCAGGCGTCGAAAAACTTGCCACCGATGCAGTCAAACTGCGAGTCATCCATAGCGGCGTTGGCGGGATTACTGAATCCGACGTGCTGCTGGCTGCCGCGTCGAACGCCATTGTTGTCGGGTTCAATGTCAGGCCGGAGCCGAAGGCTGCTGCCCTGGCGGAACAGCAAGGCGTCGACATCCGCCTGTACACCATTATTTACGATGCATTGGCTGAAATTAAGGCTGCGATGGAAGGGCTGCTCGAACCGACGCTCAAGGAGCGGACGTTGGGTCGGGCCGAAGTTCGACAAGTCTTTACGGTGTCCAAAGCCGGCGTCATTGCAGGGTCTTATGTGGTAGACGGTACGATCACCCGTGCGGCAGTCGGAGTACGGGTGATTCGAGACAATGTGGTGGTCTATGAAGGGAAGCTGGGGTCGTTGCGTCGCTTCAAAGACGACGTCCGTGAAGTGCAGCAGGGCTATGAATGCGGGATCAGTGTCGAAAATTTTAACGATATCAAGGCTGGGGACATCATCGAAGCCTACGCGATCGATAAGATTGCCGCTAAGCTCTGAACGTGAGTTTGTCCTGTGGGCATCATCGTCGGGCTCTGCACAGTCGAGCTGTTCATCCCAGAGAGTCAGTCGTTAAAGGACAAGCGGCAGGTGCTGTTGAGTCTTAAAGATCGACTGCGGGAAAAGTTCAATCTCTCCGTAGCCGAGGTCGATGGGCAGGATCTGTGGCAGAAGGCTGTATTGGGGCTTGCCTGCGTGGCTAACGAAGGACGGTTCGTCAATCAAGTGTGCGACCAGGCACTGAATTTGATTCGGAGCGTCCCAGCGGTGGAAGTCGTCCAGTCCCGAATAGAACTGTTGTGACGGCGGCATATCTGGATGGAGCGCGCGGTGGCCAAGACAGGATATCATCGGGCCGATCGTGTGGCCGATCAAATCCGTATGGAAGTGGCGGATATCCTCATGCGGAAGATCAAAGACCCGCGTGTGCAGTCTGTGACTGTGACCGACGTGAAATTGACCAGCGATCTGCGGATTGCACGCGTGTTCGTGACGGCTATGGGTACGGAAGAAGAAGAGCGACACGTATTCGCCGGGCTGGCTCAAGCCAGCGGGTTTGTGCGAGGTGAGTTGGGCCGTCGGCTCTCACTCCGGTATCTACCCGAGATCGTTTTTGCCAAGGATGTCAGTGGGCCGAGAGGTGATCGTGTGCTGAAGTTATTGGACGATCTCCACGTCAACACGGAGGCCGAGGGCGGGTCGTCCGAAGAGCAGTCGAGTTTGTAGCATCGGGGACATAATGATGGGTCTCGCACAGAGTTGCGCCGTCGTCGACGGCGTGCTGATAATGAAGAAAGAGTCCGGGTGGACCTCCCATGACGTCGTGGCGAAGATTCGGCATCTTCTCGGAGGAGTCAAGGTCGGTCATGCCGGCACACTCGATCCTGCCGCAACAGGAGTCTTGCCCGTGCTGATTGGGCGGGGAACCCGCATTGCGGAATATCTTGTTGAGTGGGATAAAGAATATCGTGCCGTGCTTCGCCTCGGAGAAACGACAGATACGCAGGATGCGACGGGAACGGTCCTGGCGCGCCACACAACGGACTCTGTGACGCCGGAGACGATTCATGAGGTGGTCGGTCGATTTCACGGGCCGATTGAGCAAGTTCCTCCGATGTATTCGGCGGTGAAAGTCGGGGGTGTTCCGCTATATAAGTCCGCTCGGGCGGGCAAAACGATTGCCCGGGACGCGCGAAAGATCGTTATCCATGCCCTTGAGGTGGAGGCGATTCAGGAGCGGGATGTAACGTTACGCATCGTCTGCTCGAAGGGGACCTATGTGCGGACGCTTTGTGCCGACATTGGAGAAGCGTTGGGTGTCGGCGGACACATGTTGGCGTTGGAGCGCAGGCGGGTGGGCCCCTTGACGATCGATCAAGCGCTGACGGTCGATGAGGTGGTCACCCGTCATGCCCTCGGTCGGTTGGGAGATGATCTGTTGTCACTTGATCGTGCGTTGGACGAACTGGGGATTGTGGTGGTGGATGAACTAACCGCCGGCCGCGTGCGACATGGGGCTCCGGTGCCTGCGGACAAGATTCTTCGTTGGGAGGGGGCAGCCAATGTCGAACGCAGGTCACACCGGCCGGTTCGTATCCACGATACCGGCGGATGTCTGGTGGCGATCGGGAAATATCCGGACAATTCTGGAGATGCACTCAAGGTTGAGAAGGTGTTGATCGATCAGGACGTATGAGACTTCGTTGCGGATGAAGGAAAGGAACAGGAAGGAAGAAGCCCATGGCATTACTCAAGGAAGCAAAGACCGAGTTGATCAAGCAGTACCGGCAGCATGAGACGGATTCCGGCTCGCCGGAAGTCCAGATCGCGGTGCTGACTAACCGAATCACGTATTTGACAGAACATTTCAAGCTCCACAAGAAAGATCATCACTCTCGGCGCGGCCTGCTTCTTTTGGTCGGGCGTCGGCGGCGTTTGCTCGACTATCTTCGTGGCGTCAGCGATGCACGCTATCGTGCCGTGATCGAACGATTGGGCATCAGAAAGTAGCATCCCATCTCGCTGTTGCGCCAGGGTGCACAACAGCGGGTAGTAGTCAGTCGCACAGGTGAACACTGACAGAGGCTGGAGTGCGCCAATCGCTCGAGTCTCTCTCTGTGGACATCTGTGGGGCCTAACCAGAGGAGACTCAGATGGTACACACAGTTGAAATAGAGGTTGCCGGGCGCATTCTGCGGCTCGAGACCGGTCGTGTAGCACGACAAGCAGACGGTTCGATTTGGGCTTCATACGGCGACACCGTCGTGCTGGCGACGGCCGTCGCGTCACAGGTTGCCAAGGCGGGCATCGATTTTCTTCCCCTCACGGTCGATTATCAGGAAAAATCCTTCGCCGCCGGGAAGATTCCCGGCGGGTATTTCAAGCGGGAAGCGCGTCCATCGGAAAAAGCTGTGCTGACCAGCCGTCAGATCGACCGGGGGCTTCGTCCTCTCTTCCCTGAGGGCTACTACTTCGAGACACAGGTCATTGCCTCAGTCCTCTCGGCCGATCAGACCGGCTCGTCCGACATACTCGCCATTATCGCCTCCTCTGCTGCCCTGACTATCTCGAACATTCCGTTCGACAATCCCATTGCGGGCGTAAGAATCGGCCGGCTGGACGGCAAGCTCGTCGTCAACCCGGACCTTGAGACGGTGGCGAAGAGCGAACTGCACCTTGTTGTGGCGGGGACGGCTGATGCGGTCATGATGGTCGAAGCGGGCGCGAACGAACTGTCCGAAGCCATCATGCTCGAGGCGATCGAGCTCGCCCATGCCGAGATCAAGAAGATTGTGGCCAAGATTCGTGAGTTGCAAGCCGTCGCCGGCAAGCCCAAGCGAAAAGTGGCGAAAGAGCAGATCGACTCAACGCTCGCCGCTCAAGTGAAGGCCTTGGTGGCGCAAGGGATCCGTGATGCCATCATGATTCCGAACAAAGCGGCCAGGCAGGAGCGGTTGGATGAGGTCAAGGATGGTGCCGTTCAAAAACTCAAGAGCGCGGACGATCCGAATCGGGAGCGGCACGTCAAGTTGGTGTTCCATGAGTTGGAATATACGGAAGTTCGGAACATGATCCTGGAGAAAGGGTCGCGGGCGGATGGACGCGGCCCGGCTGATATTCGTTCGATCACCTGCCAAGTCAGCGCATTACCACGGACACACGGCTCCGCGATTTTTACCAGGGGCGAGACCCAAAGTTTGGCTGTGGTCACGTTGGGGACCACGGACGACGAACAGCGGATCGATGCGTTGGAAGGGGAGTACATGAGGACGTTCATGCTCCATTACAATTTTCCGCCGTTCAGCGTCGGCGAGGCGCGGCCGCTTCGCTCACCGGGACGCCGGGAAGTCGGCCATGGCGCATTGGCCGAACGGGCGTTGGCCCCGGTGGTACCCAGCAAGGAAGTTTTCCCCTACACGCTCCGCATCGTGTCCGACATCCTTGAATCCAACGGATCCTCTTCGATGGCGACTGTGTGTGGTGGAAGCCTTGCCATGATGGACGCCGGCGTGCCGATCAGAGAAGCCGTGGCCGGAATCGCAATGGGATTAATCAAGGAAGGCGATCGGGTTATGATCCTTTCCGATATTCTTGGGCTGGAGGATCACCTGGGTGACATGGACTTTAAGGTCTGTGGCACCAAACAGGGCGTGACCGCGTTACAGATGGATATCAAGATCGGCGGCATCACGTCGGCCTTGATGCAGAAGGCCTTGGAACAAGCCAAGGCCGGCCGTTTGCACATTTTGAGTTGTATGGAGAAGGCGCTCCAAGCGCCAAGGACCACGCTGTCTGCTTACGCGCCACGGATCTTCACGATGAAGGTCAAGCAGGACAAGATCCGCGAGATCATCGGTCCGGGCGGGAAAACGATCCGCGGCATCATTGCGGATTGTGGAGTCAAGATCAATGTCGACGACAGCGGAACCGTGACGATCGCGTCGGTCGACGGAGCCTCGGCCGAGAAGGCCAAAGAGATGATCAGTCGGATTACCGAAGAGGTTGAGATCGGGAAGATCTACATGGGCACGGTTCGGAAAATCATGGACTTTGGGGCATTTGTCGAGGTTCTTCCGGGAACCGACGGACTGGTGCATATCTCGCAGCTGGCGCATCATCGAGTTCAAGCGGTGTCTGACGAGGTGAAGGAAGGCGATCAAATTCTGGTGAAGGTCTTGGAGGTGGATCGACAAGGAAAAATCCGTCTCAGTCGCAAGGAAGCCATGCCGGCTCCGATCGGGGGCGGTTCTCCGGATCCGTCCGCCAGGTAGCTGTCTTGTATCGCAAGCTCGTCCTGGACAACGGGGTGCGGGTGGTGACCGAACGGATGCCGACGCTCAAGTCGGTTACCGTGGGCGTGTGGGTCAACACCGGGTCACGGGACGAGCAGCCTTCCCAGGCAGGGTATTCTCACTTCATCGAGCACATGCTCTTCAAGGGAACGCGCAAGCGTTCTTCCGCCGAAATCTCTCGCGAAATCGATGTGCTTGGCGGAGAAATGAATGCGTTCACCTCGCGTGAGACGACGACCTATTACGTGAAGGTGTTGGATCAGCAACTGGAGCGAGCGCTCGAACTCCTTTCGGATCTGTTCCATCATTCCTGTTTCGCACCCAAAGAAATCCAAAAAGAAAAACAGGTTGTCCTGGAAGAAATTCGCATGGTCCAGGATGATCCGGAAGATCTCGTGCAAGAGCTTCACATGGGCCAAGTGCTGGGGCGTCATCCGCTTGGTCGCTCTATTCTAGGCCGAGAGAAGACGATCAGAGGGCTGCGCCGCCAGGATCTGCTGAACTATATAGAAACGCACTACAATCCGGGGCAAACCGTGGTTTCAATTGCCGGGAACTTTGAGCAGGCCAAGCTTGATCCAATGGTCGCGCGGTATTTTGGCAAGGGCCGAGCCACAAAGTCGATCCACGACAACGGGCGTCGCGTTCCTGACGTGCATGGCGGTGTCTTGCTGAAGAAGAAACGGTTGGAACAGGTGCATCTCTGTCTCGGGCTCAAAGGCGTGGCGGCCAGCCATCATGATCGGTATGCGTTGTATGCGCTCAACAGCGTGTTGGGCGGCAGTGTAAGTTCGAGATTGTTCCAGGAGGTTCGAGAGAAGCGGGGTCTCGTCTATTCGATCTATTCCTTCTTGTCCGGTTATTCGGACGGCGGCATGATCACGGTGTACGCGGCGACGAGGCCGAAAGAGGTGGATCGCGTCGTGGATCTTGTCTGCAGAGAGATCCGGAAGATCGGCATCAAAGGCGTTGAGCAGAAAGAACTTGAGAGGGCAAAAACCCAAATGAAGGGCAGCTTAATGCTGAGCCTGGAGAGTTCGCACAGCCGTATGAGCAAATTGGCGAAGGACGAGCTCACATACGGACGGCATACGTCGCTGGACGATATGCTGGTTCATATCGATCGTGTGAATGTGGAGCAGGTTTTCAATGTGGGCCGCCAATTTTTCGTGTTGGACTCCCTCGCGATCACAGGGCTCGGACCTCTCGCCCCACGCAGTCTTCAGGCTTATAGATAAGAGCTTTTGTGAAAGTTTATCAAACGCTGAAAAGTGGATTAAGAAAAAATCGAAGCATCTATCCATAATACATTGATTATTTAATGCATTTCATATCATATTCGAAACTGTCCACAGGGCAAAGAAATTCTTGACACGGTTTCATGGTTTCAGTACCATGAGAAAAATTTTTCATGCGATTCTTGATCGAAGGGACGGAGTACGAAGAAATACAAATAGATGTGGCCAAAGTAGCATCACTCATGGCTGCATGATCCCTAAGACTGTTTTATAGCGTTCATCGTCCTTAGAAGTAAGTATCATCGGGTATTGTGGTTGCTATTTTTATGAAGGAGGGACTAGGTATGCCAAAGGTCATACTTATCGCCGCCGTGGCAGTGTTTTCTATGCTCGGTTTACTGACGGCCCAGTTAGCCGTTGCTGAAGCCCCACCGCCGCCTTCGACTTTGACGGGGCCCACTGACAACATCGTCGGTGGAAAGCCTATGAAGGGAGAAGTCACCAAGACTCTCAAAGGTCGGGTATGGTCACAGTGGGCCGATAATCCGGATGGAGAGTTGCTTTTTGGCATTCAATATTGGAACGCTGGGGAGCCTGGTTCAGGAACTCCAAATGGTCGTTCGTCTTCCGATCTCGACGTGAAGCCTCCGGATCCATTGTTCAGCTGCTGTGGCTGGGGCTTTGTCGGTGGAACGGATAAGAACAACCCTTATTCAGGGTGGTACCATGCCGCCACGACCGTCCGGTTGGCGGTAAAGGACAAGGCTCTTATGGACCAGATCATCAAGGCCTCCCAGGAACTCATCGCGATGGAAGTGAGTTTGGATGGTCGGACGATCACCGGCTTCAAGGTTATTAAGGAATAGACCTTAATCAGTTTTAACTCTTTCATGTCCTGTTAAGGAGGACGCGAACATGAAGTTTCATACGAAAGGCTGGGCTGTGACGGCCGCGGTGGCGCTGGCGGTTTCTGCGGCCTCCACCGCACTGGCGATCGAATCATTCCAAGAGCGGTTTGAGTGGGGGGATATGAGCAAGCCGACGACATTGCAGGGTCGCGTGATCGTGCTCGATCCCTACGATGAAGCAGTCTGGATAAACGTTTCTGTGTTCGGCGGGGCTGCAGAGAGTGGTCTCTTCTGGCAGAAGATCCATCCGGGGAAAAACCTAAAGTTCTACGCAGACAAAGGTGCCTGGGAAGAACTCAAGAAGATGGGCCGTCCTCATGCGGGACCAGCTGCCGCGAAGGAAGTGCCACCGTCCAGCACGACTGACCTGATCGAATTTACTGTGACCGAACCGGAGCAGAATCATCGTGTCATTTCTTCGGTCAAGAAGCTTCCTGAAGTGGCCGGTTCCATGGGGAAGCCTCTGAGCATCTCAGGTCTGCGATTGAAGGAGTGCGCGGGGAAGAGCGAAATTGAGGCTGGCTGCGCAGCAGCAAAGCAAGGACTCAATACTTCACCGAAGTCTCCTGACGGGGCCGCTTTACCTATGCAGTATGATGTGTTGCTTCCAGGTGGTAAGCCCGTTGCAGGGCTAATCCCCTGGACCGCGAAGTACAACCTTGGGTCTGGTCACTGACCCGAGAAAGTCAATGACTTCTGAGGCGGCATTTCCGAAAGGGGATGCCGCCTTTTTATTTCTCGTGATTGTCTTGCCCGGTTGGACCGATCCGGTGCTGTAGGTCGGCGAGGCGATTGAGCGCATCGAGCGGAGTCATGGAGAAGAGGTCGATCTGTTTCACTTCTTCGATGATTGGATGTGGTTGGGGGAGCGAGGCACGCGACGGTTCTTTCTCTGAAGATATTGACATGTCGTCGATGGTGGTATCCGGTCGTTCCAACTGGGCCAGGACTTGTTGAGCTCGGGCAATCACCGTAGAAGGGAGCCCCGCTAGTTTTGCGACATGAATACCATAGCTGCGATCTGCGCCGCCCGGCACAATTTTACGCAAGAAGACCACGTCTCCATCCCGTTCCTGGACTGCTACGCAATAGTTTCTGATCCCCTCCCGCAACCCTTCCAGTTGCGTCATTTCGTGATAGTGAGTGGCGAACAGCGTCCTGGCCCCCAGATGCCGGCGGTCTTGGATGTGCTCCGCAATTGCCCATGCAATGCTCAGTCCATCATAGGTGCTGGTCCCTCGGCCGATCTCATCCAGAAGAATTAAGCTGCGGGAGGTCGCACTGTTCAAAATATGCGCCGATTCGATCATCTCCACCATGAAGGTACTCTGTCCAGCAGCCAAGTTGTCCGAGGCCCCCACGCGTGTGAAAATCCGATCGACCAATCCAATGCGGGCTTCGGTCGCCGGCACAAAACTTCCGATCTGCGCCAACAATACGATCAGCGCGACCTGACGGAGGTAGGTACTCTTTCCAGCCATATTAGGCCCTGTGAGGATCACAAGCCGGTTGCCCTCACAGTCGAGAGAAGTGTCATTGGGCACGAAGGTCAGATCGTTGCCGAGTTGCTCAACGACAGGATGTCGGCCTTCTCGAATGAGAATTGTGTGGCTCTCATCGACGAGGGGTTTGACGTAGCGATGTAATGCGGCGGTTTCGGCCAGACCGGCAAGGACGTCGAGCAACGCCACGGTCTGGGCCATGGCTTGAAGACGAGGCATCTCGTTCGCCAAGCGCCCACACAATTGCTCGAACAGCTCCTGCTCGAGCGCCAACAGTTTAATTTCTGCCCCTGTGACACGCTCTTCCAGTTCTTTCAGTTCCGGCGTCATGAATCGTTCGGCATTGACCAGCGTCTGCTTGCGAATGTAATCGGGCGGGATGCGGGAGAAGTGCGTCTTGGTGATTTCGATGTAGTAGCCGAACACCTGATTATAACGAACCTTCAACGAGTCGATTCCCGTTCGCTCCCGTTCTTTGGCCTCCAACGAGGCGATCCAGCCTTTGCCCTCCGTGCTTGCCTTGCGCAGTTCATCGACCTCGGCATGGTACCCTTCTCGAATCATGCCGCCGTCACGAAGCGACAGCGGGGCATCCGCCTTGACGGCCTGCTCAATCGTGTCATGCACGTCGCGGCAGTCGTCCCACGACTCACGGACAGCGGCCAGTAACGAGGCGCCGAACGGTTTGAGATGGGACCGTAACTCAGGCAGGGCGCTCACGGACTGTTTCAAGGCGAGTAGTTCGCGAGGTCCCGCGACGCCGAGCGTCACGCGACTGCTCAAACGGGCGATGTCTTGTACATCACGGAGCGTAGTCCGGAACGACACGCGTTGTTGAATCCGGTCTTTCAACTCCCCGACCGCATCGAGTCGAGCTTGAATGGCGCTGCGATCGAGGAGCGGTCTGATGAGCCAATCGCGTAACAAGCGACTACCCATGGCCGTCGCGGTGCGGTCCAGCACCGACAAAACCGTGGGCTGGTCCTGCCCTGATCGGTGCTCACCGGCTCCCAACGGTCGTATGAGTTCGAGATTGCGAATCGTCGCGCTATCCAAATGCATCGCGTCGCTGCTCCAGCGAGTTTGCAGACGGCGGAGGTGTGCGAGGGAGGCGGTCGGCTGGGTTTCACGAACATATCGCAGGACCGCTCCGGCGGCTCCGATCCCGGCGGTCAAGCCGCGACAGCCGAATCCGTCAAGCGAGTGCACCGCAAACTGTGTCTGGAGTAGATGCGTGGCGTCCTTGGGATTGAAGGAGGCCGAGGGTTGTGCGCAGAGGCGTGGCCCACGCAGGCGAGTCAGGCACAATCCGGCATTCGTAGCGGAATCGGGGTGGAGCAGTTCACGCGGTTCCAGCCTAGCCAGCTCATCCATGAGCTGGAGCTCTGCCCGTGCTCCCTGGAACTCTGTCATCCAAAACTCCCCGGTGGAGACGTCCAGACAGGCCAGTCCAATGACGGATTGCCCCTTGGCAGATGGGGCCATGGTGTCGGAGAAGGCGACAGCCGTCAAGAAGTGCGACTCTCCCGGTGCAAGGAATTCAGTATCGATCAGCGTGCCCGGCGTATACAAACGAACGACTTCGCGTCGCACGAGACCCTTCGCGAGTTTCGGGTCCTCCACCTGTTCGCAGAGTGCGACGGTTCGCCCAGCCTTGAGGAGCTTTGCGATATAACCTTGAGCCGCATGGTAGGGCACTCCGCAGAGCGGAACTGGGTTGGGGCTGGATTTGTCGCGAGAGGTGAGGGCAATGGAGAGCAGTTTGGAGGCGATCTGCGCATCCTCGTAAAACATTTCGTAGAAGTCGCCGACGCGGAATAACAGAACGGCATCGGGATAGCCGCGCTTGATCTCGCGGTATTGCCGCATCAAGGGTGAGGCGCCTGCGTCACTCATTGCGTCGGTCTCGATGTGATTCACCGGTGCGGGTGGGGGATACACGATCGGTGGCTGTATCGAGCGAGACGCGTAGCCGCTCTAAGTCTACTTCGGCTTCTTGCAGCGCTTTGGTTTTTCTGCGGAGTTCGATACGGCTCCGCACCCATGGAGGGAAAAGAAGAATACCGGAGACGAGTAGCCCAACCGCAAATCCTGCCAGGATGGGTTTATAGATCGGCGTCGAGGCTTCAAAGAGACCAAAGAAGTACCGGAGCGTGACTTCCTGTTCCTGGTTCTGAAGGAAAAAAGCCAGGGAGAGGAGCAGCAGAACTCCGACCAAAATCAGTCTAATCATGACCTCGTTGTTGCCTTTCTCTTCAAGGTCTGGCGTGGTGATGTTCGATGCATCCTGCTCGTCTTGCGTGACTGCATGCGCAAGCGGGCGAGAACCTGGTCAGAATTCGGCCCTGTTGCGAGCAACTGAATTGTTCGGCTCCGCACGGCACGATGGTGTAGAGCAATTTCGATCCGGTCATGCGGCAGCGCGGCAAGGCCCTTGTCGGCCCATTCTATGGCCGTCACAGACAGGCCCGAGAAATACTCAGATAATCCTATCGATTCAAGTTCGCGGAATGTGCGAATACGATACAGATCCACATGGACAAGCGGCAGGCGCCCTTGATCGTATTCGTGAATCATGACGAATGTGGGACTGGTCACCGCCAGTGGCGATGCGCCAAGGCCTTGTGCGATTCCGCGAACGAGCGCCGTCTTGCCTGATCCGAGCGGTCCATAGAGCGCGATCGTTTCTCCTCCGCGAAGTTCGTGGCCGATCGCTTGGCCTAGCCGATTGGTGTGCTGGTGAGATGTGGACACCAGCTTCCACGGCAGACTCGACATAGTGTTATGGCGAGCGGCAGGCCGGTTCGCCTTGACTGGTCGGGTGACGTTAGGTCGTTTTCGTTCGTTGGAGCGCATAAGGAATTTGAGAGATGAGGTCGCTGGCGAGCATCCCGGGCTGTCCGAGGTGTTGAGAGGCTAAGTCGCCAGCCAATCCATGAAAATAGGTTGCGGCACAGGCAGCCTCCCAAGCGGGAACTCTTTGCGCCAGTAAGCCGACGATCATGCCGGTCAACACGTCGCCGGTTCCGGCTGTGGCCATGCCGGGATTACCGGTCGGGCAAATAGCAACAAGCCCATCGGGTCGGGCAATAACGGTTCGTGCGCCTTTTAAGACGACGAACACGCCGCGTTCTCGTGCAAATCGTCTGGCCGTGCCGATTCGGTCTGTGTTGACACTCTGTATGGTGGCATCGACTTCGAGCCGGGCCATCTCACCAGGGTGTGGGGTGAGAATGGGCGGAGTTTTACACTCGGTCAGCAACGAGACCCGGCCGGCCAAGGCGTTCAGCGCATCGGCATCGAGAACCGAGGGCCGATCCAGATGCTTCATGAGCAACTGCACGAGTTCGACGGTCTCGTGATGTGTCGAGAGCCCAGGACCAATGGCGATAGCAGTGCGTCCTTGGATAAAGGCTACGACACGATCGAGTCCTGAGCGGGCGAGAGTACGTGCCTTTGTTTCGGGGAGAGGCATCGTCATCGCTTCCAGTAACTTGGCTTCCAGTACATCGTTGACGCTGCTGGGGGTGGCCACAGTCACCAGGCCGGTTCCAACGCGGAGTGCTGCACGGGCCGCCAGCGCCGCGGCGCCTGTTTTTCCCACGGACCCCGCAAGAATTCCCGCATGGCCAAACGTTCCCTTATGGGAGGAGGGCAGGCGTTCGGGCAGAGACTGAAACGCGCTATCGCTTGTCAGGAGCAAGGTCCGGCTCTCGATGGCATTCACATAGGACGGTGGAATGCCGATATCTACGACGCGGATAATGCCGGCTTGGTTGATCCCGGCATCGAGATAGAGGCCGAGCTTCGGGAGGCCACATGTGATGGTCAATGTGGCGCGGATCGCTTGTCCTAGGATGGCGCCGGTATCGGCATGGAGACCGGATGGAATATCGATTGCGATGACAGGTTTCCCGGCATTGTTAATGAGTTCGATGGCCTCACGATAGGCTCCGGTCACTACGGAAGACAATCCGGTGCCAAGGAGGGCATCGACGAGAATGTCGCTGGAGGCAAGAAGGGGCCGCGCCTGGTCGGCAGACCGGAATCGAATGATCGCTGTTCGTCCGGCGACCCGAACGAGCCGGCGATACATCGTCGCAGCATCGCGACTCAGGTCGGTGATCGGTGTGAGGAGCTGCACATGAATTCGTGCACGTCGGCGGTGGAGCAGTCGGGCCACAACCAATCCATCTCCTCCATTGTTCCCTTTTCCGCAGAGGATGGTAATGGTCTTGCCTCGTACTGGTCCACAGTGTTCCTCCAGATACCTGACAATGCCTTCGCCGGCCCGTTCCATCAAGACGGTACTGGGGACATGTGCTTCGGTGATGGTGCGGCGATCGAGCGTCTGCATTTCGGTCCCGGTCACGATCTTCATCGGTGCCCTTGCGTGCGGGATCGACCCCGGATAAGGAATCGGGTGAGCGCGGGGAGAAAAGAGATCTGTTGCCTGCGTCGCAATGTCATGACAGGGGCGAATCGCGTTGTCCACAGGGGGACACAGAGTGCCGTACCGGCGCGATGGTTCAACTCAGCAACGCTTTCATCTCCCTTACGGCCTGGTCGAGGCCCACCAGCACCGCTCGGGCAATGATGCTATGGCCGATATTGTATTCGACGATTTCCTGAATGTGAGTCAATCGCGTGACGTTGCGATAGTCCAAGCCGTGCCCGGCATTGACGCCCATTCCGAGTTTATAGGAGAGTTTCGCGGCCTGCGTAATGGCCTCTACTTCCGCGTCGGCTTCTTTCGAGCGTTTGGCATTCGCATAACGGCCTGTGTGGATCTCGATGAAATCGGCTGAGACTCGATGCGCGGCTTTGACCTGGGCCAAATCCGGTTCGATAAAGAGGCTGACGGGAATATTTGACTCGTGGAGCAGGGTTACGATCTGCTGAATACGATCTTTATGGCCGGCTACGTCCAGGCCTCCTTCAGTCGTGAGTTCCTGACGCTGCTCCGGGACGAGCGTAACCATGTCTGGCTTGACGGTCAGGGCGATCTTGGCCATCGTTTCATCAGCGGCCATCTCCAGATCGAGCTTGGTGCGGATGAGTTCCCGCAAGAGGCGAAGATCGTGGTCTTGAATATGGCGCCGATCTTCTCTGAGGTGAACGACAATGCCGTCGGCCCCGGCTAATTCCACCAATACGGCAGCGGCAAGAGGATCCGGGTCGGTTCCACCACGAGCCTGCCGCAACGTGGCCACATGGTCGATGTTCACCCCAAGTCGTGGCACAGACCCTCCATTCTACTATGTGGAGCAAGGAGAAACTGAGTTGAGTGATGAGAGCGAAAGGCGTTGCAGTTGTAACAGAAATCAGCAGGGTGGGGCAAGGACCGGGATGTGGAATTGAGGGGGTGTTGTCCTGGCCAATCAAAGGGGTCGGGCTACCGAACCCCATAGAATCACGACATAATTTGACTCGATACGCTCTGCGCCATTAGAATAGGCCCCCTAACGTGGCGGAGAGCGATCACGCGATCGCTTCCGCGCGTGTGAGGATTACGGACAGGAAACCTCATGGGATTAGGCGACGGATTTTATCGCATCAAACGGTTACCGCCTTATGTATTCGCCCAGGTGCAGAGTCTCAAGCTCGAAGCTCGTCAACAGGGCGAAGACATTATCGACTTTGGAATGGGAAATCCTGACCAACCGACACCGAGCCATATCGTCGAGAAGATGATCGAGGCGGCGCGGAAAGGAAAAAATCATCGCTACTCGGCTTCGCGCGGGATTACCAAGTTGCGGCACGCGATCGCTGGTTGGTACAAGCGGAATTACAATGTCGATTTGGATCCTGAGACCGAGACCATTGTCACGATCGGTTCCAAAGAAGGATTGGCACACCTGGCGCTGGCCTTGATCGGCCCCGGCGACGTCGTCCTGACGCCGACGCCGACTTATCCCATTCATATGTATAGTTTCATCATTGCGGGCGGAGAAGTCCGTGGGGTTGAGTTGCGCCCGGACAGTGATTTCTTCGACGATTTACAGCGGGTCTATCGCCAGACCTTCCCAAGGCCGAAGATCTTGGTCATCAATTTTCCGCATAATCCTACCACCGCCGTAGTGGATCTTGAGTTCTTTAAGAAGATCGTCGTCTTTGCCAAAGAACATAACGTGATTGTCATTCATGACCTGGCTTACGCCGACTTGGTGTTCGATGGATATAAAGCGCCGAGCTTTCTGCAGGTTCCCGGGGCGAAGGATGTCGGCGTCGAGTTCTACACTCTTTCCAAGGCCTACAACATGCCTGGTTGGCGCGTGGGATTTTGTTGCGGCAATCGCGAGGTGGTTGGAGCCCTGGCGAAGATCAAGAGTTATCTCGATTACGGTATTTTTCAGCCCCTTCAGATTGCCAGCGTCATTGCCCTCAATGGGCCGCAAGATTGTGTCAAGGAGACGGTGCTCCGTTACCAGAAGCGTCGAGATGTGTTGGTGAGCGGGCTGAATCGCATCGGGTGGCAGGTGAACAAGCCTGTGGCTACCATGTTTGTCTGGGCCAGAATCCCGTTGCCCTATCGGTCTTCAGGGTCGTTGGAATTTTCGAAGCTTCTGCTCCGCGAGGCGAAAGTGGCCGTGTCTCCTGGGATCGGATTCGGTGAGGGCGGGGACGAGTATGTGCGGTTCGGTCTTGTCGAAAATGAACATCGCACGAGGCAAGCCGTGCGAGGCATTCGCAAGGCTCTGAAGCTTGAGGGGTCAGAAGAGTGATCTCGCGTGTGGGCGTCGGCATCATTGGGTTCGGAACGGTCGGAACGGGCGTCGTGAAGATTCTCTTGGAGAATGCTGCTTTAATCAGCCGCCGGGTCGGCGTACCGATCGAGATCGTTCGGATTGTGGACCTCGATGTGACGCGTGACCGAGGTCTTGCCCTTCCACCAGGCCTCCTTACGACCGATGCGAAGCAGATTCTTGCCGATCCGTCGATCGACATCGTCGTGGAGTTGATCGGGGGCTGCGATGTTGCCAAACGCATAATTCTTGAGGCCCTTGCGGCAGGCAAACATGTCGTTACCGCCAATAAGGCCTTGCTCGCGCTACACGGAGAAGAAATATTTGCCGCGGCTTCCCGCGAGGGTGTCGACCTAGGGTTCGAAGCGAGCGTGGGCGGGGGGATTCCCGTCATCCAGGCTTTGAGGGAAGGGCTGGCTGCAAACACTATCCAATCTATTTATGGGATCATCAACGGGACAGCCAATTACATTCTTTCGCGCATGACCCATGAAGGCCAGAGTTTTGAGGCGGTACTCGACGAAGCAAAGCAAGCCGGCTATGCCGAAGCGGATCCGACATTCGATGTGGCCGGTATCGATTCGGCGCACAAGCTAGCGATCCTGGTGGCGCTAGCCTATGGGATGCCGGTCAATGTGAAAGAGGTGTATACCGAGGGGATTACCCACATTACGCCGCTCGACATCGCGTATGCCAAAGAGTTCGGTTGTACGATCAAGTTGCTGGGCATCGCGAAGCTGGTCGGCAATGAAGTCGAAGCACGAGTGCATCCCACGATGCTGCCCTCCTCATCTCTGATCGCCCAAGTCGAAGGAGTCTACAACGCGATTCAACTTGTCGGCGATGCCGTGGGCGACGTGGTGCTCTATGGCCGGGGAGCGGGGTCCATGCCGACCGGCAGTGCGGTGGTCGGCGACCTCATCACCATCGCGCGCAATCTGTTGAAAGGAGCGGTTGGGCGAGTGCCGCCCGCTTCGTTCCAGCAAGACCAGCGTCGTCCGCTTCGGATGCGGACGATGGAAGAAATCAGCTCGCTCTACTACCTCCGGTTTATGGTGTTGGACCGCCCCGGCGTCTTGTCTCAAATTGCAGGGGAGCTGGGCCGGTGCGGCATCAGTATCTCATCCGTCCTCCAACAGGGACGGCGCGAAGGGCAGACGGTTCCGGTCGTGATCAAGACTCATACTGCCATGGAGCGTGATGTCCAAACGGCATTGCGAGCGATCAATCACATGGCCTTCATTTCCGAGCCCACTACCTTGATTCGGGTCGAGGGTAAGGACGAGTAACGCAATGAATCGCTGGCGTGGTGTGATCGAAGAATATCGGAAGTTTCTGCCGGTGACCGACCGTACACCCGTGGTGACGCTCGGCGAAGGCAACACGCCGCTCATAAGGGCGACGCGGCTGGCCAAACAGATCGCGCCCGGCATTGATCTCTATCTCAAATTCGAAGGCATGAATCCGACGGGATCCTTCAAGGATCGCGGCATGACGATGGCCATCTCAAAGGCCGTTGAGTCCGGCTCCAAGGCGGTGATCTGTGCCTCCACGGGGAATACCTCTGCCTCCGCTGCAGCCTATGGCGCGCGGGCAGGACTGGCAGTCTATGTGTTGATTCCTGCCGGGAAGATCGCGATGGGTAAGCTGTCACAGGCTATGATGCATCAAGCCACAGTCATCCAGATCGAAGGAAACTTCGACCAGGCGTTGACCATCGTCAAAGAATTGTCTGCGACCTATCACATCGAGTTGGTCAACTCGATCAATCCCTATCGGATCGAGGGGCAGAAGACCGCCGCGATGGAGGTCTGCGATGAACTCGGCGATGCCCCGACTGTTCATGTGCTGCCGGTTGGAAATGCCGGCAACATTACTGCCTATTGGAAGGGGTATCAGGAATACCGTGCAGCCAATCAATCCACGAAGTTGCCTCGAATGGTCGGATTTCAGGCGGCCGGCGCCGCGCCTATTGTGCTCGGACACATCGTGGAACATCCGCAGACGGTGGCCTCGGCGATCCGTATCGGCAATCCGGCCAGCTGGGAAGCGGCTTTGAAGGCTGTGAAGGAATCCGTGGGAGCGATCGACTCGGTGACGGACGAAGAAATTCTCCAGGCTTATAGGGTGGTGGCAGCGACGGAAGGGGTCTTCTGCGAGCCGGCGTCCGCTGCGTCGGTTGCCGGCGTGATGAAGTTGAGCAAACAGGGCGGGCTTCACGAAGGCGAGACGGTGGTCTGCACCTTGACCGGCCACGGATTGAAAGATGCCGACACAGCCATTAGTGTATCGGCTCAACCAAAAACCGTTAGAGCGACGCGGGAGGATGTCGCTCGTCTTTTAAAGGTGTAGCCACCATGCGAGCAAGGCTTCGATGAAACATGTGATTCTTCATGCCGATGGGATGGCAGACCATCCCCGGAAGGAATTGAGCGGATGGACCCCTCTTCAAGCAGCTTCGACCCCTCACCTGGACCGCCTCGCGCAGGGTGGGGAGCTTGGGCTTCTGACTGCGGCGCCTGAGAACGTGCGGCAGGGGAGCGGTCTGATGGGAACTGCCATCCTCGGATACGACCCCAAGAAGTACTACCAGGGTCCCGGTCCGCTCGAAGCGGCCAGTCTGGGGGTCGCCATCGGCGAGCATGATGTGGTCTATCGCTGTACGATGGTCACGTTGCGGGCAGACGCTCAGTCCGGAAATAAAGGCGGATTGAACGAGATCAAGAAGCTCGGACCGCACATGGTGATGGATGATGCGACTGCAGGCCTGATTTCGACGGAAGAGGCCCGCGAATTGATCGAGGCGATCAATGAACAGCTCGGATCGGAGATGATTCAGTTCTATCCAGGATTAGGCCATCGGCATCTCATGGTGTGGGTCAACGGGAAGTCGCGAGCGGTCTGTACCGATCCACAGTTATTGGTCGGCCGGCCGATCGCCGATGTATTGCCGACGGGAGACGGATCCGACATTCTCTGGAAACTCATGGACGCCTCGTTTCAGATTCTGCGCGATCATCCCCTCAACGATGAACGTCTGGGGGCAGGTCAGAAGCCTGCCAATTGTCTCTGGCTCTGGGGCCAGGGCCGGGCCATTCTCTGGCCAAGCCTTTCTGAGCGATTGAAGATGTCCGGTGTGGTGGTTTCACAGAGCGATGTTCATCGCGGACTCGGCATCATGGCCGGGCTCGAAGCTGTTGATGGCGCGCGATTAACCGGTTCGGATTTTCGCACCCAAGCGGCAGTTGCTCTGGAGGAACTGAAGAAGAAAGATTTTGCATACGTGCATGTGGAGTTACCGGACGAGGTCATTTACGGATCCGATGTCGCGGCCAAGGTGAAGGGCATCGAAGCGGTTGATCGCGAGCTGGTAGGGCCGCTGCTCGAAGGACTGGCCAAATTGGGCTCCCATCGCATCGTGGCCTTCTGCGATTCGGGCAGCCTGCATCATGGCCAAGCGGAGGAAGGTCCGGGATTCTTCGCCTATCGTGACAGTGCCGCAGCCTCCGCGGCCGGGACCGGACGGAGATTTATCGAGGCTGATGCTAGAGCTTCGACCGTGCCTCCTCGCGATGCGACAAAGTTCGTCGTGCGGCTGTTTGCGAAAGGATCCTGACGGTCGTGGCGCTGATTGTCCAGAAATATGGGGGGACGTCGGTGGGCACGATCGAGAGGATCCACTGCGTGGCCGACCGCGTTGAGAAGGCTCACAAGGATGGCTATCGTGTCGTGGTTGTCCTGTCCGCGATGAGCGGAGAAACAGATCGGTTGCTTCGGTTGGCGCACGAAGTCACGCCGCTGCCGGACGATCGTGAACTCGATATGCTCCTGTCGACTGGAGAGCGGGTGACCATTGCATTATTGGCGATGGCCTTGCGGGCCAGGGGACTCGATGCTCGATCCTTTACGGGGCGCCAAGTCGGGATCATGACCGACAGTGCTCATACGAAAGCGCGTATTACTCGGGTAAGTGCTGATCGAATCCGTGAGGCTCTGCTTAAGGGGATCATTCCAGTAGTCGCCGGTTTTCAAGGAATCAACGAGCAGTCGGATGTCACAACATTGGGGCGTGGCGGATCCGATCTCACGGCAGTCGCATTGGCGGCGGCGCTGAAGGCCGATCGGTGCATCATTTTTACCGACGTTGATGGCGTCTATACGTCGGACCCCAACATTGTACCGGCGGCTCGACGAATCGACAAGATCTCTTATGAGGAAATGTTGGAAATGGCCAGTCTGGGTGCCAAAGTGCTGCAGAGCCGCTCCGTCGAATTTGCTGCGAAGTTCAACGTGCCGGTGGAGGTGAACTCCAGCTTCAAAGAAGGAAAGGGGACACTCGTGACGCGTGAAGATGAGGATATGGAAGCGGTCGCAGTGTCGGGAGTCACCGGCGATCGAAATCAGGCCAAGATCACGATTGTGGGCGTGCCGGACAAACCAGGGATTGCATCTAAACTCTTTGGGCCCGTGGCCAAGGCAAACATCAATGTCGACATGATCATCCAGAATATGAGTCAGTCTGGCATGACGGACATTTCCTTCACGATTCCACGGGCGGACATCAAGAAAGCCTTGCCGCTGATTAAGGACGTGGCGAAAGGCATCGACGCCAAATCGGTTGCCGTAACCGAGGCGATCGCGAAGGTCTCGCTGGTCGGCGTAGGGATGCGATCCCATTCTGGGGTCGCTGCCAAGATGTTTGAAGTCTTATCTCAGGAAGGCGTGAATATTCTCATGATCAGCACGTCGGAGATCAAGATCTCCTGTGTCATCGATGAAAAGTATGCTGAACTCGCGATGCGTTCGCTCCATGCTGCGTTCGGGTTGGATCAATCGCCTGCAGGAGACCGAAGCCCGAAGTAGAGGATTTCGGCAAGGTGAATCTCGACAGGCTCGTCCGGATCCTGGTATCGTTTTCATTATGGCTCAAAAATCTTCACAGTCGCGATCCTCGCAAGGCAAGTCGGTTGGCTCTGCGTCGTCCGGCGCACTTCCGTCTGCCGCCCGTCCGGCAACGCTGGAGATTTATGACACGACCTTACGGGACGGGGCTCAGGCTGAGGATGTCACCTTTTCGGCCGAAGACAAGGTTCGGGTCGCCCAACAGCTGGATGGGCTGGGCGTACAGTTCATTGAAGGTGGGTGGCCCGGAGCGAATCCCAAAGACATCGAGTTCTTTCGGATGATCAAAACCGTTCCGTTGCAGACGGCGACGGTGGTAGCGTTCGGGTCGACCAGAAAATCGAGCAACGCGGTGCAGAAGGATCCGAATATCCGGGCGTTGCTGGACGCAGAGACCAAGATCATTACGCTCTTCGGGAAAACCTGGTCACTGCACGTCACCGATGCGCTCGGAATTTCCCTGGTGAAGAATCTAGAACTCATCAGCGATTCCGTGGCCCATCTCCGCTCGAAAAGCCGAAGGGTGTTCTACGATGCGGAGCATTTCTTCGATGGATACAAGACCAATCCAGACTACGCGCTGGAGACCATTCGTCACGCTGTCGCGGCCGGGGCCGAGCGGGTGATTCTCTGCGACACCAACGGCGGATCGATGCCCTGGGAGATCAAAGAGATCTGCGAGGTCGTTCGGCGGGAGTGCGCGGTGCCCTTGGGGATTCACGCCCATAACGATTGCGAAATGGCTGTCGCGAATTCGCTGGTGGCGATCGAAACCGGCGTGGTACAGGTGCAGGGGACGATTAACGGGATCGGTGAACGGTGCGGCAATGCCAATCTTTGCTCGATTATTCCCAATCTTGAACTGAAGATGAAACGTCCGGCGTTGAAAGACCGTTTGAGCCATCTCAAACGGGTTTCTGGATTTGTGACCGAGATCGCGAACCTCATGCCCAATAAGCACCAGCCTTATGTGGGAGATTCGGCGTTTGCCCACAAGGGCGGAGTCCATATTCATGCGGTGCTCAAGAATCCCGCGACCTATGAACATGTGATTCCTGAGCTGGTCGGCAACCGCCAGCGTGTGCTGGTATCGGATGCTGCAGGTCGGAGTGGGTTGCTGGAGAAGGTCGAGGCCTACGGGATCAAACTGGACAAGGGGCATGTCAAGTTGCAGGAGTTGATCGGCATGTTGAAGGAGCGTGAAAGTCAAGGATACCAATTTGAGGCGGCGGAGGGCTCCTTCGAATTGCTCATGCGGAAGGCGATGGGGACGCATAGGCCGGCGTTCCAACTCCTGGGGTTTCGGGTGATTGTCGAGAAAAAACAAGACCATGGCACTTCGTCGTCAGAAGCTACAGTGATGGTGAAGGTCGGTGAAGTGGTGGAGCATGCGGCAGCAGTCGGAGCCGGCCCGGTCAATGCGCTTGACCATGCGCTGCGAAAAGCGTTGGAAAATTTCTATCCCCAACTCCGAGAAGTCAAACTGCTCGACTACAAAGTGCGAGTGCTGTCGGCCAATCATGGGACGGAGTCCAAGGTCCGAGTATTGATTGAATCAGGCGATCATAAGGATAAATGGGGTACCGTCGGTGTGTCTGAGAACATCATGGAAGCAAGCTGGCAAGCGCTTGCGGACAGCATTGAATACAAGTTACTTGCCAGAGATGAATGAGTGAGAAGTCTGATCCGACATTTTTTCCTCTTGACAGGCCTTATAACCTCACGTAACTTATAGCGAAACTGCTAATCGTGCGCGGTGAAGTTTACGGGTGATCATTCGATGATGTTTGCGCAGGTGTCGGAGGGGAAAGCATGAGGAAGGCAGATATCGCGAACGAAATCTACAAGCAGGTCGGTATTTCGAAAAATGAAGCCGCTGATATCGTCGAACTCGTGCTGAATATGTTGAAAGATGTGTTGCGCAAGGGAGAGTCGGTCAAGATTGCCGGATTCGGAAACTTTGTGGTACGAAGCAAAGGGGCGCGGAAGGGCCGGAACCCTCGAACCGGCGAAGAAATAGGCATCACGCCTCGCCGCGTGGTGACGTTTCGTCCCAGTCAAGTGTTTAAGAAATACGTCAATTCATAGCCTCGTTCAATCACCTTAACTCATCCCACCACGAGGACCGGTCATGGGGAAAGAGCCCAGGCTGGGCAGCAAGATCTTTTATAAGATCGGCGAAGTTAGCCAGATTGCCGAGCTACCGGCTTACGTGTTGCGATTCTGGGAATCAGAGTTCCCGTTTCTCAAGCCCAAGAAAAGTCGTGGGAACCAGCGGCTTTATGTCAAGCGAGAAGTCGAGACTGTGCTGGAGATCAAGCGGATGCTCTATGAAGAGGGACATACGCTCGCAGGTGTCAAACGATATTGGGCCAGGCGAGGCCGTGTGGCAAGCCAACGGGTACGCCCCAAAGAACTTGCGCAGAAGCTTCGAGGGAATCTCCAGGCGATTCTCAAAATTATGGAGTCGCATTCCAACTAACGATAGCTCTGCCTTGTCGATTCCGAGCCGGTTGCATTCCAGCTCCCTCCAGAGGACAATGCGGGAGAGGGTGAAATTGAATAGAATATGTCGGGGCGTGGCGCAGCCCGGTAGCGTACTCGCTTGGGGTGCGAGTGGTCGGCCGTTCAAATCGGCTCGCCCCGACCAATACATAGAGTGTTGAGGACTGGGACGAATAGGATAGTCGGGTACCTGGTTCTCAGCACTCAGTACTGAAACAGAGAGCTGCCGCCGGCAGCTTTTTTTGTTCCTGACGGCCCCATGCGTATTTTGGTCACGAATGATGATGGGATTCACTCGCCTGGGTTGACGGCGCTCGCCAAGGCTTTGTCGAGAGTGGGAGAAGTGTGGGTGGTCGCGCCGGATCGTGAGCGGACCGCGGTGGCGCATGCCGTGACGCTTCATAAACCGCTGCGAGTGCATCAGGTCGGAACACAGGTCTACGCGGTTAACGGAACGCCGGTCGATTGTGTGAATCTTGCCGTGCTGAAGCTTCTGCCTGCGCCGCCTGATCTCCTCGTGTCAGGAATCAATAAAGGCGTGAACCTCGGCGACGACGTGTTGTATTCCGGAACGGTCTCGGCAGCGATGGAAGGGACGATCCTCGGTGTCCCCTCTATGGCTGTGTCGCAAGAGGGGCAGAAGCATTTTTATTTTGACGCAGGGGCTCGGTATGCCGTTCGAATTGCTCGCTTGATTCTGAAAGAAGGTTTGCCGGACGAAACGCTCGTGAATTTGAATATTCCGAACCGGCCGTTCGGGTCTATCACCGGAGTTCGAGTCACCTGTCTCAGCCGCAGGCGTTTCGACAATCCAATCATTGAAAAGGTCGATCCGCATGGCCGGACCTACTATTGGATTGCCGGGACTCGTATCTCGTGGAGCCGAAGCAAGGATGCCGACCATGAAGCGCTTGAGGAAGGGGCGGTTTCGCTGACCCCCATTCATCTCGATACGACGAATCATGGGGCATTAGATCGTTTCCGGAAATGGGAAACGGTACGTCGACCCATCGCACGTCGGGCGGCTGGGTCGTCGAAACCAAAGGGCAAACAGCGGAGTTAGCGTGCTGTGGGAAATCTGATCGAAGCAATTATCACAGAGCTTAGCCGGTTTGTTGTGTCGACGATCTCGACATTCGGCTACACCGGTATTTTTATCACCATGGCCATTGAGAGCGCCTGCATTCCCCTACCCAGCGAAATCATCATGCCCTTTTCCGGGTATCTTGTGACGACGGGACAGTTCACGATGCTGGGCGTGACATTGGCCGGCGCTCTCGGGAACGTCGCTGGGTCGGTTGTAGCCTACTACGCCGGCGTGTGGGGAGGCCGGCCTTTCGTCGAGCGATACGGACCCTATGTGCTGGTGTCGAGAAAAGACATCGAGATGGCGGATCGATGGTTCGCGAAATATGGCGATGCAGCGGTATTTTTCAGCCGGATGCTTCCGGTTGTCCGGACCTTCATCTCGTTGCCGGCCGGCATCGCCAGAGTGAATATTTATCGGTTTATGCTCTACACGTTTCTCGGGGCATTGCCATGGTGCTATCTTCTGGCCTACATCGGCGTGAAAATGGGAGAGCAGTGGGAGCATCTGAGAGACTATTTCCATCAGTTCGATATCGTGATCGGCATCTGCCTAGCGCTTGCCGTGGGGTATTTTCTCTGGTCCCATTGGCCGAAGCGCCGCATTTCTCCGGAGTTGTAACTCACCCATGCTCTCGATCTACAACACGCTCACAGGGAAAAAGGAGCCATTCCACCCGCTCCAGCCAAAGACCGTTCGGATGTATGTCTGCGGTGTGACCGTCTACGACTACTGCCATATCGGTCATGCGCGTAGTGCGCTTGTGTTCGATGTGATCCGACGCTATCTGGAATTCAGCGACTATAAGGTTGAATTTGTGAAGAACTTCACCGACGTGGATGACAAGATCATCAAGCGGGCGAATGAGCAGGGCGTCAGCTGTGACACGATCACCGCGAAGTATATCCAAGCCTACTTCGAAGATATGGGGAGACTGGGCATTCGCCAAGCTTCCATTGAGCCCAAGGCCACAGAACACATGACCGACATCATTCGTTTGACCGAGACCTTGGTGAAGAAGGGATTGGCCTATCAAGTCGATGGAGACGTGTATTTTGAAGTGGCCAAGTATTCTGCCTATGGCCGTCTCGCAAAGCGGCGATTGGACGACATGCAGGCCGGCGCACGCGTGGATGTGGATGAACGAAAACGCCATCCAATGGATTTCGCACTCTGGAAGAGCAGCAAGCCTGGCGAGCCGTCATGGGAGAGCCCCTGGGGTCCTGGCCGTCCGGGCTGGCACATCGAATGTTCCGCCATGGCGATGCGCCATTTGGGTGAGACCTTCGATATTCACGGCGGAGGGATGGACCTGATTTTCCCGCACCATGAAAATGAAATCGCGCAGTCATGTGGGGCGACCGGCAAAGAGTTTGCGCGCTACTGGGTCCACAACGGCTTTGTGCAGATCAACCAGGAGAAGATGTCCAAGTCCCTGGGGAACTTCTTCACAATTCGCGAGATCTTTGAGAAATCAAAATGGGCTGAAGCGGAAACCGGAGAGACGTTGCGGTATTTCCTGCTCGGGACCCATTACCGTGGTCCATTGGAATTTTCCGATCGGAGCCTGCAAGAGGCCAAGAACGCAGTGGATGGATTCTATGACTTGTTCATGCGACTGCGTGAGCCCAATACGAATTCCACGGCGGATAAGGAACTGGCAGGGATGATCGAGCAATGCCGGTCGGCATTTCGGGATGCGATGGAGGAAGATTTTAATACGCCCGTGGCAATCGCAGAGTTGCAAAGACTGAGAACTGATGTGAACAAGCTGCTGGTACAAGGTCTTTCGACTGAGGCGCGACTGAGTGCCAGGGAGGAATTTCGGTCTCTAGGAAACGTGCTGGGCTTGTTTAGCTTGGACAAATGGCACTACACCCTCAAGGCTGAGACAGGTAGCTATCAACTTTCAGATGTGGATATAGACCGTAAGGTTGCGGAACGCAATGAAGCCAGAAAACAGAAAGACTTCACGAAGGCCGACGAGATTCGTCAGTCCCTCGCGGCCCACGGCATCGTCATCGAGGACAAGCCCGATGGCACCAGCCGGTGGAAGCGATAGTCCCCCGGAGCTGATTTACGGGCTGCATGCTGTGCGCGAAGCCTTGCGAGCCAGTACGCGTCCGCTTCAGCGGCTGCTCATGCTGCGAACCGATCGACAATTTGCTGATCTCGTCCAGCTGGCGAAGGCGCAGCGAGTCCCAGTTCACATCGAGCCTCCGTTTGCCTTCAATCGCTTGGTGCCGGGAGGACATCACCAGGGCGTGATCGCGCTCATCGCCTCGAAATCCTACGATACGACGGAGCAGATTTTCGAGCGGGCGAAGACCAGAGGTGAGAAGCCGTTTCTCGTACTCCTTGATGGGGTCGAAGATCCGCACAACTTGGGAGCGGTCTTGCGGACGGCCGAAGCGGCGGGTGTCCATGGGGTATTTATCCCGGAACGCCGCGCAGTCGGCCTGACATCGGTGGTGGCGAAAGTCTCAGCCGGAGCGCTCGATCATATCTCCGTCGGGCGCGTGGGCAATCTGATTCGTCTGATTCAGGATCTCAAAGAGGCAGGCCTGTGGATCTACGGCGTGGACCCACAGGCGGCGAAACTCTATACCGACATCGATATGACTGGTCCGATTGCGCTGGTGCTTGGAGGAGAAGGGGAAGGCCTTCGCCCTGGTGTGTTGAAGGAGTGCGACGACCGCATCAGGATTCCAATGCAGGGCCGTATACAGTCGCTGAATGTCTCAGCTGCAGCAGCCGTTACGTTGTTCGAAGCGGTTCGCCAGCGTCGCAGGAATGTCGTGCCGCCGCCTAGCGAATCTTGATCGTCCCGTCTTGGATCGCGGTTTTGAGCAGCTGAGCCGTGTTCGACACGCGCATCTTTTTCATCATGTTGGCCCGATGCGCCTCGACGGTCTTGACGCTGATCTTGAGTCGTTGACCGATTTCCTTGTTTTTGAACCCGGCCCAAATCAGTTCGAGAATTTCTTTCTCCCGGCTGGTGAGCGATTCAGGGCGCTTCTTGCGGGGTGGCGGGGTCAGATCGGCCAGGGAAGGTTTATTTTTCGTCTTCGCAGTCCGTGCCATTATCATGTTCTCCTTTAACGAATAAAATAGTACGGTATAATTCACCGTGACGGAGATACGCCCAGAACAAACCCTCGCCAAGAAGTCGGCGATTATAAGAACTTTCTTGCTATAAGTAAACTGTGAAAAATCGGCTCCAGTGAAGTTACCTAATTTATTTCATTTGGCATGTAGAGCGACTCGGGTGTTCCGAGCCGCAGTCTGCTTCTGAGTCGATTATGCATGAATGGTCTCTCTATCTTGTAGCCGGGATCCTAGGCGCGTTGATCGGCAGTTTTCTCAACGTCTGCATCTTCAGACTGCCCCGAGGTGAATCGATCGTCTGGCCCGGCTCCCATTGTCCCTCGTGCACCCACGCTATCGAGTTCTACGACAATATTCCTCTGTTGAGCTATCTGTGGCTTGGTGGACGCTGCCGGGCATGCCGCACGCCAATTTCGATACGCTACCCCCTCGTCGAAGTCACCAACGCCCTCGGTTATCTCACCATCTTATGGTACTTTGGCCCAACTTGGACGACTGCTCTCTATGCCCTGTTGTTTTCGGCGTTGGTTGTGGTGACGGGAACAGATCTCACCCATAAGATGATCCCCAATGTCATTACACTCCCAGGAATGGTGGTCGGACTTCTGGGCGCAGTGACCGTGTTGCCGGTGGGTGTGATCAATTCTGTGGTCGGTCTCACCGTGGGAGGCGGCATCCTCTGGTTCCTGGCTTGGCTGAGCCCCTATCTTTTCGGTAAAGAGGGAATGGGCGGTGGCGACATCAAGTTATTGGCGATGATCGGTGCGTTTCTTGGCTGGAAGCCGGCACTCCTCACCATCATGATCGGCTCGCTCACTGGTTCTATCATCGGCATCAGTTTGATCGCCCTGCATATCACCAAGCGTGACGATTATATCCCCTTTGGCCCCTTCCTTGTGTTGGGAGCGCTCCTCTCCCTATTTTTCGCCCAACCGCTCCTCGACTGGTATCAAGGATTTCTTGGCCCTACCTTCTAGCGTTCCCCTGTATCTCTTCGGGCAAATCCCTGTATCTAAATAGTGAGGTGCTTTTCTAGTTTTCCTCTGCTTTCTTGGCCAGTTCATAGGTCGGTCCTCTTCCATGTTTCCTCGTGACAACGCGAAACCGTGTGAACTTGCAAAGTATTCTGCTTCCGTTCCTCACCAATCATTCAGTTCTCTGGCCGTGGACCAGCGTGGGCACGGGTCTTGGAGACCGCGTTCATCATCGTGAGGTGAACTCTTCTGCGAGAGTGGAGCATGCCGAGAGAATCACAACTACAGGAACAAGGCTGGAGCTTGACAGAACTTCTCGTCGTACTGGCGATCATGGGCATCATGGCGGCATTGGCCGTGCCGAGTTATCAGACATTGGCAGCAAGAGTGCAGGCGCGGAGCGCCACTGCAGAGATTGCTTCGGAGATCCGGTTCGCCAGACAACTGGCGATGGCCAGGCGAGAGCGCCTTCGGGTCATATTCGACCGAGAGGGCCGTACGATTACGCTTCGACGTGCAGATGCCGAGGGCATCCTGCACGTTTATCAGTATGGGGAAAAGGGGGTGCTCGTCGAGGAGCCAACCGCCGGCCCTGAACTGTTGTTTCATCCCAGTGGCCGGTCGGTGACCCCGACAACCATTCGCGTCCGCGACAGTCAGGGTGGAGAAACCACGTTTACTGTAAACATCACCGGAAGAGTGTCCGTCTCATGAAGCGGGATCGATTATTTCATGCAGAGGGCGGAGCCAGTTTTTCCGAAGTGCTGGTGGCTATGACGCTGACAATGATCGGACTGGTCGGTGCTATGGGGGCGTTTCAGGCGGCAGAGCGAAGTTTTCGAACAGGAGCGTTGGCGACGCGTGCCCAGGCAATGGCGGAATCACGGATTGAAGCGAAGCGATCTGTGAGATGGGATCGTCTCTTGTTGGACGATCTGAATTACGATGGTGTCCCGGACCTTGTCATGCATGACGATGGAGCAGGCGGCGATGTGCTGGCAGGTGATGGGGTGTACTCCGGTAGATTGGACCAGGATGGCGTCCAGTTGATCTGGACGGTGACGCCGAGCCGTTCCGGTTCGCTGTCGGCTTCAGGGCATGTCTTAATTGAAGCTCGTGCAGTCTATGCTGCCGGTGAGGGTCAGCGTGAAGTACGGATCGGCACACTACGGGCCAATCCAGTATTCGTTGGGAGCCGGTAACGTGTCGTCACTCGGAGTAGACAGGATGGGGACAGGACGGCATACAAGAGACACATACCATGGAATAGGGATGGAGGCAGGGACCAGTCTGACTGAGCTGATGTTTGCCATAGCGGTTGGGCTGGTCGTCTTGGGCGCCACGCTTCAGGCCTTGTCCTATTTCCAGCAACAGTTTATGAGGCAACAACGTGAGGTTGCGCAACAACAAGATCTTCGCCTTGGATTAGAAGTTCTTGAGCAGGAATTGAGGCTCGCAGGGTCCGGCTCTCTCACCACGATGGCTTCAGACTCAGTGGAGTTTTCGGCGAATCTGCACGGCCTCTCGACAACGGTCACGGCAGCGGCGGCGATCGGCCAAACGGCTCTGTTGGTCGAAGATGGGCGAGGGTGGGAGGACCGGAAGACTATTGTGGTCTGTTGGGCCGAGCGATGCGAGACGCTGGCTCTGGCTCGTGATGGACAGCGACGGCTGCTTACGGTGACGCAGCCGCTGACAGGAGCGATCCCATCAGGAGCTTCTGTCTCCCTCATGAATCATGTCCGTTACTATAGCGGTCGCGATGATCAGGGTGTTCTGAGGTTACTGCGGAAGGTTGATGGCGGAGCAAGTGTCTTGGTCGGAGATATCAGAGAAGCACGGTTCTCCTACTGGGATGAAAACGGGCAGGCCGTGACACAGTCGGCGCTCGTCAAACGGGTCGTCGTTGAAGTGATGATACTCGACCGAGGGATTCGTGCGGTTCGAGAAATTAGCTTCCGGACATAGCGGCGGCGCCACCAATAAACATGGGAGTGAGGATATGGAGATGGGGAAGCGGCGCGCATCAGAACTCATGAATCTTTGCGACGAGGGGCATGTGCTTCTCGCGTCGCTCATGCTGATCTTTCTGCTTGGGGTCGCCGGCATGACGTCTCTTTATCTGGCCAGTCAGGATGGACCGGGCGTCAGCGCCATGAAAGAGGACAACGTCGCGCAACAGTTGGCCGACGGTGCGGCGGATGTCGTGATGAGTTGGTTTCACGATCCGAGTGTCACCCCGACATCCCTTGCTGGATTGCTCATGAAACGCCAGGGAGATTTCACCAGCGGGCCGTCGTTTTTCGACGCAGCTGGGCGTTCGCAGTTTGTTGGGACCGCTGACCATCCCGACATCCTCCTTGATGCAGCGAACCAAGCGGACAATCAGATGCTCAATGATTCCCCAAGCGGCTTCTCCCGTGCGCTGGGAGGACTTGGCCGAATTCTTAAGTTGAAAGTGTATGGTCCTCTGCAGCCAGGCTTGCTAAGCACGGTTGAGGTTACGGCCACGACGGTTGATCACCGCCGGTCACAAGAACGGTTCAGCTCCAGCTCGGGGCTCTGTCGATTCCCGCGGTTCGCTCGGCGGTGCAAATTGTACAGACTCTTGGCGCCATGCAGCCAGGCGGTGAATCTCCCGTCATGGTCCATTGGGGTGATCAACGAGTATTGGGCGATCTTGCGGTGCAGCGAGTCGAGGATCTGGTCCTTAAGAGCAGCGCGGCCCCAGTTACCGGTCAGTCGTATGACCAGATGTTGTATGCGCAAGATCGCTGGGCTGAGTACTGGATTGGAGGTATTGTCTCAGTCATCGCACCTCCGCCAGGGCAAGGAGCCAATCTTCCGCTTTATGAAAATGTTCACCAGCAACAATATCCGACGCCTGGGGTGAGGCTCGATCAGTGGGACTACGACTCGCTCAAGAAGATCGCGCTGCGTTGGGGGATCTATTATCGACTCGATCGTATGGGGCAGCTCCATCCACAAGGAGCCACGGATTCTGATCAGGGAATCATGCCCGCAGATGCGTTGGAATCTCACACCATCGGAGATCATCGTGGACTGGTCTTCATCGACACAGTCGATGGGCAATTACCGCGTATAGACAATATGGGAACGCTGGTGCTGGATACGGACTATTTTGAAGGTCTGCTGGTCGTTCAGGGTCATGTGGTATGCAGGCCTCGCGCAGCAGGGAAATCTGTCCCAGCTCTCAGTCCATCTCAACCGGGGACAGAATCGCTAGGGGCAAGGGTACCAGTGCAATTGTCGGGCATCCACGTCAACGGTCTGTTGTATGCGGCTGGTGCGATCAGGATGGAACGATCTACTCGTCTGTACGGTGCGATGATGGCAGGACAGAGTGTGACGTCGATCGGAGCTGGTACTGTGATCGAGGTCTGGTACAACGCCGATTTGGCGCAGGGACTGTTTCGAGGGGTTCCGGTTGTGTATCGGGCGCCGGGAACCTGGCTGGCGAAGTACTAGCCGGATGCTGGAAAGCCCGCCAGCATCGTTCTCGCATCGCTCAGAGGCTCAATTAGAGTTTTTCCGAGGCCGGAAAGCACTGGATGGGCCTATCCGTTTGCCAAGAGCCATTCTAGGGGCGAACTCGCTGCGGCCTTGCTGGGCGGTCTTCTTGAGCATCCAGCCGGTGTGCACCTGTTACTCCAAACGTACCGAAAAATGAAGTTTCGGTATCCCCACAGAGCTTTTCCATAGCCTGCCAGCGGGAAGGCGAGCGTGAAAGGTTTTGTGCATGATGGTTGAGACAGATCTGGTGGCTGGGGGGACTGGGGGGACTGGGGGGAAGAAGGGCAGCCGCGCGTCGAAACTCTCTCGTTGCACGATTGAGCAGAATGTGCTGGATACGCTGACCTATCGCGGAATCATCAGTCAGGTCGACGTATTGGCGGCGGTCGATGATTCGAAAGACGGCGCATTCGATCTTGAAACAGTACTCCTCGACCGCTATCGTGTTCCGAAGGACGCTTTAGGGTCTGCCTTGAGCGATTTTTACCAATGTCCCTACCTGCCGTATGACGAACGAACTGTCATCGATGCCGATCTGCTCAAAACGCTCAACCTCGACTATCTCCGGAAGAATCTCTGGTTGCCGATCACGCGTCGAGGCTCACTCATCGACGTGCTCACCAGCGATCCGCACGATCTCGACAAGGGGTGGGATGTGCGGCGCACATTTCCGGGGATGACCATTCGTTATGCCGTAGGTCTTCGTCGGGACATCGAGCAGTTTCTCGATTTGGCCAAGGGTCAGGGAACCAGTGGATCCATCGGATCCATTCTCGGTGAGTTGATCAATGAAATCCATCTTGAGCCCGCCATCGATCCCGTATCTGGTGGGATCGACGAGAACGACTCAGCCATTGTGCGGCTGACCAATCAAGTGATCGCCGAAGCCGACCGTCTTGGCGCATCGGACATTCACATCGAACCATACGCGGATCGTAAAGACGTGGCTGTGCGCCTGCGCATCGACGGTGCTTGCTCGACATTCATGAAGATTCCGGCGGCTTATCGGCGGGCCATCGTATCGCGCATCAAGGTCATGGCCAATCTTGACATCGCGGAACGCCGCAAACCCCAAGACGGCAAGATCCGGTATCGATTGGCGAAGGATCGAGAGATCGAATTGCGTGTCGCGACCCTGCCCACCTCAGGACAGGACGAAGATGTCGTGCTGCGTCTTCTGACGGCCAAGCAACCGATGCCGCTCGACGCGATGGAATTTGCCCCCGCCACTTTGCAGGCTATTCTAGCCATCGCAGAGAAACCACACGGGATCATCTTGTGTGTCGGACCGACTGGGTCCGGCAAAACTACAACCTTGCACGCAATTCTCAAGCACATCAATACCGACGAACGAAAGATTTGGACAGCCGAAGATCCCATTGAAATCACCCAGGACGGTCTCCGCCAAGTGCAGGTCCATCCGAAGATCGGCCTGATCTTCGCGACCGCGATGCGGGCGTTTCTGCGTGCCGACCCCGACGTCATCATGATCGGCGAAATGCGGGACAGAGAAACGGCCGACATTGCCATTGAAGCCTCGCTCACGGGCCACTTGGTGCTAAGCACCCTCCATACGAACAGTGCGGTCGAAACGATAGTCCGTTTGTTGGATCTCGGGTGCGACTCGTTCAACTTTGCCGATGCCATGTTGGGAGTGCTCGCCCAGCGCCTGTGCAAACGAATCTGCATCCAGTGCAAAGAGGCCTATCATCCGAGCCAACAGGAGTACGACGAATTGGTGCAGGGGTACGGTACGCAGGACTGGTCCACCGTCGGCATCGAGTACACAGCCGATTGGAGTCTGTACCGTGGACGTGGCTGTGAGACCTGCAATCGAACCGGCTTCAAAGGGCGAGTGTCCCTCCATGAATTGCTGCTTCCCTCGGAACACATGAAACATCTCATCCAGACTCGATCACAAACCGCCCAGATGATGACTCTCGCGACGAAAGAGGGGATGGTCACACTGGTCCAAGACGGTATTCGAAAGGCGCTACAGGGACTCACCACCTATCGCCAAGTCAGAGCTGTGGCAATGAAATAGCCGATCCGCAGTATTTGTTTGAGGCAGCATTCTTCTGTCTCACGGTTCCCTTCTGCTCATGAATTCCTCCATTGAGGCGTTCCTTCTTCGACAAAAATTGTCTCCCGTAAGTCCGAAAAACGTTCATGCGAGTCAGAATAACCCCTGATACGCTCTTGAACATCAATGGCTTGCAAATGATTTCCCATGTGTTCTTGGCGGCATGTCCCTTGCGTGAGAGTGCCTGGCGCTATAGATCTATCAGGACAAAACAGGACAGCCGAAATGCTTTGGCGGAAGAACGACCAGCACGGTTTCACACTGATCGAGTTAATGATTGTCGTGGCGATCATCGGGATCGCCTCGGCGCTTGCGATCCCAAACTATGTGGAATGGAAAGCCCAGCATGATCTGCGGGCGGCCGTGAGCGAGTTTGCCGGGAACTTAAACCTTGCGAGAGTTGTCGCGATGAATCGCAACCGCCAAGCGACGGTCACAATTCAAGTGGGGGGCACTGGACTCATTAACGTCGACGGAACTGCGGGTGGGGCTCCAATATTTAGCACTCAGACGATGAACGGAAGTGTGACGGGGTTGCCAGGCGGCACAACGAACGTAGCGTTTTCGTCACTGGGCTTGAGCAAAGCCGCTGCGAATCAAGTCATTCCGCTCGTGAATGCTAGAGGGGTAGTTTACTCCGTAGTAGTGATGCCATCAGGGAAGGTGACATGGTGCGCAAACTCCACATGTCCATAAATGCGCGACTGCTCCGTATGACGACTCGGGTCTCGTGGCGTAGGCACGAGGGGTTTACGCTCATCGAGAGTATGGTCGCTGCCGTGATATTGACGATCGGTCTCCTGGCTTTGACAGGCATGCAATCGTTCTCATTGAGAAAGAACGTCGATGCCAACAACCAAACACGGGTGACGAATCTGGCGGCGGATATGCTCGAACGCATTCAATTTAATCGTCGTAAGGCAGCAAATTATCACAACATCAATGTGAGCTCGGGAACGACGACGTGTCCGACCGCCGCAGCCGACGTGATGGCGAACGGAGACTGTACCCAATGGCGCACGTTGCTGCTGAGTTCCAACCTTCAAAACATCGCAGGGACCGTCACCCTGAGCCCGGTTCCTCCGGCTACGGACCCCCTCGGATTGAACCGCAGTACCGTGACAGTCCTGGTGACATGGACTGAAGCGTCCGGCGTAGATGTAACAGCAACTTCGAAGACGGTACGTTTGGACACAGTGGTCGCGCCTGAATAGTTATGGAGAGGTGCATGGTGGATGATGTGAAGGATGTGCGGGTGCTGTGTGAACGGGGGTTCACGCTCGTTGAGCTGATGATCGCAATCGTGATTTCGTCAGTCATCGTCGCGGGTGGATATACCGTACTGACCACAACACACAAGGCCACGATCTCGAATGAGAGAGCGGTCGGAACGCAGCAAAACATTCGGGTAGCCATGGAGTTGATAGCCAGGGACATCAAACAAGCAGGATTTGGTATGCCGGTGGCTCCCAATACCCCCGTGGGTGGGACCGCCGGCAATTGTGCGACGGGCGCAGGTACAACGGCCGCGGCGATGATGCCGGTCGATAACAATTCAGCTATTCCACTAACCGCCGTCAACGATACGGGTGCCGATACCATTTCGCTCGTAGTTCCACGAACGAATTCTACAAACGGCGCAGTTCCTGGTTGGGTTCTAGCCAGTGCGGCTCCCTCGGGGGGGGCAGGATCATTTACCACCATCACCTTGACGAGCACGGCGGTCAACGAGATGGTGGCCGAAGGCATGCTGAACGGCTCTGGTGCCTATGTCTCACTGGGAGGAGTGATCACGGTGCCTGTGACATCGAGTAGCGGAGCGACGATAACACTCGGAACCCCAACGTATGCTCCGATAAACTTCCCGGTTGGAACACAGGTCTATCTCCTACAGTGCGTAACCTATCAAGTGCAAACCGGGGCAGCCAACTGTGGCTCTGCCGGTCCCTGTCTGACGCGAACGGTGGATAGCGGTACGGCTCCGACCGTCACCACTTCTCTCGTGGACGGGGTTGAAGACATGCAATTTGCCTATGCGTGCGACGGGTGTAACACCACGATCAATGGGGGTATCCCCAACAGCGTGATCGATGACTTTAACGCCAACAATACGTTCGACGTAGCCGATTTCCAAACCAATAGGGTCTGGGCGTTCGGGACGTTTGATCCTGCGACGATTCGGCTCGTACAGATCAACATCGTTGCGCGCCAAACAGCGATTGATCAAGGTACGGGAGAAGGAATTCAAGCAGGGGCCTTGAGTGGACCGCTTCAGGTCAGCGACCATTTGCCTTCGAACGACGCAGGATACACTGCGGCAACCTATCAATCATTCCGCCGTCGCTTCCTGACACGGACTGTTGATACAAGGAATATGCAGTGAATATGCGTTGGGAGATGCGAATGAGGACGAGTATACGAATGATGTGGCAAGGTCTCGTCACGCCCCAACGGGGCGAAGAGGGCATCGCGCTTATCACGACATTGGTTATTTTGCTCATTATGACCGTGTTGGGGGTAGGGGCTGTGGCTGTCACGGCGTTGGAAAATCGAATCGCGGGGTTCCAGCGAACCGGCGAATCTTCGACCAGTGCGGCGGAATCATGTGTGGGAACGTCCGTGAACATTATTCAGCAGACATTGGCAACAAGCAATCTCACCGTGCCGGTAACGTTCGTTTCGGCGGCAGGTCCGGTTCTGAACTCAGCGGAAGTGGCAGCGAATCCTTCTCTGTCTATGGAAATTTCGGGGGTTTCGGTCAACGATCCGGATCTTGTGACGGGAGCGGGCGCCGCGGGCCCTGACTACAGTCTGCAAATCAATGGGTACTCCGTTCTAGGCGATATCGATTTCTTATACCTCGTACCGAGAGCTGGATCTGGCGCTGGCAGCGCGGGGGGCTACGAAGGGACCGGTGGCGGTGGTTCGTCTGGCGGAGTCGATAGACTGTATCGAATCGATTGCCGGGCGACGTTGACGGCCGTCGGAACCGAAAGTCGCGTGATGGCCGTCTACGCCTGTACCTTGAACGGCATATGTGAGAAGAAAATCTAAAATGCAGAGGAAGCTATTCAGTGCACGGTCATAAGGTCGCGGCAAGTCATTGGTCGAGCAGAAGGAGTAACAGTATGAAACGTTTTACCATTGCTCTCCTGGTCGCACTGGTCGCGATCCTGGGCCATCACCAGGCCATAGCGCAGACTATGAATAGCTATTCGGCCTATCCTCCGTTCATCAACAAGTCCGTCCCTCCCGCCGTCATGCTCATGATGACCAAAGACC
Organism: Nitrospirota bacterium; assembly: GCA_963701855.1. Taxonomy (GTDB): domain Bacteria; phylum Nitrospirota; class Nitrospiria; order Nitrospirales; family Nitrospiraceae; genus Palsa-1315. The sequence continues at coordinate 1,411,530 of CAVPBK010000006.1, forward strand.
ACCGGCTGTTCCTCAAGGGCTACAACGACATCGTCGATTTAGACAACGGAAAACCGGGTGGCGATGCGGCGGTCGATACCACCTACAAAGATAACATCGACTATGTCGGCTACTTCGATTCGAAGAAGTGTTACGACTATGCCTCAACGGCAGTAGCGGGATTTGGCGGCACGGGACGTTTTAATGCCGCTGTCGCTGGGACGGGAACCTATGGGCATTATTGCTCGGCCAAGTGGAGCGGTAATTTTCTGAACTGGGCGACCATGGCACGTATCGACATCATCCGCAAGGTGCTCTACGGCGGAAGGCGCGTTGTGGATAATGCCGGCAGTTCCACCTTGCCGATGAGTGGGAACAACGGGCTGACCGTCTTGGGGCGAACGACCACCCCGCGTGACGCCCACTCCTGGGCCAAGCCCTATGCTGGGGCAGACCTTGCCTCGTTGGTCCCCACTGCGGCCTTGGGGATCGGTGCAGCGGTGACCATCTGCAACACCAATAGTGCGGCCACGGAAACCGTCGGCTATATGATGGTGTTGAACGGCAACTTTCCGGATGCCGACAGTACGGAGATCTACCAGTGCCACGCAATCAACAATACTGCGCCAGATTTTACCACCGGGGCCGGGAATCAATGGATTACGACCTATCGCGTCGCCGTCAAGGTCTGCGATTGGACCGTCGGATTGGAATCCAATTGCGATACGTACTACGATGACAATACGCAGCTCCGACGAATACCTACACTTACAAGCCCCAGGGATTGCTCCAGCGCATGGCGGTGAATTCCAATGGAAGCGCCGGCACGAGCGACGACACAATTACGATGCGGTTCGGTCTGATCTCCGGGAGTTATAACAAAAACTTCAGCGGAGGCGTGCTGCGAAGCAAGATCACCGACCTCTATAGCCAGGAGATCAATCGCCGAACCGGGCAGATTCTCGGTACCTCTCAAGTCATCAAGACCATCGATATGTTCAGGATCATGGGCTACAGTTTCTCGTCGGGCTATAGTGGGGCAAGTCCTGAGGACGGCTGTGCCCTTCAGGGAAGTGTCCCTGCCGAAGGGACGTGCCGCAGTTGGGGCGAGCCCTTCGCGGAGATGTTTTATGAAGCGATCCGGTATTTCCGCGGCCTGGCCGCGACCGGCAATGCCACCACGCAGTTCTATGCGGCAAGCCCCGACAATGGCATTCAGAGTTACGCCATCGGGGACGGTACGTTCGCGTTGAATACCTTCCCGGTCGTAGCCAGCAATGCGTATCAGGATCCCTATACGACGGGGGCTACTCCTGTCTGCGAATACTGCTCCAAGCCCTTTGTCTTGATGTTCGGGGATGCCTTCCCTTCCCACGATTCCGACCAGCTGCCGGGAGCCCAGGCCTGGACGCGGCGCCCAGCCAGGTCAACCCTACGACGAACGATACGGGCCTGTCCCTGTCGACGCTCTTGACCAATTCGCAGATGGATACATTGGATCCGATCACATCCGTGATCGTCGGGGACATCGGTGGCACAACCAACTCGTTGTGTTCAGCGAAGGCTACGACCACCTACCTCAACATCCGAGGCCTCTGTCCGGAAGAGCCCAACAAGTACGGAACCTACTATCTCCCAATGCTGGCCCATTATGCCAAGACCACGGATCTGCGCGGGGCCTTGGGGAACGACACGACGAATTCGGTTAAACAGAACATAACCACCTATGCCGTCGTGGCCAGCGCGCCGACCCCGATATTGGAATTTACCGTGGGAGGCAAGAAGGTTCAGTTAAACCCGGCCTTTCATAGTGGTTGCCCGGCAGCTTCGAGTACAGCTCCTGCCGGCGATCTAAAGCGGTTCGGAGTCCAAGCCCCCACACCGGACTGCGCGGCAGCGGGGACGGGTGGATGGAGCGCTCCCGGCAGTGGCAGCCCCCCATACCAGGGGAACAAGGGTGAACTGGTCTCGTTCGAAGTGTGTGCGAACAACGATGAAGCTGTGAATAGCTATACCTCTTGCTACGAAATAATGTTCAACGATGCAACCTACGGAGGGGATTGGGATCTCGACCTTCGCTATCGGCTCTATGTGAAGACGGGGCTCACCACCATCACGGTGAAGACCAAGCCCATTTATGCCAACTCGGGAAACGGCAACTGGGCCGGCTACTACATCAATGGAGTGAGCGGAGGTGGGGCGTCATAGGGGATGCCACCTCAGCCACGGGAGGCGGCGCGCCTCGAACACGGGGTCCGGGGAATATTATGACATCCGCTGCGGAAATGGGATCACCGGCAATTCAGTCGGATGCCAGCGGTATTTTGGTGGTGCCGTGCAAACCGTTATTCCTTATACGCTCGCGGTGGAACGGACATTCACGGTTACTGGTTCGAATGCCGGCCTCTTGAAAGACCCCCTCTGGTACGCCAGCAAATATGGCGGATTCAAAGACAGCGATAAGGTTTCGACCACTGGCTACAATGTGCCGGACAAGACGGCGGAGTGGGATGTGAACGCCGACGGTTTACCGGATAGCTATTTCTTTGCGCAGAACCCGCTGGAGTTGGAAGGGAAACTCTGCGGCTGCCTTCGCGGCGATTCTGAACCAGACTTCGTCGGGAACTGCGGCCTCCGTGTTGTCGTCGTCTACTACGGGCGAAGGCGCGATCTATCAATCGTATTTCTATCCGACCCAGTACGAAGCAGAGAGGGAAATCAAGTATGCGGGCTACGTGCAGAGCCTCTTTGTCGATACGTACGGGAACTTCAGAGAGGATACGGTCAAGGACAATCGACTGGTTCTGACAGAGGATCGTATCGTCGTCACGCGATATGATGCGGTGAATGACACGCTCGCCATTGATATATATGTCGATGCCAACGGGGACGGGAAAGCCGACCCGACACGCGACACGAATAGCGATGGTATCCTCGACACGGCTTTTTGCGACGATTCCCCCAATCAGTGCGACAAGGTCCTGGCCGATATCAACCCGATCTGGGAAGGGGGACGAAATCTTGCGCTGATGAGTCCAAGCAGCCGAAATATTCTCACGTGGGTGGACCTCGACAACAATAAGCTGGTTAAGAACATAGCTGCACCGACTGGCGCTGCGACGGAGGAGTATATTTCATTCGACAGCACCAATGTGAGTAAGCTCACGGGCTATCTCAATCTGAGTGGCGCGCCGGCAGCCTATACGGCCGCGAACATCATTGATTTCATCCGCGGCACGCAAGTGACCGGACTCCGTGACCGGACGTTGACCGTCAAGGACACCTCCGGCACTCCCGTTTCTGCCGTGTGGAAGCTCGGAGATTCGGTCTATTCAACACCCGTCATCGTCGGTGCGCCGAGGGAACGGTTTGATCTCCTGTACGGGGATTCCTCATACACACCGTTTTACAGCCAATACAAAAATAGGCGGCAGGTAGCCTATCTCGGAGCCAACGATGGGATGATGCATGCCATCAACGTTGGTGTCTACAACCCAGGAGACGACACGACAACTCCCGCGAAGATCGAGCACGGGTGGTACTCCAATACAGCCACTGCGGATGGGCGTGGGGTGAACATCGGCGATGAACTCTGGGGCTTTATTCCGCAGGAATTGCTGCCTCATCTTCGATGGCTGGCCGATCCCGGCTACACGCATGTCTACTACGTCGATTTGAAGCCCAAAGTCACCGATGTGCGAATTTTCCCGAACGATGCGGATCACCCTGGGGGATGGGGCACGATTCTCATCGGCGGATTTCGCATGGGCGGGAGCTGTAGCAACTGTACTACGCAAGGAACGCCTATGACCTTCGCGGATAATTTTAATGGCATCGCCGGGGTTGATGCGGCGCGAACCTTCTTGAGCTCTTATTTTGTGCTGGATGTCACCAACCCGGACAAGCTGCCGACATTGCTCTGGAGCTTTTCGGATCCGAGTCTCGGACTTACCACGAGCTATCCGACAGTCGCCCGTGTCAGTCCATTGACTGACGCCAAGATCGATAACACCAACGCAAAATGGTTCATGATCGTGGGGTCCGGCCCCACGAGTTATGATGCGGGGGTTGGACAGACGGCCAAAATATTCGCGGTCAACATCAACGACCGCATGACCTCAACCGCCGCGGGCGTGGTCACTAAGTTCGATGCCTCGGGAGGAGGAGCCACTCCTCCGAACTCCTTTGTCGGCGATTTGGTCGCGTTCGACCGAGACCTTGATTACCGAACCGACGTCATATACGGGGGGAAAGTCATCAGTGCGACACCGTGGGAAGGGAAACTCATCCGTCTTATGACCGGCTGCTGGAGCGCTTCTACGCCGGTCTGTAACACGAGCCCGAGTTTGTGGGGTGTGCCTTCGGGCACGGCCGGCGTTCAAGCGCCCTCTGAAATCCTGTATCAATTTAAAGATGGAGGGGGGACGGCCCGTACGTTGGGACCGGTTCCTGCCGCTGTCGGCGTGGCAATCGACCAGACAGGCAATACCTGGGTGTTTGCAGGAAGCGGCCGATACTATACTCAAACCAGTGGGACAGGAGATAAGATCGATGCCTCAACCCAATATGTGCTGGGCATCAAAGACTCTGTCTTGCAAGGCTCCGGTGGGTGTGTCGGCGGCGATGCCACGATAACCGGCTGTCGTCTGGACTCCACGCTCAACAACGAGCTGATCGATATGTCGACGGCGACCATCTGCCAATTAGGATCTGGAACCTGTACCGGCACGGGCGCAAATCAGCAGGTGACCAGCGTTCCCGCAATGGCGGCTGGCGGAAACTATGCGTCGCTCATGTCGCTTGTCCAAAGCAAAAGAGGTTGGTTTGCTAAATTAACGGTTCCTGCTAGTGGGCCCAGTGAACGGTCTGTGGCCAACCCAGTTGTGCTGGGAGGGATTGTGTTCTTCCCGACCTTCACTCCGAGCGGCGACTCCTGTGTTGCGTCAGGAGCCAGCAATCTTTATGCATTGTATTATGTCACCGGTGGCGCCTATTCATCACCCATCGTGGGGATGACGGGTCAGAATATCAACAGTAAGACCAGCCTTGGCGAAGGGTTGGCGACGACTGTGGCGATCCACCTGGGAGCTCAGGGGGATGGCACGACTGGAAGCGGCAGCCAAACTGGCGTGAAAGCCTGTTCGCAGTCCAGCACCGGAGCTATCAACTGCGTGAATACCGGCACGGCTTCGGCCGTCGCAAGTCATTTCCTCTCATGGATCAATCAGCGGGATTGATCCGGAAAAAATAGACCTCCGCGCGCCACCTGTTCGGTGGTGCGCGGAGATTGTGGAACCTCATGCCGAAGGATCTTGTGCAGGCCATACACGTTTTCATTGGGGTCATAACTCTTGCCGTCTTGGGACTGATTGGGTGCAACTTCGATTCATCCCAGACGGACGCGATGGGAGCTGGCACCGCTGGGCCGAACCATCCCCCGGTCATCCGCTCGGTAACCCTTGTCCCCATTCCAATCATTCGCGAAGGGGTGGTGACGGCGACGGTCGATGCCGAAGACTTGGACAGAGATGCCCTGACATTCACATTCAAGTGGATCGTCAACGACGAGCTGAGACCTGAAGAGGTCTCCGCCACGTTTCATCCTGAAAGCGTGAGCCGCGGTGATCGCGTGGTCGTCGAGGTGATTCCTCACGACGGGAAGGTCTCGGGCCTGCCTGTTCGTAGCGGGTCGGTTGTTGTCGGCAATACGCCGCCGGCTATCCGTGCCCTGACCATTCAGCCTAGCGGTGCCAAGGTTGGGGATCGACTCGTCGCGACAGTGGATGGCAGCGATATGGATGGAGACGACGTCCGCTATACGTACCGGTGGTCCCACAATGACCGATTGGTCGTGGAGGGCGAACAAGGAACGCTGGATACAACTGGTTTCTCGCGGGGTGATGCCATCGCCGTTTCCGCAACGCCCCATGACCGTGACAGTCATGGCAAGGAACAGCTGTCGGAGCTGCTGACGTTGGCGAATAGTCCTCCAAAATTCACCTCATCCGCTCAGGGCGTCCTGGCGCAGGGACAGTTCGGCTACGTCGCATCGGCGACGGACCCCGAGAATGATCCAATGACCTTCGCGCTCGAATCGGCACCACCCGGCATGACGATCGATGAAAAAACTGGACGGATTCAATGGGAGGTTCCTGCCGCTTCAGCGAGAGGCTATAGGGTAAAAGTCTTGGTCAAGGATGACCATCAAGGATGGGCCACGCAGGAATTCAACGTGGCTATCGACAATCCCGTAACTGCCAAGCGCGAAGGGCGCTGACGACGCGCCACGCACTGATTCGATCTTCTGCTTGTCACACCTTTCCTCGGTTTGTTACAATCATTCACTATTGCTGCAGGGAGGGAGCACGCCTTAGCGTTTGTGCGTAAACTTAAACTCAGAGAAGGCACCAACACCTCCGTCCTGTTCGGTCACCACGACCGGCACCTCAAGCTGATCGAAGAAGATCTCGGTGTGCGCCTCTCGGCCCGCGGCGAGGAACTCACTCTCGACGGTACTGCAGATGCCACTCGCTATGCAGAACGTGTCCTCACAGAACTCGCCACCCTTGCCAACGATGGGATGGTGCTTCAGCCGGACGACATCACTCACGCCCTGAGCGCGCTCCGTCAGAGTCCCGAGACTCCGATTAAAGAACTCCTTGCCAATGCGGCGACTATCGTCACCAAGAAACGATTCGTTGCGCCGAAGACACCGACGCAAAAATCCTACATCGAAGCAATCGAGACGCACGACATCGTGATCGGCATCGGTCCCGCCGGCACAGGCAAGACATATTTGGCAATGGCCATGGCGGTTAGTGCCCTCATGAAGAAAGAAGTGAGCCGCATCATTCTGGCGCGGCCAGCTGTTGAGGCTGGTGAAAAGCTTGGGTTCCTACCGGGCGATATGTATGCCAAAGTTAATCCCTATCTCCGCCCTCTGTACGATGCGCTGTTCGACATGATGGATATGGAACGGGCTGCTCGCGCGATCGAGCGGGGCGACATCGAAATTGCGCCGCTCGGCTTTATGCGAGGCCGTACATTGAACGATTCGTTCGTGATTCTCGACGAAGCGCAGAACGCCACGGCGGAGCAAATGAAGATGTTTCTCACGCGGCTTGGTTTCCACTCCAAAGTGGTTGTCACCGGCGATATCACACAGGTGGACTTGCCGCCTGAACGGGTCTCCGGCCTGATCGAGGTACGGGAGATTCTGCGCGACGTCGAGGGCATTGAATTCGTGTACTTCGACGAGCGAGATGTGGTCCGTCACAAGCTGGTGCAGGACATCATCAAAGCGTACGATCAACATCAAAACCCCGCTCAGTCTTCCGGTCCCTCTTCCGGCGCGGCAGGACGCCGACCGTCGCTGGCGCCGCATAATAAGCAACCGAAGCCCGCCCCCCCTTCTGCACCGCTCACGGACTCCTGGGGCCAGTCACATTGATGCCGGTTTATATGCAGAGTCAGGTCCGACGTATCACGTTTGACCAGGTGAGCATGGAACGGTCGGCACGGGCGATTCTTGCCGATGTCGGGGAGACGTCGGCGGATCTGGGTATCCTGTTCGTGGGCGATCAGCGGATGAGGAGCCTCAATCGTCGGTATCGGGGCAAGGATCGCACAACCGACGTGCTGGCCTTTGCCATGCGGGAAGCTTGTGCACCTCATGCCTTTCGACAGGCTCAGGGCAGGTCCGTATCCTTCACGCCGGATATACTGGGGGATGTGGTAATTTCGGTGCCCACAGCATGGCGCCAGGCGATAGAGGCCGGGCGATCCTTGGATGAGGAGCTTGCCTGGTTGTTGATCCACGGCATTTTGCATCTCTGCGGCTACGATCATGAGCGGAGCGAGAAAGAAGCGCGCCGGATGCATCGTCGCGAACGGATGATTCAGCGGTCGATCGCGCGAGTTCCGAAACGAGCGAATCGAATACGTCAGGGTTCGACAGGCGCACCGTCGCGAGCCAAGTCGAGTGACGCATCGCACATTACGCATCATAGGTAGATCTATGGGATGGCTGCAGCGACTGAGTGGCGGGCTCACCAAAACGCGCAACGTCGTTCGTGGATCCTTGGATCGGCTGCTTGGCCGTGCGGCGGATCCTGCCCTCTTGGAGGAATTCGAAGCGGCCCTCATTGCTTCCGATCTCGGCACCCGTGTTGTGGATCGCGTGATGGAGCGCCTTAAGAAACAGCTTCAAGGGACCGATGCCTCACAGCCCGGTCGGGTGCAAACGGTATTACGGGACACCCTGCTCGATGCGTTGACACCTGTGCAAGGGCTGTCGTTGGGGCCCCTGATCGCGAACGGCCCCAAGCCTTTCGTCATCCTGGCTGTAGGGGTGAACGGTGTGGGTAAGACGACCACGATTGCCAAGATTGCGCAACGGCTCGTGCAGGCAGGGACAGTGCCATTGCTGGTAGCTTGCGATACTTTTAGAGCAGCGGCGATCGATCAATTGCAAGTCTGGGCCGACCGAGTTGGTGTTGATATGATTCGTCACCGCCATGGAGCCGATCCAGCCGCCGTCGCGTTCGATGGGATTGCCGCCGCGAAAGCGCGGCATGTGGACGTGGTTTTGATCGATACAGCCGGCCGGCTGCACACGAAATCGAATCTCATGGACGAACTCCGCAAGATCACGCGCGTCATTGGGCAGGAATGCCCCGGCGCACCGCACGAAGTGCTCCTCGTACTGGACGCCACGGTCGGGCAGAACGCGCTGTCCCAAGCTCGTCAATTCCATCAAGCGGTCGGTGTTACCGGCTTGGTCTTGACGAAGCTCGACGGCACAGCTCGCGGAGGGATTGTCATCGCGATTGCCGAGGAACTCAAGTTGCCCGTGAGGCTGATCGGAGTCGGGGAGTCGGTCGAGGATCTGCAGGATTTTCAGAGCGACGCATTCGTGGACGCGCTCCTCGGGACGACAGCCTCGGCCTCTGCATAGTCTCCAGTGAGATCCCGTCATTTTCTTCTCCGCCCGCATCGCCTGTGCTAGGCTGAGACTCCGAATGAACCAGCATTCTGCCAATGCGCGTAGCGCAGTCCTGTCTATGAGGTTGAGATATGATCAAGATTCTGGTCATCGACGACGATCGTATGAATTGCGAACTGATCCAGTCTGTCTTTACCCGACATGGGTATCAGGTATTGTCGGCGACGAGCGGGGTCGAAGGCCTGACCCTCTTCCGCCAGCAGGCCCCGCGAATCACCATTCTCGATCTTCGCATGCCTGAAATGGATGGGCTGACCGTCCTCAAAGAAATCCGTGCGTACGACCCCCATGCGCCGGTGATCATTCTGGGCGGCGGGGCAACCGAGGGACAGGAAAATCAAGCGCGGGGATTACGCGTGACCGATTTTATCCGAAAGGGCTTGTCGCTCGATGTGCTGGTCGAATGCGTCAACCGGGTGGTGCAGCTTCCGTCTAAGTCCGTCCCCGCTCTGTCGGTGGCAGGTAGCGCAGCCGTGGCCGATACGGGGGAAACAATCCTTGTCGTCGATGATGAGCCGTTGGTTCGCGACCTGCTCGTTCAGTTTCTCAGCCTCCGTGGCTATCGGGCACTTGGTGTGAAAGACGGCCCCGAGGCTCTCTCGATGGTGGAGCAATCTCCGCCTGACTTAATCCTTCTCGACCTGTTTATGCCAGGCATGGAGGGAGTCGAGGTGCTCAGGCAACTCCGCCAACGCGAATACGCCGGCGGGGTCATCATCATCACCGGGAGTCACGACGAAGAACGCCTAGATGAAGCCTGGGCCGTGGGGCCGCAAGAAGTCATCGTAAAGCCGATCGACTTGGAGCAATTGTTGATATCCATCCAGCTTGTGCTCGTCTGTCGCGAATGCTAAAACTCTTCCGATGCCGATCGGAAGCAGAATTGTCACGATTGCCTGTCTATTTCTCCTCGCGCTTCTTAGCCACGGGGCTTTCGGCATTGTCTGCGCAGCCGACCCAGTCCTGCCGCGAGTCGTCATTCGGCATCACGAGTTATTCGTCCAGATCGTCCCTGAACAACATGCGCTCATTGCGAAGGATCGGCTGACGCTTGAGGTGCCGCAGCAGAAGCCTCCGATTCGTTTCTCACTCGCCTCCACGCTTCAGATAGACCACATTGTACTTGTGCAAAAATCGGCCGGGACGGAATCCCTGATTCAGGATGTGCCGTTTGAACTCGAGCGTGGTCCCACGCCGGAGTCAGCGCAACAAATCGTGATTCCCCCGCAGGTCGCGGCAGCAGGATTGGTTACGCTGGATGTGCACTATCATGGCGTCATCAACGATCCGCCGCGAGATCCTCGCCACCTTCGATTTGTGACGCCTAGCGAGACCGCCGGACATATCGGGCCGGAAGGCGTCTATATAAGCAGCGAAAGTTCCTGGTATCCCGATGTCCCGGAATCGCTCAGCACCTATACGCTGTCGGTCGCCGTGCCGGCGGGGTGGACCGCCGTGACCCAAGGGAAGGCTGGTGAGCCGCGCATTTGTCCCGATGGGCTCTGTCACAGCGATAACATGGTGGTGACGGACTGGGTCGTGACGCAGCCGAGCGAGGCCCTCACGCTCGTGGCGAATACATTTGTCTCTTCGTTTCGAGACTGGACGGCCAAGACGGGTCAGAGGATTCGGCTCTCAACCTATTTTTTCCCTGACGATGCGCATCTGGCCGAGGAATATCTCGATGCCACTGCGCGCTATCTGGACGCCTATATTCCCCTGCTAGGCCCCTATCCGTTCGAAAAGTTCGCCGTGGTGGAGAATTTCTTTGCCAGTGGGCTCGGCATGCCTTCGTTTACCCTGTTGGGGAGCGGCATCATTAAACGGCATTATGTGCAGCCCTACGCACTTGGCCACGAGATTGTGCATTCGTGGATCGGCAATGATGTCTTCAATCGCGCCGAGCGCGGGAATTGGGTGGAAGGTCTGACGACGTACCTGGCTAATTATTACTGGCACGAACTGATGGGAGATCGTGCGCAAGCACAGGAGCAGCGGCGCCTGATGGTGCAGAGCTACAACCTCCATGTGCCTCCGGAGCGGGACTATCCGGTCGCGCAATTCACGCAGAAACTGGATGAGCATGATAATGCCATCGGCTATCAAAAAGCCGCCATGCTATTTCATCTCCTGCGCCAGGAGGTAGGAGAGGAGACGTTTTGGCGGGCACTAAAAAAATTGGTGACGCAGTATCACGGCAAGCATGCAGAATGGCGCGATCTTGAGCGGATTTTTGCAGAAGAGAGCCGCCAGGATCTCCGATGGTTTTTCGCGCAATGGCTGGAACAGGATGGGGCGCCGGTACTGTCGTTGCTGGAGGCAGCCGCCCGTCCAGTGGCGGAGGCGCCGATGCAGACCTTTCAGCTGGAGGCCACAATCGTCCAATCGAACAAGCCTTTCCGTCTTCCTCTACAAGTACGGATTCGCATGGAGAATGACCGCGAGCAGATGCTGACTGTGCCGCTGCGTTCCCTCCGTGAGAGGATCTCCGTGACCTTGCCCGCCCGCCCGATCACGATCGATCTCGACCCCGAGTTCATGACCTTCCGGCGGATCGCTCGGCAGTCGCTGTCTCCGGTGCTTAATCATTATGTGACCGATCGGCGGCGATCGGTGCTGACGGGGTTTACGGATGAGCAGGACCATCCCTCGCCGTTTCGGGACGTGGTTGCGCGTATCGAAACTCAAGAGCGGCAGAAACCGATCGGCGAGCGAACGATGATCGTCTCGCTGGCTTCAGACGGGCTGTTGCCTCAGGAAGGTTCGGTGTTAGTATTGGGCGGCCCGGAATCCCGTTCGGGGGTTCAATCGATCATGGCCCAGCACTGTGGTGAGCGCGCGACTCTGAATGACAGGGGGGTCACCGTGATGGGGACAGTGTACGAAGGGCCTGGGCTAGCCCTGCTGGTCAGTTGCCACCGGGTCGATCGTCCAGGCAGTGTCGTGACGGTGTTGTATGCGGCCACGCCACAGGCTGTGGCGAAGGTGGCGCGACTGCTCTTTTTTTACGGATGGAATAGTTTCGTGTTGTTCAAGGATGGAGCGGTGGCTGCCCGTGGGGAGTGGCCGCTCACGGGCGAACGTACGGAGGTGCGTGTCGATGTCAACAATCCCATTCGGTAAGTGTTGTGTGCTCGGACTCGTCTGTCTGTTGTCGGGTGAGCAGCAGGGACAGGCAGAGGACCTTTCGTCGAAAGTTCAGGCGGTTTCCGCTCACCAGGCTGAGCGGCATTTGAAGAACATTCGCCAGCTGACGGTGGGCCGGCAGAATGCCGAAGCCTACTTTTCCTTCAGCGGGACCAAATTGATTTTTCAATCCACGAACAATTGGACGAAAGATACCCACGAGGCTACTCTCAAGCCGGCCGACGCCGGGTTGGGCTGTTATCAGATGTACGTGATGGACCTGGACAGCGACCGCATTCGATTAGTGAGCACCGGCATGGGGGCCACGACGTGCGGATACTTTTTCCCCGGCGATCGCCGCCTGCTCTACTCGTCGACCCATGCGTCGGGTCCGAGCTGTCCGCCTAAGCCGAAGCGGGAGGGGGCCTATCGCTGGGCCTTGGACGATTACGACATCTATGCGGTAGGCATCGATGGACAGGATATGCAGCGGCTGACCTCCACGCCCGGCTACGATGCGGAAGCGACTATATCGCCGGACGGCAAGACAATCGTCTGGACATCCGTGAAAGATGGGGATCTGGATCTCTATGCCATGAACCTCGATGGCTCGAATCCCCGCAGGCTGACGCACGAGATCGGCTACGACGGTGGGGCGTTCTTTTCGCCTGACAGCAAGCGCATTGTCTACCGGGCGGCGCATCCCAATGATCTGGCGGAAATCGACAAGTATAAGAACTTGCTTGCCCAGCGCCTAGTGGAGCCGGGGCAACTTGAAATTTTTGTGATGAATGCGGATGGGAGTGGCCAACGTTTGGTCACGTCGAACGGCGCTTCGAACTTTTCGCCGTTCTATTTTCCAGACGGCAAGAGGATTATCTTCTCGTCGAATATTGAAACAAAGGGCGAGGGAGGCCGGCCAAGTTTTCATCTCTACGCGATTGGTGAGGATGGGAAAGGTCTCGAACGGCTCACGTTCGACGGACAATTCAACAGTTTCCCCATGTTCTCGCCGGATGGTACCAGGCTGGTCTGGGTATCGGATCGCCAGGCCAAGACCCCTGGCGAGTTCAATGTCTTTCTCGCCGACTGGGTGCCATAAAGCGGTGATGAGTGATCAGTGATGAGTGATCACGTAAGCCAAGACCGCGACTCCGACACGATTACTCCTCGCCCCGCACCCCGCATCTCCCACGTATCTGCACGGGTTCGCCTCGTTCCCCTGCTTTTTTCACATGCCGCCCTCATCCTGGCATTCGTGGGGTTGTTTGAGTGGGATGTGCCGTTGACTAGGTTCATCCGTTCTCTCAACGATTTTCACATGGACCACCTCGCTAATCCCTGGCTGGCTCAGTTCAGCGATATCGGTGACCGCCTCGGCAAGGGGGAATCTCTGGTGATCCTGAGCCTCGCGCTGCTGGCGGTCGGGTATGGATTGAAACATCCGCCGTGGAAAGATGCGGGCTGGCAGAGTCTCATTGCGCACGGTCTTGCCGCGTTGAGCGCCAATATTTTGAAACATGCCATCGGCCGTCCCCGCCCCAAGTTCATGCATGCCGGGAATCTAGATCTCTCCCCAGTCAGCGGCAGCGGATGGGATTCATTTCCGTCCGGGCATGCGGCTGCCGCGTTCGCGGTCGCAATCGTGCTGGCTACAAAGTTCCCGCGAGTGAGATGGCCCATCATCGCGATGGCGGTGGCCATTGCCGCAAGTCGGATCATCCGCGGGTCTCACTATCTGACCGACGTGGCCGGAGGAGCCGCCCTCGGCTGTCTGATGGGAATGATTGCAGCCCATCCCTGGCGTGAATGGCGTTCATCAGTTGCAATGGCTGTTAGTCGGATGACGCCATTTATTGTTGCGACGCTCGCGCTTGTCTGGACGATCATGCATCTTCCATCCGAAGACTGGCCATTTCAACAGCTCTTGCGGGGTGGGCTGTTGCTCACCTTAGCAGGACTCGTGGGCCATGTCTTGTGGTCGATGCAGTTGTCATGGTGTCCGGCCAGTCTGTCCGGATCGCTGGCTCGAGGTCTGGTGGGATTGGGGCTAGGGATGACGACGGGCTCTTTGTTCGTCACGACCATTGTGCTGCTCGTCTGTGCTGCACATTGGTTGGACGGGCTTTCTGGCCAGGTTGAGTCCATGGAGGAGAATCATGTGGGGCTACGGACGGCTATGACGGAGGGTCTGTTCGTCGCGGCCATGCTGTTGGTGCTGGGGGCAAGCTATGTTCTGAAAGGCATCGTGCCGATGTAAGTCTTGTTTTTTGGTTTATTTTATTTGTCTTGTTTGTCTGGTTGACCCCACCAACCAGATGAACCAAACAAACCAGATCAACCGTTCAGTGGCCGAGAATGGTAGGCGGCGGAGGTGGGATTGCACCCTCTGGAATCGTCACCATTGACTGGTTGGCCAGCAGCACGTATCCATAGCGTTTGAGAATGGGGACCAGTCCAGTGGCTTCTGCTGGCAACTTCGATTGTGCGCTCTCCGGCAAGAGAATCATCACTCGCGTTGGCTCTTTCAGGGCCGCTCGTATCTTGTCTTCTTCCCCAATGGGTACGAAGAGTGTCTTGCGTTTCGCGTAAAATACAGACGATGGTCTTAGGGTGCCATAGGCAATGAACTGATCCTGGCGACCCAGGTTCAGTCCTGCGGCATAGGCGAGTTCCTGCGGGGGTGCGACTACATATCGATTGATGTGTGGAATTACAATCACGATGATGATCAGAACCAGACCGGCCAAGGTTCCTCCTGCAGCCCAAAAGGCTCCTCCGCGCCGCTCGTCGTTCAATCCAAGATATCCCACCAATGTCATCCCGACTAACAACAGGACTGCAACTAGATAGGGGCCGCTGCCGAGTTCCACCTGTCCGGCCAAGGGAAACTCTCGCACCATCTTGGAGGCGTAGGCGGCGTAGAGTGTGGGGAGGCAGGCAAAACCGATCGCCAAAAGATACCCCACTCCCATCATGAGATGAATAGAGCCTCGAACCCCTTTCGTCGCCGGGTCTTGCAGGCACCGGGACCAGTAGGAGGCTGTCAACAGGGCGGCGGCGGGAAACAATGGGCCAATATAGTGGGGGAGGCGGGTCGCAGAGGCCGTGAAGAATACAAAGGTGCCTACAACCCATAAGGCCGCAAAGAGATCGAGTTCGGAAGTTCCCGACGGGTCTGGACGAGTACGCGCACGGCGTATGAGGTACCAATCTTTGAGTGTGCGATAGAGCGGGACAGGGAGGAGCGCGCTCCAAGGAAAGAAGCCTAAGAGCAAGACCGGGAGATAGAAGAAGATGGTGCCCTGATGTCCCTCCATCGGACTGAAGAATCGGCCGATTGTATGAGCCTTTGCGCCTGTCGCATAGGCGTCGCCATGCACGAGAAACATGGCCGCATACCAGGGGGCGGCGAGCAGAATGAACAGCGTCATGCCTGCAAGGGGAACTCCCTTTTGCCAATACTCGTGCCATCGGCGCGTCCAGGTGAGATAGAGTGCCGCTGCGATAAGGGGCACGGCGAATCCGACCGGACCCTTCGTCAGCGTGGCGAGGGCCATGCCGATATAAAACGCCCAGATCCATCGGCGTGTGCCGCCTATCCCATGCAAGCCCAGCCAGAATCCATACAGCGATGCCGTGGTAAAAAAGATCAAGACACTGTCGGTGAGTGCCATGCGTCCGAGTCCAAGGATTTCCAGGTTGAGCAAGAGCATCAATCCGCCGAAGAGCGCGACGGTTCGATCGCGCTGGTGTACAAGAAACAGGTAGTGCATGAGGATCAACCCCACGCCGAAGAGGGCCGAAGGGAATCGTGCGGCGAACTCGTTGGAACCAAACAGGCGATACGATTGCTCCATCAGCCAATAGAGTAAGACCGGTTTTGCGACGCGCAGCTCGCCGTTGAACGTTGGAGTCAGGCGATCCCCCGACTCGAACATTTCGCGCCCGGCTTCGGCGTTCCGTCCCTCGTCGCGGTCTGTCAACCCCATGTCGCCAAGCCCCAAGAAGAACAACAGCCCCGATAGGAGGAGGAGGGCCAGAAGTAGCAGGGCGTGGTGCGAACCGTCGGTTGTGGTCATAGAATCATTAGAATTGCGTGATGACTGCATATGTTAAGCGGGTTAGATTTCAAAGAATTATGTTTGTGGAGAGGAAGGGCTGACCGGCGGGTTGGCCTGGCTTGAGCGAGAGATCAGCATAAGGTTTCGAACATAGACGATCGATCCGATACCCTGCCCTGCTATGAAGACTGGATCTTTCCGATAGATCGCATAGGCGAGTGTGATGAGCCCGCCGATCAGGCTCATGTACCAAAACGAGACAGGAACCTGGCTTTCCGCCTTTTTTTCAGAGGCAATCCATTGGACCACCCAGCGGCCGAAAAACAGCCCTTGGCCGAGAAATCCGATGGCGAGCCAGATGGTTTCGATGCTCATAATGGAACCGTCATGCGCGGCAGGCGAGACGTGTAAGGTAGCCGACTCTCAAGGCCTGTGGAATCTCGCTTGCCGCGGATCTCTCATTCTTCTCGCCTGTCCGCTCGTCACTTGTCGCGGAATGTATATCGCAGCACCCTGGTTTGCATCCACCGTACGCCAATCAAATCATAGAGAGATTTGAATAACCGGTTGCCCATCCCGTACTTGGAAACGCCGTGAATACGGGGGTAGTGCCGGACCGGCACCTCCGTGACCGTGAATCCGTGCATGAGCGCGAGAGCGGGAAAGAATCGGTGCATGCCCTCAAAGAGTCGGATGCGTTCCAGCACGGGCCGCCGGAATATTTTGAGCGGGCACCCTGTGTCGTGGACGCCGTCGTGGGTAAAGAAGTTTCGCACACGGTTGGCGATTCGAGACGACATTTTCTTCACCAGGCCATCCTGTCGCTCCTGCCTCCATCCGCACACGAGATCGTGGGTATCGGTATAGGGGAGGAGTTTCAAGATGTCCTGGCTATCCTGCTGGAGGTCGCCGTCGATTTGGATGATGATGTCTCCGGAAGACTGGCTGAAGCCCGCTTCGAGCGCGCAAGTCTTGCCGTAGTTTCGATCGAGGTGGAACACCCGAATCTGGGAGTGCTGTGCTGCCAGGCGATCCAGCTCATCACCGCTGCCGTCGCTGCTGCCATCGTCAACGAAGACGATTTCGAACGGCCGAGTCTTCGAGGCCGCGTGTGAACTCATGACGGTCAGCAGACCCTCAATCAGTGGAACGAGATTGTCTCGTTCATCCTTAATGGGGACGATGACGGAAGCCCATGGATGGGATGGCACGGCCATGCGGGGTAGATATTCCTGACGCAGAAGGGAGCCAACATACTCACGGGGGCATTCTACAGAATGCCGGGGGGGGCGTCAAACGAAGGAAGCGATCAATGATTCAGTGATGGGTGAACAGTGATGATGCAGAACTATGGGGTCTTTCCACCCATCACGGCCCCGGCGCGGCGATTGTGAACCGCATCGTGCCCATTAGGCTCATCTCGTTGACCTGTTCTCCCACATGGATTTCCACTTTATACCGACCGGGCCTCCATGTGCCTTGCGGTGGGGAGAGTGTGAGATAGCCGCTGTCGTCTTCGAGCGCAATGTGCATGGCGTCTTGTCCGATCGTCACAGTGGGATCGAGGCCGGCTACCGTTTCTGGGTAGCAGCGTCCAATCACCTGGAACCCCTGATAGTGCTGGTGAAGGTGGAACACAATGAAGACTGCCGGGGTATCGGGGCGGAACCGTTCAGTTGGTTTCACCGGCACGATTTCGTGCGTACGGTGAAAGCCCAGTTCCTCGTCAAATCCTTCCGCTGTCGTAATGGTGCGGAACAGGCCTTGCGGCGGAGCGTCGAAGTCGTAGGGGGTGACGTCTTGGGTGCGGTTCTGAAAGTCTGGGATGGGGGCATTTTTGGTGATCGGCAGCTCCGCTGCCAGGGCCGGGGTTTCTGTAAAGCCGCAGAAGACAATGAGTAGTGTGATGAAAAGAATAGGCATGGCTGCTTTCGTACATCGGTCGATGGAAACTGTCAAGGAGAAGAAGCCGACAATTATCAGCTGTCAGCCCTCAGCCAGGAAAAGGGAATCTCCGAGTGAGCGTACCATGGCTCAGAAGCTGAGAGCCGAAAGCTGATGGCAGACAGCTGCAGGAAAGCCCGTTGCGGCTGTTTTCCGCCATCTGTTAGAATCCGCGCTCGTTGCGGCTGGAAGCGAAAATGGCATGACGCGCGCGACAAGCGCGACTCAGGAAGCAAACGAATCCCGCCTCTTTCGCATGTTTCGCTTGCCCCAACCAGGAATTTTATGTTGCAAGACGCAGATGCCTTACCCCAGCTCATTGGCGACTATAAGCCGGTCGATCAGTGGCAAGTCCATATCAATAGGCTCTTCTACCACTTCCGGGGCGATCAGATCCGCAGCTTCTACCAAACGTTCGCCTCTGCCGACTATCGGCTCGCCCATGCGCTCGCAGCAGACTATTTCGAAAAAGTTCGAAAGCGAGAAAAAATGTCAGGCGTCAGGCGTCAGGCGTCAGGCGAAAATGCGTCGGACTCACGCCTGACCCCTGACCCCTCACCCCTCACGATCTTAGAACTCGGACCCGGTAACGGGAATCTTGCCGCCTGTTTCTTGAGCCATCTCAAGACCCTCGATAAAGATGGACTGGTGTATCCCCGCATTCGATATGTGCTGGTCGATTGGGAACAAGCCATACTCGATGCAGCCATGGCTCATCCGGAACTCGCGTCCCACCGCAACCAGATCGGGACGCATCGGGGGACCGTGGATCGGCTCGATGGTATAACGGACGGCAGCGTAGATCGCATTATCTGTAACGAACTGTGGAACGATCTCTCAACGAAACTGCTGTCACGCCAGGGGGGGAACATTGAAGAAGAGTTCATGCGACCGAACGTGAGCGAGGCCGCGCATGCAAAAATTTCCGACTGGGCGGCTTTTGTCGGGGCGTTCGACAGCATGGATATAGAGACGCTCAAGGGTTTTCCCCCGTTTCTCGACGACTTGGTATGGGAGCGTGAGTATCGGGCAGTCGAATGGAAGGAGGTCCCCTACCGGAAGACGATCACGGATTTTCTCAAACGCATCGATGAGCATGTGCTGGTTCCCGTCAATCTGGGAGCGTATGCCACGATCAAGGAAGCCAAGCGCCTATTGGCCCCTGATGCGATTGGGTTCAGCAGTTTCGACGCAGGTACAGCGGACATGGATGTGCTGAACGATCCGGAGAAGCCTTGCTATGGCCAATTTGGCGGGCAACAGAGCTTCATGGTCAACTTTGCATTAGCCGAAGCGATTGCCAAGCAGTTGGAGGCCGGCACGATGGCCATAGAAAGCCAGCGTGAGTTCGTAGGGCGCAGCTTGGGAACCAACGTCTTGACCCTCATGGATCTCATCGCCACCCATCCTTCCGCCGGTACAGGAATGGCGCCGTGGGAACAGGACCGCCTGATGCTCAAGACTCTCCGTTCATTGAACGAGACCTATCGGAGCCCCTATGCGCGCCATCTGGACTTCCCCATTTCGTTGAAGATGCCATCGGAGGAGCGTGAATCGCTTCAGGCTCTCGTGCGTTCCCTCACGCCGACAGGCATTCCGGACACCGTCGCCTACCTCACGGAGGAAGAGTTGACCCTGGCCTCGAAGGATCTCGAAGACATCGGCTACGATCCTCACTCGTTCATGATTGCCTTGACCGCACCACCGAGCCCTGTGGATTACTGTCATTCTTTTATCCACCCGCGCTGATTATTTCAGGCTACAGGACCCGATTGCCGAGTTTCTCTGCTTGACTCAGTTCTTGTTCTTCTATACCCTTTATAATCTTCTCCTCGTAGGAGGAAGGCTCCATCGGGCGCTTGTTTCAACGCTGCAGGGCGAGTGGGTCCGGGTGGAGCAAAAAGAGAAAGCAGGTGATTGATGTTTGGATCGTTTGGATGGATGGAATTGACGCTGATCCTGGTCATTGTCTTGATCATTTTCGGCGCCGGCAGGATTCCGCAGTTGGGTGAGGGGCTTGGGAAGGCTATTAAAGGATTTAAAAAGAGTGTCAACGAGGCTGATGCCATTGACGTGACGCCTCCTCCGTCCGAGGCGCCCGAAGCGCCGCCGCCGCAGGTCGCGCAATCGCAGGCCGTCCCACCGGTTACAGCGCCGGCTCCATCGGGGAAGCAGGTCAAACAAGGTTAGGGAGACGTGAGGCATGAGGCGTCAGGCGTGAAGCGCCAAGAGGAATCAGACGCTTCCTTTTTTGCTTTTCGCATGGCGCGTGATGTGTTGCGTATGACGAACCATGTTCGGATTGGGCATCGGCGAAGTTCTCATTATTTTGGTGATTGCATTCTTGCTGTTTGGCCCTAAGCAGTTGCCTGAAGTCGCTCGCCAAGTCGGGAAAGCGGTCAAGGGGTTCAAGGCCACGGCGGATGATTTACGGAAGTCTGTCGAGCCCGAACTCAATATGATTCAGCAGGAAGTGAAGATGGTCGAGCAGGACTTTCAGGCCTCGATCAAGGACGCGGAAGAGCAGATCAGCGCTGTGACGACGCCGACAGAGAAACAGATCGAGTCAAAGGGATCGAACAATCAGGCGTGAAGGTGCGGTGAAAAAAGCGGGAAGGGCGAGACGAGTAGGCCTTGGTCTGCCTACCGGCCGGTAGATGTAGCAGTCTCGACCTGATGGTGTAAGTCCATCTCTCGTGTAATGAATGCCATTCGAGGCTCACGGGAGCCCCCTGAGCAGCCGCCATTTTCATCTTGGTGGGTATACGACTTGTCCAGTTTATTGTTGATTGTCAGCCCTGCCTCTTATTGCGGTCGACTCGATTAGTTGCCCCACCATCTCATGACTCACCGACGGGCGTTCTCTCAAATTCACCGGAGAGCGGTATGAGGAATATCAGACAGACCGGGTGGGCCGGTCTAGCCCTCCTCTGTAGTGTGGCCGTGATGGCAGTGGGGATGTCATTCGTGACGGCTCCGGCGCAAGCCGCGTATGAATTGCCGGAGGGTGAACAAATCACCCATGCCGCTGTCGTTGCGCGAGCGATTCCGGACAAAGACTCATACGAACTCTACGATCCGAAGATCGGGAAGAACTTCGACATCAACAAGTTCTGGATGCGTGCCGACCTTCGCGTGCGGTATGAAATGCGGAACAATATCTGCTTCGGGAGCGCCATGGCTGCTAATACTACTTTGGGGGCCTGCAATTCGTTCAACGGCCAAACCTCTGCGAACGGTACTCCTGGTAAGGCAAACGACAGCTACGCTCTACAGAAGGCGCGTTTGGGTTTCGGCTATGACCTCTCCTCGGACGTGAATTTCTACATGGAACTCCAATACGCATCCGTGTGGGGCGCTAACGGGCAACAGGGTACCCCGGTCCAAGACAACCAGAGGGCTCAGAATGGCCAGAACTGCGCGAACCCGAGTTGTTTCGGGAACGGCGGCGTTTTGGGCGTCCGAGCCGGCTATATGTTGATCCGGAACTTCGCCGGGGCCCAAGGCTTGAGCGTGAAGGCTGGTCGGCAATATGTCGTGTTTGGCAACCAGTCTATATTCGGCGCCTTCGACTGGTCCAACACAGGATTTGCCTTTGACGGTATCATGCTGCAATATAGCACCAAGGCCTGGGATAGTTGGGCGGGGTGGTTTCGCACTTCTGAGTCCGATCTCGGGCAAGGAGAGCCGCTCGGCGCTCTCCATAACAACCTTCCTGTTTCAGGTAGCACCAACCCCACATTGAATAATGGCAGCGCGAACATCGATTCCGACGTGTTTCTCTTCTACAACCAGATCAAGTCGGTGCCGGGATTCGTCATCGAACCCTACTACATCCTGTACTCCAACCGATACAACTCAGGGGACAACAATAATCAAGGTATCGGTACGCCGAAACACTCGAATCAGACTCGTCACATGGTCGGAGGCCGGATCGAGATGCGCAAAGATAACTTTGACGGATGGAACGAAACGATCTACCAGTTCGGTGAAATGGGCGACAACCGTGGGCCCGAGGCAGGCTATGGAAACCAAAAATATCTCCACATCAATGCCTGGGCGACTAGAAACTGGATCGGCTATACGCATTACGAGTGGACCTGGAAGCCTCGATTGGCGTTCAACTTCGACTATGCCTCCGGCGATGGCAGGGCAAACTGCACGCTCCCTGGCGGTGGTGCCACAGGTTGTAGCACTGCCAACACGTTTGAGAATTTGTGGGGGACCAACCATATCCACATGGGCTACATGGATACCATGGGCTGGAGGAACATGATGAAACCCTCGATTAACCTCCAGTTTCGCCCAACCAAGGATGACCACATTGAAATTTGGGCCACTAGTTTGAATTTGGCCAACACGAAGGATAACTGGTATCGCGCCGCCCAAACTGTCTATGTCTATTCGAAGACGAACAACACCACGCGGCACATAGGCAACGAATTGGATATCATTTGGACGCGCTTTTTCATGGATGGCAAGTTGTCCTTCCAAGCCGGCTATGGGCACCTCTTTGCCGGCGCATATATCGAGCAGAACTTGGGCACGAGCACCGATCAGGATTTCGCCTATGCCCAGCTCTGGGTGAACTTCTAGTAAGACCTTCAACCTTCACCTAAACCTAACTTTGCTGCTCCGGCCTTGCCCACGGTGAGTCGGTCCTCTATACTCCCCTCGCGCACATGTTCCCCAACCGTCCATCGTTTTTATAATCTCACCGTGGATGATCTGACCAGACAGCTCAGCGAACAGTTCGGGTTTGCGAAGTTTCGTCCAGGCCAGGAGGAGGTCATTCGCGCCGTGCTAGCTGGGCGTGATGCGATGACGGTCATGCCGACCGGCCAGGGCAAGTCGCTCTGCTATCAATTGCCTGCGACACTCTTGCCCGGGTTAACGTTGGTCATTTCTCCGCTCATCGCACTCATGCAAGATCAGGTGGCAAGCCTGAAGCAGCGAAAAATAGCGGCGGCGGCGTTTCATTCTGGCCTCACGGGGATTGAAAAGCACCGCGTGATGGAGGACCTCAATCAGAAACAGCTTCAGTTGCTCTATCTGGCGCCGGAACGGATGCAGCATGAGGGGTTTCTCCAGCTCTTGCGGTCGCTGTGGGTCTCGCTCTTGGTGGTCGACGAAGCCCACTGCATTTCCCAATGGGGCCACGATTTCAGACCCGATTATCTCAAGATCGGCCGCCTTCGACAGGAACTGACGAATCCTCCTTGCCTGGCTCTGACTGCCACGGCTACGGCTCGTGTGCAAACGGATCTGTGCAAACGATTGTCGCTTCGCGATCCGTTCCGGCTGGTCGCGGGTTTCCGCCGGGACAATCTCGCCTTGTCCGTTCGTCATTGCCAAACCCGCCAGGAGAAACTGGCAACGTTGGAGCGGCTGGTTCATGAGACGGAGAAAGGCACGGTCCTGATCTATTGCGCCACGCGCCGGACGGTAGAGGATGTCGCGGAATGGCTTGAACAGTCTCACGAGTCGGTCGGCTACTACCATGCGGGTCTCTCGGATGAGGAGCGGCGGCTTGTGCATGAAGACTTTCGCCGGGGGACCGTGAGGATTCTGGCTGCCACGAATGCATTCGGCATGGGTATCGATAAGTCGGATGTCCGGCTGGTCGTCCATTTCGACATTCCGGGAAGTGTGGAGGCCTATTACCAAGAGGTCGGGCGGGCCGGCCGCGACGGACGACCTGCTGCCTGCTGGTTGTTGTTCCATGAGCGGGATCTAGCCACGCAGGAATATTTTATTCAGCAGGCGTCACAAGATCCCGAAGGCGCCGAACGCGCTAAGCGGATGAAGACGCTCCTCCAAGAAATGCTGGGATACGTATCGGTATCGACCTGTCGACAGCTCGCAATTCTTGAGTATTTCAGCGACGAAGCCGAGCTGGCCCTAGGCCCCTGCGGCCTTTGTGACCGTTGCGTCGCTCCGGTGCGGCAGCCGAGTCGGGAGGTCTCCCATGATGATGCCGCTTCCGCGAAAGCCATCCTGGAGACCGTGTCCTGGTGCAGGGGGCGGTTTGGCGTGAGTCGAATTGTCGAGATTCTTCGCGGAAGCCGTTCGAAAGCGATGCAGGCGTATGGCGCAGAAGATTGCCCGACATACGGAATGTGCCGCGCGCGTACGAAGCTGTCCATGACCGGTCTAGTGCGGGAGCTGATCGACTCAGGGTATCTTCAGGTCGAAGGCACGGAGTATCCCACTCTCGATGTGACGCGCAGGGGACAGGAAGCTCTGCAAGGGATCGATGCAGTAGTGTTGAAACAGAGAGAGGAGCCTCAGCCCGATTCACCGGTGACAAAGCCATTCCGAGAAAGCGCCGCATCTGTGGTTGCCCTGCGAGCATCGCCGGCGGATCCGCAGCTCTTTGAACGGCTCAGGCAGCTCCGCACGGAGCTTGCGGAGGAAGAGGGCGTCGCGGCCTTTGTAATATTTCATGACAAAACGCTGAAGGCCATAGCCGGCTACAAGCCCGTGACGCCCGCTGCCCTGTTGGAGATTCCCGGCATCGGCGTTTTGAAGGCAGAACGATATGGCAGGCGAGTGCTGGCGGTGGTGAATGAAATTCAACAAGCCATCAGCTGAAAGCTATCTAAAATTCCCTGCCTGTGCGAAGCGCGCTTGCAGCTCCGTGTAGGTTCTCGTCACTGGAAACTGCGGGAACTCCTTGGGAAGATGCTCTGGGGGACAGAAAAAGAATCCCGCGTGGGCTTCTCCTAACATGGCGGTATCGTTGTAGGCATCGCCGGCGGCCAGGACGTGAAAATTGAGGGACTTCAGTGCCGCCACCGAGTGTTTCTTCTGATTCTGCATCCGCATGTGGTAATTGACAATGTGGCCGGCTTGATCGATCTCCAGCTGGTTGCAAAAGAGCGTTGGGAATCCCAGCCGGCGCATCAGCGGTAGGGCGAACTGATAGAACGTATCGGACAAGATGATCACCTGGCATCGCTCGCGGAGCCAGGTGACAAAATCCATGGCTCCCTCCAGCGGACCCATCTTGTCGATGACCGCCTGGATATCGTGAATGGTGAGCTTGTGCTGGTCCAGGATGGTCAGGCGCCGTTTCATCAAGGCATCGTAATCCGGCATCTCGCGGGTTGTAATTTTCAGTTCGTCGATGCCGGTCTTGAGTGCAACGTTGATCCAGATCTCCGGCACCAACACCCCTTCCAAGTCCAAACAAACAATCACAGGTTTTTGCATGCAGTCTCTCCTCTTCACTCACAGCAGTAGAATCTAGCTGTCAGCTTCTTTGCTACGTTTCTGAAACGCCTGACTGAGGAACCGCCACATGTTATCGAGGACTTGGTCCAAGAGGGACGAGCCGGACCAGGTTCGTCTGGACTCCTCTTCATGTCGTTCAGCCCACTCTAAGGCCATCGGGAGTGGGATGAGTCGAGGGGGAGAACTGGTCAAGGTTCCCCAGACCAGCCCAAGAATGGAACTGATTCGCATCGAGACTGGAAGGGGTGTGACCGGATTCCTCACCAAATCCTGGCACAGTTGTGCCGGCGAAGTGACGAGGAGTTCCCGGCATGCGGCTGGTCGTGACTCATAAATCGAACACATCTCGTCCTCTAAATAGGGACATGGGATTCTCAGTGCATAGTAGGACCGGTTAATCGGATCGAGTTCCTCGTCTGGCACTGGCCTATTGGCCTCTGCAACATCGTTGAGCCGGTCCCACAGACCCGCTCGTTTCAGTTTATCCTTCCTGTCTCTGAGGCGATTCAGCAGATGGGTTCGTCGATCTATCGGCAGCTGGTCCACATACTCGCGCAACGCAAACGCTTCCGGTGCGGAAAGCGGAACCAGCATACGGCAACAAGCGGCGCAGCCCATCCGGCAGGAAATGGTCTGGCCTGCTGTAATGGCCTGCTGGATTTCCAGTTGTGCGGCTTCATCCCCCAGGCGGCGCGTGACTGGGACAATCGCCATGATGGGGATGAAGCCCGTCGGCACATCAATGGCCGTGGTTAGCCGTCCTGCAGGGGTATGTAGCGCCACCTCAAAACGTTCGACCATCACAAACTTTCTCCTCGTTCTGCTGTTTTGTCGGCATCATAGAGAACCGTTCGTCGGCTGGTCAACCGCGCAACCAGTACAGGCTGTTGAAAACGTCCGCCTGCTTTGTTTGCGGTTTGTCTGGTTCATCTGATTTCTCTGGTTCAACCATATAAACGAAACAAACCAGAGCAACCAGTGGTTCTTGCTCCCTTTCCAGTACAGCTGCATAATATGGGCAAAGGAGAGCGGTATGGCGTTGTCCGGTCATGTGACGGGCTTGCTCAAAGAATACATGCGGGATCTGGTCGAGCAGGCGAAGCAAGAGACGGCGGCCCATGCCTCCTTTGGTTTTTCCCCTACACCCTACCGGTCGGATCAGGCGCTGTCCGATTTGTTGGCCATTCTAGACGATCGCATTGAGTCCGAAGGGGTGCAAGTCGGATTACCGGACGGGTTTCTTCACCAGATGTGGGGGCTTTGTAACGATGCCCGTGCTCAGGTGACTGATCGTGTGTGGTTGGATATAAACAGCAGCGACCAGCCGTCGTCGAAGGCCAGGGTTCGAGAGTTGACCTATCGCGCGCTACTCGCCGTTCTCGAGTCTCCAAGCTAGCCCGAACTGTTTATGAATACCTGCTACGTCAACTGGTCCTCTGGTCCGACGGGGCTTTTCTCGCTCGGCCTCCTCGACGGAATGCCCGTGCGCCTCCGTCGGCATTACTTGCGAGAAACCCAGGCTGGCTTCGGTTTCGAACGCCTCGCGACGGCATTTATAAATAATCCTGGTTGGAGGAGCGATCAATGAAGGGTGCAATCATATCCGGTGGCCCCGGGGCGTTGCTTCTAGGTCTTCTGCTGTGTTGGCCTGTGGGAGAGGCTGAGACGGGCGTTCGTGTGACGGAGTTGGAGGTCGATCTCGTGCCAGTGATTGCCCAAGGTCTTCAGTCGCCGCTCTATCTGACCCATGCAGGCGATGGGTCCAGGCAGCTTTTTGTCGTCGAGCAGCCTGGAACGATTCGAGTCATCGTGCAGGGCGTCCTTCAGGATAAGCCGTTTCTCGACATCACGAACCGGGTCTTGTCGGGAGGAGAGCGTGGATTGCTCGGGCTGGCGTTTCATCCGAACCACCGGAAGAACGGCCGATTTTTCGTGAACTATACCAGGCGCAATGATGGTGCCACGGTCCTCGCTGAGTATCGTCGGCAGGGCCTGAGTCTACAGGCCTCGACCGAGGAGCGAACGCTGATGATCGTGCCTCAGCCCTATGCGAATCACAATGGGGGGATGGTGGCATTTGGACCGGATGGGTTTCTGTACGTCGGTCGAGGCGACGGCGGCTCAGGAGGCGATCCCCAGAATCGCGCACAGGACCCGGCGGAGCTGCTGGGGAAAATTCTCCGCATCGATGTGGATGGCGCGCCGCCCTATGCCATTCCAGCGGACAATCCATTCGCGCGCGCGGGTGGACGTCCTGAAATCTTTGCCTATGGGGTTCGGAATCCCTGGCGATTCTCCTTCGATCGTGAAACTGGAGCGCTCTGGCTTGCCGACGTCGGGCAGAACAAATGGGAAGAGATCGATCTTGTCACGCGAGGGGGCAACTACGGCTGGCATATCATGGAGGGAAGGCATTGTTTCCTTCCGGAGAAGGACTGTCAGGTTGAGGGGCTGATCATGCCGGCCTCCGAGTATGGCCACGACCAAGGCCGATGTTCAGTGACGGGAGGCTATGTCTATCGAGGCCGGAATCTCCCTGCGCTCCAGGGGAGCTACCTATTCGGAGACTACTGCAGTGGAGAGATCTTTGCTGTTCTTGTCGGGAGCAGCGTTGCCGGAGACAGCGAGCCGCGCGTGCTTCGAAAGAGCGGAATGCGGATTTCTTCGTTCGGCGAGGACGAAATGGGTGAAGTCTATGTGGTTGATCACAGAGGAGGCCTGTACCGTCTCGGTCCTTCTCCCGCGCAGCCTGGTCGTTAGCGGGATGTTTAAAGGGCGGTCTTCGTACCAACCACAACCCTAGCGAACTTTCTCAGTCTACTGCTAAAGTTTCCCTGTCAGCCAATAGATCACTATGC
The DNA here is from genome assembly GCA_963701855.1 of Nitrospirota bacterium. Lineage (GTDB taxonomy): Bacteria > Nitrospirota > Nitrospiria > Nitrospirales > Nitrospiraceae > Palsa-1315. The sequence continues at coordinate 1,439,741 of CAVPBK010000006.1, forward strand.
CTGCTACTTCGGTCACTGCTTCCTTGGTGTGCTGTAGCTGGATATCGCTCGGCAAGACATCAAACGGGTCAATGTCATCCAAACTCTCTCGTGGCAGGTTCTGTGAGACATAGTCGCAGGGGGCCGGCGTGACGCGGAAGCCTTGCTTCGTAAATACCGGGACCGCGCGTGGCAGATGGCTGGCTGAACTCACGAGTAGAATTGACGCGGGTCCGAGCAGCCGTTTGGTTCCTGCCGCGTTTTCGTAGGTGTTGCGGGCTTCTGTATCGATTTTTGTGGCGGACTCGGGAACACCGAGGCGAACCGCCCATCGTTTCATTTCGACCGCTTCTTGGGGGCCCGTGCCGAAGACTTGACCGTCTCCTCCCGTCAGCACCAACGTGGGGGCATAGCCTTGCTGGTAGAGATCCACGCCGCAAATGGTTCGATTTCTGGAATAGGAAGATGGCTCGGTGGTTGGTCGAAGGGAACCTTTCGCATTGATGCCTCCTCCCAATACGACGATGGCGTCGAAGCGATCGGATGGTGTCAGCCGTGGGGGGTGGTACCAGGATTCGAGCGAACCGATCAGCGGGGTGGCGATCAATGGACTGGATAGCGCCACGAGGAGAAGGAGGGAAAACATAAGGAGTTGGCGCACCCATCGCAGGCGTCTGGGAGAAAATGGCAAGAGGGCCAAGACCGTCGCTACGCTGAGGAGCAGCACAACCCACGTCAGTGGGTAGAGACCGTACTTGACGAACTTATACAGCCCGAAGAAGAATGGAGTCAGTTCCATCAGCAGGTCTCAATCGAACAAGGGGCATCGTCGACAGCATACATGGAGTAAGGCAAATGACCAAGCAGGAAGAGGTGATGTGATGGCACAAGGGCGCCGCTATTGGCTAATGAAATCCGAACCACGTGTATTTTCGATCGAGGATCTTGCGCAAGCCCCCAAGCAGACGACTTGTTGGGATGGAGTGCGGAATTATCAGGCGCGCAACTTCATGCGTACGATGGCCGCCGGCGACCAGGTACTTTTTTATCATAGCAATGCCGAGCCGCCGGCCGTGGTGGGGATTGCGGAAGTCGTGCGGACCGCCTATCCCGATGAGACGCAGTTCGACAAGACCAACCACCACTATGACCCAGCCAGTGTTTCCTCTGCTCCACGATGGGATATGGTGAACATTCGGTATCGTCAGACATTCAAGACCGGTCTTTCGCTCGATCGATTAAGGCAGGAACCTAAACTGCAGGGTATGGTCTTGTTGCGAAAAGGCTCTCGTCTCTCGGTCCAACCAGTCACAGAAGCCGAATGGGCTGTGGTGCTGAAGTTAGCCGGAACCAAAGTCAGCTAGTGGAACAAATATTGGGTATTCAAGTCGTGTACAAAGAGAGGATTTTTGCAGGCTGCTAGGTTTTGGCTTTGCCGTTATCAAGATGCCGATGCTGCCAGTCGAGCCAGGCATGGCCAAGTTCGTGGGCAAGAATGTAGCGCCGTCTGGTCACGGGCAAGCGCTTGCGCAGATAAATGGTCTTCGTGGCATCGTCCCAGATACCGTCGGCATTCGGGTCCCGACGATCCATGTCAGTATCGGAAAGTTGGCGTACGGAGATCCGATAGCCGAACGGAAACACAACTCGAGAGGGCATTCGCAACATATCCGCTGCTCCTGACAGTGTGTCAGCGTATCACAAAGTCTTCTCTCGCTTCACGACTAAGACATCATTAATAATCAGTGACTTATACTATTACTCCATTCGAAAGTCCTGCACCTCACCGGTCTTCCTTTGTCAGAAGGTCTAGACTGTTTTCGCTGAGGCCTGGCCGTAATCCCTCTTGCCGAGGCTGACGGTTCATACTACAAGAAAGGTTTTTCCTGCTTTCAACGCGTGCCACACCAGTTAGCGCTGCTGAAAGTGAGATGTTCTTCATTGGTGACCTAGAGCAGGAGTATACTGATCTCACATGAGGTCTACTATGCATCGTGTACTTGTCCTGGGTGCTGGAAAGATCGGATCCCTGGTTGCCTGTCTCTTGTCAGAAAGTGGCGACTATGAGGTTTGTTTCGGTGACATCAGCCTCGACGCCCCCAAGAGGTTCGTCGAGGATCTTGGCCTCTCGCGAGTGACGCCCCTGCACCTCGACGCCCGACACCCCGACTCCATCAGCGCATACCTGACGGCACATCAATTCGATGCAGTCCTGTCGAGCCTTCCGTATTTCTGCAACCCAGTTGTAGCCGGATTGGCCCGAGAACACCGGCTTCACTATTTCGACCTGACGGAAGACATCGAGGTGACCAATCAGGTTAAAGTATTGAGTATCGACTCGCCGCAAGCCTTTGTGCCGCAATGCGGTCTTGCCCCTGGATTCATCAGCATTGCGGCGCACGACTTGATCACCCACTTCGATACGGTGGACACGGTGAAAATGAGGGTCGGAGCCTTGCCGGTCCATCCCAGTAATGCCCTCAAGTATTCGCTCACGTGGTCCACCGATGGGCTGATCAATGAGTACGGCAACATCTGTTACGGAATTGAGGAGGGGGAGAAGGTGCCGCTTCTTCCCCTTGAAGGGTATGAGACGATCGAGGTGGATGGACTCCTGTACGAAGCGTTCAACACCTCAGGAGGATTGGGAACATTGGCGGACACCTATGCAGCGAAAGTCAGGACCATGAACTATAAGACGCTGCGGTATCCGGGCCATTGCGAGAAAATCCACCTCTTGATGAAAGATCTCAAGCTGAACGAGGACCGTGAGACGCTCAAACGAATCCTTGAACGAGCGGTTCCCCAGACACTGCAGGATGTCGTGCTGATCTATGCCTCTGTCATGGGGATGAAGGAAGGCGCCTTGTTCGAGGAAAACTATGTGAAGAAGATCTATCCCCAATGCATTAAAGGAAAACTGTGGTCTGCCATTCAAGTGACGACCGCCTCGAGCTTGTGTGCCGTAGCCGACCTAGTGCTTGCGGCGCCTACACAGTACAGGGGATTCGTGACCCAGGAATCGTTTCCGTTGCAAGACGTGCTCAAGAATCGGTTCGGAGCCTGTTACAAATGATGTCTACCGCGGAAATCCTCAAGGGATTGGGCTTGAGTGCCGTCAACGCCGGCGGCAGCACTGGAATCCATTGGTGGACTTCCGGCGAGAACACACCGCTGCTGGAGTCCGTGAATCCTGCAACAGGCGGGACGATCGCGAAAATTCGCACCTGCTCAGCCGACGACTATGAGCACATCGCGAAGGAGTCTAGAGAGGCATTTCAGCAATGGCGGCTTGTCCCGGCTCCCAAGCGGGGGGAGTTCGTCCGGTTGCTCGGCACATCGTTGCGGGAGCACAAGGATCTGCTCGGTTCGCTGGTGTCTCTCGAAGTCGGCAAAGTCAAAGCGGAGGGAGACGGCGAAGTTCAGGAAATGATCGATATGGCGGACTTTGCCGTGGGCCAGTCGCGCATGCTGTATGGAACGACGATGCATTCCGAGCGCTCGCAGCATCGGATGTCGGAGCAATGGCATCCGCTCGGACCGGTCGGTGTGATTACCGCCTTCAATTTCCCTGTCGCGGTCTGGGCCTGGAACGCGTTCCTGGCTGCGATTGCCGGAGATACGGTGGTGTGGAAGCCTTCACCGAAAGCGCCGCTCTGCGCGATTGCGGTGCAGCATCTCTGCAACCGCGTGATGGAGCAACAGGGCTATCGAGGGATTTTCTCACTGATGGTGACAGCTGAGAAGACCATTGCAGAGACGTTGGTCCAGGATTGCCGATTGCCGTTGATTTCGTTCACGGGGTCCGTACCGGTGGGTCGAGCGGTGGCCGCGACTGTCGCGCAACGGCTGGGGCGGACGCTGTTGGAATTGAGCGGGAACAACGCGATCATTGTGGATCAGACGGCGGACATTTCTTTGGCGATTCGCGCCATCGTGTTCGGAGCGGTCGGCACCGCCGGCCAACGTTGCACGACAACCAGACGGCTGTTTGTACATGAGTCTCGTTATGATGAAGTGGTTGCGAAGCTGGTCTTGGCATACAGGCAGATCCACATCGGCAATCCATTAGAGCCAGGCGTGCTCTTGGGTCCGCTGATCGATCGCGCCGCGGTGGAGGCCTATCGGAAGGCGATCGAAGAAGTAAAGCAGGCGGGAGGAAAAGTGCTTTATGGGGGGCAGGTATTGAGTCAGCCGGGCTATTTTGTGGAACCGGCCATCGTGAAAGCGGAGAACCATTGGTCCATCGTTCAGCGCGAGACCTTTGCACCGATTCTCTATGTAATGCCTTTCAAGATACTTGACGATGCGATTGCGTTGCAGAATGCGGTACCTCAAGGCCTGTCTTCTGCGATTTTCACGTCCGATGTGCAGAGCAGCGAACGGTTCACATCCACTGCCGGCAGCGATTGCGGGATTGCCAATGTGAACATCGGGACATCAGGGGCGGAAATTGGTGGCGCCTTTGGAGGTGAAAAGGAAACCGGTGGAGGACGCGAAGCCGGCTCAGATGCCTGGAAAGCCTATATGCGGCGGCAGACGAACACGGTCAACTGGGGTCACGATTTGCCGCTGGCCCAGGGGATTCAGTTCGGCTCATAATGTCTATGTCTAAGCAACAAGGAGCGTAGACCATGGAACCAGGTGTTGAGTTGGATGCACTGATCGCCAGGATGATTGAGGCCTATCTGTCTCGAAATCGGGCAGCCAAGGTGCTGCAGGATTCGTTGGACAAGGCGGGAGTCGGCTTCTACCCGGTTGCAGATCATCTCACGCTACGGACGCTGAATATCGACCGGCGTGCCGAGGAATTTACGAGGCTTGGGTATGGGTATAGCGAAACGATCGAGTATGAAGACTGGTATGCGAAAGTCTATCGGAAGGTTGGGTACCCAGCGCTCTTTGTGGATCAAGCCTATCCCGATGACCGGGGCCGCACCAGCATCATCCCCGGATGGGTTAATCAATTTGGCGATCAGGTGTTCCATCATGTCGCGGTGCGTGTGGAAGACATCGAGCAGGCGATTGAACGGTTGAAGGCACAAGGGGTGGTCTTTACCGGTCAGATTGTCGGCGCGCGCGGTGGCCAGCTACGGCAAATTTTTACGGCGCCTGAAATGATGGACGGTCAGCCATTTTCCGTGTTGGAACTCGCCGAGCGCCACAGAGGATACCAGGGGTTCTCGCCTCCACAGGCAGACAGTTTGATGAAATCCACCGTAATCCGGTAGCGCTCTGCCCCGCCCCGCCTTTTCCGCTCGTCGCGCATTTCCTTATCCCCAAGCTTTCTCGCCTCGCTTTACGAGTCCGCGCAAGAGTCGCTGCATCTTTCTTTTAGCCTTCTCACGACGCTGGCGTTGGCGTTCGACCATGCGTCCGGCGACAAATGCAGCCCGCGTGCTGGTCGATTGCTTGAGGAACGTTCGGATATACGCTTCAGCCTGAATGGCGTCTTGGTGCACGCCTAAGATGTCCTGTACAACGCGGGCTTTGTTGATGAAGCGTGTGGCTTGCTTGCCGACCATCGATTCCGCGAGTTCGGCGGCATAGCGGGCTCGTTTGGTTTTGATCCTGGTATCGTGGATAGTGGCATTGTTGGGTGTGTGACCAGCCTGGCGGATCGCGTTTCGCAACTTTGTGAATTCCTGCTTGGCAATGTCATGCAATGTCACGGTCGATTCGACGGCGGTTGGATCGTGCGGCGCTTGCTGGAGCCGCCTGATGAGGTCGAGATACCGTGCGCTCTTCAGCTCGTTCAGCAGGACTTCCTGGATATTATTCCGCTGGGTTTCCAGATGGGCGATGAAAGGGGACAAAGGCCGGCGGTCTCGCGCATCCAGCGCGGCAGATTCCTCACAGAAATAGGCGAGCTGCACGTCGAGGTCGCGAGCCGGTCCAAGCAGTCGTCCGAGCCAGCGCAACTCATCCCGAAGCGAGTCTGCCCATTCAGGCATCAGCAGAGGCCTGGCAGCGCGCAGGACGGCGCGCAATTGTCTCGTGGCCACGCGCATTTGATGCAGGCTCTCCGGTTCCCTTCCGAGCCTGGTGCCGGGATCATGCGCAAGCAGCCACCGGGCATGACGTGCGAGAGCCCACCTCACATGAGCCAAGGCAGGTGCATCCGATGCCGGAAGCGGCTCAGGGCTGGGAGTCGCTAAAGAAAGTGCGCGAAAGAGCTTGGGGCGTCCGTCATGATCTTCGGCTCCGGCTCGACGGAGCTGCCGTTCGAGGTCCGGCAATGTGCTGTCCTTCCCATTCACCTGTTCGATTTCGAGTTCTCGAAAACGCTGAGAGACCGCTCCGTCTTTCACGACCGACACGTGGTCGAGCGTGACATCTGCGACAGGGGCATGGTCCGTGCCTACGCGGACTCCCGCCCGCCAGACTCGCAAGATTGCCACAGGCATAAGTGGCCGTTGTCCGATATGAAGAAAAAGCAGATCGCGGAAGATTGTTGGGGGAGTAGACTGGCGATCGACCAGCTCAACTTCCTGCCGGCCCTTCATGAGAGGGAGTTTCAGTTGCCAGGCCTGTTTCCCGCGCTCAACTCGATGGCGAAAGGTGATCCCAGCATGGGCCAAGTCATACTGGGAGGTGTCATGGTAGGTCGAAGTTAGCAGGCGTCGTGGAAGCGGGGTGCCGGGAAGATGGGGCAGACGGAAGTGGTCACTGACCGCCAGTTTGATCTCACGCTCCACCGTTGATCGTACAGATGAATTGATAGCAACGGGATCTGGCGGTTTCGAGGGAGGTTTATTGGCACGAGCCATCGCAGTCTCCTTAGCGGGACCGCGTAATGTCGCAGATGGAAGAGGAGGGAAGCAATCCCTAGTCCGTGTTCCTCGCGCGCAACTCGCTCATCATGCGCCACGTTAACAAAGGCCTCAGTGTCATTCAGGCCAAATCAGATCCCATTGCGCCATTTTCAGGATTAATCCTTGAATAGACGAGAGACGGTCGTCGCATTATGGGTGCATACTGTCCTATAGGCACACAAGTGAACACCCTTCCATCCCGCAGGAGTATGGGTTGACAGTGGGATACATCCAACGGTACAAAATACCCACAGGAACCTGTCTTTTTGTTTGCTTGCTCATCATGCCGGGGTCGGCTCCTGCATACTCCACCCTGCGAGAGTGGCGGAACTGGCAGACGCGCGAGACTTAGGATCTCGTGGGTAACCGTGGGGGTTCAAGTCCCCCCTCTCGCACCAGATTACGGCCGGACGGTCGGCGATGGCGCGGTAGTCAGCACAAGGCTTCTTACAAGGAACAAGGGTGCGCACCAGCTATGAAAATGGAAGTGACTGAACTAGGACCAATGAAACGCGCCCTCAAGATTGAGGTGCCGGCCGATGAAGTCACGCAACGGTTTGCCCGCGCTTATGGTGAACTGAACCGCCAAGCCAACATCCCAGGATTTCGCCCTGGCAAGGTACCCTTGGCCTTACTGGAAAAACGCTATGCCAAAACCGTGGAAGAGGACGTGATTCGAAGCCTCGTGCCGGACTTTTACGACAAGGCTGTCCGCCAAGCGGGGATTGTGCCGGTCCATGTCGAGATTCCTCCGCTGGACCGTGTGAAGATTAAGAAGAACGAACCTTTTACGTTTACCGCGACCGTCGAGATCAGGCCGAATATCGAGTTGCGGGACTATAAGGCGCCGAGTCCGATCTCGCTCAAGCCCGACAAGCGCACTGTCACAGACGAACAGCTTGACCGAGGCCTTGAGGTCTTGCGCGAACAACAGGCCCGTCTGGAAGCCACAGCTCCTGGCCACACTATCGTGGACAGGGACTATATCGTGCTGGATGTGCAAGGTGCGCTCGATGGAGCACCGCTGGAAGGGACGAAGAAAGAAGGTCAGCTCCACAAGGTTGGATCACACGCGTCCGTTTTGGGATTGGAAATTGATCCGCATGTCGGGGGGAAGAAAGAGGGCGATGTGCTCGAAATCTCCCAGCCGTACCCAGCAGGCCATCCCGATCCCCGCGTTGCCGGTAAGACAGTCGTGTTTACGCTGACGATCAAATCCGTCAAGGAAAAGAAACTGCCGGCCCTGGACGATGAATTTGCCAAAGATTGTGGTCCTTACAACTCGCTCCAGGAAATCAAAGATAAACTGCGAGAGGGGATGGAGCAGGGGCTGAAGCGAGAGATCGAAGATACCTATAAGGATACGATCGTTAAGCGGCTCATAGACACCCACCACTTCGATCTCCCGGAAACCCTAGTAGAGCGTGAGCTGGAGGCCATCATCCGCCAGCACGTGCAGCAGCAACAGCGGAAGGGTGGCGCCCAGGAGTCGCCCGGCACGGAGGATCTCACAAGCCTTCGCCAAGAACATCGGGACGAAGCGGCGCGCCGTGTGAAGGTCAGCCTCGTATTAGAAACGATCGCCGAGAAAGAAGGGCTGACGGTCACGCAGGACGATTTCAACGCCGAAATTATGAGGCTGGCGTCGGAGCTCAAAATGCCGGCTGCAGATCTCGTCAAGATGATCAAGGCCGGAGGACAAGAGTCCATTGATGATTTACGTACCAGGATTTTGGTGGATAAAGCCCTGGATTTTGTATACCGCAATGCGGTGATTCAGGGATAGTGTCGAGCGGTTCTGGCTGGTCTGAATTTCATTGGTCAGCGAGTTGGAATATAGGAGCACACCACGCGGGATGCTCAAAAAGTTTGTCCAGCAAGGCCGCAGCGAATGAAGACCGGAGGCGTACCCTCGGAAGTACGTTGAGGATCTGAACGACGCGAGAACGATGCTGGCGAGCTTTTTCAGCATCCCGCTAATCGGAAAGGAACGATCTGCATGCTAGTTCCCATTGTTATCGAAACGACTAACCGAGGCGAACGCGCCTACGACATTTACTCTCGGCTCCTGAAAGACAGGATCATCTTCCTCGGCGCGCCGATCGACGACATCTTTGCCAACCTGATTATTGCCCAGCTCTTGTTTCTCGAAGCAGAAGACCCTGAAAAAGATATCAATCTCTACGTCAACTCCCCCGGGGGAAGCGTCACGGCGGGATTGGGCATTTACGACACCATGCAGTATGTGAAACCTCCGATTAACACCATCTGCCTAGGCCAGGCCGCCAGCATGGGGGCTTTTTTGCTCACCGCAGGAACCAAAGGGAAGCGATTCGCCTTGCCGAATGCGAGGGTCATGATTCACCAACCTATGGGCGGGTTTCAGGGGCAAGCCACTGAAATCGACATTCATGCCAGAGAGATTTTGAAAATCCGTGAACGACTCAATGAAATCATGGCCAAACATACCGGCCAGCCTCTGGAGAAGATATCCCTGGATACCGAACGGGATTACTTCATGTCGGCAGAAGAAGCCAAGCGGTACGGTCTCATCGACGAAGTCATTACACGGCCACCGAAACTCCTCAAGGCTGTCAGTGGTGACGCAGGAAAAGACGCGGCTAAGGATAAGTAACAAGGGAGGACGCATGGCGAAGCCAGATAAGATGGATCGACATCTCCGCTGCTCGTTCTGTGGAAAGAGCCGCGACGAAGTCCGCAAATTGATTGCGGGGCCCACCGTCTACATCTGCGATGAATGTGTCAACCTCTGTAACGACATCATTGCCGAGGATTGGGAAGAAGCCAAAGAAGAAATTTCGTCGAAACTCAAAAAGCCGGTGGAAATTAAACACCACCTGGATCAATACGTCGTGGGACAGGAACGGGCCAAGAAAATTCTCGCGGTGGCCGTGCATAACCACTACAAACGAATCTCGTCCAAGGATAAAGATGTTGACGATGTGCAACTCCAGAAGGGCAACATCCTCATGCTGGGGCCCACAGGCACGGGGAAAACGCTGTTGGCCCAGACCCTCGCGAAGTACTTGGATGTCCCTTTCACGCTGGCTGATGCGACCACGCTCACCGAGGCAGGGTACGTCGGAGAAGATGTGGAAAACATCATTCTCAAGCTTCTGCAAGCTGCGGACTACGATGTGGAACGGGCCGAGCGGGGCATAGTCTACATCGATGAAATCGACAAGATTAGCCGCAAGAGCGACAGTCCGTCCATCACCCGCGACGTTTCTGGCGAAGGGGTACAACAGGCGCTGCTCAAGCTCATTGAGGGGACTGTCGCCAACGTGCCGCCGCAAGGCGGACGCAAGCATCCGCATCAAGAGTTTATTCAAATCAATACGAGCAACATTTTGTTCATCTGCGGCGGAGCGTTCGTCGGGCTCGAGCAAATTATCGAGCAACGCTTGAATCGGAAGGCGATGGGATTCGGAGCCGAAGTTCGCGGACGGAGCGAAATACGACTGGGCGAACTGTTCGCGAAAGTTCAGCCGGAAGACTTCCTCAAGTACGGATTGATTCCGGAGTTTGTCGGTCGGCTGCCGGTTGTCGCTACCTTAGATGAGCTGGATGAACGCGCTCTCATTCGAATCTTGACCGAGCCGAGAAACGCGCTCACGAAACAGTATGAGAAATTGCTTTCTTTTGAGAAGGTGAAGCTCAAGTTCACGGAGGGCGCGCTCGGGGCGATCGCACGGAAAGCGTTTCACCAGAAAACCGGCGCGCGAGGATTGCGTGCCATCCTCGAAGATGTGATGCTGGACGTGATGTACGATGCCCCTTCTCAGAAGCAGATTAAGGAAGTCCTCATCACTGAGGATGCCATCCTCGGCAAGCACGATCCCATCCGGATCTTCGAGCAAGACAAGGAGGTAAAGACAGCTTAAGTCGTTATAGGTATAGAGATTTTTATCATCCAGTGGGGTCTACCAAGGAGCCTCCAAGCCAGGATCATCTTGGCCGGAGGCTTCTTCACGTCTTTTCTTCTCGAATACTCTCCACCCCTTCTTTCTTCTATGCCTGTAGCGATGGTTACGACTCTACGCTTTTCCTCGACAAGATGAAACGCTGCGCTATACTTGCGTTACAGATTGAACGTGGAGGACGTGTGAAATATCCCGTGTCTTCAAGCCTTCGACACAAAGGGAAAGCCCTCGACCTTGATGCAAACCGTGAAGTGATTACCCTTCTAGGGATCAACGGCGAACCCATGGGCAACCTGTCCTGGGACTTCGTCATCGACCAGATTCTTGCCTATCGTAAACCCCAGGCGAGCCGAGAAGTCAGGAATGAGCCGCGCGTCACACTCACCTTCCGTGTCAAGTACATAACCCCGGAAGGCCAGCAGTTTGAAAGTCGCGCAAGTGGCATTGGCGGAGGCGGGCTCTTTATAGAAAGCCTGAGCACTCTACCGGTCGGCACCAAGCTTGCCCTTGAATTTTCGCTACCAGAGCAGCCGTCAGAGTGGTTACCAGCGAAGGGTCTTGTCGCGTGGGTGTGTCCTAAAGCAGACCAATATACGTTTAGTCCTGGCATGGGGGTGCGCTTTACGGAGATTAACCCCGATATCCGTAACCGCGTGCTCGAACTGGTGAAATCTCTCCAAACCGTCGGACAGTCAGCCTAGTGAGTATCCATTTGCCACTGAAGCGGCCCGCCTTCAATACCAGGGTATGACCATGAAGCATTCTGTGATCATGACGGAAGGGCATGAGGGCAAAGTCCTTGAGGTGAATGCCGACCAGGAAGTGGTCAGTATTCATAGTGCCACGGGAAAACTGCTCGGCACCCTATCGTGGGGAGCAGTCATTGAACAGATTCTTGCCAGCGACGACGATGTACGATTCGCCCATGCGCGCTCTCACCCGAGAGCCCCGCTGGCCGTCAAGGTTCGTTACACGACACCGGAAGGAAGACAGGTTGACAGCTTAACCGGCGGCATTGGTGCAGGTGGGTTGTTCATCGAAAGCAGCGCCCCGCTAGCTCCTGGGACCGAGCTTTCCGTTGAGTTTGCACTGCCCGATCGTCCTTGGGAAAAACACAAGGCCAAAGCGAAGGTCGCCTGGACTCGCAACAAGCCTGAACGGCATTTGCTTTTTCCTGGTATGGGCGTCCAATTTACCGATATCGATGAAAAGGCCCGCAAAGAGCTTATCGAGCTTGTGGACGCGTTGAATCGTTCCCGCCTTGCGACCTAACAGGTTGCGGAAAAACTATTTTCATCCTCGGTGAGACTCTGTGAATGGGACATTCGCGATGATTGTTGGTTAGCCCGCAAGATGCTCAAAAATGCCGTCCAGCGAGGTCGCATTGAGTTGCATTTTGTAAGGGGTGGGTGAGTGATCCCAACTGCGCGCGCGCAACATTCTCACCCGCCCACCCACTGGCAGATATTTTCACCCGCCCTACCCTCAGATTGCTTCGCAATCGATTTCCCGAGACGTGCCATTAGCCCGAGCGAGGGCCTTCAGATTCCCCAACTTCCCCAGAGAAAGTAGGCAGATTGTTCTTCACTGCGCGCATTGAGCGACCACCGCTTTATCGTGGGGGCTCTGCGAGCAAGAAAAACGGTCTGCCTGCTCCCTCGCATCCTTCTGAGGCCGCGCGTTGCGCGAGCAAGGGGATTGTCCCGCTATCCCCATCCCCCCTTTTTCAGCATCCTACTAAGTTCTTGGTTTCGCCCAGCGCCGCACCCCATTGTCTGAATCCTTCGCGATAGTCGTATCGAGTGCCGCCCTAGCCTCAGGGTCGTTGAGCAGTCCAAGACGATAGACAGCCTCTGCTCTCACGCCAGACGAGGGATCTTCTACCAACCGCTCTCTGAGCCAAGGGGAGGACGCCGACCCTCTCCACTCACCCACCACCGCCACGATCCTCTGACGAACCTCTGCATCGGAGTCACGCCCTGCTGCGACGAGGGTAGGAACCCATTAGCTTGAGTCGGCTCGTAGCAATGCCCGCACTGTCGCTCTTCTATCGTTGCGTCCGGAGATCGCAGTAAGCCTACGACAGGCTCCAATAATTGAGAACCTGGTTCTATTACGCCAATCGCCGCTACCGCCGCCTGCCGGACCGATTTAACAGGATCCTGCAGCGCCTGTGTCAACAGAACCACCACTCCCATTAGTAGCTGCAGGCTTCAAGCGTCCCATGGCCAGCACCGACGCTTCGCGGACTAGTGCTGCGGGATCGTGAATGAAGGGAAGAATGGAGTCCGTGGTTCGTGCATCGCCGATCTTGCCCGGAGACTCTGCAGCCATCCGCCGTATCTCTGGTGCCTCATCGCGGAGCAACTCTAACAATGACGAGAGACCGTACGCTCCCTCGAGAATGGTGGAGAATCCTGGGCACAACCAGCGAGACAGAGGACTGACGCGACAACTGCGTACCCTATGGTGCGAGATGACGTGCGACAGAGCAGGGTGCCGACATCAGGTAAGCTGATAAAGACTGCCCCCAGTTCACGCTTGTTTAGGAGGCTCTTCGTGAAAGGCAGGCAGTTCTTTGGCCGCTTCGATGGATTGTTGGAATTCCTTCTGGGCCGAATCCATTTCGGCTTGAATTGTTCGTATCTCGGGATCGACAGAATTGCGGACATCGGCCACGGCCTGCTTAAACGTCCGCAACGCATCCCCAAGTCCTTCTCCCAAATTCTGCATATCCCCCGAGGAAGTGCTGGCCGGTTGCGCAGCCTTCGCCTTTATCGCCGCCTGCTGTGCCTGCACACGGGTCACGGCGTCTTTGTTGACAATGGCTGAGGGGCGATTGACCACAGGTTTCACTTGGGCGCCCGCAGGAAGAGGTGGGTACTGCGCCCGCATTACCGGCGCGGGGGCCGCCGCTCGTTCTTCCATCGTCGGGGGCTGGTTGCCCTGCCCTGTCGTTTGGACTGAGACTGGCCGGGCTGCCGTGGAGGTCAGTGGCCGATCCGGCTGTGGCGGAGCAGCCATGTTGTGCATCAAGGAAGCAGTGGTCCCGGGAGTCAGTTCCGGCCCAGGCATATAGGGTGCCGTGGGCTTCGGAGCGGCAGGGGCCTGTCCATGCGTCATTGCCGCTGCAGGTGCAGCTTGAAGTGTTGATTGGGCCTGCATGGGTGCCGGTTGATTCGCTTCGGGCGGTGCTGCATCTGGCGCAGGGATATCGTTGACTTCTTTTTTGAACCCTCTGAGCGCTTTGCCGACCCCCTCACCGATTTGTGGAAGTTTTCCCGCCCCGAAAATGATGAGGACAATGACGAGGATAATAATGAGTTCCGAGATCCCCATGGTACCGAACATGGCGTGGGTCCTTTTCCTTAGCCCGACAAATCGCCGTGGGCCGTACTCTATTTTCCTGTCGAATCAACTCTATAGGCCAGTAGGAGGCACTGTCAAGGAATGGACTGGGCTAGCAAATGGAGATGATCTCGCCCTGCAACGGCAACCCAAATACCAATGTCTCACGCTCCGCGAGGTACACATCCAGTTCGCTTCTGATTCCAAACTCGCCTGATAGGTAGATTCCCGGCTCAATAGAAAAACAGGTCCTCGGCATCAGTCGGCGAGTGTCCTGCGTCTCTAAGCCATCGATGTTGGCTCCATTGCCATGAACTTCTTCGCCGATCGAATGACCCGTGCGATGGACGAATTGGTCGCCGTAGCCACTATGCTGGATGACCTGTCGGCAGGCGTTGTCGACTTCCCAGCCGAATGGGCGATGGCCGGCAGCCATTTCTGTCTGGACGAATGTCAGCGCTGCGTCCCGTCCCTGCCGGACCAAGTTGAAGATCTCGCGATGTTTCACCGGAACGGTCCGGCCGACATAGCCGGTCCATGTGATATCAGCATAGACCGAGCCGGCCTCTGCTCGTTTGGCCCAGAGATCGATCAAGAGCAACGCATCGCGGGTGACTTCCGCTGACCCCGTCTCTGTCGGACCATAATGGGGATCAGCGCTGTGGGCGTTGACGGCGGCGATCGGCGCGCTCGACGTGACCATCCCGGCATCGCGTATACGAGCCAGGATAAACTGCTGCACTCCATATTCCGTGAGACTTCGCCCTTGCGTGATCGCCTCATGCACATGACCAAATGTCTGATCAACGATGCGCCGAAGCGCCGCCGCAGCATACTGATGCGATTCGAGTTGGCGATCCGTCCATCGCGCTTCAAACGTCTGAATCAAATCCGCCGAACTCACCACCTCGACGTCGTAGCTTCTGATCAACTCGATCGTACCGGCATCCACGCGCGACACATAGGGAACCGCATTCAGCGGGGAATATTGCATGGCGACACGGAGGCCACCGTCGAGCAGGCGCGAAAGGATCTGCCGTTGCTGCTCCCACGACACATAGCAATCGGCCTGTCCTGGCAGTGCATCCAGTACGTGCGGCTCGATGCGGTGAAGCAGCTTGACAGGTGCCCCCTGCGACGGGATCCAGTAGTACCATCGCCTGGTGACATGGACGGTAGGATCGAGTTGGAGAATACGATAGGCGAGGGGGTCGCTTCCGCGGAAATCGTAGAAGAGCCAGCCGTCGATCTCAGTATCGCGCAGTGCCTGTTGAATTTCGCTAACACGCTGATAAATGGCCGTAGTCATAGTAGCGGACATCTTATCGTCGCGCTGTCAAGCCGTCAATGTGGTGGCCATTGAGGTCGGTGGTCATGCTACAATGCGCGCCATGGCAATTGAGTATGCACCGGAGTCTTCCCAGTTCCGCGTGACTCTGTTTGTCGGACCGCAGCCAGTGGAGGGAAGACCCTTCACCACCACCTGTGTTTTTAACGTCAAGAAACGAAGTTGGAAGGGTGGAGTCCAGATCGCCGTCGTTGTCACCCAGAGTCAGATCGATCGGCTCAGCAGCGATGTCGATTTCCCCAGCTGGTTGGCTCTGGCCCTAGTCGATCTCACAGATGAAGATCGACTCTCTCATCAAGAACGAGCCCGTGAGCTGTTTATCCAAGCAGTCTGTCGGTGCAAGCTGGACCTGGCATTGCAATCCGGCATCGCTCAAGAGAACCAATGTCTGGCAGACGACATAGGAATCACTGAAATCAGAGCCGCCGTGATCAAGCGGACAAACTTCATCACATCACATGTTGCATCTGAACTGGACCTCATACTGAGGGATGTTGCTGCTCCGTAGAAGATACTCCTCGTTGGCGCGGCAGGGGGTTTGCATTCAGAGGCGAATTTGTTATAACCGCACTAATACTGAATCGTGGGAGAGCGTCCTGAAGTCAACCATTGCCGCTCGGTTCGTTCTGTCGAAGAAGGAGGAAAATCTGTGAATACATACGCGTCTTCATCCAATCGCCCCCGTGAGGCTTCCACATTCAAACTGGTGGCAGTCTTCCTGCTCCTGACCCTGTGCACCGTCATGATCGTGCCGTCGGCGTGGAGTCAAGAAGCCACAGGCTCCCCGTCGAGCCAAAGCATCGAGGGCGGAAGCCCGTCAAACGCAGGTATGCAAGCCGCAGCTGTTCTCAGCACACTCGTATATTTTCCACTGAAGTTGGCTTTCGCCATCGGTGGAGGGATTATCGGAGGACTCACCTATGCGTGTTCCGGCGGGAATGAGGAAGCGGCCAAGAGCGTTTGGACCACGAGCCTCTACGGCACCTACCTCATCACCCCCGATCATCTCCAAGGCAATCGGCCCATCCGATTCCTGGGAGTCGCCGACTCGAACAATACACCGGCGCCAGCCTCTGTTCCGGAGCCCATCCCTAGCCGATGAAACCGATCATCGGCGTCACACCAGACTTCAATGCCGGTGATCGGAAGGAATGGGGTGGGAGAGAGCCCACCTACTTTTTGCGCGGGCGCTACATTCGTGCCATCGAAGAACTTGGCGGCATCCCGCTGGTCCTTCCACTCCATCCAGACCGAGCCACGAGACGGCGTCTCCTCCAGCAGCTTGACGGACTCCTTCTCACCGGAAGCGGGCCGGACCTGTCACCCTCATTATATGGTGAACGTCAGCGCTATCCGTTCGGAATCGTGAGCGAACGTCGCACGAGTTTTGAACTGGACATTGTCCACCTGGCGAGACAGGCTGACGTCCCGCTGCTCGCCATCTGTGGAGGCATGCAGGCCATGAATGTCGCCTTCGGCGGCAGTCTGTTTCAGGATATCTCATCCCAAATCTCGACCGCGCTCCAACATCGGCAACGAACTCCAGCGACAAACCTCAGCCACACCGTCACAGTCATACCCGACAGCCTGCTCCGTCGCATTGTGCGATCGCGGTCAATGCGGGTGAATAGTTCACACCATCAATCGGTCAAAGTCGTTGCGCCGTCGTTGATCGCCAGTGCCCTGGCCGAGGATGGTATTGTCGAGGCAGTCGAATCGCCGGCTAACCGCTTTTTTCTCGGCATCCAGTGGCATCCGGAGTTTCTCTTCGACCGGCACCCTCTCCACCGACGATTGTTCGAAGCCTTTCTGCGTGCCGCCCGTACCACAGACCGTAGTGCGTGAAGTGCAAGAACCGGAAGGTCTTTTTTTGTTTATTTGGTCTATCTGGTTTGTTTGGTTGAACGGGATAGACCAGATGAACCAGATCAACGCGCCTCACTCGGCTATCCATGAAGTAGGCCTGCTATACTTGACCCCATGTGGAGCAGAAGCTCGTTGACCCTACAATGCCTTTCGCCATCTCCGCGATCTAACCCGCATTATTCATGAGCATTTCTGCTACAACCGTCGATCCGCAGCTACGACGAGCCTTCGGCCAGCGGGCTTGCCCCTCGGCCCCTCACCGTACTGTTGGGGACTGGCGCCATTCTTTTTGGCGCCAGTCCCTGTCTGACGAGCAACGGGACAGGCACCGCCGTAGACGTCGGAGCCAGTCCCCTGGGTTCCGCGCGCCGGTCTCGCGACGAACCGTCATGAATAACGCGGGCTAAGGAGGTACGGTGATCAGCCGACTCTTCCGAACCAAGTCCATTGAACAGATCCTCGCAGACGCAGATCATCCCGATCATCGTTTAAAGAAAACCCTCACGGCTTGGGATCTGACCGCGCTCGGTATCGGCGCGATCATTGGCACAGGCATCTTCGTCCTGATCGGCACCGCCATTGTCGGTGATGTTCACCGGCCCGGGGCAGGGCCTGGAATCATTCTGTCCTTTGTGCTCTCCGGCCTGACCTGTGTCTTCGCGGCACTCTGCTATGCAGAGTTTTCCACCATGATTCCCGCAGCCGGCTCTGCCTATACCTATTCGTATGCCACGTTGGGAGAATTCCTGGCCTGGATTACCGGCTGGAACTTGATTCTCGAATACGGTGTGGCCTGCGTCGCCGTTGCCATCGGATGGTCCGGCTATTTCAACAATCTACTCAGGTTGGCGGGGATTGAACTGCCGCACTGGGCGACGCATCCACCCGGAGGACCAGACGGGGGTGTGGCAAATTTTCCCGCCGCGATTATTGTGCTGCTCGTCACCATCATTCTTGTCATTGGGATCAAAGAAAGCGCACGAGCAACCGGCATTATTGTATGTTTGAAACTTGCGGTGATCCTCTTCTTCATTGCGGTGGGGACGCCGGCCGTGAATAGCGACAACTGGACGCCTTTCTTGCCGCAGGGGTTCGCCGGTGTCGGCGCTGCAGCGGCGATCGTGTTTTTTGCGTATATCGGATTCGATGCCATCTCGACGACCGCCGAGGAAGCCAAGAATCCTCAGCGGGATTTGCCGATTGGAATCATTGCCTCACTCAGTATCTGCACCGTCCTCTACATTGCCGTAGCCGCCGTCCTGACCGGTTTGGTCCCCGCAGCACAGATCGACATCCATGCGCCGGTGGCCGCAGCGCTGAGTAAGGTGGGTTTTAAGTGGGGAGCGGCGATTGTGGCATTTGGAGCCGTAGCCGGAATTACCAGCGTACTCGTCGTGATGATGCTAGGGCAGATCCGGGTATTCTTTGCCATGTCGCGCGACCACCTCTTGAGCCCCTGGCTCTCAACCGTGCATCCGCGCTATGGCACACCGCACCATGCCACCATTCTCACTGGTATCGCCGTGGCCACGCTTGCTGCCTTGATTCCCATCGGCGATGCGGCGGACATGACGAACATCGGCACTCTCTTTGCTTTTGTCCTGGTCTGTATCGGTGTCGTGGTCTTGCGCTATACGAAGCCCAACCAGCTCCGCCCATTCAGGCTTCCGTTCATGCCGGTCGTTCCCATTCTAGGCATGTTGGCCTGCCTCGGTTTGATGAGTTTTCTCCCATGGGTGACCTGGATCAGATTCGCCGTCTGGACTGCTATCGGCGTTGTGGTCTATCTGGGATACGGCATGAAACATAGCAAACTAGCCGGCCCTTCCTCCTGACGACCAACTTCCATAACGTTCCTAGTAGGATGCTGAAAAAGGGGGGATGGGGTAGCTGGGACGATCCCCTTGCTCGCGCAACGCGCGGCCTCAGAAGGATGCGAGGGAGCAGGCAGACCGTTCTTCTTGCTCGCGGAGCCCCCACGATAAAGCGGTGGTCGCTCAATGCGCGCAGTGAAGAACAATCTGCCTACTTCCTCTGGGGAAGTTGGGGGAATCTGAAGACCCTCGCCTGGGCCACTGGCACGTCTCGGCATGCCAGTGGGTGGGCGGGTGAGAATGTTTCGCGCAGTTGGGATCAACCCACCCAACCCCTTATAAAGTGATAGCTCGCTGCGGCCTTGCTGGACGAACTTTTTGAGCATCCTGCAGGGTTGTATCCTGTTGCCACAGACAGATAGACCATTGGGTGGGATTGCCGGAGGGCCAGCATTGCTTTCCCTAGCCGGCTAAATAAATCAGATTAGCTTGATTTGTCCACAGGTTGAGCTGCTAAGGCTGGGGCAGGAGTCGGTGCGTTGTCAGCAGGAGAATCTGGAGAGGCTGCAGATGCGACAGGCTGGCCAGCTGGTGCTGATGCAGCAGTGGCTGCCGCTGGTTTGGGAGCAGCGGGCGGCTTGGGAGGAGCAGGTTTCTCCGGCTTGATGCCTCCTTCCCACGAGGGGCCGGAGTACATATCCGCCGAGAGACCTTTCGATTTCCATTTCTCTTCAAAATCTGCGGCCGCCTTATTCGGCGTCTCCCCATTCCCCACGACATTATTCCACGGATAGATCTTTGGGCTGATCTGGCACCCGGTCTCAGTTCGCTTCAAATACAAGGAGATAGGGTTTCCGCGATAGGGTCCAAGATAGATATGCACGGACCCGGCATATTCGAGCAAATGCTCCATCCCCGCCTCCAAAGGGTCGCATGATGCCATAATAGGGAAGGGGAGGGCAAGGAGGCGCGGGGATGAGCCTGATGATCCTCCGTGCTTGCGCAACGCGCGGCCTCAGAAGGGTAGAGGGGATCAGATGCCCTTCTTGCTCGCAGAACGCGCACAGTGAAACTGTGCTCGTTCGATGCGCGCAGTAATGGGCAGCCGTGTCCGCTCCTCTAGCGAGAGGTACAGAGAGTCGGAAGGCCCTCGCTCGGGCTAATGGCACGTCTCGGGAAATCGATTGCGAAGCAATCGGAGGGTAGGGCGGGTGAAAATATCTGCCAGTGGGTGGGCGGGTGAGAAAGTTGCGCACAGTCAGGGGGCAAACCTCCTCGCTTTCTAAGGGAATAGAGAAGATGAGAATATGCGGCGGGTCCCAGCGAATGACGGCATGGAGTCAGACGCTGCAGAACTCGCCGATTACGATGTCACCGATACCCAGCTGCTCGTTAGATTGACAGGCTTTTCAGCTGTCCCGTAGACTGCCTCGTATGCCTTCACGATTGATCACCCCGTCTCGCCCAAATAGTAAGAAAACCACCATCGGTTTTGTCAATCTAGGTTGTTCGAAAAACCAGGTCGATTCCGAAGTCATGCTAGGTGCCTTGGTGACGGACGGGTTTGCTTTGACCGATAACCCAAAGAAAGCCGAAGTGGTCATCATCAATACCTGCGGTTTCATCGAAGAGGCCAAGCAGGAATCGATCGATACGATCATTGCGCACGGCAAACTAAAAGAGACAGGATCCTGTCGGGTGTTAATTGCCGCCGGCTGTCTGGCGCAACGGTATCAAGGAGATCTCCTCAAGCAATTACCGGAACTTGACGGTGTGGTAGGGACCGGTGAGTTCGGAAAAATCGCGGAGATTTGCCGGAACCTGCTGGCGCCGAAGAAGCGGCAACAACGGCTCTGGATCAGCGAGCCGCCCTATCTGTACGACGCAGACGCGCCGCGTCTCCGTCTCGGGAAGGCCCATAGCGCCTATGTGAAAATCGCCGAAGGCTGTAACCGGAATTGCGCCTTCTGCGCGATCCCCCTGATGCGAGGCAAGCAACGAAGCCGTCCGGTGGAATCGATCGTAGCCGAAGCCACTCGCCTCGCAGCTGAAGGCGTAAAGGAAATCAATCTTATTTCCCAGGACACGGTGAATTATGGCGTGGACCTTGGTGTCCGCCACGGCCTCGTCACACTGCTTCGCGAGCTGGTGAAGGTGAAAGACTTGCGCTGGATCAGGCCGTTCTATCTCTATCCGCAGCAGGTATCGGACGAGCTGTTAGATCTCTATGCAGGCGAAGAAAAGATTACCAGATATATCGACATGCCGCTGCAACACATCAACGATCGGATGCTTAAGCGGATGCACCGACTGGGCGATCGCGCCGCCATTACTTCCCTTGTCGATCGGATTAGGACGCGCATTCCCGGCGTCACGTTTCGCACGGCCTTCATCGTGGGGTTTCCTGGAGAGACGGAGCAGGCGTTCGACGAACTGAGAGGCTACGTGGAAGAGGCCGAGTTTGATCGGGTGGCGGTGTTTTTGTATTCGGACGAGGAGGACACGCCGGCCGTCGGGTTTGATGACAAGGTCGAGCGATCGGTCATGGATGACCGACGGAATGAAATCTTAGCCGTACAAGAAGAGATTGCGGCGGCACGAGGCCAAACCCGTATTGGCTCTGTGATGGAGGTCTTGGTCGAAGGAGTCTCAGAAGAAACAGAGTTATTACTTGAAGGACGCCATGAAGGGCTGGCTCCGGAGATCGACGGGGTTGTGTATATCAACGATGGGTCGGCTACGGCAGGGGAACTCGTCAAGGTCGAGATCACCGATGCGGCATTGTATGATCTTGTAGGCCACATCGTCACTTAGCAGGATGCTGAAAAAGCTCGCGAGCTTCGTTCTCACATCGTTTGGGTCCTCAACGTACCCCAGAGGGTACGTCTCCGGGCCTTCACTCGCTGTGGCCTTGCTGGCGGACATTTTGAGCATCCTGCGTGATTTTCATCTGTTGTCCATGACCTGTAGGCCGTGGGAGGGGTTTCTGCATACCACACAATAATTTCCAGAACCGCCCAGCGTCGGTTCTGCCGTGATCGCTACCTGTCTGCTACACTTCAGAAAGTTCCTTTCATCGGAAAGATAGGCCCACGATGGCACACCGAAACGAATCTGTCGTTCTCCTGATCCATTGTAAGGATCGCAGGGGTATTGTGGCCCGTGTTTCAGGCTTCATTCACGACTTCGGTGGGAATATTCTCGATTCGGATCATCATACAGATGAAGAGACGAACGAATTTCTCATGCGCATGGAGTTTGCCGCCGAGGGTTTGCAGATTCCACCCGATGAGATTGCGACCGCCTTCGCTCCAGTTGCCAAGACCTTCGAGATGCGTTACGAGGTTCGCTCTTCAAGCCGCCGAACGCGGGTTGCGATGTTGGTCTCAAGACAGGATCACTGCCTGGCGGATCTGCTCCAACGGCACAAACGCGACGAGTTGCACATCGATATCCCCGTGATTATTTCCAATCACGATACCTGTGCCGTCTGGGCCGAACTATTCCAGATTCCCTTCTCCATCTGTCCCGTAACCAAGGAGACCAAGCCGCAGCAGGAACAGCAAGTCCTCACCCTGCTGAGGGACCAGCGAATCGAGCTCGTGGTCATGGCCCGGTACATGCAAATTCTTAGCGGCACCTTTCTGTCACAGGCCGGCTGTCCAGTCATCAATATCCATCACTCCTTTCTCCCCGCATTCATCGGCGCCAATCCCTATCGGCAGGCCTATGACCGGGGCGTGAAAATCATCGGAGCGACAGCGCACTATGCCACGGAGGATCTGGACGAAGGTCCGATCATCGAGCAAGACGTCATGCGTGTGGGCCACCGGGATACGGTCGATGATCTGGTGAGGAAGGGACGGGACCTGGAGGAAATTGTGCTGGCCCGCGCCGTGCGCCGCCATGTTGAACGACGGGTGCTGGTGTATGGCAGAAAAACCGTGGTGTTCGATTAGCCGGAAGCCCCAAAAGTCCGCCAGTACGAAGAAGGTTGAGGCTAAGGTTGAGATAAAGAGAGTCTGATCTTTGATCAACCTTGACCTCAACCTCAGCCTACCCTTTCGCTGCGGCCTTGCTGGACGAACTTTTTGAGCATCCGGCTGGGTCTATACCTATTATCCTAGACGTGCAGACCATTGAAATTCCTGCGTACCCACAGAGTCTTTCCGCCGCCTGCGTCTAACCCCATATGCGCTTCCATGCTAGATCTCGACGCCAGAGCGTGAATGTTGCTTTCGGGGCATTCATGCTAATACAACGAACCAGCGAGGATACTTGGCGAAAGAGGTAGAAATTTGTCCCAAGAAAGATGACGTTGCCCTGTTGGTCGTCATCTCTCTTGGGTACAACTCCACGCAAACTCCGGCCGGCTAAACCAAAACCTAACGGTCCGCTACTCCGGGAGCGAGGACGAGATTGACAGGAATCTTTTCCGCTAATGTGTAGGGGCTCGCCTTATTTTCCTTCACCCACCGCTTCTCAGCGACAGACTCAAAAGGTGGAGCCAGTTCCCCTTGAAGAGACCACAGATCGACCGGTGTCTCGTCAACGGAAATCTCCCAATCATAGCCCCTGTCCTTGATGTAGGGAGCAATGACGGCATCAAGTGTCCTAATCCACCATTCTCTGAGGATCGGGCCAGGTAGCGTCCTCGCAATGTGGTCGATCTTAAACCGAACAAATTTGTTATGCAGCTCGCCACCGACAAAGCAGGAGTCCTTGGCTATCTCCTCAAAAATGAACACGACATAGAACTTAGGAATCGGGATGCTCGCATACACCTCCGTCACCCTCTTGGCCAGCGCCTTTTTGTCTTCGGCAGAAAACGCTCCGACTGGATGATAAACTTTCCATAACGGCATATTGTGTCCCTCCTCATTGGTTCGGCATTTGCTGTTTTGTGTTTGTCTGCACAATGGAGACCCATGGTCTTGTCCATCTCCGAATAGACCATGTCGGCTCTTTGGGGCTAATGATTCATCAGTCAGTCCTCCTTTCTTATCAGAACGCCGAATTGTCTTGAGTCATGTCGTTGCCAGGCAAAGCGCAAGGTGACTTGAACAACCTTGCAGCAAAAGGACTTAAGCAGGGAGTGCCACAGGCGCATTCACATTGATGGAGCTTCAACAGATTACAAATCCTTCCTGGTTCGAATGTGCAATTCTGTCACTTGCATTTCGAAAGTCATAGTAGTCCACATACTTGTGAAATGCAAGTGACAGAATTGCATTATTTGCTGTAACCCGGTAGTTCTAAATGGGTAAGATGATGGGTAATGTTGGGCGATGGTGAGCAGATGGGTGGCAAAATGAAATTTAA
The DNA here is from genome assembly GCA_963701855.1 of Nitrospirota bacterium. Classification (GTDB taxonomy): domain Bacteria; phylum Nitrospirota; class Nitrospiria; order Nitrospirales; family Nitrospiraceae; genus Palsa-1315. The sequence goes on from CAVPBK010000006.1 coordinate 1,464,177, forward strand.
GCGATCATCTTGTCCGATCACGAATGTATTGGATACTCTCGGGGATAAATGGACGTTGTTGGTTATTCGCGATCTGGTCTTGGGCAAGAGACGATATCAGGAGTTCACGTCCTCTCCGGAAAAAATCGCTTCAAACATCCTTGCGGATAGACTCAAGAAGCTGGAGACGGGTGGCCTTGTGACCCGGTATGCATACCAACGGAACCCCGTTCGCTATGAATACCTTCTCACAGAAAAAGGCGAGGGCCTAAAGCCGGTATTGGAAGCAATCATCGTATGGGGGAAAAAGCACTACCCGGGCACAAAGAGATTCCCTCGCATCGAGCAACGTTAACTCCATGGTTCATGAGGTTCGCGGCCAAATCCTCTGAAAGTGCATTTCCTGCAACGCCTATCGTGTGTTTTCGAGCAAGGTTCAATGCGTGGCTCATGCTGCTCATCGAACATTTAATTTTTAGCATGACGGCTACTGTTGCCTCTGGCCTCCCACCTCTCGCCAAAATATCGGCGACGACGGCAGACGTGCCGCGAATCATGCGGATTTGGAAGGGGCTAGAACTCTTTTCGTCGGCACTGGGGCCAGCGGCAGTATCGCTGTAAAAGTCGAACCTTCGCCGACCTTGCTCTGGACCTCGATGCGCCCGCGATGGGATTCGACAATCCAAGCGCAGATGGCTAGCCCTAGGCCCGTGCCCTTTTTGGTATGGGCTCGCGCGTTATCAGTACGATAGAACCGGTCGAAGATCCTGGACTGATCCTCTTGTGCGATCCCGATGCCGTGATCGGTCACGGCCACTCGTGCGTGAGTCTGGTCAAGTGTCAGCGCGATATCGACGATTCCACCGGGGCGAGAGTATTTGACTGCGTTATCGAGAAGGTTCAGGAACAGTTCGCGTAAACGTAGTTCATCTCCCAATATCATTGCCGGCGCGGTGGCTCGTAGCACGACCTGAATGTCCCGTTCCTGCCCCAAAAACAAGGCTTGCCGGTGGAGGTCCTCGACAAGCGTGTCCAATGGGATCGGCAGACGTTCCATCTTCACCTCGCCCATGTCGGCTCGGGAGAGAAAAAGCAACTCATCTACAATGCGCGTCATCCGGTCGATCTCTTCGAGATTGCTCTCCAGGACGATTTTGTAGTCGTCGGTTTCGCGAGGGCGTCGGAGCGCGAGTTCGGTTTCCCCTTTCATGACCGTCAACGGTGTACGCAGTTCGTGCGAGGCATCGCTGCTGAACTGGCGGATCTGCCGGAAGGAGGTTTCAAGCCGGTCGATCATGTCATTAAACGTATTAGTCAGACGGCCGATTTCGTCGGCCGAGGCCGGTACAGTCAGTCGTTGTGTGAGATCGCCTCCGGCAATGCGTTGGGCAGCCAGCGTGATCGCATCGACCGGGCGCAAGGCTCGGCCGGCCATGAACCAGCCGCCGGCCAGCGACACGGCCAGCGCGATGGGGATACTGACTAGCAGTACGAGCAGGAGACGGTTCAGGGTCTGCTCGACGGAATCCATTGAAGTGCCGACCTGGATGATGTAGAGCAGGTTGCCTCGATAGATAATGGGAACTGAAATGAGGCGTAATGGCGGCTCCTTAGGATATTTTGCGAATTCGAGGAGCCTTCGGCCTGTGTAAGCGATTTCCAAGGCCTGGCGACTCAGAGGCATCTCATGCTGTTTCATGTTCGGCGAGCGAATGGTAATGGTGCCGGAAGGGCTGAAGATCTGAAAGAACTTATCGATGCGCGCCAATTCCGGGAACTGCGACATGAGTTCGTCTTCATCGATCAGGGGAAGAAACCCACGTTCTTCCAGCGACCGAACGGCTGCCTCAGCGGTTTCCTCCAGCGATTCATCGACCGCCTCGCGGAGGCTTCGAGCCGTCACCACGTAGAGGATGGTTGAAAAGATGATGAGGATGAGCGCGAGAGCGGTGCCGTACCAGAGCGTGAGCCGGAGGCGAAGCGGCATCAGTCGACCTTCAGCATGTATCCGCTTCCGCGAATCGTGTGAATCAGCTTCTTTGAGCGTCCCCGGTCGATCTTGTTGCGGAGATAATTCACGTAGACATCGATGACATTGGTAAAGGTGTCGAAGTCCTGGGCCCACACATGTTCTGAGATCATAGGCCGGGTCAGTACGCGTCCTGTATGGCGCATCAGATATTCGAGCAGGGCATATTCCTTCAAGGTGAGGTCGATCCGCTGTCCGCCCCTGGTCACTTCGCGCGTGGCCGGGTTCAAGGCCAGATCGTCGATCTGGAGCACGCCGGGGCTTTCAGTGGAGCCGCGGCGGAGCAGGGCGCGAATGCGGGCGAGTAGTTCGTCGATGGCGAAGGGCTTGGTGAGGTAATCATCCGCCCCTGCGTCGAGACCTTTCACGCGTTGGTCTACCTGCGATTGGGCAGTCAGAATCAGAATGGGGGTGCGAATCCCTGCCTGGCGGACGCCCTTGAGAATTTCCAATCCGGGCAATGACGGCAGCATCAAGTCGACGATCAGTAAATCGTAGTTGGTAATGAGGGCCATCTGAAGGCCTTGCGCGCCGTCTTCACAGAGGTCGACGGCGTAGCTCTCTTCTTCAAGCGCGCGCCTGATGAAACAGCCGACCTTGGTTTCGTCTTCAATGACCAGGATACGCATAGTTGTCGATGGGGATTATAGCAAACCTCTGCCTATAATTTGTCTAGCAGGATGCGGGGAAAATCCGACAGCGGAAGAAGGCTGTTACCCGGTTTGTCTCGTTTGTTTGGTTAAACAAGACCAATGAGATGAACAAAACAAACCAGACAAGCCAGATAGAGCAAACAACAGTCTTCTTATGTCGGCGGGAAGCGCGTGACCGTCACAGGCTCATAGGTCAAGGCCGTTCCCTCGGAGGTCCGGCGGATGAGGCTATGTCTCAACCAATACCGATCATCGCGGACAGGGTAGTCCGACCGGTAATGAGCCCCACGGCTTTCCTTCCTGGCGAGGGCGCTGGCGACGATGGTTTCTGCGACATCGAGGAGAGACTGCAGCTCGAAGGCTTGCACGAGATCCGTATTAAATACTCGCCCTTTGTCCTGCACCGAGACGGAGGTGGCGCGATGGGTCAGTGCCGTGAGGGCCGAGAGCGCAGCAGACATGGATTCGTGCGTCCGAACGAGGCCAAGGTTGAGGCTCATCAACTGGCCGAGCTCTTCCCGAACCTGCCACGCTCGGACCGGCCCCTCCTGTGACAGCAGGCGCTGAATGCGATGTTGCTCGGTTGCGAGCTGGTCTATTGTGAGTGCCTTTGGCGCGACGGTTCGAGCGTACTCTTCGGCTCGAATCCCGGCGCGCCGGCCGAACACAATCGTTTCAAGGAGTGAATTGCCTCCGAGCCGATTGGCGCCGTGCACACTGACGCAGGCGCATTCACCGGCCGCGTAAAGGCCGGCGATGCCTGTTTCAGTCCATTGATTGGTCCGGACACCGCCCATCTGATAGTGCGCGCCGGGACGGACAGGAATGGGCGTTTCGATGGGATCAAGACCGGCAAACTCAATAGCGAGTTCTCTAATCTGAGGGAGCCGTTCAAGAATGCGCTGGCGTCCAAGGTGCCGCAAGTCCAGCAACACGCACCCGTCAACCCCGCGGCCTTCGAGGATCTCTTGCCCGATGGCCAATGAGACAGTGGAGCGAGTGGCCAGCTCCATCTGCTGCGGGGCATAGGTTTTCATAAACCGTTCGCCCAACGTATTCAGGAGATAGGCTCCTTCTCCGCGAGCCCCTTCGGTAATGAGGATACCCGTGCCCTTGAGTGTGGTGGGATGGAACTGGACAAATTCCATGTCCGCCAGCGGAGCCCCGGCACGATACGCGAGTGCCATGCCGTCACCGGTATTGATCACGGCATTTGTACTCGTCAGGAAGACGCGCCCGCTGCCTCCCGTGGCTAAGATGACGGCTTTAGCCCCGATTGCGTGTAACCCTCCATGGATCAGATCCCACGCCACAACTCCTCGACAAACGCCGTCTTCCATAATCAATGTTGTGACATACCATTCTTCGTACACGTCGATGCGCCGCTTGAGCAGCTGTTCGTACATGGCGTGGAGGATGGCATGGCCGGTACGGTCGGCGGCATAACAGGTACGGGGAAAGCCCGCTCCGCCGAACGGACGTTGGGCTATCCGTCCCTGGTCGTTGCGACTGAAGATGACCCCCAGCCGTTCTAATTCGTGAATGTCGCCAGGCGCTTCGCGGCACATCGTCTCGATGGCATCCTGATCGCCGAGGTAGAGCCCGCCCTTCGCGGTGTCGAAGGCATGGGCTTCCCAGGAATCGTGCTCACCCAGTGCCGCGTTGATGCCCCCTTGCGCAGCCACAGAGTGACTGCGAACCGGATGTACCTTGGATATGACGGCGACGTCGAGATCCGGCGAGGCAGCAACCGCCGCTCTCATCCCTGCCAGACCAGCTCCGATGATAAGAATGTCGTGTAGTTTCACAGCTCCCTGGGTATCTGTCATTCTATCTAGTTCAGCTGGTTTGTTTTGTTCATCTCATTGGTCTTGTTAACCAGGCAAACGAGACAAACCAAATAAACCAAGAAACAATCTTCTTCCGCTGGCGGACTTTTTCAGCATCCTGCTAGATTGTCTGCACTCATACGTGACTCTCAGTCTGAAGGCAAGTCCCGCAGGCCTGAGAGAAATTCTGTGTATACACCGAAATTTCATTGGTCTATACGTCTGGGATAACAGGAGCGCAGCACGCAGGATGCTCAAAATGACCAGACTTCTCACCAGCCCAACCCTGGCGACTACTTCACCCTCCTGTCCTGAGTCTGCCAAGACAGCCTCTTTGTCTAAGGACGCGCCTTGTCCCAAGCAAGGCCGCAGCGAACTATCACTTTCATAAGGGGTGGGCGAGCGAGCGAGGGCCTTTCTGATTTCCCAACTTCCCCAGAGGGAGCAGGCAGATTGTTCTTTACTGCGCGCATCGAGCGAACACTGCTTTATCGTGGGGGCTCTGCGAGCAAAAAGAACGGTCTGCCTGCTCCCTCACATCCTTCTGAGGCCGCGCGTTGCCTGAGCGCAAGGGGATCGTCCCGGCTACCCTGTCCCCTCTTTTTCAGTATCCTGCTAGAAGCTCTCACGTGACTCTTGGAGAACAGGGGGTAGGCATGGTATTCTCCGAACCGCACGTGAGTCAGCCGGCACATCGGGGCTCTCAACGACCAGATATATCCAAAGGACAAGACAAACGCCATGGCCACACCGGACTTTCTGAGCCCGACCGACACGTTTATCCATCGCCATATTGGCCCCACCGACGCTGAAGCTCACGAGATGCTGGCGACGCTCGGCTTGCAATCGCTGGAGGAGCTGAGCGAGGCAACCGTGCCAACCGACATTCGTTTGCGGAAGGAATTGGCCCTGCCTCTTCACCGCGGGGAACAGGCCGTGCTGGAAGAGGTCCGATCCATCGCCGAAGAAAACCAGATCTACCGTTCATTGATCGGCATGGGCTATCACGATTGCATCACACCCGGCGTGATTCAGCGCAATATTTTCGAAGACCCGTCCTGGTATACCCAGTACACGCCTTACCAGGCCGAGATTGCCCAGGGCCGCTTGGAAGCACTCGTGAATTTTCAAACCCTGGTGTCCGATCTCACCGGCTTGCCCCTAGCCAATGCCTCGCTCCTGGATGAAGCCACCGCGGCAGCGGAGGCGATGGCCATGTGTCTCGCCATTTCTCGTTCGTCCGGCCGTGAACGGACAGAGTTCTTCGCCTCGCAAGACTGTCATCCCCAAACCGTTGCCGTGATGCAGACACGGGCTGAACCGCTCGGCATGACTCTGCGTGTAGGGCAGACGCAGACCATCGATTTCTCCAACCCTCTGCTGGCCGGAATTTTACTCCAGTATCCGACCACTGACGGCTATGTCGGGGACTACAGCGCGTTGGTAGTGCAGGCCCACGCGGCCGGGGTTCTCGTGGTGGTCGCTACCGATCTGTTGGCCCTTACCCTTTTGCGCCCACCGGGAGAATTCGGGGCCGATATCGCCGTGGGCTCCAGTCAGCGGTTTGGTGTCCCGCTCGGATTTGGCGGCCCCCACGCCGCGTTTCTCTCGACCACCGAGACATTCAAGCGGCAGATGCCGGGACGCATCGTCGGGGTGTCCAAGGATGTCACAGGGAAGCCTGCCTACCGGCTTTCTCTGCAGACTCGCGAACAGCATATTCGGCGTGAGAAGGCGACGAGCAACATTTGTACGGCGCAGGTGCTCTTGGCCATCATGGCAAGCATGTATGCGATTTACCACGGGCCGGAGGGCTTGCGGCGGATTGCCGAGCGCGTGCATGGCTTGGCTGTGATACTGGCAGCGGGGTTGCGGCAGCTCGGATTCGATGTCGTAGCGGAATCATACTTCGATACGATTCGAGTTCGTCTGACGAAGATGCAGTCCGAGTCTATCTTGGTCCGGGCCGACGAAGCAGGCATCAATCTTCGCGGGCATGAGGACCACTCCATCGGGATTGCACTGGATGAGGTGAGTACGGAAAACGAAATCTGCCGCCTGATGGAAATTTTCATAGGTCACAATCGGTTGCCTTTTCAGGTTCGGGACTTGAGCCACAGCGTCGATACAAGCTTTCCCACGAATCTCGCCCGCACCAGCAAGTACCTGACCCATGAGGTGTTCAACCGCTATCATTCGGAACACGAGATGCTGCGGTATATCCACCGTCTAGGTGCGAAAGATCTGTCACTCGTCCATTCGATGATCCCTTTGGGGTCCTGCACCATGAAGCTGAACGCGACAACCGAGATGCTGCCGGTTACCTGGCCAAAGTTCTCACGGCTTCACCCCTTTGCTCCGATCGAGCAGACCAAAGGGTATCAAGAGTTGTTCCATCAGTTGGAGGCCTGGCTGGCGGAGATTACCGGATTCTCTGCCGTGTCCCTGCAACCGAATGCCGGCTCTCAGGGCGAGTATACGGGACTGATGGTGATCCGAGCATATCACCGGAGCCAGGGGGAAGAGCATCGGGATGTGTGCTTGATTCCCGTGTCCGCCCACGGCACGAATCCAGCCAGTGCGTCTATGGTCGGCATGACGGTTGTAACGGTCGCCTGTGATCGACAGGGCAATGTGGAATTAGCCGATCTCGAGGCCAAGGCCGCTCAGCATCGCGAGCGGCTGTCTGCGCTCATGTTGACCTATCCCTCGACTCACGGTGTCTTCGAGGCGGAGGTGCGGCGCATCTGTCAGATCGTTCATACACACGGCGGGCAAGTCTATATGGATGGCGCTAACTTGAATGCTCAGGTGGGGCTTTGTCGGCCCGGGGACATCGGTGCGGATATCTGCCATCTGAATCTACACAAGACATTCTGTATCCCCCACGGCGGGGGAGGGCCTGGGATGGGACCGATCGTTGCAGCGCGCCATCTGGCGCCGTTTCTTCCCGGCCATCCGGTGATGCAACTGGGCGGACAAAGCTCCATCGGACCGGTATCGGCGGCGCCGTACGGCAGCCCTAGCATCGTGACAATTTCCTGGGTCTACATCGCCCTGATGGGGCGCGATGGCTTGACCAAGGCGACGCAGGTGGCGATCTTGAGCGCCAACTACATGGCCAAACAACTGGAGAAATACTACCCTGTCCTCTACACGGGAACGTCCGGGTTCGTTGCGCACGAGTTTATTCTCGATCTACGTCAGTTCAAGGAGACGGCGGGAATTGAAGCGATGGATGTGGCGAAGCGATTGATGGATTACGGATTTCATGCTCCGACGGTCTCGTTTCCGGTTGCCGGAACGCTCATGATCGAACCGACGGAGAGCGAAACGAGGGACGAATTGGACCGGTACTGCGAGGCGCTGATTTTGATTCATGCAGAGATACAAGACATCGTCGAGGGCCGCCAGCCGCGCACAAACAATCTGCTGAAGAATGCTCCCCACACGGCACAGGCTGTGACGGCCACCGAATGGAATCGACCCTACAGCCGCGAACAGGCTGCCTTTCCTGCTCCCTGGGTACGCGACCATAAATTCTGGCCCAGTGTGAGCCGCATCGACGAAGCCTATGGAGATCGCCATCTCGTCTGCACGTGCCCCCCGACCGACACCTACTAAGTCGGCTGCTGAAAAAGGTCTCTGACTTCGTTCTCAGTCGCGTGCCTCCCTGCGACGTACCGCACATGGGAAAAGCGATGTTCCGACAACTCGGGGTGGGAGGGTGAGAATGATACACCTCAGTCATCCCGCTCCCTACGGCCTTGTCATAGAACTTTTTTGAGCAGCTCTGAAAAGAGGATCTCCAAACACAATCCAGTTTGCTCAGACGAGGGCCTTCAGATTCTCCAACTTCCCCGGAGCGAGTAGGCAGACTGTTCTTCACTGCGCGCATCGAGAGACCACCGCTTTATCGTGGGGGCTTTGTGAGCAAAAAGAACGGTCTGCCTACTCCCTCGCATCTTCTGAGGCCGCGCGTTGCGCGAGCACGGGGATCGTCCCAGCTACCCCATCCCCACTTTTTCAGCACCCTGCTAAAGCGCCCCCTCGGTGATTTGATCCAGCTTATAGAAATCAATTGGGTCCAGTCGGCGCTGAGTCGCTTGAGTCGGTTCACTGCCTTTGGTAAAGAGTTCAACGGTGCTAGCCTGTCCCCCTTGCTCATCCTCAAGTAACCCCGTCGCCGGATCGACCTTGACGAACGTGACACCTTCCGGAATGATAAAGGCCATGACCGGTAGCGGCTTGAGCGCGCTCTGCATGAACTTGACCCAAATAGGCAGCGCGGCATGTGCTCCCGATTCCGCCTCGCCGAGTGAACGTCGATCGTCAAATCCGACGTAGATGCCCGTGACCAAGTTCGGCGCACCGCCGATAAACCACGCGTTGATAAACTCGTCTGTGGTTCCAGTTTTCCCAGCAATCGGACGCCCGATCCCTTTGGCTGCCTGGCCGGTCCCCTTTTGAATCACATCTTCCATCATGTTGGTGACCAAATACGCCGTTTCTTTGGAAATCACAGGAATGGCTTGCGGTTCCGCTTGTTCAAGCACATTTCCCGCGTTGTCCTTCACGAACAGGATCGCGTATGGTTCCGCACGGCTTCCCTGGTTGAGCAACACGCTATAGGCAGAGGTCAATTCCATCAACCCGACGGAGGATGAGCCCAACCCCAGCGATAGGTCAGCCGCCAGCGGGCTGGTGATCCCGACCGTTTTCGCAAATTCAATGACATTTTTTACGCCAACTTTGTCCAGCAACCGGACCGTCGCCAGATTATGCGAGTGAGCCAGGGCATCCCGCAAACTCACCATGCCATGGATTTTTCTTCCATAGTTCTCCGGCTTCCAGGTTTTCTCATCCTCTTCCTGTTCGTAGACAACCGGCGCATCGAGAATCATCGACGCGGGACCCATCCCCTGATTCATGGCCGTCGCGTAGATGATCGGCTTGAAGGCGGATCCGGGCTGGCGGTGGGCCTGCACGGCTCGATTGTACTCGCTGCGACCAAAATCGTAGCCTCCGACCATGGCCCGAATGGCTCCCTTGCCCGGCTCTAGCGCAATCAACCCTCCCTCAACAAGGGGAGTCTGCTCCAATTGCACATGGACGATGCTACGATCCAGATTCTTCACCATCACCTCGATGACATCACCGGGTTTCAGCACTTGCTTGAGGTTCAGATTGATCACAACATCTTTCGCTGTATCTGATCCAGTCAGACGACGTTTTGCCCATGCCATATCGTCAAATGCAAGTTTGGCCACCGTCGTGCCAATCTGAACAAGATAATAGTCCTTCGCCACTTTGGTGACGAAGCCTTCGCGATGGTCTCCCACCTTCACCGCCTGATCGGTCGCCGCTGCAACCATGGGCGGGGTCGGCTCAGTCACGTCGACTGTTCGGAGCGGGCCGCGCCATCCTTGGCGCTTATCTAATTCGCGCAGGCCGGCGGCAAAGGCGGCTTCAGCAGCTTTCTGCATCTCCATATTCAATGTCGTAAAAATCTTGAGCCCGCCCTTGTACACCATCGCTTCGCCATACTTCGCGACCAGCATCTGCCGAATATACTCCACGAAGTAGGGCGCAGCCTGTTCAGCGCCGGGACGCCGGAAATTGAGTATCTCCGCTGCGGCCTGTTCGCGTTCCGCCGTGGTGAGGAACTTCGCCTCTTCCATGCGTGACAGCACATGCTCCTGTCGCTTTTTTGCACGGTCGTAGGCTTTGAAGGGCGAATAGTGGTTCGGCGATTTCGGGAGACCCGCCAGAAATGCCGATTCTCCTATCGTAAGGGCGGAGAGGTCTTTCCCAAAATACGTTTGCGCCGCCGAGGCGACGCCATAGGCGCCTTGTCCGAAGTAAATCTGATTCAAATATAGTTCGAGAATTTGCTCTTTCGTCAGGACCAATTCCATCTTGTAGGCCAGAATCAGCTCGCGGACTTTGCGGTCGAAGGTGCGTTCGGACGAGAGGAATAGCGACCTCGCCAACTGCTGAGTGATGGTACTGGCCCCTTCGACCTTGCTTCCTCGGCGCACATTCGTCCAGGCCGCACGGAGCATGCCGATGTAGTCGAGGCCGGGATGCTCGAAGAACCGGACATCCTCGACCGCGATGACCGCCCGCCGCAACCGTTCGGGAATATCCGCCACCGGGGTCAGGATGCGCCGCTCGATGAAAAATTGACCGATGAGCTGCTGATCACTCGAATAGACCTGCGTCACCAGGCTGGGCTGATAAGTCCCCAACTGCTCCAATGCGGGAAGGTCTTTCGAAAAATGCCAAAGCAACCCGCCCGCTGTCAGCCCCCCGATCACGACTGACACCCCCAGGCCTAGGAGTGAGATCTGCCACCAGCGCCATGAGCGGCGAGATGGTGGACGAAGCGGATCCTGTAGCTGTATCGGTCGATCTATCATAGTTACGCAGGGTTACCCTCGAAGGCGGCTTGGTTTCTTGAGAAAGGTACCAAGGTCACCATACCGTGGAGACCCTCAAAACTCAAGATTCAAACCGGTGCCGTCGTGCCGGCCCTCGCACTTTCCGCCGGGTGATGTAATCTTCTCTGTGTAAAAGACGAAGGGTGTAAGCTGGTCGTTGCTGAGACAAACCATTCTCCACTCAAGGAGGCTTACACCCATGCAAACGCTAACACCGTGGACCGAGCAGTGGCAACACTTCACCTCCGAGATCCGAGAGCAGTTCTGGGGCGACCTCGCTCAGCACACCCGACAGAGTTGGCAAGACTTGTTAGGCCGGCTCTCCATTGAGGCGCGGGATCGTTACCTGGGGGTGCGGGAGTATGAACGGAGTCCGGAGCGAACCGATGCCCGCAACGGCTTTTATGATCGGGACTTCGTGACGCGGTTGGGGACGCTGCGAGTGCGGGTGGCCCGGACGCGGCAACGCGCGTTCTTACCGGCAGGACTCATGCGGTTGGAGCGCCGGGCGGCGGAGGTGCTCCTGCTCATTCGGGAAGCCTTCTTACGGGGACTCAGTACGCGGACCGTGGGGCGCGTCGTAGCGTTGGTGACGGAGGAGCCGGTCAGTGCCCAGACCGTCTCGCGCCTCACGCGGGACTTAGACCAGGCGGTGGCGCAGTTTCACCAGGCGCGGCTGTCCGATGACTGGCGGTACCTGTTTCTCGATGGGGTAAGCTTGCGAGTCCGGCGTCCCAGCGGCCGCAAGCGGGTTCAGCTCTTAGTGGCCTATGGCGTCCGGGTCGATGGCACGCGGCACCTGCTCGGGTTCACGCGGAGCACGGGGGAGAGCCAGGCGGCATGGGAAGGACTCTTGCTGGATCTCTATCGGCGTGGCCTGGAAGGCCGCCAGCTCCAGCTCGTCGTCACCGATGGCTGTGCCGGGTTGGCGGCGGCGCTGCAGACGGTCTATCCCCGCGCGGCCCATCAGCGCTGTTGGGTCCACAAGCTGCGCAATCTGCTGGGGGCGGTGCGGCGGCGGGATCACGCCGCCATGAAGACCGATGCTCAGGCGATCTATCAGGCGGCCGATCGGGCCGAGGCGGTGGCCCAGGCGCAGGCCTTTGCTCGTCGGTGGCGGGACGCGTACCCGCAGCTCGTGACCCGGCTGCTCCGGGATCTGCCCGAATTGCTCGCGTTCTTCCAGTGTCCGCGGGCCCTCTGGCGCAAGCTCCGGACGACGAATGTGATTGAGCGGTGCTTTGTTGAGGTCCGACGGCGGACCCGACCGATGGTGTGTTTCGTGAACGTGCAGAGCGTGGAGCGGATTATCTTCTCCATCGTTAACCGATTTAACCTGGAATGGCGCCGGCGCACCCTTCGCCAATTTACACAAGTCGCGTGACATCACCTTTCCGCCGGCATCGCTTGTGCCGGACATCATGCTTCGGGTATACTCCCGTACGACGCCTGGATTCCTGGGCGTCTTTTTTTTGGAGCATGCAGCAATATCTATGGACCAGACAGCCGCATCGGAATCTCCCGTTACGACACAACTTGATCCCAAAGAGCGCCGGAGCGATATCCGGAATATCGCGATCATCGCCCACGTCGATCATGGCAAGACAACACTAGTCGACGCCGTGCTCCGACAGACCCATGTCCATCGCAAGATCGACGATATGGGTGAACGAATCATGGACTCGATGGACCAGGAACGTGAGCGTGGGATCACCATTCGAGCCAAGAACGCCAGCGTGACCTACAAGGGTGTGAAGATCAATATCGTCGATACGCCGGGCCACGCCGATTTCGGCGGTGAAGTCGAACGGACCCTGCGCATGGTGGACGGCGTCCTCATCTTGATCGACGCAAAAGAGGGCCCCATGCCGCAAACGACTTTCGTGTTGCGGAAGGCGTTAGCGCTCGGCCACAAGGCCATTGTCGTCATCAACAAGATCGACCGGCCGGACGCGGTGATCGATGACGTGGTGAACCGGACTTTCGACTTGTTTGTCCATCTCGGCGCCACAGACGAGCAGCTCGATTTTCCGATCGTCTACACGGCGGCGATCAAGGGCACGGCAACGCTCGATGTGAATAAGCCCGGCACGGACATTACACCGCTCCTCGACACCGTGCTGGAGAAGATTCCGGCACCGGCCATCGATGCCGATGCGCCGCTCCAGATCCTGGTTCTCTCCCTGATTCAGGATCTCTACAAAGGCAAAATGGGCGTGGGGAAGATTCAGTCCGGCTCAATCGCCCGCAGACAGAATGTGACCGTACTCGGAAAGGATGGCGCACAGTTCCATGGGAAAGTGTCGGACCTCGCGGTCTACTCCGGTCTTGAACGAACGGATATGGAACGAGCCGAGGCAGGGGAAATTGTCGCGGTCGCCGGTCTGGATGAGGTGAGCATCGGCGATACGATTGCTGATGCGGAACATCCGGTCGCGTTGACCCGAGTTACGGTCGACGAGCCGACCGTCCAGATGACCTTCTCCGTGAACAATAGTCCGTTCGCCGGGCGGGAAGGCAAGTACCTGACCTCGCGGCATTTGCGCGATCGACTCTTCAAAGAACTTGAAACCAATGTGTCGTTGCGCGCGCAAGAAACAGATAGTGCGGATAAGTTCCTCGTGGCCGGTCGCGGCGAGCTTCATCTCGGCGTCTTGATCGAACAGATGCGGCGGGAAGGATATGAACTGCAAGTCTCGCAACCGGAAGTGATTGTCCACCGAGAGGGGGACAAAGTCCTCGAACCCTATGAGGAACTGACCATCCAGGTGCCTGAAACCTATCAAGGAACCGTGATTGAAGAGCTGGGCAAACGCCGCGGCGAGTTGCGCCACATGCGACTCATCCATTCCGACGCCGGACCGAGCGAAATGCACTTGGAGTACCACATCCCCACCCGCGGCATCATGGGGCTCAAAAACCTCTTGGTCGCCAAGACTCGCGGCACCATCATCATGCACCATGTCTTCGTCGCGTACGAACCGGTGGAAGAGCGCGATCTCGCGGTGGCAACACACGGGTCCCTTGTCGCACACGAAGACGGAACCAGCACCGGCTATGCCATCTTCATGACCCAAGAACGAGGTGTCATGTTTATTGGCCCTGTCGTGGAGGTCTACCGCGGGATGGTCGTCGGTGAGAACAGCCGGGACGAAGACATGGACGTCAACGTCTGTAAAGAGAAGCACCTGTCCAACATGCGGGCGTCAGGCACCGATGAAGCGTTGGTCCTCACACCGCCACGGGAAATGGGCCTGGAGTTCGCACTCGAATATATCGGCCCGGATGAGCTGGTTGAGGTCACGCCGAAGAGCCTGCGTATTCGCAAACGGCTCCTCAATCCAGATGACCGCCGCAAGGCCCGCAAATCCAGCAAATAGTCTCTCGTGCAACAATGAGAATCAGAAAGAAAACCCCCAAACCTTCCGCCCGCCGTCCCCCGCTCTACTTTATCGGTTATCGGGGGACTGCGCCGGCCACAGACGAACTGAAGACCTGGTACGAACGGGAATATGGCGGGCCGTTGACCATTCACCACGAAGCGGGTTCAACAGAATCCTGGCAAGCGATTCACGGCCCCTGGTCTGCCCATGTTGTGATGCCGTTGCCGATGAGCCATGTCGCAGATATCATGAAGAAGTTGGCTTGGGAGCACGACGTGATGGGTGCGGTCGCGCCTTCCCTCGTATCCCCGCGAGATATGCCGGACACGATACTCTTTGCCGCGCGACTCGCGCGAGGGCTCACGCTCCTCACGCAAGGCACAGCTCATGACATCATCACCAACCAGTATGTAAACCCGTCGGATTGGCAGGATCGTCCCCTCACCCACTTTGTCGCCGTCGATCACATCCCGATCACGCAGGGCGAGGATGAGCAGAGCCATCGGAGCTGGTGCTACACCCTCGGCCTCAGCAAGTTTGGGCTGGATGAAATAGAAATATTTCTTCCTCCCGGCCTTCCAGACCAGCCCGTGCGCGATCTCCTCAGAGAAACGGCAGATGAATTGACGAGGACCGGACAGTTGCCAAAAGTCGGAAGCCACCTCCGCGTGGGCCTCTTGGGTCAGAATGTTGAGATTGCCAATCACCGCACTGCTGCACCAGCCGGGCGCATGCTGAGTTTTCGGGAAATTCGCCTGCTGCCATAGTTCACCTACTTTGTCGGCGACTTATGGGCGTCTGGTCTGTTCAGTCTGTCTAGTTTGTCTGATTGAACAAGGCCGACTCGATGATCTAAATAAACCGGATAGACCAAATGAACAAGACAGACCAGCGGACTGTGTCAGCATCCTGTTAGGCCTTCAGGACCGTTGACAACATTCTGAGCCGCACGGTACAAAATTGCAGATGACAGTGTCAGAGGCCGGACTAAACCCAGTGAAGGAGGTATAGAGATGAGCGACGTAGCAGCAGAAATCAAGGTTGGCGATACCGCACCGGATTTTAATTTAAAGGATCAGGACCAGAAAGATGTGAAGCTGAGCGACTATCGCGGCAAGAAGAATGTCGTGCTCTGCTTCTATCCGCTGGACTGGAGTCCCGTCTGTCAAGGCGAGAACAAGTGTTTGACCGACGACTTTCCCAAGTTCCAGTCGGCCAACGCGGAACTCTTTGGAATTAGCTGTGACAGCTTCTTCTCGCACAAGGCATGGGCTGATTCTATGGACCTCAAGCATCGGCTGTTATCGGACGTGCATCGGACCACGGCAAAAGGCTACGGCCTCTACTTCGAGCCGTTGAACTGCTCGAAGCGTGCGACCGTCATCGTCGACAAGAACGGCAAGGTCGCCTACGCGAAAGTCCAGGAAATCAAGGTGGCGCGGGAGGACAAGGACATCCTCGCGGCACTGGCGAAACTAAGCTAAGAGTGTTGAGGACTGAGCGCTGAGATTGAGGAGGATACTCTTTGGTCTCAGCACTCAGCACATCGAATCATGCCAGGAATCGTCGAAGACGTCAGAGACGAAAACTATAAGGAGTTCACCGATGCACCTGCGTCGATCGTCGCCTACGGCCTAGCTACCTGTGAGCCCTGCAAGACGTACGACCCGATTCTGGAAGAGATCGCCGCCAAGTTTCCCGATGTGAAAGTCGGCAAAGCTAAGATGCACGTCCCAGGGCGCTGCCGCGAGATTAAGAAAAGCCACACCTTCGAGACCTACCCCACGACGCATTTCTTTGCGAATGGCAAGCTGCTCCTCACCCGCGAAGGCGTCGTTGAGCCGGCTGAACTTGCCGCGCTGATTTCGGATCACTTGCTAAAGTAGTTTCTCTCCTACTGACTTCGGCAGAAAGAGAAGGTGTGTTTTCCGCATCTTCGCTCTTAGGTTGCGCTGAAAGTGCCGAGCTAGAACGTTGTTCGACCCACCGTTACGCAGGTTATAGTACCTAAGTATAATACTTATAAAACAAGGATACTTCCGCAATCAACTATGGGTTGAAAGAGCGCCGTCGCGCTCTTTTTTGTACGGCCAAACTTTTGTCATCTACTGACGCAAATCGTTGTCCCTAGCGGCTTTGCCGCACATGGGCCACCCATAACTCTGCGAAATGAATTGGGTCTCCCGCCTGCTGATCGGCATAGGCCTTGCGATCACATACGGTGACCAGGAGAGAAGGCGGATTCACATGGAAGACGCGAGATCTGGTCACGTTTCAGGGGCCAAAACAAAAAAGTCGGTCCTGTGATGAGCAGAGCTTTACGTCACAATTAAATAAGAGGTGGGTCATGAGAGGATACGCAATGGCTGCGTCCGTGGGTCTATTGATGATGGGACTACTGGCTATGCCGAATCTGTCTCCGGCGACAGACGGATCATCGAACCGAGATGGGAATGCGCGGCACAGTTTGTTGAAAGCGGATCTACGGTCAAAAATCGAACATATTCGTGACAAGATCGAGGACCGCCGTGAGCATGACCATAATAATAACCAGGGAGGGAGCTCTGGTTCCCTTACGGCTTTGCAGGCCGAGGTCACCAATCTGAAGAGCGCCTTGGCCACCGCAAATGCTCAACTCGTGGGGCTCACGGGCCGTCTCAGCGCCCTTGAGCAGAAGGGAGCGAGCGGAGGCACTGTCGACCCTGTGCTTGTTGATCTGGCCAAATACGTAAAAGTTGTGACGAGTGATATGAACGGAGTGAAAGGACCGCACGTGGTATTCCATCACGCGAACGTCCACGTCCAGAGTGGGTCGGGCACTACCGCTGAGGCAAGCGCATTAACAGGCCTGGGGAACTTGATCGTGGGATACAACGAAACGCCTACCTTACAGGGTTGGTCACGCGCTGGATCCCACAACTTCATAGTGGGACCATCTCACTCATTTTCCTCGGCGGGAGGAGCTGTCTTAGGGACAAATAACTTGATTTCAGGCCAGTACGCAACGGTCCTCGGAGGGAACCAGAACCGCGCTCAAGGTCCAACGTCAAGTATTCTCGGGGGCTACGGGCTTGTGGTTAACGGCACGGAAGAAACATACCCATAATACCCATAACGGTTGCATGGCCTGCTCGGCCCTACTGTGCCGAGCAGGCTTCTTGTTCATCAATCGATAATCAAACCGCTCTCACTCCTTCGGTTTATTTCAATGCGTACAATGGTCCATGGTTGG
The DNA here is from genome assembly GCA_963701855.1 of Nitrospirota bacterium. Lineage (GTDB taxonomy): Bacteria > Nitrospirota > Nitrospiria > Nitrospirales > Nitrospiraceae > Palsa-1315. Next base: position 1,481,725 of record CAVPBK010000006.1, read on the forward strand.
TTCTATTTATTCCACTTAGGCGTCCATTGTCGCCTACGGCCTAGTCACCTGCGAGCCCTCAAAAACTTACGACCCGATCCTGGAAGAGACCGCCGCCAAGTTTCTCGATGTGAAAGTCGGCAAGGCTAAGGTTCACGTCCCAGCGCGCTGCCGCGAGATGAAGAAAAGCCACACCTTCGAGACCGACCCCACGACGCATTTCTTTGCGAATGGCAAGCTGCTCCTCACCCGCGAGGGCGTCGTTGAGCCGGCTGAACTTGCCGCGCCGATTTCGAATCATATGCTGAAATAGAAAAAATGATTGGGAGGACACCCACGTCGGTCCTGTGCTCCCGGAACGCGCGCCCTGAGAAGGGCCTCGTTCGACGGCCGCACGTAGACCAACATGGGTATCCTCCCAAAAGAGGGAAAGCGAGCGAGCTTGGAGGGAGCATGTGTATCGTTCAAGGTGCCGACTGCAAGGCGCAACAAGATATTCGCTAGCAATGGAAGAAATGAATCTTCACGCTGGGCGAGGGGGCGAGGGACGACAGCAAACGGCTTAGCGGAACGGCGCAGAGACAGGATGCTATTTCATCGGTCGCGTCTTGGAGCAATGCTCATGCTGAATCAGCCAGGTTGAGCCTTCCTTGCGCAGGAGTGTAGTGCATTGCCCGGAGTCCTGCCCTTCGAGTTCGCCTTTCCTGATCGCTTGAAACACATAGTCGTAGGTCGCCCAAGCCGTTGAGCCAGGCACCCGAACGCGCAAGTTCGATACGACGCTGATAAAGCGCAGGGTGCTTCCCTTGTTGAGTTCGGATTCATAGTCAGACAGCCACTTCTCAATGGAATCACGGGTTTCCGTCTCGCCATCCTGAATACCGACATAGTCCTTGGTGTACAGCTTCAACGCGGCTTGTTTGTCTTTCGTTTCGGAGAAGGTCGCGGCTGCCATGGCAGCTTCCTTGATGGTCTTCTCGATCGCCTCATTTTCCTCGGCAGACCAGGCGACCGAGGTCCACGAAAGGCCCGCCATCAGCAGTAAATAGACCAGCCGTATGCTCATAGCACACCCGGCAGGCTGCGAAAAAAAATATTGTGGCACCGCAGATTTTCGATTACCTTCACATCTTGGGATCGAGGAGAAGGCCTCCCCCACAGGATGCTCAAAAAGGCCAGCCTTCTCACCCGCCCAGCCCTGGCGCGCCAAGACGCGCCTTCTCCCAAGCAAGGCCGCAACGAAAGGGTAGGCTGAGGTCAAGGTTGAGCAAAGATCAGACTCTCTTTATCTCAACCTTAGCCTCAACCTTCTTCGTACTGGCGGACTTTTTCAGCATCCTGTTAGATGCGTCAGCCTGCGTACTCAAAGGACAGGTCCCGAGACTGAACGAGACGAACATTCGATAATCTTCCAGGTGAGAGAGAGGAGACCAGTTGTGCCCAGATGTGTTTGACCAGCTGCTCGCCGGTCACGGGCTGAGTCCCGAAGGATTGACGAAGCTCATGATGGCCGAACGTCTTCACCACCTTATCCTGTACCAAGCGATCCAGCGCGCCGATATCCGTCACCATTCCGGTTACTGGATCTATCGTGCCATGGACCGTCACGAAGCAGTCCCACTCGCGGCCTTGATGGCCATCCTGCAGGGCCGTGAACGAGTAGCGTCGCGTGACGCTGGCGACGTCGAGCCCGGCCGCCGCCGTCACTTCGGCATACAGGTCTTCATCCTCATACAGCCGAATCGCGTGGAGCGTACCGATATTTTTCTGCGCGTCCAACTTGCTCCAGAGGACACATGCCAGGTTTTCCGACGTGGGAATCCGGTCCTCGAAATAGGGCATATCCAGGTTCAAATTCTTATGGTCGAACTCTTCGAGCACATTGAGCAAGATGCGCTTCAAATCGAAGAGATTCACGACCATGCCGGTCTTCTGGTCCACCTCGCCTAAGACCGTCACCTCGACCATGTAGTTATGCCCATGCGCCGGGGGATTGTAGCAGCGGCCGAACACTGCACGGTTCTTGGCCTCATCCCATTCTGCCTTGAGATAGCGATGCGCAGCCGCAAACTCGATTCGTTTCGTCAGCAAGACTTTCGACATCAGCTGATTCTCACTTCTAACACTCAGCACTATTGTAAGTCAGAGAGCCACTCTTCGCGCATGCTCCCTGGAACAGGCGTCTCGGCATGGTACTCACGATGGCGCACTGTCAGCGTGACCGGCACATGCAAGTCGGCGAATGCGGCCGTCATCGACGCGGTCGGCCTGAATCGGACGAAATGCACCGCGCTGATTTTTGTTTCATGACTATGGCCGCCTTCAAACTGCCCGAATATCTGTTGACTTCCGGCTCGAATCGCAAGGGTTTCGCCGTGATCGAGCCCCATGAACACATCGAGCCACTCTTTCATCCGATCCTGCTCCGTAATCTCAATCAGCAATGTAGCGCTCAACTCACCGGAATCCGGCATGAGGGCATTATAGACGTCCAATTCATCCTGAACTTTGTGTGGATCGAGAATGTGCTCAACCCGGATCATTTCCTGAGTTTGAAACCGTAAGGTTTCACGGTTTTCGAAGATGAGCGTGATGAGCGGCCCGACGGAAATCCGTCGCCGCTGCTTGAGTGCGATGATGTGCGAGCGGAATTGCTCCCGCTGGCGTTCATAGTCAGCCGTGGGCAACAGATCAATCTGTGTCAGTTGTTTCATCGTTTTTCTCGCGCGTCACGAATGACGCTTCATGAATGACGGACCGGTTGAGGGCAACCCATAGGCATCGCGCACAATTTGAATCGGGTGCTGCGTCGGCCTGCCGCCGGCATGGGCCATAGCGCCGGCCTGATCCAGCTGCAATCCCGCCAGTGGGCAATCGGACGCCACGAGATCGGCCGGATCCTGTTCAATCACTCGAACGGCCTTCTGCGCGATCAGCATCGAAAGGGGAAAGAACTCTGTCTTGGCGGACCACGAACCGTCGTGCCCGGAGCATTTCTCAATCACCTCGACCTGCGCGCCGGCGCACTCCATGAGTTCCTTGGATTTGAATCCGATGTTCTGATCCCGCAAATGGCAGGGCACCTGGTAGGCGACTCGCCCAGGATTTTGTCGAAAGTCTGTGGCCAGTGTACCCTCCCGCTTTAACTTCATGAGATATTCACAGACATCGAACGTCCGTTCTGCCACGCGCCTCACCTCATCGCCCCCGATAATCTCAGGATATTCCCGCTTCCACATCAAGCTGCAACTGGGCACGGGTACGACAATTTCGTAGCCTTTCTCCACCCAGGGCAAAAACGAGGCGACATTCGCCGAGGCGGCCTGCTGAATCGCCGTGGTATTGCCGATGTCGAACGAGGGCATGCCGCAACAGCGCTGTTCGGGAATCACGACATGCACACCGTTCTTTTCAAGGACTTGTATCGTCGCTTTGCCGATATCCGTCGCTTGATAATCGACCAGGCAGCTTCCAAAGAGTGCGACCTTCCGCGGTGCGGAGGTAGGAACTTGTGACTTCCCTCGACGCACCCACCAATGGATAAACGTCTCCGGAGAAAATCGCAAGACCTGCCGATCCCGATGTACGCCGACCCACGATTCTATCAGTCCGCGAAGAAACCGGAGGCCCAAAGTCCAATTGGCAAGAGACGCCATCAGACTCCCGAGGGGACCGATGATATCCGTCTTGATCAACAACCGATCGCGCCAACTCACCCCCCGCGTTGCGGCAAGATGCTTTTTCCACGCGATCATCAAGCGGGGGAAATCGAGAGCATACTGATGCGGTGGTGTATAGGGACAGTGGTTGAAACAAAGTTTACAGTAATAGCATTCATCGACGATCCGATGATGGTCAGTCGGTGTGAGTTTCGCGACGTCTCCTTCGTACCGATCAATGCCGTCAAGCAGCGTGTTGAACGACGGACACAGATTGAAACAGCGTCTGCAGCCATCGCAGACTTCATAGATGCGCTGCGTGTTTTTCTGGAGCTGCGCGGGGTCGATGGGATTGATCAGGCTCAGACCATTCACAGTGCCCATTGTCTCCTGTGAGGTCCCGTGAATACAAGATCGGAACGCACAAAGGGTGAGCTGGAGCACCCCAGCTCACCCTCGTGATGTCAGACAGAGAACAGAGCTAGGGCTGCTTCAGGCTGTCGAGCCCCTTCGTGAAGCGATTCGCATGGGACCGCTCGGCCTTCGCGAGTGTCTCGAACCATTCGGCAAGTTCAGGAAATCCCTCGTCCCTGGCTGTTTTGGACATGCCAGGGTACATCTGCGTGTATTCGTAGGTTTCGCCTTCGACCGCCGACTTCAGATTGGCTTCGGTATTGCCGATCGGCACCCCGGTCGCCGGATCCCCGACTTCCTTCAAGAAATCCAGGTGCCCGAACGCGTGGCCAGTTTCTGCCTCGGACGTATCGCGGAACAAGCCTCCGATATCGGGGAAACCCTCAATGTCCGCTCGTCGGGCGAAATAGAGATAGCGCCGATTGGCTTGGGACTCACCGGCAAATGCACCCTTGAGATTGTCGTGGCTCTTGGTCCCTTTTAAACTCTTCCCCATCGTATCCTCCTTATGCTTAGAAAGCGTACCGTCACTCTGCCCGGGATCTTATCACTATGCCCTCGGTGAATAACATAGCGGTCATCGTGGAATCAATGGGGCCTCTTCATCCGGCCGATCGATACCGTGGTAACTCTGGCTCCATTTCGGCCAAAGACTTGTAGGTTTGGTCCTTCGCAGACAAGGTGGGTGTTGCAACCGGCCAAGGAATGGCGAGAGCCGGATCGTTCCAGACGATGCCCCGCTCGTTGCTCGGCGCATAATAGTCCGTGCACTTGTACAGAAACGAAGCGCGGTCGCTGATCACACAGAATCCATGCGCACAGCCTGGTGGCACATAGACTTGGAGGCGATTCTCGGCCGAGAGCTCTGCTCCATACCACCGACCAAAGCTCGGTGACCCCTTTCGGATATCCACTACGATATCGTAGACGGCTCCGTCCGTCACCATCACAATCTTCCCCTGGGCATGAGGTTCTTGATAGTGGAGCCCACGCAATGTGCCACGCAGAGACTGTGAAAGATTATCCTGAACAAAGGGACCGGGAATGCCTGCGTCCGCATACCGGCGTGCATGGTACGTCTCAAGAAAGAGCCCCCGTGGGTCGCGGAAGACATTCGGTTCAATCAGTAATAGGTCTGGGATATCGGTGGTCGTGACCCGCACGATGCTCCTCTCCGTCCGCTCGTCTGTCTCTCATGCGCGGGACAGGCAAGCAGGATGTTGCAACAGTCATCTGGCACAAAGAAGGTTGAGGCTCAGGCTAAGGTTGAGCCTCAGACGAAGAAAGTGAGATCTTCGCTCAACCTGAACCTCGACCTTAGCCTGTTTGCTCGCGCTGCTAACCCGGTGCCGGATTTTCCGGATCGACGATCTCAGGAGGATCGGGGTACAATTGCCCAAGTCGATCGATCAACGGCTTCGCGGCCGGTGTACTCTCGTGGGTCGGCTCACTCACCGGGTGGTCCCAGGTAAGGGTACGAATGCCTGCCTCCGCCAGTAACGAGCGGATCGTAGCCAGACAGGCTTCCAGCGTTAATTCTGTGCCCTCGCGAAGATCGAGCACGCGTTCCTTGGGATCAGTTGGTGGAGCCTCGGTATGGGTGAGTGCCCAACAGCGGTCGAAAATAATGGTTCGAAGCTCCAACGGCACATTCAGTGACGTGAGATCAGCCGTACAGAGGGCTGATACGAACAGGACGAACTGTAAATCCGGCATCCCGGAATTCTGGATATCCAAGGACGGCATGGCCGAGCATTATCGATGGCGACCGGCACGGAGTCAACGGGCGAAGGGCCCCAGCGGTAGAGAAAAGGTTCAGGTTAAGGCTAAGGGTGAGATGAGGAAAGTCAGATCCTTGCTCAACCTTAACCTTGACCTCAACCTGCTTCATTCAATGAGGAGTGTCCGACTATGATTACCATTTCTTTGATGGGTCAGCTTCAAACTGCCGATGGCGAACGGGACCTCGCTTGTCATGTTCCGTCCCCCATGTCCGTCCGTCAGGTGATCCAGCGGCAGGGCATTCAGTTGCGCCATCTTCTCCAGCTCATTCGCGAGAAGAAAGTGCTGGTGACCATCAATAAGAAGATTGCCAGTGAGGACTCACTGGTTCAGGACGGCGACGCAATCAGGCTAGTGGGGCACGACGGCATGGGCGGAACGGGGTTAGGCCCCTCGATGTAACACAGCCACAAAAGTACAGGGCCGGTTCCCCGAGCGGGGAACCGGCCCTGTGATTCTTCATGCGGCCTAAACGGGGCCGGAGAAAGATATGTTGCGAACGATCTTCGCTTACTTCTTCCCGAGGATCGCATCCTTGGCGGCTTTGGCCACGCGGAACTTGACCACACGCTTGGCAGGGATCTTGATGGCCTCGCCAGTCTGTGGATTCCGTCCCATGCGGGCCTTGCGGTTCGCCAATACGAGCTTCCCGATCCCTGGTATCACGAACACGTTCTTCGCTTCCTTGTAGGCCAAGGCGGCAAAGTCGTCCATGAGCTGGACGGACGCTTTCTTGGTCAACCCGGTCTTCTGGGCCAGGTAATCGGCGATCTGCGACTTGGTCATTGATTTAGCCATGCGAGCAACCTCCTTAAAAAAGAACAAAGATGGTGAATGGTGAAATGTAGTAAACTCGCCCCTCGTGACTCCGCTCAGATTCAATGAATATTCATGAACGAATAGTCGTGTCGTTGGAAGCGGCGAAAACCTGCGGGAGTCTATCCAAGCGCTCCGAGGCTGTCAACCAGAAAAACACAAGCCAGGCGTAGGAAAGCGCCTTTATCGCCTTCTTGCAGTTTCGAGACCAGCCAGCGTACAGTACGGTCGTCCAGCGTATTTTTGAGTCACTAGTGCCATATCTCGAGTTGCTAGCATGGCAAAAGAACTACCGATTCTGCCATCAACCGCCCAACCGACTGACGAGGAACAGGCCGAGCCGCACCAGTATTCTCGCGTGTTTTGTCAAAAGGAAAATTCCCCCCCGCTCCGTTTGCTCTTGGAGTTCCTCACCTCACGCGGTCAGACGCCTATCACTCCACCGAACATGGACGACAGCATGTTGGATGAATGGGCCTGGGTTCAGGTGACGCTCGGGTACGATCGCAATAGAAAGCCGATCCAAGTGGTCTGTGTCCGGGATCGAGGCACGTATCAGGACGTATTCGACAAAGAGAAGGAACAGTTTTTAGCCATCCTCGCTGCTCACGACGATGTCGAGGCGGGACTTGTGCGTGGGTTTGTGGAACGCGCGCGGTTTGTGCTCACGACCCGGTTCGCCCAGAATGATATGACCGACGAAGGCTATGACTTCAACGGATGGATCCTGGAATTCTTCCAAGACCAATGCAGCGGAATCGTCCAGATTGATAACCAGGGCTTCTACTCACCCAAAGGCGATCTCATCGTCGACCTCTCCATCAAAGTAGAATGAGCAACAGTGGCAGGCCCGACTCCACCCGATCCTCCTCCGCTGTATCAAAAAACCGATCACTGGTTCCAGCGGGCCACTGCCGCCCTGCTGGGTGAAGTTCCCTGCCGACTCGGCTGCACCAGCTGTTGTATCGGCCCCTTTCCCATCACCATCCTCGACGTCCAGACCCTCCAACAGGGACTCGCCGCTCTTCCGCCGGATCACCGCCATCGCATCGAACAGCGCGCCATCAAACAGACCGCCGCCATGGAGGCCTCGTTCCCACAACTGATTCACACCGACCTGCTCGATAATTGGCCCGATCGGGAGATCGATCGACTGGTCACAGAATTTCACCACCATTCCTGTCCAGCGCTGGAAGCCGACGGGCGCTGCGGCATCTACCATCACCGACCGCTGGCCTGCCGATCGATGGGCATCCCGACAGAAGATCGCGGTCTGGCCCATGGCGCCTGCGAAGTCCAAACCTTCATCCCGATCCTGCGGCTCCCCTCCGCATTCAGAGAGGAAGAAGATCGCTTGGCGCAGGAGGAAGCGGCTTCACTAGCTGCGCTTCGTCGGGCCACCGGATCAACAGGAGAAGAAGTATTCCTGCCCTACGGGTTCTTGGCGAGCCGCATCAAGCAAGTAGGCTGAGGTCGAGGTCAAGGTTGAGCGAAGATCTGACGTTCTCATCTTAGCCTCAATTAGCCTGAACCTCAACCTTCTCCGCGCAGCGAACCTTTTCAGCATCCGGCCTAGACAGAGGTTAAAATCCTGTGCTAGTCTCAGCCCCCTTGGTTGCAGGAGCGCCTGTAGCTCAGCTGGATAGAGCATCAGCCTCCGGAGCTGAGGGCCACAGGTTCAAATCCTGTCAGGCGCACCAAACACAGGCAAGGAACAGGGCCGCACACAGATATCCGCCACATACATACCCGGTGGGCCGTTAGCTCAGTTGGTAGAGCAGCTGACTCTTAATCAGCGGGCCGTAGGTTCGACCCCTACACGGCCCACCAAACCTCGCTTGCGCGTGCCGCCGCGTTCGATCACATCGCGGCGGATATCCAATACCACCAGTGATCTTCTTCCTCTATACCAAACCTCGCTTGCGCGTGCCGGCGGCCATTCAGGCGAAGCCTCTCTTCATTGACGCCGCCGGATAACTCCCTCCAGTGGACCCTCACTTTCTTTTGCTTTCTCGATTTCCCCATTCCAAAAGAGCTCTTGCAAAGACCCTCTGGCTTTGAAAGATTTGGCTATATTTCCTTCAAAGGTACAATGGCTTCGTAATAGAGAACGGTGCCAGACACCTGTACTTGAGCAGAAATGCCGCACGTTACCCAGCGACCTTGTCCAATTTCCCGGTGATCCTCGTACGGACTGTCCCTCGCCGTCGCCCACTGGGAGCCTTGCGAACCGTGACTTCTACGTCTTGGCCTAACAGGGAAAGAAAGTGAATGAGGCGTTCGATAGAGAATCCCGCCATCTGACCGGCGAGGAGTTTTGAGACCTTAGCCTGGTCGATCCCTAGTTGAGCCGCCGCTTCGACCTGTTTCCACCCCCGCCTCTTGATGGTTTCTTGAAGCGCTTGAAGCAGACCGCTTTTCAGAATTAGTTCTGCGGACTTTTCCTCTGAGAACCCCAAGTCCCTAAATACACTCCCGCTGCCTTTAGTGACTGTCGCGCGTGTCATAGCTGTTGCTCCTTCCTCCACTTCAATAAGTCGGCATATCGGCCCTTGGCAAGTTGGATATCGACTTTCGGAGTCTTCTGAGAGCGCTTCTCGAAGACATGCAGCACGTAGATCGCCTCCTCAAGCTTGGCGACGTAGAGAACCCGATAGGTCCCGCTTTCTTCCCAGACGCGGATCTCCTGCACACCGGCCCCAACCGTTGGCATGGGCTTCCAATCATCCGGTTCTTTTCCTTGCTGTACCTTGAACAGTTGATGCCCCGCGGCTTCCCTGGCATTTTCGGGAAGCTCCCGCATGTCCTCCCGAGACGATCCGACGAAATGAACCGGCTTCATTCAAGTCCTGCTGTACGGTGCTCTATGGTAGCCTGCCGCACGCTATGATATGCTACAATTGGCATATCTGAAAGAGGCCCGGTGAGTTGTTGAAAGCGGACCCTAACGGAGGTATCACACTTATCACAATATGATAGTTTTGAGGCACAAAGGCCTGCTGACTTTCGATGTCCGATTGAAAATTGCTGGGCCGTAGGTTCGACCCCTACACGGCTCTGATTTATTGAATTGAAGCGGGGATGTTCATGAAATTAATGCTTTGTAATATCGGGTGGCCAACCAAGTACGAAGGCTCCTTTCTTAAGGGTAGTCATGAATTCATAAAGAAACACAAAGGGGACGGATCGGAACGATGGAATTTCAAGAAGTTTCCGGACGGCAAGGTGTATGGATACATCAGGGGAATGGGAGGAAAGAGCCACTCTCCTCCTCAAGTGTCTGCAAATCTACAGAGTGGATGGACAATCCTTTACTATGCAAAAGATCCCGATGATCAGATCCTAAAGTTTGTCGGATTCTATCGAAATGCTACTGTTTATTCTCGGTGGCGAGACCATCCAATCGATAAGGCCATTCGAGGAGAGACTGAAAAGCATGTGTACTGCGCAACAACTTCCGCTCGTCAGGCGATATTGTTTCCGGAAGATAGGCGCCCGGTTCTCGGGAAAGGCTTTGGCCAAGCGGGCTTTGTTTATCTCACAAACCCGAAGACTCGAAAGATATCCAGGGGAAATGCAAGCCTCTACAAGCGAGTCCTCAGCCACCTAAAGGGCCGTCTTCCCCACCCAGTAGACGACAAGAAAGTGAGGAGGCGTGCTTCGCCAACCACTATTGATCAGGAGCACCGCGAGGCTGTGGAAAAGGTGTCGATGTCATTTGTAACGCGCCAGCTCCGGAGGGAAGGATTTTCAGTGAAGGATATCTCACGGGAGAAAATCGGATTCGATCTCCAGTGCGCGCGAGGCGCAGATGTTGTGTATGTGGAAGTTAAAGGGACAGCTGGAACTGAACCCAGGTTTATCATCACTAAAAACGAGATCGAGTTTATGGAAAAAGACCCGTCTGCAATAATCGCCATCGTCACCACTGCACTTGCTCAGCCAATGCTCCACGCTCTAAAGGGATTGAATATTCAGAAGGCATATAATTTAAGGCCTCTCCAGCTCGAGGCCATACCTCGCCTCAATAATTCGCACATAATTACTCGCAGGAAAAAGATGTTTAACCTGCCTTAGGGGGGAAGGAATGAGCCATCTCTACCTGCTTGCGCTGATCTCCAGGCGGGGAGTAGGCTCAGCATTCGTGGGTCAAGTAAAACTTAGACATTGCCAGCAGACGTATTTTCCGATAATAATGTGTCGCACACTCTGCGAATTCCGATCAGCTTCAGCTCCATGTCTGAAAAGAAATCTAATCTTCTTCCCGATTACGAACGACCGCCTGTAATCGAAGTGGTTTATGGCATGCAGTTTTCCCCGCTGATTGAACTGCGCACCCCACAGATCGGTCTTTTATGGCAAACAATCAAGGCTGATTACCCCAAGTTTAAAGAAATGCCAGTTCTCGCTCCCGTCATCGAGCGTTTCGATCAAGAGGGGAAAACCGAGCAGCCTACACTTGAGTTTCTTCAGGAAGCACCTCTTCCTCGGATGTTTTTCTTGGATGCCCACGAAAATTGGGTAATGCAAATTCAGAATGATAGGTTTCTCCATAATTGGAAACGAGTTAACGATGACGACGTTTATCCAAGATATATTGCTGTCTCAGGAAAGTTCTTCCAGGGGTGGGACAGATTTTGTGAATTTTGTCGATCTGAAGGCATTTCTAAGCCAAAGTTAAATCAATTGGAATTGACGTATATCAATCACATACCCGTTCGTGCGAACAGTACCATTGGAGACGAGATTACGGCGATATTCCCAGACATAGTTTGGCGAAAGAACCACGAATTTCTGCCGGTCCCAGAATCGCTTTCATGGAAAACTTCTTTCCTCCTCCCAAACAACCAAGGCCGCTTACATGTTTCATTGCGTCATGCGATGCGCATAAAAGATAAGACCCCAACACTTCTCCTCGAACTCACAGCTAGAGGTATTCCTCAAACGCCCGAACTCCCTCAGATTATGGAATGGTTCTCGCTCAGTCGTGAATGGATAGTCAGGGGCTTCTCGGACCTGACTAATTCTGAGGTGCAGAAGAATGTGTGGGATCTGAAGACAAAGCTATGACTGAGTACGCGACTGAAGATAGTACAACAAGAAATAGGCACGCTGGCTCACTTTTTAGGCCGCTATACAAGATGGCTTCGGCCTTAGAAGAACCCAATGAGTATCAACGCAGGCTAGTTTCCTTACCAGGAGCTACTCTATCTTCTGTAGTCACTCACCGAGTTGCATCAAGTCCTGATGTCTGGGGTGGGCAAGGAACAATTACGACATCACAATACGCACCCAACGTTTCTAATGCGACTGTCACGGTTGCAACCAGCTTTGCTCATTTAATTGCGACGGAATATCTTGATTCTAGGAACATTGCCATTTCAAAGTTTGGCCTTGGCGTACGCAATGTTTTGTGGACTACCGAGCCGATTGAAGTTCCTGAAAATGCACCAGCGCATGCTCAGGCACGAAGCGTTCTTTTATCAGACGAGGTTCTAACGTTTTGCTCTCGAGAGCAGATCTTCAATCATTTTCATCGCGCCCTTCGATTAGCTCAACAATCCTTTCTTGACCTAAAGAATATCGAAGTTGAAATTGAAAACGACCCAGAGTCTGAGGGTGAATGGCTAGTGATAGTTGTCCAAATCCATGGTGAAATAGGCAAAGTCCTTGATATGTACGATGCTTACACAAGGAAATTTGTTCGGGTAGTTCCTTGGCCGGCCCTGGACAAGATACGACTAATTTACGACTTCGTCTGATTGTGGACCCCAAGAAATTCTTAGAGCTAGCGCAAGTGCTTGCGCTTGAGACACCTCAAGCCTCAAAACTCAGAACTGCCACAAGTCGTGCGTACTACGCAGCATATAACGTTAGCGTCGAGACGTTAGATGGTATGGGATTTCGAATAGACCGTTCTGGAAATGGCCACGGACAAGTTCAGAATTTACTTGGCAATAGTAAAAACGAGGATCTTAAGAAAATCAGTAGTGACCTGGGAAGCTTGCTTACTAATAGGATAGGTGCAGATTACCGGATGGATGACCCGAGAGCAGAAAACCCGACCAACGTGAAGGCGCACGTGCTGCACGCAAGTAGAATCATTCAAACACTGGAGCGGTGTTGCGGAGGCCCCAATAGAAACGACATTATCCAGGCAATAAAGGACTATGGCCAATTGATCAAAGGTGCTGGGCAAAAAGGATAGAACCCGCCTCTATTCGCACTCGGTTCTGAGAATCTCAACACCCCACTCCACCCTACCTTAGGAAAATAACAGCTATCGAGAAATAAAAGAGCGCCATTCTGCCTATTTCAGCAGCAGCGGCCCCGTTTGCGCTGATCTTCAGGGAGAAGTAAGCTAACTGCGCTTGCTGTTCCGTTTCCAGGAGGCTCGCCATGTGGGCTGTCTTCATCTTCTTGCTCCTGCTGCTGCCACTGCCTCTCTCCGTGCACGCGGAACATCTCGGCGAGTTGAGCGCGAATCCGTTCAATCCTAATTCCACATCCAATCCCTTCGGAGCCGGAAGCCCCTTCAAGCCGGACGGCCTGAACAATCCCTTCAGTCCCTACAGCAGTCCGTTTAGTAATCAATCGGCGACGAATCCATTCGCCACCGACGCGCCTCGGCTCCTTGCTCGTCTCTCTGGTCCGTCTGGTCTCTTTGGTTTCTCTGGCGATTTTCCGGTCCGGTCAACAAAACAGACCAAATAGACCAGATAAACGAGATAGACCAGTTTCGTATCTTCGTTCTCGCCGGACTCAATCAACAATCCCTTCGGCGCAGGGAATCCCTACAGCCCCAGCAGTCCCACGAATCCCTACGGCCGCGGCCTGCGAATCGAAGGACGCTGATCCAGCCGTTGAACAGCTCCACGTGATCTCATGGATGCTTGATACCTTGGCCTTACACCTGCGAACCAGCTGCGTTGCGGCAACATCAAAGCGACCATCTGGGAGAATGTCAGCGAGAAAGGTCCGTTCTTCTCAACGACATTCTCTCGCCCCTTCAAGGATCAGTCTGGCGCGTGGCGCAATGGGACTTCTTTCAGTCTCAACGACCTTGAAGCGCTTGTCACCGTCGTGCGTGACGCCAAGGAATGGATCTCCGCTCATGCCTTGAAGCGTTGAACCGCTTCAAGAGGAAGCCTCCGGCCTTCCGGGGGCTTCCCTTCGACCCATTTACGCTACTAGGTCTTTGTGAAATGACATAATTCTGACTTAGTTTGGTCTAGTTTTTGGTGGGAAAGTCAGAACAAGCACACGAATTTCTCGGAGCATTGGAAGGCGCTCCCGTGAACCCTGGGGGCGTCTAGTATTAGAAGTTGATGACGGCCTAACGAAGCGCTGCGCCAAACAGCTGTTGTAATCAAAAGTACAAGGGCAAATCGGGTCAGCCGGTGGCCCCCGAAGACCATCGGCGAGCCCATCCCTGAGCCAATTCAGCTAGCTTCTTTCTCGCATGCGATCCGAACCCTGCAGCGTCAGTGGTCAGATGTGTTCTTGTCAGGGAACCAATTTCGCAGGTATACCTGGAATTAGTCGTGGATGATATTCATAAGGGAACGGTGTACTTTCAATCCACCGTTGTATTCGATGAGCCCCAATTTACGGAACTTGTTCATGAAAAAGCTCACGCGGGAGCGCGTCGTACCGATAATTTCCGCTAGCGTTTCCTGGCTGATCTTCGCAATCACCCGCTCCTGTTTGCCGTCCGTGCCAAAGTTGGCCATCAGGAGCAGGACCCGCGCCAGCCGCATCTCGCTGGAGTGGATAAGTTGATCCAGCATATCCTCCTGCAGCCGGATGTTACGGGTCAGCAGATGGGAGAGGAACAGTGCGGAAAAACCCGGTTCGTCGTGGAGCACCTGAACCGCCTGCGATTTCTCCAGTCGCACGATCCTGCAATTCGTCAGGGCCGTGGCAGTAACCATACGCGTCGGCTGGCCCGCGAGGCAGCTCTCGCCAAAGAAGTCGTCGGCCCCGAGCATGCCGACGGCCACTTCTTTGCCCTTTGAGGACACGATCGTGAGCTTGATCGTGCCGTGCTGGATAAAACAGATGTCGTCGGACGGGTCGCCTTGCGAGAACACTTGCTGGTTCTTCCGGTAGTTGCCAATCGTGTGTCCTGCGCCGATCTTGGCGAGAAAGATTTGTGGATCGAACGGCAGTGTTGATTTCGGTTCCTTTCCTGCTTTCTTTAAAACCGGCAGCGGCCTAAAACGGCGACTGATTCTGGATAACTCAAGAGTGATTCCCTGAGGAGGCAGCACGAAATCAACACAGGCTGAAGCCTGAGCACTGAGAGGCATGCCGTTTATATCGGGAGACATATCCTGAGCAAAGGTTGTTCCTCCCATGGCCCTAATATGCTTGCATCCCTCAATACCGTCTCCCCCATATCCAGCGAGGAGAATGCCGATCGCACGCGCCTCCATTGCCTCTGCTAACGACATAAACAAACAATCTATCTGCGCGTGCTTTCGAGTGGGCGGAGAGACGACCTTGAACGTATGGCTCTCAATGAGAAGATCTGCGTCCGGAGGACTCATGTAGACGTGATTCGCATGGATCGGCATCGCCGTGGAAGCCACCAGTACTGGCATTTTCGTGTGACGAGAGAGAATTTCAGCTAACTGACCATTGGCGGTGGGGAGAAGATGAGAAACAAAGACAAAGGCCATACCTGTATGAGACGACATGGCGTCCAAGAGCGCTTTATAGGCGTGAAGCGCTCCAGCTGAGCCCCCGATACCAACAATGAGATTCGGATGTACTGGTCCCATCGCTAAGCCAAATTTCCATCATCCACTTTTACCGTTGATTGTTGTTTTGTCTCTCAGAAATATTGTTTTCCAGCCTTCTTTTTCTGAGTGAGGCTTCTGCCATATCCACTGCTGCTAATTCAATTCCATCATCACTCAAAATTAATTTTTGGACATCGCTGGAGTGGCCCATGCCACGAGACTTCACAATGTACAGTCCACGAATACGTTTCTTACCCGCTTCTTCTATTTCTCTCACGACAACCCACGTGTCAATTAACGACGAGACGCCGACTTCACCGCTTGTGTAATTTTGTGCGGTTGACGAAACCAGACTGGTAAAATACCCGGTAATGCCCTTGGATTTTAAAAGATCAATCATGCGAGTCACCATTGATTGAATTTCACGTTGGCTCCCCTCTGCAATGAGACTGGTCAGGGGATCTATGACCACAGATTGTGGCTTGAAACCTTCAAGGGTCTTGTATAAATCGAGTAGATGCTGCTCTAGCCCAAAAAAGGAAGGTCTCGTAGACACGATCTTTAAGAGTCCTCTTTTCACCACTGGTTCCAAATGAAGACCTATAGAAGTCATGTTTTGAATGAGCTGACCCGAAGATTCCTCATAAGACAGGAACAGACACCGTTCTCCACGTTTACATCGTTCTAATGCGAATGCAGCCGCGAGGCTTGTTTTGCCAGTGCCTGCGGTACCTGAAATGAGTATCGTGCTGCCTTTGGTAAACCCTCCACCCCGGAACATTTTATCTAACGACGGAATTCCCGTCGAAACCCTCTTGCCTGTGCCCGGTTGATCGAGTCCAGCAGCCGTAATAGGAATGACTGAAAGGCCATTTGTATCAATTACGAACGGATATTCGTTTGTTCCATGATTTGACCCACGATATTTAATGACACGAACCCTACGGATGGAAATTTGTTCATTCACTCTGTTATCCAGAAAAATGATGCAATCGGAAATGTACTCCTCCAGGCCATGACGCGTATACACGCCCTGTCCCGGCTCGCCGGTCACGATTGCCGTCACGTGTTTCGCCTTAAGCCATCGGAAAAGTCTTTTGATCTCTAAGCGAAGAATGCCTGAATTGGTGAGACCTGCAAAGAGAGATTCGATCGAATCTAACACCACGCGTTTGGCGCCAATGGAATCAATGGCATGTTCCAAACGAATGAGGAGTCCTTCAAGATTAAAGTCGCTTTCTTGAATATCTCTCCGCTGCAACAGAACATGGACAAGTAGAATCTTCTTTTGTGACACCAGCCTTTGCAAATCCAGGTTGAGAGAAGCCACGTCGTGATACAGTTCATCTTCTGTCTCTTCAAAGGACATGAAGACGCCTGGCTCGTTGTAATTGATCGCACCCTTGACGACAAAATCAATCCCCCAAAGGGTTTTTCCAGACCCAGCACTTCCGCAAATTAACGTGGTTCTATTTTTCGGAAGCCCACCTTCTGTAATTTGGTCAAAACCTTTGATGCCGGTGGGGCACTTGAGTAATTGATAATGGTTCAGGGCCTTTGTTTTCTTAGAAGTTTTGGGCATACCTGTCTCCAATCAGTTCGAGCTGACATTCCGGTCTGAGACTAAAATAATACAACGTCGAAAACTGTCCCATAGTGCACAGTTGCAAGATTGAATGAGAGGACGGGCAGTCAGACAGGATGATCGTCTCCCGATTCAGCGACCCATGTCCTACCTAGGTTGAAATACACTGGCGAAAATCTTGTTTGAGCTCTTCCACGAGGATGCGTCTGAAATTCGTCGTGCAGTACACGGATCATCACCTGTTTGGCAATACGGACGATCGTAGATTTTTCTGTAGCGGCTGCCGTGGCCATACACACCAGCTGCCCGGCCAGACACCCTTCACCAAAAAAGCACCCTGCTCCAATATCGCGACGATCGCTTCTTGGCCCTGGGACGATGCCACGGAAAGCCTGACTTTGCCCGTTTGAATATAGAACACGGCGGACGCCGCGTCGCCTTGCGAAAACAGAATCTGTTTCTTTGAACAGTTCAGCGTGGTATTGCCGTTGCCAATTTCGGTGAGGAATTGCTAGAGATGAAACTTCGCCATTCGTTAAGCCTTTCCGATCTTCTTCCCTTGAAATCGGGAGGAGCCGAGAACCACTGACACAGTGGTTTTTCTACCATAATCGACACGGAAATCAAGACCATCTGTGAGGACAGGAAGCGGCGTTACGGGCGAATCGTGAGGAGCATAGGAGGCTCTAGGGCGAGCGGTTTGCATGAAGAATGCGAACGACAGCGCTGAGCTGTATTGACCAGTCGGCAACCGGTCCAGTGGCTTAGCATGAGCGTAGATTCATCGTGTCCCACAAAGGGGCGCATCACAGACAAAGGAGACTTCATTATGACGAAGATAGCAATGGTAGTCATCGGAATGGGATTGGTGAGCGTCCCATTCGCTATGTACTCTCATGCCGAAATGAAGTCGGACAATCCCCTGGACGCGAGCGAGATCGGGTCGCCGCAGCCCAGGGGAGCGATCCAGGCGGGCGAGACGGATATGACCAACACCAAAGGCCAAGGCGGTGTCCCGAGCAAGTACACCATCATGCCCGTTGCCAGAGGGAAGAAGGTGGAAGTTAATAATGAAATGATCGGCGATACGGTCAAGAATACCAAAGGTGAGGACCTTGGCAAGTTGGAGCAACTCATCATGGATTCTGAGACCAAGAGGATTGAGTATGGAATGATCTCAATTGGCGATACCGGCCAATTGAAAGCCTATCCCTGGAGCGCCTTCAAGGTGAACAAGGAACAAGGAAACGTTGTACTCAATGTGACCCGGGAACAGCTCGGGATGAAGGCGACCGATCTCTCTCCGGACGTTCAGGCGCTCCAAGACCAATTACAGACCTTGCGAAGAAGTGAGTCACGCATAGGAGTACGCGAGGGACAGAATTTCGGCGACCGTGGCGATGCTGGCCCAATGGGCGAAACAAAAAAAGGCGGGGGTGGCGCGGAACGATCACCGGCAGTCAACAAGTAAATTCAGCGTCGAATGGCCGACGTGCCTTCTCCTGGTTGAACGAGGAAAGTGGTACTGGGTTCCTGGTGGCGAGGCTGATGGGAAGGTATCGAGAAGAGAGAGGTGGGCCATCGAGTAATGTCACATTTTTGTTACGGAGACTAAGCCAACGAAATAGGTGCGGTATACGAAGCTAGAAGTTCAGGCACAGTGATTGGGCCAGTCCTCAGTGCTGGCCCAATTCGTACCTAAAAGGCGGTAGAGAAACAAGCCGAACGAGAACCGCCCTCTATGAGGAGGTCGCATGCCGATAATTTTATGGTTACTTGGAGTTCCTCTGACGCTGGTTCTGGTATTATGGTTTTTCGGGATTGTGAGATTTTAAGCGCGAGCCAGACCGTCTTTATGGTGATGAGACTCGCAAGGTCACCGCCTATACGACATGGATTCTCTGCTAATCTGGGGGGTGTCGTCTGAAACACCTCTCGCACTAACGCGCGGGATTCCGGGCCAAGTGCGCCAATGCGGACGTTGTTCATTTACCCATTCCTGACATTGATTCCGGAAAGACCGTCCTAACTATCGTAGTCGATATTTCTTACCCTCTTGAAAGTGGAGCCACTCCGATCCTGCATCGGGAAGCATGGCGATATAATCAAGCTTTTAAGAACATTTATCTGTCTCCTCTAAAGTGAGTGTCTCCTCTGCTACCACGCTGCTACCGGAACCGCCGAACTCTTCCTGATCCATCAAGAGGATGGTTCTTCCGATTCGTCAGTTTTACCTTGGGTTAGCTCGTCGTGGGTCGTGTCAGGCAGCTCTGAATCGAGTTTATAAGCCGCAGGTTGGAGGTTCAATTCCTCTCGCCAGCTCCATTATTTCACTTACTCACGCGCATATACGACGGCGAACAGGTCATTCAGCTTCCTCCAGGTAGCAGCCTAGGTGACAAACCCTCAGCCCACGCGTTTTCGGCTCGGCAGGAGGAAGACCAATTTGGGAACTCCCACTTCCAAATCGCTACTCTGCGCGCCTCCTCAGGCAACTGTCAGATTCCTGAATCTTCTTGCGAGACAAGGCGTCCCATGGCACACCAAATCTATGAACGTCATGCGTAAATGGGCCTGGCGAGGCCTAGGAGGAATTGGGCTGCTGTGGGCCATCGCCCTGAGCGGTTGTGGGATACTCCACCCCTCGTCCTCGTCGCCAGCCGCCTCGGTGGCGAATACAAGCGATCCAACTGTGAACTCAAGCGTAGTGCAGTCTCTCCAAAGGCAAATACGAGAACGAGATAAGCGCATTGCAGAGTTGACATCTCAATTGGACGCCTTAAAGGTGATTGATCAAGACCTGCAGGAACGGAGAACATCACATCCAGCCGACAACCTGCGACGTTGAGGCCTGCAACAATTGATCAACTTCGCTAACCTGCAGCCATGCACATCGAAGCACCTGCTCTCATCGACCACCTTCTCATACGGGCATAGCGTGGCGTTGGAACGAGGGCACGACAGAAACCTGTGAAGGCAGTCGCAGTGATCGCGACCATCCGAGGAGTGCTCGGTACCCAGGCGTGATCGTGAGAGGAAGGAGACAGCATGGCCGGGTTTGTCATGCGCACGGATCAACGACTCAAGAAATTGGTGCCGGTACGGTATCTTGGGGACGGGATGGCTGGTGAAGGAATCATCAAAGATCTTTCGCTGAGCGGGAGCTATATGACCGGGAATGCACCGGTCTCCGTCGGGATGACGCTCGCCCTGCAAATTTTTGTGCCGGGGGACCCGGAGCCGTTGCTGATCGATCGCGCTATCGTGAAATGGGTCAAGGGGTCTGAGTTCGGGGTGGACTTCGACACACCACAGCCGAAGGTGACTGAGCGAATCACAAAGATCATCTCCACGCTGGTCAAGTCACAGCATGGCTTATCCCGCAAGGGATAAGCTAAGCGGGCAGGTGTATTTGGCGGATCACACGGGGTCTTGCTCTGCCCTCCGCGTTCCGGAGGCATGAAGGCAGCGACGATCTTGTGTTTGAGGTCGTCGCTGTGCCTCCCGCCACTGGCTTCAATTGATAGGGCTTCCGGTTTTCCGAATACATTCCGTGAATCGGGTGAGCGAGGAAGGTGCTACCAGCGACCGCCTGAGGCAAGAAAAGAGGGCACGTCCGCGCAGGGCAGCGGCTTGGCAAATACATAGCCTTGCCCGTATTCGCATCCGAGCGCGCGGAGGATCATCAGCTGTTCGGCGGTTTCCACCCCTTCGGCGATCACCTGCCGCCCCAGCTGATGCCCGAGGACCACGATGGTCTTCACGATGGCGAGCGCATCGTCGTCGGCCCCCAGCCGCCGCACGAACGACTGATCGATCTTGAGAAACGCAATCGGTAGCTGCTGCAGATAGCTTAAGGACGAATAACCCGTGCCGAAATCGTCCAGGCAGGTTTGAACCCGTTGCGATGCGAGGTGTTTCAGCACCTCGGTGACCGCTTCAGGGTCTTGCATCATGTCCGACTCCGTGATTTCGATCTTGAGGCTCGACGGATCCACGCCGGTGGCCAGCAGTACCTCGTTGACGAGTGCTGCCACATCGGCGTTCACGAAATGGCGGAGCGAAAAATTGACGCTCACGGTCAGCGGACGGATCTGCGGGAACGCCGCGTGCCAAACCGTGAGCTGCCGGCAGGCCTCCCGCAAGCTCCACTCCCCGATTTTCGTCATCAACCCCAGTTCCGTCGCCATCTCCAGAAACCCATCAGGCCTGGTCAGCCCATACTCAGGATGTTCCCAGCGCAGCAACGCTTCAAACCCGGCGACCTGGCCTGACGTCAAGGCCACGATCGGCTGATATGCCAGCCGGAACTCCTGCCGTTCCAGCGCCTGCCGAAGATCGGCTTCCAGCTTCAACCGGACCATCGCCTGCTCATGCATGGCCGCATCGAACATCACGAACCCCGTCCGACCGGAGGCTTTGGCCCGATGCATCGCGGTCGTCGCATCGCGCAGGAGATGGTCGCCGCTCTCATACCCGGCATGACAGCACGTGAGGCCCAGGCTCGCCGTGAGCACAATCTGCTGGCCCTGCACGGTAAACGGCGTGGCGAATTCCTGCTGGAGCCGACCGGCCACACGCGTCGCATTGCTCAGGGCTTTTAGGTTATCCAGCAGGAACGCGAATTCGTCCCCTTCCATCCGGGCCATCGTGTCGGCCGAGCGCACACGACGCAGCATGCGTTGACTGACGTCAATTAGCAGGCGATCTGCCGCCGCGGGTCCCAAGCTGTCGCGAATCACGCGGAACCCGTCCAGATTGAGCGAGAGCAGCGCGAACAGATGGCTGGGTTGCCGCCGAGTCTGCTGGTAGACACGATCCAGCCGGTCCAGAAACAGCGCGCGATTCGGCAGTCCAGTGAGCGAGTCGTGAAACGTTTCCAGAAACAGTCGCTGCTCAGCCTGGCGCTTGTCTTCGATCAGCCGTTTGCGATCGAGCGCCTGTGTCACGGAATGACCCAGGCGGCCCAGGCGGTCTTTCAGCAGATAGTCGGTGGCTCCGGCCCTCATACATTCCACCGCCGTCTCCTCACCGATGCAACCCGATACGACAATGAACGGAATATCGAGCCCTCGCTCTTGCATGAGTCGCAGCGCATCACGCGCCGTAAATTGCGGCATGGAGAAATCCGATAGAATGAAATCTGGAGGCTGGTCGAGTTCGCGCAAGTAGTCGGCTTGAGAATCGACGCGGCGGGAGGCCAGCTCGAACCCGGCGTCCCGGAGCACTTCGAGAATCAGCTCCGCATCATTCGGCGAGTCTTCGAGCAGAAGGAGGTTCAGACTCCTTGGCATCGTCGTCCGCGGCTACTACAAGGCCGTGCCTTTCCCCGTTAAGGATTGCGTGAGCGCCGAGCTCGCTCACGATAGTGGCTCAGTATAGGATGAGACCTGCCGCCGACCAACAAAATGTGAAGAATCGTGCGCCTAGGTTAGAGGAAGCAGAGGATGGGCCGCTCGCTGTGATCTTCGTCGAGTTCGATGGATGTATTGCGCCGCTTAATTTCTGGACAATGTATTGAACAGTGTAATCCATCCGTTTTGCAGAGAATAGCCTTCTTCGATTCTTCATTTCTCAAGGGACATTCGGATGCACTCTCTCGCGGCTCTGGTGAGAGGGCTTCGGTTGTCTTCTACTCCGATAGGTTTTGAATAAAATTCGGTGGGGTCTGCATTCACCTAACGCATCCATACGTTAAGTAGGGCACAACCCAAGGGCTAGGCACCCTTTCCGCCCCTTTGTGATAGGCTTAGCAGATGTCGAAAGGGAACGCGCCAAAAAACAAGGTAAAGACTGCCGCCGCGGTTGAGGGAAAGTCGATTAAGCCGCTCTTGATTGAAGCAGAAGAGACTCGTCTGCAGGAATTGCAGAATAATTGTTGAATAAAGGCGTGCTGCCGAAAGGGAAGAGTTACGCCAATGGGAAAGACTCTTGAATATCAAGGATACACGATCCAGTCCGCTCCGCATCACCCGGCAGACTGTGAGAAATGGCAGCTGCGCATCTTCGTCTCCATGGACGATCACCGAGGCGTCAAAGCACGCGAATTCTCCGCCGATGTCGTGTATGCGACCGAGCAGGAGGCCGATATCCATGGGATTGCTTTTGGCCAGCGCCTGATTGATGGCAAGGTAGAAGGTCAGTCCGTCATGGATATGAAAACGGTGGATCGCCGAGCGACGCCGCGTCTCCGTGTGCAATTCCGTACCACATTTTCGAGTTCCACGAATAAGGAAGGGACGGGCGTCATGCTGGATCTGTCTTCGGGCGGATGTCGTGTCGAGAGTCCTGTTTCTGTGGAACCGGGCTTATTGTTAGAGCTCCGCATCTATGCGCCAGATGTCGAATGGCCGCTTATGATTGAAGCGGCCAACGTGCAGTGGGTAAGTGGCCAGACATTCGGGCTGGCCTTCTTTCGGATCACGGAGACAGAGCAACAGCGTTTGGGGCAGGTGATCGAGGATTTGATGGAGGGCGGTGAGGGGAAAGCCGACCACTGAGCCTGAATCACTCATCAAGCAGAGGTAAAACGAAGAGAACTCGAACCGCACGGTCTGCAGCGCAGCAAGATCCATCCCAATCCACGCTAGGACAGATGTTTCGCTGTGTCGAGAACCCGTGGTAGTGAAACTCTCGAACGGCGTAGACGCCCACTGCTCTCTCCGACTGAGTCACGAGAACTCATTGACTAATTTGTTAGCATGATTAAGAAGAAAATGATACCTGACGACGAGGTGGATATCATGACCAGGACGCAAGCTGCGGCGTTACGCGTGACGTGGGCAGAGAGGGCGGATCTCCCCTGTCAGCATCTGCACTTAGAACTGGAACACACTGACGACGGCTATTTGACGGGCAACTATCACTGTACTGCCTGCGGTGAATCTGTGATGCACCTGCCTCTGGCTGCGTAGTGTACTGCCCCGCTTAACTTGGAAGAGAAAACGGTGTCAGGAACCGATTAGGTCTGAGGTCCCTGCGCAAGCATAGCCTTGTCGGCCGCTTGCGCTGATCTCCGAGAGGGAAGTACGCTCACGTCGAAAGTGCTGAGTCGAGGGGCACTGCTTCAGACCGAGTGAAAAGGCTCGTTATGCCGATGTCCTTACTCCTGCTCATCCTGTTGTTACCCCTGCCGTTCTCCGTCCATGCTGAAGATCTCGGGGAGCTTAGCGCGAACCCCGCGGGTTTCTCTGTTTCTCTGGTCTATCTCGTTGATCTGGTTTGTTTTGTTTATTTGGTTCATCTGGTTAGTTTCGTTCAACCAAAAATCAGAGAAACCAGATAGACCAAATAGACCAGCAAGGGCTCTCCGTTCTCACCGGACTCGATCAAGAATCCCTACGGCGCCGGGAATCCCTAGCCCGCATTATTCATGACAGTTCGTCGCGAAATCGCTGAGCCGCGTCGCGAGAGCGGCGCGCGGAGCCAGGAGGACCTGAGGCGTACTCGTGCAGTACGTTGAAGGTACGAGGGGCGAGCCCGCCGACCGAAGGCTCGTCGTAGTAGCGGATCGGCGATTGCAGCAGAAGTGTTCATGATTAATGCGGGCTTGAGCCCCAGCAGTCCCACGAATCCCCACGGCCGCGGCCTCCGAATCGAAGGACGCTGATTCATTCGCTGAACCGCTCCACGTGATCTCATGGCTGCTTGACACCGCGGTCCTACAACTCAGTTCACGCCTTGAAGCTTTAAGACGCTTCATTGGGAAGCCTCCGGCCCTCCGGGGGATTCTTATCATGATTTCACCTCGCGGCTGGGCATAGACTTAGAAGAGCTTCCCATCCCCTTCTCGTAGCAAATTGACATAGTGGATTAGCAATGATACTTTCAGCCGCCAATGTATCGCTGCGATTGTGGAAGGAAATGAAAGTATCATAGTACGGACTGCTGTATGAATCCTGCTGATTTTACAGAGGAAAAGAATGGCCAATTAATTAAGACCCAGCGTGACTATTGGGCATTTCTCCCGAATCCCCTTCCTCCCCAGCTCACGCTGAGCTGGGATTTGGTGAACCAACTTTCTGAGGCCGATCGGGCGCTCAGCGAACTCGCAGGAACAGCGCGCACCTTACCCAACCCACACTTGTTAATAGGGCCGTTCATCAGACGCGAAGCCGTGCTCTCCAGTCGCATCGAGGGCACCCAAGCGTCTCTGTCCGATCTTCTGTTTTTTGAAGCGTCAGGATCGGTCGATCCGAAAGCCCCGGATGCTCGGGAGGTAGCCAATTATGTGAAAGCGATGGAATACGGATTGGTGCGTCTGAAGAAGTTTCCGCTCAGCCTCCGCTTTATCAGAGAAGTGCACGAGCATCTCATGCATGATGTACGCGGGGAACATTTGACCCCCGGAGAATTTCGCCGCTCCCAGAATTGGATTGGCCCAGATCGCTGCACGCTGATGGACGCCACATACGTTCCACCTCCGGTCGAAGAAATGGAACAAGCCTTAGGCCAATTCGAGGCCTACTTGCATGCGCCCTCAACGGTGCCTCTCCTGATTCGCCTCGCAGTCATCCATTACCAATTTGAGGCGATTCATCCGTTCCTGGACGGCAATGGCAGAATCGGACGACTCCTCATTACCCTTTTGCTATGTAAAGAGGGCGCTCTCCCGGAACCGTTGTTGTATTTAAGCGCCTACTTTGAACGCTACCGGAATGAGTATTACCGTCTTCTTCTGGCTGTGAGCCAGTCGGGCAAGTGGATCGACTGGATCTCGTTCTTTCTCCGGGGAGTCGCTGAACAATCACGAGACGCGCTGGTTCGTTCTGATCAATTACTTCAATTGTGGAAGAACTATCGCGGCGAGTTCCAGTCAGCTCGATCGTCGGCGCTCCAACTTCGCTTGGTGGACCAGCTGTTTGCGTACCCCGCAATTACCGCAAACCAGGCTGCAAAGCTGTTAAAGGTAACCCATCGCTCGGCTCAGTTGAACATTGAAAAACTGATTCGCAAGGGGATTCTCAAAGAGGCCACTGGCAAGCAGCGCAACCGAGTGTTTATCGCTCCGCAAATCGTGAAGATCATCGAAGCGACACATGCAAGCTAAAGCAAGACAGCTAACAACTCACACGGCGAATGCTCGATTTAATCAGGGGGGCCTTCGCTGTGATAATTTTGTGCTACAAAGCTTCACAAACGACCGAATTCAGTAGAACCAATGGAATCAGTAGAACACTAGCAAGCCCATGATTTTCAACGATAAACGGGGAAACCTTCGCAACATCGAGCGGTTCGAATTATTGCCCTGCTGCCACTCTTAATCAGCGGGCCGTAGGTTCGACCCCTACACGGCCCACCAAACCTCGCTTGCGCGTGCCGGCGGCTATTCAGGCGAAGCCTCTCTTCATTGACGCCGCCGGATAACCCCCTCCAGTAGACCTGTCTTTGTAGGCAGTAAAACAGAGAAAATATATTTTTCTGCCCCCCTGCTGGGCTTTGAATCTAACAGCCTGTGGAAAAACTATGTTGGTTTTGCTGGTCTATCTGGCTTCTCTGGTTCTTGTGGTGGGGCATCCGATCCGGGCAACTAGACAAACGAGACAGACCAGATAGACCAGCCCCCACGTCTCACTCGTCCCGCCTGTCTCGCTCGTCGAACTTTCACGAGATCGTACCGTGCCATACAACCCAACCACTGCACGGGAATCTCCTCCTTGCGATAGGCCCGCTGAATGGATTTCGGGCTCATGCGGAGTTCCGCGGCCAATTCCTTCATCGTGAGCAACTCCTTCTTCATGCCCAGTCCTTTCTGATGGTGCGGCTCAGCACGGGGCTGACCCAACCCTGAGCCAAGCCGGCTTTGCGGTCGATATGGCCTGTGATGGCACAGAAGCCCTGAGCAAGGCCAATGCGGGAACGTACGATACTGTGTTGAGCGATATCCGCATGATCCCGTGTTCCGGTTTGGATCTTTTGGATTCGATTCGCAAGACCATGCCGGAGCTGCCCATCGTGCTCTTGACCGCGTTCGGCTCGGTCGACACTGCCATCCAAGCCATGAAGCAAGGAGCATTCGATTACATCGCCAAGCCCGTGAATCTTGACGAACTCATCCTCACCATAAAGCGAGCCGTCAAGCATCGGCGTCTGATAGAGAACACTCGCACGCCTAAGCGTGCGTTTAATGAACAGTCGCGGGCCGCCTCTTTGATCGGACAAAGCAAGCAAATGGTCGAGGTCTTCAAACTTATTGGAAAGGTCTCTCACAGCCGGACAGCCGTACTGATTCAGGGTGAGAGCGGCACCGGCAAAGAATTAATCGCCCGCGCAATCCACGATAACAGCCCGCGTGCGACTTACCGATTTGTCCCCATCAACTGTAGTGCGATTCCAGATACCTTGCTCGAAAGCGAACTCTTCGGTCACACGAAGGGTTCGTTCACCGGTGCTCACACGATGCGGCGTGGATTGCTTGAGGACGCGAGCGGTGGCACGTTCTTTTTGGACGAAGTCGGCGATCTCTCTCCGGCCGGACAGGCAAAACTTCTCCGCGTCCTCCAAGAAGGTGAAATCCGAAGGATTGGAAGCAACGAGTCGGTACGCGTAGATTTGCGGGTTATTGCAGCCTCGCGCCGAAATCTCGCCCAACTGGTAGCGACCGGCCGGTTTCGTGAGGATCTGCTCTACCGGCTGAACACGGTCATGGTTCTCCTGCCTCCACTTCGGGAACGGCATGAAGATATTCCCTTGCTGGCAGAATTCTTTCTCGCAAAGTATGGCGACAAGAAGGAAGTTCCTGTCACGTCTTTTTCATCCGCCACGATGAGCGCGCTGACTGAATATTCCTGGCCGGGGAACGTGCGTGAGTTAGAACACGTCGTTGAACGGGCAGTGGCGCTGGCCTCGCAGGCTATTCTCTCAATCGAGGATCTCCCACCTGAAGTCATTCAGAAAGACGGAGAAGCTTCGGATCAGAGTGACATCTTCCTCGGCACGCTCAAAGCGCTGCGGCGGGAACAAGTGCTAAAAATTCTGGAATCAACCCATGGCAACAAAGAGCGGACGGCTCGTTTACTCGGTATCAGCAGACGAACGCTCTACCGACTCCTCGAACAATACGGGCTCGGCAAAACTAAATCTTCGACCGAAGCTGACACTTCGAATCCTGTCGGTTCCTGATATCCGCCCGCCCATCATTTCGACGAAGTTTCTATCATTATCGGTCAAAGTGAATATGGCGCCGGCAAAAGTCTTGACGATATAGAGACCTGCCCCGCCCTGGATGACCACTCCTTCAACCGTTTTATGGCCAGATCATGCGGCGTCGGCCATTTGGTGAGAGAGCTCGCGTGGGCAATCTGTCCAGGCACAGACAATCTGTCGTTCGGGAGACATTCCTTCGAAAACACGCCGTTCGGCTGTTTGTCGTGGAACACCTGGGACAAGCTATGCGGTGGGCATCCCTCTGCCCCTTGAAGAGAGAAATGTCATATGTGTCCGAAAAATGGACCTCGGCTGTCATTGGTGGCCAATGGTATCCCCTTTGCTCACGGTAACTGATACGCACGTCAGAAAATTAGGTCACGACATCATAACGAGGAGGTATTCATGACATCCATTCCCAAAATTACCGGGGTCATGCTCTGTGGTGTCACCCTCTATCTGAGTATGCCTCAGGCTGCGCTGGCCATCAATAATTATGCGGAGGAACCATCAGAGAGCACTCACACCATCCAGGGGGAAGTATTGGACGTTGGAGGCAATCTCTTTTTAGTTAGGGAACAGGATGGTGGGCTGATCGTGTTGCATACCGACAAGAACACCCAGGGGACTGAAACCGTAAGCCGGGGAGATCAGATTGAAGCGAAAGTAAGCGACGTAGATGATCTGACGATCGTGCTGTCGATTCGCGAGATGAATTAGTGACATCGCGCGATTTACGGTGGGGCCTGGTCACGCGAGGAAATATTCAGTTGGCATTCCGTACGGACAAGACGACCTGGATGATTGGGTACCTCAAAATGGGTAATCGTTAAGTCTTCGTCGCTGACCAGAATTGCTTTGCTCGCCTTGGCGGCTAATCGGTTAACCTGTGGACAATTTGTCTCGCATCAGGTGAAAACTTCTTCACGTTCGCTTCATCATTATTTCATGTCCGGCTCGTAGACTTTGTTCATCTCGTCAAGAGAGTCCACATTAACCGAGGAGGTAATCATGGTCTCCATTCCCAAAATCATCGGGGCCATTTCGTGCGGTGTCGTGCTGAGTCTGGCTCTGACCAGTGTCACGCAAGCATTTGACCCTAACCCCTGTGCGATGAGGAAGGGCGGACTGCCGAATCTTCTCCTGTGTAGTGAGGAAAAACAGCAGGGCATCCAAACCATTAAGGGGGAGGTGTTGCGCGTAGACGGTGATACGCTCGTCGTTGAGCGCTTTAATGGGCAGGAAGTACAGTTGCCAGTCACCGCAGCCCTTAGAAACGGCCACATATTTGAGCCAGGAGATTGGATTGAGGCGAAACTAGCCGACGTAAATCATGAGGCGCAGGTGCTGTCAATTCACGAGATCAACTAATGCATCGTGATGGGACAGGCTAACCGAGGACACACCCGGTTGGCCTGCCTTCGCTCTATCAGGATTCTCCCGTAGGAGTGGAAAGGAGAATGGAGCCATGGCGTATACGGAAAAATATTGTGAGGAGTGCAGTCGGAAGCTATCGCGGAAAGACCGGTCGCCAGAGGCGACGGCGTTTTATTAACGCGTGTCAGTCCACCGACGGAAACACGGTTCGCTTTAGAAAAGTGCTCGTAGAGAAAGACGGGGTCTGTTTCGCGTGTGGACAGAGAGATCAAGTGATGTATTACGAACTGTAATCCCACCGACACTGCAGTTTCAGTCAAGAGGTGCGGTATGTGTGCTGTGTGGCATTGTCATAGTTGGATCTTCAGCGTCGCGATCGAGCTGTTGATATTCAGTCTTCTCATGGCATGCGGAACGCTTGTGAGTGGGTTGGTCTGCAGGATCTGGGGGGAAGTCCGTGATGACCACCCTCCCATCAGCCGCCAAGAGTAGAACGGCGAACGAGCTTCCGATGTCCAAAGCGGCTTGATTGGGTGCCTCGACCCTGTGAAGCTGCTTTTCACCGAGCAGTCAATGCCGCTGAAGCGGAAACGCTCCAACCAGGTCAGCATCACCCACTGAGATAGAACCGTCTGTCCTGAACTCGGGGAGATGCTGTCCAACGAACGCAGAATGTCAGCGCAGGAGAAACGCTACCACCACAATGATGGAAGAAGGGGTGTGACAAGGTTGCATATGGACAACAGGCTTCTTGGTCCCGATGATGGTGGGATCGGTCCTCGCCAAGAGGCTGTCAGCCTTGCTACTGCTTGCGTATCAGCGGGCCGGAGGAATCGCCGAGCGAGTTCAATGCCCTAGCTGGTCCGGCTACTGCGAAGCTACCAAACCTCCTCTATTGCTCTCCATGATGAGGAAAGTTCTACTACGAGAGAAAGTGCGAAAAAGTTACTCCAGGGAAGGCCACAAAACCTCTGATCTAGAAACAGCGGTGTACTGGATCTGGCAGACTGATTCTTCAGGAGTTTAAGGATCATAATTCTTACAAGATTTCTGGAAGGCTGACCTGCGGTTTACAAACTTGATTCAGCCCAATCTGACACGACCCACGCGGAGCTAACCCAAGGTAAAACTGACGAATCTGAAGAACCATCCTCTTGATGGATCGGGATTGCTTGGCCTGTTCCGGTAGCAGCGTGGTAGCAGACGACGATAACGGGGCCCGCTGATTAAGCGTGACAAATAGCCTTTTCTCACAAACCTCGCTATTGCAACGGTTTCCCCATATTCCCGTCCCTCTCACATAAATCATCAGGATTATGACGCCGCATTTGAGCGCAACTAGGGTAGCTACTAGTTTGCTCATCCACGGACATCTTATTTCGTAATCAGATGAAAACTTCTTCATGGTCGCTTCATCATGGATTCATGCTCGGTTCGTATATTTTCATGTGCAAGAGCGTGCGACCGACGGGCTGGTTTTATCGGTCGAGCCATGGTTTGCGAAGATAATTCATTCAACAGGACCGTAGGCAAGCGGACCACGACATCAGAGGAGGAAATTATGGCTACGTTAGTGAGACCGGGAGTTCCTGCCGAGGGATTTAAGGCTGTCGGACAAATTCATGCCACGAATGACTTGGTGTTTCAACGGACCCACAACGCGATGGGCGTCGCCGTCGAATTACTGACGACGCACACAGCAGGCGCGCCAGTGGTGGATGAACAGGGCGAGTTCATCGGCTTTGTCAGTGAGTTCGACATCCTTCGTGCACTTGAGGCGAAGAAGGATTTGAACCGGTTGACAGCCGAAGACGTCATGGCCAAGGAACATATTTCGGTGACGAACGCGACCAGCATTGACGAGGCCGTGAAGATCATGGAGGAGAACCGACTCCTGAGCCTGCCGGTAATAGCAAACGGCAAAGTAACCCATTCGATTACGCGGCACGACCTACTACGGGCCTGGATCGGCCTTGGCATGGACATCGAAACCTCATAACGGAATGAGCGCCCCAACCCTCTTTGCACAGAGGTATGGCCATCTGTGGTGTCTTCGACGATGCTGAATGCATCTCTCGAGTCCGTGAGTACGGCTAATAGCTCCAAAGGGTGATCGCGTCCCCAGAGGTCTTGGTTCGCTGCTGTGCTGAGAAGCTGACCTATCAAGGCGAAATGGTTCAGGCCTTTGCGAAGGACGGTGCTGAGTGCACATCCGGACGTTGATGTGTGTGCTCCTGTTGGGCCTCGCCTCAGGGTGTGCCACGGGATCAGATCCTCTTGTTCATCCCGAGGTCGTGGACCGTCGGTGCGGGCCGATCTCACCCCTTCACCGATCTGTCAATCAAAACCTCCCTCGCGCGCATGCTGCCTCGGAGAGGCCTCCGATCGATCCTGCTGTGCTTGCCGGGCGATTTTCTCCGCAATCCCAGAGTATCGCCGACAGTATCGGCGTCAAAGATCTCCTCGCGCAACTGACGATTCTGAAGGCAGAGGCGGATCAACATGGTGGGGCCATGACCATCGAACGCCTTCACGTGCAGCAACAGCTCTCGAATCGCATATTACTGGCCTTTCTGGATGTCGCCAGAGCCGCTGCCGAAGCCGATTGCGAAGAAGAACGAGCCGATCAGCTTGCGGATGGGTTGCACGAGGTGCGTGACAAACGCATTCGACAATACACACTCATCGCCATCGTGGGTGATGCCATGATCGGCATCGTCGCTGGCGCATTGGAACTCGCATTGCAAGAAACGGCCGCAGCCGCCGCTGCGATATTCGGAGGCAGTGTGGCAACATGGTTCGGCCTGTCTGCTTTTTTCGACGACACCCACTATGACTTTCGACACGCGCGTAACCTCTTGCAGGAGGTGTGGATGGCGCCTGAAGAACCAGCGCTGATTCCTCCTTCAGTATGGCGGCACTTGACCCGTCCGTTACCCGACGATCCTGCGCAGCGGTCCTTACGAGAATCCCTCATCATCCGCTGGCGTCAAGACGGTCGGTTTGGGGAGGCAGGTTCGGAGCTGGAGCAGCGTCGTACGGCTCTGTTTTTTGGTGAGGGAGGCTCCTATGAGATTGAAGACCTTCGTGCTCGAGCCGCCATGTTGGATCTTCTCGAATCCGACATCAATCTCATGAGCCAAGATCTCGAACGACTCATGGAAGAAGTACTCCTACTCAATGACTCGTGAGGACAGGCGTTGGTTCGTTCGGTTTGAAGCGTGTCCCCATGCGTTACGGGAATCCACTACCAGTCATCGTGCATTCACCCGATGACGGGAGGGCCCCCGTAGCACGAGTGGTATGAGCCCCTGAGCCGGAACATGGATCAATCTTCCCGCTGTCAGAACGCAGGGTGGAATCACTCGGCGTTGTCTCTAAGATACCGCAGGATTGGAGCGACAGGACTGTCAGAATGAGCCCGCAGACTAACCATCGTGTCGATGTCATGGTGACCTCCCGGGCAATTAATCCTGAGAACTCGAATTGTAGAGATGGAGAGCCTCTTTGGTGAATCCGTTACGCACTCTCTACAGTTTCTACTCTACCCGCTCCGAAGAGTGAGGAGAACTGAGACGATTACTAGGTTTGTCCCTGTGCAATGTCGTAGATGTGACAGACGTGTTACTTCATCCAGCATAGTCGCTGAGCAGGGCTCCTAGTAGGAGCTCCAATGCACGGCTCTCATGGATTCTTTCCTTCGACAGGTTATTGGGGTGGTGCTTGTCGTCGTTTCGAATGTATCGACTTTCGAGAAGAATATCTGGTGCCGGAGAAACTGTTCGAGTTAACGGGTGAAAGTGGAAGAGTGGCCTGAATCACCGGCTGCGTTTGGATTCTAAGATGGATAAACCGGGACATTCTACTTTTCCTGCAGCGCCTGACCCGCTAGCACTGTTCTCCATGCGGGGAGTAGCCTGAGCCCACTGGTTGTTCTCCTGTTCGGATGAGCGCCATGCGGAATGTCTTCTTCCTTCTCCTGCTGCTACTGCCGCTCTCCGTCCACGCGGAGGATATCGGCGAGCTGAGCGCGAATCCGTACAATCCTGATTCCACGTCCAATCCCTTCGGGGCTGGAAGTCCCTTCAAGCCGGACGGCCTGAACAATCCCTTCAGCCCCTACGGCAGTCCCTTCAGCAATCAATCCGCGACAAATCCCTTCGTTACCGATGCGCCTCGGCTCCTTGCTCGTCTCTCCGGTCTGTCTGGTCTCTTTGGTTTCTCTGGTTATTTTCCGGTCCGGTCAACAAGACAGACCAAATAGACTAGATAAACGAGATAGACCAGTTTCGTTTCTCCGTTCTCGCCGGACTCAATCAACAACCCCTACGGCGCCGGAAATCCTTACAGCCCCAGCAGTCCCACGAATCCCTACGGACGCAACCTTCGAATTGAAGGACGCTGATCCAGCCGCTGAACCGCTTCGCGTGACCTCATGGCTGCTTGACACCTCCCTACGGACGGCCTAGCCTTGCCGATCATGCCGGGAGCACGTTACCAAACCTTCCGTCTGGGTGATCGCTCTGAACTACTTACAGAGCAGTTGCTGTCTGCCTTTGCATTCACAACCCGCGTTCCAGGGACCGGGAAACGGGGACATTCTACTTGTTCGGCATCGGCTGACATGCCAAGCGCATGATTGCCGATGTGATCCTGCCCGATGGACTGAATCTCAATCAGAAACTCGTCAAGCAATGGTGGTGCTGGTGGTACCGGAAATATGCGTCGGCAGATACCACGTTAGAGAGGCTAGAGGCTGAAGCGAGGGAGGGACGGAAGCAGAAGTGCGAGGACGCTAACGGGTTTATGGAAGCATCCGACCCGCTACGGATTTTTAGGAAAAACGCCCTTCTCTATGAGTTTTTTGTTGTACGCGTCGGCGTCCATGGGGCAGAGAAAGAGGTCTCTAACTTCTTTTAGAGTCTCAAGCCGAAGCTGCATTCTCATTGGCTTCAGAAGTGTGTCCCCATATGTCTTGTAGTTAGAACCATGGGAAGTATAGGTGTAGGCCCCAGTCCTCTTGCCGTTATACTCGTGATAAAAATATTTGTGGCTTGATTTAGCAGGATCTAGCACAAACCCTTTTTGGGGAAGAGTGCTTTCGATCTTATCCCGAGGAACCTGAGACATTCTCAGGCGGCCTCGGCTAGGAGATTTGAAAAAATGTTTTTCAAGCGGATGGCGTCGCCGATGACTTGGGAGTCCTCAAGGGATCGGTAGTACTGCCAGAAATGGACGATGTGGTGTTCTAAATCGAGAACAGCTTCTTCTAAACTTCCACCCGTCCCGACCACGTTAAGCGCTTCGTTTTCCGCGAAGAACCACGCACCATCTTGAGTAACGTTAATACCGATCGGTTTCGACGGCAAGTAAGTGTGGCCAGCAATCGTTAACTTCAACAGAGGAAATTTAAATGGCTTAAAGAGGGGTTCTGCTACCGTTGCCGCTTCCTCATAGGTCGGAGAGCCTGGTATAGGACGGAAGTGCGCAGGAAATTCTCCAAGGATTTCATGAGCGCTACGCGTCGCGCCGACCATGGTCATATTTCCTCCCCCCTTATATAGTTGCGGTACTCGTCCGTGATCATGCCCTCAAACATTTGTTTTGTTACGCTGTGGCTCTCTTCCAGATACGCCCCAATTTTACCAAAGACCAAATCCGATTGCATGGCATAATCGAAATCCAAAAGGATGGCCTCGTGACTCTTGTCTTCCGCTAACATATGCTCGATGCGCGCGTTAATGATCCCGTTCCCAACCGGCGAGGCAAAGGCAAAATTCATCGTGGTGAAATTATCGGTAGCCGGGGGAGGTAACTGAAACCCCACCTTCAGGTATTCGCGCAACGGAATACTTCCTGCTTTAGGCACAAACGGAATGGCGTTGACATAGCGCAGCCCCGTCCTCGTCAGCTTCTCGATTTTGAATGTTGTTCTAAAAATGGCCGCTATTCTTAGGACTTCCTCTTTGAACGCGTCAAAACCGGGGTATTTCTTCGTGCTGTACGCGAGCTTGTTGATTGCGGTCATGATGGTCGCTTGATCATCCTCTTGCTTAAAATGATACAAGGCCAGTGCGGGGGCGTCTCCAGGTTGTAGCTTTGGGACATACACCTTTGGGTATTTATTGCGGACCAGCCGGAAGAATTCATCCCGGCGACATTCGACCGCCGGGTCTCCGGGGAAACGGATCTCAAAAGCAACGTCTATGAGGGGCTGATTGGGATACTGTTCTGCACTCATCGTTTAAAACAGCATGGGCTAGCCGAGGGCGTTTGTCTAGCAGAGATTGAAGGGAAGATTAGCCGATGAAACCCGATACAGTCAAAATAATTGCGCACCTCTTGTGATCTTTTCACAAAAGCTATGTGGATCACCCCTAGAGCCTCTGCACTGTGTCTATCGCCGTACAGGTCGGGTGCCTTTCACCATCACCATTGTCAGAAACTGTGTCTCAACGGAGGGGTTCACCCCAGGTTCACCCCATTGAGGTGTGCTAATTTTGTGCGGCAATTCTTCACAAACAACCGAATTCAGTAGAAGCCATGGAATCAGTAGAAAGCCAGCAAGCTCATGATGTTCAACGATAAACGGGGAAACCTTCGCAACATCGAGCGGTTCGAATCATTGGCCTTCTGCCACTCTTAATCAGCGGGCCGTAGGTTCGACCCCTACACGGCCCACCAAAAAATCAACTACATAGCGAAGCACTAGCCGGAGAGTTATTGGCAGGTGTTATTACGGTGTTAGATTGGTAAGAATTTAGCTTCTTTGCTGCAAGGCGAAGATCAGCCTCGGAAACGGAATTGTACCGCTTGTGCATCTTCTCTGACTTGTGACCCACAATCTTCATCGCGGTCACGGTATCTACCCCTGCCCGTCTTAGATTCGTCGCTGCACAGTGCCGAAGGTCATGGAAACGCAAATTTTTGATCCCAGCCTTGCGGACAGCCGTACCAAATGACCGTTGTTTGGCGATCCACTCCATGGCCGCTGTGCCCATATCCGCACTTCACCGAAGAGAACCCGTGAGGAAAACGCCATGTTCAATCAAAATCATTTTGGAACTTGGGTGTATGTGTGTCTGCTCGTCGTGTTCTTTGGCTTCGGTTTGTTTATGACTGGAAAGGAGATCCACCACTGGGTGACGGCGCCCAGTGAACGCGAGCAGCGCGAAGCGATCTGGATGCGCCTGACAAATGGCGAGTTTAAGAGCT
Organism: Nitrospirota bacterium; assembly: GCA_963701855.1. Lineage (GTDB taxonomy): Bacteria > Nitrospirota > Nitrospiria > Nitrospirales > Nitrospiraceae > Palsa-1315. Next base: position 1,518,444 of record CAVPBK010000006.1, read on the forward strand.
ACCGCGATTGCGTCAACGGTCATAAGGAGATCAGCCTTCCAATCTTGAAGTATTGCCGCGAATGGCATCGAGAGGTAACGTTCTTTGAAGAGTCAGGAGACTAAGCGAACTTGACGAGAGGCACTTTCCATTTTTATTTGATGGTCTCTCTATATCCCAAAAACGCTCAACCCACCGTGGGTCACAGGAAAAATGGCGGGAGCAGCGTCGGCTCAAACTCGCTGACTCCCTTGCGCCTTCCTGAACGTCCCTCATACAATACGCCTCCCTGTGAGGCCTCTATGCCCTTCACTATTCGTCCCTTCCATCGCTTCCCTGTGCAATGCTCCGTCACATACAACGCTGGGCCATTCCAAGGCCAAGGTACCGTATGGAATCTCTCGTGTTCTGGTTGGCGACTCTCTGGTGATCTGCCGATGCGACCAGGAGAAACCCTCTCGCTGACCGTTACGTTTCCGAATGAGCAACGGATCGAAGTACCGGAAGCGGTGGTGCGATGGTCGAGAGGGCAGGAGTTTGCGGTAGAAAATGTCGTGATCAAGCCCCAAACCCATGTTCGACTGAAGCACTACGTGAAGCGGTTGGTGCAGAGCTCAAGTCAGTTAGCGCCATGAGTGACGAATGCCCGAGGAAAAGGCATCTTGAGCACGTATCAAGGTGTTTAATGAAATGGCTGGTGCCCGTTGTTTTCATGTTTCTGTTAGTTGGCTGTCTCTCACATACTATGAGTTCGTGGGAAGGCAAGCACCGAGATGACCTTATTCAGAAATGGGGCCCTCCCAATCAAGAAGCAACGCTCAGCAAAGGGGGAACCAGTCTGGTTTATATACAGACTTGGGCCAACCAGTATGGGGCCAACACCTGCCGCATGGTTTTCAACACCGACGAGGGAGGCATTATTAAGTCTTGGTCATATTACGGCTGCTAATGGTAGGGGAGACTGAAAGTGCGAAGAATAAAGTGGGAGATGATGACATTCCATGAGGGACCGTCCCAAACGCGACAGCATGTCTATCGAAGAAGCCACCGTCTCCAACATGTGGGGGATCGCGGATATTTGGAAGTGCTCGACCGAAAGGGCCTGCTGTCGAATGGAAGTACATAAACAAGCCTTTTGGGAGAGGAAAGGGACAGAAGGTTATCCAAGACTTTGGGTTTGTACATACTGCTTTGATGAGGTCTTCTGGCAAAAGATTCCAAATCCTGATTGCCCGACCTGCCACCACATCAAAACCTACGAGGACTTCACGCTCGAAGAAATCATGGGCTGGGGCACCGAGGAACTTATCTCCAAGGCACGTCAGGCTAAGGCGCAGGCAGTAGCGGCTATACTACTTGCTGATGCAAAAACACAGGACAGGCAGCTTTCCTAGAGACTGGTTCATACATCGAATGCATTCACGCGCAACGTGCTCGAACGGTTGGGGCGAATCAGGCCAGCGGGTGGCGAAGGGCACGACGCACTAGAACAATTTCCAAAATAGGCTCCGCACAAAAGACATGCCGAAACCACTCGTATCGTATCGCCCATTTTATGCCAGGACGCTTAAGGCAAAGAAGCTGAAGAAACTCGCATTCCTTTTTCGGCACTGGGATCGAGTGCTGTCAAAGGTAAGTGCGCCGTTAGCGAAACGGTGGCATGATCATCCATTCTGGTACGGAGAGCGGAGTAACATTGGATGGCTTGCGCTTGCAGCTCATGAGTCAGGTCATATAGCCATTCAGGAACCATCGGTGACAAGATCTGGGAAAGCAGGCAGGAGCGATTTGTGGGTGATCCGACCGCCGCATATGTACATGTATGACTTTGAAGCAAAGCAGATAGAATTATCAATATCAGCATTTGCCAAAAATCCTCTTCCACTAAAACTGCCAAAGACGATTGAGGATTTGCTTCAAGAAGCGATACGCCAGTTAAAGAAAAAGGATAAAGAATATGATGCGCACACGGCAATCGGTCTAGTATTCCTGCCTCTCTATTCACGTAGTAAAGCGGACAGAAAAGAGCTTATCCGGTCAATCAACAATTTCAGGACTGCAATGCTGACGAAATATCTAAAGCAGCTAGGGGCAGACTTCCTGGCCTTACACATTCCTCCATATTCTTATGTGCAAAGTAATTCGCTGGACTATTCAGGAGTCCCTTCACCAGGGCTTGCTATAATTGGAAAAATTCAATGGTCCGCGTCGAAATGAATCTTCGACAAGCATATGTTCAATCTTCATTTGCATAGCCCTGCTCTTGCGGTACGAGAACTGTACCGCCAGCTTCACCGGCTCCGTCGTGTCTGTCCTCGATGGCGACACCATCGAAGTTCTGCACTACACCTACCCTGAGCGTGTCCGCCTCAGTGGCATTGACTGCCCTGAGAAGGGCCAAGCAAGCCGCTTCATCACTCGTCTCCGGCACAATATCTCTGATTCACAACCTTCGCCACCGCTGTTCCATTTTCCGTCCCAATCTATAAACTGTAATGACGGGACGGAAATAAAAACAGCCTCGCTATTCTGATCCTTGACACCTCCCCACGGATCGCCTAGCCCCCGTTCTCAAAGACACCTACTGAATTTCAACTCACCCTCTCTCGTCTCGTTCCTGGCCAAGTGACTCGCCGCCAAAAAACAGGAAATCTCCGCGATCTGGTCACATTTGCTCAGCGAGCAAGTCCCCGGAGAGCGTAGCTTTATAGGCATACGTTTTTACAACTGAAGGAGAGAACCGAAGAGATTCCCGATGATACGAGACGAGTTCTGACCTATATAGACGAGAAGATGCTAGAGATTTTGAAATTCAAGGGTAGGCACCGTTCGATAAATAAGGATCGGACAATGGGGGCACGTGATGACGACAGTTCAAACAGTTTCCTTACAAATGAATTGGAAACGGCGAACGGCTCAATCACCATGTGAGCATTCCAACCTGGAGTTGGAATGGAATGAACGAGGTCGTTCGACGGGCCACTATGCCTGTATGCTCTGCGGTGAATCTGTGGTGCTCGGGCCTCTAGCCGCGTAACATCTCCACAAGCCCTTCCACCGTCAATAGCGCGTTTCCCTCGCACCGGTTCGTCACGAGTACATCCGCGTCATTACCTGCACAGACCGCAACTTCCATTCATTTTTCAAAATTGAGCAATGGTGAACAGACTGGAATGATCAGCGTCGCGTATTGTTGTGTTCAGATAAAGGCACGACCGTCTTCCTGAGAATAGGACACGAGGACATAAGGAGGCCATTCAATGAAGATCAAACAAGCAGATTTCATTCGAGCGAGGTGGAGGGGGCAATCAGCCCTGGAAACATGTAGACATATGACGCTGGAGGTAGAACTTAATGACCAAGGTGATTCGACAGGCAACTATGTTTGCATTGTCTGCGGTGAAACTGTAGCGCAACGGCCCTAGCCGCGTAACGTCTCCACAAGTCTACCCTTATATTCCTCCTACGCTCTCCAATCCGACCCTTGCGTCGTCGTTCGGTTCCCTCCTACAATACGCCTCCTGCGAGGCCCTGCTCAAGGCGTCGGACCTGACTGTGGCAGAGCAGGAAGCCGTGGAAACCATGATAGGTCGGCTCCAGGAAAACCTCGGCTCTGGACATGAAGCCGGTTAGCCGTTGAGCCTTCCTCATACCGAATGACCTAAGTGTTATTTTTCGACCTGGCGAAGAGACAGCACACGGTTCACATCGTTCACTTCGTGCACTTTCGCTTCAATACGATCTCCTCGGCCAATCGGTCCGCTTATCTCGGTGGCTGAATCAACACGGTACCTCACTTCTTTACCGTTATACCGCTGGATGAGATAATCATTGCCATCGACGCGCAACACTATCGCCCTTGATGGTGTGGATGCCTCGCTGTACTTCCTCATTGCACTTAAGGAGATTGGGCTCACTCCCTTTCCTATTCGCACAGGGGTCAACTTCCATTGTGGCCCCTTGCGTGACGTTGGAAAGACTCAGACACAGCACGAAACCACACGACATGACACCGATGATTTTGGCAATAGATACCATGGGGCACCTCCTCGGTAAATATAAGAATGCAATAGGTTTATCTAACCGTGTCTAGGAAAATATGAGCCTGCCGGACAGCCGAGCAACCCCGATTACTCAACCCGAGTGCTCCGCCCCGTGACCAAATGGATCACGACCAACACCACTCCGATCACGAACAGAATCCAGGAAATCTGGACCGCTATTGCTGACACTCCGGCGAGATTCAGAGCACCGGCAATCAAGCCGACCACCAGGAAGACTAATGCGTAGTAGAGCATGACCTACTCCTCTCTATGAAATGCGATGCTAATAAATCCTAATCTTGCATAGCCGGTTTGTGCCACTGGGGATCTCCCCAGTTTTCGGTCGAACAATAGAAAGGACTCTAACCTGTCCATTCAGTTACGGTTTGACACCACACGACGATTCTATTACAAGACCACTAACCGCTCGCTTTGTCTCAGCAATAGGCATTTTAAGCTAGTCGGGATGAATCCGGTGTGATACATCTCCTGCATTGAGGGCTATTGATGTCGTCTCCACATGCCAGACCCAAGCATTCGTCCTTCCTGCAATGGTGTCGTGGCCTCATCCAAACATTGTCGTATGAAGGCATTCTGAGCATTACTGTCTATCTGCCACCCATGTTCTTCATGGTGGGACCGGCGTCGGTTGTGGCGAACAACCCATGGATCACTCTCATCCTCAATGCTATCGTCGGTTTTGCTGTGAGTTGGGTCCTGCACCGTGTGGGGCATCGATTACTCACAGTGCTGCCGAACGAACCGAAGGCTATTTACCTCTCGACCTCACTGCGCCTGCCTGTAAAACTTACGCTGACTCAATTCGTGTTGGTGCTGGAGGGTATCGTCGCGACCGCGGTTTTCAGCGCGGTCGTGGGAAAGCGATTCTTTCTTGTCGGCGGTGTGCTCGAGGTTCTGTCCAGCGCAATCTTCTTTGCCGTGGGTCTCGGCCTGTATTTTCTCCCAGTCTATCTGGGGAAGCTCTGGATCAAGAGATATTATTCTGCGTTGCCTCTGTTGCGTCCGACTGCTGAAGTAGTGAACAGGTCTCTCACTGGCGTTGGTCCACGATGAAGCCTGCTCGAACAAGTGGGCGATCTGCCAAGGGCTTTCAGCAATCCCTCTTCTTTCGCTGAACTTCTGCCCAAAACCATAACTCCGCCTGCAACAGGCCCTGCCCTGCCGACAAAGCCCGTTTATCGAGTACCTACTCAAGCCCTTTTTTCAATTTTCCAAATATGTTTTAGAGACTCTTTTCTATGTGCACTGTATCCCCCTTTACCTGACCGGCAACCGCCCCACAACTGCCACCCCTTCCAAGGGTGGCCCACCGCCAGGAATACGCCATCCGGCCCACCATCTTGTGCCATAGGTACAGGTGTTAATAGGGTGTTAGGAATAGCGACAAACTGACTGGATTAGCGACCAGAAGAGCCGAGTAGAAGCGAATAGTGGAATGTGCGAATCGCCAGTACTGGCAAGGGGATTGCCCAAGCCATCAAGCACTTGAGCAACCCCCGAGCTGAGCACTCTTAATCAGCGGGCCTCAGGCTTGATAGCGCCGCATCCCATCGTGTTTTGGTTGTAGCCAGCGGCAATGGCCGACCGGCTAGCGCCTACGAGGCGCACCGCTCGCGCCAGTAAGACTGTCACTCCCGCCGCTTGTACCTCTCCGGAACGCCGGCTGCGGCCTCTGCCTCACGTTTCCTCCGTGAACTGTGCGTTGGCTCTCCTCTACGTGTGAGAGAGCCAACTTCATTTCAACAACAAGGAGGAAACAAAATGGCTACCCACAACAAACCCGCAAACACGCTGCGATGCGGCAACATCAAAGCGACCATCTGGCAGAATGTGAGCGAGAACGGTCCGTTCTTCACGACGACCTTCTCCCGCCCATTCAAGGATCAGTCTGGCGCTTGGCGCAATGGGTTTTGGTTCGGTATCAATGACCTTGAGGCCCTTGTCACTGTCGCGTGTGATGCCAAGGTGTGGATTGCCGATCACGTGCTCAAGCGTTGAGCACATGAAGGGGAAGCCTCCGGTCCTGCGGGGGCTTCCCTTCGACTCATCTACCTCATTGCGAGGTGACAAAATTCCAGTGCAGCGTGGTCTAATTTTTCGGAGGAAGGTCAGAAGCCCACACCCTATTTCCGTTTCCGCCACTCCCACGGGGGCACAGGATGAGGATGAGCCCACAAGCCTTTCCGCGCCTCTCGGGCATCCTTTTCTAGTCCTTCCAGCACCGTATCTGCCCGCGCATATTTCCGATACCACCAGCACAAGCTCTGCTTCACGAGTTCCTGATTGAGATTCATCCCATCAGGCGGGGTCGCATCGCCAAGGGTGCGCTTATACTGTTCGTTGCCGTGCGTCTGGATCGTAACGTTTTTGCCGAAGGCGAGGGATGAGGCGGCCTGCTTCGCTCGTTGGCCGAAGGCTTGGCCTTTTTCTGGGCAGTCGATCCCATTAAGACGGATGCGTTCACCTTGTTGGTGGTGCAGGACTTCGATGGTGTCGCCGTCAATTATCCCGACTACTCTTCCGTTGAAGTCGGCAGCTAGCAAGGCTGTACGGTGAACGAGGCGGCTCCTAGAAAGCGCTGGGGTATCGGCCACCCGCCCCAGAGACTTGCACCTTCGCGCCGGTCAGCGTGTCAGCGTGAACGAACTTGAACGGTGGCCTAACAACTGGGGGCAGGTCAACACCAAAGAAGGGCATTAGCGACATTTTATTTCGCAAGGACTCATCGGAACTCAAGCCAGGAATTGCAGAGTGCCTCAAGCAATCGGGAACTCTCGTAGTTGTTCTCTTTGGAAATGATAGTCTGTCTCTCGAACTCTAAAATCATAAAGAGCTTTAAAGATGTTCTGGTGAAAATAGACAAGAAGTTTAAGAAAGCGAAGATACTCGTCTGGCGCTTCTTGAATGCCTCCAGGTTGATGTTTACACTCAGCACGCAGTGCAGCGGCATTAAGGTTGGGGCGTTACAAATCTAGACAGCATAGACGGAGTTATCTGCGTACAAAGGAGCTACACAAGTAACTCTTCACAAGGAGGGCATTATGCCAGCTCTTCGCAAAATCCTCGGTTCGTATCAAGTAATGTCCTGCCTGTGCCAGAATTCACCGTATTTAAGATCATTGGCGTTGGGGCAACCTTATGTAGGCGGTGTTTACAACCTCGGGGGCGCGGTTGTTGTGCTCACGAAACATAGATTTAAGCTATCCTACAAGGAGGTTCAATCATGAGTAGCGCGAAGACCATCAACTCTTGGATTGTGTCGATGCTGGTGATGGGATTGATAGAGGCTGGTGCAGGGCCCATTTTTGCGGGACCATACCAGGTGATCGATGTCACGGACGGAGGCACCATTACCGGAGTCGCGGTATGGAAGGACGAGGTTCCTGAACTCCCGTCAATCGAAAACGGGTAAGACAAAAGCGCATGCGGCGACGAGACGCCGTCTCAGGCGTTACGGGTCAATTCGAATAATAAAGGTGTGCAGTACGTTCTTGTCTATCTTGAACAAGTTGAGAAGGGAAAGGCCCCGGCGGACAAATACCGGCTTCATATGGCCGCGTGCCAATTCAAGGAGCACATTTTCCCATTTGTCAGAAGCCAAACGATGACGATGGTCAACTACGATCAGATTTTTCCACAGCCCACATTTTTTCAACGTAAAGCATGACTCACTGCTGAACATCCCCATGTCCGATTGCCGGTCAGGAAATTGACCACAAGTTCTTCCAGATACCTGGAAGGAACGAAAAGGGCGTGATGCGGCTTCAATGTGATGTCCATAACAACATGAACGCCTATTGGGCTGGATTTGATCATCCGTATTTTGCGGTCACGGACGCGGACGGAAAGTTTGTGATTAGCGGGGTTCCGGCAGGCAAGTACAGCCTTGGTGGCATGGCATGAGGGTTACAAGATTATACGGGAGGAGAAGGGGCGACCAATATACGACAGACCGCATGTCCGCCAGCAGGAGATTGAAGTCAAACCAACAACGACCATTGAAGTTGGCTTTGAGTTTCCAGTTCGAAAAGTCTATATCGATTATAATTGACAAGGCGTGTTTTAAAAGACATCCGAGTGGTTGTCGCCTGTCATGAAGAAGGAAATGGTGCCAGGAACAGTTTCTAGCTGCCTTGCGTCGAGTTCCAGGCGAGAAGTAGGCTGGCGGTGAGAAAGAAAGGTTGAGGCTGAGGCTCAGTAAAGAGGCTCGCCATGTGGGTTGTCTTCCTCCTTTTGCTCCTGCTGCTGCCACTGCCGTTCTCCATCCACGCGGAAGATCTCGGCGAGCTAAGCGCAAATCCGTTCAATCTTGAGTCCACGTCCAATCCATTCGGAGCCGGGAGCCCCTACAAGCCGGACGGCATCAACAATCCCTTCAGTCCCTACGGCAGTCCCTTCAGCAATCAATCAGCAACGAATCCGTTCGCCACCGATGCACCTCGGCTCCTTGCTCGTCCCTCTGGTCTGTCTGGTCTCTTTGGTTTCTCTGGTTATTTTCCGGTCCGGTCAACAAGACAGACCAAATAGACCAGATAAACGAGATAGACCAGTTTCGTTTCTCCGTTCTCACCAGTCTCGATCAAGAATCCCTACGGCGCAGGGAATCCCCACAGCCCCAACAGTCCCACGAATCTCTACGGTCGCGGCCTTCGAATTGAAGGACGCTGATCCATTCGCTAAGCCGCTCCACGTGATCTCATGGCTGCTTGACACCTCAGTACTACACCGTAGCCACGGGTTTGCTGTCGTAGCCATCCCCGGCAGTGACCGACCGGCTAACTCCCATGAAGCGCACCGCTCGCGCCAGTGTCACTCCCGCCGCTCGTTCCTCTCCGGCACGCTGGCGATGGCCTCTGCCTGGCCCGAACGATTCATGAATACCTGCTACGTCGTCCGATCCTCTCGCCCGGCGGGGCTTTTCTCGTTCGGCCTCCTCGACGGACTGACAGTACGCCTGCGTCGGCCTTACTTGCGAGAAGCCCCGGCGGGCTTCGGTCTCGAACGTCTCGCGACGGCATTCATGAATAATCCTGGCTTACTTTTCCTCCGTGAACTGTGCGTTGGCGCTCCTTTTTCTGTGCGAGAGCCAACTTCGTTTCAACCAAGGAGGAAACAAAGATGGCAAGGAGCCTGTCCGACATTGCCCTTCGTGACGAGGCGAAGGAGGTGTGGCCAGATGCGAGGCCGCAGGTCTGGAAAAACCGGAGGTGTATTCGCTGGAATCCATTGAGGATTTTTTCGGGCCGAGAACGACGCAGATGGTCGCAGATCGTTCGCTGCAGTAGAACGGTCAATATCGGACAGGCTCCTCGCAACAACAAACCGCGAATACTCTGCGATGCGGCAGCATCAAAGTGACGATCTGGGAGAATGTCAGCGAGAAGGGTCTGTTCTTCTCAACGACGTTCTCTCGCCCATTCAGGGATCAGTCCGGCGCGTGGGGCAATGGGACCTCCTTCGGTCTCAACGACCTTGAAGCGCTTGTCACGGTTACGTGTGACGCCAAGGAGTGGATTGCCGCTCACGCCTTGAAGCGTTGAGCTGCTTCCATGGGAAGCCTCCGATCTCTGAGGGCTTCCCTCCGACCCAGCTATTCTTCTACTTCTTTATGAAGTAACAAAATTCCAGTACAACATGGTCTAGTTGTTCGGGGGAAGGTCATGACCAGCCGCCGCGATTCGCTCTAGTAGTCGACCAGCCGCGCCCACTCGGCGGCTTTGAAGGCGTCTGCGCGGTTGGCGCGCGGCGGATAGATCCACTGCGTGTTGATCTCGCGCTTCATCGCCTTGGCCTTGTCGCCGCTCAGCTCGACCTTGGCATCCCAGCCTCTGGTGAACACGGCGTCGGACGGGCCAAGATCGAGGCAGGTGACGTAGTTCTTCTGCTGGTATGGCTCCAGCGGCACGTCGAGCAGGTCCGCCGCCGCGTTGAACCCGGCGGAGGCACCGAGCCGGTTGGCATGCTGGCACGACATGAGCGCTCGGTGGCCCAGGTCGTCCGTCGCCGCCTGCGCGGTGTCGCCGGCTGCGAAGATCGTCGGCACCGCGGCAACGCGCAGATTGCGGTCAACCACCAGTCGGCCGGAACGATCGCGCTCAGCCGGGACTTGCGCGGTGAGTGGACTCGCGCGGAAGCCGCCTGCCCAGATCACGGTGGCGCTCTCGATAGACTGCCCGTCGCTCAGGGTGACGCCGCTCTCGGTCAGCGCCGAGACGCCCACGCCGACCCTGGTTTCCACGCCGGCCTCGCGCAGCGCCTTCTCGATCAGCGGACGCGGATGGGGGCCCATCGCGGGCGCGATGGCGTCGTTGCGGTCGACGATGATGACGCGGACATTTGCCTTTGGCCCGAGGATGGCGCGCAGGCGCGACGGCATTTCTGTGGCCACCTCGATGCCGGTGAAGCCGCCGCCGCAGACGACCGCCGTGTCGCGGGCGACAGAGGATGGCCGGTTAGCCAAGGCGTTGACATGATGGTCGAGCGCGATTGCGTCGTCGAGCTGATCGACGGTGAAGCCGTACTTGGCAAGGCCTGGGATGTCCGGCTTGAACCCTTGGCTGCCAGCAGCCAGCACCAGGCGGTCGTAGCGCAGCGAACGTCGCATCCCGTCAGGCCCGACGATCATGGCCGACTTGCTGGCGGAGTCGATGACGTCGACCCGACCCTGTTCGTATCGGACATTGACGGCGTCGAACAGTTCCGCGAGTGATGCCACCATGGCCTCGGGCGCGCGCTCGTAGAGGCGGGGACGGATCACCAGCCGGGGCTCCGGCGCAATGACAGCAATCTCGAGGGTGTCGGGCGAGACGCCTTGCTTGTCTCGCAGGCGCGCGGCGGACAAGGCTGCATACATGCCGGCGAAGCCGGCACCGACAATCAGGATGCGTTTCATGGCTGGATACCTCCCATTTGAGTTGGTCGGGCAATGCTCGTCGAGCAAGGCCGCAGGAGCCCTTGTTTAACGACACACCAATGTCCTGCTGTAGCTTGTACGGTGGGGGATTGGGATTGCCAGCCCCTCGTAAGCCTCAGAATCATGCCGGCCTCATGATCAGTGCTTGAGAGAGATGACGGCGTTGGAGCGTCGAAGACTGGAGAATCGATCGCGCTAGGAATGGTTGGTGGCGCGAGGGATAGCTAACTCCATACGCTGAAACGTCATCAGCGCTAAGTATTAAATTCTAAAAACAGAGGGAGGGATTAGTCAACTTAAAATATTGCCAGTCTTCACACCAGCGATTTAAACATGCCTTGAAGCGCGTGTCACGGTTGCGTGGGAAGCCTCCAGCCCTCCCGGGGCTTCCCATGCAACTTCATGTAGTTCCGATGAAGCTCTTCATTCACTAACCAAGAGGAGAGCACGCGCTTCCGCATCAGTTTCTTCATGAATACGTTCCGCAAACTGAACTTCATTCACTCTATCAAAGACGGCGGAGTGCACGTCCACAGCTACATTTGCCCTTAATTGAGCATCATTGATTTCGAACCGAGCGAGCGTGACGCTGTCTGTCGGTTGAATCCTTGAAGTCTGAGCAATTTTGACCAGACTAGGATTTGTTCCCTCGACATACTGCCGTTCGCACTCACGCTCTGCCTGAGACTCGCCGGTGGTCCCAAGATCACCCCGGCGTGGTGTGCGGTATCTCGAATACCATGGGACCACATCCATGCCGGACTTGCGTCCAGTCCAGGGTCGAGTGTCTCGGCGTGAGCGATGCCGTGAAGGTCACGATGAGAAAGATGTCATGAATCAGAACTCTGAGGGTCGTCAACATGGCGCTCGCGATGGACCGGTGAGGCAAGCGTCATGAGGCGAAAGTTCCATTCAAGAAGCCCATTGAATTGGCTCCTGATGGCCGGGAATTTAGGATACATCCATTCTGAAATAATCCATCAGTACATCACTCGGTCGAAGAAACAAGGTAACCTGCTGTTCCCCTCTCCGACCGTTACTAACCAAGGAGGACTCGATGAAGACCAATATTCTCACAATAAGCGTGATTAGCATGATCGCCCTGCTGGGATTGGGTGTGCAGCCGAGCTTGGCGGGTCCTGAACCTGGCCCTCATGGGGAGATGAGAGGGCACCATCCCCAGCACGCTAACCACCTTCAGCATCTCTTGAAACACCAGAAAGAGATCGGGCTGACGGAGGAACAGGTGAAAAAGCTGAAAGCCATCGAACTCGACTTCGATCGTGCACGGATCAGATCCGAAGCGGAGATCCATATTGCCGAACGGGAATTGCAGGCGTTAGTGGAGGGGGAGGAGCAGGCCGACTTATCCAAAGTCGAAGCCAAAGTGAAACAGAGCGAAATGTTGGAAGTGGGACTGCGGATGTCGGCGTTCAAGGCCCGGAACGAGGCGCTCGCGGTTTTGACACCCGAACAACGCGCGAAAGGAAAGGCTGCCCATGAAAAGCCTGAGCCACGCCCGTAGGGGGTGAACGGGTCGGGCGAACAACGTGAGAAAGGACAGACCGCTTTCTCGACGAGCGTCCCAATGCCAGAGAATGGTTGGGAATCGTCATGGTTGGGCGGGAGTCATCGTCTTAAGGTTCAAGAGATGATCGTGTGAAGTTCTAAGTAAAAAAGGATAGCGGTACTTCCCTAACGACGGGTGGCGCACGACTGGCTCTCGTCACCTTCGCGATCGGGACCCTACGGGTGTGACATCACAGAGAAATAAGGGTGTCAGGAACCGTTTCTGCGCTTATGCGCTCGAAATTTGACCAGTATAAACGCACACAACAGATTGATGATGAGGGCACCGCCGCCAGCGAGCGAGAGGGGAAGCGGAGTTGATGGCAATGGCACCAAGAACTTCTCCCACGCCATCCAAAGCGTGGCGAGGCCTGGTATCAATAGGATACCGGCGAGGGCCGTGCCCACACGAGCCCGACTGGTTGCACTCCAGCCGAGCGCGATGGCGATCAGAAAACTCACCGAGGCATCTTCTAAAAAGTCGACGCTATCCGCAAACAGCGAGACCGAGCCGATTGCGAGAGCCACCGCGAACTCGACGCCAAAATAGACCAGGTTCAGGGCAGCAACGATGATGACCACTCGTCGAAGATTCGCGTTCATTCCTCAGCCCCAGCCTCGTTTCATCTTCTAGCCCTCGTCGCTGAGATCATTGAGTCGTCTGACTGCTTTTTCCGCATGATCTGTCTTCGGCAAGAGGTGGGTTGGAACAAAAAACAGACTCGCAAGGAGTGTGGGCACTACCGCACTGGCGATGACCGCCGCCACAAGAAAAGAATATTGCTCCTGCGTCACCAACCCATGTGCCAAACCGTAGAGAGAAGAAATGGTCCCAAACGTCAAGCCAGTGGACATCAGAAGCGTGTAGTACCAGCGTTCATTGCGGTCCTGACGGAACAGGCTGATAAAGGGATAGAGGCCAAAAATCTTTGACGCGACTTTGCCCATGAGCAACGCAAGAAACACTAACGGAGCCGCGAGCAGGGCGGGCAGGGACACGAGTGTTCCGGCTCGAAGAAAGTAAAAAGGCGTGAGAAATCCCACGGTCAGCGTACGCAGCCGCCGAATCCAGTGCGCGTCTCTCGCGGCACTTCCCGCGAGCACCATGCCGGCAAGATACGCCGGAAGAACTGCTTCGCTTCCCGACCACAGAGCCAGCGCGCCCAATCCAAAGAGCGTCAGCATAACCCATTTCGTTCTGATTGCCGCAGTACGATGAGCATAGTGACGCGTCAGCCATGCGGTGATGTATGGCAACATCATCAGCGCCACCACACTGCCCACGATGAAGATAACCGTCTTATAGGTAAACGGCGCAAAGAGCAAACCGAGGGCAATCACCGTTCCCAGGTCTGTGACAAAGCATGAGGCGAGAATGCCTTTCCCAAACTCCGTCTTATTAAAGCCGGTTTCCAGCATGACCGCATAGACAACGGCCATGGACGTTGTCGAGAGAGCGACGCCGCAGAGCCAACTGGCATTCGCGTCCCATCCCAATACGTAATATGCGAGGGCAGCACAGCCGAGAAACGGCGCCATGAATCCCACCAATCCCACAACACTCACCTCCGTCAATTTCTTACGGACGATGTCGGGATCGAGTTCCGCCCCTGCGAGGAACGTGAGGACCACGGCACCAGAGGCCGCGAGGAACCGCACCCACTCCGAGTCGGCGGCGAGGACATCGCCGAGACCAAAGAAGCCGGTCGCCGCCGCAGCGGCCACTCCCACACAGATTTCAACGAGTGCGATCGAGAGGCGCAGGAAAGAAGCAATGAGAGCAGAAACCACAGCGAGGGCAAGCCACAGGGTTGCCGTGAGAAAGATTGATTCCATCGAGGAGTCCTCCGATCCGGCCAGGGGTTGCAGACTGCAAGGGCCAGTTGCCACCATGTTGGCGGCAGTCCTACGGCTACGGCAGTGGTAGTGGAGGAGTCATCAGCCTGGCCGAGGCCGTTGTACGAATGGCTCCATCCATAATGAGTAATGGGGATATGCGAAATGGTCACAAACTGGTGCAAATTATGAAGTGCCGTAGAGTGGGGTACCAGACAAGCCGAGGAAGCTCTCTTTGCTCATAACTCCCGGTTGGCCGTACAGGTCCCTCCGAGCCCACATTCTCTTGAATGGCTGGACTCTTGGTGCCCGAAGTTTACACCTCAGGTCTATCCTCATCGTCGATTGCGTGATCCTTTGACACTCGCATCATGCCTGCCAGTTCAGTTGGAATGATAACGGATACTTCCCACCGCACCCTGGACCATTCGCCTAAACGAGTTAGAATCGCCAATAGAGCGACAGTTGTACCCGGCGGTTTTCGGCGTGCGCTCCATCCGCATAGCTGGTGCGCGTAAAATTTGTCTCCAACCCCAGCCGAATTTCCTGAGTGAAATCGTGATAGAGATACCCATAGTACGTGGATTCGCGGTCATAAATACTGCTCAACGTGCGCGTCGCTCCGCCACAGGCCGCCCCACTGACCGTGCAGGTCATCTGATTGGCGTTAGAGGAGTAGACCGTCCCATACCCTCCGCCGATCCAGGTCTTGCCGTCATTGGGCAGATAATAAGTGCTGTGCACCATCATCGATGTGGTTCGAATGGCTTCGAACGTGCCGGTTCGACTGCTCACGGCTGCCAAACCATTATCGATATTGGTTTGGCCAAAGGCAGGCCCGCCAAATCCACTGTTCGTAGGGGAAAATCCACAGGCAGGGTCGCACACCCCCCAGCTGAGCCCGTTAAAGAAGTCCGCAATCCCTGCTCCGGTGACGCCTTCCATGACCACATGGGCCGTATGTCCGATCTCCCCATTCTTTGACGGGAGGACTGGGAGAAAGAGACTTGAGGACACCCCCCATCCGGTTACATAGGTCTGACTACTCAGATTCGGTTGTCCGCCAGATGCATTGGTCGGCCCTCCCGAATTGGCTTCGAGCCGTCGACCGACCCCGCTGACTTGTAGGCTCAATGATCTAAGCGACGTGTCGGCGGCCTGGGCTCCGGTATAGGGCGCTTTCAGGCTGCTATGGGCCAGTTGAATTCCCGCCACAAACGAAGGCAGAGAGGCATCGGCTTGTGGCGGCCGCTCCACGGAGAAGACGGGAGTCAGGGATAGGCTATTGGTCAATTGAAGCTGCTTGGACAGACTGGCCAGGAGCCACCGATTAAACATATTCGCCGGAGTCACCCCCGTCGATACTTGCCCTCTCGCATATTGAGACATGAATCCAAACCACGACCAATCCTGCCCGACCTTGACGTCAACAACGGGGGTCTCGACCCGGAAGAATAGCTGATAGATCCGCAGGTCTGCATTGCTGAACGTCGAGAACTCCGTCATGCCGGATTGGCCAATCGTCGGCTGGTTCCCCAGAAAATCCATGGCAAAAATCAGACGGCTCTTGATGTCGCGCCGCTCGGGGGCTCGCACATCAAGGCTGATCCGGCTGTACCGTGGGCTCATAAAGAACTGTCCATTGGCCCCTCCGACCCTGTTGGTCTGCAAGACGGGACGATTGCCGACTTGTTCCTGAAAGGATCGCGTAGAGTCGTCAATGAAATCGAATTCAGCGAAACCTCCCAGCTTGAATTGCAGCCCATTCTTCGTAAGCGCGTTGGCCTTCTTCACTCGTTCTTCCTCTTCAGCCTTCGCACGGTCCTCCTCTTCAACCGCTTGATCATATTCCTGTTGTGTGATGATGCCTTTGTTTAACAGAAGCTGTAGCGTGCGATGTTCATCTCCTCGTGCAGGACTCGGGCTGGCGAACAGGAATATGGCGATCAAGACAATCAGTCCTACAACAATTTCGCCTCGAACGATTCCCCCAAGCCCATCGTCGTATTCATTCACTCTCTTTCCCATGCCGAGCTCGTTGTCCTTACCATTGACGCTACAATCGTGTGCTCTCATGACGGACACAGGCGCCCGTGTTGTCCAACGCATACACAATGAACCCCCCGGTGGGGATGTTGAGATGCACGATTTGGAGGGGGGACAGCTGGTCAAGGTGCCTGACCAACGACCGGAGCCTATTGCTATGCGCAACCAGAAGCACTGTCTCGCCTTGGTCACAAACTAGGCGTGATCCGCGCCGCATAGTACAGTAGGACGTGCGCCACTGTATCCTGTAGGCTGGCGCTTTCTGGCGAGTGCTCCTCATCCCTCTGCTGCCACCCCCCACCTGCTGCGCTCCAGGCTTCGTGATCGTCATGGCGTTATTCCACCTTGGAGGATCGCCAGCCCTCCGTTCGTTCAGTGCCTGATTCTCCTCGATAGGAATCTTCTCTTGGCCGATGGCGGCTAACACAATCCTCAGCGTATCAGTTGCTCTGACGAGCCTGGACGTCAAGGCCTGATCGAATCGGTAGCCGGTCAGCTGTTTCGCTGCCGCGACCGCTTCTTCTTGGCCTTGTATCGAAAGCGGCACGTCGATCCATCGGGTGAAGCAATTGTCAAGATTCCATTCTGACTCGCCATGTCGCAGCAACATGAGGTATCCCATGTTCGACTCCTCGGACTGGGATATTCCTCGGCCTCAGGGAGATTGTTCGATTCCACGAGTTCTCTTTGGACTACTTCCGCGCACGAAGATACGTAAGCGGGTTCATAGTTGTGGCCTCCGGCCAGAACGCAAGTTCAAGCATACGTCTCTTTGTCATCTCGTCACTCCACGACCAAGACCGAACAGGAAACGAACCGCGCCACATTTTGCGAGGTTCCACCCCTGATGCCCCCAGGAATAAGCAGCCGGCTCTACTCGGCAGCGATGCATTCCCATTGGACAGTGTCACATCCACGTCCCGCTTGCCCGCCTATTCATTGACCATATTGGTCAATGTTCATTTTGCCTTCAGCCCCTGGTGTCGGATCCGATAGAGCGAGACCCAGCACGAAGCCGCAAAACATGATGCAGACGATTTTGAATACCGGGATCATGAGAGCCTCCTCGGTTAGGTGGGAAAACACCCAAAGAGGAGATGACATGTACTCCGCCGACACAGACAACGAGGGTCTGACGTCGTCACGCCTCAAAACGGAAACCGTGCTCTCAGAGGAAGACGAGATTGAAAAGAAGAAAGGAAAAAGGGGCGTGGAACTCTGGAGACCCATAAAAAAACTCCTACCAGATTGCATCAGGTAGGAGTCATCAGCCCCGGCGACGCCAGGGCGGTTCTTGGTGGAACCCCATCACCAATCACATATGTTGTATAAAAATTTTACCGGCAGCAAATCGGAAAGTCAAGATGAGCTGACGTCGGCGAGAGATCCCTTGAATTATTTTTTCCTGTGAGAATCGTCTGACAATGTCGTTGGGACCGGCACACTCAACCATTTGTTGAGTGTGCGGGCGTATTTCGAGGAGCGCCGACTCTTCCAAGCGGTCTAATCGTGTTTGGGGCTATTTGCACTCGTCCGGATTCGTTTCGCAGATGACGATCCGATGCTGGTTCGACAGAATGTCAGCCTTCGCCTTCACCTCATTCGATTTCGCGGTGATGGTTGCGGCTTCAGCGCCGGCTGCCGCGGTCAGCGCATTGCCTAACCCCGTCCCTCCGCTAGTCATTCCATAACTCACACTATCAATAAAGCCAGAGTTGGTTAATGCAATGGTGAAGGTCTGTTTCCCAAAGAGGCGGGCCTTTAAGATGGGCTACTCATATGTCTCTGAGTTGGAACAAGTATCGGATCCTCGGATGGAATCCGCTTATCCCCGACCATGAACAGGAACTCGACTGACCTCATCTTTTGCAACGTCAGAGCCACACTGCTGCAAGGCTTCTCCGCCATGTCAGCTCTAATCGGAAGCGCGATTTCCAATCCGTCGTCCGTGCGAAGATATTTGTTTTTGAGTGTGCTGCCCTCCACTTTGTTTCTGGACAGTGTTTGTGGTCATTGCTGAGTATCAGGCCTCTTGGAGTCTCCACTTCTCAAATGACAACTGGGAGCTCTCGCTCGTTATTCTAGTGAAAGATCCTCGCTGTCTTCTCCTGCGATGGCATTTCAATAAATTCAGTCGATTCCGGAATCCAGCTCACTAAAAAAACAACCTGTCAGCATTTTAAGCGGAACAGGACATTCACTGAAGCCCACGTTCAACCAACCGGGTTTCCACCTCCAGATGTTTACTTTCTAAGTGTTGTCGTTCTTGACGCAGTTCCTCTATGGCATTCACATAGAATATCCAGTGTCGGCGCCATTGCCCTCGTAGCTGTTCTTTTTCTCCTTGGTTCTTGTAAGCCCGCTGAAGGATGTCGCGGGCTAAAACAAGATGATCGCGCTGTAATATCCATTGCTGCTGATGCAGCTGCCATCCGGAGAGATCCAGAGCTTGCAATTCTCGCATCACGGGGTCCGTTCCCGCCGATGCCTGCTGCACATCATTCATGCGCCTCGACAACGCATTGATGTTGACGTTCAGTTGCGCAATGCCTTTGCTCAACAGGCCAATGACCGGATCGCCAGAAGAGACAGGCTCACGATCAATCTGGCTGGGGCCGACACAGGCCATGACACTCATCACAAGCACACATCCGGCGAGCATCCACCATCTTCGTATCATCATACACCCTCCCTCTTGTGAGAATCCGACAACCTCGATTCATTCCGAACTTCTTAGCTGATGAGGAGCTTCATCGTCGGCAACCGGCACGGCATGTGCTTGCACTGGATCCAGGATCTGTACGTCGGCGGTGTGACCCCGCTCAGCCTACCTGTCGAATGAAGAGCCGTAGAAACCCGTCGCTGTTTCATGGTCATGGCTCACCCCATCTGCTCAAGACCCTCGGTGCGTCTATTTCTGGTTCACGTAGCGAATGGCTGTACCAGATAAATATTGCGTCCATTCAGTCTCGTCCGCTGTACTTTGCACAAAACTCCAGGGATCGTAATAATTCCACCAGCCCCCTCCGTAGAGGCCAACATTACTCGACCCCGGACCCATGGTGGATTCATAGAGATGACTCGGCCCCATTGACTCCAACACATCAGATTTTCCCAGCACCACCGCGTCAGCTCCCATCTTGCTCGCACGAGCCAAAATTTTGTCGCGTAGCCGGTCTTCATCCGCATTCTGACTCGTCGCAATGATCCGGGCCAGCTCGACATAGGGAGCGTTGGGCTCAGTCTCCAGCCATTGGACGGGTTCGCCACTTACGCGAGGCGGATAGGACTCATGGGTCAACGGTTCGACACGCACCGACACGCATGCTGTCAGCAGCAGAAAAGTAAGCAGGATCAATCCATACCGTGCGGCACGGAGGAGCCGCCTCCCGTATGATCTGACAAGACAATGTGATGCTGCGCTGCTGTACCGCTGATTCATCATGAGCATCCCAGCATGAGCCCTAATCGTACCCCACACGCGGGCCGGCCTTGAGGATTCCCATTGCATCAGCAAAGAAGAAGAGCCGACAATCGATCCCTTCGGAGAGCGGAAGCGTGGCATAGATCTCCGCTTGACCCGGTGGGCTTGGCAGCGTCATATCCCAGACCAGCTCCTCCATGCGGTCCTGCGCTTCTTTATGAAACTGGGGAAGGCCGAGTTCGTAGTACAGATCAACGTTCTGCTGGCCGATCCAGCCGTGATGACGTCATCCCACGTATGATGGACTCCGTCCGGCACAGGCTCCTTGTCCGTACGCAGCCTCCGCTCACCAGATGCAAGGAAAAGCAAACCACGAGTTGCAACATTCTCCGTATGGGCGGGGCTTTAGCAAACTTTTCCGGTCACTACGGACGCGACATACCCACGACTCCGTGCATTCCCTTTCGCATTCTACGAACTTGCTGTCTGACCGATGCACCAGTTTGAGGGAACTGCCGACTTCACTCAACCTCCGAAGCCCCGCGGAGTGCTTCTCCCCTTAGAAATCTTTGTTTCTCTACGGGCTCGCTGGATCCTCTGTCTGGCGAAACTTTGATGATGGCCGTTCTCTCCGTGACCATGCTTTGCCTAACTCCGTGCGATCGCCAAGATCTGTCGCTTCCGTATACCGGATGGCTGTTCCCATGAGCATTCTCGTGACCACATCGTACGGAACCGCGACACTGCCGGAGTAGCTTCCACCCCACAGGCCCCACGATCCATAGGGACCACCGTATGCTCCATATCCACCATACCCCCACGGAGTTCCATAGTACGGGCTGTTGTACCCCCACGGATCATACAGCGGTTCATACACGACCTCGTGTTGAGTCTGGGTTTGCGGTTTGGCAAAGATGACCGCATCGGCTCCAAGAGCTGCCGCCTGGTTCAGGATCTTGCGCTGCAGACTGCCGAAGCTGAGCCAACTATCGCCGATCCGTAGTTCCGCGAGTTCTCGATGAGGTCGGGTCGGTGTCTCTTCCAGCACGGCGACCTCGTCCGCAGACTCCTTGGGCGGAAATGTGTCGCTGGTCAGCAGGATGGTGTCCACGCTTGTGCATCCGAAGATGAGCAGGCACAGGGCAAGGATCCCCAGAGCCAAGAAGAATCGCTCCCCGCGAGGCTGCTTCAGACCCTGATACATACGGGACTCACCGGCTCCTCACCATGGTATTCTCACCTGGTGCCGCTACCCTACATCAATAGTGTGTTGAATGCGTTCAGAGCCGCCACCTTAGTAACCCTGGGCCAGGGTCCGATAGTTGAACACTGTGTCCGGCAAATAGTCGAGGCTGTCATTGAGAGCCAGCACAACCTGACCGATGTGAATCAGCTCGGTTTGTCCGCTCTCTATTTGCAGGGCGAGCGCGTGCCCACGCCGACTGACCTGCACGCACACAACCCGGCGGTTCTCCTAGCTTGTTCGACTTGTCCTCCAGGCGGACGTCGGAAGGCCCAAAGCTAACGCCTGAGCGCGATCATGAAGACATGCGCCACGATTGAGCAGGATTCTCGCGGCTAGAGGGATCAGACAATGATCTAGACTATGGAAGCCCCGTCATCACAATGGTACCGACCGCGATGATGCTCGCGGACACTATCAGGGCATCAAAGACCGCACGCATATCCCTCATGATAGTCACCTCATAGCCGTTCCATTTGGGGAGTCAGTTCTGACTCCTCTCTCCGCCATTTGTGCAGACAGGTCGGATTCACACAGGCCCACATTCGCAATTGCGGTATTGTCATTTTGCGGACGGAGAGCGTCCAGCTCATAAATGGTGTGGCATTCTGGCTCTGACATTTTGGGCAGGGCATCCCTCTCTCTCGCATACACTCCGAGAGAGCCGAGCTAGGAAAAGGCCCAGCAGGAGGTTGGGTGTTCTGCTGAAGGTCTGTCAACTGCTCCATGCCGCGATCATTCTCGTCCATGATGGGCTGCCCTCCAGATCGGTCATCGGTGCCTGATGATGAAACCAGCCCAGCCCTCTCAATCCGTCCTCTTGAATACACTTCCCGAACTGCTCCGGCCCCCTACTCTGCCCCTGCGTGTGACGGGCTCTCCGATGGTGCAGATGGCCTGGTGGAGGTGTGGTGGTAATATCAGTTCACCTGCATCTTGACGGATCGCTTCTCAAGTGACCTCCGCACAATGGATATGCTGTAATAATGTTCGCGAGCCTAATGAGATTATGGGTTTCGGAGGGACAATCGAGTCACCGCAGGCAATGCAGTAAAAGTTACCCGTGAAACCGCCGAAGCCACTAGGCTCCAATTTCAGTTTGAGATGCTCACAGGGTGCTGGATTCTCTCGCTGTTCCCACTTCACTTGTACTTTAGCCATTTGCGCGTGTGCCATCACGTCCTCCTCCCAGTGTCCGATTACTTGCTATTGAGCAAATTATTGGAGACGGGGAAACGTACTATCCGGTGAATTCCCGTATTTGAGGAGGGGAACACCTGTAAGGATCAAAGCAGCGCCGACCGCTCCACAGCGTTTCAATAATCGCTGCTTCTCTGGACAGCATGGTGTCAGACCCCCGGTTGAGGTGAGGTGCTATCGCGGGTGATTGTATAATGCACTGAACGCGCCCTGTGGGAAATAAGAACTGCGCTCGTTTTGGGGTAAGACCTGTCCTACGAAACCCGCGAAGCAACGGGCCGGATCTATTCCGGCGAAAGCAGAGCCGTATACTAAGGTTGTGGGAGGCGGTAGGCGCGCGTCAGCGAGCAAGCGCGTCACTGCAGGCAGTGCAGCGATCGCTGCCCGTCACATAGCCATCTTCGTTCCGTTCGCGAACTTTCATAAGGGCAGGGAAGGGCTGCGCACACTCATTCGTCCTAAGATCGGCCGCGGCATACGCGAGCTACGTGCGCCTGACTGATCGAAAGGAAACGAAAAGATGGCGGACCAACTACTGCAAGCACAGCAATGATCGGTACAACGGTTCAGAATGTCATTAAAAGTGTTGGTAATGAGTTGGCAGGAGTATTGCCTTGATTCAGGAGATCAGACAGCCTGCATAGGGGCGGACAGGGAGTACTCTACATGCAACGAGAGAAGACAGCTCCTGTGCTTTGGCCAAGAGGCATGCAGGTACAAGCCATCCTTGTGCTCGTACTGTTTCTTGGTTCACTGGCCATCTTGCTGTTTAACGCGTTCACCACGGGGTTGTTACCAGAGCGAGAACTTCTGGCGCGCACCACCGCCCGCGAGGCCAGTCATAGAATGGCCGAGTCCTCGAACCGTATTATCATGTCCCTCTCCAGCGACAAGGCCGACCACCTTGAGAAATTAGATGCTACTCTGCGCGAGATTACCACGCGTGTACTGGCAGATTTCCCTGGTGTGGAAGGAGGCTTCTACCTGGCTGGTACGATTGACCGATTCAGCGGATATGCGACCGGCCTACCAAGCCCCCACCCAGGGCCGCCACGGAACGAGCCACCGCCACTGGAGGCGCCATATATTCAACTCCAAGCTCGGCAAAGCCTGTTGGAAGAATCGGGACAGCCTCTCTTTAGTGTTCGCGATGTTGGGCCGAGCCGGGTGCTGGTTGTCACCGAACCGGTCGGTCTAGATCGCCCCGCTCGGGCGACGACCTGGGCTATGTTTCGTTTAACGGGTCCTGAGCAGTTACACTCTGAGGTCAGACGCTATCAGATGTCCTTGACGTTGGCGCTCATTGGCATGATGTTGTCCATCGCTCTGATGGTGGCACTGATGCGATCGTTAAAGCGGCAATGGTTTGCGCAGGAAGGTTTGCGCACCGAACTTCGTCGCTCGGAGCAACTGGCGGCGCTTGGGAAATTAGTGGCCGGCGTCGCTCACGAGATCCGGAATCCATTAGCTGGCATTCGTTCCACTATTCAGCTTTGGGACCGGATGCCTGAAACCGCGAGAACCAAGGAGTCTATGGAAGCTGTGATCCAGGCTGTCGATCGTCTGAACAATATCCTCAGCCGGCTGTTGTATTTTGCACGAGCCGGTCGTGCCGAACGGCAACCCGTTGATGTGAACCAGATTCTCACGACAACCTTTACGTTGCTAGAGGCCCAAGCGAAGGATCAGGGCGTCACCCTCGAACTTGATGTGCAGTCGGCGCTCCCCGCTGTGTTCGGATCTGTGGAGGCCCTCAGACAAGTGTTTCTCAACTTGGCGACCAATGGGCTACAGGCTATGCCGAAAGGGGGCTGTCTGCGAGGTCGTAGTCGTTTACTTCCACAAGACCAGGAGATCGAAGTTCGCATGGCCGACACCGGGCCCGGAGTATCAGCTGAAGATCAAAAGCATCTCTTCGAGCCGTTCTTCACCACACGTCCGGAAGGCACAGGGTTGGGGCTGGCGCTGTGTCGGGAAATTATCGAACAGCACGATGGGCGAATCGATCTGATCACGGAGGACGGTTTCGGCGCCACCTTTCGCGTGGTGTTGCCGATCGCAGAGCGGGGGGATGGACGATGACTGAAGGACAACGACGAACGACCATTCTGATCGCGGACGATGAGGCCACGATCCGTGCGAATCTCCGCCTCTTGTTAGAATCGGAAGGCTATCATGTCGTTGAGGCAGCCGATGGCATTCAGGCATCACGAGTGCTTGAGGAGCAGACCGTGGCGTTGGCATTGCTCGACCTCAAAATGCCAGGCCGTTCGGGGCTGGACATCTTGCGTGATCATCAGGATCAGTTGGAGCACATGCCCGTGATTGTCATCACGGCGATGGGGGGAAGCAGCGCTCCTATTGAAGCGATGAGGCTTGGCGCCTACGACTACATCACCAAACCCTTCGATCTTGACGAGGTGCTGTTTACCGTCAAGCGAGCCCTGACGCAATCGGCTCTCGTCGCCCAAGTGCAGGCACTGAGTGCGGAAAGTGACGGAGCGGCTAAGGATGTGCCTGAGGAAGAACTGGTAGGGCGAACTTCGGCGATGCTTGAGATATTCAAGACCATCGGGAGAGTCGCATCGACACAGGAGCCAGTTCTGATTCTTGGAGAAAGCGGCACAGGCAAAGAACTCGTGGCCAATGCCCTCCACCGGAATTCGAGCCGAGCGGATCGGCCATTCATCAAGGTCAACTGTGCGGCGCTCAGCCCAACCCTTCTTGAAAGCGAACTCTTTGGTCATGAACGCGGGGCGTTTACAGGAGCGGTTGGCTCACGGACTGGCCGGTTTGAGCAGGCGAACCGCGGCACGCTCTTTCTCGATGAGATCGGTGAACTG
The DNA here is from genome assembly GCA_963701855.1 of Nitrospirota bacterium. Taxonomy (GTDB): domain Bacteria; phylum Nitrospirota; class Nitrospiria; order Nitrospirales; family Nitrospiraceae; genus Palsa-1315. The sequence goes on from CAVPBK010000006.1 coordinate 1,543,561, forward strand.
AACATCGAATTGCAGGCAAAACTGCTGCGTGTGCTTCAATTCAGTCAGTTCGAGCGAGTTGGCGGCAACAACACCCTCCAAGTTGATGTGCGGATCGTCGCAGCCACGAACAAAGACCTGGGGGACATGGTCACGCAACAGCGATTTCGGCAAGATCTGTACTACCGCCTGAATGTTGTCAGCATCGAGTTACCTCCGCTTCGCGCGCGACGCGACGACATCCCGCTTCTCGTCGAACACACCGTTCACCGTTTGGCTCGTAAATATCAATGGCCACAGTTGGCGGTTTCGCCCGAGGCGCTCCGGTTTCTCTGCGATCAACCGTGGCCGGGCAACATTCGCGAGATGCACAATGTCCTGGCCCGCGCTGCTATCCTTTCGCGGGGTCGGATCATCCTGCCGGAAGACCTGTCCGCCACGGGATTACTCAATCCGAGCTCCTCATCTGGTCCTGCTTCTGACCTCTCTCTGTCTCTCAAGGAAATTCTTGCAGAAACGGAGCGGCGTGTCATTCAACACGCGCTAGAACAAGTGGCGTGGAATCGCACAAAGGCGTCCCGTCTTTTGGGGATCAGTCGGCGGCAGCTCTTCGACAAGATCCTACAGTACGGACTCACGCACTAACCTTTGGGCAGAGGTCCCTCGTCTATGGGGGAATCCTGCTCAATTCCGCGTCCTTATCCCACACATCCTGATAGATATTATTTCTGGATACTCTCATTCCTTCTGTAGAACCCCAGTATCCCTCGGTTCTGTCGAGTCCTATTGAGATCAATGGCTTTCATGATTATGCGGATGCGTTCATCCAAGTTGCTTGGGAGGGATTTCCCTTCGAGCGCGTCTTTCTCCTGCCTGCTGGTCCGTGACTTGCTCAATCCATTTTTAGAGATGGCTCAACGCTGGATTTTTTGAGGGCATTGGGTTTTTCTTTAGAGGCTCACCACATTCTAAATAGGAGGTAATTCCATGAGACACATCACACAGAGCGCCAAGCTGACTGTTCCACTCCTTGTTGCGGCAGCGGCGTTGTCCTTCGCCGTTGTACAGGCACAGCCGACCCCACCATCGCCTCCGGCTCAGGCTCCCGCTCCATCGGCTGGGGCAACCAGTCCGTCTTCCGGATTCGGTCAGTCCAACTCCCTCATTCAGGGCAAGGTGACTCAGTACCTGATGAATCCACACGGGGAGGTGGATGGGCTGCTTCTCAGCGATGGAACCCAGGTGCATTTCCCGCCGCACATGGCGAAAGATCTGGTGGGTACGGTCAAACCTGAAGATTCGGTGAGCGTTCAGGGATATCGGAACCTCGATGGGCCAGTTGTGAAGGCGTACACCATCACAAATACTCAAACCGGCTTATCCATTACCGAACGGGAGCCTGGTCTACTCGACCGCCAGATCATGCCTCCGTCTGTGAGGGATTTGTCCTTGGTCGAACGGCATGCTGAAGGTATCGTGCGAGTTCTACTCTATGGGCGGAGAGGTGAGGTGAATGGAGTGGTGCTGGAGGATCGGAGCATCGTCCGTGTTCCTCCCCACACCGCGTATCAAGTTGCGAGCCTGCTTCAGGTAGGGCAACCCATCAGCGCCGTCGGATACGGCACAGAAAACGAATATGGGCGAGTGATCGAAGCAACGACGATCGGCGCCCCAGGTACACCAATGACACCCATTAATAATCCCGGCCCAGGCGGTCGCCGTCGATAGCCCAAATCGTGAGGCGCAGACAAGCTGTGGTGAAGATGCTACGGCTTGTCTGTTGCCTTCATGGAACCGAATGATTCAATAACACGAGCGAGAGTATTGCTATTTTGGCATCATTCCGAAGAGTTTCCTTCTCATCACCCACTGTACCCCAGGGTCGCCGATCCTTCACCAGGCAATGCAAGATGTGCTCTAGAGCGTCGTCCTCCTCTTCCTTATCCTATCGGTATCAGCCTCTCATTCGCGATCAACCGGTGAATGTGACAGACATTGCCACACTCCTCGACGGCATACCCGCTCCTCCGCTGCGAGTTGAGAACAATTCTCCCATGCACGAGGGCTTTTTGCTCAACTCATCGCACGCACATAAAGATATGACGAGGCATCGTCGTCTCGTTCTTGGTACTCGTTTAACGGATTTTCCGCTAACGCCGAACGCACAACATGCTGATCTGATGAGTCTGTTTCGCACCGTCTGCGTTTGTTGGGGGACGTGGGTGTGGAGATGCGAATGTCATAAGCAGACTGCATGCCGCTGGCACCTCCGTTGCTCATTCATCTGGGCATGGACAGTCGGCTATGCGGCTCACGCGGGAAGCGATCGTTTTTGCGATGGCGGATGTTCGTCGCGCTTGGAATCATTATTGGAGGAATCTGTACGGAGGTGTGCATGCCCGGTAATGGACGAGCAGAGGAAACAAAGAACGTGTCTCAGTCTACACTCCCAACTCGCTCGTCTTGGAATCCCTTGACCTGGAGCTGGATACCTTCCGAGGAGGAGATTCTCAAATATCGGCGCAGCTGGAATCCCCTGTCGAATGGTCCTATTTTGCTGAGCAGCGTGGATATCAACCCGAAAGGCCAATTCCACATGCAGTATTTTGGATTTGGGGAAATTGGGCATCAACAGTTTGGTGACAAATTGACGACGCATCGGTCCGACTCGCCGTTCCATCTGAATGCGTTTGAACCGTTAATTACCTTGGGATATGGAATTACGGATCACGTAGAATTCGACGCTGCCTTTACGGGGCTGTATTGGCAAGCAAGCCAGCCTGGCGAAACAGGCGGTCGGCATTCCACATCCAACATCGGCGTAGGGGACACGTCGCTCTATCTCAAATATCGACCGATGGTACAAGACCCTGATAGTTGGCTCCCTTCAATCACCATCTATAATCAGGTGACGCTTCCCACCAGTAATTACTTTGGTGCAGAGCCGATTCCCGGAGGATTCTCACCCTTGGGGAAACTGCCTGCCACTCGTTCCGGAGCACTGGCGCTCACCGAGGGCTTGCTGTTTCGAAAAAATCTTAGGCCGTTTCGGATTAGCGGTGGCGTCTTCTATTCTTATGCGGTACCGGGGAGTAGTGACGGCATGAGCACGTATGGGGGTGACATTGTCAACACCAGACTCATTTTTGAGCACATCCTCGATGAGTCGAAAGGATTTGGGTATAACTTAGAGTTCGTCACCATTCATGGTCTACCTTTTAGGATGGACGGCCATGATGTGACCGACAAACCCTCCAACTCCCTGCTCTTTGGAGTTGAACCAGCGATTCAATATCGATTGGGGGAGCAGTGGGTTGGCGCTGTCGGTGTGCTCTTCACCCTAGCGGGGCAGAACAATATTGATGCGATCTATCCCAACTTCTCGCTCTATTATTACTGGGACAGCAAGGGCGGCGCGACAATGCGTTAGTGCGTCAACCTTTGCCCAAGCTGAGACCAATGTTCATGTCCCTGGAGCTTCGCAGTATTGTGGTCATGTACCCCTCATGCAGCGAAATACGCTCCCTGACGACATCTGGCACTCTGACTAACAGCATCACGCGATCGGGACTCTAAGCTGTGACATCACAGACCAACAACAAGCGGTTCATCCCCTTCTCGCTCGACGCGATCAACTTCCTGCTCGCCGACGTACGCGGCGCACTGGGGCCGTTTCTCAATGTCTTCCTGGTGACCCAGCAGCACTGGAGTCAGACCCAAGTCGGTCTGGTCACGACGCTGGGCGGCCTGCTGGGGCTGGTCGCGCAGACGCCGATCGGTGCCGCGATCGACGAGACCCGCGCGAAGAGGGGCGTGATTGTGCTGGCGCTGGCCGTACTGGCCGTGGGGGCGACCACGATCTTCGTCATGCCGACCTTCTGGCCGGTGACGATCGCCACCAGCCTCATGGCCGTGGTCGGGGACGTCTTCGGTCCTGCAGTTGCCGCTCTGACCTTGGGCCTGTATACACGGAAACAATTGGCCCGCCGCTTGGGTCGGAATGCCGCCTTCGACCATGCGGGCAATGTCGCGATCGCCGTGATAGCGGGTGCCGTGGGCTATGCGTTCTCGCAGCGTGCCGTCTTTCTTCTTGTGCCGGTGTTCGCCGTGCTTGCGGGCATTGCAGTGCTGTCCATTCCATACCAGGCCATCAATTTAGACCGGGCGAGAGACTTGGAGCACGAGCCCGACGCGGCTGAGCGCCCGGCCGTTGCCGCCGGCTACAGCATTTTGTTCGCATCCCGACCGTTGGTGATCTTTGGCCTGTGCGTCATGCTGTTCCATCTGGCTAATGCGGCGCTGTTGCCACTGGTGGGACAAAAGCTGGCTGCCGTATTTCCCGAAGAGGCGACGGCCATGATGTCGGCGTGCATCGTTGCCGCACAACTGGTGATGTTGCCGATCTCTCTGCTGGTTGGACGCACGGCCGACAGTTGGGGACGGAAGCCGTTGTTCCTAGTCGGGTTCGCCATCCTGCCCATTCGGGCGGTGCTCTACACCTTCTCCGATAACAGCGTCTGGTTGATCGGTGTCCAGCTGCTTGATGGCATTGGAGCCGGGATCTTCGGCGCCCTCACGCCCCTGGTGATTGCCGATCTCATGCGAGGCACCGGTCGCTATAACCTGGCCTTCGGTGCCATCGCCACGATGCAGGGGATCGGCGCCTCGCTGAGTGGTCTCGCGGCCGGCGTGATCGTCGATCATTTTGGCTACAGCGCAACCTTTCTCACGTTGGGCGCTGCCGCGGGGGTTGCCCTGATCGTCTTCGCCCTTGGGATGCCAGAAACTGCCGAACTGGAACAGCCCTCCGTCGGTCAGCGTGATGGCGTATCGCACTGAACGCATGGGGGCGATATGCGTGAGCGGTGATGACGATGGCGCAACGTATCGAGGCAGCTCTTCACAATGTCGCGCAGGATATCTGGGAAGACCGTGGGGGATATAACGCAGTCTTTCTTTCGTTCGCCGGCGTGGCCATCATCGCCGTCACTGTGGTGTACTCGAAGATGCCGGAGGCGAAGGACATCCAGACAATTAGGACCGTCGTCGAAGGCAGCCGATAGGCATCCATGTATTAGAAAACAGCCGGGCCTTCCTCCTTCACTCACTGAGAAACAACAAGGAGACAACTGCGATGATGTATGTCTACACCGTCATGCTTCTGGTGGGTTCGAACGTCTTTATGACCCTGGCATGGTACGGCCATCTTCGGTTTATGAACACCTCGATCTGGCTGGTCGTGTTGGCGAGTTGGGGCGTGGCGTTCTTTGAATACTGTCTTCAGGTGCCGGCGAATCGAATGGGGTATCACGTGCTGTCCGCCTATCAGCTCAAGATGCTCCAAGAGGTCATTACCTTAATCGTCTTCATTGTGTTTGCCGAACTGTATCTCGGCGAAGGGCTCAAGCCCAAGCACCTTGCGGGGTTTTTGCTCTTGGGCGCGGCGGCCTGGATCGTGTTTCAAGAGCAGTTTGGGCTTACATGGTAAGCGCGACAGCAACGACATCCTATTCGTCCACTTGTGTGCCCTATGTAAATTCCGGACAGGCAGTTTTCAACAAACTGTCCAGGAATTAAGTGAGGCAGTATAGTCAATACTCGGCTCCGGTTTGACAGCGAAACATGATGTGCTTGGTTGCCAGGAGATCATTATCAGGGATCAGAGTTGTGGAGGGTGGTGGCAGCAAGCGTTAGTGGTCAGTTTAAACTCTACCCAAGAGTTGGCGGTCCTGTGTTCCTCACGCGCTGCGTTCCAGACTTCCCATGCGGCATCGGCATTCATCGTCGCGATGCCAAGCCCAACGATCAGATCGGGCCATCCAGAAAGCGTATAGGCCGTCACGAACCCCGCCGCGATGATTGCGATGTTTGCCAGGGCATCATTTCGAGCTGACAGGAACGCTGCCCGTGTCAGACTGCCACTATGCGCTCGAAATTTGACCAGCGAAATAAACGGGGACATTCTGCCTTTTTTAGCAGCGGTGGCCCCGCTTGCGCTCATCTCCAGGCTGGGCGCGAGACTAAACTCGCTGGCTACGTGCTCGATACGAGGATCGCCATGTGGGTTGTCTTCCTCCTTTTTTTCCGGCTGCTCCCGCTGCTGCTCTCCGTCCACGCGGAAGACCTCGGCGAACTGAGTGCCAATCCGTACAATCCTGATTCCACGTCCAATCCATTCGGGGCCGGAAGCCCCTTCAAACCGGATGGCTTGAACAATCCCTTCAGCCCTTACGGCAGTCCATTCAGCAATCAATCGGCGACGAATCCCTTCGCAACGGACGCACCGCGGCTCCTTGCTCGTCTCTCTGGTCTCTTTGGTTTCTCTGGTTATTTTCCGGTCCGGTCAACAAGACAGACCAAATAGACCAGATAAACGAGATAGACCAGTTTCGTTTCTCCGTTCTCGCAGGACTCAATCAACAATCCCTACGGGCGCCGGGAGTCCCTACAGCCCCAACAGTCCCACGAATCTCTACGGTCGCGGCCTTCGGATTGAAGGACGCTGAATCTATTCGCTGAATCGCTCCATGGTGATCTCATGACTGCTTGACACCTCAGTCCTATACCGCGGTTCACGGGTTTATTGCCGTAGCCTTCGGTTGACGATTCTTCGATCATGTCGACACCCGATCAATAACAAGTAGCGCCTCGTATTCACTAGGCAAGTTCTGAAGTGAGGCCCACCATGGCGGCGGTTCGCTTGGATGCGGTGGGCTCCACTCTCTCGTCTCCTCGCTCGAAACAGGGGTGAAATGCGTTTTCACTCGCAGACTTCTGGCGTTGAAATCTGCTCCTCTTAGGTCAGGGCATTGGGGCCGTATTTCGTTGATCATGTCTATGAATTCCTGAGAAGGAGTACACTCGCCAATATAGACTTTCCCATGGACTACGTTCGTAATGACAAGGGCAGCGATGGGATTTGGAGTAGCGCAGCCCACCCATCGACAGGTGGATAATGCATCAATTAATGTATCTACGAGTCGTGTCGCCACTTTCTTTCGTCTGTGGTGAGGAAGAACTGCCAGCGAGTCGATCCACCCAACAATCCCACAAGTGTAGCGAAGAATTCTGGCATAGAGGTAGCCAATAACTCCTTCGGTTTGATGTTGAGCTAGAAACAGAAGATCCGTACTTTCTAGCCTCTCCTTTGTTTTCTTTGGTCCCAATCGGTACGGTTTCCCCTGGGGGGTTGTACCAAAGCTGTTACAAAAAACGTGTGAAACGGCGTCCACCAAACTCAAGATGGCGGCAGCATCTCTTCCCTTATAAGACAGAAATTCATATGCATCGCGCTCGTTCATTACGAGTCAAATCTCCAGCTTAATCGTAACGATAGTTCGAGCGGGGAGGCGTGAGGGAGAGGAAACGTTAACGCTTGATAACAACCAGTGCTTCAAACGCGTTTGGCAAGTGCTCTATGAAATCCCACCACTTCGGAGATACCATTGCCCGTTGCGGTTCCCACTTTCTCTGATCAGAACGGGACAAAGGACTGAATCCCGTCTTGATCAGTAAATTCTCCTTATCAAGGGCACAACCCCGCAAGTCGAAGCAGTTCTCCTGTATTTCTTTTAACAACTGAAATATGGGGAAAGGCGGGAAACAACGGCCAACGTAGTGAATTCCAGGGACGCATCGAGTGATCACGTAGGCTGCTATTGGATTCGGTGTTGCAAATCCCACTAGTGGAGCCGCCTTTGTAGCCGCGACAAAGTTCTTTACCAGGGCGGTGGCGATTCCCTGCCGACGGTATATTGGGAGTACAGCCATTGATTCAATCCAGGCAACTCTGCCTGCAGATGAAGGTATTTCCTTCCCAAAGAGGTATCCCACTCCGGAATGTGTATCCCCTGCGATGAATAGATAATCCGTACTCATCAGTCGCTCGCTCACGGACTTCGGGCCCATACGATACGGCTTGCCATCGGGTCTGAACCCGAAGCTTTCATTGAAAATGTGTGAGACCAATCTGACCGCATCAGGGTCGGAAGCTGCGGTGAACCCAGCCGACATCGAGATGCTGGATGGCACCACTGTTAGGCCCAGATCGCAGGTGTTATCTGAAGTGTGGGTTAGACCGAGATCATACGAATGTGAGGTTCCTTGAACGACTGAATCGCTTTTTGCTGACACCAGTGGAGTCATGAGGCAGAAAAAGCGTGGTCTGACCCGAAGGATTCATTTGGTAACCGCTGAGATGAGCTGTTAACCGGCAGAGATGTATTGTTGTAAGCAAGCTTGATCGCTCTGTCAAGAGTCAATCGTTTCGCCTTCCATCAGCCTATCTTGATGAAACCGTTTCACATGCAATGTGCTATACGCTAAAGTTTCCTGGCTTCAAAGTTCTCATACTATAGTGTCAATGCCAGAGTGTCTCACCCGAAGGGGTTCACCTCAACCAGGTGTGCTAATTTTGAGCTTCAATTCTTCACAAACGACCGAATTAGGTAGAAGCAATAGAATCAGTAGAATCCCAGCAACTCATGGTTTTCAACGATAAACGGGGAAACCTTCGCTCCATCGATCGGTTAGTATCATCGGCCTTCTGTCACTCTCCCTCTTCCCTCTTGAATCCCCCACCGCTCCGTTCCATACTTTCGCCCATGGTCCCCCCTCCCTTTGATCGCTCCCAGCCTCTTCAGGATCTCGAAACCGACGCCGCCCTACGCGCGATCCTCGAAGGGACCGCAACGGAAACGGGCCAGAAGTTTTTTGCAGCGCTGGTGCAGAACCTTGCCAAGACGCTCGGCACGCACGGCGCCTGGGTGACGGAATATTTTCCCGAGAAGCGCCGCCTCCACGCGCTCGCCTTCTGGATGGACGGCCAGTGGGTCAAGGACTATGAAGTCGATATCGCTGGGACTGCCTGCGAGCGCGTGATCGATACGGCCAAGCTGGTGCATTTTCCAGACAGGATTCTGGAGCTCTATCCTCACTCAGAAGAATTGAAGGCAGCCGGCGCCGTCAGCTACTTGGGCGTACCCCTCCAGGATACGGACGGCCGCATTCTTGGTCACATGGCGGTGATCGACCGACGGCCGATTCCGGAGGAGCCGCGGGTCTATGCGATCTTTCAGATCTTCGCCGCGCGGGCCGCGGCGGAACTCCAACGGCTGCGGGCCGAAGCCGAGGTACGCGAGCGGGAAGAAAAAGTCGGGCGGCTCCTCAGCAGCGCAATGGACGCAATCATCGAGCTGGACGATCGGCTTCGCATCACCCGCGTGAATCCCGCCGCGGAGAAAGTCTTCCGCTGTCGAGCGGACAAGATGGCCGGCCAGGATTTCCGGCGATTCGTGAGTCAGAAGGATACAGGCCGGCTCATGACTCTGATCGCCGAGCTGGACGGGCGCCCGGAAGGTCAGCAGTCGCGCTGGATTCCCGGCGGGCTCACCGCACGCTGTCCCGAGGGCGACTCGTTTCCTGCCGAAGCGACGCTCTCCCGTTTCGAACTGCATCGCCAGAAGTTCACGACCGTGATCCTCCGTAACGTGCACGATCGGGTGGAAGCGGAGCAGAAGATCCTGTCGCTGACCGCTGAAACAGAATTGTTGCGGGAAGAACTCCAGTCCCTGCACCATGACGAGGCCTTGATCGGCGAGAGTCCGGCGCTTCGGCAGGTCCTGCGCGACATCGGCCAAGTTGCGGAGACCGACGCGACGGTGCTCATCATGGGCGAGACCGGCACCGGTAAGGAACTTGTGGCGCGCGCCATCCATGCGGCCGGCAAACGGCATGAACGGCCGCTGATCACCGTGAATTGCGCGGCGATTCCCGCGACCCTGATCGAGAGTGAATTATTCGGTCATGAAGCGGGGGCCTTTACCGGGGCGACCAAGAAGCGCGAGGGCCGCTTCGCCCTGGCGGACAAAGGCACCATCTTTCTCGACGAGATCGGGGAATTGCCGCTCGATCTGCAAGCGAAGCTGCTCCGCGTGTTGCAAGAAGGCGAGTTCGACCCGGTCGGAAGTGCCTCGACGAAGAAGGTCAACGTGCGCGTGATCGCTGCGACGAATCGCGATCTGGAGAAATCCGTTCGCGAGGGAGGATTCCGCGAGGATCTCTACTACCGGCTGAACGTGTTTCCGCTCCGCGTGCCACCTCTGCGCGAGCGCGGCGATGATGTGGTGCGTCTGGCCTCTGCCTTCGCTCGCCGGTTTGCCACCAAGATGGGCCGCACCATCGCTCCGCTGACCGCCGACTGCACGCGCCGGCTCACGAGCTATAGTTGGCCCGGAAACGTGCGGGAGCTGCGGAACGTGATCGAGCGGGCTGTGATCACGGCGACGGATGGACGCTTGAATCTGGATCGGGCCTTGCCGGAGGCGTCACCGGTTCACATGGCGCCTCCCGAAGACACCACCCCCTCTCCCGGCCAGATCCGGACAGCGAATGAATTCGAGCAACTCGAACGCGCCAATATTCTGTGCGCGCTCGACGCCGCCAAATGGAAAGTATCCGGCGAGAAGGGCGCGGCAACACTGCTCGGAATGAACGCTTCGACGCTCTCGTCACGCATGAAAGTGTTGAAGATTCAAAAACCCCGCTGAGCAAAGATTTCTCCCGTCACTCTTTCTTCATCCCTCACTGCTCCAAGTTTTACCCTCATCGATTTACGAGATCTCACAAATCTTCTCGCGAGATTTCGCAAGTCACGAGATATCGGCGCTTGCCGATTTCCACTCATCTGATTCTAAGTCGCTGAATTTCCATCGTCTCGTTCAATTCTCCCGTGCTGGCATCGATGCTGCTGTAGGGACTTGGCATAGGGTCATTCCCTCACAACAAGGAGCAGCATGATGACGACGATTTATGATTTGCTTACAGCTCACCTCACCATCACCACCCGACGGTCCAACCAATTACATGCTGCGCCCGAGAGAGGAAGGAGGCACGCCATGAAGTCCCCCTACATCATCGGGTTCGCTGCGGCTGCTCTGCTCGCCTGTGCCGCTCCCAGCTCGGGCACAGAGTCAACGGCGGCGCCCGCTCCGCCGAAGAGCCTTTCTGACACGGTCCCCCTCTATACGAATCTCGGCTCTCACCACAAACGCATCTCCACTCGAGTTCCGGCCACACAGCAGTATTTCGACCAGGGCCTGCGACTCGTCTACGGATTCAATCACTCAGAAGCGATCCGCTCGTTCACGCGCGCCGCAGAGTTCGATTCCACCTGCGCTATGTGCTACTGGGGGATCGCACTCGCCTACGGCCCGCACATCAATGCTCCAATGGACTCGGTGAGCGGAGTCGCCGCGTACGCGGCGGCGCAGAAAGCGCTGGCGCTCAAGTCCCACGCCACGGCGCCTGAGCGCGCGTACATCGAGGCGCTCGCGCAGCGCTACGCGGCGGTCCCGCCGACCGATCGTGCCCGTTTGAACACGTTGTACTCGCGCGCGATGGAGCGGGTTGCCCACACCTACGCCAGCGACCTCGACGCCGCGACCCTGTACGCTGAATCGCTGATGGACCTCCGCCCGTGGAACTACTGGCGACCCGACGGTACGCCCTACCCCGGCACCAATGAAATCGTGCGCCAGCTGGAGAGAGTCATCTCGCGCGTCCCGAACCATCCCGGCGCGTGCCATTACTACATCCACGCGGTCGAAGCGGTGAACCCGCAGGCCGCGGTGCCGTGCGCCGAGCGGCTCGCTCGGCTTATGCCGGGCGAAGGGCACATGGTCCACATGCCCGCACATATCTACATCCGCGTCGGACGGTGGAACGACGCCATGCAGGCCAACCAACACGCCATCCACACTGACGAGGCGTTCATCGAAGGACAGCATCCGATGGGCGTCTATCCGCTCGCGTACTACCCGCACAACATCCACTTCCTCGCCTTCGCCTCCACGATGGCGGGCCGCAGTGCGCAGGCGATCGAGGCGTCCAATACACTCACCTCCAAGGTGAACCTCGACGCCGCGCGCCAGGTCGGGTTACTACAAGAAATGCTGCCGTACCACGCGCTCACGCTCACGACGTTTGGAAAATGGGACGACGTGCTTGCCGACCCGCTTCCACCGGCGGACATCCGCTTCTCCTACGCCATGGCGTACTATGCCCGCGGTGTGGCGCACGCCGCCAAGGGACAATGGGCGGAGGCGGAAGCCGCGCTCGACACAGTCACGGCGATCCACACCGCGACGCCCGAAGGTGCCGATGGCAAGACGGCGCTCTCGATCGCCGTGCACGCGCTGTCCGGCGAGATCGCCACCCGCCGCGGCGACCTCGACAAGGGCATTAACCACTTCCGGGAGGCGGCCAAGATCGAGGACACGGGACTCTACTTCGAGCCGCCCAAGTGGTACTACCCCATTCGGCACTCGCTCGGCGCCGGGCTGTTGAAGGCGGGACAACATGCCGAGGCCGAGGAGGTATATCGCGAGGATCTCCGGCGCTTCCCCGAGAACGGCTGGGCCCTGTTTGGACTCGCGCAGACGTTCCGGGCGCAGGGGAAGAACATCGAAGCGGCCGCAACGGAAGCGCGCTTCCGCCGAGCGTGGGCGAGCACGGACGTAACACTGACGGCATCGAGGTTCTAGCGAATGAGTTACCTTCTGACTCATTTACAGGAACTCTACAACCTCGGGTCAGACTCCGGCTCCTCGCGTTGTTAACACAGTCGTGCCTACGTGGCCTGCGCCACGAGCTCAATAGGTATAGCGGGCTTCGTGGGGGATCCGCCTCGTGGTTTCGTCAGGATGCCCCACGATTGGACACGTCGATCCTCGAAGTATCAGCGGGCCTTAGTGGAAGAACACGCATTCGCGCATGATAAATTAGTCAGAGGAACGGCACGAGAAATCGCTTTAGATGATCTATCACCAGGAGGGGGTCATGTACGATCTTAAGAATCTAAACAAGATGAAGGATCTCGAGACTCATGCACCAGAAGCCATGCGCGCGTTTGTAGCTTTCGATAAGGCCGCCTTGGCCGGCGGCGCAATTCCGAGGAAGTATAAGGAGTTGATGGCACTCGCGGTCGCATTTACGACACAATGCCCGTATTGTATCGAGCTTCACTCAAGCAGGGCGCGAGAGACAGGCGCGTCGGATCCGGAGATTGCCGAGGCCGTTCTCGTCGCTGCGGCATTACGCGCGGGTGGGGCGATCACCCATGGCACACATGCCATGAAGGGTTGATAAACTTCAGATATGAGAGCGAGCCGTTTCCTCCGTGAACTGTGCGCTGGCTCTCCTCTACCTGTGCGAGAGCCAACTTCATTTCAACAAGGAGGACACAAGATGGCTACCAACAACAAACCGCGAATACGCTGCGATGCGGCAACATCAAGGCGACGATCTGACAGAACATCAGCGAGAACGGTCTGTTCTTCTCAACGACTTTCTCTCGCCCATTCAGGGATCAGTCCGGCGCGTGGCGCAATGGGACCTCGTTTGGCCACAATGCTCTTGAGGCGCTCGTCAGCGTTGCACGTGAAGCCAAGGAGTGGATTGCCGCTCACGCCTTGAAGGGCTGAGCTGCTTCACTGGGAAGCCTCCGACATCCGGGGGCTTCCCTTTTATTTCGAATGAGTTTCTAGTAGAGAGTGGAGAAGGGACACTGTGCGGATTATTCCAAGACTGGAACGGTTTCTTCCCTCATCAAGCCGGTAAGAGCGTTCCCCTGTGTTGCTCAATATGCTTCCTGACCTTACCCGGTAGAGCTTGCTCGGCAAGGCGCAGCTCATACGTCTTCTGCAGATTCATCCAGAATTCAGCTGTCGTATCAAACAATGTCGCCAGACGTACCGCCGTATCACCCGTAATGCCTCGCTGCCTTTTGATAATGGCCGTGATCCGGTTCGCAGGAACTTTGAGGGCCTTGGCGAGCATATTGGCATTGATCGGCGGCTCTGCCGACTTCATGAACTCCTCAAACAAGATTTCTCCCGGATGAACCGGCCGCATTCCATTCTTGATCATGACAGGTTCTCCTTCAGTGATAATCGGTGATTGCAACCTCATACGGTTCGTCGGCCTTCCAGAGAAAACAAATCCTCCACTGATCGTTGATCCTGATGCTGTGCTGCCCGATCCGATCCGATCCGATCCCCTCTCAACATCTCCAACCGGTTTCCCGGTGGTGAAAGCAGGTCCTTGAGATCCGACTCGTTATCGAGCATTGTGAGTTTGCGTTCAGAAACCTTCTTGAAGCTGGAGAATTCCCTCACCATCTCTCCCGCAAAGAACTGCTGTGTCTTTTTGTCCCGGCACCTTCTGATCACGATCTATAACCCACCTTAGTTTTACGAGTTACGTACTACGCATGTGTTAATTTGTGCTGAAAATCTGCACAATGGATCGCATTCTACAGAATCAATGGAATGGATAGAATCGTCTCAAGTCCTTGTTCGCAAAGAAAAAACGGGGAAGCCTTCGCAAAATCAAGCCGGTGATATTTTATTCTTTTCGAGCTTTTAAGGCGAGGGTCCTGGGTTCGAGTCCCAGCCGGCTCACCACATCTTTCAACAACTTCGATGCGTGCTGCTCGTCAGCCGATTCCTCGGGTACGGTTTTTGGTGCGGTTCCTAATCGGGTGAGACCCTCAACCGCATGGAACAGGTGCGCCGGATGGGGCATTTTCGTACTTCGAAAATTTATAGAAAGTGAGCAATTGTGATCAGACAGATGTGATCCTACAGGCATAATGTTAGGTGCATCAAAAGCTGTTTTCTTGCCAGGGGGCGGACATGCTTGCCAAAATCCATGTCAGCGGGTTGTCCTACTTTTGCACCGACGCTTCGTCAGGCCTTTATCCCGTTTGGCACGGAGGTGCTCGCACAAGTGGGTCCTCTCCCGAGACCGTCAAACATTAACGTGATGCGGGTCATAGGAGTTCACACTGATGGCGACGTTGAATTCTCAGACCGTCCTGAATCAAGTCGAAGTATCCGCGATTCCGTCCGGTCAGAGAAACTGATGCTTGACTCCTTGAGAGCATCCGAGGGTGACAATCGATGAAGCCTCAATTATTACAGTGTCAAAGCAATTGTCGGCCAGGATGCAGCATCCTGGCCCTCGTGATCGTTTTGTTCGTTCTGCCGTATTTTACTGATGTGGCCTACTATGCAGACCAAACCCCAACCCATGATGCACAAGAGAATTCAAAGGTTGAAGGAAAGTCTAAAGCGAACTATAACAAGACTCCTCTATCTGTCGCCGCCGTTCAAAGCGATTCTGTAGTTGGGCACAGTCTTACCTCACGGAATGTCTATAAGAGCATCCCCTCTCTGGCTAGCGGAACCTCCTCTTTTCAGAATCTTTTTCTTACCTTGCTCATCTCCAGGCCTCCTCCCGTCGCGTAACCGATTCAGTCCTTCAATCTCGCGATGGGATAGAGATAAGCGTGAGTCGCTGGAGTGATTCGCCAATTTTGTCCCCTGCCAGACTTTCCCCTTTAGTTAGGGTGGGCTTGAACGCTCGAGGCTTTATTGAAGTCCGTTGAATTTTGAATGTGTGGCTCCCTCCGTGGAATTCTTCACGGAAACAAACCCAAATGGAGCCACTGAACAGGTCGATTCAAATCGAAACCGTAGGGCAGGAACCCTAGAACAGGGAAATGCATGAATAGCGAGACTGATATTTTCACCAAGTGTCGTGCTTTTGAAGACGCGAAACGTGTGCAGGCTGCGGGTGTCTATCCATTTTTTAGACCGATTGAAGCGACTATTGGATCTGCTGTTGTCACCCATGGCCGGCGTCGAGTGATGATCGGATCGAATAATTATTTGGGTTTGACTCATCACCCCCGCGTTCTAGCCGCAGCTAAAGCCGCAATTGATCATTTTGGGACGGGCTGCACGGGGTCCCGTTTTCTCAACGGGAACCTCGTCCTTCATGAACAGCTTGAGCAAGAGCTCGCGCATTTTCTTGGCAGGGAGGCGTGCCTGGTTTTTGCGACGGGCTTTATTGCTAATCAGGGAAGTATTTCCTGCATCGTTGGCCGCCACGATGTCATTTATTGCGATCGTGAGAACCATGCCTCCATCATCGAAGCCACTCGGTTGGCGATTGGCGATACCATCAAGTTTCGCCACAATGATATGGCGGATTTGGAACGAATTCTGATCCGCACTCGCGGAAAATATCAAGGCGCGTTGATTGTCGCCGACGGCGTATTCTCCATGTCGGGCGACATCTTCAAGTTCCCGGAAGCGGTTTCGTTGGCCAAAAAGTACCATTGCCGTATGTACATTGATGACGCGCATGCTTTGGGCGTCATGGGTCCCAAAGGCCAGGGCACTGAATCTCACTTCAACATGCTGGGCGCAGCAGACCTGGTCATGGGAACATTTTCCAAGTCGTTTGCCTCGATCGGGGGTTATGTTGCGGGTGCCGCTGACGTAATCCATTATATCAAGCATAAGGCTCGATCGTTCATCTTCAGCGCCGCAATGCCTCCTGCCGCGGCGGCCGCGGCGTTGGAATGTCTCAAGATCGTGATGGAAGATACGTCACATCTTGAAAGCCTCTGGCGCAATGCCGGCAAGATGAATCAGGGTTTACGCCGAATGGGTTTTAATACATTGAATAGCAGTACTCCCATCATCCCTCTCTTTATTGGTGATGATCATAGGGCGTTTCAGTTTACCCAGAAGTTGTATGAACAGGGCGTTTTTGCAACCCCGGTGGTGTGTCCCGCGGTTCTAGAGGGCTGTGCGTTAATTCGTACAAGCTATATGGCCACCCACACCAATGAGGATCTGGATTACGCTCTCAATACCCTTGAAACGTTAGGTAAGGAATTCGGAATCATTGGTAAGCGTGGTCGCCATCAAGAACATGCCTTTCTTGAGCAGCCGCATTTTGGAATTTCAAGTGTTGACCTGATTAAGGTAAAACAGCCTAGGGTGTTGTTGAAGGTGAGCTAAGCCCGGGTCCGACTTGGATACTTTTGGTGATGTTGCTTGGGGAGTTTATACGAGCGATCCATATTGAGTTCGGCCTTTGCGTGTCGCTGTCCGCGATCTTCTGGATGGTGAGGAAGAACCTACTGCTGTCCAAGACAGGATTTACCCCACGACGATCAACTCAACCGGCGAAAACATGAATTGGCATAGGTTGGCTTGGATGCAGCGTATTGCGGCGGCCGCGATCGTAGTATTTTGGATCACGTTCTGGGCAGATCATGACGGCGTACTCCCAGATGTCTTGGATTATGAGTCGAATTTCTTCATCCCAGACCTAGTTTGGATCGCGGGACTCTTACTAACTGCCAGTTATTGGCTCAAGAACAACGACACTCGTGGGATTGTGGCAAGTTCTGCAGCGGCGGGCGGACTGGTTTTTCTGGGTCTACTGGACGTTCATTTTAACTGGCGCCACGGTCAATACGTCTCTTCACCCCAAGGTTGGCTCAACGTGGTTGTGAATGTCGGATGCATCTGGTTTGGCCTCTGGACCCTCGTCGTGATGATGCGCGGTTCTGTGAGGGAGAAGTGACGGAAAAGCGGATCCTAGTGACGGGAGCGTCATCCGGAATCGGCCGGGCTTGCGTCTTGCGATTGGCAGCTGCGGGCCACCGGGTGATTGGGGTGTCCCGATCGGAAATCGCGACCGATGCGAAGTCCGGCCCTGGGCCACTTTCCGGCAACATCGAGTACTTGCGGATGGACATCGCGGATGCGGATACAGTGCAGCAAACAGTGGAAGAAGCTGTCAGTAGGATGAGTCGGCTCGACGCGGTTATCAACTCGGCAGGCATCGCGGTAGCAGGATCGCTGGAGGATACGCCTCTGGAACTTGTACGCTCACAGATGGAGACGAATCTGCTCGGGGCTATCTACTTGACGCGCGCAGCAGTACCGCATCTTCGCCGTAGTGCTCCCAGCTGCCTGATCCACGTTTCTTCTCTGGCTGGAGAAGTTGCGCTTCCGTATCAGGCGCTCTACTGTGCCACCAAATTCGGGCTGAATGGGTTATGCGAGGCGCTCCGCTACGAACTCGAGCCGCAAGGGATTCGGGTAATATCGGTCCAGCCGGGCAGTGTACAAACGGAGCTGACTAAGAACCGTCAGACCGTTGCTGCCAGCGAGCCCTATCAGGCTTCGGCTAACGCAGCGCTGGCTGTAAACGATGCTGACGAGGAATCCGGAGTGGGTCCGGACGTAGTTGCTCAGATGGTGGAGGAAGCGATTTGCGATGAGAAGGCAATGGGGTGGCAAACCGTCGGTCACTTTAAGGAGCGGATAACTGTCCCCGCGCGGCGCCTATTGCCAGATCGCTGGTTTCGACGAATCATCGCATCTCATTACGCTATTGCCTCGGCTCACTTCAAGCAACGCGCAGGGAAAGCACCGGATGACGAGGTGGGCTGACGCCAATTCAGCACCTCTTATAGTCAAAATTTGTGGGTTCTTGCGCTGTGGTGTTTCAGCATTTCACCCAGTCTGTCTCAACCGAGGGGTTCACCCCAAAGGGATGTGCTAAATTCGTGCTAGAAATCTTCACAATGTGGATCGCATTCTACAGAATCAATGGAATGGATAGAATCGTCTCAAGTCCTTGTTCGAAAAGAAAAACGGGGAAGCCTTCGCAAAATCAAGCCGGTGATATTTTAGTCTTTTCGAGCTTTTAAGGCGAGGGTCCTGGGTTCGAGTCCCAGCCACCGCACCGCTTCGTACTGTAGACAGAACCTTCAAAACGAATTTCTACTTTGTCATTCCTGGGAACCATCTTCCAGCGCCAACTTGCAAGGAGTTGTAGCTCGTTTTAGTCAAAAACGTGTCGCGCAAAACCCGATTCATTTGCAACCTTGCATAGTAGTGCTATCTTAACCGTAAGAGCCACGAATGGAGGTTTGTTCCATGAAGCCTATTCTCTATCACGACATTGACGGTGTGTTATTCGGTGAGTACGCCGGAGAATTCCAGCTCCGTCCAGGTACGAAGACGTGGATCAAGTGGGCGCGGGAACACTTCGACATTGTGTTTCTTACCATGTGGAAACACGAAGAGATTGATACACTGTTAGCCGTTCTCACAGTGGAGAAATGCATGAAATCCCTTCAAGCTCCAGGCTTCCATTCGGCAAACTGGCAGAAGTACGAAAACAAGGAACTCTGGGTGGCTGATGCGGTAGCGAAGACCGGCAAACGTGACTGGCTTTGGATCGATGATGAGGTGCCAAACGTGGATAGGCTCCAGCACCTTGGCCTTGATCCGAATCGGTGTTTCAAGGTCAACTCAAAGGGAGCCAACGAGCTAGAAGTGCTCAAAGAAAAACTGCTCCAACTTCTCAGCCGTCCCCAAGCTGCATAAGCCTTAAAAATCTTGCCAAAAATGTGTCAGGGTGAGCTTCCCCCGAAATTTCGTCTTCCAAGGGTGACGTAGAATCGCAGTCATCATGAAAGGGAGGGCGATGAAGATACCGAAGCAGCACTATCCGAGCGAGTTCAAGGACTTGGCGGTGAAGCGAGTCAAAGACGGACTGTCAGCTGGCGCGGCGGCCAAGGAGTTGGGGCTGGTCGAACAAACGCGACGGAACTGGGTCAAGGCGGCCGCGGCAGACACGCTCAACGGGGCGGGAGCTCCGGTGGTCACACCGGAGCAGATGGCACTATCACGACTGCGCGCCGAGCACGTGCGACTGAAGCGGGGAACGAAATCCTAAAAAAAGCGACGGCAGACTTCGCAAGGGACACGCTGTGACGTATGCCTGGATGGACGTGCAGCGCATGGCCTACACCCTGGACAAGATGTGTGCGGTCCTGGCGGTGAGCGAAAGCGGTTATCGCGCCTGGAAGCACGGCGGCACGCCCGATCGCACACGGCTGACAGACGCCCAGATGCTGGCGCTGACCCGCGCCAGTCACACAGAACTCAAGGGCGCCTACGGTGATCAACGCACTGACGATGGCGTGGTTCCGACGGAAACCGGCCGTGGGGCTGCTGCATCACTCGGATCGGGGCAGCCAGTACGCCAGCCAACCCTTCCAGGTCAAGCTGACGGTCTATGGCATGGAGGGCTCCATGAGTCGCAAGGAAAATTGTTGGGATAACGCGCCCATCTAGAGTTGGTTCAACAGTTTTAAGAACGAGCGGGTCCATGGGTTGCGTTATGCCACACGCGCAGAGATGACGGCGGCGAGCTTCGAGTACATTGAGGTGTTCTACAACCGGACGCGACGGCACTCGAGGTTGGGCTACCAGTACCGATGCAGTTTCTGGAGGATTGGCGTCTGGCTCAACATGAGAAAAACCTGGTAGCATGAAACTCGCCCGATGGAAGACGAAAAACAGCCCTATGATTCCAGCAGTCCACGAATCCCTCTACGGCCCCGGCCTTCGGATCGAAGGGCGCCGATCCACCAGCTGAATCGCTCTAGGTGATCGCAAGGATACCGTTCATATTTGTTTCCCTCTCAGTGACATGCTAGCCTTCCTGGTGTCCTTCCTGAACGGAGATCCCATTCCGCACCAACTTTGCATCCAGTCCTGCCGAGTGTTGCTTCTCATCCGTGGATTTCCTTGCCAACGAGCTACAACCTAATGGACCCGATCACGCACACGTGTTCCGGCATTCTACTGGGGCAGGGGTTGCGTCCACTCACGGCGGTGCGGAAGACGACGCTGCTGGTGGCCGGACTGGCTGCCTTCGCGCTGGATGTCGATTCCGTCAGTTATCTCTGGGGATCAGACGCCTTTTATCGTGTGCATCATACCTACACGCATACGTTTGTGGGCCTTGTCGTGGTGGCGCTGGTGCTGGCCGCAATCGAGAGCCGCTGGCTCAAGACTCTGTCCTTCGCGCGTCTGCTGGGGATCAACCTGGGCGGAGGCGCGATCCATCTGTGCGGCGACATGATCGCACTCTGGCCGCTCCGCATCCTCTGGCCATTCAGCGATCATGATTTCGTTCTCAAATGGACCAGTGACTTCGATTATGTGGTGCTCGCGGTGGTGGTCGTCGCGACCGGCTTATCTGAAACGGATGGCTTTCAGCACCGTGCTCCCTGGATCATTGCCGGAGCATTCCTTCTACTGGTTGCCTATTTCCTGTTCATCCCCGGTTGGGGAGCGGCGTGAACCCGGTCATGTATCCGCTCACCTCCTGGGTTGGTCTTCCCCTGATTTTGTAGACACCTTCCACGCATAATCAGCGAAGGGAGGTACCTCATGGGCCAGCAGCGACAAAGCTTCCTGTCCACATGTTAAGTGGGCCACAACATGTAAATTGAACGACCTCCTCCTAGGCTCACGGCTGTATCGTTTCCTCTCCTCCGTATTGATTCCCATTCACACGTCCTGCGCCTCAAGATCTTCCCCATATACAATTCACGCACATGCGAATCATCATGAGCGGTGTCCTCTCGGCATGAGAGTTGCGTTCCACTCGCGTATTATCGGATGCACACGTCAAGACTGAACCGGGCCGAAGGGAAACCAACATATTTAAATGGTTGGACAAGTTTACGAATCGATAATAAATTACTCATCTGTACGTAACACCTGAACTGTACGGTATATCTAGTAGGGTACGGTTATGACAACCCCAAACAGATGGGTGGTCAACAAGTGAAGGAATCTCTTAGGAAGGAGACGATCCGTTTATGCATGGAACTGAAGCCGCTCACATCCCTGATGGAAGGATCCGGATCAAGGTTCCCGAAGTCAAAGGCTCCCATGCAATGGCCGGCGAAATGGAGAGCCAGTTGACCAAGTTGGAGGGTGTGGCCCATGTGAAGGTCAACCTGCTAACTGGGTCTGTCCTGGTCCTATTCGATGCTCAGGTCATTAGCCACTATCAAGTCTTTGCCGTGATCAACGACCTCACGTGCTTGATCGGGTAGGCCTCCGTTTCTCTTCGCTCGCACCATGCCGCCAGTACGTCGCACGTTCAAGACCACGATGAACGCACGACATCGCTCCGTGAGCTGACAACAATAGTCGGAGAAAGATGAGAAATGGTTATGGGTATTACGCTAGAACAACAGACAGAGAACGTTCAGATTGCCGATGTCAGAAGACAGGCGGAAGAAGGCGACGCAGAGGTGCACTACCGCCTCGGGGTACTGCATCAGAAAGGACCGCGTTCAACCGTACAGCGGTGCAGGGGTTTATGAGCAAGATATATCCGTCTATGGCAGTGTTGGTCCTCGCCCTCGTTGGCCCGGTGGGTTGTGACTACAAATCGCACGCGGTCGGGGAGACGAATCCAGTCCGTGTCGCGGAGATGAAGCAGTCCCTTCGCAGTCTCTGGCTTGGGCACATCTATTGGGTTCAGCACGCCTTGTTGAACAACGCGACGAACAGTCTGGCAGAGCGGAATGCCGCCGAGAAGGAAGTCGTGGCCAACGCCAAACTGATTGCGAACATGGTGACGCCGTTCTATGGCGAAGCACGGTCTGAGCAGCTCTTTACGTTGCTGATCAGCCATGTTGCCGCCATCAAAGAATACTCCGAGGCCACCGTCGCGGGGCATACGGGCCGGCAGGAGGCTGCGCTGGCCCGCTTGGCGTCCAATGTCGACGACCTCGCCGAATTTTTCAACGGAGCCAATCCCTCCTACCTGCCGAAAGACACCGTTCGGGGCCTGATCGCGGCGCATGTCGCGCACCATGTCCTCCAAATCAACCAGTACAAGAACAAGGAATATGCGCACCTAGGGGAAACCTGGCCGATGATGCGACAACACGTCTATCTCATTGCCGATACACTCACGGCAGCATTGGTGAAGCAGTTTCCGAGCGAGTTCTCGTAACGGGCGAGAGAGGTCGTCGCCTCTGTCGATTCCGAGGAGTTGAGCCGCATGTTCGGCTGTACTCGATCCCCAAGCTCATTACGTACGGCAGCTGCGAGGATCAGTGAAGCGGGCAGTTGCCCGCATTGCGGCTGCGTCACCAGAGCCAGATGCACAGACAGAGTCCCACTCCATCGCGCAACACCTGCCAGTCTTCTTCTTACAAAATAAGAAATACGGGGCCCTGACCCGGACCAGCCCCTCAAATCGGGGAGAGGAGCTCCGTCTACAACGAGTATCGAATTCTCAGGCGCGAAGTGGGCGTCAAATCAGCGAATGAGAAGAGGGGCAGACCTGATCACAAAACAGATGATTGAGAGACAATATGATCGCTCTCTGTACCCATAGTCTCGCATTACTTGTTATATGCCTGCGTACCATTCATATCCTTGATCTTCCCAGTATCCACCTTTCCCTCCTCCGATACCGGAAAGCGTCTCCACCAATTCGATCATCATCACATATTTGGCATGCTTGTAGCCAAGCTGCCGTTCGAAGCGGAGACGGAGCGGCGCACCATGCGGTACATCGAGGGGATTGCCCGTTGAGCTCATAGGCCAGGATCGTTTGCGGGTGATAGCAATCGGCCAGGACCATGCTCTCGTAGTAGGCCACGCCTTCATCGTCCACATCGGCGCAATGGAAGACGGCGAACTCGGCATTCGGCAACGGCTGAACCGTATGCATCAGGTTGCCGAGCGGGACACCGGTCCACTTGCCGATGGCGCTCCAGCCTTCGACGCAGTCGTGGCGAGTGATTTGTGTCCGCGATGGTAACTCTTTGAGCGCCGCGAGCGACCAACTCGTAGGAGCCTGAACCAAGCCGCCGATCACGACCGTCCATTCAGCAAACTTCTGCGCCACGTGCTCGGCATAGTCATCCGTGCCCGGATCGGTATTCCCGTTCGCCGGAAACACCTTCGAGATGTCGGCGTCCCCATATTCTTTGGCGAGGGCGTTCGTGGGCGTGACGGCCCGTTGGACTCGTTCAGTCAGTTTCTCCGTCTTGCTCAAGACCGAAGGGAACCAACTGCTCTGCGTCAGGTTGTCGCAGCCGGCAAGGGCCACGAGACTTGCGGCCCCTAACGTCCCTTTCAGAAACTGTCTCCGTTCCATTGCACGTTCATGCTTCACGACTCGCTCCTTCTTCATGCTTCACCACAAACCATCCCGTCACCATCGACCGGATGTTGTTGACGAATCCGGTCAGGATCACTTGCAATACGTGAATGACGATAAACCCAACGAAGGAGAAACACGCGATGAAGTGAATCGTCCGGGCCGCCTGCCGTCCACCGAAGATCGTGAGCAGCCAGGGGAACGCCGTATCGATCATGGGCGACATCGTGAGGCCTGTCAAAACGATCAGTGGCGCCACCACAAACAGAATGACTACATAGGCGAGTTTCTGCAGCACGTTGTACCGCTTGGCCTCCTCACCGTTGGGATGCCGGAAGACCATGTGATCTTTGACCGCCTTGCCGATGCCACGTAGTTCCTTGCCGGTCGGAGCCAGATCGCGCGTGGCATGCCGGCTGATCAGCGCATAGGTCGTGAAGAATAGCCCATTGATGACGAGGAGCCATGCGAAGAACAGGTGCCATTGCCGACCCATCGCCAGAAATCTGGCGCTTGGAACGGTCGCCCAAGCAGGAAAGGCACGGCGCGAGCCATCCGAATAGCCGAGAACGCCTGTTGTGTCGAATTTGTAACCCAAAATAGTCGTGATGCCACGGATCTCTCCGCTTTCGGTCTTCACAGGGCGAATCGAGAGTAACGGCTGGTCACGATCAGAACGATCGCCCAATAGAGGGCGGGATGCGCGTTGAAAATTTGGAGTCCGCTCATGATCAGGATGATAAGAATAGGAACATTGAGCCAATGGCTGATTCGTACGGGTAGTCGATGGCGGTAGACCTTCTCGGCCACCGGGGCTAAAGCAGGCCGTATAGATGGGACATCACGCTGGTTCGCGGTGAGACCAGCGGAAGCCGAGGGTCCTTCGAGTGGAAAAGGTTCGGACCTCATCGTGAGTTCCGCGACCGGCCGCTCTCCCGACCTTGACCGATTCTAGATCCTTCGTGAATCAGTGAGGCCATGATCGTGTCTCCTCTGGCTTGGAATGAGGATCGAACAGGCAAAGGCCGGATAAGAAACCTACTTTCTCATGGCTCCCTTCATCTCACCTTTCATGTCGTCCTTCATTCCCTTCATTTCGCCCTTCATCTCATCCTTCATTTTTCCCATGTCTTCGGCAAATGAAAGAGAGCTGAAACCTACCAGACCCATTACTGCTATGAGTGACAGCATGATCTTTTTCATCGAAAACCTTCTATGTGTTAGTAAGTGACAAATGACCTGACCCAGCCTGCGCTCTTCGAATATCTAAATCAACACATCACCCGAAGAACCAACCGGAATCGACCGGTCCCAGTCATCGCAGTTGGTCGTAGCGACACTCACAAAGACAAAATGATCCACATTGATCGAGCGTGCGAGCCGAAATGATTTGTTTTTGACCCTCAGGCGAGGGTACGCTGATGCCCGCACAAAATCGAGAAGGCCCCCCCACGTTCTGCGCTAGGGTTTTTGACAACCATGCCTACCTGACTTGCGCCTTGAGAAAACAGAGCATCTACAGGCTTCAGTATCAGTTTACAACTCGACCGGCTCCACACGTTTGATATGTGGATGCCACAGTCTATTTCGTAGGTTCTGAGCGCATGTAGGTGCGATTCGAAGAACTGGATTAGAAACTGGATTGTTGAGGGGTTTTAGGAGATACGACTGAGAGGAATAACCTTGACCCTCCCCTGATTTCACAGCCACCTCCATACGGGGGAGAATGATGAAATTGGAGGTCAGTATGCCCAAAACAACCCGGCGTCAGTTTACCGACGCATTCAAGTCCGAGGCCGTACGGCTCACGCGGGAATCGGGTCGGCCGGTGGCCCAGGTGGCGCGGGAGCTCGGAATTTCGGACAATGTGCTATATCGCTGGAGGAGTGAGCAGCAACAGGTCGAATCCCAGGGCCGCACGCGCCAGGCGGTGCGCACTGAGCAGGATGAACTGACACGACTGAAACGGGAAAATGAGACGCTGCGGAAGGAACGGGATTTTTTACAACGTGCGGCGGCGTTCTTCGCGAGGGAATGCGAATGAAATACCTCGCGATCCAGGAGCACGACCGTCGCTATCCGATCCGGCCGATGTGCCGCGCCCTTGCCGTCTCGGCTGCGGGCTATTACGCGTGGCGCTCACGGCCTGAAAGTACCCGATCAGTGTCTGCCCGGACCGTGCTCTCAGCCATCCGGGTGATCCATCGAGAGTCCCGTGAGACCTACGGCAGTCCTAGCATCTGGGATGCCCTGGTCAAGCAGGGACACCGCATTGGCGAGCATCGCGTCGCCCGGCTGATGCGCCAGGACGGCATCCGGGCCAAGACCGTGAAGAAGTGGCGTGCCACCACCCAGTCCCAGCATCGGTTCCCCGTGGCGGCGAACACCCTCAATCGCCAGTTCACGGTCGAGTCTCCGAATCGGGTGTGGGCCGGGGACCTCACCTACGTGTGGACCACAGAGGGCTGGCTCTACCTGGCCGTGATCCTCGATCTGTACTCGCGCCTCGTGATCGGCTGGGCGATGGGCCACCGGCTGACCGTGGAACTGGCCGAGCAGGCCCTCACGATGGCGCTGGTAAACCGGAACCCAAGGGCCGGGCTTCTGCACCACTCGGATCGCGGGAGTCAGTATGCGGCTACGCGCTACCAGCGTCTGCTCGGCGAGCACGGCATCACCCCCAGCATGAGCCGCACCGGCAACTGCTGGGACAACGCCTGTGTCGAACGCTTCTTCGGGACCCTTAAGCGCGAGCTCGTGTCCCATCGGCGCTATGCAACCCGTGACGACGCGACACGGGATATCTTTGAGTACATTGAGGTGTTCTATAACCGGAGACGCCGTCACTCGACCCTCGGCGATGACTCCCCGACCGAGTACGAAGCGAGGACGGAGGTGGCTTAACCCGGTGTCCACGGAATTGGGGGAAGGTCACCTCCTTGTTAGGTTTTTCCGGTAGTGGTCAGTTGGAATTAATCAACGCTTTGGCCTTTGCTAGAGCGGCTGCTTCTGCGTCTTGGCGGGAATGGAAGCTACCATCTGCATAGCCACTTCGCTTTCCCATGTCAGTATTGCCGAATTTCGCAACCACATACTGACATGTCCATATCCCGGCATCTTGGTGGCCTGACCTCAATGTAATTTTGTGACCATTATAATATTCATCCAATTTCATGCCCTCCTTTACCCAACTAATCCCGCAATCCAAACTGACCCCCTACCGCTTAATCTCACTTCTGTTTCGCCACAATCTTGTGCCTGATCTGCTCATCCGTGGTTCGCGGAAGAATCTTCTTCTCCATCAACTCATCGTTCTGCTGGTATGGTCGGCCCTTGATGAGTTTCCCGGGGTAGACCTGGCCAATACCGAGGACAATGGACCAACCAAGCGGGGCGGAAACCACAAGTCCAATGACGGCCAGTAGGAAGCTTCCTCCGACAAGCGCGCGTAGAGTGGTCATGATGACGCCTCCTTGCAACTCAGCTTGTGAATGTTCGCTCTATGAAAAGAATAGCGGTGCGAGGCATGGGGCGAAAGACCCGAAGGTAGTACTTCGGAGGGGGGGTCTTGTGTCGTTGGAATTATCGACCGAGGTGTTGAATCGTCGTGGCTTCGACACAGATGCGGAGGGGGAGGTTCCCACTGTTTCGAAACACGTGAATTTGCGCGGTTACTTGGATCCGGTCTCCGTTTCTCAAAGGCTCAATCAGACGATTCGAGCGACGGATCGCCACGTCAATGGAGCCGGTGTCATCTTGCAGCGTGAAGGAGGAACTCCCACACCTCCCTCCTAATTCATTCTGACGCGAACGCGACAGATGGACCACGCCTTGGAGTGTCACCAGTTCCAAATTGGAGGAGTCGGCAGACGAGCTGAGGCTCCCGATGGAAACCTGGCCCCACGCCTCGGTGGTGACCACCAGCAGGATGCCCAACAATCCAGATCGCACAGGTCCCATGGAATGTTCCTTCCTCGGTTCAAGTGTAGCAGAAGCTCATCGATTGATGTGTCTGCACTTGTCATAGCCGTGCGTCTGGATCGTGATGTCCTCCGCTCGCGGTTCCACCGCCCGCTCTCCTGGGGCAGGTCACGCGCTTGCGTCCACGACACAACCGACCAGGCAGGAGTGTCCCACTGTGTATTGATCCATACAAGGTTAACCGGTCCATTAGGATTGACAGGTTGCCAGAAGAGCCGTAGGCTGATCGGACTTGGGAGTGAGCGGAATGATCAAAAGGACTGACTGCATGGGACTAGTCTTGGGCAGCCTCCTCATGACACTGGGCTGCTCGACGGCGCCAACGCCCGCAACGAGCCCCGATGCCGTGCGGCAACATGCCGACAAGGCCTTTCAACAGCTGAACGCGCAGGAGCATGCGCAGCAACAAAGCGACCCCCAATCCTCACCCCAAGCCTCGGCTCCTGGAGACACCACAGCCATGCCCGCACCGTCTATTGAGAAGGAGGCGCAGGTTCCATTGGCCGAGATTGGCTCATCCGATGGCGAATACATCCGAGCCACGGGGTATGGCAATCTCACGAGGGGGCTCTACCTTTGCCAGCATTCGGCTGATCTGGCTGCGCGTGTCGAACTCTCCAAGCTGGCTCATGTAAAGGTGACGGAACGATCGACCGACCGCATCCGCGAACGGACAGGAAAAGAGGCGGAGCAGGATATCGAAGTCGTCCGTGAAGGGCTGGTCAACGAGGTGCTGAGCGACGTGCGGATCGTGGACCGCAACGTGAACAAGGAGGCCGGCACCTGTTCAAGCACCGCCGCGATTCCCAAACGGAATCTCTTCCCCACGCCGGCCGGTTCTGATGCCAGGACCTCCGCGCCCCGGTAAGCGAACAGGATTGTTTACGCACCGCTAACGACCGCGATGTCCGCCGCCGACGTGACCACCCCCGCTGGAACGCCCACCCATTCCGCCAAAGTGCTGAGGATTTATTTGCTGGTTTGAGTAGGGTGCGGAATAAGGCGCGCGAAGCACCGGAGGGTTAGGTTGCGCGAAATGGGGCGGATGAACCTGCTGCAGCGTCGGGGGCAGAGGGGTGGAGAAGTGCTGCGGCGTCGGCGTGGTCGAAGGATCCGACCCCAATGACTGATTCAGATGCGTTGGGGGGGTGAGATGCTGCGGGGCAGACGGCGGCACAAGCAGGGAGGCACGCGGCGGTATTGGCGACGAGAGTCCGGGCGCGGCCCCTGAGGGAACGGCTCCGCGCTGCACCGTCACGACCTGTTGCAACGTTCGAAGATGACGATTTTGCGGATTGATCTGTCCCGCTTGGAGCAGCAGTCCGTGAACTTGCTGCACACCGATCCATGGATAGGGGTAGACGATCGGCCTCACATAGACCCAATCGGTCCAGGCTTGGGACACGAGGGCATTGGTTTGCAGCTGGTTTAACAGGTCCTGGCGTTGCTGATTGAGCGTCTGAACCTCACTGGGCGAGACGGCGGTGGTTAATGCCTGATTGGCGGCATCGAGCTGTTGATGCAATTGATCCGTTTCGGCTCGGAGCGCTACAAGCTCCTGTTTCGCGCTCTCATTGTCTCGAAGTGCGGCGATTGCCTGAGCGACTTCATTGGGATCCACTTGCGCCGTGAGATCGGCCTGGATCACCACGGTCTCTCCCTCAAGTCGTGTGCTGATCTCCTGATTCAACACCATGACGATGCCGGCGGTATAGGTCCGAATGTCATCCCGTGTGACGTCCAAATTTTTGACTTCAGTTACGCTCTCGAGGTAGGTCGCAACCTGCTCAAGCGCCTGTCTCTTTGCCGCTTCAATGGCTAATCGGACGGCGTCCGCTCGGGTGTCGTGATCGCCCATGCGATACTCACCGCTCGCGGTGACGACCCGGATGGCCGCCGGAAGAGAGTTTGGTGCTTCGGCCCCAACAGGTGAGGAGGTATCGGAATCGAGAGGGACGACTCGACTGCGATATTTCTCCGGGACCGAGTACAGCTCGGTGGTGAAATTCGGGGTGCCTGAGTCGTCTTTATATGTGTAGATTTGACTGGCGGCAAAACTGTGAGACACAGCAAACACGAACGAAAGCATGAGCATCTGGCCGAATACCAGCATGAATGTGCCTCACAATAATACACTCTCAATTGTACCATAGACTTGGTCAGCTCTCTGATGCCGCCGATGTGGCCGCGAAGTTGAGAGGAAAACCCTGGGAGTAGTGCTCTGAAACTATGTCACACTTTCCGCTATAGGTGCTCTGCTCCGCTGAACGTCGTTCCCGCTATTCTCCCTTCCCCTACGTCAGAAGTGTCCAGCACTCACTCTGAATATTGATCCACAGAGGTGGCGAGGTACTGGAGGAGCCAAGTTGCTCAACATAGATATGTGCACACCGATACTGCGCCTGCGTCACCAGAGCCAGATGCACAGACAGAGCCCCACTCCGATCGCGCAACACCTGCCAGTCTTCTTCTTACAAAATAAGAAAAATGGGGCCCTGACCCGGACCAGCCCCTCAAATCGGGGAGAGGAGCTCCGTCTACAACGGGTATCGAATTCTCGGGCGCGAAGTGAGCGTCAAATCAGCGAATGAGAAGAGACACCAGAATAGACAGCTCAGTCCCGCCTGAAAAATGCTAATAAGATTTTTGGACAAACTGATGGTGTGGGAATGATTGAGAGTGACAATCCCGTTATCAATCATAGGGTTCTGATAGATTACTTCGTGCGTCTTCGCGTCCCGGCTTCATTTGGCCAGTCCGTGTAACCTTTTTACTAGTCGGAGCAACTTGATGAATAAGGGGTGAAGTAGCAACACGGACGAGTTGGTTCAACAGGCGCTCTATTTCATCAAAAAAATCCTATGAAGCGTGGAACGATAATACTTCTCGGGGTTGCGGCGGGCACGATGCTATTGGGAATGGCGACCCCATTTGCCTGGGCGGACGTGGGGGCAGCTTGCAGGGACGGTGGCCAGGCGTTCGGCGAGGATAACCCTCTGAACCTCTTCAAAACCCAGCGGGAACAACATGGTCTTGAGCCGTGAGCAATCGATTACGCTGTTCCACATCCTCCAAGAGGGCTTGACCAACGTGGCGCGGCATGCTCAAGCCACCAACGTCCACATCAGGTTGGAACAATCTGGTGAGCCTGTGTCGTTGCAAGTCGAAGACAACGGTAGAGGTATCACCGGTGTGGAGCAGTCCGGACCGAAAGCATTCGGTCTGCTGGGCATACGCCTCCGGGCCCAACAGCAAGGCGGTGCCTTCGACATCCAGGGCATGTCGGGAACTGGCACAACGGTCACCCGTCCAGATCCCACTATATCGGACCACCGATGATTAACATTCTCCTAACAGACGATCACCCGTACCTGCGCCGCGGCCTGGTCCAGATTTTCATCGATGAATTCCCTGGGGCCGTAATAGGCGAAGCCTCGAATGTCTCCGAACTGCTCGAGCAGGCTCAGAAACAGCGGTGGGACGTGGTCGTGCTGGATCTGAATATGCCCGGGCGTGGCGGGCTGGAGGCCTTACACGAACTGAGAGTGCTCTGCCCGAGCCTTCCCGTGTTGGTGTTGAGCATGCATCCCGAAGACCAGTTTGCCATACGGGTGCTGCGGGCCGGGGGGGCCGGGTACCTGACGAAGGAAAGCGCCCCGCAGGAATTAGTTCATGCCATCAAGGCCATCTGGAGGGGAGGAAAATACATCACGCCCAAAGCGGCCGAACTTCTCGCGGCACACATGTATCAACACGGCGACAGCGAACAGCCGCTTCACCATTCCTTGTCTGATCGTGAGTACCAGGTGTTCAGCTTGATCGCAGCCGGACGCACGATTACTGACATCTCCGATCAACTCGCCCTCAGCGTCAAAACCATCAGCACCTATCGTTCCCGCATTCTCACAAAGCTCAATTTCAAAA
Source organism: Nitrospirota bacterium (assembly GCA_963701855.1). GTDB lineage: Bacteria > Nitrospirota > Nitrospiria > Nitrospirales > Nitrospiraceae > Palsa-1315. The sequence continues at coordinate 1,575,307 of CAVPBK010000006.1, forward strand.
CGAATGCGGACTTGGCGCGCTACGCGGTTCAGCATCACATCGTGGAATGACCACATCTGTTGTTCTACCATGTAACGTCCTAGGGTAATTCACTGTCTTTCGGCATATACATCCTGCTTTCCTTCGCTGGCCGATCCTTCTTTCACCAGACAGGTCCCACAGACAACAACGGCCAATTCCCACACACACGAGCGACGTAATCTGATCCTTCTCGATGAGAGGATGGTGTGTACTTCGGCTCACGGGCCATTGGTGACAATGGCCGCTGGCGCGTTGTGACGGGCCACACAGGGTAAGCATGTTCAGTGCGTGCGATCGGAGCCTACTGGAGAAAACGGAGGACTCGAGATGAGTTGTCCACGCTGCGGAGGAGTGTTGGCTGCCGAGCTGACGGAGGCGATGGTCGAATTGGTCTGTGAACGGTTTGTCATCGAGGGCCGACACTGCCATTGCGACGACATCGAAGATCCTGTGCACACGCATCTGCTCCGGGAGATTATTGTAGAGGTGATTGTTGAAGAGGGGCGTGAACCCACTCAACTGGAATGGAGGCTGCCATGATTGGCTATGGGAAACGCGTGCTGGTCGTTGATGACAATGAGCGAGAGCGGCAGGAGACGGCCTTTGTGTTGGAGCAAGCTGGCTTCGCGGTGGTGCTGGCTTGTGACGGTCTGCTCGCGTTGAGCGAAATGCGACAGCGACGATTTGATGCTGTGGTGACCGATTTCCACATGCCCCGCCTGAACGGGCTCGAGTTCTTAGCGCAGAGTCGGCTCCTCTGGTCCGCTACTCCGGTCATTATTCTCTCGAGGGGCGAGTGGGATATGAGTGAAATGGCGACGGCACAAGGAGCGTTTGCCTGGATTTGCAAGTCATCTGATCCCGGTATTCTGTTGAGTATGCTCACCCTGGCTGTGAAGCAGAGCGTGGAATGGGAAGCCCAGCCCCCAATGGAGTGGGTGGGTGCATAGGAACGTCGGTGCGGAAAAAACGGGAGGAGCACATCATGGCCACAGGACATGCGGATGCAGACGAGACTGTGCTGAACATGCTGCACCGATGTGAGGTGCTCATGCTGGAAGACCTCATCACCGGGCGACCGGATTTCAGTTGGGCACAATTGTTTCTCGCTATCGACCGGCTGAGCCGAACAAACGTGATCGCGCTCCGTCGAATCGGCCTGAGCTACGAAATTTGCCCGACGAACCCCGCGTGGCCCCTCGGTCACACGCCTCAGCGTCAAGAACCGGTTGTGCAGCAACGGTGACGAGCCAGAAGTATGCGAAATGGTGTTTGGACTCAAGGGGGTATGGAGCGCGAGCCTCAACGAGTCTGGGCAGAACTGAGAGGAACTGCCATGAGATTCGGCGTCATCGTGTCCGCCGTCATGGTCAGTGTGAGGCACGGCTCCCTGATGATCCCACTTCGTATCTGGAATGGACTCCCTCGGCAGTGCGACACGCCTGATTGCTGAAATCCGGTCGGCGCGACAGTTTTCAGAATCTATGCTCCCCGTTATCGCGAGCCGCCCCGGATGGTCAGTTGGTCGAGTGAGTCCGTACCCGTCATGTACCCGCCCATCAGGGCAGCTGAGGGCGCAGGACCACACTCCCCGGGGTTCGCACACTCTACTAGCGCTGAGCTGAAATGGCCGGGATCGATTGGGGTATCTGGGTGCCCGGCGCCGCACGCGGCTCTCCGATCGACCGGCTATGGCCTGACCAATATTTTCTGAAAGGATACGTCTCTATGTCCTCGTGGATCATTGCTCTTCAGAGAGGTGCCCACTCATTGAACGAGACTCTATTCGGTACGCTGAGAGAATCGACCAGTAGTTCGCTCCGTAGTCTGTATCACATCGCGCTGGTCAGCGTGAGCGCCTGGATTGCCATCTCTCTGCCTTGGATGGCCGAAACGTTTCTCGCCCATTGGTCTGGTCTGCAAGATCAAATGGAGTTCCTCGTCATCTCAGAAATAGCCATCGCCTTCTTGCTCATCGTGTGGCTGGATTATTTGTGGAGGAGTGTCAGCAATAGGAAGCTTGCCAATATGTCAAAGGGTGCGGGGTTGGCACTGTTTTTCCCTAAAAAGGATCATCTGATGCACCGAACCATTGCCCGCTTGAAGTACAAGCACGGCGTGGGACGGAATGTCATGATGATTGGGTCCACAGGCTGGACGACCTTTGTCAATCCACAGGGAGATTTGCATGACGTCCTGGAGAATTGTCTTGAAGCGAAGATCTTGCTCTTGAACCCACACAGTGAAGAGGCGCGAATGCGCGCCACAATTCTTCAGCCTTCAGAAGCGATGATCGGCGACTGGAGCGAGCAGCTCAGAAGTTCGGTGCAATTTCTCAAAACACTGAAGCTCACACAGAAGAATATCAAGCTCAAGCTCTACCCTGACTATCCTCATGTCAAATTGGTGATTCTGGGCGATCACATTTGGGTACAGCATTATCATGCGACTCAGGATATCCAGACGATGCCGGAGTATGTATTCAGGCACACGCAACAAGACCATGGTCTGTATGCCTTGTTTTACCAGTATTTCGTGAAGCGGTGGGAAAGCCAGGAGATTCCAGAGTATGACTTGGAGACAGACGAACTTGTCTACAAGAGTGCGAAGGGGATTGAAGAACGGAGAGAGCCGTTCAACTGGGATGATAGGAGCAACTCCGGTACGGGCGAACTGCTGCTTCCAGACCAGATGCAGTTCGATGCGGCAGGTCGTCCCTACCAGGTATCCTCATTTCAAGCAAGTTCTCACCGAAGCCGTGAGACCCCCTCGCGGCTGGAAACCTTGTAACAGTCCACATTGGCCTCAATCATGGGTATGTGGCGGAACTTTCGCACGTGAAGGAGAATTGTGGCAGGCGGAACGTACATTCGCCCCGCTGTCGCAACCCCCTTGCTACGCAGCCGCTTCAGGCCAGGCTATCAGATCGTCAGATCCAGATCCTAGGCATGTTGCCCATGGCAATACCATCACCCACAGGGTTGAAGCGCGCGCTGTTGAACAGGGCACATGTCAGGACCTCACGCGCAGGCATGGGGGAGTTAGCCTGCTCGCCTCGACCACGGAAGCCCACGATTCTCCCCCCTTCCTTCTCAATCGGCCTTACCCGAGCCCTCCGCAGACTCATGTAAGAAATCCCTCACACCGAGACTGCTGAAGATCTGGCCTCGGAACGAGGCGCTGTCTGATCGTGTGTCATGCTGATGTCGGCTGTAATGCCGGTAGACGATCAGAAGAAAAAGGAGGGCTCCTCTATGACACCGCAATTCTCTCAGAAAGCAAGGAAGGCAGAACACAGGTGGCTGTCGCTTCTGCTCATGTCTCTCTTAGCCGCCGTGATCCTCATCGGGACAATTGCCTCTGTAAAGCTGGCCACAGCCGCAGAATGTCAGCTCACCGACGCTGATGGCACGAGCCAAGGTTTGACAACTTCGGAGGGTACCACGTCATGGACGCTGCCACTCACCATCACCGTGGATCGGGATCTCTACAGAGGACTTGGACCGTCTCCGGTACGCAAGAGTGCACCCTACATGAAACGCAGCAGAATGAGCCTGGGCGAGACGGAAGATCAGGAAATTACCGCTATCCAGGCTTGTTTGAGCCAGGATATTCGAGAGAGTGCACTCTTCAAGCACGCCATGATGACCTCCCAGGGGAAAGCCCAGGCCAAAGTGCACACGCAGATCAAGAAATTTTCCACGCTCCCGTACAACGAAAAGAGACACATCTTCATCATCCGAACGACTCCGCCAGAGATCGGAATTTCTGTGCGCAAAAAGGCCCGCACAATCATCGGACCGGTTCCGGAACTCCAGCAATCCGTTCTGCCTGAAGCGCAGAGCGTGAGTCGACCCGTGGCCACGCTGCCCTCCACAGTGGAATTCCCTTCCCTGTTCGGAGGTCAGCTCTTGGTTGCCGTGCACCCATTCCAGAATGCACTGGAACTGCCTGGTAAGGAGTCCCTCCGTATGAACCTGACGACGGCACAGGCGGTGCCTGACGGAAACTGTGCAGGTGGCTGCCCATAAGTATGCGTGAGGAGGCTCCAGAAACATGATGCTGGCACGCTGGAATGTGTTGTGGGTGGTTGAACAGATGCGTGAACAGAGCCAGATGCTCGACGTCCTTGTTCGGAAGGGACGGATCGCGATGGTGGGAGCCATGTACGATGTCGTGACGGGAGAGATCGAGTTTCTGCAGAGGACGGGCGAATCGCGTGTCGCCTCCGGAGCTGGGTCGACCATCGTTATGACGAAGATGGACTTGTGCCAGGGGGAGGTGTGAACAGGATCATGGATGAGAGTCTCTGATGGGTAGGTGCCATGTGGAGGCGCACAGAAGGAGACATCTGAGCAGACTGTCAATATTTTCCTGTAAAGGACGATCCGAGAGAAAAGCCGATTAGCGAGACGATCGCGAAGAGTGGAGTGCTCCGATTGATAGTCCCACTCTAACCCACCAGGCACTGTTTTGATTGTTACGGTGAACCGAAAGCAACGCGTGACCGGACCGGCTCATGCAGGGATGGGTTGAAGTTGGGGCAAAGTGCCGGAGCCATCTGCGTGATCATCCCGATGACCAAGTAAAAATCCTGGCACTGTTCATAGCGGAGCTGATGATCGGGCTGAGAAGCCGAGTTGGAAAAGAAACACGATACAATTGTCTGAGAAGTCGAGGCCGCCACCGCGGAGAACACGGTGATGAAGGTCCATATCGATGCGGCAGTTAAGGTCAGCACACAGTCTCCGGTAGCCCCGACACCCAATGGAGCACAGCGTCACCCACGCAATCTGGGGCCTACAAGGGGCGCAACACACACCATGTCCCCTGTGAGAGTAGAGGCTGTTGCTGTAGAATGCTTCTCATGGATCTCGCCCACATTTCGAGTGCAGCGGAACTGCTAACGATCGAGCACCCTCATTTCGGTAGGATTCACCCCCCTGGATTCTTCAAGACCACTATCGGTACCGTTACTGGTACGAGCCAGAAAGCCGTTGCCATAGCGGACTACAGTTCCGGCATACGCCAGACTGTTGCGTTCCAAATAGATCCACGAAATTTTATGGTAACCATTGCCAGTTCATATGTACTGGTGACCCTAAAGGAGGGCGCGAGCAGGCACTCGGTTATCCACAAGACATGGAAGATGGTGGAGCGGCGTAAAGGGGAAGGAGTGACGGAGTTCTTCGGCACAGTTAGCACGTATATTGATTCAGATGGCTTGAAGTGGGAGCATCGATTTGAACGATCACCTCACGAAGATGAGTTAATTGGCTTTGGGAGCAAGGGAGAGGAAGTCCTGATCATTACGCTGGAAAGCTTCTACCCCACGCCGGTTCCTGGCGTCAGTGGCGTGTTAATATCCCCGTCTCCCTAGGCCCACCAAATTCTTCAACTACTTACATGTTACATGCCGCAGCACTGCCGGTGATCCAGCCGACGGTGCTAAATTGTACTAACACCTGCCCGTCAATCCAAAATCTCCACCCATTCCGCAAACTTTCTGGATAAATGGTACGCATAGGGCTGACCTATCATCGGCGATGGATGCGCAAGAATGTGTGGTATCTCGTCCAGCTCTCTTTCTGTCTGGCCCAATCGTGTGGCGAAGGTGTGCCGTCGATCGTGGAAATTAGAGAGATGATATGGATAACTCCTCGACGTGGCCTCTTGTAGAAATCCTCAACGGGTTACCAAAACATTTAAGGTTGAAGCAATTCGGCTCTGGAATTCCTCTGGTCGGCCAGCGGCAGCAGTGGAACTTCAGCCCTCAAGACCCGACGGGTGAAGCAGAAGATCATCAGGCCGAGCTGTCAGCGGTCACCGTCCTCGAATTAAGTATCATTCCTGACATCAGCGGAGGGAATGCGTTCGCTTCGTTGGCGCAAATGCGGCTTGCTTACCCTCGCACTCAACCAAACTACCCAGCAACATTGTTTCAGAAAGACCGAGGGTCGAGTCTCGCACCCAACATTTTATGACGCATGGCGGGGATCTGGTTCGTCAGTTTCTTTGGTCTGTCTCGTTTGTGTGGGTGGACGAACGAGAGAGACCTGGCAGACCCGCACACGCGATAAACTGCGCTGGAGCCGACGGCCTCTGATTTGTCACGGGCGATTCTGCCGCGCCGGGCGCAGTTCGGTTGCTTCACTGGTGATTTCCGGACTCGACCGGCAGCCAGATTCCGGCCCGATTCTGCATGAGCAGAGGTGGTGCGCAGCTCGTTCTTCCGTGAGTGACATGGGCGATCCGCTTACTTCTTTTTGGCCGGAGGGTAGTTTTCAAATGCCGTGGCGACTCCCTGGTCGGCCATTTCAACATTCTTCTCCGGGCTCTCCTTCAGCGTTCCCACGATCGTGGCTCGCCACACCAACTCCTTTTTCGACGACTCAGCCAGATCCACAATTAAGGTGCCTTCTTGATACTCGTAGGTAGTCACGCCACCGCCATAATAGCCGGTGCGCCACCCGTACTGGCCACCATAGGCGCCCCCTCTGACACCAGTGCTCTCGACACGTTGCTTGTCCTTTACACCAACCCAAAAGTGTACCAGCAGATCGGGATGGTCTTCCAAGCCGACTTGCCGTAGGCCCTTGGCGGTCAGCTGCTGGCCAACCATCTCTTCGATCCGTTTTCGCAAGAGTGAATTATCCAATACCCCGTTCTGATCTCTGTCCGTCAGTCCCGTGAAGGCAAACGTGCGAAATGCAGAGAACTCAGCGGACGGATCGAAATCTGTCTGCACCCTCGGCCCCACACAGCCTCCGGTGGCGAGTAGCCCCAGTGCCAACCATGCGATCAAGAATTTGATGGTCATATTGCGTCACCTTCCCACCATGAGAGCCCTTGCAGAAACAATACGCTCAAAACATATACCGAATCCCAACTTGTGTAAACCTGTCATAGACCTCGCTAACGCCCAGAGAACCCTCGTGGGGCCTTAGATTGACCCTGCACATTACCTCAGACCGGAAGAAATGAACAATTACCAGGCCTCTTTCCCGACGCTTGGCGGGCTGTCTCCCAAGATTGCTTGTGAAATTCTTCTGCAACGAGCCGTTGATACATTCATCCATTTCCCACGCCTCGCCTTGCGATTTTCTTAGCCTCCTCCTACAATACGCCTCCCTGCGAGGCCCCCATGCCCTTCATGCTTCGTCTCTACCAACGCTTCCCCGTGTACTGCGCCGCCTCGTACCAAGCCGGCCTGTACCAAGGACAAGGCACTGTCTGGAACTTTTCGCTGAGCGGGTGGAAACTCTCGGGCGATGTTCCCTTGCAAGTTGGACAGATGTGCTCCTTGACCGTCAATTTGCCGATCGAAGAAAGCATCGTTGTGGATGCTGCGATCGTGCGCTGGGTTCGGGGCCAGGAGTTCGGCCTGGAAACCTTGGCGATTGAGAAGCAGACGCATAGTCGGATGGAGCACGTAATCAAACGACTCGTAGAGGAATCCGGTGAGAACATCGAATGAGCAACGACCGCCCCACCCGTGACAACATGAGCATCGAGGAAGCGACCATCTCCAATATGTGGGAGATGGCAGCGGTTGTGGAAGTGCTGGAGCGAAGGGCCTCTGCACGAAACACAACCTCTACGACCTCATCACCGAGTTCCGCCGCAAGAGTCCCCGTGTCAGCATCCCTGAGACCGCGTTCCCCGAGTCCTACTAGCTCCCCGAACCCGAGGATAAGATTATCGACAACATCTTAGAACTACTGAACAATCACGGGCCGACCTCGCACCAGTCGATGAACCTGCTCGAACGGTTGGGGCGGATCATTGAGATGGGCCAGAAGTTGTCGAAGGGGACGACGCACTATGAAAGAGGCTGCTTACGAGCAAACCAGTCGCAAGATTGTGACGAAGCAGACGTAATCCATGAGCGCACGCAGCCTCATTCTTCTTTTACTTCTTGTACCACTCCCAGGCTGCGTCGTGACGTATGGAAACTTTCCCGACGCAAGCTTTGAGTCCCTTCCGAAGGACTATGAGCCCAAGGCTCTTGCATATCACGTCAACCCTATTCCGTATGCCCTGTTTGACGCATCAAGCGGGGGTCCAACCAATCAGGCGGACTCCAGTGTCGTCGTCGTGATTGTCCCCAACTGGTATCCCTTGGCCATGAAAGATTTTCGGGAAGCAGGGGTTCGCGAAGTGTCGCGGACGCTAACGGCCAGTGGCATGTTTTCTGAACTGATACTCGGAGAAGCAAGTCCTTCGGGCGAAGGAACGTATGTCAATATCGAGTTTCACAATCACGATCCCTCTCCAGGAGCGGTATCAACGGCGCTCCACCAACTCAACGGATGCGGTGTCATTCTCCTTTGTCTCCTGGGGGTGTGGGGAGCGATTCCGCACTATTCGGATGAGGGGGGTCTGACCGTGGATTACCACCTATATAAGAATAGGACGCCACAGCACACCTACCAGTATCGGATTTACAAAAAAGGAGCAGGGGGATTATTGTTGCTTCCATTTGCCTGGCTGAACTTCTTCACCGACGATTTAAAGGATGCTCTGCGCGCAACCACGCTCCAATTCCTTATCGACGCACAACGCGATGGCAATTTGTAGCCCCCGTATCCTTCAACTCACCGCGTCAACTCCCTTGCTACCTGAGCCGACAGTGATAAAGTGTGATATCGGCGTGATCCGGTCCAGGCCGTCGACCCCATTCCGCAAACTTTCCGGATAGATACTGGTACGCATAGGGCCGAGCTATCATCGGCGATGGATGCGCAAGGAGGTGTGGTAGCTCGTCCAGCTCTCTTTCTGTCTGACCAATCGTGTGACGAAGGTGTGCCGTCGATCGTGGAAATTAGAAGATGATATGGATAACCCCTCGACGTGGCCTCTTGTAGAAATCCTCAACGGGTCACCGCACCGCTACGGCAATCTCAGCCCTCAATAAAGAGTATAATGAGGGCGCATCAGTCAGTCATTGTCAGCATACCGGGTAGGAGGTGCGCGATGCGCAGGGTCCTGCTGCTCTTGACGCTAGTTGTTACGGTTGTGGCACTGCCGCCTCCTCCCGCATGGGCCTACCGGGACCATTTCACGCCGGAGCAGAAAGCGTTGCTGGAGAAGATTCAGGCGGTGCGCATCGAGGCGATGGCACTGACCGACAAGGGAGCCAGTGACGCGGCGCCGATTGCCGAACTTGTCGCCCGCCGGATGGGCGAATTGGGATACAGGGTCGTGGGCGAAGCGGCTGCACCGAACGACGTGGTGATCAAAGTCAAATGTGAACAGCGAAAAACATGGGAAGGCACCACGGCTGCCGGCGGCGATGCGGATTTACCCGATGCCCCGTCTCGGCTGTGGAAAGGCCCAGCCTGTCAGATGACCTATCTCCTCGGGAACATGAAGGTCAAATGGCAGAAAGAGGTCCGAACCGAGGTTGAAGATGCGGGACAAGCCGCACAATCAGCGAACGCGGGAGATCCTGGCGTCTATGCCCTGAGCAAACTGCGGGAGGCGCTCGAGACGTATGAATTTCCCTTGTTGCTGGCTGCGGAGTGGGGTCAGCCTGAGCGTCTGTTGAGGCTGCTCGATCGATCCGACACGCCGCAGGCTAGAAAGCTGAAAATCATTTCTCTCTTAGGCGAGATGCAGGCCGACGAGGCCTTGCCGAAGCTGAAAGAGGCGCTCAAGGATCGCGACCTGGCGAAACAAGCGATTGGGGCGATAGGCAGTCTTGGCAAAGAAGGCATTCCGCTCTTGGTGGAGATCCTGAATACGTCACTGGATATTGAGGTGCAAGCCGCAGCAGCCAAGGGTTTGGGCCAGCTCGGCGGACTGCATGGGGATGCCTCGGTCGTGCCGCCGCTGCTGGCCAAGTTGAAGGATCCGAAGACCGACTGGTCGGTGCTCACGGAAGTGGCGTGGGCGCTGGGCAAGATTCCGGATAAACGATCGATCGAGCCGCTTACCGATCTCGACAAGAAACTGCAAGCTCTGCGTGATCCGGAGAATGTGTCGTTGAAGAAACTCAAAGAAGCGGTGTTCTGGGCGATTAAACAGTGCGATACGTGGGATCAGTTCAGCTAAGACCCGCTACCGGCCGCAGGCTCCAGTCTGCGGCCGGGCTTTTCAGGCCGTACCCCCATTCAAGCGTCTGCCCGGCGTGTCGATATTCTCCCCATTGCTACAGTAAAACGGGCGGGGGAGTGGTCAGCCACTTCCCCCGCCCCAACTAATTTAGACAAACCGCATTTCCTACTTCGTGACGCGAACCTCGACGCGGCGGTTCTTGGCTCGGCCCGCATCAGTCGTGTTTGGTTCAACCGGCTTGGTATCTGCATAACCATGCGTCGTTGCAGATCCAAGACCGCCTTCGGTCAGCGCCTTCGCCGCATTGGCCGCACGGGATTCAGAGAGTTCCTTGTTCGTAGGGAACTTTTTCTTCAGTGAGCCACGGATTGCCACATTGTCGGTATGACCGTCTACCGCCACCTTGTATTCAGGGAAATCCTTCAAGACCGCTCCGACTTGCTTCAGTGCATCGGCGCCCGCCGGTTTCAGTTCATCTTGGCCGGACCCGAACAGATAGCCGGAAGCCAGGTTAATCAACAACCGCTCATTGTTAAGGTCGACGGTGATGTCACCCTTCTCGATCTGAGGACGAAGCGCCCGGATCAATCCACGTTGCGCTTCTTTCAGTTTCGTCATCTCGGCAGAGAGTTCGCCGCGCAGACCAGCTAGTTCCTTGTCTCGATCGGCCAGCTGCTGCTCGAGTTCAGCCACCCGCTGCTTGCACGCGGCCAGTTCGGCTGCGAGCTTATCTTTGTCGCCGGTGGTGATGCCCATCGCCGCGAGCTGGGCCGCGAGCTGGGCCTCGAGATCAGCGTTGCGTTTATTCGCGGTCGCGAGCTGCTGACTCGCGAGCTTGGCGGAATCGCCTGCACCGGAACGCAGAGAGGCAACTTCTCGATCACGGTCGGCGAGCTGTCGTTCCAGATCGCTTGCGCGGCTGCTCAGGGCGCGAATCTGCTTCTGTGCTGCACCCAGCTCATCGGGGGCCACAGGGGCTGGTTCGACACAACGAGTGTCATTCCAAGCCGTCCATCCGTGAGTCTTCTCGCAAACGGGGCTTAAGTCCGATTTCTGACTCGCGAAGTCCTCTTTCTGACTCGCACAGGCTGTCAGAGCGGCCAAGCCTGCTATCAGGATGGTGGTTTTCAACGCCTGCATGATGATCTCCTCCTCTTGATTGTGCGGGTCGTCAATCGTGTGAGTCTTTTCCCTCCCGCCTTAGGGGAAATCTCATTGCATCTTAGACAGTGGACGTACAATGTGCACACTTCGTGGCCTTGATCGGGATCACCGACAAACAATGCGGACAGTCTTTGGTCGTCGGAGCCGCGGTCGGCTCAGGTTTCTTCAGTCGGTTGACCTGTTTTACGAGCAGGAAGATTACAAATGCAATGATAATAAAGTCAAATGTGGCTTGAAGAAAGATCCCGTAATTGATGGTGGGAGCTCCCGCCACCTTGGCTGCGGCGAGAGACGGTTGTGGCGTTCCGGACAGATTGATGAATAGGCTAGAGAAATCCACCTTCCCCATCAGCAATCCAATGGGAGGCATCAGCACGTCGCTGACGAGCGACGAGACGATTTTTCCGAACGCGCCGCCGATGATCACACCGATCGCCATGTCGAGCACGTTGCCCTTCATGGCGAAGTCTTTGAATTCTTTCAGCATGGTTCCTCCTTATGAGGATGATTAGGGTGTACTGCATTGGATATTAATGGGACTACCGCGTCTTGGTCGTGTCGAAGCTGTACCCGAGGGTCATGAGGTACAGGTTGTCCGTATCTCCGGTTCCCTGCGCCGGAGTACTGTTATATCGGGTCGTCACTTGGATGCCACTCACAAAGCCCTTGAATAGTTTGAACCGGACGCCGTTGTCCATCGTCATATAATAACTGTTGGTATTTTGTAATGACGGGTAAAATTCCTGGTAGTGGTAGAACGTCATGCGCTCATCCAAGATCGGCCAGTTGAGCCTGACTGCCCATCGGGCGCGGAAGGACGTTTGATCAGCAGCAGTCGTAAAGTCTTCATTGAAGTAGGAAAGTCCGGCCTCGGCATAGAGCGAGAGGTCTTTGAGCCAAGGACTAGCGTAATCGCCTTTTTCGATGAAATTATAGCCGGGACCGGAGGAAAGGGCGGTTCGCAGTTTGAGGTCCTGAAAGGTGTCTTTCTCAAAGTAGGAAGAGGCGAACCAGAAAAAGCGTTTGGTGATAAAAAAGTCCATCTTGATCAGCGCGCGCGCGTTTCGAGCAGAAAGTTCGTTGTCCTTGTCACCATAGACATAGCGACCGTTCAACGTCAGGCGGAGTTGCTCGCTCCGGGCCACGAAGTCTCCGAGCAAGCTGGCATTTCTCAAATGGCTGTTCCCGGTTGCTTGCGTGTAACCGCCGGTCAGGGTGCCTTTATAGATGACCGGGTCCTGGACGATTGGATTCAGCGCGGTGATTGATTCGATGGGAACCTCGATTGCTCCCTTCATCGGCTCAGCTTTCACTGTGATGGTTCCGTTGGGGCCCTCAGTGGCCGTGCCCATCAGAACTGTCCCTTCTTTGAGATGAAAGGGGATGGGGTGGTTGATAGTCAGCTTCGACACGCTGGCCCATTTTATCTTGATGATATTATCCGCCGCAGCCGCAGTCTTGATATGGAGCACCCCGTCAGACATTTCGACAACTTCGCCATAGAGCACCCCGCCGTCCTTCAATGTGACCACGTCGGGCGGCGCAGGAGTGGGGGAAGCCTCTACGACTACTGGGGTATCAGTGGCTGCGACAAGTTGTGGCGGAATCAAACAAGTCAGGAGAACAAAAAGCCAGAACCCCTTCTTCATTGAGTCCTCCTTGCAAGATGAGTGAGTGCCATGAGTCCATTTCCACATGCTAGATATGTTGAGAGCCGTAGGATCATTCAGCCCTAGTGGAAAGGTTGCAAGTCTATAGCTCAGGTAATTGTGGAGTGGCAAGTATAAAATCCTCGATAGATGCTGATGTGAGCGATGCGAGCATCACATGCGGAGCAATGGTTGCCGGAGGCAGGCAAGGCTAATGCCGTTGACATCGACGGACTCATTTCATCACACATCTTTGCAGATGCATGATTGGTAAACAGGTGAGATGAGGACATGGTTCTTCATTTCTGTGGCTGATATGGTGTGGAGAGAGCTATTTCGCCACAGAGAGGCGACGAAAGAATCGCGACGGGTTTGAATACGGAGCGCTGGCGCTCACCTTGCCGGTCATCAGACCGCGTGTTAAGATGCCGCCTCGCGAAAATCGGCGCGGAGAGGTGCGAGAGTGGTCGAATCGACATGCTTGGAAAGCATGCGTCCCAGCAATGGGACCGTGGGTTCGAATCCCACCCTCTCCGCCAACTGAAGACGTGAAACGTGAGGCGCAAAGCGTAGGGGTAAGAGTGTGGGAGAGCATGAAAGTACCGAGGGTGGGATTCGAACAAGGGGGATCGCGGGGGATGTGTCCCCTGCGTGGGAAGCATACGAGGGGGCTGGCCCCCTCTGTAGGAGCGCGAGCAGTTTCAGTGCGCGCGACTTCGAATGCCCACCCTCTCCGCCATACCGAAGTGCTGAGCGATGAGTGCTTAGATCTGGAAAATAGCATACGATCTATCCTTTGCACATTCAGCACTCAGTTCTCAGCGTTTTGAACTTGAAGAAGGGGCTGGGCCCTGTGCAACAGAACCCTGTGAACCCCGCCAGGTCCGGAAGGAAGCAACGGTAAGCGGTCAGTTCTATGTGCCGCAGGATCACCTGGCCCCGCTCTTCTCTTAGATACAGTGCTGAATGATGAGTGCTGAGATTCAGAAAACAGAGTACGGTTGGCCTTCGCGTACTCAGCACTCTACTGGAGTGTAGCGACGTTGGATTACCAAGTCTCCGCCAGAAAATACCGTCCGGGCACGTTCGATGATGTGATCGGACAGTCACACGTCGTTCAGACGCTGGTTAATTCCATTGCCACGAAACGAATTGCCCAAGCCTATCTCTTTTCCGGAACCCGCGGCGTGGGGAAAACCACGGTCGCAAGAATTCTTGCCAAGGCGCTCAATTGCGAGCGCGGGCCGACTGGCACGCCTTGCGGCACCTGTTCCAATTGTCTTGAGATCGCGCAGGGGACCTCTGTCGATGTCATGGAGATCGATGGAGCGTCCAATACGAGCGTGGACGATGTGCGCGAGATCCGCGAGAACGTCAAGTTTGCCGCCTTTCGCGGGAAATACCGGGTCTACATCATCGACGAAGTTCACATGTTGTCGAACTCCGCTTTTAATGCGCTCTTAAAAACGTTAGAAGAGCCGCCGCCGCATGTGGTGTTTATCTTTGCCACTACCGAGATTCACAAGATTCCAGCGACGATTCTCTCCCGCTGCCAGCATTACAACTTCCGCCGAATTGCGCGAACCGAGATCGTCGAGCGGCTGCGCCATGTGGTCGAACAGGACCAGATTGTAATCGAAGAACGGAGCTTGATGGCGCTCGCCAGGGCCAGCGAAGGCAGCATGCGCGATGGGTTGAGCCTGCTCGACCAGGCCGTGGCGTTCGGCGGCAAAACGATCGTGCATGCAGACCTGGAAGCCTTGCTGGGGGCGGTCCCACAAGAACTTGTTCGCGCCATAATTCAGGCGATCACTGCTCAAGAAAGCGCTGCAGGTCTTCGCGTGCTGGCCCAGCTGTTGGACCAGGGGCACGATCTGCGGGCCTATTGTGCAGAGGTTGTCGAGTATCTGCGCAACATGTTGGTGGTGTCGGTGGTGCCCTCACCCCAAGAATGGCAGGGGTTGATCGAAGCCTCCGCGGAAGATCTCATGCAGATGGCGGCTGATGCCCGCTCGTTCTCGCCTGAGCAACTCCAGGAATTGCTCGTGGTCTTTACTCAAGCGGAGGACTCGCTCAGGCTCAGCGCCCATCCCCGGTTCGTGCTCGAAACAGCGGCCGTGCGCGCGACGCGGTTGCTGCGTCGCGCGGATGAAAAGCCAGGACAAACAGCGCAACACACTCAGCCGGTACGTCCATCTCAGCCGGCCCCAGTGCGCACGGGCCAGCCGGTTTCACCGGCTCGTTCCACAGATCCAGCGCCCTCCTCGCCCCCACGGTCTCCTCAATCGACAGTTCCTATGGCAGCCGCTTCGATACCGTCGAGGTCTCCTGTTGTCGGAAACATGGCGCCTCTACGAAGCCTGTCAACGAGCCCTACGAATGTCACATCTCCTGGCATGGTCGGTGAGGTGAAGGGTCAAATGTCCATGGCATCGCGCCCGACTGATGATGGTCGGGTCGCGGTGACACTCAATTGGGAACAAGTTCAAGAAGAAGTGGGCAATACCTCTTCCAGGATTGCCGCCTTTCTAGAGAGAGGGCGGTTTGTGGGTGTGGATGGTCATGTGGTGACAGTTGGATTTGCCAAGCAGGAGATGGCGGCTCGAGGGATGATCGAGAACCCTGACAATATGGCGGTGCTCACATCGATCTGTGAACGATTGAGCGGTCAGACCGTTCGATTGCGGATTACTGAATTGTCGGAGTTGGACCCCTCTGGGCCGACAATGGCACAACTCAGGGTGGCGAAGGAAAAAGAACAACGGCTGGCACTCTTTGAGCAAGCACGGGCACATCCTGTCGTCAAGCAGGCGCTTGAGATATTCGGTGCAGAACTCGCAGAGGTCAGATCGGTGTCGAATCAGAAGGAGGTTGAGGAATGAAGAACCCGATGGGCAATATGGGAAATCTTTTGAAGCAAGCGCAGGCGATGCAGGCGCAAATGGCGAAGGTGCAGGAACAGGCATCGTCGAAGACGGTGACTGGAACGGCTGGTGGTGGCAGTGTGGCGGTGACCGCTAATGGGGCCATGCAGCTAGTCGGCATCGTTATCGACCCCGAAGTGGTGAAAAGCGGCGATGTGGAGATGGTGCAAGATTTGGTCATGGCCGCATCGAACGATGCCCTCAGGAAGGCTCGCGAGATGATGGCGGATGCAATGAAATCAGTTACCGGCGGGATGAACGTCCCAGGACTGCTCTAGCAGGCGGCGGAGGAACTATGTTGGCATGTGAGAGCTTCGACGGCCTGCACTACTTGGACAACAGGAGAACAGTTCAGCATCCTGCTAGTAAGCGATGTGGTCATGGCGGTTGATCAACAAGGATTACTCGCACGATTGGCGCGCGAGTTAGCCCGTCTTCCAGGCATCGGCCAAAAAACGGCGCAGCGATTGGCGTTCCATGTCTTGAAGGCTGAACGCGAAGACGCGCTTCGCCTCGCGGAGGCGATTCGTGCCGTCAAAGATGGGCTCTCATTCTGCCGACAATGCCGGAACATTGCCGAGGGAGAACTCTGCGAATTCTGTCTCGACCCAAAGCGGGATCGGGCGAGAATTCTGGTAGTAGAAGAACCGAGTACGACCTATGCCATTGAGCGGGCGGGAGCCTACCGTGGCTTGTATCACGTGTTACTCGGCGCCTTGTCTCCATTGGACGGCGTCGGACCGTCCGATATCAGGGCCGAGGAGTTGGTCGATCGGGTGAAGCTTGGAGGAATTGAAGAAGTAATCCTCGCGACGAGTCCAACGATCGAGGGCGAGGCAACCGCCATCTATCTAACGAATCAACTCAAGCCTCTCGGGGCTCGGGTTTCGCGTATCGCCTATGGCATTCCAGTCGGGATGGATATCGAGTATGCTGATGAGGTGACGTTGCTGAAGTCCATCGAAGGCCGTCGGGATCTCTAGCAAGACTATTATTTGGTTTATTTAGTTTGTCTTGTTTGTTTGGTTAAACAAGACCAACCAGATGAACAAAATAAATTAGATGAACCAGATAGACTGGGCTCATGCTGCCCATTGACCCTCCTCCAAGCCCCTGCTATAGTTTTGCGATTTCAGACGGTTTTACCCCTCAAGCAGGTTGCAGCATGAAGACAGGTCCTTCCGCCAAGCGCATTTCACCCACTCCACCGGCAGCCAAGTCTGTCACGGTCAAGCGCAAAGCTAAGACATCGTCCCAGGGGAAAAAGTACGCGGCTATTCGTCGTGACCTTGAACGGCAGCGCAGGGCTATGTTGGAGGAGGCGGTTGAGGGTCTCGCCAATCCCAACGGCCAGGAGGCGTTCCCTGATGTCAGCGATCAAGCGTCTGCGGAAGCTGAGCAGAATTTTTTGATGCGTATCCGTGAGCGCGAGCAACGGTTGATCAAGAAGATCGATGAGGCGCTTGCCAGAATGGACCAAGATATCTTTGGTATTTGTGAGCGCTGCGAAGAAGAGATTCCCTATCCCCGACTGAAAGCCCGCCCAGTCACCACACTCTGCATCAACTGCAAGACGCTCGAAGAACAGGAAGAGAAGGTTCGGCGCTGAACGTGCTGTGCTTTTCCGCTTCGAACCAGTTCGAAATGTCGCACAATGTTTTTGTAAATGACTAGCAGGCTGCGGAAGAGTTATGTGGGTGCAGTAAAACACCACTGGCCCGCACGTCTGAAACAACAGGATAGCCTCATGCAGGAGGCTCAAAAATTCCAGCATTCTCACCCACCCAACCCTGGCGACTACTTCACCCTCCTGCCCTGAGTCTGCCAAGACAGCCTCTTCGCCCAAAGACGCGTCTTGGGCCTAGCAAGGCCGTAGCGATCTGTCACTTTATAAGGGGTGGATGGGATGATCCCGACTGCGCGCAACATTCTCACCCGCCCACCCACTGGCACGCCGAGACGTGCCATTTGCCCGGGCGAGGGCCTTTCTGATTTCCCAACTTCCCTAGAGGGAGCAGGCAGATTGTTCTTTACTGCGCGCATCGAGCGACCACCGTTTTATCGTGGGGGCTCTGCGAGCAAAAAGAACGGTCTGTCTGTTCCCTCACATCCTTCTGAGGCCGCGCGTTGCGCGAGCAAGGGGATCGTCCCAGCTACCCCATCCCCCGTTTTCAGCATCCTGCTAGTGTTTTAATGCCTTAACGCGATGTTGGACAAGTGCAATGCGATTAGCTTCATCGGGGATACCTTCGGCCAGCGCGAGATAGGTTTCGTACTCCGAGATGGCCCGTTTAGGATTCGTAGGCTCGTAGGCCTCAGCCAAGTTGTAGCGGGCAATAGCATAGTTAGGGCGGAGTATGACGGTTTTTTCGAATGAGGCAAGCGCGTTCGCCTTGTCTCCCAGCTCCGTGTACACCGTGCCGAGGTTGTTCAGAACCTCAGGATTATTGGGCCTGATGGCCAATGACTGAAGCATCTCTGTCTTGGCTTTTTCGTGCTGCCCCTTCCCTTTCCATGCCTGGCCCAGTTTATGGTGGACTTCTGCCAGCCAGACTTTATTCGTAAAGCCGCTTGCAATCGCTTTTTGATAGGCAATGGCGGCGGTATCGTAGTTCTGGGTTCCGCAGTAGGAGAGCTGCGCGGTTTGGCCACGCGCGAATTGTTGGAGCGAGAGGAAGGGTTCCTTGTCTTCTGCGCCTTGACTGTCGAGCTGTTGTCCGGGCTTCTGGCCCGTTGGATGGCGCAATCGTTCCAAGAACTCGTGTCGATAGGGTGAGAACAGCCGTACATAGGGGTCGATCGTTACAGAAGCCTGGAGCAATGTCGGATGCTCACGCGTACCTAGGACCAAGTATTGTGTTGTTGTTTTCTCGTCGCCGGTTTCGTACAGGGCACTGGAATCCATGCTCGTCTTTGAGGACAGGTTCGCCACGTTGAGATAGAACTCCAATACCGGCTTCAGCCGGGTTAAGGTGTGGCGGAGGACTGGATAGGGATTCAAGTCGAGCCCGGACGGAAAGGTAAAGACGGTTCCAACCAGTGTGCCATCCTCATCAAAAAAGTAGGACTCGTCGCTGTGCGATGCACTTCGGTCGGCAGGGAGAACCACTTCTTGTCCGGCGCCCCAGTCTTGTGTTTTGAGGGTAGAGGCAGGATGTGTCTTGAGGAAACTGGACTTCGAAGTACAGAGGGTTGAGGGCTTCAGGAGGACCAGATCGCTTTCAGATGGCGGGAGGTTCGGTCTTGGAGCTGGAGTTTCGCATGCATTCAGCAAGAGGCTCAGCCCTAGCCCACAGATTACCCATGGTCGAAATGACATAGCGCGAGGCGTATGCGTGTCATGTGGATTCCGACTCACGAAGAGAGCATACATGAAACGTGAAAGGGTTTGCCAATGAGATGACAAGGCAACGCCCGCTCTCGTGAGGAGAGCGGGCGTTAAAATGAATCTGAGGGAGACCTGTCTGCGGAGATTATCGCCGCTGATTATCCAGCATGGAATCTTCAGTCGTGTACCCGAAAAGGTACGGGCTCTTGCTGGGGAGCTTGTACATTGGTCGGTTCAAGCCATAATCCAAGGCGACTCCGGCTGGGTGCAAGAGAAAACCAGCCCAGCGCCAAGGATTATCGCTAGGAGCTGCTCCGGCCGCAACATCGGTATAGACCAGAGACGTGGGGTCCATGACACTGTAAATACTGGCCGGGGGGACATAGCTTCCATCTATACCAGTCGATGCCTGCTGCTGGTTGTTTCCGGCACAACCGACTGCGGTGGCCAGAAGGAGAACTCCCACGGCAAGAGCTGTAGTCCTCATAAGATGACCTCACTTGTCTAGTACGGTTCAGAGTCAATGGTCTCTCGATAGACTGAAGTGTAGCCGACCTTCAGGATTCTGTCCAGGATTGGAGCAGTTCAGGCAATACATGAAAACCGTCAGTTTAGCCCGCAAGATTCATGGCTGTTTGGCGCGAACTGGCGGAATAGCGCGCGACTCGCATGAGGTGTGAGCCCTGTTCCTGCTTGTGGTGCTTTTCCCGCTAGTCTTGCTTGAGCCAGGCATCGACGACTGCAGCCGAAACGCCCATGAATAATGTGGGGTAGTCCAAGGGTATGAACCGGGAAGGGAGGTGGAGAATATGGTAGGCGATACTGGTATCGAACCAGTGGCCTCTTCCGTGTGAAGGAAGCGCTCTACCCCTGAGCTAATCGCCTACAGGACGCGAAGTCTAGCACGGGGTCGTAAATTGGATCAACCGTGACACCGGTGTCACGCGCACCGAAGTTGCCTTGACATCCCCAAAATGCGGTTCCTACAATGCCACCGCTCGCAATCCTTCTTCGCGGAGTGTTACTCGCATGCGCGACGACATTGTCATTATCGGGGGCGGTTTGGCCGGATCTGAGGCGGCGTGGCAGGCGGCCAATCGTGGAGCAAAAGTGACGCTCTATGAAATGCGCCCAAAAGAGATGACGCAAGCGCACAAGACCGGCGGTCTGGCAGAGCTGGTCTGTTCGAACTCGCTCGGCTCCACGGATCTACTGAATGCCCCCGGCATCTTGAAAGAGGAAATGCGCCGCCTCAACTCGCTCATTATTCGGGTGGCGGATGAGGTACGGGTGCCAGCCGGATCGGCTCTGGCCGTCGATCGTGAGCAGTTTTCACTCAAGATCACCCAGGCGCTGGAAGGGCATCCGAACATTCGCATTCTGCATGAGGAGATCGCAGAGATTCCAATGGACTGTCTCTGTATTCTGGCAACCGGCCCGCTGACATCCGACAAACTGTCTCAGGCGATTGCGCAATTAACGCATACGAAACATTTGTATTTTTACGATGCGATCTCTCCGATTGTGGATGCCGATTCCATCAATATGGATGTCGTATTTCTCGCGTCCCGTTACGGCAAGGGTGGGAATGACTATCTCAACTGTCCCATGGACGAGCCGGCCTACAACGCCTTCTATAACGCGTTGCTCGCGGCGGAGAAAGTCCAACCCAAAGAATTTGAAAAGACGCCCTATTTTGAAGGCTGTATCCCCATCGAAGTGATGGCCGAACGGGGCCGCCAGACCATGCAGTTCGGTCCGTTAAAGCCAGTGGGCCTTGAGAATCCCAAAACGGGAGCGCAAGCCTATGCCGTGGTACAGCTCAGGACGGAAAACGCCCATCGCTCCTGTTACAATCTTGTGGGATTCCAGACTAAATTGACCTACGGGGAACAGAAGCGGGTGTTTCGCATGATTCCCGGTCTGGAACAGGCAGAGTTTCTGCGCTACGGCAGCCTGCACCGCAACACCTTTATCAATTCTCCAGAACTACTGCGCAACACCCTCCAGTTCAAGGCACGCGGCACACTCTTCTTTGCAGGACAGCTGGTCGGTGTCGAGGGCTATACGGATTCCGCTGCGATGGGAGGGTTGGCAGGAATCAATGCTGCGCGTGGTCTCGCAGGGTTGCCGTTGGTCACGCCCCCTCCCACCACCGCGCATGGCTGTCTTCTGTCGTACATCACGGCGACAGACCCTCGTCATTTTCAACCGATGAATACGAATTTCGGGCTCTTTCCTCCTCTTGCCACCCCGACGAGAGACAAGGAACGCAAACGACGACTCACAGGACAACGGGCGCTTGAGGATCTGACAGCATGGATGACGCAATTCGAGCTTTCATGACGTTTCTTGAGCTGGAACGTCACGCGTCGCACGAGACCGTGCGCAACTATGGTTCGGACCTCCGACAGTTTCAGACGTTCATGAGGGCGGAACATCCCGACGTGCCTACGTTCGATCCTGCTACAGTGCAAACGGAGTCCATTCTGGCCTATCTTCACTGGTTGGATCGCAAGCGTGAAAAAAGCACGTCGATGGCTCGGAAACTCGCCTCCCTTCGCAGTTTCTATCGCTATCTGCAGCGAGAGAGCAGAGTGGGCCTCAATCCTGCCGAGGCTATCAGGACGCCGAAACAGCCGAAACATCTTCCGCGTGTCTTGACCAAAGACGACGCGGCAGCGCTGATGGGGTTTCCTTCCGATCAGGCAGGAGGGTCGCACCGAGACCGCGCCTTGCTGGAGACGCTCTATTCGACCGGGGCTCGTGTGAGTGAACTCGTGGGGATCAATCTCGACGATATCCATGCGTCCGAGGGGGTACTCCATCTGCGAGGAAAAGGCCGGAAGGAGCGCATCGTGCCGATCGGAGAGGTAGCTCTATGGGCCATTCAGGCATATCTGGATCAACGGCCTCTGCCTCCGATGGACTCTCGAGATCTGGTGACGAAGACGAAGCGTGTCTCGTCACCGGTCTTTCGAAATAGCCGAGGGGGACGGTTAACGACCCGGAGCGTCGCTCGCATCGTGGCCCGCTATTCTAGCCGGCTTGCCGGTGGTTCCGTGAGTCCCCATACGTTGCGGCACTCCTTTGCCACCCATCTCCTTGATGAAGGGGCCGACCTGCGGTCGATTCAAGAGATGCTTGGTCATGTTTCATTGAGTACGACCCAAAAGTATACACATCTAGCCACGGACCAGCTCCTGGCCGTCTATGATAAGGCGCATCCGCGGGCTGGTCGCCCGACCGGCTTGCATGCCACGAAGGACGATAAGCCATGATGAGGATGGTCACAGCGGCAAAAACAGACTCTGAGCATCAATCGCCGTATGGGGCGAGCATCGCGTGTCGCGCTTTTCTCGCAACGGGAGCTACTCATGAACAGACTCATTAAAAAGGCCAATGTCCTGATCGAAGCCTTGCCCTACATCCGCACATTCAAGGGCAAGACGATAGTCATTAAATATGGCGGTCATGCGATGACCGATGCGCCGTTGAAAGAGAAGTTTGCCCAGGATGTCGTGCTCCTGAAGTATGTGGGTCTCAACCCGGTCATCGTGCACGGCGGGGGGCCTCAGATCGATAAAATGCTCCAGCGCTTGGGCATCGAAGCCAAGTTTCGCCATGGCGTACGGGTCACAGATGAAGCCACGATGGAAATCGTGGAGATGGTATTGGCCGGCAAGATCAACATGGAAATCGTCGATCTCTTGAATCGCCATGGTGGCCTTGCGGTCGGCTTGAGTGGAAAGGACGGCGGGCTCATGCTTTCTCGTCCGCTCACGGCCAAAGCCTGGGCAGCCAGTCTGGAAAAGGATCTCGATGATGGCGAGGGAGACGAAGATTTTGGTTTGGTCGGAGAAGTTCAGTCTATCGATCCCACGTTGGTGCGGAAACTTCAGCAGGATCATTATATTCCCGTCATTGCACCGATCGGCACTAACCGGGAAGGGAACACATACAATATCAACGCTGATCTGGTGGCCGGATCGATGGCCGCTGCGCTGGGCGCGGAAAAACTGGTGATGATGACCGATGTGAAAGGTATTCGCGATGCGAACGGGCGTCATCTCTCGACGGTCTCACGCAAAGATGTGCAGCGTATGGTGAAGAAGGGCACGATCGGCGAAGGGATGTTGCCCAAGGTCCATGCCTGTTTGGATGCGCTCGGAGGCGGTGTGGGTAAAGCCCATATCATCGACGGTCGAATCCCCCATGCCATTCTTCTCGAAGTGTTCACGCGCAAAGGTATCGGGACTGAAATCACCGCATAGTCAGTTCATCCGGTCAATTTTTTGTTGTGATAACCCACCGCTTGCGAATCACCCGTCAGCTTGAGGCCCTCGTCGGCGAACGCCATCCTGAGACAAGTCCTCGCGCCCTTCGGAAGACGGCGCATTATCTGGCGACGCAGTTTGCCAAGTTAGGATGGACCACCAGTGGTCAGCTTGTGAGTGCGTGGGGCAAGATCTATCGCAATATGGTGGCGATCAAGTATCCGGACAAGCCGGGCCGAGGAGGGGATTTGCCGCCGCTCCTGATCGGAGCCCACTACGACACCGTATCCGGTTCGCCGGGCGCGGACGATAACGCGAGCGGGCTGGTGGTTCTTCTCGAAGTAGCGTCACGTCTCCGCGCGCGACCTCTCGCGCGACCCATCTGGCTCGTGGCATTCTGTCTTGAAGAGCAGGATCGACTAGGAAGTCAGGCGTTCGCGTCCCGCTTGAAAGCCGAGCGTCGCGAGCTGGTCGGTGCGATTATTTTGGAATGTGTCGGGTTTGCCAGGAGCGAGGCAGGCACGCAGCAGAGCCCACCAGGTGTGCCCATCGCAGTGCCGACCCAGGGGGACTTTCTTGCCATTGTGGGCAATGAGACATCCCGGTCTTTGGTGCGTCAGCTTGAACAGGAGGCCCGGCAACATGCGGCCAAGCTCAAGACTCTGTCATTGGTGGTGCCGGGCCGAGGGGAGGCCATGCCTCATACCCGTCGTAGCGATCATGCCTCGTTCTGGGATGCAGGCTATCCAGCCGTAGTGTTGACCGATACAGCGAACTTCCGAAATCCGCATTACCATCGTGAGACCGATACCGTGGCCACGCTGAATCTGGAATTTCTCTTGAACGTAGCAGCGACAGTGACCGCAACGGCGATACAGATTGCAGGAGTACGACTATGAAGGTGAGTCGAATGAAACTGTCTTCCGCAACCCGCCGTCTCATAAATGAGGTCTATGACCGTCTCGACTATGGCGCACTGGGACCGGTCTACTGTTATGAAGGCGGCGATGAGTTCTGGCGAGTGAAGCGGGGGTTCTGCAACCGTCTCGGGAGTCTGGTCGCCGTGGCGTTGAGGAAAAAACTAGGACGGAGAGGCCGCAGCCTCTACGTCGGTGCCGGGGTGGCGGAACTGCCTCCTTTGATGATGGAAACGGTGGAACTGGGTCGAATGGTAGAACCCTATAATCTCAGGAGAGCCGAAGTCGCAACCCTCAACCGTGCCTGCCATCCGATTCCCGTCACGTTCCACGCAATTAATGCGGCCAGGGCGAAGGGCCGATTTGACCATCTCTGGATGGTCAGTGTGTTGAATGACCCTGAGCGATTCCCGCATCTGTCGCCTCTGTCGTATGGGCGAGGCAATCTGCTCATCCTTGACCCTCTGAAGTTTGCTCAAGAGCGCCGCATCGTGCGTGCGTTGGTTGCAAGTTGTATGGGAAAGCTCATGAGGCCTGGCCTCGTCACGACTACCACAGAAGAAGTCATTTGGATTGCAGAGTGGTGCCACCGGCATCGGGTGCCATACTTGGTTGGGAAACGCAACTATCCGACGGCACTGGTGGGAGATCCGATCTGTTTCATTCAAATCGGAGAAAACTCTCAGCAGGTTGCTCAAAAATTCCGCCAGCACCGTTCTCGCATCGCTTAGACCCTCAACGTACCCCAGAGGGTACGCCTCGGGCCTTCGCTCGCTGCGGCCTTGCTGGACGGCCTTTTTGAGAGCAGCCTGCTAAATTCTAAAACCTGGCTTAGCTTTTGAGGTACTATCCAAGTATTGGCCCGCGTATTTCACGTAGTTCTCTGCCGACTCTTTAATCCACGCGAGTTCTTCATTCGTGACCGGTCGCTTTACCTTCGCAGGTGAGCCAAGGATCAGGCTGTTAGGTGGGACAATGGTCTCTTCCGTGACCAGGGCCCCGGCTCCCACGATTGAGTCTTCCCCGATTACGGCTCCATCCATCACAATGGCTCCCATCCCGATCAGTACACGATCCTTAACCGTGCAGCCGTGGAGTATCACCCCGTGGCCGATGGTTACCTCGTTGCCGATGATCAGCGGATGGGTATCGTGGGTGACATGGAGCATACAGAGGTCCTGCACGTTCGTCCGGTCTCCGATCCTGATAAAGTGCACGTCCCCGCGAACGACAGCATGGAACCAGACGCTGCAATGTTCGCCGAGCACGACATCGCCGATGACGATGCCGGTCTCTTCGAGAAAACAGGAGGTGGGAATAGTAGGTTTGACACCTTGGAACGTGCGAATCATGCAGCGCACTGTAGGGGAATCGGCCAGCAACCTGCAAGGGGGGCGGTTCGTCGGTAGAGAGAAGAGCGTATTGCACGAACAAGAAAAGCCTTATATTTTCCACGCATGCTATCGACTATAAGCCATACGCCATATGCTCTTGTTTTCGGAGGAGCGACGCTTCAGGACGATCGTGCCTGAACCTGTTCGATTGTGTGCAACAACGATTGATGGGTTTGGCAGCCTGCGATGAGCTTCGCATCGGAGACCGTGACTGGCTTGTAGGGCTTTATGAACCGGTCTTTGAGGCGAGCGATTCGAGCAACCGACAGGTCTAACCGTTCGAGAGAAATTGTGCCGGACGCCACCGCCTGCTCAATAGCTTCAAAGGCGGCGACTTCCCGATCCCGATCTTTGCAAATCAGAAGGACATCACATCCCGCCAGCACTGCACGAACTGCAGCGTCTTCCATGCCGTAATGGTCGATGATCGCATGCATTTCTAAATCATCCGTCAACACCACTCCGTCGTATCGCAACTCCTGGCGCAAGAACTTTGTGATGGCGGCTGGCGAGAGCGTGGCAGGCAACTCGGGATCGAGCGCTCGGTAGAGTACATGCGCGGTCATTATCGACGCGACACCCTGTTCAACCGCACGGCGGAACGGGGGAAACTCGATGGTCTCTAATCGCTCCCGTGATGCCTCGACCACCGGCAGTTCCTTGTGGGAGTCGGCATTCGTATCCCCGTGACCGGGAAAATGTTTTCCGCAGGCCACGACCTTGTTGCCTTGCAGTCCCGCCACCGTCGCCATACCCAGTTCACAGACCACCTCCGGCGTCGTGCCGAATGCCCGATCGCCGATGACTGGATTGTCCGGATTACTATTAACGTCGAGTACCGGCGCCATATTCATGTTCACGCCAACAGCCCTCAGCTCTTTGGCAATAGTCGCCGCAGCCGCGTAGGCCAATTCAGTTGACCCGCATCGGCCCAGCAGGTCGCAGGGAGGGAAAATCGTAAAGCCATTTGGAAGACGGGAGACCCGACCGCCTTCCTGGTCGATCGAGATTAACAGTGGCGAATGGGGGCTGCAGGCTTGCAGTCCATTGGTCAGATTAACCATCTGTTCGACGGATTCTAGATTCCGCGAGAACAGAATGACACCGCCCGGCTTGTACTCTTTGATGAACGAGGCCAGATCGGGCGTTACTGAGGTACCCAGAAACCCGACCATGAAGAGTTGCCCGATCTTTTCACGCGAGGTCATTTGATATCGCTCCAATACTCTCACTCAATGGTTTGCAAGCGTAACACCGCAGGGGTAAACTCCCAGCAGGGTGCTTAAAGAGTCCGCCCAGTAAGGCCGCAGCGAGTGAAGGCCCGAGGCGTACCCTCCGTGGTACGTTGAGGGTCTGAACGATACGAGAACGATGCTGGTGGACTATTTCAGCACCCTGCTAGATGCTTCGATCGATCAGGTACTGCACTAATAGTCTGGTTCCAATCGCGGTGGGGCCTTTCGGAATGTAGGCTCGTTCCCGCTCGCTCCAATCCGTACTGGCAATATCGAGGTGCACCCATGGACAGTCCCCCACGAACTTGCTCAGAAAGAGCGCCGCGGTGATCATGCCGGCGCCACGGCCACCGATGTTGCGCATGTCGGCGACATCGCTCTTGAGCTGTTCGAAATATTCCTCCCACAAGGGCATCTCCCACACCCGCTCACCGGCCTTCTGACCCGACTTCCGAACCTGCTCTTTGAGCGCCTGGTCGGTGCCGAACATCCCGATCGCAAATTGACCGAGCGCCACCACGCAAGCCCCTGTGAGCGTTGCAATGTCGATCAAGGCCGCCGGTTTATAACGCATCGCATAGGCGAGGCCGTCGGCCAGGATGAGCCGGCCCTCCGCATCCGTGTTCTGCACTTCGACAGTCTTCCCCGACAGCGTCGTCACAATATCGCCCGGCTTCATCGCCCGGCCACCCGGCATGTTTTCCGCCACAGGCAGGATACTAATGAGACGCAGCGGAAGCTTGAGTCTGGCCGCCGCTCTAATCGAAGCCAGCACTTCGGCACCTCCGGTCATATCGGCCTTCATGTGTTCCATATTTTCGGCGGGCTTCAGCGAGATCCCGCCTGTATCGAAGGTGATCGTTTTTCCAACCAGCACAACCGGCCGTGAGTCTTTGTTCTTGGCTCCATTGTATTCAAGGATGATGAATTTGGGCGGCTCCTGGCTCCCGCGCGCTACGCCGAGCAGCGCCCCCATCCCCAAGCGCTCCATCTCTTTCTGTTCGAGAATCTTGATCGAGATCTTTTCAGCCCTGGCGATGGCGTTCGCTTCGCTGGCAACCCTGGCGGGAGTCAAGACGTTGGAAGGATGATTACAGAGGTCTCGGACAAAGACAGTGGCCTCTGCCGTGGCGACGCCGCGCCGAATCCCTTCGGTCACCTGCCGCAACTGGCCCTTCCTCGGGATGAGAATATTCATGCCTGCGATGTTGTGCCCTGAGGCAGCCTCGCTTCGATAGACGGTGAACTGATAACTGCCCAGGATCGCCCCCTCAACCATCGCTTGCGCTACATCGAGCGATGACATTCCATTGGGTGTCACAGTCGGCAGCACCACCGAAAAAGACTCGACCTTCGTCTGGCGAACACGCTTCGCGGCTGAGCCTAGCGCTTGCCGGATCGTCTCTAGCGTCACCTCGCTTTTTTTGCCTAGACCGACTAGCAGCAGCCGCTTCGCAGACACCGTACCCTGCGTGTGATACAGCAAGACTTCGTTGGCCTTGCCTTCGAATTCCTTGGACTGCACCAGATTGCTCAATGAACCCCCGAGGGTCCGATCGAGCAGGGCCGCATCTTGTTTGGCCAATGCCTCTCCCTCACAGTGCGTCAGCACCAACACCTCTACGGATGCCATCTCCGCTCGCCCAACCTGTACCGTGACCTGCATGATCTTCATTTGCATCTCCTTGGTTCTCGTCGCTCGTTATTCGCGCGGGACTCGCGAGACAAGCGGGGCGGGTCGGAAGTTTCAGCTTGGCGAGTCGCGCCTGTCACGCACGTCTTACTTGTCTCGCTTACACTTCATACTCCGCGCATATCCGGCGCCCAGATGTACTTGTGCATCTGCAATTGAAAACGGACCGGCAGGCGATCGGCCAAAATCCATTCGGCCAGCTCACGCATATCGAGCGAGCCGAAGACCGGACTGAAATGCATCGTACAACGGTCGGCTATGTCATACCGGGCAATAATCTCACGAGCCCAGTCGTAATCGGCTCGATCAGCCAGGACAAACTTTGCCTCGTCCTTGGCCGCCAACTGAGAAAGATTCGGCCAGTGCATCCGATCCGTCATGCCGCTTCCTGGACACTTCACATCCAGGATGACGTGGACACGCGGATCGACCGGCGCAATATCGATCGCGCCGCTGGTCTCAAGGAGGACCGTGTACCCGGCGTTGCACAGTCTGGTCAGGAATGGGAGGCTTTCGGGTTGGGCAAGCGGTTCCCCTCCCGTGACTTCCACGAGATGGCAGCCATAGGTGAGTACCTTCTCCAAGATCTCTTCGAGCGAGCATTCTTGTCCTCCATAAAAGGCATAGTCGGTATCGCACCAGGTGCAGCGGAGCGGGCATCCGGTCAGCCGGACAAACACACAGGGCTGTCCGGCGTAGCTCGACTCACCTTGAATGCTATGGAAGATCTCGGTAACGCGCATGGCTCAAGACGTGAAACGTAAAACGTTGATCGTGAAACGCGAGATGGAGGCCTGTGAAAACTGTACGACTGTAGAAACGGTTAACGTTGAACGATTCACGGCATTATTTCCATGTCGCGACCGGCCAGCCAAGGCGTTGGGCCGTTCGAGCCATGCCCCGGATTGGGTTGACCACCAGGGGGTGCCCGACAAGTTCAAGAAGGTCGTGATCGCCGGGGCTGTCGCCATAGGCGTAGGAACCGGCCAGATCGAGACCCATTTCTTGAGCGTGGGCGATGATCAGCTCACGCTTGCCATGGCCATAGGGCAGCGGGGGAATCAACGCGCCGGTATAGACGGAATCCCGTTGCTCCGGCTTAGCGGCGAAGATTGTAGGTACGCCCAAGAACTCCGCGAGGGGTTCGATCAAGAAATCGGGCGCACCGGTTACAAGAATCAGCTGGTGCCCGGCTTGTCGATGCGCGTCCAACTTTGCGCGACCTTGTGAAGACACCTTGCCGATCATCTCCTCCCGACAGAACTCCTGCGCATACGATTCGATATCTGCAGAGAACTTGCCAGCCAGATACACTTTTCGTTCGCGGAGCGCGTGCAGCGAGAATGGAGGCATGTGTCTCGCGAGCCAGGCAGCGCTTCGGGCCAATTCGCTCCATCCCACTAGGCCGCGCTGCCACAGAAACCGGAAGAATCGTACCTCGCTAGCTTCTCCAGGCACGAGCGTGTTGTCGACGTCGAACAACGCAGCGATCGACTCCCGTGCCCGTCGTTCAACGATATCATCGAGCGTGGAAGTGAGGCTGTGGAGACTTTGCACAACGTTGGAGGATCCGATGAGCATGAGCCGCCCGATTCTACCGGAGCCTCTATTGATTGACAAGGATTTTGGCCCACTTCTATAATGCGGCTCCCTCAGACTGTCACGCGTCGTTCATGAATTGCAAGCACGTGACAACGTGACAGTCTATTTGGAGCATCCTGGCTGCAGGAGCTTCAAAAAGTCCTGCAACAAGGCCGCAGCGAGTGACAGCACGAGGCGTACTGCTGAGTACGTTGAGGGTTTGAGCGATGCGAGAACGTAGTTACGGGGCAAGCTCCTGCTAAGTGCCGAAGTGGTGAAATGGCAGACACGCACGTTTGAGGGGCGTGTGGCGCAAGCCGTGCGGGTTCAAGTCCCGCCTTCGGCACCAAATTAAACTCGTGCATGCTGGCGCCGGAGAAATCCGATTTCCGGCGAAGTTATTCCCTCGTCGTACATCAATCCTGCCCTCCATTCCGTCCTAGACACCCGGAGGCTATCTGTAAGATACTACAGCCCTCCCGACACCCCTGTTCAGGACCACCGGCGAGGGCCTGCGTACATGCGGTTCTCTCTACCCCATCAGCACCAACACAATAGGGCTGGGATTCGTCGCTGGAACGCTGGCGGCGTCTCTTCTGTTTTTCCTTTCTTCCTCTTCACTCATCATCTAAATCTTTCCGCACAAGGCAGTGGTATTAGTGCGATCGTACCGGCTGCATATCGATGCTTCGATGCTGATGATCCGTGCCTATCCGCAATACAGCGCCATCTTGCATGGGAAGGAGTAGCACCATGAGTAGTATCGGCCATCTGCCGGAAATGGAATTGTTGCGCGGCCAAGTCGCCGATCTGTCGCGCGAGCTGGCGGAACGGGACCGCGTAGCACAAGATTTGCGGGAGCAATCAGACCTGCTTCGCGCTATCGCCGCAGGCACAGCGGCGGAGACTGGCGAGGAGTTCTTCTCGGCCTTGGTGACACACCTGACGTCAGTGCTGAAGGTACAGTACGCAATCATCGGGGAGGTGCAGGGAGATTGCATCAAGAAGATCCACACCCTGGCTGTCTCAGATGGAGGCGCCCTCGTCGACAACTTCGAATATGAACTTGCCCATACACCTTGTGCCACCGCACTGACACAGACCTTCACCTGTTTCGACCGGGATGTCCAGGCTACGTTTCCTCAGTTCCAGCGTTTGGCAGATCTTGGAGCCGAGAGCTATTGCGCGGTGCCGCTTCGGACGAAAAACGGAGCAGTCATTGGATTGCTAGTCGTGATGGATATGAAGCCTCTGGAACGCAGCGACGATCTGCAATCCCTGCTGGGAGTCTTTGCCCCGCGCATTGCGGCGGAGTTCGAACGGAGGCGAGCTGAGCAGGAAAACGCCCAGGCTCTGGCCGATTTACTCAATGTCATCGAAACGATCCCTGACATTGTATTCGCTCTGAACACCCAAGGTAACATGGTGAAATGGAATCGGCGTGTTGGGGAGGTCACGGGATACAGTCCGGAGGAATTGTTGCACAAGCCTGCCTTGGCCTTCGTGCCTCCGGAAGAACAGGCCCGCACCGCTGCTGCCATTCAACGGGCCTTCACGGAAGGGTATGCCGAACTTGACGGTCAGCTGCTCACCAAAGACCTCCATGTCATTCCCTATCACTGGACCGGCGCCCTGCTCAAGAATTCTCACGGCGAGCCTGTCGGCATCACCGGAATCGGACGAGACGTGTCTGGCAAGAAGCGGGTGGAGGAGGCGTTACGCGAAAGCGAACAGCGTTTCGCGCTGGCCGTAGATGGGTCGAACGATATCCTCTGGGATGCCCATCTGCTTCCAGGTGAGCCTTGGCATGCGCCGCAGACATCGATCTGGTGGTCGCCACGAGTTCAGGAATTGCTGGACTTAGAGGAGTCAGAATCGTTCGAGACGATCGAGCAATGGGTTGCCCGGATCCACCCCGATGATAAGGATCGCGTGTTCGGCCACCTGGCTGCGCATATCGGCCACCGAGTCCCGTACGATGTCGAATACCGGCTGCGCACCAATCGAGGCGACTATCGATGGATTCGCGGGCGCGGGCAGGCATTGTGGGATGAGCAGGGAAAGCCTCGCCGTATGTCCGGCTCATGTCAAGACATCACAGATCGCAAGTGGATGGAAGAGGAGAGGCGGAAGCAGGAAGTACTCATCACACTTATGTTGAATACTGGCCCCGCTTGTATCAAGCGCGTCGCGGCCGATGGTTTGCTCCTACATATGAATCCAACTGGACTGAAAATGGTCGAAGCATGCGGAGAGCCTGAGGTGGTCGGGCGTTCGGTGTTCGACCTCATTACCCCCACGCATCGTGAGGCCTTTATCGGTATGCATCGGAGTGTGATTGAGGGGCACGAGCGCACGCTCCAGTTCGAAATTCAGGGTCTCAAGGGAACTCGCCGGTGGGTGGAGAGCTATGCTGTGCCATTTTGGAATCCCGTCACGGGGCAAACGGAACAACTGGCGGTCACTCATGACATCACCGAGCGCAAGCAAGTCGAAGAGGCCCTGCGGAAGAGCAAAGAGCGGTACGCCCAAGCCACGGCGGCTGGAAGGGTCGGCGTTTGGGAACTGGACGTAGCCACAGGCACATACCATGGCGACCTCAATCTCAAGGGCTTGTTCGGCTACCTGGATGACGAGCTTTCGACAGATCCCTATGTGTGGCTTAACCTTGTGCATCGGGATGATCAATCCATCGCCATGGACAACTGGCAACGAATCGTCAACGGTGAAAGGGACGATTGCAACTATGAGCTGCGTATGTTCAAGAAGGATGGCACAATCATCTGGACGGACATACGAGGCCATGCCGTTCGCGATCACGAGGGGCAGGTTACCCAAGTCTTCGGTACGACGGTGGATATCACTGAGCGGAAACAGGCGCAAGATGCACTTGCCCTGAGCGAGCACCAGCTCCGCACCGTCCTCGGTGCGCTTCCTGTGGGCGTGTGGTTTACCGATCGATCGGGCAAACCGCTCCTGGTAAACCCGATGGCGAAGCAGATTTGGTCGAACATTAAACATATTGGGCTGCAGAACCCGGATAACTCGGCGGGCTGGTGGGAGACCGTCGAACGAGCCACAGGGCCACATCGCTGGGCGTTGAGCCCTGTGCTGACGACAGGTGTCTCTTCTCTGAACGAAACCCTCGAGATCGAATGTCTTGATGGGACGAAGAAGACCATTCACAATTCGACGGTTCCAGTCCGGGATGAGACCGGGATTCTCATAGGCGCCATCGTGCTGAATGAAGACATCACCACGTTGAGGCAGGCGCAGAAAGCTCTCAAACTGACTCAATTCTCTGTTGACCATGCCGTCGAAGGTTTCTTCTGGATCA
This sequence comes from Nitrospirota bacterium, assembly GCA_963701855.1. Lineage (GTDB taxonomy): Bacteria > Nitrospirota > Nitrospiria > Nitrospirales > Nitrospiraceae > Palsa-1315. The sequence continues at coordinate 1,608,886 of CAVPBK010000006.1, forward strand.
GCCCGGACGCGAAGGTTCTGCAGGTGAATGAGGCAGCTTGCCGCATGCTGGAATATACGCGGGACGAATTGACCGCGATGACTGTCCACGACATCGATCCGGATTTTTCTTTGGAAGCCTGGCCCACCTATTGGGACAAGTTGAAGGAGAAAGGATCCTTGACGTTCGAAACGAAATATTGGTCGAAGACCGGCCGTGTCTTGGACACGGAGGTCACCGTCAATTATCTGCAGTACGAGGGAAACGAATACAGCTGCGCCATCATGCGGGATATCGGAGAGCGCAAACGGGTGGAGGCGGCGCTGCGCCTTTCCGAGCAGCGCTATGCCTCCCTGCTCAACTCCGTTACCGGGATTGTTTGGGAGGCGGACCCAGCCACCTTTCGTTTCACCTTTGTGAGCATCCAAGCTGAGCATATTCTCGGCTATCCTGTTCAGCAATGGCTCAACGATCCGTCATTCTGGCCTGAACATATCCTTCCCGAGGACCGCGAACGATGCGTAGCGTATTGCGTGGAGCAGACGAAGTTGGGTTTGCCCCATGATTTCGAATACCGGATGCTCGCCGCCGACGGCCGGACTGTCTGGATCAGAGACATAGTCAGCGTGTTTGTCGAAGAAGGATGCCCAGTCAAGGTCCGCGGCATCATGTTAGACATCACCGAGCAGAAACGGGCAGAAGAGGAGTTACGGCTATCCCATGCCTTTCTCCGGCAGGTGATCGACAGCGACCCGAATTTCATCTTCGCAAAAGATCGTGAGGGGCGATTCACCTTAGTCAACAAGGCGGTCGCCGATGCCTATGGAACGACGGTGGATAACCTGATTGGCAAGACCGATGCCGACTTCAATCCCAACCAGGAGGAGGTGGCGTTCTTTCGTCAGAGAGATCTGGAGGTGATGGATACCCTTCACGAACGCTTCCTTCCTGAAGAAGTCATCACGGATTCCGACGGGAGAACCCGCTGGCTTCAGACTGTCAAAAGGCCGATTCTGGACGAAGAGGGGCGCGCGACAATGGTGCTGGGCGCGTCCACCGACATCACCGAGCGCAAGCACATGGAAGAGACGTTACATCAGCGGGAACGCGCCTTGCGGGCAGCCATTGAGGAACGCGAACGGATCAGCCAAGACCTACACGATGGCATCCTACAGTCGCTTTTTGCCGTGGGTCTCACCCTAGAAGCCAGCAAGTCGACGATGTCTCCAACGGCTCGCAAGACATCCGGTCTACCGCTCAATCAGGCCATCGATCAATTGAACCGGGTCATGCGCGAGATCCGGCTCTTCATCGCGGGGTTGGGATCCGATCTGCTCCAGGGGAAGGACTTGTCGATGGCGCTGCAGCGCATGCTGGCATTGCTGGCGCAGAATCAGGCCACGCGTGTGCGACTTGCGGTCGAAAACCGTGCCGCAAAGTCCGTCTCGGCTGAACAGTCCTTGCACCTATTCCTCGTCATCCAAGAAGCGGTGAGTAATTGTATCAGGCACGGCCGCGCGCAAGAGGCCAGGGTGTCGCTCAAGATGTTGAAGCAGGGTGTCCGGTTGAGCATTCGCGACAACGGTCGTGGATTCAACCAGAATGCCGCCAAGAAAACTGGGCATGGATTGGCCAATATGGCCGCCCGTGCGCAGAAGATCGGGGGACGGTTCACCGTCTTATCCAAGGTGAATGAAGGCACTCGCATCGTACTCGACTTGCCGAACGAGGTCGCCGATGTCCGCAGCTAAACCGATTCGCCTGCTTTTGGTCGACGATCACCAATTGGTGCGCGTCGGCCTGCGAACCGTCTTACACAATCACCATCACGGTATCACCATTGTCGGCGAGGCAGGATCCAAAGCCGACGCGGTGCGGTTGGTCGAGCAGCTCAAACCGGACGTCGTACTGATGGATGTCCGACTCCCGGATGGCTCAGGGATTGAGGCCTGTCGTGATGTTTTCGCCAGTCATCCCGAGACGCGAGTGATCTTTCTCACATCGTTTGCCGATGATGAGCTTGCCCTGGCAGCCGTGCTGGCCGGCGCACAGGGGTACGTCCTCAAGACTATCGACTCCGACCTGCTCGTTCGATCGATTCAGGCTGTCGCGAACGGACAATCTCTTCTCAGTCCGGGCCTCATCCAACGGGCGTTGGATCGGATACAATCCGAGCCAGCTCAGGCCGGCCCGGTGCGAACACAATCCCTTGCCCCCCAGGAAGAGCGCGTCCTGGCGTTGGTGGCGAAAGGATTGACCAACAAGGAAATTGCGTCCGAGCTGCAACTCAGTGATAAGACGGTCAAGAACTATCTCTCCAACGTGTTCCATAAACTGCAGATTTCACGACGAACACAGGCAGCCTCCTTCTTCATCAAGCGTCAGACTTGAAGATCCTGAAGCGCGAGACTCGCGCGACGATCCTGGCAGAGCCAAACGCTTCCATCCATACCTTCGCGTCGCCGTCGATATGGCATCGGCACAGAAGATGACGCATTGTTTGTTTGCCCACTTACCAGGGAGATGATACAGTTCGGAAAAATTTTTTAGCAGGATGCTGAAAAATTCCGCAGTCGGCGTGCTCGAAACCCGTGAAGCGTATGCCGTTCAAGCGTTTCAAGTTTTCGAAGGTTGCTTCCAGACAACATGAAATCTGAAACTAGGAACAGGAAACTCGACGATCCAGAGTTATTTACCGAAGCTGAGGTATTGGGTGCCATCCATTCTTGTCGTCGATGATGAAGACCAAATTCGTCGATTGATTCGCGAAATATTGGGGCAGGCCGATTATCACGTCACGGAAGCGCGCGATGGAAAGGAGGCGCTCCAGCAGTATCGACCGGCGCTGGCGGACTTGGTCATTATGGACATTCTAATGCCCGATCAGGATGGTCTGGAGACCACTGTCACGTTGTAGCGGGAATTCCCGAATGTAAAAATCATCGCGATCACCGGCGGCAGTGACATGATCGGCATTCTCAATTTTCTCGATGTCGCCAAAATGTTGGGTGCCCACAGCACGCTTCAGAAACCCTTTGAAATGAAGACCCTCCTCGAGACGGTCCAAACTGAACTGCAAGGATAGTCTGCCAGCGGCGCGTGAGATACACGCGTGAAGCGTGGGAGCCGGCTGGTTGCTCTGGTTTGTCTCGTTTATTTGCTTAAACTACACTAACCGGAAATCCCAGATGAACCAGACAAGCCAAAAAAAACAAAGAGGGCTGCGCTTGACCATCAGTCGGAGAATCGCTAAGGTGGAACTCCCTTGAGAGCCGTGAGAGAAGGGTCTGCGCGAATATGTCTCGTCTCAGCAAAGGGTCACAATCACAATCTCGGCGGCGAGGAACGGATCGTCCGCAGCCCTTGGTCGGGGTGTTGGGCGGGAGCAAGTCCGATTTCCCGATCTTAGAAAAAGCCGTTGCGATTCTTTCGGATCTCGGGATTCCACACGAATTGATGGTCGTTTCTGCGCACCGGACTCCGGATCGGTTGTTCGCCTATGCAGAACAGGCGCCCGCTAGGGGGATCGAAGTCATTATTGCCGGTGCCGGCGGGGCGGCCCATCTTCCCGGGATGCTGGCTGCGAAGACGCATCTACCGGTTATCGGTATTCCGATTCCGACGGAGAATCTTCGCGGACTCGATTCGCTCCTCTCTATCGTGCAAATGCCGAGAGGGATTCCTGTCGCCACTGTGGCGATCGGAGGGGCGGAGAATGCCGGTTTGCTTGCGGCGCAAATCCTGGCCGGCCGGTATCCAGCGATTGCCGCTCGCGTGAAACTATTCCGTCAGACGCAGACGGACGGTGTGCTCCAGTCTCCTGAAGCGAAGGGCCTGGTGACCAGAACGAAAGGTCCCGGTCGTCCGAGTCGCCGATCGTGAAGGCCGTCGCCATTGAGCCAGGATCTGTCCTGGGTGTTCTGGGCGGCGGACAATTGGGCGCCATGTTCACCATGGCGGCATGTCGTCTCGGGTATCATGTCGCCGTCTGGGATCCAGATCCAGAGGCGCCGGCTCACCGTATTGCCACGCACAGTTTTCCCGCTCCGTTCACCGACCGACACATTCTTGCGCGCTTTGCCGATCTGGCCAGCGTCGTAACCTATGAATGGGAAAATATCCCGGCGGAGCTCTGTCGAGCATTGGAGCAGCAGAAACCGGTTCGTCCGTCGAGAACTGTTCTGAGTGTGATTCAGGATCGCCTTGAACAGAAGGGGTTCTTGGCTTCCAACGGATTTCCCGTTCCCTCCTTCGCCAAACTGACCGCTCCAGAGCAATTGGCGAACACCGTTCGGCAGGTCGGCTATCCAGCCCTCTGTAAGACGGCAACGGCAGGTTATGACGGCAAGGGGCAGTGGAGAATCATCCGAGAGTCCGATGTTCGAGAGGTGGAACAAGCATTGTCGGAATCCGCTGGTCCCGGCATGCGATGGATCGTGGAGTCTTTAGTGCCGTTTGAGCGGGAGCTCTCGATTCTAGTGGCCCGTGGGGCTGAGGGACAGAGTTGCACTTACCCCTTGGCTGAGAATGAACATGAAGAGGGGATTCTTCGAACCACCAAGGTGCCGGCCCCAGGATCGTCAGCTGTGGTCGAGCAAGCGGCCGCTCTTGCGTGTCAGGTCGTCAATCGGCTGGAAGGGGTCGGGGTATTTTGTCTCGAATTGTTTCAGCTGCCTAGCGGGGAACTGCTTATTAATGAGATTGCCCCGCGGCCTCATAACTCAGGCCATTACACGCTTGATGCCTGCAGCGTGTCCCAGTTTGAGCAACAGGTTCGCGCCATCTGCGGGATGCCACTTGGTGAAGTGAGACTGCTAAGCCCAGCCGTCATGGTGAATCTCATTGGGAACGATGCCGAAATTTTTATGAAGGACGCAGGTTGTCGGACCCTGCTGGAAGTTCCTGGCGCCGTACTCCATCTCTACGGCAAGCGTGCGATTCGTCCCCGTCGCAAAATGGGACATGTCACGTTCCTCGGGGAGACGCTTAGTCAAGCCCTTGATCATGCCAAGCAAGTTCGGCGAATGATGTACGACCAGTTGCATCGTTCTCGGCCCTGAAAAAACGTCAACCTATTCCAGCCAATACGCCTCCGGTTTTTCCAGGCCTGCGGCCTCGCATCCGGCCGCACCTCCTTCGTCTCGTCACGAACAGCAATGTTAGACAGGTTCCTAGGAAAACCCAAATGTGAGACGTTTTTTGGCCATTCCACATCGTTCTATTTTGTGATGTGCTGTAGGGAGATTGATCACACGGCTCAGATCCTCATGGCGTAGCCTACTGAGAAAACATAGTTCCGCCCTATCGGGGTATCGGTACAGGACTTGCTCATCTCCCGTTGGGCTTCGGAAAAGCTATTTTGGCATGTGAGAACTTCGTTTGGTCCGCACGTCTGGCACAACAGGAATTCCCTCGCGCAGGATGCTCAAAAAAGCTGTCCAGCAAGGCCGCGGCGAGTGAAGGGCTGAGGCGTACCCTCCGGGGTACGTTGAGAATCTGAATGATGCGAGAACGCTGCTGGCAGGAGTTCTCAACATCCTGCAGTATTCGGTTGCCCAAACAGGAGAACCTACAGATGAGCAGTCTTGCTTTACCCTCTGAAAGTCATGTCGAGCCGTCTTCGGCAGATTCGTCTCACGATAGTTCGATTTCGCGTCCACGATATGTTGTGCTTCAGTCGCTGGTCGGCGTTATGTTGGCCTACCAGTTATTGTCGGGAGCGGAACTGATAGCAAGCCGCTCAACGATCGGGGTGATCGTCGTTGGGTTGGCGGCAATGGTACTGTGTCTGTGGTATGCGCCGACCTCGATCCTACAGGCTGCGTGGTTCAGCGGGACCGTGATTGGGATCGACACGGCTCTCGTGACAGGGACGATCTATCTTTCGGGCAATGCCCGGTCGGAACTCTATCTGTCGTACTTCGTCCTCATGCTCATTGCCGCCTCGGTGCGCCGGCTCTCACATGTCATTGGGTTATCTCTGTTGCTCTGTGCCGGGTATGGCGTCATCCTCTATCAAGGGGTTGTACAAACTGGCGCTCTGTCGCCCGGGCATTTGCTGGGAATACCGGTTTTGTTGGTGATGGCGATGTTCTATGGGCTCGCGTTGCAAACGATTGGCGTCGAACGGCAACAAAAAACACTATTGCTGGGGAATATCGAGGCTCTGAAAGAGACTGAACGGACCTTGCAAGCGTCGCGCGATCAGTTGGAGGTCCGGATCAAGGGGCTCAAGGGTGATCTCTCACGGTCGAATGAGCATGTCCGGCAGGAGAAGAAGGAGCGAGAAGGCATTGAGCAGCAATTGAGTGAGGCGCTGAAGATGGAAGCGATCGGTCGGCTTGCCGGGGGAATGGCCAACGAACTCAGCCATCTCGTTTCGATGATCGGGAGGCAGACGGGTGTAGTCCTCTCTCGCCTCAAGCCGGATGACCCACTCTATGGGCCGGTTGATGACATATTTCGAAGCGGAGGGCAGGCTGCAGCCGTGACCGCTCAATTGGCTGGATTGGGTCTCCACGACGGTCACGTCCGGCAGGTACTTTCGATCAAGGCCGTGCTGACGGAGATCCGTGGAGTGCTGAGAGGACTGCTGCCCGCCTCCATCGATCTCAGCATGGTCATTGAAGATGCGCCGATGGATGTGGAGGTCGATCGTGAAGGACTGGAACAAGTCCTGCTTCATCTTGCGGTGAATGCGCGGGATGCCATGCCACATGGTGGTCGGCTGCTGATTGAGGCGAAGCAGGCATTCCCTGGGCATGAGAATGGGCTGGTGAATGGAAGGGGGGGGCATCTACCCAAGGTGCTGGTTCAAGTGACCGATACCGGAAGTGGGATGAGCCGAGAGACCCAGTCGCACATGTTCGAACCCTTCTTTTCCACAAAGGAAATGAATGTGGGACTCGGACTTACCGCGGTCTATGGCATTGTGAAACACAGTGCAGGCCAGGTCGATGTTGTCAGCCGGCCCGGCGAAGGCACTGTAGTGCGCGTTGTGCTTCCCCTTGTACGACAGGGTCGGCCGCCTGCCCCATCGATTCTGGCACATGTCGCAGCCAAAGATGTGGAAACGGTTCTGCTGGTGGAGCCGAATGAAATCGATCGCAAGCTCGCGCTCTCCACATTGTTGCGGCATCGCTATCACGTCTTGGAGGCGAGCTCGTCCGTTGAAGCGTTACTGCTCGCGCAGCAACATTCTGGCGCCGTTCATGTTGCCGTGAGCGATCTCATGATGCCGGAGATCGGAGGCCGCGACTTAGCCAGACGGTTGTTGGAGCAACACCCTATGATGAAGCCGCTCTTTATCTCTGGGTATGACGACGAGGCGATGCTGTCTCATCGCCTCAACCCCCGGTATCTCTTGAGGCGTCCCTATCGACAAGCCGGGCTGGTGGAAAAAGTTCGTGAGTTGCTGGATGCGTGAAAACCAGACGGTTTGTCTCGTTTATTTGGTTGAACCAGACTAAATAGACTAACCAGGTAAACCAGCCTAGTCATCCCATCCGCCCCTGCGGCCTGGTGCAAAGAAGGGCACGTCCGGGCGTTTGAATAGACCAATCAGTGCCATCCCAGCGATAAACCCGCCGATATGGGCAAAGAATGCGACGCCTCCACCCTCACTGCCGGCGCTCATGCCCCCACTCAACAGTTGCATGACGAACCACATACCCAGGACGACACCCGCTGCTACCCTTGTTGCGCCAAGGCCTGGCATCATTACCAGCACACGGGCTCGTGGAAACAACAACACATAGGCGCCTAAGACACCGGAAATGGCGCCGCTTGCTCCGACCATGGGAATAGACGAAGACGGATCGGTCAGGGCGTGGCTCAAGGCGGCCAGAATTCCGCATGTGAGGTAGAACGTGATGTACTTCGCATGCCCCATGGCGTCTTCGATGTTGTTCCCGAAAACCCAGAGGTACAGCATATTCCCGATGAGATGCATCCACCCGCCGTGCAGGAACATGCTCGTGAGCAGTGTGGCGTAGGCGGGAATTGTTACGCCCATCTCAGGGGGGTCGACCTCTCCGAACACGAGGGCCGGGATTGCCCCGTACTGAAAGACGAATGTCTCTCCTGCGCCGGCGGGAAGGCTTACCTGGTAGAAAAAGACGAGGACGCAGGCTGCGATCCAGCCGATCGTAACCACCGGCGTCCGTTCGGTTGGGTTGTCGTCATGCAGAGGGATCATGGTGCCCTTAGTTAGGGGAAGAAGACGTTATTTGGCCTGTCTCATTTGTATGGTTAAACAAGACCAACCAGATAACAAAACAAACCAGATCAACCAGACAGACCAGATGAACCAGCTCAGCCAGGAGGCCTGCGACGGTCGATGACTGATCGAGGGAGCGCTGGGTCATCCGGCAAGGAGCCATCAGGCCCAAGGGAGACTGAAAACCCCGCGGCATGCGTATGGCCTCCACCGCCGAAAGACGCGGCGATGGCACCCACGTCGGTCCCATCCTCTCGCGAGCGCATGCTGTAATAGCGGCGTCCGTCACGATCGTGCCATATGACGCAAAATGGATGCTCAGTGGAGAGGCGCTCGCCGATCTGACTCGTCAGAACCGCACTGTGAACCGACGGAACGACGGCTCCGTGAAAGTCGATCAACATCGCTTGCGCTGCAAGTTTGCTCACGAGTTCGCTTTCATAACGCAAAATGGCCTGACCTTCCTGCTCCAACTCCTTCTGTTTGAAGTGACTCCAGAGGTGATACTCGAATGGGTAGGAGGCCACGGCCGCATTGATTTCCCGACTGGAGGGGAGCGCCCAAGTCCAGAGGTCTTTGTCTTGGATATAGTCGAGGAGCCACGGCGCAGGCCGATCATGTGCCCATTCCCAGGCCAAGACCGCTCCGGACTTCTTCATGTCGAAATACGCATAGGGAAGGCCGGCGAGGGCTTTCTCTGCCGTGATGTGATGATCAAGCACGAGGAGCGCCTGTGTCTGAGCAGCCATGATTTCCAGCGTCTCGCGGGCATAGCTGAAATCCACGATAACGACTCGTTGGTCCTGCAGCCCTGTGGGGGGCGGATTCCCATGTTTGACGGGAATGAACCGAGCCGCTGGAAATTGATTCCAGATCGCCCAAGCGGCGCCGAACCCATCGGCACATTCGGCGTGATAGAGCACGACGGTGGGAGGCTCAGAGAATGGGTGCTGTGTGCGGGAACCAGCCATTGTGGCGAGCATACCACGATGCTGCTCCGAGACTAAAGCGTCTTCGCGAGAAGCAATCAGAGGGCGTTGAGATGGTCAATCATTTGACGCAACCGGCTCGCGCTCCGGCGATTGGAGATAAAGGCCAACCGAGGCAAGTCCATCAGATCCGGCTCGTCGAGTTCTTCGGGGAGAGGTCCGCGCAATTCGAAGGTGCCTTCGGATAACAGATCGCCAAACGTGTCATGAAGGCCGGACACCTGCTCTTCAGATATGCGGGTTTTCAGCCGCATGGCCAAGAGCCGGCCCACATAGCGAATGGAATGGAATCGGTGGTAAAAGCTCCTGATCTCATCGATTGCATCGTCCACGGACGTGGTGATTTTGAAAAGGCTGAGATCTTCAGGGTTGATCAGATGACGGGCCAAGAGTTGGCGAGTGACGAAGGCATACCAGTCGTTCCAATAGTCGCAGCCGGGAGCCTGGAGACACACGATCGGCTGGGGATCGCTCTTGCCGGTCTGGGCGAGGGTCAAGATTTCAAAACCTTCATCATGCGTCCCGAAACCGCCTGGAAACAAGGCAATGGCGTTGGCCTCTTTCTGAAAGATTAATTTGCGAGTGAAAAAGTATTTGAATGTGACGAGCTTAGGGTCATCGGCGATCGTAGCATTCGGGCCTTGTTCGAAGGGCAGCATGATATTGACCCCGAAGCTGTTCTCGCGGCCCGCGCCCTCCTGACAGGCGCGCATGATCCCGTCGGCGCCCCCGGTAATGACCATGAACCCTTCCTCGACGATCCGACGGGAAAACTGGAAGGCCATCTGGTAGTTCGGATCATCCGAGGCGGTGCGGGCCGAACCGAAGATGCTGATCTTGCGCCGATCGCGATAGTTGTGAAATACGCGGAAGGCGTGACGCAGTTCTTTTACGGCGCGATTGACGATCTTGAGATCCAGGATGTCTAGATGAGAATCGTGGAGTCGGAGCGTTCCGGCCAGGAGTTCCTTCATGATCGCGGCTTGCAGGTCGTCTTCCGGACATTCAAGCAGCAGGCGGATTTGGCTGAGCAACTGCTCGTTCGAGGGGAGGGGATGGGAACGGGTCTGAGAAGTCTTCATTGGGTCATCCATATGTGGTTATGATTTATCATTCTAAGGAGAAAAAATTCTATCAGCTGACCGCCTGTTGGTCAAAAAACGGAACATATTTGTGCAGCTTCTTAGGAAGGATTAGAGGAGGGAGGCATTGTTTGAAGTGCCCAGGCCCTGATACGAGCGAGATCGGTCGATGAGAGATCGGTGAACTGAATATCGACATGCCAGATGGGGTTCCCGCTCGATGGGCCATTTGGCCCTGCTCCCGGAACTCCGATGGTCAGGACCGTTCCATGAATGGTTAAGGGAGTGTTTTGACCAGAAATGGAAAATGCCAGTATGACATTCGTTCCTGTCAGGATCTTCGCGGTCGATTCGACCAATGCTCCGACATGGCTCAGTTGGGTAATCATGGCATTATAGTTGAGTCCCTGTGTCGATACTTGTCCGACCACACTCACCACGACGGGGATTCTTGTGCCACGTCTGGGAGGGCTGAGCATCAGGTCTTGTGCACTGAGCACTCCAACCGGTTGGTTTTGTTTGGTGACGATTAAGAGAGAGGCGCCTGTCGCCATCATGAGCGTCGAAGCCTCTGTCAGGGCCTCATCGTACTCGATGAACTCCACCGGGCGTGTCATGATTGTCCGGACTTCGATGTCGTGCGGTTCGAGCCCCTGAGCGACGACTTTCTTCACAATGTCGGTCGGTGTCATAAGGCCGAACTGCGTGTCGGTATCCTTGATGAGCAGGCAGGGCGCGCGCTCTCGCTCAAGCAGCATTGCCGCCTCGCTGACAGATACGTCTCCCGGAACTTGCACGACCCCTGGTGTCATCATATGGGCAACCATAGTGGGTATCAGATGCGTCGTTTTGAAGGGCTTGTCATCGTCGTTCGTCATGGGCTCGAGACTTCCTCCGATTCGCGCCTGCACGATTCGTGAGGGTCCGCCCCTGGCGACGTATGCCAAGTATAGCAGACGGGGCTCCCTCGCCCGTGATCGAGGCTTCCCTTGTCAAACAAGGGGTTCGGCGAATAGACTAGGCCAATTGCCAGAACAGCACAAGGGTTAATCCTATGCCTGATTCCAATTTCGTTCAACAGGACTTTCAGCGCCGCCTCAGGAATATTCCCCCACTGGGTATGGGGCTCTCAGTCGACGTCTATTCCCCCAATCTGTTCGAACTGGTGAACGAGCTCAGAGTGCGAGGACTCCAGGCAGGCTATCTCGAAGTCTTTAAGGCAACGACGACCGCACTGACAGCGGTTCGACAGGCTGTGCCGGATATGCCGCTGGCGTACCACGGAGAAGGCCTGTGGATCACTCAGCCAGACGTGCAAGCATCTCCGTTCTTTCAGCAGGACGTCGGCGAGACGGTGGCGCAACTCAACAGCATACAAAGTCTCTGGCTGAATCATGAATGTGCGATGAAACAGATGGCAGGCTACTCGTTCGGCACCTATGTTCCTCCATTGTATACGCGGTTGAGCGCCGAGGTGGTGGCGGAAAATATCGCGATGGTTCAGCAGGCGGTGGATCGGCAGGGTCGTCGAGCGGATGGAACCTCACCGCTCTTTCTCTTGGAGATGCCGCCGCTCACATATTTTTCCGCCGGCACGATTCCGATTCCCCATTTTTTTCGCATCATCACCGCGCTGGTACCCTGCGGTCTCGTCCTGGACATCGGACACCTCTGGACGGCCTATCGCTATACCGCCACTTCCCGACGGATATCGCTTGGGCGATTCGTTGGGGCATTCCTCGACGAATTTCCTCTGGAGCGGGTCGTCGAACTCCACGTAGCGGGATTGGCCTGCCATGAGTCGGCTGGTGAGCCAAAGGGAGGAGAGGGGCTTCCTGAATGGATCGACGCCCATGCTGCGCCTATTCCATCGGTTCTCTTCACCATGCTCGAACAGGTTCTCGCCCATTCGAATCTCGTAAGTCTCCGGGCGGTGGCTCTTGAAGTGGACACCAAACCGATTGAGATAATTGTGGAGGAGTATGCAGAGGCTGTTCGGTGTTTCTCCCTCTTCGTTCAGCAGACGATGGCCAGAGGAACGGTTGTAGAGCCAATGGGACTACAGCCTTGTTCGGCCTCAGTCCAGAAGCCGGTGTGCCAGCCGGATCGACAGCAATTACGGGACGACTATGCGCGCTACGCGAAAATTATCTCAGGACAAGCCCCGATGACAGGACTGGAGTGGGAGGAAGCGGCCTCGGAGGCGACTGGTGTAACACGGTACCGCGAGTCCTATTTGCCGCACGAGATTTTGCATTGGGGAGGAGACCTCGAAGAAATGTTTCCGCAGACCTGCCGGGCGTTAGCAGAGCGGGGCATTGTTCTGACTGAGTTTGTGACCTTCTGGTTTCGGTCGCCACGACCCCTCACGCATTCGTATGATTTCTTCCTCCTCAAGATCGAACGGTTTCTCGAGTTTGTGACGGAGTGTGCGCCGGATGCGCGTGTCTGTGTGCAACAGGAATGCGACATGTTGCGCCTGGCTTATGCTCAGGCGAATGAAGTGGGGGAACCTGTGATGGAGATGGAGCCATCCCAATGAGTTTCTGGCAGTCACTCACCAGACCGGTCATCGGAATGGCTCCGATGGATGGGGTCACCGATGCGACGTTTCGCTATACCGTGGCGATGCACGGGAAGCCGGACGTCTCCTTCACGGAGTTCACGCATGTGCATGATGTCTGCCGGGGACCGGAGTTTCTGTTGGACTCCCTCATCTATCATGAGGCGGAACGACCGATCGTCGCGCAGCTCTATGGGAAAGAGCCGGACCTTTTCTACCAGGCCGCTCATGCCGTGTGTGAGTTGGGATTTGATGGATTGGATATCAACATGGGCTGTCCCTCCCGGAGTGTGGCCTCATCCGGGTCGGGAGCGGGACTAATCCGAACGCCGGATGTGGCCCAGGCCATTATGCAGGCCGCTCGGCAGGGAATCGCCGATTGGACAGCTGGTCAGACCCTTGAAGGAGCCGGTCTCAAGCCTGGCAGAGTGGCGGCGATCTGGCGGATGAACGAGCTACGACAGGATGCCCGTCCGCTCGTCCGACACACGATCCCACTGACTGTCAAGACACGGCTCGGCTACGACGTGGTAGTTATCGACCAATGGATCGAACATCTTCTCAGGGAGCAGCCGGCAGTCATCTCCCTTCATGGACGCACCTTGCAGCAAATGTATCGGGGGGAGGCGGATTGGAACGCCATTGCCCGGGCCGCGGAGATCGTGCGGGGGAGCGGAACTTTGCTGTTCGGCAACGGAGACGTGCATAGTTATCACGACGTCGTCCGTCGTGTGCGGGAGACCGGAGTCGATGGCGTGTTGGTTGGACGAGCCGCGCTCGGAGCCCCGTGGTTCTTTCGGCAGAAGGAAGAGGCGCGACTCATTCTACAGCAGCATCGTCCTGAGGAGGGGCTGGACCCGTGGCTGCCGACACTCAACGATCGTTTCGAGGTGTTACTCGATCATGCCCGCCGGTTCGAAGAGGCCTGTGGGCAGCGCCAGTTTCGGCGGATGCGCAAACATCTGGGGTGGTATTGCAAAGGGTTTCCACATGCAGCCTCGTTGCGAGCTGGTATGTTTCGAGTCTCGTCGGTCGCTGACTTGGAGCAGGTGCTCGCCGATTATCGCATGCACTGCACGAGTTTCAACGAGGTCTCCGACCAGATGCCGCTTGCTGCCGAGCCTTCTCCGGCGTTGTAGATGCCACTTATTCTGGCTTCAACCTCTCCGCGCCGACGTGAGTTGCTTGCTTTGCTGGGCATCCCATTCAACGTCAAAATACCACCCTTCGAGGAGCGGCTGGAGGTTGATTGTCCGGCGACCCAACAGGTAATGTCCTTCGCGCAGGGCAAGGCCCAGTCGGTCGCGAGGCAAGAGCCGGAAGCGATTGTGCTGGGGAGCGACACAGTGATTGAGTTGAATCATCACATGCTCGGGAAACCGGGCGATCTGGCGGAGGCCCGTGCGATGCTCCGGCGCCTGGCCGGCCGCGGTCATTTCGTACGCACGGCGGTTGCGCTCGTCTGTTCATCTCGTGCGATAGACGTTCGTTGCATTATCTACGGCCGTCGTTCGGATGAAGCCCTTCGACGAACAAATGCATGAGCAGTATCTCGGGACAAGAGAAAGTCTCGACAAGGCCGGCGCCTACTCGATCCAAGGAGAGGGCGGCGACCTGGTCGATTCCATTGACGGAGATTTTCCGACGGTAGTCGGCCTGCCGCTTCGCCTAGTCGCCCAGCTGCTTACACAAGCCGGTGTAAGCATGCCGGTCGATCTTGACGAACTCTATGCCATCAAGCCCTATGCCAACTGGGCCCGCTTCTCAGCCTAATTGCAAAGGGGTAGGGGCTTCCGTACAATGCCGCCCCATCAATCTTTGCCTTATATACGGAGGGAGTCATGAGCGTGCGATGCCTAACATCGGCGACGCGAATCGGTGGCGTTGCTATTTGTGCGGTCGCGGGCCTGTTGACGGTCGTCTGTCTCCATCCGGTCTTCGCGATCGATGCGAAGCTCTCAGCGGAAGAAGCACAAAAAGCCTTGGAAGCCGGGCGGGTGCCGATGGAGAAGGCCAATACCCCAGAGGACGTCAAGAAGATCCTCCAGCACGCTTCTATGGTTACGCGTGTAGGCGCCGATCCAGAGAAAGATTCCTGTGGTGCCAGTGCCGTCCTCCGGACCAAACGCTATCGACTTGAAGCCTTTGGCCGACAGGAAGCGGCGGAGTCCAAGAAGAGGAAAACTGATGTGCGCATGCCAGAAGAGTTTATTAAGAAAGTCGTGGACATGCCCAATATGGAGATTGAAGTTCAGCTGTGTGGCGATGACGAATACTTTGCAGAAGGTGCCTTGATTGAGTTGCAACAGGGCTCCAAGAGGATCAAGCCCATCGATATTGGAAAAGCTGAACGTGGCCGAAAGAATGAGGGAAGCGGGCCGACCTACCGGTCACGCTTTACCGCACTCTTTGCTTATGAAACATTCGATCCCACCGCGGCGTCCGTTTTCGTTGTGAATCTTCAGGATGGACATGAGGCGAGAATCGCTGCCGATTTCTCTAAGGTGAAGTAGCCACACCTCTTTGATCTTGTTTCGTGCCAATCTGCGCAACCGCTCCTGCTGTCCGGCGAGCGCCTGTTCCCCGTCAGATACTTGGTCTTACCTTTGCTAATCATGATAATAGTTGGCAGAAACATCAATAAATAGAGCGAATAGTGGGGCATTCCTCACCAAGAGGGGGTTTGTATGTGGCTTTTCGCGCCAAAACAACCTTGACCCCTTCCAGGGCAAAGGGCTAGCTTCATGATTATGGTCTGTCTGGTTCATCTGGTTTGTTTGGTTTATCTGGTTGGTCTGGTCAGTCAGGTTTAACCAAACAAACGAGACGAACAAGATAGGCCAGATAAACCAGATTGGAGAAGGAGTGCAGCATGACCGAAGAATGGGGAGCAATTCTTGTCGTCGACGACGATGCGGAAATGCGGGAGCTTCTCCACGATGTGCTCAAGGATCGCGGGCATCAGATCTCAACGGCAGGGAGTGGGCAAGAGGCGTTGAAGCTGTTGGGCGAGCAAGACTATGCCGTGGTGTTGACGGATTTACGGATGAAAGGGATGCAGGGGACGGAGTTGCTGGCGGAAATCAGGCGGCTCTATCCCGATATCGGCGTCATTCTCATGACAGGCTTCGGGTCGGTGGACACCGCGGTCGAGGCTATGAAACGGGGCGCCAGCGACTACTTGACCAAGCCGGTAAAAAACGACGAGTTGGTTCGCGTCGTCGAGCGTGTGATCCGCGAAGCATCGTTACGGCGTGAGGTGAACAGGCTCCGGCGCGAAGTCCACAAGGAGTACAGCTTCCATCAGATCATCGGCAAGAGCAAACCGATGCAGGAGATATTCGACCTGATCCGGCGTGTGGCCGACAGTCCGACGAATCTGTTGATCACCGGCGAGAGCGGAACCGGTAAGGAGTTGGTGGCCAAGGCGATCCATTACAATAGCGATCGCCGGGATGCTCCGTTTATCCCCGTCAACTGTGCCGCCATTCCGGAACAGCTGCTCGAAAGCGAGCTGTTCGGCCATATGCGAGGCGCATTCACGGATGCGAAGGCGGACAAGCGGGGCCTCTTTGAAGAGGCGCAGAAGGGCACGCTGTTTCTCGACGAGATCAGCGAACTGCCGTTGATGCTGCAGGCCAAAATCTTGCGCGCGATCCAAGAGAAAGAGATTCGCCGCGTGGGGGCCAACAAACCGATCGCCGTCGATGTACGCATCATTGCGGCAACGAATCTCACCCTGACGGAAGAGGTCAAGGCCAAGCGCTTCCGAGAAGACTTGTACTACCGGCTCAATGTGATCGAACTGCGCTTGCCCCCCTTGCGCGAGCGCCGCGAAGATATTCTGCTGCTCGTAAACGCGTTTATGAAGAAGTGTGGGGAGTCTCGCGGAAAACAGATACAGGGCGTGAGTGAGTCTGCGCTGGCGATGTTGGTGGATTATTCCTGGCCCGGCAATGTTCGGGAACTGGAGAATGTGATCGAGCGGGCCGTCACGCTCAGCCGAAGCGAGCAGATTGTTCCTGACGATCTCCCGGTCACAATTCAAGGAGCCCGTGGCGATCGGCGCGTGCTGGACGATGCGGCTGAACGGACCCTGCCGCTGGACGAAGTGGAGAAAGAATACATCCTCAAGATTCTTGAGAAGACCGGTGGTAACAAATATCAGGCAGCCCACATGCTCGGAATCGATCGCAAGACGCTCTATCGGAAGCTGGGCGAGATCGAGGGGAAGACGCCGGGGTGAGCCAGGAATTATCCGATAGCGAACAGCAGTTTCGTCTCATTGTGGAGGCCGCTCCCAATGGCATGCTGCTTGTGGACGAGCGTGGCACGATTATGATGGTGAATACCTCTGCACTCTACCAATTCGGCTACGAGAGGGACGAGTTGCTCGGCAAGTCGGTCGAGATGCTCATTCCAGGGCCGTCTCGATTCGGTCACCGGCAGCACCGAGCCGGGTTCCAAAAAGCTCCCGAGAAACGATTGATGGGAGGCGGACGCGAGCTATTTGGCTTGCGGAAGGACGGGAGTGAATTTCCTGTTGAAATCGGACTCACGCCTTTTCAGACATCCAAGGGAATGGGGGTGGTGGCGTCGATCTTGGATATTACCGAGCGCAAACGCATGGAGATGCAACTCCGACGGACTGAACGGTTGGCGGAGCTGGGCACATTGGCTTCCGGTATGGCGCATGAAATCGGCACGCCGATGAACGTGATCCTCGGGCGTGCGGAATATCTGCTCCAACGCACAGACGATGAAGGAATGAAGAAGGGTCTTGCCACCATCGTTACGCAGGTCGAGCGAATCACCAAGGTGATGAATCAACTCCTTGCCTTTGCCAGACGGCGGACGCCGGAACGGCGGGCTGTCGATCTCGGTGAGATCGTGGACGACAGTCTGGAGATGTTCGAGGAACGGATCGCCCACAGCCGCATCACGGTTGAGAAAACGATCGAATCGTCCTTGCCTCTCGTCTGTGCCGATCGGGACCAGCTCATCCAAGTATTGATCAATCTTGTGATGAATAGTCTCCATGCCATGCCGGAGGGGGGGCGGCTTGGGCTGAGCCTTGACCGAGAGAACAGACACGTGCGGCTCAGTGTGTCCGATACCGGCCACGGGATGCCGGAGGAGATCCGCTCGAAGGTATTCGATCCATTTTTCACGACAAAAGATTTCGGGAAGGGGACCGGTTTGGGTCTCACGGTCGTGAAAGGTATCATTGAAGAACATGGCGGGACCATCGCTGTGGAGAGTGTAGTCGACAAGGGCACGACGTTTTGGATACGATTCCCCATTGACGAAGCTCCGCTGAAAACGTGAAACTTTCCGGAAACCTCGAAGGTTCATCCGTCTTGCCTGTTCTCTAACGCCTTAGCCGTAACTTCAGACTCGACCTTCCGATAATGCAGTCTGGCGCTCTGATGTCGCAATCTGCGACAGAAGCGAGTTGCCCTCTGTTGCGATTTTCATCAGACTTTGGCGCATTTCCTTCCCCGGCCCTGCTCATTCCGAGGAAATCTCAAGCAAGTTGGCCCAGATCTGGAATCCATCATGTCTCGCAGGCGAGATGGTCCGGCTTGCACGGGTTGTGCATCCTATCCTGCTAGAAAGTGAAGAAGGCCTGACCCAAGGGGGGCAACGGATGGCACAGGGGATGACAGAGGAAAGGAAGTCTGCCGTGATACTCATCGCCGAAGATGATCGGGAGATGCGGAGTCTCCTCTGCGATGAGCTGTATGATCTGGGGTTGTCCATCCGAGAAGCGGTTGATGGGGACGAGGCTCTTCGATCGGTGCTCGATACCCGCCCTACGCTGATTATCTCGGATCTTCGTATGCCGGCAGGTGGATTAGATTATATTTCCAGGCTCCGGACGTTTGCTCCCGGGGTGCCGATTGTTCTGCTGACGTCATTTGGAGACTCTCAGACCAAAGCCAATGCCTTGGCTCTCGGCGTCGAGGCCTACTTCGATAAGCCGGTTCGCCTCAGCGAGCTCAAAGGGGCTGTGCGGAGGCTCTTAGGCCAGGCATTGGATGGAGAAATCAATTGAGATTTTGACAGTATTGATTCGTCAGCCTATGAGAGATGTGAGATGGCCGGATCTCAAAAGCAATCTACTACTGTTTCCTCCTGTGCTGATCCCATCCTTGCAGCTCGACTGGAAGCCATCAAGCAGTTAGCCTGCGGGTCTTCCGATCGAGTGGCGGTCTTGGGTCGCGATTTCAACGTGATCTATGCGAATGAATCCGCATGGTCTGAGGAAACATCCCCATTGTCCGACCATCAGGCGAAGTGCTATGAGGCCTTTGCTCATCGGAACGATCCCTGTGGTACCTGTCCGGCGACAAAGCTATACGAATCGCCGGAGGTCCAGTCCGTGGCCTGTTCTATCGGAGGGGACGGTACGGCCTGTGGGATGCATCAGGCGTTTCCGCTTGTCGCGAGCAACGGCGAGGTCGGGTCTGTGCTGGTGTTGTTCAAGGTGCCACCGAAGCCTGCGAAACAGACAAGCGGTGAGCGCGTGGAGGTAAAACACGATTCGAAGTTAGGTGAGCTGATCGGCTCGAGCGCGCCGATGCGAGAAATCCTCGATATGATCCGGCTCGTGGCGGACAGTTCCGCGACCGTGCTGATTCAAGGGGAGAGCGGCACCGGCAAGGAACTGGTGGCCAAAACGATTCACCGCGCCAGCTATCGGCGGGATAAACCCTTCGTCGTGGTCGATTGCGGTTCGCTGCCGGAAACGCTGTTGGAGAGTGAGTTGTTCGGTCATGTGAAAGGAGCCTTCACCGGCGCGCATGCCTCCAAGCGTGGACTCTTCGAGGAGGCAGACGGCGGGACCATCTTCCTCGACGAGATCGCCGACACGACGGCGGTCTTTCAAGCCAAGCTGTTGCGAGTGCTTCAGGAGGGAGAGATCAAGCGGGTTGGGGGAAACCAACCGATCAAGATCGATGCGCGGGTCATTTCGGCAACGAATAAGGATCTGACCGAACTCGTGAAGGCCAAGGCGTTTCGGCAAGACTTGTACTACCGCCTTGCGGTGTTACCGTTGTCTCTTCCTCCACTCCGAGACCGACAGGAAGACATCCCGCTCTTGGTGCAGCACTTCGTCGCGGCGTCCTGTAAGCGCCACCGGCAGCCGATCCGGCAGGTATTGCCGGATGGGATGCAGGCGCTCACTCAGGCCTCATGGCCCGGCAATGTCCGGGAGTTGCAACACTACATTGAACGGGCGGTCGTCACCACCACCGGTCCCGAGCTTAGCTGCAACGACATCGTGGCGATGGGATCGGAACCGGCAGGGCACGGGCTCCGTACTGTTGCGCGCGGGGCCACCCGCCAGGCGGAACGTGCGCGGATTTTTCAGGCGCTCCAGCAGACCGGAGGCAATCGTGCGAAGGCCGCCAAGCTCCTCAAGATCAGCAGGGCGAGTCTGTACAACAAAATCCGTGACTATCAGATTGAATAGCCCTCCAGTGCCCCTCTCTTCCCCACTTCTCTCCTCCGACTGTCCAAGAAGTTAGACAAGCTAAGACATTGATAACTCTGGCATCGGATTATTGCGCCAGCTTCAGCTGTCTAACACAGTGGAAAGAAGCGCCACGAACGGTTTCGATCATCTTGCCGCATTCATCACGTAACTCACGTTGCCACTGAGAAAATTTCTTCGATCGCCAATCGATCTGATGTTCGGCACAGCTGTTGCGCTAGCTGAACATTGCTGGTGGAGGTCTGGGTGATTAGGACCGGCCTCCGAATGACCCTCTCCTCCGCAAGGAGGAAACCTTCACCGGCTCTTAATTATTTTTCGAACCAAGCATGACTGCTGGAAGCGGTGAAGGCCGGCCGGAGCAGTGGATGATCACAGAGGGGCAGAATCAATCTCAGCCCGTCCGTCCGGAAGAAGGATGGCGGTGGAAGAAGGAGGCCGAGGTATGAAAAGGGTATTAAGTTCGCGCAGCTGCCGCGCCTATCGCATGGCAGCAAGTCTGCCGACAGCGCTATTTGTCAGCAGCCTGCTGACAACTCCGATCGGGCTGGCTGCAGACCAGCACACCCACCATGGCGACGTGGGGGAGTCATCGGCGGAGAAGGTGATTTATCGCGAAGGCGGAGCGATCCTGCACGACCGCATGATGGAGGAGGTGAAGCGACAACAGGAAGTCATCGGGAAGAAAGGTGCGTATAGCACCGGCGCGAACAGTCACATGTTGCAGCAGGGGGTTCTGCTGGTGGCGGAGGATCCGACCAAAGTCTCCGTTAGCAGCGGGCAGCGTTGCCCGGCGAATGCGCCGGTGAAGGACTATCACGTTTCGGCGATCAACGTCGAGATCACACTGAGCCGGTTTCTCGACTATTTCCCCGGCTACATGTATGTGCTGAAGGAGAACGTCGAAAAGGTCCGCGGCGAAGAAACCGCGAACAGGGAAGCGCGGGAGAAGGAAAATGATCCCGGCGCCGTGTCGAACGGCTTGCAGGGCGATGTCATCCAGCCTCTCGTGATTCGAGCCAATCAAGGCGATTGCCTCAAGCTCACCTTGCATAATGAGATCACAGAGGAGCCGACGAGCTTGGTCATCACGGTTCATCCATGGTGGTGGCGGCTACCGGCAAGCCGGCGACTCCCTCGAATCCAGAAGGCACGATTGCACCGGGCGGGCAGCAGAGTTTTGAGTGGTATATCAAGCCGGATACTCAGGAGGGGGCACGATTTTTCCGGTCGCATGCATCGCGCGAGCAGTTCAACCAGGGCTTGATCGGCATGCTCGTCGTGGAGCCGCGCGGCTCACGCTATCTCAGCCCCTTCGACGGCAAGCCGATGGCGAGCGGCTGGGAGGCCATGATCGAAGATCCGAAGGAGCGGACTTTCGAGAATTCGCGATTTTCTATCATGAGGCCGGCGATGAAGCGTTTCGCCTCTTGAATAAGAAGGGCGAAATGCTGCCCCAGCGCGATCCGCATACCGATTCCTATCGGCCGGGCGCGCGGTTGCTGAATTACCGGAGTGAACCGCATGGCACACGCATCGAGCTTCAGGCCCACATGGGCTTTTACGGCGACGAGTCTATGGCGTACGGATCCTATACCTTCGGCGACCCGGCCACGACCGTTCCTCGATCCTATCTCGGCGATCCAGCCAAGTTTCGGATGGCAGGCGGCTCGGAAATCGTGCACTCGCATCACCTCCACGGCGGCTCCATCCGCTGGGCACGCCAGCCAGGGAACAGCAATCTGGACTTTGCCTTGTCGAAGAATGGGCCAGTGAAATTTCCTGCGATCAGCGACCCCTCGACCGTTTGGACGTGCAGTCCATCGGGCCGACAGAGGTCTACGATCAGGTGATTGAGGGTGGATCGGGGGGCCTGCAAGCCTTGGCCGGCGAGTTCGTGTTCCACTGCCACATCCCGCAACATTATGTGACGGGCATGTGGGGTTTCTGGCGTGTGTATAACACGCTGCAAGCGCCTGGCTCCCAGACCGATGTGATGAAGCCGTTGGTCGAACTGCCGGATAGCATCGGCAAGATCAAGACGGGCACTCCGTCGGATAAGCTTGTCGGCACCACAGTGGATTGGTACGGCGGCAAGAAGTATGAGATCACCAAAGACAAGACCGATTGGAAAGCCAACCCGGTCAAGGTCTCCATCAAGGATTGGGTGGAGATGATGCTCACGCCGCAAGGCAAGCCGGGCAAGAAGAACACCGAAAAAGAGCAGACGTTGGCCTATGATTCGACCGTCAACAACTGGGCTTGGGACGGGCAGAAGGCCATGAGCGAGCTTGAGACGACGTATGAATGGGTGAACTACAAGTCGGCGACGCCGGGCAAGCGGCAGGAGATCTCTTCGATCCACAATCCGGCAAGATCGCCTGGCCATGGCTTCGGCCGCACCTGGGTCGGCGCGTGCCGTTCTCTCCGAGCCACAGCGGGGCGCCTTGGCTGGAGCCGATCCATCGCCGCGATGACGGCAGCAACTCCACTGAACCGCCGAAACCGGGTGAACAAGGGCCTTGGAGCCTGTGTCCTGAAGGGGCGCCGAAGAAGTACTTCAATATCCACGCGATCACGTTGCCGATCACTCTCAAGAAGGCGACGGCCAAGACGCCGGCGATTGTGGATCCGGGAGGACTGCTCTACGTGCTGCATGAAGAAGAGCAGGAAGTCAGGAAGAATCCAGCCAAACAGATGCCGCTGGTGATTCGCGGCAACGTGCAGGATTGCATCAACGTCGTGTACAAGAGCGAGTTGAAAGATGATGTGCGGCAAGGGTTCTCCAGCAAGACGAACCTGCATCCGCACATGTTCCAGTTCGATACGCAGGCGTCGGACGGCCCGATTATCGGCTTCTCGTATGAGATGTGGTTCCGGCCGTTCACGATTCTGAAGGACGAGCATCCCGGCAAGGGCATGCCTGTGCCGATGAACACGACGGTGGAGGCCGATGCGGCCAAGGGAGCGAGCAGCATCAAGGTGAAGGATGCCTCACGCTATCACGTCAAGACCGAGTTGGGCGTGGGCATGGACGAAGTGGGTGGCTTTGAGTCGGCCCGGATCAGCAAGATCGAAGGCAATACGATCACGTTCGAGCGGCCGCTGAAGTATAGCCATAAGAAGGGCGAGATCGTGTCGGTGGAATGGATCCGCGAGCGATGGTATGTGGACGCTGATTTCGGCACCACCTTCTGGCACGACCATGTGTTTGGATTGGACGGGTGGGGCCATGGTTTCTACTCCACGTTCATCGCCGAACCGCCTCGGTCCACCTATCATGA